>NZ_NEXS01000002.1 GCF_002810445.1 Advenella sp. S44 | reverse complement strand
CCTCGGATCGGCTAATCTGCTGGCCGCACCATCCCCCCACCTCGGCAAATCTGCTAGCCGGTCCATTGCCACCACACGGGCAATTGGCCAGCCTAATCCTCGCCTCGCGTTGGCCAATCGGCCACCAAAACTACCATCACATCAAAGATCAAGCCCCCAGGCGTGCTCGATCTTCACCTGTACTGTCTGGCCTGGATCCAGGGCGTGCGGGTGATAGAAGGTGACCGACTGTCCATCGGCCAGGCTGGCGCTGTATTGGTAGCGCTCTCCCTTGTAGACCCGATGCCTGACGGTAACGGCTATGCCTTCGTCAACCACCGCGACATGTTCGGGCCGCACCAGCATGGCGCCGCGATGCATGGCACCGCTATTTGAAAGCAGGCTCAGTACGTCGTCGGTCCTCAGGTTTTCGCCGTGCACGTGCCTGGGCACATCCAGGACCGCCCCCTTGCCGATAAAAGTCGCGACCCAACGTGAGGCGGGTCGGCGATATAGATTTTCCGGCGTATCCCACTGCTCAAGACGACCATGATTCATGACGGCAATCCGGTCGGCCATGGCCATCGCTTCGGCCTGGTCATGTGTCACATAAATAAACGTCGCCCCAGTGCGTTCATGAAACTGGCGAAAGGTGGTTTCCATGGACGCACGCAAATGCACATCAAGATTGGCCAGCGGTTCGTCCAGCAGGACCACTTCGGGATGGGAAACCAGGCAGCGTGCCAGCGCTACCCGTTGTCGCTGGCCGCCGCTCAGCGCTTGCGGGAAACGGTCGGCCAGATGGCTCAGGTTCACAGCGTCAAGCGCGGCCAGAACCTGGTCGCGATAAGGCTGTCCTCTGAGACCGCGCAGTGCCAGGGCATATCCCGCGTTGTCCAGCACCGTTTTGTGAGGCCACAGAGCATAGGACTGGAACACCATGCTCATATTGCGCTGTTCCGGCGCAATATGTTCGGTCGGCGAGGCCAGCAACCTGTCATTGAGAACAATTTTCCCTTCGTCAAGCTGCTCAAAACCGGCAATCATTCTAAGGGTGGTGGTTTTGCCGCAGCCGCTGGGGCCAAGCAGCGCTACAAACTGCCCCTTCTCGATAGCAAGGCTGATGTCGTCAACGACAGCATGTTCGCCATAGTGTTTACTGATATTGTCCAGGGTCAGTTGCGCCATGGAATGACTCCTCGTGGAACCCGTCTTCCTAGCACGTTCAGGCAAAGCATCAGCACCAGCACCATCAGCACGATCAGCACCGAAACAGCAGAGGCCAGTACCGTTTCGCCACCATCGTCCAGGTTAAACACCAGAACGCCCAGGGTTTCATTACCGGCACTCCACAATAATGCCGACACGGTAAGTTCGTTAACTGCAATCAGAAACACGAGCAGCATGCCCGCAAAAGCGGCCGGCGCCAGCAACGGAAAAACAATATCCCGAAGCCGGCGCACCGGTCCGGCCCCGCAAAGCTGCGCGGCTTCTTCAAGCGCCGGATCCAGCTGCTGCATGCTGCTTTGTATGGGTTTGAGACAAACCGTCATGAAACGGGACAGATAGGCAAACAGGATCAATCCCAAGGTGCCATACAACGTGATCTGAACCAGCGGCAAGGGTCGGGCAAAAAGCAGAATGCAAGCGACGGCCAGCACCACGCCCGGCAGCGCATAGGGAATGTCGATAGCCCCCTGTAAAAACGCATTGCTGCGCGAAGGGAAACGGACAAACAGATATCCCAGCGGCAGGCAGATACTGGCCAGGATCAGCGAGGCCGAGCCGGCCAAAAGGATACTATTGCTAAAGGCCCGCAAGGTCACGCTCTGATGAAAAATGACTTGCTCATAGGCCTGCAGGCTGACGGTTTCCCATGAAAGCGGGATGCCCATGGCCGCGACCAGTGAACTGGAAATCAAGGCGATCAACGGCACCACGACAATCGCCGTTACCAGCAGGAACAGCGCCAATTCGGCCTGCCAGCGCCGTCGTCCCAGGGAAAACGCCAGCGGACTGCCCGGCATCCCGGTCAGCGGCATACGCGATGAAAACCGTTGTTGCGCGACGACGCCCACGAGCGCGATCACCCCTATTATGACAGACAGGCTCGACACATCAGCCAACATATCAGGCCCGAAATCAGCCATTTTCTGATAAATAAGCGTAGGCAATACGTAATAGGAAACGGGAATGCCCAGCATCGCTGGAATACCGAAGTTACCCAGAGCGGAAACAAAGGCAATTGCCGCGCCAGCAAGCAATCCGTTGCGACACAGCGGCAGGATCATGTCACGCACCACATCATGCTGGGAGGCACCCGCCAGGCGGGCCGCTTCGATCAATTCTTTGGGAAGCGCAATCAGGCTTGCGCGAACGGCCAGATAAACCAGGGGTGCATGCTGAATGCCCATCAGCATAGAAATCCCCCACCACGAGCGCAGGTGCTGCGGACTGCCCAGCGGCGGCGCCAGATCGAGCATTTGCAGCAGCGTACTGCCCGGTCCGCTTAACTGTAACCAACTGAGGGCGGTCACCTGTGGCGGAATCATCATGGGCAGCATAATCATGAACACCCAGAACCCTTTTGCGCGAATATCGGTCAGGACCACCAGCAATGCGAGCGTGGTGCCCAGCAGCACCGACAGCAATGTGGCCAGGCCGGCCGTAATCAAACTGTTGCCAGTAGCGCGCCAGGTTGATGCGTTGCTCAGCATAGACCACATGGCGCTGTCCTGGCTCGGCAGATCGGCCATTGCCATCATCACCAGCCGCGCCGGTGGCAGCAGCGCCAGCATCAGGACAAGACATAGCAATACCGGCGTCAGAACCGATGCCGGAGCCTTGCCAAACGGCTGCAAAAAGGAAGAAGGTGTCGCCATAGTGAAAATCAGAAACTCGTCCCGGTGTTGCCCGAGCGCCTGATTTTGGATCGTGTTGGATTAAAAGTTGCCGGGGACGCGGTCGGGGCTGGTTCATGCCATCGCCGACCGGGCCACCGTCTGGCAGCGCGCGCCGGTGTCATTGTACCCGCACACGGACGCCGCAAACGGAAGCAGGCGCTCGTGTGTTTGCAACGCGGGCCGGCAACGAGCGCATAAGCCAGGCGCCTGACGGTTGCGATGGCTGGCTTGCTGCGCCCTGAGGTGATGGGTGGCCGTTGCAATTAGCCGCCATAGATGGTGCTGAATTTTTCCTTATCTGCTTCGGCATTTTGCAGTGCCGCAGCCGCATCAAATGGCAGCAGCCTGATCTGGTCACGCTCTGGAAAACCGGGTGGGTTTTTCATCCCGTTGCGGGCGGGAATATAACCCTGTTGCAGCACCAGCGCCTGGCCCTGTTGCGACAAAAGGAAGTCGACGAATTTTTTGGCGGCATCGGGATTTTTTGCCGATTTCAGTATGGCCACCGGCTCGGTGACCAGACTGACGCCCTCTGCCGGAAAGACGAAATCGATGGGAGCCCCTTTTGCCTTTGCACGAATGGCCATATAGTCGACCAAAATACCGTAAGGTTTGCCGCCAGACGTAATGTCTGTCAGTACACCGCCGTTGCCTTTCTGGGAAGCCACCCCATTTGCCTTCAGATCCTCGTAGTATTTCCATCCAAAGTCCGGGTTGCGGGTTAACGCCGATAGATGAATCATGGCCGCGCCGGAATACAAGGGACTTGGCATGGATATCTGGTTTTTGTACTCGGGCTTGACCAGATCCTTCCATGACTCGGGTTTTTGCTTCGCCCTGGTATTGTAGGCAATGCCGGATGTAATCAGCTTGGTGCCGTGGTAATAGCCTTCCTTATCGAACAAAGCAGGGTCATACTGGGCGCTTTCGGGTGCTTTGTAGGCCAGCAGCTTATCCTCTTTTTTCAGCTGTTCCAGGGTCACGCTGTCGGCAATCAGCAGCACATCGGGCTTGGACACCCCCGCGCTCATTTCAGCACGCAATTTGGTCATCAGTTTTGTCGTTCCGTCGCGCACCCATTCTACCTTTGTGTCAGGATTGGCTTTCTGGAACGCATCAACCGTCATTTGTGCATCGGTTGCGGGCTGGCTGGTGTACAGCACCAGCGTATCGGCAGCAGCAGCACCGGACAATGCAAACAGCGCGACTTTGATTAAATTTACTGCGACCTTCATAAAGACCTCTTGTTTTAACCGGGGAGAATTGAACGATATTAAAAACTTTATATTTCGTGATTGTGACACCCTGAATAATACCTTGTCAGTTCTATGCAAGGATGCCGATGTCGCGATATGTCAAGTTATTTGCAATCGGCAGTGCCCGAGCCATGATTGCCGGTTTACAGCCACGCGATTAGTCCATAACATGTAGCCTGCTTTTGCCGCTAGAACCCCGTTGGGGCTTTCGCAACCATTGTTCACTGACAGGGCATCCCATGCTACGCTACGCCACGGTTAATCCGCAAAGACGCACCCGGCTGATACAGGCTCTCGCGTTGGCGTTCGGTGCTGCTTGCGGAAAACTTCACGCCAGCCCGGCCAAGGACACCACTACCCCATCAGGCGCAACAAACAGACCGCCGACAGCGCCCCCGACCTCAGCAGCCGCAGAGCCGCCTGCTGCGCTACCGCTGCCCGCCGAACCGGCGCCGCTGCCTGCGAACCTGGCCTGGAAAGAGGCAAGCAGCCTGATTGTCCATAACCCGCACGCCATTGAAACCCGCCGCGAAGCACTTGGTCGCCAGCAAATCACCCCAACACGCTGCCTGTTTGTTCGCAACAATGCCCTGCCCCCGCCGCAGCGGCTATTGGCCCAGGGCGCACAATGGCCTGTGGCGTTTGCCGGGGTGGCTCAGCCAGACGCCTACACGCTGGCCGAGCTGCAGGCGATGCCCACCAGGACCGTCGCCACAGTATTGCAGTGTGCGGAAAACGGTCGGGGCCTGCAAAAGCGCCCGGCCATCGGCACGCCCTGGCAGACTGGCGCCGCCGGCTGTGTCATCTGGACAGGGGTTCCCCTGACCACGGTGGTGCACGAGCTGGGCGGCGTCGTCCCGGGCAGCCGCTTTCTTACCGCCACAGGCGCCGATAGCCTGCCAGACGGCATGGCCTCGGATTTCACCCGCGTGGAACGCTCGGTGCCCCTGTCTGCGCTGGAACACGCATTGCTGGCCTGGAAACTGAACGGCGAGCCGATTCCCGAGGCGCATGGCGGACCGCTACGTCTGGTACTGCCTGGGTATGCCGGCATCAATTACATCAAATACGTCAGGCGTATTGCCTTCACCCGCGACGAGTCCAGTGCCCACATCCAGACGGCCGACTTTCGGGTGCCGCTGCGTGCCGGCCAGCCGCAGCTGACGATCGCCGCGTGGCGTCTGCCTGTCAAATCCTGGATTACCACGCCGTTAGCAACGGACTCCACAATCACGGCAGGCACTTTGCAAATACAAGGCGTGGCCATGGGAGGCTCGTCTGCCGTAACCCGCGTTGAAGTAAGCGCCGACGACGGCCATACATGGCATCAGACACAGCTCACCGGAACCGATTTGGGCCCATTCGCCTGGCGCCTGTTTGAGATTTCATTGCCGCTGGCGGCGGGCCCGGTGATATTAGCCTGCCGCGCCACCAACGCGGCCGGACAGCAGCAGCCCGAATTGACCAGCGATAACACGGGATATTTGGTCAATGGTTGGCGCGAGCATCTGGTCAAGCTCAATCTTGCGCCTGTAGCTTAAATCACAGCGACGCTTGCGGGCAGACCGCGCGGTAGCGCATAATCGGTGTTTCATCGCTCCTTACCGTTATTCGGAATTCTCATGCCTTTGCGTCATTGGCTCGCCGCCCTTCTTGTCGTCCTCTTGTGGGGACTGAACTTCGTAGTGATCAAATTTGGCGTCGATGAATTCCCACCCCTGCTGCTGGGAGCCTTGCGTTTTGCCATGGTAGCCTTTCCGGCCATTCTGTTTATTCCAAGGCCGGTGATTTCGCTTCGGCTACTGCTGCTTTTTGGCCTGACACTATGCTTCGGACAGTTTGCTTTTCTGTTCAGCGCCATTGCGCTGGGCATGCCCGCAGGCCTGGCCTCGCTGGTCCTGCAGTCGCAGGCGTTCTTCTCAGTGCTAATTGCCGCAATACTGCTCAATGAAAAGGTGCGGGTACACAGCATTATCGCGATGATTGTTGCGGCTGTCGGACTCTGCGTCATTGAAATGGGCGCCGACCTGGCGCAACCGGTGCCGCTGTTTGCGTTCTTTCTTACCCTGTGTGCGGCGTTCAGCTGGGGCTGCGGCAACATCGTCATCAAGAAGGCCGGTCCGGCCGTCAATATGTTCAGTCTACTCACCTGGGGCGCCGTGTTCCCGGTTTTCCCGTTTCTGCTGGCTTCGTGGCTAATTGAAGGTCCGCAGGCCATCTCGCACAGCCTGGCGACCCTGTCCTGGACAGGCGTGGGATCGCTTATGTACCTGGCGTATGCCGCCTCTTTTGTGGGCTACTATTTATGGGGGCGACTGCTGGCGCAGCACCCCGTCAGCCTGGTCACCCCGATGTCCCTGATGATTCCGGTCATCGGCCTGCTGTCGGCCGAACTGGTGCTGCATGAAAAATTGTCATCCGTGCAGTGGTTGGGCAGCCTTGTCGTGGTACTGGGACTGGCGATTAACATTTTCGGCGGCAGACTGTTGCGCGTCCCGGCACGCCTCGCACGGAGAAAAAAGGGGATCCGTGTGCCAGGTGCAACGGACAAAGGCAGATAAACCACGAAATTGATCCTGTGCGGCAAAAAAAACGTCAATAGTCGCACAAGGCGCGCTGTTAGCCGGTATGCTTTATGAACAGACTGGCGTAACGAAGGTTTGTTTTACTAATATATGGAAACATTTTCCGTTTGTGCGGAAATTATCCTTCCTATATGATTTGAGCGTTATACGCAGTCAGTAAATCCTCTCATTTCAGGAGTCAAAGAATGTCGATTATCATTACTATCGTGATTGGTTTTATTGTTGGCCTGATCGCCCGCGCCATTATGCCCGGCAACCAGTCCATGGGGTTCATTCTTACCGCGATTCTGGGTATCGTCGGGTCGATCGTCGCGACTTACCTCGGCCAGGCAATGGGATGGTACGCCCAGGGTGATGCTGCAGGCTGGATCGCATCAGTCATAGGCGCCATTATCGTTCTTTTTGTTTATGGCCTGATCGCCAAGCGCTCCTGACAACGGCATGGTATAAAGAGTGCGTGCCCGGGCGGCACGCATTTTTTGTTTTATCCGCCCTATTTTCATGAATGACGGGGGGCTCATGACTCGCTACCAAACGATTGATGCCAACAGGCAAGACGCCGGAAAACCGGCAGGGCTTGTCAGGAAAATTGCCCGTGTCGCCAACCGCGCCGGACGCACCGTTATTCATAAAGCCCTGCTGCTGTATTACGCTGTTCTTAACCCTGCCACACCGGCCTGGGCGCGTCGGGTTATTTATGGCGCGCTTGCCTATCTCGTGCTTCCCCTGGATGCCTTACCCGACTTCATCCCCGGCATAGGCTACACCGATGACTTGAGTGTGATTGCAGCGGCACTGGCTGCGGTTGCCTATTACATTACCCCCGAAGTGAAACAGCAGGCCGAGCAGGCTACCAATCGCTGGTTCAAACACTAATACTCCAAGAATCCGCGCGATGGCCCGTCGTAACTTTTCATTCAAGGACTTGTGGCTGACCGAGGCCATTCGCCTGCGCGAAGATCATTGGGGGCCGCTTGACGACGCCGCTTTCATTCGCCAGTTGCGCAGCGCCGGTGGCAGTCCCGAAGAAAAAATTGTCCGCCGCGCCCGCCTGATCGCCCAGCGCGAAAATATCAGTACGCTTACAGAACAGTGGGCGCAGGGCGCAAGACTGGCCCTGCTCATCATGGCAGTGCTGGCCGCACTAGCCGGGGCGGGCGCTGCAGCCGGTGTACTCGGGACTGCGAATAGACATATCAACGTGCTAATGGCCATTGTGACGTTACTGGGCGTACACGGCCTGACATTCCTGTTCTGGATCCTTTCCTTATTGCTGTCGTCTCGCGCATTCAGTTGGCTGGGCCAGGTTTGGTTGTGGCTCAGCCGAAAAATCGCCCGCGGGCCGCAAGCGGCACTGGCGCCGCAATCGTTCGTTTCCCTGCTTGCACAAAACTCCGCGCTCAAATGGGCCTTGTCCAGCGTCAGTCACGCGTTCTGGGTTTTGTTTTTTCTTGCTGCCCTGCTGACCATGCTGGGTTTGCTGGCAGCGCAGCGCTATACCTTTGGCTGGGAGACAACCATTTTGTCGCCCGATGTCTTTGTCTCGCTGACCCATACGCTAGGTACGCTTCCTGGCCTGCTGGGCTTTCCCGTCCCCGACGCGGCGCTGGTGCGTCAAAGCACGGCTGGCGCAACACTATCGGAAAGCGCTTATGCCACATGGTCGGGTTGGCTCCTGGGCGTGGTACTGTGCTACGGGCTACTGCTGCGCGCAGCCAGTCTGGCGCTATGCCTGTGGCAATTGCGGCGCACACTGTTTGCTCTGACGATTGATGTCGATCTGCCTTTCTACAGTCCGCTGGTTGCCCGGCTGGCACCGACCAGCGAGAACCTGGGCATTGATGCGCCTGCCGGCGACGATGCGATAGCCGGACAGCGCGACGGCATCCCTCGTACCTATTCATCTTGCCCAATGTACGTGGGCATTGAACTGCCTGCGGACATTGAATGGCCCGTCTTTCCCGTCGCGCAGGAGACGCAGGACGGCGGCGTGCTGGAATCGCGCGAACAGCGTCACGCCTTGCTTGACCGGCTGCACGCCCATCCCGTTAAAGGCCTGCTGCTAGTTGTCGATGTCTGCCAGACACCGGATCGCGGCACGCTGCGACTGATTGCCGAACTGGCCGCACTTGCGCGTGACACGCATATTTTACTGTGGCAGCCGAGCACCTCGCGTTCGCGCCAGCAGACGTGGGTCACACAATTGGCTCAGGCCGGCTTTGCCCCTGATACCCTGCATCAGGACGCCACCACGCTACCTGACTGGATCGCTGCGCAATGAATACCGTCACCCCTGCACTTCGTCTGGCCGTCGTGGGCCATACCAATACGGGCAAAACCTCGCTGCTGCGCACACTGACGCACGATGCCGGATTCGGGCAGATTTCAGATGCACCCGGCACAACGCGCCATGTGGAAGGCGCCCGCCTGCTACTTAACGGTGTACCAGCGGTGGAGCTCTATGACACCCCCGGTCTGGAAGACGGCATCGGGCTACTGGATTATCTGGACCAGTTACAAACACAGGCGGGCAGCCGGCATGACGGTCCAGAAAGCATCACACGCTTTCTGGATTCTCCCGAGGCCAGGGGGCGATTTGAGCAGGAAGCCCGCGTATTGCGAAAACTTATGACCTGCGATGCCGGTCTTTATGTCATTGACGTCAGGGATCCGGTCCTGGCCAAGCACAAAGACGAGCTTGCCATCCTGGGCCGCTGCGGCAAACCGCTGGTTCCGGTACTGAACTTCATCAACCACGCCGATGCACGCAAGCAGGACTGGAAAACCACCTTGGCGCGACTAGGTCTGCATGTGGTAATTGAATTTGACACGGTCGCCCCCGCACTTGATGGGGAAGCCCAGCTCTATCAAAAGCTGGCCCTCGTGCTGGACACGCATGCGGCAACACTGCAGGCGCTGTCCGACGATGTCGGCGTGCAGCGAGAACGCCGGCGCAATGCTGCCTTTGCGCTGGTAGCAGACATGCTGATCGACATCGCTGCATTGCGGCTTAGCAGCCAGACGGACGCCGACAGCGTCAGGCAAAGCACGGGGCTTATGCAGGATAAAGTGCGGCAGCGTGAACAGGCCGGCATCAAGACGTTGCTGGTTCATTATCGTTTCCGTGCCGACGACTATCCGGGTCAGCCGCTGCCGCTGGAAGGCGGGCGATGGACGATGGACTTGTTCAATCCCCAGGCGCTGCTGGACACCGGCATCCATGTCGGCAAAGGCTTTGCCGCAGGCGCCATGGCTGGCGCCGCCGTAGATGTGTTCACGGCGGGCCTGAGTTTGGGCACCGCCGCATTGATTGGTGGCGTCGTGGGCAGTGTCTGGCAAGGCACCGATAAGCTGGGCAAACGACTGTATGGGCGGCTGCAGGGCTTTCACGAAATCACGGTCGAAGACAGTATCCTGCGTCTGCTGGCCATTCGGGCAAACCACTTGATAAGTGCGCTGGAGCTGCGCGGACATGCCGATATGGCACCGGTGCAGGTATCGCTTGAAGCCGTCCAGAACGAATTCAAAGACCAGCCGCTGCCCGAACAATTGAAGGACGCACGCAGCCATCCCGAATGGTCAAGACTGGGCGAGCAATTTTCACCTGGCTCGCGCCGCGACGTCGCGGTCGGTGAGCTTGGGCGATCATTGGCCCGCGCCGCTGTCCCGTCTTACAACAGAACCGGGGCGTCCGGAAGATAATTGTGCCCGTCGTCGCCCGTTCCCTGGTCGCCGCATGCCGCCTGCAGGATGGCCTCGGTCGCATGGATCGCCTGCAGCAGACCCTGTTCATACTCTTTCGCGGCAAAGCGCGTCTGCAATATTGCGCAGACCTCTTCCCATTTTTTCGGATCCACACGAATCCCGCGATCGGCGACAATCTCGAATTTATGCTTGTTCAGGGAGATATACAACAATAATCCGCTGCGCTCAGGCGTATCCCAAACTTTGAGGCGACCAAATACTTCCAGTGCCCGCGAGGGCGTATCTCTGCTGTGGCCGGGCGTGTCGTGCTCAATGGCCAACACTAGCTCTCCGGCATGACGCGCTTCGCTCTTGCGTATTTCCTGAGTCAGCCGCTCCATCATGCTATCGGAAAATATTCGTCGTGCCAGCCACCAGCCTTCAAGTCCGTCCAGCCCCAGCCATTCCCATTTATTACC
>NZ_NEXS01000007.1 GCF_002810445.1 Advenella sp. S44 | reverse complement strand
TCAAATCCGCATACATTTGTTTGAGCCGACGGTTTTCTTCTTCAAGCTCTTTTAAACGGCGCACATCGGATGCTTCCATACCGCCGTATTTTTCGCGCCACTTATAAAACGTTGAATTGCCGATGCCATACTTACGGCAGAGGTCTTTGATCGGCATACCAACTTCAGCTTCTTTCAAAATCGCCACAATTTGGCTTTCAGTCTTTCGTTTGCTCATCGTCAAACTCCTTTCGTTTAGCTTAAAAGAAATTCTACGAGTAATCTGTATTATTTTACGGGGTAGTTACACATTTGTTATACTTGAAGATAGATTATTGAGAATATGGCATAAAAGATGAACTGTGATAATTTTGTACGACTGAGTTTAATTGGTCTGTTAAGTCTGCCCGTTGTTTCAAATGCAGAAGTCAAAAGTATCGAGAACAACAAAAGCATTAGCCAGGGCGTCAAGGAAAATCCCATCATGGGATACGTCGTACCGAAGACTGGTGACTTGAGAATACACAAAGTACACAGTGAACCCAAAAAAGGGTCATTAAGCGTTATCTATAACAACGAACAAAAAGTTCGTCTCACAAACGTCAATGCACAAAGAATTCCTCCTGGTCTCGATAAAATCAAGGCTGCCAAGGCGCTAGGCGAAGGAATTGAAAAGGCGTTGGTTAAAGATAACAGCACAACCCCTGAAAAACAGGAATTCACTACGCCCAAAGGTGTGCACGTAAATTGTGTTGGCGTTCTTATGAAAGATAAGCCAGCCTCCAACCGGCTTTGCTATGCTGTGTTCAACAATTATTATGTCCAGACGAACATGGTCTGGAAAATGGAAAAGAAGAATGATGAAAATGCTTTTTCTCGTTCAGACGATTTTGTTACAACAGTGATGGACCGGTTCAGCGATTATCCCGAGTTATAGGGAAGGCCTAATCAAAGCCGGCGCTATCTCCCCATAACCGCAAACGGGCGATGGGCATTCACCTAATTTGATTGATCGCATCATTCCAAGTGCATTGAGCCAGGATCTTCAAACGGTTTTTCTAAACGTTCCTCAACCCATACATGTGGCGCGCGTGCATCTGCATTTCAGAAGTTTCACGAATAGTGCATAGCCAGAAAACGAACCGAATTCCGGGAAAACCCGAGATTGTTAACAAACGTTAAGTTTCGTAGTATTCAGCAATGCATGCGTTCCATCCTAAGTGTCGTATGCATTTTCGCCTATCGGCACGTGTGCCTGGGCGTTTTTTTACGTCCGGCGATGACACTCCGCGGTTGTGGCTATGTCGGATCAACCACATTTGTCATTACATCTTTGCCATTACCTTAGCCGAATGCCCGTCTCATTGGTGCTGACCATCATCTGCAATATTCAATATGTCTCATTTAGCATATAGGTCGCTTGCGCTGTCGTACATGAGCGTCAATATCGATGGCATTACGGCCTGCAGTGGCATATTCTTTACATTTCAAGCTCCTCTTCAACATCACAATCGTTATACTTAAGAGCAATAACATTTGAATCAGAAGTTCGTTCAAATAATATAGGCCCTTTTATACACTGGGTCATTTGGGAGACATATATTGAAGCGTTCGATATTCATGGCAATGACCTTGTCCCTGGCGAGCACGCCAGCGTTGGCCGCTTATCCGGAACGGCCTATTACCTGGGTGATTCCCAGCCCACCAGGCGACGGCTCTGACTCTATCGGCCGCCTGCTGGCCGACAAGGTAGGAAAGGCGCTTGGGCAAACAATTGTGATACAGAACAAACCCGGGGCAGGGGGGGTGATTGGGTCGGAGTCGGTTGCCAATGCCAAACCCGATGGCTATACCATGATTGTCGGTAATGCCGGTTCACATGGAATTAATGCTGCCATCTATAGCAAGTTGCGCTATGACGTCGTGAAAAGCTTCCGGCCCGTGGGTCTGTTCTGCACGGCAGCCAATGTGCTGGCGGTTCGGCAGGACTTGCCGGTCAGCAATCTGAAAGAATTTGTCGCCTACGTAAAAAACAGCAAAACCTCGCTGAATTATTCCTCCGGCGGTATTGGCAGTTCGGCTCACCTTTCTGCAGAGTTGTTCAAGAGTCTTGCCGACGTGCCGCTGGTTCACATTCCGTACCGAGGCGCAACACCGGCGGTGCAGGCCGTGCTTTCCAATGAAGTGGTTACCATGATCGGCAATTTACCTCCGTGGCTAAGTCAGATCAAGTCAGGCAAGGCAACGGCGTTGGCGGTGACCACAAGGGAGCGTGTACCGGAGTTGCCCGATGTGCCGACACTCGCAGAAACCTATCCGGGATTTGAAACGGTCGCGTGGTTTGGCTTGCTGGCGCCGGCCGGAACCCCGGGTGAACTAATAGAACGCGTCAATGAGCAAATCAACGTGGCGCTGGCGTCTCCGGATATTCAGGAGCGGCTCAAGGCAGTCAGTTGCGCGCCGGCCGGCGGCACGCCCGAGGAGTTTGCCGGGCGCATTCGCAACGATGTCAGTCGCTGGAAAAAACTGGCCCAGGAAAAAAACATCAAGGCCGATTGATACGATGCAGGCGGTCCGGCTGCCATCATGCGTTTAGACTGCCAGCAAGGTTTCAATTCCAAAAGGCACGGGCTTGAAGGGATGGGCGCTTATCAATTGCATATCGGGCTCCACACCCAGGCCGGTGCGATTGGGAACATGGTATTTGCCTTTTTCCAGTGTCGGGTGTTGCTGCCCGACCAGCGCATCATATAGCGGACTTTCCTCAAATTGCAATTCGAGCATATGGGCCTTGCTGGCAACGCAGGCGACATGCAGTGAGGCGACCGTGCACACCGGGCCGGTCGGGTTGTGGGGAGCGAACAGGATATCGTGTGCGGCGGCCATTTCGGCGATTGCCAGCATATGGGCCGGGCCACCACAATACTTAATGTCGGGCATGATCACATCAAGCAGTTTTTCACGAATCTGCATCTCAAAGGAAGCGACGCCAACCTGAGTCTCCGCTGCTGCAATAAGCACGTTCTGTTCGTTGGCGTGAGCCTTGATTTTTCGCAGAGAATCCCAGTTGTCATAAGTTTCTGCCAGGGGACACTCAAACCAGTGCAGACCAACGTCCTGCAGTTGATCCAGTACATCAAGTGCGCTTTTCTCGTCAAAACGCCAATGGCAGTCCACCATTAATCTGGCTTGCGGTCCGACGGCTTCGCGGATGGCATAGAGGCAATCTACCCCGTGTCGGATCAACTGGTCAGCTTCTCCGGCAGCGCACGCAGCGGGTGTGACGCCGTCAAAAGGCGCTGCCTTGAATCCCAGGAAGCCCGCCGCGGCCGCACGTTGGGCTGTGGCGGCAAAGCCTGCCGGTGTGCGATCGACCGTGGCGCGATTAATGTTTGCGTAGACTGAAATGGCTTTTCTTTGCAGGGGAGCAAGCACCGCATGTAGCGGCACCGCCTCCTGCCCGGCGCGGATTGTCCAGAGTGCCTGGGCCAGGGCGCTGAGCACGGCATTGGAAACCAGTCCGCCAGGTAGCATCGCAGATGGCCGCAATTGTGCAATGGCCGCTTCTGCCGTCATGCCCACCAGCGGCTGGCCATGTAGCTGGGTCGCTGTCTGAAGGGCGGTTTCCCAGCCATTGAGCGATGCTTCTCCCCAGGCCCTACTGCCATCGCTCATTTGAATGAGAATGAAAAACCAGTTGGTTTTCGGTGAAACATTGAAGGCAACAGCAGTGACGGACGCGATCGTACTCATATGTGTTCAGGCAGGCCAGTAGGGTGAATTTGAATATTCAGTGGTCACCAGGATCGGCGACTACCCGGAAATATTCTTATTGCAGATGTTATCAACATGAACGTCCCGGATGTCATAATCATAATGCAGTTCGAAGGGGGATGGCGCAGGATTATAAGTATGTCAATGTGAAACATCAGACTTGTGATTTTCCGGTAAGCTATGATGCAGTAGTGATGCATCGTGAGTATAAAAAGGAGTATTCAAATGAAAATGATGACATATGTCATAGGCGCAATATGTGCGGTGGCGTCCTTGCAAGCTTATGCGGCAGAGCCGGTAAAGCCGGCGCATCAGAATGCGGCTTCAGTGTGCAAGCGCGTTCAGGAAACGGCAGAGACTACATTGCAGGCACGCAAAGGTGGGCACAATGACAGGGCCGGGGACAAGGCCAGCCTAGGTAGCAAGAGTAATGATCCGATGTTTACGTATGCTATTGACGTTGCGTACGATAGCGACCTTAACAAGACAGGTATCGGACAGGAAGCGTACGACTATTGCATGTTGCACAAGGCCGGCGCCTGATGGGCTGCTGGCTGGCAGCATTAAAAATACAGTCAGGATTTGTCCAAACATACCTCACTCTATGCCGTTGCATCATACGGCAGCGGTAGTGTAGGGTTTGATGTGCTGGACGATAAGATCAAGCTTGAACCCACACAGATTGCTGCAGGAATGCAACACCGCGTCTAAACGACCACCCAAAATGTCGTAAAAAAGCCTGATTGATGCGAAAAAGCGACATCGGTCAGGCTTTTGCTATTGCTGTATTTTCTTTCGGCCATCAGGCGCTTTTGCACTGAGTGCGCCGTCAAGCCTGCTGTTGCACCTGCTGTGCGCGGCATTCCCATATACCTGCTTTCCATTCATTTTTCCTTTACATGGATCAAGGCGACGATCAGCGCCTAAAAAATACAATACCTCTCAAGCTGCTTCCGTAACCCTTTGATTCGAAAAGATAAGCGGGCCCGTATGCAGTGGTTTGTCAACATGGTTGCCGCGTCTGCTTAGTTTGCTAACGGGCAAACCCGGCAATCATGGTGTCGAGCGACCGGAGTAATCCGGTAAAGCTGGCCGGTGTCATACCGCTAGCCCAAAGGTGATGAAGTAATCCGGTACGCCGGAATGAAATTTGTAAATGGAGTATTCAATATGAAAAAGGCATTGCAATCTATCGTGCTGCTCGGTGCGGCAACCGGGGTGGCGCAAGCTGCAACTTCTGTAACGCTGTACGGTCTGGTTGACGGCGGTATCGGTTATACCAAGACCAAAATTACGGAAAGCGCGACCAAGACACAACCTGGAAACTGGACCGAAACGCGCAATGTTGGGATGGTCAATGGTATCCTGAACGGCAACCGTTGGGGCCTCAAAGGTACTGAAGACCTGGGTAACGGCACCAGCGCCATTTTCCAGGTGGAAAGCGGCTTTGATCTGGGTACGGGTAAATCTAAACAAGATGGTCGTCTGTTCGGGCGCAAAGCCATTATCGGTCTCACCGGCGATAGCTGGGGTACATTGACCCTGGGTCGCCAGTACAACGTGGCCGATGATGTGGTTTCTGGAATTGATCCGTTCGGCACCGGTGTTCTTCAGGCTGGTGTTGTTGACGGTGCATTCGGTGATTCTCCTTCTGCCCGCATGGACAACTCCTTCAAGTATATGACACCTGATTTCGGTGGTTTCAAATTCGGTATTGCCTATTCAGGCTCTCACAAAAAATCGTCATCTGAAATAGACGAGAAAGAAACTGAAAAGCGTGATACTTCCAACTGGCTTTCAACAGGCCTGGGCTTTAACAATGGTCCGGTTTCTGTCGGTCTTTCCTATGATCGTTTCCGCACCGATATTCGTAATCGCGGTTACACATATGATAAAAAAGCCGGTGAAGACGTTCCTTTCGATACAAAAACCAAAGGCACTACCCATATGTGGAATCTGTTCGGCGCTTATGACTTTGAAGTCGTTAAACTGCACCTGGGCTATGGTCTGATTCGTGGTTCTGTAGCTAGCAGCGCCGTTACTGAGGCTAAAGTCGGTAGCATTGGCCTGAATGGTGCACTGGCTGGCTTCACGACTGTTATGGACCCCGATAGCAAATTTCATGGTTTGAACTACACAGAAACCGACGGCTTCCGTCAACAGTCCTGGATGGTTGGCCTGAGCGCACCTGTGAGCGACACCGGCACCGTTCTGTTCTCTTACCAGGGTAACAAGTCCAAAAACACCAACGAGGACTTCGACGGTATGAAAGGCAAGCTGAATATCTTCAGCCTGGGCTATGTACAAGGCTTGTCCAAGCGTACCCGCGTGTATGCTGCCGCTTCTTACGGTGTAGGCAAAATGAAGTTTGATGAATCGCTCCACAGGGGTAACGTCAAACTGAAATCCACCCTGATTGGTGTCGGTCTGCAACACCGCTTCTAATGACATGCATCGCTTGGTGATGTATTCATAAAGCAGAAAAATACCACCCTTCGGGGTGGTATTTTCATTGTAGCTGTATAAATGCGGCCTTTCCTAAGTCGATGAAGCCGCAGTGGTATCAACTATCCTTTGGGCTTGTCTTTTGATGATGCTGCTGGCTTTGCCGGCATGCTTTCAGTGGACTGATTATCGGATTGTGTGTCCGCCGAGTTTTTCAGTTTTGTAAATGCCTCGTCCAGGTTTTGGTCCGCCTGCATCAGTTTGTCTCGCGTCGATTGCATCCATGCCTTATCGTCGCTCAGGCGCTTGTTGCTTTCGGTCAGCATGCGCTCCACTTCCGCCGGTTGTGGCCCGCCAGTACCCATTCTGGTTTTTACCATGAATTCGGGAGAAAGCACTTCCCGGAAATGGGCTTCATTGATAGGCAGTTTAGCATCGGGCAGTTTATATTTCTGTAGCGCCTTGGTATACAGTTCAGCGGCCTTGGCATAAGGAAAGTCTTTGGGTTTGAAGCCGTTGGCCCGCGCTTCAGTCACAATTGCTGAAGCAAAGCTGTGGCCTACACGGAACGGGATCTGATGTTCCTTTTGCAGGGCTTCGGCCAGCTCTGTAAATACCCCATCTTTAATACACCACACACATAGAATTTATAATGTTAATTTATAGTCAATGGGTGTCATGTCATTGAGTGAATCGTGCGGTCTTTCGGTGTTGTAAATCGTTGTCCAGTGTTCCGTGATGTGTTGAACTTGCTTCAACGACGTAAAAAGATATAAATCTAATACCTCTTGGCGGTACGTACGATTGAAGCGCTCAATATAGGCGTTTTGATAGGGGCAACCGGGCTGCGTATAATCAATAT
>NZ_NEXS01000003.1 GCF_002810445.1 Advenella sp. S44 | reverse complement strand
GTATTAGATTTATATCTTTTTACGTCGTTGAAGCAAGTTCAACACATCACGGAACACTGGACAACGATTTACAACACCGAAAGACCGCACGATTCACTCAATGACATGACACCCATTGACTATAAATTAACATTATAAATTCTATGTGTGTGGTGTATTAAAGATGGGGTATTTACAGAATATTCATACCATGATTCTGTCCTGTCCTAAAAAACGAAGAGGTGGTAATGAGTATACGAGCGGAGCATCAATGTGAATCGGGCATGCGTATTGCCGTCGACATCGGAGGAACTTTTACTGATGGCGTTGCAACGATGGTCGAGACCGGCCGTATTTGGATCGGAAAAACACTGACTACACCGAACGATCCAGGAGTTGCTGTTTCCACAGTAATAGGGGATCTGATGCGGCAGGCGGAGGCCTCAGGATGCAATCTCGCACTGAGCGAAGTGGTGCACGGCACGACTCTTGTCACGAACACTTTGATCGAACGCAAAGGCACTGAAACGGCGTTGATAACAACGGAAGGCATGCGCGACGCTCTCGATATAGGAAGAGAGTGGCGCTATGATCTTTATGATCTTGACCTCCAATTGCCACAACCTCTTGTTCATCATGAAAAAAGAATAGAAGCACAGGAACGCCTAAGTGCATCCGGCGAGGTATTGCTTCCTCTGACAGATGCGGAGCTTGATCGCATCGTGCAGGCTGTGAAGTCTTTGAACGTTCGTTCGGTTGCAGTATCGCTGTTGCACTCATATCTGGACGACAGCCACGAACGAAAAATTGCAGATCGCTTACATGAAGCTGTGCCTGGCGTTGCGGTATCGATTTCTTCAGAGCTGGCGCGCGAGATCAAGGAGTTTGAGCGCTCGTCGACGGTTGTTGCCAGTGCCTATGTCAAACCGATTGTGGCGGAGTATCTTGGGCAACTGGAGCAGCGTGTTGCAAAAGTCAGAACTGGTATTCCATTGCGCATTATGGTGTCTAGTGGTGGGTTCACTTCTGCTGATGCAGCTGCGCAATCGCCGATTTTTTTGTTGGAGTCAGGACCTGCCGCAGGCGTATTATCTGCGCTGAATACCGCTGCTTCCAATGGTGTCAGCAACGTGCTGGCCTTCGACATGGGCGGGACGACAGCTAAGGCTTGCGTGGTGGCTAATGGCGAAGCGCCGGTGGCATATAGCTTTGAGTGCGCACGCGTTCATCGATTCAAACGCGGTTCGGGCCTGCCTATTTTGATTCCCAGTATTGATTTGATGGAAATTGGAGCAGGAGGCGGATCTATTGCGCACGTTAACCGCTTGGGGCTGCTTAATATCGGGCCGGAGTCGGCCGGGTCGGTACCTGGTCCAGCGTGTTACGGCCAAGGCGGACAACACGCCACTGTGACAGATGCTGATCTGGTGCTGGGCTATCTGAATCCAGATAACTTCCTTGGCGGTGAAATGTCCTTGCACACGGACCGAGCATGGGAGGCAATGCAGCGTCTGGCGGATCAACTGGATATGGATCCCATTCAGGTGGCTTGGGGTATCCACAATATGGTCAACGAAAATATGGCAAGTGCGGCGCGAATACATATTGCCGAGAAGGGGTATGACCCGCGAGACTTTACATTGGTGGCTACAGGCGGAGCCGGACCTGTACATGCCGCCGAGGTGGCACGCAAACTTCATATGTCGCATTTGCTCGCTTCAATCGGCGCCGGAGCGGGGTCATGTTTAGGTATGTTGGCGGCTCCTGCCAGGGCGGATCGTTCCTGGTCTCAGCCAGCACTGCTCGAGGATGTTGAATGGCACGAAGTAGCTGCAAGATTTACAAGGTTACGCGAAGATGTGCAAAACGAACTCGAAGAGGCAGGGGCCCGGAACTCCAATATTGAATGGACCATAGGTGCAGAAATGCGCTACTACGGTCAAGGCGACAACGTTCCTGTAAGTATTCCATATCAGGATTTGAGCAATGGTGCCGACGTGTTCATGCGTAACGCATTTGAAGAGTGCTATCAGAAACTGTATGGGCATCTGGTGCCCAGAGCACGCCCGCAGGTGTTGACCTGGCGCCTGACTGGACGTTCGAGCATCGTTCGCCAGCAGTTCGAATTGGGAGAGGATCGACCGACGAAGGAGGTTCAAGTGCAGCAGCGTGAAATTTATTTACCTTTACAAGCGCGCTTTGGCACTGTTCCAGTTTATGAACGTTATGCACTGGTACCGGGAACTTTGCTCGAAGGTCCGCTTGTCCTTGAAGAACGTGAGTCAACTCTTGTCGTTCCAGTTTCCGCTGAAATTGAAATTCGCCAGGATCGTACCGTTTCCATTACTCTAAAGGAATTTGAATGAGCACAGGTGTTACAAAACCGATACTTGAGACTGCGGTCGAAAGGGAATTTGATCCGATTGAACTGGAAATACTCTGGAAGCGGCTGATCAGCATTGTTGATGAAGCTGCCGCCGCATTCGTCCGGACATGTTTTTCAACGCTTGTTCGCGATGCAAATGACTTCGCGGTTGTGCTGACCGACGCGAGGGGAAGGTCTCTGGCCCAGTCGACTATGAGCATTCCATCATTTATTGGCAGCTTACCTGCTACGGTCAAGCATTTCCTTGAAAAATATCCAGCTGCGTCACTGCAACCTGGGGATGTCTTGATAACCAACGACCCCTGGAAGGGGACCGGACATATTCATGACGTAAACACGGTCATGCCCATCTTCTTTAAAGGCAAGCTGATCGCCTTCGCTGCGGTGGTGTCTCATTTGCCTGATATCGGTGGAAGACTGCGTAGTAACAGTAATCGAGAGATTTACGAGGAGGGATTGCAGATACCGTTGCTGAAGCTGATAAATGCTGGTAAACCGGATGAAACGCTTATCGAAATGATCAGACAGAATATTCGGGTGCCAGAGCAGGGCTTAGGCGACATCTGGGCGCAAGTGAGCGCGTGCCGTATGATGGCCGAGCGCCTGATGCCCCTGCTTGAAACGGTAAGTCTGGATAAATTGGGGGCCGAAGTACGCCAGCGATCTGAGCACGCCATGCGTGAAGCAATACTTCGGTTACCCGACGGGATTTATGAATCTCAGGTGCAACATGATGGCTTCGAAACGCCCATTATTATCCGCTGCAAGTTGACGGTAGCTGGCGACCGCATCGATATTGACTATACGGGATCCAGTGCACAGCAGTTGCGGGCTGTCAACGTTGTGCCGATTTATACCTTCGCTTATTCAGCTTACCCAATTAAAGCACTGTTGTGCCCTGATACGCCCAACAATGAAGGGGGATTTCTTCCGATCCAAACGCGGGCGCCATTAGGATCCATTCTAAACCCTACTTATCCCGCTGCATCCGGGGGCCGAGGCGCTATCGGGCATATGCTTCCACCCGCGATTTTCATGGCGTTGGCAGACGTGATGCCAAATCGTGTGTGGGCATCAGGGAGCGCAAACTCATCAGTGACAATGTCTGGCCGCTATCGCGATCGTCCTTTCAATGTTGTTAACTTCATTAATGGCGGGCAGGGCGCTACTGTTAGCCGGGATGGATACTCCGCTTTATCCTTTCCTGCTAATTTAGGTAACACGCCGGTAGAAATGATGGAGGCGCTAGCACCGATCCTTGTTCATCGAAGGGAAATTCGCCGCAATAGTGGTGGGGTCGGTAAGCATACCGGAGGCAACGGCTTGCGCTTTGAGTTTGAAATTTTGCCGGAAGCATCCGATGTCGCGACTTCATTTTTGATGACGCGTTTGAAAACACCTCCGTCAGGGCTGTTTGGAGGGGAAAGTGGAGAGCGGGGAAAACTCGTGCTTAACGGAGATCAAATTGATCCGACCGAACAGCGCATTTTGCAACCAGGGGATCGTGTCCTTCTGGAGACGGCCGGCGGAGGTGGTTATGGAATACGTTGAAATCACAACTTAACTTTATC
Organism: Advenella sp. S44; assembly: GCF_002810445.1. Lineage (GTDB taxonomy): Bacteria > Pseudomonadota > Gammaproteobacteria > Burkholderiales > Burkholderiaceae_B > Advenella. The sequence continues at coordinate 1,603,236 of NZ_NEXS01000003.1, read as the reverse complement.
TTGGGGGAAGACATGTCGGAAGCCGTAACAAGCAAACCGCTCCAGATGAGCTGGGACGAGATCGTTGTGAACACGCTGAAGGACAATGATGTCCGCTTGATTGCCTATGTGCCGGATAAAGTACTGGCGCCCCTGATCAGCAGATTATACGCAGACGATTTCTTCACTGTCGTAAATTCAGCGCAGGAAGAGGAGGCGCTAGGAATTGTGGCTGGAGCCTGGATGGGGGGCATGCGGGGTATCGTTCTAATGCAAACAAGTGGTTTTGCGACATTACCCAATGCTTTAGCTTCGCTTGCAATTCCATACCAGATTCCCGTGCTAATGATGATTTCCGAGCGTGGGACGTTAGGGGATTTTCAGCAGGGGCAAGTGGTAGTTTGCCGCACGATGATGCCAATTTTGAACTGCATGAATATTGAGAGCCACAAATTAACCGCCTTGGGTGATGTGGAGTTTGTGGTCGGTCAAACTATCAAACAGGCGGTAAAGACTCAAGCGCCCGCCGCCCTGATTCTTAGCCCGCTATTGACGGCTCGCAAAGGAGAGGCTCAATGAGCAACGCGACATACAACATTGTAGAACCGTCAATCGGACGTGCTGATGCTATGATTATGAATCGCTCGGATTTGACTCAGCGAGTTCTGAGGCACTTGACCAAAGATGAAGCAGTAGTGGCAGGCATAGGGCATACGAACTTTGATCTATGGGCATGCGGGCATCGCCCACAAAATTTCTATATGCTCGGTAGCATGGGACTTGCTTGCTCAATTGCATTAGGTGTTTCAATCGCTCAACCTAAACGGCGTGTGGTGACGCTGGAGGGAGACGGCTCTCTGTTGATGCAACTTGGTGCATTGGCTACGGTAGCGACAATTTCCCCCAAAAAGTTTCTTGCGATCGTCTGGGATAATGGCTGCTATCAGATCACGGGTTCACAACCTACGCTTACATCGACCAGTGCTGATCTTGTCGCCATCGCCAGAGGTTGTGGGCTGACACGCAGCTTCTGGGCGAGAGATACTGAGGATTTTGAGCGTCTCCTGGACAAGGCTTGCACCGAGGACGGGCCATGGTTAATCGCCGCCAGGACCGACACGAGCCCTCCCGCTGGTGCCACTGAGCGGGACCCTTCCCAAATACGTGACCGCTTCATGCGCGGCTTGGGGGTAAAGCGCTCCTGGCCCGCAGAGGGAGGGGAGAAATGACTTTCATATCTGCCCGACTCGATCGAATCAAACCTTCTCCCAGCTCTATGGCGGGGCAGAGGGTTCGTGAACTGCGAACCCAAGGTCGCGACATTATTGGCTTGACTCTTGGCGAGCCCGATTTTGAGACTCCCGAAAATATCATTGAATCCGCAGTGCGTGCCATGGCGTCCTCAGAAACCAGATACACAGATGTTGGGGGTACGCCCAAACTAAAAGAAGCTATTCAGCATAAATTTCTTCGCGATAATAAACTTGATTATGAACTGAACGAAATTGTCGCCGGGACGGGGGCTAAGCAGATTATTTTCAATGCTTTCATGAGCACGGTTGATGCGGGGGATGAAGTCATTGTTCCTGCTCCATACTGGGTGTCATATCCGGATATTGTTTTACTGGCGGGAGGCAAGCCAGTACTTGTTCCGTGTCCGGCCAGCGCGGGTTTTAAACTTCTTCCCCAACACCTGGAGCGAGCGATTACACCCAGGACGAAATGGGTCGTGCTCAATTCGCCTAACAATCCAAGCGGAGCAGTGTACACGCGCGACGAACTATGCCAACTGGGCGAGGTTTTACTACGGCACCCGCATGTATGGATACTTTGTGACGATATTTACGAACACATTCTGTACGACCATCGCAGCTTTTCAACATTGGCCGAAGTGCAGCCGAATTTGAGGGCCAGAACATTGACTGTCAATGGCGTTTCTAAGGCATATGCCATGACGGGTTGGCGTCTTGGGTTTGGCGCCGGCCCGGTAGAGTTAATCAAGACGATGGTAAAGCTGCAGTCTCAAAGTACGTCGAATCCCAATTCGATTTCCCAAGCAGCTGCCATCGAAGCACTTGTCGGACCCCAGCAAATCGTGCGAAAACGCACTAAGATTTTCCAGGAGCGTCGTGATATGTTGGTAGAAAGGTTGAATGCCATACCGGGTTTATCGTGCGAGCCCCCTGAAGGAGCGTTCTATGCATATCCAAGTTGTACTGAGTTGCTGGGGCGAAAGACACCGCAAGGAACTGTTATAGAGTCAGACACCGACTTTGCTATGTATCTGCTTGACACTACGAACGTTGCCGTTCTACCAGGTTCCGTGTATGGACTTTCGCCGCATTTACGGATTTCGTTCGCCACATCAATGGATACTCTTGAGCGTGGATGTTTACGCTTGAGTGCTGCCTGTGAGGCACTATTTTAATGATTCCGGTCGTGTCGGCGCTATATGCCGGCCCAGGAGAGCATGATGCAACAAGAGTCAATGTTTAGTTCGGATGGCAGGGATATTGGAGCCCTTATTGACGGGGCGTGGGTGACATCTTCCGATAGCTTCGGTGTATTGGATAAGTTTACAGGCGAGGAAATCGCCCGGGTGTCGCAGGCGAGTGCGGAACAGGTATCTCAAGCGGTGGAGGGTGCTATGCGCGCAATGAGCGAGAGTGAGCTGGCTCCTTTTGAGCGCGCACAGGTGTTAAGTCGGACGGCCGAGTTGCTTGCCACCAAGCGTAAGCGTTTTTCGCAAATACTCACTGCTGAAGGCGGGTTCACACTTACTGACGCCGAAGCAGAGGTTGACCGTGCGATTGTTACGTTGAATCTGTCCGCGTACGAGGCTACGCGTTTGACCGGCGAGATAGTACCTTTTGCCGCGAGTCCTGGGGCACACCATCGGTTGGGATTCACTATGCGCTTTCCCATTGGTGTGGTCTGCGCTATAACGCCTTTCAATTCGCCTTTAAATACGGTATTACATAAAATAGCGCCGGCCTATGCCGCCGGCAATGCCGTGGTTCTAAAACCATCAGCCTATACGCCTTTGACAGCATCATTGCTATGCGAGACGTTGCTTGAAGCCGGTATGCCGCCAAGGTTCATCTCGCTTGTTCACGGAAGTGGTGATACTGTCGGTAGCTACTTGCTCGACAACCCTTCCATAGCCTTCTATGCATTTACGGGCAGTACTGGCGTAGGGCGAATTATCCAACAGGCGGCAGGCCTTAGACGCACTCAAATGGAGTTGGGTAGTATCGCTAGCACTATCGTTTGCAAAGACACAAACCTGGACAGGGCAATTCCGAAGATTGCCAATGCGTCTTTCCGCAAGGCGGGACAAGTCTGCACATCAGTTCAGCGCTTGTATGTAGATCGAAAAATTGCCGATGAGGTTTGTGACCGCCTGATTGAGTTCACAGCAACATTGACCGCAGGAGATCCACGAGATCCTAGTGTACGAATTGGCCCTCTTATTACCGAGGAAGCCGCGTGTCGCACTCAGACTTGGTTGAACGCAGCGATAGGTAGGGGAGCGACTCTCTTGTGTGGCGGTGAGCGTGACCGATCAGTGGTTACGCCGGCTATTATTAAGGGTGTGCCGGAGGACACCAGCATCTGGTGTCAAGAGGCCTTCGCACCCTTGGTTGCGATTCGCCCATTCGACAGTTTTTCCGAGGCGATCGATAGCGCTAACTCTACCCCGTATGGGTTGTCTGTGGGTGTTTTCACTCAAGATATCGATTTGGGACTGCGCGCTGCCCGCACCTTGCGCTTTGGGACAGTACAACTTAATGAAGCGTCCAGTGCCCGTGCTGATGTGATGCCGTTCGGTGGGGTGAAAAATAGTGGTTTTGGCAAGGAAGGTCCTGCTTATGCAATTCGTGAAATGACTGAAGAACGGCTAATTACGTTTAACCCATAAAGGAGCAAAAAAGATGTTGAAGTTTCGGTTTCAACAAGTTGACGTTTTTACGGTGTTCCCGTTACAGGGTAATCCTCTTGCGGTGGTGATCGGTGCTGATCATTTTCCTGAAGAAAAAATGGCCGAGCTGGCACGATGGACAGGTTTAAGCGAAACAACTTTCTTATTGTCGCCGTCTATGCCGAAAGCAGACTATAGGGTGCGAATCTTCACTCAACGACGTGAGTTACCGTTTGCTGGGCATCCTACGCTCGGTAGCTGTCATGTATGGTTGGCTGGGGGAGGGAAGCCGCATGATGGCAGCACGATTATTCAGCAGTGCGGAGTTGGGCTTGTACCTATTCGGCGTGAGGGTACTCGATTGGCATTCGCCGCTCCGCCGCTGCGTCGTTCTGGTCTGGTGGCTGACGATGTATTGGTTCAGATAGCGCGAAGTCTTCAATTGGATTTTGAGGAGATTATGGCTTCTCAGTGGGTTGACAATGGTTCGGGGTGGGTGGCGGTGTTGCTGGATTCACGGCAGAAGCTTCTTGCATTGAAGCCCGACTATCAATCAATGAAGGAGATGAAAATAGGAGTGGTTGCGCCTTGGGACCCCGTGCTGGATGGTCCCGAAGCTCAATTTGAGTTACGTGCGTTTGCTCCCAATGAGGGCGTGTTGGAAGACCCGGTAACAGGTAGCCTAAATGCTGGTGTAGCGCAATGGCTCATTGGTGCCGGACTGGCGCCTGCGTCCTATGTTGCTAACCAGGGAACGATGCTGGGTCGGGCTGGGAAAGTATATGTAGAACAGATAAATGAAGATATTTGGATTGGCGGTGATGTTGTTACGTGTGTTGATGGAACTTTAAGACTTTGATAGCCCGAGAATAATCTCATCGTTGACTTCGGGCTTTGAAGTAATGTCTTCAGGCGCGAGCAAGCAAGTCGCGCTTTTCAAGGTCATTGAGGTTCGCTTCGCCAATAGCGGGAAAATGTCTGCTGTTAGGTGCTGCAATATTCTAGCGCTGTGTGAAACTGACCACAGTCTTACTGTCTGCATGCCAGGAGCGGGGAATCACAATATGTTCGAGGATGCACACCGGGTTCATGGAAATTTAGATAGATCATCTATCGTGGCTCGTTATTGGGAATGGATAAAGCGTTAATAATCATGCCATAAAATATCGTTCGACCTCATGCGTGAAAAGATATAGGCAGGGCGCACACTCAGTTTTGAAAGCTTGTACACATAAAGTTTGATAGACAAAAGTGCCTAGTAATGATTCTATATGGACGTCGGCCATATCTATCCATATATCTAACTTTACATAATATATATTATGCGAATATTAAATATGAAGATCGACAACTTAGGGTCGATCTTCATATTTACGCTCCTATCCCCGGCCATTGCTCGGCCTGGACGAGCAATCGGGAGTAAATGAGGTAAATCAGCAATACGCCTTCTTTGCTGCCAATATTTAAGATGCCACTAGCTTGGATAAGCTTCAGAAATCTTACGCAGCTCATCTTCCACAAAATCCATTCGATCTTTCCCCCAAAACATTTCATTATTGACAATGATCATTGGCACTCCAAAAACTTCCCGTTCAATTCCTTTATCAGTACTTTGAGCAAGTTCAGCTGCAATCTCATCACTCGCGCTCAAATGTTCAAACTTGTCGGGGTCAACTCCCAGTTCTTCCACAATTGGCCTTAGGCCGGAATATTCAGCGATCGACGCGTCGCCTTGCTCCCAATACCGGTCCATCACCTTTTCGACGAACTCAAGTTCTTTTCCGTAGCGTCTCATCACTAAAGATCCCCTCAACACACGACTTGATTTGATCGGAAATTGTCTGGGAATTTGAAACGACAGACCATATTTCCGAGCCCAGCGCATGAGATCTTGCTTTCGATTGCGCAACTTGGATTTTGGTTCTTTCATAAGTTCGTAGTTATTGTTCCGAAAAACATATCCGAGGTTGAACGGATGAAGGACAAGTTCACAATCGTAGCGCTCCAAAAGCGGTTTAATCAGCTTTAATGCAAAGTACGTATTGGTGCTCCCGACATCCCAGTACATTTCTATTTTTTGTTTAGTCATTTATATACTCCATAGAATGGTGCTACTATTTCAGATAGACTGAAGATTGCTCAATTAACGGTGACCATAGGGAGATCTGACTACCCAGATGCTGCTCCAGACTTGCCGGTGTAGCACGGTCAGCACTAACTGGCACGGCACCCAATTTGAACATGCTATCGGTAAATTGCTTGTCCGCGAGCGCAGCCTGAAGTGCTTCACTTAATCGATCAATTGCAGGTTCCGGTGTTCCTTTGGGCGCATAAATGGCATGCCAGACATTTATTTCAAAATCCTTTAAACCTTGCTCGCTCAGTGTCGGCAAATTGGGCAGACTGTCGAGCCTTTTCCGGCTCGTTGTGCCATAGCTCTTAACCCGGTTGGCTTGAATAGGCGAAAGCGTAGTTGTTATTTGGTCGCACAAAAGATCGACCTGCCCGCCCTGCAAGTCCGTCAACGCAGGCGCAGCCCCCTTGTACGGAATCATAGTCATATCCAACTTGAGTTTGGACATAAGCATCAACGCACATAAATGGGAAGCCGTGCCAATACCCGCATTACTGATATTGATGGATTTTCCGTGTTCCTGCAGATAACTGCGAAGACTGCCAAAATCCTTGGGTTGCAGCGCCCTCTTTCCGACTAATGTCATAGGCACGTCGGCAACCTCGCCAACATAGGAAAAATCCTTTTGCGGATCGAATTGGAGTTGAGGATTAATTGACTTGACGGTAGACATGCCAATATTATGTATAAGCAAGGTATAACCGTCTGCGGCAGAACGCAGCAATTTTTCCACACCAACGATGCCACCTGCACTTGGTCGATTTTCCACGACAATGGTTTGTTTCAAACTTTTCTCCATGGCTTTGGCCAGATGCCTTGCGACTACATCGGTTGGGCCGCCCGCCGAAAACGGCACAATTAGCGTAACTGCATGGTCGGGAAAGCTGCTGGCCATAGCCACTGGCGTTGCTAGTACAAATGAAGCTGCGACAGTACGTATAAACATGGTTGTCTCCTCCATGATTGGTTTTAAAATCCTATGGGCTCAAACAGTGCAGTTCCGACTTTTTTTATCCTTGATAAGCACGCCCTCTTCGTATAAGTGTTCAATATCGTTTTCCGACATGTTTAGCACGTCACGTAGCACACTCTCATTGTGTTGACCCAACAAGTCTGCCCGCAATTTATCTTTTGGCTCCCAATCCGAAAATGTGACCGGCAGGCCAGGAATCTGAAATTCACCCAACCCTTCGTCCTGTACGCTGCGGATGGTGTTTCGTTGTTTGAGGTGAGGATGTTCCATCGCTTCGTTTAGCGTTAGCACAGGAGCACAGGGAATGCGATATTTTTCAAGTTCTGCCAATGCCTCATCGCGACGGCCGAAACTGCCAAGCCATGTTTCCAGTTTGTCTTTCAAGCTTTCGTTGTTATCACGCCTTAGCGGTGCAGTGGCGTACCGCGGGTCCGTCAATAATTCGGGCGCATCCAACGCTTTGACAAAGGCTTCCCATTGATGCGGCAATATAGCCAGAGCAATATAACTTCCGTCAGCGCACTTGAAAACGCCCGTCGGCCCACCATCCGGATGCTGAGATCCCGTACGTTTGGGTGTATAGTTTTTGCGCAGCGAAACTCTGGGTATGGCTACTTCGTGCATTTGAAAATAAGTATCCAGTAACGTAGCCTCTACATATTGCCCACAGCCGGTTCGCTCGCGATTTAAAAGTGCATATCCGATAGCCATCGCCGCGGAGATTCCGGTGGCCGTATCTCCCATAGCCATGGTGATAAGCGCTGGGTCCCCTTGAGGGTCTCCAATCAGATCCGTGATACCTGCATATGCCTGGGCAATATAGTCGTAACCCGGTTTTTGACTCAAAGGGCCGGTTTGTCCCGCTAGTGAAATGGAGCACATTACCAAACGCGGATTAAGCGCCTTTAGATCCTCATACGCCAACCCTGCACGTGCCATGACTCCGGGGCTGAAGTTCTCGACAAGCACATCGAAATGTGGAATCAAGGCACGCAACAGAGCCTGCCCTTTCGGATGCTTCCAATCTAATGCCAGACTTTTCTTCGAATGATTATGCTGAAAAAAGTATGTGCTTTGCGAGGACCCTTTATGGATTGGGTCACGCGGTTTCAGGCCTCCGAATCGGGTGCGGTCTCCATAAGGTGCCAGCTCCAGTTTGACAACATCAGCCCCAAGCTCGGCCATGATGCGACTGCACGTGGGGCCAGCGACAATTTGTGTCATATCAAGGACTCGATATCCTTGAAGCATTGAATTCATATTCTTCATGACTCATCTCCTGAACCAGACACAGACGCACCTTGTGTAACTTGCGTGTCGCCGAACAAATTATTCCACCGCTCGCCGTCAGGCTTTGCACCAGTTCTATCGACTTTATCTGCGAGAACCGCAAGGCCTCGCTGAACGGCAGGACGGGCTCTGACAGCGCTAAACCAGCGCTGCAGGTTTGGCCACTGTTCAATATTCTGCCCTTGCCACTTGTATGGGCGTAGCCACGGATAGGTGGCAATATCGGCAAGCGAGTAGTTTCCTCCACCCAAGTATTCGGTTTCGCATAGTCGGCGGTCTAACACACCATATATGCGGTGGGCCTCGTTGGTATATCGATTGACCGCATAATCAATGACTTCTGGTGCGTATTTTCTGAAGTGATGTGCTTGGCCTAGCATGGGGCCGATTCCGCCCATTTGAAACATCAGCCATTGCAGGACGCTGTATCGATTTGCACAATCGCGTGGATATAGCTCGCTTGATACTTTATCGGCGAGGTAGATCATGATTGCACCCGATTCGAATAGCGAAATGGTCTTGCCATCGGGCCCGCATGTATCGACAATAGCCGGAATTTTATTATTCGGACTGATGCGTAGAAATTCGGAAGAAAACTGCTCACCCTTGCCAATATGTATCGGTACTACCTCATACGGCAATGTAAGCTCCTCTAGCAGAATAGAGATCTTGTACGCGTTTGGGGTTGACCAGAAATAGAGTTTAATCATGGTATTGATATGCCAAATCATTGCTGTAATAAACGGTTTTAATAATAGACGAGCGTTATGGTTTCGGATAATATGGCATTCAGATTGCGGTATATCTCAAAGCTATAACAGCACGACCGTAGTGCTAATAACGGACCACAATGGAACTCAGACAACTTAGATATTTCATACGAATTGTGGAATTGGGTAGTGTCTCTCGCGCAGCGAAAGATCTTTACATTGCTCAGCCAGCGTTAAGCGCTCAGATCACCAAACTGGAAGAAGAATTAGGCGTCAAAGTGCTGACCCGAAGCGTACGCGGAGTCACTACAACAAAGGCCGGAGAGTCTCTCTATTTGCATGCACAGGCTGTTCTGCGCCAGATCGACAGGTTGCGGCATGATGTTGTTAATATTGGAACCAAACCAGCAGGTCCAGTCTCCATAGGAGTTCCAACCAGTGCAGCAAACGTCCTGGCCGGCCCTCTGATCAGCACAGTCCAGGATCGTTACCCGGATATCCAATTGCGAATAGTTGAAAGTTTGAGCGGGCATCTGCAGGAGTTGGTAACCAACGGTAGAATAGAAATGAGCCTGCTTTTCGAAGCCCCATCAGATAATCATAAGTTTATTAATGGTGACAAAACACAACCATCACATTTGCGCTGGATGCCGCTACTGGAAGAACAACTGTTCTTATTAAGCAAACTGCAGGAGAATGACGCCAATTCGACAACAATCAGCTTTGAGAAAGCATCCAAAGTTGGACTGGTTCTTCCTGGGCAGGCTAACCTGACACGTCAACTGATAGACGATGCATTCAATGCCCAAGGATACAAACTCAATATCGTTGCGGAAATCGATTCACTTTCTACGATTCAATCCATCGTAGAAAGCGGCTATGCCTCTACTATCTTGTCCAAGTCTGCGATGGTAAGTAAAAATAAAGACACCAGCATCCGTGCCAGGTCGATCGAAGGGCGAGGACTCAAGCGAAGGCTGTCACTATGCATATCAGATATTGTCGGATACGGAACCGCTGCAGAATGTGTGGCCGCGCTTATTCCAGAACTTGTCAACAGCTGCATTCTCAGTGGGAACTGGTCCGGCGCAACATCCATTCACGGCCCGCGCGAATTGGTTTAATGACAGATAAGCCATCGCATTTGTATATAGCCCTAGCGCAAAGTCATATTATCTAGCCTTCGGACACACTGCGTAGAATACCTTCATCAAACGAGGAGGCCGTTTTATGCAAAAAATACTTTCAGACACTGTCGTGCTTGACCTGACTCGCTTTTTTTCCGGACCTCAAGCTACGCTGTTGTTAGCCGGACTTGGTGCTGAAGTTATTAAAATTGACGATCCTAAAACAGGTGATCCAACCGCATTTTCACCTCCCTTTGCAGGTCAGCAAGGCGTTTCTTTTTTTCGCCAAACACAAGACGATATGGGCATTGCTTATCTGAAACGTGCCAGAGGTAAAAAGTCAGTCACTCTGGATTTGAAATCGCCCGAAGGAAAACGATTGTTTCTGAAAATGGTCGAGCGTGCAGATGTAGTGATAGATAATTTTAGTGCGGGCGTCGCCAATCGACTGGGCATTGATTACGCAAGCTTGTCTGCAGTAAATCCCAATGTCATTTATTGTTCATTAACGGGCTACGGATCTACCGGTGCAGACCGAAACCTAAAGGCTTATGACCTCATGGTGCAGGCCGGCGTAGGCCTTATGAATCTTACGGGACATGCTGGTTGCGAACCGGTAAAGGCTGGATCGCCATTATCGGACGCTATTTCTGGTGTCTTTGCCGCCTATGGGATTGTCGCGGCATTGTTTCATCGGCAACGTACCGGCCAGGGGCAGTCCATTGATGTCTCTATGGCTGACTGTCTTTTTGCGTTGATGTTCGATGAACCAGTCGACTGCTACACGGAGCTTGGACTTGAGCATAGACAAGGCAACAGGATAATGAGATTTTCTCCGTTCAATTCCTATCGCACGAAGGACGGTTTTATAGCTCTGGGAGCTGTGACCGATTCTGAATGGAAAACACTGCTGCGCGCGATGGCACGCGAAGATCTATCGAATGATGACAATATGATGAATCTGGGATGGCGTATTGCGCATAATTGCGAAGTTGATCAAGTGGTTTCGGAATGGACTCGCACGAGATCAACGGACGAGATTCGCACTCTATTGAATGAGCTAAAAATACCTAATAGCCCGGTACGGACTATTGCAGATGTGATGAATTGGCGGCAACTGTACGATCGAGACATGATACAACCGTTGTGGAATCCCATGACCCAAACTGAGGTCTTGGCAAAGGGACCTGGATATCCGATAAAATTCAGCAATACAAAGGCCATTTACGACTCTCCAGCTCCTCGTCCAGGGGAACATAGCCGCGAAATATTGCAGCGCTTGGTGAACTTATCTGATGAAGAAATCGACCTGCTTGAAGCAAAAAGGATCATTTAGTGAGGACTATTTCTCGGCCCATATCCAATCAGGAGACCAGCACCTGTCCAAACGCGCCGGTGGCAGTCGTGGCCCTGTCGGGGCAAGATAACTGCCAGCCCGGTAGTTACCGGGTGTTGCAGCTGACCTCCAGGACCAAGCTGACCAGATCTGCCACAGATCCGTAAACCAGCGCTCCTTCGCATAGGCTGATCGTAAGCCTAAGATTTGGCGTCCATATTGTTCTGCAATATTCAAAGGTTTGGGCCGCAAAGCGTTCTCCATACCACGTTTGACATCATCTACCCAGTTTCCACCTCGGACGGCGGCACTCATAAGAGCAGCTGGCTTCTGCCACGGTGGTTTTACCGTGAATAATCTCCAATACCAGTGGACTTTTTACGGTTGGTCGTCCAACGTTTGATTTCGTGTTCCATGATCATGCGCATTTGTAAATTTTGGCCTTTTATTCACATGAGCAGTTTCTACGGGATAGTTACATTGCCGCGTTCTACCCGCCGATATCGATCCGCCCAAACGCTTCTTTACGATCGCCGGCTATCGTATATGCCGACGATTTGCCTGCGCATCGTACCAAAATGCCTGAATACCGGCTATCATTGACGCGAAATAAAAATCAAGGCGTTCATGGGCGCTGATTATGCAACCTCAGCAATATCAGCAACGTATAGAGTATTTATAAGCGCTTTCGTACAATATGGGTCAAGTTTTTCAATCACTATCCGCGTCGCACGTGATCCTGTGGGGGCTACTGTTTTTTGGCGGAATTTATGTGCTCTTCGGTGGCATGGCCTGGGTGTTAACCCGACATGTGCTGCCAGCCCTGGGAGTCGGTCAGGTCCTGGACCCCCGGCCGTTAACGGCTGCCCAGCTACGCCACGAATTTGCCTTGTCTGGCTTATCCATCCTTATTTTCGGTGTAGGCATGATATTCCCCTGGGGATTGCTGCAACTGCGCTGGGCCTCTCTGGCGGTTAATCCCTCCGGATGGCAGATTTTCCTTGAAATTTTCGCGCTTGCGATATGGAATGATGTCCATTTCTGGATTAACCATCGACTGTTGCATAGCCGATGGTTGCGAAAGTTTCATTTGCCGCATCATCGCTCTGTCGTCACCACGCCGTTTGCGACCTATAGTTTTCATCCTGTTGAAGCGCTAATGCTGGGCAATGTGATCCTGTTGCCAATGGTGGTGCATGATTTCAGCTTCTGGGCTTTATTTTCTGTACCGCTTTTCAGCCTGTTCTTCAATTGTGTGGGTCATGCCAATTACGATTTCGTCCCGGCTGTCTCGTACACGCATTGGTTTGCTGCAAGTCGCCGTCATCATTTGCACCACGCCTGCTATAACGGCAACTACGGTTTCCAGTTCACATTTATGGATCGACTGTTCGGCACGCGACTGGATGCCGATGCCGCACAGGCTGTCATCAGCCGGGCAACGGAACCCAGGCTGGCCAAGCCCATGGACACAGGTGCAGCATGAAGCCAGTGCATCACAACGCCGACCAGCGGCGCAACGTCCGTCACCCGCGATTCACGCTGCCTCGCCTGAAATATGCCAGGGATTGGCAAAGCCTGCTGTATATGTCGGTGTTTCCGGCAATCGTTGCCTGGCAATGGTTCTATGGTTTTTCTATTGGACTGTATGCCATTCTGCTGTTCCTGACCCTGGGAATCGGTGTTATCCATCACAACCACACTCACCTGCGTATGTGGCACAGCAAGCGTGCAAATCGCATTACCGATCTACTTGTCACGCTGCTGCAGGGACATCCCAGCTGTGTTTTTTATCCTACGCATGTAGCCAATCACCACCGGTATAAGCACGGAGAACTGGACACGGCACGAACCTATCAGTTTTCCGACGGGGATACCAATTGCCTGAGTGGATACTTGCTGCATCCATTCCAGGCAATTGGTGTGCTGTATCCCTGCGTATATCGTTGGCTGGGCAGACTGCATCGCTATCGGCCAGGCGTCTGGCGATATTGTCTCAGACAATATGCGCTCTGGCTGCTGTTGTGGGCAACGCTCTTGAGCATCAACCCGGGCAAAGCCATGCTGTTTGTCATAATTCCACAACTGCATGGATTGCACTGGCTGCTCGCTACCAATTATCTGCAGCACGCTCATGCCGATGGTTCGGCGCAAGGCCGCCGGCCCGACCCGTGTTTCGCGTACGCGCGCAATTTCGCGGACTGGGTCAATCCCCTGCTATTTAACATTGGCCTGCATACTGCGCACCACGAACACTCCCGTGCTCACTGGTCGCAGTTGACCCATTTGCACGCGTCCCGGTATCGTGCCCGAATACACCCGGCCCTGCTCGAACGCGGACTGATGATCTATATGTTGCGCACTTTTATTATGGGTGCCTTCAGCCAGCGCTTTCGCAGTCAATCACTGATGCGCGTCAATGCCGGCCGCCTACCCCCCTTCTCTTTTTGATCGCCTGACTATGCCTATCCAATTTGACCATGTGTTTCTGCAGCAAGCCAGTTGGTTTCTGCCCGGCGAGCCGGTAAACAACGAGCGGGTGGACGACTTCATTGCGCCGCTCAATCGGCTTTCAGGGCGGATCAAGCGCCGCATTCTTGCCGAAAATGGTATTAAACAGCGCTATTACGCAATAGATGCCAACGGCAATACGACTCATACCAATGCCATGCTGGCATCCGGCGCAATTTCCGATTGCCTTCACCAAGCGCAATTGACGCTGTCCGATATTTCGCTGCTTGCCAGTGGCTCCTCTGGCGGCGATGCGCTCATGCCGGGTTTTGCCAATATGATTCAAGGACAATTGGCGGCGCCGCCCATGGAGACGGTCTCTATCCATGGCATTTGTGCCGCCGGGGTTGCCGCTGTTCAGGCTGTCGCCCAGGGGATTGAATCGGGCAACCACGCCCACGGCATCGCGGTGGCCAGTGAGATGCCATCCCGGCTCTTTAAACGTTCACGGTTTGCTGCGCGCGGCTACGATGCCGATTTCGATGCACATTTCCTGCGCTGGATGTTGTCCGACGGCGCTGGTGCCGTGCTGCTGTCGGGCAGCCAGCAGCACGGCAAATCCATCCTGCCTGGCTTGCGCGTCCGGCTCAAATGGATACACCAGCGATCTTTTTCAGGCGATTATCCGGTCTGCATGCAATTGGGGCTGTCTGCCGATCGCCAGCGCGGCCATCTGGACTATCCCTCATGGGCACAGGCAGAAGCCGATGGCGCCCTCGCCTTGCGCCAGGACATCAGGCTGCTACCGCATCTATTCGATATTGGCATTCACGAGTACGTCAAATTGGTGCGCGACAAATGGGTAGATCCGGCTCAGATCCGTCATTTTCTGTGTCACTATTCTTCGGAAAAATTCATGCCGGTGGTCCAAGAGCTGCTGGAGCAGGCGGGCCTTGGGATCGACCGTGAACTCTGGTTCAACAACCTGGCCTGGCGTGGCAATACCGGTGCCGCCTCAATATTGATTATGCTGGCCGAATTCCTGCAAACCAAAACACCGGCTGTCGGTGACCAGATCCTTTGCTATGTACCCGAATCAGGTCGGTTCATGACCGCCTATATGCTGCTGGAAATCGAATCGGCAGACACGCCAAGCGCCAACGGTCAGCCCGCCAAGACCCCTGATCTGGGTTCCCATAACCGCCATTCGGCCGGTGAACAGCAGCACGGGCTGACAGATGTACTGGACGCCGAAGCGATCGCCCCGCCCCACGATCCGGCCCAGGCACCGCAAGGGCTGTCTGCCTTGCTAGGCGAGCTGGCCACCATATGGCATGATTACCGCTCCCGTGTTTGGCGCACGCCTTTGATCGCTGCGCTGCGCGAACGTCGCTTTGACACCCAGGACTATATCAACTGGACTGCCAACTGGATCCCGCAAGTGCGTGAAGGCACCCGATGGATGCGCAAGGCTACCGGTTCGCTGTCTGCGCAATACGCGCCGTTGGCCGATCTGATCAATCTGCATGCCGGCGAAGAACAGAACGACTTCAAGATTCTTTTTGAAGACTATCGCAAGGCGGGCGGAACCGTCACGAACATTGACGCATTGCGTCGAAACCCGGGCGGCGAGGCGCTTAACGCCTATTTGCACGGACTGGCGGCTACCGCCGACCCCATTGGATTGCTGGGCGCTATCTATATCATTGAAGGCACTGGTCAGCGAATTGTTCCCGCGCTGCTGCCACTGCTTCGGGCGTGCCTGCCACTGCCGGCAGACGCCTTCCGGTTTCTGGAGTACCACGGGCACAACGACGAACACCATCTGCAACGCTGGCTAGTGGCCTGCACCCTTGCCCTCGATTGCGACAATCGCGGCCGCGCCGAGCGCCAGATCGTCGATACGGCGCGGCGTACGGCAGCGTTGTATCTTATGCAATTTCATCATGTCAAAGAGTACGAATCGTGACGAACCGCAAGCCTGATTTTCTGAAAAACCGGCATAACCCCGAGGATCCTAACCCGTGGCTGGCCTCTTATCTGGATCAAAGCACGCCGCTGCCCAATGACGTCAAGCAGGCCTGGCTGGAGGACTCCAGTTCTAGTTCTCGCCAGTATCTGCTGCCCTTTTTGCGGCCACTGGCACGCTTGTGCATTATCCTGATTCAGGTCGTAAAAACGTTTTTGCCAAGGCGCTGGGCTCAGTCCAGTCTGCTGCACCGCATCTTGGTGTGGGGGCTCAAGCGCTTTGTGTCGCCACAGGCCAACTGGCTGATACTGCGGCATTTTCATCTGGGCTCCCAGATTCTGGCTTTTATTGCAGCAAACTCGCCAGCGCCGATCGCCACAAGTGCGCTGGAGCCCGTCACTATTGATGACTTGAGGGATCACCTCTTCGTCAAACATGATATCAATCTCTACAACTTCGTGATTGGCCTGAACCAGGCTTTGCAAGACTCGGGCCAGCGCCTGGGTCCGGCGTCCGATCCGGATTTTTCCATGTTGCACGAACCTACCGTCCGGTTACAGGACATGCCGCGAGGGCGGAGCAATTTGCTGGATTTGCAAAGCGCCATTGAACTGTTTACCCCGCTCTACCAGTTGTTATTGACCGACAATGACTTCTGGCGCGCCGCCAACTCACTGCAACTGGATGAGACAATCGGCATTTATGCCGCTCAAATCCTGCAGGCGCCCGAACATCTGATGCTGGTCAATAATCACCATCCACTGGTGCCATTATCCACCCTGCGGGCCGGGCACCGGCTCGTGTTGCACGGCCTGTCGTCGGAAATGCTGCATTGTCTGTTGCTTCAGAAAAAGCATGAGCATGAAGCGAAAATGACAGGGGCCGCTGGACGGGAGTCCATGCGCAACTGAACACATCATCCGAATTTATCCCGAATTTTCCGTGGTCCGCATCGTCGTACAGGATCCATTTATGAGTCGTCAAGATGTTGATTGCAATTGTTATTTTTGTCTTTACCATGGTGCTGGTCATCTGGCAACCGAGAGGACTGGGGGTTGGCTGGAGTGCCATGCTGGGCGCCGCTCTGGCATTGATGACAGGAACGGTCCATGTTTCTGACATCCCCGTAGTATGGTCGATTATCTGGAACGCGACTGCAGCGTTTATCGCCATTATTATTATCAGTCTGCTACTGGATGAAGCCGGATTTTTCGAGTGGGCAGCGCTGCATATTGCACGGTGGGGCAGAGAACGCGGACGCTTACTATTTTGTCTAGTCATCTTGCTTGGCGCAGCGGTCTCGGCTTTGTTCGCCAATGACGGAGCGGCGCTTATTCTTACTCCGATTGTCATGGCGATGCTCGCAGCCCTGGGCTTTGGCCCCGCAGCAACCCTTGCCTTTGTGATGGCAGCCGGCTTTATTGCCGATACGGCCAGTCTGCCGCTGATCGTGTCGAACCTGGTCAATATCGTCTCGGCAGATTATTTCGACATCAGCTTTGCCCGTTATGCGCAGGTTATGGTTCCGGTTAATCTTGTGTCGGTCGCCGCCACCCTGCTGGTGCTGGCCTGGTATTTTCGCACAGATATTCCGACTGCCTACAATAGCGCGGCCCTCAAACCCCCGGCTTCGGCGATTGCTGATCGATTGACTTTTTTTACGGGCTGGCTGGTGTTGATCCTGCTGCTTGTCGGCTTCTTTCTGCTTGAAGATGCCGGTATTCCAGTCAGTGTGATAGCGGCGGCCGGCGCAGCGGTCCTGTGGATCGTCGCCGGACGTGGCCAGATCATTAGCACGCGCAAGGTACTGCGCGATGCGCCGTGGTCAATTGTGTTTTTCTCACTGGGCATGTACCTGGTTGTCTATGGCCTGCGCAATGCGGGTCTGACCGGATATATTACGCAAATACTTGACCGGCTTGCCGATAACGGTATCTGGGCCGCAGCGATGGGGACCGGCGTAATTACTGCCTTGCTCTCCTCGATCATGAACAATCTACCTACCGTGCTTATCGGCGCCTTGTCCATTGAAGCCAGCCAGGCAACCGGTCTGGTTCGTGAAGCCATGATCTACGCCAATGTCATCGGTAGCGACCTTGGCCCGAAAATTACGCCAGTGGGCAGCCTGGCCACCCTGCTATGGCTGCACGTACTCGCACGCAAAGGTGTCAGGATCACCTGGGGTTATTATTTCCGGGTCGGGATTGTTTTGACGTTACCTGTTTTGCTGCTCACCCTTGCCGCCTTGGTATTGCGCTTGCAATTAGGATAATGCCGGCCAGATCAGCTGCAGTAAAAGGGTTTTGGTGCGGCGTCCATGTGTCCGGTAGGCTATAATTTTTGATCCCGATCTCGAGTACATCATGAAGCCCATCACACTTAGAACGGTTGCGCAACAGGCCAAGGTTTCCATTGCCACGGTTTCGAAGGTCGTCAATGGTATAAACAAAGGCATTTCTCCCGAAACCGTGTTGCGGGTGCAGCAGACGATTGAGCAATTGAATTATCGTCCAAATCGCAGTGCCCGGCAGCTGCGAGCGCAGCGCAATTACATCGTGGGAATGGCGATTGTCGATGACTCCCCTGCTTTTCTTACCGATCCCTACATCACGCACCTGGTTGCGGGCCTGTCAAATTTTCTGGGCACCCAAAATTATGGTTTGCTCCTGCATGGGATAACGCCTGACAATGTCGAACAGTCATTTCTGCTGAAAGAGTCAGTGGTTGATGCCATCTGTCTGCTGCTGTCGGGACCCGCTGTCCGGCGTGGGCGCTATCTCGATCTGGTGCAGGCTAGCGGACACCCCATAGTGGCCTTTCAGGAGAAACCCAGGCAATCGCCCGCTGATGCCTGCTTTGTCAATCAGGACGATCAAGGCGGTGCAGAAACATTAGCTAAAAGAATTGTCCAGCGTCAGCCGCGGCACGCATTCATTCTAAGGCCGCAACTGCAATGGCATGCCATCGAGGCTCGTATCAAAGGACTACGCAAAATACTCGAGAAACACCATTGTAATTACCAGATTATTTCAAGTGACGAGAACCAGCGTCAGTCCATCCAGCAGGCGCTGGATGCCGCCGTCAATGCCCATGGGGTTCCCGATGTCGTTATCGGCACCAATGATCGCCTGGCATATGTTGCCTACCGGCATCTGACAGACCAGGGCTACCGCGTGCCGCAGGATATCGGCATCACAGGCTTTAATGCATTTGACACCGAGGGCTCGCTGACCCCTGTGCTCGAGTCGATGCGCTCGCCTGCCTATGCACTGGGCGAGGCCGGCGGCAAGGCGCTGCTTACCCGACTGGATACGGGCCGTTTTGAAACCAGGACCGTTGCGCTTCCCGTCACGCCAGTGGATGGCACTACATTGACCTGATCACACCATATACATTGGCGGTATTGCTGGCTCATGGTTCAAGACTGGCTTGAACGAACCTACAGCACCCCATACTTCTCATAGACATCCCGCAGCAGCAAACCATTGGCGAGCTCCTCACGCGTGTGGTTCTCATTTTGCACTTTCTGCAAAGCTTGTTCGATAACCTGCGCAGCAATCTCAATAGGTATCACGATGACACCGTCGGCGTCGCCGAAAATAAGATCATGGCAGCGCACCAGAACCCCGCCGCACTCGATCGGCAAATCGTAATGCATCATTTTGCCCCGACCCTGTGAATCCAGCGGTCCGATACCACCATGAAACACCGGAAAATCCAGCTTGCGGATATAACGGATGTCTCTGACCAGACCATCCGTCACGCAGCCCACTGCTCCACGGTGTTGCGATGCCGTGCTCAGCAGTTCGCCCCAGGGTGCGATACGTGTGGTCGGGCCGTCGCAGCCCAAGACCACCACATCATCCGGTTTCAGATCGTCTATCAGCGCAATTTCATGCTCATAAGGATTTTCCCCCGGTGTAACAGAAAAGGTATTCATAAAATAGCCGGTGCGAGCGCGACCAAACAGCGTGCACGCTTCCGACAATGGGCGTACAAATGGCAACATGGCCTGGTTCCGGTAGCCCATGCCATCCAGGACGTCCGATAGCACAGCGGTATACAGATCGTTTTTCAAATTTTCAAAATCAAACTGCGGCTGGTTCATTGTGGACCTCGACGAAGGTTGCTGCGTGGTGCAGTCTTAACGCATTGGTGGGATCGCCGGATGCGCCGGTTCAATGGAATCTACTGATCGGCACATTCTGGTTAAACGTTTAACTATATTAGTGTGTTTAAATTACGCTCGTCAATATAGGGACTTTCCCGAGGAGCGACTAACGGCAAAGTGTCGTTGCCAATTCCGGACGTGGTGGGGCGGAGAACGCCTGCTGCAAATTTGATGATTACTTTAAGGTGTCAGGCCGATGCCAGGGTTCACTCAATGTCCGCGCTGGATTTTGTCTATATTTGGTCCCCTGCTCTATCCATATGCGGTCCGGCGTTCTGCCCGTGCACCGTGCCGTGTTCTGTCGATTCGCCGTTCCGACACGGCTTACGCTTACTTGGCCAGCGCCCACAAATAAAGCGATGCGGTGCTGCCATAAGGTGAATAGCGCCGCCGATACCGTTCGAAGCGCTCGCGCGGCAGTTCTTTGTGATTGTACAGGCGCATGATGCCTCGCTGAATCGCCAGATCGCCCCAACTTAAGACGTCGGGACGGCCAAGTGAAAAAATCATCAGCATCTCTGCCGTCCAGACGCCAATTCCCTTTAACGCTGTCAGGGTCTGCACCACCTGGGCGTCATCCATGGCCGCCATGGCGGACAAATTCAGTTTTCCAGTGCGAACAGCCTCGGCCACGCCAAGCATGTATTGCACTTTCCTCATGCTGGTGCCGCAACGCTGCAGACTTTCGGCATTAGCCGCCAGCAATGCGTCGGCATCAAGTCGGCCACCGCACAATTGTAATATGCGTGCATTGACGGTGCGGGCCGCCGCTGTTGATATTTGCTGCTCGATAATGCATTTGATCAGCGCGGCAAATAAATCGGGATTGGTATTGCGCTCGATCAATCCGATTCTTTCGATTGCCTCGGCCATGCGCTTGTCACGCTTGCTGAGCCAGCTGATTTCAGTGTCTCCGTATTGGAATATGGACATGTGTTGCTCCGGTTGGCATCGCAAATTGTAGACGTCTGCCGCGCCCTGGGCAACCGCTCACTTGAAAGCTACCCTTTTCGTACCGAACCGCGCGGCCGCAATGATGGCGTCAGATTCAACTGACAGCAGAGAAAAAATTTCGATTGCTATCCCGGCGAAAGAACGTGTTTTTGCATGATCAGTTCACTGGCACTCATCAAGTCTGCAACGAGTGCAGCGCAGGCCAGCTCAGGCTGCTTCATTTTTATCGCCTGCACCATATTTTTATGGTGAATATGCGCTTGGCGGTTGCTCAAGCTTTCAGAGTTGACGGCAAGATCGTAATTGAGAACCGGTCCGATCTGCAACCATAGCGCCTTGATCATGTCGAACAGAATCGGCATGTTGGCGGCGCCGTATACGCAAAAATGCAAATTTTTATTCAGCCTGACTGCCGCTTTTCCATTGGGCTGCGGACAATTTCTGACCACCTCAAATTGTATTTGGATATCCTGCATCCGGTTCAGTTGTCTCTGGCTACGGTTCAACGCGGCCCGCGCCGTTGCCAGCCCTTCCAGTTCTATGCGGATGGTGCGCAACTCAAGAAAGCGACTAACCGTCATCAACGGTACGCGGATAGCACGGTTCGGGAGAATTTCAAGCGCCCTGTCTGCGACCAGCCTGCCTACGGCTTCACGCACCGGCATGGCACTGGTTCCTAGCGTGTCCGCCAGGCCGCGCAAACTGAACATATCTCCAGGGATAAGCTGGCCTGAAATCAGCAGCGAACTGAGCTCCGTGTACACCCGATCCGACAGCTTGCTGCGATCCACTTTCTTCAATTTATGGCTCATTTCCATCATTAAAAAACTTCCCCGGCAAATGTTGACAGTATTGCAAATCTCATGCTAACGTCCGATCATAGTGTGATCACAGATCATACAATAGCCTGATAATAATGGGCAAATCAGAGAAAAAATAATATTCGTTCAATTTGAAGTTGGATCTTACCGGAGACATAAGATGCAAACCAAATCTTTACTACTGGCATCGTTGCTGGCGTTGACAATGGGCCCTCTGAGCGCGGTCACTCACGCACAGACGGCAGAAAAGCACAAAATTTACTTGAGCATGAGTTTCATCGGAAATGACTGGCAAGCCGAAGCGGCCAATATGGTCAAAGCGATGGCCAAAACCCCGGAACTGGCGGACAAAATCGACCTGCAGGTTCAGGTGTCCGGGGAAAATGCACAAAAACAGATTCAGCAGATTAATGCCATGGTGCAGGCCGGCGCCAAAGCCATCGTCGTGTTTCCAATCTCTCCCACTGCACTGAACCGTGTCATCAAGAATGCGTGCAATAAAGGAGTCAAAGTTTTTGCCTACGACGGCGAAGTTACCGAGCCGTGCGCGCACAATGTGGCTATCGACCAGCACGAGGCCGGACGAGTGACTGCAGAATGGCTGGCTAAGAAAATGAATTACAAAGGTAACGTCGTTATGCTAACGGGTGTGCCGGGCACATCGGTGGACAAATATCGAACCGAGGCCGCCAAGGAAGTTTTTGCCAAGCATCCTGAAATGAAGATTGTGGCAGAGACGCCGGGCATGTGGAACCAGGCCGTAGCCCGAACCGAGCTGTCAAAAATCGTCGCCGTCAGAAACTGGGACCAGATAGACGGACTTTGGCTTCAAGTGGGCTGCTATACGGCCAACTCCATGCAACTGGAAGCGGGCAAGGACGCCAAGGATCTGCTGCCATGTGCCGGTGAGGGCTCCAACGGCGGTCGCGTGCAGATGCTCCCGCCAGACACACAACTGGATGGCGCTACCGGCAGCTATCGTCCTCTTGGCGCGCCCAGGATTTCCTATGCATCTCCGCCCTACTCAGGCGCGTTGGCGCTGAAGCTGGCGGTGCAAGCCATCGAGGGCAAGACGTTTCCGCAAAAAATCACATTGCCCTTACCGCAAGTGACCAACGAAACGATCAAATTGTGTAAGGACGGCAGTTGGAAAGACCTGAAGGACGGATGTAACGTTTTTTCTCCCACAGTGGTCAGCAAACCGGGCTGGTTTGCCTCAATCTATTCCGAGCAAACCGAAGGACTGGGTATTAACGCAGCTCTCAAGTCGGAGCCTGACGTCCAATAAATCACGGCATAGGTGGGCGCATGTCGTGCGTGCGCCTCATTCAGCCATATACTGGAATTGCTCACTATGAACGAGTCAGCCATTGCATTACGTCTGTCGGATGTCTCAAAGAGCTACGGGCCAATAAAAGCGTTGAGTGATGTTTCGCTTGCTGTCACCCGCGGTCGTGTCCACGCGCTGTTGGGAGAAAATGGCGCAGGCAAATCGACCACCGTCAAATTGCTGTCGGGCCTGATTGCACCTACAAAGGGTGCGATCGAAATCTTTGATCAACAGGCACGTCTAGCCTCACCACGCAGCGCGCAGGCAGCCGGGATACAGACCGCCTTTCAGGAAATGACGCTGTTACCCGATCTGTCGGTCTTCGATAATATGATGCTGCCCTACTCGGCAACCAATCGGGCCGGTATGCTCAAACGCGGCGCATTGCGCCAGCAGTTGGAACAGCATTTTGCAGAACTGGATTTTCCGATCTCGCTGGATCTGCCTGTCAACCGCTTCAACCTTGCGCTGCAACAGAAATTGGAGATTGCCCGCGCGCTGTTTCGCCAGCCACAGATCCTGCTGCTGGATGAGCCCACATCCACCCTTACGGCGTCGGACGTCAACTGGCTGGGGGACATCATCGGCAAACTCAAGGCCAGGGGTGTGACGATTATATTTATTTCTCATCGCATGAAAGAAGTACGGGAGTTTTGCGATGACCTGTCGATTCTGCGTAACGGCCATCATGTTGCCACACGGCCTGCAGATGCCTTTTCGGACACCGAAGTGGTCGAATCCATTGTCGGTCGCTCAATCTCCCAGGTGTATCCGAAAAAACGCCTGCCAACAACCACCGCATCGGTACTGACACTGAAAAATGTCCACACATCGCGATTGAACAACATCAATATTGACCTTAAGAAAGGCGAAATTCTTGGTATTGCGGCATTGCAGGGCATGGGCCAGCTTGACTTGTTTCAATTGTGTTTTGGTATTGAACAACCTGACTCAGGAACATTGCTGCTTGATGGCCAGGCGCTCACTTTACTATCACCAGTGGATGCTATCCGGCCGAATATCGGTATCGGATTTGTGCCGGAAGACAGGAAAACCGAGGGGCTGCTTCTGAACCAAAGCGGTCTAAAAAATACGTCTCTGCCAGTACTGTCCCGCTTTAGCGTCTACGGCGCGATCAACGAAAAAACCGAAGCGCAGTCCGCGGCTAAAGTTTTCACAAGGATCGACCTTGACCGTCGCGCACTCTGGATGGATGCCGCCTCTTTTTCGGGAGGGAATCAGCAGAAAATTGTTATTGCCAAATGGCTGCTGGCGCGCAGCCGCATACTACTGCTATTTGATCCGACCCGTGGCATCGATGTTGGCACCAAACACGAATTATACGAATTGATTGTCGATTTCGCGGCAATGGGCGGCTCTGTGCTGTTCTATTCGACAGAGATCCCGGAAGTGGTCAACCTCAGCCATCGGGTGCATGTGATGTACAAAGGCGAAATCAGGGAAACGGTCGCAGAAAGCGATATTGCCGAGACCCGCATCATGGACATTGCCATGGGGAACTTGCGAGAAGCGGGAGCTCATTGAAATGAATCAGCAATATACCCTGTTGCACAAATATGGAAATCTGATCACGGCCTGCGTGGTTCTGGTGATATTGCTAGCCATCATCGTTGCCACAAGCGCCGGCTTCAGTTATTTTGATGTGTCATTGCTTGCCAGCGGAGGCACGACACTTGCATTAGCTGCCCTTGGCGGCACGCTGGTGATACTCAGTGGCGGCTTTGATCTTTCCGTTGGCGCGATTATTTCGCTTGTGAATGTTGTTTTGGCGGCCGGCTTTATTGATGACAGCACCCCGGCAGCTTTTGCCGCCTCCTTTGCAGTGGCATTACTGATCGGCGCAACCTGTGGGCTTGTCAATGGCGCGCTTGTTGCTTATGCAAGGATTCAGCCAATCGTCGTGACGCTGTCGACCATGTTCATCATTCAGGGAATTACGTTACTGATTATGAACTCGCCCGGTGGGACAGTTCCCACTTCTCTGGGAACCTATCTGATGGGAGATGTGCTGCCAGAACTTTTTCCTGCTTCACTGTTCCTCATTTTTCTTTCCCTACTCGTATGGGCTTGGATAAAAAGAACGCCGTTTGGCCTACATCTGTATGCCATCGGCGGCAATCCGGAAGCGGCACGCGCCGTCGGAATTCCGCTGGAGCGTAGCTATTTACTGACCTATACACTGGCTGGTGCATTCTACGGTCTGGCCGGTTTTTTTCTCAGTGCGCAAACCGGCGCCGGCGATCCCCTGGTGGGCAATTCGCTGTTGCTCTCCGTCTTTGCCGCAATTGTTATTGGTGGTACGCGTTTGGGAGGCGGTAAAGGCGGCCCGGTTGGCTCCGTTCTAGGCGCGTTTGTCCTCATGTTGATTGTCAATATTCTGCTACTGTTTAATATTTCTGCTTACTATTCCACCATCGCCCAGGGTATTGTGCTGATCATTGCAGTCATGATAGGCGGATTCGGCAAAGACGCTGAACTTAGAAAATTTCTCCGACTGCTCGGGCATCGATGGCAAGCCATGCGCCAGGGGCGCCTCGCATCGCAACGTGAGCCGCAGCCAACGTACATTGATGTCAGTGGCAACAGCCCTGGCTTGCCGGACAGTCGCGTGAGTTTTTTCAAAAAGCACAAGAAGGATTTGCGTATCTCGTTGCCTGCACTCGCCGGTCTGGCGATCCTGCTTGTGGCCACACAGATGTTGCTGGGGCGTAATGTCTATGAATGGTCATACTGGAACTCGATGCTGGTCTTGTCAACGTTCCTGATTATCCTGGCCCTGGGTCAGGGTGTAGTGGTTTTTACCGGCGGGCTGGATCTGTCCATTCCCTGGACTATTGCGCTGTCAGGCATTCTGTTTACCGGCTTGACTCAAGGGTCCAATGAAGCATTGCTGTATGCACTGCCGGTGATACTGCTAATCGGAATACTAATAGGCTTGGGTAACGGGGTGATGGTGGCTGTTCTGGGCATTTCGCCAATTGTTGCCACACTGGCGAGCAACGGAATTCTTCAGGGCATTGCCCTGCTCTATTCAGGCGGCACACCCAGTGCATTCCCTTCGCCGTGGATCAGCTGGCTCATGACCGCGCGCGTTGCCGGTATCACGCCTGTGATTGTCCTGCTGTTTATATTTGTGATCGCCTCTGTATTCCTGTTAAATAAAACGCGTTTTGGCCGTCATGTTTACGCGACAGGCAGTAATTTAAACGCAGCTTATCTGTCCGGCGTGCCCACGCGGCGCGTGCTTATTCTGGTTTATGTCCTGTCATCGGTGTGCGCTGCAGTGACAGGCATCCTGTTAACCGGCTTTTCCGGACAGGCCAGCCTGGGCATGGGCGATGATTACCTGCTTCCCTCCATCGCAGTCATCGTGGTGGGCGGCGGCTTGATTACTGGTGGCCGCGGACACTACCTGGGCATTCTTGCGGGCGTACTGCTCTTGACCACTTTGCAGATTCTGCTTGCGGGCAGCGGTCTGCCTTATGCGGTGCGCCCTATTCTGTTTGGCATTGTATTGCTTGGGGCTGTTGCGATGCTCCGCGAGCGAGCCAGATAGCGTACTGCGAGTTATCCGGGTCGGAACGCATTGGATATAACGCAGCCAATCAATTTATTTGCATCAGGAGATCAGCATGAAAATAGAAGTACTTGTAGATGTCAAGACGACGCTGGGCGAGGGCCCGCTTTGGGATGTCCAGGAACAGCGTCTGTACTGGATCGACAGCGCAGACGGCCGGGTGTTTCGTGCCACCGCAAGGGGGGATGAAGTTCGCGCCTGGCAGGTACCCCAAAAAATTGGATCAATGGCATTGCGCAAAAATGGCGGCGCGATTGTTTCCCTGGCTCGTGGCATTCATACGTTGGACTTCGAGACAGGCGAAGTCCAATTGGTTTCAGACCCTGAGCCAGAATTGCTCAATAACCGCCTTAATGATGGCAAGGTCGATGCGCAGGGCAGATTTATATTCGGTAGTATGGACTGCCTGGAGGAAGGCCCCAATGGGGCTTTATACCGCCTGGACCCGGATATGACCGTGCACAAACTGGAAGACAATATCATTGTCTCCAATGGCCCATGCTGGAGTCCTGATGGCCGTACCTTCTATTTTTCAGATACTTGGTGTGGTGACATCTGGGCTTATGATTATGATCAGAAAACCGGCAGCATATCCAATAAGCGGGTATTTACAACCCTGCAAGGGGAAAACTTCAAGTCATCTGACGGATCAACGGTGGATGAGGAAGGCTGCCTATGGAACGCACAGGTTTATGAAGGAAATCTTGTACGCTATCGTCCGGACGGATCCATTGACCGGACGATTCGCATGCCCGTAAAAAATGTGACAAGCGTCATATTTGGCGGGCCCGATCTGGACATTTTATATGTGACCTGCATGTCTAAACCGCCACTTTCACGTTTCCCTACCGACAGTGTGTTGGGCGGCAGTGTGTTCGCCATCACTGGTCTGGGAATACGCGGCTTGCCTGAACACAGGTTCGCAGGATAAAGACCCGCCAGCCTGTATTAGAAATGCGCAAGAACCATGGCAGCATATCTGTCATATCGCGACCCTTTATCCCCAGATATAAAAACCGGGACCGGGTCGCCGCATGACAGACAATTGCCATGTGTATCTATTACTTCGCAGCGGGCTTGAGCAAGGGCTCGGTGACCCCATTGACACCGACCATTGATAACACGGTAGTAAAGCCGATTTGCGAACCCTTCCAGGCATCAGTCGGGTCAAACCATTCTTTCAGGGAATGAGAACCGCCGGATTTTCCCCCGGCGCCCAGAATGATAGCAGGGATATTCAGACTCATAGGCACGTTTGCATCAGTGCTGCCGGCCCGCGTCTGCCCTTTGCCGCCTGCCAGTGCGATAGACTGCAGGGCTGCCGAGACAATCACGCTGTCTGTGGGCGTTGTTCCCGCCGGACGATCGCCAATTAGTTTTGCATCGAATGTAATTTTATCCTCTGCTCTCCAGCGTTCATTTTCCTGGTTCACGCCCTTTTCGATGGCAGCCATGATATTTTTTTCGGCTTCAAGAAGCGATTTCGTTTCATTGGAACGAATGTCAACTGCCATTTTTGCATCGCCGGCAATCGTATTGACGGATGTGCCGCCGCTGACAGTGCCGACCGTGAACGTTGTTTTGGGGTCGGCAGGAACCTGCACGTCACCGATATGGCCAATGGCGCGGCCCATCGCATGGATGGCACTGGGTACGTTGCCGAAAGCGCCAAAACTGTGGCCTCCAGGGCCTGTGAACGATACCTCGTAGCGATGGCTGCCAGTGCCCTGTGTCAGGACCTTGTCACCCTCGCCCGGTTCGATGCCTATCATGCCGTCGATATTTTTATGTTCCTTGAACAGCGTTTTCATTCCAAGCAGGTTTCCCAGGCCCTCTTCGCCCACATTGGCGACAAACATGATATCGCCCACGGTTTCCACTTTGTGATCATTCAAGGCCTTTATCCAGGAAATAATAACGGCGAGACCACGCGTGTCGTCAGCGATTCCGGGCGCGAACAGTTTGCCGTCCTGCTCTTTGACTTTGACGTCGGTTCCCTCAGGAAAGACGGTATCAAGGTGCGCGGAAACCACCAATGTCGGGCCATTGCCGGTGCCTTTGCGAATGCCAATCACATTGCCCACGGAATCGAGTGCCGCGTCGGTCAGCCCAACTTCCTTGAACCGTTTCAAGACATATTCTGCGCGGGTCTTCTCTTTAAATGGCGGCGCTTCGATCTCGGTGATGGTACGCAGCTCGTCAATCGTTCTGTCATGGTCCGTTTTGAGTGATGCTATCACGTCCTTGACTGGCTTGGCCTCGTATAGCGAAGTCAATGTTGCCTTTACATCCTGAGCCTGGGCACATGAGACGCTCATTGCGAACGCAGTGCCAACACCCAGACACAACCGGCCCAACTGCGGAAATTTCATTTGTGATATCATTTTTGTCTCCTCTGAAAATTGAACTCTATGCCCGCCTCAAAGGGATGTCAAGCACAACGGCACTCGCTAGCGATTAGTCATGTATCTTTCGAATCACATCGGCAGACAAATCCTGCAAGCGCGTGACGCCAAGCAGGCCGAGATCCCGCGTTATTTCGCTTGTGATTAAATTAATGGCCCTGTCGGCTCCTTTTCGGCCACCAGTTGCTGTCGCATAACCAAAAGGGCGACCCACAAAAACACACCGTGCACCCAATGCCAGCGCCTTGAGCACATCTGTTCCGCGGCGTATGCCGCTATCGAGCATGACGGGGATATCGCCTGCGATATCGGCAATCTCAGGCAGAACCCGCAAGGGTGAAATACTGCCGTCCAGCTGGCGGCCGCCGTGGTTGGATACAATAATGGCATCGGCGCCGGTCTCGATGGCCGTAACCGCATCAGCCTTGCGAAGGATGCCCTTGATTACCAATGCTCCTTTCCATTGTTTTCTGATTGCACGCAGGTGATTCCAGCTGATATGACCGCGGTCGGAGTAATCGCGCAACACGTTTCTGGAAAGAATGGGCGCGCCACGGGTCGCATAGTTATTTTCAAAGTGTGGCATCCCATGTCTGACGCAGGTTCTCAAGAAGGTATTGCAGACCCAGCGTGGGTGCGTCAGCCCGTCAAGTAAAAGACGCGCGGATGGTCGCAACGGTGTGGTGAACCCGGCGCGAATATTGTTTTCCCGGTTTGCGGCGACGGGCGTGTCTACAGTGATGACAAGTGTCGTGAAACCGGCCTGGGCGACGCGATCTACCAGCTTTGAAATTTCCTGCACATCGCCTGGCAGGTAGGCCTGGAACCAGGTTCCAGGCGAACTTGTGGCCACTTCCTCCAGACGAATAAGCGATGAGCCGCTCATGATCACGGGAATGCCGGCCTGGCCGCCAGCCTGTGCCAGCACCAAGTCTCCCCTGTACGACGAGAGCGCGCTCAGGCCCATGGGCGCAATGCCCACCGGCGACCGGTATTGCTTGCCAAGCAGGGAAACCGATGTATCGATGCTCGATACATCCACCAGAGCCCGCGGAATGAATGCGTAATCCTGAAAAGCACGACGGTTGTCGTCCACTGACGCGTTTGTCTCGACCCCACCGCGTATATATTCGAAAATGGGTCGGGGCAAATGCCGCTGCGCCATCGCCTCAAAGTCATCCAGGCAAAGTGCCTGATCGATTCGTGCCATCACTGTCTCCGCTGATTATTGTGATTTTTCGGACCACGGGCTCGCTTGCCATAAATCCTTGAATTCACTTTCGGCCTGCACAAGCTCATCATGATAAGTCTTGTCGTCCATATAGCGCAGCGGCACAAACATGGTTTTCGCTTTGGCAATGAACTCGGGATCGGCAGATGCTTTCTGTACGGCCTGCCGCAGTTTTGCCGCGATGTCCTCAGGTAACCCTTTGGGCGCGGCAATGCCTCTTAGTGAAGCCATGATGACATCGTACCCCTGCTCCTTGAAAGTCGGCACATCTGGCGCCAGCGTACTGCGTTCCTGGCTCATGGTTCCGAGCAATCGAATATCTGTCCCGCCCTTCTGATAGGCGAGCACTTCGCCAACGTTCATGGCGGCCAGCATGATCTGTCCGCTTTGTATGGCATTGCGAACCTCACCTGCCCCTTTGAAGGGAACATGATTCAATTTCGTTCCGGTCAGTTTTTCAAATTTCATCATGGCCAGATGGTCATCCGAACCGACGCCTGTGGTTCCAACAGTCACCTGCCCCGGATGGTCCTTGGCATATTTTTCAAGATCCTTAAGCGTTTTGATATCTCCTTTGTCGCTAACGGCAAATCCATCGGGGTCATCGATCAGGTTGCCGATCAGATCAAAATCGTGCCAGTGATAGTTGGCTTTTCGTTCAATGGGAATCGTGAGCATGTTCGGTGTATTCACAAACCCGATGGTATAGCCGTCGGGTTTGGCACGCTTTATTTCCGAAAAGCCAATGGCGCCACCGGCACCAGGGCGGTTCAATACCACAATATTGGCGCCTTCTCCGAGATACTTTTGTATGTAAGGCGCAATCGCACGCGCGACCAGATCAGTGCCGCCTCCGGGCGCGTACGATACTACCATGCTGATGGCGTGCTCGGGATACTGGGCATTGGCCTGGGCCGCCCCAACAACCATGGCCGCAGCCGCAAGCGCGCGTGTCAATGTATATTTCATAGTTCGTCTCCGTTATCAGTATGCAAATGGATAAATGGGCGGGTGGCCTTGCTCCGGCGACCTATAACCCCGGTTTTGATATCACCGGGAATGGACTACATGCGGTGGCCGCTTGCCGTCGATCATTAGAAGTATCTGTTCTGCAGCCATGCGGGCAACATTGTGTCGCCCTTCATGGGATACCCCGGCAGTGTGAAATGTCGAAACGACGCAAGGATGACCAAGCAATGGGTTATCCGGGCACGGCGGTTCCTGGCGCCACACATCCAGGCCCGCACCGGCAAGATGGCTGCTTCGCAGCGCCGCGTACAGATCTTCTTCGTTATGGATTCCGCCACGAGCAGTGGAAATAAAAATGGCACCAGGCTTCATTGCCCCGAATGTGTCCGCATTGAACATATCACGGGTGTCATTATCTAGCGGGCAATGCAGCGAGACAATATCAGACTGCGCCAGCAGCGCTTGCAGCGACACCGGCGAAGCCTTTCGCAAGCTGATGTCCTGCGACGACAGATACGGATCATACGCCAGCACCTTCATCCCCAATCCGGCGGCGATCTGTGCAAAACGACTGCCAATATGGCCAAGCCCGACCAGACCCAATATCTTGCCTGCAACTTCATGCCCCATCAAAGCTTCCCTGCTACTTGCTTTTTGGGCGATCAAGGTGCGATCCGATTCCACGATCCGGCGCGATACCGCCAGCAGCAGGCCTAGCGCCATTTCCGCGACCGAGTTCGCATTGCCGCCGGCCTGGTTAACGACCGTGATATTTCTCGCTTCGCAGGCAGCGACGTCAATGGTGTCATAGCCGGCGCCCGATGATGACACTGCCTTCAGTTTCGGGCATTGCGCCAGCAGTGTTTGTGATACAAACAATCCGGGCGGCAGCTCGTCCTTGGCTGCAGAAACATGATAATAGTGAGCGTGTTTCAAAGTCTCGTACCACTGCTGTGGCGTGGCATTGATGTCCAGGATTTTCAGTTCGATTCTATCGTCGCCTGTAATCAACTGGTCAAAAACCGGATCAATCCACAGATTGGTACGCACGACACATACTTTTTCGTTCATATTACTTCCCGATCAGTCGGCATCTGTTGATGCATAGCCAAGCTTTGCCAACTCGACGTCAATCCAGCTGGTATCCAGACTATCGTTATTGATATCCCGGATCATGCCTGCCTCAAGCGCATTTTTATCGCTTGCCCATTTCAAAATATCGTCGGCTTGCTCGTAAGGTACGCAAAGCAAGCCGTCGGCATCGCCCACGATGAGATCACCCGGCTCGATGATCATGCCACCCAGACTGATGGCGGTATTGATCTGGCCGGGTCCATTTTTATACGGACCCCGATGGGTTACGCCGGCTGCATAAACCGGAAAGGAACCCTGGCCGATGGCGTCCAGATCCCGAATTGCGCCGTTGATGACCATTCCGGCAATACCCTTGCGACTTGCCGTAAGCACCATCAATTCGCCAATAATTGCATTTGTGAGATCACCGCCGGCATCGACTACAATCACATCGCCAGGTTCGGCCATCGCTATCGCTTTGTGCACAAATAGGTTATCGCCCGGTCTTGACTTGACCGTAAAGGCCGGTCCGGACAAAACACCGCCCGCATGCATGGGCCGCAATGACGGCCCGCCGGCGGTCAGCCGCTGCATCACATCGCTGATATTGGCAACCGGTATGGCTGCAAAAGCATTGACCAGCGCTGCACTAATGGCCCGGGTGCGCTGGCGTATCGTAATTTCAAGCATTGAGTGTCTCCTCGATAAGCTGAGAAGATTTTATGGCGTAGAATCAAAAAAAATAGCAAATATTTTGCGCTTTCAAATCAAAAATATTACGAATTTTTTCTCTCATCCACTATTTATGGGTTGGCCATGGATACCAATTATTTGGAAACGTACGTCAAAACGCTGGACTGCGCCTCGATCTCCGACGCGGCGCGTTATCTGGGAATTACGCCCGGCGCAGTGGCTGCTCGTATTCGTGCCCTGGAAGATGAATTGGGCCAGTCATTGATACGCCGCTCCGGGCATACGGTCAGACCAACGGAGCATGGTTTACTGATCTGTGACAAGGCACGGCAAATGATTCAAGACGCTCGCGATATGACCGCCATGGTCAAAAGCGGCAACGTTTTGGGCGAAATCAGACTGGGTTCTTTTTTTTCGGGACTGACCACTCACTTGCCTCGGTTGCTGGAAAAAACCTATGAACATCATCCTGATGTGAGTATATTTGTGTCTTATGCGCCTTCGGTAGAGCTATGCCAGCAGGTGCAT
This sequence comes from Advenella sp. S44, assembly GCF_002810445.1. Lineage (GTDB taxonomy): Bacteria > Pseudomonadota > Gammaproteobacteria > Burkholderiales > Burkholderiaceae_B > Advenella. The sequence continues at coordinate 1,569,571 of NZ_NEXS01000003.1, read as the reverse complement.
TCGGGCACAATCGATATTGCCCTTGCTATTGAACCGCAGTTTGCGATCTACAAGAACTGCTCCTGGCTGAAAATCCAGGACGAGCCGCTGACCTTGATCGTGCCACCACAGTACGCCACGGCTGGCGCTCATGAACTATTGCGCACGCGCCCGTTTATCCGTTATGCGCGCAGCTCCTATAGTGGCCAGTTGGTTGATCGGTATCTGAAGGACCAGCGCATTGTCCCCAACCAGCGCCTGGAAATAGATAGTCTGCTGACCATTGCTTCGCTGGTGGCGCGCGGCGTCGGCGTGGCGCTCGTGCCCGATTCCTTTTCGCTGGAAAGCCTGGGCAAAAGCATTCAGAAAATACCATTGCCGGGCCGCACGCAAATACGGAAAATCGGAATGATATGGTCAAACCAGAGTCCACGCGTTACTATCAGCAAGTCTATCGCCATGTACGCCCGCAAACTATTTAATTAATATGACATCTGCCAATCCTGTCACGCCGAGCCTGTGGTGGTCCTGGGGCGCTCCTGTTGTATTTATCCTGTTGTGGTCATCAGGCTTCAGTTTCGGCAAGATCGGATTGCAGTATGCGGAACCGCTGACGCTGCTTTCCCTGCGCTATGCCTGTGTGGTCATTGCGCTGCTGCCGGTACAGGCCTGGCTGAAGCTGCGCTGGCCCGCGACACGTCAGGAATGGATCAATACGGCCATTGTTGGACTGCTGATCCAGTTCGCCTATTTTAGTTTTAGCTACGTAGGCATGAAGCAAGGCGTCAGCGCAGGCACCGTTGCGCTGATCGTCTCGCTCCAACCGATTCTGGTTGGCATCTTCGCGCCGACATTTACCGGTGAACGGCAAAGCGCTCGGCAATGGATCGGCCTGGTCCTGGGCCTGGCCGGCGCCGTGATCGTTATTCTCTCGGGATCGGCGCTGCAGGTCGGATCCTGGGTCGGGCTGCTTCTGGTCTTTATTTCCCTGTTCGCCCTCACGGCCGGCGTGCTGTATGAACGAGTCAACCGCGCCGCCGCTGTTGGTACCCATCCGGTTCCGGCCAATATTATCCAGTGCGCTATTGGGCTGCTCTTTTGCCTGCCGCTGGCGCTGGTGACCGAAAGTAACCACATCCACCTGACATGGCAGTTCAGTGGCGCCCTGGCCTATCTGGTTCTGTGCAATTCCATTATCACTATTTCCCTGCTGCTGGCCATGGTCAGACGTCAACAGGCTGCCAGAGTCTCTGCGCTGTTTTTTCTGGTTCCGGCGTGCGCTTCGGGCGTGGCCATGTTCATGCTTGGAGAAACCATGGCGCCAGCCGGCTGGATCGGTATGGCGGTTGCGATAAGCGGCGTATTGCTTGCCAGTTACTCACCGGCTGCACAATCGGCGGCGATACCGGCAAAGCCCCTGCATTGACAACCGCCATCTGCAGAGGTTCTTGCTAATGGTATTCACTCATATATTTCATTTGCATTTTCTAATAACCTGCTGCTCTGTTCATTTACATATCGCTCAGGAGTGAGTATGCAACTCTGGTCCCGTATTGCCCTGTCCGCCGCACTTGCGGGTTTTGGGGCCTCGCCCGCCTGTGCCGCGAACGATTATCCCTCTCAGACAATACGCGTCATTGTGCCGTTTGCTCCTGGTGGTTCGACCGATATCGTGGCCCGTATCGTGGTGCAGGAAATGTCCAAGATTATTGGCAAATCCATGGTCATTGAAAACAAAGGCGGGGCCGGTGGCGCCATTGGCGCAGCCGAAGCGGCCCGGGCAAAACCGGACGGCTACACACTCAGCATTGCCACCGTTTCCACCATGGCCGTCAATCCTGCCTGTCGTCCCGATGATCTGACCTACGATTCGGTCAAGGATTTCGCACCGGTGTCCAATTTCGTCAATACGCCCAATGTGGTTGAAGTGCACCCCTCTTTCCCGGCAAACAACTTCAAGGAGTTTGTCGCTGAACTGAAGAAAAACCCCAATGAGTATTCCTATGCATCGCCAGGGGTGTGCAGCATTGCGCATCTGATGGGCGAGGCCTTCAAACAGCAGTTGGGTGTCCAAATCAGCCATGTTCCCTATAAGGGCGCCGGCCCCGCGCTAACCGATGTAGTCGGCGGTCAGGTCAAGGTCATGTTCGATAACCTGCCCTCGTCCATGCCGAACATTCAGGGCGGCAGGCTCAAGCCCATCGTGCTGGCCTGGCCCGAGCGCATTAACGATCTGCCCGATCTACCCACCTATGCCGAAGAAGGTTATCCTGATCTGAACAATGGCGTGTTCTATGGCTTGCTGGCGCCCGCCGGTACACCTGCCGATGTCATCGATAAACTGAACAAGACCGCGACCGAAGCGCTTAAGTCGCCTAATGTGGTTGCCGCGCTGCAGAAACAGGGCGCGATCCCCGACCCGGGTCCACCAGAACACTTTGCCGAAGAAATCAAAAAACAATACGATATCGCCAAGGACATTGTGGCCAAGGGTAACCTGCAAATGAAGCGCAACTAATTGCCTTGCGGCGGGCGCCGGTTCGGCCTGCCGCTGGCGCTGCACCTGGCATCCGCGTTTCGCGCGAGGCCACAATCGGCTAAATCCAAACCCTTAACCTAAGGCCATTTTCAGGTAGAATGGCGCAAAGGACGCAAGGGCATGGCAGCAGGCAATTCATTTCGAACATATTCACAAACAATGGGGATCGCCGCGCTGGTCGGTTCCATGGCGTCTCTGTGCATCGGTACCTCATTTGCCAAGTCGCTTTTCGACGCCGTCGGCGCACAGGGAACAACGGCTTATCGCCTGGGATTTTCCGCCCTGCTGCTCTGGTGCGTCTGGCGACCTTGGCGTTTTCCGCTGTCACGCAGAAATGCGCTGGCAATCGCCAGCTACGGCTTGTGCCTGGGTCTGATCAACTTTCTCTTCTACATGGCTATTCGCACGGTCCCATTGGGCCTGTGTATCGCTATCGAATTTCTTGGTCCGCTATCGCTTGCCATCTTCTCGTCTCGACGTCGAATTGATTTTTTGTGGATCGGGTTTGTGGCGCTCGGCTTGTATTTGCTGATTCCGCAATCGCAGCAGGACGTCTCTGCCATTGATCCTGTCGGGGTCTTGTATGCCGTGGGCGCCGGCATTTTCTGGGCGCTCTATATCGTCTTTGGCCAACGCACCCGGAATATTCACCCGGGCCAGGCGACATCGTTGGGCATCACGGTCGCAGCGCTATTGGTCCTGCCTTTCGGGATCGCGCATAGCGGCGCCCTGTTGCTGGACCCGTCGTTTATGATCGCGGGCCTGCTCGTTGCCATTCTGTCCAGCGCCGTGCCTTATTCACTTGAAATGATTTCGCTGCGATCGCTGCCCCGCAAAACCATGAGTATCCTGCTCAGTCTTGAACCGGCCATGGGTGCGCTGGCAGGACTGGTTATACTGCATGAACAGTTGACGCTGGCGCAATGGCTGGCCATCGCCTTTATCGTTTCGGCCTCAATCGGCTGCGCCACTACGTCGCCCGCGCCACCGGTGACAGATATCGAAAGGGACAAGCAATGAGCGATTTTCATACAATGACCGTCACCTTGCAGGACGGAACCGAATTACCGTTGTCAACATTGCGCGATAAGGTCGTGCTGGTGGTCAATGTCGCTTCTAAATGCGGCTTTACGCCTCAATATAGCGGCCTGCAACGGTTGTATGAGCAATATAAGGACCAGGGACTGGTGGTGCTTGGTTTTCCGTGCAATCAATTCGCAAGCCAGGAACCGGGAACCGATGAACAGATCCATCAATTCTGCGAGCAAAACTTCGGGGTGGCCTTTGCGCTGACGCGCAAGACCGACGTCAATGGTTCGAGAACCCATCCGGTTTTTGCCTGGCTTAAAAAAGAAAAACCCGGTCTGCTAGGCATACAATCGATCAAGTGGAACTTTACAAAATTTCTGGTCGGCCGCGACGGCCGGGTGTTACATCGCTATGCCCCAACGGTAAAACCGCAGGACATTGAACAGGATATAAAGGACGCATTGAAATGATTGATCTCTACTACTGGACTACCCCCAACGGACACAAAATCACCCTGTTTCTGGAAGAAGCCGGACTTGAATATACCGTGCATCCCATCAATATCGGAAAAGGAGATCAGTTCGCTCCCGACTTTCTGAAGATTGCACCGAACAACCGAATTCCCGCCATCGTAGACAATACGCCCAACGATCATGGTGATGCCATACCGGTGTTTGAGTCGGGCGCGATTTTGCAATACCTGGCCGAAAAAACAGGCAAATTCATGTCCGACGACCTTCGTAAGAAGACCAGTACGCTGGAATGGCTGAACTGGCAGATGGGGGGGCTGGGGCCCATGGCCGGCCAGAATCATCACTTTGGCCAGTATGCGCCTGAAAAAATTGAATACGCGATCAACCGCTACGTCAAGGAAACCACCCGTTTATACGGGGTGCTCGACCGCCGTTTGCAGGATCGCGAATTTATTGTCGACGACTATTCCATTGCGGATATGGCCTGCTATCCATGGGTGGTTCCGCATGAAAGACAAATGCAAAATCTGAACGATTTTCCCAATCTGAAGCGCTGGTTTGATGCAATTGCCTCGCGCCCGGCGACACAACGCGCTTACGCGCTGGTCGATCAGGTCAACCCCGGACAGCCACCTAATAACAATGAAGCCAAGAAAATTCTGTTTGGTCTCGACAGTGAAAAAAACTAAGGCGCCACCTGTGTGTTGAGGGCGGCGCTACGGTAGCGCTGTCCCTAGCCGTAAAGACGACGAATCGCAGTAACGGTAAACAGGCCCAGCGCCGTCATCAATAGCGAGCCAACAAGATGCAAGCCAATTTCCAGCAATGCCCACTGGGTTTTCCCCTGGTGCAGCAGCATCGTGACTTCGGCCGAGAATGAAGAAAAGGTGGTGAGCCCGCCTAGAAATCCAGTCACAATGAGTAATCGCCACTCTGCCGGCAATGCCGGAAAGGCCGAAAAAATGCCCAGCGCCACGCCTATCAGATAACCGCCACTCAGGTTGGCAAGCAAGGTGCCCATGGCAATGTGATGGAATGTATTGTTAAACGCCAGCCCCAGGATCCAGCGCAGTATCGCGCCGCAAGATGCGCCGACACTTATCATGAACACCGATTGCAGCATGGAGAACTCCGTGAGGTTAGCGGTTTTGCAGGCACAAAAATACCTGCGAGTCCTGTGCCTGAAGACGAGCCACTGGCAAAAAAAGTCGCAGGTATCATTATCTGTCGTGCGCGATTTCAATTGTTAAGCGTCATTAAGACACTTGAAAGGAAATTGAAAAAATCATAACGACAGCAGTTCGGTCAATGCCGGGAGGATAACCATCTCCGCCACGGGCAGATAGTAGCATGCCCACCGCGCAACAGACAAGACGGACGATCTGCCCGCCGTTGCCATCAAGTCGCTTGCCATAAGCCGTCACAGCCTGACGGCGTTATTGCGTGTGTACTAGCTGTGCGCTGCGCGGCCCCCTGAGCTGGGGCGTATTATGGGTATTATGGATACAGCCCGCGCACTTCGCGCGATTCCAGAATACGAGAGCACGCCACAATGAACGCCGCCGTACGCAAGGTGACCGAGTGATGCTTGGCCACGTCGGACACGGCACGATAGGCTTCGCGCATCAGACGCTCCAGCCTGTGATTGATTTCGTCTTCACTCCAGAAGAAGCTGGAGAAATCCTGAACCCATTCAAAGTAACTGACGGTCACCCCACCTGCGTTGGCAAGAACATCGGGCACCACATAAACCCCTTTCTCGGTCAGGATATCGTCGGCCTCTGGTGTGGTGGGGCCATTGGCGCCTTCCACTACGATTTTGGCATTTACCAGATTGGCAACACGAGTATTGATCTGATTCTCCAGCGCAGCCGGGATCAGAAAGTCTGTCTGCACGGACCAGAACTCGTCCTCTGCCGCTTCTTCAGCGCCTGCGAAACCCTTGACGCCAGCATGTTTCTCAACGTGCGCCAGCAATTCGTGCACCTGAATACCATTGGTGTTTCTGATGGCACCGGTATGATCCTGGACTGCTACAATCTTGGCGCCAGACTCGAAAAAGAGCCGTGCCGCCGTGCCGCCCACGTTACCGAAACCCTGAACCGCCACGCGCGCGCCCTCGATCGGCAAACTCAGATCCCGTGCTGCCTCGCACCCGACGACATAAACGCCGCGGCCGGTCGCCTCAACGCGCCCGAGACTGCCGCCCAGTGAAATCGGTTTGCCGGTCACCACGCCGGTGGCTGTGGCCCCGACATTCATTGAATAAGTGTCCATCATCCAGGCCATGATTTGCGGATTGGTATTGACGTCGGGCGCCGGAATATCCTTGGCTGGGCCTATAATGACGCCAATTTCGCTGGTATAGCGGCGCGTGACCTTTTCAAGCTCTGCCTTGGAGTAATTACGCGGATCAATACGTACGCCACCCTTGGCGCCGCCAAAAGGCAGGTTGACCGCCGCATTCTTGATTGACATCCAGGCGGCCAGTGCCATGACTTCGGAAAGGCACACGTCCTGGTGAAAACGCACCCCGCCCTTGCCCGGTCCGCGCGAGGTATTGTGCTGTACACGGTAGCCTTCGAAATGCGCAATCGTCCCGTTGTCCAGTTCGATCGGAATATCAACGATCAATGAGCGCTTGGGCCGCTTCAGCGTTTCAACCCAGCGTTGCAGCGACCCCAGATACGGAGTGACCCGATCTATCTGTTGTAGATAAGTACCCCATGCCCCCAGGTCTTCCGAATACAAATAGGAAGGCAAGGCATGCTGGCGGTTGCTGGATGTATCCTGGCTCAAAATCGTCTCCTTGACTAGATCAATAAATTACAAGTGTAACGCCAACTTGTTATGTCCCTATTTTAGAATATAAAAAATTAAATAGGGACGGGTTAAATGTAGGTTTCAGACAATAGCAGGCAATCGCCTGCCGACGCAATGATTGCGCCCGGTGCCGATTGCCTGCCGATTATTGCAGCGACGTGATTACGACGCGTGTTTTTTTGTTGCCATTGGTAATGACCGACTCCATGGTAAGCCCTTTTTCAGGACAATACCAATCGGTGACCTGTGATTGACGTGCACCGGCGGCATTACCATTATTGGCGGGTACGCCGCTTAAATCACCACTTGAGGTGGTGGCAGTATAGCTCACCGGCATGCATTGCAACACGCCAACAGACGTGGAATGACTTTGCAATTTGCCGACTTTTCTTGGCCCGGTAGAAACGGACGCATTGCTCACGTTGATTTGATTAAGTGGAATGCCGTTTTGCATGGTGACCATCAAATCCACGTTAGAGTGGCCCGACAGCGGTGCCAGTGTTTCTCCGGGGGTGACGGTGTTGGCCGGCTTGAGAAAGTACCCGCTTAGCGTACTTTGCACTGTGGTTTTCATTAATGTGTTCATCAGCCCCGACGCATCGAACGTGCCATTGAGCGTTGATTTGCCCTGTGCGACGGTGAGCGTAAAAGGCCCCGTCCCCTGCACTCTCTGTCCGGCGATCGGCGCATCTGCATTAACGGTAAGTTCAACAGTGCATTGATTCGCATCGGTCCGATTGATCTGCTTGACAAGCACTGAAAACCGGGCCGTTGACCCGTCCACGGAACCTGACAGGCGGGCATTGGGTACAAGCCAGGGGCTGTCGCAATAGCTTTGCTCTGCATGCGCGTTGCCACCGGCCAGCAGCACGCTCGCAAGCCCGATAATTGCAAAGACGGATCGCACGCCGCCGGAACGGGGGGTCGTATAACGAATCATGGTCGTCTATCCTTATTTTTTGCCCAATGCACGGATAACGTCAGCGTTACCCATTTTTTTAGCCATATCAAGGGCGCTCACGTCCTTCTGGTTGATCGCACGGGGATCAGCACCCGCCGCAACCAGCGCACGAACAGCATCGGCGTTTTTGGAAGTAACCGCCATCAGTAATGGAGAGCTGCCATCCGGCGCCGGCGCATTCGGATAAGCGCCCTTGCCCAGCAGGAACTTGACCATATCGACATGCCCCTTAGATGCGGCATAATGCAATGGCGTCCAGCCCAGGCGATTGACCTTGGCACCCCGCGCCACCAGTTTGCGGGCACGCGGCACATCGCCGATGATGGCCAGATACATCAGGGGCGTCTCGCCGGTACGATTAACGGCATTGACATCGGTTTTCGGATTTGCCGCCAGCGCGTCAAATGCGCCCATGGACTGGTCACGAATGGCCTGAATTAATGCCGGCTCGCCGTTCTGGTTCACCTCATTGGGGTCGGTTCCTTCAGATAACGCCTGGGTTACGCCACTGGCACGGTCGTTTTTAATGTCGTTCCACAGCCCGCTATTGCTGCCGGCGTTTGCAGCGCAAGCACTGAGCGCCACCGCCAGCATGGCGGCAAGAAACCCTTTTTTCAGGATCGAACTTTTATTAATAAAATACATTATGAATATCTCCTAGTTCCTTGAATTTTAACGTTAAATAGAATTTAGCTCACAAAACGACAAGATGATGAAATACTTAAAGTAATATAACAAAATATCATTGTATCTTTTTGAATAAATTGAAAAAATTCTCTGTTGAGGCTTGCGCGACCTCACTCACGGCAATTCCCTTGAGTTCGGCAATTTTTTCAGCAACGTGAATCACTTTGGACGGATCGTTGCGCTTGCCGCGATACGGCACGGGAGCCAGGTAAGGCGAGTCGGTTTCTATTAAAAGACGATCCAGCGGCATTCTGCGCGCAACATCCTGCAATTGGACCGCATTTTTAAACGTCACAATACCCGAGATAGAAATATAAAAATTCTGCTCCATGGCCTGCTGCGCGACGTCCCAGCTTTCCGTAAAGCAGTGCATGACGCCGCCGCAGCCGGCCGCATTCTCTTCTCGCATCAGGCGCAGTGTGTCCTCGGCAGAGGAACGGGTGTGAATGATTAAGGGCAGTCCTGCCTGGTTGGCAGCGCGAATGTGAACACGAAATCGATTACGCTGCCAGTCCAGCGGCTCTGACAAGCGATAGTAATCCAGCCCAGTCTCGCCGATTGCCACGATCTTGCGATGCTGGGCATGGAGACACAAGCTGTCTACATCGGGTTCGGGCGTGTCCTCATAATCTGGATGCACTCCTACCGAACCCCACAAACAATCGTGCGTTTCAATGAGATGGACAATGCGAGGCCAGTCGGGCAGATTGACACTCACACAGAGTGCGTGACTGACTTGATTGCGTTTCATATTGTCAAGAATTGCCGGCAGATCTTCCTGCAACTGCGGGAAATCCAGATGGCAATGAGAGTCTACATACATATGCGGTTCCGTTTATCCATTCCAATTATGCATTTTTTGACAGGCAGGTGATGCACACCCGTTGCAACACCGACTGGATGAACAGCCGGGCGTTCAACGGGTGATCGGCGATGCGCTGCTGCCTGGCAAGCCAGCTTGCGGTCTGGCTGATTTTCATCGGGCTTACGTCGGCGGCGATCGCCGTGATAAATGGCCCCAGCCGCGGGAAGTAGCGAGGAGCCAACCCATTGCTTTGCAGCATCAAATCTACGAACAGACGTTGCAGCGATCCCAGCCACTCTTCAGGTTGCAGCTTTTCCAGTTTGGGCAGATAGTCCGCCATTTCGGGCATGATGCGGTCAGCCAGTGATTGCGCGAATGATCCGAGCCAGTAGCTTACTGGTTCAGTACTGGCACGACTGAGCGTGAGCGCACCGACTGGCGCGCCGCCGCTGGCGTGCAGCCATGTCTCTGCCTGCGTTCCCGACAAGTCCTGGGCCTGCAGCCATGCCAGGCCCTCGGCCTGGGTGGGCATAGGCAGGCAAAACCGCCGGCACCTTGACAATAACGTCGGTAGCACTTTATCCGGAGCATGCGAGACCAGCAGAAAAACGGTTCCCGGCGCCGGCTCTTCAATGGATTTGAGCAGGTAATTGGCCGAAGCCGTATTCAGGCTCTCGACCGGGAACAGGATAATAACGCGCATCCCACTGCGATGCGTGGTCACACTGAGCAGCGAGTCCAGTTGCCGTACTTGATCAATCCGAATTTCACCGGACGCTTTTTTGGTCGCTGCACCCTCTTGCGAATCTGATACCGTGGCGGCGTCCTGCAAGCCATATTGCTGCGCGAGGCGATCAGGCATGACCAGGCGCAAGTCCGGATGGGCGTCGTTGGCAATCCAGGAACACGATTGACACGTTCCACATGCCAGGGCGCCGGTGGGTCGCTCACATAGCAGGCTGGTTGCCGCCGCCCGCGCGAAGGTGAGCTTGCCGATGCCAGGCGGACCGTAAACCAGCCAGGCATGGGCAAACCGCTCTCGATCCCCGAGCCACCGAGAAGCGCTTGCTGTTTGCCACGGGAAAAATTGGGTAATGCTTGACATGAGCTATAGACCTTGCGCGACGTGTTGCGCGAGTTTTACCTTCAGCATTTTCTGCAACTGCAACGCGATCTCCGGTTTTGGCTGGCTGGAGTCAACGATATAGAAGCGTTTCGGATCTGTGCTGACACGGGCGTGATAAGCAGCGCGCACCCGCTCAAAAAATTCGCTGTCCTCGCGCTCAAACCGGTCGCGTTCACGACTTTTTTCCAGCCGTTCACGGGCCACTTCCAGCGGGACATCAAACAGGATTGTCAGATCAGGCTGCAGCTGCTGCTGGACCCATTCTTCAAGAATGCGGATTTTGTCGGCAGGAAAATGGCGCCCTCCTCCCTGATAAGCGTAGGTGGCGTCGGTGAATCGATCACTGATGACAATCTTGCCGGATGCCAGGGCTGGCGCGATCACCGACAGGATATGTTCCTGCCTGGCGGCAAACATCAACAGGGTCTCCGTTTCCATGTGCATGGATTCTTTTAGTAGCATGGCACGCAGCGCCTCGCTAAGCGGCGTGCCACCAGGCTCGCGTGTCATCACTACCTCATGGCCCGATGATTCACACAACTGCCGCAAATGACCGATATGGGAACTTTTCCCTGCACCGTCTACGCCTTCGAGTGTGATAAAAAAACCCTTCATTGTATGCCCTTCTTCAGGATATAGGTATTGACGTTGCGGTTGTGGCCGCGCAGATCTTCTGAGAACTCACTGCTGCCGTCACCGCGTGACACAAAATACAGATACTTGTGCTGTTCGGGATGAACTGCCGCCTGCAGCGAGAGCATGCCAGGGCTGGCGATTGGCGTGGGCGGCAATCCCGTGCGTGTATAAGTATTCCAGGGGGTATCCTTTCGCAAATCGCTTCGGGTGATCACGCCCTGATAAGTGTCTTTCATGCCATAGATAACGGTCGGATCGGTTTGCAACAACATCTTTCTTTCGAGCCGGTTGATAAACACACCGGCCACGCGCCGGCGATCGAGCTGGTGGCCGGTTTCCTTTTCAATGATTGAAGCCAGAATCAGGGCATCATACGGCGTTTTCAGGGGAAGGCCGCTATCGCGTTGATCCCACACGGCGGCAAGGCGTTGCTGGCCTTCTGTATAGGCACGTCGCAAAATGTCCATATCCGTATCGCCGGGCACAAAGACATACGTTTCTGGGAAAAACAGGCCTTCAGGACTGTCGTAGGGCGCGCCCAGCATTTCCAAAAGTTCTGCATCGCTGACATTGTCCAGCGTTTGCGTAATATTCGGGTTGTTCTTTAGCGTAGTGCGGATCTGGTTGTAGGACCAGCCTTCTATAATTTGAAACCGGCTCTTGCTGGTCTGGCCCGATGCCATGCGGCTGAGCAAATCGACTGGCGTATCGCCACGCCGGGCTTCATAGGCGCCCGCCTTCAGTTGCCGGTCCTGGCCGGTGTAACGCGCATACATGACAAAAAGGTAAGGCTCGATGCGAATGCCTGCAGCAGCCATTTCCCGCGCTACCGAGGCGATCGTACTGCCGCGTGGCACATTGTAGTCTATAACCTCGGCGCTCATGGGAGCCGGTGTTTTTGCCCAGTGCCACACTTTACCAGCCAGCCCGGCGGCCAGAAGCAACACGCAAATAATGAACGAAAAAATAATATACTTGAACAGTTTCATGAGTGAAATATAGGTACTTGCGCGTGGCTTCTACAGATGCGTCTATTGTATCAGGCGCTGACCATCGCCGGCGCTGCGCACGGACCGGGAATCCCTGATCCCTTCATTGTTTAGCCGCAAAAACACTATTCAATACGTTACGATATCAGACATGTGAATCTGTCCGGATCCCGAAGGCATGTTGCCCGGGTTTCGGCCACACCGAAGAGGAATTATTTTATGTCCACCGATATAACCGCGTTTAATGCCGACACGCCACTGCACATAACGCCGCTGCCGGACTACCGCATATTAACCATCCACGGCGCCGATGCCGAGGCCTTTTTGCAAGGGCAGTTTACTCAGGACGTCAAAGCGACCGGCATTGATACCGCACGCCTGTCGGCCTATTGCACTGCCAAGGGCCGCATGCTTGCCAGTTTTATCTTCTGGCAAAGCGCGCAGCCACAAGCCCCGCAAGAGCGGGCCTATCAGATAATGATACGCAGCGATGTGGCCGAGAGTTTCACCAAGCGACTGCGCATGTTCGTCTTGCGCTCCAAAGTGACGGTAGAAGATACCGGCATCACTGCGCTGGCTTATTGGGCTGGCAGCAATGTGATTGGCCAAACCAGCCTGGAACGTCCCGACCCCTGGCAAGTGGCCGCGACCGAATCGTCGACACAACTGGGCTTGCCGGCCATAGACGGTATTGAGCGCGGCATCCTGATCGCGGACGCAGCCTCGCTCGCCGACCAGGCGCAAGCGGGCTCGCCCGAACAATGGGCAGTACTGGACATCCTGGCGGGCGTGCCCTGGGTAGAAAAGGCCAATCAGGAAATGTTTATTCCCCAGGATCTGAATCTTGACGCCATTGGGGCCGTCAGCTTCACCAAAGGCTGTTATCCCGGCCAGGAAATTGTTGCACGCAGCCACTACCGAGGTAAGCTGAAACGCCGCATGCTTAATGGCGTATGTGATAACCCGCCGGCGTCGGTTGATAACACGTCCGAAATGGTGACAGTGGGAACCGACATTACAGACAGCACAAACACGCGCCAACCCAGCGGCCAGGTGGTTAATACTGCCTCCGTGGACGGCAGGCTGTATCTGTTATTTGAGGTGCGACTTGAAGCTGCAGAGAATAACAGCCTGGTGCTCGGAGACGAGAATGGGCAGCCAATTACGCTGCTGACCATTCCCTATCCACTGGACAAGCCTGCCTTAGCCTAGCGAGGCCAGTGGATTGCTGGTCGCATCCTGCCACGCAGAGGCAAGTAGCGCGTCAAGGTCGGCCTGTGTCACCTCGTCAATCGTGGCTGGCTGCCACCGCGGGCTTCTGTCCTTGTCGATCAGAAGCGCGCGGATGCCCTCTTGCAATTGACCGTGGGCGCAGCAGTTGACCGCGACGTTGTATTCCAATTGAAATACCTCTGCCAGCGACAAATGCTTTGCTCGTTCCTGTAGGGTCAGACCAAGCGCGACCGACAGCGGCGCACCCTTGAGCATGGTTTGTGCTGCCCGGGCGAGCCAGGGGTCGGTATGATCGGCCAGCGTTGCGATTGCAGCATACAGGCTGCGAACATCCCGATTAGCGCAAATTGCCAGTAGTGTGGCATAATTTGTTTGCAATGGGCCGCTCTCCAGCGTGGCAGCGGTGCTGTGTTGTGCCAGCACCTGGTGAATGCATTGGTCGAGCTGGCGCCTGTCGGCCTCAGGATCCCATTCAATACGTTCCAGCCCGGCGGTTACGGCAGGCCAGTCCGAATGACGAACGCAATAATCGGCCATGCCGGTAAAGAGCGAATCGGCGGCGTTCAGGATGGCGCCTGTCGCGGCCAGAAAGCGCCCGATACGGCCTGTCAGATGGTTCAGTTGCCAGCTGCCGCCCACGTCGGGAAACAGTCCGATTGTCACTTCGGGCATGGCCAGTCTCGATGTTTCACTGACCACACGATGAGAGGTTCCGGCCATCAGCCCGATACCTCCCCCCATGACAACGCCGTGTCCCCAGCAGATGATCGGTTTGCCATAAGTATGAATCTGATAGTCCAGCCGGTATTCGATATCAAAGAAGCGGGCTGCGTACGCGTTGTCGGCCGCAGGTTTGCCCGCGTTTTCCTGCATGCTCGTATACAACTGGTGCAGGTCGCCACCGGCGCAGAAGGCCTTCTCCCCTGCTCCTTCGAATATGACAAATGCAATCGCCGGGTCTTGTTCCCAGCGGGTCAGCTGCTCAGCCAGTAACTGGCACATTTCCAGTGACAGGCTATTTAGCTTGGCTGGCTGATTCAGGGTCGCAATTGCGTAGCAGCCCTGGCTGGCCAAAGGCTTTTCCTGAAATAAAACGGGGGCGGTCATAATATCTCCTGGTTACCCGATGCCGAACTTGTATCATTCGGATTGATGGTGTCATATATTGCGGCAGAACAGGCAAGCGGCGCCTGCCCATTCATCAATGAGTGGCAATTATTATATAGGCAGCTTGCGGCAAAACGTCGATGGCGGTGGGTATGACGCGACCTTGTTCCGCGCACGCCGCAAATCGGGTCCGAAATTGCCAATAAACAATAGATTATTTTTTAGCGGACCTGTGAGCGACACGCGCAGCGGCGCAGCGATGCACGGTAAACATTACGTTTTCCGAGCCCATGAGGATCGGTTCGGTTGGCAGCAGCGGCAATTCAAGGGCTTGCGTTAAGCACGCGCCGTAGGGCTTGGGAAGCTCGGCAGCAATGGCGATTCGGTGACCCGGCGTTAAGCAAGTCCCGGGCGGCCCGGAGGGTTTGGCGACAACGGCGATTCAGTGACCTACCGTTAGCGTGCTCCGGGGAGCTAGCTCGCTTGGCGACAAAGGCAGCTCAGGCCCTGCGCCAAGCAACGCAGCCGACCGCGGCCATGCCTTCGGTCGAGGGTGGCGGTCAATGGCTGCCTGTTTTGTCGCCGGGCGACGTTTCCAGGTATTCTTGCCAGGCGACCTTGCTTTTTTTCAGATGCTTGCGCTTAAGGATACCGCTCTTGCGATGGGCGGCGCGACGTCGGCGCGACTCCATCGGATCGAACGTGAGCGCGCGGTATAGTTCCACGCGATCGCCCGGCTTCAGAACGTGGTCGGACGGCTTGCGAACACCGAATACACCGAAGCCGGCGATATCAGCTTGGCCGATGCCGCAGGCTTGATAAACACCCGACGCCTCTATGGCCTGAGCCAGGGTACTGTCGCAGGGCAGCGTCACGGCGGTCAGCCACACCTGGCCATCGGCGCGAGCGTAGCAAACCATCACGGTCATGCACTGCTCAGGCATAAATCTGCTCGGCCCGTTTCGTAAAAGAGTCGATAAAGCTGTTGGCGATGCGGTTGAAAACCGGCCCCACCAGCATTTCCAGAGAACGGCTGTTAAAGGCGTAATCGAGCGCAAACTGGACTTTACAGGCATCGGGGGCAAGTTCGATGAATTCCCAGGTGCCATTGAGCGCAGAGAACGGTCCATCGACCAGGTGCAGGTGGATTCTATTGGGAAAATGATGGGTGTTGCGAGTTGTGAAGGTTTGCTTGAGCCCGGCAAAACTGATCATGATAGAGGCAGTCATGCCGGCTTCATCAGATTCCAGCACTTGAGCACCGCCACACCACGGCATGAACTCTGGGTATTTTTCCACCTCGGCAACCAGCTTGAACATATTGGCAGCAGAATAAGGAAGCAGAACGGAGCGATGGACAGTAGTGGACATGAATTATAAGTGGCGTTGAGTAAGGGACAAGGCGATAAGTGTGCGAGCAAAATACGCTTGCAGTGTAATCAACAAGCAGCACAAGCGGGTCGATTCAATTACAATTGCGTGAAATCATTGCATTTTGCGCGATTAAACAGATCCTATTTTAACGGGTCAAATCCATTTATAAAATCAAACATGAGCATTACCAACAATCGCAAGGCAACCCACGACTATTTCATTGAAGAGCGTTTCGAGGCGGGCATCGTCCTGGAAGGCTGGGAAGTCAAGTCTATCCGTGCCGGTCGTGTCCAATTGGGCGAAAGTTATGTCATTGTACGCGACGGCGAATTACAGTTGCTGAATATGCATGTGAGCCCTTTGGCAACTGCGTCAACGCATATCCATCCCAACGCCACGCGTACCCGCAAGCTGCTGTTGCACAAGAAGGAAATCAACAAGCTGATCGGCAAGGTGGAAGTCCGCGGTTATACGCTGGTGCCGCTGAACCTGCATTTTCGCAATGGCAAGATCAAGCTGGAATTCGGCCTGGGTAAAGGCAAGAAACTGCACGACAAGCGAGATAGCGCCCGCGACAAGGACTGGCAGCGGGAAAAGGAACGTATTATGAAACACGATACACGCAGGCGGGACACCTAGTCCATTGCTTGTATCCGCAAGTGCGAGGCCGGATCCCTTTCGTACAACCAAGGTACAAAACCGAGCCGGATGCCTGTTCATATTATCTATGCAGCCGAGATGCCTTGCTTCTTTACGTGTACGTGCAAGTGGGGTCGCCCGGTTCATATCGGGCCGACAACTGGCACCCTCTATTCCCTGTCTCTTACCTGCAAACGCGATGCTCAATCCTAATCGCACCCAGCGCAGCAGGTAAATCGCGTATGACCATGGTTTTATGTCACCAGACCGGTTCTGCCCGGTCGTATTCCGACCAGGGTAAGCCGCCCGCCCCGGTGCATTTTTTTACATGAGAGACAGCGCACTGCGCGCTACGCGCGCGGCAGCTTCCGGGAAGCCTTAGCGACGTTGTCCCAGGCCGGTCGAATCGCTCGCTGGCTGGCCACCTTGTCCGGTGGCTTTGACGACGGTCATTGCAGAGGCAATGAGGCCGCCCACATCGGCCAGGTTGGCCGGCAGAATAAGCGTGTTTCCCTTTTTGGCCACATTCCCGAAAGCCTCGACATAGTTGTCCGCGACACGAAGATTGACCGCCGCCATCCCGCCTGGCTGCTCAATGGCTTGCGCCACCTGGGAGACGGCCTGGGCGGTGGCCTCGGCGATGGCGATCACTGCCGCTGCCTCACCCTGTGCCTGGTTAATTTGCGCCTGTTTCTCGCCTTCGGAACGGGCAATGGCAGCTTCACGCTCGCCGGTTGCAATATTGATCTGTTCTTGCCGACGGCCTTCAGAGGCAGCGATCAGCGCGCGTTTTTCGCGCTCGGCGGTAATCTGAGCCTGCATGGCGCGCAAAATCTCATTAGGGGGCGTCAAATCCTTGATTTCGTAACGCAGCACTTTGACCCCCCAATTGGTGGCAGCCTCATCGAGCGAGGCCACAATGGTGCTGTTGATGGCATCGCGTTCTTCGAATGTTTTGTCAAGCTCCATTCGCCCGATCACCGAACGCAATGTGGTTTGCGCCAATTGCGTAATTGCGGAGATATAGTTTGATGAGCCGTAGGACGCCAGCATCGGATCGGTAACCTGAAAGTAAATGACGCCGTCCACCTGCAGCTGCGTATTGTCCCGGGTGATACAAATCTGGCTGGGAACATCCAGTGGGATCTCCTTGAGCGAATGCTTATAAGCGACGCGGTCTACAAAAGGAATAATGAACCGGGCGCCAGGCGACAAGGTACGGTCATACCGGCCAAGGCGCTCTTTAATCCAGGCATTCTGTTGCGGGACGATTGCAATGGACTTGATCAGAAAGACCAGGACCAGCACAACTAATATGGCGAGAAAAATAATCGACGTATCCATAATATGACTCCTGAGCTACGCGCTGCTGGGGGTGGGAGGGGTGTCAGGGCCTGACACAGGCGCAACGATGAACACAATGCCGTCGATGTCGGTAATGCGATAGCTGCCAGGCGCCGGCGGGCCGCCAAGCGCGGGGTCCAGCCGAACTTGCCACTTGGCACCGCGATACTGAATGACTGCGGTATTCATTGGCGTCCAGTCTGCGACGTAGACAATCTGCCCGATGTCTAAATTGACATCGGTATTTCGGCTGGCGGAACTTTTCGAGCCGCGCCGCACCAACTTACTGGATTTTAGAATAACGAAGCCGGCAATGCCAAGGACACTGAAAGCCAGCAGTTGCCAGGCGAGTTCACCGCCCAGCCAGGACACCACACCCGCGCCGGCAGCGGCGACCGCCACCAGCAACAGAAAGAAGGTGCCCGTGAGCAGTTCAAGAATAAGCGCGACGGCCGCAACACCAAACCAGATCCACATATCGCTTTCCTGCAAGAGAAGCACGCCACCATGGCGTACAGACGGCAACAGCGGCAACAACATTGGCCGCTGGCCTCGGACAACTATCCGTTAATACCGAGCAATTCAACTTCAAACACCAGTGTTGCATTCGGCGGAATAACGCCACCTGCCCCACGTGCGCCGTAGCCAAGTTCGGCAGGGATGGTCAGCTTTCTGGTGCCGCCCACTTTCATGCCCTGTACGCCCTGGTCCCAGCCTTTAATGACATGGCCGGCGCCTAGCGGAAACGAAAACGGCTCGCCGCGGTCTTTGCTGGAATCGAATTTCTGGCCGTTGTCCTTGAGCCAGCCTGTGTAATGCACCGATACCTGCTGGCCGCTTTTTGCCTGTTCGCCACTGCCTTCGGTCACATCTTCAATAATTAGTTCGCTCACGTGTATTTTCCTGAGTACGGTGTAAAACTTAAGTGTACATTAAGTGTACAGTAAGTCGCCCACGCATTCGACAAAAAAGACCGATACAGGGCGGGATCTGGCCCGGGCAGCAAAACGGGCACCCTGCCCCTGATCAAAGATCAGAAAAAGGTGCCCGAAATGCCGGGGCGCCTGCGCAAAAGGCGGCCCTTGTGTCGACTGGAAGTTACTTGGCCAGTTTTTGCCAGGTATCTACCACCGTATCCGGATTGAGCGACATGGTCAGAATACCCTGCTCCTTGAGCCAGACGGCCAGATCAGGATGATCGCTGGGCCCCTGGCCGCAAATGCCGACATACTTGTTGGCTTTGAGGCACGCCTGGATGGCCCGTTGCAGCATGAAGCGCACAGCCTCGTCACGTTCGTCAAAATCGGCCGCCAGCAGTTCCATGCCTGAATCGCGATCCAGACCCAGAGTCAGTTGCGTCATGTCGTTGGAACCAATGGAGAAACCATCGAAATACTCCAGGAACTGGTCGGCCAGGATCGCATTGGATGGCACTTCGCACATCATGATGACACGCAGACCGTTTTCTCCGCGCTTCAGTCCATTATCTGCCAGCAGATTGACGACCTTTTCGGCCTGAGTCAATGTGCGCACGAACGGCACCATGATTTCAACGTTGGTCAAGCCCATATCGTCGCGAACAAAGCGCAGCGCTTCGCATTCCATGCGGAAGCATTCGGCAAAGTCCTCGGAAATGTAGCGCGATGCGCCACGGAACCCAAGCATGGGATTCTCTTCCTCGGGCTCGTAGCGGGAGCCGCCAACCAGCTTGCGGTACTCATTGGATTTGAAGTCGGACAGGCGCACAATGACCGGCTTGGGATAGAATGCCGCCGCAATAGTGGCAATGCCTTCGGCCAGCTTTTCTACAAAGAATGCACGCGGGCTGGCGTAGCCACGGGCCGCCGATTCCACCGCTTTTTTCAGCTCGGCATCAATGTTCGGATAGTCCAGCACCGCTTTGGGATGCACATTGATGTTGTTGTTAATAATGAATTCAAGCCGCGCCAATCCCACACCGCCGTTGGGAATCTGGGAAAAGTCAAAAGCCAGTTGCGGATTACCCACGTTCATCATGATCTTAACCGGGATCTCTGGCATTTCACCACGGCGCACTTCTTCAACTTCCGTTTCCAGAAAACCGTCGTAAATACGGCCTTCGTCGCCTTCTGCACACGAGACCGTCACTTCGGCACCTTCCTTGAGGTCCTCTGTCGCCGTTGCGCACCCGACCACCGCAGGGATGCCCAGTTCACGCGCAATAATTGCCGCATGGCAGGTACGCCCGCCCCGGTTGGTCACAATGGCCGCAGCACGTTTCATGACCGGCTCCCAGTTCGGGTCTGTCATGTCGGTAACCAGCACATCGCCGGACTCGACCTGATCCATATCGTTGATATCGGAGACCACTCGAACTTTACCTGAACCGATTTTCTGACCAATAGCGCGGCCGGTAATAAGCACCTTGCCGGTCGCTTTGAGCTTGTAGCGCTGCTGCACGTCGTTGCCGGTCTGCTGGGACTTGACGGTCTCAGGGCGAGCTTGCAGGATGTATAGTTTTCCGTCGATGCCGTCGCGACCCCATTCGATGTCCATGGGACGCTGATAGTGTTTTTCGATGATGACAGCGTAACGCGCAAGCTCGATGACTTCGTCATCGGTCAGTGAATAACGGTTGCGTTCCGAAACGGGCACTTCAACGGTGTTGACTGCGTTCTCTCCGGGCTTGCGCTCGGCGTTGAATTCCATTTTGAGTAGCTTAGAACCGATGCGACGGCCTACGATCGGGTATTTGCCCGAAGCCAGCGTGGTTTTAAAAACATAGAATTCGTCAGGATTGACCGCGCCCTGTACGACGGTTTCACCCAGACCATACGAGGACGTGATAAACACAACGTCGTTGAACCCCGATTCCGTATCGAGCGTGAACATGACGCCGGCGCTGCCCTTGTCAGAGCGCACCATGCGCTGGATACCGGCCGACAGCGCCACATCAGCATGCGCATATCCTTTGTGGACACGGTAGGAAATAGCGCGATCGTTATACAGTGAAGCGAAAACGTGACGGATTTTATCCAGCACATCGTCAATGCCTGCTACGTTCAGGAACGTTTCCTGCTGGCCGGCAAATGAGGCGTCAGGCAAATCTTCTGCCGTGGCTGAAGAGCGGACGGCGAACGAGCCCTTGCCATCGGCATCCAGCTCGGCGTACGATTGACGAATCTGTTTTTCAAATTCTTCCGAAAACGGCGCTTCGGTGATCCAGCCGCGAATTTCGGCGCCGGCCAGAGCCAGCTCGCGAACATCTTCGGGATTGAGAGAGGTCAGGCGCTCGGCGATACGCTTGTCAAGCCCGGACGTTTTCAGAAAATCACGAAAGGCATCGGCAGTGGTAGCAAAACCGCCAGGCACACGTACCCCGGCGTTGGCCAACTGGCTGATCATTTCTCCGAGCGAGGCATTTTTCCCGCCGACTGAGTCAACATCCGACATGCGGAGTTTCTCGAATGGAACAACATACGACATTTAAGTCACCCTTAGATTAAAATGAAAGCTTATTTGATAAGAAAAGCGTGCTTTCCTGATCAAATAAGCCTGAAACATCGGCCAGGTACAAAGTATCATGATTGTACCGTCTTTTTCTACACCCACAGGATCAAAATCGAACATGTCAGAATCACATAAGAAGCGGACGGTCTTCATCGTATCAGATGGCACAGGCATTACGGCAGAGACGTTCAGTCACTCTGTTTTGTCCCAGTTCAGCGCCGATTTTGATTTCACGTTGTTACGTGAGCCTTTTATCACTTCCGAAGAAAAAGCGGCCAAGGTTGCCGAAAAAATCAACGCCACCGCGCTGGCCGAAAATAACCTGCCGATTTTGTTCAGCACCCTGGTCAAACCGGAAATTCTCGATGTCGTGCAACAGGCCAATTGCGTTTTTCTGGATATTTTTGGCGCCTGCGTCAATCAGCTTGAAACGGCGCTGGAGACCAAATCGCGTCCAACGATTGGCCTGTCACACCTGAGTGCAAGCTCCGAGCAATACCGTAACCGCATTGAAGCAATCAATTTCACACTGGCCCATGATGACGGCCAATTCGTGCATGGCTTAAAGGAGGCCGATGTGATTCTGGTCGGCGTCTCCCGTTGCGGCAAGACGCCAACAAGCCTGTATCTGGCCATGCAATACGCCATCAAGGCGGCCAATTTCCCCTTGATCCCCGAGGATTTCGACCGCGGCTCGCTGCCAAGCACCCTGCTGCCGTATCGGAAAAAGCTGTTTGGCCTGTCGATTCAGCCTGACCGGCTCTCCGAAGTCAGAAACGAACGACGACCCGACAGCCAATATGCGTCTATCAAACAATGCCTGCACGAAGTGGCTGAAGCCGAACGCCTGATGAGACGCGAAAGCATCCAATGGCTTTCGACGACAACCAAATCCATTGAAGAAATTTCCACGACCGTCATCCAGATCCTGGAACTCAAATCGAATTCATCATCTCATTATTGACGCGCGAGCAGGGCCCTGCGCTGCATTGCATGTTCCAAATAGAAGGAGCGATCATGATGCTCTGATCGCTGCAACGGCGCTTGTCCATGAAAATACATTGAAGATATGTAATGACCCAGCATTTTCTGCTCAGCTTGCGCATGCAAACGCGGCAGCCGGGTTTTCATGTTCAACGCATGGCGTGAACCCGTGGTGCTTGGCAAAGTCCCAAAGCACAGAATGAAGCGATCGAGCTGTGTGACCGATGGGCTGCAGAACTGGTGCGCTAATGAACTGATGTGCTAATGAACTGACAGGCTGATGAACTGATGGGCTGATGGGTACGAGCAGACGGATTGACGGGATCAAGACTGACGGATCGACGCCAACGCCCTGATCGGCCAGCACTCAACTATGCTGGCGCCGCTGCTCGAAGAGCATGATGGCTGTCGCCACGGCGGCGTTCAGCGATTCCACGCTGTTGCTTTGTGGAATGAAAACGCACTGATCAGCCTGTGCAAGTATATCGGCATGAACACCCTGCCCTTCATTGCCGATCACCCAAAGACACGCCGCGGGCAATTGGCCCGTGTACAGGCTGCGTGCGCCAGGGGCAAGTGAAGAGGCGAACACCGGTATATCCAATTTCTTTTTTACATCTGCAAAATGCTGATGTTCATGGATATCCAAGGCAAAGTGAGCGCCCTGTGCGCTACGCAATACCTTGGGAGACCAGGCCCCGACGCAGCCGGCTGACAGCAGCACATGCCGTAAGCCGGCCGCCGCAGCCGTACGCAAAATCGTACCCAGATTGCCCGGATCCTGCAGGCGATCCAGCCACAAGGCTGTGCAGGCCAGATGGGCAATGGTCGCAGGCACCGGGCGTGTTGCCACAAACATGATCCCTTGCGGCGTTTGCACTGTGGCAATGGCATTGAACAGTGGGTCGGCAAGCTGATATTGCAATGGCGCATCGGTCATTGCCAGCAGTCGAACAATTTCCGGCTGATTGGTCGCGCCAGCCTGCACCAGAACCGACTCGGGCTGCCCATATCGAGCCAGCCATTCCTCACACAAATGCACGCCTTCAAGCAGGATGCGGGTCTTGTCCCGCCCTGCTGCCACTTTCAGGCCCTGACGGACCACTAGGTTATCTTTGGACTGAATTGGTTTCATAAAAAATCCCTGCTTTAAGCAGGGATAGTAACGTATTTCCGTGGCAAACCCGACAGGCGGGACTGCCTTTTTTCTTAAACCACGTCGGGCGATTTATTACCCTTGAAGTCTGTCCAGTATCGTTCCTGATAGTTGTACAGCTTGCATGCCTTGATCGTGCGGAAGTACCAGGACCAGCTGAACATTTGGATCACGATCCGGCTGGGCAGCATGTCTTCCAGCGTCTTCTGCGCTTTTTTCAACTTGTACAACGGTATGCTCATGTCGACGTGATGAGCAGTATGCTCCATGATGTGGTGCATCAAGGCACCAAACTTAAACCGGAACATCATATGAACGGTGGTCGATACAAAGGGTTGAGCCTTGGCCCATACCGCACGATTGTCATGCCAGACCACGCGCGTATGCGTGTGCTGGATGTAGACCACAAAGCCGATCATATAAAACCAGAACAGCAACGGAATAAGCCAGGCAAAAGCCACTAGCATCAGTACAGACTGACCGGTTGCCTGAGCAGCGAAAACAACACCACCCAGCCATGCCAGGCCAAAAATACTGACCAGCAGGCCATCCCAGAAAAATACCTTGCGTTGGGTTCCCATGTAGCCCTTGCTCGGGAACATCATGCGGTTCCACCAGATTTCAACGATGTAATAAATGCCGGCGCCTAGCGGTCCGCGATAGACGCGTTCCATAAAGCGGCCCATGGGCGACAGCGCATCATATTCTTCTTTGGTTTTGGGGCACCAGACAAAATCCATGCCCTTCAAATTGGTAAAACCGTGGTGCACCACATTGTGCCCGACATCCCAAAGGCTATATGGAGACACCGCCGGAAGAAAGGCGATGCGGCCGATCCATTTATTCAGCTTGCGATGAGGCGTCAGACTCTGATGGCAGGCATCATGTCCGATGATGAAAAGGCGACCAATCATAAAACCGGCCACAAGGGCGCAGATCAGCTTGAGCCACCAGGCAGACAGGAAGACCGTGCCGGCCAGCAGGCACAGCAGCAAGGTGTAATCAACAAACAGCAGCAGAAAAGCGCGAAATGTATTTTGCTGGGAGATGGGAATCAGCCAGCTACGTATGATTTTCCGGTGCGGCAGTTCTGCATCGGGCGCAATAGGGGTAAATTTCGTTTCCATTATTTGATTTTCATGTCGGGTTATCCCCGCAAATAGGCAGTACATATTGTACTTGTATTAGGCTTCAGCTACGTGTCAATTTAATACAATGTTCTATTTACCACACGTATTAGAAGAAAAAAGCGATTTTCGGTGCATTCTAAAGCCCGTTTACAGACATTGAAGGCTCATTCCGGCAAGTTACACTCATGGACAGGAAGAGAACTCCCCGATTTTACGCCAGAATGCCCTCGTTTGTCTGTAACGAAATCAGGGTCCTGACAGGCGCAAACGTACTGCGGTGCACCGGGCACGGCCCATGAGTTTTGAGCCGTGCCAGATGTAGCGCAGTGCCATAGCCCTTATGCTGGTCAAAGGCATATTCCGGATACTGTGCATGTAGTTGCATCAATTGCGCATCCCTGGCCGTTTTTGCCAATATGGACGCGGCGGAAATGCAGGCATGCAAGGCATCGCCCTTTATTACCGCGTGGCACGGAATGCCCAACCCCTGCGGCACCCGATTACCATCAATCAACACGAGTTCAGCACGGTGCTCCTGGCAGGATACCGCCAGACCATTGAATGCGCGCTGCATGGCAAGCATGGTAGCGCCCAGAATATTGAGCTGGTCGATCTCTGCGACGCTGGCGCTGGCAATAGACCAGGCCAGCGCTTTTTCACGAATACGCAAGGCCAGACTTTCGCGCTTTGCTGCGGTCAGGGTCTTTGAGTCTGCCAGCCCGTTGATGCGACGGCGCGGATCAAGAATGACCGCAGCGGCGAAAACGTCGCCTGCCAGGGGACCCCTGCCCGCCTCGTCTATCCCGGCGGTCATGCGGGGCAAAGGCAGTTTGCCGAAAAGGGGAAGATCATGCATTCGCTGTTGCAAGAATCGCCTCCGCTGCCAGGCTCGCCGTATCGCGATTCAGTTCGCGATGCAATTGGCGAAATTTCGCTTCGGTTTGCTCAATGTAACTGGTGTCGGTCAGCGCCCGGATACACGCTTTGGCAAGGTTCGCCGGCGTGGCCGCTTCCTGCAGCAATTCGGGAACGGCGAACTCGCGCAACAGCACGTTGGGCAGGCCTACCCAGGGAAGCGATGGGCCGTCCTGGCCAGCCTTCCATTCCATCAACCGGCGCATCAGCGGCGTCAGTACATAGGAAATCACCATGGGCCGCTGGAACAAAGCGGTTTCCAGCGTCGCCGTGCCGCTGGCAACCAGTGCCGCGTCGCAGGCTTCCATAATGTCCCAGGCAATAGGCTGGTCGGACACGCGTTTGATAAAACATTGCAGGCCATCCACGGGATAGCTGGCCAAGATAGCATTGAACTGTGCCTGGCGCGCTTCATTGACCAGCGGCACCACGAAACGCAAGGTTGGATCCTCTTTCTGCAGCAGGCTTGCCGCCTGCAGAAAACGCGGCGCGAGCTGAGCGATTTCCGATGTCCGGCTGCCGGGTAATATCGCCAGCACCCGTCCGTCGGGATCCAGGCCCAGCCGCATGCGTGCCTGTCGTTTATCTGGCGACTGCGGGATCTGGGATGCCAGGGGGTGTCCCACATAGGTCACCGGCACGCCTTCCTTACGATAAATATCTTCCTCAAACGGGAACAGCACCAGCATGTGCGACACCGCTGCGCGTATTTTGTGGATACGTTCGTAGCGCCATGCCCAGATGGAGGGGCCGACAAAATGAACCGTGGGTATGCCGCGCTTGCGTAGATGCTGCTCGAGCCGTAAATTAAAATCTGGTGCATCCACGCCGACGAAAACGTTGGGGCGCAGCTTCAGTACCGATGCGCGAAACCGCAAATGGGTTTGAATGAGTCGGGGCAAGTTCTTGAGCGCATCAACGTAGCCGAAGACCGACAGATCATCCATCGGGTAAAGCAGCTGCATGCCTTGCTGCTGCATTTCGGGCCCGCCAATGCCAGAGACCCGAAGCTGGGGATCACGCGAGCGCAAGCCCTGTATGATTCTGGAAGCCAGCAGATCTCCGGACGGCTCGCCCGCCACCATAGACAAAAGCAGGCTCATCCCCTGCTAACGCCACGCGATGCGGTTTCGAAAAAAGTAACGAAAGGATCCAGCACACGCGCGGTATCCGGATTATCCTGCTGGTAACGCGCGATTTCCTCGGCAGCCTCGGTGGTTGTCAGCTTGCGCATATAAATAATTTTATAGGCGTCCTTGATGGCATGGATTTGTTCCGGCGTAAAGCCGCGGCGCTTGAGCCCTTCGGAATTGATGCCAGCCGGGCGATATGGCTGGCCGGCCCCGAGAACATAAGGAGGTATGTCCTGGCGGATCGCGCTCATGCCACCCGTCATGGAATGCGCGCCGATATGAATGTACTGATGCGCCGCAGAACTGCCACCGACAATGGCCCAGTCGTCAATATGGATGTGGCCCGCCAGTTGCACTGAATTGGCCAGGATCGTATGGCAGCCGATCTGACAATCGTGCGCGATATGCACATATGCCATGATCCAGTTGTCATCACCCAGGCGCGTAATCCCGACGTCCTGCGCCGTACCCGTGTTAATGGTTACGAACTCGCGAATGGTATTGCCATCGCCGATTTCAAGCGCTGTTTGCTCGCCGGCGTATTTTTTGTCTTGCGGGTTGCCGCCAACAGAGCAAAACCGATAGAACACATTGTTTTTACCGATGGTGGTATGGCCATCGATGACGCAGTGCTCACCGACAACGCTACCTTCTCCGATCGTGACATTTGCATGGATGACAGAATAGGCGCCTACCTTCACAGAGGGATGCAACTTGGCGCCATCATGAATAACCGCGGTAGAGTCGATAAGTTTGGTCATTGTTCGTCCAGATCACGAATAGCGCACATGATCGCAGCTTCAGCTACGACTGCCCCTTCAACGGTGGCACGTGCACTGTATTTACAGATGACTTTGCTGATACGGTCAGCGGTAACCTCCAGCTGAAGCTGGTCTCCCGGAATGACGGGTTTGCGAAAGCGTGCGCCGTCCACCCCAACCAGATAATAAGCCTTGCGGGCAATATCGTCCCTGCAGGAACCGTCTTCAGCTGCAAATGAAAATATTGCTGCAGCCTGGGCCAGCGCCTCAATGATCAGCACGCCAGGCATGACGGGACGCCCGGGAAAATGGCCATTGAAAAACGGCTCATTAATTGTCACATTCTTGATGGCAACAATGCTTTTGCCAGGCACCATTTCCAGGACTCTGTCTACAAGCAGCATCGGATAGCGATGAGGAAGCCGCGCCATAATGCTTTGAATATCTACTTGCATGAATAATCCTGTAAATGAAAATGGTTTGGTTATTGGAATGGGGATATTTTAGACAATTTCGCCCGGAAATAGCGATCCTTCGGCTGCCAGCGGGATATTATGCCTTTTTGAGGTCACGAATCCGGCGGCGTAATTGCGCAAGCTGCATCAGCACGGCTGCATTTTTTTGCCAGACGGCATGTTCGGCAAGGGGAAACACACCGGTATAGCGTCCGGGCTTGGAGACATCGGAGATAACGGCCGTGCCTCCGGAAATATGCACATCGTCGGCCAGTTTGATATGGCCTGAAATCATGGCAGCACCTGCAATGGTGCAGCGGCTGCCAATGGTCGTGGAGCCGGCCACGCCAGCGCATCCGGCCATGGCCGTATGATCGCCGATTTGCACGTTGTGCCCGATCATGATCAGGTTATCCAGTTTCACACCGTTGCCGATCACGGTATCGTCAAGTGCACCGCGATCAACCGTAGTATTGGCGCCAATTTCCACGTCATTGCCCAGTTTTACACCACCAAACTGAACAATTTTGGACCAACCGCCGGGTGCATGGGTGGCATCTGGCGCAAACCCGAAGCCGTCGGCGCCGAGCACCGCGCCGCTATGGATAATGCATCGCTGGCCCATACGGACGTTGGCATATAGGGTCACGCGGGCATGCAGCACGCTGTCGGCGCCGATCTGGCAATCACGGGCAATGACGCAAGCAGGCCCAATGGTGGCGCCGTCGTCAATGTGCACATTTTCTTCGATCACCACATGCGGGCCGATTGAAACATTCTTGCCAATGCGAGCACTTTCATGGATGACGGCAGCAGGATGGACCGTGCGCGACAGCCCCGCCAGGCGCTGCTTCTCAAACCATTGGCTTAGGCGCGAATATAGTAGGTAGGGATTTTCGCAGCACACCACCAGGAACGGTGTTTGCGATGGGAGGTGCTCCAGCGCCCGGGCAGGCAGCATGACGGCTGCGGCTTTTGTGGTCGCCAGTTGTTCGAAGAACTTGGGATTGGAAAGAAAGCTGATGGACTGCGCGCTGGCATTTGACAAGGACGCAATGCCGGTTATCACCGGCATTGCCATTCCCTGTGGATTTTTTATTTCCCACTCCAGACCCTGTGTATCGGCTGCGTCAAGCAGGCGGTCCAGCGTAACCGCATGAACAGTCTCAGGATCCTGCGCCATGCTTATTTACCGTTGTCGAGGACTTTGATGACTGTGTCGGTAATATCAATACGTGGGCTGACAGTTACCGCGTCCTGTACGATCAGGTCGTAATTCTCTTTTTCGGCAATGTTCTTAATCGCGGCATTTGCCTTTTCAACAATTCCGGAAAAGGCTTCATTGCGACGACGATTGAAATCTTCCTGAAACTCGCGACGCTTGCGTTGCAGATCTGTATCCAGGTCGGACAGTTCCCGCTGAGCCTTGGTACGGTCTGAGTCGGACATGACGGGTGCATTCTTGTCAAAATTCTCGTATTTGGTACGCAACGTGCTGGCCAGCTTCTGAAGTTCTGTATCGCGTTTCTTGAATTCGCCTTCGATCTTGACCTGGGCGTCTTTTGCGGGCGCAGAATCACGCAGAATTTTTTCGGTATTGACGAAACCGATCTTGATATTGGATACCGGAGCGCTTTCAGAGGTGGCTGATGCAGACGAGGCATTGGCCGGTTTTTTGTCTGCAGCTTTGCCGGCAGTTTGTGCAAATGCAACAGAAGATGCAGAAACGCCGAGCACAGTAGCCACAAGCAACTGGTTAATTGTGCGTTTGTTGAACTTCGTATGTGCCAAGCTAAAACTCATATACGTTAACCTTCAGAGAAAAAATTGATTATAGCGTTAAAAAGCAGGCAATGACGCCTGCCACCCCTTTGGGGCAATCGCAGACGTGTTACAGCAGACTACTTACGATGACCAATGAATCAAAACGAGGTACCAATCTGGAACTGGAATTTCTGCTTGTTGTCACCGGGTTTGGGACGAATCGGATGTGCATAGGAAATTTCCAGCGGACCCAGCGGTGACTGCCAAGACAGCCCTACCCCAGCCGAATAGCGCCAGCCGCAAGGATCTTCAACCAAACCGCCTTCGTCGGCGTTACCGATAGTGCAACTTGCCTTGCCTGTTGTTCCCACCTTACCAGCATCGGCAAAGACAAACCAGCGTAATGTGCGGTCATTATGGGTGCCGGGGAACGGAAGATATAACTGTACGTTACCGACAACGCGTGTAGAACCGCCCAGGTAGTCTCCGGATACAGGATCGCGCGCGCCAAGGGAGGCACCCTCATAGCCGCGCACAGAACCGATACCGCCGGCATAGATGTTTTTGATCACAGGGAATGGCTTGTCTTTGGACAGTGAGCGGCCATAATCGGCGCTCAGGTTGAACGCCAGTGTGTAATCTTTGCCCAAGGGCATATAGTATTGCTGCTGAGCGCTGAACATATAGTATTTCAAATCGCCCACGCCCAGTGTTCCCTGGACCGAACTCAGATAGCCACGCGTTGGCGCCAGCGCATTGTCGCGGGTATCCTTTTTCCAGCCCAAATTGAGCATCAGCACATTGGTGGACTCACCATAATCGTCCACAAAATCACGATACGCCTTGGGAATGAGATAACCTGAATTTTCGCTCGGCAGCTTGATTTTGCTGTTCTCGAACGTCGCACCCATGATAATTCGGTCATTTTCCGAAATGGGCACACCAAAATTCATGCCCAGACCAATGGTGCGCGTGCGGTAGGAGTCCTCGTCCTGCTCAACGTTATAGTTCAGCGGCGTCTCGGTACGATAATAGAGCGAAGTCGTGCGGCTGATACCGCTTGTTGTCCAGTATGGATCGGTGTGCGTCAGGCTGATATTACGGTAGCGCTTGCTGGTGTTGACCTGCAAGCCCAGATCGGTTCCCGAACCGAAAATGTTCTCCTGGCTGATGCCGGCAGTAAAAGACAGTTTGTCTGTCGTGCCATAGCCCACGCCAAGGTTGATCAGGCCCGTTGGTTTTTCCTTGACGTCCACGTTCACATCGACCTGGTCGTCTGTGCCGGCCACAGGCATTTGCGTGACGTCGACACTGTTGAAGTAACCCAGGCGATTGACGCGGTCCTTGGACTGCGACAGGCGGTTTTCATCGTACCACCCGGCTTCTTGCTGACGCATTTCACGACGGATCACTTCGTCTCGCGTGCGCACGTTGCCGCCAATATTGATACGGTTTACATACACGCGGCGGCCCGGATCGACAAAAAAGGTCAGATCGGCTTCCTGGGTTTCCTTATCGGGTACTGGATTGGCATTGACGTTGGCGAACGCATAACCGAGTCCGCCCAGATAGCTTTTGATGGCGTCTGTGGTTTTCTGCGCGCGCTCTTCACTGTAGATCTCACCCGGCTTGGGTTCAATGAGGGCCTGCAATTCGTTGTTCAAGCCCATCAGGTTGCCCGCCAGCTGCACTTTGCGCAGTTTATAAGGCTTACCTTCGTTCACAGTCAGGTTGATGGATATGTCTTCACGATCAGGCGTGATGTTCACCTGTGGCGAATCCATGGAAAAATCCAGATAGCCGCGATCCATATAGTATTTGCGAATGGCTTCGGTATCCTTGTCCAGTTTTTCACGCGAGTATTTATCCGAACCGGTATACCAGGTCATGTATCCTGGCGTGGTCATATCCATTTGATCGCGCAATGTGCCTTCAGAAAAAGCCTCGTTGCCTACAAAATGAATATCCCGAATGCGTGAAATGCTGCTTTCCTGGACGGTGAAACTGATGCCGACGCGGTTATTGGGCAACGGCGTAATGGCCGAATTGACTTCGGTGCCGTAATGTCCCTTTGAAACATATTGCGCCTTGATCTCGTTTCTGGCGCGCTCAAGCAGCGCTTCATCGTAGGCTCTGCCTGCACCAAAGCCGACGCCGGCAAGGGTTTCGGTAATGGTTTTGCTGTCGAACGCCTTCATTCCGTCAAAAGTGACTGAGGTGATAACCGGGCGTTCTACCACGTTCACATAAACGATATTGTTACGCGTGGAAATATCCACGTCATTGAACAGGCCTGTGGCATAAAGCCGTTTGACCGAGTCTGTGGCCTGCTCTTCAGTAAATTGCTTGCCGACGCGGGCAGGAACGTAATTGAACAGGGTAGCTGGGTCGGTGCTGCGCAATCCTTTTACCTGAATATCCTGCACCACGAAGGGCGCAAATGCAAAAGATGCCTGCGGAAGAATGAGCATCGCAATCAGAGCCGGGATTGCTTTCTTTTTCATTGAACTAAGCTGTCTCAAAGACATTCGGACTTTCCTTGTGGATTCGGATATGCATAAGCGCTAAATTGTATGCCAGAACACAGCGACTTGTCAGCAATTTTCCTTGTATGTTAATACGTTAGCAGTCTTGCCGGCATTATCCGGCAATTCTCATGACATCATTGAGAAAGGCCAACACCATCAACGCCAGCAGCAGCATATAACCAAATGCCAGCCCTTTCTCCTGCACAAATGCGGGCAAGGGTCTGCCACGCACGATTTCAAAAAACGCAAACAGCATCTGGCCGCCATCCAGACCCGGTATGGGAATCAGGTTAAGAACCCCGATGCTGATGGTGATCAGCGCGATGAATTCGATAAAGCGCTCCAGCCCCAGGCTGGCCGATTTGCCGGCGTAGTCGGCGATCGTGAC
The DNA here is from genome assembly GCF_002810445.1 of Advenella sp. S44. GTDB lineage: Bacteria > Pseudomonadota > Gammaproteobacteria > Burkholderiales > Burkholderiaceae_B > Advenella. The sequence goes on along the minus strand of NZ_NEXS01000003.1, from coordinate 1,537,124 downwards.
CGGTCCGCTGATATTTTTCCAGGACACCTGGCCCATCACCATTTTGCTCAGCATTTTCACCGAGAACCAGGCAGTATCGAAGGTTCTCGTGGTGGCCAGTCCGACGCTATCCACCAGGCCATGCCGCACAAATATCATCGGATAGTCTGAATGTAGCGCAACGCCGATTTTACCTTGTGGGGCGCCGTCGGGGCCTTCGATCGGACGAGGAGTCACATTGAGCGTGACCCGCTGGCCATCGCGCAGCACAACCAACGGCACGGCCTGGCCTGCATTATTCTGGATTTGTTCGATAAACGCGCGCGCATCCAGGTCTGTGCGTGCGCCGGCCTGCACGATGACATCGCCCTGCCGGATGCCTGCCGCTTCGCCGGCGCCACCGGCAATGATCTGCGCCGCCGTTGGCGGTGGCGCATCAATATCCAGTCCGTTCAGCCGCGCCAGATTTACGCCTTCCAGATCCCGAGGGGCTGACTGCAACGCAATTGTCACCTCGCGATCACGATCATTCGGGTCACGCAATTGCAATCTGACGGTTTGCCCCAGCACCATGGGTTCGAGCAACTGCTGCTGGAACTGCGTCCACGAGTGTACCTGCCTGCCATCAAGCCCGATCACCCGGTCGCCCTTTTTGATGCCTGCGATCTGAGCAGGCGTGCCCTTGTCCGGCGCAGCCAGAATTGCCTGCGGCACATTGTTGCCGGCCATATAGATTGCGGAATAAATCAGAATTCCCAATAACAGACTGAAGGCCGGGCCCGCGGCAAATATCAACATGCGCTGCCACGGCGATTTTTCGCTCATGGCTCCCCTGCCCCGCGATGCCATCACGCCGGCCTCAGGCTCGGCCAGAGGTTTGACGTAACCGCCAAGCGGCAATGCGGACACGACCCACTCTGTCCCACGACGATCGCGCCGGCGCAATAGCACTTTGCCAAAGCCCAGTGAAAAACGCTCGACATGGACCCCGCAGAGCCGCGCAGCGAGATAGTGTCCCAGCTCGTGGAAAACGACGACGATACTGATCGTGACAATGAAAAAAACAATACTGGAGAGCATAATATTCAGACCGCCGCCGGTAAAAAGGCTCCGGCACGTTCGCGTATCAGCGCGTCGAGCTGGAATACATCATCAATATGACTGATTGGAGTGGACTGCCCGCTTTGCCAGTCCAGGGCGCGATTGATCACATGTGAAATTTGGGTAAAACGCAAGCGACCCTGCAAAAATTGCGCCACGGCAACCTCATTGGCAGCGTTCAGAGCGATGCACTCGGGCTGGCCTGCCTTCAAGGCGTCAAACGCGAGCTTCAAACAGGGGAATCGCCCGACATCGGGAAGCGAGAAATTCAGTTGCTGCAGCTTGCACAGGTCAAAAGCGGGCGTATTGCTTTCTATGCGCTCAGGATACCCCATCGCGTAAGAGATGGGAATGCGCATATCGGTATTGCCCAACTGGGCCAGGAGCGACCCATCGATAAACTCAACCATGGAATGGACCGTGCTTTCAGGGTGAATGATCACGTCGATTTTATCGGGCGCCAGGCCAAATAGGAAATGCGCTTCAATGACCTCCAGGCCCTTGTTGAGCATCGTTGCCGAATCAACCGAAATTTTCTGACCCATACTCCAGTTAGGATGTCGGCAAGCCTGCTCGGGCGTCACTTGATCGAGCTCTCCGATAGCTGTATCGCGGAATGGACCGCCAGATGCCGTCAGAATGAGACGCTGGATTTGCTGCTTTTCCCGCCCATTCTGCAGGCACTGGAAAATAGCGTTATGTTCGCTGTCAACGGGCAGCAATTGCGCATCATGGGTCTGCACAGTGTGCATAAAAAGCGAGCCAGCGGCAACCAGCGCCTCCTTGTTGGCCAGCAGGATGCGTTTGCCGGCCTGCGCGGCTTCAAAGGCCGAGGCTAGACCGGCAATGCCGACAATTGCCGCCACCACACAATCGGTCTGCGGGTCCCTGGCCGTTTCACACAAGCCACGCTGACCCATTCTGATCTCGGGCAGCGGCTGGTGCGCGGGCCAATGCTGGCGAAACGAATCGACCGCCTGCACATCAGGAACAATAACCACTTCGGCCGCAAACGCCAGCGCAAGTTGCGCCAATTTCTGCATGCGTCGCTGTGCACTGAGCGCATACACGCGGAATCGGTCTGGATGCCGGCGCACAATATCCAGGGTACTGTTACCTATCGAGCCGGTTGCTCCGAAAATCGTAATACTCTGCATGGACTTTCTTTTCCGGAAGGAGTGTGAGGCGCAAGCGCCGTTAATGAAAATGCCGGATCAACATCCACAAGGCCAGAACCAAAGGTGTTACCGAGAGAATCGAGTCGAACCTGTCCCAGACGCCGCCGTGCCCCGGCAGCAGATGGCTTGAGTCCTTGACACCGGCACGACGCTTGATAAGAGACTCATACAAATCGCCGACCACTGAATATGTCCCCAGCAGAGCCCCGACCAGGAGTACAAGAACATCAGGAAAATACTGGCGGATAAACCCGGCGAAACTGCCATCAATATACATGGTCACCCCCATCCAGATGACCGCGGCAGCCAAACCGCAAAGCGCACCCGAACGGGTTTTCCCCGGACTGATAGCCGCAGCCAGCTTGGCGCCGCCGAAATGCCTTCCGCCGAAGTAAGCGAACGTGTCGGCGCACCAGATGACACCGAGAAAAGAAAATATAAACCAGACGCCATATGTCTGATGCATCATGGACAGGCCAAGCGCGCTGGCGGCGACCACGACGATTCCCGCCATACTCCCACCGATGCTGACGGGGGATGTCTGAGTATTGGCGCGGTGAAGAATCAGTGGGACGATGACCGTCCAGAACAACACCCCAAGGCCGGCCAGGACTGCAGCTACCGCGGTAAGCCATCCGGCCCACCCCGCCAACTCAACCCCTGTCCCGTCCAGCGCCCCGCCGCTGGCGGCGGAAACGATAGAATCGGTGGAGGCGATGGAATCATCAAAGCCGGCCACCGCCGCCCAGGCCGCGATAATGAAATAGATAGCGGCAATAACACGGGATTGAGCCGGACAAGCCGTCAGGCGCAGCCATTCCCATAGCGCAACCGCGCTGGCAACAGCCATAAAAACGCGAAAGTAGACAGGGGCAGAAAAAACACTGACCAGCAGCAGGACGATCAACAACACGACCGCAGTAATGATGCGCTGCACTAACATGCGCTCTCCTTCAGGCGGACGGGGTGGCATCCGAAATTTGCGCGCTGGTTCGGCCGAATCGGCGTTCACGCCCACGATACCACTCAATGGCCCGATCCATATCCCTGGCGCCGAAATCGGGCCAGTAACAATCGGTAAAATATAATTCGGTGTAAGCCAGCTGCCAGATAAGAAAATTGGATATGCGGCTTTCACCGCCGGTGCGAATAAAAAGATCCGGCTCGGGGGCCCAATTCATGCACAGATACTGGTGGATCATCTGTTCGGACACCTGCTCGGTATCCTGCGCCAGCTCCGGATGTGCGCTCAGGAGTTTGCGAAATGCTTGCAGGATGTCCCAACGACCACCGTAGTTGGCCGCAATGGTTAACGACAGCCCTGTGTTGTCTTGCGTAGTGACCTCGGCCTGACCAATCAGCTTCTGCAAATAAGGCTCGAACGGCGAGAGATCTCCGACCACGCGCAGCCGAACATTATTGCTGTTTAAGCGCGACACTTCTTTTTCCAGGGCCTGAACAAAAAGCTTCATCAATAGTGACACTTCTTCCTGAGGCCTGCGCCAGTTCTCGGAACTGAACGCAAACAGAGTCAGGTAATCAATGCCATTTGCGCCGCAATACTCCACAACCCGCCGCACTGCCTGCACGCCCTTGGCATGACCGGCCGTGCGCGGCATGAACCGCCGTGTCGCCCAGCGTCCGTTTCCATCCATGATGATCGCAATATGTCTGGGTATGCTGCCAGTCTCAGGGACGGAAATTGTGGAACTATGATTCATGAGTTGATCTATTCAGTTAAAAACAGTGCCGCGGTCTTATTGCCGGCACGATCAAACCGTCATGATTTCGGCTTCTTTCTGCGTAACCACTTTGTCGATTTCAGCAACAAAACGATCCGTCATTTTCTGGATGACATCCTGCGCGCGCCGGTCATCGTCTTCAGAAATTTCCTTGTCCTTGAGCAGTTTTTTGAAGCCGTCATTGGCGTCGCGACGCAAATTTCGCACGGCAACCTTGGCGTCCTCGCCTTCGTTTTTTACGACTTTGACCAGATCACGACGACGTTCCTCGGTCAGGGCCGGCATGGGAACGCGAATAGTCTCGCCCATGGAAACCGGATTGAGACCCAGGTCAGATTCGCGGATCGCCTTTTCGATAGGCCCTGCCATCTGTTTTTCCCAAGGCTGAACACTCAGGGTACGTGCGTCGACAACATTGACGGCCGCGACCTGGCTGACCGGAACGGCTGAACCGTAATAATCGACCGAAACGTGGTCAAGAATACCGGAGTGTGCCCGGCCTGTACGGATTTTGGACAGATTCGTTTTCAGGGAATCCAGAGATTTATTCATGCGGCTCTCGGCCGACTTCTGCAATTCAGATATACTCATTTCTTTCCTTTTATACGTGAACGAGCGTGCCTTCATCTTCACCGCAAACTGCGCGGGCAAGCGCGCCGGGCTTGTTGATAGAGAACACCTTGATAGGTAGTTTCTGGTCGCGACACAGCGCAAACGCGGTCGCATCCATGATTTCGAGACGGCGCGTGATGACCTCATCGAAGCTGATGCGAGAATAGCGCGTTGCGGTCGGATCTTTGTTCGGGTCAGCCGAATAGACGCCATCGACCTTGGTCGCTTTCAGAACGATTTCAGCGCCAATTTCTGCACCGCGCAATGCCGCCGCCGTGTCGGTCGTAAAAAACGGGTTGCCGGTGCCGGCAGCAAAAATAACGACTTTTTTCTCTTCCAGGTAGCGTAGCGCCTTGGGACGGATATAGGGTTCAATGACCTGATCAATATTGAGGGCCGACTGGACCCGAGTGACCACGCCGTGGCCCTTTAGCGCATCCTGCAATGCCAGTGCATTCATGACGGTGGCCATCATGCCCATATAGTCGGCAGTGGCGCGATCCATTCCTTGCGCACCGGGTGCGACGCCCCTGAAAATATTACCACCGCCGATCACGATGGCCAGCTCAACGCCCATGCGTGAAACTTCGGCGATTTCGCCTGTCATGCGATTAATGGTTGTGCGATTGATACCGTAGGCGTCGTCGCCCATTAATGCTTCACCCGAAAGTTTTAAAAGCACACGTTTGTATTTGCTGCTCATGGCCGAACTACCTTTGAAAATTGACACGCTATTGTAACCACTCTGGCTATGACATTTACGCAAAATCAAAAAGAATCCCCTTAAAAGGGGATTCTTTGGGCAGATGACCTCAAAGCGATCAGGGCATCTGTATTGCATGACTCGTTGATTGCCCGCTGCCCGCCACACATGGACGCGCAGCGCAGCAGCAAGAAACGGACTTAGTTGCCCGCAGCGGCAGCAGCCACTTCGGCGGCAAAGTCTGTCGATTTCTTTTCAATGCCCTCACCGACCACAAACAGTGAGAAACGATTGATGCTGCTTTTCTTCTCTTTGAGCATTTGCTCAACGCTTTGCTTGTCGTTTTTGACGAATGGCTGATTCATCAAGGTGACTTCCTTGAGGAACTTGGCTACAGAGCCTTCCACCATTTTGGCAACGATTTCTGCGGGTTTGCCGGACTCGGCTGCTTTTTGCTCGGCAACGGAACGCTCGGCATCGATATCTGCCGCAGCCACGCCCGACGCGTCCAGCGCCTTCGGTTTGGTGGCAGCAACGTGCATGGCCAGGTCTTTGCCAACGTCAGCCTCGCCCTGGAAGTCAACCAGAACACCGATACGGCCGCCGTGTACATAGCTGGCCAGCTGATCTTGGGTTTCGAAACGAGTGAAACGGCGAATCGCCATGTTTTCGCCCACTTTACCTACCAGCGCAGCGCGGGTGGTTTCAACTGTACCCTCGCCCATTGGTAGTTCTGCCAAGGCAGCTACGTCGGCAGGATTTTTCTCGGCGACCAGTTGGGCAACGCTATTGACAAAATTGATGAAATCTTCGTTTTTGGCTACAAAGTCTGTTTCGCAGTTGACTTCGATCACGGCGCCGGTTTTGGCGTCAGGCGCAATGTAAAGACCAATCAGGCCTTCGGCAGTCACGCGTGAAGCGGCCTTGCTGGCTTTGCTACCCAGTTTGACGCGCAAGATTTCTTCTGCACGCTCCATATCGCCACCTGCTTCGGAGAGGGCTTTTTTGCATTCCATCATGGGGGCGTCGGTTTTTTCCCGTAACTCTTTGACCATTGAGGCGGTAATCTCAGCCATGATAACTCCAGTTAAATTTAGTAAACGATCCTGCTGTGCAGGAAAGAGAAGTGACCCGGAACAGGCCCGTGCCACTTGAAATAGTGACAACAGCAGGCGCGGATGACACGATGACGGCAAGCCGCGCTGCTTGTATTGACGGATTTGACTAGCACGCCCATGACAGACGGGCGTGCTGTGCAGCAGTCATGCTTAGTTGCTTTCTGGCACTTCTTCGACGAACTCTTCTTCACCTTCGACAATGGTTTCAATCACGCCGTTCAGGTTTTGCTCACGACCTTCGAGCACAGCATCGGCCATGCCTTTTGCGTACAGCGCAATCGCCTTGGCAGAGTCATCGTTACCTGGAACAACATATTCAACACCATCCGGCGAGTGGTTGGTATCGACCACGGCAATGACCGGAATACCCAGTGTACGGGCTTCCTGAATGGCGATCTTGTGGTATCCGACGTCGATCACAAACAGCGCGTCGGGCAGTGTGTTCATGTCCTTGATGCCGCCGATGGATTTGTTCAGCTTGTCCATCTCACGATCAAACATGAGGCCTTCTTTCTTGCTCATGCGCTCTTTACTGCCGTCGGCAATGGCCGCTTCCATGTCTTTCAGGCGCTTGATGGATGTTTTGACCGTCTTGAAGTTGGTCATCATGCCACCCAGCCAGCGGCTGTCTACAAAAGGCATACCGCAACGTGCCGCTTCTTCGGCAACGATTTCACGGGCGGCGCGCTTTGTGCCAACAAACAGGATATTGCCGCCGCGCGATGCAATTTGACGTGCAAATTTCTGGGCTTCCAGGAAACTGGCTACGGTTTTTTCCAGATTGATAATATGGATTTTGTTACGATGACCAAAAATGTACTGAGACATTTTGGGGTTCCAGTAACGGGTTTGGTGACCAAAGTGCACACCAGCTTCTAGCATTTCACGCATTAATGACATGATTTATCACTCCAAAGGGTTAAGTTCCAGCACCGTTTTGATATTGATTTTGTTGTATATAATCAACACCCTAGGAAAAACGGCGCGCTATTAAAATAAATTGCACTAACTTTTTATGATTTCTTCCCGCCAGACGACCTGAGGTCAGACACAGACTTTTGCAGTAAGCTGCCATCGCCTTGTACACTGTCAAAAGCACCCGGTAACCACCATGTAACCACTCAGTAACCATGCGCTTTTACCAAAGATTCACCAAACAAATCCGGGAAAGCCTATAATTCTACTATTATTTCATTCATTTACTCAAGCAGTTATGGCCACACTCACAAATCAACAGGATATCGACGCCATGCGGGCGGCTTGCGCAGATGCAGCCCGGGTCCTGGATCACGTCGCTCCCTTTATCAAACCTGGCATCACTACCGGCGAAATCAACAAAATTTGCCACGATTTCATGACCGAGCTGGGTGTCGAGTCGGCCACCATCGGCTATCAGCCTCCCGGCTACCCGCCATTTACCGGCGCCGTCTGTACCTCGGTAAACCACGTTATCTGCCACGGAGTTCCGGGCGACAAGAAACTCAAATCGGGCGATGTGCTCAATATTGATGTCACCGTCATCAAGAATGGCTGGTTCGGCGATACCAGCCGCATGTTCTGTGTCGGGGCGCCATCCATACTTGCCCGCCGGCTGACCGACATCACTTACGAATGCATGTGGCTGGGCATCGAGCAGGTACGGCCCGGTGCCACCCTAGGCGACATCGGCCATGCCATTCAGAAACATGCGGAAGCTAACGGATTTTCCGTCGTACGGGAATATTGCGGACATGGCATTGGCCAGCGGTTCCATGAAGATCCCCAGGTTCTGCATTACGGCAAGCCCGGAGAAGGCCTAACCCTGGAACAGGGCATGGTATTTACCATCGAGCCCATGATCAATGCCGGTCGCCGTGAAACGCGCGTCCTGGCCGATCAATGGACGGTTGTGACCCGCGATCATAGTCTTTCGGCGCAGTGGGAACATACGCTGATCGTGACCGAAACCGGGTACGATGTACTGACGCGCTCGCCGGGCATGCCTCCGGCGCCCGCTTTCGTCAAGAACCTGTCCTGAAGACCCGTTCGTGACCCCTGCGGCCCAAAGTAATTCCATGAATACCGCCAGCCCTGCCATCGCGATCCGCAATCGCCTTCAAGAGCAGAAAACGCTGGCGCTGGAAAATTACAGACAGCACAGATCCCGTCCCGACTCCCTGCTGACCGCGCTCAGAAAGCATACTGATCAGGCAATGAAAGAGCTGGCTGCCAGTTTCCCGCTGCCTGCCGCAGCCACCCTGTGCGCCGTCGGCGGATATGGGCGCGGCGAATTATTTCCCTACTCGGACATTGACCTGCTGATCCTTTTGCAGCAGCCGCCCACCAATGATGAAAAAGCCTTGCTGGAGCGGTTCGTCTCCGCACTCTGGGACCTGGGCCTGGACATTGGTCACAGTGTTCGCACTATCGATGAATGCCTGGTCGAGAGCGCCGCCGACATTACCATTGAAACGGGATTGTTGGAGTTGCGCTATATTCTTGGCAACCGCAAGCTGGTTTCGACGCTGGACAAAAAGTTTCGCGAACAACTGAATCCGCAGGATTTTTTTCTGGCCAAGCAACTTGAATTGCAGCAGCGCTATGCTCGATACAACGAAACGCCCTATTCACTCGAACCGAACTGCAAGGAGTCTCCGGGGGGCTTGCGCGATCTGCAGACCATTCAATGGATCAGCCGTGCCGCCGGCTTGTCGGGCAAATGGCGCGATCTGGTCAGTCACGACATGATGACCCGTGATGAAGCGGCCAAATGCGCCAAGGCTGAACAGGCATTCAAGCGTCTGCGTATTGATCTGCATCTTCTTGCCGGTAAACGCGACGATCGCCTCATGTTCCATAACCAGCCGCTACTGGCCGAGGTCTATCGCATCAAGGCGACCGATACGCGCCGGCCGGGTGAAATTCTGATGCAGCGCTATTACTGGGCAGCCAGAATCGTGTATCTGATGAACCATATCATGATGCAAAGTTTCCGGGAGTATTTTTTCCCGGTCAGCGATTGCAGCGTTGCGATCGACGAAGACTTTTGCCGCGTTGGTCAGCAGCTTGACCTGGTTGCCGACGACGCATTCGAACGTAAACCACAATTGCTCCTCAAAGCGTTTCTGGTTTTACAACAGCATCCGGAAGTCAATGATATGTCGGCCAAACTGCAGCGCCAGATCTGGAGCTCGCGTCACCGGATTGATGCCCAGTTTCGCCGCAACCCGGTCAATAAATGGCTGTTTCTGCAGATTCTGCAGCAACCGACCGGCATTGTGCACAGTTTCAGGCGAATGACCATGCTCAGCATTCTCCCCCAATATATTCCGGTATTCCGGAAAATTGTGGGGCAAATGCAGCACGACCTGTTTCATGTTTATACGGTCGATCAGCATACCCTGATGGTCATTCGCAATATTCGCCGCTTTGCCATGCCGGAACATGCCCAGGAGTATCCGCTGGCCAGCCGGCTGATTGCCGACATGGACCAGCACTGGCTTCTCTATGTGGCCGCGCTGTTTCACGATATCGCCAAGGGACGTGGCGGCAACCACTCCAAACTGGGTGCGGCCGACGTACGTAAATTTGCCCGCGACCATAATCTGGATCCGGCAGACCGCGAGCTGGTTGAGTTTCTGGTCGAGCACCACCTGACTATGTCTTCTTTTGCACAGAAACGGGACCTGTCAGAACCGTCGGTCATCCAGGAGTTTGCCGATATCGTACGCACGGAACGCCGCCTGACCGCCCTTTATCTATTAACAGTTGCCGATATTCGCGGCACCAGCCCCAAGGTCTGGAACGCGTGGAAAGGCAAACTGCTTGAAGACCTGTACCATTACACCTTGACCGCGCTGGGAAGCAACGTGTTTGACCGACAGTCGGTACTGACGCAGCGCAAGAACGACGCCATCGCGCTGGTGCGCTTTTCCGGCATTAGTGACCAGGACCGAGACCGGTTCTGGAGTACGCTTGATGTGGCCTATTTTTTGCGGCACGAAGCCAGAGATATTGCCTGGCATACGCGTCTGCTGTATCGCATGCTGCCGCAAGTGGGTGCGCAAGTGCGGGCCCGGCCCACCGAAAATAACGAAGGCATTCAGGTCATGGTGTACACCTCTGATCGCCCTGACCTGTTCGAACAAATCTGTTCCTATTTCTATGAACAGCGCATTGATATTCTGGATGCGCGCATCCACACAACGCGCCAGGGCTATGCACTGGACAGTTTCGTGGTGGACAGCGCAGCCATCGACGCAGACATCCGCTCGAATGTGCCGCTGATTGAACACGGCTTGCGCAACCGGTTGAACGAGCCGCTGCCTGCGCAGAACGAACCATTAGCCCTCAAGAGCAACCGCTATGTCGTGGGGGCCAATGTTCGCCGCTCGCGCACGTTCCCGCTGGTGCCCCTGATTGAACTTTTGCCCGACGAAAACAGTCAATATTGGCGATTGTCAATTGCAGCGATGGACAGCCCTGGTATTCTTTATGCCCTTGCCAACACATTCAAGCGACATCAGATTAACCTGCAAATGGCCAAGGTCATGACGCTCGGCGATCGCGTCGAAGATATTTTCATTCTGGGCGGCAGCGCGCTGGATAATCCCCGCATCCAGATGCAATTCAAACGCGATTTGCTGACCGCGATCAACAACCTGACTGCCCAGAAATAGATAACCATGAGCATCAATGAATATATCCTGATTTTCAGTCGCAGTTTTCTGTTTGTCCTGGCGACCCTGCTGCCTATCGTAAACCCGCCAGCAGTCGCGCCCATCTTCCTGACCATGACCGAAGGGGCCAGTGCCTCGACCCGCAAGCTGCTCGCCAAACGTATATCCGTCAATGTTTTTGTGATGCTCACCTTGGCTGCCCTTTTCGGCAATATGGTATTGAGTTTTTTCGGTCTCTCGCTGCCCATTGTCCGTGTCGGTGGCGGCCTGCTGGTCGTGGCCAGTGCCTGGCAACTGGTCAACGCCAAAGATCCTGATACCAATGCCCATGAAAAACTGGTGGAAAATTATTCACAGGAAAAAGTCAAATCCAGCGCCTTTTACCCGCTCACCTTTCCCATCGCCTGCGGACCGGGCAGTATCTCTGCAGCCATTACCGTGGGCGCGTCTTTCGATTTTATCAGCGCAGGCGCCGGCGTCATGAGCGTGAGCGCCATGATCCTGGCTGTAATCAGCGTCAGCGCTATCCTGTTTTTTTGCCTGCGCTTTGCCGCGCGCTTTCTTGCTCGTCTTGGCACCTCGGGCACCGCCGTATTTATGCGGCTGTCCGCTTTCATTCTACTGTGTATCGGCGTGCAGATCATCTGGGACGGTGCGCATGAACTAATCATGAGCCTGTTTGCCGATATTTATTCAACCTACTCCAGAACCACGTTATGACCCAGTCTCGCCTCAATCTTATTGCCCTGCTTAGCCTGCTTGCATTGGCTGTTGCGCTTGTGAGCCAACATGTTTTCGATATGCCGCCTTGCGCATGGTGTGTCTTGCAACGCCTCATCCTGCTGCTTATCGCTGGCGTGTGCCTGCTGGCCAACCTCATGCCAGGCGCCGGAAAGCGCATCATGGCCTTGTTGTCGTTGGTTCTGTCCATTGCCGGCATTGTCGCGGCGTGGTATCAGCATACTGTTGCGGCGCAAATGGTGTCGTGCGACCGGACCTTTGCGGATATTTTCATGTCCCGAACCACGGGACTCGATGGCCTGGCACCCTGGCTTTTCGGCATTTATGCGACCTGCATGGACGCCAAAGTCATCGTGTTTGGCGTTGAGTATGTCCTATGGGCCTTGCTGTTGTTTATCGCCCTGCTGCTCGTCAGTTGCTACGCTCTGTTTGGCAGCAGGGGCCGCTCGCTGCGCAATTCCTAGCCCTTTCGGATTGTTTTGCTCAATGATGCCCCGCCGACGCATCAGACGCCAGTACGTTGTGCGCCAGACGCCGGTCCTGCTTAAGCCCGAACCATAGTCCTGCCTGGCCGAGGATGGCAGTACAGGCAAGCACCATAAACGCCGTCAATGCGGGATCGTCGCCGAGTGCGACCAGCGACGTACAGATGGCGCCGACTGACATCTGTGTAAAACCGTAAAGACCCGCTGCGGATCCCACTAAATGGTGATCCACATTCAGGCCTTTGGTCAGCGCCGCCGGACTGGCAATACCTGCGCCTACCGTAAACAAAAACATCAGCGCGGTAACGCTGGCAATATGCAGCTGGCCGGCCAGCGCACACGTCACCAACACCAGGGCTGCAACTACGCTAAGCGCATTGCCGCCGATCAGCAGCCGTTCAAGCGAATAGCGGCCGATCAGCTGCCGGGTTGCGGCGTTACCGACGGACAACCCGACAATCAGCAGCGCCAGATAGATGCCTACCTCCTGCGCTGGCCGGTGCAAATCGCGGGTAATAATAAAGGGCGCAGCCGCGATAAAGGAATAGATGGCCGTTGTGGCGCAGCCACCGCCAAAAGCGTAAGCCAGAAACGAAGGCGAGCTCAACAGCGATTTATAATCCGATGCCAGCGCTGCCGGGCTGACCTTGCCGGTTGAAGCACTGGTCTCGGGCATCAGGCGCCAGGTGGCGGTCAGGGTAATGAGGCCCAACAGAACCAGCGCATAGAAAACCGATCGCCAGCCAAACTGTAAGGCCAGAAACGATCCCAATAATGGCGCCATCCCGGGCCCTGCCATCATGATCAAATTGAGCAACGCCTGGTCCTTGACTGCTGTGTTCCCTTGCGCTGTGTCGCGGACGATGGCTCTTCCCAGCGCCAGACCGGCACAACCGCCCAAGGCCTGGAACAGTCGCGCCAGCACCAGCGTGGATTCATTTTGCGATAACGCTGCAGCCGCCCCTGCCAGCACGTAGATCGCCAAACCGGCAATAAGCAGTGGCCGCCGCCCGAACCCATCCGATAGCGGGCCGTAAATCAACTGCCCAAAAGCCAGGCCGAGAATATACAAACTGATGGTCATCTGCATGGCGCTGGTGCTGGCTTGAAGATCCGCCGCCGCGTCCGGCATGGCCGGCACAAACATGTGCATGGCCAACGTGCCGCTTAGTGTTACCAGGACCAGCAGCCACAATGGCGCACGTATGGCGATTTTTTCAGGCATGAGAGTCTGTGCCTTGTGCGTCGCTCCATAGCGCACCATCGTGCGACTCCAGCGTGACCAGCAATTGCTGCAACACCGATCCGGCCACCTGCAGTTGGGCGTCATCGACATCACGAAACAAACGTCGCCTGCCCGCTTGCACGACACGCTCAACGCTGGAGACCGTTTGCTGGCCGGCATCTGTCAGATGAATCCGTTTCTCACGGCGATCAGTCCCTTCCAGCCGCTGGATATAGCCCGCCGTTTGCAGACCGTCAAGCAGTCGCACCACCGAAGAGCTATCCAGTCCCATCAGACTGGCCAGATCTTTCTGGCGCAGTGGCTGCGCTGCCCTCGCGATATACAGGAGCGGCAGCCAGGTCGCCTCGGTCAGCCCCATGGGTTGCAGCCGACGGTCCAGTGCCTTGCGCCACTGGCGGTTAAGTTGACTTGATAGAGACAAAAATGTTCGCGCGAAATCGATCTGTGCGGCTTGGTTTAATTGAGACGGAAGCGATTTCGTGGAATCTGTCTTTGCCCGTCTATTGGACTGAGACAGCAGATTTCGTGGGGAATCGGGCATGATCGTTTTATTTGGTTTAGACATAAATGACTTCTCAATAGATGATATGTCAATTATATTCCCGAAAAAGCCTCGCGCCAACCGAAGAACCGTTGCCCTTATCAATCGAAGCCCTTACTTGCTATCCGCAAGCCGGCGTCGCAGGCAGGCCTCATAAGGAAATGACCCCTGCCGGACCGAAAGGCTACGCTGCAGTGATGCTAGCCTGCCCATGCCGCGCGCTGACAGACAGCGTCGCCGGTGTTGCGTTTACGAGCTGGCGGCGTATCCCATGTTGAACTGCAGACCGCCGATGGCCTGCCCTTCCATGACCTGATGCCGGGTCATGCGCAGTCTTTCGAGATAAGCACTGTCGACATCACCGGTCACATAATTGCCGTCAAAGCAGGACGATTCAAACTGAGTCAGGGCCGGATTCAAATCGGAAATGGCAGCTTTCAGATCATCCAGATCCTGGTAAACCAGGCCATCAGCCCCGATCTCTGCGGCAACTTCCTCCGCTGTTTTGCCATTGGCAATCAACTCGTCCTGGGTAGGCATGTCGATGCCGTAAACATTGGGATAGCAAACCGCAGGCGCAGCCGATGCAAAAAACACTTTCTTGGCGCCGGCCGCTCTTGCCATGTCGACAATCTCGCGGCTGGTCGTGCCACGCACAATAGAGTCATCAACCAGCAGCACATTTTTGTCTTTGAATTCCATGCTCATGGCGTTCAGTTTCTGACGCACCGATTTTTTGCGTACTGCCTGCCCCGGCATAATAAAAGTGCGGCCCACATACCGATTCTTGATAAACCCCTCACGGTATTCAAGCTTCAATTTGGACGCCAGCTGCATTGCGGCCGGGCGCGAAGAGTCAGGGATGGGCATGACCACATCTATCTCACGCAGGCGCAACTGCCTGGCCACTTTATCAGCCAGGTACTCCCCCATTTTCAGGCGCGCATTGTAGACATTCACGCCATTAATCGTGGAATCGGGACGGGCAAAATAAACGTACTCGAAGATGCAGGGAGTAAGTACGGGATTGTCTGCACATTGCTGCTCATGGACGTTGCCGTCCAGATCAATGAACACGGCTTCGCCCGCGCCAATATCACGAACGAAATCAAAACCATTGCCTTCGAGCGCAACCGATTCTGACGCCACCATCCATTCGGCACCCAGCTCGGATTCGAATTTACCCAGGCACAGCGGACGGATTCCAAACGGATCACGGAAAGCAAGCAGCCCATATCCGGCAATTTGCGCCACTACCGAATACGCGCCCTTGACCCGCCGGTGCACGGCCGCAACCGCATTGAACATCGCCGCTGCATCCAGAGAGGTACCTTTGGCCGCTGATTGCAGTTCGTGCGCCAGCACATTGAGCAGGACTTCGGAGTCCGAATTGGTATTGATATGGCGCTGGTCGACCTTGAATAAAGACTCGCGCAGCTCACGCCAGTTGGTCAGATTACCATTATGTGCAAAGGTGATGCCAAAAGGCGCATTCACATAGAACGGCTGTGCCTCTTCAAGCGAATCGCTGGAGCCGGCTGTGGGATAGCGCACCTGTCCGATACCTGAATGGCCGGGCAGATCACGCATATTGCGGGTGCGAAATACGTCGCGTACCAGGCCGTGGGCTTTGTACATATTGAAGTGGTTGCCGTAAGCAGTGGCGATGCCAGCCGCATCCTGCCCACGATGTTGCAGTAACAGCAGGCTGTCGTACACCAGCTGGTTCACTGGCCCGCGCCCGACGATACCGATAATTCCGCACATAAAAAGTCTATCCTGAAAAATACGAGAATGAGAGAAAACAAAAAGTTGAAGCTAATATGGCAAATACGAACCGATGCTGTCAGGCAGACGCAGCTTGATTTGCTGCACGGCCATCGTCGCCATGGGAGAGAACCTGGCATTGACCCACCAGGGCTCTTTGGGAAACGGCGTATAGCCGGCCAGCACGACCAGTATCAAAATGATCACGACGCCACGGGCTATGCCAAACAAAATACCAAGCCCCTGGTCAGCAGGCCCCAGGCCGGTGGCCTCTATCAGCGTAGCCAGCGTGACATTGACCAGGCCAACAATCAGCAAGATGGCAATGAAGACGACGGCATATCCGATGCCCATGCTGATGAGCGCATTGTTGATGTACTGCATCACCCAGGGATAAACGACCGGTCCCCACCAGATGGCGCCAATAAACGCAGCAGCATAAGCGATTAATGAGAAGGCTTCCTTGAGAAACCCTCTCATTAATCCGAGCAGCCCCGAGATCGCGATGATCCCGAGGCAGGTGTAATCAAATTCGGTCACTTCGGTGCATGGACATCAGTTCGACGAAATGAAGCCGTTGTCATAGCCTAGTGAGCGCAGTCTGGTTTGCGCGGCCTGCGCAGCCTCGCGCGATTTGAACGGGCCGACACGCAAGCGATAAATCTGTTTGCCGTTTACGACCGAGTTCTGGACATAGACGTTAGATACGCCCTCTGTGGCCAGCTTGTTGCGGCGGCTTTGGGCATCGTCAGCAGATCCATATGAGGCAATCTGCAGCGAGTAATCGCCCGAAGTAACCTGCGGTGTGCTTTTCTGAGCCGCAGCAGGTTCGCGACCTTCCAGGATGGCCAGCGCACGGGAGCCGTCATCGGTACGATTGTTGTCTTTGATCGCGCCAGGCTTTTTGGTCTGCTCTGCGGCCTTGCTTGCAGCCGCCTTCTTGCGTTCAGCAGCCTTTTTGGCGTCAGCCTGTGCTTTGGCCTGAGCCGCGGCCTGCTGCTTCTCGCGCTCTGCCTGCTCTTCGGGCGTGATTGGCTGATCTGCCGTGCCCGAAGCGATAGAACGATCCGGGTCTATGGCTTCGGTCAGTCCTGTCAAGCCGGGATCCCGCGCTGGTGTTGTAGTGCCCGGTTCCGGTGGCGGGTTCGCCGTTCCGGAGGCAACAGACCCGGCCACCGGCGGCGTCTGTGCATCGTCGCCATCAACGCTGGCGTCTTGTGAAGTGGAGCTAGGTCCGCTGGACTCAACACCTGGCGTTGTGGTGACGGACAGCGAGTTGCTATCGCTACCACCGCCCGATACCAATGGCGGTTTCTGGGCCGGCGTTGGCGTGTTGTCTGTACTGCCGGTGTCAAGCACCATAGGCACCACGATAATGGCAGCCAACACAAGAATAATGGCCCCGATCAACCGATTTCTGGCTTTGACCCGCAGGTCATTGGCCTGATTCTGTTCAGACTGGGTACGACGTTGTCCCGGCCGATTATTATCTTGTGAATTGAATAAACCCATAACTTATTCCCGACTATTATAAAGATAAGCTTCAGACGGCTGGACGCCCTAAATGCTGTAAAACTGCGGCCACGGTTAAAAACGAGCCAAACACGACTATTCTATCATTGTCGGCGGCCTTTGAATGCGCAGAATCGAAAGCTGCCGCCGGAGAATCGAAAACCGTTACGGTTGGTAACCCTTCGGCATCTGCCGGCACCTGCTTGCGGACTCTGTCGGCAATATCCTGGCCGCTGCGACCACGGTCGCCTGGCAGACTGGCACAATACCAGTGATCCACCTTGCGCCCGAACTTCTTGATAACATCGTCGCAGTCCTTGTCGTTAACCATCCCGACCACCGCGTAGGTGTATGGGAAAAAGGCCATGCTCTCCAGGTTATGAGCAAGTACGGCAGCTGCATGCGGATTGTGCGCAACATCAAGCACCACGGTAGGTTGCCCCGGAATAATCTGGAAGCGCCCCGGCAGCGCGGCCTGGATCAGGCCCTGTCGCACCGATTGCTGTGGCACGGCCAGCCGCTCCCGCAGCGACTCAATCGCTGCCAGCGCCGCCGAAGCGTTGAGCAACTGGTTTGCGCCACGCAGGGCAGGATAGGCCAAGGCGTTTCGGCGCTGATTGCGGCCTGCAAAGGCCCATTGCTGCTTGTCGGCCGAGTAGTTGAAATCACGTCCGAACAGCCACAGATCAGCTTGCAATTGCTGGGCGTAATCCAGTATCGATTGCGGTGGCTGCGGATCGCTGCAAATGGCTGGTTTGCCCGTGCGAAAGATATGAGCCTTTTCCCAGCCAATTTTCTCGCGCGTGTCGCCAAGCCATTCAGTATGGTCGACATCGACACTCGTGACGATAGAACAATCGGCGTCAACGATATTGACAGCATCCAGCCGCCCACCCAGGCCCACTTCCAGGATGGCCACATCGGTCTGATTTTCCTTGAACAGCAGCAATGCCGCCAGAGTTGTGTACTCGAAGTATGTGAGCGATATGTCGCCGCGCATGGCCTCGATCCGGGCCAGTTGCGCGACGATTTGCTCGTCAGTGGCCAGTTCGCCGCGAATACGGATACGCTCGTTGAAATCGATAAGATGCGGTGACGTATACAGGCCGGTCTTGTATCCCGCTGCCAGATAAATCGATTCGAGCATGGCACAGGTAGACCCTTTGCCATTGGTGCCGCCCACAATAATTTTAATGCCCCCACCCTCGCACGCCTGCAAACGTTGCGCAACCGACCGCACGCGGTCCAGACCGAGTTCGATGGCTTTGGGGTGCAGGGATTCAAGATAGGCCAGCCAATCGGCCAGCGAGTGCTTACTAGTAGGGATGGCGGACATAAGAAAAATGAAATACCCGAAAGCAGAATTTTAAGTCATTGAAATGAAAAACACCCCTACTTTCGGCTTTTGCCGGAAATAAGAGTGTTCATGCCGGGTCGGCAACCTGCATTGTCTACGAGAACAAAACGGGAACAAGGAGCGACCGTATTTTGCGTTGACGACGACCGCAACTGATCGTTCAGCGCGGGCCGTCAACGCAAGTGCACAGTGGCAGCGTTACTTGCGTTTAACCGGAGGCAGATCGGTACATGTCCCATGCGCGACTTCTGCCGCCATGCCCACCGATTCGCCCAGCGTAGGATGTGGATGAATGGTCTTGCCGATATCAACAGAATCGGCGCCCATCTCCACAGCCAGTGCAACTTCGGAAATCAAATCACCGGCATGGGTGCCAACGATGCTGCCGCCAATGATCCGATGCGTCTGGGCATCGAACAACAGCTTGGTAAAGCCTTCAGAGCGACCATTGGCAATGGCCCGGCCCGACGCGGCCCAGGGGAACACGCCTTTTTCGTATTTGATGCCCTGCTTTTTGGCTTCTTCCTCTGTCAGACCAGCCCAGGCCAGTTCAGGATCGGTATAGGCCACAGAAGGGATAACGCGAACATCAAAATAACTCTTGTGCCCGGCGATGACTTCGGCCGCTACATGCGCTTCGTGCACAGCCTTGTGTGCCAGCATGGGTTGTCCCACAATATCGCCAATAGCGAAAATATGCGACACGTTGGTGCGCATTTGTTCGTCCACTTCGATAAATCCGCGCTCGGTAACCTGCACGCCGGCGTTGTCGGCTCCGATTTTGGCGCCATTGGGCGAGCGACCCACTGCCTGCAGGACCAGATCATATCGCTGCGGTTCTGCTGGAGCACCGTCCCCCTCGAACTTGACCCAAACACCGTCAGATTTGGCCTCGGCAGACACCGTCTTGGTCTTGAGCATGATCTGATCAAAACGTCCTTCGTTTTTCTTTTGCCAGACCTTGACCAGATCACGATCCGCGCCCTGCATCAGCCCGTCAAGCATTTCAACGACATCCAGGCGTGCGCCCAGCGCAGAATAAACGGTACCCATTTCCAGGCCGATAATGCCACCGCCGATGATCAGCATTTTTTCAGGAATGCTCGTCAGTTTCAGGGCGCCGGTGGAGTCTACGATCCGCTCATCCTCGGGCAGAAACGGCAGCTTCACTGACTGGCTGCCGGCCGCAATAATCGCATGCTTGAAGGCAACGGTTTCGCTTGAGCCGTCGTCTTTCTTTACCGTCAGGTGATGCTCATCGGCAAACTCGCCCAGGCCATGAATGACCTTGACCTTGCGGGCCTTGGCCATACCGGTCAGACCGCCGGTAAGCGTGCCGACCACCTTGTCTTTGCTGGCGCGCAGTTTGTCCAGATCAATGGTCGGCTCCGCAAAGGTAATTCCGTTTTCCGAAAGGTGTTTGGCTTCCTCCAGCACCGCGACACTGTGCAGCAGCGCTTTGGACGGGATGCAGCCGACATTCAGGCACACGCCGCCCAGGGTGGCGTAGCGCTCGACCAGCACCACGCTCAACCCGAGATCGGCCGCACGGAAAGCCGCTGAGTAGCCGCCAGGACCGGCACCCAGCACCAGCACGTCGCAACCGTCGGCCGGTGCCGAAGCAGGCGGTGAGTACTTGACCTCGCCGCCCGTGGTGGCCTTCGGTGTTGCATCGCCCGTTTCCTGACCGGCGGACGACTGGCTCGCGGAATCACGCGCGTTGTCGCCGGTCTTGTCTGCCTTATCGGATGCAGATGGTTTTTCGGCTTGCGTAGTCTCATCACTTTTGTCAGCAGACTGCACCTTGGCGTTGTCCGCAGGCTTGTCGTCGGCCGCCGCTTTCGCACTGTCCTGCGCGGACTCAAGCATCAGGATAACGTCGCCCTCTGCGACCTTGTCCCCCACCTTGACCGACAGCGACACCACTTTGCCGGCAGACGAAGACGGGATTTCCATGGACGCCTTATCCGACTCGACCGTAATCAGGCTTTGCTCTTCCTTGACCGTGTCGCCTTCAGCGACCAGCACTTCGATCACTTCCACCGCGTCGAAGTCGCCGATATTGGGTACTTTGATTTCTGTTTGACTCATCAGTTTCTCCCGTCAGATCAGGACACGGCGGAAATCGGCCAGAATGGCGGCCAAATGCGCGTTAAAGCGTGCGGCAGCGGCGCCGTCGATCACACGATGGTCGTAGGAAAGCGACAGGGGCAGCATCAGCCGCGGTGCAAACTCCTTGCCATTCCATACCGGTTGCATGGACGACCTGGAGACGCCCAGGATGGCCACTTCCGGCGCATTGATAATCGGCGTAAAGCTTGTGCCGCCGATACCGCCCAGCGAACTGATCGAAAAGCAGCCGCCCTGCATCTGGGCCGGCGACAGCTTGCCATCGCGTGCCAGCTTGGCCAGCTCGGTCATTTCCTTGGCAATCTGGCTCAGCGCCTTTTTGTCCGCGTCGCGAATGACCGGCACAACCAGACCGTTAGGCGTATCGGCGGCAAAACCGATATGGAAGTATTGCTTGAACACCAGGCTATCGCCACTGAGCGAAGCATTAAATTCCGGGAACTTCTGCAACGCGGACACCACGGCCTTAATCAGAAAAGCCAGCATGGTGAATTTGACACCGGCTTTCTCGTATTCCTTGTTCATGGAAACACGGAACGCTTCCAGATCGGTGATATCGGCCTGCTCGTTATTGGTCACATGCGGAATCATGACCCAGTTACGATGCAGGTTCGCGCCCGAGATTTTCTTGATGCGCGACAGCGGCTTGCTTTCGACAGGACCAAATTTGGAGAAATCAATATTCGGCCAGTCCAGAACACTGAGGCCACCGCCGCCGACCTGCGAACGGGTCGTTGTTGACGAGGAACTGGTTGCCACTGAAAGCGCGGCCTTGACGAACTTGCGAACGTCCTCCTGCGTAATGCGCTGCTTTTCTCCGGAACCGGTAATCTGTGTCAGGTCTACGCCCAGTTCTCGCGCAAATTTTCGCACCGACGGCGAAGCGTGAGGCAGGTTGCGGGCGGAAACCGCAGAACCGAAAGCCGCAGTGGGCGACACGCGTTGCTGTGCACCGCCGCCGGAAGAGGCAGGCGCCTTTGCTTTTGCAGCCGGCTCGCCTTGCGCCTTGTCGACGCTGCTGTCCGCCGGTTTACCCTTGGGTTCGGCAGGCGCTGCTGCCGGTTTGGCCGCAGCTGCGCTGGCTTTGAGTTTGACGATAACAGTGCCTTTGGCCACCTTGTCGCCGACCTTGACCAGGACCTCTTGCACCTCGCCCTCGTCAGAAGAAGGAATTTCCATGGACGCCTTGTCCGACTCCACGGTAATCAGGCTTTGCTCCTGCTTGACCTTATCGCCGACAGAGACCAGGACCTCGATCACCTCGACCTCGGAGAAATCTCCGATATCGGGGATCGTGACCTCGACTGTGCCACCACCGGCTTGCTGCTGCGCGCCTTCCTGCTCGGCGGGCTCATCCTTACCGGGTGGCTGCTCGGGGTTGTCCGCGCCGGGAGTGCGTTCCTGTGGTTCGTTGGCGGAACCATCAGCAACGTTCTCGCCGTCCTTGTCCTTGCTTTTGCCTTCTTCCTTGTCGTTGCTCTCTTCCTTGTCCGAACCGGCGTCCTGATCCGCTTCCAGCGTGAGGATCACTTTGCCCTCGGCAACCTTGTCACCGACCTTGACGTTGATATCCTTGACCACGCCCGCAGCCGATGCCGGGATCTCCATGGAAGCCTTGTCCGACTCAACCGTGATGAGGCTTTGTTCTTCCTGAATGGTATCGCCCGGCGCCACCAGCAACTCAATGACTTCCACCTCACTGAAATCACCAATGTCCGGAACCTTGATTTCGATTACATTGCTCATAATGATCTGCCTTATGCGTGATGTGGATTGGCTTTATTAGTGTCAATGCCATATTTCTGGATGGCTTCGCTCACTTTTGCTTTATCGATGACGCCGTCATCGGCCAGCGCCTTGAGCGCAGCCAGGACAACGAAATGGCGATCCACCTCAAAGTGCTCACGTAGCTTGTAACGGAAGTCGGACCGACCGAATCCGTCGGTACCCAGCACCCGGTACGTCCGCTCTTTCGGCATGAAATCGCGTACCTGATCAGCAAACAGTTTCATGTAATCGGTAGAAGCGATGATCGGGCCTTCTGTTGCTTCCAACTGTTTGGTGATATACGGCACTTTCGGCTTGTCATCAGGATGAAGCAAGTTGTGACGATCAACGTCCAGCCCCTCGCGACGCAACTCGGTAAAGCTGGTGACGCTCCATACATCGGAAGAAATATCCCAGTCCTGTTTGAGCAATTCCTGCGCTTTCATGACTTCACGCAAAATTGTGCCCGACCCCATCAACTGCACATGGTGTTTGCCGCCTTCGGTAGACTGCAGCTTGTACATGCCCTTGATAATGCCGTCAACATCGCCTTGCTTCAGACCTGGCTGAGGATAGTTCTCGTTCATTAACGTGAGGTAGTAATACACGTTTTCCTGATCCTCCACCATGCGCTTCAAACCGTGCTGCATGATAACGGCCACTTCATGACTGAAGGTCGGATCATAGCTGACGCAGTTCGGAATAGTCGAAGCCAGAATATGGCTATGACCATCTTCGTGCTGCAGGCCTTCGCCGTTAAGCGTGGTGCGACCGGCGGTACCGCCCAGCAAAAAGCCGCGGCTTTGCATATCGCCGGCAGCCCATGCCAGGTCACCGATACGCTGGAACCCGAACATGGAGTAGTAGATGAAGAACGGAATCATAATGCGGTTGTTGGTGGAGTAAGACGTTGCCGCCGCAATCCATGACGCAAAGGCGCCCGCTTCGTTAATCCCTTCCTGCAACAACTGCCCGTTGGCCGATTCCTTGTAATACATCACCTGGTTCTTGTCCACGGGTGTGTACTTTTGGCCTTCGGGCGCATAAATACCGATTTGGCGGAACAGCCCTTCCATGCCGAAGGTACGCGATTCATCGGCCAGGATCGGAACCACACGCTCTCCCAGTTGCTTGTCGCGCAGCAATTGATTGAGAAAACGCACAAACGCCTGCGTTGTTGAAATCTCACGCCCTTCGCTGGTCGGCTCAAGCACTGCCTTGAACACTTCCAGCGCTGGCACTTTGAGCTGCTCGTCGGCCTGTGGGCGACGGCTTGGATAATACCCTCCCAGCTTTTCACGACGCTCGCGCAAATACTTCATTTCGGGCGAGTCTTCTGCCGGTTTGAAATAAGGCAGTTTTTCCAGCTGTTCGTCCGATATCGGAATATTGAACCGGTCGCGGAAACCCTTGAGCGAATCGATATCCAGTTTCTTTTGCTGGTGCGCCGGGTTCTGTCCCTGCGCAATGGCGCCCAGACCGTAACCTTTAATGGTTTTTGCCAGAATGACCGTCGGCTGGCCGACCGAGTTCTGGGCGGCATCAAATGCCGCATATACTTTGTAGGGATCATGGCCGCCACGATTGAGGCGCCAGATTTCTTCGTCGCTCATGCGGCTGACCATCTCCAGCAAGCGCGGGTCCTTGCCGAAGAAGTGTTCGCGAACATACGCGCCATCATTGGCCTTGAACGCCTGATACTCGCCATCAACGGTCTCTTGCATGACCTTGCGCAAAATGCCTTCTTTATCGCGAGCCAGCAGTGGATCCCAATAGCCGCCCCAGATGAGCTTGATGACATTCCAGCCGCTGCCACGGAACTCGCCTTCCAGCTCCTGAATGATTTTGCCATTGCCGCGCACCGGGCCGTCCAGGCGCTGCAGATTGCAGTTGATCACAAAAATCAGGTTATCCAGTTTCTCGCGCGCTGCCAGGCTAATAGCACCCAATGATTCGGGTTCATCCATTTCACCATCACCGCAAAACACCCAAACTTTACGTTTGCTGGTATCGGCAATGCCGCGAGCATGCAAATACTTCAGGAAGCGAGCCTGGTAAATGGCCATCAATGGGCCAAGGCCCATGGAGACTGTCGGAAACTGCCAGAACTCGGGCATCAGCTTCGGATGGGGATAGGAAGGCAGGCCCTTGCCGCCAACTTCCTGACGGAAATGGTCCAGTTGTTCTTCGGTCAGGCGCCCTTCCAGGTACGCGCGGGCATACATGCCCGGCGACGAATGACCCTGGAAATACACCAAGTCGCCGCCGTGGTCTTCGGAGGCAGCATGCCAGAAATGGTTTTGGCCGGCGCCGATCATGGTGGCCAGCGAGGCGAACGAGGCAATATGGCCGCCCAGGTCGCCGCCATCTTCAGGATTATGCTTGTTGGCCTTCACCACCATCGCCATTGCATTCCACCGCACATACGAACGGATACGCTCTTCCATGGCCATATTGCCTGGGTGTCGCGGCTCCAGCCCTGGCGGGATGGTGTTGACATAAGCGGTGTGAGGCGAATAAGGAATATTGGATCCGGACCGTCGGGCCAGGTCAGTCAGTTGCTCCAGCAGAAAGTGCGCACGTTCAGGGCCCTCTCTGTCCAGCACTGCTTCCAGTGAATCGAGCCATTCCTGGGTTTCCACGGCATCCACATCTGCGGTCTTGCCTGTCTCGGGTTTATCTGACGTAGACATTCAGTTCTCCATATCGATTTTTATGCTGGCCACAGCACTGACGCGTTCATGTAACCATACCATTTTCGGTGTCCAGGGCGATCCCATCGGTGGGATTGGACACCTGAATGATGCCCATTCTAAAAGACGGGGCGACCGCTGACAAGAAATATTTTATATAATGAGATCTAATTTTATAATGTGAAATTTACATTGCAGCGCAACATGACTAAATGACAAAATTTACGCAGTTGCTGTGATTTTGCATTCAACTCCTTTAAAATGTACAGGTTATGAACTGTGATCATGAGCATGCCCGAATTACCAAGCAAATCTTTGCTTACCTCGTCTTTTTACGATAGCGCAAAATTCAGAAAACGCGGCCTGTACTGGATCACCCCCGTTTTTGTTCTCGTGCTGTACCTGCTGGTTATGGCCGGGTTCTTCTGGCTGCAGCATTTGCACAGTCAAAGCGTCATGTTCATCACCATGGACGAAGAAACCCGACAGCAGCGGCTTCTGTTTTTTGTGATCGCCCTGTCCCTCATCATTGTGATCAGCCTGCTGGCTTTGTGGCGCTATACGCGTTTCCGATCCCATGCTGAAGCAGCTCTGCAGGCCGAAACCAGCTTTCGCCGCGCAATGGAAAACTCCATGTCCACCGGCATGCGCGTACTGGACATGCAGGGTCGCATCGCTTACGTCAACCCGGCCTTTTGCCGCATGATGGGCTGGAATGAAGCCGACCTGCTGGGCAAAAGCACGCCCTTTCCCTATTGGGTACCCGGCCGATACGACGAGCACCAGCGCACGCTGGATATCCTGATGTCCGGCAAGACGCCAAGCACCGGTCTGGAAGTGGAAGCCCAGCGCCGCGACGGCTCGCGATTTACCTCCCGCATGTACGTCTCTGCCCTGCGCGATCCAAATGGCGAGCAGATCGGCTGGATGACTTCCATGACCGATATTACCGAGCCCAAGCGAGTGCGCGAGGCCCTGGCGGCCGCCCACGAGCGATTCATGACGGTGCTCGAAGGGCTGGATGACGCTATTTCCGTGGTTGCAGACACCGTGAACGGACGCGAGCTGCTATTTGCCAACCGCACTTATCGTCGCCTGTTCGGGTCCCAGCCCCAGGGACACGCCGAGTTGCTGGCAGGTCGCCGCGGACGTTTTACTGAAGACTCTATTGAACAGTATGCCCCAAGCGTCAATAGCTGGTTTGAAGTTCAGCACCGTATGCTGGTGTGGACCGACGGTCGCCGCGTGCGGCTGCAAGTGGCACGGGACATTACGGAAAGACGCAAGCATGAAGAAGAATCACGCAACCAGCAGGAAAAAATCCAGCTCACCAGCCGACTGACCACCATGGGCGAAATGGCATCATCGCTTGCCCACGAACTGAACCAGCCGCTAACTGCGATCGCCAACTACAATATGGCGGCGGCGGCCATGCTCAAATCCGGACGGGCCACGGACGAATCGCTGCTTTCCGCACTGGAAAAAGCGGCCAACCAGGCTGAGCGCGCCGGCAAAATCGTCAGCCGCATCCGCGAATTCGTCAAGCGCAGTGAACCGCGTCGCCAACGCGTACCGGTAGAAGAGATTGTCGAACACGCACTGGACTTTGCCGAGATCGACGCGCGCAAGCGTCAGATCCGGATCGAAGCCATCATTCCCGACCACATTCCCCATGTACTGGCAGACCCGATTCTGATCGAGCAGGTCCTGCTGAATCTGGTCAAAAATGGTCTGGAAGCAATGACTCACACTGAGCATGATCTGCTTACCGTTGAGATCAAGCAGCAGAACCAGCTTGTCGAATTTGTCGTGACCGATCGCGGCCATGGCATTCAGGAGCCCGAACGTTTGTTCGAGCCTTTTTTCAGTACCAAATCGGAAGGGTTGGGGATGGGTCTCAATATATGTCGAACCATTATTGAATCACATCATGGCAGACTCTGGGCACAGGCAAATCCGGAAGGAGGCACCCTGTTTCATTTCACCCTGCCCTGTGCTCCACAAGAGCCCAATGAAACACCTATCACAGAGGAATTAACCGTATGAATAACCCAAGCAGCATTGTATATATCGTAGATGATGATGAAGCGGTGCGTGATTCGCTGCGCTGGCTCCTTGAAGCCAACGGCTACCAGGTCGTTGCCTTTGACAGCGGCGAAAAATTCCTCGAAAACTACAATCCCAATGTCATCAGCGTACTGATTGCTGATGTGCGTATGCCGGGCATGTCCGGACTGGAATTGCAGGAAACCCTGGTGGCACGCAAGGCCACCATTCCGGTGGTTTTCATTACAGGCCATGGCGATGTTCCCATGGCGGTTTCCACCATGAAAAAAGGTGCAGTCGACTTTCTTGAAAAGCCATTCAATGAAGCGGATCTGCGCGAAATTATCGCGCGTATGCTGGAGCAGGCTGTCAACAATGCCTCCGAGCAGCAGGCCCGTAAGAACCATGAAGAGCTCATCGGACGCCTGACCGCGCGCGAACAACAAGTACTCGAACGCATTGTCGCAGGCCGGCTGAATAAACAGATTGCCGACGATTTGAACATCAGTATCAAAACCGTCGAAGCGCATCGCGCCAATATTATGGAAAAACTGGAAGTGACCACAGTCGCCGATTTAATGAAAGTCGCGCTGGTCAAGTAGGATTGCACACACAACATGACAGCACGTATTATTGATGGCAAACAGCTAGCCGAAAAACTCAAGCTGCAACTGACACCCGAATTGGCCCGCCTTAAGGAACAGGGCATTGTCCCCTCGCTGACCGTTATTCTTGTCGGCGACGACCCAGCCTCACAGGTGTATGTTAACCACAAGGCCAACACGTTCAACAAGCTTGGGCTGACCTCTTCGGTCGAGACCTATCCGGCCCAG
Source organism: Advenella sp. S44 (assembly GCF_002810445.1). Taxonomy (GTDB): domain Bacteria; phylum Pseudomonadota; class Gammaproteobacteria; order Burkholderiales; family Burkholderiaceae_B; genus Advenella. The sequence continues at coordinate 1,508,915 of NZ_NEXS01000003.1, read as the reverse complement.
ATGACCGAAGCCGAGCTGCTGACACGTATTAACACGCTCAACAACGATACCTCGGTCAACGGCATTCTGGTACAGTTGCCGCTGCCGCCGCACTTTAACGCCGACACTGTCATCGAAGCGATTTCGCCGGCCAAGGATGTGGACGGATTTCATGTCAGCAACGCCGGCGCCCTGATGATCGGCAAACCAACGTTTATTCCATGCACGCCATACGGCATTATGAAAATGCTTGAAGACGAGCAGGTCAACATTCGCGGCGCGGAAGCAGTCGTTGTTGGCGCCAGCAATATCGTGGGCAAGCCCATGGCGCTGCTGTTGCAGAAAGCCGGCGCAACGGTCACCATATGCAATTCCAAAACCCGGGATCTGGCAGCACAAACCCGACGAGCCGATATCCTGGTGGTCGCTACCGGTAAACCCGACATGATCACCGGCGATATGATCAAGCCGGGCGCAGTGGTCATTGATGTCGGCATCAACCGCGGACAGGATGGCAAGCTGAAAGGCGATGTGCAATTTGAAACCGCCCGCGAGGTAGCCTCTGCTATAACACCGGTGCCCGGCGGCGTTGGTCCCATGACAATTGTTATGCTGCTGCTCAATACCGTGCACGCAGCCGAACAACAGCATCAGCAACAGAAAGATTCACTATGAGCCAAACTCAGGTTGTCCAGACCGTAGCCGCTAGCGGCAATCCACTTCTTGCCCCCATCTCTGATCTGATCGATTATGGGTCGATCCGGCCGGAACATATCGCGCCCGCCATCGAATTGCTTCTGACAGAAACGCGTCAGGGTATTGAAGCCCTGGTCAGCAATACGATTGAGCCCGACTGGGACAACTTCATCGAGCCTATGGAGTCCCTGTCAAGCCGGCTGTGGCGCGCCTGGTCGGCTGCGGGACACCTCAATTCGGTCATCAACACCGCGGCATTGCGCGACGCCTACAATGCCATGTTGCCTGTCATCACCGAGTTTTCCAGCTGGGTGGGCCTGAACCGCGATTTGTTCAAGCACTATCTTGCTGTCTCGCAAAGCACTGAATTTGACAGCTACACGCCCACCCGCAAGCGCATTATCGAACTTGCGCTGCGCGACTTCCGGCTCAGCGGCGTAGAGCTTGAAGGCGAAAAGAGGCAGCGTTACGCGCAATTGAGCGAAGACATTGCGTTAACGTCCCAGAAGTTTTCCGAAAATGCGCTCGACGCCATGGATAACTGGCACTATCGGGTTGATGACGCCAGCATGCTTGAAGGCTTGCCGCAAGACGTTATTGACGCGGCAGCACAGGCAGCTAGCGAAGCCGCGGCACAGGGGGCACTCGAAGCGGCCGAGCAGCAAGGTGACCAGACCGCCGATCACACCGGCGCACCTGCCGGATGGCGTTTTACACTGAAAATGCCATCGTATCTGCCTGTCATGCAATATGCGAAAAATGCCACCCTGCGCGAGAGCCTCTATCGCGGCTATGCCACACTGGCCTCTGATCTTGGTCAGGCTGAATACGACAATTCGTCGGTCATTGAAAAGCTGCTCGACTTGCGCCTCGAAGATGCGCAGTTGCTTGACTTTGACAACTTTGCGCAAATGCGCCTGCAAACCCGCATGGCGCAGTCGGCCGAACAGGTCATTGCGTTCCTGCGAGATCTCGCGGCAAAGGCACGTCCGTTTGCGCAGCAGGACGTGGCCATCTTGCGGGAGTTCGCCGCCAGGGAACTGGACATGGACACGCTGCAACCCTGGGACTACACTTATGTATCCGAACAGTTGCGCCAGGCCAAATATGCTTACTCGGATGAAGAAGTGCGACAGTACCTGAGCGAAGCCAATGTCATGAACGGGCTGTTCGGGGTCATCAAGACACTTTTCAATATAGACCTGATCCCGTTTGAGGCGCCCGTATGGCATGCCGATGTCCGTGTTTTCGAAGTGCAGGAACAGGGGCGCGTCATTGGCTACCTGTATACCGACCTATACGCCCGCAAGGGCAAGCAAAGCGGCGCCTGGGTCGACAGCGAACGAAGCCGACATGTGACCAGCACCCACAGCATCATGCCCGTCGTGTATCTCAACTGCAATTTTTCACGACCGCAAGGCAGCAAGCCTGCCCTGCTTACGCATGATGACGTGATTACGCTGTTTCATGAAAGCGGCCACGCCCTGCATGCCCTGCTGTCAAAAGTGGACGAGCCCGCAGCCTCACCCTTTGCCAGCGTTGAATGGGATGCCATTGAACTGCCTTCGCAATTTATGGAAAATTTCGTGTGGGAGTGGCCGGTCATGCGCAGCATGGCAGTTCACTGGGAAACGGGTCAGCAAATGGATCGCGATTTGTTCGAGCGCTTGCTGTCAGCCAGAAATTTCCAAAGCGGCATGCAAATGGTGCGCCAGATTGAATTTTCGTTGTTCGATATGCTGATTCACACACGCGCAGAACCCACCACCATCGGCGCCGTGATGGAGATTCTCAATCAGGTGCGGCAGGAAGTCTCGGTCATTATGCCGCCGTCCTGGAATCGCTTTGCACATAACTTTTCGCATCTGTTTGCCGGCGGTTATGGCGCTGGCTATTACAGTTATAAATGGGCTGAAGTCTTGTCCGCCGACGCTTATAGCCTTTTTGAAGAGCACGCGGACAGCGAACGGGGAACTTTGGATCCGCAAATCGGTCAACTGTTCAAGGATCAGATCCTTGCCGTGGGTGGTTCTCGTCCCGCAGCAGAATCGTTCGCTGCATTCCGTGGACGGGAGCCGTCGCCCGACGCTTTACTACGCCACAGCGGGCTTGTCGCCGATGCCACGGCCTGACTATGGCTTTACTATGTCACAGGGAGCTTGTGGCCAACGCCACAGTCTGACTATGGTTTTACTGCGCCACAGCGCTCTTGCCGCTAACGCGGCAGCCTGACTCTTTTAATGGAAGTACCATGCGTGTCCGCCTTTCTCTGATGCTGGCTTTGGCCAGCCCCTTCGTATTGCACAGCGCCACCGCCCAGGGCATTCCAGATGTCCCCGGCGCCACGCAAACCCAGCGCCCGACTACAATCTATCCGATATCCAATCATCTGCCGGACCTGGCTTTCTCTCTCAATGCCAGTGAAGGGAAAACGCTAACCGCAGAAGCAGTCAAAGGCAAAGTCGTGATGCTGTTTTTCGGCTATGCCAGCTGCCCTGACATCTGCCCGACAACCATGGCACAACTGTCCGACGTCATGCAGCAATTGGGCCCCAAGGCCGCAGAAGCGCAGATCCTGTTTATTAGTGTCGATCCTCATCGCGATACACCCGAAGTGCTGCAAGCTTATGTCAACGCCTTCAATAACGGCGCGATCGGACTGACCGGTACCGAGCAGCAAATCGCCTCGGTGGCGCGTCGCTATCGTGTCGCCTACCAGATCAGCAAACCCAAAGACGCCGACAATCCACAGGCCTATGAAGTGATGCATGGTCGCGGCATTTATATATTCGACAAGAATGGCCACGCCCGCTATCTGGCCTCCGATAGTGAAACGCCGGAACAGCTCACCGAAAAAATCCGCAGCCTCCTCTGAACGCGTTTGAGTAGCGAGCTTTTAGTTCGATGCGGCCAACCTCCCGGGGTCTGGCCTCCGGGGCAATATCGGTCGCCGCAATGGTGCTCGCCCGCACGAAACACTTGGGGCAGCAAGGCATTGACCGCCCCAATCCCTGCTCCCTTCAACGAGCCCTTGGGTGCTCCCGGCCGACTATGGGTCATCACAATTGTAGCCACTTCCGGATCGTCACACCGGTGACCGCTTCCGATCTATTGTCGGTGATCATCGACATTGACCACTTCCAATCAGCGAACCGTTAATACCGACCCTGACCACAATCCTGATCGGCACACTGTCATCACCGACCTTGATCGCCTCCGTTTTACTGTGGGTCATTATCAACCTGGAGCACGTGCGACAGGCGATCCACCGTCATCAATTTACCCTTTCCCGCTGGCCGTCATATCGGATCAACGCATTATCAGTCAGAGGCAGCGGCGGCGTGATGACCAAAAGCTTGCAATGCAAAATGTAATCCAATGCCAAGTGCAATCCATTGCCAAGTGCAATTTTCCGTCTGTTTCAACCAGGCCTTTTCAATTGTGATTCTTGAAGAAAACACACGCTGCCAGCCACTGCAAGAGACGATCCCCGGCAACAAAGCACACATTTTGGTAAACTGACAAAACTTGTAAACACATTGACCTGGGAAAGCTATGATCACACTACATCATCTGGAAGCCTCGCGTTCGTTCCGCATTATCTGGTTGCTGGAAGAACTTGAGCTGAGTTACCAGATTGAGCGTCACGAGCGTCATCCTGAAACCATGCGGGCGCAAAGCTCCCTGAAAGCCGTTCATGCACTGGGCAAGGCGCCGATATTGTGCGACAACGGCTTCACCCTGATTGAATCGGGCGCCATTATCGAATATCTGCTTAATCGCTACGACAATCGTGGGCTGCGTCCGCCCATCTGCTCAGAAGATTATTTGCGTTATTCTCAATGGATGCACTTTGCTGAAGGTTCCCTGATGCCCCCGGCCCTGCTCACGCTGGTGCTTAACAAAATGGCCAATGCGCGCGTACCATTTTTTGCTCGCTCCATCGTGAAAAAAACCGTTAACGGGACACTCGAGGGTTTTGTTATGCCCGATCTGAATGTCAAACTGGATTTTCTGGATGCCGAACTGGGCAATACCGGCTGGTTCTGTGGCAGTCATTTCAGCGCCGCCGATATTCAAATGGGATTCGCACTACAGGTGCTGCACGGACGCGGCCTCGTAAGTGACAATTTGACCAATATCAAGGCGTTTCTTGAAGCCATCCGCCTGCGCCCTGCCTACCAGCGTGCAAAAGAAAAGGCCGGCCTGCTTACATTGTCACTGCCCGGAAAATCCGATACTCAGGAACCCACGCTCCCTACAGCGCCCGCCCCTGCGACAGAGCCAGAGCCGGCGCCGGCACCGGCACCGACATCGGCAACAAACGACGCTGAGCGATAAGATAGACCGGCACATATTGACTGGCTGACGAGCCTGACAGATCGGACCGAAAATGGGCTTGGCAGATAGGCTTCCCAAATAGATGCGAGATAGGTCTGTTTGGTAGGTCTGTTTAATACTGGCGCGGCTACAAAAACGCACTGTAAACCGTTTTTATTATGCGAATTCACCGCCCGAATGACTTCGCTCGTCAGTGGCCAAGATACGCTTTTCGAACGTCATCGTTCACCAGCAAATTGGCCCCGGTATCTGCCAGCACGACGCTACCGGTTTCCAGTACGTATCCGCGATCGGCTACTTTCAATGCCTTATGGGCGTTCTGCTCAACCAGAAACACCGTCACGCCTTCATCGCGGATGGTTTGAATAATTTCAAAAATCTGCGCAATAATCAGCGGTGCAAGCCCCAGCGTGGGTTCGTCCAGCAACAACAGGCGCGGCTTGCTCATCAGGGCGCGACCAATGGCCAGCATCTGCTGTTCGCCGCCAGACATCGTGCCCGAGCGCTGTGATGCTCGCTCCTTTAATCGGGGAAACAGGTCAAATACATGATCGATGCCCGCTTCGATCTGATCGCGCGGCAGGAAAAAGCCACCCATTCTCAGATTATCCATCACCGTCAGGTCGGGAAAAACCCGTCGTCCTTCGGGCGATACAGCAATACCGCGACGCATAATCTGTGATGTGGACTCATTGGTAATATCCTGGTCCAGGAAACGGATCGTACCCGATGAGGCTCTGGGGTTGCCACAAACGGTCATCAGCAACGTCGTTTTACCTGCGCCGTTGGCGCCGATCAGCGTGACAATTTCCCCTTCCGTCACTTCAATCGATACCGAATTGAGGGCCTGGATGGCGCCATAGTGTGTACTTACATTGTCCAGTTTCAGCATATTATTCTTCTCCCAGGTACGCCTTGATAACCCGCGGGTCTGCGCGTACCAACTCGGGCGCCCCCGTCACGATCGGCTTGCCGTGCTCCATGACCAGAATCCTGTCGGAAATTCCCATAATCAAGCTCATATCGTGTTCGATCAACAGCACGGACAAATCAAATTCGCGTCGCAAGCGGTGAATCAGGCCAGCCAGATCTTTCTTTTCCTGTGGGTTTAGTCCCGCCGCCGGCTCATCCAGCAGCAATAGAGTCGGCTTGGTAATCATGCATCGAGCGATTTCCAGGCGGCGCTGATGGCCATAGGCCAAGGTACCGGCTTCACGATTGGCATACTGGCGGATACCCATGAAGTCCAGCCAGAAAAGCGCGGCTTCCAATGTCTTGCGCTCAGCCCGGCGATAAGACGGCAGATTGAGCAGTCCGGCCAGAAAACTGGACTCGTGCAGGGTGTGCTGGGCAACCAGAAGATTTTCCAGTGCCGTCAGGGTTTTGAATAACCGGACATTCTGGAACGTGCGAACCAGTCCCCGCTGGGCCACTTTGTGGCTTGGCAAGCCAGTCAGCGTTTTACCATGCAACTGGATATTGCCCTCTGTGGGCTTGTAAAAACCGCTGATGCAGTTAAATACCGTTGTCTTGCCCGCACCATTTGGCCCGATGATCGCAAACACTTCATTTTTGTTCACTTGCAAACTGACCGAATCGACTGCCAGCAGACCGCCAAAACGCATTTTAAGAGAATCGACACGCAGAACAGTACTCATTTTCCAATCTCCACGTGAGGACGCTTAACCGGCAACAGGCCCTGCGGGCGCCAGATCATCATCAACACCATGACCAGGCCAAAGATCAGCATCCGATACTCGGCAAACTGACGAGCCAGCTCAGGCAGTACGGTCAGTGCAATGGCAGCCAGAATCACGCCGATCTGCGAGCCCATCCCGCCCAGTACGACGATGGAAAGAATGAGTGCCGATTCAATGAACGTAAACGACTCGGGATTGACCAGACCCTGCCGCGCAGCAAAAAACGCACCTCCGAAACCGGCAAACATGGCGCCCAGTGTAAAAGCCGACAGTTTGATTTTCGTCGGATTCATGCCCAGCGAACGGCAGGCAATCTCGTCTTCCCGCAACGCTTCCCACGCGCGTCCAACGGGCATGCGGATCAGCCTTGCGGAAATGATGAATGTAATCACCGCAAGCACCAGGGCCATCAGGTAAAGATAGATCACCACATCCACGGTCTGGAACTTCCAACCCATCATTTGATGAAACGTTTGTTCGCCTTCCGGCGCACGACGAGCCATTTCATACCCGAAGACCGAAGGCTTGGGAATGCCTGAAATGCCATCGGGGCCGCCCGTCAGGGTGGTCAGGTTGGTCAGCAGCAGGCGGATGATTTCACCAAAGCCCAGCGTCACGATGGCCAGATAGTCTCCACGCAGACGCAATACGGGAAACCCCAGGACAAAACCGAAAAGCGCAGCAAAAAATCCCGAAAGCGGTAATGCCTCCCAAAAGCCCCAGCCGGCAAAATGGTAGAGCAACGCATAGGTGTAGGCGCCCACCGCATAAAATCCGACAAAGCCCAGGTCGAGCAAGCCAGCAAAACCGACCACAATATTCAGACCCAAACCCAGCATCACATAGATGAGCACCAGAGTGGCAATATCAATTTGCCCACGATCGCCGAAAAATGGCCAGACAATGGCAATCACCAGCATCAGGGCGAAAAGGGCGAACATGGTTTTTTGACCCAAAACCGCGTCTTTGTCCGAACGCAGTTTTTTCGCCGCCGGCGTCTTTTTCCCCTTGAATATCAACGGCTTGACAAGCTGCACGGCAAACACGATCGCCATGCCGATCAATACAATGGTCCAGTCCGGTACAATAGTGGTGTGAATGCCCTGACGAACCAGGCCCATTCCGAAAATCGGCGTAAGCAGAATACCCGACACCAGCGATGCAATAATCGCGTTTTTCAAATTGCGCATCATACTTTTTCCACCTCCGGTTTACCCAGCAAGCCAGTCGGCCGGAACAACAGGATAAGCACCAGCAAACCAAACGCTACAATATCCTTATACGCCGAGCCAATATAAGCGGCGGCCATCGTTTCGGCCACGCCCAGCAACAAGCCGCCTAAAATAGCGCCCGGCACGCTGCCGATGCCGCCCAGCACGGCCGCCGTAAACGCTTTGATGCCGGCGATAAAGCCGATGAACGGATTGAGCTTGCCGATGGTCAGCGCAATCAGCACCCCACCGACCGCGGCAAGAACCGCACCCAGGATAAAAGTAAAAGAGATAACACGGTTGGTATCAATGCCCAGCAGGCTTGCCATATGCATGTCCTGGGAACAGGCGCGCGATGCCCTGCCCATGCGTGAATGCCGGATGAAAAATGTCAGGGCGATCATCAGCGCAAACACCACGCCCATGATCATCAGTCGGGAATACGTCAGCGTAATGGCAAAGTCGCCGCCCAGACTGAAGTGAATCGAACCCGATAGCAGGTTTGGCACAGCCATGTCACGTGAACCCTGCCCGATGGCTACCCAGTTCTGCAGGAAAATGGACATACCGATAGCGGAAATCAGCGCCACCAGGCGTGGGCTGCCGCGCAGCGGCCGGTAGGCGATTTTCTCGACGGCATAACCGTAGAATCCGGTAACCACAGCTGAAATAAGCAACATGGCAATGATGACCACCGGGATCGGAATCCCGTGATTGACGCCAAGGGCCGACAGCGTTACGAGACCGACATATGCGCCGATCATGTAGATTTCGCCGTGGGCAAAATTGATCATGCCGATAATGCCGTAGACCATCGTATAACCGATAGCAATCAGGGCGTAGATGGCGCCCAGCGACATGCCATTGATCAGTTGTTGAATGAATTGAGGTAAAAATTCCTGCATAATGCGCTCCCCGTGCCGTTTTCTCGTCCCTTCGGAAACCCGTTCGGGATAAAATGGCGATGCCGATGCTCTTATTGGATTACGTCGTGTTTGAAGGAACAGGCGCGACTGTTAACTGGTTTATCGCGCTTGTGCACCTCCCTTGTCTGGTGATGATTCGGGCTTCATGCCTGAACACTGCGTGGTCGGCCAAGGTTCCACATCAATATGCGGAAAGGTGCCAGCAGCATGGCGTTGATGGCCAGCTTGACGCCGACGTCTCCGGTAGCCAGTGTCACCCAGGGGACATCGGTACCGACGAAGGCAACGCCAAAGAACAGGAAAGTGTCAATGATGGCGGCCAGCCAACCCGCGACAAATGGCGCTTTCCACCAAGATTGATTGCGAAGCCGGTCAAACACCAGGATATCGAGCAACTGGGCCGTCAGGAAAGCCGCACCGGATGCCGTAGCAATGCGGGCGTCGGCCAGGATATAAGAGGCCAGGACGGCAAAGACAAAGCCGATAAACACGACCCGGCGCGCGCGAGCCGGGCCAAACCGCCGGTTCAGCAGGTCAGTGACCAGAAAGCAAATGGGATAGGTAATAGCGCCCCAGGTCAGCCACGCATTGATATGAAACTGCGGCTGCACCAGAATATTGGACGAGACGATGATCAGGCCCATGATGGCCACAGCCAGCAGAGTCTGGTTTATCGTCATTTTTTCGAATCTAGCGGTATTCATGTTATTTGTTTCCTGAGTCCTGTCCCTGGCTGGCGGCCGGGGCTGACTCCTGCGCCATCTGGGCGGCACGATCATTGGCTGCCTGCATGGCGGCCTGAACCAGGCCTGCAAAATCGCCCTGGGCAAACCGATTGAGGGCCGCGGCCGTGGTCCCGCCTGGCGATGTCACATTCTCGCGCAACCGCGCCGGCGACTCGTCGGACTCGGCTGCAAGCAGGCTTGCGCCCTTGAGCGTGGCCAAGGCAAGGCGTCGCGCCTGTTCTTCGCTCAGGCCAAGCTTAACGCCGCCGGCAATCAGCGATTCAATAAAAAGAAAGACATAGGCTGGGCCGCTGCCCGACAACGCCGTCACAGCATCAAGCTGGGATTCGTGTTCGACCCAGACTGCCTGGCCAACAGAACTGAGCACCTGCTGTGCCAGATCACGATCCGATTGCGGCACCTCAGGCGTGGCGTAAAGGCCAGTGATGCCTTGCCGAATAAGCGCAGGTGTGTTCGGCATACAACGGACCAGCCGAGTGGCCTGCGATTGATTCGGTCCGTTGAGCCATTCGCACAGCGAGGCACAAGGCAGGCCTGCGGCGATACTCAGCACAAGCGTGTCATCCTTTAGAAACTGACGTGAGGCACCGATGGCCTGCTGCATTATCTGCGGCTTGACTGCGTAAATCCAGACTTTATAGCGGTTCAGTTTCTCGCAAGCCTGGGCGGCTGTAGGCACGCCCTTTTCTTCCCAGGCTGAACGCGTGGCCTGGCTCGGATCGACGACAAGAATATCCTGCGGTTGGCACAAATTGCCCAACAGGCCGCTCAACATGGCGCCGGCCATATTGCCGCCACCGATAAAAGCGATAGTGAGTGAATTTTTCATGGTCAGGGATTGTACTCCGCTAATGCCCGACCGCACATCAGAAAATACGCTATGTCAGACAAAATTTCAAGCAAACGAATGATTTTACTGGACTTGTGCGCCAATAGCGTACCGCCAGGGCGAATTAGGGATTGTCACTATTCTGTCACTAACAAGTCATACTATAATGCCGTTTATCACGTTCCTGGTTTGCGCCGGGACTTCCCCCTCCGGAGAATTCATCAATGCGCTTCACGATCCGCACCTTGTCCCTGGCCGGCGTCATGTCTTTTGCCAGCTTCAGCGCCCTTGCCGCAACAGACATCACTTTCTGGCATTCCATGGAAGGGCCGCTGGGCGAGCGGGTCAGCGAAATCGCCAAAGACTTTAACGCCTCCCAGAATGACTATGTCATCAAAGCCACTTATAAAGGCAACTACGGCGAGTCCATGAATGCCGGCATTGCCGCTTACCGCGCCGGCCAATCGCCGGATATCATCCAGGTATTCGAGGTGGGCACCGCCACCATGATGTACGCCAAGGGCGCCATCGAGCCGGTGCAGGACATGGCAGAAAAAGCGGGAAATCCGCTGGATCCCAAGGCTTTCGTTCCCGGCATCGCTGGTTATTATTCCGATACCAGTGGCAAACTGGTTTCCATGCCCTTTAACAGTTCGACCCCGGTCATGTTCTATAACAAAGACCTGTTTGAGAAAGCTGGACTGGATCCGGAACAGGGTCCGAAAACCTATGCGGATATTGACGCGTTTGCCAAAAAGCTCAAGGCGGCAGGCGTCGAATGTGGCTACACCACGTCCTGGCCAGCCTGGGTGCTGATCGAGAACTTCGCCGCCCTGCATAACATTCCTTACGCATCCAAGGACAACGGCTTTGGCGGCCTGGACACCCGCATTGATCTACAGTCCGAGCCATTTTTGAAGCATTTTGAATTCCTGAGCAAAATGTCCAAGGAAGGCACGTTCACCTACGGTGGTCGCGGCGATGCGGCCAACGCCCTGTTCATTTCCGGCAAATGCGGCATGTTCACCGGTTCCAGTGGCACCCGCGCCAACATCCTGAAGAACGGCAAATTCAAATTCGGCGTATCCAAGTTGCCGTACTACGACAACGTCGAGGGCGCGCCGCAGAACAGCGTGATCGGCGGCGCCTCGCTGTGGGTTTTCGCCAAAAAATCACCCGAAATCTATAAGGGCATAACCGCGTTCTTCCATTATCTGACCAAGCCTGATGTTGCGGCCAAATGGCACCAGGACACCGGGTATGTGCCCGTGGTTCGCGCGGCCTATGAAGCGACCAAAGCGTCGGGTTACTATGAGAAAAACCCGGGCACCGATGTTCCATTCGAGCAGTTGAATGTGGAAACAACGGCGCAATCGCGCGGCGTTCGCCTGGGCTTTCTGCCACAAATCCGCGATATCGAGGAAGGTGTCATGGAATCAATGTTTGGTGGCAAAGTGTCCATCAAGAACGGTGCTGCCGATATGCAGGAACGAGCCAATGCATTGTTGGAACGTTTTGAAAAAGGTAACAAGTAGAAGACTTTAACCATGAAAACAGCGGGGGCGCAACATCATTGCCCTCGCTGTTTTCGTTTTAGTGCTGTCATCGTTTTTCATTTTGAAACGCTGCTGGTTTTAACCACGCAATCTCATTTGCGCGGCGGGTTCTGACTGATCAGTCCCGCATCCGGCACAAATTGATGTCATTGCCGTGGCGTCTACCGCCGCATCCGGGTTGTCTTGGCCTTCCGGGATACGGCATCGGAACTGTCTTATGGAAAAACGCGTTGTATTCAACCATAAACTGCTGCCTTATCTTTTGCTGGCACCGCAGTTACTAGTCACGATTGTCTTTTTCTTTTTGCCTGCCGGCCAGGCAATCTGGCAATCGTTCTTTATTGAATCGGCTTTTGGCGGCGACCAGCAGTTTGTCGGCTTGGAAAACTACACCAGCCTGTTTAACAACAGCACGTATTATTCGTCGTTCTGGGTCACTTTGCTTTTTTCCGGCCTGGTGGCGGTCGTGGGCCTGACCGTCTCTTTGGTGCTGGCGCTCATGGCCAACCGCGTGGTACGCGCGGCCAGCGCCTACAAGACCCTGCTGATCTGGCCGTATGCTGTTGCGCCTGCCGTGGTTGGGGTCCTGTGGGCATTTCTGTTTTCGCCTGCCGTGGGTACACTGGCCGTGTATATGACCAATCTTGGCATTAACTGGAATCCACGACTGGACTCAACCGACGCTATGACGCTGGTGGTGATCGCCGCAGTATGGAAGCAAATTTCCTACAATTTTTTGTTTTTTCTTGCCGGCCTGCAGTCTATTCCTACCTCTTTGCTGGAGGCGGCCGCCATTGATGGGGCCAGCCCGTTTCGGCGCTTTCGCACGATCGTCTTTCCGCTGCTGTCACCCACGACATTCTTTTTGCTAGTCATCAATATCGTCTACGCGTTTTTCGAGACTTTTGCGATTATTGACACGACCACGCAGGGCGGGCCCGGGACTTCGACCAATATCCTGGTCTACAACGTCTACAAGACGGCATTCAAGTCGTTCGATTACGGCTCGTCCGGCGCGCAGTCGGTCATTTTGATGATGATTGTGATTTTACTGACAGTCATCCAGTTTCGCTATGTTGATCGCAAAGTCCAGTACTAAGGAATCAAATCATGATTGAAAGACGCCCCGCACTGGATTTGCTGGCCCACCTGATTCTGATTGTCGGACTGGCGATCGTTGCCTTTCCGCTGTACATCGCCATTGTGGCCTCAACCCAGACGGCACAGGAAGTCGCCAATGCCCCCATGTCGCTCTGGCCGGGCAGCCAGTTCATTGAAAACTATACAACAGCCCTGTTTGGCGACAGTTCCGCACCCACTAGCGTGGCGCATATGCTGTGGGTCAGTTTCGTCACCGCCATGACAATTGCCATAGGAAAAATCACGATTTCCATGCTATCGGCCTTTGCCGTAGTTTATTTTCGCTTTCCCTTGCGCATGCTGTGTTTCTGGATGATCTTCATCACGCTCATGCTGCCGGTAGAGGTGCGTATCTCACCCACATTCGAAGTGGTCGCCGGCCTTGGCCTGACCAACACCTATGCCGGTCTGACTCTGCCACTGATTGCTTCGGCCACCGCCACCTTTTTATTCCGGCAGTTTTTCCTGACCGTGCCCGATGAACTGATTGAAGCGGCCCGCATTGACGGCGCCGGCCCCTTGCGTTTTTTCCGTGATATCTTGCTGCCTTTGTCAAAAACCAGCATCGCCGCCCTGTTCGTGATTCAGTTTACCTATGGCTGGAACCAATACCTGTGGCCTCTGGTGATGAAAACCACAGATGACATGACCCCCATTGTGGTCGGTATCCGCACCATGATCGGCGGAGGCGACAGCGTGACCGATTGGAACATTGTCATGGCGACCGCCCTGCTCGCCATGATCCCACCCGGACTGGTAGTGGTACTCATGCAGAAATGGTTTGTCAAGGGTCTCGTGGACACCGAGAAATAAAGGATTATTAACATGTCAACACTGCAGTTGAACGATATCAGGAAAACTTACCCCGGCAATGTGGCCGTCATTCATGGCGTGAATCTGCAGGTGCAGGACGGGGAGTTCATTGTCATCGTCGGGCCGTCCGGCTGTGGCAAATCCACGCTGATGCGCATGGTCGCCGGACTGGAGTCGGTAACCGATGGCCAGATCCGCATTGACGGCAACGTCGTCAATGACCTGGAACCGGCAGAACGCGATATCGCCATGGTTTTTCAGAACTATGCGCTATACCCGCATATGTCGGTCTATGAGAACATGGCCTATGGCCTGAAGATCCGCAAAATGACCAAAGCCCAGATTGACGAGCGGGTTCAGCAAGCGGCGGGCATTCTGGAGCTGGGCAGCCTGCTTGACCGCCGGCCGCGCCAGCTTTCGGGCGGACAGCGCCAGCGTGTAGCCATGGGTCGCGCTATTGTGCGCGAGCCCAAAGTGTTTCTATTCGACGAACCCTTGTCCAACCTGGACGCCAAACTTCGGGTGCAAATGCGCCTGGAGATCCAGAAGCTGCATCGGCGCCTGCGCACCACCAGCCTGTACGTGACGCATGACCAGATTGAGGCCATGACGCTGGCTGATCGCATGATTGTGATGAATAAAGGCGTGGCCGAACAAATCGGCACCCCGATCGAGGTCTTCGAGAAACCAGCCACCACGTTTGTTGCCGCATTCATCGGCTCTCCGCCCATGAATCTGATTCCAGTCTCTGTAACGGCAGACGGCGATATAGTGACCCGCGCTGGCCAGACAATGGCCATCCCGGCTTCGCAAGTGCCTGCGCGTGCCCGCAATAAAGATATTATTCTCGGATTCCGCCCTGAGCATGTCGAGCTTGGCCAGCCCGGCATCCCTATGACAATTGAAATGATTGAAGTTCTGGGATCGGAAAAACTCATTCACGGACGCGTTGGCGATACGCTGGTTGTTGTGCGCTGCGATCTACACGACACCGCCTCTTCTAACAACAAGATCGGTGATACTATTCATGCCGGAGCCGATGCCCGCCATCATCTGCACTGGTTCGATCCGCAAACCACACGCCGCATCGACTAATCGCAGTCCCCGCCCTCTTCTTCTGTAGAGAGTTACCCATGGTGTTCCTACTGTCATTCTGGCAGCGGCGCGCACTCGGGTAACCCTCTTGCCACGGACCAAGCCTCAAGACAAGGCGGTTTCCTTGCGAGGCAGCATGCTATTTTTCATCGTTGGTGAAATAGCCATGCCCGGATGCCAAAGGCTGGCCTTTTTCAAGCCGTTCCTTCAGATTGGTACCCACATCAAAATCGAATCCGGCCGCCAGGTTTTTTTGGGCACGCTCAGGTGCATCAACGATACGCCCATTAACGTTGAGTGCGGACTCGCCACTGTGCAGGCTGATTTTGGCCGGCTCATTCTCAATCTTATGGATATACTTGCCATCTCCATTGATCGAGGCGCTTACACCGGCAATGGTGCCATTGTTCCAGTCGTGTTTCAGGCCTTCAAGCACGTTACCCAACTCATATGGTGTGAACTTGCCGGATCCGGCTGCCTGCAGATTCAATTTGCCTTCATGAGTGGTCGCCTGGGTCCCCTGCGTGCTGATATCGCCAGTGACGTGACCGGTTGCTAAACCGGCAGTCAGGCTGTCACCCTTGAATGTCAGATCCTTGCCGACATTGATGGTGGCGACCTCGGCTGTGGAATGGCCTGCGGTATTTGACTGATTGCGGGCGACGTCAATATCCAGTGAGGCATTGCCCTGGGCCGGATACCAGACCTTATCGCTGACGCCGCCTGATAACCCAAGCGCTACACCCACGCTGGTGTGCTTATCGTGATTATGGCCTGCCTGAACATTGATATTGCCGTCCGTTGTTGCCTCAAGTTGCCCGGCAGCCAAATGGGTCGCAACCACGTCAATCCCCTTGTTGCCATTCAGATTGACGGAACCGGCTTGAACGCTACTTGCATGATAGACAAGCGCGTCGCCATGTTGCACATTCAGATGGGTGCCCAGATTGACACTGCTTACATCAGCGCCAAGCCCGATCGTCGCGCCCAGATCAACGCCCACTTTGCGGTGTTCATCCGTCAGACCAGCCAGCTTGATAGGCTCGCCTTTGACGTTCAATGCATCGGCCTGAATCTGCGTACCTTGAATGACGCTGGCGCCGTGGCTGCTGATATTGAGTTGTTTGGCGTTGAGCTGCGCAGCTTGCCCGGTCTTTTGGCCCTCGCTATGGCCGTTGACAGCAAGCCCCAGATCGAGCGATGGTACCGCGGCTCCCGCGGCGGGGACAACAAAGGCGCCCACGCCCACTTTTAAATCAAAGCCGCCGCCACGTTTTGTTTCCGTGTTGTTGGCCTGGCTTAATACCACGTCCTTGCCCGCGACCAGATGGATACCATCGGCAGCATGGATATCAGCCTGGCTATGGATGTTCTGCATGGCATTAACAGAAACGTTGCCACTATTGATTTGCGTTTTTACTGCCGTGCCAGCCATCTCTTTTTCATGCTGAAACTTGGCGTTCGCATTCAGAGACACATTGACGGTATTGTAGTCTTTGGTCGAAACGTTCACACCCAGGCCGACTGCGCCACGGTTGTCGACAAAACCTTTTTCATTGCTGGCCGATGCCAGATCCACATTGGCTGCGCTCAGGTTGACCTGGTCTTTTCCGTTATAACGGGTGCCTTCATCGCGAAGACCGTCATGGGCCGCAACGTTAATGACCTGGGCATTCAATTGCGTGCCCGTGGCCTTCGTCTCCTTGCTGTCTTTGCGACCACCCTGTCCATTAATACCCACATTAACGGCCAGCGCCTTATCGTAGCCGACATTGACGCCAATCCCCGCATGTACAACGGCATCAATACTTGTGCCCGTTTTACCGCCATGGGCGGTCTGGTGCGAGATGTTTTTGGCCGATTCATTGATGGCCTTGCCACTGATCTGCGTGCCTTGATGAACGATAGTATCGCCTTTGAGATTCACCTGATCGGCAGCAATAATTTGCGTGCCTTTGACGATCGAATCATTGACCTTGTCGTTCTGATGTTTGGCATCGACCGCCAGGCCAAGGGAAACCCCTTTCCCGTTGGCGCCTGCAGACAGGGTCACGCTGGTTGTGGTGTCAATACGATTCTCGGACGTCGTCTCTGACTGACTGCCTGTGTTCAGTTTGGCCGCCGCAATATTGACGTCGCCGCGCACTGCCTCGATTGTGCTTCCCGACACCGATACATCCTTGCCCTGAATGCTGACGCCGCGACCGCCTGTCAGTTCGGCAGCGTGATGGCGTTCGGCCTCGTTGACGGTTTTATTGTCATTAATCACAATTGCGATATGGCCGGCAACTTCCTTGTCCTTCACGCTCAGCTTGTCAAGCTTGCTGTGGATACCCACGGCCTTGTGGTGTTCTGAACTGGTGATTTTATCGTTGCTGCCGGCAACATTGACTTTACCGCTGGCGGCAATATCGAGCAAACCATTGGTTTTGACCTGGCTGCCCACGACATCAATATCCTGCCTGCTCAGCAACTTCAGATTGGACTCTGAGAACAGCGTAGAGCCCTGGCTGCTGTCCTGCCGGCGATGGCTCTGCCTTTTATCCTTGGTAATGTCAAATATGCTGCCAATCCGTTGATAGTTGCTCTCGTCCAGCCGGTTGACCACTGAGTCTATCGTCAGATGACCCTGGTCGGTATAAACATAGGCGCCTTTATCAGAGATAACCCGGCTGCCCGCAATATCGACGCCTTTTTTGGCCTGCAAAACAACCAGTTGTTTGGCGTGTACATCAGAGCCCACCATGCGTTTTTCATCACGCTTGTTGTCGGCACTGTTGGATCCGCCCGCACCGGCCCAATATTTGGTGACGTCGTCTCTGGCCTGCTGCTGCCGGGTTTGCTCGGCGCCCAGTCCGATTTTGCCGCCGGCATCCACCATCGCAGAATCGGCAACAATCCTGACTCCGTTCAATACCGTATCTTTGTCCGTGTTGATGACCAGTTTTTCTGCGTTGACGGTCGAGGCAATATCATCCTGTACGCTTTCAAAATCGCGCGCATCGCCGTTTTTGATACGGTCACGGGCGCGCTTGGCGTTGCGATCAATTTCATTGCGGAAAGTCACGGTTTTTTCTGTCAGTTTTGTCTGATTTTTACCCGACAGTGCAAGTTTGCCTTTTGCCTTTAACGCGACACCGCGTGCATCAAGAGTGAGGGCTGTACCGGTAATGTCGGATGCACTGGAAATAGTGACAGTGTCCGATTTGATCTGGGTGCCATGGACGGTTTCCTGAACGCTTTTTTGCGCATCGGTATGGAACCAGAGCCCCTTATATTTGCGATCGCTGCGCGAGTTTTCGTTACTGGTTACCTGCGCGCCCAAATTCACATTGCCCGCGTTCACCTCCAGCGCATCGACTGCCAGCGTGGTGCCGCTCACATTCAGCCTATTTTGGATGTTGAAAACGGCATTTTTGGCGTTGACTTCTGTGCCTTGCAGCGTTTCATTTTTGTCAAAGGCATTGCGCTTGACAAAAACGCCGTCACCCAGGTTTTCCACCGACTCCTGCCTGACCTCCCGGCGCACCGCCTTGCCACGAAGATCTACTTTGCCTGCATCCAGCTGGACATGATCAGCCTTCATCTTTAAGCCTTCGGCAACCACAGTCGCTCTTGAGTCGGTCGAATGAATGCGGATACGGCCGGACTGAATGCTACCCAGCAAATGCCCGTCCAGCGTTCTGTGATGTTGCGGCTTGGCAGGATTGACTGCCTTGATCGAACCGTCGCGCTCACGCATGACCTGGTTACGTCCCATGATGACATTGACCGCAGTGTCGGCTTGAACGTCGCCGTTCAAGTCTACGGCAGGGGCGATCAGATCCAGGACTTTAGCCTGATCAACACTGCCCTGCACGACGAGCTTGTTATCGGTCGTGACATCGTATCCGGCCAGGTTGCCGTTTTCAATCACCGGCTTGCCGGCAACCAGGCTGGCGCGCGGCACATTGATAAAGCCGCAGCCCCGGCATGTAATTCCGTCAGGATTAGCAAGAACGTAATCGGCCACTATCCCGAACACTTCCTGTTTACCCAGCAGCAGAGAGGGATTATGCCGGATGACCTCGTTCAGAATGACCTTTGCCGCTGCCCCATTCAAGTTGCCATTGGCCTTTAACTCACCCGCCAGTTGTGAAGTGCCGCCCTGTAATGCGTTATTCAAAACGGCGCCGGCACGATCCACGTTATATTTGACATACTTGTTATGAGAGATGCCCTGCTCATTCGGTGCCGCAATGTCCACGATTTCAACATTACCTTTACGGTATATGTTTTGCGCACCTTTATGCTCGGCGACAATGTCAGCCAGGGCAATTGAAGAAAGCTGGGTCATTGCAAGCGAAACGGCCAGTCGACCGGCGGATGACAAACGCAACGTTGGCTGTCGTGATGTCATATGATTTCCTCCTGATTCAAAATCACTATTTACGGTTGAACCACAATATTGCTAGAACCGTTGACTCAGATTCAAGCTCAGTGCGTGATCGCCCCATGACCCGTTATGATCATGCAGACGACCCTTTGAAAACTCGACCCTCGCATCCAAACCATTGTGAGCGTTAAGTTTCAATCCAATTGACCACGAATGAGCCCATCTTGGTTTCTCATTGCGTGATCGGTTTGATTTTTGCATCCCGATATCCAGCCCCACATACGGTCGTATCGTCAACGATCCCTGTTGCTGGCCCAGATAAAGATTGTTCCGCAGCACCACCGCTTTTTCCGCTGATGTACTCATTCGCCTGAACCCGCGAACGGCATATTTGTCCAGCAGGTCCAGCTGTTTGATGGCGGGTAGAAGATGAGGGCTGTAACGGGCCAGCAGTTCGTGCTCATGATGCCAGGTGTGCTGGCCACGACGATGATAGAACTGGGCGTTGAACGCCAGGCTGAAATTGCGATAGCTGCGTTTATAGATGTCTGCATATCCCTGCTTCCACGACAAGCCTTGTTCGTACGCAACGTCGGTCCACATGACGCCGTCGGGTAAGACGCGCAAGTGGGTCCATCCAATCTGGGCGCTGACCATCACCGGACTTTGCAAATAGATCACGCTTTTTTCAAAACGGCCGCGGGCGCTTACTTGCTCCAGCTGTCCGTATACCGACGACACATGATTGCTTCCCCGGGTAAAAACATAATTGGCACGTAACCCCGCCTGCCAGGTTCTGCCATCCAACACATAGCGGTTCTCATGAATAAAGAGCTGATCACGATACTGCGAGATAGAGCCAAATACACTGAAGTCCCAGTATCCATAGGGCACGGAATAGTGAAAAGCCAGGCTGCGGTTATACAGGCTGAAGGGCTTGCTGCCCAGCGATTGGCTCGCACTGATCATGATCGAGTCTGACAACGAAAACGGGCTGTCTATGACCAGGCCCGCTCGCGCCGTCCACCGACCTGTTCCTTTATTGCCGTTATTGTCCAGTCCAACATAGCCACCGGCGCGTCCCCGGGACTGGTTGCGCATTTGCAATTCGATATCGCCACCGGGCTGCAATTTCACATCAACACTGACCTTGTTTGAAAAAAACTTATCGGTGTGATCCAGCCCCTGATCCAGGGTATGGATCCTCAAGGGTTTGCCGATCAAACCCGGAAAAAGCATATCTGCATTGACAATGGCATCTTGCCCGCTAATTTTTGCCACACGCCCTTCGGTAACCCTAAGGTACAAAATCTGGCCGATGGGCTCGAACACAAAGACGTTATGCAAATAGCCATGTTCCAGATAGAGAGCGGTCAGCTCACGGCTTAACTGGTTGAGCCGGTCGGCATTCAGGCATTCGTCCACGCTGGGCAAAATGGCATCCGGTTTTACCAGGGAGACACCGACCAGCTCCAGCCGGTCATAGGACAGGCACGACTGCCCTTTAAACTTGTTCTGTTGCGCTTGCCTGGCCGGCTCGTAATGCCGCTGGCTGTTTCTATGCTGTTGCCGGTATTGCCGGATTCTTTCGAGTTCCTGCTGTGCCGTTCTTTGTCCGTCCACCAATGCGGCAACAGGATGAGCCTGGGCAATGGCGGCACCGTGTAACGACAGTAACAGCAACCCTGTAGCGCAAGTCGTTTTTAGCCGCGACAATTAAACACCTTATGACGACAAATACAATAAACGGATGTCGGCCAGAAGCTGTGTCATCCGACTAAGGCACACAACGAACCGACACGGCCTGCCACAAACCCGTTTGCCCAGAGCGCTAGCTGGTCACGCGCCTGGTCGTTATTGAGTGCAGACATGGCGCAGGAAAGAACGGTATCGCAGTACACCGTGGCACACGTGCATGCAGAAGCTTTGCAGAACGGAATGAGCAGCCTGCCATTTGTGTCCTTTGCTGTTTATTAGTAATGGATTTGGGCCCGAGCATATTAAGCGCGATCGGAAAAAAACTGAATGATGTAGCTCAAGAAATAGTACTCACTGAGGATTGCGATTGATCCTAGCGAGTTCGGTCTTTTTTGCAGTTCGCCCTATGGGATAGGCCTGAAACTGAAAATACGGCGAACGAGCGCTAACGCGGGTCCGAATCGAATTGGCCGGCTTGCCCGTGGTCAGCGGGTGTGGCGGAACGAGCGTTGAAGCAACGCTGACTTAAACTGGCAGGCAACCTGGTTAACTGGTGGGCTGGTTAACTAATGGGCTGATGGGCTGATGGGCTGATGGGCTGGCAGGATCGTAATAAGAAAATATGCGCTGCGGGCTGGGTTTATTAACGGTGTACTGAACATGGCGGCAAAAGCGTGTTGGCCTATGGGGACCAAAACGCCCTCCAAAACAAAACTGGATCCGCGCGCGACGGATCCAGTTTCATTGCCCTTTGTCGGACCGACAAAACTCGCATTGCCTGACGGCGTACGCGAATTCCTGACGTCCTGGCGTGGCGGTTTACTTGACCGCTGTTTTGCTTCCGTCTTTGTGCCAGGTGTAGACGTCAAACTTAAAGGTGTTCAGGTCGCCCTGCTTATTCCATGACAGATCGCCGATGACCGATTTAACTGTATTGCCGTGCAGCCATTCAGCGACTTGCTCGGGATCGGTACTGTTGGTGGCCTTGATACCTTCCACGATGGCTTGTGTCGCGGCATAGGCGGTTAGCTGGAAGGCGCCAGACGCGTTACGTTTTTTCGCGTTGAAGGCTTCGACGACGGCTTTGTTCTCTGGCAGTGAGGAGTAATCGGCAGGCAAGGTGAGCAGCATGCCTTCGACGGCATCGCCGGCGATCGCATTGATTTCAGGATTGCCGGCGCCTTCCGGACCCATGAACTTCGCTTTGAGACCTTGCTCAGATGCCTGACGCATGAGCAGGCCCATCTCGGGATGGTAGCCACCGTAGTAAATGAAATCCACCCCAGATGACTTCATCTTGGTAATGACTGATGAGTAATCCGTTTCCCCGGCGTTGATACCTTCAAACAACGCAACCTCAATATTGCCCTTTTTCAGGTTGTCGCGTACGGATGAGGCAATCCCCTGTCCATAGGACTGTTTGTCATGCAGGATTGCGACTTTGCTGGGCTTGACGCTGTCAATAATATATTTTGCCGCTGCGGGGCCTTGCTGGTCATCCCTTCCGATCGTACGGAAAACGAAATCAAAATTTTTGCCGTCTGTCACGTTGGGTGCCGTGGCCGAAGGCGTGATCATGACTACCCCTTCCTGATTGTAGACAGACGCGCCGCCAACCGTCGCACCGGAGCAGACCGGTCCGACCACGAAACCGATTTTATTGTTGACCACGTTATTGGCTGCTGTCGGGCCCTGTTTGGGTTCGCAAGCATCATCCACTTGCACCATTTCAAATTGCTTGCCATCGTAGCCGCCTGCCGCGTTGACCGATTCGATTGCGGTCTGAATGCCTTCACGCACCATGTCGCCATACTGGGTTACGGGGCCGGTTACGGGGCCGACTGCCGCAATTTTGATGGTATCTGCAGCCAGTGCCTGGGTCGACAGCATCAGGCCGGCGGAAATGGCCACGGACAGTGCAGATGCTTTCAGATAGTTCATTTGTAGTACTCCGGTAATGTAAGGATACGTAATCACGTTTAACGTCGTTATTCTCGCACTTTTTTTTTACATGGGTTCAATTTTGTTAGAACGCTCAAGGTAAACCCTGATTTGACGAATGCGCCCACCATGTCATCGGGCAACGGCACTTGCCACGATGCTCGCCTACCGGGTACAGCTGTTACGCGCTATTTGGATGCCGTGGCCTGCTAATTGCCAAACGCCGCAAGGCCAGCGGCTCTGTTCAATTGACATGGAATACGGCGTCTTGTATGGTTTGACGATATATGAACGATCTTTTCGTTACTTGCTGCCAAGTCTGCCAACCTACCGCCGGGACATCACGCCCGGGAGGACACACCCATGACCGGTAAAACATTGCCTCAATTCGATTCTACGGTCGTCCCGGGCTACTTGGCAGGGACAGAGCGCAAAGTTCCCGGGCTGGCCGATCTGCATCGCATGACCATGCTTTTACTGAATGAGCAGTTGCCGCAGGCTGCGGAAATTCTGGTTGTCGGCGCCGGTGGCGGGATGGAACTCAAGGCGATGGCCCAAGCACAGTCACAATGGAAGTTTGTCGGCGTCGATCCCTCTGCCTCCATGCTGGATCTGGCGCATCGCAACACGGAATCGTTCAAAAACCGTATAACGCTGATAGACGGCACTGTCGAGGCCGCACCTGTTCACAAGTATGATGGCGCCACTTGCCTGCTCACGTTGCACTTTCTCGAAAGAACCGAACGTTTGCACACGCTGCAGCAAATTCGTCGGCGCCTCAGGCCCGGAGCCCGGCTGATTGCAGCGCATCACAGCAACCCGGGGGGCAACGTACAATCGTGGCTGGCGCGGTCAGTGGCCTTCAGCCAGCATGACGGTGTCAACTGGCAGAATGCGCTGGCGTCCGCGGACTCAATGGCATCAGGCCTGCCGCTCTTGAAGGTCAGTCAGGAGCAGGCGCTGTTTCGGCAAGCCGGTTTCGTCAATGTCGAACTCTTTTATGCTGCTTTCTCGTTTCGCGGCTGGGTGGCCACGGCGGACCCGGCCTGAGTGAGACTCCGGGGCGAGGAATCTCTCCCTTTGCCAGTCAGCTTGTGTGCAGGCTTCTGATCTTGCCATTAAGCATTCTGACGCCGGTCAAATCGCATCGGTAAATACAGTCGGCCAGCGCATCAATCGCCTGCAGTCGCGGGAAACTGCGACGCCAGATCAGCACCACTTCCCGGTTGGGTATGGGCCGCTTCATGGGCACGTAACGCACCAGATCCTCTTTCGAGGGTGGTTTTTCGGGCAGCGCTGTCATTGGCAGCAGCGTAATGCCCAGGCCGGCCGCAACCATGTGGCGAATAGTTTCCAGCGAGGAGCCTTCAAAAGAACGCTGTATGCCGTCTGCCGCGGCCGCAAATCGCGACATCTCCGGGCATACCTCCAGCACCTGGTCGCGAAAACAGTGTCCGGCTCCCAGCAAGAGCATGGTCTCCTGCTTTAACATCTCAGTATCGATATCCGTTTCCTGGGCCCAGCGATGATTGCGGGGGACTGCCGCAATGAAATCTTCTTCATAAAGTGGCCGCACCTCCAGCCCTGCCTCGGGCAGCGGCAAGGCGACAATGGCGCAGTCTATCTCGCCCTGGCGCAACAACTCCAGCAGTCGCACCGTGAAGCTTTCCTGCAGAATCAGCGGCATTTGCGGTGTAGTGCGCAATTGCAGCGGGATCAGCTTGGGCAGCAGATAAGGGCCGATTGTATGGATAACGCCGACACGCAACGCGCCCGATAAGGGATCATTGCCCTGCCGGGCAATTTCCTTAAGGTTGGCGCTTTCTTCCAGAATTTTCTGGGCCTGCGTAACGATCCGCTGTCCGGTGGGCGTCACACCCACTTCGTTGCCGCCGCGCTCGAATATGATCACGCCCAGTTCATCTTCCAGTTTTTTGATGGCCACAGATAAGGTTGGCTGGCTGACAAAACAAGCCTCTGCGGCACGGCCGAAATGTCGTTCCCGGGCTACTGCAATAATATATTTGAGTTCAGTAAGCGTCACACCAGGCTCCGCAAAAAGTAAGTGTCAAATTGGCTAGGGTCTCCAGCCGTGGACAGGATAGTCCGGTTGAAACGCAAAATCTTGAATCGAACTAGCGCGCCTCTTTTGGCCAGCGCGCAACCAAGCGCTTCATATTCTGAGCAAATCTGCCCGCTGGCGCGCCCATCGTTGTAAATGCGCGGCCGCCGCTTCCGGGTATTGAGCCTGCATCAGCACCGCAGTGTCACGCGCCTGTTCGGCGATGGGCGCATCCAGCTCGATATCGGCAAAACGCAAGAGCGCCATGCCCGACTGCCGCATGCCAAGAAACTCTCCCGGACCACGCTGTTCCAGATCACGTCTTGCAATCTCGAAGCCATCCTGCGTCTCGTACATCGCCTTGAGCCTGGCCGTCGCCACCGTGGACAGGGGGGTCTGGTACAACAGCACACAGACCGATTCATTATTTCCGCGACCGACGCGCCCCCGTAGCTGGTGCAATTGGGCCAGCCCAAATCGTTCGGCATGTTCAATAATCATCAACGATGCATTGGGCACGTCCACGCCAACTTCGATCACCGTGGTTGCTACCAGTACATCCAGCGCATGTCCGTGAAAGGCGCTCATGATGGCTGTTTTTTCCTGTGTCGGCAAGCGTCCATGAAGCAGGCCGATACGCAGACCCGGCAGTTCTTCCTGCAACCGCTGGAACGTGTCGGTCGCCGTTTGCAATTGCAAAGCCTCACTTTCCTCTACCAGCGGACAAACCCAGTATACCTGCCTGCCCTGCCGAATGACTTCATGGACATGAGCCAGCAGTTCACCACGTCGTGCGTCGGCAAACAGCTTTGTGACCACGGGAGTGCGGCCCGGCGGCAGTTTATCGATCACCGAGACGTCCAGATCGGCAAAAAACGTCATAGCCAGCGTGCGCGGAATGGGCGTGGCGCTCATACTGAGCTGATGGGGCGCCACGGCTTGCTGCTCGCCCTTGCGGGCCAGGCTCAGACGCTGGCCGACACCAAAACGGTGCTGCTCATCGACGATCATCAGTCCGAGCCGCTCGAACGAGACGTGCTGCTGGATAAGCGCCTGCGTACCCACCACCAGTTCAGTTGTGCCGTTTGCCACATCTGCTGCGGCCTGCTGCTTCTTTTTCGGCGTCAGGCTGCCGGCCAGCCACCCCGTACTGATGCCCAGCGGTTCAAACCAGGCACTGAATTTTTTGAAATGCTGTTCGGCCAGAATCTCGGTGGGCGCCATGACAGCTACCTGAAATCCCTGATCGATCGCATGTGCGGCGGCAATCGCGGCCACCACGGTTTTACCGCTGCCCACATCCCCCTGCAGCAGCCGCTGCATGGGATAGCTGTGTTGCATATCGGCCAGAATCTCGCGGCTGACCCTGTCCTGCGCAGAAGTCAGGGCAAAGCCGACCTGGGCAAGCAGCCGTTGCACCAGTCCCGAGCCTTGCCCCTTCATGGCATAGGCCTTTTGATTCTGCCGGGTGGCGCGTGCCAGCGACATGGCCAATTGCTGTGCGAGCAGTTCGTCGAACTTGATGCGTTCCCACGCTGGATGCGTTTTTTCAATCAGCGATACGGTGTCGGCCTGTTTGGGAGGATTGTGCAGCAGTTGGATGGCCTGCGCAAACGGCGCCAGTTGATACTGTTGCTGAATCGCCTCGGGCAGGGTGTCGTCAAGCCGCACGCGGGAGAGCGCCGCGTTGACCGCCTTGCGGATTTGCGGCTGATTCAATCCATCGGTCGCCGGATAAACCGGCGTGAGTCGATCCGATAGCGGCGCCCCCGCACGACTGACCTTGGGGTGCACCATTTCAAAACCCCAGAAAGACCCCCCGCGCACTTCGCCGCGAACCCGGATCAGCCGCCCTTCTTCCACCGCCTTGATCTGGCTTGGATAAAAATGCAGCCAGCGCAGTGACAACTGGCCCGAATCGTCCTCAATGGTAGCTGTCAGTTGCCGCCTGCCGCGAATCTGGACCTGCGCCTTGCGCACGATACCTTCGACCTGCGCCATTTGGCCCGGATACAGCGATCCGATGCGATGCAGTGCCGTTTCGTCCTCATAACGCAATGGCAAGTGCAAAACAAAATCAAAATCCTGGACCAGTCCCAGCGCCGCAAATTTCTTGCTGATGACGCTGGAATTGTCGGTTTTCACGGAAGCGGCAGGCACGGCGACGCAGTAATCAAACGACGATAACGGCCTCTACCTCAAACAGCGCGCCCTTGGGCAAGGCGCTGACGCCGACCGTGGAGCGGGCGGGAAACGGTTCCGGAATCAGTTCCGACATCACGTTATTGGCAATGCCAAAATGCGTGAGATCCGTCAGGAACAACGTGAGCTTGACAATGCTGTGCAGCGAGCCGCCGGCCGCGTGAATGACGGCACTCATATTTCTGAAGGCCTGGCGCACCTGCTCTTCAACCTGCTCGGAAACGAGATCGCCCGTAGCCGAGTCCAGACCGATCTGGCCCGAAAGATATACTGTGCTGCCTCCTGGTGCGACCACTGCCTGCGAGTATGGGCCAATGGCGCTGGGGGCTTTGTCTGTCTGGATGACTTGTTTGGTCATGAGATTCTCCAATGAACGTCGCGTTTACTATAGGCAATAGTAATAGTATAAACACTTTCGACCGAAAAACGGTCCGCTCGCTGGCCCATGCCTGCCAACATAAAACGTGCAGCGGGCGGTGCCTGCCAGCAAAAAAGCGTGCATAAAGGCCCGCACGATTGCCAACAATAAGCGGACTCAGCCCTCAGTACGGCGGACACTGCTAGCGAATCACGCCACTACCAAGCGCCGTCTGCCCGACGCTGTGAGCGGCAAACACACAGCACGCGCTCAAAAGTACTTGCCTGTGGCCGATACGATCAGAGGTGCGCTATTGCCAGCTCTTTGAGCTTGCGCGTCACCGTATTGCGACCGATGCCCAACCGGGCTGCCGCATCGATGCGCCGACCACGACAGCTCTGTAGCGTTGTGGTCAGCACGATCCGTTCGAATTCGCGCGTCAACTGCACCATAATGTCCGTCTCATTGCGCTGCAATCGCTGCAGAACCTCAAGCTCCAGCTGATTCAGCCAGTTCTGCGAGTCATAATTGCCAGTGTCGGACGCAACGGACAACTGGCCGGCTAAAGGTGGGGCTGGCGCAGACCCGTGGGTGGGCGCTGGGGAACTGCCTGCAAGAGTGTCGGCCTCCTCTACGACATGTTGCGATGCACGCCGGGTTCCGGGAGAAAAACGCAGGCTTGCCATCAATTCCGGCGGCAGATCATTCTTGTCTATCCGCTGGGCCGGCGACATCACGGTGAGCCAATGGCAAAAGTTCTCAAGCTGGCGCACATTGCCGGGAAAATCGAACTGTTCAAGAATGCCCAGGGCTTGCTGGCTCATTTGCTTTGGCGCAACGCCCAGGCTATTGGCAGCGACTTTCAGAAAATGCGTCGCCAACTGGCCTATGTCTTGCCTGCGCTCACGCAATGGCGGCACGCGCAGGCGAATCACATTCAGGCGGTGAAACAGGTCTTCACGAAAGGCGCCCTGCTCGACACGCGCTTCCAATGGCTGGTGTGTGGCGGCAATAATGCGTACATCCACATTCACGGGCTGGGTTCCGCCTATCCTGTAGAAATTGCCTTCGGCCAGCACGCGCAGCAGTCGAGTCTGCAGCTCCAGCGGCATATCGCCGATTTCATCCAGGAACAGCGTCCCGCCATTGGCCTCTTCGAAACGGCCCATCCGCTGCGCACTGGCGCCAGTAAACGATCCACGCTCATGTCCAAACAGCTCAGCTTCCAGCAAATCACGCGGAATAGCCGCCGCATTGAGCGCGACAAAAGGCTTACCGGCGCGCGTGCCGTGCTTGTGCACCGCCCGTGCAATCAATTCCTTGCCGGTGCCAGACTCGCCCGTAATCAGCACGGTTACCTTGGATGGCGCCAGGCGACCGATGGCGCGAAAAATTTCCTGCATCTGACGGGATGACGATTGCGTCATCATCTTGTCGTAGTCCGCAGCCAGCAATGGCGCAGCGACTGTCGGCGCCGCATCATTAGCCGTGTTTTCACGACCATGCTCGTACGCGCGTTCGATCAACGCCACCGCTTCATTGACATCGAAAGGCTTGACCAGATAATCAAAGGCCCCTTCATGAAAGGCGGTCACCGTACTGTCCAGGTCTGTATAGGCAGTCATCACGATCACCGGCAAATCTGCAGCTTCTTGTTTGATCGCCTTGAGCAGCTCAATGCCGGACATATCCGGCATACGAATATCCGTTACCAGAACATCGGGTTGTTCCGTTCGCAACGCATCGAGCGCATCCCTGGCCCGTTCAAAACACCTCGGCGCCATTCCGGCGCGTTGCAGCGCCTTGTCCAGGACCCATCGAATGGCCTGGTCATCATCGACAATCCAGATTGTTTTCATACTTGCTCCAACGGTAACAACATTCTGAACTCGGTGTGACCCGGTTCCGAATCAAATTCGATCAAGCCGCCGTGCTGATGAGCCAGCTCCTGGGCCAGACTCAGGCCAAGCCCGGTGCCTTGGGCGCGTCCGGTGACAAGCGGGTGGAAAATCCTGTCTTTCAATTGCATTGGCACGCCAGCGCCGTTATCCACGACCGACACTACAACCACCAATCGGTGCACTTTGTTCAGCAGATAAAATTTGTTCAGTATGCGCGTGCGCAATGTTATCTGCGGGCCAGCCGGCTGCGGCCTATCGTCGCTATGCTGCGGGCCCCGAGCCGTGTCATCAACCGCAGATCCACTTTCGAATTGCGATCGTGATCGATCGTCGCTCAGCAGCGACTGCGCTGCGTTTCTCGCCAGGTTCAGATAGGCCTGCACCAGCTTGGCCATATCAGCTTTCATATCCGGTACCGATGCATCGTAATCTTTCACAATTGTGATGCGATCCTGATACTCTGCCTTGATCAGCGCATGAACTCGTTCACAAACCTCGTGGATATTGACAACTGACATGGACAACTGCGACTGACTGGGACGAATCAGGCGATCCACCAGCACCTGCAGACGATCGGCCTCATCGATAATGACCTGCGTATATTCCTTGAGCGCCGGATCCTGCAACTCCATTTCCAGCAACTGGGCCGCACCACGCAAGCCACCCAGCGGGTTCTTGACTTCGTGCGCCAGATTGCGAAATGTATCTTTATAAATTTCAATCTCGTGAAATAGCCTTTCATTGCGTTCGGCCAGCGCGTGCTGCTCAAACTCACGAATCTCTATCAAAATCGACCATGGCATGGCCAGAAGCCGGGTCAACGTCACGTTGGCAGGCACGCTTTCCAACGGCTTGCGCAAGCTAAGCGTCAGTCTCACACTTGACAGTTTCCTGCCCGATACATAATCGAGCGCTTTGGTGAAGGCCTGGGCATCGATAAACAGATCAACGGCAGCCGTTCGCTCCAGTGATTTGAGCGATCGTTCCAGCAGATCCTGTGCGGCACTATTGACGTGTAATAGCCGACCGTCGTCATCCACCAGCAAAACGGATGTGGCAAGAAGATCGTATGCGTCTGTGAATTTCGTTGCCATGATGGGTCCTGAGGTATCCACGTCACCGGGATAGGGACGTATTGACCTAGTAAGCGTCGTCCTTCTGACCCGCTACGGCCCTGGAACCGGGGCCGGTCAGGGCTCGGACAGAAACCGGCCTGCCGTGGAAGAACAGGCGAGCGCGGTGGCGATTGCCTCGCCCCCTTTCGGGGGCAAGGCCCGTGTACGGTAATTACACTGAGTAGTAGAGGTCGTACTCTACCGGGTGCGGCGTCATGCGCAAACGCGTCACTTCCTGCATTTTGAGCTCGATATACGCATCCAGCATATCGTTACTGAACACGCCGCCACGGGTCAGGAACTCGCGGTCTGCGTCCAGTGCTGTCAGCGCTTCTTCCAGCGAGACTGCCACTGTCGGAATTTTTTTGTCTTCGTCGGGCGGCAGATCGTACAGATTTTTATCTGCAGGATCGCCAGGATGGATTTTGTTCTGTACACCATCCAGGCCCGCCATCATCAGCGCAGAGAAAGCCAGATATGGGTTGGCAAGCGGATCGGGGAACCGGGCTTCGATACGTCGGCCTTTCGGATTGCCAACATAAGGAATACGAATGGACGCAGATCGGTTACGGGCCGAATAGGCCAGCTTGACCGGCGCTTCGTAATGCGGCACCAAACGCTTGTAGGAATTGGTACCCGGATTGGTGATCGCGTTCAGCGCACGCGCGTGCTTGATGATACCGCCAATGTAGAACAGGGCAAATTCAGACAGGCCCGCATAACCATTGCCGGCAAACAGATTCTGGCCGTCTTTCCAGATTGACTGGTGAACGTGCATGCCGGAACCGTTATCGCCAACGAGAGGTTTTGGCATGAATGTCGCAGTTTTTCCATACATATGCGCCACGTTATGCACGGTGTACTTCAGGATTTGGTTCCAGTCTGCACGCTGAACCAGCGTAGAAAACTGCGTGCCGATTTCCAGCTGACCGGCGCCAGCAACTTCGTGATGGTGGATTTCGACAGGAACGCCCTGCTCTTCCAGGATCACGCTCATTTCTGATCGCAGATCGGCAAAGGAATCGACCGGGGAAACAGGAACATAACCGCCTTTGACGCGTGGGCGATGTCCGAGATTGCCCGATTCTGACTCGGTGCCGGATGACCATGGCGCTTCGTCCGATTTGATTTTGAACGAGCAGCCGGACATATCGTCAGTCCAGGTGATGCCGTCGAATACAAAAAATTCCGGCTCGGGACCAAAGTAGGCGGTATCGCCCAGACCGCTGGACTTAAGATACGCTTCGGCGCGTTTGGCCAGCGAGCGCGGATCGCGATCATATCCTTTGAGATCGGAAGGCTCGACCACATCACAAGTCATAATCAGCGTAGGCTCTTCACGGAAAGGATCCAGACGCACAGACTTGGCGTCGGGGATCAGAAGCATATCGGAAGCCTCAATACCTTTCCAGCCGGCGATGGACGAACCATCAAAAGCCTGACCGGATTCAAATTTATCTTCGTCCAGCAATTTGGATGGAATCGTCACATGGTGTTCTTTGCCGACCGTATCTGTAAACCGGAAATCGACGAAAGTCACTTCACGATCACCAATCAGCTTAAGAACGTCTTGAGGGGTTGTCATACTATCTCCATGGGTAATGTCTAATGACAGGGCCTGAGCCGGCCGTATGCGTATTTAAAGCAAGGTATGCGGTAGATCAAGCAAGTATCGTGCCAACGATTGATGAGCCTATGCGTGGCAAAACAGAAATTTTCTGCACTATTTTAGTGCTTTTTTATTCTGCCGCATGCACTTGTTTGGTGCCACACCGAAATAGGCACCATTACCGCACAAGAAAAGGTTGGGGAAAATGCGCGGCGGGCACTCAAACCCGAAGCGCCCCTTTTGCGTGGCGCGGCGCAATTCAAACGCAAGGCACTGTTGGTGTGTGATGCTAGGCGGGAACGCAAACCGCTAGCGCTCCCTTTTTTTGTGTGGTGCGCGATGGGACACTCAAGCGCGCAGCGCACCTTTGCGTGCTGGCACGAGGCGACGCACGCGTGCAACGCTTCAGACCGGACTGGCTTTCTCTTTGGGCAGGAACATGGCCTGTAGGTCATTCAGAAATGCCTGTCCTCGCTCGGTCGGACGGATCGTCATCGGATCTGGCTCCAGCAGACCGCGCTCGACCGCTTCCCGAATGGTGGGGGCTACGGCCAGTAGCGAAAGACTGGTCCGTTCTTCAAAAAGCGTTGCCGGCACGCCGTGCACCAGCCGCAGCGCATTGAGCATAAACTCAAACGGCAAGTCAGCCACCGTCAGGGTCTGCTCGTGCATGATCCGGCCAGTGCTATCAGCATCAAGGGCGCGATCCATCCAGGTTTGGGGATTCTTCACGTTTGCCCGGCGAATAATCTTGTCCTGAAAAGACAGTTTGCCATGCGCCCCGGGTCCGATGCCTATATAGTCGCCAAACTCCCAGTAATTAAGGTTGTGGCGCGCACGGCAACCGGGACGCCCGTAGGCGGAAATTTCGTAATGTTCAAAACCCGCATCCTGGGTTGCCTGAATCAGCATATCCTGAATGTCAGCCGCGCTATCTTCGTCGGGCAGCCCTTTCGGAGGAAACTTGGCAAAGACGGTATTCGGTTCCATCGTCAGATGATACAGCGACAGATGTTGAGTGCCGAAGTCCAGCGCACGCTGAACATCGGCGCGGGCTTTGGCCACGGTCTGTCCGGGCAATGCATACATCAGATCAATATTGACTTGCGACACCGCGTTCATCGCAAGCTCGATCGCTTTTTCCGCCTGCCGGGCGTTGTGAATACGTCCCAGCTGTTGCAGCGCATCATCATCGAAACTTTGCACGCCCAGGGAAAAGCGGTTGACTCCGGCGGCAGCATATTGCGCAAAACGGGTAGCCTCGGCCGTGCCGGGATTGGCTTCCATCGTGATTTCCGCGTTCGGGACCAGCGGCAGATACGAGCGAACCATGGCAAGCATCTGCTCGATCGCCTCGCCGGACAATAGACTGGGCGTACCGCCGCCAATAAAGACGGTATAGACAGAACGCCCCCACACCAATGGCAGCGTATCTTCCAGGTCGCGACGCAACGCGGCCAGATAACGCGCTTCCGGTATGTCCTGCTTTTTCTCGTGGGAATTGAAATCGCAGTACGGACACTTGCGCACGCACCACGGCACGTGAATGTACAACGACAGCGGTGGCAGACTGTGAAAATTAATCGCCTGCTTCAGACGCTGCATGGGTACGATATTTTCGATCACGCCGCACCCAGGTCTGCCAGCAGGCGCTTGAGCGCCATAGCGCGATGGCTCATGCTGTTTTTCGCTTGCGGATCAAGCTGGGCAACGGTTTTCCCAAGATCCGGAATATAAAAATAGGGATCATAGCCAAATCCATTCTCGCCGGCGGCTTGCGTGGCGATTTCACCGTGCCAGGTGCCCTGCGCAATAATGGGACAGGGGTCGTTTTCGGATCGCACAAAAACCAGTACGGCAATGTAAG
The DNA here is from genome assembly GCF_002810445.1 of Advenella sp. S44. Lineage (GTDB taxonomy): Bacteria > Pseudomonadota > Gammaproteobacteria > Burkholderiales > Burkholderiaceae_B > Advenella. The sequence goes on along the minus strand of NZ_NEXS01000003.1, from coordinate 1,474,755 downwards.
CCGCGCGACGATTATCGTGGTTCTGCAGCTCAAGTAAAAGGCGGCGATTGTTAGCCGCATCGGATTTTTCTTCACCAAACAGGGTCGCATAGCGCGCCGAGAGCACGCCAGGGGCACCGTCCAGCGCCTCGACTGCCAGCCCCGAGTCGTCTGCCAGCGCCGCCAGACCTGTATGATGACTGGCATGGCGTGCCTTGGCCAGCGCATTCTCGACAAAGGTATGAAAAGGCTCTGGGGCCTCTGATACATTCAGTTCTTGCTGCGGAATCAGGCGCATGCCCAGCGGCGCAAACAGCGCGCCAAATTCACGCAGCTTGCCTTTATTTCCTGAAGCCAGTACAACATCCATATACGTACGCTCTATATTCAATCTATATTCAATAATAACCATGAGGCCAGACCAGGCCGGGCCAACGTTATTATCATCGGCCTGCCTGATGACCCTGCCGCCCCGACCGGTTACGATACTAAGCCGCCGCGCAACGGCGGCATATCGCCCAGATCGGACGCTACGCCGGCCAGGCCGACTGCTGCTCTCGCAGCAATCGGGCGATGCCCGATTCTGCCAGCGCAAGCAGACTGTCCAGATCCTGCCGACTAAATACCTGGCCTTCGGCCGTTCCCTGTACTTCAACAAACTGACCCGAACCGGTCATAACAACATTCATATCCGCATCGCAAGCCGAATCCTCTTCATAATCCAGGTCCAGCACAGCATGACCCTGATACATGCCAACAGATATGGCGGCAACCCGGTCTCTTAGCGGATTGGCCGCCAAGCGGCCATCCTTGAGCAACAGGCTGACGGCATCGGCCATGGCAATCCACGCTCCGGTAATACTCGCACAACGCGTTCCGCCATCAGCCTGGATGACATCGCAGTCAATCTGAATGGTGCGCTCGCCCAGCTTTTGCATATCGATAACCGCCCGCAGACTGCGTCCGATCAGGCGCTGGATCTCCTGGGTACGCCCGGACTGCTTGCCGCGTGCCGCTTCGCGATCGGATCGGGTGTGCGTGGAACGCGGCAACATGCCATATTCGGCTGTTACCCACCCCTGTCCTTTGCCACGCAGAAAAGCAGGCACACTCTCAATGACGCTGGCGTTGCATAGCACGCGCGTATTGCCGGCCTCAAATAAAACCGAACCTTCGGCATAGTTCGTGTAACTGCGCGTAACAGAAAGGGGGCGAATCATATCGTGTTCGCGGCCTGACGGGCGCGCAAAGTGTAGTTTGAGATCTGCGCTGGGCATAATATCCTCATCGATTATCAATAGTTACATTGTAGTGCGCGATCCGCATAAAATGGTCATTTGTATCACTTATAATCGGATCAGTCATCCAGTCACTTTTCAAAACCTGCTGGAACAAAGTATTACCCCGTACCCCTGATCTTAATAATATCGGACACACTATGATTCACAGCATGACGGCTTTTGGCAGTGCCCGCTCCGAATTTCTCCTTGGCAGCGTAAGTGTAGAACTCAAGGGCGTCAATAGCCGCTATCTTGACCTTGCCTTCAGGATTCCCGACGAACTGCGTCATGCTGAGACCGCCCTGCGTGAAATCCTCAGCAGCCATCTTAAGCGCGGCAAAATTGAAGTTCGGGTGTCTTTTGCCCGGTCAGGCAGTTTGCAGCAACATGCTTTTGAAGAAGATCAACTGATGCTGATCAACGAACGCTATCAGGCTGCCCGTAAAATCATTCCGGATCTGGCCGCGCCCGGCATGACCGACCTGCTGCACTGGCCTGCCCCGAATGAATACGACGAAGACGACTCGCCCGCCATGTGGCTCAATCAGTGCATGCAGGCCGCGCGCAGCGCATTGCAGGAGCTGATCCTGGCGCGAGCCCGGGAAGGACAACGGCTCGCGACGGCCATGCTGGACGCCGCAAAAGAAATGACAAAGGTGATTGAAACCATCGAGCAGCGACTTCCCGGCATTTTAAACGAATACCGCAAGAAGCTGGCCGGCAAGCTGACCGATACGCTGAACGCAGCCTGCCCCGCGGGCTTTGAACAAATCAGCGGCGCCGAGCTTTCGGCGCGCATTGCCGCAGAATCATCGCTGTTTTCATTGCGTATCGATGTCGCAGAGGAACTCACCCGGCTGGATTCGCACCTCAAAGAACTCAGCGTCATACTGTCTACCGGAAAATCCGAGTCAAAATCGGCAGCCAAATCCCTGAGCCTGGGCAAGCGACTGGATTTCCTGTTTCAGGAAATGAACCGAGAAGTCAATACGCTGGGCTCCAAATCCAGTTCACTGGAAATTACCCAGTCCGTGATTGATCTGAAACTGCTGATCGAACAATTGCGGGAACAGGCGCAAAATATTGAATAGGCCGGTTCGCCTTTTACGCCCACGGCAGATCGGGCGGGGTTAGCCTTTGCAGTTCCGAGTCCACCTTCCCGAAACGCGCATCCTGCGCGTTCCAGTCCTTCTGAGCCTGGATAATATCTTTGCGCGAACCGACGAAATTCCACCAAATCTGAAAGTCAGGCACATCAATTGGCGTGCCACCCAAGAGAAGCAGCCGCGACTGGCTCGTGGTCTCAATGCGCACCGATGTTTTTCCTGCGCCAAGAAAAGCCAATTCATCCAGCTCGAATAGCTCATCTTCAATCCGGGCCGCAGCGCCGGTTATCAAAAACAGACCGTACTCAAATTCAGGATTCAACGCCAGCTCAAGGTGATCGGGCCCCAGCGCCTCGATATCGACACAGACCAGCGGCGTAAACTGGCGCGTGGGCGCCCGTCGGCCGGCAAACTCACCGGTCAACAGCGTCATTCGCGTCTGGCCCTCTATCCATTCGGGCAAATGCGGATAATGCTCAAACGCCGGCGCGATGGCCATTTCCGAAACCGGCAAGGCAATCCACAACTGCACAGCATGCAGCACATCGACACCCGGCGGCGTCTGCTCAGTATGCACAATGCCGTGGCCCGCAGTCATCAGATTGACCTGCTTGCTGCGGATCACCTGCTTATTGCCCAGGCTATCCTTATGCAAGACTTCCCCTTCAAGCATCCAGGTGAACGTCTGCAAATTGATATGCGGGTGTTGCCCGACCTGCATGCCGGGATTGCCGGATGCAAAGCGGGCCGGGCCCGCATGATCCAGAAAACACCAGGATCCAATAGTGCGGCGCTGCCGGTTAGGCAGTGCGCGTGCAACGGGAATGCCACCAACATCAGCAAGCCGCGGTTTGATTTTCTGTATCGTCATGACCGACTCCTGTCAAATAAAGATGTGGCTCGCCTGTCAGGTACGAGCCCCCTTTTTGCAGAAGCCGCCCGTCGGCAGCTTCGTCTCCTGCTTTTGCGCGCCTGCTGTTCGCGACCGACTTACCCTCGACCCACGTAGGGCATTTTAGTGGCCATGATGGTCACGAATTGCACATTGGTTTCCAGCGGAAAGTCGCACATGGCGCGCACGGTCTGCGCCACATGCGCCACATCCATAACCGGTTCGACGGCAACCTCGCCGTTTGCCTGGATAATACCCTTTTTCATACGTTGGGTCATGTCGGTCCCGGCATTACCGATATCTACCTGACCGCAAGCAATGTTGTAAGCGCGACCGTCGAGCGAGAGCGATTTGGTCAGCCCGGTAACGGCATGCTTTGTGGCCGTATAGGCAATACTCATGGGCCGCGGGGCGTGTGCCGAAATGGATCCGTTATTGATAATGCGCCCGCCTTTCGGATCCTGATTGCGCATCACACGAAATGCTGCCTGCGCGCACAGGAACATGCCGGTCAGGTTAACGTCCACAATATCACGCCACTCCTGCACCGAAAACTCATCGACCGGAACCGGCGTGCCCCCGCGTCCTGCATTGTTAAATAGTACATCGACGCGACCGTATTCGCGCTGGGCCGAGTCAAACAGCCTGCGCACCTGCTGTTCGCTGGTCACATCGGTCGGCACCACCAAGGCCCGAGTCGCATCAGCCCCGGCCGCGGTGCGGGTCTTTTCCAGGGCATCGGCACGCCGGCCGGCCAGCACGACGGCATAACCGGTGCCCAGCAGCTCCAGCGCCACTGCGCGCCCGACGCCGGAGCCTGCTCCTGTGACCACGGCAACTTTAAGGGGGGACGTATTCATTCTTGTTACTCCTTTGGAAACGGAACCGCTATCCTATCAGGTTTGAAATAATGGCTGCAGCCGCAGCCTGTCTTGTTTTTTCATGTTGTTTCATGTGACCGAGGCTTTTGGAATAGACGCAATGGCATCCTGTACGCGATGTGATCCTGACAAAAAGTGCGTCGATGCCGCCAATTGCCGAAAAACCGTGTTTTTTTTGCTATGATTTTCTTTTGCCGCCACCGTCATCATTATGCTTAAATTTCCCGGTAATGTCTTTATGATTATCGCACCCAGCGGTGCAGGCAAATCCAGCCTCGTCAATGCGCTGCTGGCGCAGGACAAAAACATTTCGCTCTCTATATCGTGCACGACACGGGAACCACGCCCGGGCGAAAAGGAAGGCCGCGAATATTATTTCACCAACAAGGAACAATTTCAGCAATTGCGGGAAGACAACCAGTTGCTTGAATGGGCCGAGGTGCATGGCAATTTTTACGGCACGCCACGCCCGCCCATCGAATCGGCCATTGCCCAGGGCAAGGACATTCTGCTTGAGATTGACTGGCAAGGCGCTCGCCAGGTGCGGCAGCACTTTCCGGCAGTGACTGGCATCTTCATCCTGCCGCCCTCGATCGATGTACTGGAAACGCGGCTGATGCAACGCGGACAGGATTCGCCCAGTGTCATCACGCGCAGGATACTGGCGGCAGGGAGTGAGATTGCGCACGCGCCCGAGTGCGAGTATGTTATTATCAATGAAGATTTTGCCACCGCCCTGAATGAATTACAGAAAATCGTTGCAGCCGCAAGGCTCCGATACCAGTCACAGGCAGCCCGGCATGCCCAACTCTTCTCCCAACTTGGAATTTCCGATTCTGTTCGGTAATTCGACTTTAATTTTGCTGACCCGCTAAGGACAAGACCATGGCTCGTATTACTATTGATGATTGCATGATGCACATCCCCAACCGCTTCAACCTGACGCTGGCTGCGACCTACCGCGCCCGTGAACTGGCCCAGGGCCATGAACCACGCGTCGATCCCGACAAGGACAAGCCGACCGTAATCGCATTGCGTGAAATTGCAAAAGGCCTGACCGGAGCGGAAATGCTACGCAAAGTGCCCACCTGATTTCGGCACAGGCAAGGTTATATGGGACTCAAGGACGCATCTTCGTCGCTGTTGCACGCACTGCGTGCCGGGTCCCCTTTCCGCCGACGAAATCGGGCAAGGCAACCTGCCGCTACGGTTGTCTCTGCCACAAGCGCAGCGTCGCTGCCAACCGAAGAACCGCGCATTCCGCCGCAAGCCATTCCCAATAGCCCAACACGCAATGAACCTGCCATTGCATCGCTGGCGCATCTGACCGAAATGCTGTCCTCCTACATGGATAGCAAGGAAATCGACAAAGTCCGGGAAGCCTACCGCTTTGCCGACCAGGCTCACCTGGGCCAGTTCCGGTCATCCGGCGCGCCATACATTACTCACCCGATCGCCGTTACCGAAATCTGCGCAGGCTGGAAGCTTGACTCCAACGCTTTGATGGCTGCCCTGCTGCATGACGTGATCGAAGACCAGAATGTGTCCAAGGCAGAGCTTGCCGAAAAATTCAATCCGGATGTCGCCAATCTGGTCGATGGCCTGACCAAACTGGAAAAACTCAATTTTGCGACCAAGGCCGAGCAGCAGGCCGAAAGCTTTCGCAAAATGCTGCTTGCCATGGCCAAGGATGTCCGTGTCATTCTGATCAAGCTGGCCGACAGACTGCATAATATGCGGACCCTGGATGCGGTTGGCGCCGATAAACGCCGTCGCGTAGCAAACGAGACGCTGGAAATCTATGCTCCAATTGCACACCGGCTGGGCCTGAATGCATTGGTACGGGAATTACAGGATCTGTGTTTTGAGGCCAGCAATCCCAATCGCTATACAGTACTAAAAAAGGCCGTACTGGCCGCTCGCGGCAATCGTCGCGAAGTGCTTACCCGCATTGCGGAAAATATTACGTCAGCAATGCCCGCAAATGGCATCGAAGCCGAAATCAGTGGTCGGGAAAAGTCCCTGTTTAGCATCTACAACAAGATGCGCGAGCAGAAAAAATCCTTCTCGGAAGTGCTGGATATTTACGGTTTCCGGATCATTGTGCATACCCTGCAGGAGTGCTATCTGACCCTGGGGACCATTCACCAGCTGTACCGGCCCGTGCCGGGCAAGTTCAAGGACTATATCGCCATTCCCAAGATCAATGGCTACCAGTCTCTGCACACCACCCTGGTCGGCCCCTACGGCACGCCTATTGAGTTTCAGATTCGCACGCGCGATATGGACCACATTGCCGAAAAGGGCGTCGCTTCGCACTGGATGTACAAGGAAGACGATGTCTCGCTCAATGACTTGCAAAAACAGACGCACCGCTGGCTGCAGTCTCTGCTGGACATTCAGAGCCAGACCGGCGACTCCGGCGAATTTCTTGAACACGTCAAGGTCGATCTGTTTCCTGATGCAGTCTATGTCCTGACGCCAAAGGGAAAAATCGTGTCGCTGCCACGGGGAGCAACGCCCATCGACTTTGCCTACAGCATTCATACCGATATCGGCAATCAGGCAGTGGCGGCCAAGATCAACGGCGAATTTGTGCCGCTGAAAACCGAAATCAAAAGCGGCGACACCATAGAGATTGTCACCTCGCCCGCCTCGGAACCCAATGTCCAGTGGCTCAACCACGTGCGTACCGGCAAAGCCCGTTCCGAAATCCGCCATTTCCTGAAAACAGTCAAATATGAAGACTCCATTCAGTTTGGCGAAAAAATGCTCAAACAGGCGTTACAGGAACTCAGTATTCCCTTGCCTGATGCCGACAATGCAGAATGGGAAAAGCTGGCCCGCAGCTCTGGCGCCTCCTCTCGCGAAGAGATTCTTGCCGACATTGGACTGGGTCGCAGACTGGCTGCCGTGGTCGCTCGCCGTTTCGCTGTTGAAAACGCCATGCTGGCCACCAGCGCCGCCGTCATTGACGAGGTTTCCATCGCTCACGCAGGGATGATATTCATTCAGGGCAATGAAGGCCAGGCGGTCCAGCTCTCGGGTTGCTGCAGCCCCATTCCGGGCGACAGCCTGATCGCGCTGATCCGCCCGGGCCACGGTCTGGTCGTGCATACCGACGACTGCCCCACTGCAATGCGGCTACGCTTACGCGAGCCCGATCGCTGGCTACAGGTTTACTGGGACGAGGAAACCGCGTCTCACCTGCCTGTGCGCATGGAAATCGTGATCCGCAACGAAAAAGGCGTGCTGGGCCGTATTGCGGCGCAAATTTCTGCGGCCGACTCCAATATTCTTACCATGTCCATGAACGAGGACACCCAGAACCTGGCCGTTGTACACCTGACGATTCAGGTGCAGGATCGCAAGCATCTGGCGCGCGTGTTTCGCATGGTGCGTCACGTATCCCAGGTGCAGAAAGTGGCGCGCCTGAAAGTCAGACCAAATCAGGATCCGGTGCTGTAGCGGCCAGCCGGCCTGAAATCAGTCTGATTGTCTGGTCACAGCGCGCAGCCAGTTTTTCATCATGCGTGACCAGCACCAGGGTCGCGGCTTTTTCCCGATTCATCTCGAACATCAGGTCCGCAATGCGCTGGCCGGTTTCTGTATCCAGGCTGCCTGTCGGTTCGTCGGCGAAAAGAATCGAGGGCGTCACCACGAAGGCCCGTGCCAATGCGACACGCTGCTTCTCGCCTCCGGACAGGGTTTTTGGATAATGATGCATGCGTGAGTCCAGACCAACACGTTCGAGCATCTGCTGGGCCTGCACCCTTGCCGTCTGGCCCTGCAGCTCAAGCGGCAGCATGACGTTTTCAAGCGCAGTCAGGTTCGGTAGCAACTGAAAAGACTGAAAGACAAAGCCGATATTCTGCGCCCGCAATACAGCACGGGCATCTTCATCCATCTCGAAAATAGACTTTCCCATGAGGCTCACTTCACCCGAAGACGGTGTATCCAGTCCCGCCAGAATGCCAAGCAATGTGGATTTGCCTGATCCGGAACTACCTGTAATGGCTAATGTCGCGCTGCGTTCGAGCACAAAGGAAATATCATCTAAAATGTGTAGCGTTCCGGTTGCTTCGGCAACGTGCTTTTTTAAATGAGAAACGTTAATGACAACATCTGCGTCCATGATTCGTGTTTTGTCCATTCTGATAAGTCTGTGGGTATTTGTTGGGCCACAACTGGCCCAGGCCCAGGAAAAAGCGGTATCGCCCAAAACACCGGTGATTCTGGTCGTAGGTGACAGCCTGTCTGCCGAATATGGTATCAGACGAGGTGCCGGCTGGGTGCAGTGGCTGATCGAGAATAAAAAAGAGGCGCTGGACGATGCCCGGCTGGTTAACGCCAGCATCAGTGGCGACACCACGGCCGGTGGACGCTCTCGCCTGCCTGCCCTTCTGGAAAAGCATCAGCCGGACATTATGATACTGGAGCTGGGCGCCAACGATGCCTTGCGCGGCCTGTCACTTGATGCCAGTCGTGATAACCTCAAAAGCATGATCGACGCCGCGCAGGAGCGCAACGCCAAAGTCGTGCTCATCGGCATGCAAATTCCTCCCAATTTCGGACCAGACTACGCGCGCCAGTTTGAGCAGATGTTCGGTACACTCGCAAAAGAAAAGGACACCTATCTGGTGCCCTTTCTGTTTTCCTCATTTGCGCTGGATCGCAACATGTATCAGGATGACGGCATTCACCCCGCAGAACAGGCCCAGCCATTAATGGCCCAAACCGTATGGCCTGTTCTGGAAAAAGCGCTTACTGATTACCGGCAGTCTCGTTAATGACTTTGTCGGCTTCGGGATAAATCTTAACGTCGTGGGTCTGGCGGATCAGGCGGGTTACGCTTTGCGCCATCTGCGCGCCGGTTCCGGTGATCATGGCCTGCCGCAGATATTGGTCGAACATATTGCGGGCCTCGGCGGTCGGTTCGGTCACTTTCTCTATCTGGGCAATGGCATAGCCTTCGGGCAACTCAAAACCCACGAAAGCAGGCAGATTGTCAGATGGTGCGTTCATGATGGCATTGAGCATGGCAGGCGGCAACTGAGCCTGAGTCAGACGACTAATGGTCGTTTCCTTGCCAAATCCTGTCAGCTCGCCCGGGCCTTTTTCCTTGAGCATGGCCAGTTCTGCCTGCCCGTCTTCAGCCGCCTGCTGCTTGCCTTTTTCCGCACGTATACGGTCCAGAACAACCTCCCGGACATCGTCCAGCGCCGGCACCGCAGCCGGTACATTCTTGGCAACCCGTACGACCATCAGTTCAGACGGTGAAATCTCAATCACGCCTGAATTTTTTCCCTGCTTGGCCACTTCTTCAGAAAAGAGGGTTTCGCGCACGCGCCCAACTTCAAAATAACTCGCGTCTTTGCTTTCAACCGCTGCGTTTTCGCCGGCTTGCTCCTTTGGCAATAACGCTTCCTGGCCCACGCCGCTGACGTGGCGAATGTCCAGCTGCAGCGCATCGGCCAACGGCTGCAGCGAATCACGCTCGGTGCTGGACAACTGGGTCAACTTGGTTGACAGGTCTGCAAATTTTTCAGATGCCTGTTGCAGCTCAATTTCCTTTTTCAGTGTGTCCTTCAACTGATCCAGCGGCTGCACCTCTCCCTGTTCGATGTTGGCAATCTGCAGGACATGCCAGGCATTATCGATCTTGACCGGCTCAGTAATGCCGGGCGCCTCGGGACCGAAAGCGGCCTCATCCAGCTGTGCAATATCGCCCTTGGCAAGCGTACCCAGGCTGCCGCCCTGATTTTTCGAGCCGGCATCGTCTGAATAGGTTTTTGCCAGTTCAGCAAATGACTCGGGGCTCTGCTTGGCCTTCTCGGCGACTTCGATCGCGCGGTCATGAGCCGCTTTTTGCTCGGCATCATTGGCACCGGCAGGAATCTGAATCTGAATATGATTGATCTGGCGACGTTCTTTCTTGGTGTATTTTTCGATATTCGTCTTGTAATAGCTTTCAATATCCGCGTCGGAAACGTCGTCAACGGTTTTGAGCGCCGCATCCTGGTTCAGTACGATGTAGTCGACGTTCACATAGGCAGGAATCTGAAGCGATTGCTTGTTCTTCTCGTACCATTCGTTCGTTTCCTGATCGCTCACCTGCACCGACTGTTCGTATGCCGAGGCTTCGAAATTCTTGAGGCGAACCGTGCGCTCCTGCGTCATGGCAGTCTGAAGCAGCGCGGTCGTTTGCGCAGGAATGGCCACTGTGCCTGCAACCGGTTCCAGCAATTGTGCAAATGCCAGGCCCTGGCGCACATACTGCTCGTAGTCAACGTCACGGATATTTCTTTCAGTCAGGAACTGGCTGTATTTCTGAAAGGAATACTTGCCGTTGTCCTGAAACTCGGGCGTGCTGGCAATGGCCTGGCGCACCATGTTGTCGGTCGCATTGAAATGTCGGTCTACCATTTCCTGCTGCAACACCTGATTGTCCACCAGCTGATCAAGCCAAGCCTGGCGATTGGCGGGCGTATCGACTGCATTGACATTAAAGCTGCTGCCGTTTTCCTCACGCAACTGGTTCAGGCGCTCGCGCCAGGACTGGTCAAACTGTGACTGGGTGATGTCGTTCTTGCGAACCGAAGCCAGTTTCACGTCATTGCTGTCAAATGACTGATAGTCGGCAATACCCAAGAAAACAAAAGAAGGCACGACCAGAACGAACAGAACAATGAGCAATAAACGTTTATGCGTGCGAAAGGATTCTAGCATTGTGTTCCCGACCAAAATGAATGTCTGATGCGAAAGCGAAAAGCTGCCAATTGGCAAAGCTATTCAGATTAACCGCTTATTTTAAGCGCTTTTTCATCTAAAATAAAACTTTAGCGTCAATTCAGGCAATTGGCCTGCTGGGCGTGCGCCCCGTGCAAGGCGCCGTCCGGCGTGCGACAATGCCTGTCATCGTCCCTATTTGCCCTCTCTGGTGCCCGCATGTCTTTGAAATCTCCTGTTTCCTGGCCCTATCCTGCTGTCATCGCACACCGTGGTGGCGGCACCATTGCCCCTGAAAATACGCTCGCGGGCCTGCGCTGTGGGTACGACCACGGCTTTATCATGTCAGAATTCGACGTCAAGCTGAGCAAGGACAATGTTTTGATCGTTCTGCACGACGACACGGTGGATCGCACATCGGACGGATCCGGCGCGGCAGCCGACATGACCTTCAATGCGCTCAGCCGGCTGGACATGGGCGGGTGGCACTCCTCCTGGTACGCAGGCGAACCGCTGCCGGCCTTCAGCCAATTTGCCCGCTTCATCCTGGAAAACAACCTGCTCTGCAACATCGAGATCAAACCATGTCCTGGGCGTGAAGAGGAAACCGGCACAGCAGTGGCCCACGCCGTATTGCAATTGTGGTCGCATGGCGGGGTGCTACCCCTAGTATCTTCGTTTTCGCGCCAGTCCCTGGCTGCATTTGGCCAACATGCCGGGTTCGCTCCCAAGGCTTTGCTGGCCGATACCCTGCCCGAGGACTTCGAAAACCTGTTGACTTCGCTCGAGTGCACGGCCATCAACCTGAACCAGAAAAATCTGGACCAGCAAACTATCGAGCGCGTCCATGCTGCCGGCTATAAGGTGTGCGCCTATACGGTCAATGATTACCGTCGGGCCAGGCAGTTGCTCGGCTGGGGCTGCGACGCCATTTTCACGGACGAACTTGTCCGCATTCCTGCCGATATCGGCGCCTATTAAAGTACAAGCTCATGTTCAGTTACCGTCACGCCTTTCACGCAGGCAATCATGCCGATGTGCTCAAGCACGCCATCCTGCTGCATATCCTGGATTATTACAACCGCAAGGATTCCCCCTACTGGGTCGTAGACACCCATGCGGGTGCAGGGGTGTATGACCTGACCGATGCCTGGGCAGAAAAAACGGCTGAATTTCGTGACGGAATCGAACGACTTTGGCATCAGCCGCAGTTGCCTGAACTGCTGGCCAACTACATAGAGCATGTTCGGCAGCTCAATGACTATGGCGCGCTCAGCGTCTACCCCGGTTCGCCATGGATCGCGCTTCAGATGATGCGGCCGGCCGACAGGTTGCGGCTGTTCGAACTGCATCCAACCGAAATTACTCATCTGGATGAAAATATACAGATGCAGTCACGCGATGTCGCAAGGCAGGTCAGCGTGTTCGAGAAAGACGGATTTACCGGTCTGCTCTCGCAGTTGCCGCCTGCTCCCCGGCGCGGCATTATCCTGATTGACCCGTCCTACGAGGACAAGAACGACTACCGGCACACGCTGAACGCCGTAAAGGAGGGACTCAAAAAGTTCGCCACCGGCTGCTTTGCCGTCTGGTACCCGCTGGTGCGGCGCAAGGAAGTGCACGACATGCAAAAGCAGCTGGAAAAATTAAGCGATGTCGGCTGGGTGCATGTGCGCCTGGCGGTAAAAAAGCCACCGGAAAATGGTTATGGCTTGTATGGCAGCGCCATGTTTGTCGTCAATCCGCCGTATACGCTCGCGGCGGCACTGCGCCAGGCAGGACCAGTACTGGAAAGCCAACTGGCCCAGGACGGTCAGGCGCAGTGTTCAATTACGCATCAGGATAAATAATCTCGAGCACTTCCAGGTTTTTCACCCCAGATGGCGTGCGCAAGGTCACCGTATCTCCTTCCTGGGCCTTGAGCAGCGCCCGGGCCACCGGAGAGATCCAGCTGATTCTTCCCTGAAGGGGTTCCGCTTCATCAACCCCCACAATGGTGATACGAAACTCCTCGCCCTGTTCATCGCAATAGAGCACTTGTGCACCAAAAAAAATACGGTCGCGATCAGGCTGCTTTTCCGGATCGACCACCTCCGCCATTTCCAGCCGCTTGGTCAGAAAACGGATCCGGCGATCAATTTCACGCAGTCGTTTCTTTCCGTATAAATAATCACCGTTTTCAGAACGGTCCCCGTTAGAAGCCGCCCAGGACACAATCTGGACCACATCGGGCCGCTCTACATTCATCAGGCGCGTCAGTTCATCGCGCAGCGTATTGTAGCCACTGCGTGTCATGTAATTGCGGGTCCCCGGCGGCAGCGCAACGGCTTCAGGACTCTGATCGTCCTCGTCGTCGTCTTCCTTTTCCTTGACAAATGCTTTATTCATAATTTCAGTTGAATGCTTTCCATACAGGGACAAGATCGCTTGGCATAGGAGGCAATTTACCAAGATCCATGCGGCTTTCCTGCGGACTATGAAAATCGGAGCCGCAAGAAGCAAGGAAACCGTATTGACGCGCCACATTGGCATATTGATGGTATTGATCAGGCGTGTGCGACCCTGTGACCACCTCGATGCCCTTGCCGCCCATCAGTTTGAAAGTCCGGAAAAGCGTCGTAAACTCACGCCTTGAATATTTATACCGACCCGGATGGGCAATGACCGCAACGCCGCCGGCAGCATGAATCCATTCAAGCGCCTGATCCAGCCCGGCCCATTCACCAGCCACGTAGGCCGGCTTGCCATCGGCAAGATAACGGTCAAAGACTTCCTGCATACTTTTGCAATGCCCTTGCTCGACCATATAACGGGCAAAATGAGTCCGGCTGAGCAAGTTGGGATTACCCGCATAGCTAAGCGCGCCTTCGTAGCTTCCAGATATACCCAATTCGGCCAGTTTGTCTGCCATCAGGCGAGCACGAACCTGGCGATCCCGTCGGATTTGCTCAAGGCCCTCATTAAGCCCGCTGTTTTCAATGTCGATATTCAGCCCGACCACATGCAGTGTTCGCTCGGCCCAGGTGACCGAAATTTCAATGCCCGCAACAAACGACATGCCCAGGGAACGTGCGGTTTCAGCCGCTTGCGGAATGCCCCGGATTTCGTCATGGTCTGTCAGGCTCCAGAGGGTAACACCATTGGCATGCGCGCGCGTCGCCACGTCGGCCGGCGCCAACACGCCGTCCGAGGCGGTAGAGTGACAGTGTAAATCTGCCTTGAATGCCAGCGATTCAGTCATAATCCTTTCCGTATTGCCGATTGATGGAGTCCGTAAGCGGCGGTCACGCTTCTTTCCGATCCACCAGTGCCGCTTGCATGCCGACTCGCAACATCGGGACACAATGAAAAAGCACATGCAGGATGCATTTGTTTATCGTCATTTTACGCCCTCTGTGCAATAAACACACCTTCTGGCAGATTTTGCCGCTTTTGCCCCAATCGCCCCAGCCTCAGCCCATTGGCGATAGCAGGAAACGGCGCACTGCCTGTACCTGTGACTGAGGCAATAATGAAGGCGCGTGACCCGTTTGCGGAATCTGAATCAATTGCAGGTTTTTATTGCGCGCCTGCATTTGTTCTGCAGTTGTTTGGCTCAACAGATCCGAACGCTCGCCGCGTAGCAGCAAGATCGGGCATTGCAGCGATTCGAACGCGCGCCAAAGCATTGCCTCGCCCGCCTTGAGCATTTTCTCGTCTTTCAGACTGGCAAATGCCTGGGCAATAGCCAGATCATAATGCTGGGTCCAGACCCGGCCTTTTTTCACGATGACGGCCTTGGTAAACGTCTCCCACTGTTCGTCGCTCAGCGGGCCAAAAGAGGCGGCATTCGTTTTCATATGGACGACGGCATCTTCGAATGTATCAAACTGCAAGGGCACACCGACATATTCTGCAATTCGCTCTATGGAAGCCAGCTCGATCGCAGGCCCGACATCGTTCAGAATGAGCTTGCGCAGAGACAGGCCCGTTGTCACGGGCAATGCCGTATTATCACCTGCGGCGATGGCTGCTTCCTTGCCAGCGACCACAGCAGAGAAAGCCAGCGCGATCAGTCCGCCCATGGATGTACCCAGCCAGTCCACCGACTGCGGCTGCACTCGCGCCAGCAACGTCATGATGTCCGAGACATACTGAGGCACAACATAACCGACGGCGTTGGTCAGAAAATCAGAGGCGCCACGGCCGACGATATCCGGGCAGACAACACGGTATTCGGCTGCCATGGCACGGGCCACTTCATCAAAGTCATTGCTGTTGCGCGACAGTCCGTGCACACAGAGCAGAACCTGGCCGTTGCCCGGATCGCCCCATTCCCGATAGGCCATGCGATGAATGCCGGCGGGACTCATACAGTTGACAAAATTCAGACGGGGCGATTGCATAAAAACTCCTTGAATGACACAGCACTGAAAAGGACGCAACAAGCCCCATGAGAAATAACATCAGGGCGCGCTCGCGTGGCACGATCACGTTGGGCCATCCATTATGGCCGCAGCAGGTCTGGGCAACGCCCAGTAATCATAAGCTAAAAACCATCCCAATAACGCCGTTGCGATAGCCTGGCACTATTTACCCATAGGCCGTCGGCGCCCGATTCAATCCGGATCGCGCCGGCCTGGATGGTATCGAAAAACCACTGTGCCGAGTCGCGCCAACGTGCCGCCACTTTACTTGCCGGATGTCCGTAACGGTTCAGGTAACCGGCCTGAGCAAAGACAACGGTGGGCCGCATTGCCTGCACAAACGCCGGCGAAGATGAATTTGCTGAACCATGATGCGGAGCCATGACCACATCGGTTGGCGGAATCGGTGGCTTGGCAGCCAGCAGTCTGCCTTCGACCGCAGTGCCAATGTCCCCGCTTAACAGTGCCGAATGATGCCTGCCGACAATCCGTAAAACACAACTGTGATCATTATCCGCCTTCAGGGGCATGCCCGCTATCCCGAAAGGGTGGTAAAAACGAAATTGGACGCCATCGTACTCAAATGCCACATCCCGCTGACAAAAATCGTAAGTTGCCTGCGGCGCCTTTAGCCGTATATCTCGCGCCAATGCACGCTGTTCGCGTTCCAGATAATAATTGAGGGCAAACGGCGCGTAGGCATGCCTGACTGCGAGCTCCTGCAGCACGCTGCCCGCCCCGCCTGCGTGGTCGAGATCGGAATGGGACACAATCAGCTGATCAATCGTCGAGACACCCATCGCCTGAAGATAAGGCACAATAATACGGTTGCCACTGTCATTATCGACACTACTGCGCACGCCCGTGTCGAACAGAACATTATGATGACGCGTGCTTACCAGTACTGCGGCGCCCTGGCCTACATCCAGCACGGTCATGAACCAGTCCCCGGCCGATGGCCTTGGCGGCCTATAGAACAGCACTGGAATCAACAATAGTAGCCCCAGGATTCGACCCGGAAAACCTTTGGGCAGAACGAACAAGCACAATCCCACCATGCCAAGAACCACCCAATGGCCGGGCGGCGCCGGAAAATGCAGGGCTGCCCAGTCCTGTTCTGATATCACACGAACACCTGTAATCGTCAACTCCAGCAGGCGATGCACGCCGTCGGCCAGCCAGATTGTCGCTTGCGGCCACAGCCTGGTTGCACATAATACAGCCAGCAAGAGTGCCAGCGGCGTCACCAGCGCACCAATGGCCGGAATGGCAAACGCATTGACCAGTGGAGAGACAAATGCGTATTGATGAAACAGACCAATGAGCAGCGGTGCCAGCGCCACGCTCATAAATAGCTGCATGGCGGCGGCCTCTTTGAGCCCATAACCGATTTTAAACATCAGTGTGCCAGCAGGCGACACCCGTCGTTGCAGGCGAGCCCCCCACAGCATGAGACCCGCAACGGCGGCAAAGGACAGGCAAAAACCCACAGACAGTACCGCCCACGGGTCTAGCAGCAAAATGGCAAAGGCCGTGACGGAAAGCAGGGTTGCGCCTTTGAGCCTGACGCGCCAGACGACGGACAGCCACAAGATGGCGAGCATGATAAACGTACGCTGCGCCGGCACGCCCCACCCGGCCAGCAACGAATAGATGCCGGCCACCAGCAGACCGGCCGTTGCCGCAATCATTTGGGCTGGCCGACGATCGGCCAGCAATTTGCCTTGTAAGCGCAAATGACGCCATAGCCGGAATACACCCAGGCTACCCATGGCAGCGAGCATGGTAATGTGCGAACCGCTGATTGAGACCAGATGCGTGATGCCGGTAAGATTGAAGATTTTCCAGTCCTCATTGCCAATACCGTTCTGATCGCCCATGACCAGCGCAATCAGCACGGGTCCAAACCGCTTCTGCTGCAAAACACCGTTCATGGCGCGCCGCAGCTCGAAACGCATCCGTTCAATGCACGGCCCGAACTTGCGGCAGCTCTCGTCGCGCAACAATGTTGCCGCACCATTTACCGAGCCACTGGCGCGAATGCCAGCGGCGAACAGATAGGCATCGTAATCGAATCCATGAAAATTGCGTGGCGTATGGATCCGCTTGAGCTTTACCGTCATTTGCCATACCTGGCCGGGGCGAAGATCAGGCAGGCCAGCGGCTGGCCGCCGCGGTTTCGCATACGGCCCGCTGCGCGCGCCGGCATACCAGCGCAACAAGATGCGTTCGGGCAAACGGCCAGCGTGCGCATGAGTTAGCACTTGTGCCTCAAAGGCCCACCCATTCACCAGATCGCGAGGCAGTCCGGTGACCCTGAGCTGGATGGACAATGGACGGTTCTCCAAATGTCGATCCAGGCTGTCTGCCAGTCGACATTGCGCACGCCATACAGAATATAGCGCGGCACTGACCACGCACAGTCCCAGGAGACTCAACCGTAGCAGCATTGGACAAAACCCGGCCAGGGCTGCGCCAGCGCTCGCACGCTCCGACTGACTTACCCGGCCCCGGGCGTGATGCTTGGTAATGCCAGTCGACTGACAAGGGAGTGGCCCTGGCTGGGGGGGCGTGCATGGATCACGTTGCAGGCCTTGATGATAATGCTGGCAATCGTGTTGATGCTGGCGCTGATGTTGCTGAGGTTGGTGATGATGCTGAAGTTGACGAGGTAGATTGCGTTGATGAGGCTGATCGCGCTGGCTTCGATAATATTGTTCGCCTTGATGCGAACGTCGGTCAAGCCAACGAATTGGCAACATCGCCGGTATAGAGAGCACGCAGCAGATACCCAGGAGACTAAGCCCTATCAGGATCAGCAGCGTTGGCGAAGGCAGTGTCTCGAACCACTGAACGATGGCGATACCGAACGCGAGGCTGCAGTACCAGACAGCGACTGGCATCCGCCTCCTGCTTGCACACACAACCGGCTCGTTCGCCGGATCCGCCCAACCATCGTTTGTGCCGGCCCCATGCCATTGCATGAAAGGTAAGCGGGAAAACAGAAAAACGCTGGCTGGCCAATGCATGATATCCGCGCAGATCAATAACTCGATAAATGCTATTGTCTTTTTGCCAACCGTACACCGCAATCGCTTCGTGACCATCCGGTCATTGCGCAAATACCGTGCTGTTACTAGAGTACCTCCGCTTAGCAGGCCTCTGACCATGGCGCATACGCCATCATGTAACCGGCGTCACTCAGCACATTTGATCGAACTGCCACTACGCGGCCAGACGTGACAGCACCCGGTGGGCCGTTGCGTTAGTTCCTCGCTCAATTTCCCCGGTGGGAACATCGCGCAGTTGAGCCAATGCCTGGGCGATAGCGGGAATCTGCCCGGGAGTGTTGCGCGGGTGATCTTCTTGCAGCCAGGCCGGGGCAATATCCGGAGAATCCGTTTCCAGTACGATACTGGACAACGGTATACGACAGGCCAGGCGCCGGATCTGCCGTGCGCGGGTAAAGGTCATGGCGCCGCCGATGCCCAGCGCAAAGCCGAGATCAACAAATTGATCGGCCTGCTGATCACTGCCATTGAAGGCATGGGCGATACCGCCGACCTCGGGAAAGCGACGCAGGTATTTCAGAATGATGTCCTGTGACCGCCGCACGTGCAAAAGCACGGGTAACGCGTGCTGGCGGGCCAGCTTAAGCTGTTCCTGGTAAAAAAACTCCTGACGTTTACGTGGCGGTCCGGTTGCAATATCCTTGACGAAAAAATCCAGGCCGATTTCACCGATGGCGACAAATCGCGGGTCATCAAGCGCGCGCTCCACTTCCTGCGCGAGGATATCCAGATCCTCGTCAGCCGCTTGCCCGACAAATAATGGATGTATACCCAGCGCATAATACCCACCGTCAAAAGAGTGAGCCAATTGCCGAACTGTAGAAAAATTGCTGCGTCCAATGGCTGGAATGACGATCTGTCCGACCTGCGCCTGCTGGGCGCTTGCAATAACGGCACTACGATCGTCATTAAACTCGGAAGCGTCGAGATGACAATGTGTATCGATGTACAATAATCTCTCCTTCGCATTATCGGGATTCTGCCGCAATTATGCTGTCTGCAATACCCCCCGTTCCATCAGCAGTTGCCGATCTGCCAGTGAGGCCAGCTTGGCATCATGGGTGACAATCACAAATGCCGTTTTCAGTTCCGCATTCATCTGTTTTAGCAATGCAAACATACTGGCCGCCGTTTCGCGATCCAGATTGCCGGTAGGCTCGTCGGCCAGCACGCATATGGGTTGCGTCACCAGGGCACGCGCCAGCGCCACACGCTGGCGCTCGCCGCCCGACAACTGTCCCGGGGTATGGTGGATCCGCGCTTTGAGCCCGACCCGTTCCAGTACCGCTTCGGCCTGCGAGCGGGCCTGCTTGCGGTCCATACGTCGCACAATCAGCGGCATGGCGACGTTATCAAGTGCATTGAATTCGTTCAGCAAATGATGAAACTGGTAGACGAAACCCAGGCTTTCATTGCGAATGCGGCTTATCGCCTTCTCAGACAGCGCGTGCGTCTGCTGTCCGTTAATCAGAATCTGGCCCGAAGTCGGTTTGTCCAAAAGCCCGAGCATATGAAGCAAGGTGCTTTTACCCGAGCCCGATGCGCCGATGATGGCAACCATTTCACCGGCTGCCACCTGCAGCGACACGCCCTTCAGGATATCCAGGCGCGCGCCGCCATCTTCATAATATTTGACCACATCGCGCGATTCCAGGGCATAGGAGCTTTGCTGAAAGGTGTTGTTTTCCGGATTAATCATGACGCAGCACCTCTGCAGGTTGCAGGCGGGAAGCCCGCCAGCTTGGGTAAATGGTTGCCAATAGCGAGAGCACCAGCGACGTAATGCCGATCAGGCCGATGTCGTCAACTTCAGGGTGGGACGGCAAGGTACTGACGAAATAAATGCTTGGGTCCAGGAAATGAATGCCGAACAGCCCCTCGATAAAGGGAATCACCACGTCGATATTGTAGGCTACCAGACAACCGAACAATACGCCCAGGAAGGTACCGATAAAGCCGATCAGGGAACCCTGCACCAAAAAGATCTTGCCGATCTGAAACGGGCTGACGCCCAATGTACGCAATATGGCAATGTCCGATTGCTTGTCCTTGACGGCCATCACCAATGACGACAACAGGTTAAAGGCTGCAACGGCCACAATCAGGACCAGAATCAGGAACATCATGCGTTTTTCCGTTTTGACTGCAGCGAACCAGGTACGGTTATCCATGGTCCAGTCACGTGCCACAACGCCTGGCGGCAGCGAATTGGTCAATTGCGTGGCCACCTCGGGAGCATTGATCATGTCATGGATTTTGAGTCGCACACCGGCCGATCCCACATCGCGAAATAGCACGGCTGCATCTTTGACGGCAATGAAAGCCATATTCGAATCATATTCATAATGACCCGAATTAAAAATACCCGATACCGTAAACTGCCGCATGCGAGGCGAAAATCCTGACGGGTTGATTGAGCCTTGCGGCGTCATTACTAACAGCGTATCGCCGACCGCCACGCCCAGGTATTGCGCCAGGTTACTGCCGATGACAAGCCTGAAACTGCCTGCCTCCAGGGTATCGAGCGAACCGCTGATCATTTGCTGCGGCAGCTCCGACACCTTGCCTTCGTTTTTCGGGTCGACGCCGCGTATTTCCACACCCTTGAGGATGTCGCCGCGCGCCAGCATACCGCCTGCTGCCACGAAGGCAGACGCGCCTTCGACCTGCGGATTCTGCTGCGCCTGGTCGGCCAGTTGCTGCCAGTTATCCGTCACGGCAACCGGGTCTTCATTGGGCACGACCAACTGGATATGCGGCAGCACCGACAACATGCGGTCCCGCACATCCACCTGGAACCCGTTCATGACCGACAGCACGATAATCAAAGCGGCAACGCCCAATGCAATTCCGACCATGGAGGTGCCCGCGATGAAGGAAACAAACCGGTCGCCTTTTTTGCCCCGCCCACGCGTACGTGTCAGGCCGGCGTACCGGGCACCAATCCATAATTCAAAAGGTATTTTCACGTATTTTGATCTTTACAAAGATTACCATTCCAAGCAGGAACTAGCAGAATTTAAAAAATTGCGTGTATCCATCGTGCCGTTACCGGCAAACGCAGCCATTGCACCATTGATGATGGACACAACAAATAGGGATCGAGCCCCTGATGATAGCTGAAAACCCCCACGCCTGACAGGCGCACTCCTGCTCCTTTATAAGATTATATTTCAATGTATTTTCCCGGTACCATCCGGGGCCGGGCCGATGCCATCAGGCATTGGCCATCGGATTCCTGACATTGGCCATGGCGCCTTACGCCCGCGAAGGCGCCGCTGACATTGTTCATGACCTCCCCGATGTTCGCGATGGCCTCTCTGATATTCGCCATGACGTTCCTGATATTGGCGATGGCGTCCTTATTATTATTTTGGTAACACGAATTCAACTCTTCTGTTCCTGGCCCGTCCCGGCGGGTTGTCTTTGCCGTTGATTTCGTTTTCGGCAACGGGTTCGGTTTCTCCATGTCCGGCTGGCGCCAGGCGCGACGCGTCTACGCCGTGCGCCACCAGGAATGCGACGACCGCCTCGGCGCGCGCCGCCGACAGCGTCTTGTTATAGTCGACGCCTCCCACACTATCTGTGTGCCCGATCACCTTCACCGAACCTGCCGGTATGTCGGCAACGATAGCAGCGATATCCTGCAATGTTGACTGGGCCTTCGCAGACAAGGTCGCACGATCGAAGGCAAACAGAACATCGCTGGCGACCGACAGGACTGTGCCCTTGTCTGATGCGCGCGCCGCAATGTCGCTATTGCTGGCGACAAGCTGGCGGGCACTTGCAGACAACCCGCTAGTGGCTGCATCCAAATCGGAATCGGCAGCAATCAAGTCGCGAATTTGCGGAACAAGTTCAAGAATATATTGGCCACGGTCATCATCGTCCTGTGCAGCAGCCAGCGCAGGCATGCACAGCGCCACGGCAGCCAGCACCTGGATGGCCAGCCTTTGTGCAGTCATTAATTTATCAGCCAGACCCACAGAAAGTTTGGTCAGCATGGTTTTACTGACCGGAAATCGGAAACGGGCCCAGCGGTTCAATATTCGGAATGAACAACATCACGCTCTCATTGTCGGGGGGCGCAGGAAAGGTGCCATACCACACTCCCCGTACTTTTCCACTACTGCGCAACTGCACTTTTCCCGGCGCTAGCGGCTTGCCCGCAGAGTCCTTCAATAGAAGATACTTTTTATCTCCGGCCAGCAGATAGAAATCATTTTCATACGCCTTGTCGTCCAGGGAAGGGTACAGCATGTAAAGCCCGGACACCCCGGGGTCCGTTTCTACGAAACGCACCTTTACCGTCACCCGGTTTCCGGATTTAACCACTGAAGTCAGTTCGGCCGTGGTGCCGCCATTGGCGACCATACTGCTGGCCAGCGATACTTGCGCGGCTTGTTGTGGGGCTATTTCCGCCGCCGGTTGTGGGACGTTTTGTGAAAAGGTTGGCAGGGAAACCATGGCTGCCATTATGAGTGACACCGTCGTGACGGTAGCGCGAAATTTCATCTGTTATTTTCCTTGGTCAGCCAGCTTTCGATGGAAATAGCGGCAATTGCCCGCGTAAGCATTTTAGGCCTGCGAAGTTTTTAGGCCTGCCAAGCCGATTATATTTAGCCTGCCCTGCACAAAACGACTTTTGCCGGAAAGGGTGACAATTATTACAAATGTGAGTCTGGGCTGAGCCATACAAGCCGAGCCGGCTCGCGACGCTGCTCGTTATGAAAACCGTCTGCGGCGACTTGAACAAAAACAGACAGCGGCACCAGGCAAATTTTTAGCAACGAGCTTTTCATTTTCATAACACCACTGATTAAGCAACGAAATGTTTCATTACGATATTGATATTGCGTTTGCCGCCCCAGGCCTCATATAAATAATAAGGGTGAGTCCATATAAGCGTTGGCGAACTGAAACATAGTCTCGCTGCACTTATATCAACTCATCTGGAGGTGCCAATATGAATCAAATTCAATCTGTCGGCGTCTTGTATGAATATGGCTTGCCTGGTGTGAAATTCCATTACCAGAGCGGCCAAAGCCGAACCTTGCGCGATGACGAGGCGATCCGGTTCATTCAACTGGTCGATACAGAGCGAAACCGCAAGGACATTGATTTTCTCAATACAAGGCGGGTACGCAGATACGTCGCCAATTATTATTTTCATTAAGATCGAGGCATGGATCCGCTTTGAGTGCGGCATTTGACGCGAGGCGCCTCGCCACAGGCGATGAGGTCAGATTTCTGCGGCAAGCGTTTGACAAGCCGAATAAGCTGCGTTCTGTTTGTTATTGGGGTTGCGCAGAGCTTGCCGTGGAACCATCATTTGAGCTGGCTTAATCCGTTTGCTCATCGGACGTCCCTTGCGGCAGATCCGGCAGTTTTGTCCAAGCCGACCATTTGTCGCTCGACGAAGACATATTTTGCCTGTTCGATTGCCAAATTGAACCATCGTCGGCCAAAGCGACCAACACGATGCCACCGGCATTTAATGGCGATGTTGTGATTTGTATGGCTTTCCTATTCATGTCGTATCCGTAGAGAGTGTGAAGACCCATTATGCCCCAAGAGGCAGGATCAAATGCTGCAAATCCGATAAATCCCGGATCCCTTCTTCATAAAAAAGACAGACGCGCATCACAGCGTGTCAATTCAGAGTAAGATCATCAACTTAACAAATGAGGGCAACCGATGAGTATCGACAGTGTATTAGTAATTGCGGGTCTGGCAGCATTCCTCATTTTCCATTTCTTTTTGCGCTCAAATAATAAATCCGAAGAACAGATCTGGAAGCTGATCTCCAAGGCCCGTATCTGCCGGGAGGCAGGGATAGAGGAAAAAGATTTCAAGATCCGCGTCACAAGCTTCGTTGAAGTGGACGCAACCAAGAGCCGGTTGCCGGCGCAAAACCAATACAATTTCCAGATATCTTGTAAACTGCCGAAATCCGATGGCAGGACAAAATGGATTCGCATCGGCGACAGTTACAGCGTGAATCTGACTTCGGATCCCGAACTGATCGAACACGCCATCGCCCAGGACATTAAACACGCCCGTCGTGACCTGGCTGCTTGATGACATCGCTTGCCGTTACCGATCGCTGAACGGATTTGGCCGTCGCGCGGCCTAGCCCTTCTTACACCCTAGCTGGGCTTAGCCGTTATAATCTTCCAATATCTTGCGATAAGCCACTTAAGAATTGGACTCAGTTCATTCCCACCACAGGTTAATGAGGCAATGGCCGGAAGCGGCCCCAGGCGTCTCATGACAATCGCGACCCAAACATGCTTTTGAATTGACCACCCTGCTTATGATTCCACAGCTGCCTGCAATAGGCCCCACATTATGAGAAATACGCCGACATGGAACTGATCATTATCGGTGCACTTCCTGCCGATTCCGTGGCGCACGAAACTGCCGAGCACCTGAAAAAAAATGCGGTTCTGCTGCGACGCCTGTTCGAATTCGGCACAGCGCACAGGCACGCGGCCGATCCGGATCAAACCGGCTGTACGCCATTTGAAGCCTGGCTCGTACAGCGCCATCAATTTACGCCAGCGCCCGGCCAGAACGCCGGTGCAGCGCTTGCACCCATTCTGGTCCCGGGCACAAAGGTCAATGAAGCGGTCTGGCTGTTTCAGCTTGCGCACTTTGGCCTGACCAATACCGGCGCGCACATGCTGACCGCGACCGACATTGCCGTGACAGAAGAGGAAAGCCTGGCGCTGTACGATAGTGCAGCAGAGATCTTTGCCGGCACGCCCTTTACGCTCACGGACCACACCCCGCAAGGCTGGACGGTGGCGGTACCGGACGATTTTGATCTACCGTCACTGAGCCCGACATTAATCGCCAGCGCCGATCTGGCGCACGTTTGGCCGCAGGAAGACGCTTTTAAACCCTTGCGTCGCCTGCTGAGCGAACTGCAGATTGCCTGGCATCATCATCCTGTCAATGAGGCCCGGCGCGACAAGAACCTGCCGCTTATCAATGGTGGCTGGCTGTTTGGCGGCGCCGCACCCGCGCAGTTGACACCTCCTGCAACAACAATGCCGACCGTGATCCGCGACCTGGAAGCCGTTCATCGGACGCGTCAGTGGGGCCACTGGCTCGCTTTATTGCCGAGCGTGGAGCAGACACTGACACTTGAGTTGGGAAAAGCGCTTGAGGCCGAATCTGCTGGCAACCCTGTTACCATGCCATTCAGATTGATCCTGACCGGCGAAGACCGGTGGGTCGACCTTTCCCTGGAACCTACACCGGCGCTATTGAAATGGCTGCCCGGTAAACGCAAGCAATGGAAGCAATGGTGGTCTCAGTAAAAATCACAGCTCGTCCGGTTAACCCTGACTACGAAAAACAATTGCAGGAAAGCGGCATTCATGCCCTGCTGGCCCGGTTGTGGGCAGCTCGCGGCGTGGCTTCTTCCCAGCAGACACGTCTGTCCTGGGCCGACCTGATCAATCCCTCGGAACTGAGTCAGGCCGATAGGGCGGCAGCCATTCTGGCCGATGCCATTGCCGCCAAACAGAAGCTGCTGATTGTCGCTGATTACGACTGTGATGGCGCCACGGCGTGCGCGGTGGCGCTGCGTGGCTTGCGCGCGTTTGGCGCCGATGTCGATTTTCTGGTGCCCAACCGCTTTGAAACGGGCTATGGATTGTCTCCTGCCGTGGTGGAACTGGCGTGCAATCATCCTGCAGGCAAGCCGGATATGCTGATCACGGTGGACAACGGCATCGCCAGCATAGACGGGGTGCAGGCCGCCAATGACCTGGGCATGCGGGTCTTGGTCACGGACCATCACTTGCCCGGGGATGCGCTACCCGAGGCACTCGCCATTGTGAACCCGAATCATCCAGATTGCGGCTTTCCATCAAAGAACCTGGCCGGCGTGGGTGTCATTTTTTACGTACTGCTGGCCTTGCGCGCAGAGTTTCGCAGGCGCGGCTGGGTGGACGCCAAAGCGGGCCCGCGGCTTGACGCACTGGCCGATCTGGTCGCGCTGGGAACGGTGGCCGATGTGGTCAGGCTGGACGCCAACAACCGACTGCTGGTGTCGCAGGGACTGAAAAAAATTCGCCGCAATCAATTGCAGCCTGGTCTGAAGGCCCTGTTCCTGGTGGCCAGTTGCGACAACCGGGAGGCCACGGCGCTGGATCTGGGTTTTCGCATCGGTCCGCGTATTAATGCCGCCGGCCGTCTGGCCGATATGAGCATCGGGATACGCTGCCTGACGACGGACGATGAGGCCGAAGCGCTGGCGCTAGCCCGCGAACTGGATACGATGAACCATCGGCGTCGCACCATTGAACAGGATATGAGCGAACAAGCGCAGGCCAGCCTGCAAGCGCCTGAAAAAGCCCGCAACGCCACCGTGTGTGTCTTTCATCCTGACTGGCATCAGGGCGTGGTGGGAATTGTCGCATCACGACTGAAAGAAAAATTCTGGAAACCAACCCTGGCCTTTGCCCCCGGTGACCCGGGAGAGCTGCGCGGTTCGGGTCGGTCTGTGCCGGACGTACATCTTCGCGACGTTCTGGATCTGGTGTCCAAAACCCATTCGGGCATGATTCTCAAATTCGGCGGCCATGCCATGGCCGCCGGGCTGACACTGCGCGAAGAGGCTTTTGCCGAATTTGAAGAGGCCTTTGACCTGGCGGTACGCCGCATTAGCGGCAAAGACAGTTTTGAACCGCTGATCGAAACCGATGGCTCGCTCGATCCACTCTTTACGACAGCGGAAGTGGCCGGCATGCTGCATGAGCACGTCTGGGGCGCCGGTTTTCCCCCTCCCCTTTTTCGTGACACGTTCCGGGTGCTCAATCAGCGTTTGCTGAAGGAAAAACACCTGAAATTGCGTCTGGAACGCATGAACCAGCAATACGATGCAATCTGGTTCAATCATGCCGAGACCCTGCCGGAATACACCGATCTTATCTATGAAATTGCGCCCAATGCCTGGAATGGCGTTGTAAACGTGCAACTGATGGTGCGCCACGCCGAGCCGGCGGCTTTCTAAAAGCGTGACCGCATCATGCCCCTGGCTGAAGATCCCGATCAGATGCGCGCCTTCAGGTATTCTTGTTACAACGGTTACCGTCCCGACAAGGCAAGCGGCCGGCAATTTGTTATCCTGCATTTTTATTTCCAGAAAAATTATGAAACTTACCAGCGCCATTCTGTTCGCCCTTCTGGTTTTGACCGCCTGCACAACGACAGGCACGCCCGGTCAGCATATTGATGGCGTAGTTGGCACGGTCGGGGGCGCCTTTGGCAATGTTTCCGGCCAACGCCCCGCCCGCTGAATGTAACGTCTGACTCATCCAGGCGCCAGCCCGGGCGACACGTAAGTTTTGCAGCCCAAGATCGGCATTCGGCCAGCTATGGCGCCCGGGTGCGCTAAAATAAAGGGTTAAGCAAAATTACTCAGCAAGGGAATAACACGCATGGAAGCAGAACGTCAGAACCAACTGGCCGACCGTCTTGAAGATTACGCTGAGCGCGAGGACGCGCTACGGAGGTATCTTTGACGTCGAATCCAAATCAGAACGGCTGCAAGTAGTCAATCTGGAGCTGGAAAACCCGGACGTCTGGAACGACCCCGAGAAGGCCCAGGAACTGGGCCGCGAGAAAAAAAGCCTGGAAAATGTCGTTCTTGTACTGGATCAATTGAAGCAGAACATTCGCGATACGCAAGAACTCTTTGAACTGGCCAGCGCCGACGACGACGATGCGACGCTGCTTGCCATCGAGGAAGATACTGACGGCATTGGCAAGATCATCGACGGCTTCGAATTTCGCCGCATGTTCTCCAACCCGGCCGACCCGCTCAATTGTTTTGTCGACATCCAGGCTGGCGCCGGCGGCACCGAAGCCCAGGATTGGGCGTCCATGCTGTTGCGCCAGTACCTCAGATATTGCGAACGCAAGGACTTCAAAACCGAAGTACTGGAAGAGTCCGATGGCGACGTAGCCGGCATCAAATCGGCAACCATCAAGGTCGAAGGCGAATACGCGTTTGGCTACCTGCGTACGGAAAGCGGTGTTCACCGACTGGTTCGAAAAAGCCCGTTTGACTCGTCCAATGGTCGCCATACGTCTTTTGCCAGTGTGTACGTGTACCCCGAAATCGATGACTCTATCGAGATTGAAATCAACCCTGCGGATTTGCGGATCGATACTTATCGCGCCAGTGGCGCGGGCGGTCAGCACATCAACAAAACCGATTCGGCAGTGCGGCTTACCCACACCCCGACAGGCATTGTTGTACAGTGCCAGAATGACCGTTCGCAACATCGCAACCGAGCCGAAGCCATGTCCATGCTGCGCTCCAAGCTGTACGAGCTGGAAATGCGCAACCGGCTGGCCGAGCAGCAGAAACTGGAAGAATCCAAGACCGAAGTCGGCTGGGGTCACCAGATCCGCTCGTATGTGCTGGACAATAGCCGTATCAAGGATTTGCGAACCAATGTCGAAATATCCAATACCCAAAAGGTGCTGGACGGCGACCTTGACCCGTTTATCGAAGCCAGCCTGAAGCAGGGAGTCTGATATGAGTGGAACGATTGCTATTGTGACTGGTGCATCGCGCGGCCTGGGCGCCGCGCTGGCACGCAAGCTGGCCGGCAGCGCCAGACAGCTGATTACCGTGTCGCGCAACAGCGATGCGCAAACGCAGCGGCTGGCGCAAGCATCGGGCTGCACGCATGTGCATTATGCCCATGACCTGTCCGATATGCAGCATATCGAAGCTGCGGCATTGGGAATTTTTGCGCAGCTGGATCAGACCGCAAGCCAGTATCTGCTGATCAACAATGCGGGTTCTCTGGGACCAGTCGCCCAGTATGATACGCTCAAAGACGCTGATGCCATTTCCCGTACATTCAATCTGAATGTCACCAGTGCCATGTTGCTGACCACTGCCCTGCTTCGCGCCACCAAGACGCTGGCTGCAGATGTACGGGTCGTCAACATTTCTTCGGGCGCCGGGCGCTCGCCCACTGCGGGCTGGGGCGTGTACTGTGCCAGCAAGGCAGCGCTGGACATGTATACTCGTGTCGCCAGCCTGGAAGCGCCGCATGCCAGGCTGGTATCGCTCGCACCCGGTGTCATAGATACGCACATGCAAGAGACCATTCGCTCGGGCAATATCGACGATTTCCCGGATCTGGCCCGCTTTACCACACTGAACGAAACGGGTGCGCTGCGCAGCCCCGAGGCCGTGGCAGAAGCGATTGTCCGGTATATCAACAGCGAACATTTTGCCAGCAAAGCGCTGGATGACATACGTCAGTACAGCCAGTGAGCGGCCATATCGTTATTATCGACCCGTTTGACACGCATATCGCAACCTGCCATCCCCATTCACCCTGCCATGTCACTTGTGTCTGACATGCAAAGCAAAACATCAGCAAACCCTATGAACGACATCCAGAAAGACGCGCCCGTTACCGAAGTTGACGAAAACAAACTCATCGCCGAAAGACGTGGCAAGCTCTCGCGCCTGCGCTCAGCCGGCGTGGCTTACCCCAACAGCTTCAAGCCAAAACACAAGGCACAGGCGCTGCATGAGCAGTTTGATTCGCTAGACAAGGAAACCCTGGATCCGCAAGCCAATCCGGCCTGTGTTGCTGGCCGCATGATGCTCAAGCGTGTGATGGGCAAGGCCAGTTTTGCCACCATCCAGGATGCCAGTGGACGCATCCAGATTTATCTGGACAAAAAAGGCCTCGGCGAAGACGTGTACGAACAGTTCAAGACGTGGGATATCGGTGACATCATCGGCGTCAGTGGCCGTGTTTTCAAGACAAACAAGGGCGAACTGTCGATTCATGCCGAATCAATCAGCCTGATTTCCAAGTCCCTGCGGCCCCTGCCCGACAAATTTCACGGCATTGCCGACCAGGAACTGCGCTATCGCCAGCGCTACGTCGATCTGATCATGACTGAAGAATCACGCAACACCTTCAAGGTACGCAGCAAGGCCATTGCTGCAATGCGCTCGGTCATGAATGCTGCCGACTTTCTGGAAGTCGAAACACCGATGCTGCATCCAATTCCCGGTGGCGCTGCCGCCAAGCCGTTTGTGACGCATCATAACGCGCTGGACATGCAGATGTTCCTGCGCATCGCGCCGGAACTGTATCTGAAACGGCTGGTGGTGGGCGGCTTTGAGCGCGTCTTCGAGATCAACCGCAATTTTCGCAACGAAGGCGTCAGCCCCCGGCATAATCCGGAATTTACCATGATGGAGTTCTATGCCGCCTATACGGATTATCAGTGGCTCATGGATTTTACCGAACAGTTGCTGCGCGATGTGGCCACCCAGGCGACCGGCAGTGCGATTCTGACCCACCAGGGCAAAGCACTGGACCTGAGCCAGCCTTTTGATCGCCTGACGATTACCCAGGCCATCATGAAATATGCCCAGGGCTATACAGAAACACAGCTCAATGACATTGAATTCCTGCGCACAGAATTGCGCAGGCTGGGTGCGGACGTCGACGGCCCGGTGTTGGCGCGGGCCGGTATTGGCGCATTACAACTGGCATTGTTTGAAGAGACAGCCGAATCACAATTGTGGAACCCGACTTTCATCATTGACTATCCGGTAGAAGTTTCTCCGCTGGCCCGCGCCTCGGACAGCAATCCGCAAATTACCGAGCGCTTTGAACTATTCATTACCGGCCGCGAGATTGCGAACGGGTTCTCTGAACTGAACGATCCCGAAGACCAGGCTGCACGCTTTCAGGCACAGGTTGTTGCCAAGGACGCAGGGGATGAAGAAGCCATGTACTACGACGCCGATTATATCCGCGCGCTCGAATATGGCATGCCGCCTGCCGGCGGCTGCGGCATCGGCATTGACCGCTACATTATGCTGCTGACCGACAGCCCGACCATTCGCGATGTACTGCTTTTCCCGCACCTACGCAAGGAAGACTAGCCCGGCCTGAAACACAACGCAATATTGCATGGAAAAGGTGGCGCGATCGCCACCTTTTTTGTGCCTGTCAGGACGGTTTGCCACCTTGCGAATGTACTTTATGATCTCAAACTGCAGGCAGCCGAAGCGAGAACGGAGGCCAGAGTGGCTGGGCTCAAGGCACTGGTTGACATAGTATAGGCAATAATGAGAAGGCCATTTCTTACTTTCAAGTAGAAAACAAGCACACTCGCCGTACGATTATTATTACAGCTCATCTGCTCTGAACCCGATTGAAATTTAGATTACAACTGGGCAATACCTATCGAAGTGAATCCTGTTTACTATATCGGCAAAATAAACAGGGAGAATGTCGATGAAAAAGTTGCTTGTCATTATCGGTTTTCTGAGTATTTTTCTGACCGGTTGCGTGGTGCACGATCGCCATTATGGTTATCGTGACGGCTATCGCCACAGTGGGCCAAAGTATGAAAGAAAATACAATCATTCCAGTCGTCATAAACACTACCGTCCACGGGCTTACAATAAAAAATCGGCCCATCGACAATATCGAGGCCACCGGTCCCACCACCGGAAGCCTGGGCATCATCGCCGCCGTTAATGCGTGCTCCTGGCCAGTCTGCCTTGACGGGGTTGATTTTCCCGCGCCGGACTAATCATTAAGGCAGTATAAGCGGGGTTCACTAACGCTGCACCTGCCTTGACGGCTATGATTTTCCGCCGAATCCTCCGACAGGAAGCGTTGGTATACATAGCGACGAGTGGCAACGTTACGTTTATTATGGCTCGACGATCCGTTAATGCAAAGCCAAGGGATTCTATGTGTCAGGCACCTATTTAATAAAAACGCGCCGTATTAATAAAAAACGTGCCGTATCAAAGATGGCATCAGGGAAAAGGCAAGTCAGACGCTCTTTTCCCGTTCCCAGGCCGTTGCGTTTCACCACCAGTTTGCCAACTGGCCCGGTACGATCCAGGTGGGTACCGCCACAGGCAATGTCGTGACGCTCGCAATACCAGCGGCGCAGATCAGGCTCGTGCGCGTGCGCGCTCATTGTGATAACTACGTCGCGCAAGACCAGATCGTTGGCACAGGCTTCGATCTGGATGATTTGTGCCGGGCTTAAGCGCTCGCTCACACCAAAATCAAAGCGTGCCCCGTCGGTCCGGATATGACAGCCCAGCGTTGACTGTACTGCATCGGGCCGGATCGAACCGACAGCAACCTAAAGGATGTGGGAGGCCGTATGACTGAGCGTCAAGCGTGTTCGTCGATCAGTATCGATGCACACCGTGACGCTGTCGTCAATATGCAGATCATCTAGAAGCGACGCATCTTCCGGATGTACTTTGTGCCAAAATCACGCCGCCAACTTGACCGTCAGGATAGCCGTCGATCCCTGGCGAGTGTCCGTACATTTTTCTTGCGTCGATAAATCTCAGGGCGCGGCCACTACCCAGCGTGATCGTACCGTGATTCGCTTCCTGCCTCCTCCCTCGAGGAAAGCCACCGTGCTATCGAGCTCGATCATGTCGGCTTCAATTTTGACGACAGCAGCCTGGCACTGGCTGAGATAGCCATTCTCGTAGTATCGCTTGCGGGTTTGTCTGTGGAATTTCATGGCGTCTCGCTTCCCGATATGGCTACACAAAAATTTTCCGCAATATACCGGTTAATGTTACGGGTTTCATTGATACGAGATAAGTGTATGCATTTCTTGTCGTTCAAAATTGCTTTCCCCAAAAATACAGGACAACGATGGAAAAAGTATGTCATATCAATAAAAAATACTCGAATATCGTTATTCGATCCGAGCCCACGCATCTGCGAATTTGTATCCAAAAAATGACAATAACGTATTCTTATCTTTTGAGTCTTTGTCATCCTGTTAATGATCAACGACATTTCTATATAACCAAAAGAAACTATCATCTTGAAAATGGGCATGCGAGGATACTTGGTATTTATCTTAATCTCCTTGCATTACTTATTTTCCTTATCCACTTCCTATAACAAAGATGTTTTTGCTAAATGTCGGCGTGCGAGACAGACACTAATAAACCACATTCACAGTTTGACCAATTCACTTTTCCTATTGTGTACACGCTGGGGAGCGAAAGTCTGTCAGTACAAAAATAGAGATAAGCACATGTAGCTCACAACCGGTTCGACGTACAAATTCCTGTCATATTAAACCTGTAATATCTGCGGATTATTTTCAACAGGATCAAGTAAGATGAAATCCGTTACGTTTTCCCCTTCTCGTCGCCGCAGTCTCAAAGCACTGGCAAGTGCACCCATGTTGCCGCTCACCACGGGCGTTCTGGGCAGCTTCGCTGGCTTTGCCACGGCCCAAACAGCCGACGCTGTGCAAAAGGCGTTTGCCTCTGCGGAGTTTGTCGGTATGGCAGCGCCCACCCTGGATAACCTGGCCGCATTGGCCGATACCACGGTGGACTCTTCGCTGAAAATCAATTGGGCCGACAAGACCAGCACCACGTTTGAGCTGGCCTACAAGCCGTTCTTTCTGACGGGCGACAAGGTGCCTGACGGCAAAGGCGGCCAAGTTATTGCCGGCGGCTACTTCGATATCAACAACAAGCCAATTCTGGACACATCGGTTGCCGGCAAAGAGCGCCAGATTTTCTCTGACAGCCCCGATGGCACATCGTTGCTCAAGTTAGACAATGCCAAGGTAGACGGCGTCAAGGGCAATACGGTATTTGCCGTTGTGCAGTTCGAATACACCACACGCAATCTCAATGGCGATGATATGTATGGCAAGCTGCCCTCGCCTATCGCGGTTCTTACCCTGGACCAGGACCCGGATACCGGCCACCTGTCCCTGGTGAAATATCACAACGTTGATACCTCCGGCGTACATGGATTGTGGATTACCTGTGGCGCCTCGCTCTCCCCATGGAATACGCATTTATCCAGCGAAGAGTACGAGCCCAATGCCTTCAAAATCGCCAAAAACGACGAGTTCAAAGGCTTCAGCAAGGCGCTGTTTGGTGATGAGACCAAAGCCAACCCATACCACTACGGCCATATGCCGGAAGTGACCGTTAACCCCGACGGCACGGGCTCTATCAAGAAGCATTACAACCTTGGCCGTATTTCTCATGAATTGATCCAGGTAATGCCTGACGAACGTACCGCGTTGATGGGCGACGATGCCAACCATGGCGGATTATTTATGTTCGTTGCAGACAAAAAACAAGACCTGTCTGCCGGTAATCTGTATGTCGCCAAATGGCACCAGACCAGTGGCGAGGGTCCGGGCTCGGCAGATCTGACCTGGATTCACCTGGGACATGCGAGCAGCGATGAAATTGAAGCGCTGGCCAACAAGCTGCGGCCTGAAGACATCATGGAGGTCAAGACCGACGACCCCGACGACAGCACATTCACGAAAATCGTCTTTGATAAGAAGTTTAACTGGGTCAAGCTCAAGCCTGGCATGGAAAAAGCAGCGGCGTTTCTGGAAACGCACCGCTATGCCGCACTGTCCGGCGGCAGCATGGGCTTTTCAAAAATGGAAGGCACGACCGTTAATGTCAAGGATAAAATCGCCTACTCAGCCATGTCCTATGTACGCGATGCCATGCTCGATGGCTCCAGCG
Source organism: Advenella sp. S44 (assembly GCF_002810445.1). Lineage (GTDB taxonomy): Bacteria > Pseudomonadota > Gammaproteobacteria > Burkholderiales > Burkholderiaceae_B > Advenella. The sequence goes on along the minus strand of NZ_NEXS01000003.1, from coordinate 1,439,829 downwards.
ACATCAAGGTTCAAGGCCCATATGCCGGCGCCGTATATGCACTGAATCTGAAAGCCGATCAGAAAGACAATACTGGCAAGCCAATCAACAGCGAATGGGTTCCGGTCGACATGAAACCACCGGCAGAACTGGTCGGCGAAGATCTGCAAACCCCCGATGCGCTGGGCAATACGGCCAACGCAGATAAAATCGCCAATCCGGACAATATCAAATTCTCAGAAAAATTGCGCACCCTGTTCATTGGTGAGGACAGCGGCACGCACGTCAACAATTTCCTGTGGGCCTACAACGTGGATACCAAGCAACTGGCACGTCTGCTGTCCTGCCCTGCCGGCGCCGAATCCACCGGCCTGCAGTCAGTGGACGAGCTCAATGGCTGGACCTACATCATGAGCAACTTCCAACACCCTGGTGACTGGGAAAAAGGCAAAGGCGGCAAGCCCGGCCTGCACGATGTGGTCAAGGACAAGGTCGCCCCGCTGATCGACGAAAAATATCGCGATCGCTTCAGCGCTGCGGTGGGCTATCTGACCAGCAAGGAAAAAGCCGTCAAGATTTAGGGCAAAACGTTTACTTAAGTAAACTTAGACCCGTCGTCACACCGGTGTTTCGGTGAGACGACGGTTTTTTTCAATTATCGCCCTATTGACTGTAATCGGGTTTTATCCTGAGAATAAAGCAATTTTATAAACCAAGCGTATTTTGCACACTGTTTACCAGAACTTGCAGCCTTTTGGGGATTTGCCTGTTGCGCTCGGCAAATGACCCATCAGTGACTGGCACACCGCAGTTTAGGACAAAAATATTGGCATCTATCGGCTTTGCAAAAGGAACCGCAAAACCAAACGAATGCGGCACCCACTGCTGGTTGTTCGAGCAATAACCATAGCGCTCGAATTCTCGATAAGTTTCGTCAAGGCTATGGTGATGCGCTTTGTAATGGTCTGGCTGCTCCACCCGAATGCGATTCAGGGCGGCATCGCGCTCTTGTGCAGAGGCGCGGCAGAGCCAAGCCTTGCCGGCCGCGGTCGACATCATGGGCAATGCGGCACCAATATCCGGATGAGCCTGTAGAGTTTCATTGGCGCGTGCCGTTTCCACATAAACCATATTACAACGATCCCTAATAACCAGTGAGACAGCGCCGTTGATCTCCAGCGCCAGCCGCAACATCAGAGGGCGGGCAATTTGTCGTAATTGCAGGCTTGCAAGAAGTGGATAGCTTAATGTCAGCACGGCCGGTCCCAGTAGATAGCGCCTGCCCTGCGGTGCACGGCGCAAATACCCTAGTCGCACAAGCGTATGGGTCAGCCTGACAATCGTGCTCGGGGACAGGCCGGTACGCACCGAAATCTGTTTATTTCCCAGCGTCGGCTCCCCCGATCTGAAACAGGCAAGCACATCGATTGCCTGAGCCAGCGTCGAGGCAAATTGCGGGTCATTGGCTTTGTTATCGGAGTCAGTCATCCTGTGCCTCCAGCTGCCGGCATTTATTTATTTCATCAACCATTGCAAGTAACGGGTCGGCAGCGACCGCCTCAATGGTTCTATTTTTCAGCCTTGCTACCGGCACCCCGCAATTGAAGACCAGGTAGTCGCCGTCTACCGGATCGCGCAAAGCAACCGCAACCGCGTGGACATCTGCCTGCCAGTCGCCAAAAGAGAGGCAGTAGCCCTTGGTGTTCCAATCATGCAGAGCCCGCTCCCAGGCAGCGCCATGCATCTGCCACTGCGACGCATCTTCCCTATGAATCTGAGCCAGCACACGTTCACGTATCTCCGAAGACGCATTGGCCAGCCAGGCCCGTCCCATTGCTGAAGCCAGTAATGGCAGGCGCGCGCCGATATCGGGGCGATAGCCGATTACCTCGTGACCTCGACTGGTTTCGAGGTACACCATATGCAGTTTGTCATTCAGGCCAAGCGACACAGATCCTTCACAGCGATCTGCCAGGGCTCGCATATAGGGCCTTGCCATTTGACGTAAGCGAATACCGCTAAGCATGGGATGTGCCAGCGACAGGATACCGGCGCCCAGTCGGTATCGTCGCAACTGCACGTCGTACAGCAGCAGCCCCTTGAGCGTAAGTGTATAGGTCAGCCGCGAAATGGTCGCTTTGGACAGGCCGGTTCGTTCAGCCAGCTCTTTGTTGCTCAGCGCGGGCTCTGCCATCCGGAAACACTGCAAGACCGACATACCGTGTGCCACCGTGGTCGCAAAACGGGGATCGCTGTATCTATCAGTGTCTTGCATGCTGAAAGCCTCAAAAAATTACGGATCAAAATCGAAGTTGATTAGCTTTTAATTCAATATATCAAAACAATAATATCGTTATTAAATATAAATTGCTATGCTTTTTCAACATTATCGCCATATCCAATCACACCACAATAAAACAGAGAAGGAGAATCAGTATGCTGCGGGAGCCCGAGTCGTTCACCACCTTTTTAGATTCACTGCGACGTTTTGTACATGAACGCCTGGTACCGCAAGAGAAACAGGTCGCACAATCGGACGAAGTTCCTGACGATGTTGTCAGAGATATGGCAGAGCAGAATATGTTTGGCTACTCGATCCCCGAGCAATACGGTGGACTCGGCATGACGACGGAAGAACTGGTTCTTGCCGCCATGGAGTTATCCCAGTGCTCAGTCGCATTTCGAGCACGTGTGGGCACCAACACCGGTATCGGATCCGAAGGGCTGGTGGCCGATGGTACACCCGAACAGAAGCAGCGTTATCTGCCGGAACTATCCAGCGGACGGATGACCGGTTCATTTGCCTTGACGGAACCCGAAGCCGGTTCAGATGCCACAGCATTACAGACCACCGCAAGACGCGAAGGCGATCATTATGTGTTGAACGGTACAAAATGCTTTATTACCAATGCGCCGATAGCTGATCTTTTCACGGTGATGGCACGCACCGATCCAGATAATATCAAAGCCAGCGGAATTTCCGCATTTCTGGTAGAACGCACCACACCAGGCCTGACTACCGGGCAACCCTACGAGAAAATGGGACAAGCCGGCTCACCCGTGTCCGAAGTGCATTTTGACAACTGCCGCGTGCCCGCGTCCAACCTGATTGGCGGCATAGAGGGCATGGGCTTCAAAACTGCCATGAAAGTATTGAACAAGCAGCGTATTCACCTGGCGGCGCTATGTATTGGTCCGGCAATCCGCATGTTGGACGAAGCCATGGAATTTGTGGGCAATCGCTCTCAATTCGGTCAGCCTCTGATGAACTTTCAATTGATCCAGGCGATGATCGCCGATTGCAAAACCGATATTGAGACGGCCAAAGCTCTCGTGCTGCAGACGGCACGAGAGCGCGATGAAGGCAAGGACGTCACGATGAACGCATCCATTTGCAAATATTTTTGCTCGGAGATGTGCGGGCGGGTCGCGGACCGTTGCGTACAGATGTTTGGCGGCTACGGCTATATTGCGGACTTTGGCATTGAACGCTTCTACCGCGATGTACGCCTGTTCCGCCTATATGAAGGCACCAGCCAGATTCACCAGCTCAACATTGCGCGCCTGACATTGAAAAACGCTGGCTTCGAGCCCGGTCGTTAAGGCCTCTATTAATCGTTAAGCCCCCTCTTACATTTCATTCGCAATACAACAATGCCTCGTCAGAAGGCCCAATAACAACGGAGACAATCATGTTCAAAAGATCCATACTCACGATTATTGCAACTGCCATAATCGGCGTCGCTCCCGGCTTGGCCGGTGCGGCTTATCCCGACCAGCCGATCAGGCTGATTATTCCATTTGCGCCGGGCGGATCAACCGATATCCTGGGGCGACTGCTTGCCGAGGCCATGCGCCCTATTCTGGGCCAGGTAATCGTGGTCGAGAACAAACCCGGAGCAGGCGGCAATATAGGTGGCCACTTTGTCGCCACGGCAAAACCGGATGGGTACACCATCCTATTGGCAGCAGCAGGCCCGACGGTCATCAATCCCAGCCTGTACAAAAACATGAACTACAGCCCCAGCAAGGATCTCGCGCCTGTAACAGCATTGACCCGAGAACACAACCTGATGGTCGTCAATCCTGCAATCCCCGCCAAAAATCTCAAGGAATTCGTTAATTACGCAAAGGAACACCCGCAAACCCTGTCCGTCGGTTCCCCCGGCACTGGAAGTCCGGCACACCTGGCAGGCGAACTTCTGAACAAAATGGCGGGCCTGAAGATGCAGCATGTGCCCTACAAAGGATCCGGCCCGGCCATCAGCGATCTGCTGGCAAACCACATCAATGTGATGATAGACAATATGCCGCCATTGTTGCCTCATGTGCTCAGCGGAAAACTTCGCGCACTGGGTGTTCCCAGCTCAAAAAGAGCCGAAGCCCTGCCCGATGTTCCGACATTTGAAGAACAAGGTCTCAATGGCTATGTCATCATGGCCTGGAAAGGCTTGATGGTGCCCAAAGGAACCCCCGAACCCATTGTCCGGCAACTGCATGATGCAGCAGTACAAGTGTTGAAACGTCCCGACATTCGCAAGCGCCTGACCGAACTGGGCGCAGAACCCGAAGGAAATACACCGCAAGCCTTTGCGAAGCAGATCAGCGAAGAAACACGCTGGTGGGCCGATATGATCAAACAGACGAATGTCAGTGTCAATTAACAGGCTGCCGGAGCAATGATATGAAAAAACTAATCGCCTTCATCGCCCTGGCTGCAGCCGCCGGGCTTCCTGTAACGACGCTAGCAGATGAGTACCCGAACAGGCCTATCACACTTGTCGTTCCTTACGCCGCCGGTGGTGGTACGGATACGGCAGCACGTATTATTGCCAAAACACTTGCTCAGCGATTAAAGCAGCCGGTTGTTGTCGAGAACAAGGCAGGCGGTGCGACACAAATTGGCACTCACTATGTGGTGCGTGCCAAGCCCGATGGCTATACCCTGTTGATGGGCACTGCCAACCTGGCCACCAATCCCGCCTTTTATGAAACGCTCCCTTATAACGTAAAAACGGATCTGGCGCCGGTCGTGCTGACAACCGATGTGCCCGTATACATTTTTACCAGCCCCAACAGCAGCGTTAAAAAGGTTCAGGACATTCTGACCCAAAGTCGACAAGGCCAAGCGTTATCCTATGCCACTGCGGGCGTTGGAAGCATACCTCATATGGCAGCTGAAATTTTCAACCAAAAAACGGGCTTGCATTTACAGCACGTTCCATACAAAGGCAGCGCCGAGGCGGTGGTGGCCGCCTCCGGCAATCAAGTCCCATTGAGTTTTGACAACCTGGCTCCCGCTTACGGGCAGGTCAAAGCTGGGCGCCTGGTGCCGTTGGCCATTGCCGCCGATAAGCGCAGTCCTGCCCTGCCGAACGTACCCACGCTCACCGAACTGGGGATCCCGGTGGTGGCCGCTTCATGGTGGGGTGTGCTTGCACCGGCCGGCACGCCGCCAGCGGTGATACGCAAGTTGAATACAGAGCTTAATGATGTGCTCAAAGATAAAGCGGTAAAAGGCTTTCTGCTCGAACAGGGTATCCACACCGTCGGCGGAACACCAGAACAGTTTACGCAGTACATCCACGACGAATCCGAAAAATGGCAAGCCATTGTTCGTGATGCCGACCTGCATCAAGAAAATTAAACCAGGACATGTTGACTTATGTTGGATGAAAAAACAGAAGCGCTCAGGGATAAAGTCAGGCATTTTATCGACACGGTGGCTATCCCCCTTGAGCAGCCGGCGCTGGAAAAAGACGTTGCCGCACTGGATGTCGCTTGCGGGCAACTGCGCGCACAAGCCAGGGCAGCAGGCATCTACGGCCCGCAGTTACCCCGGGAATGGGGCGGGCTCGGACTGAACTGGAGCGAATGCGCCGTCATTTTTGAAGAGGCAGGCCGCGGCATGCTCGGCCCGCTTGCGCTCAATTGCGCGCCACCGGATCAGCCGAATATGCTTACCCTGCTGCATCTTGGCACCGAAGCACAAAAGCAGGCCTATCTCGGACCGCTGACCCGCGGTGAAAAGCGTGCATGTTTTGCCATGACCGAGCCGGCGCCCGGTGCCGGTTCCGATCCGAATATGTTGCAAACCCAGGCAACGCGAGATAAAAACGGCTGGCGCGTCAATGGCCATAAGAAATTTATCAGCGGCGGCATCGCGGCCGATTTCGCCATTTTTCCTGCCAGAACTGACGAAGGCGTGACGCTGTTTATCGTTCCCACCAACACACCGGGCTATCGTGTCACGCGGGATATCGCGACCGTCACCGGCTACCAGATCGGCGGGCATGCAGAAATCCTGCTTGAAAACTGCCATATCCCTGATGATGCCGTGCTGGGCGAAATCGGCATGGGGATGAAGCACATTCAACTTCGCCTGGAGCCGGCTCGTCTTTCGCATTGCATGCGATTCATCGGCCGGGCCAGGCGCGCCCTGGAAATCGCGCAAGACTATGTGCAGACAAGAGATGCCTTCGGTAGCCGTTTATCGGACCTGCAGCAAATCCAGGCCATGATTGCCGACTCTCACATTGACTTGCATGCTAGCCGACTGATGGTCAGGGAGTGCGCCACGCTAATGGATCGGGCAGTATCGGTAAAAAATGAATCTGCAATGACAAAGATATTCGTATCGGAAGCCGTCGGGCGGGTTGCCGACAGATGCGTGCAAATGATGGGGGCCCTTGGCGTATCGGATGACACGGTTGTCTCTTGCATCTGGCGCGAGGCACGTCCGTTTCGCATTTACGATGGGGCGAATGAGCTGCACAGGGCCTTTCTGGCAAAGCGTATTTTACGATAGGCCATCACTCGATAAGGAAATCAGCATGACGACATTTTCAGCTTTTCGCGTGGAAATTCCAGACGCGGGCAACCCGCCCGAAAGCCATATCCGGCAATTGCACATTGACGATCTGTCGCCTGGCGACACCCTCATCAAAGTGGCTTACGCTGGGGTGAACTATAAAGACGCGCTCGCCGCAAACGGCCAGGGAAAAATTATCCGGGATCATCCGCGCATCACCGGCATTGATTTGAGCGGGCACATTGTCTCGTCTGAGAATGGGCAACTGAAAGAAGGCGATCCCGTGGTGGTCCACGGCTTTGGCCTGGGTGTCGAGCATGACGGCGGGCATGCTCAGTATGCACGCGTGTCATCAGACTGGGTCTTGCCCTTACCCGCCAGACTAACCCTGCGCGAGGCCGCGACCCTGGGTGCTGCCGGATACACCGCCGCGCTCGCACTGCACTGGATGGAACAATGCGGACTCAACCCCGAGCAAGGGGAAGTCACTATCACCGGTGCGACAGGCGGCGTTGCCAGCATTGCAATTGACATATTGAATCATTGCGGCTATCAGACGGTTGCCATCACGGGCAAGCACGCTGCACATGATTATCTCAAAAAGCTTGGCGCCACCCGAGTGATGGAGGTTTCCGATCTTGAACCGAAAGGACCGCTTGCCTCCGGTCAATGGGCTGGCGCGATTGACTCGGTGGGCGGCCCGGTACTGGCCTGGCTGCTTCGGACGACAAAACCAGAAGGCGTTATCACCGCTTTTGGTAATGCGGGTGGTGCCCGTCTGGATACCAGCGTATTTCCTTTCATTCTGAGGGGAGTCAAGCTGCTGGGTATCAACGCGGGCGGCCCGATAGCGCTACGCAGGAAAATCTGGGACAAGCTGGCTACGGTATATCGGCCAGATCATCTAGATGATATCTGCCAAGTGATATCGCTGGACAACCTGCCACAAGTCACAAAACAAATGCTGGAACGCAAAAGCACCGGCCGCAATGTCATTGATATGGCGCTGTGAAACCCCTAATCGATATACTTAATATGACTATGTGCCAAACACTGAACACGCTGTTTTCGCCCAGGAGCATTGCGATTCTGGGCGCATCCAATACCGCAGGCAAATCGGGGGCCGTGCCCATTGCGCTTCTTCTTGAGGCCGGATATGCCGGAAAAATTTATCCGGTTAACCCCCGGCAGGATACGGTTTACGGCATACCCTGCCACGCCAGCCTGGGCGATATCGAAGACGCGATTGACCTTGTTATTATTGCTATTCCTGCCAGCCATGTCCTTGCTGCACTAGAAAAATCCCGGCCGGGGCAGATCAGCAACGCAGTGATCTTTACTTCCGGATTTGCCGAGGTGGGAGATGTCGGCCTTCAATTGCAACAACAACTTCAGGCCTTCGCACGGAAGAGGCACATACGGTTGCTAGGGCCCAATTGTCTTGGTTTTATTAATATCCGTAAAAACACCTATGCAACGTTCTCCCCTGCTCCGTTCAACGGTCGGCTGCCTGCGGGCCACGTCGGCATGGTCACGCAAAGCGGTGCTTTCGGCGCGTATGCCTATTGCCTGGCACGCGAGCGCCATCTCGGCCTGTCATTCTGGATTAGCACCGGAAACGAAAGCGATCTTGATGTCGCTGACTGCATCCAATGGCTGGTCGACGATCCCGATACCAAAGTTATCATGGCCTATATCGAAGGCTGCAAAGATGGCGACAAGCTAAAACGTGCCCTATGGGCGGCAAATCGCGCCGGCAAACCCGTGGTCGTGACAAAAATCGGCAGAACAAACTCCGGAGCGCGGGCAGCAGCCTCGCATACCGCTGCCCTGGCTGGTGACGATGTCGTTTATGACGCGCTGTTCAAACAATACGGCGTGATCCGAGCCTACACGATTGACGAATTTTTCAATGTCGGTCAAGCGCTAAGCAAATGGCCTGATCGTCCGGCCAAAAATCAAAACCTGGCCATTATTTCCATATCCGGCGGTGTCGGCGCGCTGATGGCCGATGAAGCAGATGAAAATAGACTGAACCTGCCTGCGCCGCCTGAAGCAGTAAAAACCCGGCTACTGGCCCGCATCCCGTTTGCGGGTGCGAATAATCCTGTCGATGTAACGGGCCACGCCCTGACCGACCTGTCTATCCTTTTGGATACCAGCCGCGATATGCTTGGCACCGGCAACTATGGCGCCCTTGCCATTTTTCTGGCGGCAGCCGGATCATCAGAAACACTGTGGCCTTATTTACAGGAGCTGGTGGATGTCCTTCACACGGAGCACCCGCACATCCCGCTTGCGATCAGCGCGCTGCTGGCTCCTGAACGAAAAAACACACTGCAGAAAAACGGTGCAATGGTATTTGTTGATCCGAGCGTAGCAATCCGTACCCTTTCCAGAATCATGCACCACCGGCCGGCAATAATCCCCGTACAAAACAACGAACAACCTCATGTGAGCCTGCCTGAAGGCACGGGTGCGTTGAACGAGGCTGACTCACTGTCGATGTTGAAAAAGGCGGGCATTCCAGTCACTCCGTTTGCCGTTGCAAAATCAGCATTTGAAGCACAGGAGGTTGCCAGTCAATGGCGTGGTTCGGTCGCGATGAAAATCGTGTCGGCCGACATTTTGCACAAAAGCGATGTGGGTGGTGTCAAACTCGGAATCGACGGTGAGCAGGCGGTCTCCGACGCCTACGATGACATATTGCAGTCCGTTCGATCCAATATGCCGCAAGTGGCGATTGATGGTGTGCTGGTAGCGCCCATGCGAAGCGGGGGCATCGAATGCATTATGGGCGTGCATCGCGACCCCATTTTCGGCCCCGTCGTTATGTTCGGGCTAGGAGGAATTTTTGTAGAAATACTGAAAGATGTCAGTTTTCGTCTTGCCCCGTTCGATCGTGAGGAAGCCCTTTTAATGATTCACGAAATTCGGGCCACGGCGTTGCTGTTTGGCACCCGAGGTCAGGGCCCGGCAGATATTTCGGCACTGGCCGACACACTGGTAGCCCTCTCCCGACTGGCTTATGAGAAGCGTGATCAAATTGAGTCAATCGATATCAATCCGATTCTTGCCTTACCCGAAGGGCAAGGAGTGCTGGCACTGGATGGCCTCATTATCCGCAATCGGATTACGTAACCTGGGTACGGAGCCGGATTTCTCGGTTCCGGGATAAGATCCAACATCCGCACAGACGCGTTCAATTGCAAGCCAGTTTTCTCTTCAGAAGGCCGATACGGGTTGACCAGACGCATTACTGGCTGCCCTCAAAATTTCTACATGTGTGCTATCCAGCGTTTTGCAACGCTGGCACCTATTGGCTGCCTTTTTCGCCCTGCGACGACGCTGATTGTCTATGGATTTTTACCGGCTGTCATCTTTTTCTTGATCCGTATCAATTCGATTTAAGATCACATGCGTCATACTTGTGCCTTTGCTGAGTATTCATTTCGGCTTGCACCTGCGGCACCAACTTGGTGTTGCCAATGTAGGTAGCAGCCCATTTCCGGATTTTTAATCAAACGCTGCATATGGCATGACGCTGTCCTCACCAGACAGGCACTTTCTTTACAGCTACCTTGAGTGAAAAAGACGCTTATATGAGTCCGAACCTATCCAACAGGATAATGACTAAACCCGTCACAGAGGCTCCCCATGGCTTTTAAAACGTGGGCAATGTTTATATTGCTGCTACTGGTCATTTGCCGGACACTGGTCAACGCTACACCGCCAGTCCGCCCGCATCCACAGGCAGTTCCTCCTACAATGGTCACGGGCCTGCTTGGCGTCATCTCTCCCAACATTTTTTAGCAAGTGGCTTTTGGCGTAATCAGCAATAGTCAGCTACACAACTGGAGCCGCTAGTTAAATCATGAAATTACCGGCATCAATAATTTATGCACTTCGAACAGCTTTGAATGGCCGTCAATGGCCTGGAGCATGACCACATGACAACGACCCATGCCAAGGGCATTGAAAAGCGAGTCCAAAAAAAAGCCCCTGATAAATCACAGATGTATTCAGGGGCGTTTCTGGTCAGTTGTCGCGACCACTAGCCGGCTAGTGGTCAGTGGTTTTCCTTGGCATGGTTGATCGTGTACTTGGGAATTTCCACGACCAGATCCTTGTCGGCCACAATGGCCTGGCAAGACAGCCGTGATAATGAAGTCAGTCCCCACGCCTTGTCCAGCAGGTCTTCCTCGTCGTCACTGGCCTCTTCCATGGAATCGAAGCCTTCCTTAATCACAACATGGCAAGTCGTGCAGGCACAGGACAATTCACAAGCGTGTTCAATTTCAATATGGTTGTCCAGCAAAATCCTGCAAACGGATGTGCCTTCTGGCGCATCGTTGATAACAGCGCCTTCCGGACAGACGTCAGGATGCGGCAATACGGTAATTTTGGGCATAAACTCGGGTCCGTTATTAGATCTTTATACGATATCGTTAAGCGATTTGCCTGAGAGCGCATCGCGAATGCTTCTGTCCATACGACGGGCGGCAAAATCTTCCGTCGCCTTGGCCAGTCTGTCGGTAGCGTCGCGCCAGTCGACAATGTCATCGGTATCCGACAAGCCAGAAAGCGATTCAATTTGTTCGGTAATGTCGCGAATTTCTTCCTCGCTCAGTAAGTCACGATCTTTTTCCATCGCCGCCTTGACTGAATCGAGCAGCTGTCGTGCATCGACCTGTTGTTCGCGCAACATGCGTTGTGCAGAGTCTTCGCCGGCGTTCTGCATACTTTCCTGCAGCATGGCTGTAATTTGCTCATCGCTCAGGCCATAGGACGGCTTGACGGTAATCTGCGCCTCTTTGCCCGTGCTCTGTTCGGCAGCGGATACGTTCAGCAACCCATCGGCATCCACCTGGAAGGTGACCCGGATGCGGGCCGCGCCGGCCACCATGGGCGGAATATCGCGCAGTTCAAAGCGCGCCAGTGAGCGACAGTCGGTAACCAAGTCACGTTCACCCTGCAACACATGAATGCTCATGGCGGTTTGCCCGTCTTTGTAGGTAGTGAACTCCTGCGCCCGCGCCACCGGAATGGTGCTATTGCGCGGAATGATTTGTTCCACCAAGCCACCCATGGTTTCCAGGCCCAGCGAAAGAGGCGTCACATCCAGGAGCAACCAGTCTTCGCCGGGCGCCCGGTTGCCGGCCAGCAAATGGGCCTGGCGGGCGGCCCCGAGCGCCACGACCTTGTCCGGATCCAGGTCTGTCAGGGGCTGCTGGTTAAAATGTTCGCGGACCCGATTGCGAACCACCGGCATGCGCGTGGCGCCACCGACCATGACCACGCCATTGATCTGCTGCGGTGTCAGGCCGGCGCTGTGCAATACATCGTCCACCAGCGTGAGCGTACGCGTGACCAAGTGGCGGCTGATATTTTCAAAATGGTTCTGCGGGAACATCTGATCGATATTCAGGCCGTTGGACAACGCTACTTCAAACGCGGCCTTGGTGGCGCCAGACAGCTTCTCGCGCGTTTGGCGGGCGCGACTCAATAACAGCCGACGATCCGCCATGGACAGTTGCTCCTGGCTGTGATGCTTCATGATATCGGCCACAATGGCTTCATCAAAATCATCACCGCCAAGCTGGGTATCGCCACCGGTGGCAACGACTTCAAACACCCCTTTGCTAAGACGCAAAATTGAGATATCGAAGGTTCCGCCACCCAGGTCGTAAACCGCAAACACCCCTTCCGAGGCATTATCCAGTCCGTAGGCGATAGCCGCAGCGGTTGGCTCATTGAGCAGGCGCAGTACGTTCAGGCCCGCCACACGGGCCGCGTCGCGCGTCGCCTGACGCTGGGTGTCATCAAAATAAGCCGGCACCGTGATAACGGCCCCAACCAGGTCGTCGCCCAGCGCATCTTCGGCGCGCTGGCGCAGCTTTGCCAGAATTTGTGCGGACACGTCGACCGGCGTCTTGTCGCCCTGACGCGTCCGAATGCGGACAGTGCCTTCGCCTGGCGTAAACTCATACGGCAGCTTCAAGTTGATCGCTTCGTCATAGGATCGGCCCATGAGGCGCTTGGCAGAAACCACGGTATTTAACGGGTCGGTGTTTTGCTTGCGAACAGCCGGGTAGCCGATCTCGACACCCTGACCGTCCAGATAGCGGACGACAGACGGCAGCAAGTCTTTGCCGTTTTCGTCGGCCAGCACTTCGGGAATGCTATTGCGTACCGCAGCGACCAGCGAATGCGTGGTACCCAGGTCGATACCTACCGCGAAACGACGTTGATGAGGGACCGGAGAGTCTCCGGGTTCGGAAATCTGTAGGAGTGCCATGCTTTGAGAATTCTATTTAGGTTGACGCAGCAATGCCTTGGCGTCCTGATGGATTTTTGAAATGAACATACCTTCGCGCACCTTTGCCGTCGCAGCCGGAATATCCTTTTCGACGTCAATCAAGGTTTCCAGCTCTTCGTACAATCGCGCTTCGGCCTGCTCCAGCGTGTGCAGGAACTGGCGCACGCGTTGCGCATCGGGATTGTCACGCAATGCATCGAGCTCTTCGTGCCATTCCATTTGCGCCATCAGAAACTGCGGGGCCATGGCCGTATTGTTTTCGGCACCAACATCCGCTCCGGCCAGTTCGCACAGATAGCGCGCGCGTGCCAGTGGGCGCTTGAGCACCTGGTACGCTTCGTTGATACGTGAAGACCACTGCATGGCGACACGCTTTTCAGCCGCCGATGCAGTGGAGTAACGGTCAGGATGCACCCTGGCAGACACGGTCTTCCATGTCTGTTCCAGGGCCGGCAATGAAACGGCGAACTGCTCGGGTAATCCAAATAACGCGAAATGCGATGCTTCCTGCTCTGTCACGTTTACACCGTAAATGATTCGCCGCAGCCGCAGGCTGCTTTTTCATTGGGATTGGTGAATTTGAATCCTTCATTCAATCCCTCACGGGCGTAATCAAGCTCGGTGCCATCGATATAGGGCAGGCTTTTCGCATCGACAAAGACCTTCACGCCGTGGCTTTCGAACACTTCGTCAGCCGTATCCGGATCGTCGACATATTCCAGTTTGTACGCCATACCAGAACAACCGGTAGTACGCACGCCCAGGCGCAGACCAATCCCCTTACCACGCTTCTGGAGGTAGCGTTCAATGTGCTGCGCCGCTTTCGGAGATAAGGTAATTGCCATAGTGCTTAACCTGTATGTTTGTCTTTGTAATCCTGGACCGCTGCCTTGATGGCGTCTTCAGCCAGAATGGAGCAGTGAATCTTGACTGGTGGCAGTGCAAGTTCTTCTGCAATCTGCTTATTGCGAATATCCAGGGCCTGATCCAGCGTCTTGCCTTTGACCCATTCGGTGATCAGCGAGCTCGAAGCAATGGCCGAACCGCAGCCATAGGTTTTAAAACGTGCATCTTCGATCACACCGTTCTGGCCGACCTTGATCTGCAGCTTCATTACGTCGCCACAGGCAGGGGCGCCAACCATACCGGTACCGATAGACTCGTCGCCTTTTTCAAACGAGCCCACGTTACGCGGATTTTCATAATGATCAAGAACTTTGTTGCTGTATGCCATGATATTTTCTCCTGAAACTGTTAATGCGCTGCCCACTGAACACTGTTCAGATCGATGCCTTCCTTGGCCATCTCCCAAAGGGGAGACATATCGCGAAGTTTGTCGACTCGGGACTTGATGAGTGAGACTGCGTAATCGATTTCTTCTTCCGTTGTGAAGCGACCTATCGTGAACCGGATGGAACTGTGTGCCAGTTCGTCATTGCGGCCCAGCGCACGCAGCACATAGGAAGGTTCAAGGCTGGCAGACGTACAGGCAGACCCGCTAGAGACAGCCAGTTCCTTGATTGCCATGATGAGCGACTCGCCCTCTACATAATTGAAGCTGACGTTCAGGTTATGTGGTACGCGTTTTTCCATATCGCCATTCAGATACACTTCTTCGATCGTGGACAATCCGTTCCACAAGCGATCACGTAGCGCACGGATACGTTCGTTCTCGGCGTGCGCTTTTTCTTTGGCCAGACGAAACGCTTCGCCCATGCCTACGATCTGATGGGTCGCCAACGTGCCGGAACGGAAGCCCCGCTCATGGCCGCCACCGTGAATTTGCGCTTCGATGCGGATACGCGGTTTGCGGCGAATGTACAGCGCGCCGATTCCTTTGGGACCGTTTGTCTTGTGCGCCGAAAAGGACATCAGATCCACTTTCAGCGTGGCCAGGTCGATATCCACCTTGCCGGTTGCCTGAGCGGCGTCGACGTGGAAGATAATGCCCTTTTCACGGCATAGCTCGCCAATGGCAGGAATATCCTGAATAACACCGATTTCGTTATTGACGAACATGACTGAGATCAGGACGGTATCGGGGCGTATGGCGGCTTTGAGCACGTCCATGTCGATCAGACCGTTATCTTGCACATTCAGGTAAGTAACTTCAAACCCTTGGCGTTCCAGTTCCCGCATCGTATCGAGCACGGCTTTATGCTCGGTTTTTACGGTGATCAGGTGCTTGCCGCGTTCCTTGTAGAAATTGGCTGCGCCCTTGATGGCCAGGTTGTTGGATTCGGTAGCACCAGAGGTCCATACGATTTCACGCGGATCTGCATTGACCAGGTCAGCCACTTGTTTTCTTGCGTTCTCAACAGCTTCTTCTGCTGTCCAGCCAAACGAGTGACTGCGGGATGCGGGGTTACCAAACTCTTCGTAAAGCCATGGCACCATTTTCTCAACTACCGCAGGATCAACCGGGGTGGTCGCTGAATAGTCCAGATAAACGGGTAATTTAAGCATTCTATACTCCACTAATTAAGCGATAACGGATGCCAGGGCATCAGGCGTTTTTTTCATTTGTACAACCGGGGAATCGGTCTGGTGTTCAAGCTGGCGCATGCGCTGCTGATCGACCAGATCCTGCAGGGAAACCGAATCCAGATAATCGACAACCGTGCGGTTTAGTCGGGTCCATAGGTCGTGCGTCATGCACTTGCCACTGAGCGACCCGTTTTTGCCGGTAGAACAGTCCGTCTTGCTGCCACAGCTGGTGGCATCGATTGGCTCGTCCACGGCGAAAATAATGTCTGCAATGGTGATATCGCGGGCGAACTTGGCCAGCGTATAGCCACCACCAGGCCCACGCACGCTGTCGACCAGCTCGTGACGACGCAGTTTGCCGAACAGCTGCTCAAGATAGGACAGGGAAATATTCTGTCGCTGGCTGATTGCCGCAAGTGTAATGGGCCCGCCATTCTGGCGCAGGGCGAGATCAATCATGGCGGTAACAGCGAAACGACCTTTTGTAGTAAGACGCATAGCGAATCCTTTGCCAATAAACCGAGTAATTTAGTCAAGTATAGCAAAATCCCTAGTAAATTACTAGGGATTAATGCGATGCAATAAAAGATGTTGCGCGAACGGCATGGGCAGGAGGGGAAAAGCCGGCTGTCTGACTCAACCGGGCAAATAGACAAACAGAGTGAAACTGTTTTCTGGCAGGATCAAGACGCATGCGACTGGTGCGTTACGGTCGCTGTACTCTATCCTGGTTGAGTATGACAGCTGCCTCGGCCGAAAGAGCCGACGCAGAACCCGGCCGCCCACACGCGTGGCCAGCCCGGGAGGACAGCGTTATGCTGCCTGGTACTGCTTGACGCGTTTACTGATTATTTCGAATACGCCTTGGCAGGCGTCTTCGAGATAATCGAGCATGCGCGTGAAACTGTCCAGACCCCCATAATACGGGTCTGGCACAGTCGCCTCTTCGTAATCGTTGGCAAATCGCATCAGCAGCATGAGTTTATGCTGCTGCGGTTTTGGACAAATTTGCTGCAGATACGAAAGATTATCCCAATCCATTGCAAGAATCAGGTCAAACTCCTTGAAATCATTGGGAGTGACCTGGCGAGCGCGGCACTGGGAAATATCGTAGCCGCGCTTTCTTGACACGAGCTGGGCACGACCATCCGGAGGATCACCAATATGGTAGTCCTGAGTTCCGGCCGAATCCGTCGTAATGGAGTCCTGCAAGCCCGCCTCTTCGACAAGGCGACGAAAGACCCCCTCCGCAGCGGGAGAGCGACAAATATTGCCCATGCATACAAAAAGAACTTTAGTGACCATA
The DNA here is from genome assembly GCF_002810445.1 of Advenella sp. S44. Lineage (GTDB taxonomy): Bacteria > Pseudomonadota > Gammaproteobacteria > Burkholderiales > Burkholderiaceae_B > Advenella. The sequence goes on along the minus strand of NZ_NEXS01000003.1, from coordinate 1,422,927 downwards.
GCCATATAGTGTGATGGAAAACCCTAAGAAAGGCAAGAGTTATTTACGTTTCAATACGAGTTATATAGAGATTTTTTCTTAAAAATCAAGATGCTAAGACCCGTGAATTGAAACGCACGTAGATACTTAAATCATACACGCTTTAAATTCAAGTGAAAATAGCCCGTAGCCAAATATTTAGTGCAGAGCACAACTTTCACCCAACAAACGCACCAATTTGGTGCGTGTCGGTAAAATCGTTGCTGCAACGCACATAAAAAAAGAAAATAACAGTCCGCAGGGCTAAGCCGACTCGGCCCGGGCGTTCGGATTGAATAATGGCGCGGTAAGCTCCAGCGACCTGAGCCTGGCCTGCACATCGTAGATTCGCGAGGTAATCATCAGCTCATTGACGCCCGTTGCCTCAATGAAGCGCTCAATGCCATTTTGCACTGTTGCCGGAGCACCCACCATCGAATACGCCAGTTTCTGTTCGACACCGGCCTTTTCCATGGGCGTGACCAGGTCATCCAGATTATCTACCGGCCGTGGCATTTTGCCTGGCTTGCCGCGGAATAACTGAACCGATGCCAACTGCATCGAGGTATATTGAAAGCGCGCCTCTTCGTCGGTATCGGCTGCGATAACGTTAATACAGGCCATCGCATAGGGTTTTTCCAAGTAGGCAGAAGGCCGGAACATGGTGCGATAGACCGACAGGGCCGGCATCAGGTCAGTCGGTGCAAAATGCGAGGCAAACGCAAAAGGCAGACCCAGATGAGCCGCCAGCTGTGCGCTATACAAACTGGATCCGAGCAGCCACAAGGGAACACGCAAACCAGTGCCGGGCACAGCCCGAACCGCCTGACCCGGCCGCTCATCCTCAAAATACGCCTGCAATTCCTGGACATCTTCCGGGAATCGTTCTGCGGCAGCATGGATATCGCGGCGCAGCGCCCGTGCTGTCGTCATGTCCGTACCCGGGGCGCGCCCGAGGCCCAGATCAATCCTATCGGGATACAGCGAAGCCAGCGTACCGAATTGCTCGGCAATGACCAGCGGTGAATGATTGGGCAGCATGACGCCACCGGAACCGACCCGGATCGATTGGGTGCCGCCGGCAATAAACCCCAGCGCAACCGAGGTCGCCGCACTGGCAATTCCGGGCATATTGTGGTGCTCGGCCATCCAGAAACGGCGATAACCGTATTTCTCGGCAGTCTGGGCAAGGGCCAGCGAATGATGCAACGCTTCCCGGGTCGTTTCTCCTTCGTTGACGGGAGACAGATCTAATACGGAAAATGGAATCACAACAACCTCGCAAGAGTCTGGCGCCGCAACACTGTCGACGCACAAAAAAGGGATTGGCAGACATGCATGGACTGCATCAGGCTTTCAGCAACGCCTGTTGCCTGGCCTGCTGCCAATGAATCTGCAAAAAAATAGTTGACTAAGCAATAGTAATACAGGCAACAATAGCCAGCCGCAAAAACCCTGCCCGCTTCATGAGTGTCCGTTTCAGAACTGCCCGTTAGCGGTCTACAGGCTGAAGGACTCACTGGCGGCCTGTCCGCTACTGGGTCGGCGCCAGCGTTTGCAAAAATGCCTCATCTTCGCGGGTCAACCAGCCGTTTTGCCGGGCAGCAGCGATCAGATCCGGGCGGCGACGGGCCGTCAGCGCAAGCGAGGCTTCACGCCTGAAGCGCGCAATATTCTTGTGGTGACCCGAAGAGAGAACGGATGGCACCGGTACCCCATTGAACAATTCGGGACGCGTGTAATGTGGACTGTCCAGCAAGCCGGACAATGACGGCTGGAACGAATCCTGAATTGCCGAATCTGCTGTATGCAGCACGCTCGGCAGCAATCTGACCACTGCGTCCATGACCGCCATGGCAGGGATTTCCCCGCCCGAAAGCACGAAATCACCAAGGGAGATTTCTTCATCGACATATTGATCAATAAATCGCTGGTCAATACCCTCGTAGCGGCCGCAAAGTAACACCGCACCCGGTCGGGCAGCTAGCACCTGGGCAGCGCTTTGATCAAAGCGTCGGCCCACCGGACTCATCAGGATAACGGGCAATGGCGACAGTCCCTGGGCCTGCTGATGCGCGCGTGCGGCCATTAAGGCGCTCTCCAGCGGCTGGCTGAGCATCACCATGCCCGGCCCCCCGCCATAGGGTCGATCATCTACTGTGTGGTGTACATCTGTCGTGTAGTTTCGGGGATTCCACGTATTGAGAGACCAGATGCCCTGCCGATGCGCCCGCCCCGTAACACCAGAATCGCTCACCGCAGTGAACAATTCTGGAAACAGCGTGATAACGTCGAACCGCATCAGAAGTCCAATGGAAAGCAGGTAACAATGCGGCGCGCCGCGATATCCACTTGTGGAACGTGCTCGCTGACGAAAGGCACCAACCATTCCTGGACACGACCCCTGGCGTCGGCAATGGGTACTGGCTGGCCATGGGCATCAGCCTGATGCCGCGCTATACGCAAGACACCATGCGCGCCGTTATCCATCACCTCCAGGACAATGCCCGCGAGCTGGTCACTGTCTTGAAGAAAAACCTGGCAGCCGATCAGGTCAACCCAGTAGTATTCATCGTCGGGCGCCGAAGGAAACTGGCTGCGCGATGCAAATACCGATGTCCCCTTCATGGCTTCGGCCTGATCGCGATTATCCACACCATCGAGCGCAGCCACCAGGTCGGCACCCTGCTCGCGCACCCGTTTTGCACTGACCGGCTGATAGGCAGACAACAATTTGCCGTCGCGGGGCGAGACGCGCGCCAGCCACCACTGCTCGATATCCAGCAAGGCGCTGCGATCGTCCGAATAGGGCTGTATTTTCACCATCCCTTTGACGCCATAGGCAGACACAATGCGACCAAGCTCGACCAGATCTTCAGGTACCGCGCTCATTCCAGCTCCAGACAATAAAATTCAAATGTAAGACAAAAAAGAAATGCCCGCCAGCGCGATCGCGACAGGCCGCATCCACCCCGCCCGTCCTGCCCTTGCTCGGAACTGGACCCATCTGGGCATGGGGACTCGATGCCTTGCACGGTATCCGCATAATGCCACGAACCATGCCTGTAGAGAAGGTGCAAACGAGGTAATATAAACCGGAAGGCGTAACAGGATCAGCGTAAGCGAATCGGCACACACGCGACAACATCAAGCGCGACCGCATAAGCACCAATACATGCAGCACAAATGGCAAAGCCCCGGCATGAAGCCAGGGCCAGAGCCAGTACTTTTACCCGTTTGGCACAGGCATCAAGTAACGCCGACGCTTGATTCAAAAGCAAACCTTAAGCTTCAAGCAAAATCCGCTTTTGAATAAAGCCGCTTTGAACGCTTTGAATTTAAGCGTTGGTTACTTTTGCTGAGTGCTCTTTAACCAGACGTGCAACGGCGGGAGACAGCTGAGCGCCATTTTCAACCCAGTATGTAACGCGGTCAGATGCGATGCGCAGGGCTTCTGTGCCTTCTTTGGCAACAGGATTGTAAAAGCCGACGCGCTCAATGAAACGACCGTCGCGACGGTTGCGCGAATCGGCAGCAACCAGATTATAGAACGGACGTTTTTTTGAGCCACCGCGGGCAAGACGAATAACCACCATAGGTAGACCTTTGTGAATGAGTTCAGGAATTCTTAAAACAGAAGATGATAGCACCAATTGCCACCCGCTGCCAAGAAAATTCCACCAACCAGCCTGAAAAACCGAATTAAAACAACAGGTTTAGCGCCGTTGCAGGTAATGCACAGCACCCGTTTCGGTTTCTTCCTGCGACAATAGCGGATTGTGCGTCTGTTTGGAAAACGCCTGGAAATCCCGAATCGCATTACGGTCGGTCGTGATAATTTTCAGTACCTCGCCGCTTTGTATGGTTGCCAGCGCCTTTTTTGCCCGCAATATGGGTAGCGGACAGGTCAGACCCGACGCATCAACCACTTGTACAAACGCAACATCTTCTGACATAGCAATCCTTTTTTTGTTCGGCAGTCCCGCCGCCGCACAGCTTGCCGTTGGCGTGAGCCTACCCTTCACACCCATTGATTCACATTGACCGTAACCGTACCGTTGGGCCAGGCAAACCGGAAACGACACTGGGGCGCTTAACCGCTGCGGTTACAACCGCGCCTGAACCCACTCCTGAACACCGGCCACAACGCCGGGCAACGCCGCCGTATCTGTGCCGCCGCCCATGGCCATGTCGGGACGTCCGCCGCCTTTGCCGCCGATTTGCGCAGACACATGAGCGACCAGATCGCCGGCCTTGAGCTTACCGGTCAGATCGTTCGTCACGCCTGCCGCCACACTGATTTTACCGCCGCTTTCGGTTGCAAGAAGGACAATCGCGCTCTTGAGCGTGTTCTTCAGATTGTCGATCAAACCGCGCAGCGACTTGGGATCCGCGTTTGGAATGACAGCGGCCAATAGATGAACTCCCTTGACCTGCACAGCCTGGGCTGAGAGGTCTGCGCTGGATGCCGCGGCCAGCTTGGCCTTGAGGCGATCCATTTCCTTTTCTGCCGCACGCAATTGTTCCTGTTGCAGGCGGGTTCTTTCTACCAAATCTGCTGGGTTGCTTTTCAGTACGGCAGCGGCCTGCTGAACCGATGTATTAAGATCCTGCACCCAGCCCAATGCATTGTGCCCCGTAATGGCCTCGACACGGCGCACGCCCTCGCCCACGCCACTTTCGGAGACGATCTTGAACAGGCCGATATCGCCTGTGCGCACCACGTGGGTGCCGCCACACAGTTCGCGCGAAAAACCGATATCCAGCACCCTGACGCTGTCGCCATACTTTTCACCGAACAACGCCATGGCGCCACCGGCTACTGCGTCGTCGAACGACATGATGCGCGAGGCCACCTCATTATTGGCCAGCACTTCATTATTGACAATGGCTTCGACTTGCTGAATCTGCGCGGCGCTTACCGGCGCGCCATGGGAAAAGTCAAAGCGGGTTTTGTCCGGATCAACCAGCGAGCCGCGCTGCTGTACATGTTCGCCCAACACCTGCTTAAGCGCCTTGTGCAACAGGTGCGTGGCCGAGTGATTGCGCATGGTGTCCTGACGCCTGTCGGCGTCGACCTGCGCCTGCACCTGGTCGCCGACCTTGATGCTACCCAGGCTGACCGTGCCATGATGACCAAAGACATTTGCCTGGATCTTCTGTGTATCGACAACATCAAAGACCGAACCGAAGCCATTGAGCACACCGCTGTCACCGACCTGTCCGCCGGATTCGGCATAAAAAGGCGTATTGTCCAGCACAATGATGGCGTCCTGCCCCTCCTGGAGTGCATCGACAGCGGTCCCATCAACATACAAGGCCTGTACGGTAGCAGTGGTTTGCAAATGGTCGTAACCTTCGAAACGGGTTTGCGCGCCTTCGTATTGCAAGTTGGTTGCCACCTTGAACTTGCCGCTGGCCTTGGCTTGCGCTTTCTGGCGAGCCATCGCTTCATCGTAACCGGCCTGGTCGACACCAAAACCGCGTTCACGACAAACGTCAGCGGTCAGATCAAATGGAAAGCCGAAGGTATCATACAGCCGGAATGCCGTCTGCCCATCGAGTACGCCATCTTTGCCAAGGGCAGACAGCTCATCATTAAGGATGCGCATACCATTGACCAGGGTTTCCTGGAAGCGTACTTCTTCCTGGCGGATCACCGAAGACACGCGTTCGGCCGCCTTGGCCAGCTCGGGATACGCCTCACCCATTTGCTCGACCAGGTCATTGACCAACTGGTGGAAAAATGGCGTTGATTTGCCCAACTGATAGCCATGGCGCAGAGCGCGACGGATGATCCGGCGCAAGACGTAGCCGCGACCCACATTCCCGGGAATGACCCCGTCTACAATCATGAAACTGCAGGCGCGAATATGATCAGCAATAACCTTGAGCGAGTTGTTGGACAGATCTTCGGTGCCCGTTTCGCGCGCAGCGGCCTTGATCAGGCTTTGGAAAAGATCAATATCATAATTGGAGTGCACGTGCTGCAGTACGGCGGCAATACGCTCCAGCCCCATGCCGGTATCGACACAGGGGCGTGGCAGCGGGGTCATGTTGCCCTGCTGATCGCGCTCGAACTGCATGAACACCAGATTCCAGATTTCAATATAGCGATCGCCGTCTTCCTCGGGTGATCCGGGCGGGCCGCCCCAGACATCGGGTCCGTGATCATAAAAAATCTCCGAACACGGGCCACAAGGGCCGGTATCTGCCATTTGCCAGAAATTGTCGGACGCATAGCGTGCGCCCTTATTGTCGCCGATACGGATGATACGCTCGGCGGGAACGCCTATTTCCTTGAGCCAGATATCATAAGCCTCATCGTCCTCCTGATAAACAGTCACCCACAGCTTTTCAGCAGGCAGGCCATAGACGGTTGTGAGCAATTCCCAGCCATAGCGGATCGCATCACGCTTGAAATAATCGCCAAAGCTGAAGTTGCCCAGCATTTCAAAAAACGTGTGGTGCCTGGCAGTATAGCCGACGTTTTCCAGGTCGTTGTGCTTACCACCAGCGCGCAGACAGCGCTGCGAGGTGGTCGCCCGCGAATAGGCGCGCTCTTCCTTGCCGGTGAAAACATCCTTGAACTGCACCATACCGGAGTTGGTGAACAGCAAGGTAGGGTCGTTTCCCGGCACCAATGAAGAAGACGGCACAATGGCGTGGCCCTTCGATTCAAAAAAGTGCAGGAATTTCTGGCGGATGTCAGCGACTTTCATTGTAAGAAATGGAAGAAAAATTTGGTAACCCGTTATTATAAGGGGTCTTTTGAAGTTTGCGTGTGTCCCCGGCGTAAATAGTAAAGGAATGCGCGCAGCTACACACTAATGACCCCAATACGCCCGTTCCCAATCATTGAACACGAGTCGGCAAGTTTCGATCACCGACGAGACTTTCGCTATTGCGAGATTTTCATAAGAATGAGCTGAGCGGTTTACTATCCCTCGATTTGCAAAAAATGCATCAAAACGCTCAAAATTTGAAATCACCGCGGATGCCCTTCGGCCTGAGTACTCAATCTACGATTTGGATTAAAAAGAAGCGCTTCAACTTGAAGCGCTTCTTTCAATCAATCGTTGCCACATGCTGCGTCAGTTATGAATGGCGTCCGCTTCCGATGTAAACGAATCGGCAAAAAACTCGTCTTCGGGCAATCCGCAAAGACCGGTGTATTCGGTGTGGGCACTATTGACCACGATGGGCGCGCCGCAGGCGTAGACCTGATGCGCGGACAGATCAGGATAGTCCTGCATCACGGCCTTGTGCACAAAGCCGATTCTGCCCGTCCAGTCATCTTCCGGCGTCGCGTCTGAAATGACCGGCACATAGGTAAAGAAAGGCAGGTCACGCTCCCACTGCTGCGCCAGCTCATTCATATAGAGATCTTGCGGGCGTCGCCCGCCCCAGTAGAACGTCACAGGACGCGTAATGCCTTTTTCAATGATGTGTTCCATCATCGCCTTGATGGGCGCAAAACCGGTACCGCTGGCCAGGAAGATGACGGGCTTGTCGCTATCGTCACGCAGGAAGAATGATCCCAATGGTCCTTCCACTCGCAAAATTTCACGCACCTTCATTTGCGTAGCGCCAGCGCCAAACACATGGTCGGTAAATACACCGCCGGGCAGATGGCGGATGTGCAATTCTACAGGTTCCGTGCCATTGGGTGCAGTCGCCATGGAAAAACTGCGACGCCTGCCATCCTTCAGGATGAACTCAATATACTGCCCCGCGTAGTATCGAAAAGGCTCGGTTGCGGGCAATTGCAAACGAATTACCATGACGTCGTCGGTTTTTTTCTCCAGCGCCATCACGCGCGCCGGCATTTTGCGAATTTGGATGTCGCTGGCCATTCGCACTTCACGCACTTCAATATCCATGTCGCTGGTCGCATGCGCCTGACAGAACAAAGTATAGCCGTCGCTGATTTCCTCTGCCGACAGGATCTGTGCGGGAGCCGGGCCGGCCTCGAACGTGCCGCTCATCACTTTGCCCTTACAGGTAGAACACGAGCCGCTGCGACAGCTATAGGGCAGGACATAGCCGGCCGCAAGCGCAGCGTCCAGAATGGTCTGACCATCTTGTGTTTCGAATTGGTGGTTGCTGGGATGCACCGTCACTTTATATCCCACGACTTTACTCCTTGTTTGCCGCCATGACAGGCAGCAGTGTAATGTTTTTCATGCGCACTACGAACAGGCGCCCCTTGCGCGCGCGCTTGCCTATGTATTCGGTCAACGCCTGCAGCGACAAGGTATCTTCGGTTTGCTTGTTGCGATAGATTCCGGACACCACAATGCCGCCCTCGCCCACCGGAATGATTTGCGCCAGGCTATCGCTGGCATCAAGCGTCATCAATTGGGTACCGCGGCCACCGCCGGCAAGCGACTTGACGTCGCCCAGACCCACGATCAGGATTTTTCCTTTGGCGGTGTACATGGCAAGATGCGTACTGTTGGCAAAAACCGGAATCGGACGCAGCAAATGCTGTTCAGCCTCGAGCGTGACGAACTGTTTACCCGCTTTCTGGCGGCTTATCATATCAGACAGCTTTGTGATAAATCCCAGGCCATTGCTTTGCATCAGCAGCCAGCGGCTATCCGCGGCACCCGCAATGAAATGCGTGATCTGGGTTCCACGTGCCAGATCGACCATCGTGGTAATGGGCTGACCATCGCCGCGTGCAGAAGGAAGCGTTGCGACCGCCACGGAATAGACGCGTCCGTTGCTGCCCACTGCAATCAGTGTATCGGTGCTCTGACATTCGTAGGCCGCGTACATGCGATCACCGGTTTTAAAGCCAAACTGGGTATGGTCATGCCCATGCCCCTGGCGTGAGCGCAGCCAGCCTTTTTCCGACACAATCACCGTAACCGGTTCCTGTACGACGCGCGTTTCCAGCACGGCCCGTTCTGCCTCCTGAATGACAGTACGCCGCGGGTCGCCATATTTTTTTGCGTCAGCTTCAATTTCCTTGCCGATCATACGTTTGAGTGCCGACGGGTTGTCCAGCAGCTCCTGCAGTTTCTTCTCTTCATCACGCTTGTCATTGAGCTCCTGTTCAATCTTGAACCCTTCGAGCCTGGCCAACTGGCGCAGGCGCATTTCGAGAATGTCTTCGGCCTGTCTCTCGCTCAGCGAGAAACGCTCCATCAGGGCAGCGCGGGGCTCATCAGACTCGCGGATGGTCTGGATCACTTCATCCACATTCAGATACACCAGCATGCGGCCTTCCAGCACATGGATGCGATCGATGACCTTGTCCAGACGATGCCGCGTACGGCGTGTGACAGTCTGAGTACGGAACTGCAACCATTCTTCAAGTACGGTACGCAAATTGCGTTGCCGCGGACGACCATCGATGCCAATGCAAACCAGGTTGACCGATACCGTGCCTTCCATACTGGTCTGCGCCAGCAGCAAATTGACAAATTCGTTGCGATCGATGCGCGAGGACTTGGGCTCGAACACCAGCCGAACCGAAGCCTCCCGCCCCGATTCATCACGCACGGCATCAAGCATGGCCAGCATGGCAGATTTATTTGTCTGCTGATCGGGGGTCAGCGCCTTTTTGCCGGCCCGCACTTTGGGATTGGTGATTTCCTCGATTTCCTCCAGCACTTTCTGGCCCGAGGTATTGGGTGGCAGCTCCGTGACAACCAGTTGCCACTGGCCACGCGCCATCTCTTCAAACTCCCAGCGCGCCCTTGCCTTGAGCGAGCCTCGACCAGAGGAATAGATGGCCGCGATATCGCTGGCCGGCGTGATGATTTGCGCGCCGCCGGCAAAGTCGGGACCAGGAATCAGCGTATACAGTTCCTCATCGCTCATGCGCGGATGGCGCAACAAACTCACAGCTGCGGTCGCCACTTCCTGCAGATTGTGCGAAGGAATTTCAGTTGCCATTCCCACAGCGATACCCGAGGCGCCATTGAGCAACATGACAGGCAGACGCGCAGGCAGCATTTGTGGCTCCTGCTGGCTGCCATCATAATTGGGTACGAAGTCGACCGTGCCCTCGTCAATTTCACCAAGCAGTACATCGGCAATAGGCGTCAGGCGCGCTTCCGTATACCGCATTGCGGCGGCGCCATCGCCATCGCGCGAACCGAAATTGCCCTGCCCCTCGATAAGCGGATAACGCAATGTGAAGTCTTGCGCCATCCTCACCAGCGCATCGTAAGCGGCCTGGTCGCCATGCGGATGGAATTTGCCCAGTACATCACCGACAACCCGGGCCGACTTGACTGGCTTGGCGCCAGCCCGCAGGCCCATTTCGCTCATCGCATACAAAATGCGTCGCTGCACGGGTTTTTGCCCATCGCCGACATCGGGCAGCGCGCGGCCGCGCACGACCGAGACTGCGTAGTCCAGATACGCTTGCTCGGCATACAGGCCCAAGGTGATGGTTTCGTCGTCGGCAGGTTCTGCTTCAAACAGGTCCGTCTGGTCTTGATCACTCATTACACATCCACTTCCGCTAAATTACCTTTGTCTTCGAGCCAACTGCGTCGCTGCGCAGACTCGCCTTTACCCATCAGCATATTGAACATCTTTTTGGTTTCTTCAGATGTCAATTCGCCATATCCCACGGGCAACAGACGCCGGGTGTCCGGGTTCATTGTTGTTTCCCACAGCTGTTCGGCACTCATTTCGCCCAGGCCTTTGAAGCGGCTGATACTCAGACTGGCAGGTTTAACGCCATCCTTTTTCACCAGTTTTTCCTGGACCGCTTCCAGCTCTGATTCATCCAGGCAATACAGCTTACGTGCGGGGCGTTTACCCTGCGCCGGGACGTCTACCCGGAATAAGGGCGGTTTGGCAATAAATACAAATCCATTTTCGACCAACCTGGGAAAATGGCGATAAAACAAGGTCAGCAGCAATACCTGGATGTGCGAGCCGTCGACGTCGGCATCGGAAAGAATACAGATACGCCGATAGCGCAGCCCCGACAAATCGGGATTGTCGTTGGAGCCGTGCGGGTCCACGCCAATCGCAACTGCAATATCGTGAATTTCGTTGTTGGCAAACAGGCGGTCTTTGTCCACTTCCCAGGCATTGAGCACCTTGCCGCGCAACGGCAGGATGGCCTGGAACTCTTTGTTGCGACCCATTTTTGCGGAACCACCTGCAGAGTCGCCCTCGACCAGAAACACTTCGGTGCGGGTACTATCAGACGATTCGCAATCGGTCAGCTTGCCCGGCAAGACCGCCACGCCCGAACTCTTGCGCTTTTCGACTTTCTGCGCAGAACGGGTGCGAACCTGTGCCTGCCGGATTGCCAGCTCTGCCAGTTTCTTGCCGGCTTCCACATTGCTGTTCAGACGCAGCTCAAAAGAGGTTTTAGCAAAACCGCCAACCAGCCGCACGGCATCGCGATTGTTCAGACGCTCTTTGATCTGCCCCTGAAACTGCGGATCCAGGACTTTGGCCGAGAGCACAAAGCTGGCGCGGGAAAACACATCTTCGGGCAGCAGCTTGATGCCTTTGGGCAGCAGATTGTGCATTTCAATAAAGCTTTTGAGCGCCGTATAAAGACCTTCACGCAAGCCCGATTCGTGTGTCCCACCGGCAGAGGTCGGGATCAGGTTGACATACGATTCGCGCACCACCTGCCCTTCGGCGGTCCAGGCTACCGCCCATTCGGCGCCCTCACCGTCGGCAAAATATTCATGCGACTTATCGGCATACTGACTGTCGGCAAATACTGGCACCAGCAGTTCATCACCTGCCAGCGACTCGGTCAGATAACCGGTCAGCCCGCGTTCATAAAGCCATTTTTTTTGCTCGCCGGTTTTTTCGTTATTCAGAAGGACGGTAACCCCGGGCATCAGCACGGCTTTGCTTCGCAGCAAACGCAGTAGCTCGCTCATCGGGATCTGGGCCGTGTCAAAATATTTGGAATCCGGCCAGATCCGTACCCGTGTGCCGGTTTTCTTGCGTGGCACCGCATCGCCCCGCCGCGTCAACGGCGTCTCTACCATCCCGCCATCAGCAAATACCAGTTGGTATTCGCTGCTGTCGCGCCAGACCGTCACCTCCATCCGGGTCGACAAGGCATTGGTCACAGACACCCCGACGCCATGCAGACCGCCTGAGAACGCGTAGGCGCCACCCGCTTTTTTGTCGAACTTGCCCCCGGCATGCAGGCGGGTAAAGACGATCTCTACGACAGGGGCTTTTTCGTCGGGATGCATACCCACAGGAATGCCTCGACCGTCATCTTCTACCGTCACACTACTGTCAGTATTTACGGTAACGATAATTTGCCGGCCGAAACCGGCCAGGGATTCATCGGCGGCGTTGTCGATCACCTCCTGGATGATATGTAGGGGATTTTCCGTACGGGTGTACATGCCCGGGCGTTCGCGCACGGGCTCCAGTCCCTTCAGGACCCGGATGGATGCTTCGTCATAGCTTTGCTTAGCGGCCACGTGTTTTTCTCAATACTGTTCAAAAAAACAGACATTTTACGTGTTCAAAGCGTTTTTTGTCGCCTATTAATCACGCTTATCGACAATCTTTATCGATAAATGGTATTCTTACATTTAACTACAGACGCATTTGGCTGCTGTTTGCCTTTCAGGAGTACCCTTTCCTTGACTGGCCCGGCCCCATACGCCGGCTTCGGAATTCAAACTGAAAAATCCATTCCGTTGCAGCTCATATCAAACCTATCCGCTTTGATCGACCTCAAAATGAGGTCTTCCAAATACGTTATATTCCATTTCTGATTATTCTTGACGACTGTCACCTGAAACATTATGAGCGATCTAATCAAACACGCAACCGAAAAAACATTTGAAGCCGAAGTGCTCAAGTCGGAGCTGCCGGTGCTGGTAGACTACTGGGCCCCCTGGTGTGGCCCCTGCAAGGCCATCGCGCCTTTGCTGGAAGAGGCTGCCCGCGACTATGAAGGTCGTATTCAGGTCGTCAAGGTTGACGTCCAGGATCACCCTGAAGTTGCCGCCAAATTCGGCATTCGGGGAATTCCGACGCTGATGGTTTTCAAAAATGGCGAAGCAGTTGCAACCAAAGTCGGCGCAGTCAACAAAACCCAGCTTACCGGGTTCATCGACGAATCCATTTAAGTTATTTTTCTCGCGCGGGCTCATTCGTCAGCCCGCCGCCATGACTCTTATTTCAATCTTATCTATCCTTACTCATAAATAATGCACCTTAATGAATTAAAGGCACTGCATGTGTCGCAGCTGCTCGAAATGGCTGCTGGCCTGGAAATCGAAAACGCCAACCGCTTCCGCAAGCAGGAATTGATGTTTGCCATCATGAAGCGCCGCGCAAAAATGGGGGAACAAATCTTTGGGGACGGCGTGCTGGAAGTGCTACCCGATGGCTTTGGCTTTCTTCGCTCCCCGGAAACTTCCTACCTTGCCAGCACCGACGACATCTACATTTCCCCTTCGCAAATCCGCCGCTTCAATCTTCACACCGGTGATTCGATCGAAGGTGAAGTGCGTGTACCCAAGGACGGCGAGCGGTATTTTGCCCTGGTCAAAGTAGAAAACGTCAATGGCGTCTCGCCTGAATTGATGAAACACCGCATCATGTTCGAGAACCTGACGCCCCTGCACCCGGACGACCCACTGATTCTTGAACGCGAAATCAAAAGCGAAGAAAACAACACTGGCCGTATCTTGGATATTTTTTCTCCTATCGGCAAAGGCCAGCGCGCCCTGATCGTGGCCAGCCCGAAATCGGGTAAAACGGTCATGATGCAGCATATTGCCCATTCCATTACGACCAACTACCCCGATGCCACGCTGATTGTCTTGCTGGTTGACGAACGCCCAGAAGAGGTCACAGAGATGACACGCACCGTACGCGGTGAAGTGGTCGCCTCCACCTTTGATGAGCCGGCTACCCGTCACGTACAGGTTGCCGAAATGGTGATCGAAAAAGCCAAGCGCCTGGTCGAACTGAAAAAAGACGTGGTCATTGTGCTCGATTCCATTACCCGCCTGGCGCGAGCCTACAATACGGTCGTACCCTCTTCTGGCAAAGTGCTGACCGGTGGTGTTGACGCCAATGCCTTACAGCGCCCCAAACGGTTTTTTGGCGCGGCCCGTAACATTGAAGAAGGCGGCTCGCTCACCATTATCGGCACTGCCCTGATTGAGACCGGCAGCCGCATGGATGAAGTCATCTACGAAGAATTCAAGGGTACCGGTAACTGCGAGGTTCATCTTGAGCGCCGTCTGGCTGAAAAACGGATCTACCCGGCGATCAACCTGAATAAATCGGGTACCCGTCGCGAAGAACTGCTGATGAAACCCGAGAAACTGCAACGCGTTTGGGTTCTGCGCAAGTTCATCCACGATATGGACGAGGTCGAGTCAATGGAATTTATTCTGGACAAGATAAAATCCACAAAGAACAATGATCAATTCTTTGACATGATGAAAAAATAAGCATCGAGCTCACCAAAAATACCTTCCTTGGCGGAAGGTATTTTTTTGCCGCCGACACCGTGCGAATCTGTACGCACATTCGCACCATTGCGTGTTCTGACCGTCAAAAATCCCTGTCGACTTTGCGATTTTTTTCTCGCCAACAAAGGTGGCTTGCGCGTATGCTATGCGCAGCATGAATATCCGATCATGCCGTTTTAAATCCCATGATTTTTTATCGCGTTGGAAAGGAATGAAAATGAACATCGTGAGTAAATCGATTTTTGCCGCAGCGTTCTCTGCAAGTTTATGGGGCGCAATTGCCCAGGCCCAGACCGTAACGCCAGCAAAAAAGGAAAACAGTCAGCAAAGTCGCATGGCCGTCTGCAATGCCAATGCCAAAAGCAATAACTTGCAGGGTGATGCTCGCAAGTCCTTCATGAAAGCATGCTTGAGTACAAGCAAAAGTAAAGACGGCAAAGCCCTGTCTGCGTCGCAACAGCGCATGGTCGATTGTTCAAGAAGCGCCAAAGCCAAATCACTGTCCGGCCAGGACCGCAAGACATTCATGAGCGACTGCTTGAAAAACGCATAACGCCCAGGCGTTATCAGCGCAGCGGCGGCCGCGGCATGATGTCGCGACCGCTTTGCCTTATTTGGACCGACAAAAAAAAGCGACCAACAAGGATCTTGTTGAATCGCCCAGAGAGAGTAGTCAGGATGGAGTGACTTTGCAAAAACTCCATCGTCGCTTTACTGCAGCAACCGAGAGAGGTTGCACACAGTCATTATTGCGTTGTATTTTGTTCTTGCTGCTCCAGCATATCCAGCGCCTGCTTGCAGCTAGACTCCAGTTGAGCTTGATCACCGATTGCAGCCATTTGCTTGCGCTGCTCGTCAATCATTTGGTTCATCTGGTCAGCCGATGCACCCGCCTTCATCACCATTTCCTCTGCTTTCTTGAAATAGTCCTGGCAAGTTTGTGGCAGACTGCTGTCGTCCGTGACGGCAGCCGAAGACTCTGTAGCCGGCGCCGGGGTTTCACTGGCAGAAGACGGTGCCTCGGCAGGCTCAGCCGTCTCAGCCGGTTCGGTCGTCTGAGCAGGTTCGGCCGTATCGGAATCAGCTGGCGCCGGTTCCGACTGTGCAGGCGCTGTCGGCTCGGCGGCCGGAGCTTCCGACGTCGCTGCAGGTGTCTCGGGAGCCGATTCCTCGGCGCCCTTGTCGCAGCCGGCCAGACCAACCACGCCGGCCAGTAAGGCAGCCAGCACCGCTGAACGTGTCTTGTTCAAATTCATGCGATACCTTACGGTTATTGTGGCTGGCTGCCGCCAGAATCCGGCGCTTCGGTAGAAGGCGCAGGTGTTGTTCCAGAATCTGCGGGTGCCGCTGGATCAGCGTCTGGCGCAGGAGTGGCCGCCGGCGCGTCCGACGTTGTTCCCGGTGTTTCCGGATCAGGCGCATCACCATTGTCGCAACCTGCCAGGCCGAGCATGGCGGCCATGGCTGCTGTCAACACAAGCGTTCGTGTGGTATGAAGTTTCATGATTGACTCCTTATTTATTGTGGTTGGCTGCCAGATGCAGGTGCTTCAGACGAAGGTGCGTCTGATGAAGGGGCTTCCGGTGCCGGGGCTTCTGATGATGGAGCTTCAGGCGCAGCATCAGACTCCGATGGTGAGGTCTCAGGAGCAGGAGCCGGGGTTTCCGGTGTTTCAGAAGCGGCTCCCGGTGTCTCGGACGGTGCTCCCGGTGTTTCCGGCGATGCCTCATCACCCCCCTGGTCACATCCTGCCAAGCCTAACAGTCCGGCGAACATCGCTGTCAAAACCATGGATCGTGTCGTATTGAGTTTCATGACTTAACCTCTTTATTTGAATTGCGAAATCAGTACAAACCATTATTCGCACTTTCGGGCTAAAGGTCATTACAGAACGACTATAAAGTGCTTGTATTTGTAACATTTGCAATTTTTCAGATACTGGTGCATGACAGGTATCTGTTTGATTTACCTTGCAAAAGACTGAATACGAAGATTTACCGGTGTCTTATTATTTAACGTTTTGGACCGGATCAGAAGGAATAATTGTTGCAGCGGCACCTGAAAACGGCATTTCAAGGGGGGCGTCTGCGGCCTGTCAGGACAGCGCATCCGGAGTACGTCCGGCATGCATGCTGTCCTGCCTAAGGAACCAACGACATTACGGATATCAGACAATCTTCACTTTGAGTTGCCCGAGTCCATCGACTTTGCCGACCAGCTCGTCGCCCACATTAACTGCGCCTACGCCTTCAGGCGTGCCCGAAAAGATCAGGTCGCCGGGCTGCAGCTCAAAAAGTCCGGACAAGTAGGCAATTGATTCCGGGATGGACCAGATCAGCGACGCGATCGTGCTGCTCTGGCGAGTCTGCCCGTTGACATCCAGCGAAATCGCAGCCGTGTCAATATTGCTGACTGTTGCCGCCGGATGCACTGGCCCGATCGGGCCGGACAGATCAAACGCTTTACCCACTTCCCATGGTCTTCCTTGCTTTTTTGCCTCGCCCTGCAGGTCGCGGCGCGTCATATCCAGTCCTAGCGCGTAGCCGTAAACCATCTGTGCGGCTTCCTCAACGGTAACGTCCTTACCGGCCTTGCCGATTGCTACCACCAACTCCATTTCATAATGCAGATTGGCGGTCTTGGATGGATACGGCATTTGGCCGGTCTCGCCATCGGCTATCGGCAACAACGCATTGGCCGGCTTGCAGAAAAAAAACGGATCTTCCCTGCCGGTAAAACCCATTTCCTTTGCATGCTCGGCGTAATTGCGACCTACACAGTACACGCGACGCACAGGAAAACGCGCGTCGCTATCGGCGACAGGCAGGGAAACAACCTCGGGAGCAGGAAATACATATGTCATAACAGTCTCTTTGAATAGTCTTGTTTATATTGATAACGCTGATATTGCACGACAACGGCGCCGACGGCCCCGTGTCTGACGTCAAAAAAAGGGCCCGGTCAGGTACTGCCGAGCCCTTATTCAAAAATAGCCACAAAGCCAGGCAGTGGGCTATCCCTTCTGGAATCGTTCGATACTGCTGGTGATTTCAGCATGTGCGGCATCGATCCCTTCCCAGCCTTTTACCTTGACCCATTTGCCCTTTTCCAGGTCTTTGTAGTGCTCAAAGAAATGCTGAATGCGCTGCAATTCCTGTTCCGGCAAATCAGTGTGGGAATTAATGGTGCTATACGGAGGATAGAGCTTGTCTACCGGACGCGCCAGCAGCTTAGCGTCTCCACCGGCCTCGTCGTCCATCTGCAGCACGCCAAGCGCGCGGCACTTGATCACAGAGCCGACGGCTATCGGAAAAGGCGTAATGACCAGCACATCCACCGGATCACCATCGTCAGACAGCGTATCGGGAATATAGCCATAATTGCAGGGATAATGCATGGCGGTCATCATGAATCGATCGACAAAGATTGCGCCTGTGTCTTTATCAACTTCGTATTTAACCGGATCGGCATTCATCGGAATTTCAATTACAACATTGAATTCTTCCGGCGTCTTGGAACCGGCCGGTACATTTTTCAAGCTCATAGTCAACTCTTCTGGTTACTGTGGTTACGATTTTTCATTCACTTCATCCACCCGGATTCCTGGAATGGGAGCGCTGTCAAAGTACTCATCATCGGCTTCCGGCCGTTTGGCATAAATGGTTTTTCCGCTCGCGCCTTCGCTCTGAGCCGCCTCGGCGGGCTCGTCTGCGCGCTTGCGATCTGGAGGCCCATCAGGATCCAGGCGCGTATCGGCTGCTGGTAGATACTTTTCTCCGGCAACCGTGGGCAACATGGAAATCGAAGCCGACGCAAAGCGCCAGTGTTTGACCGCATCGGCCGGCTTGCCCAGACGATCATACAATGCGCCAAGCAAAGTATGGGTGCGCGGATCTTCTCGCAATTTCAGGCTGCGTGTGAGGTAGCGTTCAGCCTGTCCCCACAGCTGCGCAGCCAGGCACAGAAAGCCCAGGGCATTGAGCAGGTCGGGATTATTTTCGTCTTTCTCCAGCCATTTCTGTGCTTTGGTCAAACGGGCATTGACCTGCTCAGCCGGACACTGAACATAGGCATTGAGCAGGCGCGCATCAATGTTCTCGCGCAACGAGGCTTCCAGGATCTGTCCGGCCGTATCGGGATGGCCCGCAGACTGCGCTTTCTCGGCGGCAGCCAGCGCAATTAGCGGCATGGTCTTTTCAGCGCTACTGAAAGACTTCCAGGTGTTGGTCCAGCTGTCGCGTGTCGTCGCCTGCATGACGGCAGCGCCGGCGTGTTCAATCAGCCGCTGACCTTCGAACGAATCGATCGTCCCTTTTTTATTCAATGCACGGGCAACCTGCAGCAATTTATCCTGGTTGCCGATCTGCTTATACCCACGAAGAAGCAGCTTCTGGATATGATCCTGATTAGCCCCACCGGCTTTTGCCAGCGGCTCGAGCAACGCCAGCGCCTGTTTTGCTTCGCCCTGCTCCAGCAGCATCTCGGCGCGGATGGTGGTAGCGGCATCCTGCATCCTGGGGTTGCCGCGGGCTTTGGACTGGGCAGTCAGCAACAAGGCATCCCGTTCGGCATAGCGCGACTGGTTATGCGCAGCCTTGGCAGCGGCCAGGCTGGCCAGCGCCTGCCTGCCACTATCACGACTGCGATTAAGCAGGCGCGTCAGGTCTTTTTCCGCCGGGCTGCTTCGGCCTTCAAGCAACTCCACCCAACCGCGTTCAAGCAGATCATAGTCCTTGCGGGTATGCCGGCGCTGGTTCCAGTTTCGGACGCGGGTAGGCGCGTCCATCAGGAAACCGATAAAACGAAATACCAAATAAAAAAGAAAGAATGCAATAACAATAAAGACCAGGCCGGCCGCAAGCGAAATAGTGCGACGCTCGTCACCGGTCACGACCATGAAATAGCCGCTGGAGTCACGCAACAGCAGTGCGGCAGCAACAGCAACGGCAAACAGGACAAGTAATTTCAAACTGGTTCGCATGCATTACTCCTGTCCGGGATTCATGGATTTAAGCTGCTTGCGGGTTTCCTGCACTGCCTTCACGCTTTGCGTAATGGGTGGCAACTCAGGTCTGACACCGGCTTTGAGCAACTGCTGAAGCTGGGCCAGCACCTGTTGCGTCTGAACGGAATCCTGATTGAAACTCTGTCTGATACCCTGGACTACGGTTTCCAGCGAAGATGTCCAAATGCCTTGCTGGCCGTTGAGCAATGCCTGCTGGGCAAAATGCAAGTGCTGCTTCAGATTCGCACGCAACTGGGCAGCCTGGTCCACGGTAAGCAGTACCTGGTTGGGATCGGCCAGCTTTTCCACTCGCACGATACCGCCCAGATCCGAACGCAAGCCCTGCCAGGCCGAACCCGGCCAGGTTTTCACCTCGTTCCAGGCCCGTTCATACCAAGGGCCGGCAGCCGCGTCAGGCGCGGCGCCCTCTGTGCTATCTGCGATGCCCGGGGCGCTGCCCGCCTGCCCTGCCATCGGCTTGGCGCCGGCTTGATCGGGCGAAATCAGGGGCAGCGCGTCCAATTTCGCGGACAGCTGCGTTACCTGCTTAAAATGTGTATCGACACTCGCCGCAGGCGCTGACTTAAGCGTCACGATATCGGCAGAAAGCGCAGCACGCAGGCCGGCCAGCACAGGCGCATCAGCCTGGTCGATCGCTTTTATCGCCGTTTCCAGCGACGCGACAGCGTTATCCAGATTGCCGGCAATGGCCAGTTCATTCTGCGCCATCGTAACCAGACGGCTGACATCATTTAGCACAAACAGGTTTGTCTCATTGCGCGAGGCCTGCAAGCGACTGGTCTGCAATTGCTCAAGCTGTTTCTGTGAGGATTCGAGCTGGTCGCGCAGCGCTATGATTTGTGCCGACTGGCGATCCAGCTGGTCGCGAATATCTGCCGGCAATGAGCCGGTAAAGCTACCTGAAGCTGGCGCTGCCGTAGCGCCTGATTCACTGTTTGTTGCTGTAGCTGGCTGGGTTTCGGCGGCATCCGGGCTCTGGCTCGCAGTGTCCTGGTCGCTGGCGGCATCGCCAGTATTGTCCGGCGGCGTTCCGGTTTGCGTACCGTTGTCCGCATCTGCCGCCTGCCCTGTGCTGTCGTCTTCAGATTGCGCAGCCTCTGATGCTGGCTCGCTGTTGGTGGCGGTGGGCCCCAAAGGCGTACTTGTGGTGCTGCCACTGGCCTCGTCCTGAGCCGGAGTGCCGGTATCGCCGGGTGATGCGTTTTCATCGGTCGCGCTATCGGTCGATTCGCTATTGCCCGCTGCGGTTTCATCACTTGTTGTCGCCGAAGTGTCGGCCTGATTCGAGTTCGTATCGGTAGGGGTTGTGTCGGAGGCACTGTCAGATGGCGCCGTTGCCGAATCGGTCCCCGTTGACGGACCCGTTTGCGACGTATCGGCAGCAGACTGGTCCGAGGCGCCAGATGTGACCGGTTCGCTAATGGATGAGCTGCTGCTGTCCGGCTCGGCCCGGTTATGCTGAGCGTAGTAATAGCCGCCAGCAGCGATGGCCGCAACCACAACCACGGCTCCGATCAATGGCCCTTTGGTACCTTTGCCTGCGCTGCCACCGTCTTTGCCTGCGCTGCTCTCGCCTTTGCCAGCCTGCGTGGGCGGAACGGGGCCGCCTGGAGAACCACCAGCAGGCTTGTCTGCAGCCGCCTTGTGAGCTTCAGTTTCACGCCCTGTCGCTTTTTCGCTTGTCAATTCGACGTCCGACACCGTATCCGGCGCGACATCCATGGGAGGTTTGCCTCGAACTGCGGCGTCCGGTTTTTTTTCAGTTTCCGTATTTCGCGCGTCGTCCTGTTTTTTTTCCATGTTTTTTCAATTCCTTACTATCCAGAAAACCAATACACCGCTTGGCGATACGTTCGTGAAAGTTTTATACATTGTAGTGGATTACCGCAGGCTTTTAATCCGAGATTGTAACGGCATGGAAAATTGCATCATCCCGTGGCAGTGCCTGTTGAACACGCAGTGCATCGGCGTTCGACAAAGACAGCTTGTGCTGCCAGATATGTTTGAGGTGAGCGAGCTGGCCGACATGCGTGACGATAAAAGTGGTAGAGGCAGCTATCGAATCCGGGTGGATTTTCGCTGTAGCCAGATTACCGACGAAGGCATCGATGCCTTGCGGGCTGGTCAATACCACATATTTTTTTTGTGATGGATCAGCCAACAAACTGCGCATCTGCTGCCGTTGCCGCTCATCCCATTGGGTGGCATGCCGGGCATACAGGGCAAAGCGGGTCACGGTAACGGACAAATCCCGTAACTGTTGAGCGAGCCACGGATTGCCAGTCGTGCCACAGACAAGCAACACGGATTTGAAGACGGTCAGCATGCCGCTGGTTTGAAGGCTGGCCAGAAAACCGCTGGAGTCGTATGGTAGGTGCCCCGCCGGAGACAGGATTTGCTCAGGCGCAACGCCCCGGCGCTCCAAGGCCTGCCGCGTGCCGGGACCGACACAGCCGGCGTAGCGATATTTCGGCCAGGACATGTCGCGTTCGCGCAGCAGATCAAAAAAACAATCTACCGCAAAGCCGCTGACGAAAAAAATCAGATCGAATGCAGCGGGATCGGGAACCGGGTCAGCAACAGGCTCTGGCTGCAGTATCAGGGCCGGCAGAATGATTACGTCCAGCCCCGCCTGTTGCAAACACAATTGCAAAGCCTGGTTTTTCCCTTGCGGTCGCGTCAGGATGACCGTTGCGCGCGGATGCTCCACAGCCAGCACTCACATCTTGTCGGCGTCGCTCTGCGATGCCTCATTCAAGGCAGCCAGGATCGCATCGGCCCCTTGCTCCTTGAGCGCTTGTGCGACGTCTGTGCCCAATTTTTCTGCGGCTTCGGCGCCTGCCGTCCGGGTACTGCGCAAAACACGCTTGCCATCCGGCGTTGCTACCAACCCATGCAATGTCACCGCATTATCGGTGAGCGTCGCGTAGGCGGCAATAGGCACCTGGCAAGAGCCGCCCAGCGCCCGTGATACCGCCCTTTCGGCCGTCACACAGGCGGTCGTTGCCGGATTGGCAAGGGTTGCCAGAATGTCCAGCAACTCAGTGCGCGACTCGAGAATTTCAATACCCAGTGCCCCCTGGCCGGCGGCCGGCAGGCTTTCGGAGACATCCAGCCGCGATGCAATACGCTCCCCCAAGCCGAGGCGTTCCAGCCCAGCAGACGCCAGCACAATCGCATCGTAGTCGCCTTTATCCAGTTTTGACAGGCGGGTATCCAGATTACCGCGCAAGGGTTTGACAACCAAATGCGGATAGGCTGCCCGGATCTGCGATTCGCGACGCAAACTGGATGTGCCAACAACGGCGCCGTCAGGAAGGTCGCTCAATTGATGATAGGTTCGCGAGACAAAGGCGTCAGTAGGATCTGCCCGCTCCAGGATGGCAGCCAGTGAAAACGGCGATTGCAGATCAACCGGCACGTCTTTGAGTGAGTGCACGGCCAGGTCTGCTCTGCCGTCTACCAGTGCGGATTCCAATTCCTTGATGAATAAGCCCTTGCCGCCAATCTTTGACAATGTGCGATCCAGAATCTGGTCGCCTTTTGTTGTCAACTCCAGTAGCTCGACCTGCAGGTCTGGATAATGAGTCTGCAGCAGCGCGCGAACATGGCGCGCCTGCCACAAGGCCAGACGGCTGGCGCGGGTTGCAATGGTGAGTTTTTTAAGTTCGGTCACGCGAGGTTCCTGCAAAAATAGAGTGAAAAAAGGAAATCAGGTTAAAGATAAAATCGGGTATAAGGCTGCTGCCAGGCGTTTAACCCTGTGTTACCGGGTGTTCAATCCGGTACTGGCAGGATCTTGAACCTGTACTTGCTGGCGCTAGTTCCTATGGTGCTGGGGGTTTTCCCTATGCTAGCGGCACCCAATCCTGTGATACCTGGGTTCAGAATCGAACCCATTCATGCATTCGGGCCGTGACCGGTCTTACAAACAGATGATTACCAGCCGGGTCCAACACGACATTAGATAAGCGCGCGTCAGGCTCCAGAGCCAGTGCGGGACACTATACTTAGGCTGGCCCCCAACTTAGGCTGGCCCCCAAGGCGTCGATAAGCAGCTCCCGCGCTGACCGTCAACCCACAATATCAGTCGGCCGGACATGGCCGGCAAATCAGCGCAAATAATTAATGGCTACCGTTATGACGATACCGATTACAGCCAGGATAAACAGCCCTTGCAAAATGCTGCGTTTGGGTTTTTCTTCCATAGTTCAACCTTCATACGAGTGACAGACGCGGTGTCTGCCCACATGCAAAACAACAAGACCCGGTCACCGCGGATTTGCAGGGCAACAAGCCCCAGTGTTCGCAAAGATACTAAAACTAGTCGGTGTCTGCGAACATGCAAAACAACAAGCCCCGCCGGGGCACGAAGCCTGGCGGGGCCGCCTTCCGATACACCGGGGTCCGGACGGCCTGCCGGGTGGTATCGGATTTTGTAAGCTGGGGTTCAGCTCGTTTCAGTGACCTGCGCCTTGCCCTTGCGGGAAGCCAGCCATTTACCCAAACCGACAACCACGATGATGCCAATGACTTCAACTGCAATCTTAACAGTTTGCGGCGCTGCTTCGCCATTGAAGAATGTTCTCTCGGTAAATACGTCGGAAACCAGCATGCCACCAGCCAGCCAGCCCAACAATGCTGCGCCCAAGGTAACGACCAGAGGATACTTGTCGATCAGCTTCAGAACGAGCGTGCTACCCCAGATAATAATGGGCACACTCACAATCAGGCCGAAGGCAACGTACGCCACTTCGTGCCCGGGCGCGGATTTTTGCGCGGCTGCAGCAATGGCAATCACATTGTCTAAACTCATGACAAAGTCGGCAATAAGAATGGTCTTGACCGCAGTCCAGACGGAGGTCCCGCCATTGACATTGCCATGCTCATCCCCTTCCGGAATCAACAGCTTGATACCAATCCACACCAGCAATACGCCGCCGACAATTTTCAGATAAGGAATTTCCAGCAGCTTCAGTGCGAAAGCGATCAGGATCACTCGCATGATAATGGCGCCGAAAGTCCCCCAAAGAATGCCCTTCATTCGCTGCGCTTTTTCCAGATTGCGGCAAGCCAAGGCGATGATGACAGCATTGTCGCCACCCAAAAGTATGTCGATGAGAATAATCTGGAATATCGCGGTCCAGCTCAGCGTCTGAAAAAACTCAAGCATAATGAAAGATCACCTCTGTTAGATTTGTATGATTAGCAAGTGGTCTGGTGACTGCCGGTTACCCCTGATATGCCAGCACCCGCGTCCTCGCCCTGCGCCCTGGAGGCGCAGGAAAAATGGAAACAACCGCTGCGACCGGCCGACCTGTTACGGTACGGCACCTCTGGCGAGCGGCATAAAAAAAGGGCACTTACGCGCCCTTTCCTGCTCCAGACTGCGAGCAATTATAAAACAGAGTATTCAGTTCCAAGTCAGTTTTTTGAGCGACTCACAAAAAACTTGCCTAATATAATAACGAGAACGGCGCCGGCAATACCCACGGTGATACCGAATTGGTGATGCGTCATATGTGCCAGCGATGCCCAATTCTGGGTGCTCGGCTCGATAACCGGATCACCCACGAACATTTCACCCGCAATATAACCGAGCAAAGCCGCACCCAGCCAGACAATGACCGGAAACTTTTCAATAACGGAAAGCAGCAAGGTACTGCCAAAAATCACAAGCGGGATACTAAGCGCCAGGCCGATTATCAGCAGCGTTGTGTCCCCATGCGCTGCAGCAGCAACCGCCACCACGTTATCCAGGCTCATTACCAGGTCGGCAACCAGAATGGTGCGAATCGCGCTCATTAGCGTAGCGTGAGTCTTCTCTTGCCCGCCATCGTCATCACCGGAATTGACCAGTGACACTCCGATATAGACCAATAGCACAGCACCGACTATTTTCAGGTAAGGCAACATCAGCAGCTTGGCCGCGACCAGCGTCAGAATAATACGCATCACAATGGCAGCACCGGAGCCGATCACAATTGCTTTTTTCTGCTGGTTTTCGGGTAACGTGCGGGCTGCGAGCGCAATGACCACGGCATTATCACCCGACAGCAGAATATTTACCCATACGATTTCCAACAGGGCGAGCCAGAACGCCGAAGAACCTACATCCATAGTGAACCTTCCAAAGAGACTTTAAAATGAAAAAATGCTGTCTGTGTTATCACCTGCTGGATTGGACAAGCAGGCATACTTTTATTCGTGCCATCATTCTATGAATCTTTGCTTACACCACCCTGACTTGGTGCCACACCGGAAAAGAAATCGCCCCTGAAGAACAACAAGACAGTTGTGATATTCAGGGGCGTTTCAGTATTGATCGTCCGGTATGGGACGATCATGAGCAACGGCAGCTTACAGTACAGACTTGAGCAATTTGCCCATTTCTGAAGGATTACGCGTGGTACGGATACCGCAGGCTTCCATGATTTCCAGTTTGGCATCTGCCGTATCGGCACCGCCTGAGATCAGTGCACCCGCATGGCCCATGCGCTTTCCGGGAGGGGCAGTCACCCCGGCGATAAAGCCGACAACCGGTTTTTTCATGTTGTCTTTGGCCCACTCGGCAGCATTGACTTCGTCAGGTCCGCCAATCTCGCCGATCATGACAACCGCATCGGTTTCCGGATCGTCATTGAACATTTTGAGAATATCAATGTGCTTCAGGCCGTTGATCGGATCGCCGCCAATACCGACAGCACTTGACTGTCCCAGACCCAGTTCGGTCAGTTGAGCAACGGCTTCATATGTGAGAGTACCCGAGCGACTGACAACGCCAATGCGACCTTTTTTGCAGATATGCGCGGGCATGATGCCGATTTTCAATTCATCGGGCGTAATCAGGCCAGGGCAGTTCGGGCCCAGCAGCATTGTCTTTTTGTTTTCTTCACGCATGCGATTGCGAACCGCCAGCATATCGCGAACCGGAATACCTTCGGTAATGCAGATGACCAGGTCCAGATCCGCCTCTACGGCTTCCCAGATCGCGTCGGCAGCGCCTGCAGGTGGAACGTAAATCACAGAGACATTGGCGCCGGTTTGCGCCTTCGCGTCCTTGACCGAAGCGTAAATAGGCACGCCTTCGAAGTCCTCGCCGGCGCGCTTTGGATTGACGCCAGCCACGAAGGCCTCTTTACCATTGGCGTAATCGCGGCACATACGTGTGTGGAACTGGCCGGTTTTACCGGTGATGCCCTGAGTGATGACTTTAGAGTCTTTATTGATCAGAATTGACATGAATGATTCCTTGCTTACTTAACGGCGGCTACGACTTTGGTCGCGGCTTCAGCCATGGTATCGGCGCTGATGATTGGCAGTCCGGACTCGGCGAGCATTTTTTTGCCCGTCTCTTCATTGGTGCCCTTCATGCGTACAACCAGCGGGACTGAGAGGTTAACGGCTTTGCACGCAGCAATGACGCCTTCGGCGATCACATCGCAGCGCATGATGCCGCCAAAAATATTCACAAGAATCGCCTTGACTTCCTTGTTCTTGAGCATGATCTTGAACGCTTCAGTCACCTTCTCTGCCGTCGCGCCACCGCCGACGTCCAGGAAGTTGGCCGGCTCGCCGCCAAACAGTTTGATGGTGTCCATGGTCGCCATGGCAAGACCCGCGCCGTTTACGAGGCAGCCGATGTTGCCATCGAGCTGAATGTAGGCCAGGTCAAACTTGCTGGCTTCGATTTCTGCCGGGTCCTCTTCGTCCAGATCGCGATACTCGACGATATCCGGATGACGGAACAATGCATTGGAGTCAAAGTTGAATTTGGCATCAAGCGCAACGATATCACCAGAACCGGTCAGGATCAGCGGGTTGATTTCAGCCAAAGAGGAGTCGGTATCCCAGTAAGCCTTGTACAGTTTCTGAAACTCAACGGCCGCTTTCTCGACTGATGTATCCGGTACGCCAATTCCACGCGCCAGTTCCTTGGCTTCATCATCGGTAAAGCCCTTGGCTGGATCGACAAATACTTTCAGGATTTTTTCCGGTGTTTTTTCCGCCACTTCCTCGACGTCCATACCGCCTTCGCTGGAAGCCATGACGCACACGCGCTGGCTATCGCGATCGGTCACGATGCCAACGTAATATTCCTTCTTGATATCCGCGCCTTCTTCGATCAGCAAGCGGTTGACTTTCTGACCTGCTGCTCCTGTCTGATGGGTAATCAGCTGCATACCCAGAATTTCAGAAGCCAGCTGGCGCACTTCATCAATGGATTTTGCCAGCTTGACGCCGCCGCCCTTGCCACGGCCTCCAGCATGAATCTGCGCCTTGACAACCCAAACCGGGCCGCCGAGTTTTTCTGCGGCTGCAACCGCCTCGTCTACAGAAAACGCGGGGATGCCGCGAGGCACCGTCACGCCGAATTTTTTCAGCAGCTCTTTGCCTTGATACTCATGGATCTTCATGTATTACCTATTAGCGTAGGATAAAAAAAACAAATGCCCGGCGTTGCGCGAGCACACGAAATGCGACTAGTTGAAGCCTGTACAACGATCATGACTGCCTGATCCTGCGTTTACCGCCTGCATCGGCATTGACATACCATTCCGGATAATGCTCGCGCACAACGGGGGAGGTCAGGGCCAGCGCGTGACAACCCTCAAGCTGAAACGGCTTCTTACCTGTCCTCTCCGCCTGCTGTCGGCGCTGCGCGGATAAACTCTGCACAAAAACCGTTGGCAGCAATACAACCAGTTCCGACATATGCGTACAGCCATCGACACGACCAAAGCGTTCGCGCACCGCCGCCCGGAACTGGCGCAGCAAATGCAGCCCGATCAGACCGCGATAGCCTTCTTCAATCGCCATGCAAGCCGCATCGTAAGGCGCTGCCTGATATTTGGCCCGAACATCGGAAATGAGTCCCTCGGGTGTAACCAGCAGAACGATCGTCATATCGTGCACCGGGTCGCCGGCTCGGTGAGTTACACCGGTCCGGGTCGGAAAGTCATAGGCTTTTACGTCCACCAGGTGCGCTTCAAGCTCCCAGAGTGAATCCTCCCGGAGATAGGCATCCATGGTGATACTGCGGGTGTGGATTGGCTTTCGCGCCGAAGAACCCAGAGACATGTTGGAACGATAGAGGAGTAATTGGTCAGTAAACCGATAAAGTATAGCGTACTCCCTTGCGGGCTCGCCCGCAAAAAGGCCGGTTTTACGAAATTTTGCTGCAAAGCAAAATCACCCGACACGCACGCAGGGAACCGTGCTTTTGGCAATTGGCGCCGACCAGGCAAAAAAATCACGGGGTGGCAAAGGCCAATTCCCCGTGAGAAAGGTTGGTAAACAGAACGCACCCAACCTGGGCGTCGTATGCGGTTAAGCCGCCGAGCGCAGTGTCTGTGCCGCGTTGACCATTTCGATCAGTGCGCTGCGTGTTTCCGGCCACTGCCGGGTTTTCAGGCCGCAATCGGGATTGACCCAAAGCTGCTTGCGATTCAGACGACTGGCCGCCTTGTTCATCAGCT
This sequence comes from Advenella sp. S44, assembly GCF_002810445.1. GTDB lineage: Bacteria > Pseudomonadota > Gammaproteobacteria > Burkholderiales > Burkholderiaceae_B > Advenella. Next base: position 1,393,948 of record NZ_NEXS01000003.1, on the reverse strand, counting down.
GGATCATCCACTCGCGATCCGGTACGTTGGGCGAATGGATATCGTAAACGCCGGGACCGATATCGTTCGGATAGTTGAAGCGTTCAAACGCTTCGAGCAACTCCATATTCGAGCGGGAGGTTTCAATGGTAATCACATCGGCATCCATTGCCGCAATAGATTCGATAATGTCGTTGAACTCCGAATAACACATATGCGTGTGGATCTGGGTTGTATCCTGCACGCCAGATGTGCTGAGTTTGAAACAGTCGACTGCCCAGTCAAGATAGGCTTGCCAGTCCGCCTTGCGCAGCGGCAGGCCCTCACGGAATGCAGGCTCGTCGATCTGGATGACGCGAATACCGGCTTTTTCCAAATCCACCACTTCGTCACGCAGCGCCAGCGCCAATTGCAGGCACGTTGCCTGGCGCGACTGATCGTCACGTACGAAGGACCATTGCAAGACTGTAACCGGCCCGGTCAGCATCCCTTTCATGGGTTTGTCGGTCAGCGATTGGGCAAAGGCCGTCCATTCAACCGTCATGGGAATCAAGCGCGCCACATCGCCGTAGATAATGGGTGGTTTGACGCAGCGCGAACCGTAACTTTGCACCCAGCCGTTCTGCGTGAATGCAAAACCGGCCAGCAGCTCGCCAAAGTATTCCACCATGTCGTTGCGCTCGGGCTCGCCATGAACCAGCACATCAAGACCTGCCTCTTCCTGGAACTTGACCACGTCGCGAATTTCCTGGCGAATGGCTTCTTCATAATTCGTATCGGTGATTGCACCGGCCTTCCAATCACGGCGCAGCTTGCGAATTTCCGGCGTTTGCGGGAAAGAACCAATAGTCGTTGTGGGAAAGTCCGGCAGACCCAGCGCGGCACGCTGTTTGCTAATACGCTCGGCAAATGGCGTGCGGTCGCGGGAAACTGAAGACGCGCCATTGACGCGTTCGGTGACAGCCGGATTGTGAATGCGACGTGATACTTTGCGATCGGCCAGCGCGGCACGCTGGCGAACAAGGGCGGCGCTTTGTTCATCGGTGACTGCGCCATTCAATACGGCTGCCAGCAGATTGAGCTCTTCCAGTTTTTGCACGGCAAAAGACAGCCAGCTTTTGATTTCATCATCCAGCTGAATCTCTTCGCTCAAGTCTACTGGTACATGCAACAGCGACGAAGCCGGCGCCAGCCACAGCCCCTCGCCCAATTGCTCTGCTACCGGCCCAAGTACGGCTGCCGCATGATCCAGGTCAGTACGCCAGATCTCGCGACCACTGATGATGCCCGCCGACAGCACACGGTCTGCAGGCCAGGACGGCAGAACCTTTTCCAGTTGCTTCGGAGCACGAACGAGGTCGAAATGAACACCGGCAACGGGAAGCGAAGATACCAGTTCCGTATTGTCCGCGACATCGCCAAAATAAGTCGCCAGCAGAATGTTGACCGGCGCTTGAGCCAACTGCGCATAAACCTCTCTGTAGGCATCCTGCCATGCGGCTGGCAAATCGAGCACCAGCGCAGATTCGTCAACCTGTACCCACTGCACGCCCAGTTGCGCAAAACGGGCAAGCACGTCTTTGTAAGCCGCAAGCAGTTGCGGAATCAACGCCAGTTTGCGCTCGTCTTCTGCGTTGGCAAAAGACTCTCCTTTGCTCAGCCACAAATAAGTCAGGATCCCGGGAATAACGGGCTTGACCTGATAGCCACAAGCCTGCGCCTGGCTAACCTGATCAAACAGGCACGTACGCGCCAGGTAGAACGCCTGGTCCGCAGCCAGTTCTGGAACAATGTAGTGATAATTGGTATCGAACCATTTGGTCATCTCACAAGCCGCAGCAGGATCGCCGCTAGGGGCACGGCCGCGAGCCATTCTGAAAAGCGTATCCAGATCAACCGGAGCGTTACGCGGATGATTGAACCGCGACGGCACCACACCCAGCGTGGTGGACCATTCAAGAATGTGGTCGTACCAGGCAAAATCGCCAACGGTCACAAACGCATTGCCGGCGGCATGCTGGATGGCCCAGTGACGCTCGCGCAATTGCTTGCCGGTTTCTACCAGCTCTTCTTCATTCGACTGGCCAGCCCAATAGGCCTCCAGCGCTTTTTTCAATTCCCGTTTCACGCCGATTCGCGGGAAACCCAGGTTATGTGTCAATGCCATATGTCATCTCTGCCAGTAATAGTCAATAGCCGCTGCAATTGCGCCGATCGGCGTGCAAGGCTGTACGAAAGCTGATTTATTCAGTACAGGCATTGTGCCGCCACAACAGCATGAAGGCAGCTCAATTTTATAAAGGTAATATTAGAAGAATTCATACTGTTTTCTATACCATTGATTTTTATCGTTATTTCAATGGCCAATATGTTTATAACCAGACATTACCACGACGCCCGCGCCGACATGGCACTTTCTTGATATGATCCTAATAAATGAAAAATTCTCACGCAGGCCAAAATTACCATGATTGAAATTAAACATCTTGAAACGCTGACCGCCATTCGTGAAGCCGGTAACCTGCAAGATGCCGCCGAACGCCTGTCCGTAACACAATCGGCCCTCTCGCATCAAATTCGCGAACTGGAAAGCAGGCTGGATCTGAATCTGCTTAATCGCCGTACCCGCCCTGCCCGCTTTACGACTGCAGCTTTACGCCTGCTGACTCTGGCCGACGAGGTCCTACCGCGTATACGCAGCGCGGAAAGGGAAATGCAAAAACTGGCCTCAGGCAGCACGGGCCGCTTATACCTGGCTATCGAGTGCCATTCGTGTTTTCAGTGGCTGATGCCCACGCTGGATGCGTTTCGGTTGCAGTGGCAGGACATCTCGCTTGACTTGTCCGCTGCATTCTCCTTTGCACCCATTCCTGCGCTGATGCGCGGAGACCTTGACCTGGTCATTACCTCAGACCCCATACCCGATGAGTCGGTGGAATACGTCCCGCTGTTCAAATATGAACTGGTGCTGGCAGTCGCGGCCGACAACCTGCTGGCCCGCAAGCGCTTTATCAAGCCGGCCGACCTGAGTAACCAGGTGCTGATTACTTATCCTGTGGAAGAAGAGCGACTGGACATCTTCACGGCGTTTCTGGATCCGGCCGGCGTGGAACCGGCTTCTATACGCAAATCGGAACTCACCCCCATGATCATCCAACTGGTCAATAGCAATCGCGGTGTAGCCGCACTACCGAACTGGGCGCTCACCGAATATCAGGCACAGGACTGGCTGAGGATTGTACATCTGGGCGAAGCCCCGGGAATCTGGCGCACGCTATATGCAGCCATTCGCACGGAAGATCGTCAGACACCCTATATTCAGGCATTTGTCGAACTAGCCAGGGAAACGTCGTTCCGACATTTGGCTGGAATTCGCATGGCATGAGCCGGTAGATTGCCTATAGTTGTTAAATGCATACGCTAATGGATTTGTGGGTTGCAAACCGGGCAGCCCTGGATATATATTTCCTTTAGGGAAAAAATATTGCTAATCGCAAGAACATCAATTTTTTCTATGTTGTAGCGTGTCGTAATTATTTCTGTGTGATTCTCGAAAAGACAGGAGCAGAGGGAAATGGCCGTGGGTAGTCAACATTCAGCATCCGTGGATCATCTGAGCAAACTTGCTGCAATGGCAGGGGTAACGATCAACGGAGATGCACCGTGGGACCTGCGTCTCACGGATAACCGAGCAGCAGACCGCATTCTGGCCCAGGCAAGCCTGGGCCTTGGTGAAAGTTACATGGACGGCCAGTGGGAGTGCGACCAGATCGACGAAATGATCACGCGCTTGCTAACACACCGTATCGACGACAAAGTCAAAACCGCTTCTACATTCTGGCATGTCATGCGCGCTCGATTTGTGAACAACCAGACAAGGTCCAAGGCCTGGGAAGTCGGTCAAAAGCACTATGATTTAGGCAACGAGTTTTTCCGAGACATGCTCGATTCCAGGATGACCTATACTTGCGGCTACTGGGATGCCGCCAGTACCCTGGACGAGGCACAGGAAGCCAAGCTGGATCTGGTGTGCCAGAAACTGGAACTTAAACCAGGAATGACCGTTCTGGATATTGGTTGCGGCTGGGGAAGCTTTATGCGCTTTGCCGCAGAGCGATACGGTGTTCAATGTACTGGAATAACTATTTCCAAGGAACAGGCCGAATATGGACAGAAAATGTGCGAAGGACTGCCGGTCAAGTTTGAGCTCCAGGACTACCGTGACCTGACCGGGCAATATGATCGCATTGTCAGCCTGGGCATGTTTGAACACGTAGGCCGCAAAAATTACCGCACCTATTTTGAAGCGGCGCGCAAGAATCTGAAGGATGACGGACTATTTTTGATGCATTCCATTGGCGGACGGATTCGTGACCACGATCCAGATCCATGGATACACAAGTATATTTTCCGGAATGGTGAAATCCCGGTCATTGGTCAGGTCGCCGATCATACAGAAGGCCTGTTCCTGATTGAAGACCTGCATAACTTCGGCGCTGATTACGATAAAACCCTGATGGCCTGGCACGCCAATTTTGAACGACACTGGGAAAAACATGCGCCACAATACTCTGAACGTTTCTATCGCATGTGGCGGTACTACTTATTGATTTGCGCAGGTTCCTTTCGGGCGCGGGACAACCAGCTATGGCAGTTTGTGCTCTCCCCCAACGGCGTTCCCGGTGGATATCGACGGCCCAAACTATAAAAAAAAGGGCCAGACCCGATTGGCGCGAAGCAAAATTGAAAGAGAGCAAGCAACCCCGGATGAATGCAGGCACTAACAGGCCGCTATATTCGGGGCTTCTTGAATAACTTACGCAAGTTGCTTGGTTAGGCCAGTTGACCGAGTCACTTGGCTGAGTCGCTCGCCCGGGTCACTTGCCCGAGTGAAGGATCCGAATAAATAGCCCGAAGAATTCCCCACAAATTGCCCACGTTAATCTCGGCGGGTCAATTGCCTGAGTTAACCGTCATTTAACCGTCATATGGGGAATTGTCGGATGCAAAACCGTCTGATGCAGAATCATCTGACGCAAAACCGTCTGATGCAGACCGAATGACCTTCCTGACGATATCGGGCGAAAACCCCCGGCCTAACAAAAAACGGGCTTGTTTGGCATATTCCTGGGGCGTGGTATATCCCTGCCCCTTGAATTTTTTTTCCCACACGGCTTTGGCACGCTCCTGTTCTGAGCCTTGCAGACTTTGAAGCGTGGCATTGACTTGTTCATCGCAAAGCTGATGTTGCCGCAATTTGGCGGCGATACGAGCCGTCCCCCATTTTTGCGCGGTGACGTTTGCGGTGGCCTGCAGAAAACGACTGTCCGACTGCCAGTTTTCCTTTTTCAGGCGAAACATGACTGCGTCAAGCTCATCGGAACTTTCCGCGTAGGGGGCAAGCTTTTTTCTAAGTTCGTATTCCGAATGCTCGCGCCTGGATAGATACGAAATGCCACGAGCAAGCAGACTGCGGCCTGGGCCACGCCTGCCCTGCTCTTGGGAAAAATCACTCATCGGCTTCCGTAGCCTGAGCAGCATCCTCAGGATCGGCCTTAAATTCCTGGGCGCGCGCAATAATGCCCATATTCTCACGTACCCGGTTTTCAATTTCCACAGCCATTTCCCTGTGTTCTTTCAGGTATTCACGGACATTGTCCTTACCCTGACCAATGCGGGTTCCGCTGTAGCTATACCAGGCACCCGCCTTATCTACGACACCTGCCTGCACACCCAGATCGATGATCTCGCCCTCGCGGGAGATACCTGCACCATACATGATGTCGAACTCCGCCTGCTTGAACGGTGGCGATACTTTGTTCTTGACCACCTTGACACGGGTTTCGTTACCGACCACTTCATCGCCTTTTTTGATGGAACCGATACGTCGGATATCCAGACGGACAGAAGCATAGAACTTGAGGGCGTTGCCGCCAGTCGTGGTTTCGGGACTACCGAACATGACGCCGATTTTCATGCGAATCTGGTTGATGAAAATGACCATGCAGTTAGTACGCTTGATGGAAGCCGTAAGTTTACGCAGGGCCTGGCTCATGAGCCGGGCCTGCAAGCCCGGCAGGCTGTCGCCCATGTCCCCTTCGATTTCCGCGCGCGGCACCAGAGCAGCAACCGAGTCAATAACAATCAGGTCGACGGATCCGGAGCGCACCAGCGCATCGGTAATTTCCAACGCCTGTTCGCCGGTATCCGGCTGGGAAATAAGCAGGTCTTCCAGACTAACCCCCAGCTTGGAGGCATATTGCACGTCCAGCGCGTGCTCGGCATCAATAAACGCGCAGGTGCCACCGATTTTCTGCATTTCGGCAATGACCTGCAGCGTTAACGTTGTTTTACCGGACGATTCCGGACCGTAGATCTCAACGACGCGACCGCGAGGCAGTCCGCCCACGCCCAGCGCGATGTCCAGCCCAAGTGAGCCGGTGGATACGACCTGGATATCGTGGGAGATTTCGTTATCGCCGTAGCGCATAACGGAGCCTTTGCCGAACTGCTTTTCAATTTGAGAGAGTGCTGCGGTGAGTGCCTTGGCGCGGTCGGCGCGGGCTGCTTTGGATTGCTTGTCGTCCATGGAGGGTCCTTGTGACTGAATAGAGAAACCTGATATCGCAATATATAGACAAACTGCTTTCGAAGAAAGACGTGAATACCGTAACTGCAATTTTACGCAGGCCTGGCCTGACGTAAAATCGCCCCGCTACCGGTCACATCAATAAACTGCGCCAGGCACACAACGCTCAGGGTTTGCGTTCCACCTGATGGTCGCAGGCGCTGGCACCAGGCAACAGCGAGCCGCTACAATGCAAAACACGGCGTTACAGCGATTTGTCCGGATATCGTATTCATAGTGGCCTATTCATAGTTATCCTATACATTGTGATAAACAAGTATTATCGCATTAAATTATACTGTATATTTAGCCAGTAAATTCACATTTTCTGCTTTTTTTATCCTGTTGTGTGTTCTTTACCAACACGATTCAGGACATTGTCAGAGCCCAGGCTCTATATTCCAATACTAATGGTGACGAATCGACAAGCTTCAATCCCCTTTTGATGTTTCGTCAGCATTGTCAGTGCTGCACCCCGAAAGTTTTTTGCAGCGCTGAAACCCGTATTGACCTGCCTCCGGGCAGGTTTTTTTTGGTTTTTACCAACGCGTTCACATATTGAATGACTGGCATAAAGACCCAGGCGGATGTATAGATTCCTTTTGCCCGCCCCGTGGCCCAAACGATCGGCCGGGCGCGACCAGCCTGGCCAGGTGCCCGCTGCCCGACCACGACCGGCTGCCGGCTTGCGACATGGCTCGAAGACGCAAAGTTTTACGGTAACCAGCAGCCTACCGGACCACTTGCCTTAACGATAGCCGGTACAATTAATGCTTTTGGCGTAAAAGTATGTGGTTTAAGAATCTGAGCGTTTACCGGCTGTCTGCCGACTGGAAACCCACGCAGGACGAGCTTGAAGACAAGCTGGCAAAAGCCGCTTTCGTTCCTGGCAACAAATCGGATATGAATAGCATGGGCTGGGTGCCTGCCCGGGAAAACGGTTTCCTTGCTCACGCCCTTGGCGGCCAGTACCTGCTGTCTCTGCGCACTGAAAAAAAACTGCTGCCCGCCACTGTTATTAACCAATTTACTCGTGCCCGCGCACAGGAAATTGAAGAGCAGCAAGGATACAAGCCTGGCCGCAAGCAAATGCGTGAAATCAAGGAGCAGGTTACCGATACGCTGCTGCCCAAGGCATTCAGTATATTTCGCGATACGCGGGTGTGGATTGATCCGGTGAACCATTGGCTGGTGATTGATGCCGCTTCTGCCACCAAGGCAGACGAAGTGATCGGCGCACTGGCCAAAGTCATAGACCCGTTGCCGCTTAAAAGCCTGTATACCGAACAATCGCCTTCTGCAGCCATGACTGAATGGTTGCTGGCCGACGAGGCGCCGGCGATGTTTTCAATCGATCAGGATACCGAGCTGCAGTCGTCATCCGAGAACAAGGCGACCATTCGTTACGTTCGCCAGAGTCCCGAAAAGGAAGACGTACAAAAGCATATCCAATCGGGCAAGCAATGCACGAAGCTGGCGCTTACCTGGTCGGACCGCATTTCATTTGTATTGAGCGACAACTTAATCATCAAACGTATCGCGCCACTGGATATCCTTAAAGAGAACCAGGACTTGTCCGCCATGGATGACGAAGAACGCTTCGATGCGGACATGACCCTGATGACGGCCGAGCTGGCGGGATTGCTGGGTGCACTGGTCGAGGCATTGGGTGGCGAGAAAGAGACTGCCAAGTAGTATTCGCAGCAAACAGACATAAGAAAAGGGGCAAGAGCCCCTGTTTTTGCATTTAGATGGCGACAATCGCGATATCAGCTTGCGCCGTCCACTGCCATCGTACTACCCTTTCCCCAAAGCGCCACTGCGCTGGTACGAGCGCGGTTACTACAGCGGCCGTTTGAACGGATCAATGCAGATTAATCGTAATGGTATAAGGAACGGGTGTTGCCTTATGGGCGATCGCGGCCTGTTCCTGGCGCGTTTCCATATCAGTCTTGAACAGAACCCTTAACTCGTACAGTCCTTCCGAGGGAATAATATATTCAACATCTCGCTGCAGCGAATAAGCTTCCTGGCCAAATAGCGCCAGATCGATGGACGCATCCCCTTTCAAATTGACTTTCAGTTTCTGGTCTTTGAACGCCCGAAACTGATAAGACGAATACCCGGCACCCAAAATATATCCGGTGTACATGATTGCATTCTCGTTCAATGGAAAGCGAACGCTCTGCGTCATATTGGTCAGCGAATTGATCAGCGCTTCGTTGTGTTTTTCTTCTGCAGCCTGCTTGGCGGGAACCGGCTGCTCAACGGTTTCCACGACCTGCTGCTCGATATATCCGACAATAATGACACTCAGCACCGTCACAATGGCAATGAGCGCAATGAATTGTTTACTGAAAGAGTTCACACGCATTTTTTGTCATATCGAACTTGTTGAAAAACGGACTGTATCATAACCTGATTTATAGACAGCTTAAGCCGTCAGACTCACCTGAATAAATTATTCAATACTTGTGTGAAATATGGGCACCGACATGCTTTCATTTGCCCGTACTAGCGCAGCAGGACCATTTCCTTAAGACGGGTTAGCTGATCCCTGGCAGCTGCAGCCTGCTCGAACTCCAAATTGCGAGCGTGATCCTGCATCTGTTTTTCCAGCCGACGGATCTCTTTGGCCAGCGCCTTTTCATCAACCAGCAATGACTCAAGGCGGATATCTTCTGCAGTCTGCGCTTCCGGCGCATCCTGAATTACCCCATCAATCATTTCGCGCACCGACTTGTGCACGCCTTGCGGGACAATGCCGTGTTCGGTATTGAATGCAATCTGCAAGTTTCTGCGTTTTTCCGTTTCTTCCATGGCGCGCCGCATGGAATCGGTAATGCGATCGGCGTACAGGATGGCTCTGCCGTTAAGGTTCCTTGCCGCACGGCCAATGGTCTGGATCAGGCTGCGCTCGGAACGCAAAAAGCCTTCTTTATCTGCGTCCAGAATGGCCACCAGCGACACCTCGGGAATATCCAATCCCTCTCGTAACAGGTTGATACCGACCAGAATATCGAAATGCCCCAGGCGCAGATCACGAATGATCTCGACCCGTTCTACCGTATCGATGTCCGAATGCAGGTAACGCACCTTCATGCCGCTTTCGGTCAGATAATCAGTCAGATCCTCTGCCATGCGCTTGGTCAGCGTAGTCACAAGCACCCGCTCGCCCACCGCAATACGCAATTTGGCCTCACCCAGCAGATCGTCCACCTGCGTGAGCGCAGGGCGCACCTCGACCATGGGATCGACCAGGCCTGTCGGACGCACCACTTGCCGCACCACGTTGTCGGAATGCTCGTTCTCATAATCAGAGGGCGTGGCCGATACAAAGACGCTCTGCCGCACGCGTTGCTCGAACTCTTCCATCTTCAGCGGCCGGTTATCCATTGCCGAAGGCAGGCGAAAACCAAACTGCACCAGAGTCTCCTTGCGCGAACGATCCCCGCGATACATGGCGCGTAACTGCCCCATCATCCAGTGACTCTCGTCAAAGAACATGAGCGCGTCCTGTGGCAGATAATCGATCAGCGTGGGCGGTGGATCGCCGGGCGCGGCGCCGGACAAATGGCGGGAGTAGTTTTCAATCCCCTTGCAAAAACCCAGCTCCTGCAGCATCTCGATGTCGAACCTTGTGCGCTGTTCGATCCGCTGCGCCTCGACCAACTGGTTATTGTCCACAAAGAATTTGGTGCGATCGCGCAGCTCTTCCTTGATAGTCTCAATCGCACGCAATACGGTGTCGCGCGGGGTCACATAATGCGAACTTGGGTAAACCGTAAACCTGGGAACGCGCTGGCGAATTTTGCCGGTCAGGGGATCAAACAGGTCGATGCTTTCGAGCTCGTCATCAAACAGACTCAGCCGTACCGCCAGCTCGGCGCTTTCGGCCGGGAAGATGTCGATGACCTCGCCGCGTACGCGGAAGGTGCCCCGGGTAAAGTCAATATCATTGCGTTCGTATTGCATGGAGACCAGACGCGCCAGGATTTCCTGGCGTGGTGTGCGATCGCCCGTGCGCAAAACCAGCACCATGGCATGATAATCGCCCGGGTTACCAATACCGTAAATGCAGGACACCGTGCCCACGATAATCGTGTCGCGCCGCTCCAGCAGACTCTTGGTTGCCGACAGACGCATCTGTTCGATGTGTTCGTTGATGGATGAATCCTTTTCAATGAACAGATCGCGCGTGGGCACATACGCTTCGGGCTGATAGTAGTCGTAGTAAGACACAAAATACTCAACCGCATTGCGCGGGAAAAACTCCCTGAACTCCGAATACAGCTGGGCCGCCAGGGTCTTGTTCGGGGCCAGCACCAGCGCTGGTCGCCCGAGACGGGCTATGACATTGGCCATGGTGAAGGTTTTGCCTGAGCCGGTAACGCCGAGCAGTGTCTGGTACATGAGGCCATCATCGACCCCCTGCGTCAGGGCTTCGATGGCGGCTGGCTGATCGCCGGCCGGCGGATACGGCTGATATAACTGAAAGGGGCTGTCGGCAAATTCGAGAAATCCGGCTTTGCTCATAGATTGTGCATCCAGGGTTAAATTGGCACTGATTTAGGCGTACAATCATTCATTATCCACTTTAATTGACCTTTCCTGCAACCTTACCTTCCTTAATAAACGATGACCACTCTTTTCAATGCCGTCGAGCTCGCCCCCCGTGATCCGATCCTGGGTCTGAACGAACAATACAACGCTGATACCCGCGATACCAAGGTAAACCTGGGTGTAGGGGTGTATTACGATGATAATGGCAAAATTCCTCTGCTCAAGGCAGTTCAGGAAGCCGAGAAACAGCGCGTTCAGGCGCATGCGGCCCGAGGCTACCTGCCCATTGAAGGCATCGGCAATTACAATAAAGGAGCGCAGGAGCTGCTATTTGGCAAAGACTCAGCCGTGCTGACCGAAGGACGCGCCCTCACCTTCCAGGCATTGGGCGGCACAGGCGCGCTGAAAATCGGCGCCGATTTTCTCAAGACGCTGCAACCGGATGCAACGGTTTATATCAGCGATCCAAGCTGGGAAAATCACCGCGCGCTGTTCGAGCGCGCCGGGTTCAACGTACAAACCTATAGCTATTACGATGCTGCCAGCCATGGCCTGGATTTTGACGGCTTTGCCGCAGCGGTCAAGGCCATGCCGGCCGGCTCCATCATTGTGCTGCATGCCTGCTGCCACAACCCTACCGGTGTCGATCCCACCACGGAACAATGGCAAAAGATCGCGGCACTGGTCAAAGAACGCAATCTGGTTCCGTTCCTGGACATCGCCTACCAGGGCTTTGGCGATGGCTTGCAGGAAGACGCCGCAGTAGTGCGCCTGTTCGCAGATCTTGGCATGTCCATGTTCATCAGTTCGTCGTTCTCCAAATCTTTTTCACTGTATGGCGAACGTGTTGGCGCCCTGACTGTTGTCACCACCAGCCCGGACGAGGCCACGCGGGTGCTCAGCCAGATCAAACGCGTTATCCGCACCAACTATTCGAATCCGCCCACGCACGGCGGCATGGTAGTAGCGCAGATTCTCAATACGCCCGAACTGTTCGACCTGTGGGAAACCGAATTGGCGCAAATGCGTGAACGTATCCGTGATATGCGTAAGCAGCTCACAGACAAGTTGAATGCCGCTGGCGTCAAGCAGGATTTCAGTTTTATTATGTCCCAGCGCGGTATGTTCTCGTATTCAGGTCTGACCAAAGAGCAGGTGGAACGCCTGCGCGTTGAGCACGGCATCTATGCTGTGAACAGTGGCCGCATATGCGTGGCCGCGCTCAATAACCGCAATATCGATAGCGTGGTCAAGGCAATCGCAAACGTACTGTAAGCCACAACGATAGAATCCGCGGCCCTCAGGCGATTTGTTACTGAAAACGCTTGCCAACCGCCGGTGAATACGTCAGAATACGGACTGTATATACATACAGTCCGTTTTTTATGATGTGTCACTTGCCATTCGGAGAATCATGAGCCTGAAACTTACCGCGCGTCAGCAGGAAATTCTGAATCTGATCAAGGCCGCCGTAGACCGTACCGGTTTTCCACCGACCCGCGCAGAAATTGCGGCGGCGTTGGGATTCAAGTCACCGAACGCAGCGGAAGATCATTTGCGCGCGCTGGCCCGCAAAGGTGCCATCACGCTTACCGCGGGCGCTTCGCGTGGCATCCGGTTGGTTGAAGACGCAGAATCTCCAGCGCCGGGGGCCGGTAGTTCACCTGCCAGCGCAGGCGTATCTCTGGCAGACAGCCTGCGGCAGCTCATACTGCCGGTGGTCGGTAAAGTGGCAGCCGGCAGTCCAATTCTTGCCACAGAACATATTCATCGCGAACTGTCCGTAGATCCTTCCCTGTTTGCGCAACAACCCGACTATCTGCTCACGGTCAAGGGACAAAGTATGCAGAACATCGGCATCATGGATGGCGACTTACTGGCGGTGAAACGCACGCCCGATGCGCGTAACGGCCAGGTTGTCGTTGCCCGTATCGATGACGAAGTCACGGTCAAACGCTTTAACCGCAGGGGCCGTGTTGTCGAATTGCTGCCGGAAAACGACGATTTCGCCCCCATTGTGGTTTCCGATGAAAATGATTTTGCCATCGAAGGGATTGCCGTCGGCCTCATCAGGCCGCATAATTTGCACTGATTCCTTTTCGGTGTGGTTATGAACGCCTGGCAACATTTCAAAAAAGACTTTTCCACTTCGGCGTTCGTAGCAGGCCTGATTACCGTCTTGGTCTCTCTGACCGGACCCGTGGCCATTATTATTTCGGCTGCAAAAGTCGGCGGCCTGAGCCAATCACAACTGACCAGCTGGATATGGGCCATGTCCATTACCAGCGGCGTCTGCGGCCTGTGGCTCAGTATCCGTTATCGCACGCCCATTGTCTGCGCCTTTTCCACCGGAGGCGCCGCGCTGCTTATCGATGCGCTGCCCCAGTACTCCTACAACGACATGATTGGCGCGTATATATTTGCGGCAGTGCTGGTTGTGCTGCTCGGCGTCAGCGGCCTGTTTTCTCGTGTGATGCAGCATGTGCCGCGCAGCATCGTCTCGGGCATGCTGGCTGGCATTCTTTTTGTCTTTGGTGCACACTTGTTTGTCGCTCTGCAAGAGGCGCCCAAACTGGTGTTGCCCATTATTCTGGCTTACCTGATTACCAAGCGCCTGATACCCCGATACGCCGTGCTGGCAGCCTTGCTGACCGGCATTGTGGTTTGCATCGTCCTGGGTCAACTCAATACACAGGTACTCAGCTTTAGCTTTGTCATTCCCGAATTTACCATGCCTGCGCTATCGGTATCCGCCCTTGTCGGTGTGGGTATTCCACTGGCGTTTGTGGCGCTCGCCTCGCAATACGCCCCTGGCGTGGCGGTTCTGCAAACTAGCGGCTATCACCATACGCCCATTTCCCCTCTCATTACCACGACCGGTATCTCTACGATCCTGTTTGCGCCTTTCGGCCTGCACGGCACTACGCTGGCGGCGATCACAGCAGCAATCTGCACCGGAGCGGAATGTCACCCGGACCATCAACGACGTTACGTGGCGGCCATCATTTGTGGCATATTCTATATATTTTTTGGCCTTTTTGCGACGGTAGTCACGACTTTGTTTGTCGCCATACCTGAAACCTTTGTCGCATCGCTGGCCGGGCTGGCGCTGCTAGGCGCGCTTTCTTCGGGACTGGCAGGCGCCATTGGCCAGGAGTCCGAAAGGGAAGCTGGCGTTATCACGTTTCTGATGACGGCCTCTGGCGTTTCGTTCTTCGGCGTCGGATCTGCATTCTGGGGGCTGATTGCCGGCGTGATCGCCTATGCGATCCTGGTTTGGCGGCGTAAAACACAAAACGGCTCGGCATCCGCCGCAACCTGAGGCCGCCCACCTGCGTGTGGCGCAAACCGCGACAAAGCCTCAGTATCTGCTACAAACGCGGGCCGCCCGCCCGTGTGTCGGGCTGCCAGGCCCCGGCATTACATCAACTGAGCCTGGCATTGGTTGTACTGAGCCGTGTAACGGGCAGCCCGTTCCCTGACGATCTCGGCCGTGCGCATAAGCCAGGCTTTGGATTGGTAGGTCTGCCTGCGATAGCCGCCCCAGCCCTCGTGGTAATTCAAGTATTGACCGTAAGCGTCCCATTTTGAAGTGCCGTTGAGTACTTGCGCCTTCGACATATACCAACCCATGAAATCCAGAGCGTCTTCAAAGTTATCACGACTGGCATTGTGGCCGTTTTCCCGCTCGTAATCGCCCCACACTTCGTCCTTGGCCTGGGCGTATCCATACGCAGAACTGACACGTCCCCATGGAATAAACCACAGCAAATAATTTTTAGGCGGTTTCGCATCATGTCGATACGAAGACTCCTGATACATCATCGCAAAAGGCACCGGTATTGGCACGCCCCACTTGGCCTGCATGTCCAGCGCTGCCGTGTGCCACTGTGGTTTTTCTCTGAATATCTCGCACAGATCTTCCGCATTTTTTGGCGGCGCCGTAGAGCATCCAGCCAGCGTCACAGCGGCGGCCACCATACCGAATGTCAATTTTGCTTTCAATTGCTGCATGGGTTAGTTACCTTAATCACCTATTTGCAAACATTGTAAAGAATAAGTCTTTGATTCAGAAAAAAATCATCTAGAATGGGCATCATCCTAATTTGTGGTTACGCACCATTATGGCTAATCTGAACCGCTCCAACATTTACTTCAACACGTTCATCATCATTCTGATCGCAGTCTCGCTCGCATTCCTTAGACTGCTCGTGCCCTTTTACGGCGCCATTTTCTGGGCCATTGTGCTGGCGGTGCTCTTTCGTCCGCTCCAAGTGTGGATATTGGAACGACTGCCCGGCAGAAATACGTCCGTGTCGATTATAACGCTCATCATTTGTCTGCTGATCGCCATTATTCCGCTGATTCTGATCTCCGTCTCACTCATTAATGAATCGATCATGCTGTACCAGCGTATCGAGTCAGGCCAGTTCAATATCGCTGAGTACATCAGGCAGGTATCCGACGCCCTGCCAGAGTCGGTTCGAGATTTTCTTGCACGATTTGAAATTTATAACCTGTCATCTCTTTATGCCAAAATTTCCTCGGGAATGATGCAAGCCAGCAAGTATCTGGCTACACGGGCGCTTGATATTGGCCAGAACTTCTTTGCATTCCTGATTGAATTCTGCATCATGCTGTATTTGCTGTTCTTCCTTCTCAAAGATGGTCCGGCACTGACGCATCGAATCAAAAACCTCATTCCATTGAACGATGATCACAAGCAGTTTCTGTTTCAAAAATTCAATACAGTGGTGCGCGCGACAGTCAAGGGCAATGTGGTTATTGCCGCCGTGCAAGGCGTACTTGGTGGTTTGATTTTCTGGATCCTGGGCATTCAGGGCGCCTTATTGTGGGGCGTGGTCATGGGCTTTCTGTCGCTCCTGCCTGCAGTTGGCGCTGCCCTTGTCTGGCTGCCCGTCGCCGTTTACTTTTTGATCACTGGCCATTTGTGGAGCGGCATCATCCTGGTTCTTTTCGGCTTCATGGTCATTGGCCTTTCAGACAATATTCTCCGCCCGCTACTGGTTGGTAAAGACACGAAAATGCCGGATTACCTGGTCCTAATCTCCACGCTCGGCGGCCTGTCGCTGTTTGGCCTGACCGGCTTTGTCATTGGCCCGCTCATCGCCGCCTTGTTTATCGCCATCTGGGATCTGTTTCCGGCGGCGATCAATTTAAATGACAAAAGCAAGACCGCGGCAGTGACGCACAGACGCCCCCCTCCACCGGCAGAATAAGCCAATCTATTTCGTAACATTCTGTTTTTATTGAATAAATTATGCCGCACCGGAAATTTGAGGTGCGGCATTCTTTGTCTGTATAATGAATTGTCCAAACCACAACAGACGGAGGTCGTCGGTATGTTCCCTGAATATCGTGATTTAATTTCCCGCCTCAAAGAAGAAGACGCCAACTTCTTGCGACTTTTCAAGAAACATAACGATCTGGATCAGGAATTACAGAACCTGGAAACGCAGGATTTCAGTCAAAAGCATACTGAAATAGAGAAGAAGAAAAAAGAAAAACTGCACCTGAAGGATCAGCTTTACAGCATATTGAAGGAAAAAGCGGCTACGTAAGCTTTGCTGCTACACAACGGGGTGCAACGCCCCGTTTTCTGTATAGCCTGCAGATGACTGATATTGGGGCGCCTGGATTTGCTAGCCGGACGCCCAGCGCATTTTTTATCGAACAATGACGGGCAGCGCGTTTATTGACGAGCTTGCAGCAAAACGCTGCCGGTCAATAGATGGCGACGAAACCGATCGTATGGATCGTATTTGATTTATCCGCAGCCTGCTCATTAGTGGGTTTGCGTGAAAACGCGACCGGCCACCGGATGGCAATAAAACAGATCGTATTGCGATTTGCCAGCCAATGATGGGCGACTAGCCCACTGGGCCACGGAGCATGCGTTGCCGATAAAGCCTGGGCTGGCATTTTGGAAGGTATTTGCTTTTTTTGGACGTGATTACTGACAAAACACCCAATGCACAGTTGATGCATTGAATCCCCTGACCCACCCTCACCGAATGGCGACCAACGCGTGGTTGTATGTGTGAAACGTGCTGCGTACTGGTGTAAGAATGCTGGGCATGCGTTGTAAATAGTCGGGCCTAAGCCCACGGTGCAGCCCCTTGCACCACTATGCTCCAGCTTACCCCGCTGGAAAGGGTTGCGTTCGCATCGCCGCCGGTTACCGGCGTTTTGTCAATCCTGCAGACTCACCTGCCAGTTCACCTCCTGAATGCGCGCATCCAGTTCGCGTATGGTTCTTGCCAGCAAATCGGCCTGCTTCTGCACCGCAGCGACATCGATAGTGCTTTTGAACCTCACCTCTGAGCGGGTGACAACCGAGCGTGAAATGGTGCCCGCTTCAGTCAAATCAGTATAGGTCGCATGCCGCTGCTTAAGGATATCCCGCTCGGCCAATGCCTCGGTCATGGTTTTTCCTGCCACCGTGGTTGCTGAGTTGGTCTGGTTGATACGACGAATCAACTGCACCAGTTCGGCCGAAAGCTCGTCGTATTGTGCCAGCAACAGTTTGGGGTCTTCAGCGGGCGACTCCCCTTCCTGCACAGTGGCGTTGCGCAACAGGCGCGCCTTGAGCTGCGCCAGGCGTGTCTGGCTATCTGCGCGTAATGCCAGGGCTTCGGCCAGTTTCATATTTCATGCTCCTTTGTACATCGGATGTAACTTAACTAATTCGTCCCGTTGCCTCGCAGCTGACAACCGTCGGGCGGCGCAAAATTCTAGCATAATCAATTTTCATTGGGAAGTGTCGTTCATCACGACCTTGAAATTTTATAACAAGGAAGCGACATGGGCGGACGGGTTGCCGGCTATCAGCCGATACCGGCTTAGTTGCTACATATCGTTGTAGCACGCTAATGAAACCAACCCTGATGCGATGTGTATATGAGCGACGCTCTCGGCCTCTGAAAGCGGTCCCAGCATTTCATCCCGGCCAGGAACAAAACGACTAACATTGTCGTCTGTACTCATATTGGTCACGATTTTTATTCTTAGAAAAACGAAACGGATTTTTGGTCATGAACAATATTCAGGTCCGGCAAGCCTGAAGACGCTGCTTGGGCTGCATACGCAGCTGGGGAAATTTTTCCAGAGGTGGCACACATGCTGGCCAGCACACTCATGGCGTGGCATGAGTCGATTGCGAAGTTGTGTTTTTTCCAAATCCAGCGACATCACCGAAGGCTTCCCTACTAAAATGGACATGCGTTCGCGTCGTAAGCATGAGTTTAGGAATTTTGGAAATGACCGCTTACGAGTATAGGCTCAATTCGGTTGGAAGGTGGGGTTTAGTCAAGTTTGGTCAATACCGATAGCCCGATTTTGGCGTAGCATCGGTGAATGCCATCCCCCGTTATGAGTAGAGCCGTCAATCAATCGATTAGGGAGTATGCTAGCACCCGAGTTGGCCTAGCGCCGACAATGATAATTGTCTGGAAATTACCGGAAATTATTGCCTGATATTTACGACCGTTTTAAATAACAATCACAAAAATCAGTGGTGCCCAAGGGGGGACTCGAACCCCCACACCCGAAGGCACATGGACCTGAACCATGCGCGTCTACCAATTCCGCCACCTGGGCAAAACAGAAAACTGCTGTTTACTGTTTAAGAGCTAAGACAAGGATTATATAGATTCCTTTCAGAAAAGACTAGTAGACAACGCCATTTTTTTCAAAAAATCAAAAGAAAACGATTGGCTGTTGTAAAAACACTTCAGACCAATAAGAATGGCGCCGAACAGACGAATACGGTGCGCCGATTCTTTCCCTGATTAGCCGGTATCACGTGTGCGTCCTTCCGGCAACAGCAACGGAAAGCGATGTCATCTGTCATATAATCGCTTCAGACACAGCAAGCCTGCTGACGGCGCTATGGCGCCACTTTCGTTATTCATCCTTTTCTTATTCCAACATGACAACGCCCTTTACCTCTTCCCGGTCCTTTCAACGATTTATTGCTTTTGCAATCGCAGCTGCAATCATGCCTTTTGCCACTGCGGGTGATTTTCCGGAAAAGACAATCCGTCTGTCGGTTGACTACCCGGCTGGCGGTCTCAGTGATGTGGTTGCGCGCAAACTGGCTGAAAAAGTAGCCGTGACGCTCAAGGTACCCGTCGTCGTGGAAAATCGTCCAGGCGCAGGCGGCACGATCAATATCGCCGAGGTCTCCCGTGCCAGGCCTGATGGCTACACACTGGCCTTTTCCGCGACCAGCCCGCTGACACTGACGCCGTACTTCTCCAAAGTCAGTTACACTCCCGAGAAAGCCGTGACACCAGTAATTGGCGTCATGTATTCTCCGGTTGTGCTTCTGGGTACGCAAGCGCTCAAGGCCAAGGACTTCAACGGCTTTATCGACGCCGCGAAACAGGCGCCGGGCAGCATGCGCTGGGCGACCTCCGGAATGGGCACTATTGGCCACATCATGTTCGGTCAAATTTCGCACGATGCGGGGCTGGACATGAACCTGATTCCCTATAAGGGCGGCAGCCAGCAGATGAACGATGCGCTGGGCGGCCAATTCGAAATTTTCTCGACCAATGTATCGGCAACCTTGATTGAAAACATCAAGGCAGGCAAGCTGCACGCGCTGGCTATTGGTGCGGACGAGCGCATTGAGGGCCTGTCTGACGTACCGACGTTCACGGAACTTGGCCAGCCCAAGGCGAACCTGAAATCCAACTTCGGCATTGTTGCCCCTGCGGGCACGCCCAACGAAGTGATCGAAATACTGAACAAGGCATTTGACGCCGCTTTGCACGACCCGCAGATCGCAGAAAGCCTAAGGCAATCAGGCAATATCCCAAGCGGAGGAAAAGCGGAACAGTTTCAGCGAGTGATTGAGCAAGAGTCTCGCAACAATCGGGCAATTATTGAGCAGGCAGGCCTGGCTGCGCAATAAGCTGGCAAATAGCCGTCTGTTTGCACATTGTGGTCGTCTGTTTATCATTTTGACCAGTCGACCCAGGCACTGAGCACAGACTTGAACCGATCTTCGAAGCGGTTGCGGTTTATTGAATTTATTTACCGGCCTGATGAACAAGAGACAGCAAACCGGCTGCCAATGTGAACAAGCCGGCAAATCCGCGATTGAGCGTTTTTTGCTGTTTTGCAGAATGCATCAAACGCAGAATTTTTGCCGCCAGCCAGGTATAGCCACTCATAACAATGACATCCACAACTGTCATTGTGAGACCCATCACAACGTATTGCTGCGCCAGCGGCGCACGCGGATCGATAAACTGGGGTAACACCGCGAGCAAAAACACCATCGCCTTGGGATTGCTCATATTGACCAGGAAGCCGCGCAATACCAATCGGTGTATAGGCACATCGGGCAGCCTGGCATCAAGTTGTATGACACGCACCGGCGCCCGCCATTGCTGCCATGCCAGATAGAGTAGGTAAAACACGCCGAACCATTTGATCAGTGCGAAGGCCCAGCTCGTGGTAGTCAGCAGTACGCCGACTCCCGCGGCCACAATGGCAATCTGGGTGGCCAGCGCCAATTGCAGCCCCAGGATATTCCAAAGACCAAGACGAAGCCCATGATTGAGACCCGTTGACATGGAAGCAATCGCGCCGGCTCCGGGCGAAATGCTGATGATCCAGCATGCCAGGAAAAACGCCGACCACAATTGCCACGACATAGTGAAAGTCCTTCAGGAAGAAAAAGGTAATGGTATTGCTGCGACATGGCGCACAACGACCGATCAGTCCGGCGACAGATTTTTGTACGAGATCACGGTACGAGATCACTGAAAAACCTGGGTCGATCAGACGGTGAATTATAGGCTAAATTCGCGGCATTTTTCATGCAAGACGTCACGGCTTCCGTTGGCGCACCCGCCCGGAGGCTGGTTCGGGCAAAAGCCAAAGCAGGCGTTCTTCAAAAAAACGTCGCCCCTGCCATATTATTGATCAAACTGACGGTAACTAAATTACACTTAGCAATACATCAAAAAACCAGGTGAAATCAGGAGAAATCATGCAAAAAGGGGTTCAGAGAAGGTTGCTGGCTGTCATTACAAGTGTAATGGCATGTCTGGCCATGACACCCGCGGCCCATGCGCAGTCGGATGAAATACGCATTGGAGAGATCAACAGCTACAAAATTTTCCCGGCCTTTCTTGAGCCATATAAAAACGGCATGGTGCTGGCTGCCGAGCAGGCCAATCAGGATGGTGGCATCAATGGGCGCAAGATAAGGATCATTACCCGTGATGATGCTGGCAACCAGGGCAACGCCATCAAGGAAGCACAGGCGCTTATCACCCGGGATAAAGTTCATGCCCTGACCGGCGGCTTTCTGTCCAATATCGGGCTGGCGCTGGCCGATTTTGCAGCACACAGAAAAGTGTTTTATCTGGCCAGCGAACCATTGACCGACAAGCTGGTCTGGGCTGACGGCAACGATTATACGTTTCGGTTGCGCGCGTCCACCTATATGCAGGTAGCAATGCTGGTGCCGGAAGCTGCCAAACTCAATAAAAAACGGTGGGCCCTGGTCTACCCAAATTATGAATACGGTCAGTCGGCAGTAGAAACGTTCAAAACGCTATTGAAGCAGGCGCAACCCGATGTTCAATTCGTGGCTGATCAGGCCACGCCGCTGAACAAGGTGGATGCCGGCAGTGTCATCCAGGCATTGGGTGAGGCCAAGCCAGACGCCATATTCAATGTGTTGTTCGGCCCCGATATCACCAAGTTTGCCCGCGCCGGCGCCACCCGTAAATTCTTTGAAGACATGCCGGTGGTAAGCCTGTTGACCGGAGAACCCGAATACCTCGATACGCTGGGGACAGACACGCCCGAAGGCTGGATTGTGACCGGCTATCCCTGGCAATTTATCGATACACCCGAACACAAAGCATTTCTTGATGCCTATCAGAAGCGCTTTAACGATTATCCGCGCCTGGGCTCCATTGTCGGGTATATGGCAATCAAATCACTGGCCGAAGGTTTTCGCAAGGCCGGCGCAACGGATACTGACGCCATACGCAAGGCATTTGCCGGCCTTGAGGTCATGTCACCCTTCGGCCCCATCTCCTATCGCAAGCAGGATCATCAATCGACCCTTGGCGCGTATGTTGGCAAACTGGGGATCAAGGACGGCAAAGGCATCATGACCGACATACGATATGTCGATGGCGCAACCGTTCAGCCCGATGACGCGCAGGTCGGAAAAATGCGCCCGCAAAAGTGAGCAGCATGAGAATGGTTCAAGCGGCAGGCATGGGTCAGGCACGATTGCGTAGACAGGACCGCGCATGGACTTGACCGCTCTTGCCGTACTGTTTCTTAACGGGATGGCCGGCACCTCATCGCTATTTATGGTGGCTTGCGGGCTGTCGCTGATTTTTGGTGTCAGTCGCATTGTCAATTTTGCGCATGGCTCGCTGTATATGCTCGGCCTATATTTTGCCTATAGCCTGACTACCCAGGTCCTGCCCGCCAACGCCGGCGGCTTCTGGCTTGCCCTACTCTTAGCAGCCGTGCTGATTGGCGTTCTAGGCGCCATTATTGAAGTTTTGATACTGAGGCGTGTCTACCAGGCACCCGAACTATTTCAGTTGCTTGCCACGTTCGCGCTGGTTCTGATTCTCAGTGATCTGGCGCTGTGGGTATGGGGCCCGGAAGACCTTCTGGGTCCGCAGGCGCCAGGATTATCGGGATCGGTCGCGATTTTCGGACGCCAGTTTCCTACCTATAATTTGTTGCTGATCATCATCGGTCCGCTAGTGTTGCTACTGCTATGGCTGTTACTCAATCGCACCCGCTGGGGCACGCTGATCCGCGCCGCAACGCAAGACAGACAGATGCTCGAAGCCCTTGGCGTTAACCAGAGCTGGCTGTTTACCGGCGTATTTGCACTGGGCGCTTTTCTGGCCGGCCTGGGCGGTGCGTTGCAACTTCCCACAGAGCCAGCCAGCCTCACCCTTGACCTGCTCACTATCGGCGACGCGTTTGCTGTCGTGGTGATCGGCGGCATGGGTTCCATTTCCGGCGCCTTTGTTGCCGCATTTATTATTGCTCAGGTCAAGGCCTTGTGCATTGGGCTGGGTACGGTGCCGATTTTCGGCGTCGATATTGCATTCCCGCAATTGACGCTTGTGGTGGAGTTTCTCATCATGGCTATTGTTCTTATTTTCAAGCCATGGGGCCTGTTTGGCGCCCGAACCGGCACGCCTAGAAACACCGGCGCACCGGAAGCGCCGTATGCTGCTGCCGGCCCGCGTCTCAAAATCACTGCCGTCTGTCTCGTTGCAGCGTTGATCTGTGTGCCGCTAGCCTCAGATACTTTTCCCTATCTACCTATCTTGATTCAGGACATGCTCATCGCGGTCCTGTTCGCGGCCAGCCTCCACTTCATCATGGGCGCCGGCGGGATGCATTCCTTCGGCCACGCCGCTTATTACGGCGTAGGCGCCTATGCTGCCGCATTGCTATTGCAGCGCTACGCGCTGCCCATGTCACTTGCGATTGTCCTGGCGCCCTTTGCCGCCGCAGTTGCCGCACTGATTTACGGCTGGTTCTGTGTGCGCCTGTCGGGTATTTATCTGGCCATGCTCACCCTGGCCTTTGCCCAGATCACCTGGTCCGTGGCATATCAATGGAATGACGTAACCGGCGGGTCCAACGGCCTGATTGGCATCTGGCCCTCGGCCTGGCTGGAAGACCCTGTACATTTTTATTACTTTGTGCTCGCTGTCGTGCTGCTGGGCATATTGGCGCTGCGCGCGCTACTGTTTTCGCCCCTGGGATATGCACTCAGGGCAAGTCGCGATTCTGCACAGCGCAGCGACGCGATCGGCATCAACAGCAAGCGCATCCAATGGATTGCGTTTGTGATAGCCGGCTTTTTCGCCGGCCTGGCTGGCGCCCTCTTTGTCTTTTCCAAAGGCAGTATCTCCCCCGAAGAACTGTACGTGAGCAAATCCATTGACGGGCTGGTCATGGTGCTGCTGGGCGGCATACAATCGATCACCGGACCACTAACCGGTGCTGCGTTCTACGTGGTATTGCATGACTACATCACTGGTGTCACCGAATACTGGAAGGGCCTATTCGGTCTAATCATCCTGGTACTGGTCTTGCTCTTTCCGCAAGGATTGGGTGGCCTCGGACGCCAGATCGGACAACGGTTTTCAGGAACGCGGCGTACGCGGCCTACGGCAATCGCAGGAAGGCAATCATGAACTTGCTTGAGGTGAACCATCTGAGTCGGCGCTACGGTGATTTTATCGCCGTGGACGACATCAGCTTCAGCCTGCAGGCTGGCGAGCTGCTGGCCCTGATCGGCCCAAATGGCGCCGGTAAATCTACGACGTTCAATATGATCGGCGGGCAGTTGCCTGTCACCAGCGGCAGCATTCTGCTGGACGGCGAGTCCATCGTCGATCTGCCGGCACGACGGATCTGGAAAAAAGGCGTTGGCCGCACGTTCCAGATTGCCGCGACGTTCAACTCATTTACCGTACTGCAAAATATTCAGAATGCCCTGCTCTCCTATCGACGTCGCACGTTTTGCATCTGGCAAGCGGCCGACAGGCTGTACCGGCAGGACGCTTGCGCCCTGCTGGAGCAGGTTGGCATGCTGGCTCAGGCTGATCGACCATGTTCGGAACTGGCTTATGGCGACATTAAACGCGTCGAGCTTGCCATGGCACTGGCCAGTGAGCCGCGTTTGCTGCTGATGGATGAGCCGACTGCCGGCATGGCGCCAGGCGAGCGACAAGCCTTAATGGCTCTGACACGCGATATCGCACAGGCCCGCAACACCGGGGTATTGTTTACGGAACACAGTATGGACGTTGTGTTCGGCTTTGCCGATCGAATACTTGTGCTCGCCCGCGGCCAGCTCATTGCCCAGGGCACGGCACAAGCGATCCGCGATGATCCCAAAGTACGGCAAGTCTATTTTGGCACCGGCCCCAGTTTGCAAGGTGATTCCGACAGTAACGCGCCACAGCCATTTTCCCCGGGCCAACGCGCTTGTACAGGAGCCACCCAATCATGACGCATACGCCGTCCGCGCCGGCCTCTGACCATGAGCAGGCGCTATTGCAGGTGCAGGGTCTGAATGCCTGGTACGGGGCCGCGCACATTCTGTTCGACATCGATCTGACCGTCAGGAAAGGAGAAGTTGTCGCGTTGATGGGCCGCAACGGCGCCGGCAAATCAACCACCATCGAAAGTATTATGGGATTAGTCAATCGCCGGGGCACGATTCGATTTATGGGCCAGGATATCTCAGTGCGCAAATCGTATCAGATCGCCCGGGCCGGGATCGGCTTCGTACCGGAAGAGCGACGCATTTTTGCCGATCTGACTGTCATGGAAAATTTGCTCACGGGCACTCAGCCGTCCCGCCTCTGGCCAGATGGGAAGCCTGTTGCGCACTGGACGATCGACTCGGTTTTTGACCTGTTTCCGAATCTGGCCACCATGCAGACCCGCCGCGGCGGACAGATGAGTGGCGGCGAGCAGCAAATGCTTGCCGTGGCGCGAACGCTGATGGGCAATCCCTACCTGCTGCTGCTGGATGAACCTTCCGAAGGCGTGGCTCCCATTGTGGTGGCGCAAATGATTAACATGGTGCACGCCCTGAAAAACCAGGGCGTCAGCATTTTGCTGTCAGAGCAGAACATGGATTTTGCCCGACAAGTGTGTGATCGCGTTTATATCCTGGAGAAAGGGCAGATCCAGTACGAAGGCAGCATGCAGGGGCTTGCCCAGGACCCGCAGGCAAGCGCCGACTATCTGGCGGTCTGAGTTCCATTGGTGATCGAATGCGCCGCTCTGCCATCGGGCTTTGCAGCAAAGAGCGATATCGCGACGTGAGACTGGAGACTGGAGCTTGGCTGCTTGCGGTTGACGATTTGCGACTGCCGATTTCCTGTTGGAGGCTAGCCCCTTGCGGCTGATCGCTGTTGCCTGAACACGGACGGCTGCCGCTATCCAACTGACGACTTCAAACTGGGGGCTGGCCGCTGGTGTCTGAACATTGCCTTCTGGCCGAAACCATGAAACGCCGGTGACTATGTTATAATGTGTAAGAAAGATATATGAATAAAAACGAGGGGTTACACAAGATACTCCCGCCTGCATCGCACATCGTGATGATGGCCTGCTGTTCAGGCGATACCATGTTGCTGCCGGCACCAATCCGGCTACGTTACTCGCTCATAAAATCTACAATTAACCACCGCTTCGGCACTTTTGACTGTTTTCAAGGCCACGGCCCCTTATCATGATAAAACATCAGCTTCTGAACAAGGATTCCGTCTACTGCAATACTTGTGTGCTAGGTCACATTTGTGTGCCCCAGGGTCTGAATGCACAGGACGCTGCAAGACTGAACGAGCTGGTCAAAGAAAGAATCCGCATTCCTAAAGGCACACTGTTTTTCAAGGCCGGAGACAAACTCACTGCGTTATACAGCATCCGTTCCGGATCCATGAAGCTGCAACTGGAAAACGAATCGGGCCATATGCAGATAACTGGTTTTGTCTTTGCCGGAGAAATCATCGGTCTTGATGCGCTTGCTGAAAATGTGCATGTCTCCAATGCCATTGCGATGGAGGATACTGAGGTCTGCGTAATGCGCATGAATGACCTGAATTACCTTTCCAAGGAAATTCCTGCGCTGGCCTATCGCGTGACACGCCTGATGAGTCAAGAAATCTCCCGGTCACACAGCGTGGTTTTGTCTCTGGGTGCCATGCGCTCAGAACAGCGCCTGGCCGCCTTTCTGATTAATTTATCGCAGCGCTTTGCCTGCCTCGGTTATTCCGGAACCGAATATTTATTAAGAATGAGCCGCGAGGAAATTGGTAATTATCTGGGTCTGACGCTTGAAACGGTCAGTCGCCTGCTATCGCGATTTGCCAAGGAAGGCCTGATTCGCATTCATCAGCGTGAAGTGCGAATCCTGGATTTTAACGGCCTGCAAACATTGATTCAAAACGAGAGCACACATCGCGCCGATCTGCCCAAAATCTCGGTCTGCACCTAGCTTCTCACTCACGAGCAACGCTAGATTGGCCTGCCCGTTTACACGGAGTCATCTTGGCGCACAACCGGATTACCAGCCGCCAGAGCATCTGCCCGCGAGTGGTCCCGTGACAGGACACTCACCCACGCGTAAGCGGATCGCAAACCAAATCAGGCGTGTGATCGACAGCTACGGATAATCCCCGTCAGTGCCGGCCTGATCAATGCCTGCTTCGCCAATGAATATTTGGACATTGCCTGTTTTGGGAATGCCTGTTTCGACAATGCTTGCTTCGCCAAAGCCTGCTGCGCGGCTCTCCAGTGATGTGCTTTATCCGGCCAGCTTATTCTTCCGGTTCGATTTGCCGGGTAAAAAGCGATAGCCGATTGCCACTGTTGGCAATAAAAAAGCTCAATGTGCTGGAGAATGCGGCTGTCAGCCAAAACAGGAAAAAACCAGCTGCGTACGCCAATTCGCTGGATACGCGAACATACCCAAACAGCGGAATATCGCGCGGGTCGACCAGCGCAAATACAACGCCGCTGGCGAATCCGGCCGCCAGAAAAGACGGCCAGAGTATCCACATGACAGTACGCATGATCAGTCTCGCCCGGCATTTGTAGCAGCAGCCGGCGCAGCAGATGTCTCCGGCATTGCGCCGTCGCGAACAACAATCAGTCCGTGCTTGCGTGCATCCAGACGCACGTCACGATCAGGATTATTCTGAAAGGCCAGCACAATCGTGACGACGCAGCCGATAATGGCGACAAAAGGCCCCGCCATCAATAACCACGGCCAGGGTTCCTTGTACCAGGGCCCGCTATCTTGTTCCTGCACTTGCATTGTTGCGCTCCTTGTCAATGAGGGACAAAAAAAGTGGTATCTTGTTCAACCGATAATTTGTCCGCGGTCTTATCCGTGTTTTCAATAAGCAGTGTCAATGGATGCAGGCCCTTTGCCGAGCCCTCTACCGGTACACGAATCACGATCGGAATCCACTGATTCGAAAAAGCCGGTACGGCAATCTGCTGTGAATTGTCATCACCGGCCAGCACCGTTACCGCTGGGATATCCC
The DNA here is from genome assembly GCF_002810445.1 of Advenella sp. S44. Lineage (GTDB taxonomy): Bacteria > Pseudomonadota > Gammaproteobacteria > Burkholderiales > Burkholderiaceae_B > Advenella. Next base: position 1,365,667 of record NZ_NEXS01000003.1, on the reverse strand, counting down.
GGGAGACCGCCTTCACCGCGAAATTCTGGTCTTTCTCCGACATATTGATAATCTGAATGCGGTAGACGTTTTCAATCAGTCCACCGGGCACTTCACGCCCAAGCACACCTCGGTCGCGCACGATATCGACCCTTAGCGGCGTGCGCATCGACAGAGATACCACCAATCCGATGATGAAGATGCTCAGCAGTCCAATGTAAACGTAAATGCGAGGTTTGAACAAACGCTTGCGGGCCTGTTTATTGTCCAGCCGATCAAGCATCCCGCTCTCGGACGTATAACGAATCAGCCCGCGCGGGTAGTTCATCTTGTCCATGACCTGATCACAAGCGTCAATACAGGCGCCACAGCCAATGCACATGTACTGCAGCCCATCGCGAATATCAATTCCCGTAGGGCATACCTGTACACAGATGGTACAGTCCACGCAGTCGCCCAGGCCGACCTGACTGGGGATTGTTTTTTTGGACCGACGTCCGCGCGGCTCGCCACGGATCCGGTCATAGGTGACCACAAAGGTGTCCTTGTCCACCATCACACTTTGAAAACGTGCATATGGGCACATATACTTGCAAACCGATTCGCGCAGAAAACCGGCATTGCCCCAGGTCGCAAACGAGTAAAAAACCATCCAGAACCATTGCCAAAAGCTGAGTTCAAAACGAAACAGTTCAGTACCCAGTTCGCGGATCGGAGAAAAATAGCCGATGAATGTTGAACCGGTCCACCAGGCAATCAGGATCCATAAAAGATGTTTGGTCGCTTTTATCCTGAACTTGCGCAAGCTCATGGCAGACTCGTCCAGACGGATGCGGGCGACCCGATCGCCTTCGACCTTGCGCTCTATCCACATAAAAATTTCGGTATAAACCGTTTGCGGACAGGCGTAACCACAGAACAGGCGACCGGCCAGGGCGGTAAACAAAAAAAGCCCATAGGCCGAAATGATCAGAATGATCGCCAGGTAAAACACATCCTGCGGCCAAAGCACAATCCCAAAAAGATAGAACTTGCGCTCTGTCAGATCAAACAGGACCGCCTGGCGCCCACCCCACTGCACCCAGGGCAAGCCATAAAATATCGCCTGAGTCACAATCACCAAGATGATCCGCCATTTGGCAAATACACCCGTCACAGACCGCGGATATATTTTTGCACGGATTTCCTCGACCTGCATACTGCTGTCGTCGGCGGGAACGGCGCGGGCCGGCACCATTCTTGGTGGCTGCCAGGCCGGGGCCGCGTCCTGCGCGGCGGGCTGCACTGCTTGCTTATCAGACATGATTGGCCATTTTTCGGTGCGTCATTATTTGTTGGACAGGCCCCAAACATACGCTGCCAGCATGCGGATCTGATCTTGGGACAGAATATGTTTTTGCGCCGGCATCACGCCCTCGCGTCCGTGCAGAATGGTATTGACAATGCTCTCTTTCGAACTGCTGCCTAGCCAGATAGAATCAGTCAGGTTGGGTGCGCCCAGCGCCTGGTTCCCCTTGCCATCCATGCCGTGACAGGCGAAACATACTTTTTTAAAGCCTGCCTCTCCGGCTAACAGCAACGTCGGATCACTAGTCAGCCCGGACAGCGAACGCACATAGTTGGCAATCTCGTTGGCCTGTGCAGGCGTAATTGCTGCCGCAAGCGGCGCCATCATGCCATGGCGACCATCGGTAATGGTCTTGACTATTACCTCGGGTGTGCCGCCATAGAGCCAGTCATTATCGGTCAGATTGGGAAAGTTCGGTGAGCCTTTGGCATCCGAGCCGTGGCATTGCGCACAGTTGTTCAGGAACAGCCGCTTGCCGATGGCATTGGCCTCTGCGTTGCCGGCCAGTTCCTCTACGGACAATGCAGAGAACCGGTCAAACAAAGGCTTGATCTGTGCGGCCAGCTCTTGACGCTTGGCAACAACCTGCTTGGCCGATGTGAAGCCGAGCAGACCCGGATACGAGCCCAGCGCCGGATACAGTACCATAATGCTCAACGCAATGGCGCAAAGGCCGAGGTACATCACCGTCCACCACCGCGGAACCGGATTATTGAGTTCACGCAGGTCTTCGTCCCAGACATGGCCGGTATCCTCAACCTGCGGCGGTGCGTTCTTCAGCCACCGACGCTGCGTAAACAACAGCCACACACACCATGCCACACCGGCCAGCGACACGATGGCAATGTAATAACTCCATGAATTACTGAAAAAATCGCTCATTTTTTATACCCTTCACCACGATTTGTCGTTTCTTCGTCCGGGACGGCAAACGGCAAACGCGCTGCCTCTTCGTTATCGTTCACACGATGCCTGGACCAGGCCCAGGCGATGATTCCGAAAAACGTCAAAATAGATACAACAGTCATTGCTCCGATAAGGATGTCCATGCGTTTGCCCGTCCCGGTCCTGGTTTAATTGGACGCTGCTGCGTCTTGCTCTGCGCGTAGTGCCGACAGATAGCCAACGCCCAGACTTTGCAAATAGGCAACCAGAGCGTCCTCTTCGGTTTTGCCTTTGAGCGCTGCAGGCGCATCGGCGATCTGCTGGTCTGTATAAGGCACACCGAGCGTGCGCAATGCCTTCATGCGGGCCTGAATGTTTTCTTTGGATACATCCTTGCGCTGCAGCCAGTAATAGCCAGGCATATTGGATCCAGGAACCAGATCACGCGGATTGCGCAAATGAATACGATGCCAGTCATCGGAATAACGGCCGCCAACGCGAGCCAGGTCGGGACCGGTACGTTTTGACCCCCACAGAAATGGATGGTCATAGACGAATTCGCCGGCCACCGAATAAGGACCATATCGGGACACTTCAGATTGCAGCGTACGGATCTGTTGGGAATGACAGCCGACACAGCCTTCCTTGATATAGACATCCCGGCCGATGATCTGTAATGGCTGCAAGGGCTGGATACCGGGCGCGGCCTTTGTTGTATAGTGCTGGAAAAACAGCGGTACGATTTGCACCAGACCGGCAAAGGCAACGACGAGGATAGAAAAGACAATCAGAAGCCCGACATTTTTTTCCAGTGTTTCATGGCTGAATAAACGCTTATTTTGATTCGTCATGATAAATCTCTTATACAGCAGTAGCGGATTGAGCAAGGCGGGCATCGTGTCCGATAAACTCGGGCACTTGCGGATTGACGCCCTTGAGTCCCTTGATGGTCATGATCATGTTGTAGAACATGACCAGCGCGCCGCTCAAGAAGCACAGTCCGCCCACAATGCGAATGAGGTAAAGCACATACTTGGATGCAAGGGCCTGGATGAAGGCGTAGGTCAGCGTACCGTCGGCTTCAGTTGAACGCCACATCAGCCCCTCCATCACACCGGCAATCCACATGGATGCGATGTACAAAACGACACCGATGGTAGCCATCCAGAAGTGCGCTTCGATCAGTGATGTGCTGTACATGCTCTGGCGGCCGTACAGGCGCGGAATCATGTAGTACAGGCTGCCGAAGGTAATCATGGCCACCCATCCCAGTGCGCCTGAGTGCACGTGCGCAACCGTCCATTCCGTGTAGTGCGACAGTGCATTCACGGTACGGATGGACATCATGGAGCCTTCAAAAGTGGACATACCGTAGAATGACAGCGCCACGACCAGAAACTTCAGGATAGGGTCGGTACGCAGCTTATGCCAGGCGCCGGACAGGGTCATGATGCCGTTGATCATGCCGCCCCATGACGGTGCCAGCAGGATCAGGGAAAAAGCCATGCCCAGGCTTTGCGTCCAGTCGGGCAGCGAAGTGTAAAGCAAATGGTGGGGACCGGCCCACATATAGGTGAACGCCAGGGCCCAGAAGTGAACAATGGAAAGTCGATAGGAATAGATCGGCCTGTTGGCCTGTTTCGGCACGAAGTAGTACATCATGCCCAGGAAACTGGTGGTCAGGAAGAACCCCACAGCATTATGGCCATACCACCATTGCACCATGGCATCCTGTGCTCCTGCATAGACGGAATAGGAATTGAACCAGCTGTAGGGCAATTCAATATTGTTGAAGATATGCAAAATGGCGATTGTCAGGATAAACGAACCATAGAACCAGTTTGCGACATAGATGTGCTTCATCTTGCGTTTGGCTACTGTACCAAAAAACACAATCGCATAGGCGACCCAAACCAGGGTAATCAAAATATCTATCGGCCATTCAAGCTCGGCGTATTCCTTGCTGGTGGTGTAACCGGCTGGCAGCGTAATTGCCGCGGCCACAATGACCAGCTGCCATCCCCAGAAAGTGAAAGAAGCCAGCGGCCCGCAAAAGAGCCGCGTTTGACAGGTACGCTGAACGACGTAATAGGAAGTGGCAAAAAGCGCACTGCCGCCAAAGGCAAAAATGACCGCATTGGTATGCAGTGGCCGCAAGCGACCGTAACTGAGCCAGTCGACAAAGTTAAGTTCCGGCCAAACCAGCTGTGCAGCAATATAGACACCAACAAACATGCCGACAATCCCCCACACAACCGTCATGATGGTAAATTGCCGCACAACTTTATAATTGAAGATCTCCGCATCTGCGGAGCGCGCATTCTGGACACGCATAACATTTCCCCTAAAATGAACCTATTGTTCAATCTTAAATTGATCCCGACGCAGCCATTTGACAAATATCAAGCGGCTCCAAGACATTGAAGAAACAGCCGTAAAACGCTGCATCGTCCGCCGGGCGGGTCCGGGGAAAACAACAGTTTTCGGCAGCGACGCTTTAAAAGCGAGGTTTTAAAGCGAGGATTTAGCAGAGCTCACGACAGCTGCCAGCGCGCGTCGTTAGTGATCATGCGACCGGGTGTCAGCATCCTGGTCCTGCAATATCAGGTTTGCATTTTGGTCAGTGTCTTCGAACTGGCCCGACATCACCGCCCAATACAGGACGCCGCCAATGCACATGACGAAAAGAAAAGCCAGCAGGACCAATAGGAAAAACACGTCCATGGCGATGCTAGGCCGAAGACGAGTTGATGGCGACCGCAGCTGTCCTCACAGGATCGCAGCTCGCATTGTTTTTATAAAAGCGCCAGACATAAAGCGCCACTGCCAGCGATGAAACCAGCATGGTGATAGCGGCAAGCCAGGGCTGCACCAGGCCGATCATGGCCAATGGGATCATCAGCAAATGCCACAGGAACGAGCCATAAAGCGCGCGGCGGGCAACGCGAACGGTCTGTGCACTCAAGGTGACAAGGGCATGCTGGCTAAGCTCCGGGCTGCCAAGGATGATGGCGCGCGCCGCCGCCTGCGCAGAAGGAACCGCCATGGCCATGGCGCACGGACAGCTCATGACAAATAGCGCAACCAGTACCGACAAGGCATGGGCCGGATCAATATACCAGTACCAGACAAGCGCAGACACAATGGAAAGCGCTATTTGCACACTGACAAAATACAGGCCGATACGGTCAGCCTTGTCGGCCAGCAGACTGAATTCTTGATTGAAGTGTTGGTCAAGCGCATCGCCTGCCGACTGCGTGGCGGCAAGCGCCAGATAGCGTGCCGTCAGCACGAACGCCACGAACATGGCGATAGATTCGAAATAGACTTCGCCCGAATGGCGGACGGTCGCCAGAGCGCTGGGGACAAAGGCTACCACAATGCCCAGGCCAACGGGCCAATTCATGGATTGCTGATGGGCGTCTTGCGGATTGCCTCCAACAAAGCCACGCCAGATCGGCCAGGCACAATAAAGAAGCAGCGGCAAAGTTAACGCCAGGCTGCACCAATTCATGACAATGATGGCAGTGTCCAGCATGTCCACCGTTTCCGCATCAACGTAGCCATCGCGAAGATAACCGGGAAAAGCAAACATCATGACCTGCATCATAACCAGCCATGCCAGCCCCAGTCGGGCAAGCATATGCCTGCGATGCCGGCGATCCGGACCGCTTAATTCACGGGGAATGGAAAAGATGGAGGCGGGTTTCATATCCTCCGATCATAGTATCGATCGGAGAATGTTATCTTGATCTAAATCAAACTATTATTGGCGTACGTTCTACTGCGCCGTATTTACACAGGGTTGAATACGCCTTGTGAGAGATACCGGTCGCCGCGATCACAGACGATAAAGACAATGGTCGCATTACTCACTCTTTCGGCGGTGCGCAAGGCGGCCACCAGCGCGCCGGCCGACGAAATTCCACCGAAAATACCTTCGCTGGCGGCAAGATCGCGCGCCATGTCTTCGGCCTCCGGTTGTGTAATCAACTCGAACTGATCGACATCTGCCGGCTTATAAATGGCCGGCTGGTATTCCTGCGACCACTTTCTGATGCCAGGAATGGACGCGCCGGGCGCCGGCTGCGCGCCGATGATCTGGATGTCGGCGTTACGGGATTTCAGATAGGATCCCACGCCCATGATCGTTCCCGTTGTTCCCATTGCACTGACAAAATGCGTCACTTGTCCGTCTGTCTGGTTCCAAATTTCCGGGCCAGTCCCTTCGATATGAGCACGAGGATTATCCGGATTGGCAAACTGATCCAGCACTTTACCCTTGCCTTCGGCCTGCATGGATTGGGCCAGATCCCTTGCGTATTCCATGCCGCCTTTGTCTGCCGGCGTCAGAATCAGCTGGGCGCCATAAGCGCTCATAGAGGCGCGCCGTTCCACGGAGAGGTTGTCAGGCATAATCAGAATCATTTTATAGCCGCTGATCGCTGCGGCCATAGCCAGCGCAATACCGGTATTGCCGCTGGTTGCCTCGATCAGCGTGTCGCCGGGCTGTATCTCGCCTCGTGCCTGTGCGTGCCGGATCATGGACAAGGCCGGCCTGTCTTTGACCGAGCCGGCCGGGTTGTTGCCCTCAAGCTTGGCCAGAATAACATTGCCTCGCGCCTCTCCAAGGTGCTGCGGGATGCGCTGCAGGCGCACCAGTGGCGTATTGCCGATGGTATCTTCGATTGTGGGGTACGATTTTGTCATGGTCGGTCTGAATGAAATGAGATACCCCGCCTGGCGGGCATCAGGTTGCAAACGAACCCTGCTATCCCGGGCCGGGCTAAACAGGCGCTATGTGGGGATAATCATAGCACCCCTGACACGGCGCTTTCGGCTTATTCCCTGAACCACTAATGGGTTTTTTCTTGCTGACCGGCGCCCGCAGAGTCCGTGGGGCGAACCGCTGACGGCTCTGTCGCCCGGGGACGGGGGCGGATCAGCATGGGCATGGCAGGCAGCGGCCGGTTGGACTGCGGGCTGGATGAGGATTTTGAGCTGTCCACTGACCCGTACGTGATAGCAGAAACGCGCCCGGCAGGCATGAGCCTATCAGCGTCCGAAGAATGGCGCTCCTTCGGTCGAGTGAGGGAGTCCGGCGAGTGGCGTTCGCGCGGTCTGTTGAGGGCGTCCGGAAAATGAGGCCCGATCGGTCGAGCCAGACCTTGCGGTATAGCCGCCGAATTGGCGGACAAACCCCCAACAGTGAGACCCTGATTGCGCAGCTTTTTAAGTTTTTTCGTGCCCACGCCCGGCACACGGGCTGCGAAATCTTCCATGGAAATAAACCTGCCCTGCGCCCGGGCCGATAAAATGCGATCTGCCAGCTTGTCGCCGATTCCCTTGACGGCACGCAACTGACTTCGCGTTGCCTGATTCAGGTCCAGCGCCAGAACGGGCCCGGCAAGTCCTAGCACGAAGCACAACAGCCAGGCTTGTGGGCGGACGCCTTGGTAAAATAACATAAGCACACCCTGTGATGAAACGGAGCCTGTAGTTTGCCACAGCGGGATACAGATGGCTCCGTCTTACGGATGGCAATGTCCGGCGGTAAAAATCCAACTACCGGCAGGCCGCATCTAGCCGAGCGTTGCTATACGTTACCGTTGCGCAGTCGACGGATATAGCTGGAGACGCCCTGCTCGACATCGCTCATGGCTGCGTTAAAACCCGCAGCACGCAGTTGCGTCGTGTCGGCCTGGGTAAAGCTCTGGTAACGGCCCTTCAGGTCGTCCGGGAATGGAATATAGCGAATCAGACCCTCGCGCACCAGCGCATCCAGTGACAGACGCGTTTCATTTTTTTCTTCCCTGAGAGTATTGACGACGGCGCAGGCAATATCATTAAAAGGCTGTGCCCGGCCGGTTCCGCAATTGAACACGCCCGACTGTTCCGGATGGTCCAGGAAGAACAGGTTGACGGCCACCACATCGTCTACAGAAATAAAATCCCGCCGCTGACCGCCATCTTCGTAGCCATCCCAGCCGCCGAACAAGCGCACATGGCCTTCTGAGAGGAACTGGTTCATGTTATGGAAAGCGACAGAGGCCATACGGCCCTTGTGCTGCTCATTGGGGCCATACACATTGAAATATCTGAGACCCACGACCTGCGCCGTACGGTGTTCAAAACGTTCGCGTACGACCTGGTCAAACAGAAACTTTGAGTAACCGTACACATTCAGCGGTTTTTCATTTTCAAGCGCCTCGACATAATTGGGTCCAGCACCATATACTGCCGCCGAAGAAGCATAAATAAACGGGATGCTGCGCGCCTGGCAAAAATTGAACAATTCCAGTGTGACCCGATAGTTGTTATCCATCATGTAGCGACCGTTTCTCTCGGTTGTATCCGAGCAGGCGCCCTGATGGAAAACCGCAGTCACTGGGCCAAACTGGCCACTATTGACTCGGATGCGAAATTCGTCCTTGTCCATATAATCGGCGATGATGCCTGAGCGCAAATTGACGAATTTGTCGCCATCGGTCAAGTCATCGACTGCCAGAATATTGGTAATGCCCCTGTTGTTAAGGCCGCGCACGAGATTGCTGCCAATGAAACCTGCGGCTCCGGTTACGATGATCATGTCAGTTCCTCTGCACTTACAATAGATGTTCCGAGTTTACCTACTACTATACCACCGGCCTTGTTGGCCCACTGCACCGCTTGCTGCCAGTCGGCCCCGGCGGCGCGTGTCACTGCCATGGTGGCCAGAACCGTGTCGCCGGCGCCCGAGACATCGAACACTTCCTGGGCTGCTGCGTCCACATGAAACCGCCCTGCGTCGGTATACATGGTCATGCCTTGTTCCGAGCGTGTAATCAGCAAGGCTTCAAGCGCAAGGCGCTGGCGCAGACTCTGGGCCGATTGCGTCAGTTCTTCTTCTGTATCCCATTTGCCAACCGCCAGTTGCATTTCGCCGCGATTCGGGGAAATCAGGCTGGCGCCGGCGTAGCGGTCATAATCATCTCCCTTCGGATCGACCAGCACCGGTATCTTGCGCTCGCGGGCCACCGCAATGAACCGTGAACAATGCGTGAGCACGCCCTTGGCATAATCGGAAAGAACGACAATGTCATGATTGTCCAGCAGCCGCCGATACTGCTGCTCCAGATACATCAGCGTCTGCGCATCGGGCAGATACTCAAAGTCGATCCGCAACAATTGCTGCTGACGACCCAACACCCGCATTTTCAAGGTGGTATGCATGGTGGGATCGGTTAACAAATGCGCGTCGATTCCGGCTTGGCCGGCCAGCATGGAGATCTGTTGCCCGGCTTCATCATCACCCACGATTCCCAGCAGCGTGACCCCGCCGCCCAATGCAACAATATTGCGGGCGACATTGGCACCACCGCCGAGCCGGTCTTCCCGTTTTGCCACTCTTACCACCGGTACGGGCGCTTCGGGTGAAATACGTTCGACTTCACCAAACCAGTAGCGGTCAAGCATCACATCGCCCACGACCAGAACGCGGATCTGTCTGATTTTTTCTATCGGAAATGCACGCATACGACTATTCCTCTGGGCGGCGTGGCGAGTAGGTTTCCCATGAGTTGCAGCCAGGACATTGCCAGTAATAGGTCTGTGCCTGAAAGCCACAAATCCTGCAGGCGTATTTGTCCATGCGGCGGGTGTGCTTGTCAATCATGGCCCGCAATAGTGCGAGATCAAAATCGGGCATATGCTGCTGCAGTTCGCCCTGCCCGGACGAGCTTTGCTCGTGAGCCAACTCAGTTTGCAAGACCTTATCAAACCCGAGCAACGAAGGATGTTGACGCAGGGAATCCTGGGCAAACTGCCAGGCGGCGGTAAACCCCTGCTTGCGTAAAGCCGCGAACACGACTTCAAAGACGTCTAATGATGGATGCGCAAAATAATGGTCTTTCAGCAGGCTGACTGCCTGCTCGCCCTGATCGCTGGCAGCGAAATTATCCATGATTTGTTTTGCCACCAAGCCGGCAAATTGCGGCGAGCGCTCCAGCGCCGCAAGCAGCCATTGGCGCTCCGTATCACTGTTGCCCAAGCGACGGGCCAGATAGGCGCGCAAAATGGCAATGCGCGCGTATGAAGCCTGGGAGCCACCCTGCTCCATATTGTGCCGGGCTTCGCGCTCGGCTGCATCCAGCTCTGTGGCCACACGATTAAAGTCTGGCTCCTTGACGCTTAATGCGGCCTGCGCACGCTCACAATGGTAATGCACCCGTTGCGGCAGCGGTTCATCAGTCAGTTCGCGCAGGCGCGCCGCGGCTGCGATGGCTTTTTCCCAATCATGTTCGGCTTCGTAGATGCGAATGAGTGCCCGGGTCGCGGAAATGCCATGACTGGTATTTTCGACTTCCTTGAACGCCGCTTCAGCGCGATCAAACATGCCGGCCTTGAAGTAGTCCTGGGCAATCTCATGCAATGCATGTTCCCTGTCGGCTCGTGGTAAATCTGAGCGAGAAAGCAGGCTTTGATGCACCCGGATGGCGCGCTCGATTTCTCCGCGGCGCCGAAACAAGTTGCCTAAGGCAAAATGCAATTCCGTTGTTTCGGAGTCCAGTTTGGCCACTTCGACAAACGCATCAATGGCCTTGTCATGATCTTCGTTGAGCAGGAAATTCAGCCCGCGAAAATAGGAATCGGGCAGATTGCGGCTTTCCGAGACAATTTGGCGGACATCAACCTTGGCTGCGATCCATCCCAGTCCGAACAAAATGGGAATCAGTATCAGCCACCATGCTTCAAAGTCCAACGGCGGTCTCCCGGACAGGCGTGTGCAGGGCGGTGCTGGTTGAAGCCACACTGCTGCGCAGGCGCAACTCTTCTGCTTTTAGCATTTCGAGTGAATGGCGGGTGTCGGCCACATCACGGTTCAGTTTGTCGACCTCGCCTCTGAGACGGCTGACTTCACGAGTTTTGCGCAAACGTGTTGGAATGCTGACCAGCCACGCAAACAGCGCCCCGACGAAAAAGGCAAGCAGCAAGACGACAATGAGCGGTACACCGGCAAAGGTATAGTCACCAAAAAACCGCACCGTGACCGGATCGGTGTTCTTGAGTGCGAACAACAAAACCAGTAGAAAAAGTATGATTCGCAATGCCCAGACAACGTAACGCATTAGCCTGCTCCTGAAATTGAATTATTCGTCATTGTAATGCGAATTGCCGGTCTGAAAACAAAAACCCCGATTTTGCAATCGGGGTTTTCGGACATCATAGAAACGAACAGCTGTCAGGCTTGATCAGAGATTGGCTACCTTGGCCGCCTGAGCGTCAAATTGACCATTCTCTGATTCATCCTGCCGGGTGTCGTTAGCAGAGGTAAAAGCAGAATCAACGCGCTCGCGCAATTCCTTGCCCGCCTTGAAGTGAGGGACCCGCTTGCCGGGCACCATCACTTGCTCGCCAGACTTGGGATTGCGTCCAATCCGTGGAGCACGCGTTGACAGCGAGAAGCTTCCAAAACCACGGATCTCGATGCGTTGACCCCTGGATAATGCAACGGTCATGGCATCAAGCATGGTCTTGACAGCGAAGTCGGTGTCACGGGCAGCCAGCTGTGGATAGCTGGCTGCTAGTGCTTCAATCAACTCTGATTTAGTCACAGCTTAATCGTCTTTAGCTTGGTCGAGCTTCGCCTTGAGCAAAGCTCCCAGGTTAGTCGTACCAGATGACGCGCTGGTATCGCTCATGCGTTGTAACGCGTCTGCGGTTTCAGCATTGTCACGTGCCTTGATTGACAACTGGATTGAACGCGCCTTGCGATCAACGTTCAGGATCATGGCTTCGATGTTCTGCCCTTCTTTCAGTACAGTGGTCGCGTCTTCGACACGGCCGGCTGAAATTTCAGAAGCGCGCAGATAGCCCTCAACCTCAAGTGACAGCGTTACTACCGCACCTTTGGCTTCAACAGACTTGATCACGCCAGGAACCACTGCTCCCTTGTCGTTCGTTGCAACGTAGTTGTTGAACGGATCGCCTTCAAGCTGTTTGATACCAAGAGAAATACGCTCTTTGTCGGTATCAATAGCCAGAACCACAGCATCAATCTCGTCGCCTTTCTTGAAGTTGCGTACAGCTTCTTCACCGGAATCCGCCCATGACAGGTCAGACAGGTGAACCAGACCGTCGATACCGCCAGGCAGGCCGATAAATACGCCAAAGTCAGTGATGGACTTGATTGCGCCATGAACTTTGTCACCACGTTTGAAGTTGGTGGCAAAATCTTCCCATGGGTTTGCACGGCACTGTTTCATGCCAAGTGAAATACGACGACGATCTTCGTCGATTTCCAGGACCATGACTTCAACTTCTTCGCCCAGGCTGACCACTTTGCGCGGGTCAACGTTTTTGTTGGTCCAGTCCATTTCGGAAACGTGTACCAGACCTTCGATACCAGTTTCAACTTCAACGAACGCACCGTAATCGGTGAGGTTGGTAACCTTACCGAACAGGCGTGTGCCTTGAGGATAGCGACGTGCCAGACCGACCCAGGGATCTTCACCAAGCTGTTTGACGCCCAGGGAAACACGACTTTTTTCCTGGTCGAATTTCAGAACCTTGGCCTGAACTTCCTGGCCAACGGACAGAACCTCGGATGGATGACGAACACGACGCCATGCCATATCGGTAATGTGCAACAGACCATCAATACCGCCCAGGTCAACAAACGCACCGTAATCGGTAATGTTTTTGACAACACCGGTAACAATGGCGCCTTCTTTCAGGTTTTCCAGCAGTTTCTGGCGCTCTTCGCCCATGTTCACTTCAAGAACGGAGCGACGTGACAGAACCACGTTATTGCGTTTGCGATCGAGTTTAATAACTTTAAACTCCATCGTTTTGCCTTCGTAAGGAGTCGTATCCTTGACTGGACGCAGATCAACCAGTGAACCGGGCAAAAAGGCGCGAATGCCGTTTGTCATAACAGTAAGGCCGCCCTTCACTTTCCCAGTGATGGTGCCGGTTACCATTTCGCCGGACTCGAGTGCTTTTTCGAGTGACAGCCATGCAGACAGACGTTTTGCACGATCACGGGACAGGATGGTGTCGCCGTAACCGTTTTCGAGTGAATCAATGGCAACGGAAACGAAGTCGCCTTCGCTCACTTCCAGTTCGCCCTGATCATTCAGGAATTCTTCAAGAGGGATGAGAGATTCGGACTTCAATCCCGCATTAACTACGACAAAATTGTGATCGACACGGACCACTTCGGCTGAAATCACTTCACCTGATTTCATATCCTGGTTTTGTACGCTTTGAGCAAATAAATCGGCAAAGCTTTCGCCACCAGTGGCGTCTTGTAAAGAAATGGATGACATTAGAAAAATCCTGGGACCCTAACGGTCTCCTGGCCTTAAAAACACGCTTTGGCAGAACAGCCTGCCGCGGCGGAGTGAGAAAATCTTTCGCCTGACACAAGCGAAAGCCCTTGGAATTCAACGATAACGCAGATGACCTTCGCGCCTGCCCTGACCGCTGAACATACTGCTTTGACCTGTGATGCAACCATAAAAGTGGCACCAAAGGAAATAATACGATCCGGACCGACATGTAACCCATCAGATCCGATTGCGCCAGTGGGCCAGAATGCAATCGACAGTCTGATCAACTCCCAAATTGGAGGAATCGACCACGACAGCGTCGTGTGCCGGCTTAAGTGGCGCCACCGAACGGTTCTGATCGCGCTGGTCGCGCGCTTTCAAATCCGTTAACAAGTCGCCAAGATTAGCAGAAAAACCTTTTTCGATCAACTGGTTATAGCGTCTTTGCGCACGCGCATCGACATCGGCAATCAGAAAAATCTTCAGCGTTGCATCTGGAAATACGACGGTTCCCATGTCCCGGCCGTCGCAAACCAGGCCCGGAGGCTGCCGAAACGCCCGCTGGCGCTCCAGCAATGCATCGCGCAAGGGTTGCAGCGGTGCAATCCTGGAGGCCATCTCGCCGATATGTTCGTGACGCAGCTGCTCGGTGACGTCGTCGTTGTCAAGCAACACTTTGTCGCCCAGAAACTGGATATCCAGACCGCGCGCAATGTCAGCCAGCGCCTGGTCGTCTGTGTCAGAGACACCGCGCCGGAGGGCGGCAAGCGCGCTTAACCGGTAAAGTGCGCCACTATCGAGCACCGACCATCCCAGCGTCCTGGCCACCCGAGCCGCCACCGTCCCCTTGCCCGAGGCGGTCGGCCCATCAATGGCAATCACCGGAATGGGGCCGTCTGCCGGCACACCGCCAGTCATGACGGCTCTTCCTGTGCAGTCGTGACCAGCGAATCGTAAACCGCAAAATAGTCAGGAAATGTCTTGCTGACGCAGCCGGGATCTAGAATCGTGACGCCCACCGGCCCAAATACCGCCAGCGAAAAACACATGGCCATGCGATGATCATCGTAGGTGCCGATTCTGGCAGTCTGCCATTGTGACACTGTCGGCGGCGTAATGCGGATCCAGTCGGGACCCGACTCCACCACCGCGCCCAGTTTGCTCAGTTCGGTATGCATGGCATAAATGCGGTCGGTTTCCTTGACGCGCCAGCTGGCAATATTGCGCAGCATGCACGGACCGTCGGCGTACAGGGCCAACACCGCCGCTGTCATGGCAGCGTCGGGAATCAGGTTAAAATCTTCATCGAATGCCGGCAGGGGCCGGTCTGCAATGCTTTGCTCGCGCTCGCAGACCAGGCATTGGTCCCGATAGGTAATTTTTGCGCCCAGCCGTTCAATGAACTGCGCAAACGCGATATCGCCCTGAATGCTATCCTTGCCAACGCCGTTTATCTGCACCGGCCCCTGGCCAAGCAGCCCCAGGGCCAAAAAGTAAGACGCGCTTGATGCATCGCCCTCGACGTGCACCGCACCTGGGCTGGTATATCGGCTGCCAGCGGGTATGGTAAAGCGCTGCCAGCCATCCTGCTGTACGCTCACGCCAAAGCGGGCCATCAATTGAAGCGTAATGGCGATATACGGCTTGGAAATCAGCTCTCCCTGAACCTGCAAGGTGACATCACTGCCGGTTTGGGCCGCCAGCATGGGAGCCATCATCAGAAAGGCGGTCAGAAACTGGCTGGAGACATTGCCCTGGATCGGGATCGGACCGTCGACATGCAGTTGCGCCGGCGAAATTTGCAAAGGTGGGTATCCATCCTGACCGTCGTAGCGAATCTGCGCGCCGACAGCCTGCAACGCCGTGACCAGATCTCCGACCGGACGCTCATGCATGCGCGGCACACCGTGCAGCCGGTAGTGCCCCTGGGCCATGGCCAGCGCTGCGGTCAGCGGACGAAAGGCCGTTCCGGCGTTACCCAGAAACAAATCTGCCTGTGTCTGCGCAAACGCTCCTGTGCCGTGGACCACGACCTGGGTATCGCCGGCGTCGTCAATCTGCAGGCCGAGCGAGCGCAGCGCGGCAAGCATGACCCGCGTATCGTCGGAGTCAAGCAATCCGTCAATTCGCGTACTGCCTTCGGACAGGGCTGCAAGCAGCAGGACGCGGTTGGAAATGCTTTTCGAGCCAGGCAACGCCATTTGCCCGCGCGCCCGCGCTGCCGGGGCGAGATATCGACTTGCATCACTCACGATGGTGAATTCTCCCAATCTCGACGCGCCTGGGCGGCGGCAGTCAGCCATGCCTCAAACGCGTCGTTGTTACCGCTTTCCAGCATTTGCCGAGCCTGTTCAAGACAAGCCTGAAAACGGGTGATTTCTTCAAGCATACAATCGCGATTGCTTGAAAAGATGTCGCGCCACATAACCGGCGCCCCTGCGGCGATCCGCGTAAAATCACGAAATCCGCTGCCAGCATATTTTAGTTTGCTCTCAGTCTGATTGTCGTTCAAGAGGCTGTACATATAGAGCGCCGACAGAAAATGCGGCATATGGCTGACGGCAGCAAACAGGCGATCATGCTCTGCGGCGTCCATCAAAGACACGGCTGCCCCGCAGGCCTCCCACAATCGCCTCAGGCGATCGATCTGATCGCTGTTATTTTCCGACAAAGGGGTCAGAATGACCTGCTTCTGTTCAAACAAAAAAGGCTGTGCGGCCTGCGGGCCGGATGTCTCGGCACCGGCTATCGGATGGCCGGGTACAAACAGGCCGATACGATCACCCAGCGCACGCCGGGCCATGTCAATCACCCGCTGCTTGGTACTGCAGACATCAGTCACGATAGACCGCGGCGACAAAAATGGCCTGATGGCACGGCATACCGATTCAAACGCCGACACAGGTGTAGCAACAACAATCACGTCTGCCTGTGCAAGCTGTTCGAACGTCGCGATATTGTCAATGATACCCAGTTCGAGCGCCTTCTTGATGCTAGGCATATCGTGGCCGATTCCGAGCACCTGGCCTACGACGCCACTACGCTTGAGCGACAGCGCCAGCGAGCCGCCAATCAGACCGACACCCACCACCGCCAGCACCGGAATCGGAACAGCCACCGCAGCAGCAGACGACGCGTCTCCAGTCGGCTTTTGGATCACTTTCCCAGCGCCTCTTTGAGGGCGGCAATGAATTTTGCATTCTCCTCGGGTAATCCGATAGAGACCCGCAAGTGCTCAGGCAAACCATCGCCGATCACAGGCCGCACGATGACGCCACGCTGTAGCAATGCCGTATTTATCGCTGCCGCGTCACCCACTCGTACCAGAATGAAGTTGCCGTAACTGGGAACGAACTCCAGCCCCATATCGGTCAACTGCGCGCAAAGCCATTGCTTGCCATCCCGATTCAGTTGATAGGTTTTCTCCAGAAACGCAGTATCGCGCAGCGCCGCGATTGCAGCCACCTGGGCCAGCAAATTCACATTGAAGGGCTGGCGAACCCGATTAAGATAGTCGGTCAGTTCCGGACATGCAATGGCAAACCCCATGCGCATGCCGGCCAGGCCATACGCTTTGGAAAAGGTGCGCACTACGATGATATTGGAAAAATCCCGCACCAGCTGCGCACTATCGAAGCGCAGTTCAGGATCCAGATACTCGTTATAGGCTTCGTCCAGCACCACCGTAACGCGATTGCCAAATTTGGCATGCACTTTCCCGACAAAACTGCGGATCACATCACCGGAATGAAACGTGCCTGTCGGATTGTTCGGATTAGCAATAAAGACCAGGCGGGTATCGTCGCGGATAGCTTCGAACATGGCCTGCAGATCGTGGCCGTAGTTGGCCGCCGGCACTTTGATATGTGTTGCGCCACGGGCCTGCGTTGCCAGCTGATAAACGATGAAGGCATGCTCGGCATAGACGCAAGACGCCTGTGGCTCGAGAATGGCAAGTGAAATAATTTCCAGCAGGTCATTGGAACCGTTGCCTACCGTCAGCCAATCGGCCGGAACCTGGTAATGCGCAGCCAGGGCTTGTTTAAGCGAAAAAGCGTTCGGGTCGGGATAGCGACCCAGCGCCTGCCCCGGCACTTCGCCCAGGAAGGCAGCGATTGCCTGACGAACAGATTCGGGCATACCCAACGGATTTTCATTGGACGCCAGTTTGACGATGCTGGCCGGGTCAAGCCCGTATTCACGGGCCAGATCATCAATGGGCTTGCCCGCCTGGTATGGCATCATCGCGTTCACATTACTGGATATACCGAACCCATTCGCTGTGCCGGACATTCAACTCACCTTCTATTGCATTGGGTAGGAACCCAGAATTTTGAAAAAAGCGGACTGCTGTTTCAACTCTTCCAGCGCCCGTGCGACGTTCTCGTCAGAGCAATGCCCCAATACGTCGACATAGAAATAATATTCCCACTGCCCGGTTCTGGCAGGACGGGACTCGAAGCGGGTCATTGAAACGCCATTGCGCGCAAACGGACTGATCATCTCATAGACAGCGCCGACGCGGTTGGGCACTGCAAAAATCAGACTGGTCTGGTCGCGCCCGCTAGGTGCGGTTTCAATATTGCCAATAGCCAGAAAACGGGTTTTGTTGTTGGCGTCATCCTGAATGCCGTTAGCCACCAGACCCAGGTTCCAGAACACCGCCGCCGTTTCGCCGGCGATGGCCGCAACGCTCTCATCCTGTGCCGCATGACGGGCCGCCTCGGAATTGCTTGCGGCAGGCACGATCTCAAGTGTCGGATGATGTTGCGACAGCCACTTCTGGCACTGCGCCAACGCCTGAGGGTGAGCCATAATGCATTTGACGCCGTCCATAGTGCCGTGTTGGCTCATTAGACAGTGGCGGATCGGAATAGAGCGAACGCCATGCACCTTGACGGTGGAATTGAGGAACAGATCGAGCGTTCTGTTGACGGCGCCTTCGGTGGAGTTTTCCACCGGTACCATGCCAACATCGGCCTGCCCGGCCTCGACAGCCCGGAATACTTCATCAAAGGACGGACACGGCAAGGCGTGGACCGAGTGGCCGTAAAACTCCATGGCGGCCTGCTCGGAGAACGACCCCTCGGGGCCAAGATAGGCAACGGTCAGGCCTTTTTCCAGCCCGCGGCAAACCGAAATGATTTCGGCCCACACGGCACGCACACCGGTTTCGGTAAATGTGCCGTAGCGATTGAGTTCCTGAAGTCGCCGGATAACCTGGGCCTCGCGCTCGGGTTTGAGCACGGCGCTGTCTGCCTGGTGTTCGTGTTTGACCCGGCCTACGTCAATGGCCGTTTGTGCCCGCTGGTTAAGCAGTTCCAGAATGGTCCGGTCAATTTGATCAATTTTGTCGCGCAAGGGCTTAAGCGCATTCTGTAATGAATTATCCATGCTTGCGCTCGAACTCTTTCATAAACTCAATTAACGTAGTAACGCCTTCCATTGGCATCGCGTTATAGATAGAGGCACGCAAGCCTCCGACAGATTTGTGTCCTTTGAGCGCCAGCAGACCATGTTCGGCAGCTTCTTTCAGAAACAAGCGGGTCAGCTCGTCGCTTGACAAGGTAAACGGCACATTCATGCGAGAACGAAACGCCGGTTGTATGGGGTTGGCATAAAAATCGCTACTGTCGATCTGGGCGTATAGCGCCTGTGATTTGGCCACATTATGCTTCTCAATCTCGGCCAGGCCGCCGATCTGCAACAACCATTTGAATACCAAGCCACAGATATAAATGCCGTAGCTCGGTGGCGTATTGTAGCGGGAACGTTCTTTGGCCACGTTTACATAATCGAAGGCCGATGGCGTACAAGCGAGCGCGTGGCCCAGCAGATCTCTGCGGACAATGACCATGGTGACACCGGCCGGGCCCGCATTTTTTTGTGCGCCGGCATACACCATGCCGGTACGGGACACATCCAGCGGACGCGACAAAAAGTGTGATGATGCATCCAGCACAAGGGGCACGTCTGGCGCGCCCAGTGCCTGAATGTCTGGTATGTCGGCAATTTCCACGCCACCGATGGTTTCATTGCTGCAATAATGCAGATAAGATGCATCGGACTGCACACGCCATGAATCTGCCGGCGGAACCCAACTCCAGGGGGCATAGGTAATGCCATCGATCTGTTTTTGCACATCAGATGCGGCGGCCACGCGTACCGTGCCGTAGCGTTGCGCTTCTTTGTGCGACTTGACCGACCAGCTGCCGGTGAGAACATAATCGGCGCTATTGGAGGGACTGCGCGCAATGAGGTTCATGGGAACGATGGCGTTTTCTGCCGTGGCGCCGCCCTGCATGAAAATCACCGCATAGTCGTCGGAGATCCCCAGTAACGTACGCAGGTCGTCTTCAGCCTCATCGCAAATTTGCGTAAATTCGGCGCCCCGATGACTCATTTCCATGACCGACATGCCACTGCCGCGCCAGTCGAGCATCTCGGCGGCTGCCTGCTCCAGAACAGGCTTGGGCAGGACAGCCGGCCCAGCTGAAAAGTTCCAAAATTGCGTACCCATGATTTACCCAGAAATTAAGGTGGTTTACCCTGAAAGAATCAGTCCTTTGTATCGTCGTCCGGCGCCTCGGATGGGCCTGATGCATTGTCCGAAGAGTCTGGACCGCCATCGGCCTGCGGATCCGGCTGCCCGTCCACAGGCGGCTCGGCGGCATCCGTATCAGCATCAGCGACTATAGCTTCATCGGCCTCGATATCTGCATCGCTTTCCACAACGCGGCGCACGCCCGACAAGCTGCTGCCGTCGTCGACACTGATTAATGTCACGCCCTGCGTGGCGCGTCCCATCTCCCGCACTTCCGAGACACGGGTACGCACCAGAACACCGGCTGTGGTGATCAGCATGATTTCATCTGACGGGTTGACCAGGACAGCGCCCACGACTTTGCCATTGCGGGCACTGGTCTGGATGGCGATCATGCCCTTGGTGCCACGACCGTGACGCGTATATTCCGAAATGGAGGTACGCTTGCCGTAACCGTTTTCGGTCGCCGTCAGCACGGTTTGCGATTCGTCACCAGCCACCAGCAGTGAAATAACCTGCTGATCGTTGTCCAGGTTCATGCCGCGCACACCACGGGCGGTACGGCCCATCGGACGCACGTCATTTTCGTCGAAACGCACGGCTTTGCCGGCGTCGGAAAATAGCATGACATCATGCTGGCCATCGGTCAAATCGGCGCCGATCAGATAGTCGCCTTCGTCCAGCCCCACAGCGATAATGCCGGCCTTGCGTGGATTGGAAAAATCGGACAGCGGGGTTTTCTTGACCGTACCGCGAGAAGTAGCCATAAACACAAAGCTGGTATCGGAAAATTCACGGACCGGCAGGACAACTGTGATTTTTTCACCGTCGATCAACGGGAACATATTGACAATGGGGCGTCCGCGCGAGCCGCGCGTGCCTTGGGGAACTTCCCATACCTTGAGCCAGTACACCCGGCCGCGGTCGGAGAAACACAACAGAAAATCGTGAGTGTTGGCGATAAACAACTGATCGATCCAGTCGTCTTCCTTCATGGCGGTCGCTTGCTTGCCCCTGCCACCGCGCTTTTGCGCACGGTATTCAGAGAGCGGCTGGCTTTTAATATAGCCGCTATTGGATAGCGTCACCACCATGTCGGCCGGCGTGATCAGATCTTCCGTATCCAGCTCGGTCGCGTTCATGATCACTTCGGAACGGCGCACGTCCTTGGCATTGGTCGCAAACTCGGCTTTGATAGCCACAAGCTCGTCGGAAATAATGGCGGTAATTCGCTCAGGTTTGGCCAGGATATCCAGCAAGTCGGCGATGTCGTCCATGATGCCGCGGTATTCGTTGACGATCTTGTCCTGCTCCAGGCCAGTCAGGCGCTGCAGCCGCATATTCAGGATTTCCTGGGCCTGAGTGTCGCTTAAACGATACAGTCCGTCGCTTTGCAGCCCAAAAATATCGGCCAGCGTCTCCGGCCTGTAGGCTGCGCTGCCACCCAGCACACTGCCGTCATCTGCCCGCTGCAGCAATTCGCGCACCAGGGATGAGTCCCAGTTGCGCGCCATCAATTCCTGCCTGGCGACTGGCGGCGTGGGTGCGCCCTTGATAATGGCAATGAAGTCATCGATATTGGCCAGCGCCACAGCCAGGCCTTCCAGCAAATGTCCCCGTTCGCGCGCCTTGCGCAACTGGAACACGGTGCGGCGGGTAACCACTTCGCGACGGTGACTCAGGAAGTACTCGACCATCTGTTTCAAATTCAGCAGGCGCGGCTGCCCTTCCACCAACGCAACCATGTTGATACCGAAGGTATCCTGCAATTGCGTGTGTTTGAACAGATTGTTCAGAATGACTTCGGGGACCTCTCCACGCTTAAGTTCAATAACAAGGCGCATGCCGTCCTTGTCAGACTCATCGCGAATATCGGAAATGCCCTCAATTTTTTTCTCATTGACCAGTTCAGCAATGCGCTCCTGCAAGGTCTTCTTATTGACCTGGTAAGGCAGCTCGTCGACGACGATCGACTGACGATTGCCCTTTTCCATGTCTTCGAAATGGGTTTTGGCCCGCATGACAACGCGTCCGCGACCCGTACGATACCCTTCGCGCACACCGGTGATGCCGTAAATAATGCCGCCCGTCGGGAAGTCGGGGGCGGGAATCAGTTCAATGATTTCGTCCAGGGTACAACCCGGATTGCGCAGGCAATACAAGCATCCGTCGATCACTTCGCTCAGATTGTGCGGCGGGATATTGGTGGCCATGCCGACGGCAATACCCGAACTGCCGTTGACCAGCAGATTAGGCACTCGCGACGGCAATAACAGGGGTTCCTGTTCGCTGCCATCGTAGTTGGGGCCAAAATCCACCGTTTCCTGATCGATATCGGCAAGCAGCTCATGCGCGATCTTTGCCAGGCGGATTTCGGTATAACGCATGGCAGCAGCACTATCGCCATCGACCGAACCGAAGTTACCCTGGCCGTCGACCAGCATATAGCGCAGCGAGAAATCCTGGGCCATGCGAACAATAGTGTCGTAGACTGCCTGGTCGCCGTGGGGGTGGTATTTACCGATAACGTCACCGACGATACGCGCGGATTTCTTGTACGCCCGGTTCCAGTCGTTGTTCAGTTCGTGCATGGCAAACAACACCCGGCGATGCACCGGCTTGAGCCCATCCCTGACATCGGGAAGTGCCCGGCCGACAATTACGCTCATGGCGTAATCCAGATAGCTTCGGCGCATT
Source organism: Advenella sp. S44 (assembly GCF_002810445.1). Classification (GTDB taxonomy): domain Bacteria; phylum Pseudomonadota; class Gammaproteobacteria; order Burkholderiales; family Burkholderiaceae_B; genus Advenella. The sequence goes on along the minus strand of NZ_NEXS01000003.1, from coordinate 1,342,902 downwards.
TCCTCTTCTAGCGATATTGGCAGGGTTTCCCTGGCAAAAGAATCCATAGTACTCATAACTTATTTTGATTTGATACAAACGTCAGAAAATCCGGCAGGCGTTTTCCGGTCTCGCACGCGGGGCGAATCCGTCATTCTATCATCGTTACCCCGCGCATAGCGCACCCAAAAGCGCGTAACGTGAACATTTATAGCCGCTTTTTGTATTTGAGACTTTACTTTAAGTATTGGGCTTTAATTTTTCATTTCTTTCAGGTGCTTGCTTTGAATATCGCGCTTTTGCGGCTAATTTGAAACACGGTTTGTGGTTGAAATCCAACAAATTTGGTGCATATGAGACAATATTGGAAAGTTCCCTTAAAAATGTAGGACTTAGTCTCGGCAAAGACTTCAAAAATCGCTTAAGATTGAACCACGAACAAGGGAAAACTAGTGCAACCCTTTGAATCCATATCCAAGCGTTGCTATACTGACCCTGAATTTCAATCTGCGGCGGGTTTCGCTGCGAGTCAACTTTTAGCTATCAAGCTCAACGAGGAGAAACATGAACAAACCCTCTAAATTCGCATTGGCATTCGCCGTTGTTGCAGCCGCAACGTCTGGTGTAGCATCAGCGCAAACCGTCGATAACTGGGTTAATCCATACGGTCTGGTCTGGATGAACGGCACGAATGAACACTGCTGGCGCGACAATTTCTGGACACCGGCAACCGCAGCTCAAGGTTGTGGCGCTCCTCAAGCTCCTGAAGTCGTCGCCAACAAAGTCACCTTTAACGCCGATACCTTCTTTGACTTCGACAAAGCAACAATCAAACCAGAAGGCCGTAACATTCTGGATCAAGTCGCCCAGCAAGTTACTCAGCTGAACCTGGAATCACTGATCGCTACCGGTCACACCGATTCCGTCGGTACTGACGCATACAACCAGAAACTGTCTGAGCGCCGTGCTGCTTCAGTCAAGAACTACCTGATCTCCCGTGGTGTTCCTGCTGACCAGATCATCGCTTCTGGTCGTGGCGAGTCTCAACCTGTTGCCTCAAACTCAACACGTGAAGGCCGCGCTAAAAACCGTCGCGTAGAGATCGAAATCGTAGGTACACGCCGCTAATTTTCAGCGTCTCCTGCAGAAAGGCTCCTAGTAGCAGTAAAAAGGGCTCCCGAACGGAGCCTTTTTTACGTCTGCACGCGCTCCGCTGCCGTTGTCTGGGCCGGACTGCGCAGGCATGGCGCCTCATTGTTGGCCAGTGGTGTAAAATGAGACTATCATATACTCACTGCGTAACCTCTTACCACTGCTTATGTCACAGACCAGCAAGCCCTCTTCCGAGCTCATTAACGCCAGCCAGGCTGAACTGGACAAATTCGGTGACCTTGCTGCCAAGTGGTGGGATCCGACCAGCGAATTTAAACCGCTGCACGCGATCAATCCCTTGCGCCTGGAATGGATCTCTTCTTTGACGGGAGGCCTGGATGGCAAGACGATCATCGACGTAGGCTGCGGCGGCGGCATCCTTGCCGAAAGCATGGCGGTTGCAGGCGCCCACGTCACCGGCATCGACCTGGCACAGAAATCACTGAATGTGGCGCGCCTTCACGGCCTGGAAAGCGGCGTGCAGGTGGAATACATGAACATTAGCGCCGAACAGATGGCTATCGAGCGTCCTGCCAAATACGATGTCGTCACATGCATGGAAATGCTGGAGCACGTGCCCGATCCCGGGTCCATTGTTCGCGCCTGCTCTGCGCTGGTCAAACCCGGCGGGCTGGTTTTCTTTTCCACGCTCAATCGCAACATCAAATCTTTTCTGTTTGCCATCGTCGGCGCCGAGTACATATTGAATCTGCTGCCTCGCAATACGCATACGCACAGCAGTTTTATCCGTCCTAGTGAGCTGGCAGCCAGCGCCCGCGCCGCCGGCCTGGAGCCCATGTCCATGAAAGGCATGCAATACAATCCCATTACCGATGTTTATTCACTGGACAACGACACATCGGTCAACTATCTGATGGCGACCTATAAATGATCACCACCGTACTTTTTGACTTTGACGGCACGCTAGCCGATAGCGCGCCGGATCTGGCGCATGCCGCAAATCTGCAACGCCAGTACCGGGGAATGCCGCCCCTGCCCTATGAAATACTACGCTGCGTCGCCTCCCAGGGGGCGCGCGGCCTGCTCAGGGTTGCACTTGAGCTGACTCCGGAAGATCAAGACTATGAGCCCACGCGCTTGCGTTTCCTGGAAGATTACCGCGCCTGCATGACGCGGAACACCACCCTATTCCCAGGCATTGAACAATTATTCGAAAAGCTGGAAAGCGACGGCTTGCGTTGGGGTATCGTGACCAACAAGGCCGAGGCGCTTTCTCTGCCCATGTTCGATTATCTGCAACTGACCGAGCGCAGTGCGGCCAATGTCTGCGGCGACACGACCGCCTTTCCCAAACCGCACCCGGCGCCGCTGCTGCATGCCGCCAAACTGGCGGGTGTCGCGCCGCAAACGTGTATCTATGTCGGTGACGATGAGCGTGATATTATCGCAGGCAAGGCGGCTGGGATGCCGACGGTTGCCGCCGCTTACGGGTATTGCGTCGACGCCGATGAGGTACAAGCCTGGGAGGCCGATCAGATTGCGCTCGAACCTGAAGATATCTGGGATGCCGTCGTAAAAATCAAAGAACAGGCACACATAGGGAAATCATGAAAATAAGCACGTATACACGGGCTACAATTGCTGCCGCAGCCGCATTGCTGCTGACGGCTTGTGTGCCTCTGAGTCCTGCCGGGGTGCAGGAGCCCGGGGGCGGGATTGATGTTGACACTAGTGGATTACCCGTCATACAGCGCAGCGTGACCTCGCCAGGCAACTGGAACGAACTGATTCGACTGATCCGGGCATCCGACACGCAGAACCTGGGGATTCAAGTCAATCGCGTGCGGGATGGTAGCCTGCGCGTGATTTTGCCAGGGGGAACTGCGTTTAACGGCGGTAGCGCTCGCCTGAATAGCAAAATGAAACCGGTGCTCAACGCCGTCGCCGCGGCCTTTAGGCAGTCTCCTTATTTGCGTATCAAGGTGGTAGGGCATTCCGACTCACAGGGTGACTCGGTCACCAACCAGACATTGTCAATCAAGCGCGCGACCACTGTCGTCAATTACCTGATTGAACGCGATGTCAAAAGCGTGCTGATTGAGCTTGAAGGTCGTGGTTCCATTGATCCGCTGATGAGTAATACTACCGCTCAGGGACGCGCGACCAACCGTCGTGTCGAACTGTACCTGTACGAAATCCGTTAACGCGTGAGCGCGGGACTGGACAAAGCGGTGTTTGGCCGCAGATATTTGGCTGCAAGCGTTTGGCCGTAGCGTGAGACAGTGGGTGTGGGGCAGCACGTTTGAAGCCATTCACATAAATCAGTACACGCGGACGTGGAACGCTCCATGTGACGCACGCGAAAAAGGGAGCCGAAGCTCCCTTTTCTATCCGTTCTGTTGCCAAGTGGATAAATCTCCTAGCTAGCCAATATTAGGCTGCTAATGCGTAACTTTCGTCATTTGCATTTAAAGGTTTTGCTTGATTTACGGTCATCGCCTACCGGCTGCCGATCTTCCTATCTTTTCCTGTCGAAACCATGGCGTCCCCATCAACAATACACTTAGCACGAGGCTTGCTGGCAAAATAACAAACACACCCAAATATACTGTTGGTGGAGACGGCGGGAGTCGAACCCGCGTCCAGAAAACATTCAGTCAACCAGATATACAGCTTAGATTGCATAATACCACAAAACCCAGACTCGCGGCAATACGTTAGACAACATAAAAGCTATTGTATTTCAACGGGTTACTTCTGCTCATCCCGCAAAAGCCGGCACCATCCGTCATGACCCAGCTCGCGCACCACAGCGATATTTCGCTCAAAGATCACACTGGCATCGGGATACTGCGCCGCTGCCTTATCCAGGCTGTCTTCGCGCAAAAGATGCAGGATCGGATATGGGGCACGGTTAGTGTAGTTATCCACATCGTCGGGCTCGGTGTCGGCAAACTGGTATAAAGGATGAAAACTGGCAAGCTGTATTTCTCCGACAAGCTCCAGTTCATCCAGTACCGCATCGGCGATGTCCAGGTAATCATTAAAGTCGCTAAACTGTTCGAACATGTTGGGTATAACCAACAACGTTGTGTCTGTCTGCTGCGCGGGGGTAGCTTCGAGCAACCGCAACTCGTCGTAGAGTGCGCCGGTCAGCGCCTGCGTATTTTGGGCCTCACAGATCGTTATCCGCACCTGATCTTTCATATAGACGCTTTTGGCGAAAGGACATAAATTGAGTCCGATGACGGCTTTTTCAATCCATCGGCGCACGCGATTTTCAATCAGGCTGTTGTCGTTCATAACTAATAATAAAAGATTTCAGGTAACGGCACCGGCAGGTCCGAGCGCAGCGACATTTGCCGGCCGTGGCAGTTAGGGCCGCCAGCTGCGCTTAACTTGTTAAAATAGCCGGTTTACTTGGCATTATTTTCCGGCAATTGCGCCCGGGCCCTTACTCATGACAGATACTAGCACAAACGCGCTTTTCATTATTACCAGCGCCACCAATGCCCCTTATACCGAGATCTCGGGCCGCGACACCGCCAACAATGACAACAAGGCTGCCTGCAACGGTGCGAGCGCCTCGTCAAATACCTCAGACGGGTCGGGCCAGTCAGTCCCAAGCTATGACAATCTGATGGCCACCATCTACAGCATCAACACGCATGCGCCCGGATCCCGTATCGCGCTGGTCGAGTATTCTGCCTATCCTCTGTCCCAGCCCCAGCATAATGCCCTGATTGAACACGTGGATTACCTGATGAGTTATTCGGGTAACGAACAAATCCAGCGGCTGGACCGACAATTGCGCAGCAGTCAGGCCATTGCCTCTTTCAGCGAGCTGACGTGCCTGATGTGGTTTTTGCAAGTCGGTCAGCATCATGATCTGTATAAATCATTTAATCGCGTATTCAAAATCTCACCCGGTGTGCAATTGCTTGCGCCGCCAGCCGATACCGTCCACTTTAGCGACAACGCGAAGGGCCGTTACGTGTTCCCCAACGCCACACTGGCCGCCAATGCGACGGGCGCGCTGGCGCTGCAGTTTTCGAACAAGTACTGGAGTATGGATGCCGAGCTGGTGCCATCGTTTATCGCATTACTGCAACAGATGCTGCAGGCCATGCATGAGTTGAACGAGCAAGGGCAGGCGGTCTCGGTTCCGAGCATGCTTTACAAGTTCATAGACGCGGGCAAGATATTTTATGACCTCAAACCCAACGTTACTGGTCAGTGACCCCCCCTTACGGAGATCCATTATTGACACGCTGACACAGCGCATCCACTGTCGCGCCAACCTCCTGTTGCCAGCCAGGCAATGAGACACCGAAGGCGTGAGTGAACTTGCCGGTATCCAGCCTGCTGTTCAGGGGCCGGCGGACAGGGCTGCCGTATTCCTGTGTACTGACCGGCACAACACGGTCAAGCGCCAGATTACACCCGTTAGCCCGCATTCGTGCAAAGATATGGCAAGCATAGTCAAACCAACTGGTTTGACCGCCAGCCGCCACATGATACAGCCCGTCTGGCATCGTAGCGGAACTGCAATTGTATATATCAATCACGGCGGCGGTAATTTGTGCAAGCAGCCCCGCACTGGTGGGCGCGCCGACCTGATCATTTACCACGCGCAAGGTGTCGCAGGTCTGGGCCAGACGCATCATTTGCTGAAGAAAACTGCGGCCCTGGCAGGCGTATAGCCAACTGGTGCGAAAAATCAGATGCCTGCAGCCGCTGCGCATGATGGCCAGATCTCCAGCCAACTTGCTCTGTCCATAAACATTCAAGGGTCGGGCAATATCGGTCTCGAGCCAGGGCTTGCTTCCCATTCCATCAAAAACGTAATCGCTGGAATAATGGATCAGCAAAGCACCACACTGTGCTGCGGCGTGCGCCAGCGCGGCAGGCGAATCAGCGTTGACACGCATGGCGCAGGCCCGATCCTGTTCGGCCTGATCCACGGCCGTATACGCCGCTGCATTGACAATCACGTCGGGTGCCAGGGCCAGCGTACTTTCAAACACTTGCGCGGGATTGCGAAAATCGACGGGCGAAGGTGCACGCAAATCCACCCGCTCACTCCGATCAATCACGCAGTGGCTGGCTGTGCCGCTTGCCCGGTAATGTAAATCGGGCGCTATTATGCGCCCAAGCCGCGCCATGGCCGGCAACAATGCCTGGCCCAGTTGACCGCTTTTACCATACAGCACAATTTTCATGACGGACTCACTCTGTTGACGCAACCTGGGCGGATCCACATTTATGCTCGACCATATCCAAGCCCAGTCATATCCGTGGTAGGTCGTATCCCTGCCCGACCATCTCCCCGCCCGACGATATCCGTGCCTGAGATCATTTTTTGCTCAGCACTTCTTCAGCTACCATGGCGGTACATAGTGCTCCTGCCCGGATCGCTCCCCTACCGCAGTCGCCGTGCTTCACTCCGGATCATTGAATAGCTTACCCGTATGACGCCGAAAAAACGCACTCACATCGTCGACGATCAGAAACACAGCAGGAATGATAAGCAGGCTCAGGAATGTCGACGTGATCAGTCCCCCCAGCACGGCGATTGCCATGGGAGATCGAAATGCCGGATCGGCCGTGCCCCAACCCACCGCCAGTGGCATCATGCCAGCGCCCATGGCAAGCGTTGTCATCAAGATGGGACGGGCACGCTTATGGCAGGCATCGCGCAGCGCCTCCAGGCGGGTCATTCCCTTCTCTTTGATCGCCAGGATGGCATACTCGACCAGCAGAATTGAATTCTTGGTTGCGATACCCATCAACATAATCAGGCCGATCAGCGACGGCATGGAGAAGCTTTTATGCGCAAGCAACAAGCCAATGAAGGCGCCGCCCAGTGAGAGCGGCAAGGCCGCAAGAATGGTCAAAGGCTGGAGAAACTGCTTGAACAGCAGGACCAATACGATATAAATACAAACGATGCCAATAATAATGGCCAGCCCGAAACTTTCGAACAATTCTTCCATGACTTCGGCATCACCAATATCGATCACCGATACACTCGCCGGCAATGTTTTCATGGAAGACAGCCGTTTAACCTGTTTGACGATGTCGCCCAATGCGACACCCGAAAGTTCAATTTCAAACGTAATATTTCGTGCTCGGTCATAGCGATTGATAACCGCCGGCCCTCCGCCCAGACGCACATCGGCCACGCTACTGAGCGGCACCGGGCCATTGGCACCCGGCACACGCAGATTCTCGATAAAGTCCAGATCCTGAATGGCCCACTTTTCAAGCGCGACAACGATCGGAATCTGGCGCTGGTCCAGATTGAGCTTGGAAAGCGAGACCTCGAAGTCGCCGGCTGTCGCAACCCGCAGGGTATCGGCCATGGCAGCGCTGGTCACACCGAGCTGCGCAGCATCCTCAAACCGCGGATGTACTTCTATTTCCGGGCGCACCAGGCTGGCGGACGAGGAAATATTGCCGATCCCCGCTATCGTGCGCAACTCTCGGCCCACTGCCAGCGCCGTCTGCATCAGGACGTCAGGCTGCTCGCTTGAGAGCACCAGCATATATTTTTCACCCGATCCGCCCAGGCCCACCTTGAGACGCACGCCGGGAATAACCTGCAGACGCTGGCGGATATCCGCTTCAATCTCCTGCTTTACCGGCCGTTCTGCGCGCGGCTTCAACAGCACAGTCAGCGTGGCCTTGCGCTCTTCCTGGGTCTGTCCGCCGGCGAATGGATCGCCGCCAGCCGCCCCACCGCCGATACTGGTATACACCGATTGTACCGAAGGGTTCTCCATAATCAGTCGACGCGCCCGCTCGGCTGTTTTCTCGGTTTCTGTCAAGGGTGTTCCGGGCTGCATTTCCACATAGACCTGAGTTTGCGACATATCGTCAGCCGGCATGAATCCGGTTGGCAGCAGCGGAATAACGACAATCGAACCGATAAAAAACAGACCGGCAATCAACACCGTGATCCAGCGATGATGCAAAGAGCGGTCTACCCACTTCAAATAAAACGTCATCCACCCAGGATCTTTGGGCGCCTTTTTACTGGGCTTCAGAATGTAAGCGCACATCATTGGCGTGAGCATTCGGGCAACGACCAGCGAGGCAAACACAGCAATCGCGGCCGTCCAGCCAAACTGCTTGAAAAATTTGCCGGCGATGCCGCTCATAAAAGCCGTAGGCAGAAACACCGCAATCAGAGTAAAAGTCGTGGCCACGACCGCCAGACCGATTTCGTCGGCAGCCTCCATCGCCGCACGATAGGGAGATTTTCCCGACTGCAGGTGGCGCACAATATTTTCGACTTCGACAATCGCATCGTCCACCAGAATGCCGACAACCAGGGACAAGGCAAGCAAGGTGACGCCGTTGATCGTAAAGCCCAGGAAATACATGCCGACAAATGCCGGGATGATGGACAACGGCAACGCGACCGCCGACACCAGCGTCGCCCGCACATCTCGCAGAAACAGCCACACCGCAAATACCGCCAGCAACGCACCCTCATACAGCATGTGCATGGCGCCGTCATATTCGTCCTGCACCGGCTCCACCATATCGAAGGCCGTCTTGAATGTGAGGTCCGGGTACTGCGACTTAATTTGGTCAAGGGCTTGCATCACGCCGCGCCCGACATCCACCTCTCCGGCACCGCGACTGCGAGCGACTTCAAAAGCGACCACCGGCTTGCCATCCAGAAAAGCCGCAGTGACCGGATCGGCAAAACTGTCGCGGACAGTGGCCACTTCGCCCAATGTAATGGCTTTTCCGTTCGCCAGCGGAATGCGCAGGTCTTCAAGCTGTGCGGCGCTTTTTACAGCGCCAAGCGTGCGGATGGGCTGCTTCTGCAGGCCCAGTTCGGCTTTGCCGCCAGACTGCTCCTGTTGCACGGATTTAAGCTGCCTTGAAACGTCGGCAACCGTTGCACCCAATCCCTGCAGCAACACAGGATCCACATCTACCCGGACCTGGCGATCACGCCCGCCAACCCGGCTGACCTTGCCGACGCCGGAAACGGTTAACAATTTGCGGGCAATCGTGTTGTCCACCAGCCAGGACAAATCGGTTTCATCGCGACGAGTCGAACTGACGGTGAACGCCAGGATCGGCTGCTCTGCCAGATCCAGTTTGGTCACAATGGGTTCCTGCGTATTGGCCGGCAACTCATTGCGCACGGATGCCACCGATGAGCGCACCTCGTCTACCGCTTCCTGTATGGGTTTTTCGAGCTCAAATTGCGCGGTGATGGTGGCGACCCCGTCCTGCAAGGTGCTAAAGACATGATCAATACCCTGCACGGTTGCCAGGTTATCCTCAATCTTGCGGGCAACGTCATTCTCAAGCTGGCTTGGCGTTGCCCCTTCCAGTACCGTAGTGACAACCACGGTAGGCAGATCAATATCGGGGAAGTTCTGGATCCGCATGGAATGGAACGCATACAGCCCCATCAGGGTCAACAGCACGAACAGCATGCAGGCTGGCAGCGGATTTTTTATTGACCACGCTGAAACGTTCATGCTCAGTTCCCGACGCGATCGGCACCAGGCTGCGCCTGACTATCCTGCGAACTATCCGAAGCGTTGCCGCGGGGTGAGTCCGAGGCCCCCATGTCGCCCTGATCCACGACCCGGACGGTATCCTGGTCGTTCAGAAACGCTGCGCCCTGCGTGACGACCCGGTCGCCTTCGCGCAGGCCCTCGATAACCTCTACCTGATTGTTGGCGCCGCTGCCAAGTGTGACCTTGGTTTGCGTCACCTTGTTATCTGCCTTCAGGACAAAGACGAAATTGAATCCATCGCGCAGTACCAGTGCCTGACGCGGCACGCTCAGGCCCGGCCTTGGCGCCAGCGCAAATCTGCCGCGCAGGAACATCCCTGCACGCAGCTGCGGATCCGGATCAACGTCAACATAGACAATGCCCTGGCGTGTCTGCTCCTCCAGCGTGGGCCCGATCTGCCGCACCCTGCCCGCTACGCCTCGCCCATCCGGCAGGTACACCTGGACTGGCATGCCTTCGTGCACCAGCATAAGATTGCGTGCGCTCACTTGCGCCTGCCACTCCAGCCGATTGTCGACCACCAGATGAAATATCTCCTGGCCAGGATTGACCACAGCGCCGATCACGGCATTACGGATCGAGATAATGCCGTCTGATGGCGCGAGCAGTTTGGTGTATGAAGTTCGCTGAATTTGCGTTTGCAGTGCCGCCTGGGCCGCTGTCACATCTGCCATGGCGTTCTTTTCGCCAGACAACGCCTGGTCAACCTCGGACTGACTGATGGCGCCGCTATGTCGGATTTTCCGGATGCGGTCTGCATTGCGCTTGGCCGTATCCAGCGATGCCTGGGCCTGGCGCAAGCGGGCCTGAGCCTGGGTCAGGTCGCCACGACTGGAGGTGTCTTCGAACTCGGCCAGAACCTGGCCTGCTTTGACTCGGTCCCCGACATCGGCATATAGCGCCTTAAGGCGAAGGCCATTGGTCTGTGCGCTGACACTGGCGTCATGCCAGGCGCGAACATTGCCGGTCGCGCCAAAACCTGGCGTCATCTGGCCCGCATGGACGGGCTGGACCGTCACGGTCAGCGCCGGACGTTCCGATCGCTCCTGGGCACGGGTGACGCCTGTGTAAAAGATACTTAGCGTAACCGCAAGGAGTGCACACTGCATCAACTTTGTAAACGAAATCAGCACGGGTATTTGCCTGCTCGATTGCAAAACAGACATATCGTATGGGTAAATGCGATATGTCTGTTGGGGACTATTAGTCGGTGTTATATCCTGGCGCGACGGCGCACTATTTCCGGTTAGCCAGGTCGGCCACAATATTGGCAGCCTCCTTGATCGCAATATCGAGACTTTCCTTGCGCTTTTTCTCCTCGGCCAGCTCCTGGGTCAGGTTACCCTCGCCAGCCGCCAGGCCATCATCAAGCCGGAACGAATTGACGTCGGACTCGCCCAACTTTTTACGGCGTTCTTCGAACTGAGCCTGTTCCTCGGACATTTTTTCACGCTCTTGCAGGCGCGTGGCATACCGCAAGGAGATGACTTTCCTGTTGGAGGTTTTGCGCGCATATGCCAGCTCGTCCAGCAAAAGTTTCCAGCTTTCTGATTGCTGCGTGCGCTGTTCATGCTTGGTTTTTAGCGGCCCGATTGTCTTTGCCAGCGAGTCATAACCGCTATACCGGGTGGGCTCAATCTTGCTCCACGGCATGGCGTTCTCATAACTGGATTCACCCATCTCGTTCGGGTCAAAGGCTGATGGAAACACGACATCGGGCACCACGCCTTTTTCCTGCGTCGAGCTGCCATTGACTCGGAAAAATTTCTGAATCGTCCATTTCAGCGAACCGAGCTCCTCGCCTTCGTGCCGACGCAAAAACTCGTCCAGACCGCGAATGGTTTGCACGGAACCCTTACCCCAGGTGGGATCGCCAATGACCACGCCACGACCATAATCCTGCATGACCGCCGCAAAAATTTCCGACGCAGAGGCAGAGATCCGATTGACCATCACGCCAACCGGCTTGTTCCAGACGATTTTCCCTGTTGCACTGCGCACGTTGGAAATCGTTCCTTCTGCCGAACTTACCTGCACAATCGGGTTGGGGCCACCCAGGAACAGACCACTCAGATTGGCCGCCTCGCTAAGCGAACCGCCGCCGTTGTTGCGCAGGTCAAGCAACACCCCATCAACCCCTTCTTTTTCCAGTTTTTCAAGAATAACGCGGACGTCCCGGGTCAGGCTTTTGTAACTGGTTTCGCCACGCGCTTTCGCATCAAAGTCTTCATAAAAACTGGGAATGGTGATAATACCGACTTTACGTTTCGCACCGTCGGTGCCCGCTTCAAAAATACGGTAACGCGCAGCCTGGTCCTCCATCGTGACCTTCTGGCGCACAATGGATACTGTGGTGTGCTTGCCTTCCATGCCCCTTTCGGCCGGAATAATTTCAATGCGCACGGTGGTGCCACGCTTGCCGCGAATCAGTTTGACAATATCATCCAGGCGCCAGTCAACCACATCTTCCATTGGCCCGGACTCGCCCTGGCCTACAGCCACAATGCGATCGCCTGGATTGAGCTTGCCCGATTTGGCGGCAGGCCCGCCTGGCACGACTTCGCGAATCTGGCCGTACTCATCGCGTTTTTGCAATACGGCGCCGATGCCATCAACCGACAGGCTGATCTGCACATCGAAATTTTTTGCAGAGCTGGGGCTATAATATGACGTATGTGGGTCGGTGCTGTTGCCGTAGGCATTCAGGAACATTTCGGCAACGTCTTCGCCATTCATGCGCATGATCTGGTTGCGGTTGTTTATGTAGCGCTTCTTGAGCTTTTCGACAATAACGCTGTCTTTGCTGCCGGCTAGCTTCAGGCGCAAATAATCGTTCTTGATACGCTTGCGCCACAGGTCATTGATCTGATCATCGGAAATTGCCCATTCGGCATTCTTACGATCCAGATTGAAGGTCTCTTCAACATCAAAGTCAAAGGGCTTGTCCAGCAAGGCAAGCGCATGATCGAAGCGCTGCTCGACCCGATCCCGATATTTTTCAAACATTGCGAATGCCGGCGCCAGGCGGCCGGTCATCAGCATTGAGTGGATATTCTGGCGCACTGGCTCAAATTCATCGATATCTGACTTGAGCAAATACAACTTGGCCGGATCCATCATCTTGAGGTATTCCTTGAATACCGCCTGGGACATTTTTTCGTCCAGCGGTTTCTTGTCATACTCAAAGCGCGTCAGGATATTGGCGACAATAATAGCCGCCTTGGCCTGGTCCACGGTGGGCTCCAGGGCCTTTTTCTCGGGTTTTTTCAGCGAGACCGGCGCCTTTGCCGCATCGGTCGAAGCGCCGTTGTTCTGGACCAGCAATTGCTGCGTGGATTGAGACTGCTCAAGCCGCTCAATACGGTTCAGCGCTTCAGAGTCGGCATATACGCAGGCCGAAGTAGCCAGAAGTGCCAGAGCCGTTGCCAATACTTTCAACTTCATACAATGCAATCTCAACGAGTGAATAGGATAACGGGTACTGATTCTAACGAACTGCGGTCAATTTTACTCATGTTTTTCAGCAAACACATGAAATCACAAACAAAATTGCACATACGTTAGAATTTGACTTCAATCTATTACACGATTTGACCATAATCAGGAGCCCTCTTCATGCCCACCCGCCGTTCGCGCCGCCGTTCACTTCGCCCTTTGCACAAGCTCACTTTGGTTTTGGCATTGGCCTTACCCGGCGTGACACTGGCGCAAAACAGCGCAGATTTTGCAGCATGCATGCAGAAACTGCAGCCGCAAGCAGCACGCGCGGGCATCTCGGCCCAATCGTTTGCTCAGTTCACCCAAGGGGTCGTGCCTGACATGAGCATTCTGGAAAAACTCAATTACCAGCCCGAATTTCGCCAGCCTATCTGGGACTACCTGGCTGGGCTCGTAGACGATCAGCGCATCAGTGAGGGCCGCAGCAACTTGTCCAGGCACGGTGAGGTGCTGCAACGGGTCTCGGCGCAATATGGAGTTGATCCGGCGACCGTCGTGGCAGTCTGGGGTGTGGAAAGCAACTTCGGGCAGACGCAAGGCAAGTATCCCTTGGTACAGGCGCTGGGTACGCTCAGTTGCTATGGACGCAGGCAGGCCTATTTTCAGAAAGAATTCTTTGCCACACTCAGAATCCTGCAATCGGGCGATATCCAGCCGCAACGTCTGGTCGGCTCCTGGGCGGGCGCTTTTGGCCACACGCAGTTCATGCCTTCAACGTTTGAGCGACTGGCGGTAGACTTTGACGGCGACGGAAGGCGCGATCTGATGGACAACTCGGCCGATGCCTTGGCCTCCACCGCCAACTTTCTTGCCAAGGGCGGCTGGCAGACGGGACAGCCCTGGGGCTTCGAAGTACGGCTGCCAGCCGGCATAAACACCGCCGGCGAAGGCAGGCGTAATAAAAAGCCCATATCGACATGGGCTGCGCGCGGCATAACGACCGTCGACGGCCGCCCCCTGGATACTGTTGTATCGAGTACGCAGAAAGCGGGCCTGCTCACACCGGCCGGCGCCGCCGGACCGGCATTTCTGGTTTTTCGCAATTTTGACGTGATCTATGGCTACAACGCCGCCGAAAGTTATGCCCTGGCCATTGCCCACCTGAGCGATCGCCTGCGTGGCGCAGGCCCTTTCGCAACGCCGTGGCCCACCGACGACCCTGGCCTGTCACGCGCGGAACGGGTCGCCCTGCAGAAAAGGCTGCTGGACCGCGGGCATGACATCGGCGAGCCCGATGGCCTGATTGGCAGCAAAACGCGGGAAGCCATCAAAACCGAACAAAACCGACTCGGCCTCACGCCAGACGGACGCGCCGGCCAGAAAATCCTGCGTGCCTTGCAATAAAAACTTGCACAATGAAAAAAATACTGATATAGTTTCATGCTTCATTGAATCGCACTGCAACTTAATGCATTTTTGAGAAGCAGATGGGTTTGAATGAAACCTCATTAATCTTGAGGGCAAGCTGTGAAAATGGCTCTTTAGCTCAGTCGGTTAGAGCGACGGAATCATAATCCGCAGGTCCCCCGTTCGAATCGGGGAAGAGCCACCATTTACACAGTTTAATCCGTAGATATATCAAACACTTAGGCCGCCTTGCTCGCGGCCTTTTTGTTGTCTGCTACAAACTCCACTACTTGCGGTGAGCAAAAACGTGACTACGTTCACGTGGGTGGTCGGTCATAAGATCCGCATTCAAATGCGCGTACTTCTTGATCATTTCCAGATGTCCCCTGCACCTAATGCCTTCAACACAAAGAGCAGCCTACCCGCCGGGCTGTGCAAGCTGCCCCATGTATGCCCCGATCATGACAGTGAAAGTCCTCAATATTGGCTTTCGCGAAAGCTGCTTGAAGCACGGCCGATTGATGTCTGACGGATGCACACCGGTATGTACCATTTACGGTCGCCGGGCAACTGGTAGCCAAGAGCATGCCGCTTTTCGACAATAGTGTAATAGCACACGCCCAAACCCCTTGGCGCAACATTGGCAGGGCAAAATCGATTACGTCCTGGCTGACTCCGAGCTTGAGCATGCGGCCATATTTTCGCGATCCTGACGGATAATGGCACAACCAATGACAGAAACAGAATACCGGCTGCGTTGACTGCGATTAATGGTGTGGCTTGCACGTGAGCGGCAAAAGTCTCTAGTCGTATTAAAAATAGACACCTTTAATGAGTTTTCTCTATGTGATATTTTGTAATATTTTGCGAAAATTTCAAATAAAATGAATAAAAAATTCAGCTATCATTAAGTTTCGATTCAAAATTTTACAAAAAAAGAGGAAATGACCGTGGCAAACACTCAATCAGTTGACTTGAGCAGTGAGCGGACCGAAGCAAACTTCGATCAAAATATTTCACAAGTAGGTATTGATTACACGATCATAAATAATCATGGCGCTGATACTGGTACTAGCACTCATGTCAGTAATTTTATGAATCTACAGGAACCTTACGAAGTTAAATATATTTCCAATATACCCGCTGGCACGGATTCGGGAGATTTCCACTTTTCCGTTGGGCAAGGCGCAAATATTAATTTAAGTTCGTTCCAGCAACTGGGGGAACACGTAAATACGACTGTGAATCTTGCTCCAGATTCAACCCTTCACATAACGGCTGATGATATTGATAGCGAAACCCTTGCCGGCATGAAATTTGACATGACTAGTGATGGCAATTCGACTTTAATTTTTGATTCAGTGTCTGGGTTGGACGGCGTCCCGTCTATCGAAGGGCTGTCACCGGGTGATGTTATCCAGTTGAATGACGCCGCGAGTGGTGCGGTAGAAAATGGACAAATTGTTTTTCACAATAGTCAAGGTAATGTAGTTGGAAAATTTGATGCTCCTGATCAAGATTTATCAAATGTGGTATTTGACGGAAACACGATGAGCTACGCTTGCTATCTAAGAGGGACACACATTGCGACCCCAAATGGAGAAGTCCAAGTCGAAGATTTACAAGCAGGCGATAAAGTTCTGACAGCAAGCGGCGGTATAGCTACGGTTAAATGGCTGGGATATCGAACTTTGTATAAAGGCCGCATTCCGGTCAAAGACGCCAAACGCGCATTCCCTATTCTATTCAAAAGAGGCTGCATTGCCGACAATGTGCCACACCGCGACTTGATCATGTCACCAGGGCACCATGTCAGCTTTGACGGAAATCTGGTCTCTGCCATGAATCTCGTTAATGGCAAGTCAATTGTGCAATTATTTGATCTGCCCTCCTTCCAGTACTTCCATATTGAACTCGAGCAGTTCGATATCCTGCTGGCCGAAGGCGTGCCGGCTGAGTCATATGTCGATACAGGCAACCGCAATATGTTCCAGAATGCCCATGAAGTTGCTTTGAATCCGGACTTTGGGCCTGCCGCTGGTCGGCCTGATGTGCCTGGTATTAGGATTGTCCGAAAAGGCCCCGTGTTTGAAGGAATCCGGGCAAAGCTGCTTGAGCGTGCCAATTGGATGCAAGTCCCCGAGGCGAAGAAACTTGCCGGGTAAAAGGTGCTCATTTGTCAGCGCCGAACCATCGATCGATAGCACTGATGGTTCGGTGGCGCTAGTGCAGGTGGAGGTGATCACCCGGTTCTACGGCGTTCTATGATAATTACATGCAAAAAAACCGCACATGGACGGGCTCATTAATTACGCAAATTTAAATTTTCATTGATCTGACGGGTCTTCTTTTTTGCGTCTCCGGCTTTTATTTCCTTATCAAAAACTGCGTCACCTATAATGAAGATTGCTTTGATGGAGACCACGATGAAACAACTGCTTGCCTTACTGATCCCCGGCTTGTTCCTTACTGCGTGTGCCCAACAGTCGGTTGGGATGGCCAATCCTGCCTCTGTATATTGCAAAGAGAAAGGCGGCTCGCTCACCATAAAGAAAACCGAAAAGGGAGAGATCGGAATCTGTAAATTGCCCGATGGAACGGAAATTGAGGAATGGGAACTCTATCGCCGCGACCATCCACAACAACTGTAGGCAGGCAGCTTCAAATGGGTTCCGTACCGCGCAGTGAAAATACCGATTAGCGGGCGTGATAGTTCACCCTGCCCGCCTTGCACCGAAAACATGCCTGCGGCAGACGACAAATATTGACGCTTATATCCGTTTGAGAGAAAAGGAAACCCGCCGAAGCGGGTTCACAGTATCCAATACGAGACGCGTCTATCTTTGGCAGCCCTACTTTCTCAAGTTCTTCATTTCTTGCCTGACAAGCTGAAGATGATTAATCAACTCATCGATTTGTTCAGGCGTCGCAGCAAGGGGAACTTTGCCGATCTCTGACATGCGCACGCCTCTTGAGTTTAACCTCAGCAGATATTCGGAAATGTAACCTGCATATTGCTCGATTGATAAATCGGACAGACTACGTCCATCCATAACCTCGTTTTTCTGGTCCACTACCGGTTTAACGAAAGACATATTGCACTCCTTTCAACGATGATAGGGTGAACTTTTATTCTAACATTCTCCAAAAAACCGTTCCCCCCAAAAGAGTCAAGGTTGCCGCTATATGGCGGGTAATTCAATGCGTTCCCCCGTTTTTGCGTGGGCTATCCAGATAGGATCCTCTGGCGAGCCGCCCCGGCGGTTGAATAATTATGTATCCCATCGAGTGCAGCAACAACGTATGCCGTGGAGCGCAGCAATCGCGTACACCATCGAACGTAAAAATCGCATGTGCTCAATGATTCAGGGTTTTTCGCCAGCAAACTGTATGATCAAAGCGACACTGGGTTTGCTAACGCCTGGAACTAACAATTCTTGAAAGTCTTCCCGGTAGCAAAGATCTATAATCAAACGGTCTTCTCATCCAATATTTGGGTGGTCCTGACCAGCCTTTCGGCTGGTTTTTTTTGCCCGTGGCGCTTCAGGGGCAGGTAAAGACAGTTTCCGTCCTAAAATCCACCCATGAACGACGAATCTCGAAAAATGATCACAATGGATTGGGGCAACACCCGGTTCCAATTTCGGGCAGCCGCGTTGATCTGGTCAAATGGACATCTCTTGATCCACCGCGACAAAAAGGTTGACTTTTGGGTGCTGCCAGGCGGACGTGTCGAATTTAATGAATTGGCCACCGAAGCATTGGCGCGTGAAATGCAAGAGGAGCTAAATAGCCCCGCTGTCGTCGGCCCCTTGCGTTACGTCATTGAATTGTGCGGAAAGAGCGACAACGACACACTGCATGAAATCGGCCTGTATTTTGATGTTGAGCTCCAATCGCCGCCCGCGTTTGACGAAAATAAGGTTGTGCACACTTGCCAGGATGGCGGCGCCAACCTTGAATATCGATGGGTTCGGCCCGCTTCCGAGTCACTCCAAAAGTATAATTTTCGACCCTCTTTCTTGATCGGCAAGCTGGACCAACGCCCTGGCGCAATTACCCATATCGCTGTCCACGAATAAGTTGGCATTGGACGAAAGACAAAGCCCGCAGGCGGCTCCAGACAATAAAAACCCGCCTCAAGCAGACGGGTTCTGGTCAGTCTACCAGTGTTGCTTCCACTTTTCCCGACGGTCTTTTTCCAGTTTGTCCTGGCGAATATCAGCTTCCATCTTATCGAGCCACTGCTCTCGAGAAAGCCTGTCGGTCCGATACCAGTTCCTATATCCGTTATCGGAAATATTCGACTTTAACCAGTAGTCGAATTCGGGGCCTGATTTATTCGATATATCGATCTGTCTTCTTCGGTATGGCATGGTCTACTCCTTTTAATATGTTTTAAACAAGTAGAAAAGAAACCGTAACATGTTTCGAACAAGTAAATGTTACGAAACACGACAACCCTGACTAAGCGGTAGCGCGGAAACCGGCAAAATACCCCTGCCACGGGCATTCATCACCGTCGCAGTCAGCCAGCGACACAGCTCACCGGTACACTGGAGGAAACGCTGCAGCAAGTCAGTTGATCGATCGAATCCCCGACAGACCCTGGGTCCGCGCCCATGACCATTAGCGCCGCCCGTAACAATGCCAACATCCGGGAAAAGTGACCAGCCACGGTCGGTATTTCGGCATAAGGCGCGTCAGTCCCTTCGCCGGTTGATCAATGTATCTTCAGTGGCATTTACAGCCGACGCAGCACATCCCGCGATGAACATCATTGCCGATATACACCTCGTCTTAAAGCGATTGACATATTTGCTTACGATTTATGCCATGCTCAAATACTTTTTCTCGGCGATTGGATCGTCACTTGACTGCGTCCACACCTCCAACATACACGGCGGTGTTTTGACGTACCTGAACCGTTTCATTGCGCCATGCACTCGCACCCCTGCAGATCTCCAACGCCACCCCCAGTATCGGACCGCCACGCGGCCTTCAGACGGTAAAGGCTGGCGAACCGATCACACAAGGACATTACAACTACTCTTTGAGCCGATATTTCTTTCCAGAGATATCTTCGAATTCTGTTCCGGATATATGCTCGAGCTTAACGTCTCCAAGCATGAATCGGGGCATGCCGCCGTTTTTGGCTTCGGGATCAAAGTCTCTGAGCATTGACTTGTCAACCGTCTCATAGACGTCCACTTGATGGACCTGACCATGCTCATCAAAGACTTCCACATGGCCTGTGCGCTCGTTGTCGGTATTTTTCATCAGATCCTCCTGGTGGATACCACTCACTATAGCATCCAGAACGTCTATGGCGGCTCTTCATATTGTCATCCATCAAGGAGCTTGGCGACTTTTTACAAATGTAGGCTTGCTCGTCCGAATATTTGTTTGCCCGCACGAATATTGATATGCGCACCCTCGTCGGAATTTGCTGATGCACTGTTGTTGCATCACCGCTTGCCCTCGCCGCAAACCGATTCTCCATGCTCCGTACCCGCCGCGCCTTGATCACGAACTTTCCCATCAGATCCAAATTGTGTTAAATCAAAACATGAAAACATTTCAAATTATTGCAAAATCAGGGTAATGATGCCGGGTCACCCAACACATCATCATTCAAAAGGATAGATGACCATGGCTACAGTAGATATTGACCTGACAAATCAGGGCGTTGGAATCATAGACCAAAGCAACTATGACGGCCAGACAGTCTTGAACATTCTTTCAGATAGATATTTGGTGCTTGATGTTCGCAATGAGATCGGACCCACCACAATGTCCTCGAAATTGTTCGAGCTGCACGCGTTTTAGCACTTCCATATCGAGCTGGATCAGTTCGATATTCTCCTGGCCGAAGGCGTATCTGCCGAGTCTTATGTCGATACCGGCAACCGCAATATGTTTCAAAATGCGCGTGAAGTTGCGATGAATCCGGATTTTGGACCGGCGCAAGGCCGCCCCGACATGGCGGACGTTACCGTTGTTCGAAAAGGCCCCTTGCTTGAAGGCATTCGAGCAAGACTACTTGAACAAGCAAATTGGATGCAGGCGCCCGAGGCGCGCAAGCGCATCGGGCATTAAACCGACTGCACCACGCCATCACTTGGAATTGACGCGGGTTCAAGCGGAAATTCGATGGCAACCCTGAGCCCAGGCTTGCGATCCTCGAACATCAATGTTCCTTCGTGCATGGCCACGATTGCCATAACACTCTTGAGTCCCAGGCCAAAACCGGTAGCATTGGGATCCAACTGGTAAAAATGCTTGCCCACGTTGCCATATTCTTTGGCCGGGATGCCCGGGCCATCATCCTCTACCCGTATGGACAAATGGCCCTGCCCCGCGGTCAGGCTCACCCGGACGTGTTCATGGGTGTATTTCAAAGCGTTGTCGACCAGATTGGCCAGCATACTGGCCAGTAAATCAGCATCACCATACATGCGGCAGTCCCCAGAGACATTCAGGGACAATTGGTGATGTCGATCTTCCGCGTAGGCACTGTACAAGTCAATGATATCGTCGGCGATCGCCGAGAAATCACAAATGCGAAAGCGCTGCCGGTGCACGCCCGCTTCGATCTCGGAAATTTGCAACAACTTTTCAAAAAGCTGATTCAGGCTTTCGATTTCCCGGACCGCAAAATGCGTGGCCTGCAGCACCTCCTGTGCCGTGTGCCCCGGCCGCTGCACCGTGCGTAACCGGCTGATAATGCGGGTCAGGGGCGTACGCAGATTATGCGCGATGGTATCAGATACATGGCGAACCCCTTTCATCAACGCCTCGATTCGATCCAGCATGGAGTTGATTTCGTGGCTCAAGTGATAAAACTCGTCATGTAATTCGGATAACGGAATTCGCGACGACAACTGCCCGCTACTGATTTGTGTGGCGGTCTTGTGAATGCTACTTACCCGATAATCGAGTTCACGCCGGAAAATGAATGTGCCAACAATAACCAGCATCAGTGCCACAAAAAGCGTGACCAGACAGGCTTGTCCGATCAGCGCAATGGTGCTGTCAGTCTCGCTCAGATCAACACCGACAATCAGCGTACTGCCATCTTCCAGCGGCGTCACCTTGAACCGGCCGCTAAGAGGAACACCATTATTGCTTACGCTGGCTTGCGCGATCTCGGACAGATCGGAAACCGGCGCAGCATCCAGATTTCCAACGACCTTTTCTCCGGTTTGATTTATCAGCAAGTACAAGCCGCGGTCCGGATCAACATCGTCCGACAGGGTAAAGGACAGCGAGCGGATCAGTCGATCCGAGCCCCCCGCTTCAAAGTCCGATACCAATCGGTGCGTTGTGGAGGCGATCTGGCGCTGCAATTGGGAATGCAGCGCACCCACCACCTGCAGGTAAATAAATGCCATCAGCACCAGAATGGAAAAGATGGCCAGCATGCCGTAATTGAACGTCAGCCGAAAGGAAATCGAGTTCCAGGTTCGGTCCAGGAACCGAACAAAATGCCGAATCATGACTGCCCGCTATCCTGTCCTGTGGCCTCTTCCTGATCGGACAGCACATAGCCCTCGCCCCACACCGTGTGAATCAACTGGGTCTGAAAACCGCTGTCGATCTTGCGTCGCAGCCGGCTGATCTGGACATCGATCACATTCGATTGCGGGTCAAAGCGATAGTCCCACACCGATTCGAGCAGCATGGTGCGGGTGACGACATTGCCGGCATTTTGCATCATATGAACCAGCAGACGGTATTCGCGAGGCTGAAGGTTGATCACTTTGCCGCTGCGCTCCACCTTACGGCTGATCAAATCCAGTTTCAGATCGCCAACCCGCATATGTTTGACCGTATCATCGGCGCCGGCGCGCCGGATCAGCGCTTCAATACGCGCGATCAGCTCGGAAAAGGCAAACGGTTTGGTCAGATAGTCGTCGCCGCCCGATTTGAGACCACGCACGCGCTCATCCACGCCCGACAAGGCGCTAAGCACCAGTACCGGCGTTTTATTGCCCAAGGCCCGCAACGTGGACAGAATGGAAAGACCGTCAACATTGCCCGGCAGCATCCGGTCCAGAATGATAATGTCCCACTGCTGCTCGCTGGCGCGGCGCATGCCATCTGCGCCATTTCCGCACACCACGGCATCATGCCGCAACTCACTCAGGCCATTGGCAATATACCTTGCGTTCTCATAATCGTCTTCAATGACCAAACAGCGCCACATACGCGTTCCCCCGTTTCCTTACTTTTGCCGGCAATCGGCCACCATCCGACCATCATACAATTTCGCGCCGGGACGCGTGCGGCGCAGGCCGAATTCCAATATACATTTTTATTCAAATGCAATCATGACAAAACAGTAATGTTTTCGTCATCCACGGCAATACTTTTGTCTTTATACAATCGTTTAGCTATACACCTGCAATTTTAGTGGAGACTTAAAAGGTAAATTATGCAGATAAAAAACCAACAGGACTTCTGGTCCGGCCTGATGTTTGTGGCCATCGGACTCGGATTCGTCATCTTTTCCTACAGCTATGACATGGGCACACCAAGCCGCATGGGGCCAGGCTATTTTCCGTTCTGGCTTGCCATTTGCATGGCATTGCTGGGTGCGGTCGTCGCCGTCAGCGCCTTGCGAGGTGAGCCAGCAGAGGATGGCGCCGTGACCCGTTTTGACTGGGATATTCTATTTCTGATTATTGGCAGCATTTCTCTTTACGGCATTATGCTGGATCACCTTGGCCTGTACATTGCCACTCCATTGCTGATCATTTTCTGCAGCCTGGCCAGTCATGAGTTCAGCCTTACAATCGCCATTGGCAACGCCGTCTTCCTCACCCTCTTCTCTTGGCTGGCATTCGTCAAGGGCCTGGGTCTGATCTTTCCGCTTTGGCCTGAACCCATTGCCGAATGGAGCACCTTGGCACAAATCACCATCCCCCTGGGCATGGTGATTGCCGTTGTCATGCTGGTACGCCGGATTAAAGGAAAATAATCATGATGGATTTATTACAACATCTGGCCCTCGGTTTTTCGGTTGCATTCACCCCTGAAAACCTTGCCTATGCCCTGCTTGGATGTGTTCTGGGCACGCTGATTGGTGTGCTACCCGGCATCGGCCCTGTGCCGACAATTGCCATGCTGCTGCCGCTGACTTACATTTTGCCGCCTACAGCGGGCCTGATCATGTTGGCCGGTATTTATTACGGTGCGCAATATGGCGGCTCCACAACCGCCATTCTGGTTGCGCTACCCGGTGAAACGTCGGCAGTGGTCACCGTGCTGGACGGCCACCAGATGGCCAAAAATGGCCGGGCCGGTGCCGCGCTGGCTATCGCCGCGATGGGGTCGTTCTTTGCTGGCTGTTTCGCTACGCTACTGCTGGCCGCATTCGCGCCACCACTGGCTGAAGTTGCTTTCAAATTCGGTCCCGCGGAGTATTTTTCACTGATGGTGCTAGGGCTGGTTGGGGCGGTCGTGCTCGCCTCTGGCTCGCTGCCTAAAGCGATATGCATGATTTTGCTGGGTCTGTTGCTGGGAATGGTGGGCACTGACGTGAACTCTGGCGTAGCCCGTTTCGATTTCGGGATTCCTGAGTTGCAGGACGGGATTGACTTTGCCGTAGTCGCAATGGGTGTTTTCGGCCTGGCCGAAATCATGAATAATCTGGCGCAAAAGGAAAACCGGGTTGATATTACCGACAAAATCGGTGCCCTGTATCCGAACCGACAGGAACTGCGTGAAGCGGCGCCGGCATGCCTTCGCGGCACCCTGCTTGGATCAGCATTGGGCATTCTGCCCGGCGGCGGCGCGGTATTGTCCTCGTTTGCATCGTACACGCTGGAAAAGAAAATTTCCCGGCAACCACAGCGCTTCGGCAAGGGTCACCCCGCCGGACTGGCTGGCCCTGAATCGGCCAACAACGCTGCAGCACAAACGTCCTTTATTCCGCTGCTGACACTGGGTATCCCCGGTAATGCCGTAATGGCGCTGATGGTTGGGGCGATGACCATTCACAACATTCAGCCCGGCCCCCAAGTGATGTCAAGCCACCCCGAACTGTTCTGGGGCCTGATTGCATCAATGTGGATCGGCAACCTGATGCTGGTGATTCTGAACCTGCCGCTGATCGGTCTGTGGGTGAAGCTGCTGAAAGTGCCTTACCGCGTTCTGTTCCCGGCGATTGTATTGTTCTGCACCATCGGGGTGTACTCGCTCAACTACAACGTATTTGATATCTACATCATGGCGATTTTCGGTGTAATCGGCTATTTGTGGAGCAAACTCAAATGCGAAGGTGCCCCGCTGCTGCTCGGACTGGTGCTGGGCCCAATGATGGAAGAGAACTTCCGGCGCGCCTTGCTGCTCTCGCGCGGTGAATTCAGCACCTTTATCACCCGCCCATTGTCCATGACGCTGCTGATTCTGGCTGCTGCACTGGTGGTGCTGGTTGCATTGCCGTCCATCCGCAAGAAACGCGAAGAAACCTTCGTCGAAGAAGAGTAAACCTGGAGTGCTGACTGATCGCCCTGGCGGTCTGTCGGCTTGCTCTGACACTGCGCCCTGCGCCGATATCGGCGTGGGGCGTTTTTTTATGGTCTGCGGGGTATACTTTGTGCAATGACGCGAACCGGCCAGTTCATCTTCGATCTTTCTCAGGATACCCGCATGACTATGCTAGGCGACATTTTCCAAATGCAACAAACGCTGGGCGAAGCTTTTTTACGCAGCACCGCCGTTTATTGGGGCATCTATCTTCTGTTTCGCTTCGGCGGGCGACGCAATATCGGGTCCCTTGGTTTTGCAGACATCGTCGTTGTGATATTGGTATCCGAGGCGGTAGGCAACGGATTGTCCGGATCGTCCGACACGGTCACCGATGGCCTAATTGTCGCGGCCGGGATTGTCCTATGGTCATTTCTCGTGGACCGCCTGGGTTATTTTTTCCCAATAGTCAATCGTATTTTGGCCCCAGACAGACTGTTACTGGTCAAGGACGGGATTTTGCAACTGAAGAATATGCGCCGCGAGTATGTCACGCGCGCCGAACTGATGGAGCAGTTGCGGATAAACGGCATTGACGAGCTGGTGCAGGTCAAACGCGCTTACCTGGAAACCAACGGCGAAATCAGTGTCATCGAGACAGAAAAACGCAACGGCACCAGAGATGCTGATCCTACTGCGAAAGACGGCCGGCTCACAGAGGCACAACCCACACGGACATGGAGCGACAACGAACAGTAGCCTCTGAGGCCCAGCCTGTTGCGATAACTCACATGGGCCAGATGTCATCATTTCAAAACACAATCGCTAAAAAAGCGGCTAACATGACGGCCATCGCGCTTTTCGGGAAATTTCTGAATCGCTCATGTTATTTTTCCGTTGCCCTTGTGCAACACCCCATTTCGTTTTCCTGCAGGTGCCCATCTGTCGCCGCGCGCCGGCCTCGGGTGCGAATCTCCGTGACGTTACTGCCCGTCGCTCCCGCTTGAAAACATGCATTTTGGAATGACATCATGACTCTGCAGCATTTACTGGCCGCCATCGCCCGCGGCAACCTGGTACGCCAGATTATCATCGGACTGGTACTTGGTATTCTGTTTGGGGTATTTTTTCCCCAGGCCGCCCAGTCCAGCCAAATTATCGGGACTTTCTTTACCAGTGCCCTGAAGGCAGTCGCCCCCATTCTGGTATTCGTCCTGGTTATGGCCGCCATCGCCCAGCATCGCAGCGGCACAGAAATTTATATCAAGCCCATTCTGCTGCTCTATATTTTGGGGACATTCCTGGCAGCACTGGTCGCAGTGGTGGCCAGCTTTGCCTTTCCGACAACGCTCGCCCTGGTCACCAGTCAGGTGACGCAAAACGCGCCAACGGGCATCGTCGAAGTGTTGCGCTCACTAGTGCTCAATATCGTCGATAACCCTGTCAACGCCCTTCTGTCAGCCAATTATATCGGCATTCTGAGCTGGGCCATTCTGTTGGGCATCGGTCTGCGTCATGTGGGCGAGAGCACCAAGTCCATGTTGAACGATGCGGCGCAAGCCGTCACCAATGTGGTGCGGTGGGTGATCCGTCTGGCGCCGCTGGGCATTTTTAGCCTGATTGCGGTAACCGTAGCCACGACCGGCCTGGGCGAACTCAAGGCTTACGGGCATCTGCTAATGGTTCTGGTCGGTTGCATGCTGTTTGTTGCGCTGGTGGTCAACCCGCTCATTGTTTTTTTTAAAATCCGTCGCAACCCCTACCCCCTGGTATTCCGATGCCTCGCAGAAAGTGGTGTGACCGCCTTTTTTACCCGCAGTTCGGCCGCCAACGTTCCGGTTAACCTGTTACTGTGCAAAAAGCTGGGATTGCACGAAGATACTTACTCGGTGTCGATTCCTCTGGGAGCCACCATCAATATGGCCGGCGCTGCCGTTACGATTACGGTCCTGACACTGGCGGCAGTCCATACACTGAATATCCCGGTAGATATTCCGACCGCATTTTTACTCAGCGTGCTGGCAACCATCGGTGCCTGCGGCGCCTCGGGCGTGCCAGGCGGCTCGCTGTTGCTGATCCCCATGGCCTGCAGCCTGTTTGGCATCAGCCATGATCTTGCGGCTCAGGTCGTCTCCGTCGGTTTTATCATCAGTGTGGTGCAGGACTCCAGCGAAACGGCACTCAATTCCTCTACCGATGTGCTGTTTACTGCCGCCTCGGACAAAGCCATGCAAGATCCCGCCGCCGCCATCGGCGACCGCGCAGCTTAGCAATTCTGGGGCACATGAGTGCCCGAAACAGAAAAAGAACAGAAAACCGGTTTATGGGTATGCCTTATGGGGCTGCCTGCAAGCCGGTTTTTGCTGCCCGGCTAAAGGCTTTAAGACTGTCCGGCGAGCCCGGCCAATATGCGTTACATTGCCGTTCAATCCAGCTCAAGCTGGACATCATCCCGCTCGCTGGCGACTGCCCTGAAAATATCCAGCAGTCCCTCATAATGCAATTCGCCCAGTTCGATCGCGCAACTAGCGTGCCCTTGCCAGATAATCCGATAAGGCCCCTTGACGTCGGTGCTCAGGCTATCGTAAAGAGCGTCAAGGTTACGACCGAAATACGGCGGCAGATGCAGGCATATTTGCAACTGGTCATATACGTCATCAATAGAGCAGATATGGGTTAGCTCGCAAGTCTTGACCGGCGGTGTTGTACGGCGTGCCGCCTGCATTTTCCTGCGTTTCGAGGTTCTCATCGACATGCTGGCACCTTGCGGAATGTTTCATAATGATCAACGGTCACATACTGTGGCCCGGCGGGGGAAAAAATCAGACGTTTGGCATTGCGCTTTTTGCCGCGATAGTCCAGATCCGCCTCTTTCCATTGCCCCTGTGGCAAACGGCGCTCGTAGTTACCAAAATGGTCACCGCCGATAGATTTGCCGCGCAGCGCAGGAATATCGGAAAAATAACGCCCGGCAGACCATCCCAATGCACGTGCCTGTTTTTTGGTCACAAAATAGGCAGGCAACCGTTGGGTGGACCCCAGTGAGCGCACAATGTCAGCCAGTTGGGCCGGATCGATCTTTCCGCCGAGCGCCTCTTTATTGAAGGCATCCAGCACAACTTCACAACGGTCGCGTCCGCCTTGTACAGATTGACCGGTGCCCAGCGGTTCCGGTTCAGGCGCCGATGCAGGTGCCGACCAGCCCATCGCGTGGGTTGGGCCACAAATCATAAATATCAATGGCAACAGAAAGCGTTGCATTTCACCACTCGCCAACGTGTTTTCAGTGCTCAAAGTGTAGCTCATTGTCTTGACAGAATGACGAAAACTCCGCTCATTCAAGGATACATTTTACGTAAATGAGCGTGGCTTTTTAACCGCGATCCTGCATTTTGGTTTAATGTTGCGACTGTTGTTTCTGTCCGGCAGCTTGCACTGCTGTAACATTCATTTTCCATGACAAAACCCGCCTCTCACGACACAGCTCACAACGGTTCAGATTCCCAGGCCGCTAGACATATCATGTTGCAGCGCCGCTTTGCGCCCTATTTCTGGACACAGATATCGGGCGCGGCCAATGACAACCTGTTCAAGTTTGCAGTCACGATCATGCTGACTTATCATGTTTCGGTCAGCTGGCTGCCGCCCGAAATGGCCGGCGTTGTTATCAACGGCATGTTCATCGTTCCCTTTTTGTTGCTCTCGGCCGTCAGCGGGCAGATGTCGGACAAATTCGAGAAAGCGCAGTTCATGCGCTGGATAAAAACCGTAGAAATCGGCATCATGGCGCTTGCAGGCTTCGCACTCGTTTACCAGCAGGTGTACATCCTGCTTCTTTGCGTGCTGCTCATGGGCATCCACTCGACGGTTTTCGGGCCGGTTAAATTCGCTTACCTGCCACAGGTTTTTCATGGCACCACGCTGGTCAGCAGCAACGGATGGGTGGAGATGGGTACGTTTGTCGCCATTTTGCTGGGCAATATGGCCGGCGGATTTATGGCGGGTATCGACGGCGTTGGTTACCATTATGTCGCTGCCAGTTGTCTGTTGATTGCCGTCGTGGGCCGCCTGTGCTCCGCGCTTGTTCCGCCGACCCCAGTCTCTTCGCCCGAGCTGCAACTGGACTGGAACCCGGTGGGCGGAACGATAGAAAATATGAAATACGCCTTTCATGATCGGCACGTTTTCAAGAGCATTCTACTGATCAGCTGGATGTGGTTTTTCGGAGCCGTATATCTGAACATCTTCCCCGTTTTCGCCAAGGAGATTCTGCGTGGCGATGAGCAGGTGGCCACCCTGCTGCTGGGTGTGTTTTCCGTAGGCGTGGGATTTGGCTCTGTGCTTTGCGGCTGGATTGGGAAAAAGGGCCTGAACGTGCTCAAGCTTGTTCCCATTGGCGCGATGGGCATGACCGTATTTTCTGTTGCGCTATATTTCACCGCTGATGATTTGAACGCCACGCATCTGCTGGCCCTGCATGAATTTATCACACTGCCATCAAACTGGCTGCTGATTGCGGGACTCTTCCTGCTGAGCATGTCAGCCGGATTGTATAGCGTTCCGCTTTATGTGCTGATCCAGCAGAAAACGCCAAAAACGCACTCTTCGCGCGTAATCGCGGCCAACAATATCATGAATGCCATTTTCCTGGTGGCCAGCTCCGTCATTACCGGACTATTGCTGGCCTTCAGCACCGTACCGCTGATCGTACTGTTCCTGGGTATTACGAACGCTATATTTGTTTTTGTGGTGATGCGCTCGGACCATTCGTATATCACGGAGATGAGCGAGCCCATGGAGTAATACACTGACGCCGGGGACCAAAAAGCCGTGTAGCGACGTAGCGACGTAGCGACGTAGCGACGTAGCGACGTAGCGACGTAGCGACGTAGCGACGTAGCGACGTAGCGGAGTCAGCGAATCAGCGAATCAGCGAATCAGCGAATCAGCGAATCGCAAATTATGACAAACTCATCTACCGGCTTTTTACCGCTTTCCGATAGTATGATTTCGTAAATATGTTTATCGGTTACTGAAATTTCTGACCGCAGCAAATAAGATATAGTATATTGACTCGTCAAAGTCAGGAGCGGCGGTTTATACTGCCAATCACAAGCGTAAGGAAATACATGAAATCGTTCATCAAGTTGCTCATTTTGCTGCTCGTTGCGGCTGCCATTGCCTTTGGCGCGTGGAAGATTATTGAGACAACTCTTTTTAATGACGACGATGTCGAGCCCCCACAACAATCCGAGCTGCGTGCCCCGCCTCCCGCACCGGCGCCACCACCGAAACCGGAAGACCCCTATCAGAATGCACAAGGCGAGGATTCCAGCAATGACAGCGCACCCGTCACACTAACCTGCGATGATGCCAGCAAAATTATTGCCGACCTCTACGATATGCGCGTAAACGGCAAATCGCAGGACGAAGCCAACGAGGTTGTCAGTAATAACGCTGCAATTCCCGACGAACGTGTCTCTTCATTTATTGAGTTTGTTGACCTGCTGTGGTCGACTTCACCGGATAAGATCGCCGAAAAGGATCGCTTTATCAAAGACTTTACTGCCAATTGCGAGAAACTGGCCGAATCGCCTTCGCCATCACCTGCAGCCGCAGCCCAACCTGCAACACGCTGAAATCTGCTATTGATTGACCTGAAGTCCAGGTTGTCTTGCCATGAGGACGCATCACCGCATCACCGCATCACCGCAGCACATGACAAGCAGCGTCACTCAGAACCCAACAATGTTGAACGGGGATTTGGACACATTCACCAATCCGCCGACCGGAACGAGACAAGGGCGTTCGTTCACAGCAAGACCCTATCCCATCCGGCGCCGTTATAACGCCGTTACAGCGCCGTTCTAGGCGCAGGAATCGGCGCGTCCTTTCCTGTCGGCTTTTCACCGGCCTGGTAACCCATGTTTATCTCGCTGGCGACCAGGTCAACGGAGCGCGCGGGCGCAAATGAGTGCGCCTGGGCCAGCGGCCAGCAAATTTCAAAAATACGCAGTCGATAATTGCCCTTGAGCAAATCGCCCTTCTCCAGCTCGGGATATATTGCCGATAGCACCTTCACTTCGGCACTTGAGATGCGGCGCACCACATGGTGCGCCCGCAATTGGTCGGGATGGGTCAGTCCGGCCGCCTGCAGTAATTCGGCCAGGGCTGCGACCGTATTGCGATGAAAATGCATGACACGATCCGCCTTATCGCTCACGACAATGGCGCGCTGGCGCGAGGGGTCCTGCGTTGCCACCCCGGACGGACACTTGTCCGTATGACAAGCCTGTGCCTGAATACACCCGACCGCAAACATAAAACCACGCGCGCTATTGCACCAGTCTGCACCCAGCGCCAATGTCCTGAGCATATCAAAGGCGGATATGATTTTTCCCGACGCGCCGATCTTGATGCGCTCACGTAAGCCAACTCCGACCAGGGCGTTGTGCACCAGCCGGAGCGCCTCCTTCAACGGCACGCCCATGTGATCAACAAATTCCACGGGAGCTGCACCGGTTCCACCCTCGGCGCCATCCACGACAATAAAGTCGGGCGTGATATCGGTCTGGAGCATGGCCTTGACAATGCCAAACCATTCCCACGGGTGCCCGATACATAATTTGAAACCCACGGGTTTGCCGCCAGACAGCTCACGCAGGCGCTTGACAAACTGAAGCAGCTCCACCGGCGTACTGAAGGCCGAATGCGCTGCCGGCGAGTCGCAATCGACGCCTGGCGTAATACCGCGAACCAGAGCGATCTCGGGCGTCACCTTGGCGCCCGGCAGTATACCGCCGTGGCCAGGCTTGGCTCCCTGCGACAACTTGATTTCAATCATCTTGACATTGGGCAGCTTCGCCTTCTGAGCAAACGCGCTCTCGGAAAAATGTCCGTTTTCATCCCGACAGCCGAAGTAGCCCGAGCCGATATTCCAAACCAGATCGCCCTGACCTTCAAGATGGTACGCGCTGATTCCCCCCTCGCCTGTGTCATGAGCAAACCCGCCGGCCTTGGCGCC
This sequence comes from Advenella sp. S44, assembly GCF_002810445.1. Classification (GTDB taxonomy): domain Bacteria; phylum Pseudomonadota; class Gammaproteobacteria; order Burkholderiales; family Burkholderiaceae_B; genus Advenella. The sequence goes on along the minus strand of NZ_NEXS01000003.1, from coordinate 1,310,916 downwards.
GTGATTGAGCGCGCGAATCGCATTGGCCGACAAGGCGCCGAAGCTCATTGCAGAAATATTAAATACCGACATGCTATAGGGCTGGCTACATTGTTCCTGCCCGATGGTAATTCGAAAATTCCGATCTGGAATATGGCTGGGCACCATGGAATGATTAACCCATTCGTAGTCTTCCCGGTAGACATTCTCTATCGTGCCAAAGGGCCGTTTGTCAATTTGCTGCTTGGCCCGTTGATAGACAATAGAGCGCTGTGCGCGCGAAAACGGCAAAGTATCGGTATCGCTTTCAATAAAATACTGACGCAATTCGGGCCGGATAAATTCCAGCAAAAAACGCAAATTGCCGATGACCGGATAATTACGCTTGACCGAATGGCGCGGCTGGATCAGATCGTGTATACCAACCAATGTCAGTAACAGACAAACCACTGCAGCAACGTACCACCCGTGACCGCCGACCATCCCGAGGACGGAGAAAAACGCGGCACCAATAATAACCAGGAAGAATGCCAGAAAGCGGGCAGGAAATGACAGCAGCATTGTGCACCTTTATAGGACGAGGAGGAGCATAGGATACGACTTATCCATGACAATATCAAAAGCCGAAAAAAAGCCCCGCCGCTAGGCGAGGCTTGGGCTGACATTGAACCGGGTAAATGACAGCCGTTTGGACAGCAAGTATTACTTCGCTGCAGTTTTTGGCGCAATGGCCTCTACAACAGATCCGGCAACCTGATCATCACGAACCATGAAGAGGAAATCATCGTTCTGGCGGATACCTGTGAGGGAAGCCAGCTGACCGCCTACAGTGGTTGCATAGCCCTGTCCCTTGGGTGCGGCGTTGAGCGCAGCAACACCCGCTGGATTCAGAGACAATTTAACAAAAGACCGACCCTGGCTGTCGCGAACACGGTCAACGCTAGTCAGGTTCGCACGAGTGATGATGGGCGTTTTGCTGACATAAATGGTCTGTTTCTCACTCAGCTTAACAGGACGATAACTTTTAATGACTTTGTCAGAAGCCAGGAAAACGTCTACTGCAGTACCTTGTGCAGCAGGGGTCTGTGCAGTGGTGCCGGGAGTGCTCTCGGTACCGGTCTTCATTGAGTTACATCCAGCCAGAACTGCGGCCAGAGGAAGCACAATCAACGCAACTTTTCTGGATAATTTCATAGTATTTCCTAATTAAAACTAATTTGAGAACAACTTCGCATAAAGTCGTCCGTTTACGTTACAACAGTTTCACAGAAAAAACAACGTGCAATTGTTAACAATGTTCAGAGTGAAACCCGGGCGCAACGCAACGGCACGACAGAACCGAAGACCCGCGACGATATTACTGGTTACCGCGAATAATATCTGCTGCTGTTTTGGCATTATTCAACGTTGCCATCGGCATGAGCAATACACCATCGTCGACCGCGCCAGGCGAGGCAATTGTTGTGGAAAATATGGAGTCATTCAGACTGGCCAGTACCATTTTTCCCTTTACCGACTTACCGGAAATTTCAGCATTAAGCTTGCGGGCACCTTCGGGCGTAACACGCAATCCCAGGGCGGGCCGATCACCGGCCTTGGTCACAAACACATTCTTGATATCGGCACTTGTCAGAATCGGTCCGACTCCTTGATAAGTCTGGTCTCCAACCTGCAACGGAATGGTTTTGGAAGATTTGCCCTTGGTCGCCTTGGGTGCAGTTGTCGAACCCACGTAGACCTGCAGATTTCCAGCGCCGGTTGTCTTGACTGGCGTTGTTGAAATGCCGGGGCGCACTTGCGTTGTGGCAGCCGTTTTGGACGTGCCCAATTTTTCAAAAAAACTGCATCCACCAAGAGCGGTCGCAACGGCAGCGACAGTAACAAGCGTAATCAATTTCATAGTTTGCCTTTCTAATAAATGAAAATTGTTGCATTAGCACAAAGCACAACTTTTGCCTGCGTAAATTTAATCATCTATGCGGGCTAAATTCATTGCAAAATGTGAATGGTGCGAATTGTAGGGGAAGAAAATCGGTGAGACAAATGTAACAGGCGCGACAAATTTTGCTGCAGATCAAAAAGTAAATGCATGCTCAATGAAAGTAACCCCGGCATTTGTCACTGTCTGACAGGTTAATCGTATTGGTCCCCGGTGCGAGCCTGACTTTTTTGGCCAGCAACCCGCCGTATTGGACAGCACCCGAGAACGGCTTGGTATCCATCCAGTAAAGCCGCGTCGTAAGGTAATACTCGCCTGCCGGTACGTTGGTAAAGGCGAACTGTCCGAAGGAGTTGGTTTTGGTCGCGTAGGCTCTGGCGGCATAGCGCGGATCCGGTTTACCGGCCAGCACATGCCCGCGCCGGCAGACCACATTGAACCATTGATCGCTCATGGCCGATACAGGATTGAGCACCACATCGACATGGCCACCACTACGCTCGCCACCATTGATAGCGTCGTAAATAAATGCGCGCCCCACCAGCATCGTCGGCTGCCCTATTGGCAAGGCATAGGCGCTTTCGTCGTAGGCGATTCGTTCCACTTGCTTGCGCGGCGAATGGCTAAGTGAATGGTCCTTGCCGGTCTTCGTAGAGGAGCACCCGGCCACCACGGCCGCTGCAATGACCACAAGAAGGACTTTGATTGAACGCGACATGAGTACCTGTAAGCTGAATTGTATAGTTTGCTTATCATAGACTAACTCCGTCGCAATTACACTGCAAATAACAAAATAACGGTAAAGTCGGAGCGGCGAATTTGTGCTGAAAACGAGCCGCTGGAACGCGACAAATGAATATCATCAGGGGCGAAATCTGTCTTTGGAACGCTTTGGCGGGGGGTGGTTGTTTGTGTGGCGGGCACTATTTTTAAGCCCCTGTGACGTTCCTTTACATCTGGAATATCCAATTACCTGCGGTGCAGGCGGGTAACTGCCAATTTGTTCTTTCAGTACCACAGTTGCACACGACGATGATCCGGCAATCTCAGGCCGGCATCATCGCCTTGCGAAATGTCCTGCCGATGACGGCGATCAGATTTTGGCGGCCAGCTCTGCCGCCAGGCCGATATAGCTGCGCGGCGTCATCTGCAGTAATCGCTGCTTGGCCTCTTGTGGCAATTGCAAGCCCTCGACGAAATCGCGCAGTGCTTCCTCGGTAATGCCACGACCACGCGTCAAGGCCTTCAGTTGCTCATAAGGTTCAGGCAGGCCATGGCGACGCATTACGGTTTGCACCGGCTCGGCCAGCACTTCCCAGCACTGATCAATATCGCGATCAATCGCCTGCGGATTGAGCTCAAGCTTGCCCAGTCCCTTGCTGCATGAGTCCCAGGCAACCATGCAATAACCCAGCGCAACGCCCAGGTTGCGTAGCACGGTGGAGTCAGTCAAGTCACGCTGCCAACGCGAGACGGGCAGCTTTTCCGATAAGTGCTTAAGGACCGCGTTAGCCAGGCCAATATTGCCCTCGGAGTTTTCAAAGTCAATGGGGTTGACTTTGTGCGGCATGGTCGAAGACCCGACTTCACCTTCACGCAAACGCTGCTTGAAGTAACCGAGCGCAATATAGCCCCAAATGTCGCGATTCAGATCCAGCAGAATCGTATTGGCGCGTGCGATCGCATCAAACAGCGCTGCCATCCAGTCATGCGGTTCGATCTGGATCGTGTAGGGGTTTTGCGTTAGCGATAAATCGCCCAGCACTTTCTTACTGATAGCAGGCCAGTCCAACTCAGGATACGCAGAATAATGCGCATTGTAGTTGCCCGTTGCGCCATTGAGTTTGGCCAGCGGCTGGACAGCACAAATGGCAGCAATCGCCGTGTCAAGACGTGCCGCCACGTTGGCAAATTCCTTACCCATGGTGGTGGGGCTGGCCGGCTGGCCGTGGGTACGGGCCAGCATGGGTTGACTCGCAAACTGGCGGGCATAATCCTTCAGAATGGAAAGCAGGTTCTGCAGCGTGGGCACAATCACCTGATCACGGGCGCGCGTGAGCATCAGTGCATGCGAGGTATTGTTAATGTCTTCCGAGGTGCAGGCAAAGTGAATGAATTCAGCTGCGGCGGACAACTCATCGTTGCCGGCCGCTTTCTCTTTGAGCCAGTACTCCACCGCCTTGACGTCATGATTGGTTTTCTTCTCGATATCCTTGATCCGCTGCGCATCAGATTCGCTGAAGGCCTGGATCCAGCTACGTAAGGTTTTTTCGGCTTGAGCAGAAAACGGCGGCAATTCGCTCAGGCCCGCCTGTGATAGCGCGATAAGCCACGACACTTCGACTTCCACACGATGCGCCATGAATCCGGCCTCGGACAGAAAGGGCCGCAGGGCCGCACCACGGGAGGCATAGCGACCATCCAGCGGAGAAAGCGCATTGAGCGGGGTAATCGAATCAGAAATATTCATAATGAAATAAAAGAAAAAATAAAAGTGAGAGTTACTGGCACAAGCAAGTTATCCGGCCAGACCAATTTCAGGAAATAATGCCGCCACCCAGACAGATATCGCCGTCATACAGAACACTGGACTGACCGGGTGTCACGGCCCATTGCGGTTGGGAAAATTGCAAATGCAATTGTCCCGGATCGCTAGCAGCAACCAGTTCACAGGGCGCATCGGCCTGGCGATAGCGCGTCTTGGCCCCATAGGGTCCGGCAATAGGCGCGCGGCCGGCAATCCAGCTGACGTCTTCTGCATATACATCGTGCCTGAGCAACCACGGATGATCATGACCAGATACCACATACAGAATATTGTTTTGCAAGTCCTTGCGCGCAACATACCAGGCATCGGCAATGCCGTCGTCATTCTGGCGACCCTTTACCCCCCCAATACCCAGGCCCTTGCGCTGGCCCAACGTATAAAAAGCCAGGCCATGATGTTGCCCCACCTGCTGCCCATCGTCGGTAAGAATGGGACCCGGATTGGTGGGAAGGTAGCGATTCAGAAACTCACGAAATGGTCGCTCGCCAATAAAGCAGATGCCGGTAGAATCTTTTTTGCCGGCATTAGGCAGGCCCAGCTTGTGGGCGATCTTGCGCACTTCGGTTTTGTCGATTTCACCCAGCGGGAACATGGCCTTGGACAGTTGCGCCTGATTAAGCCGGTGCAGAAAATAACTCTGGTCCTTGCTCGCATCCATGCCCTTGAGCAATTCGTATTCGGTCCCGCCGTCCCGCTGCACAGCGCGAACGCGGGCGTAATGGCCCGTGGCAATGTAGTCGGCGCCTAATGTGAGTGCGTGATCAAGAAAGGCCTTGAACTTGATCTCGGCATTACAAAGCACATCGGGATTAGGCGTGCGCCCGGCAGAATATTCGCGCAGAAATTCGGAAAAAACACGATCTTTATAGTCTGCGGAAAAATTGACCGCTTCGATATCGACGCCCACCAGATCGGCAACACTGGCGGCGTCCAACCAGTCCTGGCGAGACGAACAGTATTGCGAATCGTCATCGTCTTCCCAGTTTTTCATGAAAAGCCCGATGACCTCGTAGCCTTGCTCTTTGAGCAGCCAGGCGCTTACCGATGAGTCTACGCCGCCGGACATGCCGACGACGACACGGGGTTTTACAGTGGATTGTTCAGTCATGGACGATATTTTACCGCCCGGACCGGTAAAACGGGGGAATCGAGGCCTTCTAGTCGCTTAACGCCTCATCAACCACCTCGACCCAGTGACGCACGGGCGTCTGGGTGCCCGTTTGCAAGTGTGACATGCACCCCATGTTGGATGTGATAATGACATCAGGGGAGGTTTGGCCGATGGCATCGAGCTTGCGATCTCGCAGGCCGGTGGCAATCTCTGGTTGCAGCACGGAATACGTTCCCGCAGATCCGCAACACAAGTTAGCCTCATCAAATGCCTTAAGCCCGAATCCCAAGTCGGCCAGCAATGTTTCCGTCAGCGGGCGCAGGCCCTGCCAGTGTTGCAGGGTACAGGGCGGATGAAACGCCGCGGCAGGTGGCAAGGGCTTTTTGAATTTCGCTTTCAGTTTGTCGGCCTCTGGCGCGATGACTTCTGCAATATCCTTGACATGCTGGATCAGATCGCGGGCCTTTTGCGCATAGGCCGGCTCATTGCGAAGATAAAACGGATACTCTTTGACAAACGCCCCGCAACCGGATGCATTCATGATGACCGCTTCAACTTCGCCCGACTCCAGCAGCGGCAGCCAGGCATCGATATTGCTTTTCATCTGGACAATGCTGTTATTGACCTTATCCAGATGAAAATTGACAGCGCCGCAACACGTATTACGACTGACATCGACTGATGAAATCCCCGCAGCATCCAGCACCCGTACGGTAGCAGCGTCAATCGAGGGCATCAGCGCGGGCTGCACGCAACCGCGCGGCACCAGGACTTTGCGCGCGTGACTGCCGGCGGGACGCTTGCCCGCAGGACGGGCCTGCGGCAGTTTGGCTGCCAGGGTGGCAGGCATGAAAGAGCGCATCATGCGACCCAGTTTCACCGCCGGTGCAAAGGCCGGGGAATTTAGGCCGGCCGCCAGAAGGCTGCGACGAAAACGGTCGGTCGGCGTACGAGTGACCCGCTCGGCAACCAATTCGCGCCCGATGTCGACCAGATGCCCGTATTGCACGCCAGAGGGGCACGTCGTTTCGCAATTGTGGCAAGTGAGGCACTGGTCCAGATGCTTCTGAGTGATGCTGGTAGGTTCCTTGCCCTCGACGATTTCCTTGATCAGATAAATACGACCGCGCGGACTATCGCGCTCGTCGCCCAGTATCTGGTAGCTGGGACAGGTGGCCGAACAAAATCCGCAATGCACGCATTTGCGCAGGATCGCGTCCACTTCTTCGCCATAACTACTGTTTTTTGCCCAGTCGGCAAGATTGGTCTGCATAATACCTTAAATATTCCTGAGTAACCGGTCCGAATAAAATGTACCCAGCGGGTCAAGATTGCTTTTAAGCCGCCGCGTAATGGCGGCAATGCCGGCGCTGACAGGATGAAATACGCCATCGGCCGGCTGACTGGTGCCCGCGCCTGCACGGAACAGCGTAGCGTGACCGCCGCGTTGGGCGGCAGCATGGCGAATATTGGTGACATCGCCCACCTGCCGCAGCCACCGCTGCGCGCCCCCCCACTCCAGCAACGGAACCGATTCGTTCACCGTCTCGGCTAGCGGCGGCACAGACACACGCCAGACGGTATCGCCAAAAAACGGGTGAGTCTGCTCCCTGAGCGAGAGCCACAATTGATTTGCCAATTGCGTATCCATACGCTCGCCCCCCACGACGGCGCATGCTTGTTTGACGGCCGGCTCAGCGCCCGAAATGCGAACGTACAAAACACCGTCCTGCGAATCGTCGTGGGGAATCCAGGCCGAGGCGCTTATGCCCAATGATTTGGCCTGCCACTGACCAAAACAATCGAAGGCTTCGTTAAGACTGCAGTGACGCTGCAACGTCACCTCGGCAATGGGTTTCGGCAGTACCTTGAATGACACTTCAAGAATCGGACCAAACACGCCCATCGACCCGGTAAGCAGACGTGACATGTCATAGCCGGCCACATTTTTCATGACTGTGCCGCCAAATCGCAAAATCTGCCCTTCGGCGTTGAGCAGTTGTGTTCCCAGAACGAAGTCGCTGGCGCTGCCTACCGCCATGCGGCCCGGGCCCGCCAGGCCGGTTGCAATCGCACCGCCAATCGTCGCCTGTTCACCAAAATGCGGGGGCTCCCAGGCCAGCCGCTGATTGTTTTCGTCCAGTACCGCTTCGATGTCGCGCAACAAGGTCCCACAGCGGGCAGTCATGACCAGCTCTGTCGGTTCATAACTGCTGATTCCGTTGTAAGGCGCCACATCCAGCTCGACCAGTTGTTCATTGTGAACCATGGCATTGCCGTAAAATGCTTTCGTGCCCCCTGCGCGAATGACAATTTGCTTGCGACCTGCCACCGCTGCCACAACCTGTTCTGCCAGATCTTCTTTGATGAAATTCATAGGATACTTAGAAACGTTCGATATCGGGAAAAGCGATCTGGCCGCCATGCACGTGCATGCGACCATATTCGGCGCAGCGGTTCAGTGTTGGAATCTGCTTGGTTGGGTTGAGCAGCATCTCCGGATCAAAGGCTCTTTTCAGGGCAGTAAAGGCATCCAGTTCTTCACGGGTGAACTGCGAACACATCTGGTTGATTTTCTCCAGGCCTACGCCATGCTCTCCGGTAACGGTGCCACCCACCTTAATGCACAATTCAAGAATGTCCGCACCAAAATCTTCCGCCCGCCGAACCGAATCCGGATCGTTTGCATCAAACAAAATAAGGGGATGTAAATTGCCATCGCCAGCATGGAACACATTGGCGCAACCCAACTGATACTTCTCTTCCATTTTCACCATTTCGCTAAGCACGTGGGCCAGCTGGTTTTTTGGAATCGTTCCATCCATGCAATAGTAGTCAGGCGAGATACGCCCGGCCGCGGGAAACGCATTTTTCCGACCGGCCCAGAAACGCAATCGCTCCTGCTCGGACTGGGACGTTTGCAAACGCGTCGCACCGCAGTCGGAAAATACTTTTTCCATGCGAGCGATTTCATCCTGCACTTCAGCCTCGGTGCCATCGGACTCACATAGCAAAATGGCTTCGGCCTGCAGGTCATAGCCGGCATTCACAAAAGGCTCAACCATATGGGTTGCGCGTTTGTCCATCATTTCCAGTCCGGCTGGAATGATCCCCGATCCGATAATGTTTTGTACTGCCTCGCCCGCCGCCTCTACCGAGGCAAAGCTTGCCATAATGACGCGCGCGACCTGCGGTTTTGGAATAAGCTTGACCTTGACTTCGGTGACAATGCCCAGCATGCCTTCAGAGCCGATAAAGGCCGGCAGAAGATTTAAGCCCGGTGCATCGGGGGCATCGGTACCCAGTTCCAGAATGTCGCCATCAATCGTCACAATACGCACGCGAATCACATTGTGAACGGTCAGGCCGTACTTCAGGCAATGGACGCCGCCGGCATTCTCGGCAATATTGCCGCCGATGGAACAGGCAATCTGGCTGGAAGGATCCGGTGCGTAATACAGCCCGTAAGCGGCTGCAGCCTCTGATACGGCAAGGTTGCGCACGCCAGGCTCAACAATGGCCGTTGCCGCCTGCGGATCAATATGCCGAATGCGATTAAGTTTGGAAACACCCAGCAACACGCCCTGCGAATGCGGCGTGGCGCCCCCCGACAGCCCCGTGCCGGCGCCGCGGGGCACCACGGGTACGCTGAATTTTTTACAGGTTTTCAAAACATGAACGATCTGCGCCTCGTTTTCGGGAAGCACAACCACACCCGGTATTTCCTTGAACAGCGTCAGGCCGTCGCACTCAAATGGTTTCTTTTCCTCAAGGCGGGACAGCACGCAATGCGCGGGAAGACCGCGATGCAATTCGGCGATCAACTTGGAAAAATCCGGCTCGTTTTCTGCGGCCTGCGGTGCATGTCGCAGCTCGACACTCACATCCATGACAACCCTTTTTTAAAACAACTGGTGTAAACGTCAAAGTATACCCCGCCGGGCCACCAACCAAAACGTGATTAACCCTAATGATTATTCACTCTTGCGGCAAAGCAAAATGACTTCGGGGCATATAATGCGCGCTGCAGCAGGCCGTTCACACGGCCCGCCCGATTGCAACGGCACGCCGCATGCATGCGCTTTGCGCTCAGGTATTGATGTCGGCTTTCTGCTCGCGACGCGAACGTACTGCCTGGGCCAGGCGCTCCAGTACCTGCACCGACGTGTCCCATCCGATACAGCCATCCGTTATGCTTTGTCCGTAAGTCAGCTCGACCCCTTCTTTCAGGTCCTGACGGCCGGCCACCAGATGACTCTCTACCATCACGCCACAAATACGGTGGTCGCCAGACTCCATCTGTCCCGCGACGTCTTCGATGACCTGCGGCTGGTTCTCATATTTCTTGTTACTGTTGGCATGACTGGCATCAATCATAATTCGGCTGGGCAGACCTGCCTTGGACAACTGCTCGGACATCAGATTGATGCTTTGCACATCATAATTGGGCGCCTTGCCCCCGCGCAGAATGACATGACAATCGTCATTACCGACCGTGGACACAATGGCCGAATGTCCGCCCTTTGTCACCGATAGAAAATGATGCGGCTGGGAAGCGGCATTGATCGCGTCAATGGCGATCTTGATATTGCCGTCGGTCCCGTTCTTGAAACCCACCGGACATGACAGGCCAGATGCCAGTTCACGATGCACCTGGCTCTCGGTGGTACGCGCGCCAATGGCGCCCCAGGAAACCAGATCGGCAATATACTGCGGCGTGATCATATCCAGAAATTCGCAGCCTGCCGGTACGCCGCTTTCATTGACCTCAAGCAGCAGCTCCCGGGCCAGCCGCACGCCTTTGTTGATATTGAAGCTGCCATCAAGATCCGGATCGTTGATCAGCCCCTTCCAGCCAACCGTTGTGCGCGGTTTTTCGAAATAAACCCGCATCACGATCTCCAGGTCCTCACTGAAGCGGTCACGCTGCTCCTTGAGTCGTTTCACGTATTCGCGCGCAGCGGACGGGTCGTGGATCGAACACGGGCCGATAATGACGACAAGCCGATCGTCCTTGGCGTGCAGGATCCGATGGATCGCCTCACGCGTATCATGCACTAGGCCGGACACCTGAGTAGAGCAGGTGAACTCGCGCATCAGATGCGATGGCGGGCTAAGCTCTTTAATTTCTCGAATACGTAAATCGTCAGTATTGTGGGACACAGAAAACTCCAGATAGATCATTAAACAATGGGTCGAATCGGTTATAAGCTTGCTCAGCCCGGCAGTGCATCGCATAAAACGAAAAAGGCCACCAGAAATTCTGGCGGCCTTTTGGTGTCTTGTAGCTTCTTGCTGCTTTCGCTAAGTACGCAACGTCCTTTTCTCCGCCTATCGCGTCGAAAATGTAAAATAAAAGAAGAAAAAAACGTTGCTCACTTGTTTCATAACAGCAATCCTAGCACAGCTTTTTAGGCTGCGGCGTGTCAATCGGCCGCAAAACAAAAAATTTTGGCAAACTGTGCCTATCGGGCCACATTGGCGGCGACAGGCGTGCTAATAACGTCAGGCGGTGCCGCCAACGGTCAGGCCTTCCATGCGAATGGTCGGCATTCCGACCCCTACCGGTACACTTTGACCTTCCTTGCCACAAGTGCCCACACCCGAATCCAGCGCCAGATCGTCCCCAATCATGGAAACCCGATTCATGGCGTCCGGGCCATTGCCGATCAGCGTGGCTCCTTTTACCGGATAAGTAATACGACCGTTCTCGATCATATAGGCTTCGCTGGCCGAAAACACGAACTTGCCACTGGTGATATCGACCTGGCCGCCGCCAAAATTGACAGCATACAGCCCTTTTTTGACGGATGCGACAATATCCTGCGGATTGTGATCGCCACCCAGCATAAAGGTATTGGTCATGCGAGGCATGGGCAGATGCGCATAGGATTCACGACGACCGTTGCCGGTCACTTTGGTCTTCATCAGACGGGCATTGAGCGAATCCTGCATGTAGCCACGCAAAATACCATCCTCGATAAGTACATTGCGCTGTGTCGCGTTGCCTTCATCGTCTACATTGAGCGAACCGCGACGATCTTTTATCGTACCGTCGTCAATGACCGTCACACCCTTGGAGGCGACGCGCTCACCGATGCGGTCGGAAAAGATACTGGAACCCTTGCGGTTGAAGTCACCTTCCAGACCATGGCCCACGGCTTCGTGCAACAGGATGCCGGGCCAGCCGGCACCCAGTACAACCGTCATTTCACCAGCCGGTGCGTCTCTGGCTTCCAGGTTCGTAAGCGCCTCGTGCACTGCCTTGTCCACATACTCGTGCAACAGCGCGTCAGAGAAATAGTTCAGTCCCAGGCGGCCACCCCCACCGCCATGTCCCATCTCGCGTCGACCATTGCGCTCGACAATCACGGTGACAGACAGGCGTACCAGCGGCCGGATATCGGCAGCCAGCCGGCCGTCGCTGCCGACGATCATCACAACGTCATATTCCGAACCCAGCCCCGCCATGACCTGAATCACGTGAGGATCCTTGGCGCGGGCAATCGTTTCGACTCGTCCGAGCAAAGCCACCTTTTCAGTGGCAGGCATGGCGGCAATGGGATCGTCCTGCCCGTAAAGCGCGTGTGATTTGTTCTTGCCATTGCCCACGACCTTCATACGCCCTTCGCCCTGTCGGGCAATTGCCTTGACTGTTGCCGCCGATTCCATCAGGGCCGCAGGCGAAAGTTTGTCCGAATAGGCAAAAGCCGTTTTCTCGCCAGCCAGCGCGCGAACACCGACGCCCTGGGAGATGGAGAAGCTGCCGGTCTTGACGATTCCCTCTTCCAGACTCCAGCTTTCGCTGCGCGTGTACTGGAAGTACAGATCGGCGTAATCGACTTTATGGGTAAAAATCTCGGCCAGCGCGGCGGCCATATGGTTTTCGTTCAGGTCCCAGGGGTCCAGCAGCAAGGATTTTGCGGTTGCGACTGCCTGAAGATCAGATTCAATAGGTTTCATGTAGGGGTATCTTCTCAGGTTTCTTTACTTTAATGTTCTACGGTTTCTTTACTGTAATGGGAGACGCGGTACCACCAGCGCCCGTCTTGCTGCGTTCGAACTCTACGGTGCGCACCTGCCCGTTATTGCCGGGAAACTGGTCAAACACCGATGCGGCCAGGTACGGCATCACTTGTGGCAGGCTGCGCTCACGCGAATCGGCAACGGCGCTGGCGCGGAACACCTCATTGCCATTTTGCTGACGGTCCCGAATGTAGACGGTAAGCGAATAACGGCGATACGGAACCGGAACCAGCTGGTAACGCGGCGTCATGGCAAAGCCGAAGCTGCTGTAGAACGGGTTGCCATAATAACCATAGGGAAAGCCCATGCCCATTCCCAAAGTCGGATACAAATCATAATTGCCGGTTTCCCGCTGCACCATCTGCTGTCGCACCTGGGTATCGATGGTAAAGCCAACGTCAAAGCGTGCTGGCTGGCGACCCAGCGCCTCGTTCAGGCCGGTGCGAAACATATTGCTGCGAATATAACCGGTATAGGCGGCCTGCTCCAGATCCTGCTGCTTGCTATTGACAAACCGATAATGCTGCCCTGCCACGCCTGCGGGCCATTGCTGAAACGAAGTAACCTGTGTTCTGAATTCGCTGGTTGCCGAGCAGGCGGCTAAACCCGTCAAAAACAAACCAGCCAGAACGACTTTAGGGATACGGGGCACTTGCAGACGTCGCATGCTTCTTTCTCCTGCCATTTACACGCCAATTCCGTTGCCCGCCGACCCGCCCAAGGCGCGCCGCGAACTGTACTCCAATTTTGACACAAAACGTCTTTTAAGGTTCCAATTCGGGGCAAGCCCCTATAATTAAGACATATAGATACGAATCGCTTTTTTTCAAGTGGACGGCGCCGATTCAAGCGCGTTCCTTTCCCGCTCACCAGTTCCACCAGTGACCACCATGCCTACAGAATTGATCCAAGAAACCAGCCCCACCGTCTATCGCAAAGACTACCAGCCCTATCCGTTTACCCTAGATGCAGTAGCGCTCGATTTCCAACTGGATGAAAGCCGCAGCGTCGTGACATCGACGTTGAAATTTACTGCCAAAAATGATGGTCCTGCCGATCTCGTACTCAACGCCGAAGATATTAGCCTGGACGCCATTTACCTGAATGGCCAGCCTATGGCACAAGACGCCTACGAACTGAGTGAGCAGGCGCTGGTCATTGCACAACTGTCCGGTTCCTTCGAACTGCGCATCAGCACGACGCTGGATCCGGCTGCCAATTCCCTCTTCATGGGCCTGTATAAGTCGGGTAGCGGTTTTTTCACCCAATGCGAAGCCGAAGGCTTTCGTCGCATTACCTACTTCCCCGATCGCCCGGATGTCATGAGCGTTTATACCGTTACGCTTTCGGGCGACAAGCAGAAGTATCCGTATTTGTTGTCCAACGGCAATCTGGTGTCGTCCACCGACCTGCCCGATGGCCGCCATCAGGCAGTGTGGCACGACCCGTTTCACAAGCCCAGTTATCTGTTTGCTCTGGTTGCAGGCGATTTCGACGTGCGTGAAAAAACGGTTCAGACCCACAATGGCCGCGACGTGCTGCTGCAGGTATACAGCGACAAAGGCAGCCGCGATAAAACCGAATGGGCGCTGAGCTCGCTGGAGCGTTCCCTGGTGTGGGACGAAAAACGGTTCGGCCTGGAGCTGGATCTGGACCGCTTTATGATCGTCGCAGTGCGCGACTTCAATATGGGCGCCATGGAAAACAAGGGACTGAATATTTTCAATTCCGGCTATGTGCTGGCCGATCCCGATACCGCGACCGACGCCAATTTTTCTGCCGTGGAGGCCGTGATCGGCCACGAATACTTCCACAATTGGACCGGCAACCGCGTCACTTGTCGCGACTGGTTCCAGCTGAGCCTCAAGGAAGGCCTGACAGTTTTCCGGGATCAGGAATTTACTGCCGACATGATGGCCGCGGGTCTGGACGAACAGGCCGCAGCCAGTGCCCGCGCCGTCAAACGCATTGACGACGTTAGTATACTGCGCGCTGGCCAGTTTCCGGAAGATGCCGGTCCCATGGCGCATCCAATACGCCCGGACAGTTACGAATCTATCGGCAATTTCTACACCGCAACAGTATACGAAAAAGGGGCCGAAGTCATCCGCATGCAACACACCTTGCTGGGCGCAGCAGGTTTTCGCGATGGGATGGACGAATACTTCCGCCGCCACGACGGACAGGCTGTCACCTGCGACGATTTTGTCAACGCCATGGAATACGTCTATGCCAAATCGCACCCGCAACGCGATTTGTCTATTTTCCGACGCTGGTATTCCCAGGCAGGCACGCCGCGGGTTCGGGTACAGATGAGCCATGATAAGCAGCAACAGACCGTAACACTGACGCTGACGCAGCACACACCGCTGGTCGGTGTGGAAAAAATCCGCAAGGACTTTAACAAAAAGCCCTTCCATATTCCCTTTGCCATCGGTCTGCTCTCGGCCGACGGACAAGCGCTGGCGCTACGTGAGACTGGCGACACGAGCAAGTCCAATGGCGCTTGTGATACCGGCGACCACACGCGCCTGCTGGAGCTGACAGAACAAAGCCAGTCCTGGACCTTTACCGATATTGCCGAGCGGCCCGTGCCTTCGCTGCTGCGCGATTTTTCGGCGCCGGTCACTGTGCAATACGAATGGACAGATCAGGAGTTGGCGGTGCTGGCCAAAGCCGACCCCAATCCGTTTGCCCGATGGGAAGCTGGACAGGCGCTGGCCACGCGCGAAATTATTGGCTTGGCCAGCAAACTACAACAGGGCTTGCAGGCCGCCTTGTCCGAGACTTTCGTACAGGTGTGGAAAAACAATCTGCAGGATGCGGGCTTGGATGCCGGTTACCGTGCACGCCTACTGGCATTGCCGTCGGAAAAATTCCTCGCAGAGCAAATGGATCCGATAGAACCGGTATGGCTGGCCAAAGCGCGCCAGGCTGCGCGTGAAAATCTGGGCAAGGTGGCCGCAGCGCAATGGTCCGCAACTTTGCAAGGAAACGACACACCTGGACCATACAGCCCGGATCCAATCAGTGCGGGGCGTCGCAGTCTGAAAAACCTTGCGCTCACGTTCCTGATGGCAGCCGGCGACGAGGCTGCATGCCAGCAGGCACTGGTCCAATACCAGGCGGCACAGAACATGACCGACTGCATGGGTGCACTGGGCGCCATCGTTAATTATCATCATGGTGATAAACGGCAGGAAGCGATTGTGGATTTCTACGAAAAATGGCAGCACAATCCGCTGGTGATCGATAAATGGTTCGCCCTGCAGGCAACGGCCGCAGACACCCGTACGGAAACCATTCGCGGATTGATGGCGCATCCGGCATTCTCTTTGCGCAATCCCAACCGCGCCCGCTCTCTGATTTTCCAGTTTTGCATGAACAACGCCGAGGGTTTCCATAGCGAAGACGGCTCGGGTTACGCTTTGTGGACCGAAGCAGTGCTGGCACTGGATGGCATCAATCCTGAGGTCGCATCGCGCCTGGCGCGTGTCATGGACAACTGGGCGCGCTATACTCCAGCACTGCGATCACAAATGAAATCTTCGCTTGAACAGGTTCGCGACCATCGCGATCTGTCCAGCAATGTGAGCGAGATTGTTTCCAAAGCATTGAATATTTAATTATTTTCCGGAGACCTTATGTCACGAAAAACCCTAACCCAGTATCTGGTTGAACAGCAGCGTAACAACAATGCCATACCGGCAGAAGTGCGCCTGCTGGTCGAAATTGTCTCTCGCGCGTGCAAGGCCATCAGCCATGCAGTGAGCAAAGGTGCGCTGGGCGGCGTACTGGGAAGCCTGGAAAGCGAAAATGTTCAAGGCGAAGTGCAGAAAAAACTGGACGTCATGTCAAATGAAATTCTGCTTGAAGCCAATGAATGGGGCGGCCATTTGGCTGGCATGGCGTCCGAAGAGATGGAGACGATTCATCACATTCCGAACCGCTATCCCAAGGGAGAATACCTGTTGCTGTTCGATCCCCTGGACGGCTCTTCCAATATTGATGTCAACGTATCTATCGGTACGATTTTCTCTGTCCTGAAGGCGCCTGCCGATATTTCGGGACGCGAGGTCACTGAGAAAGATTTCCTGCAACCGGGCAGCCAGCAGGTTGTGGCCGGCTATGCAGTTTATGGTCCGCAGACGATGCTGGTATTGACGATCGGCAACGGCGTCATGGGCTTCACACTGGACCGGGAACTTGGTAGCTGGGTGTTGACGCATGAAAACATGCGTGTCCCGCAAGACACTCAGGAGTTCTCCATCAATATGTCCAATATGCGTCACTGGTCGCCACCCATGCGCCAGTACATTGAAGACTGCCTGGCCGGCACGACGGGGCCGCTGGGCAAAGACTACAATATGCGCTGGATTGCGTCCATGGTGGCCGATGTCCATCGCATCATGACCCGTGGCGGCATTTTCATGTATCCGTGGGATGCCCGCGATCCCAAAAAACCCGGCAAGCTGCGCCTGATGTACGAGGCCAACCCCATGAGCTTTATCATTGAGCAGGCTGGCGGCATGGCCACCGATTCGGTCAACCGGATCATGGACATCCAGCCCACCGAATTACACCAGCGCGTGGGCGTGGTGCTTGGCTCCAAGAACGAAGTGGCCCGCGTAAAGGACTATTGCGCCGGATCAAAATGATCTAAGCGGATCGCATCAATCTCCTGCATAATCTGGCTGTCCAGCGTAAATCCGCTGACAGCCAGATTTTCTTTAAGCTGCTGCGGCGTCCTGACGCCGATAATCGTGCTGGCGACCTGCCATTTGGTATTGCAAAAACCCAGCGCCAGTTGCACCGGCGTCAACTGATGCCGGCGAGCCAGTGCGTTATATACCCGAGCCGCATCGAGCGACGCCTGGCGGCCCCAGCGCTGCTTGCGGACCGATTCATAAAGGGTGATCCTGGCCTCTTTCGGAGCCTGCTCGCCGGTCGTGCCCGACTCATCATATTTGCCGGTAAGCAAGCCATACCCCAGCGGAGAATAGGCCAGCAGCGATACACCAAGATGATGACAGGTTTCGTCCAGGGCATTTTCATAGGAGCGATTGAGCAGGCAATACGGATTCTGTATGCTTGCCACCCTGGGCAGATTCTCCGCCTGCGCGATGCGAATAAATTCCCCGACGCCATAAGGCGTTTCGTTCGACAAACCCACATAGCGAATCTTTCCATCCCGCACCAGCTGATCCATGGCCCGCAGTTGTTCTTCAATACTGCTTTGGTCGGGGTTGGTTTTTTCCGGATCAAAATAGCGATTGCCAAAAGCCGGCACGGGCCTGGCCGGCCAGTGAATTTGATACAGGTCGATATAATCGGTCTGCAGCCGCTTCAGGCTGCCTTCGCAGGAACAAATAATATCGGCTGCGGTCAGGCCTTCGCCTTTACGAACCCAGGGCGTCCCGCGAGACGGGCCGGCAACCTTGCTTGCAAGCACCACCGATTGGCGCGCCTGGGGCCGGCGGCTGAACCAGTTGCCGATGATTGTCTCGGTCGCGCCAAAGGTTTGCTCGCGTGTCGGAACGGCATACATTTCTGCCGTGTCCAGAAAATTGACGCCTTCAGCAATGGCCAGGTCCAATATTTCAAATGCAATTGATTCGCTGACCTGCTCGCCAAACGTCATCGTACCCAGGCAAATATCGGTGACTTCAATATCACTTTTCCCCAGCTTCACTTTCTGCATAACTATCCTTCACGATTGAGAGAACTGATTGAGAGAACTTTTTCGATTGTAATGCGACTTGGTCCAATCTCATCGTTTGAACTTATAATTGGCGTATCTATCGTTCATTGAATGCGACATGAGCACGCCCCACACCCGAGAAATTCACCAGGTACTGACGCCCGAAACGATCCAGATGCTGGTGCTCATTGCCGAAAAAGGCAGTTTCGCTGCTGCTGCCCGCGAGCTGAATGTGGTGCCCAGCGCATTAACCTATCGCGTGCGGCAAGTCGAAGACGCGCTGGATGTCCTGCTGTTCGATCGCAAGTCCCGATATGCTGCATTAACACCCGCCGGCAGGGAGCTGATTGACGAGGGTCGGCAACTGCTGAACACGGTTGAGCAGATCGCCCATCGCGTCAAACGGATTGCGACCGGATGGGAACCGCTGCTGACCATCAGCGCAGACACGATCGTCTCACGTAAGGTGCTGTTTGAGCTGTGCGAGAAATTTTTTGCACTCAATGTGCCCACGCAACTGCGTATCCGCGAAGAAGTCCTGGATGGCACCTGGGAGACTCTAGTTGCCGGTCATTCGGATCTGGCCATAGGCGTAAGCAGTACGCTGCAAAGCGCTGACATCGTTTCGATGCCGCTCAATAAAATTTCATTTGTATTTGTCGTTTCTCCGCAGCATCCACTGGCCACGGCACCTGAACCGCTGCAAGAGCAACTGATCGCTCAATACCAATCGGTTGCCGCCGCCGATTCGGCCAGATATGCGCGCCGTATTTCATATGGCATACAAGCAATGCAACGTGTCTTTACCGTACCGAACCTGCATGCTAAGGTGTTGGCTCATCGCATGGGCCTGGGCTGTGGTTTCCTGCCCTATTCGCATGCCAAACCCTATCTGGAAACCGGTGAGCTGATTGTCAAGAAAGTGGCGGCCTGCCCGCGTGTCGTGCAGAGTAACTATGCCTGGCGCAACCCATCTCACGGTCGCGCCGTCGGCAAGGGCCTGCAATGGTGGCTCAACGAACTTAAAAGCGTGCAAACACGCCAGGCGCTGATGGGCGATGAATAACAGATAGCGGGATCATGGGGCTTATACGCAATATGTTGCGGCCCGAAGCTTGCGGTCGGTGAGTGGCAGTCAATGGCTTAGGCCATTACTGACGCCCAGCCACTTGCAGCCTGAGTGAGTAACGCCAATGGACCGCGCGGCCAGTGGCCGGGCATCCCGAAAGCCCAACAGTTCATGAGCCTGATCCGGAATGCCCGTTTCGCGCAGTTTCGCGCAGTAACCGCGCCAGACCTACTCCAGCGTGATTACCGTAGCGCCCGTGGTTTTACGCGACGCCAGCGCCTGATGCGCCTCTCCGACGTCTTCCAGGCTGTAGCGTTGATCAATCTGCACCTTGATTTTCTTTCGTCGGATCATATCGAACAGCTCATCAGAAGCGGCTTTGAGTTTCTGAGGGGTATCCACATGCGGACCCAACGTGGGCCGGGTTACATATAACGCGCCCTTACTGGCCAGTATACCCAGATTAACGCCGGTCACCGCGCCCGATGCGTTACCAAAACTGACCATCAGGCCCCGCGGTTGCAGGCAGTCCAGGGATCGTTCCCAGGTATCTTTGCCGACACCGTCGTACACCACCGGCACTTTCTTCCCATTGGTCAGCGACAGCACGCGCTCTACCACATCTTCCTTGCTATAGTCGATGGTTGCCCAGGCGCCATGCGACAGGGCCAGATCTGCCTTTTCGGGGCTGGAAACCGTACCAATCAGCTTGACACCGAGGGCTCTGGCCCATTGGCAGGCAATCAGGCCAACGCCGCCGGCGGCGGCATGAAACAGAATGGTCTCGGTGCCCTGCAAGCGATAAGTCTGGCGAAACAGATACTGCACGGTCAACCCCTTGAGCATGACTGCAGCCGCTTCGTCGAACGACAAAAAGTCAGGGATTTTGAGCACATTGGCTGCAGGGACATTGCGCAACTCGGCATAGGCGCCTATCGGGCTTTGTCCGTATGCAACGCGATCTCCCTTTTTCACGTGGGTGACGCGACTGCCCACCGCCTGGACAATACCGGAGGCTTCAAAACCCAGCCCATGCGGCAGTGGCTGCGCATACAGGCCAGTGCGATAATAAATATCGATAAAATTAAGGCCAATTGCCTTTTGCACTATCTGCACTTCATTGTCGGCCGGCTCGCCGACGTCTTCGGTAATCACTTTCATGACACCGATATCGCCGTGTTCGCTGATTTCTACTTTTCGTGAAGACATTGCCACCCTACCCTCCTGAGTTTTCTGTAAGCCACAATGGATAAAAACAGATTAGTGTATTTAAGACGATACGCTGTATTAAATCAACGGAGTCAGTTAAAATAATTACTATGATACAGTCAAAATCTGCTTAGGCAGCAATTCAAATGAACAAAGGCACGCTCCCCCTTTCTCCTGAAGCCGCCACACAGGATACCGCTGTTGAATCGAGCGCGATCAACGAAGCTTGTGGCCCTTTTTATACCAATGCGGCAAACAACAAGGGGCTCAAGAATATCGGTTACCTGATCCGGCTCAATTTCCATTCGATATCACAAATGATCGAAGCCGAAATGGAACCGCTGGGCCTGACCGCCTCGCAATGGCACCCGATTGCCATCATCGGCCTGGAAAAAGCCAATACGCCGGCCAGTGTCGCGCGCACTGCCGAAGTGGACACCGGCGCCATGACCCGCACACTGGACCGTCTGGAAAAAAAGGGCTTCCTGAAACGGCGGCGCTCAATGCACGATCGTCGCGTGGTAGAGCTGGAACTGACGGAAAAAGGTCACACCGTTACCGAAAAACTGATGCCTGCGGTCTCGCGCGCACTCAATGCGCACCTGAAGGGCTTTACCAACGAAGAAACCACGCTGCTGATCAGCTTTTTGCAACGAATGCAGCAAAATGGCAACACCGAAACCTACGAACGCCTGCTCAAGGAACTGGAAGACGATAGCGGCTGCGTACTCTCCTGTAACAAGAGCCCCCCTTCTGCCTGAGGCGGCTTCAGCCATCTGCAACCCGCTTGCTCCCCGCTAGGACACGTTGCGGCCCCGTGCACCCCTTAGCGCCCAATAACTCGCCGGATGGCACCGGACTCCTTCCCTCTGAGAAACAGACAATCGGTCACCGGCCGTTGAAATGGCATCGATTATGGCCGCCAGGATGCGGGCAATCGACCAAACCAGCGTCCCTGGTTCAGCTAGCGTTTTTTACCGATCAGCGAGCCAAGCACGCCGCGAATCATTTGTCTTGCCACGCCGCGCACGTAGCTTTTGGCCACCTGCTGCACCACCCCGTCGCGTTTACCGCCACGCGGGCCGGTAGAGCCGACCATAAAGTCCTTGACCATTCCCAGCAGACCTTCGTCCTGGCCGCTGCCGGCTGCCGACTTGGCCGAGGCCTGTCCGGCATTTTTTTCCTCGGTCCGTTTGGCCAGCACCTCGAATGCCGATTCCCGATCGACAGGCTTGTCATACTTGCCGCCAAATTGCGATTGATTGCGCAGCGCCTGGCGTTCCGCGTCGGTGGCCGGGCCGATGCGGCTGGCCGGCGGCATGACCCAGCCGCGCTGCGTAATGCCAGGGCTGCCCTTGGCATCCAGGAACGATAGCAAGGCTTCACCCACACCCAATTCCGCAATGGCCTGGATGATATCCAGATCCGGATTGGGGCGCATGGTTTCAGCCGCCGTTTTTACGGCGCGTTGATCTCGCGGCGTAAAAGCACGCAAGGCATGCTGCACCCGGTTACCCAATTGACCCAATACGGTGTCGGGAATGTCCAATGGATTCTGGGTCACAAAAAATACGCCAACCCCTTTTGAGCGCACCAGCCTGACAATTTGCTCGATTTTCTGTAGCAACGCGGCAGGCGCATCGGTGAAAAGCAAATGGGCTTCGTCGAAGAAAAACACCAGACGAGGTTTGTCGGGATCGCCGATTTCCGGCAAAGCTTCGTAGATTTCCGCCAGCAGCCACAGCAGAAACACCGCGTATAGCTTGGGCGACTGCATCAAGCGGTCGGCTGCCAAAATATTGACGACGCCCTGCCCACTGGCGTCGGTACGGATCAGATCATGGATCTGAAGCATGGGCTCGCCGAAAAAATGATCGGCTCCCTGCGATTCCAATTGCAGCAATGCACGCTGAATGGCACCCACCGACGCCGCCGATACATTGCCGTAGTTCTGGCGCAGTTCCGAGGCGCGGTCCGCCACGTTTTGCAGCATGGCTCGCAAATCCTTAAGGTCCAGCAGCAATTGGCCTTCGTCGTCCGCCACCCTGAATACCAGGTTGAGCACGCCGGTCTGGGTGTCGTTCAGATCCAGCATCCGGGACAGCAGCAAGGGCCCCATATCAGAAATCGTCGCACGCACCGGGTGTCCCTGCTCACCAAACACATCCCACAATACGGTCGGGGCCGCGCCCCATTGCGGTGTCGGTAGCCCGTACTTCTGCAAGCGTTCCTGCAATTTCGGGCTGTCTGTGCCCGCCTGGGAGATGCCGGTCAGGTCTCCCTTGACATCGGCCATGAACACCGGCGTTCCCATGCGTGAAAACGCCTGTGCCAGCACCTGGAGCGTCACCGTTTTCCCGGTGCCGGTCGCGCCCGTGATACAACCGTGACGGTTAGCCATTTGTGGCAGCATGAGGACATCTGTCTGACCACTTTTTGCAATGAGTACAGGATCTGCCATGGAGTTTCCTTTATTTCGTTTTATTTCGCTGTGTGTTGTTTAAGGCCGCTTGAGGCCATCCGACTGCGGATCACTGCAATTTGACGATGTCCTGAGCCGGCACCTATAACAGGCGCAATGCTGCTCCCGGGGAACAGCCTTTCTCGCCAAATGTCGGTAAAACGACGTAAACTAGCCGTATTCTATAAAAATTTGTGACTGTTCAGGGTAAAATTCTTTATTTTGCTACTTCAAGAGTCGATCAAACCATGGCAGGTCACAGTAAATGGGCAAATATCCAGCACCGCAAAGGTCGCCAGGATGCCAAGCGTGGAAAAATCTGGACAAAAATCATTCGTGAGATCACGGTCGCCGCGCGTGCCGGTGGCCCCGATCCGGATACCAACCCGGCCTTGCGCCTGGCCTGGGACAAAGCCACCGCTGCCAATATGCCAAAAGACAACATCCAGCGCGCCATTACGCGCGGCGCGGGCGGGGCTGATGGCGACAACTACGAATCCATACGCTATGAAGGTTATGGCGTCAGCGGCGCGGCCGTCATCGTCGATTGCATGACAGATAATCGCACCCGCACGGTGTCCGATGTACGCCATGCGCTCACCAAGCATGGCGGCAATCTGGGCCAGGACGGTTCAGTGGCGTTCATGTTCAAGCATTGTGGCCAGTTTATTTTCAGTCCCGACTACTCCGAAGACCAGATCATTGAAGTGGCGCTGGAAGCCGGCGCCGAAGATGTGGTCACCGATGACGAAGGGCTGATCGAAGTGCTGTGTGAACCCCCACTCTATTCCGACGTGCGTGCCACTTTTGAAAAGGCTGGCCTGACGCCCGAAATGGAAGGCGTCATCATGAAGCCGCTAAATGAAACTGAATTGACCGGCGATGATGCAAAAAAAATGCAGAAAATCCTCGATCAGCTCGAAAGTCTCGATGACGTGCAGGAGGTGTATACCACCGCAGTCTTCAATGAAACGGAAGAAGGATGAAACACCCCATGAAGGCTCTTGTTATTGGTAACGGTGGACGCGAACATGCTATCGCCTGGCGCCTGGCGCAGTCGCCACGTATTTCAACAGTATTTGTCGCGACTGGCAATGGCGGCACCGACACCGATCCGGCCCTGACTAACCTGCCCATCTCCGATCTGGCGCAACTGGCACAGTTTGCGCAGGACGAACAAATCGCACTCACCGTCGTCGGGCCCGAAGCGCCGCTGGCCGCCGGTGCGGTTGATTTGTTTCGCAGCAAGGGCCTGCCCGTTTTTGGCCCCACCCAGGCTGCCGCGCAACTGGAAAGCTCAAAGGACTTTGCCAAAGCCTTCATGCTGCGTCATGGCATACCCACGGCTGCCTATGCGACCTTTACCGATCCGCAGGCCGCGCACCAATACGTTCGCGAACAGGGCGCGCCTATCGTGGTCAAGGCCGATGGCCTGGCTGCCGGCAAGGGGGTTGTTGTGGCGCAAACCGAAGAAGAAGCCCATGCCGCCATCGACAGCATGCTGGGCGATGGCTCGCTGGGCAGCGCCGGCGCACGCGTCGTGATCGAAGCGTGCCTGGAAGGCGAAGAAGCCAGTTTTATCGTCATGTGCGACGGCAAGCACGTGCTGCCCATGGCCAGCAGCCAGGACCACAAGCGCCAGCTAGACGGCGACAAGGGCCCGAACACCGGCGGCATGGGTGCCTATTCGCCCGCGCCCGTTGTCAGCCAGGTGCTGCATGACCGCATTATGAACGAAGTCATCTGGCCGACTATCCACGGCATGGCCAGCGACGGAATCGAATATACCGGCTTTCTGTACGCCGGCGTAATGATTGGCGACGGTCCGGACGCGACGCGCCCGATCAAGGTGTTGGAATTCAACTGCCGCATGGGCGATCCGGAAACTCAGCCCATCATGATGCGCATCCGCAACGACTTTTCCGAGATCGTAGAGCACGCCATAGCTGGCACGCTGAATCAAGCACAAATCGAGTGGGATCCGCGCACCGCCGTGGGCGTTGTCATGGCATCGCACAACTATCCCGGCACGCCGCGTACGGGCGATGTCATCACCCACATTCCCGATGCCAGTGCCAACTGCGTTACCTTTCACGCCGGCACCCGCCTGCAGCAAGAGACATTGCAAACCTCGGGCGGCCGTGTCCTGTGCGTGACTGCGCTGGGCGACACACTTGCCGCTGCACGCGATACCGCGTACAACGCCATTGAAAAAATCCGCTTTGACGGCAGCCAGTACCGCAAGGACATCGGCTGGCGCGCCCTGAAGTCGGCATGAAAAAAATCGGACTGCTAGGCGGCAGTTTCAATCCGGTCCACCTGGCGCATCTGGCCCTGGCCAGAACGGCGCTGCGTGCATTGGCGCTGGATGAGGTCCAGCTTGTTCCGGCCGGCAACCCGTGGCAGAAAGAGCCGCTACAGGTTAGCGGCGCCCAGCGACTGAAAATGCTGGCCCTGGCCATTGATGGCGAACCGGGAATCGTTGTCAATGACATCGAAATCGACCGCGAAGGCGCAACCTACACGATAGATACCCTGCGCAGCCTGCCGCGCGATGCCAAATACTATTGGCTGCTGGGCACCGACCAGCTTAACAATTTCTGCAGCTGGCAAAACTGGCAGGAAATTACCGACTACGTCACACTGACCGTTGCCTGGCGTAACGACCATCCCTTACAGATTCCGAAAGAACTGGACGCATTGTTACGGCGCGACGGCAAGGGACTGATTACGCTTCCCTTCAAGGCCATGGATATCTCTTCGACCGAGATTCGGGCGCGCATTGGTCAGGAGCAGGATGTTTCTGCGTTTGTTCCGGCGGCCGTTCTGGATTACATTAAGACTTACAGCCTTTACCGATAGCGATTATTACGCTGCCGATTACCCCGAACCGGAAAACCTTATCACCTATGAATATACAAAAACTGCAACGTCTGGTCATTGATGCGCTGGAAGATGTCAAAGCCCAGGATATCCGGGTGTTTAACACAAGCCATCTGACCAGTCTGTTTGACCGGGTCGTTATCGCCAGCGGCACGTCCAACCGGCAGACACGTGCCCTCGCAAGCAGCGTCGTGAACGCCGCCCGCGCCCAGAAAATACAAATCATTGCGCTCGAGGGCCAGGAATCCGGAGAATGGGTACTTGTCGATCTTGGCGATATTGTCATCCACTGCATGCAACCGGCCATCCGTCAGTACTACGATCTGGAAGCCGTGTGGGGCGACAAGCCGGTTCGCGTCCGGCTGCTGGACCAGTCCAAGGGCCTGGCCATGCAGGGATTTTCTGATGCCGATGGCGACGAGAATATGGAAGAATAAGCCGTCCTATGAAGCTCACCGTTATTGCCGTTGGCAACCGCATGCCCGACTGGGTCACAACCGCGTGGAAAGACTATGCCAAGCGAATGCCGGCCGATTGCACCATTGAGCTGCGCGAAATCAAGCCGGAACCGAGGACCTCGGGAAAAACGCCGGCACAAATGATGCAAGCAGAAGCACGCCGCATTCAGGCGGCACTGGCCCCAGATAGTCTGGTTATTGCACTGGACGAACATGGCCGCGATTTGACCACCATGGCCTTGTCGGGCAAGCTGGAAGGCTGGCGCAGCAATGGACAGGATGTTACCTTTTTGATCGGTGGGCCGGACGGACTGGATGCCGGCCTCAAAAAGGACTGCACCAGCCTGATACGCCTGTCATCGCTGACCTTGCCGCATCCCATGGTTCGTATCGTACTGGCCGAGCAACTGTATCGCGCCTGGGCCATCCTGACCAACCATCCCTATCATCGTGCCTGAGCCGGCAGCCGCAGGCACGCTATCTTTAACTATGAACATCTTTGGCAAAACCGCAATCGTTACGCCGTTGGCTGGGACCACGCCATCCTTGACGGCGCGGATCCAGGAACAGGCGATTTTTTTGGCGTCGGCCAGTCCGCGCAGGCATGAACTGCTAAAGCAAATGGCAATTGCGCACGACGTACTGCATGTGCCAGCGACTCCCGGCGAAGATGAACCCTTGTTGCCGGGCGAGCATCCTGCCAGCTATGTCAAGCGCACAGCCAGAGACAAGGCCGAGCGGGCGCTCGCGCACTTGCACACATCGAGCCTCCCGCCGCGGCCCATACTGACCGCCGATACGACGGTGATGATGGGTTCGCAGATACTTGGCAAAGCCAGCACAGGAGATGACGTACGCAAGGCACTTGCCGCCCTGGCCGGTCAGGCGCATCAAGTGCATACCGCCATCGTACTGGCCTGGAATAACAGGTTTTACGAAGACGTTTCTATCACAAATGTAATAATGAAACCGCTAAGCCAGGATGAAATCGAATGGTATGTTCGATCGGGCGAAGGGATCGGAAAAGCGGGCGCCTACGGTATCCAGGGCCTGGCATCGGCCTTTGTGGAATCCATTAGCGGCAGTTACAGTGGCGTTATGGGACTGCCGCTATTTGAGACCTGCCGGTTGCTGGCTCGCGCCTATTCAGCGTCGGACTGATTGTCCGGCGCGGCGTTGATGAACGCCTCTTCCTTGTTGCAGGCGGCGTCGATGCGCGCAATAGTCGGATATGGGTTCAGATCCAGGTTAAAGCGCCGCGCATTGGCCACTTGCGGCACCAGGCAGAAATCTGCCATTGTGGGGCTATCGCCATGGCAGAAAATCCCGGTGTCTGTCGACGAAGCGAGCATTTTTTCCAGCGAATCAAAACCCTGGCGAATCCAGTGCAAATACCATTCGTTTTTGACTTCTTCAGTGACGCCCAGTTCACGCTTGAGGTATTTGAGTACCCGCAAATTATTCAGCGGATGAATGTCACATGCAATAAATTGCGCCAATGAACGGACGCGCGCCCTACCCGCCTGTGTAGCCGGCAGAATGGGCACCTGCGGATAGGCTTCTTCCAGATATTCCATGATGGCAATCGATTGACCGATGCTCACGTTCTGATCGATGAAAGTTGGCACCAATGCAGTCGGGTTCAGTTCGCGGTAGGTTTGCGCCAATTGCTGACCACCGTCACGAATCAAATGCACAGGCACCGACTCATACCCCAGCGCCTTGACATTCAGTGCAATTCTGACCCGATAGGCCGCCGAACTCCTGAAATACCCGTATAACTTCATCTGCATCATCTCCCTGCCTGTTGTTTGCGGGACAGTTCCTTTGGCAATGGGAACGTCACGTTTTCTTTGGCGCCATCCATTCTGCGAACCGAAATGGCACCCAGCTCCTTCAACCGCTCCACCACCTCCTGGACCAGCACTTCCGGTGCCGAAGCGCCCGCGGTAATACCGATTTTGCGGGCGCCCTGTACCCATTCGGGCTGGATGGCTTGTGCGTTGTCAATCAGGTATGCCGCGCAGTCGAGCCGTTCGGCCACTTCGCGCAAACGATTCGAATTGGAGCTGTTGACGCTGCCCACCACGAAAAACAGATCGCAATCGGGCGCCAGAACCTTGACTGCGTCCTGCCGATTCTGGGTAGCGTAGCAGATGTCGCTTTTCTTGGGTTCGACGATGCCCGGGAACTTTTTCCTAAGCGCGTCGGCAACGCGTTTGGCATCATCTAGGGAAAGCGTCGTTTGTGTCACAAAAGCAGTATTGTCCGGATCGTCTACCTGCAATGCCGCCACATCTTCAGGTGTTTCCACCAGATGCATGCGACCGACCGCCTGCCCCAGCGTGCCTTCCACCTCGGGGTGACCCTTGTGACCGATCATGATAATTTCACGGCCGGCGGCATGCATTTTGGCAACCTCGATATGCACCTTGGTCACCAGCGGACAGGTTGCATCAAAAATTCGCAGATCCCGCAATTGCGCCTCGGCGCGCACCGCCCGCGAAACACCATGGGCAGAAAACACCACGATAGCGCCTGCAGGCGCCTGATCCAGCTCATCGATAAAAATGGCGCCTTTGCCTCGCAGACTTTCGACCACAAACTTGTTGTGCACAATTTCATGACGGACATAGATCGGTGCGCCGTGTAACTCCAAGGCGCGTTCGACAATATCGATGGCGCGATCCACCCCGGCGCAAAAGCCGCGGGGTTCCGCCAAAATCACTTCGCTGTTTTGAGCCATTACAGAACTCCAAGCAGTTTGATGTCGATCCGCAAATCGACGCCTGCCAGTGGATGATTGAAATCAAAAAGAGCCGTCTCGTTATCCCACTGCCGGAAAATGCCGGAATAGCGTCCGCCATTGGGGGCAGTAAATTCCACCATATCGCCCGGTTCGAACTGAGCATCAGCGCCGGCATCGCGGGCCAGCATCTGGCGGGTGACCCGCTGCAGCAGTTCCGGGTTACGGTCCCCGTAAGCCTGGTTTGCCGGCAGACCGTAGCTGAATGATTCCCCTTCGGCATGACCCAGCAGCGGCGCTTCCATGGAAGGAGACCATTGTCCCGTACTCAACTGCAGCGTGCCTGGTTTTCCGGAAAAGGTGTCTATAAAAACCGAACCGGCCCCAGGTCCTGACGCCAGCGTAATACGATAGTGCAGAGTCAGGTAGGATTGGGCATGGACAATTGGATTCATGGGCTGGGAATTCGCGGTCAAAATCTGTCACCGTAGTGCGTTTCAGTAAACCTCTATTTTAGCCGACATTGAACATGCACAACGCCAATTCCCCCAATTCTGTCAAGGACGCGCCTGCCGGCTTTGTCCATCCCCCCGAGGGCAGCCTGTTGCCTCGGGAAAAACTATTGACCCAGGGCGCCGCCGCACTCTCAAACACAGAACTGCTGGCCATCTTGCTGCGCACCGGCACGGTCAACATGAATATCATGCAGTTTTCCCGGTATGTGCTTGAACAGGCGGGCGGCCCGCGCAACCTGCTGCTGGGCAACTACCACTCCCTGAAACAAATAAAAGGCCTGGGAGACGCCAAAATCTGCTCGTTCCTGGCCGCCGTCGAGTTTGCCCGCCGCCACATGCAAGACACCATGCAATTTCATATGGAACTTAACCGCCCGGCGATTGTGCGGGATTTCTGCGTTAGCCTGCTATCGCACGAGGTGGTGGAAAAATGCCTGCTGCTGCTTGTCAATACGCGGCATCAGCTGATTCACTACGAAGAAGCGTCGCGCGGCACGCTGAACCAAACCGCGGTATATCCCCGGGAAATTGCCGCCACGGCGCTTCGACACAACGCCTGGGGCGTGATTCTGGCGCACAACCATCCTTCGGGTCTGGCCGAACCCAGTCTGGCCGATATCCAATTGACCCAGCAACTGCGTCGCGGACTGGCACTGCTGGAGATCAGGCTGGTAGACCATATTATTGTGGCCGGGGGAACGGCGATATCGCTGGCCGAACTAGGCAAGCTGTAATCAATGTCAACTGCTATACTGCCTATGCCGCAGTCACACTTTAACGGTTTCCCAATTTGCCGGTCCAGTCGACCCGAGCAGGATCTATCACCATGAGCCATGAACCTATTTGGGACATTTCAGCGCCAGTCAACGCACAGTCGCCGGTGTTTCCAGGCGACACGCCCTATCGACAGGCCTGGAGCTCGACTTTGTCGGACGCGTGCCCTGTTAACGTCAGTGAAGTCACGCTAAGCCCGCATATAGGCACTCATGCCGATGCGCCACTGCATTATGATAGCCACGGCAGTCCCGCAGGCGATTTATCACTTACCCCCTTTATCGGCCCGTGCCGCGTACGACATGTAATGCGCGCCAGTGGCCTGATCAATCCTGGCGATATTGCAGGTGCGCTGGCAGACTGTCCGCCCCGATTGCTGGTGCGCAGCTGCCAGCAGGCACGCACCGGCATCTGGTCGCCGGATTTTGCCAGCTTCGCGCCTGAAACGATGGATTTGCTGCATCAGCATGGGATTATTCTGATTGGCATCGACACCCCCAGCGTTGATCCGGCCGACAGCAAGTCACTCGATAGCCATCAACGTGTTCGCCTATACGATATGCGAGTACTGGAGAATCTGGTCCTGGACGATGTGCCCGAGGGCGACTATGAACTGATCGCGTTGCCACTCAAATGGACCAATGCCGACGCCAGTCCGGTAAGAGCCATATTACGGTCGCTATAATGGTATAGCGTCAGGTTCCGTGCTTGCCATGCCTGTGAATGGCTGACTGCGGCCAATGGCGAATAATAGCGGTTAAATAGGCATGACCGGTCCCAGCGTGACATTGTCATGATCGTGACAGTGTTTTTTTCCGATATTTTCTACAGTGCTGTCTGGCAGTATTGTTTACCCGACCGGAGGCCTTATGCGCTGTGACGTCAATTTCATTTTTACTCCGACCCGTACATTGCAGGTTCAATTGAACCTGGACCCGGCACCGGCGCTTGCCGCGCAATCACAGCAATGGCTGGTTGAGAAATGGGAAGCGCTCGAATGCGAGCCGCTGCGGCCCAGCGGCAAAGTACTGGTCCTTGATCGGATCCTGGGCATTACCGACGCCATGGGCCATGATTTTTTACAGAACCACCCGGACCAGCGCCAATTGCTGGCCCGACATTGTATCCAAGCTCTGGGCTCGGCCAACATTACCGTCGATTTACCGGGGCTGACCGTCAAATCCTGACTGAACAAGATGATCAAAGCGGGACTGCAGGCAAAGAAGGCAATTGCCGCTGACGTTTTCCTGTCGTTTTTTCGCCGAATACGCTATGTATTCAACGACTTCTGTGTTAGAATGCTGGATTAAATTTTGGATACGTTGCTTTTTGCACCTGTCATTTCCTCAATTTCCGAAGTGCAAGTTGAATGAAATGCAAATTGAAGCGCAAAAGGCTGGCGACCCGTCAAACCCTCAGGATTAATCATGAAAGATAGTATTCACCCAGAATACCGCGAAGTCGTGTTTCTGGACCAGCAGACCGGTTCAAAAATCATCAGCCGCTCTACGCTGAACTCACGCGAAACCATCGAACTGGATGGCAAAACCTATCCGCTTTTCAAATGTGATGTGACCGCAGAGTCCCATCCTTTTTACACTGGCGCGCAAACGCGTATTGTTGAAACTGGTCGCGTTGAAAAATTCCGCGCTCGTTTCGCCAGCACCGCCGGCACACGCAAAAAAGCGTCCTGATCGCTATTTGGTTTTCATTGGTTCCTGCATAGTCAGTGTTCCGAAGCCGCGCATCAATCATTGCCCGACTTGCACTGCCATAAAACCAGACCGCACTCAGCCAGCCCATATTCGGCATAAACTGAACAGTATTTATTGCGCAGTTTATGCCGAATGTGCTTGGCGCCCCGGGCTTCTGTACTCTGGACTTCTGTAGTGACCTCGCCAATAACCTGCGGCCAACGACTCAGATTTTACCCATTCGGACTTTGACGGTTTTCCTTCTACTGACCGCCCCTCTACCTGCTCTCCACCCGCACCTTTCCCTCTAGCACCTTTCCCTCTAGCACCTTTCCCTCTAGCATCTTTCACTTAGCTCCCCTTTCCTTCGGCTGCCCCCGTTCCTTCAGTACCCGTTCCCTCTACCGACTCCCTTTCGCCCCCCTAACTCCACTTGGCCATGAGCGTCGCTCGCCCATCTTTGACAGATGCGCCTGCTGCCCGGATTTATCGCCACCATTCAAGCACGCCTCCCGCGCACCGTCGCCCGTTGCCCGGGCCTGACCAACAAATCGACGCAGCACGACCGGATTCTATTGTCACGGAGCGAAACAAATAACGCAGCAGGGTTTTTAGCCATGCTTTTTCAGCTAAAATGCGTGAAATCCCTTAGTTGTACACCAACACCAATACATGCAACGCACAACGCCCTCCCGCCTGACCGAAATCGCGACCCGCAAACTTTCCCGCACAGCCCTGCTGGTCGTCGGCGTTCTGTATATTTTTGCCGGATTGTTCTATCGTGATCCGTGGAAAACCGATGACCTGACCGGGCTTGCTACCATGCTCACCGCGTTCCGCGGGCAGACGGATGGCTGGCTGCTGCCTCAAATTGGCAATTATGCGTACGCCCAGGAAGGGCCGCTGCTGACCTGGATTGGAACACTTTTCATCCAGTTGTTCAGTCCGATCTTTGGCCTGTTCCAGGCTCCGCTGGAAGCTCAGATCACCGCCGCTCGTCTGCCGATCTTTATTTATTTTTTCATTATCATTTGGGCCACCTGGTACGGTACTTATCTACTGGCGCGACGCAAGGAGTGCCAGCCGCTAGCCCTGCCGTTCGGTGGGGAACCCAATCCGCAGGACTACGGCAGGATGATTGCCGATGCGGCGGTGCTGTTTATTATTGCGACGATCGGTATTGTCATTCGCATGCACGAAACGTCCAATTTTCCGTTGATTATGGCCTGTCAGGCGGTGGCATTTTACGGCATGGCGCGCATGCTGGACCATCCGATACAGGGCAGCACGCTGGCCGGTATCGGACTTGGCGCCGCCTGTCTGACGCGGGGGGCAATCGGCGGAGTCCCGGTACTGCTTGCATTGCTCGCCCTGGTGTGTTTTCGCCATTTCGGCCGGCAACAGAAGCTCTGGCTGCTGTGGAGCCTGGCATTGGCCACGGCATGCTGCCTGCCCTGGCTGGCCGCCGCAAGCAACGCCAACACCTATTGGATCAATAGTTACGTATTCTGGAACAGCGCTCTGTTCAGCCTGCCATCGCCAACCGAAACGTTATCTACACTGCGCAACCTGTCATGGTTTCTGTGGCCAACCTGGCCATTCATGATTATCGCCTTGTGGAATTGGCGCAAATGGATGGATGCGCCGCATATCTTCATCCCCGCATTATTGCTTGGCGCTGCCATCGTCACCGTGGTCTTCCAGAAAAATGCTTTCGAGTCCGAGTACGCCATGCTTGCCGTGCCGTGCGCCATTCTTGCCGCGCTTTCCCTGCCCACGCTACGGCGTTCCTTCGTCAATACGCTGGACTGGTTCTCAATCATGATTATGTCGCTGGCGATGGTGGCCACCTGGCTGGGATGGATTGCGCTCAATTTTGGCTGGCCAACGAAGATTCATCACAATATCACACGACTGCTGACCGGCTTTGAGCCGCAGATCTCTATCATTACGCTGGTTTTGTCCATCGGCGTGTGCGTCGCCTGGTTTTTGACCGTGTCCTGGCGCCTGCGCAGTAACCCGGCTGTCATCTGGCGTGGTATTGTCCTGTCGGCCACCGGTCTGACGCTGACCTGGATGCTGCTGGCACTGCTATGGCTGCCGTCAATCAACTACAACCGCAGTTATAAAGCCGTCTCCGAGGAGCTGGCCACGGTCATCCAGGAAAGCAATATTCCGACAGACTGCATACGTCAGCACGGCGTAGGACTGGGACAGCGCGCCGCCTTCTACGTATTTGACGGACTGCAATTTTCCTTCGATGCCAAATGCCGCTACGTGTTGCTCCAAACGACATTTGAAAAAATCGAAGACGAGGCCGAGCCATATCCGGACAATGCTGTCTTGATCTGGCAGGGAAAGCGCCGGCCAGACCGGCATGAAGTGTTTCGCCTGATTCAACTGCCTGCCAAATAATTAATCATGCCACGCAGTCCCCTTCAAACTGCCGAGCACGGGCCCGTTCGCAAGATCGTGCGCCTGGCGTGGCCGATGCTGATCAGTCAGTGGGCCGGCATGGCCTTCGCCGTACTGGACAGCACCATGTTGGGCCATACCAATCCAATTTCGCTGCAGGCAATGGCGCTGTCCGTGTCGATTTTCATGACGATCCATATCGGATTGATGGGTGTCGTTCATGCACTGGTCCCGATCTGCGCGCAATTGTTCGGCGCCAGGCGTTATGGAGAAATCGGCGGCTATATTGGTCAGGGCATCTGGTTGTCGCTGTTTTTATCGGCTGCGGGCGGCTCGCTCCTGCTTTTTCCCGAAGTATGGCTCAGATTCTCGGGTGATCTGCCAGTGCAGGTGCGCCAGGAAGTGGCCGTTTACCTGCGGATCTGTTGCCTCGCATTGCCGGCTGCGCTGATGTTCCGCTGCGTTCACGCCTTGGCTACGGCTGTGCAGCGGCCACGCCTGGTCATGTACGTGAGTCTGGCTTCGGTCTTGATAAAACTGCTCTTCAATTGGCTGCTTATTTTCGGACATGGGGGCTTTCCCGCAATGGGCAGCGCCGGGGCTGCTACCGCCACCGCAATCGTGTCCTGGATTGCGCTGGCAGCAGGCATCGCCGCCGTCTTGCGCGACCCTTTCTACGCACAATTTCTGCTTCGGCTCGGCCGCCCAGCGTGGGCGGCGCAGAAAGAAATCCTGCGACTGGGCCTGCCCATGGGCGGATCTTACCTGGCTGAAGTCAGCTCCTTTACTTTTATGGCACTGCTGGCAGCCCGCGAAGGCACCTTCGTCTCGGGAGGCCACCAAATTCTGGCCAATCTGGTCTCGCTGCTGTATATGTTTCCCCTGGCCATCGGTATCGCCACGTCGTCGCTGGTCGCCCAATCCCTGGGAGCGCTCCAACCCGAACAGGCAAAACGCCTGGCCCGTATCGGTATCGGCATCGGGCTGGCCGGCGTCGCCCTGAGCCTGACCGTTGTCATGGCAGCAAGGCCGCAAATCATCCAGATCTACACCTCTGATCCTGCTATCGCCGCCATGGCCTACGCCTTGCTAACGATACTTCCGCTGCTGCATACCAGTGATGCGTTACAATGTATGCTCTCTTATATTTTGCGGGCGCACAAAATAGCGACTATGCCATTTGTGATCCAGACCGGGGCCCTCTTTGGCATTGGCCTTTTGGGCGGCTGGTATTTCGGCTTCGGTCCTGGTTACCGCATGCTTGACGGCCTTGCCGCCATCCTCGTCCCGGGTGCGCCGCCCGGCGTCGCCTCTCTCTGGATCATGTGCAGTTTTAGCATGCTGCTTTGCGCCATCACACTTGCCATCTGGTACTGGAAATCTGTCAATGTCCAAAAACGATAGTGTGCAAAACACAACATCGAAGTCTATCGATAAAAAAGTCCCCCTCTGGTTATGGCTGCTAGGTATGATGACCGCGATCGGTCCGCTTACCATCGATATGTATCTGCCCTCTTTCCCGGCGATCTCGGCCGATTTGCAAGTGCCGCAGAACCGGGTTGAACTGACGGTATCGACCTATCTGCTCGGACTGGCAATTTCGCAACTCTTTTACGGACCGATAGCCGATCGCTACGGGCGTAAGAAACCGCTACTTGGCGGCCTGATGATTTATATGCTGTCCACCATCGGCTGTGCAATGGCAACCAGTGTTGAATCCCTGCTGTTTTTCCGCTGTATCCAGGCCTGTGGCGCTGCTGCAGCCATGGTGATCCCGCGCGCGGTCATCCGGGACCAGCTCAATACGCGCGACTCGGCCGTAGCCATGTCCATGATGATGCTGATCATGGGCGTTGCTCCCATCCTGGCACCGCTGATGGGTGGCTATTTGTCGCCCGTGACCGGCTGGCGCGGACTGTTTGCCATTATGCTCACCTATAGCGCCATTATGTTCGTGCTGGCAATATTCCGCTTGAAAGAAACCATGCCGCCGGAGAAGGCAGTCCCATTGCAAATGCGCACGATCGCATCAAATTATGCCAATCTGCTTCGCAGCCGCAACTACATGGGCTTTTCGCTGGCTGGCGGGATCGGCATGTCGGGTTTGTTTGCCTATATATCCGTCTCACCCACCGTTTTCATTAATATGTACGGCGTACAGCAACAGCATTTCGGCCTGTTTTTCGGCCTGAACGCATTTGGACTGATTGTGGGCTCCCAGATCGGCGCCCGCCTATTGCGCGTTCACTCACCATTGGGCATTTTGCGCACAGCCCTGGCCTGCGGTTGTATCAGTATTCTTATCGGCCTGGGGCTTGCTCTGACCGGGATGCTCAATCTAACCTTGCTGACACTGACGCTGCTGGGTTTTACCACAAGCCTGGGATTCATTCTGCCCAATGCAACCGCACTGGCGCTCCGAGACCAGGGACATCGGTTAGGTGTGGCCTCCGCCTTGATGGGATGCCTGCAGTTTCTGTTTGGTACGCTCAGCAGCAGTGCAGTCAGCAGCAGCCTGACTGATTCTGCGGTACCGCTTTATGTCGGCCTCTCGGTTTGCACTGTGCTCGCCCTGCTTTGCGGCAAGGTGTTGGCCCGGCCTGCCGATCGTTATTTCGGCAACGCATAAAATTGCCCAGTGCAGAGCAAGAAATGGCTAAACAAATAAAAGCCCAAATATCACCTCCTGTGGGATTGCACAGGAGAATGGCCGGGTATGCAGAGCGATGGGGCTGGTTAATGACTCAGACGTGGGCCAAATCTAACGATTTCGCAATAAATGCTTGAATTCATTTCGTTTTTCGTCTTATAATCTTTGGCTAACCCTGAATAAGTACGTCCTTAGGGTAATATTTTCAGTTCCTGGTGCAGCAAATGCATTTGCAACAGGAACCTTTACAGAAGGCTGGCCTGGGCCAAAAATCAGGTCTTCAAACTTAACGAGGTCACGATCATGGCAAAAGTATGCCAAGTCACCGGCAAACGCCCAATGTCCGGTAATAATGTTTCACACGCAAACAATAAAACAAAACGCCGTTTCCTGCCTAACCTGCAGAGCCGTCGTTTCTGGGTTGAAAGTGAAAACCGCTGGGTCCGTCTGCGCGTTTCTACAAACGCACTGCGCACAATCGACAAGAAAGGCATTGATGTCATTCTGGCTGAAATGCGCGCCAACGGCCAAAGCGTTTAATTCATTCCTATTAACGATTAACTCCAGGAGCCCATCATGGCAAAAGGCATTCGCGAAAAAATCAAGCTGGAATCCACAGCTGGTACGGGTCACTTCTATACAACGACCAAAAACAAACGCAACACACCGGAAAAAATGCTGATCAAAAAATTTGATCCCGTTGTGCGCAAGCACGTTGATTACAAAGAAACAAAACTGAAGTAATCAAAGCATTAGCCGATATTGCGGCCCTGTGGCCGCCTGCCCCTATCGCAGGTTGGCAACTGAAAAACACCCCAAAAGTTGGACGACGAACCAACCTTTGGGGTGTTTTTCATTATGAAGTGTAAAGATAAATAAATGACGTAAAAAGCCGTTGCCGGACTGGATGCCGACTGGACGGCGGTATATTAGACGTCAAGCTACCCACTTGCGTCCGATTCGTAATTAGAATAAACACCATAGACAACGCCACCTGACAATTGCTTGGATAGATGTCCTGATAGAACTGCTGCCAAAGTGGCATAATTGTGGCAGTTGCCGCATCCATCTCATCAGCACTTTTCGTAAGCATCGATATCCCGCCGAACATTCGACAGCTCTCATCTTACAACTCCTCTATTTCGTATACTTGACGTGGAATTTTTATACGCCTGATAGGTTTTGGGTAACGAAGTGGCTTTGAATGTAAACCACGCCTTCAACGCATCGCTCTTTCCGCTACCCCTGTTGTTGCTGTCAGAAAGGTAATCACTGATGAAACTATTCATTCTGGCAAAAGAAATTTGAGGCAACCGCTTCGGCGTCTTTTTCAGCTCAGCCAGGTGCATGACCAAATCGCCATAAGTAATCGTCTTTCCATCAATGATGTACTGCTTACGCCAGCAATTGAACAGTACCATTGATCAGATTTGTCGGCGAGTGTGCCAAGCTGTTGCTCAATAGAGTCGCCTGCAAAAACGTTTTATTTTTTTCGCTAACATAGTTAACAATCGGAGTATCCAGCGTGAGCGCGTCACGGATATCGTTATTTTTTCTATTTAGAATAGCAATGGGAAGCCTGTCAGCATAGCCAAACAAACGCGCCTTAATATGCAATTCTAACTCGTTCTTTTTCAGATTACTTACGCAAACGCCTAAGGTTTTTGCGAACGCTTGGAGTTCTGAAGCATAAAAATAACCACCGTCAACTCTTCTTGAGTCATCCCCTCATATAGCTTGTTCACGTTCTCTCCAACACTATCTTGATTGCGCTGCAACCCCCGCGTTTTAGGCAATATTGTATTGAATCAGCGTTTCTTTCTCAACTTAATCGGCGAAGGCAAATACAGCCGCCGGGGTTTACGTGTTCCATGAATGCTTTAGAACAGCTTCGTCTTTACTGCATCGCGCTAATTTTTTCCGCCGGTTAGTTTGCCTATATCAAAACCGTATAGATAACTATAGAAATAGAATTTGTTCATATAGTAGGTTAACTCTACACTCTAAAAACGATAAAAAAATTTAGGAGACAACCTTGAAAATGACACGACGCTCAGCGCTCTTGCTACTTGCAAGCGCGCTACCAGCCGCACGTGCGGCTGCCGCAGATTTATTCGATAGTCCAGTGACTATTGTCGCTCCATTTTCTCCGGGGGGTACTGCTGACGTCTTGGCCAGATCAATCGGCAAGAAGTTATCGGAAAAATATGGACAGCCCTTTGTGGTTGAAAACAGGCCTGGCATGGGAGGAAATATCGGAGCGCGCGCAGTAGCGACCGCTAGGCCTGATGGGAAAACACTGCTACTGGGGACTATTGGTATTCATTCGGCCTACTCAGTATATGGAAAGCTGCCGTATGACCCGGTCAAAGACTTGCAGCCGATTTCAATTCTTGGAGCGGTACCATGCACCATCGTGGTCAATCCGAACCTACCTTTCACAACATTAAAAGAGCTACTTGACTTTGCACACGCAAATCCCCGCAAGCTAAATTTCGGATCAGCCGGTACCGGGTCGTCTACGCACATGGTGGGTGAGCTACTACAACAGGCGACTGGCGTGGAGTTTACTCATGTGCCATATAAAGGAAGCTCCATGGCCATGACCGACCTTATGGGTGGGCAAATTGATCTGATGACAGAGCTGGCTACCACTTCTATATCCATTATTAAGTCAAAAAAAATCCGCGCCCTTGCAGTGACAAGCAAGGAAAGAAGTCAGCAATTGCCTGATCTGCCTACCGTGAGTGAGTTGGGATACCCTGGGTTTGATGGCACCGGGTGGTTCACCATCGCCACGGGATCAGGAGTTTCCGAAAAGTTTGTCCAACAATTAAATCGAGATATTGATGAAATTTTGCACGCTGCAGACATGAAGCAGACGTGGAAAGCACAAGCGCTTGCCATTATCGGCGGCTCTGAAGTTGACGCACGTAGGTTTGTGTCTGATGAAACTATTAAATGGAAAAAGGTGATTGAAATCGCCGGTATACATGCCCAATGAAAAACTCAACGCTCAATAGCATTACTCTAGAACTCTTATGGCGCCGGCTGATTTCAACGGTCGATGAAGCCGCAGCCTCTTTGGTCAGGACATCATTTTCGTCCATCGTCCGGGAGTCCAACGATTTCGCTTGCGTAGTTACTGATGCAAAGGGCAATTCCGTCGCTCAGGCGTCAAATGGAATACCTTCCTTCATCGGGACCGCACCAAGGACAATCAGGCGTTTCCTTGAAACATTCCCAGAGAACCGGCTAGAAGACGGCGATATCATTATTACTAATGATCCTTGGCTAGGCACGGGTCATTTGCCTGACATCACAGTTGGCAAACCTATTTTTCGAAAAGGAAAGATCGTTGCGTGGGCGGGCTCAGTTGCGCATGCGCCGGATATCGGAGGACGAGTACGCTCTGCGGATGCCACCTCAGTCTTTGAGGAAGGATTGCAAATTCCAGTGATGAAGGTAATGAGAGCCGGAAAAATGGATCCGACCTTGGAGCAGATTCTACGTCAGAATGTACGAGTGCCTGATCAAGTCATGGGCGACTTGTACGCCCAGTTTACAGGGTTGGCGTTAATTGAGCGTAATGTCGGTGAATTGATCAACGAATACGATCTCGGTTCACTGGACGAATTATCCGGCGAGTTGAGAGGCCGCAGTGAGCAGGCCATGCGCAAGGCAATCAGCGAGGTTGCCGACGGTACATACCACGCCGAAGCGGTCAGTGATGGCATCGATAAACCAATTCGACTGAAGATGGCGCTGACAGTCTGCGGCGACGAAGTAACCGTTGACTATGCCGGTTCTGATCCGCAAGTACAAAAATCCATCAACGTATGTCTTGCCTACACAACTGCCTACACTTCGTATGGACTAAAAGCGGTATTGTGTCCTGATGTGCCGAATAACGACGGTACGCTCGTGCCTATGAACGTGACTGCGCCGCCAGGCAGCATCTTGAACTCCGTGGCGCCCGCTCCGGGCGGAGCTCGGGCGCTGATCGGCCATTTCCTACCCGCTATGGTCATGCAGGCGTTGGCCAAAGTCGTACCGGAAAAGGTGATCGCTACCGTTGGTTCACCACTATGGTGCGTGAATATGGCCGGCGTGCGCGCCGATGGCCGTGGATTTGCTAATCTGTTTTTCCTCAACGGCGGATATGGAGCAAGCGCCCATACTGATGGCGTCAATGTGCTGTCTTGGCCTAGCAACATTTCTTCTACACCGGTAGAAGTTATTGAACAAGTGTCCCCCTTGAAAGTTGTGCGTCGCCAGTACCGAGATTATGACTCAGTCAATGGCATGTATAGAGGGGGTGTGGGACAAGAGCTGGTGCTAGAAAGTCTGTCTGAAAATCCCGCGACGATTTCGTTTATGGCCGAGCGCACTCGTCCCGAATCGGCCGCACCGGGAATGAACGGTGGCGGTGCTGGCGCGCCTGGCGAAATTCTTATTGACGGCCTCAAGGTTGACCCCAAAGCGCAGCACATCATTAATCAAGGAGCCCAGGTGATTCTACGCACACCAGGCGGTGGGGGCTATGGCGATCCGGCGAAACGCTCTTCCGAACTGCAGACTCAGGACCGCACTCGCGGATATACGAAATGACAAAAGAAAATTACTCCCTCGGTATCGATATTGGTGGAACATTCACCGATGTCGTTCTCTACAATCACGATGACGCTCGCGTGTTCAGTCATAAGGAACTCACAACTCCTGACGATCCAACCGAAGGTGCGATTCGTGGAATTGAAACCCTTCTACGGCGCGAGGACGTCAAAGGAAAGCAAATTGCTCGTGTAATTCATGCGACAACACTATTTACCAATGCTTTGATCGAGCGACGTGGGGTTCCGACTGGCCTGATCACGACCTGCGGTTTCCGCGATACTCTGGAAATGCGACGTGAATTCAAATACGACTTGTACGATATATTTATCGAGATGCCACGTCCACTTATTTCACGAGAGCTACGTCTTGAAGCTCGTGAACGTGTGCGAGTTGATGGAAGCGTTGATACGCCTTTGGATGATGAAAGTGTCGTTCAGGCGGCGCAGGAGCTGATTGATAAAGGCGTCGAATCTATCGCTATTGTGTTTCTACACGCACATGCCAACTCTTCACATGAGCGTCATGCTCGTGCTCTTGTTGAAAAACGCTTCCCAAACGTTTATGTTTCAATTTCCAGCGAAGTCTCGCCTCAAATGCGAGAGTATGAGCGGACTTCCACTACCGCAGCGAATGCCTATGTTCGGCCAATTGCGGACAAGTACCTTGAAAGCATGGAAGAGCGACTCAAAACGTTGGATATTCATTGCCCTTTGTTGATGATGTTGTCCAACGGTGGCTTGACACACGTCGGAGAAGCTCGCAGATTTCCAGTGCAATTACTGGAGTCCGGTCCTGCGGCAGGTGCGATTGCAGCGGCTTATTTCAGCAAACGCTCAAACATCAAAGATGTATTAGCATTTGACATGGGTGGAACAACCGCGAAGCTGGCGAT
The DNA here is from genome assembly GCF_002810445.1 of Advenella sp. S44. Classification (GTDB taxonomy): domain Bacteria; phylum Pseudomonadota; class Gammaproteobacteria; order Burkholderiales; family Burkholderiaceae_B; genus Advenella. The sequence continues at coordinate 1,268,232 of NZ_NEXS01000003.1, read as the reverse complement.
CGTGGAGGCCAATCAACCTTTACTTGCGCATACGTTCGAAGCGGGACGCGAAAAACGCTTTGCGACCGGTAGTGGCCTGCCTATCAATATTGCAACTGTAGAATTGATTGAGATCGGTGCCGGCGGCGGCAGTATCGCGCATCTCGATCCCCTGAATCTGCTTAAAGTGGGCCCCACGAGCGCGAGCTCCAAACCTGGGCCTGCCTGCTACCAGCGTGGAGGCACCAAGCCCACCGTGACCGATGCCAACCTCCTGGTAGGTCATCTGGATCCCGAGACATTCGCCGGCGGCACCATGAAGCTCAACACAGCAGCAGCCGAAACCGCCATACGTTTGGTCGGTGAGGTGGTAGATATCAGCCCAGAACAAACGTCCGATGGTGTACTCGCTATCGTCAATGAGAATATGGCAGCGGCGGCACGCGTGCACGTGGCAGAACGCGGCTTTGACGCTAATAATTTCGCCCTGTTGGCTACGGGTGGCGGCGGCCCTTTGCACGGATGTGATGTGGCTCGTCGACTAGGGATTAAGCGAGTCATCTGCCCACCGGGCGCCGGTGTGGCATCAGCGCTGGGGTTGCTCATTGCACCCGCGCGGGTGGATCGCTCAGTGACTGTAGCCCGTGAGCTGGACGCTGTCTCTGCCGAGCATCTTGAGTCATTGTTCCAAAAACTAGAACGAAGCGCTGCTGACGTCATGAAAATTACCTTGATTCCAGACGCAAAATTTACCTATGAGCGTAGTGCTGACCTCCGTTTTGTTGGGCAGGGATTTGAGCTGTTGACCCGGTTGCCTGATGGCCCGTTCGGTGAGGACACGCCAGCCAAAATCAAAAAATCGTTCGCGCAAGCGTATAGCCGAGTATTCGGACAAGTGCCCCCAGTACAGCATGTTGAGCTGATTAACTTGCGTGTTGCAGCGATTGAGCAGCGGGAAGAACGTCCTCTGAACCTGGGCAGCGGAAAACAAGTATGGAAACATGTTAAGCAAGTGCGTCAGATTTGGATCGGTGCAGAAAATGCAAGGCGTCCTGCACCAACGCTTGCACGTGAGGCAATGAAAGAGAATAAAAAAATCGCCGGTCCCGCAATTATCGAGGACGCATCGTCAACGCTGATCATTCCACCGGGTGCAACTGCGTCTTGCGACAAGGCCGGGAATCTAATCGTTGATCTATCAAATCAAAGGGAGACGGCATGACGCTCAGTTCAACTTCCCCTATTCGCCGTATGGGTCAGGACGGAAATCACTATTTCTTTGGATACTACAACAAGTCCAACTGGAACAGTAACGGACGTCGATTACTTGCGAATCAAGTCCCATGGCGTGACGCGTACTTAACGCCGGATCTGGTTGCTAAAGTTGGCTACTTTGATCTAACAAAAGGTAACGAGTTCAAAGTAATCGGTGAGACAACCACATGGAATTGGCAAATGGGATGTCAGCTTCAATGGATAGGTAGTCAAAATCAAACCAGGGCTATCTATAATGTCCGAACCAATGATTCAGTGTCACGGTACCCATATTTTGCTTCTGAGATTGTTGACCTCGATAGTGGTGAGCGCCGACGATTACCATTACCGGTGTATGTTGCAGCACCCGATGGTCAGTGGGCGCTTAGCGTAGATTACCGCCGCTTATATGTGACGCACGAGACCATAGGATATCCCTGCGATCGTTTTAGGCCTGATTTGGAAAACTGTCCCAGTGACGACGGTATCATGTATATGAACCTAGAAACCGGGGCAATAGAACTGGCAGTCAGCTATACAGATCTGGCCGCGTTTCATCCGTGTGAGTCCATGCGCAAAGCCATTCATTGGGTAAGCCACATTGAGATTAATCCTTCTGCTACTCGGGTACTTTTTCTGCATCGTTGGACGGAGCGAGTGAAAGATGAGACATGTTTTTTGCATCGCCTGGTTACGATGAATCCGGATGGGTCCGATTTGCGACTTCTGGAATGCTCAGATCATCCATTACCACAATTGAAAGAGGACTTCGACCCAGCCAAAGTGGGGACATTTGATTACGAGAAATCGGAATGGCAAATTTCTCATCCTCTGTGGCGCGCCGATCATGAGATTATCGTCTGGGGGCCACATAACGGAGATATCCATTATCATCTTTACGAAGATCGAGATGGCGGTAACATTGCTGTGGTTGGAGACGGCGTGCTTATAGAAAATGGCCATATGACATATTCTCCCGTAAATCCGCGTTGGTTGCTGAGCGATACCTACCCCGACAGCACAACTCATGAGCGTGTACTCTTTCTTTATGATATGGACACGGGTAAGCGCCATGATCTAGGATCGTTCTACGCTGACCCTTCATTAAGCAAAGAAAACCGATGTGATCTACACCCTCGATGGAGACCGGATGGCCTGGAGGTTTGCATTGATTCTGTACACGAACATGATCGCAACATGTATATTATTGATGTAGCAGACGTTGTTGCGCTCTAAGAGAGCTGATCGTCACCGTCCTGCTTTTTTATGCAGGACGGTATTTTTCTATAGAAATCCGTACTCACACACCGAACTGCTCGGTATGGCATGACTCTACCACATTGTGCAAAAAATGCTGAGCCAACTCAGACGGCGGTGTGAACCGAGCGAAAGCAGCATAAGTCATAACAGGTATTTTCGGGCGAAAATTCCTTATGCATAGACGGTCTCTGAATACAGAGGCCATATATGGGTTTACTATTCCAACACCTAAACCCCGTGAAGCATATATACAGATTGTTGACGTATAGATCGTTTCGATATTCGTCGGATTGTTAATCCCCGATTTTTTGAACGCCTGTTGTAGTTCCATTTCTATGACATCGTCGCCTGGCAAACTTATCAGTATTTGATCTTTAAGATCTGTTATCGTGACATAGTCACGTTGCGCAAAAGGATGGTCGTGAGATGAAACGCAGACTGCCTGCGCATTATGCACTGCCGTACCCTCAAATTCGGCCCCGTCTGGCATGGAATTCGTTAACGCGATATCGTAAAGCCCTAAGCGCAATCCTTCTTCAATCTGTCGTCTTCCCAGTGTTTGAACATTAAAACGCACTTGAGGGTAGTCATGGGAAAATCGTTCCATTGCAGCGGGAAGCAGACTTTGCCCTAACGAAGGCGTCGCCGCAACGCGAAAAACACCTGCACCTGATTCTCGCAGTGCAACGACCGCCTGTTCGATTCTTCCTAAACCTTGGAAATTTACCTGAATAATCTCAAACAGATGACGACCCTCTCTCGTGAGCTGGAGGCGGCCTCTATCATTGACGAATAGTTTTAAGCCAGTAGCAGACTGTGCCTGACTTAAGAGTCTGCTGATTGTAGGTTGTGTTGTATGCAGCATTCGAGCTGCAGCAACAGTAGTGCCAGTGAGCACAACAGCCTTGAAAGCTTCAAGTTGAGGAAAAGAAAGGGGACGCGGCATATAAAGGCCAATGTAGGAAAATAGTCCGCACTCTAGTCGATAAAGCAATCGATGTGCTAACTGTAGATTTATTTGAGCAAACCAACCACGATCTTACTATAACTAAGTGGATAGACATGCAAGTACTTTCTTTCCTTTAATTTTAGCCTGTAGTTGCCCTCCTCCTGGCTTTTATTGCCACTCAGTGGCTATGTTTCCATACAAATCTCTGCGAGAATAACAGCGTACGGGTGACTGCTTTTTGGATAACTCGTAGTTTCACAACTTACCCGTAACAGGCCGCCATATAAATTCTATTGCGTTACCAATGATGAGAATGATGGGCATTAATACGAGGATCATCATTCCATATACGACTGCCTTATCCTTTAGTGTTTTCATTTCTATTTACCGTAAATGAGTTCCTTACAAGGCTGAATGGCAAGGATCCACTTTAATCCCAAAGAACATCCGGGAATGCATTCTCTGGGCAAGCACTAAACTGCAAGCACCTGGGGCATTGAAATGCAACCTCGTGGTCAGACAAAGTGCGCGAGCCTATTTCGGGCGCGGTTTTGTTTGCTACCGAGAGTGTTCTAACCAGCGTTTCACTACATACAGGGCATTTTCACCGCGGATCGTCTCCTGATATCTCTGTCAAGATTCGACACTTCTCGCAGGACCCAACAATTCGCTCTTGGTCTGAATACATACCTCGTCCTAAATAAAGTGCCGAGGAAGTCTAGTTGCATTGTTCACGCTTGAGCGATAGCCGTAAGCCATTTATTTTCCTTGCATAAATTGATTTCGATACAGAATTTACTAACAAGTGCGAGTGTGTTTAACACATACCTTATTTTTCATTCGTTATCGAAATAAAAAATTCCCCCCATTCTCCGATGGATGCGAAAGTCGTATCCCGGCTGGAACAGGCGTATGTCGGTACGGGATGTGGCCAGGCTCGGGAATTTGAAAGCGACTTAAATTACGGCGAGGATCGCCGAGTTGTATGTCGAATCGGGACCGCCTACAGCGCGCTGTTTTTCAAGACGCCGGTGTTCCGGGATGCTTAACAGAATCGAGAAAAGCGCGCATCAATCTGCCCTGGTAGCGCGACCGATGATAAATTATCGACAGCTGCCTGGACAGGTTCAAAAACGGTGTATGCAGCAATGCCAGTCTGCCCGAACTCACAGCATGGGTCACTGCCACTTGCGGTAAAAATGCAATGCCCAGGCCGGCAATCACTGCCTGCTTGATGGCCTCGATTTGCCCCAGTTCCATGACCACCTTGGCTTGCGGTAGTTTATCCAGCTCGACATCACTGACCGCACGCGTGGCCGATCCGCGCTCACGCAAGATCCAGCGCGCATCCATAAAATCGGCCGGCTGCAAATGCGTGATAGCCGCCAGCGGATGATCCGGACGAGTACATACACACAGTGAGTCGTCCATCCAATGCACGGATTCGACGACTTCATGATGAACCTGACCTTCGACGCACGCCACATCAATGCTGTGATCGACAATTTGCCGGACAATTTCATCGGTGTTTGCAACATTCAGATAAACGGTGACTCTGTCGTTATTGAGCACAAATCCGCTTAGCAGGTCGCCGACCCGGTAATTGCCCACCGTGTTGCTCGCGCCAATACGAAATTCGCCGGTTAATACGTCGGCCTGGTCATCGGCGCGCTGGCGAAATTCAATCATTCTTTCGATGATTTCCTGAGCCAGCGGCAATAGGCGTCGGCCTTTTTCGTTCAAATACAGCCTGCCCTTGTCGCGATCAAACAACGGACCACTCAGTTGCTTTTCCAATTCGGCCAGCGCCATGCTTGCGGCGGGCTGGGACAGATGCAAGGAATCAGCCGCAGCCTTGACGCTACCCAGGCGCGCGATGCTGATAAACACGTCGAGTTGTTTCGGACTGAACGAAGCCATCAATATTCCTTATTTGAGTTATAAATTATTGTAACTTTACTTATACCATATTCGCGCCTATGATCGATATTAATCAGTAATAAGCTAATGGAAATTTAATATATTATGACACTCACGGTAGCATCCTCTCAGGCTTTGTCAGCCACTGTATCACCTGATGCTGGCATCGGGTCTTCGGCCAAAGGCAACAGTACAGCCCAGCCTCGCAAAAATTCGCTCTGGCCGGGGTTGTTTCTGTCCATCGCCATCGCTCTGGTGGCCGAATTCGCCGGACGTGCCATGCCAATTATCGGGGGGCCGGTCTTCGCCATACTGCTGGGCATTGTGTATCGAAGCGCTTTCGGCCTGCATGCCACGCTGCAGCCCGGCATCACTTTTTCATCCAAGAAAATCTTGCAGGTCTCTATCATCCTGCTTGGTTTCGGCCTGAGTTTTACTCAGATTATGGCAACAGGCGGGGAATCGCTGGCGGTGACGCTGGTGACCGTGACGGTGGCATTCGTAAGTGCCTGGTTGCTAGGACGCCTGCTGCACACGCCTTCCAATCTGACCACGTTGATCGGGGTCGGTACGGCCATTTGTGGCGGGTCGGCTATTGCAGCGGTCACGCCCATTTTGAAGCCGTCGGAGCATGACACCGCGTTTGCCATCTCCACCATTTTCCTGTTCAATATTCTGGCTGTGCTCGCCTTCCCTGCCATGGGCCATATGCTGGGCCTGAGCGATTACGGCTTTGGGATGTGGGCGGGCACCGCAATCAACGATACGTCTTCTGTGGTGGCTGCCGGTTACGCCTATAGTCATGCGGCCGGGGATTTTGCCACAATCGTCAAGCTGACACGCGCCACACTCATTATTCCGATCTGCCTGTTTCTGGTTGTTCTGGTCGGTATGCGCAATCGCCGGCAAGGTAATCAGTCTGTCAGTCTGGCAAAAATATTTCCATGGTTTATCGTCTGGTTTCTACTCGCTTCGCTGACGCGAAGCACCGGTATTATGCCCGAAATCATGCTCGACTGGATCAACGTCGCGGCGAAGTTCCTGATCGTCGTCGCACTGGCTGCAGTTGGCTTGTCTGCCGATATGCGCAAAATCTTTGCAACGGGGCCGCGCCCTATCCTGCTGGGTTTTCTGGTATGGATGGCCGTATCAGTGAGCAGCCTGATCGTGCAATATGCCATGGGTCAGATGTAGAAGCGCTGACAGTTGCCTGGCCCGCAAATAGACCGCCTTGATTTAATCGCAAGGCGGTTTTTTTGCATTCCTCATTGACAACGGATAATCTGGCAATGGATAAGCGCAAGGCATAAACCCATGCCGCGTCTGGCCGCAGCGGCAACTTGATGTTACCCGGACCCGCTAAGGGCAAATCAAATCGCTGCGGTTCTGGCTTGCAGCCAGGCCAATGCAGGGCCGGAAACCCGCGGCGCGAGTCGGCGATACACCTCTTCGTGATAGCTATTTACCCATGACAGTTCCTGCTCATTGAGCAATTGCCGTTCAATGCAGCGTGTATCGATCGGGCATAGCGTCAGCGTTTCAAACTTAAGATAATGACCGAATTCAGACTGGCCCGCTGGCACCGTACAGATCAGGTTTTCAATTCGAATGCCCCACTGCCCGGGCCGGTACAGGCCAGGCTCATCCGACGTAATCATGCCGGCTTTCATCTCGGTGTTGGGAAAACGGTAAGCGCGATGCGAGATCATTTGCGGGCCTTCGTGCACATTCATAAAATATCCAACCCCATGCCCGGTTCCGTGTCCGAAATCCAGCAACTGCGACCACAACGGTGCGCGCGCAAGCGTATCGAGCAACGGGCCTGGATAGTCTTCCGGAAAAACGGCAGTAGCCAGGGCAATCATGCCCTTGAGCACCAGCGTAAAATCGCGACGATGCTGGGCATCGATATTGCCAACGGGCACCACCCGGGTGATATCGGTCGTGCCGTTCAGATACTGCCCGCCTGAATCGATCAATAGCAGGCCATCGCCTTCAATGACGGAAAACGACTCAGGTGTTGCCATATAGTGCGGCATGGCGCCATTGGCATTGAAACCGGCGATGGTAGAAAAACTGGGCGACACAAAATGGGGCTGACGGGCGCGGGCTGCGGTGATTTGCTCATCAATCGTCAGCTCGGTTATGGTTTCGCCGTTTTCCATGGCCGCCTCGAACCAGGCGAAAAACTCACATAGCGCAGCGCCGTCCTGTTCCATGGCCTGTCGCACGTTCGCAATCTCGGCCTGGTTTTTGATGGATTTGCAACGCTGCGAGGGATTGAGCTTTTCGATCAATGATACCGACTGGGCATGCGCAAGCAGCCCCACCGTTGTACGAGCTGGATCAACCAGCAACGTCTCATGCGGCAGCGTCGTTAATGCATTTTGAATATCATCATATCCCTGGATCGAAACGCCGTCTGCTGCCAGTCGTGCTATCAGTTCGGCAGCCATTTTTGTCTTGTCGACAAACAGCACAGCGGTCTCGGTTCCGATCAGCAAATGCGACAGAAATACCGGGTTATAGGAAACGTCGGAGCCTCGCAGATTCAATGCCCAGGCAATATCGTCCAGCGCGCTGATCAAATGCCATTGCGCGCCGGCTTCAGTCATAGCCTGGCGCACCGCCTGCAAATTCTGCTGGCGACTGCGTGTGGCAAAAGGAGCGTTATGTTCCATGACAGGCGCTGCAGGCAAACCGGGTCGATCAGGCCAGATTGCCGCCAGCAGGTCGCTATCGGTTTTCAAAATGCTGTCGCTGCGCGTCAGTGCTTGACGCAATTCCTGCGCGGCTTTCAGGCTGAGCACATGACCGTCTACCCCAACCACCTGCCGGTTTGCCAGATGCGCCTCCAGCCACGTATTGACGCTGGGGACATCGGCCTGGCCCTGTTTCATCAGGGCTATGCCACTATCGCATAGCTGTTTTTCCGCCTGCTCCCAATAGCGCGAGTCGACCCAGAGCCCGGCAAAATCGTTGGTCACGACCACGGTTCCGACAGAACCGGTAAAGCCGCTGAGCCAGCGTCGTCCCTGCCAGTACTCGGGAAGGTATTCCGACTGGTGAGGATCTGCAGACAGAATCAGATAGGCATCAATATGCTGCGCAGCCATCGCGATACGCAATTGCTGAAGGCGTTCAAAAGCGGTTGACATAGTAAGCGGGAACTCCGGGAAACAATCATATATGCATCACCGCAACAGTCATCGCAGTGGTGCGCAAACATTTACAATACACCATCACCGCAAAAAAAACATGCGGTCGACCCAGATACATTCCAAGAGGTTGCTCTATGACTATCCACTCTGCTTTAATTCGCGGCGCTGCCATTAGCGGCTTTGTTGGCGTGGCCGCCGGCGCTTTCGGTGCTCATGGCTTGAAAAACCATGTAGACCCGGCGCTACTGCCCATTTGGCATACCGCCGTACTCTATCAGCTTATTCATACGCTGGCGCTGTTGATGCTAGTGGGTGTGGCCGCGCATGTGAACCAGCAAGCGCTGCGCTGGAGCGGTCGGCTTTTTGCAGCTGGTATTGTTATTTTCAGCGGCAGCCTGTACGTGCTGGTACTGAGCAATGTGAAATGGCTTGGCGCCATTACGCCAATCGGCGGCGTATGTTTTCTGGCTGGCTGGTTATGCCTGGCATTGGCTGCGGGCAGTAAAGGCGGGCAATAGCCGCCCACACCTGCAGCAGGAGAAAAAGCGCCCGGCACCCTTGACACATCCACGTACGAAAATTCAGTGAATGCGCCAGGCGGCGCAAGGCGCTTATCGGACAGACAGATGTCGGTCAGGCCAGGGCTGAAATATCCAATTTTGCCTTGGTTTTTTCCTGCACTTCCTCGACGGTGACATCGGGTGCCAGCTCGATAACTTTCAAGCCGTTTTCCGTCACTTCCATGACGCATAAGTCGGTAATGATGATATCAACAACGCCCACGCCGGTCAGCGGCAAGGTGCACTCGGGCAGCAATTTGATGTCGGTCGTACCGTCTTTTTTACGCGCGATATGCTCCATCAGGACAATCACACGACCGACGCCGGCCACCAGGTCCATTGCGCCGCCCATGCCCTTGACCATCTTGCCCGGAATCATCCAGTTGGCCAAATCCCCTTTTTCCGAGACCTGCATGGCGCCCAGAATAGCCAGATTGATTTTGCCACCACGAATCATGGCAAATGAATCGGCCGATGAAAAAATGGATGAGCCGGGCAGTGTTGTGACAGTCTGCTTGCCGGCATTGATCATGTCCGGATCAATTTCCTCGTCTGTAGGAAAAGGGCCAATGCCGAGCAGGCCATTTTCTGATTGCAGCCACACTTCCACACCCGCTGGCACATGGTTGGCCACCAGCGTTGGAAGACCGATACCCAGATTCACATAGAATCCGTCCTGCAGTTCTTTTGCTGCACGCGCAGCCATTTGATCGCGATTCCAAGCCATGTTTATTCTCCTTTGGACGGACGTGTCGTGCGTTGTTCAATCCGTTTCTCAGGATTCTCGTTCAGTACGATGCGCTGCACGTAAATGCCGGGAAGATGAATTTGATCGGGATCCAGTTCGCCCACCTCAACGATTTTTTCCACTTCGGCCACGGTGATTTTGCCGGCCATTGCCACGTTGGGATTGAAGTTGCGCGCTGTCTTGCGGAAAATCAGATTACCGCTGCGATCGGCGATATAGGCTTTGACCAGGGACACATCAGGTGCGAGCGAACGTTCCATCACATACTGATGCCCGTCGAACTCGCGGATTTCCTTGCCATCAGCAACAATGGTGCCCACCCCCGTGCGCGTAAAGAAAGCAGGGATTCCCGCACCCCCGGCGCGCAGTTTTTCAGCCAGCGTTCCCTGAGGCGTAAATTCCAGCTCGAGTTCTCCATTCAGATACTGACGCTCGAACTCCTTGTTCTCACCGACATAGGATGCAATCATTTTGCTGATCTGCCGTGTCGCGAGCAACTGCCCCAGACCGAATCCGTCTACACCGGCGTTGTTACTCACGCAAGTGAGTTTTTTCACGCCAGAATCCCGCAGGGCCGCAATGAGCGCTTCGGGAATACCACAAAGACCGAAGCCGCCAACGCCGATCATCTGCCCGTCGGCTACGATGCCGTCGAGCGCCTGATTGGCATTTGTAAATACCTTATCCATTTACTCTTCCTTTACTAACTATGAAACATTAACGACAAGTGGCCTGCGCCTTTCACAGTGAGGCGCCGGATTATGAGGGGGTTGCCGCAAACTGCTTTTGCAATTGCTCCAGCAGCGCAGCTGACCATGGGCTTGACTTTCCCGACGCCAGATCGCTCAGGACCACAATCGCCCGAGAACGGGCATAAACGGTATCGGGCTCGCCTTCCCTGCGTATAAGAATATTGCAGTCCAGACTGGAGCGACCGATTCTTGCGAGTCGGTGTACAATTTCAATATTGCCGGGCCAGCTCATGGGCTTGAGAAAGTCGCATTCGGCACGCGCCAGCACAACCCCGGTACCGGGTGCAAACAGCGGGAGCAGCGGACCAAAAATCTGCATGCGCGCTTCTTCTATGGCGCGAAAATAGACGGTATTGTTCACGTGCCGCAGCATGTCCATATCGGCCCAGCGCAAAGCAAACACGTGGCGATGTTCTCTTGGACGGGAATCGTCTTGCGCCCCGGACGGCAACAAACTATCGGGCATGAACGATCTCCTTTGATAAAACCTTGTTTCCAACTGAAGATACTGTAGCAGATTTCTGTTTCACCTACCCGACACCCGCCTATCTTATTGGTACTTGTCCTAGGTAAGCGCTTCGGATTGGAAACCGGCGCAGGCACCACCCGGTTTTTTTCGCTACGCGACACCCCTCTGTCGGTCTACTTTACACAGAGGCGGGCTGCCTGACGCTTTAGGATTTAAGCGGTGGCAGACCGTCCGTGTTGCAGGATGGGATCGGTTGCCAATGTAGAGGTTGTACGCCCCGGGATTGCTAACGGTAACTCGTGGCAAACGTGGGATAGTACAAGCCTGGGATTCCAACCACCAGAACGCTTGCTCGCGACCAATTCCGCCTGTCAGTTCAATTGGCAGTTTCAGCGCAGTTAACAACGACTTCAGCCATAAAGAACTGCAATTGCGCGCTCATTGCAATACAATCGTCATTAACACAGAATTACATTATCTCAGGAGTTAGCGCGAATGTCAGAACGCGAATCAATGGAATATGACGTTGTCATCGTCGGCGGCGGGCCCGCCGGGCTGGCGGCCGCGATCAAATTCAAACAGCTCTGCCAGGAAAAAGGACAGGACTATTCAGTCTGTGTGCTGGAAAAAGGCGGCGAAATCGGGGCGCATATTCTTTCCGGCGCGGTCATGGATCCTCAGGCACTGACTGAACTCATTCCCGACTGGAAAGACAAAGGCGCGCCAATGGGCGTAGAGGTGACCGAGGACCAGTTCCTGTTTTTGAACGAAACAGGGCACAAATCCACACCGAAATGGGCTTTGCCACCCTGTTTTCATAATGAAGGCAACTACATTGTGCGCCTGGGCTATGTCACGCGCTGGCTTGGCGAACAGGCCGAGGCGCTGGGCGTAGACGTTTTCCCCGGTTTTGCGGCCACGGAATTACTGTACAACGATACCGGCGCAATTCGAGGCGTTGCCACCGGCGACATGGGGCTGGATCGCGACGGCAATCAGACAGCACATTACCAGCCCGGCATGGAACTGCATGCCAAATATACTTTGTTTGCCGAGGGTTCCCGTGGCCAACTGGGACGCCAACTGATTGAGAAGTTCAAGCTAGATCAGGGTCGCGACCCACAAAGTTACGGTATCGGCATCAAGGAAATGTGGGAAATTGATCCGGCAAAATTCAAAAAAGGCTTGGTGGTGCACACGGCTGGCTGGCCGTTGGATTCCGATACCTACGGCGGTTCGTTCCTTTACCATCTGGAAGACAATATTGTGATGGTCGGCATGGTTGTAGGCCTGGACTACACCAACCCGTGGCTGTCGCCCTTTGAAGAATTCCAACGCTATAAAACCCATCCGAGCATCCGTCCGTATTTTGAAAACGGCAAGCGCATCGCTTACGGCGCCCGCGCCATCACGGCCGGCGGCCTACTGTCTCTGCCCAAGCTGGTGTTCCCAGGCGGCGCGCTTATCGGCTGTGAGGCCGGCTTTCTTAATGCCAGTCGCATCAAAGGCAGTCATGCAGCCATCAAGACCGGCGCGCTGGCAGCCGAAGCCGCTTTTGACGCATTAACTGCCGAGCGCAGCCAGGATGTTCTGTCGGCCTACCCTATTGCCTTCGAACAAAGCTGGCTGCACGCCGAGCTGAATAAGTCGCGCAATTTCAAGCAGTGGTTTAAGAAAGGACGGCTGGTTGCAACCCTGATGACCGGTATCGAGCAGCTGGTTTTCAAAGGCAAAATGCCGTGGACTATTCATCGCACGAAAGCCGATCACGAATGCCTTAAGCCGGCGGCAGAGTGCACGAAAATAGACTACCCCAAACCGGATGGAAAGCTGACCTTCGACAAACTGTCGTCGGTGTTTGTTTCCAATACCAACCATGAAGAAAACGAACCGGTGCACCTGACGCTGAAAGATGCCTCGATTCCGGTCCAGACCAATCTGCGCGTGTACGCCGGACCCGAGCAGCGTTACTGCCCCGCCGCCGTGTACGAGTTCGTTAAAGATGAGCAGAATCAGGATCGCCTGCAAATCAATGCGCAAAACTGTGTTCACTGCAAGACCTGTGATATCAAGGATCCCACGCAGAATATCGTGTGGGTCGCACCACAGGGTGGCGAAGGTCCGGTATATAACGGTCTTTGATTTACTGTGGATTTGGGCCGGGCCTTGCGCACAAAGCCCCCACTGTCCGGGCCGCAGTCCTCAGATAGCTAAAATTATAAGGGCTGAAGTCCCCAAAACAGGAACTTCAGCCCTTATACCGTCCGCCGTCTACCGGATACACCAGGATCCGGATTCCCTGCGACGGCTATCCTGAACGCTTCAGACAGACTCGTTCAGTTGCTCCAGTATGGCCGGGTTTTCAAGTGTGGACACGTCCTGCGTGACCTGCTCTCCCTTGGCGACCACACGCAGCAGTCGACGCATGATTTTGCCTGAGCGCGTCTTCGGCAGATTGTCACCAAAGCGAATATCCTTGGGCTTGGCAATCGGGCCAATCTCTTTGGCAACCCAGTCGCGCAACTGTTTGGCTATTTCCTTGGCTTCGTCACCGTGCGGACGATCGCGCTTGAGCACCACGAAGGCCACAACGGCTTCGCCCGTGGTCGCATCTGGGCGGCCAACGACTGCCGCTTCGGCAACCAGCTCATGGGATACCAGCGCCGACTCCACTTCCATGGTTCCCAGGCGGTGGCCTGAAACGTTCAGCACGTCGTCAATTCGCCCCATGATCCAGAAGTAACCGTCCGCATCCCGCTGGGCGCCATCACCGGCCAGGTAGTAACCCCGGTATTCCGGTGGGAAATAGCTGCTCTTGTAACGCTCGGAATCTCCCCATACGTTACGGATCATGGCCGGCCACGGTTTTTTGATGACCAGGAAACCGCCGTTGCCATCGGGCACGTCTTCGCCGGTTTCGTCCACAATGGCTGCAAAAATGCCAGGCAGTGGCAATGTGCAAGATCCGGGCTTGAGCGGCGTTGCACCTGGCAATGGCGTAATCATTTGCCCGCCGGTTTCTGTTTGCCACCAGGTATCAACAATGGGGCAACGCTCTTTACCCACATTCTTGTAATACCATACCCACGCTTCCGGATTGATGGGTTCACCCACAGAGCCGATAATGCGCAGGCTGGACAAATCGAAGCTGTTTGGGTGGACCTTGGCGTCCGCTTCGGATGCTTTGATCAACGAGCGGATCGCTGTGGGCGCTGTGTAAAATGTAGTGACTTTGTGACGAGCGATCATGTCCCAGAAGCGACCGGCATTCGGATACGTTGGCACACCTTCGAACACGACTTGTGTCAGGCCGGCCGCCAGCGGACCATAGGTAACATACGTGTGGCCAGTAATCCAGCCGACGTCCGCCGTGCACCAGAAAACATCGCCTGGCTGCTGGTCGAATGTCCACTTTACGGTCATTTGCGCCCACAGCAGATAACCCGCGGATGAATGCTGCACACCTTTGGGCTTGCCAGTAGAGCCCGAGGTATACAAAATGAATAGCGGGTCTTCGGAGTTCATCGCGACCGGCTCGCAAACATCGGACTGCTGGTCTTCGAATTCATTCCACCACACATCACGGTCGGGGGTCCAATCGGTATCGACGCCCGTGCGACGATATACCACCACTTTGCGTATTTTTTCTGTATTGCTCTGCGCCAACGCTTCGTCAACAGCGGACTTCAGGGGCAGCGCCTTGCCGCCGCGATACTGGCCGTCTGCCGTAATGACCAGTGACGCGCCGAGGTCGACAATACGTTCATGCAGACTCTTGGCCGAGAAACCGCCGAACACAACCGAGTGAATGATGCCCAGGCGTGCACAAGCCTGCATGGCCACCACGGCTTCGATGGACATGGGCAGATAGATAATCGCAGTGTCGCCCTTTTTGAATCCGCCTTGTTTGAGCGCATTGGCAAAACGACTGACACGTGCAAGCAGCTCCTTATAAGTCACCTGCGTAACGGCGCCATCGTCGGCCTCGAAAATGACCGCAGTCTGGTCACCGCGACCTTCGACCACATGTTTATCCAGGCAGTTATATGAAACATTAAGCTCGCCGTCTGCGAACCATTTATAAAATGGCGCCCCCGACGTGTCCAGCACCTGGGTGAACGGTCGGATCCAGCGAAGATGTTCATTTGCCTGACGCTTCCAGAAACCCTCGAAGTCATCCTCTGCTTCCTTATAGAGTGCTTTATAAGCATCCATACCCGATACCACCGCGTTCCGGACGAAGTCGTCATTGGGCGGAAATACGCGGTTTTCGACGAGCACGGACTCAATTGAAGTGGACATAAAAGCGGTCTCCTGTAAACGTATAGTGTGAAATAGTTAAAACGAAAGTTGCATTGCGGGCTGGTCGCATCGTGTGTGCGACCGCCTTATTGCATATATATTAGCCGAGAATAAATGAAATAGTCATCAGCAACAACCTGTATCTTGCGCATCCGGTGTGCCGATTCAACCCGTGCCCGCCGCCATCGGCCCCAGACTCGTACGAGCCTGCCGGTTTGTTTTTCCGGCACCATCCACTTGGCATGCGTAGACATTCTCCCAAGCGTCTAATCACGGAATCGCCATATTATGCATTCACCATATCCGGCATGCACAATATGGTGTCAAGAAAATATAATGAACCCTATGATCGTAATTTGATTCAAGTCATATCGCGCACGAATAGATTGCAATAATATTGAAGTTTGTTTTGACCGCATGTCTTGTTGCCCGGCAATCCGAGTGGCAAATGCGCAAAAGTATGTCGCCGGCCAGCCCAGGCTATAGCACATTACGTGACAATTGAATTTTATTTTTACATTTAGGGCGAAACAACGCTGACATTCAATTGAATGCAACATAACGGCAGGTTGCGATCAACATGCAGCGAAAATACGCTAACTTCTGGCTTCTACAAAAGCTGAATGAGCGTAAAAAGCAAAATGCGAATTCTGAGCTCACAATGTAAATTTTTCTTAATTTCGTTCTAGAAAATCTTTAGAAATCGGTTGTGACTGCGTTGATTTTTATGTAGAATTTGCTCAGCTTTTGGAAAAGCTAGCTCGGACACCCTATAATTTACGATATGTAACGACTATGCCCCCACACTACCCTGTCAGTTTCGGTAATTTCCGTACCCGTATCCAACGGTCATTGCTCTCCCTCCTCTGCATTTCCCTCAGTACATTCTCTTTCTCCCACGTCGCAGCTGCCGACGATCTTGATCAGGACCAGGCTCAGAAACTTGTCATCACGCAAAATGGCGTGGTTGATGCAACAACTGATAAACCGGTATCGGAATGGGATCCGCGCATTTCAGATCCGATTGGCGATCTGATTGCCCAGGCCAAGCTCCGCCGCAACAACATGGACGCTGCCATTGATTCACCGGTATCGGCCTCCAGCGAACTGGCAGAAGCCGCGCTCAACTATCTGGGCGTACGTTATCGCTTTGGCGGCACAACACCAAAGGGTGGCTTTGATTGCTCCGGGCTTATTTACTATACAGCCAGCAAGTATATGGGCGTAAATCTGCCTCGCGTTGCCTCGTCTATGGCCCAGGTAGGCGAATCAGTCAAACGTGACGAACTTCAACCCGGCGACCTGGTGTTTTTCAATACCCGCGGCAAACGCTACTCGCATGTCGGTATTTATGTCGGCGAGAACAAGTTTGTTCATTCTCCGCGCACCGGCGCTGTCGTACGCGTAGACAAGATGGACAACGTGTACTGGAACAAGCGTTATAACGGCGCACGTCGTCTTGAAGGTCAACGCGTTGCCTCACGCTGATTGATTTGGCAAGCGTCATGAGCCAGGCCCACGGTTAGCCCTGACGTAAACTGAAACCCGAACAAAAGCCGGCCATTTTCTGTTGAGAGTGGCCGGCTTTTGTTTGGCATCCTTTAATCGGTCTTGCTTTAATCGGATCCTGCTTCATCGCTCGTACTTCATCCGGCTTTACTTCATCAATTCTTCCTGTTTCTTCACCCTGCCCGTATCCGGCCTTGCGTCGTTGGACATTCTCTGCCTGTCTCGTCAGCTCCGCGCTTACTTCCGCACTTTTATTTGAGCGCATCGGCACGGCCCATGACAGGCACAAAAAAACCGGTGCAGTAAATAGACATCTGGTATGCAGTCGAAAAGCGAGGCCGCTTCCCGGACAAGCCGGCGATTTGTGGAAACATGGCTTTCTGCGCAATGAGCCAATGAGCCAATGAGCCAATGAGCCAATGAGCCAATGAGCCAATGAGCCAATGAGCCAATGAGCCAATGAGCCAGTGAGCAGATGAGAAATAGCCAATATCCCCGGCCTGGCCGTCAATATCGCTCCGGCAAAGCGGCACTTAATAATACAGGTCGGCCGCTCGGGAATGACTAATCACATTTGCCGGCTTTGCGTTGCGGACAATCGACGCAACGAAATCCCGACTGTGTGAGCGCCTGCTGCATGCTACAAAGTGAACGGCGACAAGCGACCACAGGCACCCCGGCCTTTTGCGCGGCCGAACGGAAAGACTTCATGACGTTATGGCCAAGAAAGTCCGTCAGCAAAATCACCATTTGCGTTCCGGTTGGCAACTGATAGGTTTTCTTCTGATGTGACGGTTCACGCCCGCTGATGTGCTGCTTGATTTCAATATTATGATCTTTTAGAAGCACCGGGATATTGCCCAGACGATCTGCGCCAACCACTACTGCACTCATGTTTCCAATCATAGTCTTCTCCTAAAAACTGAAATTGATTATAAATGAGAATCATTATTATTAGCAATGTTATTTTTCATAAATTTATTCCAGCTCAATATTAGGAGTTTCCCGTGTATGTCACTCCGGTACGGGGCGTACTGCTTCCCTTGCTGCTTGTTCCGTCTATTTTGTGCATTCAGCTAGGGTTAATACTCGATAGTCAAGCGTGAGGAAGAGGCATAGAATTAAAACACTCGTTTAAATCACATGTTTAACTATGCCAACCAATCGTAGTGAAGTAACTCGCAAGGCTATCCTTGATTCCGCCGAAACCCTGTTTGTAAAGGCGGGCTACGACGCAACATCATTGCGCCAAATTACATCGGCAGCCCGCGTCAATCTGGCTTCTATTAACTACCACTTCGGCAGTAAAGAAGAACTGGTACGGGCAGTCCTGAAACGCCGTCTGGAATGGATCAATCGCGAACGCATCCGGTTGCTGGATGAGCTGGAACTGGCGGCTGCACCCAATGCAGTCAAGCCTTCGCAACTGGTTGATGCGTTTTTTGGCACACTGCTGCGTCATGCATCCGATCCCGAACACGACGCGAACATTTTCATGCGGCTGCTCGAGCGCACCATGACCGATCCATCCAGTTTCATCAAAACACTGTTCGCGCAGGAATACATGGAAGTTGTCGCCCGATACAAAGCCGCATTAGTGCGAGCCATGCCCGATGTACCCGAGGCCGAAATTATCTGGCGCTTCCATTTCATGCTTGGCGCAACATCCTACGCGATTGCCGGTATCAATATTTTGCAGGGCGTGCTGCCCAACATGACTTCACCGCTGGTGGATGAAAATGCGTACGACGAACTGCTGCTGCCCCGATTAATGAGCTTTTTATTAGGAGGACTGCGTGCCCCTCTCCCAACACATTAAAGCGTTTCGCAAACGTCATATCAGTCGTCCCCTGCTGGGCAAGTTCAAGAAGGTATTGCCGGCCATGTCGGACACCGAAAGGGATGCCATCGAGGCCGGAACGGTATGGTGGGATGCGCAGTTGTTCAGCGGCAAGCCAGACTGGTCACTGTGGCAACAATTCCCCAAGCCCACTCTCACTGAAGCTGAGCAATCCTTCCTGGACAATGAAGTGCCGCATGCCTGCTCTTTGGTCGATGACTGGAAAATCACAACAGAAGATTTCGACCTTCCCGTCCAGGCATGGGATTACATCAAGTCCAAACGATTTCTTGGCATGATCATCCCAGAGCAATATGGCGGCCTTGGTTTTTCGGCCTTCGCCCACTCGGAAGTCATGACCCGCCTTTCCACGCGCAACTCGGCGCTGGCAGTATCGGTCATGGTGCCCAACTCTCTCGGCCCGGGCGAGCTTCTGGTGCACTACGGCACCGATGAACAAAAAAATCACTATTTGCCGCGCCTGGCGCGAGGCGAAGATATCCCTGCTTTCGCGCTGACCAGCCCCTGGGCCGGCTCCGACGCCGCGGCCATTCCCGATAGCGGTGTCGTGTGCATGGGTGAATGGAACGGGGAACAGGTGCTTGGGATGTCGGTATCATGGAACAAGCGCTACATCACGCTGGCGCCCGTTTGCACACTGCTGGGGTTGGCGTTTCGCCTGTTCGATCCCGATGGCCTGCTTGGCGACAAAAAAGATATCGGTATTACCTGCGCGCTGGTCCCGCATGACCATCCGGGCGTACAGATCGGCCGCCGACATTTCCCCTTAAACGCCATGTTCATGAATGGTCCTACCGAAGGGAATAATGTTTTCATGCCGCTGGATTTTATCATCGGCGGACCACAAATGGCGGGCCAGGGTTGGCGCATGCTCATGGAATGCCTGGCTGCGGGCCGTTCAATCTCGCTGCCTTCGTCCAATGTGGGTATGTCGCAGATGACCGTGCGCGCCGTAGGCGCTTATGCGCGAATTCGCAAGCAGTTCAATTTGTCCATCGGCAAATTCGAAGGCATCGAGGAAGTCCTTGCCCGGATGGGCGCCTACACTTACATGACCAATGCCGTGCGCGTCATGACAGCCGGCGCGGTGGATCTGGGCGAAAAACCGTCCGTCGTCTCTTCCATTGCCAAGTATCACGTCACCGAGCGGGCCCGGGTGATAGTCAATGACGGCATGGACATTATCGGCGGAAAAGGCATATGCCTTGGCCCGTCCAATTTCCTTGGCCGTGCGTACCAACAGATCCCAGTCGGTATTACCGTGGAAGGCGCCAATATTCTGACGCGCAGCCTGATCATTTTCGGACAGGGCGCAATACGCTGCCACCCCTACGTTCTCAAAGAAATGGCAGCCGTGCAGGAACCGGATCACAAGATCGCACTGGACAAATTCGACGATGCTCTCTTCGGTCATATCGGCTTTGCCTTCAAAAACGGCTTGCGATCATTGTTCAGCGGTCTGTTCGGCGCGGGCGTGCTGGGTGTAAAAGCCGGCACCTCTTCTGCCATGCGTCCCTATTATGGACAAATCACCAGGCTGTCTTCAGCGCTGGCGCTTAGCGCCGACGTAGCCATGCTGGTCCTGGGCGGCAGCCTGAAAAAGCGCGAGAAAATTTCCGCCCGTCTGGGCGACGTTCTGTCCCAGTTGTATTTGGCCTCAGCCACCTTAAAACAGTTTGAAGACCAGGGTGCGCAAGCGGACGATGCAGCTTTTGTTCACTGGTCGGTTCAGGACGCGCTGGAAAAGGCACAAGCGGCGTTGCTCAACGTGTATCGCAACTTTCCCCACCGCGGGGTCGGCGTCATGCTGCGTCTGGTTGTCTTTCCATGGGGCGGTGTATTCAGACGCCCTAAAGACCGGCTTGATCGCGCCATTTGCGAGCAACTGATGCAGCCCAGTGCGGCACGCGACCGCCTGACGGCAAATTGCTACGTGCCTGACACCGACGAAGATCCGATTGGCGTCATCGAAAAAGCCCTGGTGGCGACAATGCGCGCCGAACCGGTAGACGCAAAAATCCGCGACGCCGAAAAACGCGGCGTGTTCGATGGCCACCCGGCTGGCAATGTGCGCGACATTTCTGAATTGGCGCATCAAATGAACCAGATCAGCGACCCGGAATACGCCTTGCTGCGTGAGCGCGACAGACTGCGCGACAAGGTCATTCATGTCGATGATTTTCCTTTTGACCTTGGCCTGGCCAGAATGCAGGCCACGTCCGGTTCTTCAACCACATACACCACCAAGGAATCCTGACTATGACATTCAAACCTGTTTATGTCGTTGATGGTGCCAGAACACCCTTTTTGAAGGTGCGTGGCGGCCCAGGGCCGTTTTCTGCCGGCGACCTGGCTGTACAGGCCGGTCGCGCACTGCTGCTGCGCCAGCCTGTCCCGGCCACGTCGCTGTCCGAAGTCATTGTCGGCTGCGCCGCCCCCACTCCCGACGAAACCAATATCGGACGCGTGGTCGGGTTGCGCGTGGGCACGGGTCATCGCGTACCGGCCTGGACCGTCATGCGCAACTGCGCCTCGGGCATGCAAGCACTGGACTCGGCATGCGCCAATATTCAAACCGGCCGCTCGGACCTGGTACTGGCTTGCGGCACCGATGCGCTTTCGCGTGCGCCCCTGCTATTTTCCGATGCCATGGTCAGATGGCTGGCCAAATGGAACGGTGCAAAATCGACGGGCCAAAAACTTGGACTGCTGCGCCAGTTCAGGCCCGGCTATCTGGCGCCAGTCATCGGACTGCTCAAAGGCCTCACCGACCCGGTCATCGGCATTTCCATGGGACAGACAGCCGAGAATCTGGCCTGGGAATTTGGCATTACCCGTCGCGAAATGGATCAATTCAGTGTGCGCAGCCATGAGCGTGCCATCTGCGGAATCAATCGCCAGGCCTTCGACGAGATCAGCGCGATTATCGACGCAAAAGGAAACGCCTATACTGAAGACGATGGTATCCGCCGCGACTCCACGGCGGATAAACTGGGCAAGCTCAAACCGGTATTTGACAAGCCCAGCGGCAACATAACGGCAGGCAACAGCTCCCAGGTCACAGACGGCGCCGCCGCACTACTGCTGGCTTCCGAAGACGCCGTGAGCAAATGGAACCTGCAACCTATCGGTCGCATTGTCGACGCCCAATGGGCTGCGCTGGATCCTGCGCAAATGGGCTTGGGTCCGGTTCACGCCAGTGCGCCCATATTGCAGCGCCACGGGCTTGCCGTCAATGATCTTGACCTGTGGGAAATCAATGAAGCCTTTGCCGCACAGGTGCTTGGCTGCCTGCGCGCCTTTGAAAGCGAGAAGTACTGCCAGACGCACTTTGGCATGCCGGCTTTGGGTACGCTGGATCAGGATAAATTGAATGTGGATGGCGGCGCCATTGCCCTGGGCCATCCTGTTGGCGCCTCTGGCGCGCGCATTGTGCTGCATCTGCTGCAGGCGCTGCGTGCGCGCAATCTGAAACGCGGCATGGCTGCCATCTGCATCGGCGGCGGCCAGGGTGGCGCCATGCTCGTTGAAACACTGTAGTAAGGACCAATCATGACAACTGTGAAAACATACCAGAACTGGACCATACAGAACGATGCGCAGAATATTGCATGGCTGACCATAGACTGCCCGGACCGCAGCATGAATGCGCTGGCCAGCGACGTCATGGAAGAACTGGCCGATATTGTCAGTCACCTCGAAGCGACGCCGCCCAAAGCTCTGATCATCCGCTCGAGCAAGCCCAATGGATTCATCGCGGGGGCTGACGTCAAGGAGTTTCAGAATGTGGACAACATCGACAACGGCCGCAAGCTGATTGAACGAGGCTGGCATCTGTTTAACCGCGTCGAAAAACTCCCCTTTCCAACGTTGACGCTAATACATGGACCCTGCCTGGGCGGCGGCCTGGAACTGGCCCTGGCGTGCCGCTATCGGATCGCGGTAGACTCGCCCAAACCCGTCATTGGACTGCCGGAAGTCAAACTGGGAATCTTCCCGGCGTGGGGCGGCCTGATGCGACTGCCGCGCCTGATCGGGCCACAAACCGCGCTGAACATGATGCTGACCGGCCGCACACTGGATGGCCGCAAGGCCAAGTCCGCCGGTGTGGTGGATCTGCTGGTCGCCCCGCGGATTGCTGAAAAATCTGCCGTCGATCTGGTCACCTCGGACAAACCTGCACGCCAGGCCAAGGGGCTTGCCGGCATGCTCACCCGCGCTCCGTTCAAGTCGCTGATAGCGTCGCAGGCACGCAAGCAGGTCCGGAAAAAAGACCCCTACGGTCACTACCCTGCCACGCTGACCATGCTGGATATTTGGCAACAACATGACGGCGATCCGCTGGCCGATCCACAGGCGCTGACCCGGCTGTTGCAATCAGATGTAACACGCAACCTGATCCGCGTATTCCACTTGCAGGAGCGGCTCAAGGCATTCGGCAAAAAAGACAATGCCCGGCCTGTAAAGCATGTGCACGTTATCGGCGCCGGCGTCATGGGCGGCGGGATTGCTGCCTGGTGCGCCTTGCAGGGCATCAAAACCACCTTGCAGGATACCGACGCCCAGCGCATTGCCGGTGCGTTCAAGAACGCTGCTTCGCTCTACGCCCGCAAGGATCGCTATACCGCGCAGGCAGCCCGGGACCGACTGATCCCCGACCTGGAAGGCCATGGCGTTGCCACGGCCGATCTGGTGATTGAAGCGATCAGCGAAAACTCCCAGGCCAAGCAGTCGCTATACCAACATATTGAGCCGAAGATGAAAGAAGGTGCCGTGCTGGCCACCAATACCTCAAGCCTGTCCATTACTGAGCTGCGCAGCGCGCTGGCGCAACCCGAACGCTTTGTCGGCATCCACTTTTTCAACCCGGTCTCGCGCATGCCACTGGTTGAAGTCGTGCACGCCGACGGCGTAGCGCAACAGACTCTGGACACCGCTGCGGCTTTCGTCGGCAAAATTGGCAAACTGCCGCTGCCGGTTCAGGATACCCCGGGCTTTCTAGTCAATGCGGTGCTCGCTCCGTACATGCTGCAAGCTATGCGCTGCATCGACGAGGGAATGGACCCCGAAGTCATTGACACGGCAATGCTGGAATTTGGCATGCCCATGGGGCCCATCGCGCTGGCCGATACGGTTGGCCTGGACATTGCCATGGCCGCCGGCAAACAGTTGTCAGAAGGACAGGAGCCGCCACGTTGCCTGCAGAACAAAATTGCCCAAGGCAAGCTTGGCGTCAAAACCGGTGAAGGTTTCTATGTCTGGAAAAATCGCAAGCATGATCAGCGCAGCAATAAAACCATTCCGCAGGGACTGGCGCAGCGCCTGATCAAGCCGCTGATCGAACAGACTGAAAAGCAGCTCGCGCAGAACATTGTGCAGGACGCAGATCTTGCCGATGCCGGCGTAATTTTTGGAACAGGGTTTGCACCATTTACGGGAGGACCCATACATTACAAGCAAAGTAAAGGAGGCATATGACGATAAAGACAGGGAAACAGAACTGAATCCCCTCAATTACAAATGTGATAGCACTAACACGACCCGGATATCACCTTGGCCGTGATTGTAGCGATCACCGGTTTTACACTTAGGATGGACGTATGAAGAGACATACACACAAACTCCAGCGCACGCTTCTGAGCGCGGCACTGCTCGGAATGGGAATATCAGGCGTCACAGTGGTGCATGCCGCAGGTTTCAATTTGCTGGAACAGAATGCCAGCGGACTGGGCCTGGCATATGCGGGCAGTGGCGCCGTGGCGGATAACGCCTCTACCATCTACTACAACCCGGCGGGCATGACGAATCTGCCCGGTGTTAACGTATCGCTAGGGGGCAACTATATCGTTCCCGCCTTCAAATTCAGCAACGATCGCAGCTCACTGCCTTCAGCCTTTCGCACCCCCAACGCTGCGCTTTCCGGAGCACGCCTGGGCGATGAAGGCGACAACGCGGGCGGCGGTGCATTCGTACCAAATGCTTATGTCTCGTGGCAGGTATCCGACCGTCTGTTCGCCGGTCTGGGTATAGGCGCGCCATTTGGCCTGGCGACCGACTATGGGGATGGTTTCATGGGCCGCTACCATTCCAAGAGATTTGAAATCAAGACCATGAACTTCAATCCGTCGCTGGCCTACCGGCTCAATAACGACTGGTCGATCGGCGCGGGCATCAATATTCAGCGTATCAAGGCCGAATATGAGAAGAGCACCGTGGTCGATCTGCGCAGCCAGGTCACAGGTGCAATCACACAACAATATCTGGCCGCCGGCGTTCCGCCACAGCAGGCCGCCGCCATGGGCAAGGCAGCGGGTGACCAGTATGGTCCCATTCTGGAAGGTGATGCCAAGGTAAAAATGAACGATACCGCGTTCGGCTGGAATATCGGCGTCATGTTCCATCCGAGTGAGGACACCCGCATCGGCCTGTCATATCGTTCCCGTATCAAATACAAGGCAACCGGCGATACCGATGTCGATATCCATCGCCCATCGGCGGCCATGATTGGCGCGCTGCCTGCGCAGCTACAGCAAATCTACGGCCTGGTGCCCGCTTCGCTCACCTCGTCATCAAGCGCCAGTGTGACGCTGCCTGATACAGCCCTGCTCAGTATTTATCAGCGCGTCAGTCCGCGCTGGGAATTGCTGGGAGACATCCAGTGGACCGGATGGAGCAGCCTGCCGGAGTTGACCATCAAGAGCGATACCCTGCCCAGCGCCAGCCTGCAGTTGGGATTCAAGGACTCCTGGCGTCTTGCCGTGGGCGCCATGTATCAAGTGGCACCACAGTGGAAGCTGAAAGCGGGCGTTGCCTGGGATCAGTCTCCGGTGCGCTCGGCTGAACACCGGCCGGCGTCCCTGCCTGATAACGACCGCTATTGGTTTTCTGTCGGTGCACAGTACAAGCCTTCAGAAAATACCGCAATCGACGTCGGCTATAGCTACATGTATTTGAAAAAATCACGGGTAGACAATACCAACGACGGCAACCTTGCGCAATACGGTCGCCTGAGCGGCAGCTTCAAGGCCCATGGCCATATCGTTGGCCTGCAGGTCTCGCACCGCTTCTGATAGACCGCAACTGCGTTGGCTGTAGCTGCAAGACGCATGGGCCGGACTCTCTCCGGTCCATGCGCCGCGGACTGCACAGCACAAGGATTTTATTCGGAGACAAACAATGAAATTGACCGCAATTTTTCTGGCAGGCGCAGTCGCGATTGGGTCGATCCACGGAATAGACGCCAGCGCGCGGACGGTAAACGGTCATACCGTGCCCGATACGTTACACGTTGCCAACACGCAGCTGATTCTCAACGGTGCGGGCATTCGAAAGAAAGTTGTATTCGACGTATATCTTGCTGCGTTGTACACTGGGGAGAAAACCGACCAGGCACAGGCGCTGATTAATAGTACTGCACCGCGTGCCATGCGGCTGGTTTTGCTGCGCGACGTTGACAGCGCTTCACTGGCAGACGCACTGGATGAGGGCTTGCGGGATAACACCGATGAGCGCCAGTGGCAGGCCATACAGCCTTCGGCAAAACAGTTTGCCAGCCTGCTGCTCAAACAGAAAAGTCTTAAGCGAGGCAGTGTGATCGATATTGTATTCTCAGGATCGCGGGTGTCCGTGTCTGCGCAGGGAGCGCAACAAGGCGCCGTTGACGACGCGGCTTTTGCGCGGGCGCTGCTTGCCGTATGGCTGGGCCAAGATCCGGCTCAGTCGTCATTGAAGCAAGCCCTGCTGGGTGCTAATTGACGCTGCTCACAGCGTTCCGCTAATTGTCCTTTACGAGCAGGATAAGAAATGGAAAAAATCTGGCTAAAAAATTATCCAAAAGGGGTTCCGGCCGAAATCAATGTGGACGATTACGCCTCTCTGGCGGACTTGTTCAATGAAAGTTGCGAGCGCTTTGCCGACTCGACGGCCTATATTTCCATGGGACAGTCGCTCAGCTACGCACAGCTGCACGAATCTGCCCGTCGCTTTGCGGCCTGGCTGCAGGCACAGGGCGCAACACGGGGAACACGGGTCGCATTGATGATGCCTAACGTCCTGCAATATCCAGTGGCCCTGTTTGGCACCCTGCTTGCCGGCTGCACGGTCGTCAACTGCAACCCACTATATACGGCCCGTGAACTGCAACACCAGCTTAAGGATGCCGAAGCAGAGTTCGTGGTCGTGGTGGAAAACTTTGCACACACGCTTGAAGTGGCCATACCGGAATTGCCCAAGCTCAAGCATGTGGTGGTTACCACGCTGGGTGATATGCTGGGCGCGGTCAAAGGCCTGGCTTTGAATCTGATCGTACGGCATGTCAAAAAAATGGTGCCTGGCTGGTCATTGCCCGGACATCTTCGCTTTGCCGATATCATGAAGCGTACCAACGTAGCAGATTTCAAGGTGGTCAGCCTGGATCATTCGGATATGGCATTCCTGCAATATACCGGCGGCACTACAGGCGTTGCCAAGGGCGCGGTGCTCACCCACGGTAATATGGTGGCCAATCTGTGCCAGGCCTATGCCTGGGTAAAACCGCATGCAAAAGAGGATGGTAAAGACTTCATTGTCACGGCCCTGCCCCTTTATCATATTTTTGCCCTGACCGCCAATTGCCTCACGTTCATCAAACTTGGGGCCACCAATCTGCTAATCCTCAATCCGCGCGACGTTCCGGCTTTTATCAAGGAACTACGCAAGTATCCGTTTACCGCCTTCACCGGCGTTAACACACTGTTCAATGCGCTGATGAACAATCCCGATTTCAAATCGGTATCTTTTGACAATTTGACGCTCACGCTCGGCGGCGGCATGGCAGTTCAGCGAACCGTGGCCGAACGCTGGAAAAAACTGACTGGCAAGCCACTGACGCAGGCTTACGGCCTGACTGAGACTTCACCGGCGGCAACCATCAATCCACTGGATCTGAAGCAATTCAATGGCTCAATCGGCCTGCCGGTTCCTTCTACCGATATTTCAATTCGCGACGACCAGGGCACGGAGCTGGCCGTTAATGAAACCGGCGAACTTTGTATCAAGGGACCTCAAGTCATGCGTGAGTACTGGAACAGGCCGGCCGACACCCAAAAGGCTTTCGAACCTGACGGTTTCCTGCGCACTGGAGATATGGGATATATCAACGAGGACGGATATATTTTCCTTGTCGATCGCAAAAAAGAGCTCATCATTGTTTCGGGATTCAATGTATACCCATCGGAAATCGAAGAGGTTGTGGCTTCGCATCCCGGTGTTAACGAAGTGGCGGCCATCGGCGCTGATAACGGCGCATCCGGCGAAGTAGTCAAAATCGTCGTGGTCCGCAAAGATCCGTCGCTGACGGAAAGCGCATTGATCGATTTTTGCAGGACCGAACTGACCGGTTATAAGGTGCCCAAGATCGTTGAGTTTCGTGATGAATTGCCCAAATCGCCGGTGGGCAAAATTCTCAAACGTGAACTCAAGCAGGCATCCCCACAGGATTGACCCTGGAATAAATGCGCAGGCTGCCACGTGCTGCAAGCAGGCGTCCCGCCAGGGTTAACGCTGGACAGAAAGCGCAGACCGTGACAGGCGGCATCGAGAACACAGCCCTGAAGCGTGCTACTTGGTATTCAGGGCTGTTAGTATTGCTCGGTGTGTGTACTGTTTCTGACTGCCGAACAGGCTTGTCACTATCCGCACTGTGTCTTGTCCCGACACCATGTCTTGACGCTCTTTCATAACGCTGTTTCATCAACCAATGTCGCGGCGACGGTATAAGCGGTCTACGATACGCGGCGCAGCGGTGGCGCATAGCCGCTATCGGTATCGCCTGTGCCCGTGCAATTGACCGCGGCTTCAACGACATCGCGACTCAGCTCAGGAGTGAGCATGGCCAGGAAATCGTAAACATAATCGCGCAGGAAAACACCGCTTTTCAGACCGATGCGGGTAGTGTGCGTACCGAAAAGATGGCCTACCGGAATACCGACAAAACCGGCGTCACGCCGCGGGTCAAAGGCCACACCAGCAATAATACCGATACCCATTTCCACATCGACATAGGTTTTGATCACATCGGCGTCAATGGCCTCAAGGACAATATCCGGTTTCAGGCCCTTGCTGGCAAAGGCCTGGTCGATAGAAGTGCGTCCCGAAAAAGCCCGATCATAGGTAATGAGAGGAAATTGCGCGATCTGTTCCAGCGACAGGTTCTTTGCCTGCGAGGAAGTCAGTTCTGTCAGCGGATGGTCTGGCTTGACCACCAGGGTGTGCTCCCAACTATAGCAGGGCAATGTCGCCAGGCCGGTCACTTCGGACAGGGACTCGGTCGCCAGAGCAATGTCGGCCTGCTCTTGCAAGACCATTTGCGCCAATTGCAGCGGGCTGCCTTCGGCCAGGGAGACGTGAACCTTGGGGAAGCGGCGCCGGAACTCCGGGATGAATCGCGGCAAAAAATACCGCGCCTGAGTATGGGTACATGCAATGACCAGGCTACCCTCGTCACGTCGCGCAAACTCGTCGCTCACTTTCTTCAAATTATCGACTTCGATCATAATGCGCTCGATAATGCTGGCCACTGCCTGCCCCGGTTTGGTCAGGCCTTTGATACGCTTGCCATGACGCTCAAAGACCTTGACACCCAGCTCGTCTTCAAACTCGATAATGGCTTTGGACACACCGGGTTGCGAAGTGAACAGGATCCGGGACGCCTCGGTCAGGTTGTAGTTACGTCTGATGGTTTCACGTATAAAACGAAATTGCTGTAGATTCATTATCCTTGCCTTTTTGAACCACCCAAGTCGCTGCAGCTGGAACGCCGGAACAGTGACAACAGCTCAGAGGCCATAGGCCAGGAGCGTCGTGCTACCTGCTGGTGGTGACAGCGCATCGCCGCCCGCGGCGATACACATTAACGGATTATAAGTTATAACAAATCGTTTTTATATAATTAATTTATATATACATATAGTCTATTACAGATGAAATACTCAGCCGATATCCAGGAACGCTTATTAAGCTGCTGATTTTTTGGGCGTTTTCAGGCGCATTCGGGTATAGAACGCATACAGACACAGGGCAAGGACGATCACATGCAAAGACAGTGTGCCGGTGAGAAAATCAATTTTACCGTTACCGATCCAGCCTCGCATGAGATTAATCATGTTCATATAAAGCAGACCAACCAGACCCGCGAGCAACACGTCTGCGGACCGGCCCAGTCGCGGATTGACCGCGCCTAGCGGGATGGCCAGCAATGCCAGGTTCAGCGCAGCCA
This sequence comes from Advenella sp. S44, assembly GCF_002810445.1. GTDB lineage: Bacteria > Pseudomonadota > Gammaproteobacteria > Burkholderiales > Burkholderiaceae_B > Advenella. Next base: position 1,238,254 of record NZ_NEXS01000003.1, on the reverse strand, counting down.
CCGGCAGGGAAACACGCCACATGATTTGCGCCTGACTTTCAGCCTTGCGATCCTGAATCAAATTAACGGTAGGACGCGATTTCATCTGGGTCAGCGCATTCTGGCGCGCGATTTCGTCGGCGCTGGTTCCGGACGAATTCTCCAGACGCAATGTGTAGGAGTCAAAACTTACCATCCGGAATTCTGCGCTGTCGGTTTTCATATCATAGCGGTTGCCGGGGCCCAGAACCACGTAGCGATCGCCGTTGTCTTCGCGACGGATACGGGCGTTTTGGGAAGTCACAATCGTATACCAATCCTGATCCAGGACACGTGCAAAGACAGCGCCGATCTCGTCCTCGGGATTTTTGGGCTCTTCAGTAAAAAAAACGCGCGCGCCTTCTGCCGATTCAATAAACTGCCCCGCGGTGATCTTGGACAGATCTGAGCGCTGTTCGTAGCGTTGACGATACTCCTCGATCTGTCGATAAGCCCAGGGCGTCACTTCCAGCGTCAAAATCCCGATTAACACGCAGACTGGAAGCGCAACACGCAAGACGGGAGAAATCCAGTTCTTGAGCGATACGCCGCTGGCGAACCAGACCACCATTTCCGACTCTCGGTAATTGCGTGAAACGGTTGTAATGGTGGCAATGAACAGCGCCACTGCGAGAATGGTAGGCAAGGCCGTGATACTGGAGAGCGCCGCAATACCCAACACGATGTCCGCGCCGATCTGTCCAGCTGCAGCCTGACCCAACAGCCGAACCAATAGCACGCTTAGCCAAACGATAATCAGCGTTGAAAAGACAACGCCACCGTGACTGGTGATTTCTGCAACAACGGACCGTTTGAATAGCGACATAAGTAAAGATGGGGGATAATGAGGACATCTTTCCGACGTCTCAAGGTAGAAACAACATGGAATTTAACACACAAACAAGCCGCTCGATTCATCAAATCAAGACCCCCGCCTTATTCGTCGGGGTGTACACCGAGGGTGTGCTTGGAGAGACGGCAAAACTCGTCAACCATGCATCTGACGGGGCCCTTGATGCCGTGCTCAAACGGGAGTTCAAGGCGGCGCCCGGCACGCTGTTTGACTTGCGTGCCCTGCCCGGCATGCGCGCCGCACGCGTCGTGCTGGTCGGACTTGGCGCCAAGGAAAAGTTCAACAGCAATGTCATGTCCAAAGCGCATGTGGCCATTGCCGGTTATTGCACCGACGGCTCGCTCGCCGAAGCGGTTTCCACGCTGCTTGAAGAGCCTTGCCCGGCAGCCACCCTGCGCCACAGCGCGCAACTGGCAGCCACTGCTGCCGGTAATGCCACTTATAAATTCACCGCCACCTTCAGTAAAGAAAAGCGGTCCGACCCCTCGACCTTCAAGAAACTCACGTTCACCGTAGACAAGCCCGACCAGAAACAGGTTGAAGAAGGCGTGCAACACGGTGCTGCCATTGCCAGGGGCCTGCATCTGACACGCGAGCTGGGCAACCTGCCGGCCAATGTATGTACGCCAGCCTACCTGGGTGACCAGGCCCGTCAGTTGGCCAAGGAGCATAAATCCATCACCGCAGAAGTGCTGGAGCGCAAGCAGCTTGAAGCATTGAAGATGAATGCCTTTTTATCGGTAGCCGCAGGCTCTGATCAGCCGCCACGCTTTATCGTACTCAAGTATTCGCCCGAGCGCGGTAATAGCAAGAAAAAACGCAAATCCGAAGGCCCTGTTGTCCTGGTCGGCAAGGGCGTCACTTTTGATACGGGCGGCATTTCACTCAAACCCGGCCTGGGCATGGATGAAATGAAATTCGACATGTGCGGCGCCGCTTCCGTACTGGGCGTGTTCAAGGCGCTGGCCCATATGGAGCTGGATACCGAGGTCATCGGCCTGATTCCGGCCACGGAAAACATGCCAAACGGACGCGCCACCAAACCGGGCGACGTCGTCACCAGCATGTCTGGCCAGACCATCGAAATTCTCAATACCGATGCCGAGGGCCGGCTGATCTTGTGTGACGCCCTGACTTACGCCGAACGCTTTGAGCCGGCTGTCGTCGTGGATATCGCAACACTGACCGGCGCCTGCATCGTGGCACTTGGCAATTTCCATAGCGGACTGTATGCAAGCGACGACGCCCTTGCCGATCAGTTGCTAAGCGCGGGCAAGCGCGCCCTGGATAGCGCATGGCGTATGCCGCTGGATGAGGAGTACCAGGACCTGCTCAAATCCAATTTCGCCGATATGGCCAATATTGGGGGGCCTGCTGCCGGTTCAGTGACCGCTGCATGTTTTCTGGCGCGCTATACCAAAGCCTATCGCTGGGCGCACCTGGATATCGCCGGAACGGCCTGGCTCAAGGGCGGCAAGGACAAAGGCGCTTCCGGACGCCCCGTCCCCATGCTGTGCCAGTTTCTGATTGAAAGGCAGGCTCAAGCGAATGCGGATTGATTTTGCGTTCGGCGCGACCGACAGGCTTGGTATGGCCTGCGAGGTCGTGCGCAAGCAGTATCAGGCCGGGCAACCGGTCCTGATTTATTGCACAGATCCGAAACGATTGGCCGTATTTTCGCGCAAGCTGTGGGCGCTGCAAGATACGTTGTTTATTCCGCACGATGAAGCCGGGCCGGATACGCCGGCAGACAGTCCGGTGCGAGTGACACGCCACAGCCCTGCGCAGGCGCTGCAGGAAGGTGTGCCGGTGCCCTGGCTGCTGAATCTGGACTTGGCATGTCCACCCGATACTGACAGGTTTGCGCGACTGCTGGAAATCGTCTCCAATCATGAACTGGACAAGGCCGCTGCCCGCGTTCGCTACAAACAGTACACTGCTGCCCGCCATGATGTCCGGGCTCATAATATCTCGAGCCAATGACACGCCGGCCCATTGCCGGAAGGAGCCTCTATTATTATGTCCATCATCTTCAGAAAACGCCCTGATCATACTGTCTCGGTTCCACCAGAAGCCAAGGAGCCGCATCTGGATCTGCATTCGATCGACGCCCGGCTGGAAGAAGCGCCGGACGATGACGATATTCCGGTCCTGCATCCCCCAACCTCGCCATCGGCGCATCAAGCCGGGCGGCACACTGCCCCAAGTATGCCCGCGCCCCGCCACGGCCCACCACCGTCTGACGGACCTCAAGCAGCACCCCGGATGGCTGAACCTCGGATGGCTGAATCCGCAGAGCCTGCCTCCCCGATCGGGCATCGAGTTCGTGAGCCCGCCGTCCACATTCCACCCCCACCGGCAGTTACGCGCAGCCGGTCGGGCGACCCACACAAACCCGCCTGGCAGGACGAGGATGACGATATGCCTGTTCTGATGCCAGCCCAGCGCCCAACGCAAGTGCCGCCATTTGATCCTGCAACGGGAGCAAAGTCACCGGGCGCTACGTTTTCTTCTCCTGCTGCGGCCTCTGCGGCCAGCGTTGACGATGCATCCTCGTTCCCCGGCCACCCCACTGCCGAAGACTACGCACCGTTTTTAAATCAGGCCCGGGATTCGCATGGGCATCACAGCAAGCCGGAATTGTATGTGTGGTCGGATGATGAGAATGACGCTTTCGCCCAGGCCGCAAAATCCGATTTCACACTGAACCGGATCGAGCCCACTGCGCGCCGGCCAACGTTTGATGCATCGCTGTTTCGTGCGCCATCGCGGGCAAACGCCCTGGCAAGTTCAGTGGCGCCGGCTGAGCTTTCGCCTTCCGATCCATCGTCACAGATGCAGGCGGAAATTGATGCGCTGGTTACCGAGTTGCTGGACGAATCCCATGACTACCTAAAAAGACGCTTTCTGGAAGAGATCCCGGAAATTATTGCCAAATATCGCCACAACAAATAGCAGATGTCATCAGCGACTATTGAATTTTACGCATTTCAGGTAAAATTCAGGGAACTGTCAGACTGATTTGCGGTCTGATGTATACTGAAATTCACGATAATTGATTTGTAATTGGAGAGACCATGACTGACTTGCGCCAGACTCTACCTCAGGAAGGATATGCACCGGGCCAGGTGGTGCGCAATCGTGTATTGCGCAATACCTACTGGCTGCTTGCTGCCTCCCTCGTTCCCACCGTGCTGGGTGCCGCCCTTGCGCTGCAATTGAATCTGAACGCCCTTCTGGCTCCGGGTATTTCCACAATTGTCTTCCTGGTGGGAGCCTTCGGCCTGATGTTTGCCATAGAAAAGAACAAGAACAGCTCTCTGGGCGTTGGCCTGTTACTGCTGTTTACGTTCTTCATGGGCATGATGCTGTCGCGGCTAATCGGCCATGTGCTGGACTTTGGTAATGGCGCACAGTTGATCATGCTAGCCTTCGGAGGCACCGCGGTAATCTTCGGTGCAATGGCTACCATCGCAACGACCAGCAAGCGCGATTTCACCGGCATGCAAAAAACCCTGTTCATTGGTGCGATTGTTCTGCTGCTGGCTGCCGTGGCCAATATCTTCCTGCAGATCCCTGCACTGGTGCTGACCATTTCCATCATGGCCATTGTTATATTTTCGGCCTTTATGCTGGTTGATGTACAGCGCGTGGTCAACGGTGGCGAAACCAATTATATTTCGGCAACACTGGCCATTTATCTGGACCTCTACAACGTGTTCGCCAATCTGCTGGCTCTGCTGGGCATCTTCGGCGGCAGCCGCGAATAAGCGCTGCAATACAGCGCGCCTATACGCTGTCGACACGCTGCAGCCCTAGCGCAGCAGGAAACTTGACTCAAACCGCTATCACGCACAACTGTGATAGCGGTTTTTTTCTTGTGTATTGTGTAATGCACCTTAGCCGCCAGTGTCCGACCGGGGTCGCTATAACGGTGTCTCGTTCTTATTTTTTCAATTGTTTTCATTGGTTTAAGGGTAATTATCTAGTGACGGCTTTCAAGAACCTGACTAGACTTGCCGTTGTTTCGTCCGCACGATTTCAAATCAATAAACAGAATACAGGAACCAAATGTTACACACACTGAAAAACGGCCGCCTGCTCGGCTCTATTGCACTGGCTTTCGCATTGTCGGCGGGGCCCGCCATGGCAGCAGACTATCCCGAACGTCCTATCTCCATGATTATTCCGTTCACTGCCGGTGGTCCCACTGATAACGTCGCCCGCTCTCTTGGCGAAGCCATGCAAAAGTCTCTCGGACAAACGGTTGTGATTGAAAATAAGGCCGGTGCCGGTGGAACCATCGGTACGACCCAGGTCGCCAATGCGAAACCTGATGGCTACAACGTACTACTGATGCATATCGGATTCTCCACAGCGCCCTCCTTGTACAAGCGTCTCGGTTACGATCCGGAAAAAAGTTTCCGACCCGTTGGCCTGGTCGTAGACGTGCCCATGACATTGGTGGCCCGCGCTGATTTTCCGGCAAACAATATGAAAGAGCTGGTTGAGTACCTGAAAGCCAATGAGGATAAGGTCACATTGGCCAATGCGGGCGTTGGGGCAGCCAGCCATCTTTGCGGCACCATGCTGATGGATACCTTGGGTGTGAAACTGCTAACCGTGCCTTATAAAGGCGCCGGCCCGGCAATGAACGATCTGCTGGGTAAACAGGTTGATCTGCTGTGCGATCAGACAACCAATACCACCCAGCACATCAAGGCTAAAACGGTAAAGGCCTATGCCATTACCAGCGACGAACGCAATGCCCAGCTGCCTGACCTGCCCACGATGCAGGAAGAAGGCTTTAAGGACTTTAACGTCGGTATCTGGCATGGTATGTGGGTTCCGGCCAAGACGCCGGACAATGTGGTGGACAAGTTGCAAACCGCACTCAAAGACGGTTTGGCCAGCCCCAGATTCAAGGAACGCATGGACGCACTGGGCGCCACGATCCTGACCGAACAGGCCACCCCGCAGGCTCTGGATGCCAAAGTCAAAGAGCAAATTCCAGTATGGGCCGAACTATTCAAGAAAGCAGACGTCAAGCCTCAATAAACGTTCCACACCGGCCTGATACATGCCGCCCGACACGGTTACGCGCACAAAAGGCCAGTGCTGCTGATTGAATTGCAGTAACGGTCGCAGGCCGTTGCATGAGAAAGCCGGAGTAAAAACTCCGGCTTTCTCGTTGATGCATGCTGATTCAACTTAGGTTACTGGGACGTTTGTTCTTGCGGGGACTTGCCTTCATAACCAGTGTATGAGTGGGGCGATTTCGCGCTTTTAGTCGCTGACCGGCTCTACGGCCCTCAGGGCAAGCCTTCAACGTCCAGGCTCTTGGGATACTGCACAGTGAACTTAAGAAGCACGGTGCGCTCTTCTGCGGCCGCCAGCGTCAACGTCTGTTCATAGCGTCCGTCCCCCTTCAGGGCGATACCGCTACCGGAGGGTTCCAGTCGCTTGATATCTATTTTTTCATCGGCTGAAACCGGGAACCTGTCGTGCAATACCAGTTCGACCGGCTGCTTGCGGTTGTTGCGGATGACGGTTTTGTATTCGTACGTCAGGCGTGTGCCGCTGCCGGTCAGACCGGTAGATTCCGTAAAACGCTGCAGCGGCTCGCGCTTGACGGAAATAGCCTGGTCCACGCCCATCGCCAATTCCAGTTTCTCTTTGGGAAAGACGGTTTTAATGTCCGAAGCCGCAATGAACTCATTATCAAAAAAAGCATTGACGCTACCGGCCAGCAACGGGAAGTCTTTTCCGTTGTTGATCTTCACAGTCGCAAATACGGCAGATGCCTTTGACGGGACAAGTTCATAAGACAGGTCGGCCGTTTCCGACAAGGTGGTCAATGGCACGCGCTGTTGCTGTCCGCCGGTTCTGATGGTCTGCTTGCCGGGAACTTCAAACGTTGTGTTGGTGCTGCCGGTGTTCGCATTGGCCGAGGCGTAGCTTGCGGAATCGGCCATCTCCATGGCAGGCGCTGCAGACCGCCTGGCCGACATCCGGGCTATTGGAACGGGCTTGGCTGGCGTTGCGACGTCTACCCGCCACGGCTGCAGTTGTGGTAGCGTGACACCTGTAACCGGTTGCGCAGTGGACAGGGTAAGGGCCACATCCGACCAGTCCTCTGACGTACTTTGGCTGACCTGGCCAAAATAATTCAGGGTAAGTTTGCCGCTGCCCGAGTCGTACCGTGCGTCATAAACCGGAGACCAGGCAGCACCGTTAACCACATAGCTGAGCACACTGTTTATTGTGGCCGGTTGCGCTGCGTTTAGCGTCACCACCACTTTGCGTGTTTCGTTCCTGGCGCTCGGTCTCAGCTGCTGCTGACGCTGCTTAAGCACTTTAATACGGGCCAGCAATTGCTCCTTTTGCACTTGGCGTTCACGCCGCGTTTGCATGGCCTTGAGTAAATTTTCTTCGGTAAATTTCATCAGATCGAGAAACCCATCGGTCGACAAAGCCGGCGCATCTTTGGTCTGCACGCTATGCCCGTTCTGATAATTGCGAATGAAATTGATCTGACTGTCAGCCACGTCGATCTGATCGTCCAGCCCCGCCACTTGTTTTGTGAGCGCATCGATCTGGCCGGCAACCTCATTCAGGCCGGCTGGCTCCGTTACCCGTTCATAGTCCGGCGTGCTGGAAACATGCAGAATTTGTAACCCGCCACCGGAAGCATTGGCATTGAACTGCAGCGAGTTCTCATCCATGTCAGCCGGCAAATTGGTAAAAACCAGTTCATGCTCACCGGCTGGAATCGGCTGGCTCGCGACCCGATGTACCAACGCGCGGTCCGGATAGACCGTGACACTATCGATGCGCGACACGGCGTCCAGTGTATCGGCGTAAACATGCGATACGGGCAAGGCGAACAGCAGCGCACCGGCCAGCACACGCAGTTGCAGCGCGTTGCACTGACGACGGCCAGACTGTCCCACGCCCCGGTGATAAGTGCGGTTAGATGCAAAAGGATGTTCACTCATAGATGCTCTCCGGAAGTCTTATTCGGAATCATAACCGAGGTTGACGCCGACCGCCGACGGCCCGCCGCAAAATATCGTATCTACTTTGGTGGCGTCAATATGACCCCATATGTGTATTCGTGTGATATTGATGCTTGCCCGAGGTCCAGGCTTATGAGATAGCGGTATTTGTGCGATATCTGCGCCTGCGCGATAACACCGCCTGCCCCATGTTGCCGGCTGAGTCAGGTTCATGCGTGAAAGCGCTCCTGACTTGCATCCGGCCCGTCGTCGTTGCGCGAAGACCTTGCTTCAGTACAAGCGGCGGGTCAATGACGCACCACGTTCAGTATTGTTTAAGTGACAACAATACATTCCGGGTCATCAGTGGTCGTTTTTCAAGGTGTTCATCAATGCGCTCGCGCAGCATGCGCCGCAGGCCGGGCTCGGCTGCCGGTTCGTCAAAATCAGGACGGACGCCCGGCACGCCATAGCCGGTTTCCTGAAGTAAAATCCACTCGAACCGGCGTAAGGAGCCCGAAGCGCGCTCGCCGGTCGCCAGTTGCTGCAGAGCCTGTCGATAGGCATCAAACAATTGTGGATGAGCATCTTCGCCCGGCAGCATACGCATCAGGAGTTCATTCATGTACCAGGCAGACATCAGTGATTTGCCTGTCAGGCCATGCAAGCCGGCCAGTTCAACGCGGGTGAGCGTCTTGACTTCGCCCTGCCCCGACCAGGACGCCAGCAGCGGTTCGAACGCGGAAAGCACCGGGCGCAGCACCGAATATGGGCGTTTGGCCCCTTTGGCGACCACAGTCACGATGCCGTAATCACGAGCAAACAGCCGGGCAATGAGCGAAGACTCGCTCCAGGCGGTTGCCTGCAACAAATAGGCGCTGGTCTCTTGTACCCGGCTGCTCCGTTTACTCATAGCCCAGGTCGCGCAGGGCACTTTCCTTTTCCGACCAGCCTTTACGCACTTTGATGTAGATTTCCAGAAACACCGGCTTGTCCAACAGGCCGGAAATATCCTGGCGCGCTTCAGTCGCAATGCGCTTCATATGCGTACCCTTGGCGCCAAGCAGAATCGGCTTGTGACTGTCGCGCTCCACGATCACGCAGGCCGCAATGCGGGCTGCGCTGTCGTCTTCGTCCCATTGTTCGATGACAACGGTACACGCGTAGGGTAGCTCGTCGCCGACCAGCCGGAAAATTTTTTCGCGGATAAGTTCTGCTGCAATGAACCGGATGGGTCTGTCCGTGAGCGCATCTTCTTCGAACATGAACTGACCTTCGGGCAAACGCTGTTCGATCTCAGTAAGCAAGGTATCAAGCTGCACGCTTTTTACCGCGCTCACAGGAACCACGGCATCGTAGGCAAACTTGCCCATGATACGGCTGACAAAATCAAACAGGGCGTTCTTGTTTTTGAGCGTATCGACTTTGCTGACAGCCAAGATGCATTTTTTTGACACGGGCAGCAGGGGTACGATCTGCTCGTCTCCCTCAGACCACTTGCCGGCCTCTACCACATGAACGATAACGTCAACCTCGGCCAGCGCTTGCGTGACGACGCGATTCATCATGCGATTCATTGTCCCGCCATGACGCGTCTGAAACCCTGGCGTATCAACAAACACAAACTGCGTATTGTCGCGCGTCAGAACGCCATGAATACGATGGCGGGTGGTTTGCGCCTTGCGCGACACAATGGATATCTTGCTGCCGATAAGCGCGTTGGTCAGTGTGGATTTGCCCACGTTCGGGCGTCCGACAACAGCGATAAAGCCGGTTTTTGACGGGGTATCGGGCGTGCTGCCCGATTCGTCGGGCACAATGGGTTCCTGGCTCATTTTTTCTCCTGTTCTACAGCAACCGGCAGGGTAAGTTGCGAGACCTTGCGCACCCGCTTTTTGGCATTGCCTTTGGGCAAGACCTTTTCCAGCGCATCGAGCATTTTGCGCGCAGCGGCCTGTTCCGCTGCCCTGCGACTGCTGCCGGTAGCCTGACTGCGCAAGTCCAGCTCGGCAATAAAACATTCGACCTCAAACTGCTGATCGTGGGCAGCGCCGCTGGTGGCGACAACGTTATAGACCGGCAGCGCAAACTTGCGACCCTGCAATACTTCCTGCAACAGCGTCTTGGCATCCTTGCCCAAGGTGTTGAAGTCTACCGAATCAAGCAACGGGGCGTACAATTTTTCAATGACCGCCTGCACCGTTGGCACATCGCTGTCCAGATAGATTGCGGCAAGAAGCGCCTCAAGCGCATCGGCCAGTATCGACGGACGGCGAAACCCGCCGCTTTTAAGCTCACCTTCCCCCAACTGCAGAAACTGCGGCAGTTCCAGCCGATGGGCAATATCGGCCAAGGTGGCCTGCTTGACCAGGCTTGCCCGGATACGGGATAAATCGCCTTCGTCTTCGCGTTGCAGGCGATGAAACAGAATGGCGGCCACAGTAAAATTGAGGATGGAGTCGCCCAGAAATTCAAAGCGCTCATTATGTGTCGCACTGTGGCTGCGATGCGTCAGTGCCTGGACCAGCAAGCGCTGGTTCTTGAACTGATAATCAAGCAGCCGTTCCAGTCTTGAAAGATTCATCACTTAAAGGAGCCGATGCGACCCAGATCGCCGAAGTTCATCCAAATGAAAAACGCCTTGCCCACAATATGGTTGTCTGGGACAAAACCCCAGTATCGGCTGTCCTCGCTGTTGTCACGATTGTCGCCCATGACAAAATACTGCCCTTGCGGCACCTTGCAGCGAAAGTCCGTGCCCATGTATTCGCAGTTTTCCCTGCCAGGGAAATTTGTCATGCCAAGCAGCGCGCCCATGCCGGGCATGTTCAAAATCGCATGCTGGTGCTCGCCCAGTTTCTCTTCAAGCGCTTCGGGCGAGCCGCTTTGCTGTGATGGATTGACGTAAGGCCCCACGCGGGTGACAGGCACTTGCTGGCCGTTGATGCTCAGGCGTTTGTTCTGGTAGAGCACTTCATCGCCCGGGACGCCCACCACGCGCTTGATAAAATCCATATCCGGATTGACCGGATAGCGAAACACCATCACGTCGCCCCGCTGCGGTGTATTGATCGGAATGATTTTCTGATCAATGATAGGCAGGCGGATACCATACGTAAACTTGTTAACCAGAATCATGTCGCCATTTTGCAGTGTTGGCAACATGGAACCCGACGGGATACGGAACGGCTCGAACAAAAACGATCGCAACACGAACACAAACAGGATGACAGGAAAAAAACTCAGGGAATACTCAATCCACCACGGACGATGCGCCTGTTCATCGTCACCGTAGCGGGCCAAGCGTTGCTTGCGAAAAACAAAAAAATCAAGCAGCTTTACCAAGCCTGTGATAACCAGCAGTGTAAACAGGATTAACGCAAAATTCATCTTTTACTTCCTTATTTGTCTTCAACCTGAAGGATCGCCAGGAATGCTTCTTGTGGAATTTCCACGCTACCTACCTGTTTCATCCGTTTTTTTCCGGCTTTTTGTTTTTCCAGCAATTTTTTCTTGCGTGAAATATCTCCGCCATAACATTTGGCAAGCACGTTCTTGCGCAATGCCTTGACGTTTTCACGCGCGACAATCTCGGCGCCGATGGCTGCCTGAATGGCAACATCGAACATTTGGCGCGGAATCAGCCCGCGCATTTTGGAAACCACTTCACGACCACGGTAACGGGCATTGGCACGGTGCACGATCATGGACAGCGCATCGACTTTTTCGTTATTGATCAATAGATCGACGCGGACGACATCAGCGGACCGATATTCCAGAAATTCGTAATCCATAGACGCATAGCCACGCGATACCGATTTGAGTCGATCAAAGAAATCGAGCACGATTTCGGCCAGAGGTATTTCGTACACCAGATGCACCTGGCGACCATGGTAGCTCATGTTGATCTGGTTGCCGCGCTTGGCGATACACAGCGTGATGACGGCACCAACATATTCCTGCGGCATGAACAGCGTCACGGTCACAATGGGTTCGCGAATATCGGTGATCTGGCCCACTTCGGGCATGCGCGAAGGGCTCTCGATGCTGAGTATTTCACCATCGTTGCGCTGGACCTCATACACCACCGTTGGCGCAGTGGTGATAATGTCCATGTTGAATTCACGTTCAAGCCTTTCCTGCACGATTTCCATGTGCAATAGGCCCAGGAAACCGCAACGGAAGCCAAACCCTAGCGCCTGCGAGACCTCAGGTTCAAACATGAGCGAGGAGTCATTCAGACGAAGTTTTTCCAGCGAATCACGCAGCTGGTCATATTCGCTGCTTTCTACCGGGTACAGGCCGGCAAACACCTGCGGCTTGACTTCTTTGAAGCCGGGTAGCGGCTTGCTGGCCGGCTTGGCGGCACTGGTGATGGTGTCGCCCACCTTGGCGTCCGCCAGCTCCTTGATACCGGCGATGACAAAACCGACTTCGCCGGCCGAGAGCAGATCGCGGGACTGGGACTTGGGCGCAAATACACCCAGTTGCTCACACGGGTGGGTGGCGCCGGTGGCCATGAACAGAATTTTGTCCTTGGGCCGCAGCACGCCGTTCTTGATTCTGACCAGCATGACCACGCCCACATAATTGTCAAACCAGGAATCGATAATCAACGCTTGCAAGGGCTCTTCGACACTGCCGACCGGAGGCGGCACTTTGGCCACGATCATCTCCAGGATCTCGTCAATGCCCTCGCCGGTCTTGGCGCTTGCCTTGATCGCCTCACTGGCGTCAATGCCGATGACGTCTTCGATCTCCTGGCGTGCTTCCTCGGGCTCAGCCGAAGGCAAATCCATTTTGTTGAGCACGGGAATGACTTCCACGCCCAATTCAATAGCGGTATAGCAGTTGGCGACCGTCTGCGCTTCTACGCCCTGGGTGGCATCAACCACCAGCAAGGCGCCTTCGCACGCAGATAACGAACGACTGACTTCATAGGAGAAGTCGACATGTCCCGGTGTGTCGATCAGATTCAGGTTATAAATCTTCCCGTCGCGGGCCTTGTAGTGCAACGCAGCGGTCTGTGCCTTGATGGTGATGCCCCGTTCGCGCTCAATCTCCATGGAGTCGAGCACTTGCTTGGACATCTCCCGGTCTGCCAGTCCGCCGCAACGGTGAATAAGGCGGTCCGCAAGCGTGGATTTGCCGTGATCAATATGGGCAATAATCGAGAAATTACGTATATGTTGCATAAAAAGCGCAAAAATGCAGTGCCGGCGGAAGACTCAATAGAGTTAGCACGCCTGTTACACCACAGTAAGGATGCCTGCGGCATCGGGAATGGTTGGGCTGCAGAGCCTGCACTCGGGCTGTGACCAGGCTCGGACATGTCGCGAGCCGGCCTGTCCCAGCGGTCCAGACTCAAAAAAGGGGCGCATGAAGCGCCCCTTGGCCTGCATATCGTATTGTAGCCTTATTTTGCAGGTGTTACAGGCACCCACTGGGTTAAATTATCACGCCGTATCAACAGCGCCGCCGCTTTGCCTTTTTCAAGCTTGCTCACGACTTCACGGAAGTGCGACACATCTTTGACGTCCTGGTTATTCAAGGCAAGAATCACGTCGCCAGGCTGGATGCTGGCTTCAAGCGCAGCACCCTTGACGTCCTTGACCAGCACACCGCCCTTGATCCGCATACGGCTTTGCAGCGAGGATGGGACAGACTCCACAATCAGGCCCAGGCGATCGGCTGCGCCGGCCTGCTCTTGAGGCTCGTTACTGTTAACGGCGTCGCTTGGCGAACTAGGGATTTCCGCAACCTTGACATTCAATGTCTCATATTTACCACGGCGCCAGACCTCCAGCGGCGAGTCTGACTCTGGCTTGGTCTGGCCTACCAGACGTGGCAGATCGGACCATTTTTTCACTTCTGTTCCATGGAACTTGGTAATAACGTCACCGGCCTGCACCCCGGCCTTGTCGGCAGGGCCGCCCTGCTCCACATTACTGACCAGCGCGCCAGCAGCCTTGGGCAAGCCGATGGCCTTGGCCACCTCTTCGCTCACTTCGCCGATCTGTACACCAATGCGGCCGCGCGTCACCTTGCCGGTGGCCTTGAGCTGTTCTACGACACGCATCGCTTCATCGATCGGAATGGACAGGGAAATACCCATGAAACCGCCACTTTGCGAGATGATCTGCGAGTTGATACCCACCACTTCGCCGGACAGATTGATCAACGGGCCACCGGAGTTGCCGGGATTGACCGCGACATCTGTCTGAATGAACGGCAGATACTCACCGGTATCCCGGTTAATCGCGCTCACAATACCCGAAGTGACTGTGGAATCCAGCCCGAACGGCGAACCAATAGCCAGGACCCACTGGCCTTTTTTCAGCGCCGTGGAATCACCGATTTTCAAAACGGGCAGATCATCGGCCTGGATCTTGATAAGCGCAATATCAGTGCGTTTGTCAGTGCCGATTACCTTGGCCTGGTATTCTCGGCCATCGTTCATGGTGACCACGATTTTTGAGGCACCATCGACCACGTGATTGTTGGTCATGATGTAGCCGTCTTTGGAAATAATAAATCCGGAGCCCACCCCGCGCGGCACGCTACGCTCTTCACCGCCACCACGTGGCGTGCGGCCCGGGCGTGGATCTCGGTCACGCGACGGCGGCATAAAATCCGGGCCAAAGAAAAAGCGGAACAAATCATCGGGGCTGTCGCCCGGGCCAAACCCCTGGGGGGCGCGCGTGGAGATTTTCTCCATGGTGCGAATGTTGACCACGGCGTTCTCGGTCGCAGCCACAATTGAGGTAAAGTCCGGCAGTGCCGTTACAGCGGTTGAGGTTGGCACCGGAGCGGCGGGCGCATTCTGCGCCAGCGCGGCTTGCGGCAACAGCACCGTTGCACTGCCCAGTCCGATCATTGCCGCGACGATAGCGGTCTGTAGCGGTTTTTTGACCTTGTTATTCATGAGTAGCCCTTTTCAGTTTTACTGTTTTGAAACAGGTTGAATGAATTTTGTCGAAACGGCCAGGTCTTTCAGCGTCGTCAGAGGGATGGCCCCGATGGCGGTAAGCCAGTAGTCATCAATACGCTGGCGAAAGACATTCATCGAACCCACCTTGGCATTACCTTGATTATTAAAGGTTTTTTCCGAATCTTTCACTTTCTGAAGAAACACTGAAATAGAAGACAGGCCGTCTGTAAGTATTAGTTGCTTTACGTCCCCTTTAGTTCCTTTGGGACGAACAATGCTCATGATAGGCGCAAAGCCCGCCGGATAACGGATCCGCCAGCCCTCCAGCATCAGGTCCACGGCCACCGGCTTGTGGGCGATGCGCTTCCACTGCGTGTAGTCAAACGACGATTTCAGATTGGCCGTATCGACATCGCTGCCCAAAGACAGGCCGGTAAATGTCACCTGCTCAATTACCGTTCCCTGCTCGTCCACGGTTTGAGACTTGAGCAGCAACCGGGATTTTTCATCAGCGCAAAACCGATAGCCGTAACGATCATCCAGCCGTGGATGCACCTCTATCATATCGCAAGGGCGACCTGCGACCCGGGTGCTGCCACGACCGGCACGAACGTCATAATATTTTTCGAGATTGTCGATAGGGCCGAGCAATAAGGCCGGAAAGCGATCCTTGCGCGGTTTGTCTACGATCACTATTTTTCTGGCGGGTATCAGGCTCTCAACAACGTTGTTATTGCGCAGGTACTCCTGGGCGTCCCCGTCCAGCACCTCCAGGCGCTCCTTGACGCCCTCGCCGTCAACCACATGCGTCACCCTGGAGGTAATCATGACATTGCCCTGCTGATACAGGAACGTTCCGCTATAGTCGGTGGTCTCTGCCGCTTTCTGTATCTGCATCAGCAGTTGCGCGGGCGTCACGGCCAATACCGGCCCACTGGGCGCCAAGGCGCATACCGCCAGCATGACGTAACGGGAACAACCTGATGTCAATCGCCGCCTGTCCTGTCTGATCACTGCACGTCCCCGATTTCATACGAGACCCGGCGCACCGGATAAGCGCCCACCATCTGGCTGTGTGCCGCGACGTAATCCTGAAACTCATTCTGCGGGATATCGGCTGGCGACGGCGATGGGCTGACAGCGAGCGTGGGCGTCGCTGGCGCGGCCACGTCCGCTTCAAAGGGATCGTTGAACCACACAAGTGCCGCCACAGCTGCAGCGGCTGCAATACCGGATGCTCCCCAGCGTAGGTAGCCCCGGCCAGGGCCGACATGATGCGTTGGTTCGGCAGCGATGAGCTTGCTGATCCGGGCATTGAAAAGATCGGAAGGCTTGATGGCCAGATGCTCGTTGCGCATCACGTCACCGATCAGATGATAGTTATCCCAAGTCTGGCGACCATAGGGCGTGTCGATTCTGGATGCATCAAATGTTTCGCATTCGCCATCCACCATTTCGGAGATGGATTCATTCCAGTCAATCGCAGAACGAGTCAGTTTGTTTTCCATTGTGTATTCCTTACCAGCGGCGATCCATAGCCTGTCCCATAACAGGCTTGAGCTTCGCCGCAATGGCTTCCCGTGCACGGAATATACGGGAGCGTACCGTACCAACCGGGCAGGCCATTGCCTGTGCAATTTCTTCGTAACTCAGGCCTTCCAGTTCTCTTAGCACAATTGCCATACGCAAGTCCTCAGGCAACGATTCGATCGCCTCGTTGACTGTTTGCACAATTTCCTGCGTTACCATGCTCGATTCAGGCGTGGCAATATCTATAAGATTGTCTGAATGGGAAAAAGTTTCACCGTCTTTGTTTTCGAGCGTATCCGGATAGCTGAGTTTACGATCCGAAGACGACAGCCAATTGCGGGCGGTATTGATCGCAATCCGGTATAGCCAGGTATAAAACGCGCTCTCGCCCCGAAATTGAGGAATGGCGCGGTACGCCTTGATAAACGTTTCTTGCGCGATATCCTCGACTTCGCTGTGACTGCCGATCATGCGGGCAAGCAGCCCCATGATCTTGCGCTGATACTTGAGCACCAGCAGATCGAACGCCTTCTTGTCGCCTTTCTGAACCCGCTGCACCAGCTCCCAGTCAACGTCACGCTCGCTCATATCGCATGCCTTGCTGCGCCGCCCTGGGTATTTGCCCATTGGGCAGACTGCACCAGTACGCAAAACCGCCGCCAGGCGTCAGGTGCCTGCCCTGAAGACCAGACGGTGACGATATTGGGAGGAGAAAGCGGAAAATAGGGATCGCGTAAAACCAGGGTAAACCAGAAAGGCCCCTGCCAGTACCGCAATAGCACGCGAGCAGTGCCGTGGCTGGGGTACTCTTGCGTGCCAAGGGGATAAAGCCGGTAATGGCCATCGGGTGTTACTTCAAGAACGGTATCTTTGTCGACCTGGCCATGGGTAACATGGCGGCGAGCGGCCAGGGCCAGCAGGAAAAACAAGACTGCCGCCTGGGGCCCGGCAATGCAAAGCATCGCCAAGGCGACAAGGATACCGCGGCAAACCGTAATGTAACCGGGTTGCCCGACACGAAGTCGAACCTGCCAGTGCCGGTTCAGGTCGTACTGCAAATCAGACCCGTCGAACAATCATGGACCCGTTGGTGCCACCAAACCCAAAAGAGTTCGATAGCGCCACATCAATTTTCATGTCGCGCGCGGTATTGGCGCAATAGTCCAGATTGCACTCGGGATCCTGGTTGACCAGGTTGATTGTGGGGGGCGAAATCTGGTGATGAACTGCCAGCGTGGTAAACACCGCCTCGATCCCGCCAGCCGCACCCAGCAAATGACCCGTCATGGATTTGGTGGAATTGATGACCGTTTTGTAGGCATGCTCGCCCAGGGCCAGCTTGAGCGCCTCGGTTTCGTTCTTGTCACCCAGGGGCGTAGAGGTGCCGTGCGCATTGACATAATCCACCTGATCGGCGTTAATTTTGCCGTTTTTCAGGGCATTCAGAATGCCGCGACGCGGGCCATCACGATCCGGCGCAGTAATATGGTGCGCATCGGAACTCATGCCATAACCGGCAAACTCGCCATAAATGCGAGCGCCACGGGCTTTGGCGTGTTCGTATTCTTCAAGCACCAGCACGCCTGCGCCTTCGCCCAGCACAAAGCCATCGCGATCAACATCCCAGGGACGAGAGGCCGCCTGAGGATCGTCATTGCGGGTAGACAGCGCCCGCATGGCCGCAAACCCGCCAATGCCTAGCGGAGACACGGTGGATTCAGCGCCACCGGCGAGCATGACATCGGCATCGCCGTATTCAATCAACCGGGCTGCATCGCCAATGGAATGCAAACCCGTTGTGCAGGCCGAGACGACCGCGTAAGTTGGCCCTTTGAGCCCGAGCATGATCGACACCTGACCAGAGATCAGATTGATAAGCGAAGCAGGAACAAAGAATGGAGAAATGCGACGCGGACCTTTGGCAAGGTACTCGGTCTGGGTCTCTTCAATGCGCTGAAGCCCGCCGATTCCTGAACTGACAATGGCGCCGATACGATCAGCGTTCTCGTCAGTCGCCGTCAAGCCTGCGTCTTTCCAGGCGTCGATACTGGCGGCGATGCCGTAATGGATAAAGGTGTCCATTTGCTTGGCTTCTTTGGCAGACAGGTATTGGGTGACGTCAAAATCGTTGACTTCACCCGCGATCTGCGCATTGAACCCGGAGGCATCAAAGCGTGTGATGCGGTCAATGCCGGAACGGCCGTTGACGATATTATCCCAGGCCAGCGGTACTGTATTTCCGACCGGGGACACAATTCCCAGTCCGGTGATGACAACGCGTCTTTTCACGGTTGGCTCCTACCCTATACTGAAGTAAATATGAATCAAAACCCTGAAATAAAAAAAGGGCCTGGAAAAGGTTTATACCGTCTGAATCCAGGGGATGAGACGTGAGCCACTTTCCAAAACCGCTTTCTTTATTGCAACCGGCTGCTTGCGCAGGCCGGTTGACCCGCACAAATTATGCTTTGTGAGAGTTGATATAGTCGACTGCCTGCTGAACGGTTGTGATTTTTTCAGCTTCTTCGTCAGGAATTTCTGTTTCGAACTCGTCTTCAAGCGCCATGACCAACTCGACCATGTCCAGTGAATCTGCACCCAGGTCGTCAAGAAATGAAGACTCGTTTTTGATTTCTGCTTCATTTACACCAAGTTGTTCTGCGACGATCTTCTTGACGCGTTGTTCGATGCTATCCATGTAAATCTCCAAAGGGGGAAAATCCCGCAATTTTAGCCAACTACAAACCGATTGCAAAAGGCTTTATGTGAAAAAAATATTTTAGCGAAACTGGTTTATGAAAACAGTAAAACTAAAACACAGTTTAAAAATAAACAACTGCTCTTTTACGTATCCTGCATTTTAGTAAAATTTCAGCTCTGTATAAGAAAAAGAACCCGACTGTCTCAAATTACCTGCCCTGCCTGCCTTGCCCCATGGGCTTATCGGCATCAGCAAGCCAGGATACCGCCTCAAAGCGCCGCCTGACAGCGGCTGCCATTGTACGGCCAAACCCACTTACTGCATGAACATACCCCCATTCACATGCACCGTTGTACCCGTAATATAACCTGCGCCGGGCCCTGCCAGGAAGGCAACAGCGTTGGCCACATCTGCCGGCTGGCCCAGGCGGCCAAGCGGAATCTGGCCCAGCAGCGCAGCGGTCTGGTCATCGCCCAGCGCGCGCGTCATATCGGTATCGATAAATCCGGGGGCCACGCAGTTGACAGTGATGTTGCGACTGCCCAGCTCGCGTGCCAGCGCCCGCGTCATGCCTGCTACGCCTGCCTTAGCGGCGGCATAGTTGGCCTGCCCGGGATTGCCGGCAGAAGCAACAACCGAAGTCACGTTAATGATACGGCCTGCGCGCGCTTTCATCATAACCCGCAGCACGCCGCGCGAGAGCCGGAATACAGATTCCAGATTGGTCCCGATAACGGCGGACCAGTCTTCGTCTTTCATGCGCATGGCCAGGCCATCACGCGTAATACCAGCGTTATTGACCAGGATATGAGGACCGCCTTCTTTGGCCAGCTCGGCAAGCAAGGCATCGCAAGCGGGACCATCGGTAACATTGAGCACCACGCCGCGACCCTGGTTTGCTGCCAGCATCTCGCTGATCGCTTGCGCGCCCGATTCCGATGTGGCCGTACCCACGACGGTTGCGCCGCGTTTGGCCAGTTCAAGGGCAATTGCCTTGCCCAGCCCGCGGCTGGCGCCGGTGACCAGCGCAATTTGTCCGGAAAGTTCGTTTTGTTCTGACATGCCTGTTCCTTATGCGTTGATTTGGCTAAGCGCGGCATCCAGGGATGCCTGATCGTTGATTGATATCGTTACCAGCTCGGGCTCGATACGCTTGATCAGTCCGGCCAGCACTTTGCCCGGACCACACTCCACCACGTGGGTGACGCCCTGCGCCTTCATCGCCTGGACTGTTTCTACCCAGCGTACCGGGTGCCAGGCCTGGCGCACCAAGGCATCGGCAATGGCCTGTGTATTGGGCGCAATTTCGACATCGACATTATTAATGACTGCAGCGCTTGGCATGGCCAGCGTCAGACCGCCCAGCGCCTTCTCCAGCACTGCGGCCGCCGGCTGCAGAAGCCGGGAATGAAATGGCGCCGACACTGGCAAAGGCAGGGCCCGCTTCGCCCCACGGGCCTTGGCCAGTTCGCACGCGCGCTGTACAGCTTCCTTATTTCCCGCAATCACCACCTGGGCGGGCGCGTTGAAGTTGACCGGCTCCACAATGTTATCGGCGCTGGCCTCGTTGCACACGGCGAGCACCGTGTCGTCATCCAGCCCCAGAATCGCCGCCATACCGCCCGTGCCCACCGGCACCGCGTCCTGCATGGCGCTGGCGCGAATACGCACCAGGCGCACGGCATCTTCAAGCGAGAACGTGCCGGCAGCCGTCAGCGCCGAGTATTCGCCCAGGCTGTGCCCAGCCATCACTTGCGGCCTGGGGCCTGCAGCCTGACACCACGCCTCATACATGGCGACACTGCAGGCCAGCATGACGGGCTGGGTATTGACGGTGAGATTGAGTTCTTCGGCCGGGCCCTGCTCGACAAGAGCCACGAGATCCTGGTCCAGTGCCGAGGAGGCGCGCTGCATGGCAGCGTCGATGACGGGGTTGCCCGCCCATCCGGCAAGCATGCCAACGGTTTGTGAACCCTGTCCCGGAAATACGAATGCGAGTTTCATAATTTTCAGTGTTGAAGTAAGAATTCAGATACGGGCAAGTACCGAGCCCCAGGTGAAACCGCCGCCGACGCCCTGCATAAGAACCAGATCGCCCTTTTTGATACGACCGTCACGGCGTGCCACATCAAATGCCAGCGGCACACTGGCCGCCGAGGTATTGGCGTGCTCAGCGACCGTAGCGATGACTTTTTCCTTGGGGATACCCAGCTTGCGGCCCAGGAAATCAATGATCCGGATATTGGCCTGGTGCGGTACCATCCAGTCCAGGTCGCTAAGCTGCACACCGGCTTTTTCGCATACCTGGCGCGCCGACTTATCCAGAACCGTCACAGCCTGCTTGAACACGGACTGACCGTCCATGCGCAGGAAGGGATCGCCGGTCACCTGGCCGTTTTCGATCCGGCCGGTCGTGTTCAAAATCGTGTGAAGCGAGCCGTCGGCATGCAGCTGTGAAGCCAGTATGCCCGGCTCGTCAGAAGCCTTCAGAACCGTGGCGCCGGCGCCATCGCCGAAAAGCACGCAGGTGCCGCGATCATTCCAGTCCAGAATCCGCGAGAACACTTCGGTGCCGATGACCAGCGCGTTACGCGCGTTGCCCGCACGGATAAAACTGTCTGCAGTCGCCAGCGCGTACACAAAGCCGCTGCAAACGGCCTGAACATCGAACGCAGCGCCGCCCTTGGCGCCAAGCTTTGCCTGAATCATGCAGGCGGTGCTGGGAAAAATGAAATCGGGTGTAGAGGTAGCGACAATGATCAGATCCAGATCGGCCGCAGCGATACCGGCATCGGCAAGCGCTTTTTCGGCCGCCAGAAAACCCAGGTCGCTGGAGGTGACGCCGGCATCAGCCAGATGTCGCTGATGAATACCAGTACGCGTCACAATCCATTCATCGGAGGTCTCAAGACCGCGCTGGGCCATATCTTGAGCAAGCATCGTGTTTGTGACACAGTTTGCGGGTAAATAACTTCCCGTACCCACGATGGTTGAATAAGTCATGTATGGCTCCGAAGACAATATAAATAAGTAAAGCAGGCAATTTTATAGTTTTTATAGCTATTATGCGCTGCTTTCCGTATTTTTTGAGCGAATGAGTTGACTGATCTGCAGGACAGAGCTGGAGGTTTTCTCCAACAGTTTGCTGGCCACCGCCTCGCGTGCGCGCTCCAGTGCGACCGTATAGGCATAGATATCGGCCGAGCCATGACTTTTGATAACAACGCCACGCAAGCCAAGCAATGCAGCGCCATTATGGTTGCGTGAATCGACCCGGTTGCGAAAGCGATTCAGAACGGGCCGCGCAACCAGGCCGGCTGCCATGGTGAACGGGTTACGCATGAATTCGCCACGAATCATGCTTCCAATCATCTTGGACAAACCCTCAACGGACTTGAGCACCACATTGCCGACAAATCCATCACAGACCACCACATTGGTCGTCCCCTTGAAGATGTCGTCGCCTTCTACATTACCATAGAAATTCAGGTTGCTGGCGCGCAGCAGCTCGGCCGCTTCCTTGACCACATCGTTGCCCTTGATGGCCTCCTGCCCGATATTGAGCAGGCCGATCGAGGGGTTTTCAATATGTTCCACCGACTGGGACAGCGCGGCGCCCATGATGGCAAATTCAAGCAGATGCTCAGCTGTGCAGTCGACATTGGCGCCCAGATCCAGCACGGTGGTTGTGCCGCCACGCTGATTCGGAATGGCCGCCGCTATGGCCGGCCGATCAATGCCTTCCAGGGTCTTGAGCACGTATCGCGAAATGGCCATCCAGGCACCCGTATTGCCGGCAGACACGCAGGCATCGGCCCGCTCCTGCTTGACACAGGTGACCGTCACTCGCATAGAGGAATCTTTTTTCTTGCGCAGGGCCATGTCCACCGGATCATCCATGGTAACCACTTCGGATGCGGCGACAATTTCAAATTGTGCGGGATTTGCCGGACGCGCCTGTTTCAGGGCTGCCTCTACCTGATCAGGCAGACCAACCAATAGAAAACAGGTATCAGGAAACTTCGCGGCGACCTGAACGGCCGCCGGAACGGTGACGGGAAGGCCATGATCGCCTCCCATACAGTCAATTGCAATTCTGATCACTATAAATAATGTTTCCGTTACGGTAATAAATCGAAGCGGTCAGCATCTTACCGGAGATTACCGCCGACAGGCTGCCCTTCTCTTACCGGATAAACAGAGAATTATTCGTCGTTTTTGGTTTTCAGAACTTTGCGGCCACGGTATACGCCGTTGGGGCTGATGTGGTGACGCAGGTGCAGTTCACCGGTGGTTGGCTCGATCGCTGTGGCAGGCGCCGTCAGAGAATCGTGCGAACGGTGCATACCGCGCTTTGAAGGTGTCTTTTTGTTTTGTTGAACGGCCATGATGACTCCGAAAATAAATACTGCACAACCCGAAAATTATGCAAAAAATAAGTTAAGTTACTGCTTCTTTAAAGCTGCCAGCGCCGCGAACGGCGATGGTTTCTTGTCTGTCCCCTCAGGTGTTTCCTGATTGTCATACTGCACGCATGCATAATCATGCCTGGGTATGTAGGGCAGACTCAGGATTAATTCGTCTTCCACAAGTTCCAGCACCGACTGACTGGCCTGAGCCAGAATGCGGTCCGGCGCATCCATATCCGGATCGTCGATCTCGCTGTCTTCGTCCAGCGCCGCCTGATGCGTGACCACTTCCAGCGGCACAACGCTCTCGACCTCATAGACAAAAGGTCGCATACAACGCTGACAGATCAGGATCGGTCTGGCGCTGACTTCCAGATGAAGATAACGTTTTCCGTGTTGAGTGCGTTCTCCACGCACAGACCAGCGTACCAGGCCATCGACTGCGCCAGCGCTATCGGCATCGCCCACGGGCAAAACCTGCGCTGGCAATAGGTCACTTATCCGTGAAAATGCCGATAACGGCGTCTCCCCGCGTTGCTCTGCATTGCGAGAGATAAAATCCAGTACGTCGATCACAGGATGACCGGGTTTCATAAAATAGCCAAATATTGTATTACAGATATCTGCTTGCTGAGCATTATAAATGTTTTATGCCAATATCCCTATCAAAAAAGACATTTCATAAATCCTGGTTATTAAACAGAGCCCGCGATCGAATGCGCAATAAATCGGTTTTATCACAAACCGGTTCTGCACCTTTATCCGACAACAAACCCGATATAACGACCGGATACACAACAAACACAACAAATCCGGTACTGCTGAGCCACCTATGAGGCCCGATTTCAGACTGCCAAATCGATTGCAAAAACGACTGCTAATTGCACTGACAAACAAATTCGGCGACCCAGGTTTCGCAGCGGGTTTCTACAACAGACCCACACAATCCCCGGAAAACATAAGATAATAACTTGTTCACATCCGATAAGTCAATGAAAACCATGTCATTTTCCCCTCCGCGTCTTATTCTCGCGTCATCATCAATCTATCGCAAGACCATGCTGCAGCGCCTGGGGCTGCCGTTTGATACCGTGTCCCCGGATATCGACGAGTCCGCCCTGCCCGGCGAAACACCCGAGGCGCTCTCGCAACGCCTGTCGCTGACCAAGGCACAACACGTAGTCGGCCAATACCCCAATAGCCTGGTCATTGGTTCGGATCAGGTTGCCACCCATGACGGCAAACCGATAGGAAAACCTGGATCGCATGCGCGCGCCTTTGAGCAGCTGCGCGAACTGTCAGGAAAAACCGTGGCGTTTCACAGTGCCCTGGCGGTCACCGACGGCGTGCGCAGCGCCGTGGCCGATGTGGTTACCCACTGCCGGTTTCGCGCCCTGACCGACCAGGAAATCGAGCATTACCTGAACATGGAAAAGCCGTTTGACACCGCCGGCAGCGCCAAGGCAGAAGGCCTGGGCATCAGCCTGATGGAGTCAATGTACAGCGACGACCCCACTGCCATTATCGGGCTGCCGCTGATTGAATTGTCGCGCATATTGCGCAGTTTCAAACTGAACCCTACCCTGCTGGCCCAACCATTATGATTAGTACGCTTCACCTGCTCCCCGTCAGCCTCGGGCAGGCGCCCCTGGAGCAATGGCTACCCGCCGGCGCCCGACAACAGGCGTCGGAACTGAAAACCTATATCGCTGAAAATGCAAAATCGGCGCGCGCTTATCTGAAGCAAACGGGCACCACGGGCCCAATACAGGACGTCACGATTCATACGCTGGGCGCAAAAACGCCCGAGGCAGAGATACGGCGGTGGCTGACTGAAACCAGCGGCCAGATCGGGCTTGTTTCCGAGGCCGGCTGCCCGGCGGTGGCTGATCCGGGAGCACGCGTCGTATTGCTGGCTCACCAGTTGAACATACACGTGGTGCCGTGGGTAGGCCCGTCTTCCATTTTGCTCGGCCTGATGGCCAGCGGGCTGGACGGCCAGCGTTTTACCTTTCATGGATATGTGCCGATTGCACCGGCAGAGCGCGGCAAACAGCTCAAGAGCTGGGAACAGCTCTCATCGCGCCACAACCAGACGCAACTGTTTATTGAAACCCCTTACCGCAATCAGGCCATGTTTACCACTCTGCTTGGCACCCTGAACCCGTCGACCCGACTGTGCGTTGCGCGGGCGCTGACCACCGCCGATGAATGGATCCGGACCGACACCATTGCCGGATGGAAACGAGCCCCGCTACCGGACCTGGACAAGTTCCCCACTTTGTTTCTATTCCTGGCATGACAGGGCGGCGGTGTGGGCTGCAGTGAGGGCTTACACACTGAGCTATGTCGTGACTGCTGCGCAAAAGGTTACGCGCAGCGCAGACCTGCTCCGTTACGGTAGCCACCAGGTTTAGGCGCCGGCCTGTGCCCTTACGGCGGCCGCGAGATCCTGCGCGCTAGCCTGTGGCATTACTGCTGCTGCGTAGACATTTGGCCCGCCAGATCCTGGCCAATGGCCACAGTCTGCGCGTCGGCATGACCGCTGATGTCTTTGGGCCGGTAATGCATCTGGAATGCGCGAATAACCTGTTGCGTCTGGCTGTCCCATACCCCGCTTTGTCGTATCGGATAGCCAATATGCGCCAGCAGGCGCTGAATATACTGTGCATCCGCGAGCATGTCCGCCGTCACTTGCGGTATTCGCCGCGCCACTGCCTGCTCATCGTACCAGCGCCCCAGCCCCTGCCGGGCCAGTTCCCGCCACGGGAAAACCGGACCCGGATCGGTCTTGCGCAAGGGCGCGATGTCGCTATGCGCCACGATATTCCACGCCTTGACTTGATGGCGCGACTGAATGTCACGCAGCAACGCCGCCAGCGCCCTGATCTGTGAGTCCGGATATGGCGCCCAGCGTGTTTGCGCGGTATCCAGCGGCCCCGCATTGACAATTTCAATACCAATGGACATACCATTCAGGTTCGGGTATTCAAACCATTGACTCAGGCCCGCATGCCAGGCGCGCCGGTTTTCATCGACCAGCGCATAGATTTTGACCGGTTCATCGGTAATTAAGTAATGGGCACTGACGCGGCCCTGGGTAAGCAAGCGGAGGGAGTCGGCACGATTTTCCGAGGTATAGTGCAGCACAATAAAGCGCACCCTGCTGTCCTGCGCTGCGGCGCGCTGTGACGTATCGACCCGCAAGCCGGTGGCGCAGCCGCCCAGCCATAATGAGGCGGCTACCAGCACCAACAGCCAGGCCCGTCTTTGCATGGTCATGTCCTCTCTTTGATATACGGTAAACGATGGATGGCGGCGGTGGTGGGAGATAAACAATGGAAGGCGGCGGTTATGGGCCACTCGCTTCTATGTCTCAGCCAGACGGCGGCGATTACGCCATGCCCGCGCCACCCGCCACAGCAATAACAGAGCCAGCAGCGTACCATACAGGATCGGATCGGCAAAATCGTTCTTGCCCGCGCGCATCAGCCAGTAATGGACAATACCCAGCACGCCGATTGCATAAATACTTCGATGCAGACGCGTCCAGCTCATGCCAAGACGGCGCATCCAGCCCTGGGTGGAGGTGAGCGCCAGGGGCAACATGAGCAGAAATGCCGCCATGCCGACAAAAATGAAGGTGCGATCCAGCACATCGGTGATCATCGAAGACAGGTCCATATTGCGATCGAGCACAATCCAAGTCAGCAGATGCAATGTGACATAAAAAAAGGCGAACAGGCCCAGCATACGCCGCAAGCGCACCAGCGCCGGCTGATCCAGCATTTGGCGTAGCGGCGTCACGGCAAGCGTAAGCAACAACATGAACAGCGTCCAGAAACCGGACGAGCGGGTAATGAACTCGACCGGATTGGCGCTCAGGCCGTCGTTGTAGCCCAGATAAAACCAGCGCAAAAAGGGAATCAGGCAAAGCAGAAACACCAGGGGCTTGCCGCGTCCCACCTGTTTGGCTGTCCAGCGCCTGCGTGCCACCGGCGCAACCCGTGCGCCTGCCGCTGGCGAGGCGGTACCGGTCGGTTCAGTCATAGTAGCCAGCCCCCGGCTCAATAATTGGCGCGCAGATCCATACCGCTATACAAGGAGGCGACCTGTTCGGCATAACCATTAAACTTCAAGGTTGGCACTTTCGGATCGAAAAAACCGCCACCAATGACCCGTTCGTGCGATTGGCTCCAGCGCGGATGCGGAACATCGGGGTTCACGTTGGCATAAAAGCCGTATTCCGATGGCGCAATCGCCACCCAGCTAGTCTCAGGTCTGCTTTCGGAAAGCACAATTCTGACAAGGGACTTGCCCGACTTGAAGCCATATTTCCAGGGAACAATAATGCGCAACGGCGCCCCATTCTGATTGGGCAGGCGCTTGCCGTAAAGCCCGAAAGTCAGCAAGGTAAGCGGATGCATAGCTTCATCCATTCTGAGGGCCTCCCGATAGGGCCAGGGAATGATGCGATCATTCAGCCCCGGCATGGCCTCGGGCTGGGTATCGGTCACAAACTGGACATATTTGGCCTTGCTCGTCGGCTGCACCTGCTTGAGCAACGCCGACAGCGGGTAGCCCACCCACGGAATAACCATGGACCAGGCCTCAACACAACGCAGCCGATACACCCGCTCTTCCTGCGGCGCCAGCTTGACCAGCTCATCCAGATCAAATGTGCGCGGCTTCTCCACTTCACCGCTGACCTGTACCTGCCAGGGCTCGATACGCATCTTCCCCGCATAATCCAGCGGATCGCTCTTGCCAGTACCGAACTCATAAAAATTATTGTAGGACGTGATGTCCTTTTCCGTGGTCAGTTTGCGATCGATTTTCGCTGCGGAATATTGCGGATTGGGCTGTATGCCGTCCATGGCGGGCAAAGCGGCGGCCGCCGTCTGAGGCAGCACCGCGCCCAGACCGGTGAGGCCTGTTCCGGCGGCGATGCCCGCCATTTGCTGCATCCATTGCCTTCGTGATTGCCAAACGGACTCAGGCGTAATCTGGGAAGCGGGAATACGGGGATATCGCAAGCGTGAGGACATGATTGACTCCGATGACTTGTGGCCTCGAAAAAGGCAACAATAAGTACGAATATCGCTTCGTAACGCAGAAACACGACCGCTACTCGAAATGCGAATATCGCTTCTTGATCGATTAGACAGCCATTTTCTGACAATGTTCCAGCAAAAATCCATGCAGTTGTGCCGGCGTGTGTGCGATCAGGGTGGGTTTGCTCGCCACCAGTTCCTCGGCCGTGTGTGCGCCATAGGTAACAGCAATGCTGTCCATGCCTGCAGCCTGGGCCATCTGGATGTCATGCGATGTATCACCGATCATGATAGCCTGAGCGGCAGGCACATCCAATTGTTCCAGAATTTCCTCCAGCATTTTCGGGTGCGGCTTGCTAAATGTCTGGTCTGCGGTACGGGAAGCATCAAAATAATGTCCCATGTTCATGCCATTCAGAACGCGATCGAGCCCGATGCGGCTTTTACCCGTTGCCACAGCCATCAAGACATCCTGGCTCTTTAACTGATCAAGCATCGCCATGATACCGTCGAATGTGCGCAAATCAGGGTCCCGAAGCAGGTAGTGGATGCGGTATCGTTCCAGGAACCGCGGCAACTGAGATGCCGTCAAATCCGGCACAGCGCGATGCAGGGCCTGATCGAGCGACAGGCCAATGACCCAGCTGGCCTGCGCCACCGTGGGCACCGGCAAATCCATATCGCGACAGGCAGCCTGAATCGCGGCGACAATGGTATGGGTTGAATCCATAATCGTTCCATCCCAATCGAAGATGGCAAGAGAGTAAGGCATTTTTAATTCCGTATTATGAAATGATCAGATAAAACGCTAAAGCTAATTACCGCAACAACCGGACGGCTGCACTCAGCGGCGGAGGGCCAGCGTATCCAGCAGCTGCTGGCATACAAGGGGTAGCGGCGCAACCAGGGACAGCGGCTCCTGAGTAAGGGGATGGGCAATGTCCAACGTATGGGCATGCAGGAACATGCGGGCAAATCCCTGCCGCGCGAACGCCATGCGGGTGTCGTCATTACCATACTTCTCGTCGCCCACAATGGGGAAACCGCTAGCGGCCAAATGCACCCGTATCTGGTGGGTGCGCCCCGTGCGCAGTTCGGCCTTGACCAGCGTATATCGGCCAAAACGCATTTGCATGCTCACAATTGTATGGGCGGACTTGCCTTCGGGTCGTACCCGCACCCGCCGCTCGCCCTCGCGGGTCAGGTATTTCTCCAAGGGCAATCGTATATGCTGCCGGTCGTTCACCCAATCGCCCTCGACCAGGGCCAGGTAACATTTGCGGCCCTGGCTTTCCTTGAGCATCCCGTGCAGTGCGACCAGCGCCGCGCGTTTCTTTGCAATCATCAGCAAACCCGAGGTTTCCTTGTCCAGGCGGTGGGCCAACTCCAGAAAGCGTGCCTCGGGACGGGCCGCGCGCATCTGCTCGATGACCCCGAAAGACACGCCACTGCCCCCGTGCACGGCAACGCCAGACGGCTTGTCAATGACAATCAGCGCGTCGTCCTCAAAAACAATAGGAAATCGGCCGGCCGGCACCACCCGCTTTTCGTCGGGGGTGGCTACCCGCAAGGGCGGAATCCGGATTTCATCGCCCTCTTTTACCCGATATTCTGCCTGGACCCGGCCCTTGTTCACACGCACCTGGCCGCTACGAATCGCCTTGTAAAGATGGCTTTTTGGGACACCCTTGCACTCGCGAATGAGAAAATTATCAATACGCTGACCGTCGGATCCGGCATCGGCCCGAACCAGCCGAACAGAAAAAGTTGGTTTTTTATCAGAAGTTTGTTTGCACATACTCAAAAGAGCCTTATAATTCGGAGACCACAAAAAGACTGAATTAAAACCGTCCGGCGTTGAGAAACCCGTAGTCCAAGAAACTGCAAGCAGGTCTCCGCCCGTCAGCCAAATACGCATTGTACCGTCCTAACGTCAATCCGCTATCTGTATTTCAGTCTTTTGAGTGACTGGTTTGTAAACACTGCGGCGCCTGTCGTATCTGTTATTAAGGCGGCAGGCCATACATCATCTGCCCACAGATATCACCGCCATTGTGTTTATAAGCGTACAGAATGAACGAAGCGCCCTAGTTTTTATTCTGTCCTGACGCCACCGCAAGGGGCGGCAGGACAGAACACAGAAGAATTCAACAATTGAAATTACTTTACTCTGTTAATTTTCTGACCGGCTCTGCTGCACGTCGACACCCGACGGCAGATAGTCCCACATAAAGCGCCCCGACTTCGCGCGGGATCCGCGCGAGTCAGTCGTCTGTTCTTACGTTTCACCAGTTATTCGTGGTGAGTGCAACGGCGTTCGTTGCACTCGTTTAACGGAGAAACTGCTCTATGAAACGCATGTTATTCAACGCAACGCATCAAGAAGAATTACGCGTTGCGATTGTCGATGGCCAGAAGCTCATCGACATCGATATCGAAACCGCCGGCCGTGAACAACGCAAGGGAAGCATCTACAAAGGGGTCATCACACGTATTGAACCCGGCCTGGAAGCCTGCTTTGTCAATTATGGTCACGATCGCCACGGTTTTCTTCCTTTCAAGGAAGTCGTCCGCGGCTATTTCAAGGATGGCGTGGATGTGCGCACTGCACGCATCCAGGACGCCCTGCACGAAGGCCAGGAACTGATTATTCAGGTGGAAAAGGAAGAACGCGGCAACAAGGGCGCAGCCCTGACCACGTTCATATCCCTGGCGGGCCGCTATCTGGTCCTGATGCCCAACAACCCGCGTGGTGGCGGCGTATCGCGTCGCATCGAAGGCGAAGACCGCCAGGAACTGCGCGATGCCATGGAGCAGCTTGATCTGCCTTCGGGCATGAGCATTATTGCCCGTACCGCCGGCATTGGCCGCAGCGTGCCCGAACTGCAGTGGGACTTGAAATACCTGCTGCAACTGTGGAACGCCATTGACGCCGCCGCCAAAGACTACCCTGCCCCAGTCCTTATTTACCAGGAATCGAGCCTGGTTATTCGCGCCATCCGCGATTATTTCTCGCCCGACATCAGCGAAATCCTGATCGACACTGAGGCCATTACACAACAGGCAACGGCATTCATGCAGGACGTCATGCCTGACAATGTCAATCGCGTCAAACGCTATCAGGATGATATTCCCCTCTTTTCGCGATTCCAGATCGAACACCAGATTGAAACCGCGTATTCACGTACCGTCCAGTTGCCCTCCGGCGGCTCTGTCGTTATTGATCACACAGAAGCGCTGGTTGCCATTGATGTGAACTCGGCCCGCTCTACCCGCGGCGCCGATATCGAAGAAACCGCCATGCGCACCAACCTGGAAGCGGCCGAAGAAGTGGCCCGCCAGCTGCGCCTGCGCGACCTGGGTGGTCTGATCGTGATCGACTTCATCGACATGGAAGACAACAAAAACCAGCGTGCGGTCGAACAGAAACTGCGCGATGCCCTGCATGTGGATCGCGCCCGGGTCCAAATGGGAAAAATTTCCCGTTTTGGTCTGATGGAACTGTCGCGCCAGCGCCTGCGCCCGGCATTGAACGAAGGCTCGCATATCACCTGCCCACGCTGTAACGGCACGGGCGTCATCCGTGACGTCGAATCCAGCGCTCTGAATGTGCTGCGCCTGTTGCAGGAAGAAGCCATGAAGGAAAATACCGCTGCCCTGCACGCACAGGTGCCAGTGGAAGTGGCCACGTTCCTGATGAACGAAAAACGGGCCGATATCGTCAAGCTTGAATCTCGCCTGAAAGTCAATCTGGTCCTGATCCCGAACAAGCATTTCGAGACGCCACACCATCATATCGAACGCATTCGCTATGACGATTCACGCCTGGATGATCCGAAAGCCAGCATCGAACTGATTGAAGCGCCGGACACCACGGTCACGTGGGAATCGACCAAGGAAAAATCCGAGCATAACGAGCGCCCAGAAGCGCTGGTCAAAGGGATTTCTCCAGACCAGCCGGCGCCCAGCGCAATCAAACCACCGGTGGTTGCACAGCCCCAGGTAAGCGCTGCTAGCAACCCGCCAAGCATTCAGGGAATATTCCAGAAAGTGCTGTCCTGGCTTGCCGGTCCGAAAACAGCGGCGCCTGCCGAGCCGAAAAAAGTAGCATCCCCAACCGAAAAAACGGGCGGACGCAATACACGTAGCGGTTCGCGTTCCTCTGCCAGCGGTGAACGCAGTGAACGTGGCGAGCGCGGTGGACGCAATCGCCGTGGCGACAAACGCACAACGGCCAAATCTGAAGAGGAAGGCGAAAACCGCCGCAGTCCGCGTGGACGCCAGCGCAAGCAGGATGATACCGGCACGCAGGACAGCGCGGCCGATAGCAAAGCGCCAACGATCGCAGCCAGCCAGGCGAGCGCCGGCACGGAAGAGACCCCAGGTCGCAGCCGCAATCGCCGTGGACGCGGCCGCAACCGACGCAACACCGGGGATGAAACCGAAGTCGCAACAGCAACCGGCGCTGCTACCGCGGTAGACGCCGCACAAACGCCGACATCGGACTCTGCACAAACGGACGCAGCGCCCGCGCCACGACGTGGTCGTCAGGCCAGCGCAGAAGCTGCCGCCCGCCCGACTCCGCTAGAACAGGATCTGATCGACGACGATTCGGAAGAGGAAAACGATCGCGCCACAGACGGCGAAGACACCCAGACGGGTGATGCCGAACCGCGTCGCCGTCGTCGTCGCAGCCGTCGTGGCCGCCGTCAGAATGATTCGGTAGAAACGACAGACAGTGAAAAAGCGTCTTTCGTGCCCAATGAAGTGCTGCTGGCCACAGGCGCGGGTGCCGCTGCTGAGGCCGTCGCATCAGCACAGACAGGTGATGCAGACAGCAAAGCTGTTTCCACACCGGCAGAAAGCACGGTCGCTTCAGGCGAGACTGCATCGTCTGGACAAGGTAATCAGTCGACTGCCCGCTCGGAAAAGACTGCAATGGATACCACTGCGTCCAAAACCGCAGACGCTGCCACACCAGCGGCTGATCATCCGGTGGCTGCCCTGACCGAACCAGCTAGCGCAGCAGCCGAGCCCGTTGCGCCATCAACACCCGCTGAAGCAGCAACACCGGCCGAATCAGTTGAGCCTGCCATCTCAGGCACGCCCCCTGAACCAGCGACACCAGCCGCACCAGTTGAGCCAGCGACATCAGGCAAGTCTGCCAAACCAGCGAAACCGGCTGCCGCTGTTGCTTCTGACAGTGCCCCGGCACCAGCAACCGCTAACGTTGCTGCAACCGAGACAACTGCTGATGTCCCGGAAAATGCCGTGACTCCGGCCCAGCCCCCTGCCAAACAGGCTAAGCCGCAGACAGAGCCGCAATCGGCCGCAATTGCCGAAGAACCGGCACCTACTGCAGCCGCTCCAAAGTCCGTTTCAGATGCCGCGCCGGAATCGGCTTCAGAACCAACTTTGAACTCGGCTTCAGACGCAGCCCCGGAATCGGCTTCAGAGACGGTCGACGCGGCAGCTGCCGTTTCAGCACCGGCCAATGCCACCAACAAAGAAGCGCTCAAAGAAATCGTTTCTGGTGTTGGCATGGAATGGGTAGAAACCCGCTCTGGCCTCACGGAAGAAGCGATGATGGCTCCTCCTCCAAAACCTGCAGGACGGCCGCGCAAAGCTCGCAATCAGGTTGAGGCCGAGCCGCTGGAGATCGTCGAAACCCGCGACGTGTAAGCATTGTGGGCCGGTCTCCCCGCTTGGAAACTGGCCACGCAATGTAAAAAAGCCCCTTGTCTGTTTCGCTGTAGCCATTACAGCGGGACAACAACAAGGGGCTTTTTGTTGGCTGCACACCCAAAAATGAGTGATCTATCGCAAGGCTTGCCCGTTACTGCAGCGTAATGTTTCCGGCCTCGATAATCTTGGCCCAGTCTTCCCGCTCCTTGTCAGCGTAGGATTTGAATTCAGATGACGTCATGGGCATGATTTCCACACCCATGGCTTCCACTTTCTTGCGCACTTCATCACTTTGCAGTGTGGCCTTCAAATCAGAATCCAGTTTTTCTACCACCTCATCGGGCATGTCGGCCGGACCAACCAGGCCCTGCCAGGCATAGGCGACAAAATCGCCCACCCCTTCCTGGGCCATGGTGGGCACATCCGGCAACAAAGCCAGACGTTCAGGTACGGTTGCGGCCAAAACACGCACCTTGCCGGCCTTGATATTGGGCAGTGACGCTCCCAAGTCGCCGAACATCAGATCGACCTGGCCGCCGATCAGGTCTTGCAAGGCCGGCGCCGCGCCCTTATAGGGCACATGAACGATATCGGTTTTGGTCAATTGCTTGAAGCGCTCGAGCGCCAGGTGGTGGGGCGAGCCCGCACCGGCCGAACTGGCCGACAGTTTGCCCGGTTCTTTTTTGGCTGCTTCAATCAGCTCGCTGACCGTCTTGTACGGGGAGCTGGCGGGCACGGCCAGCAACAGCGGGAAGCGAGCCAATCCGCCAATATAGGTAAATTTGGCCGGATCATACGTCAGGCTTTTATACAGCGATGGATTGAAGGCCAGCGTCCCTGAATCGGCCGTACCCACTGTATGGCCATCGGGCTTGGCCCGTGAGACTGCGGACGCCCCAATGGCGGTTCCGCCGCCAGGCCGGTTCTCTACCACAATGGTTTGCCCCAGCTTTTGCTCCAGAGACTTCGCAACAGTCCTGGCAATCACGTCTGTCCCGCCACCGGCCGGATACGGAACTACCCAGGTTACCGGGCCTTACGGCCACGCAGCGTGAGCGCCCGTCACAGCCACGCTCAGGACGACCAACGACAACCATTGTTTGATATTCATATTCAGTTTCTCCATGAATCGATTTTTATATAGGCGGGTTTTATGGCGGCACAGAAGCGCAGGCATGTTTGATATAAGCGGCTTTGATACAAATGTCGTTGATACAAGCAGCTCTTCTACAGGCAGCTCTATTACTGGCACCGCTTTTATGGCAGTGCTTTATACAAGAGAAGAGTGCGTATACAAGAGAGCTTATAAACCCAGTAAATGATGCCACTGCGTTCGCTTTATGCATAGTGGCACTTTCCACTATTTGATCAGCGCCGCAATTTAATCGACAAATCAACTGATCTCAAGCACGCCAGCATTCGTACTTACCCGAAAATACCGAAGCAGGAGACGCGAGTCAGGAGATGTGAAGATGTGAAGATGTGAAGATGTGGAGATGTAAAGATGTGAAGATGTGGTGAACGCCGATGATGCCAAGGATACAGACAATCCCGCACATGTTGCGACCAGTACGCCGACTTATATGCGCGCTGATCTCAATCAGTCAGGTTTTGATGAATTTTTCCAAACAGGCCGAACAGCAATTGTTTTTCCCGGGCTGTGAGGGATTTGAGCGCCACTTCATTGCGCTCAACGATGAGATCGACAATGTCGGTATAGACTTGTTGCCCGGCCTCGGTCAGGAACAGCTCGAACGCCCTGGCATCCCGGTTGTCGCTGCGCTTTTCAATAATGCCCTTTCCGACCAGGGAGACGACCGCCCGGCTTGCCTGGCTTTTATCAAGGTTGGCCAGCCGGGCCAGCTGTATGACCGACAGGGTCCCGTAGTAACCAAGAACGGCGATCGTGCGCCCTTCCCCGGCATTCAGGGCGATCCGTTGAATGTCTGAGTAGTCGACACGCCGATCAATCAGTTTGGATAATTGATGTAACTGATAGGTCAGCGTTTTTTCGAGTCGAAACGCGTCAGATTCCATCCGTGCCTCCTGCCTTAGGCAGAAACCGCTTCACTGGACTGACGAGTGAGCAAGGCCATCAGTCGCGCCAGTTCCGTGCGCAATTGGCGTCGGTCAACCACCATGTCGACAGCGCCTTTCTCAAGCAGGAACTCGGCACGCTGGAAGCCTTCGGGCAACTGCTCGCGAACGGTCTGCTCAATCACGCGCGGTCCGGCAAAACCGATAAGCGCCTTGGGCTCTGCAATGACCACATCGCCCATGAAAGCAAAACTTGCCGAGACGCCGCCCATGGTCGGGTCGGTCAGCACACTGATAAACGGCAGCCCTTCCTGGGCAAGGCGGGTAAGCATGGCATTGGTTTTTGCCATCTGCATCAGCGAAAACAGGCTTTCCTGCATGCGCGCGCCGCCCGAGGCCGCCACACAGATAAAGGGTGTTTTGTTCTGGATTGCAGCACGAACCCCGCGCACAAAACGCTCGCCAACGACCGAGCCCATGGAGCCACCCATGAAATCGAATTCAAAGCAGGCAAGCACAACCGGAACCGTGCAGATGCTGCCACTCATGACGACCAGCGCATCAGATTCTCCTGATTTTTGCGTGGCTTCTGCCAGTCTCTCGGGATATTTACGGCTGTCCTTGAATTTGAGCGGATCGGTAGAGCGAATGCCTTCGCCGATTTCTACCCGACCGTCTGCATCGAGCAGCGCTTCAATGCGTGCACGCGCATTCAATCGCATGTGATAGCTGCATTTGGGACATACGTGGACGGTTTCAACCAGGTCATCGTTATACAGCACCGATTCGCAGGATGGGCATTTTACCCACAGGCCTTCGGGTACGCGACGCCCCTGCTGCTCGGTTTTCTTGTTGATGCGTGGTGGAAGAATCTTGTCTAACCAGCTCATTATCAATCCTTATTTCTGAATGCTTATTTTCTGTTCTGATCCAGCGCCTGCCGGATCTGTCGCAACCAGTCCGAGGCAGCAGTCACTGCCACCTCGGACGGGTTTGCCGATGGTTGTAGGGAGATCGCCTGTGCAATGGTTTCTATCAAGCGACTGCCAATCACGACTGCGTCGGCAGCGTCGGCAACCTGTACAGCACTGGCTGCATCCCGGATACCGAATCCCACGCCGACCGGGATGGAAACATATTTTTTGATGCGCGCCACCCGTTCCCGCACATCGTTCAAATCAATGGCCGATGAGCCGGTCGTGCCCTTGAGCGAGACATAATAAAGATACCCCTCAGCTCGCTTTGCTACCGCCTGAATACGCGCCTCGGTCGAGGTGGGCGACAGCAGGAAAATGGGCGAAATACCGTAGGTGCGAAGATCATCGGAAAGATCATCATATTCTTCTGGCGGACAGTCGACAATCAGTATTCCGTCCACGCCCGATTTACTGGCTTCGCTTGCGAAGGCGTGCTGGCCCATGGCTTCGATGGAGTTGGCATACCCCATCAAGACGACCGGGGTACTTTGGTCCATCTTGCGGAACGTGGCAACCATGCCGAGCACATCCGCCAGACCTACGCCCTTGGCGATGGCGCGCGCAGTGGCCTGCTGTATGACCGGCCCGTCAGCCATGGGGTCTGAAAAAGGCACCCCAAGCTCGATAATATCGGCGCCTGCCCTGACCAATGCATGCATCAGCGGAACCGTTGCTGCCGGTTCAGGATCGCCTGCTGCAATGTAGGGAATCAGCGCAGTGCGCCGCCCCAGTCTTGCAAATGTTTTATTGATCCGTTGCTGGCTCATTGCCATTCCTTACAGGTCAACGCCGGTATATTCGGCAACGGTATGCATATCCTTGTCGCCCCGGCCCGACAAACACACCAGCAAAATGGAGTCGCGCGACAAGGTTGGGGCCAGCTCGGCGGCATAGGCCAGCGCATGCGCCGACTCCAGGGCCGGCATAATGCCTTCCAGACGGCAACATTGACCAAACGCATCCAGAGCCGCATTGTTGTCAACGGCCACATAGGCGGCGCGGTTGCTGTCATGAAGCCAGGCATGTTCGGGGCCAACACCGGGGTAATCGAGCCCAGCCGATACCGAATGGGTTTGCCGGATCTGCCCGTCGCGGTTCTGCAATACATAAGTACGATTGCCATGCAGCACGCCCACCTGACCACCGTTGATGGAGGCTGCGTGACGGGACGTATCCAGCCCCTGGCCGGCCGCTTCAACACCGATCAGCTTGACTTTGGCATGCGCCAGATAGGGATAAAAAATGCCCATGGCATTGGAGCCGCCGCCAACACACGCAATAACCGCGTCCGGCTGGCGCCCGGCGCAGGCCGGCATTTGTTCTATGCATTCCTGACCGATGATTTGCTGAAAATCGCGCACCATGGCCGGATAAGGGTGAGGACCGGCGACCGTGCCGATAATATAATAGGTCTCCTCAATTCGGGTGACCCAGTCGCGCATAGCTTCGTTCAGTGCGTCTTTGAGTGTGCGCGAGCCCGATTCAACGGGCACCACCGTGGCGCCAAGCAGCTTCATGCGATAGACGTTTGAAGCCTGGCGCCGCACGTCTTCGGCACCCATGTAGATCACGCACTCCATGCCATAACGCGCAGCGACCGTGGCCGTTGCAACGCCATGCTGGCCTGCCCCGGTTTCTGCAATAATACGTGTTTTGCCCATTTTGCGGGCCAGCAGAATCTGCCCGATGCAATTGTTGATCTTGTGCGCACCGGTGTGATTCAGGTCTTCGCGCTTGAACCAGATTTGCGCCCCGCCCAGTTGCTCGGACCAGCGGCGGGCGTGATACACAGGGCTGGGACGCCCGACAAAGTGCGCCAGTTCGTAACGATACTCGGCAACAAAGTCAGGGTCTTCCTTGTATTTTTCGTAGGCTTCATTCAGTTCCGAAACAGCGTGCATCAGCGTTTCGGCAACGAAAACGCCACCGTAACGACCGAAGTGGCCCCTGTTGTCGGGAAAGGAATAAGCAGTCAAATTGGCTCCTGGCGTCGGCTTCAGACGAGAAGTAAAGGGCTATTTTACATGTTTTAACAGCGTGAAGCGCTGATAATTCCAGGGATATCCAATATGGCATTCATGGCTTTTCGCAGTTGTTCCCCGTCCCGGACCTCTACCGTGAAATGCAAATGGGCGATTGAAGCCTTGCTCTGGGTGTTGACACCCACCACATTCAGTTTCATTCGGGAAAACAACTCGGTCAGATCCTTGAGCAGACCGTTGCGATCTTGCGAGTGAATGGCAATATTGACCGGATAAACGGTATCTCCGGTATCGCCCCAGGTCACTTCGATAACACGCTCGGGACTCTTGGATTTCATGACGGCAAAAGACGGGCAATCGCTGCGGTGAATGGATACGCCCCGTCCCCGCGTGACAAAGCCGCCGATCGGATCTGGCGGCGCAGGATGGCAGCAGCGTGCCAGCTGCGTAAGCAAGGAGTCGACCCCAACCACCAGCACGCCGCTTTTGCCTGTCTTGGCCGCACTTTGCGCGCCTGATTCGCGCGCGACAATGGTATCGTACGCAGCGGCGGGATCGGGATCGGGCTCCTGAAAGGCAGTGGCAATCTGGCGCAGACTGAACTCGTCCTTGGCCACCGCCACGTACAGATCATCGCAATTGGCAAAGCCCAGTCTCTCGGCCAGTTGGTCCAGGTTGACCGCCGTTTTACCCAATCGGGCCAATTCCTTTTCGACCAGGTCCTGGCCGGTGGTGATCCGCTTTTGCAGTTCGATGGCATTGAACCACAAGCGCACCTTGGCGCGCGCCCGCGGACTGGCCAGATACCCAAGCTGGGTGTTGATCCAGTCACGTGATGGTCCGCCGGATTTGGCAGCAATAATTTCCACCGTCTGCCCATTGAGCAGCTTGGTGTTGAGCGCCACCATCTGCCCGTCGACCCGCGCTCCCCGGCACCGGTGGCCCAGGTCTGTATGCAAATGATAGGCAAAATCGACCGGTGTCGCCCCTTCGGGCAGCTCGATCACGCGCGCCTGCGGCGTCAGCACATAAATGCGTTCCGTGTTTTTTTTGTTCTCGCGCTCCTGCCGCGAGGGCTGCGCCTTGGACTGTGGCGCAGCCGGCCCCGCCGGCCGGGCCTTATCCGATTGCGCGGCCCCCGCCTTATCGGTGATCGCTGCCGGCACCTCGGGGGAAGCGCCAACAGGATCACTGACAGGCAGGCCGACCTCTTTGCGCCATGCCAGCAACTGACGCATCCACGACACCTGGCGATCGTACATGGACACGGCGGCGACCTGGCCGCCCTTGGGCCCGGCTTCCTTGTAGCGCCAATGCGCCGCCATCCCGTACTCGGCAAAATCATGCATCTTGCGGGTACGGATCTGCGCTTCAAAAGTATGTCCGTCAGCCGTTTTGAGCACGGTGTGCAGCGACCGATAGCCATTGGGCTTGGGCCGCGCAATATAGTCATCGAATTCATTCATGACCGGCGTCCAACGCGCCTGCAACAGCGACAGCGTGGCATAGCAATCACGTTCATTGGCCACAATGATACGGATGGCCAGCAGATCGTACAGCTGGTCGAAACTCAGGCCCTTGTTGCGCATCTTATTGTAGATGCTGTAGATATGCTTGGCCCGCCCCGAGACATCCGCCTCGATACCCATATCTGCCAGTGAACCTGCGATGTCATCGGTCAGCGACTGAATACGGGCTTCGCGCTCGATGCGCTTGCCTTCCAGCTTGCGGGCAATGTCCTTGTAGACTTCAGGCGAAAGGAATCGGAAGGATAAATCTTCCATTTCCCACTTGATCTGCCAGATTCCCAGGCGGTTGGCCAGGGACGCATAGACATCCCGGGTCTCTTCGGCCAGTTCGATCGGGCACGGATTTTTCGTTTCTGCGTACCAGCGCAAGGTTTGCAAACGCGAGGCCAGGCGGATGAGCACAATGCGAAGATCGCTGGCCATGGCCAGCAGCATTTTGCGCAGCATCTCCCGCTGTCCCGACGATTCATTGCGTCCCTGGGACGAGGCATTACGGGCAATGGCGCCAATCCGCAGCAGTGCACGCGAACCGTTAATCAGGCTGAACGTTTCCAGGCCGAAAAGATCGATGAGCTCATTTTTCCGATCCTGTGCGGATTCGTCATCCAGATCAATGGGAATGGCCAGCACCAGCGCCGCAACAAGCGTGGGTGCATCCAGTTGCAGAAGCGCCAGGATTTGCACCATTCCCTTGGCGTGGTGGATAGACGGCTCTCCGGTTGCGATGGCACCGTTTTGCAAGAGAGGGTCACACCAGTTGATCGCCTGTTGCACCATATTGCGTCCGGCATCATCCAGACCGGCACATACGGCATTCATCCACGCTTCGTCCTGGAAGGAATCCGGTATGAACTCGGGTTCTGTTGTTTTCATGTGCAAAAGCCAAAGGCTATATTCGGAATGTCTATAGGAGCATTATGCGCCATCGTCCCTGGATACCCATTGTATTGCACCTGCCATAAGCGGACACAAATAACCCGGCGAGCTGCGGCACATTCATGCAAAGCCGTATTTTAACGCCGCTGGCGCAAAAAAGAGCGGGCTTGCGTGATTTGTTCATCCGGTAGACAATTTGAATAACGCCGTAACCCTGGGATTTGGCAGAAGGCCATTCCTGCGCAGTTGCCCATGCAAGCGGGCTTGGCCCCTTGCCTCTTGCAATGCGGCCGCCCACGCTGGCATGGCCTTTGCTCATTTTATTAACCGTCATCGACAGGAGACGCGGTGCTGGCTCTCGAGTATTCGAGCAACAGGCTTGACGACACTCAGCCCCAGACCAGCCGGCAATGTATTTTATGCCAACTGAAATTACTCCCGGTTCGCTGCTGATCCTGTGGCACTCCAGGACAGGCGCTGCCGAGTCTGCAGCGCGAGAAGCCTGCCAAGCGGCTGGGGCCATCCGCGCCGAGCTTGGCGAAAGCCACAATGTACACATCAAGCGCGCCTGTGATGTAACACCCCAGGACATGCTTGAAGCATCAGCCTATCTGTTTTGCGCGCCGGAAAACCTGGCTTCGCTCAGCGGGGAAATGAAAGAATGTCTTGACCGCTTGTATTATCCGCTGCTGCATCGCATCGAAGGCCGGCTCTTTAGCGTGATTATTACCGCCGGAAGCGATGGAGAAGGTGCGCTACGCCAGTTGCGGCGTATTTGCAGTGGCTGGAGGCTGAATGAGCGTGTGCCTGGCATTATCCTTAACATGCAAAGCGATACCGAAGCCGCCATTCTGGCGCCCAAGACCCTGTCGCCGACGCAACTGGCGCAAGCGCGGGAAATTGGCGCAACGCTGTTTGCCTTGCTATAGCTTAATATGTGAAGCAACGCGGTTTGGCCTGCTGCCGCATTGCAGGCGGCAGGCGCTCGGCCTCTACCTGGAAGGCGCTGCCGGCGGGCAGCAGCACGGGCCGATTACCTGCCAACAATGCCGCCCATGACGGCGTTGCCCGCTTATATTGCCGCAGTCGCGATGATTTCTACTTTATAGTCAGGGTTGGCCAGGCGCGCTTCGATCGTGGCGCGTGGCGGCGCGTTTTCTTTGGAGACCCACTGATCCCACACCTTGTTCAT
Source organism: Advenella sp. S44 (assembly GCF_002810445.1). Classification (GTDB taxonomy): domain Bacteria; phylum Pseudomonadota; class Gammaproteobacteria; order Burkholderiales; family Burkholderiaceae_B; genus Advenella. The sequence continues at coordinate 1,195,482 of NZ_NEXS01000003.1, read as the reverse complement.
CTGATCGAATTCTTTGATGTTCGCCACAAAAATCTGCACCATCAGCAGGCGTTCCTTACTGGTGCCGGCTTCCTTGAGCAGCGAGTCGATGATACCCAATACCTGTTTGGTCTGGCCTTCCATATCAAGCGTGACATCTTCAGGGACCTGACCGGCCAGGTAGACGACGCCGTTGAATACGGCCATATCGGAAAGGCGGCTGCCCACATTGGTACGCTTGATATCACCCATGACTACTCCTGTCTGAACGTTGTGAAAAGCGTGCATTATCACACAGCCTGCGCCATCCGGACACAACCGCGGCGTCATTTTTTCAGGCGGGAGGCAGGTCAAACACGTGACGCAAATAACTCAGATAAGCAGGATCATCGCACATGGTTTTTTCGGGTTCATCTGACACCTTGGCAACCGGCTGGCCGTTGCAGCGAACCATCTTCATAACGATCTGCAATGGCTTGACGCCCAGATCGTTAGTCAGGTTGGTGCCAATGCCAAAGGACACTTTGCAGCGTCCGCTAAAGCGCCGATGAATGTCCATTGCCACCGGGAAGCTTAAGCCGTCTGAAAACACCAGCGTCTTGGTTGACGGGTCAACCCGGTTATTGCGGTAGTGAGCTAGCAAGCGCTCGCCCCATTCGAAAGGATCGCCCGAATCATGCCGCGCCCCATCGAACAGCTTGCAAAAATACATGTCGAAGTCGCGCAAAAACGCATTGGTCCCGTAAACATCGGACAACGCAATCCCAAGATCGCCTCGATACTCCATGGCCCATTTTTCCAGGGCAAACACCTGGGAGTCGCGCAAGCGCGGCCCCAATGCCTGGCAGGCCTGCAAATACTCGTGACCCATGGTGCCCAGCGGCGTGACACCATATTGCTTGGCCATCAGCACATTGCTGCTGCCGGCAAAGTTGACGCCCATCTGCTTTTGCAATGTCTGCACCACCTCGTGATGCCACTCACCCGAAAAACGGCGGCGGGTGCCGTACTCGGCCACTTTGAAGCTGGCCATGTCGGCAGCGCTGGTGATGAGCTGGATTTTTTCTTCAAGCCGCCGCCGCCCTTCTTCATAGTCCAGGCCCGGCGCCTTGTTACGGAAATACACTTCGTTGACGATCGCCAGCACGGGTATTTCGAACAGGATGGTGTGCAGCCAGGACCCTTTGACTTCAATGGAAATTTCGCCCGGTTCCTGGCCCGGTGTCACGAAGATGCATTTTTCGGGCAGATGAAACAGGCCAAGGAACTCAACAAAATCGCCCTTGATAAAGCGCAGATTACGCAGATAATTGAGTTCATCTTCGGAAAACCGAAGCTGGCACAGATCGTGGATTTCGCTACGGATTTCTTCGATATACGGCTGCAGGTTTATGCCCTTGGATCGGCACTTGAACCGGTATTCGACCTGCGCTCCCGGAAAATGGTGCAGTACCACCTGCATCATGCTGAACTTGTACAGATCGGTATCGAGTAGGGATTGGATGATCATGATGACGTCATTATGTTTTCATAACCATATCACAGCTATAGGGTTTTGAGCATATTCACCCAAAGATTAGGTAAAATCCTAATTTGACAAATAAATATTTAATCTGGAGTGGTAATGACTCACGTCGTGACCGAAAACTGCATCAAATGTAAATACACCGATTGCGTCGATGTCTGTCCGGTGGATTGTTTCAAAGAAGGTCCCAATTTTCTGATTATTGATCCGGATGAGTGCATCGATTGCGCTGTCTGTATTCCCGAATGTCCGGCCAATGCCATTTTTGCAGAAGAAGATGTACCCCAGGACCAAATGAAATTTATTGCCATTAACGCCGAGCTCAGTGCTGACTTTCCAACCATCAGCCGATCGGTCAAGCCTTTGCCCGACGCCGACGAATGGAACGGGAAAGAAGATAAACTGCAGTATCTCGAACGCTGAACAAGGCACGCATCCGCTGTATGACACAGGAAAAATACACTCGCCAGATTATCACCGGCCGGACAGAGTGGATTCCCGGCAAACTTTTCTCGATTGTGACGACCAAAGATCCCGCATTCCAGTTTGTGCCGGGCCAATTCGCCCGGCTTGGCCTGCCGGAAAATGCCCTCGACGATGCGAAACCCGACATCTGGCGGGCCTATTCCATGGTCACCCCGGCCCATGCCGATGGCCTGGAGTTTTATTCGATTGTCGTGCCCGAAGGTCAGTTCAGCCCGCGCCTGCACGATTTGCAGGTGGGCGATGCAATATACGTCGATAAAACCGCTTTCGGCTTCATGACCATTGAGCGCTTCCCCCAGGGAGGACAACTGTGGATGCTGGCCACCGGCACCGGCCTGTCGGCCTACCTGCCCATGCTGGACGACCCGCAAACATGGCGGCAGTTTGAACGCATCATCCTGGTGCATGGCGTAAGACAGGCCAATGAGCTGACCTATCAGGAGCAGATCGCAAGCCTTGCTCGAAAATACGCAGTCAACGAGCAACAGTTTGTCTACCTGCCGCTGGCGTCGCGCGAGGCGTTGCCCAACACGCCGCAAGCGCGCATTACGACGCTGATCAGCTCCGGGCAACTGGAGCAACTGACCGGCGCCGGGCTGGATCCGGCCATCGCCCGCGTCATGCTCTGCGGCAACCCGGCAATGGTGACCGATGCCCGTAAAATTCTGGCCGACCGGGGCTTTGCGCCGGGGCGTCGTGGTGTGCCGGGCAACCTGGCTGTGGAAAACTACTGGTAACGACGGTCTGGCCGGCATACCAGCCAAAAGGAAAGACGTGGTCACGGTTTTTGAGCCCTTGCTGGCCGTTTACCACTGATTACATCGTCCAGGCCGCCGGCCGGCGGGTTATTTACTGGTCACGGCCGCCTCGGACGTCCGTATATAACCGCATGGCATTTGGCCAGCTTTCTTGCTACTATTGTTTCAATCAACTATTGCTGCGCAGCAACATATTCTCGCCTCTTGGCGATTCTTAACAGGCAACTGCGCACACTTTCACACGATTAACCGTGCTGAGTGTTAGAATTTTCATTGAACGCCAACCTTCGTTGGATATGGACAGACTATGATTATGCTTTACCAGCTCCATGAGCTAACCCGCAGCTTTCTTTCGCCGATGGCCTCGTTCACACAAATCGGCTCAAACCTGTTCACCAACCCGTTCAGTCCTTACACCTATCTTCCCCTGTCAAAAAACATAGCGGCCAGCTTCGAGCTGTTCCACCGTCTGGGCAAGGATTACGAAAAGCCGGAATGGAATATCGACACGGTCACGGTGGGAAATAAAAAAAGCGCTGTCACCCTCACCACCACGCTGGCCAAGCCATTCTGTAACCTGATTCACTTCGAACGCGAACACAGCAAAAACCCGAACGGCGACCCCAAAGTGCTTATCGTGGCCCCGCTGTCGGGCCACCACGCCACGCTTTTGCGCGATACGGTCAAAACCATGCTCACCGGTTTCGATGTGTACATCACAGACTGGATTGATGCCCGCATGGTGCCGCCCAGCAAAGGAGCGTTCCACCTGGACGACTACGTCGATTATGTACGCGAATTCATCCATGTGGTAGGCCCCGGCATGCATATCATGTCGGTATGCCAGCCCACTGTGCCGGTGCTGGCAGCAGTATCGCTCATGGCATCCGCAGGCGAACACGACGCCATGCCCAGATCCATGGTCATGATGGGCGGCCCCATCGACACACGCCTGTCGCCCACACAGGTCAACAGCCTGGCAGATTCCAATCCGTACTCCTGGTTCGAAAACAAGCTGATCCACGTCGTGCCCGGACGCTACCCGGGCGCTGGGCGCAAGGTGTACCCGGGCTTTCTGCAACATGCAGGCTTTGTCGCCATGAATCCGGACAAGCATATGGAAGCGCATTATGACTTCTATATGAACCTGATGTCCGATCAGTTGTCAGAGGCCGAACACCATCGGCGCTTTTATGATGAATACAATGCCGTACTGGATTTGCCCGCCGAATATTATCTGGACACCATTCGCGTCGTATTCCAGGACCATTTGCTACCTAAAGGCGAATGGAAAGTCCGTGATCAACGGGTCAGACCCCAGGACATTACCCGCACCCGTCTGCTGACCATTGAAGGCGAAAACGACGACATCACCGGCTATGGCCAGACCGAGGCGGCGCAGAAACTATGTTCGGGTCTGAAAAAAGCCGACAGGAAACACTTCCTGGCCAAAGGCTGCGGGCACTACGGCATTTTTTCCGGCTCAAAATGGAGAAAACAAATTTTCCCCGTGGTTGACGCCTTTATTACCGAAACCGAAGAAAAACACCGCATTCCCGAGAAAGCCACTGCCTGAGAGCAACTGGCGCTGTCATTTTCGGTACAATGAAGGGGACGTGGCTGCGGCTGCGTTCTTTTCTTATTACCCCTATGAATCACGCCCTCCTCATCGACCGCATAGACGCGGTACTTCCTCAAACGCAATGCACCCAATGCGGCTACGACGGCTGTCGTCCGTACGCGCAGGCACTGGCCGAAGGCACAACGCCAATTAACCGTTGCCCTCCGGGCGGCGACGCAGGCGTCGCAAAACTGGCTGCCGTGCTGGATACGCCGATTCTGCCGCTGGATCCGTCCTGTGGACAGCCAGGCCCCCTGCTGCTGGCCGTTATCGATGAAGCGCATTGCATAGGCTGTACGCTATGCATTCAGGCCTGTCCTGTAGATGCCATCATGGGCGCCAACAAATTCATGCACACAGTCATTCCCGACCTATGCTCGGGCTGCGATCTGTGCGTTGCCCCGTGTCCCGTGGACTGCATTACCATGGTTCAGGCCAAACGCGAGTGGACGCAGAACGACGCCGACGCCGCCCGAACACGACATGAACAACGGGCGCAGCGTCTGCAACGCGAGGCCATTGAGAAAGAAGAGCGCATGCGCCACGCAAGTGCCCAGGCCGCCCTTGGCGGCGAACCGGCACGTTCCGGCGCCAGCCATTGTGCACCTGTAGCCGACACCACTGCGAACGAGGCATCCGGCGCAGGATCGGGCCCGCCATCAGCTGAAGAAGCCAAAAAAGCCGCTATTGCGCTGGCGCTGCAACGGGCGCGCGCACGCCGCAAAACAACAAGCCCCTCGGGCAACGACGCATGAACGCAGAAAAACGCAAACGCATTTTCGAGCGGCTGGCCGCTGCCAATGCCAATCCCACAACCGAGCTCGAATACGAAAACACATTCCAGTTGCTGATCGCCGTTTTGCTGTCGGCGCAGGCAACCGACAGATCGGTCAACCTGGCCACCCGCCATATTTTCGATATCTGCAAAACGCCCCAAGATATCCTGGACATGGGCCTGGAGACCTTTACCGAAAAAATTCGCACGATCGGGCTTTACAAAACCAAGGCAAAAAACGCACTGGCAACCTGTGCCATCCTGCAAGCGCAATACCAGGGCGTGGTGCCCGACACGCGCGAAGCGCTGGAAGCGCTGCCCGGCGTGGGACGAAAAACCGCGAACGTTGTTCTCAATACCGCTTTTGGCCAGGCTGCCATGGCCGTAGACACGCATATTTTTCGCGTGTCAAATCGAACCGGCCTGGCGCCGGGCAAGAACGTACGGGAAGTCGAAGACAAACTGATGCGTTTCGTGCCAAAGGAATACCTGCTGGACGCGCATCACTGGCTGATTCTGCATGGCAGGTATATCTGCGTGGCGCGCGCGCCCAAGTGTGCGCAATGCGGGATTGAAGACCTGTGTGAATTCAAAGAAAAGAATTTGGCGAGCGCTGAGCGTCGATCAGCCAGAAAAACGGGCACAGCCCGGCCGGCAAAGAAGGCCGCATTAAAAAGACCGTAAAACCGGTCAAAAAGACGCTGAAAAAAGCGGCATAACAGGCTGTTAACACCTTTGTGTTCTATGGCCGAAGAGCTGGCAGCCCCATTTTGCTTTTGCAAAAACGTTTGTAAGACTTGCCTTGTGCCCTCTTTTATCATCCGCACACTATCGGATTCGTGCACTTGGGTGACGCCTTGGCTCACACGGGCTGCCAATGTCAGGCGACTCACTCGCCCTGTCTTCGCCTTTTCGGCCGCCAGGGCGGTGCGCCGGCTGCTTGTGGGTGTATGACCCTTAAAAGCTGCTGGAATTTCGGACACTGCATATGACTGGGCGCCGAACAATCAGCCACATGTCGCAAGGTATCCCGCAGCGCCTTTAAGCGGCGGACCTGATTTTCAATCGCATCGGCACGTTCATGCAGAATGGGACGCGACAGGTTCGGTGACCCATCCTGGCGGAACATTCCCTTGATCTGTTCCAGAGAAAAACCGGCAGCCTTTCCCAATGATATCAAGGCCAGTTGAGTAAGCGTTTGCTCATCGTACTGGCGCCTAAGACCATGCCGCGCGCAGGAATGAATCAATCCGAGTTCTTCATAGTAACGTAAGGTCGAAGGCGGCACGCCACTGCTTTGAGACAGCGCGGCAATATCAATCAGATTCATGGCTTGACTTAAAGTTGGCTTGAAGTTGCATAATACTTGCCACGACATCTGCAGGCAAGGAAAAATCATGCATGGACTTCCCGGGAAACAAACAACGACACTCATATTGATGGCACTGGCTGGTGCAATGCTGCTGGCATCACTTGGGGTCAGTATCGCCACGGTGGCGCTGCCCGCCCTCACGCGGGATTTCAACGCAACGCTGCCCGCCGTGCAATGGGTCATGCTTGCCTACCTAATCACAATCACAGTTGCAATCGTCCTGGCGGGCAAGCTCGGTGATCTTATCGGTCATCGACGCGTGCTCATCGTCGGGCTAACGCTTTTTATGTTGGCATCAGGACTTTGCGCGGCCGCGCCGACCCTGGACATGCTGGTACTGGGGCGGGTGGTTCAGGGCGTGGGTGGCGCAACTCTGATGGCATTGCCCATCTCGATTGCGCATGAGTTCGTGGCCAAGGAGCGGATCGGCTCAGCGATGGGGTTATTCGGGACCATGTCCGCCATCGGCACCGCCCTGGGTCCCTCGCTCGGGGGTGTGCTCATTGGCAATATGGGCTGGCGCGCAGCGTTCATCATGCTGGCTATTCTTGGCGCCGGTCTCTTGATATTTGCAGGCAGGGTCATCCCGGCTGTAACGAGCGACAGAAGCCCGAGCGCCGCCTCACCAGACTGGGTGGGTGCCACCTTGCTGACGGCAACGCTCATTCTGTACGGACTAGGCACGGTCGGCGGCGACAGCAATACGGCAATGCGCTCAACCCTGCTATTGGTGTGCGCCGCCGGCGCGCTTGTCCTGTTTATTCGGGTCCAGTCGCGCGTGCCCTCGCCTCTGGTCCCGCTCGCACACTTGCGCGATCCGCTTACCGGCACGGCGCTGCTGATGAATCTGCTGGTGTCCATTCCGATGATGGCCACCTTGGTAATTGGTCCTTTTTTCCTGTCCTTCGGGCTTGGTTTAAGCGAAGCCGGAATCGGTCTGGTGATGGCCGTCGGTCCGTTGATGGCAGCCGTCTCCGGGGTACCCGCGGGTCGCCTGGCCGACCGCATTGGCGCGCAGCGCACGCGCATGGCCGGCCTGATCCAGACCACGCTCGGTCTGATTGCGCTGGCCTATTTTCCGCGGTTGCTGGGCGTCGCCGGCTATATCATGGCGCTGGTACTGCTAACCCCTGGCTTTCAGCTCTTTCTGGCAGCCAACAGTACTGTCATCATGCTAGGCGCATCCCAGGCGCAACGCGGCTTGCTCTCGGGATTGCTGGGATTATCACGCAATCTGGGATTGATGACCGGCGCATCGCTCATGTCTGGCGTGTTCGCCATGGCACTTGGACCACAGGGCATTGCCGACACTGCGGCAGACGGTGTTGCCCGGGCCTTTACAATCACATTTGTGATTATCGCAGGAATCTGTCTGCTAGCCCTTACTCTGTCCTGGTGCATACGCCGGGCGCAATCAAAGCAGTACGGAGCATAATGCAAGGGCCCTGCCAAGCGCTATGTGATGGGGCAAGTCGACCCGCCATCTTGGATACGTACATGACACAGCCTTGCGTGTTGGGCCTTGGTAGCCCCCTTCTCCGCTTGCAGATTTATCGCGAACGCACAAGCATAGTCAGTGGTCGAAGTCTCGGAACATCGATATTGAGTTTCTTAAAAAACCAATAAACGTTAAGAAAATAGTCCGCTTAAATCGATACACTATTTTTCGCCAAACCGATATGACGAACTTTAGTCTTTATCAATCGACATCAAGCAAAGTACAGATCAGGCAATATGGAGGTCCGGGTCCCGCATAACCATAACGACTTCATTCTCGATTTAAAGAAATTTTCTATCATTCTGTGAAAACTTCGACATCAGCGCGGCTTAGCACCCCGCCCGCGTCACCTGTCCCCATCTTGAAATTTGGAACCGTCCTGCGCTTGAGTGCTATCGCTGTGACCCAATCCCAGATAACTTTGCGCCACCTTGGGATCGGCGCGCAAAATCTGCGATGAGCCCTCCATCGCGACCTCGCCCATCTCCAGCACATAGCCGTAATCAGAGGCCTGCAATGCCGCACGCGCATTCTGTTCAACAAGCAATATCGATACGCCGGTTTCACGCAAGCGCAGGATAATGCGAAACACTTCCTGCACCACGCGCGGCGCCAGTCCCAAGCTGGGTTCATCAAGCATCAGCACCGTGGGTCTTGCCATCATCGCCCGTCCTACTGCCAGCATTTGCCGCTCGCCGCCCGAAAGCGTGCCGGCGCGCTGCTCGCGTCGCTCCAGCAAACGCGGAAACAGCTGATAAACCTGATCCAGCGTATCGCGCCAGCCGGCAACACGCTGCCGATACTGGCGAAACCCGCCAAGCAGCAAATTGTCCTGCACCGACATACTGGTGAATAACTCGCGTTTTTCGGGTACCAGACACAGGCCCGCGGCGACGCGTTCTTCCACCGGCATGCGACTGATATCCTGGCCTTGGTAAAGAATACGACCCTGGGCACGCCCGGTGGTGGGCAATGCGCCCATGAGAGTATTGAGCAGCGTTGACTTGCCGGCGCCGTTAGCGCCGATCACGGTGACCACCTGCCCCTGATCCATGCCCAGAGACACCTCGGTGACGGCGCGCACTTTGCCATACTGTGCGCTGATCTTATGGGTTTCCAATAGCCGGCTCATGCGCGCACTCCGATGTTGTCCGCCGTATCGTCATTAATTTCATCTGCGATAGCCGCGTCGTCTATCCCACCCAGATAGGCCTGCAGCACTTTGTCATTCTGCTGAATTTGAGATGGCGTGCCTTCTGCAATTTTTGTGCCGAAATCCATGACCACCAGATGGTTGGTCAGTTTCATCACAAAATCCATATCGTGTTCGACCAGCAGAATGCTCATGCCTTCGTCACGCAATGCCGAGAGCACCGCAGCCAGTTCCCGTTTTTCCATATAGCGTAGGCCCGCCGCTGGCTCATCCAGCAACAGCAGTGTCGGATCAAGCGCCAGGGCCCTGGCTACTTCCACAATACGCTGTTTACCCAGCGACAGATTGCCTGCCAACTCGAACAGGCAGTCGCCCAGCCCAACCCGCTCCAGCTGCGTGGCCGCTTCGCGCAGCAAAGCCGCTTCGTCGTGCCGATCCAGTCGCAAGATACTGCGTATTGCCCCGGCAGAGCAACGCAGGTGCGCACCCAGGGCGACATTTTCCAGCACACTCATCTGCGGCAGCAATTGAGTATGCTGAAAGGTCCGGGCAATCCCCAGGCGGGCAATCTGTTGTGCGCTCGCCGATTTCAAGGGTTTGCCCCGAAAGGCAATAGACCCGTTGGTCAGTGGCATGACGCCGGTAATCAGATTAAACGTTGTGCTTTTGCCTGCGCCGTTGGGGCCGATCAGGCCAACGATCTGGCCGGCGTCAACACAGAACGAGATATCATTGACCGCCACCAGTCCGCCAAACTCCTTGCGGGCCGCCTCTACTTTCAATAGCGGCGCGCTATTGTCCGCTGCACCATTAGACTTAGGGTCTTTATGTGCTCCGTCATGTCCCGGCGAAGCATGTCCCGGCCCGCCGTTACTCGCTCCGCCATGCCCTGGTTTCCCGTTTTTCTCCAGCAAGTCGGCATGACTCCACCACTGTGCGGCGGGAGCGGCCGTTGCTTTGCGTTTATCGGCAGCGCCGGAAAAAAACCGAGTCACGATAGGCCATAGTCCTTCACGCGCATGATGCAGCACAAGCACGACCAGCACACCGAAAACAATCAGCTCGAAGTTGGTCGAGGTATCGAACAGGCGCGGCGCAATGTCCTGGATCTGGTCTTTCAGTGTCAGGATCACCGCCGCGCCGAAAATGCCACCCCAGACCGAGGACACACTGCCCACCACCATCATGAACAGATATTCAATGCCGTAGTTGATACCGAAAGTGCTGGGGCTAACCGCTCGCTGCTCGTGGGCATACAGCCAGCCGGCCAGACCTGCCAGTACCGCCGCGTACACAAAGGCGATCACCTTATAATGGAACGTGTATATGCCGAAAGAAGCCGCCATTTTCTCGCCGTTTTTAATCGCACGAATGGCGCGACCGCTGCGTGAATCCAGCAGATTGATTGCGGTCCATGCCGCCAGCAGCACCATCAGCCAGATCAGATAATAAATACTCTGGGCCTGCAGCAGCCGATAGCCAAAGAGCGAAATTGGCGGGATACCAGGGATGCCGTCGTGCCGCCCAAGAAACGGCATATTCCCGTACAAATAGTAGAAAATCAGACATACCGCGATCGTCGCCAGCGACAGGTAATGTCCCGACAGACGCAATGTCACCTGCGCCAGTACAAACGCCAGCAGCAAGGTCAGCACAATGCCCAGCACCAGCCCTAGCCAGGGCGAGCCGCCCATGGTGGCAGTCAGCCATGCGGTTGCGTAGGCCCCAATACCCACAAACGTGGCCTGCCCGAATGAAGTCAGGCCGCCCACGCCAGTGAGCACAACCAGCCCGATCACGACCAGACTGGCAATACCGATCGCATTGAGTTGATTGATCCAGAATTCGGGCACGCCGGGCACGATCGGCAACAGGGCGAGCAGCAAAATGAAAACCAGTACGGGCCATTTTTTCATGGCTTACTCTTCTTCGTCGTGACGGTTTGTCACGGACAGAATCAACAATATCGGAATGATCAGCGCGAAAACAATCACTTCTTTATACTCACTTGCCCAGAATGTCGAAAACGATTCAATGATGCCCACCAGCAGCGCGCCGACGGCAGCGATCGGATAGCTCACCAATCCGCCGATGATGGCGCCGACAAATCCCTTGAGCCCGATCATAAAGCCGGTCTCGTAAGTAATGGAGATGAACGAGACAATCATGATGCCCGAGAGCACGCCCACGATGGACGACAACAGGAAAGTCAGAAAGCCCGACATACTGGTGCTGATGCCGACCAGCCGCGCGCCGCGACGGTTCACGGCAGTCGCACGCAAAGCCTTGCCATACAGGGTATAGCCGAAGAACAGCCACAATGCCACAATGATTACCGCTGTCATTGCAATCACAAAGAGGCTTTGAAACGTCCAGCTCAAGCCGAACAGCTCCAGTTGCCCGTCGAAGAACGGCTGTGCCACCAGGCGCCCCTCTGCCCCAAAAAAAGCCAGGCCCATGCCAACAAATACAAAGTGCACGGCGATGGAAATCACAAAGAGCGCCAGCACCGAACTGTCGGCCATCGACTCATAAGCAAGCTTGTAAAGCATGGGCCCGAGCGGGACGACCAGCAGCAATGTCATTAATGCCTTGACCCACAGCGACGGCGTGGCGCCGAGGATGGCAGGTACCGCAAAAAACACGACCAGCGGGAAGACCAGGCAAAACAGTGCCGAGCGGACCAGCGTCATCACGGGCTTGCCATGAGAAACCAGCCACAGTTCACGCACGAATACCAACAGGCCGGCGGCGACCAGCAACCAGCGAGTCCCAGGCACCTGATTGTCTGCCAGAACAGCAAAGGTGAGCGCCCCGTAGGTCACGAACTCGCCTTGCACAATCAAAATAATGCGCGTAACAGCAAACACCAATACCAGTGATACTGCCAGCAATGCATAAATGACGCCCGTCACCAGCCCGTCTTGCATCAGAATCTTTGCGATTGACCAGTCCATTATCTTTCCGGTTGTATCCCTTGTCTCCCAGCGCTCAGTTCAGATCCTGGGCAAATTGCCATTGGCCGTTTTTGACGCGCAACAATACCCGCGCCCGCTCATCCAGCCCGGCGTGGTCTTTAGCGGACATATTGAATACACCATGCACGCCGACCACTTCCTTGCTGCTTTCCAGGGCATCACGCAGCGCCACACGAAAGCCTTCGGTGCCAGGCGTGGCGCCAGTGGCCAGTGCCTTGGGGATGGCCGCCGCAACCAGCGCGCCGGCATCGTTCATATGTCCGCCAAAACCGCTGACCGATCCCTTGCCGTACTGCGCCTCGTATTTCTGGGTGTAATCCAGGCCGGTCGCGCGCATCGGATTGGTCTGCGGTAACTGGTCCGCGACCAGAATCGGGCCTGCCGGCAATATCAATCCTTCGCAGGCGCTGCCGCACATTTTCAGAAACTCGCTGTTGCCGGCGCCATGGGTCTGGTAGATCTGGCCCTTGAACCCGCGCTGCTTAAGTTCACGCTGCGGCAGAGCTGCCGCGGTGCCTGAACCCGCGATCAGGATGGAATCCGGTTTTGCGGCAAGCAATTTGAGCACCTGGCCGGTCACGCTGGTATCGGGTCGCGCATAGCTTTCCGTTGCCACGATTTCTATTTGCTTGCCCTGCAGCGCATTTTTCAGCTCCTTGAGCCAGTTCTGTCCATAGGCGTCCGAAAAACCGATGAAGCCGATTTTTTTCATTCCGGCTTTCTCCATGGCCTCTACCACAGCGCTGGCCATCAGCACATCGTTCTGTGGCGTTTTGAATGACCACTGTCTTGCGCCTTCTACAGGTTCAACGATGCTGGCGCTGGCCGCCAGGCTGATCATCGCCACCTTCTTTTCGGCCGCCACGTCGATCATTGCCAGCGAGCCAGGTGTGGCCGTTGTGCCGATAATCACATCTGCATTATTCTCGCTGATCAGCTTGCGCATATTGCGCACGGCCAGCGTCGCATCGGTTGCATCGTCAAGAATGGTATAGTTGACCGTCGTCTTTCCGATCTGCCGTGGCAGCAGTGCCACCGTATTGCGCTCGGCCATGCCCAGCGACGCCGCCGGGCCGGTTGCAGATACGACAACGCCAACATTCACAGTGCTCTGTTGGGCAAATACAGACGCAGCGGTGGCAGAAAGCGCAACAGCCAGTAAAGGGCACAGGAACTTTTTCATGATTTGTCTCTCAAATATTGTGATTTCGCTTTATTACAATTGTCTGTCAATCACCGATTGCACGTTATAGTCCCAAGATACGGACAATAATATGTCACACTTAAACGCGTAATCATACAGTTTTGTCCAGGCAATTCAGGAATGTCGCGCCAATTTACTCTAAAATAGAGTAGTTACAGCCTGCATTTTTGAATACGCGGTTCACAGCTTTACAGGCAAGTGCTGTATCAGCGCTGCAGGCAGTCGCTTTAATGAAACCCGGTACGGTGCATCAACACGATTTCGATAGCCCCGACTGTTTTTGATGTAAAGGTCACCATTGAAAGTCATCAAGTCCGAACAGCAATGGCGTGAACTGCTTTCTCCGGAAAGCTATCATGTCACGCGGCAGAAAGGCACCGAACGCGCCTTCACCGGAGAATACTGGGATCATTTTCAGCCCGGCGTCTATACGTGCGTCGCCTGTGGTACGCCGCTGTTTGCATCAGACACGAAATTTGACGCCGGCTGCGGCTGGCCCAGCTATTTCGAGCCTCTTAATCCCCAAAATGTCCGCGAAGAAGTCGACACTTCCCACGGCATGACTCGCACCGAAGTGCTGTGTAATGTCTGCGACGCCCATCTTGGCCATGTGTTTCCCGACGGCCCTGCTCCCACCGGTCTGCGTTATTGCATCAATTCGCTGTCCCTTCGCTTTGATCCCGTAGAATGAAAAAACTCCTGTTCGATTTTTTCCCACTGGTCCTGTTCTTTGTGGCCTACAAGGTTGCCGATATTTACGTGGCCACCAAGGTTGCCATTGTCTGCAGCGTCCTTCAGATCGTGTGGCTTAAATTGCGTGGCCGCCCGATTGAAGCCACCAACTGGATGAATGTAATCATCATCTCGGTGTTTGGCGGCGCCACCATTTATTTCCATAACGATACCTTTGTCAAATGGAAACCAACCGTGCTTTACTGGATGTTTGCCCTGATCCTGCTGGGCGCGCGTCTGCTGATGAATAAAAACGTATTGCGTAAAATGCTCGCCACGCAAATGAGCCTGCCGGACCGTATCTGGGACCGTCTGTCCGATAGCTGGGCCGGCTTTTTCCTGTTTGCCGGCGCCATCAATTTGGCAGTGGCCTTTTCCGGTTACTTTACACAGGACCAATGGGTCACCTTCAAGGCCTTCGGCATGACCGTGCTGTTGGTTATTTTTGCGATTGGCCAATCAGTCTGGCTCGGACGTCATATGCAGGAGACGCCCGTCACCCCAGGACCCGCGACCCTGCCGGAGAAAACCCATGACTGACCAAGATCGCATTGCCCTTATCCGTGAGCGTCTGGCATCGCTGGAGCCGTTGTCACTGGATATAGAAGACGAGTCTCATCTGCACATAGGGCACGCAGGCGCCAGCAATGGCGCAGGCCACTACCGGCTCAGCATTCGGTCGGCCCGGTTCAATGGCCTGTCCCGAGTCGCCAGCCAGCGTCTGGTCTATGACGCCCTGGGCGACTTGATCCCCTATCCGATTCATGCTCTGTCCATACAGACCCAACCGATTTCTTAACCAAAAGGAAAACTATGAAACGTTTTATTTTACTCGCTGTAACTTGCGCCATGACAGTACCGGCCCTGGCCCAGAACGTGGCCACTGTGAATGGTAAAACCATTACCAAAGATCAGGTAGATACGGCGGTGAAAACGCTCATTGCCCGCGGCGCGACAGACAGTCCTGCGCTACGTGAACAGATTACAGAACAGTTGATTAACAGTGCCGTGTTAGCCCAGGAAGCGGAAAAACAGGGCGTTGACAAAGATCCCGAAGTTCAGTTCGCGATCGAAAACGCCCGTCAGGAAATTCTGATTGGTTCCATGATGCGCGATTGGGCCAAGACGCATCCGGTCAGCGACGATGATATCAAGAAAGCCTACGAGGAATTCAAGACTCAATCAGACGGTGAGAACGAGTATCAGGTCAAGCATATTCTGGTCAAGGACGAAACGGCTGCCAACAACCTGCTGAAGGACATCAAGGCCAAGAAAGTCAGTTTTGCTGATGCGGCTCAGAAAAACTCAATTGATCCAGGTAGCGGCAAAAAAGGTGGCGATCTGGGCTGGGCACCTGCCGAGAACTACGTACCTGAATTTGCCGAAGCCGTAAAGGCCGCCAAAAAAGGAGAGTTGCTGGATAAGCCGGTAAAAAGCCAGTTCGGCTGGCATATCATTGAAGTGACCGACTCTCGTCCGGTTAAAGTGCCAAGCCTGGAAGAAGCCAAACCGCAAATCAGTCAAATGCTCAGCCAGCAATCGCTGCAAGAGCAAATGAAAAAATTGCGCGATGAAGCCAAGATCGAGAAAACCGCGACAGAAGATTCTGCTGAAAAACCCGATGCTGCGCCCGCAGTAGAAGCACCGAAACAGTAAGCACTTGTAAACCGGGTCGGTGATTCGACTGACCCATTTACTGACGGTTATCCCTCAACTGCCAAGCAGATTTTTGCCAGTTGGGGGATTTTTATTGCCTGTTCGCCGCGCCAGTATTGGACGTATTTGGTTTAGCTGTGTATCGAACGTATCAGACGCATCTGACGCGTGTCGGCTTGCCGAGCCGTATGGCCTTAGACCATATCAACCGTCGTTTTCCTTTAACAACTTCAGCAGACCGTCTTCATCCAGAATCGGCACCGATAGATCGCGGGCCTTTTCCAGTTTGCTGCCAGCCTCTTCTCCTGCCACAACGTAACTGGTCTTTTTTGACACACTACCGCTGACTTTGCCACCCGCTTCCATGATCAGTTTACCGGCCTCATCGCGTGTCAGCGTCGGCAACGTTCCGGTCAGTACAAACGTCTTGCCCTGCAGAACCGTGCTTTTGACCGATTCCGGCATCTTGACGGTCACCCCCGCATCGCGCAGGGCTTGCAGCACCGCAAGATTATGCGGTTCAGCGAAAAATGACCGCAGCGACTCGGCGACAACCGGCCCCACATCATTAACCTGAAGAAAAGCCGCCTCGTCGGCAGCGATTAGCGCATCAAGTGAACCGAAGTAACGCGCCAGATCGCGTGCGGTGGTCTCGCCCACATGCCGGATGCCCAGCGCATAGACAATACGGGACAATTCCACATGCTTGCTGGCTTCGATCGCCGCAATCAGGTTTTCTGCAGACTTGCGCCCCATGCGCTCCAGTCCCATGACCTTCTCTACCGACAGCGAATACAGGTCGGCAATTGAGCGGACCCAGTCATGGTCAACCAACTGGTCAATCAGCTTCTCGCCTAGCCCTTCGATATCCAGGGCCTTGCGCCCTGCAGCGTGAAGCAGGCTTTGCTTGCGCTGCGCTGCGCAAAAAAGACCACCCGTGCAGCGCGTTGCCGCCTCGTCGGGCAGGCGTTCGACCGCTGAACCACAGACTGGACACGATGTTGCCATGGCGAACAGCCGGGCATCGGCAGGTCGCAGTTCCAAAACCGGGCGAAGCACCTCGGGAATGACATCGCCTGCCCGGCGAACCACCACAGTATCGCCAATTCTGACGTCCTTGCGGCGTATTTCGTCTTCGTTGTGAAGCGTCGCATTGGTCACTGTGACGCCGCCCACAAAAACGGGTTGCAATCGAGCCACTGGGGTCAGCGCCCCCGTGCGCCCGACCTGCACTTCGATATCCAGCAGGCGGGTGGTCGCCTCTTCAGCGGCAAATTTGTGGGCCAGCGCAAAACGCGGCGCGCGCGAGACAAACCCGAGTTCAGTTTGAGCCTTCAGTGAATTGACTTTATAAACCACACCGTCAATGTCAAATGGTAGCGTGGCGCGAGATTGTGCGATCTCTTCATAAAAAGAGACAAGTTCATCCGGCCCCGTCACGCGCTCTCGGTATTTTCCGACGGATAACCCGAGGTCAGACAGCCAGTCTAGCATTCCCGAATGTGTTTCCGGCAAGGGCTTGGTCAGCCCGTCAAGCTGACCCCAGCCGTAGGCAAAAAATCGTAACGGCCGTTTGGCGGTCAACCGTGGATCAAGCTGGCGCAGGCTGCCGGCCGCGGCATTACGCGGATTGACAAAGGTCTTGTCGCCTGCTGCGGCTTGAAGCTGATTGAGTTTTTCAAAGTCGGCGCGATGCATAAGCACTTCGCCGCGCACTTCCAGCACTGCCGGAAAGCCGGCAGACAGCGTCAGCGGCACCGAGCGCAAGGTGCGGATATTGGCCGTCACGTCCTCGCCGGATAAGCCATCGCCGCGTGTCGCGGCTCGCACCAGGCGACCGTTCTCGTAGCGAATGCTTATGGCCAGGCCGTCCATTTTGACTTCACAGTTATATTCAACCTGTTGCGCCGGCCCAAGTAGTCCGGCGGCGCGCAGCGCGTCACAAACCCGCTTGTCAAACGCGGTCACTTCTTCAGTGCTAAATGCGTTGCCTAGCGACAGCATGGGCACGGCGTGGCGAACGCTTTCAAAAAAAGGTAATGGCGCGCTGCCCACGCGTTGTGAAGGCGAGTCGGCATTAATCCAGTCGGGATGCTCGGCCTCGATGGCCAGCAACCGCTGCATCAGGCCGTCAAATTGCGCATCAGTGACGGTGGGTGCATCCAGAACATGATAAGCGTGATTATGCGCGTTGATCTGCGCGCGCAGGCTCTCCAGTTCAGCCCGCAACTGTTGTTCTTTGTCCTGCGTCATGACAGTGCCTTAAGAGAAAACTCGCAAGGCGCGCGGCGAACCGGCCTGCAGGCCCTGTTGCTCCAGCTCTTCGTATATGCCGCGAATCTGCTCGTCGATGGCGTGCTCGGAGCCTTCCATTACCGGGCGCCCCGAATCATCAATCAGCTGGCCGTCAAGCGACAGTGCCAGATCACGGCCAACGGCCATCATGCGGGCAAACGGAGTCTCGTCGGGCGGGCTGCACGGAACATCAAGCAGCAAATCCACGCGATTGACGCCGGCGTTGGCCGGATCTTCGGCGTGTTCGCCGGCCAGCAGCAGCACAAAGCGTGGCAAACCATCATGGTTCATCCAGGCCAGGCCATTGCGGTATTCGGTAAATCCTTTGGCGCGGGCCACATCGATCACACTGCGTACTGGATGCGGCTGTGTCAGCTGCACTGTCAGGCCCACTTGTGTATCCAGGTTAGCGCATACCTGGTCCAGTTTCTCAGCGCGTCGCAGCAAGGCAGGCACGTCTGGGCTCTCGACGCTGGCATCAAATTCATGGGCAATTTCGTCAGCCTTGGCCCATGCCTGCGACCATTCGATTTCGCCCAGCGCGCCGCCGCGATTGGCCAGCAGTACGGCCATCTGCAGGGAAACGTAATACTCATCGGCGCGCAGGTCAGCGCGATGCAGACCCTCTTCGGTTTCGGCAAAAAAGCGTAACGGCTTGGTGCCGGCGCTAAGCGCAGTGCGGGTGTAACGATGCAGATCGGCGCCACTGACCGGCGTGGCAAAATGCAGTTCGATCACGCCTTCGGTCATTTCATCAACGGCCTCTTCATCATGATGCTCGTCCAATTGCGCTGCGGATATTGTGGTATCTGCAGCCGCAGGCACGGCCGTTTCAGGCGAGACGTCGGGTTCACTGTCAACAAACACCGGATCGCGTCGATCGGCCTGCGCTTTCTGGGTAGGCGCAACCTGCCTGCGATCTTTGAGCAACACATCGTTTTCGTGTTCGTCGCCCATGCTAAATTGCTCGTGCATTTGCTTGCGCACCCGCTGATCCTGCCACCAATTGAACAGCAGCACCAGCAGAATCAGCACGATTCCGATCGCAATTAAAGCCAGTTGCAAATTACTCATTGTGTGATTGACCCTTTTGTTTACGCTTCGCCAACAAGCTGGACGGCGGACTCGATATCCACAGCAACAATTCGGGAAACCCCTTGTTCTTGCATCGTAACACCGATTAATTGTTTCGCCATCTGCATGGCTATTTTATTATGAGAAATAAATAAAAACTGTGTCTGTTCACTCATACTGCCAACCAGGTTGGCATACCTTTCGGTATTGGCGTCATCCAGTGGCGCATCCACCTCGTCCAGCAGACAGAACGGCGCCGGATTGAGCTTGAACAGCGCAAACACCAGCGCTGTGGCGGTCAGCGCCTTCTCGCCGCCGGAAAGCAGATGAATCGTACTGTTGCGTTTACCAGGCGGCTGCGCCATGACCTGTACCCCTGCATCCAGAATCTCTTCGCCAGTCATGGACAGACGCGCCTCGCCACCGCCAAACAGTTTAGGGAACAACTCGCCAAAATGCGTATTGACCTGATTAAAGGTCTCCTGCAGCAGGTCACGCGTTTCCCGGTCGATTCGACGAATGGCGTCTTCCAGTGTCTCGATCGCCTCGGTCAGGTCTGCATGCTGCGCATCCAGAAACCCCTTGCGTTCCCGCGACTCGGTCAGTTCATCCAGCGCGGCCAGGTTGACCGAACCCAGGGCTTCGATCTGCCGGGAAATTTTCTGCACTTCGGCATGCAGCCAAGTCACTTTAGACCAGTCTTCGGGCAAATCGTTCAGATCGGCCTTGAGCGCGGCGCGGTCGACCTCGTGCTGGTCCAGCTGTTCGGAAAACTGCTCGACAGCCAGACGGGCAGCCTGTTCGTCCAGTTGCAACTGCATAATTTGGGCGCGTCGCGGTTCCAGAGACTGTTCGGTACGCATGCGTACTTCATCGGCGCCGCGAAGTGTAGCAGCCAGATTGTCCAGCTCAAGCCGGGCGGCGGCCAGCGCTTCCTCGCGAATCACGCGGGTTTCAAGCGCTTCCTGCAGACCGGCCTGCGTAGCGGACTCATCAAAGTCGAACAGCTCTGTTTCCAGGTTTTCCAGTTCGTTGCAGGCCTGGTTGATTTGATTGCCTGCCAGGTCGCGGTTGCGCGTCAGCTCGGCAATCCGCGAAGTGAGGCCGCGCTGGGTAAAACCCGCTTCCTGTACACTGCGCTCCAGTTCACGAATCTGCTGGCGCGCCGCTTCGGCCGTTTCAGCCAGCGACTCGCCTGCCATTTCGGCTTCTGCGTAGGCTTCCTGCAATGTGGCTAACTCATTGTCCAGCGTCTCGAAACCGGCTTCGGACTCTTCCTTGAGGGCCAATAGCTCTTCCTGCTGCACCCGGATATCAGCCAGGTCCTCGTTGATGCGCGCATTGCGCTCATCGCTTTGCTGGATCTGCGCGTGCAGCCTGGAATGTTCCATTTGCAGGTCGTGTGCACGCCGCGTGAGCTCTGAGAGGCGTTGACGGGCAGGCGTCATCGACTGGGACAAGGAAGTCCAGGCCGCTTCGCTGCGCGCCAGCTGCGTCACGGCCTGATCGGCAATAAGTTGGCGTGCCTTGATTTCACGCTTGAGGTTGTCGATTTCCTGCTGGCGAGCCAGCATGCCGGACTGCTCGGAGTCGGCGGCGTAGAAGCACAGGCCGTGCGCATCGATCATGTGTCCGTCACGCACCACCAGTTGTACACCGACCGGCAATGACTGTCTTTGTCCAAGGGCCTCGGTCAGCGTTGACGCCGTATAGACGCCTTGCAGCCAGCGTCCAAGCAGGCTTTTGAGGTCGGGATCACTGCAGCGCACCAGCGACAGCAACGGCGTATGACCCGGTAACGATGCCGGTAGCGCCTCGGCTGCGGGTTTCTGATAGAAAGCGAGACGCGAGGGTGGCGGATCGTCAGTGAAGGCACGCGCCATATCCAGGTCGCGCAACGGCAGCGCCGTCAGTTTCTCGCGCAATACCGATTCAAGCGCCGCTTCCCAACCCGGCTCAATATGGATTTGCTGCCATAGCCGACCGAAGCTGGCAAGATCATGTTTTTGCAGCCAGGGCTCCAGCGCCCCCTTCTTCTGCACGTCTTCCTGAAGCGCACTCAGGGCGTTGAGCCGGGCTTCCAGCCGGGCCACATCCTGGGTTTCCTGTTGCGAATTGGCCTGCGCGGTGCGCCGAGCCTCGTCCAGCTGCGGCAAACGCTCTTCCATATCCTGCAAAGTGGCCTGCACTTCTTCCAGTTGGGCCTCGGCCGCATTACGATCGCCGCTCAGCTGCTCCAGGCGGCCCGCATCTGGACTCTGGATTTCCCCCAGTTCTCGCTCCAGTCGTTCGCGCCGTTGTTCCAGCTGCTGCAGTTGCCTGTCAGCATCGCGCTGCGTCTGGGCGGTCAGTGCCAGTTTCTGTTCAACGCGTGCCAGCTCGGATCGCATCGTCTCTCGTGCCGCTGCCGCACTGCGCACTTTATCGTCAAGATCAGGCATCAGGGCTTGCTGCGATTCCAGCTCATCCTGCACGATGGCTGCGCGCTCTGCCGCGGCAGCCAATTCTTCTTCCAGTTCAGCGATCTGTTCGGTGCAGTGGGTCAGTTGATCCTGCCACTCCTGCATTTGGGTATTGAGCGTCGCCTTGCGCGCCTGCAACCGATTACGGGCATCAACCACATGACGGATTTCGGTTTCCAGGCGGCTGACTGTGGTGTTTGCCTCATACATGGCTGCCTGGGCCGCATGGACCGCATCGCTGGCCTGATAGTGGGCCTGGCGACGTTTCTCCACTTCGCTCTCGGAAGCGCGCAGCTCGGCCAGCGAGGCCTCAAGCTCGGTCTGCGCCTTTTCGATTTCCAGCGCTTTTTTCTCCTGGTCGGCCCGGGCGTTTTCTTCTCGGATCAGCCACAACACATGCTGTTTCTTTTCGCCGTCATGCTGCAGATCACGATACTTGCGCGCCACTTCGGCCTGCGCCTCCAGTCGCGTCAGCTGCGACTCGAGCTCACGCATAATGTCTTCGACACGCGTGAGGTTTTCGCGGGTGTCGCCAAGACGATTTTCCGTTTCGCGACGCCGCTCCTTGTATCGGGAAACGCCGGCAGCTTCTTCCAGATAGACTCGCAGCTCTTCGGGTTTGGCCTCAATCAGACGGTTAATCATGCCCTGGCCAATGATCGCGTATCCGCGCGAGCCCAGCCCCGTACCCAGGAAAATATCGTGGATATCCTTGCGCCGGACCTGCTGATTGTTGACGTAGTAACTGCTGGTGCCATCGCGGGTCAGCACCCGCCGCACGGCAATCTCTCCGTAAGTGCTCCATTGCCCAACGGCACGACCATCGCTATTGTCAAAGACCAATTCCACCGAGGCGCGAGCGGCCGGCTTACGGTTGCCCGAGCCGTTGAAGATCACGTCCTGCATGGATTCGCCGCGCAGTTCAGAGGCGCGTGTTTCGCCCATCACCCAGCGCACGGCGTCGATGATATTGGATTTTCCGCAGCCATTGGGACCTACCACGCCCACCATCTGGCTGGGCACCGGGATTACCGTAGGATCAACAAAAGACTTGAATCCAGCGAGTTTGAGTTGGGTAAGGCGCACGTATGGAACAATACAAAGTGAAAAAAATATCCTGAGGCGATGCCGATAAACGTCGGGCCCGCCGGTCAGGCTCCAGCCCTGTATGATAACTCAGGCGATGGAATTTGATAGTCAACAACAGTCAGAAGCGTAATATTTGCCCGGTGAAAAACGGCCTGGCGATTGGGTTACGACAACGGTGGCCCAAGACGGGGTCCCGCACTGCTGCAAGCGCAGAACCGTCACGACAAACCTTGAACTGCGCTGCTGGCAGGGGTACGGTGGTGGCTGCCACACAAATATTTCAATTGGCTACATCGAATGCGTACGGGCCGGGCATGGCCTTATCGGCTAGCGACCCTTTTTGCGCGCCCTTTTGCATCTAATTCATCCAAAGGTGTCGCCAATCGGTAACGAAACACCACTGAACCTGATATTATGTTGCGATTGGGCGCCACGGAAAAACCGGCTTCGGTCCGGGCCTTCCCAAAAGCCACCATTTCAACGACAACGTATGGCGCAGGGTCGCCCATGGCGTTGCATTGGCATTGTTTTCTCAGGTGTTATCACCGGATCCGCGCAAGCGATAACAAGTTACAACGGGATATTCAGTTTGAAAAAAGGTTTCTTTCTCGTCATGTTGGCTCAGGCACTTTCGTCACTGGCCGACAACGCGCTTTTTATCGCTGCCATTGCCCTTATCGCTGAGCTTTCCGGACCGGACTGGATGACACCAGCCATGAAATGGTTCTTTGCATTTGCCTACGTCATTCTGGCTGCCTTCGTGGGCGCCATCGCCGACTCTTTCCCCAAGGGCCGGGTCATGTTTGTCACCAATGCCATTAAGATTTCCGGCTGTCTGCTGATGTTCGGCTTTGCCATGCTGGCGCCGTCCGACAAGAGCCTGCACGCCTACATTGTCTGCTTTTCCTATGGACTGGTCGGCATTGGCGCAGCCGCCTACTCTCCGGCCAAATACGGTATTGTGACTGAATTGCTGCCCCCCCGGGACCTGGTCAAGGGCAATAGCTGGATCGAAGGACTGACTGTCCTTTCCATTATTTTCGGGGTTGTGCTGGGCGGAAAGCTGATCGAACCGCCCTTGTCCGACTTCCTGCTTGCGCTGCCATGGATATCGGTACTGGCCAAAACGCCGGCCGAAGCGGCCATTGTCGTCATCGGCGGGATTTACATTCTGGCCGCGGCCTGTAACCTGTTGATTCCAAACACCCATTTTGTCTATCCGAAACAGGAATCCAATCCGGTCAAGCTGCTCAGCGTGTTTTCCAGCTATGTACGCATCCTGTGGAAGGATAAGGTCGGGCAGATTTCACTGGCCGTCACGACCCTGTTCTGGGGGGCGGGCGCCACATTGCAACTAATCGTGCTGCAATGGGGGCGAGATCACCTGCACCTGAGCATTGCACAGTCAGCTAATCTGATGGGCGTGGCCGCAATCGGCACCATTGTCGGTTCGGTGCTGGCCGGCCGGGTTCCCCTGACGCGTGCGCTGCAAGTGCTGCCTATCGGCATCGTCATGGGATTTTCCGTTATGTTGATGACGGTCGTGCAACAAACCTGGGCGGTGTATTTCACCCTGATTCTGGTTGGCGGTCTGTCCGGCTTTTTCGTCGTGCCACTCAATGCGCTGCTGCAGCACCGGGGACATGTGCTTTTGTCGGCAGGTCACTCGATCGCCGTGCAGAACTTCAACGAACAGCTGAATATTCTGTTCATGGTAGCCATGTACTGGTTTATGCTGGAAATGGACCTGCACATCAATACGATCATTATTATCTTTGGCATGATCGTCGCCCTGCTGATGACCCTGGTCATCGTCTGGTGCTACAGCAACCAGCGACGCTATCCGGCAACATTTGCAGAGATCGGTGATGAAGGCCATGGTCGGGCGCAGAGCGGCCATTAAACCCAACGTTGCGCTGCGAGCGGCAAACGCTGGACGTGGCCTGCTAACGCCAAGCCCCGCCCTGCTATAGCTGCAACAATATTTTTCTCAGTCGCTTCAGATCTTCCCACGTCAGGGGCTTGGCCGCCTGATTGGCCAGCAGATGATTTGGATGGAAAGTGACAATAACCGGGACTGCTCTGTCGTTAATGGTGATCGTCAGGTCTTCGTCCTGGCGCAGTTGCCCTACCGGCTTCGAGGTGCCAAGCACAGATTGGGCGGCATTGCCGAACAACAGGACACAAGCGGGTTGCACCAGGGCAAACTGCCGTTGCAGAAAATCTGCGCAGGCCTCAATTTCATGCGACTCGGGCGGACGGCTCACCATCGGTCTGCACTTGACCACATCCGTAATAAACGTGGCGTCACGGGACAGACCGATAGCAGCAAGCATATTATCCAGCAATTGACCAGCCTGCCCACTCAGTGGCTCGCCGTTGATTTCGTCCTGCGCGCCCGGTGCCTGATCAATAATCATCAGGCGCGCCGTCACGGTGCCGGTCCCGGGTATCGGCTGGCGCGCATGCTCGGACAAGCTGCACCGGGTACATTGCCGGATAGTTGCCGCCAAATCCGGCCACTCGCTATCGCTATATTGCGATGGCGGCGGCGCTGGGCGGGCCAAAGACTCTGACAATACCGCCCCGCGCTGGGCTGCCGCAGCGCCTGCGCTCACATTGCTCGCTTGCGCTGCGGTAGCCTGTTCTATTGAATCCGCATGCGCCAAGGGGGCGGCCTGTTCCATGGGGGCAGCGTGTTGCGTTGCGGCGCCCGCTTGCCCCGCAGTCCGTCGGGGGCGCTGCATTTGTTCGCGCAGTTTTGCCAATGCCTGTCGGGCCGGCGAGTTTTGCGGCTGCTCATGCGTGCGCGCGGCCGGCGCTGCTGCCGGTTCGCCCGCCGACGCTGCTGCCGCGCTATCGTGCCGGGCGGCAGCGCTGTGCACAAGTTCGGCCCGGACCGTTTGCGCAGCAGAGGCCGTGCCAGCTGTTGGCACATTGCCGGACGGCGCCGGTGCTGATTGTTCCGCTGCGGCCGGGCCAGAGATGGTGAGGGGGCGCCCCCAAAGGCGATCAATCCCGCTCTCCTGCAACCAGAGCAACTGCAGGGGATTGACGGCGACATTGACCGGATGCGTCACCGGCTGAGTACCGGCAGAAACTGAAGAAGATTCCATAGCCATCAGGATACCACGGCTTTTTGCAAGACCCAGGCGTCTTCACTCTTGCCGCGTCCATCCGGGTAGTAGCCCTTGCGCACGCCTATCTGTTCATAACCCCAGCGGCGATAAAAGGCAATGGCCGGGGTATTGGAAGGTCGCACCTCCAGCACTTGAGTGTCCAGTTTTTGATCAAGCAAGCGCGCCTCTCCCCAGGCAAGCAGACCTGCCCCCACGCCTTGACCCTGCCAATCGGGTCTCACACCAATTAGCAGCAGATGCGACACATCGGGCGCCATTAGTTGCAACGAAAATGCTACTACCTCGCCGTCGTGACACACGACCCACGCTTCGTAACCAGCTTTTAACGCGTCGCGGAAATTCCCCTCGGTCCAGGGATGTGACTGCACCCGGCGTTCAATTTTCACGACCGCCTCGATATCCTCGTGCGTCATGCGCCGTATCAGATGGCGCTGCTGCAGTGATTCAATGGTCTGAGTACGCTCGCGGGCCGCTTGCGAGAGCGTTGTCGGCTCTGCATCCTGCTCATTCCGCGCCGGGTTCAGGGGGACGGCGCGCGGATTACCCCCTTGCCCGCCCTGCCTTTCACTTGTGGTAAATGCGACTTTATCGCGCACATACAACGGCGCTGCCTGATCTGCAGGAATGAAACGGCCGGCGATCCACGCTCGCAAACCAATATTGGCCATGACCGCCGCACGCGACTGTGCATCGGGAACAAGCTTTACCCCGGCCAGTTGCGCCAGCCCCGGGCACGCCCTGACACCGGAGCCTGCCAATACTAGCGCCGGCGCATCGGGCAATAGCGTACCCGAACCCTGCTCAGTCAAGCTACTACCGGCCGCAAGCCGAACGCGCTCAAGCCACAAGGGGATCTGTTCGGCAGCGACCAGACACGGCGCCTGCACCTGCTGCAGGTCACTGTCGCCCGTTTCCCTGAAACATGCCAGAAAAATCTCTTGCATGCGGGCATCCAGCAAGCTGACAATCAATGTCGACGGCGCCACCGGCCTGACCGTTTCAGCCACGGCAAGCAGCGAGGTCACCGGAAATACCGGGATATCCAGCCCCAGCCCCATTCCTTGCGCCATGCCGGCGGCGATGCGCAAGCCCGTAAAGCCACCCGGCCCCTGGCCGAAGACAATACCGCTGATATCGCTCCGGCTTATGCCGGCGGAATTGAGTAAATGCTCAATCATGGGCAGCACTTGTTCTGCGTGGCCCTGGGCCTGGTTGCTGACCTGCTCGGTGGTTTGTGACTGCCCGCCCTCGTAGCACAACAGCGCCACCGACGAACAGGTGGCCGAGCTTTCAAGGGAGATCAGGTTGACATTCATAAACGGCGCTTTTTCGGAAAATGGGTTCGTATTGGCCAGGCGGTCGATGCCCGGCTGCACGGTAACGGGCAGCCCCTGCAAGCCTGGCATCTGATCCCGCAATTATAAACAGGAAGCGGGATGTGTCCGGTCCGATTTGCGCTAAAATGAATAGCGTAGTCTGCTTGCTCGTTCCGATGCTGCCGATTGACCACAACCCGCTAGCACACCAGCGCTTTATTGTTTCTTTTTGAAACAAACTGCATCAATATGTCTGTATTACCCATACAGGCGCGGTGAAATATTTTTAGTGTAACTGATGGTGAAAATTGAGCCATCGGCGACAGCAGAAACTGTAACATGTGCTCAAATAGTCCTGTCACTTCTCTCGGAAGCTCTTAATCATTTAGTATGAATACACCACAAACTGCCTCGTCAACACCCCCACGCAAAATTCTGGTAGTCGATGATGACCCTCGCCTTCGCGACCTGCTGCGCCGATATCTGACTGAACAAGGTTTCAATGTGTTCGTTGCCGAAGACGGGAAGGAAATGACCAAGCTCTGGCAGCGCGAGCATTTCGACCTGCTGGTGCTGGACCTGATGCTGCCCGGGGAAGACGGCCTGTCCATCTGTCGCCGGCTGCGCGGCGCCAACGACAACACCCCCATCATTATGTTGACGGCCAAAGCCGAAGAAATCGACCGTATCCTGGGGCTGGAAATGGGCGCCGACGATTATCTTTCCAAGCCATTCAATCCGCGTGAACTGCTGGCCCGCGTCAACGCCATATTGCGCCGTCGCGGCTCCGAAGAGCATCCGGGCGCACCCAGCCAGGAAAACGAATCCATCGCTTTCGGGCCGTATACACTGAATTTATCGACTCGCACGCTGTCCCGCGGCGAAGACGTTGTAGCCATCACGACCGGGGAATTCTCGGTATTGAAGGTTTTCGCCCGTCATCCTAAAGTGCCGCTTTCGCGCGACAAACTGATGGAGCTGGCCCGTGGTCGCGAATACGAAGCCTTTGACCGCAGCCTTGATGTTCAAATTTCCCGTCTGCGCAAGCTGATAGAGCCGAATCCGGCCAAACCGGTGTTTATCCAGACCGTCTGGGGACTGGGTTACGTCTTCGTTCCTGACGGCGGTAACTAAAAAGACGGCGCCACCATGGCTGCTGCTCCGGTACAATTTCCTCAACTGCAGAATTTCGCATCAAAGATCCGGCTGAGCTTGTTCAGCCGGTCTTTTTTCTTACTGGCGGCACTTCTGGCCGTCAGTCTGACGTGCTGGCTGATTGTTTTTTTCAATATGCAGGAAGAGCCACGAGCCACGCAAATGGCCGAACGCGGCATCACGGCCCTGAAGATCACCCGCAAATCGCTGGCCTACGTGCCACCCAATGATCGCAATGCGCTGGTCATTGACCTGGCCACAACCGGAGACATCCAGGTTTTCCCCCGGCAACTTGATGATGTCCTGCAGCCCCTGCCCGACACGACCTTCTGGCGCATCTTCGCCGACAAGATCCAGCGCTCCGACACTCAGACCGAAACCAAGATCGCTTCCAGCATGAACGGAGAACCGGGCATCTGGATCAGTTTCAATGTGGGCGACGAACTTTACTGGCTACTGCTTAAATCATCCACGGAAAACCTGCCGCAAATGCGCGAGTGGATCGGCTGGGGCGTAATTGCCCTGTTGCTGGCGTTGATCGGCGCTGCCATCAGCGTACGTTTTGTCAATACGCCGCTGTCTCGGTTGGCCAAGGCAGCCCAGCAAGTCGCGCGCGGTGAAAACCCCGCCCCACTGCCGGATGACCAGGGGCCGCTTGAGATACGTGAACTCAATAATGCGTTCAATCGCATGGCGCGCGACATCCGTCAGACTGAAGCCGATCGCGAACTGATGCTCGCCGGCATTTCCCATGACCTGCGCACCCCACTGGCGCGCATGCGTCTGGAGATTGAACTGAGCAACGTGAGCGACGAAACCCGCACCGCGATCGACGAAGACCTGGGACAGATTGATCACAGTATCGGGCAGTTGATGGAATATGCCCGGCCTGCGGCTGTACTGCCCGAAAGAGCAATCGATGTTTCCGTAATTTTGCGGGACATCACCGATCGGGAAAAGGCGCATACAGAATCGCTGGGCGGCACGCTACACACTAGAATTCAGCCGAATCTGTACGCGCGCATCGGAGAACTGAACTTGAAGCGGATTGTCAGCAATCTGATTGAAAACAGCCGACGCTACGGTCGTTCTGTCGCTGACGGCCAGCCCCATATCCTGGTGCTGGCACGGGAAAGAGGCGGCGTGATTGAAATCGATATTTGCGACAACGGACCGGGTATCAACGCCAAGGACACCGAAAGGCTACTGCGGCCCTTTTCACGGGGCGAAGCCGCGCGCACCGGCGTATCTGGCGCCGGCCTGGGTCTTTCTATCGTCGAGCGACTGCTACAGCACGTCGGAGGCACCTTAAAACTGCTACCAAACCAACCCACCGGCCTGGTCGGGCACATAGAAATTCCCAAGGCGCGAGATAGAAATTATCAATTAGACACCCAGTTTTGATAGTGTAAAATATGATTAAGATTGATATTGGAGAAGATCGAATCTCCTTGCGGAAATTCGGATCGTTCTCTTGCCACGCCATTTGGCGAGGCCAATAAGCAGGCTCGGCAATACCGGGCGGTTGTTCAACTTCTTATGAGGTAAAGTTATGAAAACAGTTGGTGAAAAGCTTGAATCGTTTAAAGTCGTCGGTGTCAAACCGGGTTTTAACAATCACGAAGAAAACGGCGTATCTGCGTTCGAAGACGTAACAGAATCCTCTTTCCCGGGTAAATGGAAAGTTATTTACTTCTATCCAAAAGATTTCACCTTCGTATGCCCGACTGAGATCGTTGGCTTTAACAACCTGGCCAAAGACTTCGAAGATCGTGATGCCGTGCTGCTGGGCGGTTCCGTTGACAATGAGTTTTGCAAACTGGCATGGCGCCGCGAGCACCCAGACCTGAACAAACTGGCTCACTACTCGTTTGCCGACTCCACCGGCTCGCTGATCGATCAGCTGGGCGTGCGCGAGCGCAACGAAGGCGTGGCCCTGCGCGCAACTTTCATTGTTGATCCCGACAACGTTATTCAGCACGTCTCGGTGAACAACTTGAACGTGGGTCGCAGTCCTGAGGAAATCCTGCGTATTCTGGACGGCTTGCAGACAGATGAACTGTGCCCGTGCAATCGCGCTGCGGGTGGCGATACACTGTAATTTGCATCAAACCCGGTTCGCCGGGTTTTTCCTCCACCTTTCAATAGGAAAAAACTATGCAATTTCTAACCACGATAAAAAATGAAATTCCGGACTGGGCCAAGGATATCCGGTTGAACTTGGATGGCACTATTGCCCGCTCTTCGCTCAAGCCGGCCGATGCAGTCGGGGTGGCCCTGGCCTGCGCATATGCGGCCAAAAATGCGTTTCTGATCGAACAGTTCAAGGCTGGCTTGTCTGAAGAAGATGCCAATGGCGTACTGACCGCTGCGGCCCTGATGGGAATGAATAACATCTGGTATCCCTATGTGGAAATGACAGACGACAGCCAGCTAAAGAGCCTGCCACCCATGCTACGCATGAATGCCTACTCCTCTCATGGGGGCATCGAGCAGGAACGTTTTGAGCTGTTTGCCCTGGCCGCTTCAATTGTCGGCAAATGCCACTTCTGCGTGAAATCGCATTTCGACAATCTGAAAAAAGCCGGCTTTACGATCGAGCAACTGCGTGATGCAGGGCGCATTGCCTCTGTTGTGAATGCTGCTGCACTCGCCCTGACAGCCACAGGAAAATAACAATCGCCGTGTTCTGAACACTGCCACGCCGTGACCCATTGTCGCGGCTTTTTTTGCTTGCTCAGCGCCGCCGGGCGGCGCCGGCCAGATGGGAAAAATGGCGCTGGCGGCACAAGGGACAGCCTTTTTTCTGCTGGCGGCTGTACGAATCGGCTTTTTTACGTACGCAAAACGTCACGTCACAGGCTGGCCAGCAAAGCGACCGCAGTCGCCGCGATTCCTTCCTTGCGCCCAAGGTAGCCCAGGTGCTCATTGGTTTTTCCCTTGACGTTCACGCAACCGGGATCCAGTTGCAGATCGGCCGCAATGTTGCGCACCATGTCCGGCGCATACGGCATGATCTTGGGCGCCTGAGCATGAACGGTGGCATCCACGTTGACCACCTGCCACCCCGCTTGCCTTACACGGCGATACGCTTCACGCAGCAAGACCCGGCTGTCACTATCCTTGAATGCAGGGTCGGTATCGGGAAACAAGCGACCGATATCGCCCAGCGCCGCCGCGCCCAGTATTGCGTCCGTAATGGCATGCAACAGCGCATCGGCATCGGAATGCCCAAGCAGTCCGTGACTATGGGCAATGGTGACACCGCCCAATATCAGCGGCCGTCCCTCTTGCAACGCATGGACATCAAATCCCTGTCCGACCCGCAAGCCAATTGTCATCACGCACTCCCTTCATAATTCGTTAACATCTTACTTACAAATATGGTCTGTGCCAGGCATTCGCCAGACCGTAGAATCCTGGGCCGCTTTCGGTTCCATCGGGTTTCCGTCGCAGTGCCCTCGCTGCGCTATCCTGGTTCCCCGCAATTGCTCCACAGCTTCGGTGCGATTCCATCACAATTCTTTCTCGATACTCATCGCGGGTTCCAATACGATTTCCTGCGATCACAATTGCCATTTTTCCATCATGGCGAAATCGGCAGGCCAGGTGACTTTCATATTTTCTGCCGTACCGCGCACCAATAACGGCCTGATGCCCGCTGCCTCCATGGCCGAGGCTTCGTCCGTAATATCCAGCCCGGTCTCAATCCCGTCGTTGAGTGCTTGCAGCAGTGCGCCTGCCGGAAAAAATTGCGGTGTCTGCGCCAGCCACAGGCCCTCACGCGGTATCGTCTGCGCAACGCAAACCTGCTGTTGCTCATTGACCGTGGCGCGCTTGACGGTATCAGGCACTGGCAATGCCAGCAGCCCCCCCTGCTGCTGGCTCAGGCAGGCGTCAATCAATGCGGTAAGCGATTCAGACTGCAAGCCCGGCCTTGCCGCGTCGTGCACCAGCGCCCAGCCATCACGACCGTAATAATCCAGCACAGCCCGCAGCGTTGCGGCCACCGTATGAGCTCGCGTAGCACCTGCGGTGCGGTGCACGTGAACATGATCGTCCAGCTCAAGCGTATCGATCCAGTTGTCTTCGACCGTCACTCCGATATGGACCGAGGCCACTCTGTTATCTTTGCGCAGGGCATCAACGGCACGCTGCAGCATGGTCACGCCGCCGATTTTGCAATACTGCTTTGGAATTTGCCGGCCCGCTGCCAGCGCCCGGCTGCCTACGCCGCCGGCGGGAATAATCGCAAAAATAGTGTCAGACATATAGGTAGCCGCCATTGAACGGCCATCGCATCATTCAAGAGATCAGATAATATCACGCTCGCCGCCAGACAAACCAAATCGCAGACACCGGCATTGCAGCTGCGGCAGCGCGACGCGGTAGCTGCACGCAGCGGCGACAGGAAAAAAAGCCATCGGTCCCTATCGCGGGCCCCTTGCAACACCCGACGGCCTTTGCGTGCGTGCACGGCCTGCCCCGATCCGTTGCCCGCACGGGCGGCGGGGGCCAGGTATCTGATAAAATGAACAGATTCGATTCCCTGTCTCTGTCCCTGTGTCAAACACCGTCCTCACCCCGCTTCTGAACGCGCTCAAACCTGGTCAACGCTACAGTTACCCGCGTCCCCCGGGCTCGGCAGACGCGTGGCTGTGCGCCGAACTTGCCAAGCAAGCCGGCAAGCCACTCATACTGCTGTGCGCCGACCCGCTGCAAGCGCAGCGGCTGCACGATGAAGTGGTATTGTTTGATCCGAATCTGCGGGTGCGCCAGTTTCCAGACTGGGAAACCCTGCCTTACGATGGCTTTTCGCCGCACGAGGATCTGATTTCCGAAAGGCTCAAGACGCTGTCTGCACTCATGCAGGGCAATGTCGACATACTGACGGTGCCGGTCACAACCGCCCTGTATCGCTTAGCGCCCACCGCATTTCTGGCCGCTTACTCGTTTTCATTCAAAAAGGGTGACAAACTTGATGAAAACGCACTTCGCGAACAGCTGACGCTGGCCAATTATGCCCACGTCTCACAAGTGGCCGCACCCGGCGAGTTCTGTATCCGCGGCGGGCTGATTGATCTGTTTCCGATGGGCTCGGTACTGCCCTATCGCATTGATCTGTTTGACGATGAGATAGAATCCATCCGCAGTTTTGACATGGACACCCAGCGCAGCCTGTATCCGGTCAACGACGTCGAACTGCTGCCTGGCCGCGAATTTCCCATGGACGAAGACGCCCGTGCGCATTTTCGCTCGCGCTTTCGCGACCTGTTCGAAGGCGATCCATCGCGGGCGACGCCTTACAAAGACATAGGCAACGGCATTGCGTTTGCCGGGGTCGAGTACTATTTACCGCTGTTCTTTGACGAAACGGCCACGCTGTTCGATTATATGCGCCCTGAAACCATCATGGTTACCGTCGGCAATATCGAAGAGGCAATCAAACAGTTTTATGACGATACGAACAGCCGCTACCGGTTTCTTAAAAGCGATCGCGAGCGCCCCGTGCTGCCACCCGACCACCTGTTTCTTTCAGAAGAACAACTGTTTGTCCATCTGAAAGCCTTTGCCCGGCTGCACCTGAACGAGCAAACGGCCAATGATCATTTCGCACCGGCGCCCGATATCGCCGTGCTCAGGCGCAGCGATGATCCCTTTGCGCGACTGCGCAACTGGCTGCAGCGGGGCGAGCAACGCCTGCTACTGTGCGCAGACTCGGCCGGACGGCGCGAAACCTTGTTGCAATTGCTGCGCGAACAGCAACTGGAGCCAAGCGCCGCTTTCGACAATGTGCAGGACTTTGTCGCGTCTGATATTGATTTTGGCATTGCCATTGCACCGCTGAACACCGGTTTTATTATTCGTGACCGGCAGCTTTGCCTGGTCACCGAAAACGACCTGTACCCCGGCTCGGCGTCTGTGGCCCAGCGAAGACGTAGAAAACAGGAACGCAGCAGCAACGTGGACGCCATGGTGCGCGACCTGTCCGAGCTGCGCGAAGGCGATCCGGTCGTCCATATGCAATACGGGATCGGACGCTATCATGGTCTGGTCACCATGGACCTGGGCGAAGGCAATATCGAACTATTGCATTTGCAATACTCGGGCAACAGCACACTGTATGTGCCGGTATCGCAATTGCACGTCATTTCCCGCTATAGCGGCGCCGATCCTGAGCAGGCGCCGCTGCATCAACTGGGTTCAGGCCAGTGGGACCGTGCCCGCAAGAAAGCCGCCAAGCAAATTCGTGATGCCGCCGCCGAGCTGCTCGCCCTGTATGCATTGCGCGCTGCGCGCGAAGGGTTTTCCTTCAAGCTGCCTTTTAGCGACTATCAGACCTTTGTCGAAGGCTTTGGCTTTGAAGAAACGGCTGACCAGCAGGCAGCCATTGATGCCGTGATTAGCGATATGACCTCGGGCAAGCCGATGGACCGTCTGGTTTGCGGCGATGTGGGCTTTGGCAAGACCGAAGTCGCCTTGCGCGCCGCGTTTCTGTGCGTCGCCAATGGCAAGCAGGTGGCGCTGCTGTGCCCCACCACCTTGCTGGCTGAACAGCATGCCCAGACTTTCTCTGATCGCTTCGCCGACTGGCCGGTGCGCGTCGCCGAATTATCCCGCTTTCGCAGCACCAAGCAAGTCAAGGCTGCGCTGGAGGGGCTGGAAGACGGCACCGTCGATATCGTTATCGGCACGCATAAACTGCTGGGCAAAGACGTCAAGTTCAAGCGCCTGGGACTGGTTCTTATCGACGAAGAGCATCGGTTCGGCGTGCGCCAGAAAGAGGCACTCAAGGCGCTGCGCGCCGAGGTAGACATTCTGACCCTGACCGCGACCCCCATCCCACGCACGCTGGGCATGTCCCTGGAAGGCATCCGTGATTTTTCCGTCATCGCCACGGCGCCGCAAAAGCGCCTGGCCATCAAAACCTTCGTGCGACGTGAAGACAACGGCACGATCCGTGAAGCCGCCCTGCGCGAACTGAAGCGGGGCGGGCAGGTTTACTTCCTGCACAATGAAGTGGAAACCATTCAGAACCGCCGCGCTCGCCTGGAAGAACTGCTTCCTGAGGCGCGTATTGCCGTGGCGCATGGCCAGATGCCCGAGCGCGAGCTAGAAGAAATCATGAAGGGTTTTTACCAGCAACGCTTCAATATTCTGCTATGCACCACCATTATTGAAACCGGCATCGACGTGCCCAGCGCCAACACCATTATTATTCATCGCGCCGATCGCCTTGGCCTGGCGCAATTGCACCAGTTGCGCGGTCGAGTCGGCCGCTCTCACCACCAGGCTTATGCCTATTTGCTGACACCGGGCGAAGACGCTATCACCAGCAATGCGAAAAAGCGGCTGGAAGCCATCCAGTCCCTGGAAGAACTGGGTTCGGGCTTCTTTTTGTCCATGCACGATCTTGAAATACGCGGCACAGGCGAAGTATTGGGTGAATCGCAGTCAGGTAATATCAACGAAATCGGCTTTACCATGTACAGCGATCTGCTCAATGAGGCCGTGCGTGCACTCAAGGCCGGCGAAGAGCCCGACCTGGAAACTCCATTCAATTCAGTATGCGAAGTCAAGTTGCACACCTCTGCCCTGCTGCCGGCCGATTACTGCACCGACATCCACGCCCGCCTGTCGCTATACAAACAGCTGGCGCACGCGAAAAGCGAAGACGATCTGCTGGCCATCCAGGAAGAGCTCACCGACAGGTTCGGCAAAATGCCCGAGCCTGCGCGCATGCTGATTGCGACCCACCGGTTGCGCATTCTGGCCGAAGCACTCGGTATCATCAAAGTAGACATCAGTGACGAGCAGGCGCTGCTGGCCTTTGGCCCCAAGACCAACGCCGATCCGCTCAAGATGATTGAACTGGTGCAAAAACAAAAGCACATCCGTTTTTCCGGCGCTGACAAATTACGCATTGAACTGAACAATATGCCCGACATCAATCGCCGCATCGATACCATTCGCCTTCTGCTCAAGACACTGGCAGCCTGATTACTTTTTACCCGGATTTTCCTGAACATGCATCTCGTACTCCAAGCTACCGGCATCCGCCATGACCTGATCGAACAGGCCGCCGCCCTGGCCAGCGCCAACCGTATTACCCCGCTGAATGCCTGTGCCATGCGGCTGGAAGATATTGATGAAACCACGGTGGAGCAGTTGCAGGACTGGGCCAGGAGCCGCCATGTTGACATCGCCGCACTGCAGCTCATTCGCCCGCTGGCACAGATGAAAGTGCTGGCCATGGACATGGACTCGACGCTCATCAATATTGAGTGCATCGACGAAATCGCCGGCATGGTCGGCAAGAAGGCAGAAGTGTCTGCCATTACCGAAGCGGCAATGCGCGGCGAGATCAAGGACTTCAGTGAAAGCCTGTGCCGGCGCGTCGCCCTGCTCAAGGGCGTTCCCGAAACCGACCTGCAGCGCGTTTACGATGAGCGGCTGCAGCTCAATACCGGCGCTGAAAAGCTGATTCGCGCCATGAAAGGCGCCGGCGTCCATGTCATGGTGGTCTCCGGCGGCTTTACTTTCTTCACGGAAAAACTGCGTACCCGCCTGGGACTGGACAGTGTCCATGCCAATGTCCTAGAAGTGAACAATGGCAAGCTGACCGGCCAGGTGATTGGAGACATTGTCGATGGCCAGCGCAAGGCGGCGCATCTGCAAACGCTCGCGGCCTCGCTGGGCGCCACGACCGAGCAGTGCATCGCCATTGGCGACGGTTCAAATGACCAGGAGATGTTGTCGAACGCGGCTTATTCGGTGGCTTATCGCGCCAAACCCGTATTGCAAAAAGCGGCCGCATTTCGGATCAATTATTCAGGCCTGGACGCCGTGCTTAACTGGTTTGAAGACTAAGCAGTCACCGAACTCGCACTGCAACGCCTTCGGTTTCGGTTCGCCGCCACAACTACCGAAGGCAAACGCTTGCATTGGGCAGCCGGTAACGAAGGTCCCACCGCACAACAGGGCGTCAAGATACCGGGCCACTGAGCGGCCCTCACCCGGGCGTCAGGCGCCTGCCCTTCCTGCGGGGCCCAGGTGTCTACCCACAGCAATGGAGCAAAACCTATGAAAGTCAAACGCATCGTCGCCAACATCCAGAGCCCCGACATCTCGGTCGCCAGAGCTTTCTATCAAGACGTATTGGGCATGGACTTGCTGATGGACCACGGCTGGCTTGCCACCTACGGCTCAAACGAGACAATGCAGACGCAACTGAGTATAGCCACACAGGGCGGATCGGACACACCGGTGCCTGACCTGTCCGTTGAAGTCGATGACCTGGATGAGGCGCTGCAGCGCTGTCAGACAGCGGCGATTGCCATTGAATACGGGCCGGTGGTCGAACCGTGGGGAGTACGTCGCTTTTACGTACGCGACCCCTTTGATCGCCTTATCAATATTCTGGTACATATCGAAAATGCGCCGGAACGTATAAAATAGACCAGCGTGTGTCACATCGATAAGATAGACCGGCGCGAATCACATCGCCGTCTGTCAAATCGGCAAAAGTCCATTGTCCCGGGGGCCTATCATGGAGTTGAACCAGGCTGTTGTCGATCATCTGAAGCGCTTCCCGCCGTTTCAGAATATGCTAGACCGAGTGCTGGAAGCGCTGGCCAGCCGCTTGACCATCAATTACTTTGCCGCCGGCGAAATCATTATTCCGGCCAATGCGCCGCCGCCTGATACCTTTTATATCGTCAA
This sequence comes from Advenella sp. S44, assembly GCF_002810445.1. Taxonomy (GTDB): domain Bacteria; phylum Pseudomonadota; class Gammaproteobacteria; order Burkholderiales; family Burkholderiaceae_B; genus Advenella. The sequence continues at coordinate 1,157,491 of NZ_NEXS01000003.1, read as the reverse complement.
GCAAGGCATTGTCCAGACAGAACAGCTGGCCAGTTCAGCGCGCCAGTATCGCGACACGTTCGAATTGCATGAAGGCGAATGCTTTCCGCTAGGGGCCATTCTGGCAAATCGCTCGCCGGGCAGCCAGTTTGTCGCAGCCACCGATACCTTCGTCTATGAGCTCAGCCTGGCGGGCTTTCAGCAACTGCGCGCCGAATCACCCGTTTTCCGGGACTACTGCGAGCAACGTACCGCGCTGCTGCTTGAGTACTCCAAGCAGATTATCCAGGCCCAATACAGCCGCGGCAATGCAGAACAACCGGCGCTGACCATACCGGTGCAGCAGCTCATTCGAAGGCCGCCCGTCACCTGCCCGTCCTCACAGCCACTGCGTGATGTGCTGCAACATATGAAGGAACAGCAGGTCGGCTCTATCATAGCCGTCGATGACAGCGAGCGGGCTATCGGTATTTTTACCCTGCCGGACCTGCTCACTCGCGTCACACTGCCTCAGGCAGATCTGGACGCACCGTTTGCCACCTATATGACGCCGAATCCGGTCTCACTGCCGCCGACCGCGCCGGCTTCCGAAGCGGCATTGATCATGGCCAGGCACGGCTTTCGCCATATCGTGGTCACCGACCCCGATACCGGACGGCTGCACGGCCTGGTGTCCGAAAAAGATCTGTTCTCGCTGCAGCGAATCAGTCTGCGGCAAATTAATTTGCGCCTGCAGGCTGCACAGTCTGTCGAGCAAGTCGCCGCTTGCTGCGGCGACATCCGCAAGCTCGGCGACAATATGATGGCGCAGGGCATCGCCGTGGAGCAGATAACACAGATCATTTCCGCCCTGAACGATCTGACGTTGTGCCAGATCGGGCGTCTGATGCGGGAGCGGCACCCGCAGGTACAAACGCTAGATTATTGCTGGCTGGCGCTGGGCTCCGAAGGCCGCATGGAGCAAACACTTTATACCGACCAGGACAACGGCATTATTTTCAGCGCCACAGACCCCCGGCAAGCGCAGGCGACGCGGCAAATCCTGCTGTCATTTGCATACGACGTGAACCAGGCGCTGGACACCTGTGGCTTTCCATTGTGCCAGGGCAATATCATGGCCTCCAATCCCGAATGGTGCCTTAGCACCGAAGAATGGCGTGCCCGCTTCAGCGCCTGGATCAACAGCCCCGATCCTGTCGCGATCATGCATTCGAGCATTTTTTTTGACTTTCGCGCGCTTGACGGCAATGAACAACTGGCAGTGTCGCTGCGTCAGTGGCTGAACCAGACGCTCGCTCAACATCCTCTGTTCCTGCGTTTTCTGACACAAAATGCGGTATCACGCAGGCCACCACTAGGGCTCTTTCGTGACTTCGTGACCGGCCAGGACAATATGCTAGACCTGAAAACCCAGGCGGCGGTGCTCTTTGTCGACGCCGCCAGAATACTGGCTTTGCAAACGGGCAGCAGCCACACCAATACGGTGCTGCGCCTTAAAGAAGCAGGACCGCAAGCAGGACTGCGCCAGGCGCAAGCAGACGCTTATGCAGAAGCGTTCCTATACATACAGTTATTGCGAATGCAATTACATCATCAGGCCGCAGAGAAAAACCAGCCCTATACTAACCAGATCGATCCCGGCACGTTAAACGCCCTTGATAATCGCATCCTGCGCGAAGCATTCCGGCTTGCCAAGTCTTTGCAGAGCATGTTGTCGGTGAGATATGCGTTGTAGTTTTCAGCGTGACGCTCAAAGGCCGGCTCGCCCGACCACAACAAGCAACCAGCATGAGTTTGCTGGACGGGTTCCGCATCTGTCGCAGCAGGATACCCACATGAGTCTGTCCATTTTATTCACCCCTGAACGCAGCAGGATCCCGATATGAATGTCCTGGATTTGTTCCGTGCTGGCCAGCGGCATCCGCGTCCGCGTTGCCTTGACGAGCGCTTCAACGCCTGGCGCACCTTGCCGCGTGCCGACGGCAAGCAAAACATTCGAGACAGCCGAATCGTTGTGCTGGATGTGGAAACCAGCGGTCTGGATCTGAAAAAAGACACGCTGATTGCCATTGGCGCGGTGGCCATAGAACAGGGACGTATCATGCTTGACGACGCCTTCGAGATCGTCTTGCGACAGCAGCAGTCCAGCAGCAAAAGCAATATTCTGGTCCACGGCATTGCCGGCGCAAAGCAGCGCAGCGGCATAGACCCGGCCGAAGCCCTTATGCAGTTTCTTGAATACATCGGCGCGGCACCGCTAGTCGCCTTCCATGTCGCGTTTGATCAGACCATGCTGGAAAAAAGCCTGAAAACATGGCTGCAGGCCGATCTGCAACAAAGACTATGGATAGACCTGGCCTATCTGGCCCCGGCTCTGTTGCGCGAGCAAGCGCTCAATTACCGGACCCTGGATGACTGGACACATCTATTCAATATACGGAATCATCACCGTCACCATGCGGTCTCCGATGCGCTGGCCAGCGCCGAACTGTTCCTGTGCCTGAATAAAAAATGCGAGCAACAAGGATGGCTCACACTCAACCGTCTAGCCACGGCCGAAAGGCATTACCGACAACTCATCGGGCGATAGGAAACAGATAAGCCGAGATAGAAAACAGATAAGCCGAAAAAAATCCCGGTCGGTGCGAGCACCGCCGGGATCACGATATCAAAGGGTCAACACCGGCACCCACAGGCCATTGATGCCACCTTAGCCCGCCTTATGCAGCCTTAGGCCGCCTGGGATGTTTCATCAAATGCCGCCAGACGAAGCCTGGATAGGCCAGCACTACGTAAAGACACGCAGCAATCGCATAGAATTCCCAGTTTTTCTGGGACGGATTCGCATAATTGGCTTCGATGGCGCACCCGACGGCACCGACAACGAAATAGCCAGCCAGCACCTCCAGTAAGCGCGTACTGATATGCTTGACCGGCACTGACGGACTCACCATGGTGCCCGGCGTATACACCGTCAGACCGAGCAACAAAACACCGGCTAGCATATAGGGCAGATTGCCTGCCTGTGTCGCTAACAGCCAGCAACCGGCGGCAATCGCCGCGTATGAAACAAAGGCGCGCAGCAGATAAAACCAGAATGGTTTTTCGACCTCGCCCGCTTGTTGCCATGGTGTAAAGACAAACGCCCTTTCCGTCAGAAACGGCACCATGGCGAAAACAAAGGCGAGAACAATGAAAATCCAGATGGATTCAGAAGGATACATAAAGGCGCAACCGTCAGAATTTAAGTGAAGCGTCGATGACCTGTACACAAAGGGTCATCAACCCGCCAGGCAAAACACCCAGCACAATAATCAGCAGACCGTTCACGGACATTACGCCGCTGCGGAATGACCATGAGGTATCAGGCGCAGGAACATCCTGAACCGGCTCGTCAAAGTACACCGCCTTGACCACGCGAATGTAATAGAACGCGCCAATCAGCGAACACACCACGGCATAAACAGCCAGCCATACATGCCCTGCGGACACAACCGCCTGCAGCACAACCAGTTTGGCATGAAAGCCTACCAGCGGCGGAATACCGGCCAGCGAGAACATCAACAACAGCATGCCAAAAGCCATCAGAGGGCTGCGCTGGTTCAGGCCTTTAAGGTCATCAATCTGCTCGCACTCGAAACCCTTGCGGCTCATGAGTAGCACCAGACCGAAGCTGGCCAGCGTAGTCAGGACATAGGTCACGATATAAAAGAGCGCCGATGCATAAGCGCCGCTGATGACCGAGCCGTTGGCGGCTACACCAGAGAGCAATCCGAGCAGGACAAAGCCGACATGCGAAATGGTCGAATACGCCAGCATACGCTTGAAATTGGTCTGCATGATCGCGGTCAGATTACCGATGGCCAGCGACAGCACGGCCAGAATAATGAGCATTGGCTGCCAGCTTAAAGCCACCCCATTGAGGCCCTCGATCAGCAGGCGTAGCGTGATAGCCAGCGCGGCCAGCTTGGGGGCGGCGCCGATAGTCAACGTAATCGCCGTCGGCGCACCCTGATATACGTCGGGAACCCACATGTGAAATGGCACGGCACCCAGCTTGAATGCCAAGCCGGCCACAACAAACACAGTGCCAAGCACCAGCGTCATCTCACCGGCCTCGCCATTGCGAATAACCTGCATAACGCCAGCCAGATCCACATGGCCCGTTGCACCGTACACCATTGAAATACCATAAAGCATGAAACCCGATGCCAGTGCACCCAGGACAAAATATTTCATGGCCGATTCGGTCGCGCTCAGCGAGTCACGGCGCAGTGCAACCAGCGTGTACAAGGCCAGGGACATCAATTCCAGGCCCAGGTAAATGGTCAGCATGCTGCTGGCCGAAATCATGACCATCTGGCCCAGGAGCGCGCACAGCGTGAGCGGATACAGCTCTCCGGACTTGGACATATCACGATCCACCACATACTGACGGCTATAGATCAGTGTGACCAGGACTGCCAGATACGAGGCGATCTTCAACAGGTGCGCCAGGGGATCGGCTACATACATGCCGTAAAAAGTGATGCCGCCAATACCGCTATTCCACTGAATCAGTGATACCACTGTCAGAATGATCAGCGCGCACAGAGAAAACACATAGGTGGTTTTGCGTGTGGCTTCGCGACTGAATGCATCGTAAACCAGAATGCCCATGGCCATGATCACCAGAATGATTTCAGGCGCTGCAAGTGCAAAATTAAATTGATTTTCCATGATGACTCAGTCTTACAGTTTAGAAACGGCCACGTGATCCAGCAAATGCTGAACAGACACGTGCATAACGTCGGTAAAGAGTTTCGGGTAGATACCCATTACCAGCACGAAGATCGCCAAAACGGCCAGCAATGCATATTCGCGGCAATTGACGTCCTTCATCTGCTTTACCGCTTCATTGGTGATTTCGCCGTACGCAACGCGCTTGAGCATCCACAATGAATACGATGCACCCAGAATCAGGGCCGTTGCCGTAAGCAGGCCGATCCAGAAATTATGCTCGACCGCACCCAGGATGACGAAAAATTCACCGACAAATCCGCTGGTCGCCGGCAGGCCGCTATTGGCCATGGAGAACAGCACGAAGAACGTCACGAATTTGGGCATGCTATTGACCACGCCACCATAATCGGCAATGCGGCGGGTATGCAGCCGATCATACAGTACCCCGATACACAGGAACATGGCGCCCGACACAAAGCCGTGCGAGATCATCTGAATAATCGCGCCTTCCATCCCAGTCGTATTGAACAGGAAAAAGCCCAGTGTCACAAAACCCATGTGTGCGACCGATGAATAGGCCACCAGTTTTTTCATGTCGTCCTGCACGATTGCCACCAGGCCGATATAAATCACGGCGATCAGAGACAGGGCAATCATCATGCCTGCCATACTGTGCGAGGCATCCGGCGCAATTGGCAGGGAAAAACGCAGAAAGCCGTAGGCGCCGAGCTTGAGCATGATGGCCGCCAGCACGATAGACCCGCCCGTGGGCGCTTCCACGTGAGCATCGGGCAACCAGGTATGCACCGGCCACATCGGCACTTTCACAGCAAAGGCAGCCAACAACGCAAAGAAAATCAGCAGTTGGGGCGTATAACCCAGCTTGGCCTGCTGCCAGACCTGAATATCAAACGAACCGGTCTGCGTATACAGGTAGATGAACGCGATCAGCGTCAGCAGAGAACCCAGCAGCGTATACAGGAAGAACTTGAACGCGGCATAGACGCGGTTCGGTCCGCCCCACACACCGATGATAATGTACATCGGGATCAGGGTGGCTTCGAAAAACAGGTAGAACAACAGGCCGTCCAGCGCAGCGAACACGCCAACCATCAGACCGGACAGAATCAGGAACGCTGCCATGTACTGGGCAACGCGCTTGGTAATCACTTCCCAGCCAGCCAGTACAACAATGACGGTGATAAAGGAAGTGAGCAGCACCAGCCACATCGAAATACCGTCAACTCCCAGATGGTAGGTAGCAGAGAACGCGTCAATCCAGGGCGTGTTTTCGACAAACTGCATTTGTGCCGTTGAGCCGTCAAAACCAAAGTAAACCGGCAGCGTGACCAGGAAGCTGATTACGGAACCAAAAAGAGCCAGCTTGCGGGTGAAATCGGCGCGTTCGTCACTGCCCATGATCAGAACCAGAATGCCGGCAACGATCGGCACAAAAATTGCCAGGGACAGCCAGGGTAAGGTAGAAGTCATTTCGCCCATCTTAAAGTACCAGCACAAATATTGAAATGAAGGCAATCACGCCTACGATCATAGCAAATGCATAATGGTAAATGTAACCAGACTGCAAATGACGGCTGATGGCAGCCACCAGCCCGACCAGGCGGGTACTGCCCGATACCAGACCACCGTCGATCACACCCTTGTCGCCGACATTCCAGAACAGCGTACCCAGACCGCGAGCGCCACGCGCAAAGATGTTTTCATTGACCCAGTCCACATAGTATTTGTTCTCCAGGATCCGATTGACACCGGACAACGAACCGTATACCCGGGCAGGCAACGCCGGATTGACCAGATAGCAGTACCAGGCAACCACCAGTCCGGCAATCATCAGCCAGAACGGGACCGTGGTGAAAGCATGAAGACCATACGCAACCCAGCCGTGGAACTCATGTGCCAGTTCCTGCATGGCCGGATGCGCTTCGGAAACCGTGATGACGCCCTTGAAGAAGTCGCCGAACAGCAGAGGATCAATCACCCAGGCGCCAACCACAACGGATGGGATCGCCAACAGCACCAGCGGCAATGTCACAACCCATGGCGACTCATGCGGTGTGCCGCCATGGTGGTCATCATGACCGTGCGCATCGTCTTTATGCGTATCGTGCGCCGCGGCATCAGCGTGGCCATGATGCGCATGGTCATCGGTATTGAATCTGGGTTTGCCGTGAAATACCAGGAAGTAAACACGGAACGAATACAGTGACGTGACAAACACGCCGATCAGCGTTGCCCAATAGGCGAACCCGCTACCCCATACCGTTGCGGCACCGGCAGCCTCGATAATATGTTCCTTGGAATAGAAGCCGGCAAAGAACGGCGTGCCCACCAGGGACAAGGTGCCGATCAGGAAGGTAATCCACGTAATCGGCATAAATTTGCGCAGGCCACCCATATTGCGGATGTCCTGGTCATGGTGCATGCCGATAATCACGGAACCGGCCCCCAAAAACAGCAGTGCCTTGAAAAACGCGTGCGTCATCAGGTGGAAAATGGCGATCGGATAAGCCGATGCACCCAGGGCCACCGTCATATAACCCAACTGGGATAGCGTTGAATAGGCAACCACCCGTTTGATGTCGTTCTGAATAATCCCCAGAATACCCAGAAACAAGGCGCCGATACTACCGATCACAATCACAAATGAAAGCGCGGTGGGAGACAGCTCAAACAAGGGCGAGAAACGCGCGACCATGAAGATCCCGGCCGTCACCATCGTTGCCGCGTGAATCAGGGCAGAAATGGGCGTCGGGCCTTCCATGGAATCGGGCAGCCAGGCATGCAACGGCACCTGGGCCGATTTACCCATGGCGCCAATAAACAGGCAGATACACGCAACGGTGATCAGATGCCAGTCGGTGCCAGGAAAGGCTGTGGCAGCCAGCTTGTCGGACTGCGCAAAAACATCAGCGTAGTTCAGCGAGCCGGTATACGCGAACAGCAGCGCAATACCCAGTACAAAGCCGAAATCGCCGACGCGGTTGATCAGGAACGCCTTCATGTTGGCAAAAATCGCGGTCGGCCGCGTGTACCAGAAACCAATCAGCAAGTACGAGACCAGGCCCACCGCTTCCCAGCCAAAAAACAGCTGGAGCATGTTGTTGGCCATGACCAGCATCAACATGGAGAACGTAAATAGCGAGATATAAGAGAAGAAACGCTGGTAGCCAGGATCATCAACCATGTAGCCGATGGTATAGATGTGAACCATCAGCGACACGGAAGTGACCACAACCATCATGAGCGCAGTCAGCCCGTCAACCAGAAAGCCGACCTCGGCTACGCGGGTGCCTATCAGGCTCCATGTATAGACCGTATCGTTATAATAAGCCGCGTTGAACGCAACCTGATACAGGACATAGGCCGAACCAAAGAAAGACACGGCCACCAGTATGATCGTAATGATGTGCGAAGCACGACGACTGACCGACCGTCCCACAAAGCCGGTTCCAAACAGACCGGTAATGATCGCGCCCAACAAGGGAGCCAGCGCAATCACCAGAAGCAGCGAAGATGATAAGGAGTTGTTCATTCCGGATCCTTACCCTTTCAAACGACCGATGTCGTCCACGTTGATTGAATTGATTTTACGGAACAGCATCACAAGAATCGCCAGACCGATAGCCGCTTCGGCAGCGGCCACCGTAAGGATGAAAAATACGAATATCTGTCCGGCTGTATCAGGCATGCCATCGGCACCCGGCATCCAGCTGGAAAAAGCCACGAAGTTGATATTGACGGCCAGCAGCATAAGCTCGATCGACATGAGCAGGCTGATCAGATTGCGACGGTTCAGGAAAATACCAAAAACCCCCATGGCAAACATGATTGCGCCAAGGATCAAATAATGAGCGAGTGATATGGTCATTGGCCTTCCCCTACTGGTTTGACACCCTGTTCATTCGCCGTCGGCACTTCCGTTTGTGACGGGATATTGATCATTTTGAGACGATCAGATGCCTTGACGCCAAGTTGCTGATCGGATGTAACGTACTTGCGGTTGCGACGTTCGCGCAGGGTTAGCGCGATCGCCGCGACCATGCCCACCAGCAGCGTCATCGCGCCGATCTGGATCGCATAGGAGTATTCGGAATACAGTGCAATACCCAGTTCACGGGTGTTGTTGTATTCGGCCGGCATGGAAAGGGACGGACCCGAGCCTAGGTACATATTACCCAGTACAAACGCAATTTCCAGCACCATAACGCCACCGACAACCAGCCCCAGCGGCAGATAGGTCTTAAAGCCCGAGCGCAGATTGGTCGGCGTAATGTCGATCATCATGACCACAAAAAGGAACAGCACCATCACTGCGCCCACGTAGACCAGGACCAGCAACAGCGACAGAAATTCTGCACCCAACAACATCCATAGCATGGACGCCGTGAAAAAAGTCAGTATCAGATGCAGCACCGCTGTCACCGGGCTGTTTGCAGTAATGACCCGCGCACCTGCAATGATCAGGATAACGGCCAGAATATAAAAGAGAACAGTTGTAAACATGGTTATCTTCTCACTTGCCTTTATCGGTACGGGGCATCGGCTTCGCGACGCGCAGCGATCTCGGATTCATACTTGTCCCCTACTGCGAGCAGCATATCCTTGGTGAAATACAGATCTCCCCGCTTCTCACCGTGGTACTCGTGAATATGCGTCTCGACAATGGAGTCGACCGGGCAGCTTTCTTCGCAGAAACCGCAAAAAATGCACTTAGCCAAATCCACGTCGTAGCGTGTGGTGCGGCGGGTACCGTCGTCACGCTCTTCCGACTCGATGGTGATCGCCAGCGCCGGACACACTGCCTCGCACAATTTACAGGCAATGCAACGCTCTTCCCCATTGGGATAGCGACGCAGCGCATGCAATCCGCGAAACCGCGGGGAAGCCGGCGTTTTCTCGTAAGGGTATTGCAACGTAATCTTGCGTTTGAAGAAGTACTTGCCCGTCAGACTCATGCCTTTTAGCAATTCAGTCAGTAACAGGCTGCCAAAAAAATCTTTAATTGCACTCATGTCTCTGTCAGCCTATTTCCAGATATTAAAGGGCGTCTGCATCCAGATCGCGACAATCAGCAGCCAGACCCCGGTGAGCGGAATGAATACTTTCCAGCCCAGGCGCATGATCTGATCATAGCGGTAGCGGGGAAAGGAAGCGCGGAACCAGATGAACAGCGACACCACGAAAAACGTTTTCAAGCTCAGCCACAACCAGCCGGGGACCCACGTAAAGGGCACGATATCCAGCGGGGCAGCCCAGCCGCCCAGGAACATCACCGCCGCAATTGCAGACAACAAAATCATGTTGGCGTATTCGGCCAGGAAGAACAGCGCAAAGCCCATGCCCGAATATTCCACCATATGGCCGGCCACGATCTCGGACTCGCCCTCGACCACGTCAAACGGGTGACGGTTGGTTTCGGCTACCGCAGAAATGACATAAATAACAAACAACGGCAACAGAGGCAGCCAATTCCAGGACATGAAATTGACGCCATGGGAGGCGAACCAGCCTCGCAACTGCCCTTCGACAATGCCGTTCATGTTCAATGTGCCTGACACCAGCAATACGGTAACCAGCACGAAGCCGATAGCCAGTTCATAAGAGACCATTTGTGCCGATGCACGCATGGCGCCAAGGAACGCGTACTTGGAGTTGGATGCCCAGCCGGCAATAATCACGCCATACACGCCGATAGAGGTGATCGCCATGAGATACAGCAAGCCGGCATTGACATTGGCCAACACGACTTCGGGCCCGAAAGGCACGACAGCCCAGGCCGCCAGCGCCGGGATCAGAATCAGCACCGGCGCGATAAAATACAGGACCTTGTTGGCCTGTGCCGGCACGATCACTTCTTTTGTCAGCAGCTTGAGCACATCGGCGAACGGCTGCAACATGCCACCGGGGCCGACGCGATTGGGACCACGCCGTACGTGCATGTAACCAATCATGCGACGCTCCCACAAGGTCAGGAAAGCCACGCAAAGGATGATGGGCAACGCGATGACGACAATCATGAGCAACGTCCAGAGGACGAGCCATGCCACCGGACCGAGCAAATCTGTTCCCCAAACATTGACTGCCTTGACGCCGTCGGTAAACCAGGACCAGATATCCATCACAGTTTCTCCACGATTACATTACCGAAAGCACTGCCAAGTGCGGCAGTTTGCGCAAAACCCTGAGCGATACGAACGGTATTGTCCGCCAGGCGATCGTCCAGCTTCGCCTGGATCTGGATATCGTTGCCGTTACCGGCCCGCACACGAACGGTGTCGCCACTTTGCACGCCCAGACGCGCAAGCGTTGCCCCGTTCAGGCTGGCAACGGGGGCCGCGCTGGCCGGCGCCAGTTGCAGGGAATGCGCACGGCGCACAATGGCATCGGTCCGATAGATGGGCAGATCGGCCACACGCTGCAATGCGCCTTCGCTTACCGGCGATGTTACCGGTTCACTGGCCGCCACTGTTACGCGGTTTGACAATTTTGAGGTAAAGCCATTGAGCAGGACACTGTCGCGCACCGACTCGGAGGTCTCGTCTTCAAAGTCGGTCAGTTTCAGGATATTGCCCAGCACCCGCAACACTTTCCAGGCAGGACGACTGTGGCCAAGGCCGGCGACCACGCCCTTGAAGCTTTGCGCACGCCCTTCGGCGCTGACAAAGGTACCGGAAGTTTCGGTAAATGGCGCAACCGGCAGCATGATACGCGCCCAGTTTTCTGCGGCCGATTTATATGAGGTCAACGCAATGGAGAACGCGCCGGCCAGCATTTTTTCAGCCTTCTCGCCATCGTCCATATCCAGCGTCGGCTCCGCGTGCAGAACCAGATACGCTTTTAGCGGATTGTCCATCATCTTGACCACATTCATGCCGTCTTCGGTCGCCACGGCGCCGGCCAGATAACCGCCCACCGTATTGGCGCCGGCAGTCAGAAAGCCCAGTGTGCCGTTGGCGCGCTGTGCGATGGCCTGTGCCTGCACGGCCAGTTGCGAGGCTTGTGGGCTGGCCACGGCCATATTGCCCAAAAACACTGCCGTCTTGCTGCCAGAGGCCAGAATGGCGGCAACGTCGGCCGGCTTCAGGTCCTGGTCGGCCGACGACTGGGCTTGCGACTCGTCCTGGCCGGCAGCATTACCGGCTGCCGCGATCCGCGCAACAAAGCTGTGCAACTGGTCAGGCGCAACGGTAATTCGTTTGGCGGTAGGAATCAGGGGGTCGTCGCCCGTCGTATCGATAATGACGATTTGCGTCCCCTGCTTTGCCGCCTGGCGCAGCCGCTGGGCAAACAGCGGGTGATCCTTACGCAGCACTGAGCCGATAACAAGCACGCGATCGAGCGTGTTCAATTCGGCAATGGGCATGCCCAGCCACGGGGCTCCTTGCAGCGCATGTTCAAAGCCGGCGTCGGTCTGACGCAAACGAAAATCAATATGCTGTGAACCCAGGCCACGCGTAAGCCGAGCCAGCAACGCCAGCTCCTCGACCGTGGAGTATTCAGTGGCAAGCGCGCCGATCTGGCCATCGCCATGAGTCTGATTGATGCGCTCGAGCACCTGCGCCGCAGCCGTCAGCGCCTCGTTCCAGGACGCCTCGCGCCATACGCCGTCGTCGCCCTTGATCATCGGTGTTTTCAAGCGATCGTCAACGTTCAGTCCTTCGTAGGACCAGCGATCCTTGTCGCTAATCCAGCATTCGTTGATATCTTCTTGTTCAAACGGTACGACGCGCATAACGGAGTCGCCCTTGACCTGTACAACCAAGTTGGTGCCGACACTATCGTGTGCGCTGATTGAGCGGCGTCGCGCCAGCTCCCAGGTCCGTGCCGTATAACGGAACGGCTTGGACGTAAGCGCACCGACCGGACACAAATCAATCATATTGCCGGACAATTCAGACTCGATGGCGCTGCCAACGAAAGTCTGGATTTCCGCATGTTCGCCACGATTGAGCATGCCCAGTTCCATGATACCGGCCACTTCCTGCCCGAAACGAACACATCGTGTGCAATGGATGCAACGGGTCATTTCCTCGGCTGACACCAGCGGGCCGACATCCTTGTGAAAGACAACCCGTTTTTCTTCGCGGTAGCGCGATTCACTACTGCCGTAGCCGACCGCCAGGTCCTGCAATTGGCATTCGCCGCCCTGGTCACAGATGGGGCAATCCAATGGATGGTTGATCAGCAAAAATTCCATGACGCTTTTCTGCGCCGCAACGGCCTTAGCCGAGCAGGTGTGCACGATCATGCCCTGCGTAACAGGCGTCGCACATGCTGGAAGCGCCTTGGGGGCTTTCTCGACTTCGACCAGGCACATACGACAGTTGGCCGCGATGGACAGCTTCTTGTGATAACAGAAATGCGGAACGTACAGGCCCAGTTCGCTGGCCGCATGCATAACCATGCTGCCTTCGGGCACTGATACGGGTTTTCCGTCTATGGTAAGTTCAACCATGCTTTGACCTACAGATATTGAGGAACCACACATTGCTTATGCTCAATGTGGTATGCGAATTCATCGCGATAATGCTTCAAAAACCCGCGAACCGGCATTGCCGCCGCGTCGCCCAGCGCACAAATGGTGCGGCCCATGATATTGCCGGCAATGGTGTCGAGCAGATCCAGGTCTTCCTGACGTCCCTGCCCGTGTTCAATGCGGTTAACCATGCGGTAAAGCCAACCGGTTCCTTCCCGGCACGGCGTACACTGGCCACAGCTCTCTTCGAAATAGAAATAGGACAGCCGCAGCAGAGATTTGACCATGCAGCGGGTTTCGTCCATGACAATGACCGCGCCCGAACCCAGCATGGAGCCGGCCTTGGCAATAGCGTCATAATCCATGGTGCAATCCATCATGATATCGGCTGGCAATACCGGTGCACTGGAGCCGCCCGGAATCACGGCCTTGAGCTGACGCCCTTCGCGCATACCGCCAGCCAATTCCAGCAGCTTGGAAAACGGCGTACCCAGTGGAATTTCATAGTTGCCGGGACGCTCGACGTCGCCGGTGATGGAAAACAGCTTGGTGCCGCCATTATTGGGCAGGCCGATGTCCAGATACTGCTGGCCACCATTGCGGATGATCCAGGGGACGGCTGCAAATGTTTCGGTATTGTTAATGGTCGTCGGCTTGCCATACAGACCAAAGCTGGCCGGAAACGGCGGCTTGAATCGAGGCTGTCCTTTCTTGCCTTCCAGCGATTCGAGCAACGCCGTCTCTTCACCGCAGATATAGGCGCCGTAACCATGATGGGCATGCAGCTGGAACGAGAAATCAGACCCGAGAATGTCATCGCCTAGAAAGCCTGCAGCTCGCGCCTCTTCCAGCGCCTCTTCAAAGCGCTCATAAATTTCGAAAATCTCACCGTGGATATAGTTGTAGCCTACCGTGATGCCCATGGCATAGGCGGCAATGGCCATCCCCTCGATGACGATATGCGGATTGGAACGCAGGATATCGCGATCCTTGAACGTGCCCGGTTCACCTTCATCGGAATTGCAAACCAAATACTTCTGGCCCGGAAAATTACGGGGCATGAAGCTCCACTTCAGGCCGGTCGGAAACCCGGCGCCGCCACGGCCACGCAAGCCAGAGGCCTTGACTTCGGCAATGACATCTTCCTGGCTCATGCCTGTGGTCAGAATCTTGCGCAGCGCCTCATATCCGCCACGCTTGACGTAGTCTTGCAGGCGCCAGTTCTCGCCATCAAGATCGGCCATGATTTGTGGCTGGATATGACGGCCGTGTAGCGCCATGGAGGCACTCAGATCGCCCGAAGGGTTAGTATCCAGTCCCTGTGAGTACTTGCTCAGAATGATACTCATGCGGCATCTCCCTGTTGGGCAAGCTCGGACAGCATAGCGTCGATTTTTTCTGTCGACATACGTACACACATATGGTGGTTGTTCACAATCAGAACGGGCGAGTCGCCGCAAGCGCCCATGCACTCGCCTTCCTGCAGCGTGAACAGGCCGTCGGGCGTGGTTTCTCCCAGCTCGATACCCAGCTTCTGCTTCAGATACTCGGCGGTTTTCTCACCATCGCGCAAGGCACAGGGCAGATTGGTGCACACACTAATCTTGAACCGGCCCGCCGGCTTGGTGTTGAACATGTTGTAAAAGGTGGCGACTTCCTGAACCGCTATCGGCTCCACGCCGATATAGCGCGCCACATCGGCAATAATTTCTGCCGATACCCAGCCTTTTTCCACCTGCGCAATGCGCAGGGCCGACATAATGGCGGACTGACGCTGATCGGCCGGATATTTGGCCAGCTCTTTGTCTATCCTTGTATACGCCTGTTGAGAAAGCAACATTTTTTAATCCAGTAATCCGCTGCGGTCAGCGGTCAATTTCACCAAACACGATATCCTGAGTACCGATAATCGTGACAGCATCGGCCAGCATATGACCGCGGGACATTTCGTCCAGTGATTGAAGGTGTACAAACCCAGGTGGACGAATTTTCAGGCGATACGGTTTGTTCGCCCCGTCAGACACCAGGTAAATGCCGAACTCTCCTTTCGGATGTTCGACCGCAGAATACACTTCGCCTGCAGGTACCGGAAAACCTTCGGTAAACAGTTTGAAGTGATGGATCAGCTCTTCCATATTGGATTTCATGCTGGTCCGATTCGGCGGTGTGATCTTGTGGTTATCGTTGATAACCGGTCCGGGGTTATTACGCAGCCAATGCACGCATTGAGAAATAATGCGGTTACTTTCCCGCATCTCTGCAATACGCACCAGATAACGGTCATAACAATCGCCGTTAGTACCCACCGGGATATCAAACTCCAGGCGATCATAAACTTCATAGGGCTGCATGCGACGCAAATCCCAGCTTATGCCCGAGCCACGCAGCATCGGACCGGTAAAGCCCAGCGCCATGGCGCGATCGGGATCGACAACGCCGATACCAACCAGGCGTTGCTTCCAGATACGATTATCGGTCAGCAATGTTTCGTATTCATCGACACACTTAGGGAATCTCTCGGTAAACGCTTCGATGAAATCGAGCAGAGAACCGTCACGATTCTCGTTAAATTGCTTGATTTCACGCTTGCTTCGATACTTGGATTCCATCTTATGCTGCGGCATGCTATCGGGCAGATCGCGATATACGCCACCCGGACGATAATAAGCAGCATGCATGCGCGCACCCGAAACCGCCTCATAGCAGTCCATCAGGTCTTCACGTTCACGGAAAGCGTACAGCATGGCCGCCATGGCGCCCACGTCAAGCCCGTGCGTGCCAACACTCATGAGGTGGTTCAGCAGGCGGGTGATTTCATCGAACATGACGCGGATGTATTGCGCGCGCAACGGCACTTCAATACCCAGCAGTTTCTCGATGGCCATCACGTAGGCATGCTCATTACACATCATGGAGACGTAATCGAGACGGTCCATGTAGGGCAAGGCCTGCAAATAGGTCTTGTGCTCGGCCAGTTTTTCGGTGGCGCGATGCAGCAGACCGATATGTGGGTCGGCGCGCTGAATAACCTCGCCACTCAGTTCCAGGATAAGACGCAATACGCCGTGCGCAGCAGGATGCTGGGGGCCAAAGTTAAGCGTGTAGTTCTTGATTTCTGCCATATTAACGTCCTACTCCGTAGCCTTCCTCGCGGATCACGCGTGGTGTAATTTCGCGCGGCTCGATGGTGACGGGCTGATAGATCACGCGCTGGGAAGCCTCGTCGTAACGCATTTCCACATAGCCGGACAACGGGAAATCCTTGCGGAACGGATGGCCAATAAAACCATAATCGGTCAGGATACGGCGCAAGTCGGGATGCCCTTCAAAAACGATGCCATAAAGGTCGAATGCCTCCCGCTCAAACCAGTTGACCGCAGGCCAGACGTCGATCAGCGAGGCAATCACGGGAAACTCGTCATTCGGAACCCATGTTCGGACGCGCAGGCGCCAGTTGTGCGTCAGTGACAGCAATTGCACGGCAACCGCAAAGCGGGTTGGAAAAGTACGTGTCGCATGCACACCGGGCTGGCCGTAGGTCAGGTAATCGACCCCGCACAAGTCAATACAGGACTCGAAGCGCAAAGCGGCGTCATCGCGCAGGAACCGACAGGTATCTATCCATTTTTCGGCTGGAATTTCCAGGTTAAGCTCGCCATAGGCGCTAGTCAGCACGAACGACTCATGGTCGCCGAACTGTTCACGCAGGGCTTGTTCCAAGGTTTCTAAACGGGTCATAACATTGACGCTTTTACAAAAAGAGGTGCGGCCAGAGGCCAGTTACGCTTCGCGTGCGATGGTATTGGTGCGACGAATCTTGTTCTGCAACTGCAGCAGGCCGTATACCAGGGCCTCTGCCGTGGGCGGACAGCCCGGCACATAGATATCGACAGGGACGATACGATCACAGCCACGCACGACGGAATACGAATAGTGGTAGTATCCACCACCGTTGGCACAGGATCCCATGGAAACGACCCAGCGAGGCTCGGCCATCTGGTCGTAAACCTTGCGCAGCGGCGGCGCCATTTTATTACAGAGAGTGCCGGCAACAATCATCACGTCGGACTGCCGGGGGCTGGGTCGGAAAATAATACCAAACTGGTCCAGGTCATAGCGCGACGCACCGGCATGCATCATTTCGACCGCACAACAGGCCAGACCGAAAGTGACAGGCCACATGGAGCCGGTTTTCACCCAGTTGAGCACGGCATCGGTTGATGTAACCAGAAAGCCCTGCTTGTTCAATACGTTTTGTTCAGAAGACATAATGACATACACGTCAGGGAAAAATTAATCCCAGTCCAGTGCACCTTTTTTCCATTCATAAATAAACCCGACAGTAAGCACTGTCAGGAACACGATGACCGTCCAGAATCCGACCAGACCGACCTGCCCATTGGCGATGGCCCAGGGAAACAGGAATGCAATTTCCAGGTCGAACAGAATAAACAGGATAGCCACCAGATAATAACGAACATCAAAGCGCATACGCGCGTCTTCGAAGGCCTCGAAACCACACTCGTAAGGTGAATCTTTTTCGGCACCGGGCTGACGCGGTCCTAGGAATGATCCCATGGCCAGCAATGCAACACCAATGATGCCTGCAACCACAATAAAAAGGAGGACCGGGAAGTATTCAGCGATAGACATAATACGCCGCCACAAAGGTTGAATATGAAAATTTATAAACTTTTAGATTGTATCATTTCATAAACATCCGCGCGCGGATTCATCCGGTTAAAAACAGATAATTAGGCTGGTGCAGACACCTTGATACAACATTTGCCCAATGAGCTGAACCACAGCTTAACAGATTGATCTTTCAAGCAAAATTGCGGACACGATGATCAAAAAATAACCGGAGATATTGAGCCGTAACAACATCAGACAACCGATTACCATCGCCCTGCCCGCCCCTGCAACCACTCATTAGCTGTTGCGCAGCAAATGAGGGGAGAATCGCCACATTGGCATCAAAAACCTGAGGCGGTTTGCGCTTGACCACGCCCTGCCTGACGGCGCTCCGCCTGACACACAGCATAGGCCCGCGCATCACTTACGTCAATCATGATAGCAGATCGAAGACCAGGAAAAACCCCATCGACAACCCAAATAGAAACTGGACAGAAAAGCAACAGCCAGGATGAATTCACAATCAACAGGAAAACCAGATGTGAAAGAACTTGTGGCCCCCCCCCGACCAGAGGCCACACCAGATGGCGTTACAGATGGCTGCAGCGCCCCTGCGATGATCACGTTTATCGCACGCAAAAAAAAACCACCCCGAAGGGTGGTTTTTCTCTGCTCTATGAAAACATCGCTAAGCGATGCATTTCATTAGAAGCGGTGTTGCATACCTACACCAACCAGAGTTGATTTCAGTTTAACTTTCTCGTTTACTTCGCTGTCATTGAACTTCAGTTTGCCAGTACCGTAAGATGCGACTGCATACAGGCTGGTGCGTTTAGACAGGTCGTGTACATAACCCAGGCTGAAGATGTGCAGCTTGCCTTTTACACCGTCGAATGCTTCGCCAGTGTTTTTGGACTTGTTGCCTTGGTAAGAGAACAGTACTTTACCATCATCACCAACGGGTGCAGTCAGACCAGCCATCCAAGACTGTTGACGATAGCCGTTAGTTTGCGTGTAGTCGAGCATGTCGTTAGCACGCATGCCGGCAGTGAAGTCAGCCAGCGCGCCGTTCAGGCCCACGCTACCAACACCAGCATCAGCAACAACGTCGTTTGCTACAGAACCACGGATCTGACCGTAGCCCAAGTGCAGTTTGACAACTTCGAAGTCATACGCACCAAAGATATTCCACATGTGTGTTGTACCTTTGAGATCGCCTTCTGTACCACGTACATCTGTACGGAAGCGGTCATACGAACCAGCTACAGAGATCGGGCCATTGTAGTATGCCAGACCAGCGGTGATCCAGTTGGAAGTATCGCGCTCTTCGAAATCATTACCCAAGTAATCTTCTGATGTGGTTTTTGTGTTTTTACCAGCATAACCAACAGCAGCTTTGAAACCTGCGAAATCAGGTGTCATGTACTTGATGGAGTTGTCCATACGGGCAGATGGTGAAGAACCGAAAGCACCGTCAACAACACCAGCTTGGAAGAAGCTTGTACCGAATGGATCGATTGGAGAGATGAAATCATCAGCAACGTTGTACTGACGACCCAGAGTCAATGTACCCCAGCTGTCACCAGTCAAACCAACGATGGCTTTACGACCGAACAGGCGGCCACCTTGTGAAGAATGACCGTTACCCAGATCAAAGCCACTTTCCAGTTGGAAAATTGCGCTAGTACCGTTACCCAGATCTTCAGTACCTTTCAGGCCCCAACGGTTGCCGTTCTTAACGCCGTTGATCAGACCGATATCGCGTGTTTTTGTGAAAGCATCACCCTGAGTGACTTTGGTTTGGTTGTAACCAATACCAGCATCAACCAGACCATACAGCGTTACAGAAGTTTCTGCGTGAGCTACACCAGCGAAGCCGGTAACCAGAGCTGCAGCAAGCAAAGTCTTTTTCATTTGTTAAATCTCCGTAGATTTTGAGTGATCAGAGCAGCGATCAAGACGTTATGTTCTACCGCTCTATAAAACTCCGCGAAGGGAAGTTGTAGTTATTGCACCAAATTTTGATCCATCTGGCTACCTTGATCTGCATCAAGAACCGTTTTTTTTGCTTTTTTGTAGGTTGCATGCAACAAAACCACAATTTAAACGGCAAACAACGACTGGAAAATCAAAAGAAAGTCGCGTTTAAGCTAGAAATTACTTTAAGTTGGCGATTCCCAAGGAAATCAGGCACCTACAGCCTTGCTGAGTTTTTACCAGGTGACAATTAAGCGTTCGCGTTGCGAAAACTCCACAGTCACACTTAGGTTAACAGATACGCCGGCAATGTGTTGCAAATTTCATACATATTGTTGTATATATGCAAATATCACGGGTGCCTCGGGCCGTCCGCAAGCCTGACGGCAATAAACAAAAGCCTCCCGACGGGAGGCATAGATTGAGCATTTTGCGTGCCGGCATCAAGCCTGGCGCACGCGTCAAACGATTAATCAACCAGTTTGACAGTTCCTTTCATCATTGAACTGTGTCCCGGGAAGGAGCAAAAGAAGACATCATCGCCGGTCAGCTTATCGACAGGAACTTTCACCGAATCGGACTCACCGCCACCAACCAGCTTGGTGTGCGCAATAACCCGCTCATCGCCCTCTTTCACATAATCGCTGTCGGCACCCGCTGCAATGCCGTCGGTTTCCGCAGCTGCCATATCAGCAGACTTGGTGATGACTATATTGTGCCCCATTGCCGCTTTCGGCAATTGACCGGTATGCTTCAGATTGATCGTGAATTCCTCGCACGATTTACTGACCGTGATTTCCTTGGTGTTAAATTGCATTGCATCCGTGGCCTCAACATCGACCTCGCATTCAGCAGCCATAACGGGCAGTGAAGCTGCAGACAATGCCATTGCAGCCAACGCGTGTTTCAATTTTAACTTAAAAGCCATTATGTACTCCCTGGGTTAATGAAATTGATTATGCCCCATTACTATACCACTTCGTTTTTAGGGCTGCATCGATATCCCCACCAGCATTGATTAGCATCAATCATCTTGCCGTATCATCGGCTTTCAGGCGCAGTCAGCCATATAACGGTCGCAGCAAACGCATTACCCAAACTCATTGCCCGTTAGCCGGCCCGGGAACGGCGTACCTATCCATTCCGTCATCAGCATAACGACCAACGCAAGTGCTTGGCGCCCCAGCTTTTTATGCGCCGCAACTCAGTGCGCGCGAAAGCGGAAAGCCAGAAAGAAAGTACCCTTAACACCTACCGAACCACCCATACAGGGCGCACAGCAAAAAGCCCTTGCTCTGAAAAAAAGCAAGGGCTTGATGACTACGGAATACGGATTAACATTTACAGTTGGTGCTCACGGCGAGACTCGAACTCGCACAGCTCTCGCCACTACCCCCTCAAGATAGCGTGTCTACCAATTCCACCACGTGAGCATCTGCAAAGACAGAAGATTATAACACTATTTATTTATAAACGCTTACTGTTTTGTTTCCGTATTTGCGTTTGGCTGCGAAGCAGGCGCTGCAGGTGTTGTATTTTCGACAGCAGGCGCATCGGTGGAAGGCGCTTTTTCAGTTGCAGGCGCATCAGTGGCCGGTGCCTCACCAGCTGCTGGTGCTGCCGGCGTTGCATCTGTCGCGTCCGGCTCGGCCGGAGTAGATGGCGCTGGTGCTGCAGGCGCTTCAGATGGCGCCGGAGCAACCGGCAGATCCGCAGACGGCTGGGGCGCCGCCGGGGCCGGCGTACTTGATGAAGGCGCAGGAGCCTCGTAGCCCTGCATCACACCACCACCTGATTCGGGGCCGGCGCTGCGACCCGAATTGCTGCCAATATAGGCCAGACCCAGTGTGCAGGCGAAAAAGAGAATTGACACCCATTTTGTCACGCGCGAGAAAAAGTTCGCTGCACCGGTGGAGCCAAAAAGGCTCCCGGCAGAACCGCCACCAAAGGATGAACCCATATCAGCGCCCTTGCCCTGCTGCAACAGCACCAGGACAATAACTGCCAACGCAGACAGCACCTGCACGACAGCCAGTAAAGGGGATATAAACGATGGCATTAAATATTACTCCAAAAAATTCCGTATAAGGGAATCACCAGGCCGCTATGCGTTGGCAATACCCTGAAAATCGGTGGCAACCAGTGAAGCACCGCCCACCAGCGCACCGTCAATGTCTTCGTTGGCAAACAGGCTTGCAGCGTTGGCCGCCTTGACGCTGCCGCCATACAGTATGCGTTGCTCGGGGGCCCCGGCCTGGGCCAGCAACTTGCGAATATGCGCGTGCACTTCCTGAGCCTGCTCCGGCGAAGCCGTCAATCCCGTACCAATGGCCCAGACGGGCTCGTAAGCCAGAACCATTTTCTTGAGCGCATCGGCGCCAAGCGCCAGCACCGGCTCGAGCTGGCTACTGATAACCTGCAGCGTATTGCCAGCTTCGCGCTCGGATTGCGTTTCGCCAACACATACCACCGGCGTCAGCCCTCCGGAAATTGCTGCGGCGGCCTTGCGCGCAACGGTATCACTGCTCTCGCCATGATACGCACGTCGCTCGGAATGGCCCACGATTGCCCATTTGCAACCGAACTCTGCCAGCATGGCAACGGAGACTTCTCCGGTATACGCTCCCTTATCATGCTCGCTGACGTCCTGCCCGCCCCAGCCGATACTACTCTGTCCAAGCAAGTCGGCCACCTGTTGCAGGTAAGGAAAAGGCGCGCATACAGCCAGCTCTGCCGCAGCCTCATTGACCGCAGCGGCATTCTGCAATTTGACCAGATCCGAAAGCAGTTGCTGGTTTTCAGCCTTGCTGCCATTCATTTTCCAGTTCCCAATAACCAGACGCCGACGCACACTCATATTTTCCTCGGAAAAAAGGGATTTTAACAAAACCAGAGATTATAACCTTTTCATTTCTAAAAGGAAACTTAAAATGTCAAAACGATCTTGCCGATGTTCTCGCCCTTTTCCATCATGGCATGAGCGTCGCTCGCCTGCGCCAGCGGGAAAGTGGCATGAATGACGGGACGGATTTTGCCCGAAGCCAGCAATGGCCAGACTTTTTCCTGCAGCGCCTGCGCGATTTGTGTCTTAAACTCGACACTGCGCGGGCGCAACGTGGAGCCGGTAATGGTCAGACGCCGCCGCATCACTTGTACCGTATCTATCGTGGCCTTGCTTCCACCCAACTGGGCAATAATCACAATCCGGCCATCATCGGCCAGACACTGGATATTGCGATTGATATATTCGCCCGAAACCATATCCAGCACGACATCAACACCCTTGCCATCAGTCAGTTTTTTGATTTCTTCAACAAAATCCTGGGTCTTGTAGTTGATGGCCTTGGTCGCGCCTAATGCCTCTACCGCAGCTGCGCGCTCATCACTTCCCACCGTCACAAAAACCTGATGTCCGAGCGCGCGCGCAATTTGAATCGCTGTCGTACCGATACCACTGGCGCCACCATGGACCAGCAACACCTCATCGTCGGACAGAGCGCCACGGTCAAAGACATTGGTCCAGACGGTAAAGAAGGTTTCTGGCAGCGCAGCGGCTTGCACATCACTGAAGCCTTCCGGGATGGGCAGGCAATTGCCGGCAGGCGCGACACAAAATTGCGCGTAACCACCGCCTGGCGTTAGCGCACAAACGCGATCACCGATTTTCAATGAAGTACCACTGACGTCACCCTCTACAATCTCACCGGCCACTTCCAGCCCCGGCAGGTCAGAAGCGCCCGGCGGCGGTGGGTAGGAACCCTTGCGCTGGAATACATCCGGTCGGTTGATGCCGGCGGCTGTAACGCGAATCAGGACGTCTCCCTTTTTTAACGCGGGCTTCTCGCGCTCCACCAGCTTTAACACTTCGGGTCCGCCAGGGGTTGAAATCTCAACTGCCTTCATTTGTCTCTCCTGCAAAAATAATGAGTCATATGCGCGAACATCACGCTTTACTGCTGTTCACGGATTTTAACGTCGAAACCTGTGTGTGCCCGAATGACAGGACCAATCTCACAAATAAACGAAAGCCGACATGACTTGCGCAGTCCCATGCGCCTGTTAGCGCATAATAAGCACAGGCACCGGGCTTGTTCTTAACAGCGTTGTCGTCAGGCTCCCCACAATGAATTCCCGAATCCGGGAATGCCCATAGGCGCCCATGGCCAGCAGATCAATATTATTGGACGAGATATAGTCCACGATGATGGTCTCGGGCTCGCCGGGAGACCGGGCAACGACGGGCGCAAACTGCATGGCAGCAAGCGTTGTGCGTAGCCAGTTCAAATGCTGCTCGGCCTGCTGCGTTTCCTCCGCCACATACAGCACATGACATTTCAGCCCGGCCAGCAGCGGACTGTCGGTCAGGCGCTGGACCATGTTACGCGCCGTGGTACTGCCATCGAACGCAATCAGAAAACTTTCAGGCTTACGGAACGACTCGGAAACGACCAATACCGGCACATCAACCGACCTGACCACCTTTTCCACCTTGTGATCAAAATAGCGATGATGCCCACGCTTGCCTTGACTGTGCTGCCCCAGAATTATCAAGCGCGCCTCATCCTGCAGATCCTGCAGGCTTTCTGCCAACGCACCATGTCGCTGGCGTGTCTCGATCGCTGTCACTCCGCTGGCTGCTGCGCGAGCTCTACCCGCATCCAGAATATGCTTGCCATGCAACTGGGCCAATTTGCTGCGCTGCTCATCAAGCTCGCTCAATTGATCCAACAGTACATCATGCGCATCAAAACCGATAGCGCCGCTCAAGTCGACGATTGACACCCTTTCCTGATGCGTGTCCAACACATGCAAAAAGTCAATCGGGATATTCAGATGCCGCGACGCCCAAACCGCAGAATCACACACGGCAAGCGTATGCGCGGCACCATTGACGCATGCAATAATTTTCTTCATTCGCGGCCCCCTCTATAATGGTTCGCCCGCCCGCCTTGCGCTTCGGGTTTGTTATGAAGCGCAAGGCGATCCACCAGCGTAACGCTGGCCCGATCCAGCCCTTCGATATTAACCTGAGCGCCTTCACGCCTGAACTTGAGTATGGCGGTATCCAGTGCACTAACCGCTGTGACGTCCCAGAATCGCGCAGAACGCAGATCAATGGTAACCTCATCAATCACTTCGCGAAAGCCAAACGTTGAAATGAACGATTCTGCCGACGCAAAAAACACCGGCCGGCGACCCGATAGGTTCTGCAGGCAGCTATGTCGGACTTGATCGAAGTGACACTCAACACCCGCGCCACTTTATGCGACTGGCCCGCCCCGCCTCGGCAACAAAAGACGACTCCCGACACACCAGCAAGCGCGCATGCGATCATTCATGCATCACACAGTACAGTCTGAGGCGAGAAAAAGTCGGACGATTGAGTATACGCCGGCGGGTATGCAGCCATGTGTTACCTGAAATTACGTGCCTGGGGTGCCTTTACCTGACATTTTTTTACCAGGCTTTGCCAATTATCGCCTTTAACTACAAGCCTTAACAGCCAATGCTAACGGCAAACCTTAATATCTCCCCTACTGCCCTTAACGACTGCCCTTAACATCGGTCCCTCATCGTCTTGCCAATGAGGCCCGTCAGCAAATGCAGCCAACTGCGGCTTGCGGTAAACACGTCGTTCCCGCTATTGCCTTTCTTGCTGAACGCTGAAAGCGGAAGCGTTCGTGCGTCTGGCCAGCGCCAGCGTAACAACGGCGAGCAGCAGCGGAATAAAAGACACCCAGAGCACCGTATTCCAGCCATAGGCATTTAGCAAGCCGCCCGATGAAAATGACCCCGCAGCCATCAACCCAAAAACAATAAAGTCATTGAGTGACTGGACGCGAGTTTTCTCCTCTGGCCGGTGACATTCCAGAACCAAAGCAGATGCACCCAAAAACCCGAAGTTCCAGCCCAACCCCAGCAGAATCAGGGCTGCCCAGAAGTGCATAACATCGACACCGCCAAGCCCGACAACCGCTGAAATACCGGTTAGCAGCAAACCCACTGCCGCGACCGAACTGGCCCCAAAGCGGGCAATCAAACTGCCAGTAAAGAAGCTGGGCGCGTACATGGCAATCACATGCCA
This sequence comes from Advenella sp. S44, assembly GCF_002810445.1. Classification (GTDB taxonomy): domain Bacteria; phylum Pseudomonadota; class Gammaproteobacteria; order Burkholderiales; family Burkholderiaceae_B; genus Advenella. Next base: position 1,131,596 of record NZ_NEXS01000003.1, on the reverse strand, counting down.
TTGCAGGCCCAGATTGGCAGATGCCTGGGAATGACCGCTGTGATGCATCGCCAGAGGCGCCGATGTCATCAAAAAATTCATCAACATGTAGGCCACTGCGCCGCTGATCGCCGCAGCGATAAACCGAGGCTGCCTCGCAATGACCGATAGCGGCCGGCCTCCAGCCTGCTCTGCCAAGGTAGGCATGGGCAGCTTAACGCCCAGCAACAGCAGCGCAGACAACGCAGCAACCGCCGCCTGCACAAGAAATGTTGCGGCGAATTTATACGGGTCCCATATATCCATGGTCCAGGTCACAAGCTGGGGTCCGATGACCCCGGCAACTACCCCTCCGGCCATAACAAGCGACAGGGCCCGCGCGCGCTTGGCTTTTTCCACGCCGTCTGCAGCAGCGAAACGAAACGACAACACCACGGCCGCGTAACCACCTCCGAAAAACGTAGCCAGGCAAAACAACCAGAACCAGCCTTGAATGACCGCAAGCGTGGCCAGCAGGCCGGTGAGCACTCCAGCACCGGTTCCCGCCATAAAAGCGGCGCGTCGCCCGTAGCACTGGGCGATTTTCCCCATCGGCAGGATACAAGCCGCCATCCCCACCACGAAGATGGAAATCGGCAACGTTGCCAGCACAGGTGTGGGAGCAAGTGCTTCCCCAATGATCGCGCCGGTGGCATACACCACCACTGAATTGGCACCCGCCAAAGCCTGGGCAATGGCCAACCGCCAGATGTTGCCGCGTTGAACGCTTTCTGGAAATACTATAGAAGAATCATTGGAGGCGACGTCGTTGGATTTCATATCAATGGTGTGTCGGTTTCTGAATTGAGTATTCGGTCAAAATCACGACCTGCACCGGAATGGCAGGAATTGCGCGACAACTGACCTGGCAAGCTTACTTATTACAATTGGTAATTAAACTATTATTTATAGTTATTAAGATCTTAACGCCGAAACGCCACAACAGGACAAAAACCGAAACGTAAAATAAAAATTCTTGAGCCTAAAAGGAACCATCCTGCAGCGCAATCGCCGTGCTTAGTAAGCGCCGCGTGGGACCTTGATCAAAGATTCATACGTAGAAAATACACATAAAAATTCTGCTTATCCAGTCCGATAGCAGCCAGCACGATCACGATTTATCGCCCCCTGCATCCGTGCTGGCTTGCCACCGAAAGCGAAGCCGAGCCGGGCGCGCGCCGATACAACCGTCACGATGACAGAAGCGCGCCACGCAATGTCTGTCACGCGAAAGCGCTTTTTGGTAAGAAACCAAGGCATCAGATCAACGAAACAGCGCCTTGGCAAATGAAAAGTGTCACACACCTGCGCCGACCGGGCAAGAAAAAACCCCGCAATTCAATGAATTAACGGGGTGTTTACTTATGCTCACGAGTAAGCATAGAAATCTGGCGGAAGCTGTGAGATTCGAACTCACGGAAGGTTTAACCCTTCGCCGGTTTTCAAGACCGGTGCATTCAACCGCTCTGCCAAGCTTCCTGTTGATGCGAGACCCATCTCTGGTGCACTCGGCCGGAATCGAACCGGCACGGGCGCAATGCCCGAGAGATTTTAAGTCTCTTGTGTCTACCTATTTCACCACGAGTGCGTGAACTGGAGAAACGAGAATATAGCACATCTAATTTACAGGCGTCTACACACCGGCCATAAAATTGTACAAAACGCGTTATAGGATCAGCCGTTAGTGACATCCATGCGACAAACCTTGCCTCGCCTACATGACATGACCGCTGTGACCTCAGGGAGTGTCTACAACGCATACCGCAATGGAAGTGTTAGGCGGGCTATTTCAATCGTTATGAACGCGATCCCTGGACGCCGCCCTTTTTGCTTGCGATTCGTTGCCCATGAAGCAACGCTGATAGAAGCGCGACCTCCTTTCTCTATATTAGAGATTGCAAACGTAGGAGACATTACGATCAATTACTAAATATTCTCCTAAATATCAATAATGTACAAGATATCTGGACTGTTTGTAACAGTACAACACCGCCCCCTTGCATCTGTCGTATTTCAGAAACACATTTGTAACGCAATAAGCGCGATAATCAATGGAACAGTATGTCGATATGCCGTGGTTGAAAATTTTTGGGGTCACTTTAAAATTTTTTGGGCGATCGAAAACAATGAAATCAGAGAAGCAATATTCAATCTGGAGGTCGATATGAGGAAAATATTGGTCGTACTTTTAGTGGCAATCGGCGCCCTTACTGGATGCGTTGGCTATGCGGGCGACGGATACGGACGTTACTCGGATCGTTACGACGGTTATGGTTCACGCAGCGGCTACTATGGAAGTGGCTATAGCGGATACCGTAATGTTGATTACAGACGCAACGATCGTCGCAAGGAAGCACGAAAACACGCGGCGCGTGAGCGAAAGCGTAACGACTGGCGCAACCGACGCGATCATGATCGCAACAACTGGAACAACAGACGGGCCCCAAGCCGCTCTTCCTACACACGGACTCAACGGGGGATGGAAGGCGCCAACCGCAGGTTGGAGCAAATGCGCAACAAACAGCAACGCTAGATGTTGAATGTGTCGATTTTAAGGCACACCCCACTTGCCATTAAACCGGAGTCTATGTTAATATCCTTTTCTTCGCTGATTTAGTGAACACGTCGGGGCATAGCGCAGCCTGGTAGCGCATCTGGTTTGGGACCAGAGGGTCGTAAGTTCGAATCTTACTGTCCCGACCACAAAAATATTAGTGATATCAAACACTTAAGTCGTTTAAAGAGCTCAGTTCTTTAAACGACTTTTTCGTATCTGCGGGACTTTTGCGGGACTCGATTCGCGTACCTGATCAGCGCCTGGCGGATCATCGCATGCAGGTTGACCGTTTTTTCATCCTCACTTGGGCGGGCAATCCTTCCCAACACATCATAAATTTCACGCAGCTGCCCGATCGCATAATAATGCGAATTTCTGTAATTACTGCTGTGCGACAGAATTACATCTGAAGTGCGCTCCCCTACTCCATCCCGGCTAAGTCCCATACCGACGGTATGCCAAAGATCATGGCCATGCAGATCTTCTACGCCAGACTTTCACATCCGTTTTATCTTCGCCTTTCGTTTGGCCAATCAGTAAAAACATTTCCCTTATTCAGGTCTCGCGATGATTCAACAATGGGCTGTGCGACTGAAATACATGCAACAACACGCGCAGATTTGTACCGCATTGCATACACGCTTGGTACAACAAAAACCGGAACCGGCGGATCTGAATGCGGATTGATTTTGAATTCCCACCATACTGGCCCGGTATCGAACCGCCATTCTGTGATAGCCAGTATGGCCATATCATCGCGTGCGTAATAAAACGCTATTCGTGGTTTTTAACAAATATGTTCTGACCGAAGTCTTACTCAGCGAGCTAATCAACTGCTCATGGAAAGCCTATTTCTCAGTATAGCCCAGCCATCATTTCGCCAAATCTATTAATACTTGAGAATGAGTTTTTCTCAGTTCAATATTTCCTATATGGAAAGATAAATTTTCCGTAGGTGGCTTGTGACCCTGTCATTGTTTGCAGACAATAGAAAGTCTATTTCCTCACGACGAAACATTGCCCCATATCCTCAATTCTCAAATCGCGTTAAGGGACTTAACCGAAAATCAAATAAATTCTCATCGGCTTTGCAACACGCTGTTTGAAAATTTTATGACATGGATTAAACAAGATTAAGGCTATGACATTTACGATCGTCAGTCGAGATTTTTAATTTGGAAAAACATAGACGAGAATAATCAAATGAAAGTAAACAGTACTTCCCGGAGACAATTCATCATCAGATCTGCTGGCCTGGCAGCAGTGTGCGCAACCTTCGGCGCACAAGCCGAAACTTATCCTTCACACCCGGTAAGAATGATTGTTGCCTACGCCCCCGGAGGATCCACAGACCTGGTTGCACGACTGGTATCGCAAAATCTGAGTACAAATTTGGGTACGTCGATCGTTGTTGAAAACAAGGCAGGCGGCGGCACGGCGATTGGAACACGAACAGTACAAAATGCCAATCCAGATGGATATGGCTTATTATTTGGAACAAATGCGTTTGTCATACATTCAATGATAACGAAACCAAAGCCTTGGGATCCGTTAGTTGATTTCGAACCTGTTGCGCTAATTACCCAACAAGCGCTCGGATTACTGGTCAGGCCGGGACTGAAAATCAACTCAGTTAAAGATCTGATCGCATATGCAAAAGCCAATCCCGGAAAATTGAACTTTGCTTCGTCAGGAGTAGGATCAAGTCAGCATCTAACTGGAGAAGCATTTCAGGAAGCGGCCGGTATTGAGCTGCTCCATATTCCTTACAAAGGTGCAGGCCCAGCTATACAAGATCTGCTCGGCGGACGAGTGGATATGATGCTCACCTCGTTAGTCGGAATTGGAGAATATATATCTAATAAAAAAATCCTTTTATTGGCAACAACAGGACTTGAGCGCAATCGGGCTACACCGGATACGCCAACGGTTGCGGAAGGCGGATTGCCAGGATTTGAATCAATATCGTGGCAAGGCGTCCTTGCGCCGGCCAAAACACCACCTGCTGTAATAAATAAGCTATACACAGAATTATTAAAACTCGAGAACGCGAAAGATGTGAAGAAAAGCCTGGACGAACAAGGCATGGAACTTAATGTAAAGGGGCCTGACGTGCTTCGCAAAACCCTGCAAAAAGAAATAGATATTTATACAGAACTTCTGAAAAAAAGGTCTGTCATTTGAATAACGAACGATTGAATTTATAAAACGATCATTTGAAAAAAATGGACTTTACAACTTTTTTGTCTCTCAGCCTTGCCAGACCTTATCGTGGAAAGAGGTAACAAAAATCAATGAACAGCAAAATATTTCGAGTTGCATATTTTGAAAGACCGATGCATCAGTCATTTGTCGATAAACTTCAGTCCACAGATGGTATTGAGCTCATTAAGCTGCAATTTTCAGATGGCGCGCAATACAATTGGAAAATACTCGCCAGTTGCCACGGTTATTACGCGCGGGCTGCTCGTGACGAGCTCCCACGTGAATGGCACGTGACCAAAGAGCTACTTGCCAGAATGCCCTCTTTACTTTTAGTAGCAAGCTATGGAGCCGGATATGACACCATAGACGTATCAGCGTGCTCTGCAGCTGATGTCGCAGTCGTTAATCAGGCAGGAGGGAACGCTGAAGGCGTGGCTGAGCACACTTTGGGGATGATGCTCACTTTGCTCAAGCGCATCCCTGAAGGTAATGTTGATCTACGCACCGGTCAAATCCAGCGCCGTGAGCAATACATGGGACGAGAACTAATGGGAAGAACAATTGGTTTAATCGGCCTGGGCCACGTTGGAACGCGCCTTTCAAGCATTCTCCGGACTGCTTTTGACTGCAAGATTCTGGCTTATGATCCCTATCTTGACGTTGAAACATGCATGTCCCGTGGAGCACAAAAAGTCGAACTCGCAACGTTGCTAAGGAAGGCAGATATCGTATCATTGCACTGCCCGTTAACTGAAGAAACCCGCGAAATAATGAACAAAGCGAATTTTTTACAAATGCAAGCCGGGAGTATATTTATTAGTACAGCCAGAGGAAGTATCCATCATGAAGAGGATCTGCTGGAGGCAATCGAGTCGGGCCATATCGCTGGAGCAGGGCTTGATGTATGGGATGTAGAACCGCCTTCGTCAACGCATCCCTTGCTCAAGCATGCTCGCGTAATATCCAGTCCCCATATTGCAGGCGTGACACATGAGAGTCGTCAAAGAGTCGCAAATATGGCTGCTGACAGCTTCATTAGTCTGGCTTTAGGCAAGCTGCCTGAGCGTTTACTAAACCCGGAAATATCTGAACAATTGATGCGACGGGCGGGCAAAGTAATGGAACACATATAGCACAAGGTAACGATCTTGCTGGGCAATTTACGGTTTGCTGGTTCGCCCTTGCGTTAATTGTCCGGCCATTCAGGATGCTGTTGCATCCAACATTTCATGAATTCAAGAAATGCACGGGCGCGTTTGGGGACTGCCCCTAACTTTGAATATATTGCGTGAATATGCAGCATCTCAGGCTGAGCACCGGCTAAAACCATTTCTAACTGATCGTTCTTCAATTCATCTGCAACCATATAAAGTGGATGAATTGAAATCCCCATTCCCTCAACAGCAGCTTGCTTTAATATTTCTCCGATATTGGAGCGCAATGGCCCCTTCACGCGTACAGTGATGAGCCCATCATCACTTTCAAAACGCCAGGTCCCGGCAGAGGACTTATATACGTTAATGAGACAGTCGTGCCGAGCAAGGTCCTGCACACGCGTTATAGGTTCTTTATCGCGCAAATACGACGGTGCAGCGACAATTACTTGCGGAAGCCGTCCTAACATATAAGCGACGTGACTCGCATCAGGCAAGGTCGGACTAATTACAATGCCAAAATCCAACCCTTCGGATACAAATGCATCAATACGTTGCCTTGATAAAATACTAATGTCAATCTTAATGTCAGGGTATTGTTTACAAAACGCTGCCACTATCGGTACGAAACGATAGGCCCCAAAATAGGGAGCAACGCCTACTCTGACCACGCCATCAAGTCCACTAGAAAGACCTTTTACGGCCTGCTTCATATCTTCGATGCCTTGCAATACGTCGTTTGCGCTTTCAATGACTTGCTCGCCCGCAGGGGTCAAGCTCATTTGTTTGGTCGTTCTATTTAACAGACGCGCACCCAATGAGCGCTCAAGCCAACTAACATACTTACTGGCAGCCGCAGGTGAAATATTGAAATGTTCTGAGGCTCGGACAAAGCTCTTACGTCGTGCAACCTCCAAAAAAACACGCATGGCCGTCACTTCGTTCATTGTGTTCATTCCTTAATCGAAATACTTAATTTCCGAATGCTACCTTGCCGCCTATCAAAGCGACCGATAGAATAAATTTTTCACTCAGACGTTGAAAATTTTATCATGTATGTAGCGAATACTAACATCGTACATTTCGTATTTACGCGTGGCATTTGGACGAACCATTAAGAGTACGGATACTAATGAACCGAAATGATTTTCTTAATATTGCAGACTACTGCGAAGCCAGCCGAAGCCGGCTGCCCAAAGGTCTATTTGAATTCGTCCATCGGGGTACAGAAGACGACGTTGCTTTGGAGAACAACCGACGTGCTTACACCTCACTAAAGCTGCTTCCGCGCACATTAATCGACGTCTCAGCTCGTCAGGCAAGCTTGTCATTGTTTGGCAAACCATGGGCGTTTCCCTTTGCTATAGCACCGACTGGAGCCGCAGGGTTAATGTGGTATCAAGGAGAAATCGCATTGGCCCGTGCTGCTGCAAATGCCGGTGTACCTTTCACCGTAGCAACTGGCTCATTGACTTCAATGGAAGATGTCGCAGAAAAAGCTGGGGGCAATCTTTGGTTCCAATTGTACATGTGGCCAGATAAACAGGCCTCCTATGGCTTGGTACACCGGGCGGAAAACGCCGGTTACGAAGCATTAGTCGTAACGGTGGACACGGCAGTCAACTCGAATCGAGAGTACAACGTCAGAAATGGATTTACGGTTCCATTCAGATTTTCCAGGCGCAATGTCATAGATGTAATGAAAAAGCCCGGCTGGCTTTTTAACGTCCTGGCGCGATATATGGCAACAACAGGAATGCCGAAATACGAGAATTATCCGCCTGACATGCGCAACAGTATCGTAGCCAAACCCATGGGTAAGGCAATGAAAAAAACAGATGCCCTTACATGGCGAGACCTACGTGAGCTTCGAAAAATCTGGCCTCGTACTCTTCTGATTAAAGGTGTTCTTTCTCCGGAGGACGCAGTTTTAGCAATTGAGTCTGGCGTTGACGGAATCATTGTGTCCAATCATGGTGGTCGCATGCTGGATTGTTCCGTTGCGCCGCTTTCAGCACTTCCTGCAGTCGTCAATGCGGTCAATGGGCAAGTCCCTGTACTTATTGACGGTCATATTCGACGAGGCAGCGATATTGCCAAGGCACTTGCTCTTGGCGCGTCAGCAGTACTTGCGGGTCGCCCAACATTATACGGGCTTGCTACTTCCGGACAACCTGGAGCAGAACACGTGCTTGCCCTGCTACATGAAGAATTACTTAGAGTCATGGGGCTGCTTGGCCGGCCAAATTTATCCGCTCTGGATAAATCCTGTCTTGCAAGCGCTAGCAATTCAATATTATCGTCATAAGGAGGACTGTATAGTGGATGTTTGTCCAACCGGCTCCACCCTTGGAGCAAGGGTACGAGGAATCGATCTGTCAAATCCATTAAGTGACATGGATTTTTCGCAAATTGTCATGTCCCTGGGACGCTACGGCGTACTGCATTTCCCTCAGCAAAAACTTAATGCTATCGAACTGAAAGCATTTTCTGAGCGATTTGGTGGATTACAAACATCGGTTACTGGAAAGTTCTGTGACCCAAATGTTCCGGAGGTAGGGATTCTTTCGAATATTGTGGAGAATGGCGTGCCGATAGGATTGGCTGACGCTGGCCAGGACTGGCATACTGATATGTCCTATAACGCCACCATTGGATTCGCGAATGTCCTCTATGCTTTAAAAATTCCCCACAGAAACCATCGCGCCCTCGGCTCAACACATTTCGCCAATATGCACGCCGCATATGATGATTTGCCAATAGCATTCGTGCAAAGACTGGCCGATGCGACTGTCACTCATGATTTCAATAAGTTCTGGGAGGAGATGCGGCAACGCTCGGATAGTCCACGGCCGGCGCTCACTGCCGAACAGCGCGCAAAACGCCCCCCGTCCAGGCACCCTTTGTTTCTCACCCACCCGATCACGGGTAAACCGGTGTTATACGCCAATCCTGGTTACGCTGTGCGCATCAACGAGCTTTCTGAAAAAGAGAGTAACGCCATACTCGATTTTCTATTTGAGCATCAACTACAAGCGAAATATCAATATGTACATGACTGGAGCGAAGGCGATGTGCTTATGTGGGACCACATCGGTACGTTGCATAATGCGGTACCAGACTATGAACCGGAAGAGCATCGTCTTATTAAACGTTGCCAGATAAAGGCCGATAAAGTGTTTGACCCGTCCTTTATGACATCTGTAAATAGTCATTTATCCCTCAAGGACGATAAAAAGTGAAATTCGAATCTGATGCCGGCGCAGCAGCCGCTAAAAATATACTTGTTCAGTTTTTCCGATATCTTGACGAGCGCAGATACAGCCAGCTGGCTGACCTTATGACTGACGACGGCAGTTGGGAACGTCAGGGCCGCAACCTGACGAGTAAAAATGAAATTATTGAGGCTCTGGAGAAACGCTCGCACACACTACACATTCATCATTTATTGACGAATCTTTTTTCTGAAATAGTCAATGATGGCATCACCGTGACTTGCTACATGCTGGTCGTTCGTCACGATAGCGGTAAACAAATAACCGGCTCGGCCCCATTGAATGGTGTCGCCAATATTAGAACAACACGTGCGCGGCTTCGTCATACACCAGATGGATGGCGAATTTATCATCTCGCAAGTGATGCACCTTCATTTTCAGCAGTTGATCAATAGAGTGGGGACAGTAACATGCGATGGATAAGATATCGACAGGATGATACGGTTGTCTACGGAATTCTCGAAGGGGAATATGTGAGTGAAATAAGTGGTACGCCCTTCACTCAGCACAAAGTCACAGGCAAAAAATTTCCTCTTGCAAAAGTGAAATTGGAAGTCCCGGTCGTTCCTCAAACATTTTATTGCGTAGGCCTGAACTATGTGGATCATATCAAGGATCCGTCTCGTATTCCTTCCAAGCCGGATATTGGTTATCGCGCCAATAACGCGCTGATTGCCCATAATGTACCCGTTGTGATCCCTTCTGATGCAAGGACAATACATTATGAAGGCGAGCTGGTTGTTGTAATCGGACGTCAGGCAAAAAACATAAGCGAAGAAGATGCGCTACAGTACGTTTTAGGTTACACCATCGGTAACGATGTTAGCGAACGCAATTGGCAGCGAGAGGATCGGACCCTTTGGCGTGCAAAGAATAGCGATACTTTCAAGCCTATGGGCCCCTGGATAGAAACGGAGCTTAATCTTGAAGGCTTAACAACGACGGTAAGAGTAAATGATGTCGTTACCTCTAAATTCGCCACTAACAATATGCTTTTTGGGGTCGCCCAATTTATTAGCGCAATGACGAAATATCTCACTCTTTATCCCGGAGATGTTATCTGGATGGGTACGGATGGCCACTCCCCTGACCTTGCACCCGGTGATGTCGTAGAAGTTGAAATCAGCGGAATTGGAACCTTACGAAATAAATTTAGCCACGATAACGCAAAGCCTCAATAACCAGCGATAACGCCGCTGCCTTTTCGGGTCGATTCGGGTAATACAGATGAAATCCCAGATAACGAGGCCACCAGTCCTCCAACAATCCAGGATATCAACACCGCCTATGCGCGCATGCTCAAAAGCGACGTGACATATCGGTACGTGATTGACCTTGCTTCTCTTAAAAACGGCTAAAGCATGCGTTTGCATAGCGCTCCAATTGAATTGGGCGCTATGGGGACAGACTGATAAAGCGAAAAGCCAGATCAAAAAAGTGGACTTGGCATCGAAGCGTGCGATAGCGTTGCAGCCTCCTCGTCGATGAACTCGCCCAACGAGGCATTCTGGTTCGCGGCCAGGGAAGTAAATCTCGAATACATACCCAGTCAAACCGAAGCAAAACCGTGAGTAATCAATTGCCTTTCGGAGTAAACGCCTCGACAAGCGAAGCTAAACTATCATCCTTTGAAAGCGCGCCCACATCTTTAAGCGCTTGCTCCAGCCAGCCATAGACAAGATTGCCCTTGGCGATATCATCCCTGCGTTTTTGTTCGACCTGGACTTTTTTTCTTGCGCCCGCTAATACGCTGTCAATGTCCTGCCGCGGAACAATCAGCACGCCGTCCAGATCCGCGCACACCAGGTCTCCGGCATTGACGGTGACGCCACCGACCGACACGGGATGTCCGATGCGGCCGGCAAGATTCTTGGTCGGCCCATTGGGATTGCTGGCGCAGGCAAACACCGGAAAATTGCCATCACGCAGTTCGCCACGGTCACGTATGGCGCCATCCAGGACCACGCCCTGCAGGCCCGCTGCTACTGCGTGCATGCACATGAGCTCGCCCATCAGCGCGGTGCGGGTGTCGGCCTGGCCGTCTACGACCAATATATCGCCGGGGCGGGCCAGCACCAGCGCCGCGTGAAGCATCAGGTTATCGCCTGGGCGAACCTCGACCGTGAAAGCCGGACCACACAGTTGCATATGCGGGGCAAGTGGCTGAATACGGCCATCCAGTGCGCCACGTCGCCCGGCTGCATCGGCCATGATAGAGGCGGCAAAGGTTTTGGCTGCTTCAATCTGTTCTGCTGCGGGTCGGTCGAAAGTGGTATTGACCATTGTCATTTGTGTTCTCCTGAAGGTGTGCGGTCAGAAAGCGTCCGAGACGCGAGGGTAAACACACTGGTAGCCTTCTGCATACTTGATTTTCCGGCCACTGTTGCGTGATGCCTGTGCCCCGCGCTGCTGCCCAACACGCGTGTAATATTCCCAAAGGTGCTCCTGCGCGTCCATAGTTTTGAACGCTTCATATTTTTGTTCCCATACAGATGAAATATCCAGGAAAAATTCGGGCTTCCATTCGCATTGTTCTGGTTGGTGAGGTTCAAATAAAAAGACAGGCGGCGCGCCAATAACCGGAACACTCGGATTATGCCCATGCGCTTGCGCAATAACGCGGGCTTCCAGCGTCAGGTGATTAGCAAATGGATGGTCAAAATTATAAGGATCGCGAAATGAGTGTGTCAGCACAAACTCTGGCCTTAGCGTCCGATAACGGTCGGCGATACCCATGAGTATCTCGTCGCTGACCCGAAGTGGATAGTCGCCGCAATCCAGAAATTCGATCGAGGCGCCCAAAATACTGGCAGCGCTCTGCGCTTCGGCGCGACGTGCCTGCTTGACCGCTTCGAGCGTGATGGTTGGGTCCTTCCACATTTTTGCCGACTCTCCACGTTCACCGAATGACAGGCATAAAATATGGACGTTCCAACCCCGGCTGGCATAAAGGGCGACGGCACCGCCTGCGCGCCACACGAAATCGGCGGCATGGGCGCTGATGACCAATGCGGTTTTCTGTTGCATATCTTGTTTCCGTAAAATGCGTTGTAAGTTAAAAATATGCCGAAGATAATCAATCGACTTTGATATTCGCGCTTTTGACCAGTTCAGCCATGGATGCGGCGTCCTTTTTCAGGAAATTGGCAAATTGCGCAGGCGTGCCGCCTGCGGGTGTCGCACCAAGTTTGGCCAGACTCTGAATAATTTCCTCTTTCTTCAATGCATTATTCAGCGCACCATTCAGTTTCTGTATTGCCCCATCGGGCGTGCCGGTTGGAGCGACCAGCCCCCACCATACGGTTGCATTGGCTCCATGTACGCCGGCTTTTTCAGCAGTGGTCAGCTCAGGCAGCAAGACGGTAGGTTTGTCGTTCAGCACTGCAAGCGCTTGCAACGCACCGGATTTGATATGAGAAATCACTTCCAGCGGATTGATTGCCATGAACGAAAGACGTCCACCCAGCAGGTCGGTAATGGCCTGAGATCCGCCTTTATATGGAACATGCAACGCCTGAAACCCGCCCTTGCGCAATAGCAATTCACTTGCCATATGACCCGAACTGCCGGTGCCAGCTGTACCGAAAGACAGTTCCCCGCTATGCTGCTTGCCATATTTCACCAGCTCGCCCAGGGTTTTGAATGGCGCGTCCTTGGTAACGACAACAATCAACGACGCATCGCCGATTTTTCCGATTGGTGCGAAAGCGGCTGCGGGGTCAAAGCCCAGATTCGAGTACAGGGCTTTATTCGTGGTCAGGGTATTGGAAGCCATGTACAGGGTGTAGCCATCCGGCTTGGCCCGGGCTGCGTAGCCCATGCCAATATTCGTGCCGCCGCCCGGGCGATTGTCGACAATGATGGGGTGTTTTAGCTCATCGGACATGGCCTTGGTCACAATACGAGTGACAATATCAACGCCGCCTCCTGGCGAATAAGGCACCACGATTGTGATGGGCTTTTCTGGGTACTCGGCAGCGGCTATGGCGCTTGTCATGGCGGTCATACAGAACACGGTGGCAACCGTAAGCGACATGCGCTTGCTCAGATTAGGGATATTCATATTGGGTCTCCTGATTTTTAATGTAGTCGCTTGTCTCAATGACGATGGATCGAGCAATCGACATTGTCCGGCAGTTGACTTATATGGTCTAATACTATTTAAATCTCATATTTATATGTTTTTCGAATAACATGGATTTCAGGCAGCTTAATTACTTCGTGGCAGTGGCTCAGACGCTCAGCTTTAGCAAAGCTGCACAGCGTCTGCATATTAGCCAGCCCCCGCTGAGCCAGCAGATCAAGTTGCTGGAACAAGATCTGAATGTGCAGCTGTTTGAGCGCACCCGCCGTTCGGTTGCTCTAACCCATGCAGGCCGGCTTTTTTATCGCGAGGCAATGGCCATCCTGGAACGCTATGCCGGCGCCAAAGCGCTATGTGCCTGGACGCTGGACGGCAAGGTTGGAAAATTGCGGTTGGCATTTACGGCTTCGGTGCCGCTGTTTGAACACTTCCCTAAACTGATCCAGGGGTTCACGAATCTTTACCCGGGAATTGAAATTGATCTTCGGCATATGTCTACAGGGGAACAGATCATTGCGCTGAACGACAATGAAATTGATATCGGTTTTTTGCGACCAGCGCTCAATTTTCAGCCGCCACGCAGTATTCAGACCATGGATTTATGGCAGGACGAACTCGTTCTGGTAACGGCTCAGCAGCAACACGTGCCTGTTAATGACCCCGTACATATCGACAGTCTGGCCCACGAGAATTTTATTTTATTTCCCAGTGCGCTCGGTTGTGGTCTGTTCGAACATATTTCCAGCATCGCCACTGCAGCAGGATTTGTTCCAAAGATTGTGCAACAAGTGCGGGAAAACAGCACAACGCTGGCGCTGGTCGCTGCCGGATTGGGTATATCCATCGTGCCCAGTATCTACAGAAATAGCAGCCCGCCGGGTGTAGCATTTCGCAGTATTGCCGGTGCGCAAGTCAACTCACGGATTGTAATGGCCACCGCCGTCAACAGAAACATCCCTTCTCTGGAATTGTTCCGGGAGTATTGTATTGATAGCCATCACGCGCAAATGACTAAACCTATTCGTTCATGACTCAACAGTGGGCTATACCGCATGCAGTGCAGGCATGATCCATGTGTCTTTATTGGCTGTTGGGCGCAAGAGTCCCGCGTAAACCAGCGCGTTCAATGGCCTTGGCTATCCGCCCATCACCCTGCGCATCGTTAACAAATTTTTGCAGCGCCGGCAGCCCTTGGCGCCGACCCTTTGGTATGCCTGCGGCAAAATGTTCCATGTCCCAATGGCCTGGCAATATTCTGGCACCCGGTATAGCATCTGACATTTCATAAAGTATGGCGTTGTTCGTGGCAAATGCGTCTATGTCGTAATTTTTCAGCATATCTGAGGCAATTTTTAATGTGCCTATTTCCCGGATCTGTAGTTTTGGGAAAAGGTCGGTTAGAGTTTTTGCCGTGCTACTGCCTTTGCTTACACCGACCACCGCGTCTGAACGGGTAATGTCTTCGAGGGATTTAAAATCAGAATCTGGTCCTACCAGGAAACTTTTTTCAACGTCCATAATGGTTGGCGAAAAGTCCATAATCTTTTTTCGAGCTGCCGTTGCGTTGGTGACACTGAAATCAACCTCCCCTTTCTTAAGTGCGTCAAGCAGCCCCGCATTATTGGGAAAGATAACAGCACGAAATGGTACGCCCAGGTCTGCAGCAAACTGTTTCCCCAAATCGTGGCCTACCCCCCTGTTTTCTTCGGTCGTCGCGCCTTCAATGATAGAACTAGGGCTACCGCGATAGACGCCAACCAGAAGAGTACCGGAAGGCGCAATAACGCTTTGGGTTGCCGTATGCGCATCGGCCAACACAATGCCAGCATTTAAAAACAAATGGATTCCGAGGAACCAGAGTGCGCCTTTTCTTAAAAATTTATACATATTTGTCTCACAGTAATTAATGGGTGTTGCCGTTGACGATTGACCAACTTTGAACAGCCGAAGTCGCGCATTTGGCTGCAACTGCCCATAGTCTCAGTATTTTTTTTATTTGTAAAATTCGAAAATAATATATCTGTGATATGAATTCATGACTCCATAAGGGATATTTGGGATTCTCCGTGTCAAAACAATAAATTTCGATGAATGCCGATCAATCCCGGGCAGCCTTCAAGTGAGCGTGCAAAACCTGAAAATCGCTAAACCATGTTGGATCCGGCCGTAACGGCTAAGCGGTATGCAAAAAACTGACATGCGACTGCATAAAATTCGTTTGCAGGCTGCGCCCGTGCTCCTTACCATAGCAACTAGTCAACAATAGCCCATGGTATATGGAAATCAGCGCGTTATTAAAACGTAGCCGTTTACTGGAGAACCGAAGACCGATGCGCAATCAAAATGATATACCCAGCCGGATCACGTCGACCTTTCCTAAATTAGCCGTAGCCTGCATTCTGGCTGTTCACGCAGGTACCGTTCTTGGTCAGGACTATCCAAGCAAACCCATCCGATTGGTGTCGGCACATGCGGCTGGCGGGGCTGCCGATACCCTCTCGCGTATCGTGGCCGAGCAGCTGGCCACCAAGCTGGGGCAGCCGATCGTCGTGGAAAATCGTCCAGGCGCCAGTACGGCGCTCGCCGCCGAGGCTGTCGCCCGAGCACCGGCTGACGGGTACACGATACTGATGGCAACGGTAACCACCTTGTCGATCAATCCGACCATTATGCCGACAATCCACTATGATCCGGTCAAGGATTTCGCGCCGATTACCGTTGTCGCATCGACACCCTTCTTTCTTGGCACGAATATGGATTTGCCTGTTACTTCAGTACAAGATCTTATCAAGCTGGCAAAACAGAAGCCTGGCAAACTGAACTATGGATCCTCGGGAAACGGCACGTCGTCGCATCTGGCCGGGGAGCTTTTTAATGATATGGCCAAGATCGATATGCTACAGATTCCATATAAAGCAACATCAGCGCGCAACACCGATCTATCCTCTGGCATTATCCAAGTGGTTTTCGGTAATGATTTGCTGCCCTTTTCCGAAACAGGAAAGGTTCGTATTCTTGGCGTGACATCGAACCAACGCCTTTCCGGCCACCCGGAAATACCGACAGTCGCAGAGGCCGGCAACCTTCCCGGCTATGAGGCATCAGTATGGTATGGGCTTGTCGCACCAGCTGGAACCCCGAAACCGATCATAAACCGCTTGAGCTCGACAATACACAACATTGTGATCGACCCCAAAGTGAAAAAGAAGATCATGGCATCCATTGGCGGTGAAGCGATCGGCAGTACCCCGCAAGCGTTTTCCGATCTGATTAAATCCGATATGAAAAAATGGGGCGACGTCATTAAACGTGCCGGCTTAGCGAAGTCTCAATAACCAGAAAAACCCATATGTATGACTTACGCTTGAGTATTGCACATGGCATGTGACTGTCTTGAACAAAGCCTGCATCCCTGGAAGAAGGATGCAGGCTTTGTTCATTTTTCAAGTGGCTTTGCCTATTCCTGATACGGAACGGCTTGTCTGGCAGCCGCCCATATCGCTTTTCCGGACGGATTTTCAAGCTCTTCAAGATAATGGCCGACTAGCCCGGCTGCTCGCGACACAACGGAATACCCTCTTATGGCGTCAACCGGAATATCAATCTCCAATAATAGTGCGGCGATAGCTCCTGTGGCGTTAATCGTGATATGCCGACCGTATTGTCGGTCCACCTCGCTACCCAGGTGCTTAACCAATCGCACATACCGGTCAGCACAACCCAGTTCAGACGCGATCGTAAACAGCTTGAGCGAACGGGGATCATCAGGCTTGTGCGTCGCATGCCCGAAACCGGGTAGCACTAGCTTATCCTGCCTATACCGGCCTACGATGTCGTGTAATACCGCATCCAGGTTTTCCCCGCTTTTCTCTCGCTGTTCAATCTGTAGCAATAGCGTCGCACATTGCTCTGTGGTGCCGGCGTAAACGCTACCGATAGCCAGCAAGCCGGAAGCCACGGCAACCTGCGGCTCCTGGGGAACGCTCATGGTCATGAGTCGGGTAATCACCGCAGAAGGCGTCAGGCCATGTTCCATTAGTGTGACCAGACACGCGTCCAGAACGGCGCATTGACGTTCAGTAGGCATACGGCCGCAAGTCAGAAAATACAGCATCTGCGTGAAACTGGCGGCGCCCATCAAGTCGTTAACCAGATCGCGGCCTCGCACCCTGACGTCTTTGGGAGACGAGGCGCCCGTGCGAGTGTACGGCTGCTTGGCGGATGTGTGCATGATTGTGATTCAGGCAAGACCAACCGAACCGACAAGCGTCGTCTCAAATTGCGACTTGCAGTGCACTTGATTGTCCGCAGTGATCGTGGTCACCAACTCATCACCCGGACATACGCCTCTGACATACTTTACGGTGAGCCTGCCCCGATAGTGCCAGTCACGGCCGAATTTTTTCGCGGCAAGATCGCAAACATACGCGGTATACATCAGGCCATGCCCCAGCGTTCCACGAAATCCTCGCTCCTTGGCATAGGCATCGTCGTAATGCAAAATATCATTATCACCATTGAGAATGCCATAGTTGTCAAACAGTGCCTGCGTCTGTTTGACGGTTTTTTGCAGTTCTTGATTACTCATTTTCAGTCACCTTAAAGCGGTTAAATAGTATTGACATCCGGTTTGATTAATTGGGGAAAGCTGACGTGTGGTTTACCGCTACCAACAGCACGCCATCGGGCGTCTTGAACTGAACATCGTACTTGATATACTTGAGCCCTTTACGTTCGTACTTGTCGGTAACGCGTCCCATTCCTACGACCTCAGTATCCTCGTCGGCCCACACGGGATGATGAAACTCAATCGTATTTCCAATCATGATCCCGCCTTGTTGCGGCGGATACTTCCGATACATTACCGCCATCATGTATACCAGCACGACATTCGGTGGCGCCGCCTGCCTGCCATCAATCACATAGTTTTCCCTATCCGCATTCACAACGGATATATATTCCTGCACAATATCCTGCGTGATAGTAAAGGGCAGCGCATCAAACTCCTGTCCTATTACCCAATCGTTGTACAACGCGGCAGGCAGCTCCCCTTCCCTTGGTTTCACATCACTCGGTCTGGTCATTCACTTCTCCTTGAAAAATAACATTGGCTTGTATCAGTTGATCAATTTGGCCGGCTTCATACCTGCAAACCTGCGACAGAATTTTGCGCGTATGCTCGCCAAACGCCGGGGGATAGGAAGCGGGTTCCGACCCGTCGAATTTAAAAGGGTTGCCAAGAAAGCGAAGCATGGCCTGCGTCCTGGGATGTGTCAGCTCTTCGACCATGTTGCGTTCATGCGCCAAGTGCTGGGAGGTCGCCTGCTCTATATTGTTTACAAGCGCCGCCGGGACTCTCTGTTCAAATAAATGTTCTGCCCAGTCAGACGCCTTTTTCGATTGAAAGACCTCGTTCAACTCTTGTGTCAGGCTTTCCACATTCTCGATGCGGCGAACCGGATGATCAAATCGGGGGTCAATGGCAAGGTCCGGACGTCCAATCGTCTCGCAGAACCTCTCCCAAAACGCCTGGCCCGTTGGAGACAGGGCAATAAATTGCTCATCGGCGCAAGGATAAATATCACTGGGTGCAATAACGGAATGACGAGCGCCATTGGCCGTTGGAATCACGCCTGAAATAAAATAGTTCTGTGCCTGCCAAGTGAGCATGGCAAGCTGGCAATCGAGCAAAGACACTTGCAGAAGGTCGCCGTGACCGGATTTCAATGCCTTTAGCATGAGAGCCACACAACCGAGAGCCAGATACAAACCTCCGGTCAGATCGGCGGCCTGATAGCCGAGCCGAACAGGTTCGGCGTCCTTGTTGCCCGTAATGCTCATGACGCCGCTCATGGCTTGCACGACAAGGTCAAAAGCGGGCGCCTTCGCATAAGGACCTTTGTCGTGCAAGCCGATCAATTGGCCGATCGCAAGTTTGGGATTGACGGCCAGCAAGGATTCTTTATCCAGACCCAGACGTTTTGGCACATCAGGCGCAAAGCCGTAAATAATGGCATCGGACTGCCGCACTAAATCATATAAAACTTCGCGGCCTTGTTCGGATTTCAAATCCAATGCAATACTTGATTTGCCGCGATTTACCGAAAGAAAAAAACCGGAATCTCCTTCAAAGACCGTCGAGTGACTGGACACTCTGCGTGACAGGTCGCCCTCCAACGGTTCTACCTTTATCACTTGCGCGCCAAGCTGGGCGAGCAACTGACTGGCAAACGGCCCGCCCAGTACCCAGGTCAGATCTAGCACTCGAAAATCACTTAGCATATTAGCTCCGGACATGTTAGTTTTTTTACGGCATACAACTTATGATGTGTCGTTATGATGCACCCGACAGCAGCCGATCGTAAACCGACTAAAAATCGACAGATGTGCATTAATCTCACAACATAGGTGGCTTGCCTGCTGTAGCCAGGTGGCACTCTAACGCCGAATAAGCACCGACGCGTTGGCGCATGAGGGTGCGTATGTTTGCTTGCCAAAGCCGCTTGTATAACCCTGACAAGAATTGGGATGGGAGCGGCTGATTGGTTTACCAGCAGTCCCTTGATAAAGGTCGTTGATGAACGTTGCGCCCCGCCCGAGGGTCAACGATGCGGAGCCCGGTACGGGATATCTAAATCACCGTACGGGAAAATTGATTGGATGCTGCACCCTCTTCTGACAGCCATGAACAGAACGCATTGAGCAAGGGGCGACCGTGGCCGCCAGGCGTTACGATATAGGCATAATCGACAGCATTCACATCGGGCCCATCAAATGCAAGAACCAGATTCTCTGCCGCCAGATCATCTGCAACAAGCGAAAGCGGAACCAGTGCCACGCCCAGCCCCTCTAAAGCCGCCTGCACCACGTAAAACATTTCATCAAATTTTAGAAAATCGGCCGAAGGAGGCTTCACGCAGCCGGCCTGCTCGAACCATTGCGTCCATACAGACTCATTACTCTTGGCTTCAATCAGCCGATGCTTTTTTATGTCTTCTGCACATAGTACCGGACAGGTCTCAAGTCGTTCCGGTGCACATACCGCAACGAGTTTGCCAGACAGAAACGCATGCGCCGACAGCTCTGACGCAGCTTTGGGGAGCCTTCTTATAACCACATCGAAATCGCTCAGCTTGAGGGAACGTATCCCTACGGTACTGGTAGTCAAGCGAATCTCCGCTTTACTGTGTCGACGCTGAAATACCGAGAGCCGAGGGATCAACCATTTCATCGTGAAGGTCGGTGGTGCGTTGACCAGCAACGTGTGATCACTGGGGCTCATTAAACTGTCCACGGTTGCGGACAAACGGTCAAACGCTGGCCCCACGCCAGAAAAAAGCGCTTGACCCTCATTTGTCAGTTCAATGGGTTGGCTGCGGCGAAATAGGCGCAGCCCGAGCAGAGACTCCAGCATGCCGATCTGACGGCTTACTGCGCCATGCGTCACCCCAAGCTCATCGGCCGCCAGACTAAAGCTTCGATGGCGCCCCACAGACTCAAAAGCACGCAAAGCGTTCAGTGGCAATGAACGACGATTCATAGGGCGCTCCATCAAATCAAAAACTGACTATAACTGGCGATGACACGATCAGCAATAAATGATATTACCTATAGGCTGGCGAAGGCCGGCCGCTTGTTGTCATTCTGATTCATATGTCCTGAATACAGGTCACAATGCCTCTTGTAGAACTCCATCGCGTGCTCTATCGGAGCACGCAACAATTCATGCTGATGATTATTTCTGAATGTCTTTTCGATGACTTGCGATTCTTTTGAAGCGGCATACCAGACTTTTAAAGCAATTCGATGCAATGGAAAGTTCACTCTTATTCGCACAGCCGATTGATTCTTGATCGTAGCGACGAAGTACTGCAAATCCGCATAATCCACGCGTACAGCGGTGTCAGGTTCTGAAAGACGATTTTCACAAATGGAAGCCATGATCAAGCATAGGCGATCAACCAACTAAAAAATCCGTGTAGTAAATCGGTTCACGTAATCCGCAAGGGTCGAGTCAATCGAAAACTCCTGAGAACACGAAAGTGTTTCGCCTGACCATACGTTTAATTAAAGACGAAACAAATCGAGATAAAGCGATCACGATTATATTTATACATTTTGTTACTATAATATATTATATAAAATACCTAATGCATGGCATAGTATAAAAAAAGGAGGACAACCATGAGTAGTAAAAAGGTATACGTAGATGCATCGAAGCACCGAAGAGCGGCAGCAGTGGTGGGCATTGGGCATACAAATTGGGGCCAGGATTGGACGCGAGTGCGCAACAGCGAAAAGCCTAACGATAGCTACGGCTACGCTGCTACTGCGCTAGTAAACGCATTGAACGACGCTGGGATTACCAAATCGGAGATTGACGGTTTAATCGTCGGACCGACCACCGCCTATGAACGAATGGCCGAAATTCTTGGCGTTGACCCAAAATGGGGGGATCAGGCAGATGCCGTATTGTCGGTAGCACAGGCGGTCATGGCGATCGAATCAGGGTTGGCGGAAACTATTGCCTTGGTATACGGAAACGACCAGCGCTCTGGACAGATCCAATACGGCGGACCGCAGGCTATGGGAGGAGACTCATTCCTTTCTTATATTTACCATGCCCCATGGGGACTGACCTCCCAGGGAGCACTTTATGCACTCACGTTCCAGGCCTATAAAAACGCAACCGGGTTTGGCGAGTCTGATCTCGCTCGCGTCGCAGTGGCGCAACGCGAATGGTCATCGCAGAATCCCAATGCAGTCATGCGCAAGCGCATAGAGGTCGAGAACTATCTTGAAGCGCCGTATATCTGTGAACCGCTGCGCCTGTATGACTATTGCATGATTAATGACGGCGGCGTCGCACTCATAGTGACCGCCGCAGAAAAAGCCAAAACGATGAAGCAAAAGCCCGTATATATCGATGGCTTGGGTCGCCGGGATTTAAACAGCAAAGCGACCAGCCTGGAACCCAGATTGACTGAGTTCTATCATCCTGCTCAGGAAGATTGCGCCAAACAGGCCTTCGCCATGGCCGGGATCGGCCCTGAAGACGTTGACATTCTGCAGGTTTATGACAGTTTCTCAGTACACATCCCCTTGGCCCTGGAAGGATATGGCTATTGCAGAAAAGGCGAAGCCGCAAAGTTTCTCGCAGAAAGCGGCGTCGGCCCGGGAGGCAAGCTTCCCGTCAATACAAGTGGCGGACATTTGTCGGAAAGCTATATGCAGGGATGGGCTCACCAGGTTGAGTCGGTGCGGCAGCTACGCGGCGAATGTGGAGATCGCCAAGTGCACGGCTGCAACTGGGTTCATTACACATCCGACGTTGCTGGTAAGGCTGTCTCCATTATTTATGGGAAATGATTATGACGAATGTTATTGCTCAAACGCCCCGTCCGGTTATGGGCCTGTACGATGAACCGCTATGGGAAAGCATCCGAAATGGCAACATGAAGTTACAACGCAGCCGCGACTCAGGGAAGTACCTGTATCCACCCGCCCCCGTATGCGATGAAACATTGTCATCCAATTTTGACTGGGTATCGATATCCGGCAAAGGAGAAATCCTGTCCTGGATCATCTTTCACCGCCAATATCTGGAAGCATACCCTGCACCGCACAATGTGATTGCTGTTCGTTTGGAAGAAGGTCCAGTTATAATCTCGAACTTGCAAGGCCGACAACCTGAAGCATCCTGGATTGGTCGTAAAGTCAGACTGGTCTACACGAAGATGCCTGACGGATTCGTGCTCCCCCGATTCGAGCTCTCCGACTAGGATTTTAATTTTTATGGATTACTCCCGCCCAATTCTGACTAAGCAAGATCAGGTTATCGAACAAATTCGCGAACAGATCATTGCAGGCGAATACAAGCGGGGAGAACGCCTCAGACAACAGGATATTGCAGACAGACTAGGGGTATCGATTACACCAGTACGGGAAGCGCTAAAAGCGCTCGAAATGGAGGGGTATGTGAAGGTATACCCAAACAAGGGTATCTACATTCCCGAACAATCCCGTACTGACGTCCTCGAAATCTACGAACTGCGATTGATGCTGGAGACATTTCTTGTGGAGCGAGCCATGGATAACATTCAGGATACCGACCTTCTGGAACTGACATCTCTGCATAAGCAATATGTCAACGCCTTGGAGGCCCGGGATTATATTGGGATTCGGACAACGAACGTTAAATTCCATTTCAGATTGTACGAACTTGGCAACAGCCCACAAACCTTGCAATTTGTCCGTGTGCTATGGGCCAAAACGCCATTTAACTTTCAGGACCTTGGCGAACCAGCCCGCTTTCATCAAATTCACGATGAACACAGTGAAATCCTGGAAAAAATACTTAATCACGACACGCCTGGCGTGGTCGAAAGCTTCAGGCAGCACCTTATAGCGGGCCGAAGACGGCTCTATGAAACACCCTGAGCATACTCAGCTAACCATTTAGCATAAAACCAAACAGGAGACAAAAATGATCGAGAATTTCTCTCGAGTGGGATTGTTGCGCGCTGCATTTGCGCTAACCACCATTCTTACACCACTGGCCCCCTCGCTAGCACAAGAAGGCGCCCCCGTGCGATTTGTTGTTCCATTTACTCCCGGTGGCGGAAACGACATTCTGGCACGCACTCTGGCACCTCATCTGGCGGAAAAACTTCATCGCAACGTCGTTGTTGAAAACAAGCCAGGCGCCGGCGGCAATATCGGTACTTCATTCGTTGCACATGCAAAACCGGACGGAAACACGATCCTTATAGCCGGGAGTCAAATTACAACCCAGCCGGCGTTGGGCATGAAAACTACATTCGATATTCAGAAAGACCTGGCACCCGTCGGAATGGTGGCCGAAGTTCCCATGATTTTTGTCGTTAATCCGACAATGCCCTACAAGACAATGGAAGAATTCATTCTTTACGCACGAAATCATCCAAACGACATCAACTACAGCAGCCCGGGTATCGGCGTCCCCCAACACCTGGCAGGCGAATTGTTGGCTGGACTGGCGAAAATTGATATCACACATGTTCCCTACCAAGGGACGGGCCCCTCCGTAGCCGATGTGATTGGGGGCCAGATCCAATCAACTTTCGGCTCCATGGGATCGGTTCTTCCTCAAATCCGGAATGGATCTCTGCGCGCCCTGGGCGTGGCCAGAAACAAACGCACTTCGGTGCTACCCGACGTCCCCGCATTCAGCGAAGTTAAAGACGGGGAAATGAGCCAATACAACGCTTCTCTGTGGTTCAGCATTATGGCGCCAGCCGGGACATCCAAGGCCAAAATTGACTCGTTAAATGCGGCGATCAATGACGCGTTAGATTCGCCAGACGTACAAAAAAAGCTGTCGGACCAAGGCTTTGAAATCAGCAAAAGCACACCGGAGGAGCTTGGCAAGATCATCGACGGCGATCTCGCTCTATGGCAAAAAGTCGCTGAAGACAACAAATTGTCCACAAAGTAATAATTCAACCGAATCAAAAGGCATGTATGTTTAGGAAAATTCTTGAAGGCGTCAAAGTACTTGACTTTACCCACGTCGGCGCTGGGCCAATGTGCACCATGTTGCTGGGGGACATGGGGGCAGAGATTATCAAGGTAGAACCTCCGGGGGGAGAACTTGGACGTAAGTTAGGTCCCGGCTGGATCGGTGAGGACTGCACGGCCTATTATGGTTTCAATCGCAACAAGCAGTCCATTGTGATTGACCTGAAGAAGGAACAAGGTCGCGATCTGGCTAGAGAACTTTGTGCAAATGCCCAAATCGTGGTTGAAAGCCTGAGGCCCGGTGTAATGGATCGACTGGGTCTTGGCTACGAACGGCTGGCCGAAGCCAAGCCGGATTTGATTTATTGTTCTATTTCGGCTTATGGCCAGTCAGGACCTTTTTCGGAACGCCCAGGCGTAGATGGAATCCTACAAGCAGACACCGGCCTAATGAGCCTGATTGGTCACCCCGATGCTCGAGAACCATGTAAGGTGCAGGCGCCTATCGTTGACGTCACCACGGGGTATGTCGCGTGCATGAGCATTCTTGCCAAGCTGCTGGACAAAACAAAAGTTGGAACGGGAGGCCATATTGACATCAGCCTGATGAATGCCGCTCTGGTGTTGCAGCAGACAACGTTGACAAACTTTTTTCATCAAAAAAGTTTACCGCAGCCCCTAGGTAGTGCGGCACCCTATTCTGCCCCCAATGAAGCCTTTGAAACTCAAGATGGTTGGATCATGGTCGCCGCGTATAACGGTGAACGCTGGGCCCGTTTGTGTGGCATCCTGGATATTTCCGAACTTGCGAATGATGAAAGACTAGCCCACTCGTCGTCACGAGTGGAGAACCGCCAGCTCATGCGGCAGATTCTTAATGACGCATTCCGCAAGAAAGAAACCGCATACTGGATGAACCAACTACGGAACGCAGACATTCTGTGTGCCAAAGTCGCGCAATATGCAGATGTTGAACTACATCCTCAAGCCATTCATAACAGTATTTTTACCAGTTTTGATCATCCTGAATTCGGCGCCATCAAAACAGTCGGGTTTCCAGTGAACAGCATGTCGTCAAATGCCGAACCGCACGATATGCCCCCCTCCTGTGGGCAGCACTCAAGGAAGATACTTGAAAAAAACGGATTTTCGACCGAGCAAATCCAAACCTTTTACACAGCGGACATTATCAAATAGCCGGATATCAAGGAAAAATGATGAGTTTACTTTATCAAGCCACGAACGCGGTTGGAGTTATCACATTGAATCGGCCAGAAGCGATGAACGCAATCGATCCTGAAACGTTAACGGAATTACGCGATTGCTGGATCAGAATTAGCCAGGACCCCAAATTGCGCTGCGTTATCCTGACCGCAGCTGGCACACGAGCCTTTTGCACGGGATCTGATCTGAAAAAAACAATGCCTCCAAAGGAAGGTATTGCGCAATTGACATTTGGCGCCGAGACCACACCGCATTTACTCGATGGAATGGACCTGGTGAAAATTCCCATTTTATGTGCTATCAATGGTTTTGCCATCGGTGGTGGACTGGAATTGGCTTTAGCTTGTGACCTGCGCATTGCAAGCCAGAATGCAAAATTCGGCCTGCCTGAAGTGTGCATTGGCAGCATTCCGGGCGGAGCCGGAACACAACGTCTGCCTAGAATCATTGGGCTTTCCAACGCCATGCATATGCTCCTGACTGGCACCATTGTGGACGCCAGCGAGGCGCATCGTGTCGGCTTGGTTAGTCATCTCGTGGACGAAGCCGAACTGATGTCGGAGGCGATAGCCGTGGCCAATCGCATTGCGGCGAATGCGCCACTTTCGGTCCGTGCAATTAAGAAACTGGTGGAAGAGGGAATGGATATGCCGTTGAACCATGCAATTGAACATGAGGCATTTGTATTTGGAATTCTTCGAGACAGTCATGACAGAATCGAAGGGCGCAAAGCATTTCAGGAAAAGCGCAAGCCAACTTTCGAGGGAAGATAAAATCAGGAGATCGTAATGAGCACATTATCTAAATGCTTCGGCATTGCAGAACAACACATTTTCGTCGAAAATCAATGGGTACTTGCAGACGGCAACACCATCGCCGTAAATAATCCCGTCGATGGAAAGAAAATCGGCCAGATCAATGAAACCTCGGTGCCCCAAGCGGATGCGGCGATCTCGGCTGCACTAAGGGCATTTCCAGCATGGTCGGCAACCCCGGCTCCCGAGCGCGCGCGTCATTTATATGCTTTTGCCGAGCAGATTGAGGCTCGCCTTGAGGAACTTGCCCTGCTTCTTACGCAAGAACAAGGAAAACCGCTAGCCGAAGCACGTGCGGAGGTTGCATTTGCCATCTCGTTTCTGCAGCACGCCGCCGAAGCCGCGCGTCGCCTAGAAGGAGAAATTCTGCCGGGGGATAACAGAGATGAGCATATTATGATCCACCGCGTTCCCTATGGGGTCGTTGCGGGGATTACCGCTTGGAATTTCCCTATTGCGCTGTTTACTAGAAAGGTTGGCCCCGCGTTGATTGCCGGAAACACAATTATCATCAAACCTCATGAACTCACTCCCTTAACAGCGCTCGCCCTTGCTGAAATCGCTCGACAAGCAGGCATTCCTGCCGGAGTCCTAAATGTTATTACCGGGACCGGCCGCACAGTTGGAGAGTACTTGGTCAGGCATCCCGACGTCAGACTTGTTTCCATGACGGGAAGCGTGAGGGCTGGTCGCGAGATTTATGCAGCGGCCAGTAATGACATAAAGCCTATCCGGCTGGAATTGGGAGGTAAAGCGCCGTTTATCGTAATGGCGGACGCTGATTTAGAGAAAGCAGTGCAAGCCGCAATTCAAGCGAAATTTATTAATGGCGGACAGGTTTGTACTGCGAACGATCGGATGTATGTCGACGAGGCAATTTACGACAAATTTGTAGAAAAATTTATTGAAGCTGTCAGCAATTTACGGACTGGGGATCCCATGGAACAAGTAGATTTAGGTCCTAGGGCCAGCCAGCATGAGGTGGGTAAGCTGCAAGAGATGCTAAATCGCGCATGTCGCTCTGGAGCGACGATGTTGCTCGACCTAAACGCGACTTCGACGCCCGCTCCATCACATGCAAACGGGAACTGGTTTTATCCCGCAGTGCTGGAAGTGGCATCAAATAAGCTGGAAATAATGCAGGAAGAAACCTTTGGACCCATAGCGCCCATCATGAAAATTTCTTCCCTGACAGAGGCGATCATGTATGCCAACCAAAGCAAATATGGCTTGTCCGCCTACGTGTTTACGCAAAATAACAGAAACATTATGCGTTGCCTTACGGAATTGGAGTTTGGCGAAATTTTTGTCAACCGTGGTGCTGGCGAAAGCGTACACGCCTTTCATGCCGGCTACAAACTCAGTGGCATTGGAGGAGAGGATGGTAAACATGGAATAGAAGGATATCTCAGAAAAAAAACGCTCTATAATAACTTCGCCGGTGGGAGACCTAACGAATCTTAATCTAACGTCCAACCGTGCAGTCGAGCTGTCGCGACCAGATGTTGATTTCGTTGCATACAACTTGCATTCACGGGAGCAAAGCAGCACGCGGACCGGTCAACCACCCTATCCGCGAGAGCGATACCGCGATCAGTTCGGATTATCAATAATGTCTAGTTCCTCGCCCAGCGAGCGATAAAGTTCGTACTGTTTTCCGATGAAGATTTTTGTTTCATGTCCAGAGGTGATACGTGGAATGGATCCGGTTCGCGCTGTCAGAGACTGCCACTGTTGATCCTTGCCGATGTTCTGCATGGCCCGTGCAAGCGCGGCTTGGATCTCCTGTGGTAAGTTTGGCGGCGCCAATACTGCACTCCAACCGACGATAGTTTCCATTTCGTCATATCCGAGCTCCCTGGCTGTTGGAACTTCCGGGAACTGATCCAGCCGTTTATCAGACGTAACCATCAACGCCCTTAACTCACCGGCCTTGATATGCGTCAGGAACGACCCGAGACTGCCGCAAGAGAACTGGGTTTGCCCTGCCATTAATGAAATGACCGCTTCTCCGGTACCCTTATACGGAATCTGGGTCGGCACATTTTGCGGCGACACCTTGAGCAAACTAAAGAGTTTTCTTGGTCCCATATCGTTAGTGGTCAGCCTCCCCGCAGTGCCATAGTTCAATGTTTTTCCGCGCTTTTTAATTTCCTGGGCCAGATCTTCGAAATTCTGATAGGACGACTTTGCGCTGACTACACAGCCGTAGGGGTTTACTTCGAGCAAACCAATAAAAGTGTAATTGTCCCAGTTGTAACGCGTATTGGTCGGCATAATTGCGGGCAGAATTGCCTGAGATCCTGTACGTCCCAATAATAACGTATAGCCGTCAGGCTGCGCAGAGATGACTTGCGACGATCCAAGTACGCCGCTGGCTCCAGGCTTGTTCAATACTACGACGGATTGCCCCAATGCCTTTGAAGCGGCCTGAGCAAACGAACGGGCTGCCAGATCAGCATCACCTCCAGCACTGAACGGCGAAACGATTGTAATGGGACGATCCGGATAAGCGGCCAGTACAACCGAAAAACATGAGAAGCTGAAAACAACTAGAAATTGCAGCGTCCGCTGCGCCATTTTTTTAATGGTCAACATATATCTGTCTCCTTCGCTATTGCTTAATTTAAAGATTAGTATTGAATTAGCAATTGATCTCCTTACGATGCTTCATCCAATACCATTACGCAATCCACTGCGATCGGACCCGACTGCCCGACTCGGATAGGATTCAAGTCGAGCTCTATCAGCCGTGGCATCGCCACGGCCCAGCGTGACAGCACTGACAGCATACTTGCCACGGCAGAACGATCAATGCCCTTTTGCCCACGAACACCGTCTAGTAGCGCGCTCATACGCAACTGCTCGAGCATGCACAGTCCTTCGTTGGTATCGAAAGGCGCACGTCGGAACACCACATCTTTCATCACCTCGATCATGGTGCCGCCGGTTCCCACCATGATCATCATGCCAAATACGGGATCGCGTTTCGCCCCAACGACGAGCTCAATATGCCCTTCAGCCATGGGCTGAACCAGGATCCCGCTGATTCTTGCAGCGGGAAAACTGCGCGCGACGTTCGACAGCAATACTGACGCTCCTCGCCGCACCGCCTCCTCACTATCAAGATTCAGTACGACACCGCCCACCTCCGTCTTGTGTGTGACATCGGGCGACTCAATTTTCAAGACGACTGCCTGTCTGAATGTTTTCCATGCATCCACAGCTTCATCTGCATTCTGAACAAGTGTGATCGGCGACATCGGGATTCCTGCTCTAGCGAGCCAGGCCGAGGCATATTCGGTTGGCACCACACCCGTCAAACGCGACTCGGGTACAGGCGAAGCAGCCTCGATTCTGACAAAACCACTCGATCGATACCTCTCTACGTTTGCATGAAATCGTGCCATCATGGCGGCGGCTTCTACCGCTCTTTCGCCAGCGCCATAGACGGCTATGCCAAGCTGACGAAGCTTTACCCGCGCCTGCAGAGGGGCGGCTACCCAGCAAACCAGGAAGGGCTTCTCGGTGCGACTTTGTATTTCCTCGAAAATGGAAACCAAGGCGTCAACATGGGCTGTCATAAGCTGAAGCCAGACGATACCCACATGAATATCGACATCGTCCAAAAGAGTAATAACGGCTTCGCGCAGTAACTCCGGCCGAGCGACGAACTGACCTGTAACATCGACCGGATTGTTGACTGCGCCAAAGCTTGGCAAAAACTGTCCCAAACGCTGTTGTGTCGCTTTCGAGATAGAGGACACACGTAAACCAACCTCTTCGGCGCGGTCAGCCATCATGACACCAGCCCCGCCTGACTGGGTAGCAATCCCAAGCCCCGTGCCGAGACACCGACGCGGCTGTATCAACGCTTCCAACATATCCAGCATCTGCTCTTCATTGCGGGCTCGCAACACGCCATACTGTGATATCACGGCATCAAAAACTGCATCTTCGACCGCAAGGGAGCCTGTGTGCGACGCTGCGGCACGAGCCCCGGCACCCATACGCCCCACCTTTGTCAGAACGAGTGGCTTATTAAGCTCGAGACAACGCTCTGCCAGACGAACCAAGCTCTCTCCATTCACGAGCCCTTCGAGATATCCGGCAACAACTGTGATTCGCGGATCTTCAACCACGGCTAGCGCAAGTTCAGCAAATACCAGATCGGCTTCGTTACCGGTGTTGATGAAATACCCCAGACCAAGGTCCTGTTCGCGTATTAATGCCGCGATGGCTGTACCAAAGGCCCCCGATTGCGTAACAAACCCAACCGGGCCGGCTCCTGTATCGCCATCGGCATATTGACTGAACGTCGCGTAGACATTCTCAAACGCGTTAATAAAGCCCAGGCAATTGGGTCCACACAGTAGTACGCCCGCTCGCTGTGCGGCATCAGTCAATGACGCTTCAAGAAGCTGCCCTTCTTTCCCCATTTCTCCGAATCCAGAGCTAAAAACAACGGCTGCTGCCACACCGCGTTCACCAAGGGACTCTATAACGGCAATGACGTCGGCTGCCGGGACCGCGACAATAGCAATATCCACGCCGCTTGGCAGGCTTTCTATATCTGGGTAACATGCTAAACCCTTGATTTCACGGTACTTCGGGTTAACTGGAAGAATCTGTCCGCGATATCCCTTTTCAAGTAGATGTTTCAGCGGCCGACCGTTCACTTTGTCAAGATTAGCCGACGCTCCAATAATTGCAATCGACTCTGGATGCAACAGGCGATGAATGGCCTCGACTCGGGATAATTTTGAAAAATGTGTCTGCACTTCGAACTGTGGTAGATTCATATCAGGCCTCAAAAAAACACAAAGAAGGGTTCACCGGCGCGCTTGTCCAGCACTAAGCAAAAAGGGTATTCTGGATGACGGACAGCGAGGAAATTACGAAAAAGCGGCAATCCCAGTTTGAGCACGCCCCAACACCAAAGCATGGATGTCATGGGTACCTTCAAGGGTATTGACGGTTTCCAGATTCAATAAATGACGCATGACATGAAACTCGTCCGATATCCCGTTTCCTCCATGCATATCTCGAGCGTTTCGGGCAATATCTAGCGCCTTGCCCGCACAATTTCGCTTCAGCAGTGAAATCATATATGGGCTCGCTTTGCCGCAGTCCCGCAAACTGCTGAGTTGAAAACAGCCCAGGAGGCCGAGCGTAATTTCAGTCTGCATATCAGCCAGTTTTTTCTGAATCAACTGATTGGCAGCCAGAGGACGTCCAAATTGCCTACGGTCAAGCGTATATTGACGAGCGGCATGCCAGCAAAACTCGGCTGCCCCCATAGCCCCCCAACAAATACCAAAACGGGCGTTATTTAGACAGGAAAACGGAGCGCCGATGCCTTTGGCCGCAGGAAGACAGTGAGATTCGGGCACAAAGACATCATCCATGATGATTTGGCCCGTAGGCGAGGCGCGTACCGACAGCTTGCCCTCGATTTTTGGTGTTTCCAGTCCTGGCATACCACGCTCCAAAATGAAGCCGCGAATTTCCTTTTTATCGTCCTTGGACCATACGATCATCACATCAGCGATGGGAGCATGGGTAATCCACGTTTTGGTTCCGGATAAACGCCAGCCTCCCTGGACGGATCTTGCACGGGAAGACATTGAGCTAGGATCTGAGCCATGATCTGGCTCAGTCAAGCCGAAGCATCCCAACAATTCAGCTTTGGCCATTGCAGGAAGGTATCGCTCTCTTTGCTCCTGGCTGCCAAACAGATAAATCGGCATCATTGACAAGGTACTTTGTACCCCGAGCGCAGAACGATATGCGGTGTCCACGCGTTCGAACTCGCGTGCAATTAGACCGTAGCCCACAGATCCAATACCCGCGCAGCCAAACCCCTGGATAGTGGCCCCGAGAAAGCCGAGCTCGGCCATTTCCTTCATTACGGAAGTATCGAAAGTTTCGTTCCTGTTCGCCATCAGAATCCGGGGCATCAGGCGTTCTTGTGCATACACACGTGCACTATCCCTTATCATCCTCTCTTCGTCGGTAAGCAGATCATCCAGACAAAGAGGATCTTCCCAGTTATATGCGACTTGCTGCATGGCAGCCTTGTGCAGCGTTTTGTCATCGGGCTTGGCGTATTCCATGTCAACGCACCAGATGAAATTTTGGAACACCGGCTTCATCACTGATTGACTCGAAATGCATACCCACACGTTGTCCGATACTTATCTCGTCTGCCGCGCAATCAATAACCTGACCGTATAACCTCGCATTATCATCCAGATCGATCAGGCATAGAATGATAGGCAATTCATCTTTCCAGCCGGGATAATTCATTGCGACCGATCGTGAAACGGTATATGAGTACACGGTTCCGGTGGGCTGCGCATCTGTCCAATGCAATTCACGCGATCCGCACTCAATGCACCACGGTTTGGGGAAGAAATTGAACGTGCTACAACGCTCGCATTTTTGCAATACTAAACGTCCTTCTTTGGCAGCAGTCCAGAAAGGACGCGTCTGATCCGTCAACTCCGGAAGCGGTTTATGAAGTCTGGCTTTCGTCATGATATATATTCTCCTTAACCTTCGTTACCAAGCACAATGGATATGCAGCTTCGGCCAGGCCGGCCATAAGGTATCCCGCCAAAACCACATGCCGCCCCTATTTGGGCGCCCTTGACCTGACGCTCGCCGGCATCCCCGCGCAATTGCATCACAGCTTCGATCAAAGGCATAAATCCACCAATCGCGCCGCCCGGCTGCCCTCCAGATAGTTGCCCGCCATCAGTTGATAACGGAAAATCCCCATCAAAGCGCAGGTCGTGATCGTCGATAAAACTGCCTCCTTCGCCTTTTTTGCAAAAGCCCCAATCCTCGATGGTCATCATTGATATAAACGGATAGTCGTCGTAAGGTTGAAAAAAATCGAGATCAGAAGGAGAGATCCCAGCC
The DNA here is from genome assembly GCF_002810445.1 of Advenella sp. S44. Lineage (GTDB taxonomy): Bacteria > Pseudomonadota > Gammaproteobacteria > Burkholderiales > Burkholderiaceae_B > Advenella. Next base: position 1,097,838 of record NZ_NEXS01000003.1, on the reverse strand, counting down.
ATTTTCAAAGCCTGCGGCCCAGACGCAGCAAATCCGGTTGTCGTGATGTCCGGTAACGAACGCGAGCCGTGATAAAAATTATTCATTTCTGCGAAACCACGCAGCCAGACGGGTTTGTCAGACAGCTTGCGCGCCGTTTCGCCTGATGTGACAACATACGCCAGGCCTCCATTGACAATTGGTACGCAATCGAGCAGCCGCATCGGATCGGACAACATGCGCGATTCCATGTACTCTTCGATCGTGAACGGCTCGCGATAGATTGCTCCGGGATGCAATGAAGCATGGAAGCGGTTATTAACAGCGATTTTTCCGAGCGTTTCGAACTTCAGCCCGGGAAACTGATGTCGATAACGGCTCAATACAAGGCCAAACTGTGCGGTCGCTCCCATTACCCCGAACGGGCCTTGAAAGTCCCAGTACACCCCGCGGGTACGTTCCGGCGATAGCGGCAGGCCAGGCGCGGCCGACGGGATACTCAGGGGGGTGTCGGCGCCAACCACCAGCACTCTATCGACAATACCCTCACGAATCATTGCTGCCGCCCGTATCAGCATTGAAGTTGCCGAAGCGCCTCCCTGATCAGCGCGCAACAAAAGTTGCGGACTGATCCCAAGCGTTTCGGCTGTCGCCGCGGACCAATTCACGGTGTGCGCAGCCTCAGCATGCGCAACTCCTAAACCTTGGCCGTCAAAATCGTTTTTGGTCAAACCCGCTTGCTGTAAAGCCAGATCCGCAGCCCAAGCAATATATTCGTCCACCGTATAATGTGTCTCGCCCGGCTTGGCGCGGCTATAAGGCGTCCGACCAGTACCAATGATTGCAACATCCTGCACCATAAAATATCTCTCCTTCCACGTGGTAATCCTGTATTAACGACCAATAAAACGTGGCTCGCGCCTTTCTATAAAAGCGCGCATGCCTTCTTTCTGGTCAGCTGTATCGAATAACTGTTCGAATGCGCGACGTTCAAGTTGCAAGCCGGTTGCCAGCGCGGCGTCTGCACCGGCCAGCGTGACTTCCTTGATACGGCGTATTGCAATCGGAGGACGCGATGCGATTTGGCGCGCCCGATCAATTGCATAGGCGTCGAGTTGGTCATCGTCCACGACCTCGCTCGCTAATCCGATAGCAGCCGCCTCTTCCGCGCCAATAGATTCTCCGGTAAGAATCAGATGCATTGCTCGCCAGTAGCCCAATGCACGAACAAGGCGCTGTGTAGCTCCGCCGCCCGGCATGATTCCAACGTTAACTTCAGGCTGTCCAAAGCGGGCGCTGCGCCCCGCGATAATAATGTCGGCATGTTGCGCCAACTCACATCCTCCGCCCAACGCCGGGCCCGCCACTGCTGCAATTACTGGTTTGTGAAAACCTGCAATCGTCTTCCAGAACTCCAGTACAGACAACTGTGACACCGCCAATGGTCCCATTTGCGACACCTCTTTGAGGTCAGCTCCGGCTGCGAAGCAGTTTTGGCTACCTCGCAATACTACAGTTCTGACAGAGTCATCCTCTTGCAAAAGAGTGAATGTCTTTTTCAACGCCTGCCGAAGCGCATTATTGAGCGCATTTCGCGCATCAGGCCGATTAAGGGTGATGCGGGCGACCCCTTCGACCGGACAATCCAGCAACACTAGACTTTCCGTTTCCTTACCATTCTTCATCTTCATCTCCTGGTGACCGTTCAAAATATTGTTGTACACTTCGCTATATTCGGCTACTTTATATTGTCAATACTCATTATTCTTAAATTAAATATTCAGTATGAATCTGCGATCACTTGACCTCAACCTGCTGCTGGTGTTTGACGCTATTTATACGGATCGAAGTATTTCAAAGGCAGCACGACGGCTTCATTTGTCCCAACCGACTGTCAGCAACGCTCTGTCACGACTTCGCGAGCGATTGGACGATCCCCTGTTTGAGCGCACAGCACAAGGCATGATTCCGACACCGCGCGCAAAAATCCTGTCTGACCCGATACGCCAAGCGCTGGTCATTCTGGAAAGAGGCTTACGTGGAAATGATGATTTTGATTTTGCGAGCGCAGAACGGCACTTTGTCATTGTTGTCGAAGGCTACGGGGAAGCCGTCGTTTTGCCACGCTTTATAGATTGGCTCGATAAAGTAGCGCCTCGTATCTGCTTCCAAATTCGGCCGATATCCAGCATGGATTTGGAGACTGAACTCAGAGAAGGCACTGTTGACCTGAGCTTGAATTACTTTCCGATAGACAGCCCTGGGGTGCGAAACACCTGTGTGCTCACCGAATCACTGATTTCGCTCACCAGAGAAGACCATCCTCTGGTGACAGGCAAAGTAAATCTAGATATGTTTCTTGCATTAAGGCATGTCGTATTGGCACACGATACAAAATCCCGTCCAATGATTGATCTGGCGCTTGCAAAACGGGGTTACAGCAGAAAAGTGGCAGTCCTGGTTCCGCATTTCCTGTCGATGCCTCTCATGATCCAAAGCAGCGATATGATCGCTACCCTACCCGCGCGAATGGGACAGCTCTATTCTGATAATTTTCGGCTTAGAATGCATCCGGTCCCGCTGCGAATTCCGCAATTTCCGATCTATTTATCATGGCATCAGAACGCGGATGACGATGCTGGCCATCGCTGGATTCGCCAGCGATTGGCTGATTTCTGTCAGCGATTGTAGCAAGGCCGATTCCCTTCTTTATAAGCGGCGGTTCTTCTGCTCACACGTCATCGAGTGCTTTGAAGCCATGACAAAACAACACAAGTGCTTATGAAAACGCGGGCGACATGGCGTCCCGTAGTAGACGAAAAACCCGAAACTTTTGCCGCACCCGATCCTCAGCGTTAAGTTGAGCCTCTGTTAGCCCCAAACGCACGTTCGCGATCAACTCTCAGACCTTAACGCTTCGTTACGCCAATTACGCCTCGCCCCAACTACACATCAGGTTGATCACGAGCAGCAGCGACTGGCCTCGTTCCCAAAGGTTGTACTCGACTTTTGGTGGGATTTGTGGATACTCCTTGGGAATAACCAACCCGTCATGCTCCATTTCCTTGAGCGTGCCGCTCAGCGCCTTGTATGAAATCGTCCCGATCCAGCGCTGCAGTTCATTGAATCTGAGCACCGGCTTGTATTCGGATAACCAACACATGATCCACTGAATAAATTCCAGCCTTTCGTCAGCAAACCATATCACACACGTCTTCGCCCATTCAACGCTCAATAATGACCGCTAGCCCCGCAGCCTTCAGCCTCTCGGTGACCGCAAGCACGGCATCCTCGAGCTCATCCTCACCCGCAGCAGCAAACAGGACGCCTTCTCCGTCTACGGCGGGCGCAATCAAAATCCGTGCATCTGCTGGAAAGTCGAGACGGCGCCAGTCTCGCGCGCGTCTTAAGTGGTTCGTACTCTCGTGGGAAAGGGTATCATCACGCAGCACCAGTGCAGCCTGATCCTGCAAATGCCAATTTTGGTAAAACATCTCGGTTGCAGCATATGGCGTTTTTGCAGTCGCAACACTCACAGGCCAAGAATGAAGCAAGCGCTCGACGATTCTCCTGCCGAACCAGGTCCGGGGCGCCGGATGGATCGTCAGGCCATCTCGGAGGTTTACGTTAAAAAACAGCCGAAACGCGAGCGTGCCGGTCGCTACCGCAGTTTCTGTGACCGCCCGCATAATCGGTTCCGGAACGCCTTCGTCAATGGGGAGCGGCAGGACCGTCCAGGTAAGCAAGGCCGCGGCGCTATTGGCCGGCCGCAAGTTCGCAGTCTGCTTGCTGGCCTCGCCCCACTTGTAAAGAATTTGGACACAAATGTCCGGACTCTCGGTCATCACGCCTCCATAAATTCTCACCGCACACTGCTTGCAAATGGCGTCAGAACGGCCATTACCACGCTGCAACCCACATTAACTGGCGATACCCTGCTCCTGGCGCTGGATCAGACGCGCATAAATGCCATACTGGGCAAGCAATGCATCGTGCGTCCCCTGTTCAACCAATTTTCCATCATCCAGAACCAGTATCTGATCAGCCTCGCGAATAGTCGACAGCCGGTGTGCGATGATCAGGGTGGTGCGCTTGCGCATGAGCAAAGTCAGCGCATCTCGTACTTGCATTTCACTCAGGCTATCCAAATGCGACGTTGCCTCATCCAATATCAAAATGGGCGCGTTCTTCAAAAAGGCACGTGCGATGGCGATACGTTGCCGTTGGCCGCCCGACAGCTGCGTACCGCGTTCACCAACAAGCGTGTCCAGCCCCTGCGGCAACGATGCGACGAACGCAGATAGCGCTGCAGATGCCAGCGCTTCGCGTACCTGGGCTTCACTTGCTTGCGGACGAGCCAAACGGATGTTTGCAGCCAGCGTGTCGTTGAACAAATAAGTGTCCTGTGTGACCAGGGCGACATGCTCTCTTAGATTGCCCAGTTCGAGCCGGCGAATATCGGTGCCATCGAGCCGAATCGCTCCCTCATTGACATCCCAAAAACGCAGCAGCAAGCTGGCAACCGTGCTTTTGCCTGCGCCGGACGCCCCAACCAGCGCCGTGGTGGTGCCGGACGGCAGGGAGAAAGAAAGATTATCCAGAACATGGCTTGCTACCGGCGTATACCTGAATGCCACATTATCGAAATCAATCGATAGCCCTTGCGGCGTTGGCACGAGCCGCCCCGGGCCGTCGCTGACAGGAACGGGCTCCTGATGCACCACATGCAGCCGTCGGCTGGCAGCCACGGTATCGGCTAACTGGCGACTTACCTGTGATATTTCGGATACAGGCAGGAACGTTGCGATCGCCACGAGCACCAGCAATGGGACCATGGTCGGATCAAGCGCGCCGGCATTAGCCAGCAAGGCACCGGTAACTGCAACGGCCAATCCACCTAGCCCCATTGCCACCTCGAACCAGGCGCTTTGCGCCGATAGATCATTCAGAATGGCCTGCCTTTGGTGACTGTATGATTGTGCAATATCCAGGAACTGCGTGCGCCGGCGTGCCGTTGCCTGAAAGGCAGTCAGATCGGTCATTCCCTGGATGGTGTCGGTCAGGTGCGCACTCATTTGACCAAGGGACTGGCGGGCCTGCTCCCCCAGCGCATCAATCCTTTGTCTGCTGCGCACCGGAGAGACCAGCGCATAGGCAAGAAAAGGCAGCAAGGCCAACGCGATCGGCCAGCTATAGACTGCCAGAAATCCCAATACTGTGGCAGGCACAAGTACCGATACTATCGCTGGCGCGATGGTATGGGCATAAAAGTACTCAATCATTTCCACATCCTGTGTAGCCAGTGATACCAGATCCCCCGAGCGTCGTTCCAGCAGATACGCCGGCGCAAGCTGCTCGAGCTTGTCGTACAAATCGATGCGCATGTTGGCCAGCAATTTATAGGCCATTGCATGCGCAAGCCAGGACTCCAGCCAGTGAAATAATGCTGCCAGCGGCGCAATCACCAGCAATGCTGTGATCAGCATCTGCGTTGGCTGGCCATTGCGCAGGGCGGCTACAACAAGGGCACTGACCGCGCCCACGCCAATAAAAGCGGCGACCCGCGCCACACCAAGCAAAATGGTTGCGATCAGCGTCAGGCGCCAGGGCCTGACGACCGACAGCAGCGTAGCCAGTACATCTGACCATCCCACCTGAGCAGCATCTTCATCCAGTGACCGCGCTTCGGCGCCGCTGGCGCGCTTTGGTGTTGTCACCGGGTCAGCTTGCGTCTCGGCCTCTTCCGAGACCTGGCTGACACTGGTCTGCTCCCGCATCAATCGATAATACAGCCCCTCTTCCTGCATCAATGCCTTGTGGGTTCCGGACTCGACAATCCGCCCATGTTCCAGAACCAGGATTCTATCGGCATTAATCACACTGGCCAGACGGTGCGCCAGGATCAGCGTGGTTCTTCCCGCCATCAGCCGGTCCAGCGCTTCCTGGATCAGAAATTCATTCTGTGAGTCGACCGATGACAGCGCTTCGTCCAGGATAAGGATCGGCGCGTCTCGCAACAGCGCACGGGCGATACCGACACGCTGCCGCTGCCCACCTGACAGTTGCAGTCCACGATCGCCCACCTGGGTCTGGTAACCATCGGGCAAAGCCATAATGAATGTGTCGATATTAGCCGACCGCGCCGCTGCGCGCACCTGCTCCGGGGTGGCATCGGGGCGACCCAAACGAATATTCTCGTCCAGGGTGCCATGAAACAGCGTGATATCCTGACTGACCAATGCAATGCGCGATAGCAACGCCTCTTCGGAGAGATCACGGATGTCATATCCACCGAGATATATGTGCCCACTCTGCGGTGTCACTTCACGCAACAGCAATCGGACAATGGTGGATTTACCGGCACCGCTGGGGCCGACCACACCAATACGCTGTCCGGCGGATATGTCGAAGCTTAGCCCACTGTGTGCGACGCGCTCGGGCTGGTACGCAAATGTCACATTATCAAATCGAATACGCGGTTCCAGATCCTTCGGTGCTATTGACCGTTCTGATGCCGTGTTAACGCGACGCGCGTCGTTAAGCGCGTGAATACTGGCCGCTGCGGACTGTCCAAGCATCCCCTGATGCAGTACCGAGCGCAGGTCGCGTAGCGGACGGAAAATCTCGGTACCCGCCATCAGGACAATCAGAAGCGCTTCCAGGCTCATCTGGCCCTGCGCCACCCGGCCCGCACCCAATGCAATGGCAATCGCCGCACCCAAGGCAACCCCAAGGTCGCTCATACCTCGCGTAAGTACGCTAACCGACAAGACCCAGAATGTCTTATCTGACAACTGCCGTGCTCGTTCAGCCAGTCGCAGGCCAAAGCTTTTACCTTGGCCAAATGCTTTCAGCGTAGGCAAGCCTTGCATGGCGTCCAGAAAATCTTCTCCGAACGCCCTGAGTGCCTGCGAACGCTCGCGGCTGGCACGCCGATCCAGCGCATGCACGGCAGCGGGAGCTAGTAATGAGAAAAGCGCCGCAACCAGTAGCACGGAGGCCGTTGGGACGTCCCAGAACGCAATGACGGCGAAGATAGCAATTGGTGCAATGAGCGAAATGGCGACCTGGGGCAAATAGCGACCAAAAAAGGTCTGCAATTGCTCTACGCCATCAATGACGCTCAACATGACCCCGCCAGTACGCTGGCTACCAAGCCAGGCTGGCCCCAAATCAACAATGCGATCATAGAGGCCTGCACGTAAAGTCAATTGAATCCTGGCTGCAGACCGGTTAGCTTCTATCGTACGCAGATGATCAAGCCCGGCTCGCAACAGTACCATGGCAACCGCACACAACGCCGGCGCCAACCATTGCTGCCAAGGTTGCTGATCGAACACGCGGGACAATAACTGGCCCAGGAAAACGTAACGGGCGATACCCGCCAGCAAGGCCAGCAGGCCGAGCAACACCCCGCTCATCATGCGGGTGCGCAAGCCCGCGGTCATCAGCCACAAGCGATAGTCAAAGTACATAGCCACTCCTCTTCAGATCCCGCTATCTTACTGACAGAGCAGACCAAAGACAATCGATTGTGACCAGCTGGGACTATGCAACCGCGGCTTGCGTGCAGCCGGTAATCAAAATAACAGGCAATCCTTGCCTGGAAAATTGGTACGGCTATGACGAGGATCAAAGGTATGTCACATTTTGGCTCGCGCAAGAAGGTCCCGCGACAAGGTTTGGAGACTTTTGTTTTCGGAGAGGACGGGATGCAATCTTTGCCGGTCAGCAAGTGGATATTTTTGAAACGCTTTGAGCACTGTCGTGATATCCAATAGCAAATCGATGGACATCCCATATTTAAATAAATTACAGAAACGGCACATCGCTCCTGATACTCCGGATTATAGAGCTGATATTTATATGAGCCCGGGCTTTATTTCAATCTCTGCCATGTCTTCTATGGTAAGGGCAATGGCAGTGTGGTCCATGTCACCACGCCCACCGTCCACGCCATACTGCCAAAGTTTCTGAACGGCGGAGGAAACCCAGACAGGCGAGTTTACACTGTGAGCCATATCAACAGCGATACCGACATCCTTAGCCATCAGTGCCATGGAAAATCCGGGCTTGAACGCTCTGGAAAGTACCTGTTGCGGAAATTTCGTTTCGCTTGCTGCGCTACGTCCGCTACCGGAATTCACCACGTCCAGCAGTTTTTGCGCATCGACGCCCATTTTCACTCCCAATGCCAACGCTTCGGACGTGATAGCAAGTGTCGTGGCGGTAATGAGATTATTCAGCGCCTTCGCGGTGTGTCCCGCGCCTATCCGCCCAACATGGATAATCTGCGTACCGATCAAGTCAAGGATTGGCTTGGCCCGTTCCACAGTTTGCTCATTTCCGCCAACCATGATGGTGAGCGTACCATTTTCCGCCTTTTGAACGCCACCGCTTACTGGCGCGTCGATCATCATTACATCTTGCCGAGATAGAGCCGCCGCGATTTCCTGGGTAACCTCAGGTATCGAAGTTGTCATTTCAATCAGCACCGTCCCTGGTCGCATACCAGTGGATAACCCCTCTGTTCCCAATACAACCTGCCTAACGATGTCGGCATTGGGAAGAACAGTTAGAATGATGTTATGCACTGCGCCAAGTAAAGCGAGCGTTTCATAGGGTTTTGCCCCCAGTGACTCGAACGTCTTCAGTACTTCCTTGTTGGTATCATATACGCCGACTTCATGTCCCAGCTGCAATAACCGTTTGGCGATGCGTCCCCCCATGTTTCCTAAGCCCACAACTGCGATGTTTTTTTTCATGATTTTTTCCTGTAATCGATTCATTGCAATACCTTTCAAGCCTGAGCATCGGGAAGGCGAATCAACAGACCGTCCATGTCATCAACCACTTTAATCTGACATGTCAATCGTGATCCGTCTGCACGCATATAGGCGAAATCCAGCATTTCTAACTCAACGGAATCGGCACTTTCGATTCGGTCGCGCCATTTTTCATCGATATACCCATGGCAAGTGGCACAGGAGCAGGCGCCGCCACAGTCAGCATCAATACCGTTTACTCCGTTCTGGACAGCCACTTCCATAATGGACTGGCCAATCTCGGCATTCACGGATTTGCGTGTGCCATCCGGCTCAATAAATATAATATTTGGCATGTAGATTTCCGTATTTCTAAGTGACTAAATCTGTTTTTTCGGATAAGGTCAGGGTGCTTAACTCAAGGGATTCATTGGCAATCTCATCAATGTCTGGACTTTGACCTGTGCTTAGCCATCTTCGCGCCGTCATGAATGCCTTCGCATCATTAACCGCGTCTACCGCAATCAGCCGTTCCTGATCAAAATACCAAATAGAGAGAGAACTATCATTTTTCCTCCTGACCGCGACCTGGGTGTAACCCAAATTCAGCCCGGCGATCTGGAGTTTGGTTGCGTATTGATCTGACCAGAACCACGGCTGGCAATCGTATCTGACAGATTCCCCGGTAATAGACCGCCCCACAATCTCAGCCATATCTACCGCATTCTGAACCGACTCCAGGCGGATCATCTGTCCACGAAAAGCAAAGCTGGCGCAGTCGCCGATTGCGTATATGGCCGTATCTGAAGTGCGCCCTGCGTGATCTACAACGATGCCATTGGCCACTTGCAGCCCTGCCTCTTTCGCCAACTTGACTTCAGGGGTTACGCCAATTCCTGCTACCACGACACCAACGTCGATCACTGTGCCATCGCTCAACCCGGCTTTTTCGACCCGATCGTTAGACTGTTCCAGATATTTAAGACCCACACCCTCAAGAACTCGAACACCATGCTTCTGATGAAGGTTTTTGAAGTGCGCGGCGGTTTGCGCGGCAGCAACGCGCCCGAGAATACGATCCTCGCGCTCAATGAGCGTAACTTGTAAGCCAAGACTTCTAGCAACCGCAGCCATTTCCAGGCCAATATATCCCCCGCCCACCACAAGGAGATTTTTGTTTTGTGTAAACGCATCTTGGATACGCTTTGCATCTGACAGACTTCTAAGTAAATGGACGTTCTTTGCCCTTCCCCCCTGCTCTTCAGAAAGTGACCTTGCACGAGCTCCGGTTGCCAGTACCAGAGCGTCGTAACGAATCCGCTGCCCGTCTTCCAATTCAATCTGTTTTTCTGAGCGATGGATTACATTAACGCGACAGTTCAACCGAAGGTCGATTTGCGCACTCCTGTATTGGCTTTCCGGTTTAAGGTACAACCGCCCTTCATCTGCCAGATTGGCTATGTATTTTTTCGATAACGGAGGCCTATGGTAGGGCAGATAAATGTCTTCCCCGATCAAGGTGATATTTCCCTTGAAACCCAGGGCACGCAGCTTGAACGCAACAGACACCCCGGCATGTCCTGAGCCTACGATTACAACGTCTCCGTTCATTCTGAATCTATTCCTTTACGTATAAATACAATTGACTTGCGAAAGCGCATTGCCACTAGATCAACTCCGGATATTCCTGTCTCAATTGACTTTTGCACCAGATTTCTGCACGACGGTTGCCCATTTCTTAATGTCACGATCCAACATCGACTGAAATTGAGCCGGCGTGCTAACCAGCGGACTGGCGCCCTGGGCCGCAATGCTTTTTGCCATTCCTGCGCTCTGCAGTAAGGTGCCGATATCTGCGTTGATCTTATTGACGATCTCCACTGGCGTATCTTTTGGCGCAAATATGCCAAACCACGGATTAACATCAAAATTGGTATAGCCGGATTCGGCGATGGTTGGCACTGTAGGTAACTGCTTGGACCGATCGGCGCTTGTGACGGCAAGCGCTCGTACCTTGCCACTTTCAATTTGTTGCGCTATGGAAGGAACACTAGTGAAAACCGCAGTGATTCTCCCGCCCAGAAGATCGGTCAAAGCAGGGCCTGCACCCTTATAAGGAACATGAGTCAGTTGTGTGCCTGCCGCCAGGTTCAACATTTCACCAAGCAGATGATTGACCGATCCACTGCCCGCCGAACCAAAAGTCATATTCGATTCTGACTTTTCCAGCGCGATGAATTCTTCGAATGTTTTGGCGTTTACGTTGTTATTCACCACACAGAGAAAGGGAACGGTCGCAATTGTTGCTACTGCAACAAAATCTTTGACGGGATCATATTGCAAATCACTATACAGACTGACATTGATCGCCTGAGTCCCTTCGTAGGACATCAGCAAGGTATAACCATCTTGCTTGGATTTGGCTACATGACTAAGCCCGATGTTTCCACCAGCACCTGCTCGATTTTCAACAACGACCGGCTGGCCCCATATTCCCGATAATTTCTGCGCCAAAATTCGCGCCAAAGCGTCAGAAGCGCCTCCCGGAGCTTGCGGCACGACCAATGTGACTGGCCGCTCAGGATAAGCCGCGTAGACCTGGGAATGGCAGTACAGCGCGAATATCAAAAATAACAACGCCACATTAAAACTTTTTATTACTGTCCTCATACCTGTCTCCTTGAATTTTTACTGTCTATTGGTTTATTTCATATATGTACAGAAACTTAACCCTCCACTACTGCATACAGTCTTAGTCAGCGAAGCAATGCACAATGGTTTTCGTCGTAGTAAATTCGTCCAGCGCTTGAAAGCCCTTTTCCCTGCCATAACCACTTTTCTTGCGACCGCCAAAGGGCAACTCCACGCCACCCCCTGCGCCATAGCAATTGATATAGAACTGGCCGGCTGACACCGTGCGCGCCATACGCTGCTGCCGCGCTCCACTTTCAGTCCATATTGCGGCCACCAGAGCGTAATCAGTATCATTTGCCAGTCGTGCAGCATCAGCTTCATCTTCAAAAGGCATGGCAGCCAAGATGGGGCCAAATGCCTCTGCGCGAGCTAATTCATGATCGCGAGGAACCGGCCCGTATAACATGGGCGGCACGAAGAACCCGCCCGCCTGAACATCGATAATTTTTCCTTTGGCAATGAGCGGTATGCTCGACTGATCGAGACGTTCGAGAAGCGTATTCAGCCTTTCAAACTGAGCTCGTGTGATGATAGGACCGCATTGCGCACCGGCGTCGGGCATGCCTACCGTAATCGAAGAGACCGCGTGGGCAACACGGGCGCTCACCTCCTCGTATATTTCTTGCTGTATTAGCAAGCGCGTACCGGCCGAGCAAGTCTGTCCGGTATTCTGAACAATGCCCCCGACAATCGCCGGAATCGCCTTGTCCAGATTGGCATCTGCAAACACGATTTGTGGGGATTTTCCACCGAGTTCCAGCAGGCAAGGGACCTGATTGATCGCACTGGCCGCCTGAATATGCGCACCGACGACTGGAGATCCGGTAAACGTAATAAGGTTGATATCGGGATGCCGTGCTAATGCATCGCCAGCTTCATGGCCATAGCCTGTGACAATATTCAACACCCCGTCAGGTAGTCCAACGCTCTGCATCAGCTTTGCAATGTAAAGCACCGACTGACAGGCCTCCTCTGAGGGCTTCAGTACAATTGCATTGCCTGCTGCCAATGCCGGACACGATGTACGGCCAAACATCTGAGATGGGTAGTTCCACGGAATGATGTGAGCCGTTACCCCCAGAGGCTCATGTACCACCTGAACGTTGTAACCATTGACATAGGGAATCACTTGACCATGGTGCTTGTCGGCTGCCGCTCCATAGAACTCGAAGTAGCGAGCAAGAACCGCAATATCGTTTCGGGCAAGATGCAAGGGTTTTCCGGTATCACTTGATTCTATTTTTGCGATTTCCTCTGCATGCAATAGAATTTCCTCTCCGATCCGGCATAGCAATCGCCCACGCTCAAGCGCAGACCAACTACCCCAGTGGTTCAGGAAGGCGTTGCGCGCTGCTTTTACAGCGGCGTCGACGTCGACTGCCCCTCCCCTACCCACTTGGGTAAAGACCTGGCCGGTTGCCGGATCCTCGATATCGATGACACGCTCGTCATGTGACGACTGCCATCTCCCATTGATCAATAATGTCTTCATGAATCTTCAGCCTGATCCATTTCCCTGAGCACTTCCTGCGCAGTCCGAAAACTGTCTACTCCAGCAGGAACACCGCAATACACGGCAACCTGCAGAAACACCTCACGGAGTTCTTCCTGCGTCCAGCCGTTATTGACCGCGCCGCGCACATGGGCTTTGAGCTCGTTTGTCCGTCCCAGAGCACAGACCATTCCCAGATTCAGCATTGATCGATTCTTTCGGCTCAATCCTGGACGATTCCAGATTTCGTCCCAGCAATATTCAGTGACAAACGCCTGCATAGGCCAGTTGTAGTCGGTAGCACTGTTCAACGCCTTGTCGACATACTCGTCTCCCAGGACATCACGACGGGTCTTGAGCCCACGTTCGAATTTTTCAGATTTTTTGAAAACTGTCATAATCTCGTTTAATGTTGATAAATCTGGTTGTATAGTCGGATTCAATTGAAGACACTGTTGCTTCAAACATCCACGTAAATTTCATCATCGCGAATGGATACCTCGTATGTCTTGATTCGGCTGTTGCTCACGCCAAACAGACATTTGCCAGTTTCAAGATCAAATTCCCACCCGTGCCAGGGGCACTTGAGTACCTGATTTTCCATCCCATACTGGTATTGGCCCGCGCAGGATGTCGGTAACATGGTTCCCTGTACGGTTCCCCGCGCCAGCGGCGCTCGTTTATGTGGGCAGATATTCTTGACAGCAAAAACCTTGCCTGCTGCCTTAAATACGCCTATCGGACGACCATCTATATCTACCGTTAATGCATCATCCTCGGGAATATCGCTCATATGTCCGACTTTATGCAGCATGACTCGCTCCAGGGTTGTGGCGTGGTTTCAATCCGAATAGCTCCGCGGCATTGTCGTGAAAGATGCGCTGCTTCAGGTTTTCGGGAAGACGTTGAAATGTCGTTTGCGGATAATCGGTATCCCAATGTGGATAGTCAGTGCTAAAAAGAATTGTTCGATCCGCATGCACCATCTCCAGAATTTGGGTCAGATATTCGTCTTTCTCTGGTTCCTCCAAGGGCTGACTGGTGAAACGCACGCGGTCCAGCACATAGGAGCTCGGCTCCTTTTCCAGCCAGGGAACTTCGTTGCGAAACTGCCGCCAATTCTGATCGAACCGCCAAAGCATATGCGGCACCCACCCGAAGCCGAATTCGGCAGCAAGCACCTTCAATCCAGGAAACCGGACAAATACCCCCTCAAATAGCAGGCTTGTAATATTGCCCATCGCAATCTGCGGAAAACAGGAGTGCCGTTCGATATAGGTGCTGGGCACACCACCCGCAAAAGAGACACTTGTCTGGAATGCGCCTTCCGTACCAGTCGGGTGAAGAAAAATGGGCAAACCGAGCTCTTCGGCCGCTTCATATATTGGGTAGTAGTGAACATTGCCCATAAGAATATTCATAAGCGGCATGTACACTGCCACGATATTTTCCTGACTGCCGATTCTGCGAATTTCCCTTGCCGCCTCCACAGGGTCGTGTACTGCCACGCACATGGCCAGGCGAAACCGATCATCAACCGATAGCCATTTATCGATGAAGTAATCGTTGAATGCCCGGGCCAGCACCGTAGCTTCTCCAGCATTCGGCAAGGACACCAGCTTTCCCGCCTGGATGGACGAAAGGATTGCGTATTCGATGTTTAATTTATCCAGGTGCGCTTCTCGTAGAAAATATGGGTCCGAGCCGCCCACACCACCGTCCGGCGTCTTTGCGTCGCGACGAATGGAAGTGGCGCCCGCCAAAGGTGGTCGGAGCGGATGGTCGGGCAAAATGGACCGTTTCCCGTCGAATCTCATCTGCCAGCTTTTGCTCAGATAGGGCTTCAAACCCTCGATATCCCCGCTTATCCAAGGATGGACATCAGCATCGATAATTTTCATAAGTGACGTGTTCATGGCTGCTCTCTTTTCAATTTCTCCAGCGGCACGATAAATTTCTTTTAAAGCCGTGGTGATTGGTATTGTCGTCATGCTACTATCGAAGCCGCGTTCGGGGAATTTTGAATTTCAAGCATCGGGTTTCGGTCAAACCGAACGCCAAAACGCTAATGACAGCTGCAATTTTCCAATGCACAGGCAATATAGGAGACCGAGGAATGTACTTTGAGCTATCCGATATGCGCGTTTTTATCCATGTAGCCGAATCGTCCAGCATCACGCAGGGCGCCAAGCGGGCACATCTGTCCACGGCGGCGACAAGCGCCAGGATAAAAGCGCTAGAAGGTCAACTGGGAGCAAAACTGCTGTACCGCGATAGCCGAGGCGTTACGCTTACGCCTGCAGGTATCAAACTGCTGAGGCACAGCCGAGTCATCATGCGCCAGGTCGACTTCGTAAAGAGTGAATTCGCCGAATATGGAAGCGGCATGCTGGGGCATATTCGAATCTTTGCCAATACCACGGCGGTCACCGAATCACTGCCAGAATTGCTGGCCCAATTCCTCGCCCTGCACCCAGCCGTCACGGTGGACTTGCAGGAACGTTTGTCGCGCGATATTGTCCGGGGAGTACTTGATGGGTCAGCAGACCTGGGACTGATTGCCGGGCCGGTCGAAGCCGAAGGACTCGAAGTCATACACTACAGTACGGATCGACTGTTGTTGGCCTTGCCGGTCGGGCATGTATTGGCAAGCAGATCCTGTATTACTTTGGCCGAGACCCTGGATTATCCACATATCAGCTTTCGGGAAGGCAGCACTTTATACGACTTGATGAGGGTGCAAGTGGAGCGGCTAGGTCGCAGCCTTCCAATGCGAGTACAAGTCTCAAGCTACGAAGCTATTTGCCGGATGATTGAAACGGGGGTAGGCCTAGGCATCATTCCAGAGTCCGCATCCAGGCGATACTGCAACACCATGCGATTCGTGACGGTGCCTTTGCAGGAACCATGGGCCATACGTGAACGCAGTCTATTGGTTCGCGAACTGGACGCAGTGCCTGGGTGCGTGAAGGAACTCATCGACACGATCGTTGATCGCATCGGCAATCGCGCCAAGCCCTCGCCAAATTAGTTTGCCTGGGTCCATTGAGCAGGAGACCAGCCTGGTTATCGCCCATGGATGATTGCAATATGGGCACAAGCCGTGAGCGAAACTGATTCGACATTACTTGCAAACGATCAGTTATCAATCCTTCGATGCGACAAGAAATACCGCCAGTTGATCTTCGGACACGAACCCGGGTCCTCTAGCACCACGTTGCGCTCCTAATACCACGATTTATGTCGCTCGAAGTACCAGAGCAGCACCTTATATTCATACTTAATCAACGCTTGAATCTGTCAGTAACTCTGACGCCAGTAATCTGACTCTGGACGATACAAGCCTGGCACCTTCGGACAACGGACGCTGGCGAGTCACACTCAATGCAATCGTTCTGCGTATCCCCGGGCTGATAATCAGACAGGCACCCAGTTCTCCGGCGGTTACTTCCTGTGCCACTGCCGTCAGGGGCAGTAGCGTAAAGGCATGTCCGCCGGCAGCAACGTCTTTCATCGCCGTCGCGGTTTCCACCTCCATGACAATGTTCAGCCTGGTATCGTGGCGACGAGACAATACGTCCAGCGTTGCTCGCAAGCCATTTGGTACAGCAGGCAATACTAACGGAATGCCGTCAAGAGAATGAAAAGGCAGGCTTTTCGCCGCCAATTCGGGCAGGCCGGCCTTGCCAACCAGGAAGGTATCCAGTTTACCAAGCACATCTTCCCCGCGCGATGCAGACGAACCATAGCGATTGACTACGATCATATCCAGGTGGCCCGACGCAAGCTGTTCATCAAGGGAGCCGCTAAAGCCCTCTGTCACATGCAGACGAAGCTGCGGTGCTTGATCACGGATATCGGCCAGCAAAAGCGGCAACAATTGCCGTGCCAGCGAGGGCAAGACACCGATATGCACTGTCCCGGTCAATATGCCGGCAGCCTGATGAGCGGTGGCGCCGAGCTGTTCGACCTGATCAATGAGGCGCTTGACTTCGGGATACATGCGTCGTCCAAAATCGGACAGCACCATGCCCCGCCCCGTTCTGTCAAACAGACGCTTGCCCCACTCTTTTTCCAGCATGGCGATCTGACGGCTGACCAATGACTGCGCCATGTCGGATGCAATCGCTGCGCGGGACAACGACTGCATGTCCGCCACTAACAGGAAAGTGTCCAGTTGCTTGAGATTCATGATTTCACTTAAATGGAAATCTGAAATTATAAACTTTGTATTTATATATATCTCAATTGTGGCTAAGCTTATCTCCATTAACGCAGAACAAATATGGAGACTACCTTGAAACTCACCTATTGCTTCACTGCGGCATTTGCCGCAAGCTGCCTGCTGGCCTTATCAGCGAATGCGCAAGAATCCTCGTACCCGACCCGCCCCGTCAATTTTGTTGTTCCCTTTTCCGCCGGTGGTCCCACCGACGCCATGGCGCGCATCCTGGCGCAAAAACTGGGCGAACGACTTGGGCAACAAGTGGTTGTCGACAACCGTGGGGGTGCAGGCGGCAGCATCGCTGCGGAACTGGTTGCTCGTTCCAAAGCAGACGGCTATACCCTCTTGTTCGGTACGACCGGCACCATGGCGATCAATCCGAGCCTGTACGCCAAACTGCGTTACGATCCCATCAAGGATTTCGCACCCATCAGCCTGATGGCGACAACGATGAATGTCTTGGTCGTCAACCCCAAACTGCCGGTTAAAACACTTAGTGATCTGGTGAAACTAGCCAAGGCGAAGCCGGACGAACTCACTTACGGCTCAGCGGGCAATGGAAGCTCCAACCACCTGTCGGGCGAGTTGTTTCGCACCTCCGCCGACATCCAGATCAATCACATTCCATACAAAGGCTCAGCACCTGCACTCGTTGATCTGCTGGCCGGTCGCATATCAATGATGTTCGACACCATTGCGCAGCAGACCCAAAATATTTCTGCAGGCAAGGTAACTGCCCTCGCTGTAACCGGTCCAAAGCGCTCACCACTGCTGCCTGACGTACCTACTGCCCAGCAGGCCGGGCTTGATGACTTTGACGTCACCATCTGGTATGGCGTGCTTGCCCCACATGGCACGCCCGACGCCATCGTGAACCGACTACATCGGGAAATTGCAGCCATCATGGCAACAGAAGATATGAAAGCGCGCATGCAAAGGGACGGCGCCGCTGCGCAAAGCACCACACCTGCAGAGTTTACCGATCTGATTAAAACCGACACCGCCAAATGGACACCAGTCGTCAAAAACTCCGGCGCCAGCCTGAATTGATACGAGCAGCATCCATGACATTCTCTCCTGATCCTCGCCTGCGCAACGCCCTGGCTCCACGCAGCATCGCCGTGATTGGCGCGACGGAAGACCCCAATAAGGTTGGGGGCCGCCCCCTGCATTACCTTAAGCGCTTCGGATTTTCCGGCGCAGTGTACCCGATTAATCCGAGACGCAAGATAATACAGGGTATGCAAGCATATGCATCGCTCGCGGAACTGCCGGAGACACCAGATGTCGCCATTGTCGCAGTCGGCCAGGATGCCGTTCCTGACGTCATAGAACAATGCGCTACGCGGGCAATTGCATGTGTCATCGTGATGAGCTCGGGCTTTGGCGAAACAGGCAGCGCGGGAGTCCAGCGGCAAACCGCATTGGTACAACATGCTCGCCGACTGGGCGTGCGGCTGGTGGGGCCCAACGCGCAAGGCGTGGCCAATTTTCAAACCGGCGCAGTAATGAACTTTAGCACCA
Source organism: Advenella sp. S44 (assembly GCF_002810445.1). Classification (GTDB taxonomy): domain Bacteria; phylum Pseudomonadota; class Gammaproteobacteria; order Burkholderiales; family Burkholderiaceae_B; genus Advenella. The sequence continues at coordinate 1,079,159 of NZ_NEXS01000003.1, read as the reverse complement.
TGTTCATGGAAATTGAGCCCGAAGACGGGCCAGTTGCCATCATTAGCCAGAGCGGCGCCGCCAGCGTCATGCCCTACGCCATGCTGCGTGAACGCGGTGTGGGCGTGCGCTATCTGATTGCCTCTGGCAATGATGCTGATGCCTCGGTGTGCGAATTAGCGCTGGCAGCCGCCGTCGATCCTGCAATCCGGGTCATCCTGTTGTATATCGAATCGCTCGCTGATCCGGCCATGCTAGCCGAAACAGCCAGACTGGCCATCTCGCGCGGTGCAGCGGTCATTGCCCTGAAGGCCGGACGCAGCGTCCAAGGTGCGAAGGCAGCGGCCTCGCACACAGGCGCGATGGTCAACGATGATATCGTCGTGGATGCCTTCTTGGAGCGCCACGGCATCTGGCGTGCCGCCGATGTGCACGGACTGATCAATGCCGTTGAACTTTATCTGGCACTGCCACCCCGACTAGCAGACAGCCTGGTTGTCATGAGCCACAGCGGCGCGGTCGGGGTACTGTGCGCGGATGCAGCCGAAACGCTGAATCTTCCGTTAACGGAATTGGCCCCTGCTGTGGTATGCAGCCTGGCCGATATTATGCCCAGCTTTGCAACCGCGCAGAATCCGGTAGATCTGACCGCCTCGCTGATGACCCAAAGCGGCATGTATGCCGCCACGCTCAATACCCTGGCTACCGATCCGCAGGCAGATATGTTCCTTATTGGCGTGCCCGTGGCTGGCCCTGGCTATGACGTGCAGGGCATGGCTACCGATACCGCCACGTTTGCAGCCAATACAGGTAAACCAGCCGTGGTGTCTGCGCCCCAGGCGTCGGTGCGCCAGGTTTTTCGCTCGGCCGGCGTACCCGTGTACGCGCACGAAACGGATGCCATCAATGCGCTGCACCAGTGGAGCCGCCATGGGATCCTGATGCGACAGGCATCGGCACGCGATCAGCTGGAAGCAGCGGCAGCATCAGTGCTCGCCCTCCCGAACCGAACGAGTCACTTCCTGAGCGAAGACGAAAGCCTGGCCGTACTGGCAAAAGCGGATATTCCAACTGTGCCGTATGTACTGTGCCGCAATGCGGATGAAGCCCTCACCGCCTGGCGTGCACTGGGACAGGACGTTGTGATGAAAGCCTGTTCTGCTCACATTCCGCACAAATCCGAGCATGGTTTGGTATTTATTGGCCTGGACAGCGAACAACAAATCGTTGATGCATGGAAACAGTGCACGCAACGCGCTGCCGCCCTGCAGGTCCCGTTCGATGGCGTTATTGTCGCCAGGCGCGTTTCAGGTCGCCGTGAGTTTGCGCTGGGCGTTCGGCAGGATCCAGCCTTTGGCACCGTGGTAATGATCGGCGATGGCGGCAAATATGTAGAAGCCCTGCGCGACTTCGTTGTGCTGCTACACCCGTTTTCTCAAGATGACGTTATCGCCAAGCTGAACACACTTCGCATCGCGCCGATTCTGGCCGGTGTACGCGGCGAGGCGCCCATCGACCTTGATACTGTAGCGCATACGGCCGTGGCGCTTGCTCGCCTGGCCGCATCTCATCCGCGCGATATTACATCCATCGATCTTAACCCGCTGATTGTCGGCGATACGGGCAGCGCAGGCTGGGCCGTCGATGCCGTCATCGAACGTTGCAAGGAGCAGGCATGACCCCTCAAAGTACCGTAGTGACAGACTACATCGACGAGATTGCCGTCGTTCGCCTCAATCGCCCGGCCGAAATGAACGCCGTAAATGCCTCGTTGCGCGCAGAACTCACAGACACTTTATATGCGCTCGAGGCTGACGACACAGTCCGTGCCATCGTGCTGACAGGTACCGGCGAGCGCGCCTTCTGCGCAGGCCAGGACCTGGATGAGGCGGCCACGATCGACACTGGTAATCTTGCTGACTGGCTCAATCGCCAACACGCCATGTACCAGGCTGCACGCGACATGACCAAGCCAATTGTTGCAGCACTCAATGGAACCGCCGTTGGCGCGGGCTTTCAGATCGCCCTGATGTGCGACTTGCGGGTAGCCCATCCAGCGCTACGCATGGGACAGCCCGAAGTCAAGGCCGGACTGGCGAGTATTGTCGGTTCATATCTGATGTCATTACAAATTGGCCATTCGCTCAGCCAGGAACTCTCGCTGACTGGTGAACTCATCACAGGCGAACGGGCGCATGCACTCGGGCTCGTCAACGACCTGGTATCTGCCGATCAGGTATTACCTCGTGCCCTGGATCGGGCAGCCAAGCTGGCTGCATTGCCGCGTACCGCTGTCCGCTTGACCAAGCAGCGCTTCAGGGAACGCACGCAGCCCGGCTTTAACGAGGCGTGCAGCGCCGGCATCCGCTATCAACTTGAATGCTATGCATCCGGGGAACCACAACAGGTTATGCGCGCGTTTATCTCTCGACGCGCTTCATCCACATCGGCCCGCCTCCACAAGGATTAACTACCCATGCTTAAACAGACTCACTTATTCATAGACGGCGTCATGACAGCCGCAAGCGGCGAGCAGGAGCTGCCCGTCACGGACAGTTTCACTGAAGACGTTTTCGCTCGTTATCGTTCTGCCTCGCATGACGATGTACATCGCGCGGTCGCAGCTGCACGCGCAGCATGGATCGGCTGGTCCGCCACGCCCCTGACCGAACGCATCGCGGCAGTGCGTCTAGTGGCTGCCGCGCTGTCGGAAAAGGCCGAAGCGCTGACAACAGCAATCTCCCGCGAAGTGGGAATGCCGCGCAAATTAGCTGCGCGTATCCAGGTGGGCGCACCCATTGCCGCGTGGAACAGCTATGCCGATCTTGCGGCTGAGATGGTTTGGGAAACGCGCATGGGTCATTCCCTGGTGCTGAATGTACCGGTGGGCGTGGTGGCCTGCATTACGCCATGGAACTATCCTTTGCACCAAATCACCGGCAAGGTCGCACCGGCGCTGCTGGCCGGCTGCACGGTTGTCCTGAAACCCTCTGAAATCGCACCGACCAGCGCTGCTCTGTTGGCCGAAGCGATCCAACAGGCTGGTTTGCCACCAGGCGTATTCAACGTGATATATGGCACCGGCCCGGATATCGGAGAGATGCTGGTCTCCCATCCCGGTATCGATATGGTCTCCTTCACCGGTTCCACACGCGCAGGCAGTCATATCGCATCCATCGCTGGCAGCCAGATCAAGCGCATGGCCCTGGAACTGGGCGGCAAATCTGCCGCACTCGTGCTGCCCGACGCCGAGCTGCCGACAGCCGTCAAAGCCACCCTGGCCAGTTGCATGCTCAATTCAGGACAAACCTGTTCATCCATAACGCGCCTGCTGGTACAACGCGATGTGCTTGCCGAAGTCGAACAGCTTGTGCGAGAACGCATTGGCGGCTATCGCATGGGCGACCCGGCAGACGCGGCAACGCGACTCGGCCCCCTCGTTTCTGCGGACCAGCGCGAAAAAGTGCAGGCCATGATAGACAATGCCGTCGCCGCAGGTGCTCGTTCGGTTGGAGACAATCCTCCCGTTCCCGATCATGGTTTTTTCATTCCCGCGACGGTGCTGTCGGACATCACACCCGCAATGACAATCGCAATGGGAGAAGTGTTCGGCCCGGTCCTATGCATCATGTGCTATGACGATATCGAAGATGGTATCGCCCTGGCCAATGGCACCGAATACGGGTTGGCCGGCGCTGTCTGGGGTCCTGGTACGCCCGACACACTGGCTGTAGCGCGCCGCATTCGTGCAGGTCAGGTTGACATCAATGGCGCTCCCTTCAATCCCGCCGCGCCGTTCGGAGGCTTCGGAAAATCCGGCATCGGACGCGAAAACGGTTGTCACGGAATACAAGAGTTTCTTGAACCGGTCGCCATCCAGCTTCCAGCCTCCTTTCTCGAATCAATCTTTGGATAAATACTCTGACTATGACATATGAAACATTGAACTACGCCGTCGACGATGCAATTGCCACAATCACGCTGAACCGGCCGGAACGCATGAACGCACTGACCAAAGTCATGGAGGCAGAATTACGTTCATCCATCGAAACAGCGGGACGAGACGACGCCGTGCGCGCCATCATACTGACCGGCGCGGGACGTGCATTTTGTGCAGGCATGGACATGGACGAACTGGAAGTGTTGCCTCCCGAAGACATCCGGGCTCAAGAGTGGATGCGCCCCTACGACATGAATCGTCGTGCCGACTACCAGACACGTTATTCCTATTTCCCTGCCGCCCCCAAACCCATTATCAGCGCCATCAATGGCGCGGCAGCCGGACTCGGACTGATCATGGCGCTCTACAGCGATTTTCGGATTGCGGCGGACAAGGCGGTATTTGCCACCGCCTTTGCCCAGCGCGGACTGATTGCCGAACATGGCATTGCCTGGATACTCCCGTGCATTGTCGGCCATGCTCATGCGACGGATCTGCTGCTGACGTCACGCAAAATCGACGCCGAGGAAGCGCTGAAAATGGGCTTGGTTCATCGTGTTGTTACTGCGGATGCACTACCGGACGCCGCTCGGCAGCTTGCGCACCGCCTTGGCAACGATGTGTCGCCACGTTCGGTGCGCATCATGAAACAACAACTATGGGAAGCGCCATTTCAGACGCTGGGAGAAGCGATATCGCAAGCCAATACCGAGATGGTCATGAGTTTGCAAAGTGAAGATTTCAAGGAAGGCATCGCACATTTCATCGAGCGGCGTCCCGCTCGCTTTCAAGGACGTTGACCCAACTAGCATCGAAACGTCACCAACTGTCCTGCGCACGTTATCTGGCAGATACCAGTTCAAAATGATTGCAGACATACGGCATGAAGCGCACGCGAAAGATAGAAACACTATAGCCTGCCCTTGCCACTTTCTTCCAAACATTGAGGTGGTCCCCGACTTTCAAGATTGGCGTGACATATAAACATGTTTGTCCACGACACCGCTACTGTTGCTTGATACCCGTTTCACGCACAATCACTTCGTACTTGGTCATCTCCGCCGCAATAAATCTGGAGAATGCATCGGGCGACAGTGGTGTCGGAGTCAGCCCTTTTTCCTTCAGGCTGTTTTGAAACGCCTTGTCTGCCATGATCGCCATGACGTCCATATTAATCCGCTCCTTGATGGCTTCGGACAAGCCTTTAGGGCCGAACAGACCAAACCAGTTGGTCAGTTGCAGTTCCGGCATGCCCTTCTCAACTGCCGTGGGCACGTCGGGCAGCAGGGCTTCGCGCTTATCTCCTGCGACAAGTAACGGCTTGATCTTGCCCGCCTGGATGTTACCCAGCAATGGCGGGGTGGTGGCAAAAAACAAGTCGATCTGCCCGCCCACAAGATCGGTCACGGCAAGCGACGTTCCTCGATAGGGAACATGAACTAAGGGCATGCCCGTCAGTTTACGCAATACTTCGCCTGCCATATGTTGTTGTCCGCCGACCCCAGGCGATCCGTATGTGAGTTCGGACGCCTTTCCTTTCAAAGCAAGTAGTCCTTCAATGGACTTAATACCCTTACTTGGGCCTGCAGCCAGGACCAGGGGCGCCGATGCAACGAGATTCAAGGCAGTTAGGTCGGTGGCCGGATCATACCGGATGTCTTTGAATACCAATTTGTTGATTGATACCTCTGGTGTGTAGGCAAGCTGCAGGGTGTAGCCGTCAGGTGCAGCGCGCACGACCTGCTCGGTTGCAATCATGCCACTTGCGCCACCCTTGTTCTCAACAACAACCGCCTGCCCCCATTTCTCGCTCAGCGCATTTGCAAGCAGCCGGGCTACAATGTCGGTAGAACCTCCTGGCGCGTAGCCAACGACCAGCCTCACGGATTTTTCCGGATAAGCGGCATGCACTGCAGAAGTGCCAAGTGCCGACAGGGAAAATAACACTGCTACCAAGATACGTGCTTTCATAGGACTCCTCCTGTGGCAAGATCGCCACGCCATTTTTTGCCTTGTCCATCAAATCAAAATCGCCTCATGACCCGGTTACCTGCGTCGTTTCGGTATGCAGCAAACCCTGGGAAGAAACAGGCATGCCCGTCGCCAGATCAATCATGCTGGTCGTGTCTTCAGTGCTCGCATCTAATACATGAAGATGCGTCGCCGCCCCCGCCTGAGCAGCTGTCAACCCGTACTGGTCGCTCCCTACCGAGAATCTCAACGCCCATTTCTCGTCGCTGCCCTTCGCCACACGAACTGCCTGCCTGCCACCCAGAATTGTCATCAATGTTGTAAAAGCGCGTGCCATGGGACGCGGGTTGTATCGGCGGTCGATAAAGGCATGACGCGGGAAATATCCTCGATCGACATCCATAAAAGTGTCATAGACGAACTGAATCCCGCGCGTGGTGGCGGCAAACACCATCGCATGCGCGACACTGGCAACATTGGCTGCGTCATCTGCCCGCTCGGTCGCGATGCCTGGCCCCGAAAGCTTTAACGACGCCAGTATTTGCGCGCCGGTGCGATCATGAAAGGCCTGCATACGGCGGCAAGCCGCCTGTAAACACTGCGTTGAATCGACGCGTACGGTAATGCCGTCGATCACGCCATCTTTGACTGCCTGGGTGATGACCTCAATGTATCCATCAAGCTCATCAAGTTCAAAGCCGGCGCGCACCACATGGGAAAAATGCGTGCCATCATATTGCGAGGGATCGGCGGTCAGAAGCTTGGCGTAATAAATCTTCACGCCGTGCTCACGGCGAATAGCAGCCAGATTTTCTGCCGCTTGCTCAAAACGCTGCGCCGTGAGATTCACTTCAAGTGCGCTGACACCTACATTTTTTAAATTGACGTCTGACAGCGCTTTCTTTTTTGGCATACCTACACAGGTCACAACAAAGTGGTGACCTACTGCAGCCAGTTTCTGCATCCGCTCCCGGGATTCGTCTTCGATGAGGTCAATATCGGGCACTTTTGCCAGACGCGCCCCCATCTCCCATAACGCCTGCAACGGGTAGTCGTTACGCGCCCATTTACGTCCGAACTCCTGCACCCCTCCTGTGGAGGTAATCTGCACGCTCTCTGCCCATGGATGCCGCAGTTCAACGCCGATAGATGCAAGGCCGGACACTTTCGGATGAGCCCGGTAAGACATGGGTTGGTCGGAGCATGGCTGACCTGGTTCGGCGCTACGACCGTTACTGCGCACCGAGTAACACACGTGGCCAGTCTCGTAGACGTCAACGATGGCATAGCCGAATTTCTGAAGGTCACCGCGGCCGAATTCGTCGCCTGCTTCAGGCGCACAACGGAAGAACTCGGAAAAATCGTGACGCAGAAATGCAGTAGAAGGCAGCATATAAAACTCCGACGTGCCTACCCTGTCGTACCAAAAATTGTGAACATGACCGGCAAATACGGCCTCGACCTGGGGCCGGGCCATCAAGCCAAGCAGCCAGCCTCTGCCCGGCTCGTCCAGGTTGTCGTAGTTGCCCTTCTCTTGGGTCGAATAGATGTAGGGCGGGTAATGCATGAACATGAAGACCCGTTGTGCTTTGGCCTCAGCGACCTCCAACTGCCGTTCCAGCCATTGCTGCTGACGTTTCTCATCTTCAAGGCCAGAATTGATGAGCAAGGAATTAACCAGGATAAACCGTAAGCCCTCTTGCTCGAAAGAAAAGAAATCATCTCCAAATGATGCGCGGTATTTTTCCAGGAAAGAATCGCATACCTGTTCGGCCGGCATCCATTCGATGCGCTTGTCTCCCACATCATGGTTGCCCGGCAGCACGTGCACCGGCACTTTGACCGGTTTGATAATTTCTTTGAAATGCATTACCGCCTGATCAAAAGTCGGCAAAGAGGGAACGGGATTGACGATGTCGCCAAGATGAATCACAAATTGCGGCTGTTCCGGCATGGCGGCGATTTCCAGAAACACCTGGCGAGCGCGCGCATTTGCCAATGCGTTGGTTGCATAGGGTGAACTGGAGGTGTGCTCATCCTGATTGATATGTGTATCGGCCACTACTACAAAAGAAAAGCATTTCTTACCCTTGGGACGCAATTCAAAATCCATGACCAAATCCTTTAATTCAAATAAATGGAATTATGATATAATTATTTGAATTGATTATTAACTTATTGGCGTTAGCTGTCAAGGCTGCGCCGGCAATTTTTTGCGTATGCGTCCATCCAAAACAAAAGCAAGCTCCGAAATACTTGATCCTGCAGATCTGCTCAACCACCCCCAGTACGCGTCGACACTGGCCAATGGTCTGTCGATATTGGGATGCTTTTCGGCAACGACAAACAGCCTGGGAAATAAAGATTTTGCGGACAGGCTTGGCATGGCTCGTCCCACCGTCTCGCGCCTGACCTTTACCCTGGTCGGATTAGGTTATTTGCGCCGCGATCCGCATACGAGCAAATATGCGCTTGGCCCTGCTGTGCTCTCTCTGGGCTATCCTTTGCTTTCGCAATTGATGCTCCGACAGGTAGGCGCACATGAAATGCTCAAGCTGGCGGAATACGCCAAGGGTCCGGTGTCAGTGGGCACCCGGGACCGCCTGCAAGCGGTATACGTTGAAACCATCCATAGTCGGGAATCCAACGAAACGCGTCCTGGCATCGGTTCTACCCGCCCTTTGTTGCGTACCGCGATGGGGCGCGCGATTCTTTACGGCTTGCCGCAAGCGGAAAGAGCATCGGTATTGAGGCAACTTGAACGCCACTTGCCGCAGGAATGGGCGCAGCACAGGGAAGGCGTGACACAGGCATTCGAAGACATCGAAAAACACGGCTTTTGCTCTGTGGCCGGTGCATGGCGATCGTCGCTTGCGGCAGTGGCCGTTCCACTTGGCACACCCATCAACGGCATGTCGCTGGCTTTCAATTTGACCGTGCCCAGCCATGGCACGACATCGCAAGACCTGTACGACGATCTCGGGCCGCGCCTGCTCGCGCTGGTCCAAGGCATTGAGGCGATGCTGGGGGAGTGAAGACGCCTCGTTCATGCCGGCATCCATCTGCCGCCGTCCCGTTTGATCCAGGCAAATGTTGGACCATCCCCGCAGCCCTGCCTTTCTTATTTGCCCCAGGCCGTTTTGGCCGTCGGTAACCAGGATCTGCCGTGGCAGGGGCAGATCCCGGGCGATTCAGGATAGCGCGTTGAGCGTTTCGCCCACCGCGTTAAAAAGCGAATCCAGCTCTTCACGCGTCGTGGTAAACGGCGGGCCAAATTGCAAGGTATCGCCCCCGAATCGGACATAAAAGCCTTTCTCCCACAGCTTGAGGCCGGCTTCGAACGGCCGGATCGCACCATCCCCGTCTCGGGGCGCCAGCTGAATGGCCCCGGCCAGGCCGCAATTGCGGATATCGACCACATGCGATGCCTCTCGCAGACTATGCAACGCCTGCTCGAAATACGGCGCCAACACCTGCACCTTCTCAATCAAATGATCCCGCTGCAGAATATCCAGGGCCGCCAGTCCAGCCGCACAGCCAACCGGATGGGCAGAATAGGTGTACCCGTGACCGAACTCGGTCACATGCTCGGGTAAATCCTGTTGCATGAACGTATTATAAATTTCAGAAGAAGCGATGACCGCACCCATTGGAATGGCGCCGTTGGTAAGCTGCTTAGCGACATTCATCAGGTCGGGGGTGACGCCGAAATACTCGGCGCCGGTGGCTGCCCCCAACCGTCCGAAGCCGGTGATGACTTCATCGAATATCAACAAGATGCCGAACTGGTTGCAGATTTCACGCAGACGTTGCAGATACCCTTTTGGCGGAACGAGCACGCCGGCAGAACCGGCCACCGGCTCGACGATAACAGCGGCAATATTCGATGCATCGTGCAACTCGATCAGCTTAAGCAGTTCGTCGGCAAGTGCAATCCCGCCGGTTTCGGGTTCACCCCGACCAAAGGCAAGGCCAGGCTGCAAGGTATGCGCAAGATGATCCACGTCCATAAATGATCCAAACGCCTTGCGGTTTGCCCCAATGCCTCCAAGGCTGGTGCCGCCGATATTGACGCCGTGATAGCCACGGGCTCGACCTATCAGCTTGGTCTTGTTCGCCTGGCCTTTCACACGCCAGTAGCCGCGTGCCATTTTGACCGCCGTGTCGGCCGCTTCGGAACCGGAATTGGTGAAAAATACATGATCCAGCCCTTCGGGGGTGAGCCCGATCATTTTTTCCGCCAATTGAAACGACAAAGGATGCGCGTATTGAAACCCGGGAGAGTAATCCAGCGTTCCGAGCTGGCGGGATACGGCCTGCTGAATTTCCTGCCGGGTGTGGCCCGCGCCGCAAGTCCACAGGCCCGACAAACTGTCGTAGATTCGCCTGCCCCTGGCGTCGACCAGCCAGTTGCCTTCGGCGCCCACGATAATCCGTGGGTCCTTATGAAAATTGCGGTTTGCACTAAAAGGGAGCCAGTGCGATCTTAAATTCAATGCATCTGTCATTGTGGTGGGCTGCAGATCCGGATAGTTCATGGCGCGTCCTATTTCAAATAGTTGGTGTCTTTGATTATAGGAACTCAATTGGTTTAGTAAAATACAACTTTATTTATCAATAAATACGGAAATACTCACGCAATGAAAAGCCAACCTCTTGCCCAGGTGACGGACTTCGATCTCCGGTTGCTGCGGGTATTCAGAACCGTTGCAAAAATGGGCAGCTTTACTGCGGCCGAAAGCGCACTGGGCATCACCCGTTCCGCAATCAGCCTGCATATGAGCGACCTTGAAAAGCGTCTTGGCATGCGGCTATGCCAACGAGGCCGTGCCGGATTTTCTCTGACCGACCAGGGAAGAGAGGTGCTGCGGGCAAGCGATACCGTACTGGCCTCAATCGAAGATTTTCGCAGGGAGGTCAATCAACTGCATCACAGTCTTCGCGGTGAAATCAATATCGGACTTATGAATAATCTGGTCACGCAGCCGCAGATGCGCATTACCTCTGCCCTGAAGACACTGCGCCAGCAAAGCAACGATATACGGATCAATATCAGCATGAGTACGCCCGGCGAGATTGAACGAGGCCTGCTGGACGGCCGTCTTCATATTGGCGCATTACCCCTGATCAATACCTTGACGGGATTGGATTATCACACTTTGTATGAAGAGCACTCTTTACTGTACCGCAGCAGTATGCACCCTTTAGGCAAGAATGCCGGTGCCGTCTGCGATGCTGATTTGCGTGATGTGCCGGCAGTCGCACCCAGCTATCGCCTGAATGCCGAAGCCGTTGAACTGCACCATCGCATGAATTGCGCGGCGACGGCAACAGACAGGGAAGCCATTGCTTTTCTGATATTAACCGACCAATATATCGGCTTTCTTCCCGACCATTACGCCGCCACCTGGGTAGAGAAAGGACAGATGACTGCCATTGCACCAGACCGCATGCACTTTACCGTCCCGATTGCGATCGCAATGCGCACCGGAAGAAGGCAAAATCTGATTGTTGAACGTTTTCTTGCTGCGCTGGACTGTGTCGCATAAGACGTCGCACCCATGAACCTGTCGTAACAAGTCAACTTGCACGTCGCCTGCACCGAATTGCCCCGGAACCCCGAGGCAATATGTACATAGCCAATCCTACCGGGTTGTGCAGCCACCAATCACGCATTCTCCGGTCAAAAGCGGCTGAGCAGCACCCGGCCTGCCCCCTCCCCTAACCAACAACCGCAGCCTGCCCCCGCGCGTTATGCAATTTCTTATAGCTATCGATCAGCCGGTGATGCCGATCCAGCCCCTCCAGTTTCGTACTGGTTGGCGTTAGGCCGAAGAAGCGCACGCTGCCGTCCACCGCCCCCATGACGGCGTCCATGCGGGTGTTGCCGAACATCTTGCGAAAGTTGACTTCGTAGTCGTCCAGTTCCAGTTCGTCATCAAGCAGCACTTCCAGCACCACATTCACGGCCTGATAAAACAATCCGCGCTCGACCGTGTTGTCGTTGTACTGCAGAAACGCGCCAGTCAGCTCTTGCGCCGCCTCAAACTGCTGTAAGGCCAGGTTAATAAGCAGCTTCAACTCCAGGACAGTGAGCTGTCCCCAGTCCGTATTCTCATCAAACTCAATACCGATCAACGTAGCAATATCGGCATATTCATCCAGATCGTTGTTCTCCAAGCGTTCAAGCAGCGCTGCCAGCGCGGCGTTGTCCAGGCGATGCAGGTTCAAAATATCGGTGCGAAACAATAGCGCTTTGCTTGTGTTATCCCACATCACATCATCGATCGGATAGACCTCCGAATAGCCGGGAACCAGAATCCGACAGGCAATGGCGCCCAGCTGGTCATACACCGCCACGTACACCTCTTTGCCCAGGTCTTCGAAGATGCCAAACAAAGTGGCCGCTTCCTGGGCATTAGCGTTTTCACCCTGGCCGGAAAAATCCCATTCGACAAACTCAAAATCGGCCTTGGCGCTGAAAAAGCGCCACGATACCACACCGCTGGAATCAATAAAGTGCTCGACAAAGTTATTGGGTTCGGTCACGACTTCACTGACAAAAGTCGGTTCCGGCAAATCATTCAAACCTTCAATACTGCGCCCCTGCAGCAATTCCGTGAGGCTGCGCTCCAGCGCCACTTGCATCCTTGGATGTGCGCCAAACGAGGCAAAGACGCCTCCTGTGCGCGGGTTCATCAAGGTCACGCACATTACCGGGTAAATTCCGCCCAGCGACGCGTCCTTGATCAGCACCGGAAAACCCTGATCTTCCAAGGCGCCAATCCCGGCCAAAATTCCCGGATATTTCGCCAGCACGTCTTGCGGCACATCTGGCAACGCGATCTCCCTTTCCAGAATCTCGCGCTTTACCGCCCGCTCGAAAATTTCGGACAGACATTGTACCTGCGCTTCTACCAGCGTATTGCCGGCACTCATCCCATTGCTAACGTACAGGTTTTCGATCAGATTTGACGGGAAATACACCACTTTCCCATCTGACTGCCGAACAAACGGCAGCGAACAGATACCGCGCGACCTATTACCGGAATTGGTATCATACAGATGCGAGCCACGCAGTTCGCCATCCGGGTTATAAATGAGCCGGCTGTATGTATCCAGAATATCAGCGGGCAGCGCATCGGCAGAACCAGGCTGAAACCAGCGCTCATCCGGATAATGCACAAACGGCGCGTTGGCGATGTCTTCGCCCCAATAAGAACCGGCATAGAAGTGGTTGCAACTGAGGCGCTCGATATACTCGCCCAACGCAGAAGCCAGCGCGCTTTCTTTAGTTGCTCCCTTGCCATTGGTAAAACACATCGGTGAGTGCGCATCACGAATATGCAGCGACCACACATTTGGGACGATATTTCGCCATGAGGCGATTTCAATTTTGATGCCTAGATTTGCCAAAACGCCGGACATATTGGCAATGGTTTGTTCCAGCGGCAGGTCTTTGCCTTGAGTATAGGTACTGGCGCCGGCAGCTGGCTTCAATGTCAGCAACGACTGGGCATCCGCATCGAGATTCTCTACCTCTTCAATCACAAATTGCGGACCGACCTGCACGACTTTTTTCACCGTACAACGTTCAATGGCGCGCAGGATGCCCCGACGATCGGATTCGGCGATATCCGAAGGCAATTCAACTTGAATTTTGAAAATCTGCTTGTAGCGGTTTTCCGGATCCACAATATTATTCTGCGACAGACGGATATTTTCAGTTGGAATATTGCGGGTGACGCAGTACAGCTTCACAAAGTAGGCAGCGCACAAGGCTGATGAGGCCAGGAAATAATCGAAGGGGCCAGGTGCCGAGCCGTCGCCCTTATAACGAATCGGCTGATCGGCCACAACCGTGAAATCATCGAATTTGGCTTCAAGGCGCAGCTTGTCGAGAAAGTTGACTTTAATTTCCATAGCGAATGTTAAAAATAGAGCTGAAAAAGTGCCTGTCCGGATTTCTGGGTGTACAGAGTGGAATGACAGGAATGAGCGGCGAGCACCGGTAAATGGGGTACCGGGGTATCAAAACAGAAAGACTGGGGTGTAGCTTTTCTTGAGGGTCGAACAGGTGCCAATGCGGTGTGGAAAGCGACAGATTTTCGCCGTGGCATGGCCTGAATAAAACGAGTGAGTTCAGGCAGCCGTCATGCTTCGTCTGAAATGGCTATCTGCCACTGTATTTTTATTAGTCGCCAATCAGCTGAACATTATAAGGGCCTATCATGCAAAGTCCTCGCCAATTCACTCAATTGGTATTTTTCTGTTTTTTTGGCCCTGGCTGTGAGTAATGGAACCTAGACAATATCAGTCATTTGCGCTTTGATATTAATCACTTACCTGGCACATGATGACGCAACGATCGATCCCGAGGCCAAGACCATGTCTGGAGAAACTATGTTGACACGGACTATTGCTGTAACTTGAGTCTCTCAATCAGAGGTCCATATCGTTCTTCTTCTGTTTTGATGAGGTTTGTGAAGCTCTCTCTTGATCCGGCCAGTGCTGTAAAGGACAGTGACTCGAGCCGATCTTTTACTCGCGGATCTTTCAACGCCTCTTGCGCCGCCTGATGCAATCGGTTGATAACTGCCTCTGGGGTACCCTTTGGAGCCACCAATCCCGCCCAACTGCCACTACTGAAGTCCTTGTACCCCATCTCAGCAATGGTCGGCACATCTGGCAGAGATCGTGCTCGCTCGGAACCGGTCACAGCCAACGCCCGGATCTGTCCCGATTCAATGAATGGCATGGCCGGTGCGACCGCTACGATGGTTATTTGTACTTGTCCGCCTGCCAAATCGTTCAGCGCATTGCTGCCGCCCCGGTATGGAATATGTGTTGCCCTGATACCAAAATGCGATTTGATTTCCTCGAACGTCAAGTGCATGGAAGTGCCCACGCCCGGCGTTGCGTAATTCAATTTACCTGGATTTGCCTTTGAATACGCTACCAGTTCCTTAAAATTGCTAACGGGCAAGTCTTTGTTGACGAGTACGACATGCGAGGCCAGGCTGAGCGCAGCGATCGGCTCAAAGTCACCGATCGGATCATAACGCAACCCTTTTGTCAGATACTTCGCGACAGCGAAGTTGCCACCATATTCTAGCAGCGTGTACCCATCCGGC
Organism: Advenella sp. S44; assembly: GCF_002810445.1. Lineage (GTDB taxonomy): Bacteria > Pseudomonadota > Gammaproteobacteria > Burkholderiales > Burkholderiaceae_B > Advenella. The sequence goes on along the minus strand of NZ_NEXS01000003.1, from coordinate 1,064,135 downwards.
TTTGCCTTCGCCACTTTAGCCCCACCAATATTGCCTCCTGCACCGCCAAGATTCTCAATAATGATTTCCGTCCCTAGCGATTTGCTCATAGATGACGCCACGAGCCGCGCAACAAGATCGAATTGACCACCCGCACTGAACGGCACCACCATTTGAACAGGACGTTCAGGAAATTGCGTGTTGTCAGCATACGAAGCCGTTGAAAGCAAGAGTCCGGCACTTATCGCCAAGATCAGGCGCTGGGCATACGAATAAATCGTCATTCATGTCTCCAAATAATAATTGCACTATTTTGCGCTATTGACAGTGCTATTTATAACGGAGTGTCGCGAGGCTTTCGATTCCGTTGATGCCAAACGTCATAACAATAAGGCATGATCAATACGGCAAACGCAATTGCTCCCCACCTACATGACGTTTTGTTATCGAAATACCTATTTTCGTTATACCAATACTGCCCTTGTTCGATCAACATTGAGCTTATTTCGATGAGGTGATCTGTGATGAATCAAGGAAGTTTCGTTAGCCGCAATGCTCGCTACTGGGGCGAGAATCCAGCTATTATTTTCAAAAACAGCGTGGTGACTTTTAAGCAGCTCGACAGTCGATCCAGTCGATTGGCTAATGCGCTCATCAGCTTAGGACTGCGAAAAGGTGACCGGGTTGCTATACAAGCCTGGAACCGTCCGGAGATTATCGAGCTGGAGTGTGCTCTCTACAAGGCGGGTCTTGTTAAGGTCGCCCTGAATGCGCGTCTGTCCGCAACGGAACTGGCCGATGCAGTAAGCAATGCGCAGGCCCGGATTCTATTTTTAGACGAAGCCCATCGGCCAATTGCCACACCAGTCATGTCCGATATGCCAAATGTGGAGCACTTAGTATTCCTAGCAGCAGACTATGGTGCCACCAGCCAATATGAAACTCTAGTTGCTGAGGGATCGGATCAGAATCCTAATATTCAGATGCAGCCCGATGACTTGGCAGTATTGCATTTTACATCTGGATCAACGGGAAAGCTGAAAGCGGCAATGCAAACAGTCGGCAACCGCATGGCATCGCTACGCAAAGTCATCATAGGGCGTATGCGGGCAAAACCCGGCGACGTACTCGGGCTGGCCGGCCCTATTACGCACGCGAGTGGTATGTTCATACAGCCCTTTTTATTTCAGGGTGGCACCATTGTGCTGCACGACCGTTTTGAGCCAGATCATTTCCTGTCATCGATACAGGAACACAAGATCAACTTCACGTTCATGGTTCCGACCATGATCAATATGCTAATTGCACATCCGGCAATGGATCAATACGATTTGAGTTCCTTATGTCAGATCTCCTACGGAGCTGCGCCTATGGCCCCGGCAAGGATCAAAGATGCCTGGAGAGCACTGGGGCCTGTCCTGAGTCAGGGCTATGGTGCAGGTGAAACGACGGGCGGCATGGCGATGCTAAGCACCGATGATCATGCCCGGGCCATGCATGGGGAGGAACATCTACTGTTGTCATGTGGGCGCGTTTTTGGTGAAACCGAACTACAACTACTGGACAATGAAGGCAATCCAGTAGCTACCGGAGAAATTGGAGAAATTGTCGTCAGAGGGCCGGATGTATTCGCTGGTTTCTGGCGAGAACCCGAGCTGACGGCACAGTCTCTTCGCAACGGATGGTGTTATACCGGAGATCTGGCGCGCATGGACAGCGAAGGTTATTTGTATATTGTCGACCGTAAAAAAGACATGATTATCTCTGGTGGTTTCAATGTCTACCCGACTGAAGTGGAACAGGTTCTATACCAGCACCCTGCTATTTATGAAGCATGTGTTTTTGGTGTTCCCGATGATATCTGGGGAGAGGCAGTAAAAGCGGCCGTCGTATTGAAACCGGGTTTCAATGTAACCGCAGAGACACTTGCTGAGCATTGCAGATTGCTGCTTGCAGATTTCAAAAAACCACGCTCAATAGAGTTGCTGTCCGAACTTCCTAAAAACTCTAACGGCAAAATTGCCAGAAAGCTACTCAAGGATCCTTACTGGGCAGGTTTGGAACGCCAGGTCGGTTAAATCCCCAATTTTGTAATTCAGGCATGGATATCTGCCCTAAAATCTTCCGGTTTATGCGATTGCAACAACTCGATAAAACGCTTAACTAGTGGAGACAGATAGGCATCGTGACGGGTGGTAACACCAACCACCCGCGACCACCGTGCTTCCTTCAAGGGAATCGGTCTAAGGTTGCAGTGCTCTGGATGAATCAGCGCAGACTCGGTAGCGATAGTCAGCAGGTCTGAATTGCGCACCATTCGAATTAGCGCAATACTCGATGAGTTGGATTCAACGACAACATTCGGAGCAGGAAGTCCATGTTCGGCAAATCGCGCCTGGACCCACTGGCGCGCCACAATACGTTCACGAGGCAAAATCCATGAGGCTTGTGCCAGGTCAGGGAATGTGAGGCGGTTACGATAAAAAAGCGGATGCCCTTCTCGCGCCACAATGAGCAGGTTATCGGTAAAGAGCGGCAACTGGTCAAATTCGCTGTTTGCCGCATTGTGCTGACCGCTGATACACATATCAATATCACCAACGCGCAACGCGGAGAACAACTGATCATTCATACCCAATGTCACCTGCACGCGTGCTGCAGGTCGTTGCTTCAACAGCAATTCGCAGACAGCCGAAAAGTAATCCGCATAATTGGGCGGCACACCCACCCGCAAAGTGCCAATGGTGCCCAAATGAAGATCGCGCGCCTCTCTTATCGCGTGATCCATACTTAGTCTGACCGTCTGCGCTCGATCGAAAAATGCTTGCCCCACGGCCGTGAGCACCATGCCTTTCGGTGTCCGCTCAAACAATTGCAGGCTGAGTTCCTTTTCCAGTCGCTGTATACCTTTGGTAAGCGCAGGTTGCGTCTGCCCCAGTGCTTCTGCGGCCCGTCCCACGTGTTTCGATTCGGCCACGGCAAGAAAATAATTCAAGTCTTCGATTCTCACATCATTCCCGTTTGTTATTGAAACTTATTTAACCATTATTCAAGTATATGACGGATCATGCCAATATGGTCCTCCCGATACCAAAAAGTCCTGAGGACACAACACTATGGAAAACTGCACGTTTATTTCATCTGAATTACAAGACTTGCGCGCACGACTTCGCGCCTATCTATTTGACGAACTGATACCTTATGAACAAGCACAGGGTTTCGGGTATGAGGATCGATTCTCCAAGCCGGAAATACGAAAAATCTGGCAAAGATCACATCAGTTGGGATTCTACGGTCTGCAGGTACCACGTGCGTTGGGCGGCAAGGGAATAAGTATTCATGATTTATGTATCCTGAAGGATGACGTTGCGGCATCCGGTGCGATCTTATTTCCCCACGTACTGGGAGACTGGGGGGGGCCGGCGCGCATCGGTAACCTTGTCAAATATGCGACACCAGATCAGATAACACGCTTCATCGAACCTGTAGTGCGCGGTGAAATGGGAACCTGCTTTGCCATGACCGAGCCCCAGTCGGGATCCGATGCAGCAAGTATACAGACCCGCGCCATTGTTGACGGCGACGATTACGTTATCACTGGTTGCAAGCATTATATCAGTGCGTCTGCCTTCGCAGATTACGCCATTACCATGTGTGTCACTGACCCGGATAAAGGGGTTGACGGAATATCGGCCGTTCTTATTGAATTGGATCGTCCCGGAGTCCGTCTGACCTATGACTATCTTCCGATGACCGGACAACATGTCGATGCCGACATTCACTTTGACAACGTGCGAGTTCCACGCAGCAATCTGTTGGGAGAGGAAGGAAAAGGTTTCAAGACCGCGATAGGTCGCATCAGTACCAATCGTCTTCTACATTGCCCGACTATGACAGGCCTGGCTCGACAAGCCTATCAAATGGCATTGCACTATGCACAGCACAGACAACAATTTGGCGGGCCCATCAGCCGCTTTCAGGCCATTCAGCATATGCTGGCCGATATGGCTACAGGGCTTTACGCTTGCGATAGCATGATTCTTGCTGCAGCACGCAAAGCTGACGCGGGCCAGGACATCCGCAAGGAAGCCGCGATGTGCAAATTATTTGTATCCGAGAAATGCTTTGATATTGCCGACAAAGCAATGCAAATCCATGGCAACGTAGGGGTGACACGCAATCATCCTGTCGAGTTCATCTTCCGGCGTCTGCGCCTCTATCGCATCGTAACGGGAACGAGTGAAATTCAAAGAAATACCATCGCGAAGGCTATCCTGTCATGATGCCAAAAGGTTTTCAGCACTTAGCAATCCTTCATAACGGGAGAGGTAAGATGCTGAGCCACTCGTTTGCCCGAGATTTTAAGATTGCACGGGGCCGGGCCAATCCGGATCGGCACCTATCATCGCAACAACAACAACAACAACAACAACAACAACAACAACAACAACAACAACAACAACAACAACAACAACAACAACAACAACAACAACAACAACAACAACAACGCTTTGGCCAAAGCGGCTAATGAGAACTTACCGATAGGCCAACAAAAAGGGTTCAGCATTCGATGAAACTGCCCGCCCGTGCACACATGCAGAACGCGCTCTCACTCGTTACCGGGCCATGCCCCCAGCTCGCGAGCGAAAAATGTTGCCAGGGCATGCTGCAGGTTTGCGGTCGGACCATCGAATGGATGCGGCGGTGGCGCGCCGCCTGCCGAACTGAACTGCGCGATGACCAATTGCGCACGCGGCGACACATAAATCCGCTGACCATAGCGGCCTGAGGCTGCAAAGCCCTCCATGTCGTCATGCATATGAAAGAAACAGTTTCGATAAGAGCCGGTAGGCATCACGGCGTGGCGGGCTGAAGCGGCAAACATCGCACGATCGCCACCGCGCCGAGTAGCAGCAACGAACGCTTCGGGGACAATTTGACGCCCATTCCAATAACCGTCATTGCGTAACATTTCGCCAAAACGCGCCATGTCACGCAACGTCGTGGCCAGGCCGCCAGAGGTAAATTCCGCGCCCAGTCTGTCCACCGTGATATAAGCGTCGCGCTGCGCGCCTAATGGCTTGAACAGTAACTCCGAGTACAGCTCGGCAATTGTGCGCTCGGTGGCCCGGCGCACAACCCAGGCCAATGCCTCCACGGTGCCGTTGTCGTAATAGAACCGGTGACCATGCGGGCCCGAACGTAGCTTGCGCAATACAAAATCGTAAAAGTCGGCAGGCGCATCGGGCCGGCTCGGCAATAGACCCAAGATCTCGTAAACCCCGCCGTCCTGCTGGCCTATCTTGCCATCCCGACCTGTCATTGCCGGTCGCTCAATCCCCGCCTGCATATCCAACAACTGCTGCAACGTAGCATCGCCCATGGCGCAACCGCGCATTTCGGGCACATAGTGCTGTGCCTCGCGCTCCAGGTCAAGTATGCCCTGCCCTTGCAGGATACCGATGAGCACCGCCATGAACGACTTACTGATCGAGGCGGTACCATGCAACGTATGAGGCTGCATACCATGGAAGTAGCGTTCGTAAACGATGCAGCCACGATGCATGACAAGGAAAGCGTCTACCTCCAATCTATTGAGCACAGAACGCAGCGGCGCCGGGGCCCCGTCCAATGCTGGTACCGGCAATGTGTCCAGATCCAGCGGTACCTCTGGCAAGGCACTGGCAGGGCCATCGCCGCGCCAGATCGATACACTGGGCACCTGCACCGACCGATTCATCAAACTCCAACGCAGAAAGGCTGGCTCATGCCAGTTCTCTGAAGTGATGCGGTTTTCAGGCGGTGGTGGAAATCCCTGCATCACAGCACAGGAGGAAGTCGCGGAAGGAAAGTTCATAGTAACGGGTCTAATTCCAGTAAGGCGTTAGTCAAGCAGCGGCAACGCGGGTCCAATTGATAATACCAGCGGTCACGATCCCCCCGTGAGAACGGCAGGGAGGCCCAAGGTGCTCGTTGTGATCGATACGTTCTCAATATCAGTCGGCATATACACCCGTTTTTTGTACAATCGAGGCCCAGGCCTGCGCATCCGTCTGTACTCGGGTAGCCAATTGCTCAGGAGTCATATCATGCCATTCAGACCATAATTGTTCACGCTTAGTACTCCACTGTGGTTTAGCGTTAACTTGGTTGATAGATTGCGCCAATCTGGCGACGATTTCGACGGGAGTCTCCTTCTTGAGAAAGTAACCCGTCCAGCCCATTCGGTCATAACCGGCGTGACCTAGCTCCTTGAATGTCGGTACATTAGGGAGGAACCTGCTGCGTTTTTCACCGGTAACGGCAAGTACACGCAGGCCACCCTTATTGAGCAACGGGCGCAGCGAGAAAGTGTCATACATACCGTAGTGCACATCGCCCGCGAGCATGGCGAGCAGTCCCGGCGTTCCTCCCTTGAACGGAATATGCGTAGCACGAAAACCCATGTCGTCTGCCAACTGGAAACCATACAGATGGGACACTGAGCCATTTCCGACAGAACCGTAATTGAGCTGATCGCCTTGCTGGCGAGCCCACTGCAGCCAATCATCCAACGTTTTCTCAGGGCGAGAGGCTGGAATCGCCAAACCAATGGGCGAGAGCCCCTGTACTGCCACCGGTGTAAATTCTTCAAGAGGATTGTAAGAAAGCTTACGATTGAATGCGGGAAGAATGGTCATCGTTGCATTGGCCAGCAAGACACTGTAGCCGTCGGCGGGGGCATTGAGCACAGATTGGTGGGCCAACACGCCACCGGCGCCGGGCTTATTGTCGGGGATAAGCGTCTGGCCGTTCAACAGTGGTCCCAGATCAAGCAGCAATTCGCGCAACCGCACATCCACAGCGTCGCCAGGGGCAGATTGCGTAACGAAACGAATGTTTCGACCAGGCCAACCAGACGCCTGCGCTAAAGCCCGTACGCCGGGCAGACATAGCGTGGCAGCCACGCCCAGCAACATACGTCGACGATCGAGTGAAAAGAGCATGTGCAGACCCCACGGATTGTTGAAACAACGAATCGCGGCACTCGAGTCTTCGTTGCCGCACTATGGCAGACAATTTAATCGACGCTAGCCATTTTATCCAATAATGAAATACTTAATTTCGATAACCAATCGTTATTGAGTCATGGCATACATAACAAAAATCACCTTCATGCCCTGGGCGCTGCACATTACCCCAGCCCCACGCGATCCAGATAATCGCCAAGTCCCGCAGCCCCATCTGCATCAACAATCGCGCCCACATATCCATCCGGGCGAATAAGCGCACACTCTCCTGGCTCCAAGCCATACGCGTCCCGGATGTGTCCCCTGACGTCAATGATGTCGCCCTTCGCTCCGATATAGTGCACCTGCAGCCCTGGCCGTGACACCGGCGTCTCGGGTCGTCCGGCATGAGCCAGCAGCGTCCAATGCACGCCTTTGAACAGCTGGAACAGTCTTGATGGCTGGCCTGCTGCGCCGCAAATCACCGCATCCGGCGCTCTAGCACCCGCCCGGATGCCGCTTTTTCGCCGCGGCAACTCGGTTGCCAGCGGCGAGTCGGTGTAACCGAGATCCAGTTGCCGCGTTTCGCGTCCGCGGCGCACGCCGCCTTGTTTCTGATCACCCAGCAGCCTGGTAGACAGACCAAGCACGGCCTGGGCCACCGGACGACGTTCAGTCTCGTAACTGTCCAGAAGGCTGTCATGCGCGCCACGCAGCACTGCGGCCAGCTTCCAGCCCAGGTTGTAGGCATCTTGCACGCTCGTGTTAAGCCCCTGTCCGCCGGTGGGCGGATGTACATGCGCCGCATCGCCGACCAGAAAAACCCGGTCTACCCGATAGCGTTGCGCCAGCCGCGCGCTCATCTGGTAGTCAGAGGCCCACGACACGGCATGCACGACGATAGTGTCGCGACCCGTTCGGTGCGCAAGCCACTGGGTCAGCCCTTTTTCCGACAGGTCTGTCGGCTGGTCCGGAGAAATCGGCGCCTGAATCTGGAACAGATCCGTACCGGCCAGCGGACAAATGGCCACCATGCGTTGCATGTCCGCGTCATTAAACAGATGCCATGCATCGCCCTCCAGGCCGGTCAGCGTAACATCGGCTACGATAGCGCGCACGTTCAGCGTCTTTCCCGGAAAATCCACGCCAAGTGTTTTCCTGACAAAGCTGCGTCCGCCATCGGCGCCCACGAGGTAGCGAGCGCGAACCGCCTGCCTGCCGCTAGCTACTGAAAGGATTGCAGTGATGCCGTCGGCGTCCTGTTCAAAGCCCAGCAGTTCGCAACCGAATTGCACCTGGCAACCCAGCTCGTTCAAGCGTTCGCGCATGATCTGCTCGGTCAGGAACTGCGGGAGCATAACCGGCCGTTGATATGGCTCGGCCGGCGACGCATCCGCCGGTTGCGCCAAATCCGATTCAACATAGCTGCCGTCCTCACGATAAGCGCGCTGGCGTGGATAAATGCCACCCCGAGCCACCACTTTGTCAAGGATGCCCAGATCTTCAAACACTTCTTGTGTTCGCGGCTGAATACCCTTGCCCCGCGAACCGGGAAATGGCGTGGCCAGTTTTTCAACCAGTTGGAAAGAAACGCCACGCCGCGCCAGCTCGATGGCCAGCGTCAGCCCTGCGGCACCCGCCCCGCAAATGATTACATCTGTCGTCAATTGACTTGCCATGATTGCTCCAATATGTGTATTATGCACTCAATAGGAGTTATATTATGTCATTTGGAAAAAATATGCAAGATACACATATATCGAAGCAAATGAAGTCGCTGCATAGTTCGTTGATCAGCATTCTTAGTGCGCTGAACCGCCCACGGAACGACGAGAAGATGATCGAGGATGCAGGGATTCGACTGGATCGGGCATTGTTCTCTGCCCTGGTGATGATCGAACGGCTGGGACCAATCGGCGTGGTGGATTTGGCTGATCGCTCTGGGCGGGACTACACCACAATCAGTCGCCAGGTCGCCCGCCTCGAAAGCCTGGGGCTTGTCAAGCGTCAGGCAAATTCGCTGGATCGGCGGGTGCGCGAGGCGGTCATTTCTGCTGAAGGAAAGGCCATGACAGACCGGATCGACGCGGCGCGTGAGCGCATGGCCGAGGCGATTTTCAAGGACTGGAGTCAGCAAGAGCTGGATGCTTTCGTCAAATCAATGCGCAAATTTGCCGACGCCCTGGACGCAGGGCCGCCGATTGGAACATGAGTTCGTGTTGTGCAGCCGGCTAGCCCCGGGCGATTTGACGGTGGATCAATAACGCAAGTCAGCGTCCTCTCCCCGGGTGGCCGCCTGTTTGAATGCGCGGGTTATCAAGGCAGTGCTCACATTGGCGAAATACCTTGCGCCAAGTGCTGCATATTTATCTTCATCTTCAGGGGTTAGTGCGATGATGCCCGGACACTTGCCGGCTTCAGCAATGGCTGCCAGCCCTTTGCGTATGGCCTCTTGTACGGGTGGCGCATTCCAGTCGCTGCCATGTCCCATGGCATGTGCCAGGTCATTCGGGCCAATGAACACAGCGTCGACCCCATCAACATGGGCAATCTCATACGCCTGATCAATCGCTTGTGGCGTTTCTATCATCACGATCAGACTGATGCCCTCGTTACTGCGCTGGGTATGGCCAGCACCGCTGAATGCCCCATATCCTGCCGCTCGTGTACTGAACGCACTGCCCCGTGTACCTTTGGGCGGATAAAACACTTTGGCGACCAGTTCGCGCGCCTGCTGGGCCGATTCCACCATGGGAACCTGCACCGCACTGGCCCCCATGTCCAGTACGCGTGGCAGGTCGTGGACAAAACACCGGACAACGGGAATAATGCCACTGGCGCGCGCAGCTCGCAGCATGTTCTCGGTAACCCCCAGGTCGGCACTGCCGTGTTCGTTGTCGATGATAATGAAATCAAACCCTGCATAACCGCACATCTCAACGATGGCAGGACTGGGCAGTCCGTTAAATAGACCGCGCACCCGTTGCTGTCCACATAACAGCGCCGGCAATCGACCGTCCAGGGGGTAATGAGATTCTGTCATGCCTGCTTCCTTGTTCTAGTTGGTCAATTCGCTTTTATGCCGGCATCTTGGACAACCTTGCGCCACTTTTCCACTTCCGCTTTCTGGAAAGCCGCAAATTCGCTGCTACCCCGGCCATCGGGCTCTACACCCAATTGCCGCAGCTTTGCGCTCAATTCAGGCGTTTTGACGGCGATTGCAACTTCACTGGCCAGTTTATCAACGATCGCTTGCGGTGTGCCGGCAGGGGCAAAAACGCCTTGCCACGATTGCATTTCGAAATCTGGCACCCCGAGCTCGGCCAACGGTTTTACCCCAGGCAGATCATCCAGTTCGTGTGCTGATGTCACGCCCAGTACCTTGACGCGCTTGGCGTCGATCATTGGCCGGGCCGCCGCCACGGTTTCGAAAATCAGATCGATCTGGCCGCCAATCAAATCCATCATCGCCTGCGATCCGCCCTTGTAGGAAATCTGCTGGAAAGTGGTTTTTGTGATGGACTGGAATAGTTCGCCTGAAAGGTGTTGCGAGGTGCCCGGTCCGGCCGTACCGTAGTTGAGCGCGCCCGGTTTGGCGCGCGCCGCTTCAATGACGTCTTGCACCGAGTTAAACGGGCTATCGGCGCGCACGACCAGCGCGTTACTGACCATCCCCACCAATGAGACTGGCGTAAAATCCTTGACCGGATCGTAACTTAATGACTTCACGAAAAAAGGGTTAACTGCGTGAGTGGTAATTGTTCCGCCCATGATCGTGTAACCGTCCGGTGTTGAACGTGCAACGGTTTGCGTACCCAGAATACCAGAGACGCCAGGCTTGTTCTCGATAATAATGCTCTGTCCCAACTGTTTGGACAGTTGCTCGGCCAGCAATCTTGCCACGCCATCGGAAACGCCGCCTGGCGAAAATGGAACAATGTATCTCACAGGCTTTTCTGGCCAGTTTGCAGGGCTTTGTGCTCCTGCGATGGGACCGATGGCCATTAACGCCACAGCACAGAAAACACTTGAAATCAGGCTTCGTTTGTTCATATTAAAATTTCCAATTTTTGAGTCACGAGCAAAATCGCACGCGACTTCACGTTTAAGTCATTATTCGTCAGGCAGCGGGCCTGACGGTTTTTCTTTCCACCAGGCTACAGGGAACCACGATCTCGCGCGCGCGAACTTCACCGCACATTTGCTCCAGTAATAGCTCGACCGTCGCGTCGACCATAGGCTCCACCCGCTGAGAGACCGTAGTCAGTTGGTACGCGCCCCAGGATGCCTGGGGCACATCGTCAAAGCCGATCACGCCTACGTCCTGCGGTACACGCAAGCCAAATTCCAGGCGCAACACATCCATTGCGGCGATTGCCATGTGATCATTGGCAACGAATACAGCATCGGGGCGCTCGGTGCGGTCAAACAAACGCCGCGTCGCGTCCTGCGCTCCGGCGAAGCTGTAGTGGCCCGTGTCACGATAAGCGATTCCCATGCCTGACTCGGCAAGCGCCTGCGTAAACCCACGCTCACGCTCCAGACTGGTCGATGAATCCTCCAGTCCAGCCAGAAATGCGATTCGCCCATAGCCTCTTGCCAGCAACAATTGCGCTGCCAGTCGACCTCCCGCCGCATTGTCAGAGGTCACGGAACTGGTCGCATAACGCGTTAATCCGCCCAGGTCCGAAATGCGGTTGAACTGCACCACGGGTACCCCCACATCCGAGCAGCTTTTTGCCAGCGTCGGCGACAACATGGTAGAAGCCATGACAATGCCGTCCACCTGATATTGCAGAATATCAGCCAGCACGCCATCGGCACCCTCGTCGATGTCTGCAATGAACATCAGTACGTGATAGCCTTTCTTTTGGAGTTGCTGGGACAGCTTTTCAATGACCAACGGATAAAACTGGTTTTCCAGATAGCTCATCACCAGCGCCACGATACGGCTTTGCCGCGTGATCAGACTGCGTGCCAGGGCGTTTGGCCGGTAGCCCAGGCGTTGCGCGGCCGCGAGCACCTTCTTGCGAGTGCTCTCGGACACACTGGCGCCCGGCGTAAACGTGCGGCTGACGGCCGATTGCGACACGTTGGCCAGATCGGCCACATCTTGTGCGCGCACTGCGGTTTTCATGCTGCGGTCCACCCTCCGTCCAGCATCAGTGCGCTGCCTGTCATCAGACTGGACGCGCTGCTGGCCAGAAATACGACTGCCCCCATCACTTCATCAACCCGGCCCAGGCGGCCCAGGGCAATTCTTTCGCAAACCCATTGTCTGAAGCCGGGTTTATCGAACATTGCTGCCGTCATCGGTGTTTCAATAAAGGTCGGGCAGATGGAATTGACGCGGATATTCTTTGCACCCAGCTCCCACGCCAGGGCTTTGGTCATGCCTTCCATGGCGTGTTTGCTGGCACAATACAGCACTCGGCCTGGACTGCCTACATGCCCCATCTGCGACGATATATTGATAATGGAACCGGGACGGTTGGCCGCCAACAGGCGTCGCGCCACTGCCCGGCTGGTGTAGAATGCCGCCTTGACGTTCACCTCGAACACCTGATCAATCTCATCGTCATTCTGCTCAATCAGCGGCACCGGCCGGTTCATTCCGGCGTTGTTCACCAGAATATCGTACGGCAACGCATTGGCAATGGCGGCATCGACATCTGCAGACTGCGTGACGTCCAGCACCACGAAATCACAGGAGATTTGGCTGTCACGCAAGGCTGCGCACGCGTTTCCCAGTTCGGCGCTGCGGCGCGCCGCCAGGGTGACATGGGCACCGGCGCGGCCTAACGCCGTCGCCGCAGCCAGCCCGATACCACTGCTACCGCCGGTCACCAGCGCACGCTTGCCATCCACCCGAAAATCCGGGCATGTAGGCAGCTCAATCATGCCTGATCCCTTACCGGTTCATACCAAGGCAACTCGGGACGATTGCCATAACGACGCACCCGGATGTTTGCCTGCTCACCGTGGCCCGCAAAATTTTCCATATGACACAAGCGCGAACAATACTCGCCCATGGTCACGCTGGCCTCATCGGTGAGCACGCGCTGATACGTGCAGGTCTTCAGAAACTTGCCAACCCACAAACCACCGGTATAGCGAGCGTTGCGGTTAGTAGGTAGCGTATGATTGGTGCCGATGACCTTGTCGCCGAAACTCACGTTGGTACGTGGCCCCAGGAACAGCGCGCCATAGTTCGTCATGTTTTTGAGGAAATAATCCACGTCGTGGGTCATCACTTGCACATGTTCAAAAGCCAGTTCATCGGCCACACGAAGCATTTCTTCATCCGTATCGCAGAGAATAACTTCACCGCAATCGTCCCAGCTTTGCCGGGCAATGGCGGCCGTGGGCAGTATCGTCAATTGGCGTTCGATCTCGGCCAGCGTGTCGCGCGCCAGCTTTTCGCTGGTGGTCAGCAATACGGCTGGCGAGGTCGGGCCATGCTCTGCCTGGCCGAGAAGGTCAACGGCGCACAACTGGCCGTCGACACTATCATCGGCAATCACCAGCGTTTCGGTGGGCCCGGCAAACAGGTCGATACCCACGCGACCATACAACTGGCGCTTGGCCTCGGCCACGAACATATTGCCAGGCCCGACCAGCATATCCACCGGGGCGACGCTGGGTGTGCCAACTGCCATGGCCACAACGGCCTGCACGCCCCCAAGCACCAGAATTTCGTCAGCGCCTGCCATGTCCATCGCCGTCACAATGGCTGGATGCGGATTGCCCTGATACGGTGGCGCGGTAGACACCACGCGCTTGACGCCCGCCACTTTTGCGGTCAGCACACTCATATGGGCAGATGCCAGCAAGGGGTACTTGCCGCCGGGAATATAACAGCCCACCGCATTCATTGGGATGTGCTTATGGCCTAACACGACGCCGGGATATGTCTCCACTTCCACATCCTTCATGGAATCACGCTGAATTTGCGCGAAATTGCGAACTTGTTCCTGGGCAAAAGCGATATCCTCGATCTCGCGCGCAGACAGTTGCTTGCGCGCTGCGGCAATCTGGTCACGAGACAGCCGGAAGTCTTCCGGGTCCCAATTGTCGAACTTGCGGCTGTACTGGCGGACAGCTTCGTCCCCGTCTTGTTCGATATGACGAATAATGTCTTCGACAGTGGCGCGCACCTTCGCATCATCATCGGTTTTGACTTGTGCCGAGCGGCCGCGTTTCAGGTATTGGATCATAATGGTTTGGTCTTTGGCATGGCTATAAAAAATGGAATTGACCTTATGTTCGATTTCTTGCATAGGTATGCAAATAGGGGTTTACCCTTGGATCAATTAATTTTTATTGGAAATAGTCTCGCCAAACTGACTCAGTGCACCATCGCTCACACTACTTGTTTGCTGGCTTTTCCTTATCTTCGGGAATATAAATCATCCGCCCGTCATCCAGACGGTACGTTACGCCCGCGCGTGCACCCTGCCCCTGACCAACTTTGCCGCTGGATTCGTAGCGTGTCAGCTCCTTGCCTTCTTTGATTGTGATGCGCATATCAGATTGGCCCGGGTTTTCCACAAGGACTGCGTTTTCACTGGCTAACGGGCCCAGCGGATTCTGGGCAATGATAATCATCAACAGCCCGATGATCACCAGGAACAGATCAATGAGATTGACCACCGAGAGCATCGGATCGGTGTCGTCGTCGTCAAGAAAGCGCATCAGGCAGACTCCTCTTGAGAGAGCATACTGCGTTCAGCTTGATGCAGATCCTGCAGCAGCCAGCGGCGGCGTATTATAAGGATGAAAAAGCAAAGGCTGGCAGCCAGCAGGGCGAGAATAACGGCCGAGAATGCCGCCACCATGTTTTTACCCACTTCAGTCGCATCGCCATTGCCCAGTGCCAGTAAAGCCGGCCCCATCGGGATCATGGTCGCAATCAGGCCCAGCATTGGCGCAGTGCGCGACACAATGCGCAGCCATTCCAGCCGCTTCAAGATGTACAGCTCCAAATCGGCCGACGTAATCACCTGACGCTGTAAATAGTGCCTGGCCTGCATCACCAGTCGGTCTGCACTGCCCTGCCCCCGCCGTTGCCAGCCTTCGACCAGGAAAGCGCCCAGCATTGCAACTGCATAAAGCAGCGACAAGACGATCAGAAACAGGATCGGCATAAGAAAAACACGGGAAACGGCGTAAAGCAGCTGTTCGATATTGGCAAAAAAGTCCATAAGACGGTCTCGGAAAACGGTAAAAGAGAAAATGGCGATGGCTGCAGATCAAATCGGTATCACGCGCTCGGGCGCACGGCCGGCGCGCCATTGCCGCACTGCACCCGCCATGGCGACAAACAGCAACAGAAGCAATACCCGTGAAGTCTCGGATGAAGGCTCGGGCGACACTTGCACCCGCTCCAGCACCTGGCCTTGCACCGCTTCTAATTGCTGCCCCGCCGGCGCCTGGCTTTCGGGCAAGGGCTCGGCGGGTGCAGCGGTGTCCATGTCGGGCGCCGTTCCGGAGTTCAAGCCAAATCCCTGTGCAAGCTCGGCAATATAGCGGCGCGTCTGCTGGGCTCCAGTCTGAACGTCGAACTGTTCAGCCAGTTGTTGCCAGCGCTGGACAAGTTCGCGCTGCGTCTGCTCCGATGCATCCCAGTACCCTTTGCGCATGGCTTCTGCCATCCGTTCGAGTATCTGCGCCTGCGCCGTCGGATTGTGCTGCTCGAACCACTCTTTGGTGCCCAGGTCCCGCGTATCATTGACATAGGTATCGAACATGGCCTGCCATTGGTCGTCTCGCACCGCTTCCGGGTCCATGACCTGCCAGCCAAATAGATTGTTCGTGACATTGAGCACTTGCAGCGTACCGGCATACCCTTCCTGCTGCATGGAAGCTATCCATTGCGGGTTCAGATAACGCGCGCGCATCTCGTTGGCAAGAAAGCGCGGCAATCCGGTCGTTTTTACCTGGCCGTCGCGCAAATCCGAAATCAGCAGTTGCGGGGCCTGGCCGTCAAGATGCCGCACGGCCGACGACAATCCCCCCAGAAACTCAAACGGATGGTCGGTTGAGAGCACCCCATGAAGATTGGAGGACCGCGACATAATGGCGGCCTGTGTGCCGCGCAGCTGCTGCGCCAGCAGATTGGCTTTTGCCGGGGCGCTGCCCCACTGCTGGCTGCCGTATGCGTATTTGCTGCTAGCCAGAAAGCGCTGCGCCAGTTCGGCGTCATCATTCCATTCGGTAGAGCGCAAGGCCAGATCGGGCACGCCCGTGCCGTACTGCCCCGGGGCGTTGCCAAAAATACGTGCGCTGGCCGCGGCGGCTGCCTGCTCCAATGGCATCCCCGCTTCATGCAAAGAGGCAGCAATACGCTTATTGTTGGCAATAATCGGATTACCAGGCTCGTCCAATGTGGCCAGCCGCGCCAGGGCGTCATCCAGCAGGCGGATAAAACTGTCGAACTGGTCGCGATATACGCCGGTAATCTGAATCACGACATCGGTGCGGGGCCGGCCCAGTTCGCTACGCGGAATAATATCCAGCGCAGTGACACGTCCACCTGCGTCCCAGACCGGACGTAAGCCAAGCGCGTGCAGAATTTGTGCCTCGGTCATTCCCAAGTGACGAATCGCCTCGGACGACCACAAGCTGAATGCCAGTTTGCGCGGCCACTGGCCGCCATGTGCGGAACGGAATGCCTGAACAAGTTGGTCATATGCCGTAGCAGCCGAATCATAAGCTGATTTGGCGGGGACCTTATCGGCCTCGAAGGCATATAAATTGCGTCCGCTCATGACATCCGGGTTGCGCACGGGATCGCCGCCGGCGCCCGGCTCAATGAATCGGCCTGCCAGGCCAGCCAGCAAAGCCTCATTTTCCTGGGTGTCGCGTAAACGCCGGTCCTGCTCCCTGGCGCGATCGGCAAAGGCGGCAATTGGCTCAGACACCGCAGGCTGTCGGTCCGCATTGAGCAACTGACGTACTGCAAGATAGGCAGGATTATTGTTCAGGTCCTTGTGATCCTGGGCAAACAGCTCTTGCCTGTCGATCCCCACGGCTGCATAGAATGGATCTGCGAGCTGTTGCATGATCGTGCTGGCCCGGTGCTCGTCGCTCGCCGGCTGCCCAAAAGTATGTAGTCCAAGCGGCATGGCGGTCCGCGCCAATTCATGCAACTGGTCATGGACTGCCTGAATAAAGCCCGGAAAATCTCGTTCGGCCTGCTCATTACTCCAACCCAGATCCCGATGCAGATTCGCCTCGAACGCCGCCTCCAGGATATGCGAGGCCACTTGTTGACGAACGGCCCCTTCATCAAGCTGCTGATACTCATGAATCAGGTGGTGCAGATCGCGCATCTGGTCGTATAGTCCGGCAGGCGCAAACGGAGGCGTCTGATGACTGATCGTCACTGCCCGCCCGCGCCGCTTGGCCTGGATGGCTTCGCCAACGTTATCCTGAATATAGGGATAGAACACTGGCATGCTACCCACAGCCAGCCAGGGATAGTCGCTGGCCGCCAGGCCCCGATCCTTGCCAGGCAGCCACTCCTGCGTACCATGCGTGCCCAGATGAATGAGCGCATGGGCGGCATACTGTTTTTGTACATACCGGTAAGCGGCCATATACAGATGGTCGGGTACGCTCGCGGTGTCATGGTAATGCCTGGCCGCATCAGGATGCCGCGGCATTTGCGGCATGACCAGCAGGTGCCCAATCTTCCACCTGGGAATGACGAAGTAGCGCTGGCCATCGATTAATCTTATCGCACGATGTTCACCAGGCGGGCCCTGATGGCGCAATTGTGTCTGCCGCTCCTCGGGCAGGCTCAAGAGCCAGCTTTCATAGTCAGCCAGCGGATACAGCGCCGCCAGATCTTCTGTCAGTAATGCATCCAGCGATACGCTGCCATACAGGGCGCCCAACATACGCTGGCCTTTCTCGATGACCTCGCTTTCGCTTACGGGATCGCCCACCGCATAACCCTGCTGCGCCAATGCACGCTGAATAGAAACAATACTGCGAGGCACATTCAGATGGGATGCGCCCAGGTTTTTTTCACCGGCCGGGTAGTTCCAGAACATTAGCGCCAGTCGTTTGTCTGCAGCGCTTGTGTGTCGCAAGGCCACCAAAGCTTGCAATTTACCGATCAAAGCTTCCGCTTGTTGCGGCAGCAGTTTGTCTACGCCCGCAGTTGCAGCAGACAGCACCAACGGATCGCTAACGCCCCACCCTTCGGGCCCCGCCAGGAAAACTGCGGCAGTACGTGCGTTAACGCCACTGGCTGCGGCTGGCCAGTCCGCTGCGTCGCCCTCGCGAAAATGCAGTGTCTGAATCACCGGGACATTCAACGCCTTGAAATCACGCGTGCGCCGGGCGCCGCCTCGCATATGCGTCAAGTTAACCAGCACATCCACGCCAGCGTTTTGCAATGCTGCCTGAAATCCTTTCGGATCGTCAGCATCAGCCCAGAAAACGATAGGCAACAAGCCGGCAGCCTCACTACGGCGAATCAGCGCATCTACTTCGCTGGTCACGAAACCGGTCACCATTTGTCGGGAAATTAAAAACGCGACCCGGCCCATGGAAGTAGGCCCTTTGACTGAGGCGGAAACCGCAGACGCATACCAATTCAGATAGGACTGTATATTGTCCAGGGTATGTGGTGCTTGCGGATGATAAAAACCTGTGGCAGGCGGTTTTTCAGGTGGCGCCAGCAAATCTGGGGATGGCGCCACGCCTTCATGAATTGATCTGAGCAACGTGAAAAAACGTGAATAATTGGCTTGACCGCCTGCCACATAAAGTTCAGCCAATACCTCACCCACGGGCGCCGCCAGGCCGTGCCAGGCGGGCTGGCCGCCGCCAACTGTCAAGCGGGTCGCAGCGCGGCTCTTGTGCTGATTTAGTGCTTGTGCCAGCCGTTGCTCGACCATTGACCGGTCACCCGGGCGGGGCACATCCAGCACGGTAAGTGCCGCGTCAGCGACGGCTGCACTTAACGCCTGTGGCGATGCGGACTCAACATTCTGATGCTGCAATCGCAATCCCTGCCCTGCGGCCAAAGACTGCAGGTGCCGGAACTTTTCTGCCGAGACAAAACTATTGTGCAGGACCTGCACCACTGGACTAGCAGACACGCAGACAGGGGCAAGACTTGCCAAGCCGATGAACAGGTAATAACACATGTGCAGTATGATTCGTAATAATCGCATCAGAACTGCACCCGCATGCCGACAAAATAGCGCCGCCCCTCGTCTGCCCGGCTAAAAAGACCAATATCATCGTTGGCCAGCCGCTTATCCGTCAGGTTCTCTACACCGAGCTGCACACTGAGATTGCGGTTCAGGTCGTAATCCAAATACCAGTGCAACATTGCATAGCCTGGACGCTTGCCTTCCTGGTCTTGGCGAACTTGGGCGCCTATATACTCAAGCTGCACACGCGTAGACAAGGACGCCAGCGGTTTCCAGGCCAATGTGGCATTAGCACGATGCCGGGAACGATCGGGCATCGGTTCCCCGGTTATCCGGTCGCGAGCATCCAGATAGGTATAGTTGGCATCCAGTCGCCAACTTGCGGAAAGATCGGCGCCACCAGTCAATTCCACGCCTTGCAAGCGAACCCTGGCCACATTTTCGTACGCCAGACAGACACGACCGGGAGCAAAACAAGTGGGCTGCCTGACGGTATCAATCAAGTTGCGTACATTGTTATGGAAAAAAGTCGCTGCTGCCGACCAGCTATCAGCCTCATAGGTCGCACCCAGTTCGTACGACAGATTCGTTTCCGGCTGCAAATCGGGATTGCCGCGGATAACGCCCCGCCCGCCCATCGCTGCCCAGGATTCGAACTCCGGCGATAACTGCTTAAGGGTAGGTGCTTTAAATCCACGCCCGACCCCGGCCTTCAATACCAACCCATCCAGCGGGTGAAAAAGCACATAGGCACGAGGACTGATCTCCCAACCGAAACTATCATGTCGGTCAAAACGGCTGCCCAACACCAGTTCCCAGTGACTGCCAAGCGTCATCTCGTCCTGCACAAAGAACGCCTGATGGGCCTGCGCTTTCTTTCCCTGACGGTTTACATTCGGATCTTGCAGGCTTTCTCTTCTTAGCTGCCCGCCTACCGTGAGCCGATGTGCAGAAACGGGAGAAAAACTTGCCTGGGTATCGAAGACAGTATCGACGAATCGGTTGGGGCCGCTGGCCTGATCCCCGTCGCTGCGCCAGATCTGTCGGTCAAGTGTGCTGCGATACAGCCGGACACGGCTGTTTCCCCAGCTCCACTGGCCGGTATGTGTAAAAGCGTAACGGCGACGCTGAATCTCATTGTCGGATTGATACGGAATATTGCGGGTTCCGGCGTGTAAGCCTGTCTGATCCTCGTTAACCGCATCTATCGTCAGGTCGATACGCTGGCGTGCGTCTGGCGTCCAGCTTAGCCCAAGATGTCCGGTAACAGCACGCTGCCGGTCCAGGGCGCTTAGTGCCGGGCTGGACGCATCGTGCAACATATGACGGCGTCTGACTTCGCCCCAGGCGCTCAGGCCCAGTTGACCCGGTATCAGCGGTCCGGCAATGTAAAATCCGTTTTTATATTGGTTGCCACCCAGACCATGATCGGTGGCGAGGGCGTAACTGCTCAAAGACCCGGTCCAGTGATCGGTCGGCGCACGAGTAATAACGTTAACGACGCCGCCAAGCGCTTCTGAGCCGTATAAGGAAGACATCGGCCCGCGTACGACTTCCAGCCGGTCGATGGCTTCAGCGGGCACCCAGCCCAGTTCGAAATCCGAATGCGCAATAGCAGAGGCAGATGCGCTGATTCGCTGTCCATCCACCAGCATCAGGGTATGTTCGCTGCTCATGCCCCGAATCGAAATACCCCGGCGGCCCTGGCCCACGTCTTCCAGACTGATTCCTTCTGCGCCCCGAAGCGCGTCTGCCAGATCGTTCACGGGGCGCCGGCGCAGGTCGTCGCCCCCGACAACAGCAATACTGGCAGGTACATTGTCGGGAGCCCTTTCATTGGCAGTCGCAGTCACCACAACGCTGGGTAGGATCGTTACGTCATCATGCTTTGGCAGTAGAGCGCCCGAGTTGCTTTCGTTTTGCCGCCCCTCTTCCATAGGCGCGGACGGAGCGCAGACGCCAGTGCTCCACACTAGCAACGCAATCAGGCTGGCTGCGACCTTACTTCGATTATTCATGGCAAATCCGGTTTTCATCGCGCTATCGACTCGACGCCATCGCATCAGGTCAATGCTGATGTTCAAGCGGCAAAAATTGCAATGTTATAACATAACAGTTAAAAATACCAGAATGATTTGCGTTATTGTCTTGGCGTGAACGACTAAAGAAAGGGACGACCACGATAGCAAGGGCTATATTTACAGCCTTACTACGGCTTCGCCGGGTGTTCTTCAAACAGCGTAATACACCTATTGCCTCCGGCCATAAAGGAAAAATAGTGTTTCGAATATCGAAATACTGAAGCATCATATTTCGAAAAATACGCCGATATAATACGCTCAATAAAATCGGCCGATGCAATGGCTTTTGCGGCACAAAACACAACAACCTTCCAAAGGACATGGAGATGACGACAAATATCAAACGTCGAACACTCGTGGTGTCAGTCGCCACGACAATCGGCCTGTGTATGACAAGCGCCCCATTCGCACAGTCAGCAGCTGACAAGTACCCGGAAAAGCCGATCAGGATTATCGTGCCCTTTGCGGCGGGCGGGCCGGTAGACACGTTTGCACGCGTGATCAGCCAGAAAATGCAGGAGCATTGGGGGCAGCCAGTCCTGGTTGAATTGCGACCCGGAGCATCCACGCTGATCGGAACGACCGCACTGGCTCGATCGCCGGCGGACGGTTATACGCTCATTATTTCCGTCAGCAATCACACGACCAATCCGGCTATGCGCTCGACGATGCCCTATGACACGCTCAAGGATTTTCAACCCATCAGCCTGATGGCTCGTACGCCTATTGTGGCCTATGCCAATCCCGGCTTTGAAGCGAATAATCTGACCGAACTGGTTGCGTTGGCCAAACGCAAACCGAATGTCATCAGCTTCGGATCCGCCGGCACGGGGTCCATGACGCATCTGACGGCTGAACTGATGAAACAGAAGACAGGAATAGACATCCAGCATGTCGTATACAAAGGCGGGACGCCGGCCCTCTTGGACACAATGGCGGGCCATATACCCATGACGTTCGCGACCGTAGGCCAGGCGTGGGAGCAATATAAAAACAGGAAAGTCAAACCTTTAGGTATTTCATCTGAGAAACGTTATCCGTCCATGCCCGATATTCCTACCTTTAAGGAACAAGGGATAGATGTGGTTACGACAGAATGGCTTGGCCTGCTTGCGCCCGCTGGCACACCGCCCGACATCGTTGAGAAGCTCAACACGGAAATCCGACGCATTGTAGGGCTTCCCGGTTTGGGGGATCGTCTTTCAGCCATGGAACTGGTCAGCTCCACGCCTGAGGAGCTGGACGTGTTCATACGAAGCGAAATGGATCGGTGGGCGCCGTTGATCCGTCAGCTCGGGATCAAAGTCGATTAGTCACTGCAACGAAACAAGCAATTACGTTAATCTATGAGTAAAGAAACCATGCACCCTGCCACGACCTCCAGTGTCCCGCAAGACCTTATCCAGGCACGCTATCGGCAAGCACCCTTCATTGCAGACAAACTGAATGCGACGATAGAAACCATACTCAATCACCGTTCGGTCCGTGCGTATACCGACGAAGCGCTCAAGCCCAATACGCTGGAGACACTGATTGCTGCTGCGCAATCGGCGTCGTCATCATCCAATTTACAGACCTGGAGCGTAGTGGCTGTACAGGACCCTGCAAGCAAGGATCGGTTAGCTCGATTGGCAGGAAACCAGGAACACATTCGACGCTGCCCACTGTTTCTTGTCTGGTTGGCCGATTTATCACGTTTGAAAACGCTTGGCCTGAAGCTCGACGTGCGTCATGGCAGTCTTGATCATTTAGAGACATTCCTGGTGGCAACCATCGATTCGGCACTGGCCGCACAGAATGCCGCACTCGCGGCCGAATCAATGGGTCTTGGAGTGGTTTATATCGGCGGGATGCGAAACCACCCCGAGGAAGTCGCCAAGGAGCTTGGTTTACCTGATTTGACATTCGCAACCTTTGGCATGTGTATTGGCCATCCGGACGCCGCCCGGCCCGCGTCGATCAAGCCACGCCTTCCTCAGGAGGCGGTCCTTCATATGGAGAAGTATGACGGATCGACCCTTGATGCCGCCACACAAAGCTATAACGCAACCATGACGGAGTTTTACGCGACGCAGGGGATGAAAAACAGTGGCCCTTGGGATTTGCACTCCCTGAATCGTGTTCGCGGCCCGGACGCGATGGCAGGACGACACCGTCTGGTTGAGGCCCTTAATAATCTGGGGTTCGAGCTACGTTAGCTTTACCCTCTTCGCCAGGAAGGCTGCAACTAAGATCCCACACGCTGAGCGC
Organism: Advenella sp. S44; assembly: GCF_002810445.1. Taxonomy (GTDB): domain Bacteria; phylum Pseudomonadota; class Gammaproteobacteria; order Burkholderiales; family Burkholderiaceae_B; genus Advenella. The sequence continues at coordinate 1,040,663 of NZ_NEXS01000003.1, read as the reverse complement.
CTCCAGTGTAGCCGTGATCATAGAGTTTTTTTGCAAACTGCTCACTTATATAAGGATCAAATGCTGTGTATATACGAACCTTTCGAAACTTGATCGCTTGGTCCCCAAGTTTCCGACAAAAGAACAAAGCATGAGCGCTAACGAGGAATTTGACTATATCATCATCGGTGCAGGTACGGCGGGATGCCTGCTGGCAAATCGCCTGAGCGCGCAGACAGAGAACAAGGTGCTGCTGATCGAAGCCGGTGGCAAAGACAATTACCACTGGATTCACGTTCCGGTTGGCTATCTTTACTGCATCGGCAACGCCCGCACCGACTGGCTCTACCGAACCGAGCCTGAAGTCGGCCTGAATGGCCGATCTCTGTCCTATCCGCGCGGCAAGACGCTGGGCGGCTGCTCCAGCATAAACGGCATGATATACATGCGTGGCCAGGCCCGCGATTACAATGAATGGGCCACAGCTACGGGCGACAACAGTTGGGCTTGGGAAAACTGCCTGGCCGATTTCAAACGCCATGAAAATCACTATCGCCTTGATGCCGCCAGCAGTCAAAGTAAGCCGGATGAGGCCTTTTCCCACTTCCATGGCCATGGCGGCGAGTGGCGAATAGAGAAACAACGACTGCGCTGGGACATTCTTGACGCGTTTATGGATGCAGCCCGACAGAGCGGTATTCCCGCCACAGAAGACTTCAATCAGGGCGATAATGAAGGGGTGGGTTATTTCGAAGTCAATCAGAAAGCCGGCTGGCGCTGGAATACGGCCAAGGCGTTTCTGCGGCCGATCTGCATGCAACGCGCCAATTTTTCGCTCTGGACACACACGCAGGTCACACGCCTGGACATCTCGCGTGACAGCACGCTCGGTTTAACCTGCATGGGAGTCGAGCTTATTCGTAACGGGGCTCGCCATCATATTCGAGCCAGACGCGAGGTCATTCTCGCCACGGGCAGCATCGGCACACCGCATTTGCTCCAGCTCTCCGGAATCGGCCCTGGCGCCCTGCTTCAGCAACATGGAATTGATGTGCTCCTGGACAAACCAGGGGTCGGTGCCAATTTGCAGGACCATTTGCAAATACGGACAATCTATAAAGTGGAAGGAACCCGTACTTTGAACCAGATCACAGGCACTCGATGGGGCAAAGCCAGGATCGGTCTGGAGTATGCCTTGCGCCGCACCGGCCCCATGAGCATGGCGCCCTCGCAGCTTGGCGCCTTTACGCGCAGCGACCCGTCGCGCCCACACCCCAATATACAGTACCACGTGCAGCCCTTGAGCCTGGATGCGTTTGGCCAGTCCCTACATAGCTTCAATGCCTTTACCGCAAGCGTTTGCAATCTGAACCCAACGAGTCGAGGCACGGTACAGTTGCAGGGGCCTGATCCGGCCCAGGCACCTGCAATCCGCCCCAATTATCTGAGCACCGTCGAAGACCGCAAAGTTGCCGTCGACTCGCTGCGGCTGACCCGCAGCATTGTGGACCAACCTGCTCTGGCCAAATATAAGCCCGTAGAATACAAGCCAGGCATTCAGTTTCAAACTGAAGAGGCACTTGCCCGGCTGGCCGGCGACATCGCCACCACGATCTTTCATCCTGTCGGCACTGCCAAAATGGGGAATGCCGATGATCTCATGGCAGTGGTGGACTCCCGCCTCAGGGTTCACGGCGTCTCAGGATTGAGAGTGGTTGACGCCAGTATCATGCCCACTATCACCAGCGGCAATACCAATAGCCCGACGCTGATGATTGCAGAGAAAGCCTCGCGCTGGATCATGGATAACGACTAACTAATTGTTCGGATCGCCCATGCCAACTGGCATAGCCTTATCAGATTGAGGAAAGCGGGTCTGCTGCTAGAGCCGCATACCGGTGCCGCCCGCGTCAACGACGCTTTGGACCAGAACTGATCGACCCTGGCCGCAAGCGAAGATGCCAAATGCGTAAGTGATAATTCAATGGGGTAATTCAGCAGATCCCTGATCAAGACCCGGTCATCCAATGACGATAATGTAGTATATTCGCAGCATAGGTAATGACTGCAAACCGATACTATCAAGACACAATATATCCCGTTTGTCGTACTCTTGAGCATAAGCAAAGGGCGTAAACAATGTCTACCAGGACAGCTTGCGGCGGCATGGTTCTGCTTGCCGCTATTCTTTCAGGATGCGGCGAAGAGCCGCAGGAGGATCCGGTTCTAACGGCCCCCACGATTGTCACCCAGGATGACGAACTCACGAAAGATTGGTTAAAGCGTGAAGATAACGTTGATCCGGCCCAGTGGATGGCAGAAAAAGAAGCCGCGAACGATCCGGCTTATGACAAAGAGGCGGCGACGGCCGAGATCCGGGAACTGCTCGATCGCGCTAACGAGAACTTTGTCGAGTCAGCCCGGATGATCGCGAACCGGGCAGTTCAACTGCAAAATACGCTAGCAAGTAAGGGGATCAACGAGCGTGCCAGAGATATTATCGTCAAACTCAATTCCATTAAAAACCCGTCGATCCAAAGCGCCCGTTTCGGAGCACTGTGTCAGTATTACTCAACACTGCGCGAGCAGGGAATGAGCAGCGATGACGCGCTAAATACGCTGTCGCGACATGACGCTTCACAGATGCATTAGTTTATAGATCCGCAGTGTCTGATCAGGTGCCGCGCACTGCGACGATTAAGTGTTCTTGCAACGCACTTTTCATGCTGACGCAAATGCGGGCCAATTATGCACTCCGAAGATTAATGGAATATTAAGCTGACGTATATAAACATCAGCAACAACAATCTAAACAAAGTCAATGTACGGTTATCTGAACGCAGGTATCCAGGCTAAATGCTTGTTTTCATTCAGCCCAGGTCAAGTGCATTTAATTAAATTATTTCAAATGAAATAAATATAAGAGCAATGATCATGTCCTAGGGGTTTTCCCCATTTCGCTGCCGTTGGAAAACTCGCATTCTAATATTGCAGCGACTAAATTAATTACAGATTTTTTTAAATTGGATGATGAATATGCTCAGAAAAATTTCACTTTTAATAATTGGTGTTTCTTGTGTTTTAGCTTCCGGCGTAGCGCTTGCCAAGGACAAGGTCGTTTACCACATAGATGATTCCGAGCATCAAGCGCTCAAGGCCTTGCGCAATATTCGCAATCAAATGGACTACAATCCCGAGACAGATATGAAAGTTGTCATGCACTCGGAAGGCGTAGACATGATGATGACTGACTATAAAGATGCTGCCTCCACGGCCCCGCTCATTGCTGCACTGGCGGCGAGAAACGTCACGTTTGAAGTATGTGAAATTACAATAAAGCGCAGAAAGCTGGACAAGGATAAATTCATGCTGGAAGCTGACTTTACCCCGTCCGGTGTTGTACGTCTCACGCAATTGCAAAATCAGGGCTATGCTTACATCAAGCCCTGATTGTTTTCAATGCCTTTAATTTTCGGAGTGTTCAGTTGAATATCTCCGACCACTTTTTTGTCTGTCAGATAGCGACTGACCAGCTCCCAGATGGGCTCGCCCTGCTCACTCGACTCCTGCACGGAAGCCCAGCCCGCAACCTTATACACTTTGCCCGATTCCAGCGGCTTATCGTTTAGTGTCATATTGCTGATGCGATTGCCCATGGACTGATTCGGATCAATGGTATAGTTCAAGCCACCGACACGAACCATATCGCCGCCTTGCTGATAGTAAGGATCGGTATTGAACAGGTTGTCAGCGACATCTTCCAGCACGGTTTTTATCGTATCACCGCTCATCTCATTGAGCGTCGTACCCGGATACGTAATCGCAGTTTGATTCATCACATCTTCCATCGTGATTGTCTGCCCTGGCAACAAGGTGGTCCCCCAGCGAAATCCGGGTGAAAAAGCAATCTGTGCGCCTTTTTCCTGCAGCAATGCATCAACAATGAGCTGATCAAAAGATCCGTTGAAATTGCCTCTGCGATAAAGCAACTCGTTTGTGACCGCGAGTTTTTGGTTCAACTTATCCAGATATGGTGCCCGCACGGACTGGATCATCTTTTCCATCTGCGGGTCCGGATCCAGGAAGTTGGAAAATACCGGCAGCAATTTATACTGAAAGTCCTTAACGCCACCCTTATCCACGTTCAAATCCAGTACACCCAGATACTTACCATTACTGCCGGCATTGGTCACCAGAGTTTTGCCTTTTCCATTGGACACGATCACAGGATCCGGTACACCATCGTGCGTGTGCCCTCCTAATATGGCGTCGATCCCAGTGACCCTGCTTGCAAGCTTCAGGTCAACGTCCATCCCATTATGAGACAGGACAATAACCGCAGCCACGCCTTTGCCTCGGACCTCGTCAACGGTTTCCTGTAATTTCTGGTCCTGAATACCGAATGTCCAGTCGCTGACCATATAGCGCGGGTTGGCAATAGGGGTATATGGAAAAGCCTGACCGATAACTGCAACCGGTACGCCATTTATTTCACGGATGGAATAAGGTTCAAAGACCGGATCGCCAAAGTCCGAGGTTTCTACATTCTGTGCCAGAAAATTGATCTTGCCCTTCAGGCCCTCTACCGCTTCCTGCACACGATCCATGCCATAAGTAAATTCCCAATGCGCCGTCATCATGTCCACGCCCAGCAACAACGAGGCATCGATCATATCCTGACCCTTGGTCCAAAGCGAGGTCGCAGAGCCCTGCCAGGTATCGCCGCCGTCCAGAACCAATGCATGTGGACGATCCGCCTTCAGTCGCTTGATCAAGGTCGCCAGATGAGAAAACCCGCCCACCTTGCCGAATCGGCTTGCACTTTCTGCATAATCGAGGGCGGTAAATGCGTAAGCCTGCATGGAGTTCGCCTTCATGCCATATTCTTTCAGGAATGCGTCTCCGACCAGATGTGGCGCTTTATTCAATGAAGCCCCCAGGCCAATATTGACCGACGGTTCCCGGTAGTAGATCGGCAGAAGCTGTGCGTGAGAGTCGGTGAAATGCAAAAAGCTGACGTTGCCAAATGCCGGCACATCATAAAATGTCTGCATGTCATTTCCAGCTGCCAGCACGTCTTTTGGAAAGGCATAGCCTCCCGCAGAAGCGATTGCCAGAATCTGGAGAAATTCTCTTCGGTTCACCATATTTATCTCCTTTTCTAAGTGTTCATTTAGCGTACTTACGCATATCCAGGACATCTTCTTCAAACATTTCCCCTGGAATAATCTCCTGGATCATGCTGTTTTTATCAATGACATATACCAAAGGAATAACTTTTATTTCGCCAAAAACCGCTTTGAGCGCCGGGGTAAATTTCGCGGCCGTGAATGTGTAGTTATGCTTTGCCATATAATCTGACGCCGCTTTGAGGTCTTTGTCGATTGACACCGTAACTACCTGCATGTCCGAATCCTTCACCTGCTCATGCAATTTTTGGATATACGGATTCTGTCTGGCGCAGTATGGGCACCAGGATGCCCAGAACGAGAGCAATACAGGCTTGTTCTTCAATGATTCACTGGCAATCACCGTGCCATCGAGCAGCGTGAATTCTGGCAGAGCAATGGCGTCGCCTTTTTTTAGTGACGTAACACCGGCCTGGGCGTGGACTGACACGCCCAGGCATATCGCAAGCACAAAGAAAAGCTTTGTCAAAGGCGCTTGGAGATTGATCATGGATATGCTTCCTGTCGTTGAGCGCACCGCCGTTTCATGGCGACATGCTTATTCTTTGTTCACCGGTGAAGCCGAGTCAAAGAGCAATGCCATGACGTCTTTGATTTGCTGCTCTGTCAGAATCCCTGCCGAACCAAAACGCGGCATATTGGAGCAGGCCGTGTAGGCGTGCGAGTTATAGATTTTGTTCCAGGTGTATTCAAGCATCTGCGCCGAGTTACCCCGGTTCTTGCCATAATGGAGCAACGATGGTCCGATATTGCCGAAAGCGATTTCCGATTTGGTCATCTGATGGCAGGCGTAACAGTTACCACCGGAAGCCACCCCTGGCTTATCGCTAAATTGCAGTCCGACACCAGATTGCGCAATTTTTTCGCCCACCTTCCAGTCGCCAAGGAACTGCTTATCGGCAGGAGGTTTGATCGATGCCATGGCCTGCTTCAACAACTTTTCCATGACTTCTTTAGGAATGGACTGTCCGGTTGCCGCCATATCCGAACAGGCTTTTTGTTCTGGCGACTGCTCCAGTCGCTCAAGCGTGACATCGCCCACGGGCGCAAAGGAGTCTTTCAATACCGCCATGACGTCCTGATCTCTCGTGCCGGTCACAGGCTGCGCAAATGAATGGGCGCCAGTCAAAGCCATGCATGCAATCATCGTTGCGTAATGTAATTTTTTCATTTTTTTTCCTAACGTTTGATTCCAGGTGCCGCCATTTTCCCTTCTTTAGCCTTCACGGCCAGGTAGGTCAGCAGATCAATGGAAGCCTGAGAGGCAAACTTGAGCTTTGGCAGCCTTTGCTGCCTGAAGCAATCCTGCAAACGCCATTGCATGGTTCTTACGACGCCCTGAGAGACACGGTAGCCCGGCCAGGTGGTATACGCCTGTTGTGCATCTTTTGCATTTAACAAATCAGGCAAATTCTGCAAGCGGATGCGCTTGTCGGCGGCGCCGTGGCAGGTGGCACAGGAAAAATCGTAGGGGCCGCTGCGATGAAAGAAAATTTTCTGGCCGCGCTCATAGGCGGCTTTCTCAGCCTCATGGCTCTGAGGGGCTGCCATTGCGATGCCGGAAGACTCGCTGGCAATATACGCAACGATCGCCTCCCAGTCAGAAGATATGTCGCCGGATTTGGAAAACACCGTTGGCGTAATGTCCTTTGGATTGATGCCCTGCAAGGTCTCCATGCAATACATAATCCGTGTCTCGGCATCCATGACCTTGTCCGCATCTTTGAAAAAACGCGGCAACTGGGCATAGGCGCCCTTGACCACGCCGGGACCCAGTCCTAAATCACAGGCCTGAAGCGACACATTCTTCGGTCCTTTTTTTTCCAGCCACAGTTCCTTGCCGGTATCGACAAGCAAATCGCCGGGATTGCCGCCATCCGACAACATCTGTCGATAATCATCAATCCCCTCCTGTGTGCTATCGGCCGACTGGGCGCTTGCAAATCCGGATCCTGTGGCCGACGCGATTAGCAATAATGCAATCGCGCCCGGTAATTTTTTTTTTAATTGTCTTAACATTGTCTTCTCCTTAATAATGGATACTTTTCCAAGCGCCCATCAGAACATTTTTTATTTGATCTCGGCCGTATCTGTCCTGGTTTCTTTCTTGGTGTCAAGCCACGTTATCTCGAGTTTGTCTCCTTTCTTTGCGCCTTTGAAGCTGAAAGCCAGATACGGATCCCGGGAAATTGCCGGACCCCACTGGGCAGAAAATACGTCCTTGTCATTGCATTTTGCCGTCACATTGGTGATATGCCAGGCAGGCACGACCTTTCCTTCCTGATCCTTGCGCTGCCCGGTTTCCATCACGTGAGACATCAGTACCTTTACGTTTACTACCCCGTCCGTTTCTTTCGCGCGAATACGCATTGGTCTCGTTGCCATTTACCACTCCCATTTAATGTTCGAAAAAATTGAAAACCAACAGTAATCAGCCGCCGCAACCGCCCAGCGTCACCTTGACTTCTTTCTGCGCCAAATAGTATTTGTCACCAGCCTTGACCAAGCCGAAAATATCCGACGTCTTGGCCATTTTCACCCTGGTGGCGATATTGGCTTCGGTGCCTTCAGGAATATTGAACATGCCGGTCATGGTGTTAGGATTCTCTGGAATCAGAAAGGCCATCATCGTGACGTTTTCCATATCAGCGCTCAAGGCAATGGGCACAACTGCGCCATTTTCCGCAATATCCGGCGCCACCAGCTTTACCTTGTCGCTTTTTTCCGGGCTGCTTGCACCCAGGGCCTTGAATACCCCTTCATTATCTGTGGCCTCAAACAGTTCCTTATTCCATTGCGTTTCAGCCGCCCGTGCCTCTTCGAGCGTCAGAACGCCGCTCATTACCGCGAAGCTTAATACGGCGCCCGCCTGTAGAAAATTACGTCTTCTTAGATCCATCGTTGTCTCCAATAAAAATCAATCAAGGTACTTAATCATGTTCTGCGGAAAGAATCCATTTGGTCACCAAGGAAATATCGCCTTCGGCAATGCCTGGCTGCGGCGGCATCGGTATCGCGCCCCAGACGCCAGCCCCCCCATTCCTAATTTTTTCACCCAGCTTGGCAGCGTCGTTTTCCGAGTACTTTTCACTGATCTCTTTAAACGACGGCCCGACCAGTTTGGTCGTCGCAGCATGACAACTGGTACACGCATTGGTGCTCAGAATCGTCTTGACTTTTTCCTGGGTTGCCGCGTCCATTGACGTGTCAGAAGCCTTTGCATCATCTTCGCTGGCGTCGTCATCCGACTTGACGTCAACGTTTTTTGCGTTGTCGTTGACCGTCTGCTTGGCAAAAGTCCGCACCGCTACAGCATTGTCTTCTGGTTTGCCGGTCAGTTTCGGCGCGTCGGAGTTGACACCGATTGCCGCGCCGACAATACGCATTTGCGCGGCATAGTTGCCGTTCATATTTCGCGCGTGTTCCGGCAACGCCGATACAACTTTGGCTTGCCCGGCACAATCTTGCATGCAATCCGTATTTTGCGTATCCGCTTTGCCCTTCGCATGCCAGAGCCCGGGATAAACCACCATGCCATCCCGGTTGGGCATCCGCTTTTGTACATCTGCAATATTGCTATCGGTCAGCTCGAAATCGGGGTCAACGACGCTGGCTTCGCTCAGTAAATAAGCGACCACGGCATAGGTCTCATCGGGAGTCAGCGATTTGGGCGCATTCCAGGGCATGGCTCTGTATATGAAATCCCATAATGTCGATACCGTACTGATCTTCATCATTGTGGTCGACGGCACGTTGGCTTCGGCGCGCAGGTTGCTTACCCGCCCCGCTTTGACATCATCCTCGGTGGTGCCACCCAGCAGCGGGGCAAAAAATTTATTGCTCTCGCCAAAGTCCCCATGACAGGAAGCGCATTTCGAAGCCCAAACATCTTCTCCATCGGCCACGCTGCCTTTGCCAGGTTTCAGGCCCTGAAAATCGGGACGAACGTCGATATCCCAGGCCTGTACTTCCACCTTCAGGGCATCACGACCGACATTTTGAAAAGTCAGCTTCTGCTCGGCCATTTTTTTGATCGTGGCCTCAATCTGCGCCTGCTCTTCGGGCGTAGACGTCAATGCAGAGATATCGATCGGCTGGGCAATTGACGCTTGGGCGACAAACAACGAGATCCCCACCGTTAATGCACGGACATTATTCAACGTGAACATTGAACACCTCCCCTGATTCAGCCACTTTCCATGACTGGATAGCATTGTTGTGATAAATGGAGCGGGTACCGCGCACAGCCACCAATTGGGATTTGGTCGGCTGGACATAACCGGTTTCGTCCACCGCCCTGCTTTGCAATATGGCGGGCGATCCATCCCAGTTCCACGCAAAATTGAACCGCGTCAGGCACTTGTCCAGAATGGGTGTATTAAGTGTCGCCGTTTTCCAGTTCTTGCCCCCGTCGACCGAGATATCCACTTTTTTGATTTTTCCGCGGCCAGACCAGGCAAGACCGGTAATGTTGTAAAACCCCGTAGAAAGTAATGCCTGTCCGCCAGACGGACTGGTGATCACCGATTTGCATTCCTGAATAGAGGTATATTGACGCAGCGTGCCGTCGGGCATGTGATCGACATAACCCAGGGTTTCGTCTTTGGCGTTCCATGGCTTGTCGCCCACCTCGATTCGACGCAGCCACTTGACCCACGACACCCCTTGCACGCCCGGCACGACCAGGCGCAACGGGTAGCCATTCTCGGGACGCAGCATTTCGCCATTCATTCCCCAGGCAACAATAACGTCGTCCATGGCCCGCGCCATGGAGATGGTGCGTGTCTCGCTGGAGCCGTCATTGCCTTCGGCCAGGATAAACTGCGCGTTCTTGAAATCCGCGCCGCAGTCTTGTAGCAGGTACTTCAGGGGAACGCCGGTAAACTCGCAACAGGACAACATGCCATGGGTGTACTGCACCGTGGGAACGGCAACATTGCCCCACTCCATAGCGGTGTTGGCGCCGCACTCAATAAAGTGCATCCGGGAAACCGAGGGCAATCGCATCAGGTCATCCATCGTATACACCTTGGAATTCTTGACCATGCCGTTGATCATGAAGCGATGTTCGGTGGGGTCTATGTCTACCCACCCCTGATGATGACGTTCGAAATGAAGCCCGTTTGCGGTGATTATGCCAAACATGCCCTGCAGCGGCGAAAATGCGACTGATGCCTGCGGGACCGCCGTTAATCCGGGAGATTGCCGCCTTTGCAGGTTCATCTCATATTTTGAAGGCTGTCCATAGGGATGAAAAGCGACTGGATTACCCAGCGACGTGCTCCATGGACGCGGTTCCGTTATCATCTGATCCGGTGGGTTTTGTGTCGCAGCACGCGCGACACCGCCACCGGCCAGGGCTGCGCCTGCCGCCATCAAACTTTTACGTATAAAGCTTCGTCGCGTATCGTCCCAGCCGTGTTGGCGAACCTCAGATACAAACTCATCTGAAATAAAATTCTCGGGTGCATTGCGCAAACGCGCAAACTTTTGCGATTGACTGCGCTTGTCTCTCATCCTGTTGGCTCCACATGATCAAATCGTTTTTTATAGTCCCGCTAAAAGGCAATGTTTAATGGAAAATATCTTCCAGTGATCATTGGATACGCGGGCTGATGCAGCGAAATATTGCTTACGTTACCGTGCCAGAATTAAGACAGTATTAAGAAAACCGGAAAACGATGAATGCCAAAAAACCTGTTAAGATGAGCCGCTTGTTATTGTTGGACACACCAATTATTTTGATTTGATGATCAACGCCGACCCGGAAATAGGTGGCCATTATGCACGTACTGCTTGTCGAAGATGATGCGCTGGTGGCTAGCGGCATTGTCACCGGATTAAAACTACATGGGCTTACTGTTGACCATGTCAATTGCGCCAGTCTGGCCGATACGGCTTTGAAGTCTTCATATTTCGATGTGTGCATTCTTGACCTTGGCCTGCCGGACGAGGACGGTATATCCCTGCTGCATCGGTGGCGCGATCAGGGTCAACAGCTGCCTATTTTGGTGCTAACTGCACGCGACGCCCTCTCCCATCGGGTAACGGGATTGCTCGGCGGCGCCGATGACTATCTGGTCAAGCCGTTCGACTTGCTGGAACTGCAGGCCCGGCTACACGTACTGACGCGGCGACGCGCCGGCCGCAGCAAGGACTTCGTCGAGCACGGTGGTCTGGTCTTCTGCGCGTCAACAGGTGAGGTTCGGCTGCATGGTCGCCCGGTTTCACTGGCCAGGCGCGAACTGGCATTGCTGCGCGCATTATTACAAAACCCGAAAGCCATCCTGAGTACCGAGCAACTGTGCGATAGTGTTTACGGCTATGAACAAAGTCTGGAGAGCAACGCGATTAATGTTCATGTGTATCACCTGCGTCGCAAGCTGGGCAACAATATCGTCGAAACGGTCAGAGGCCTGGGCTACCGGCTTGGATTACCGGAGAAATTGGACGAACGATGAGTCTGCGCGTACGGTTGCTTCTAATTATCGGGCTCGGCTTGTCAGTTCTATGGACTGCGGTAGCCGGGTGGATGTTCCTGGATGCCCGAAAATCGTTACGTGAGGCGCTGGACAATCGCCTGGCCGCGTCGGCAAGAATGGTAGCGGGCATGGTGGCGCAGCTCCCTGAACCGGCCAATCTGTCGGCGAACGACAGCAAAAAGCCCTTTGATGTTATTGCCCGCGACGGCGTTGCCTGCGAAGTCAGTCTGTTGCGTAGCCAGATAACGGCCCAGGCTATCGTGCGCACGGAAGGTGGCCCCGATCTGACTCAGGCCACCGCCGGTTTTGGCACGCATATATATGGCAAAAAAAGATGGCGCACCTATATGCTCAGACAAGGTAATATTCAGATCGCCACTGCAGACAGCATGGACACCCGGGAAGCATTAATCAAAGAGCTGGCTTTATCGGCCGGTGTCCCCTTTTTGGTAGCCCTGTTTGGCAGCCTGATTATGCTCTGGTTTTGCATTACCCACGGAATCGCGCCACTGGAACGCGTCCGAAATATTCTGGCAAAACGCAAACCCGGTGATGATAGTCCGCTGGCCCCGATTAAGGCACCACTTGAACTGCAACCGCTGCTGGACACAATCGAGCAATTGCTTGAACGGCTACAGGGTGCGATCCTGCGCGAGCGACGCTTTACCGACAATGCCGCACACGAGTTGCGAACACCGCTCACAGGCATAAAAACGCACATTCAGGTTGCGGGGCTGGCCGCCGATTTGCCTGATAATAACAAAACACTGAAAGCAGCATTGAACAAAGCCGATTACGGCGTACTGCAATTGCAGGGCATTCTGGACCGCTTGCTCAGTCTGGCCAGACTGGACGACGATGCGGTCCCGGTCGAAAGCAGTGACCCACTCGAGGTGGTTGATACCGCAGCAGACCAATTGCAAGTGTCATATCCTGACCTCAAAGACAGAGTTCTCATAAAAAGCGACGATGCCATCGCCTGGGTACATGTTTCCAGGCCGTTACTGTTGTCGGCCACGCAAAATCTGATTGATAATGCCTTGCGTTATACGCCTGAAGATAAGCCGATCGTTGTTCAAATAACCCAGCCCGACACCGGACGGGTCCGTATCAGCGTACTGGACCAAGGACCCGGACTCAGTGCCCACGATCGGGCGCACGCGGCAAACCGGTTTTGGCGCCGGGACCGCAGCGTGCCCGGCACAGGATTGGGGCTTTCGATCGTGGATGCCATTGCGCGACGACATCATGGCACATTCAAACTGCTTAAACGCGCCGGGCCCGGACTTGAAGCACGACTGGAATTTCCGATATGAGGTTGCGCAAATGCGGGAGAAGGGGCAACCGCACGGCGCCCCATCGCTTTAGCGCATCGTTGTCCGTTTCACAAATGCCATGCAACTGCTACGCCTCTCGTGAATCTACTGCCAAAAATGACAGTATGACGGCGTCAGTGGTCAGACATGGATAGAAACCCGGTGGCAAATCAAATGTTATGAACTCGCCTGGAATCATCGCATAACAGAAACATTTACAGGATCAAGGAAAGGCAATGCGTCAATTGCAAAAACTCAGTGTCACCCTGATATTTATCTTTCAAACCAATGCCAGCTGGAGTCAACCCACAACAATAGACCCCGCTCAGTTCCTGGCTGGCGCGTGTCTGAGCTGCCATACTGTAAATACAACGACGACATCTGCCATACCAAGCCTGGTCGGTCTCTCTTCAGAATCCATCCTGTCTGACATGCTTGACTATGCAAATGGCAAGCGCGCCGGGCTCCTAATGCAGCAGATCGCAAAAGGCTATACCCATGAGCAAATGAAGATGATTGCGAATTATTTTTCCTCGCTGGAACCATTATGAAACGCAGACATTTTCTGAAGCATACGATTTTCGCCTCGGCCGCCCTGCTTGGCGCACCCGCTGTTGGAGCCACACGCAAGCCGCATGTCGTTGTCATTGGTGGCGGTTTTGGTGGGGCCCTTGCAGCGAAATATCTTCGTGTTTACAGTCAGGGCCAAATTGACGTCACGCTCATAGAACAGCATAAAGTGTTTGTGTCATGCCCGATGTCGAATCTTGTCCTCGTCGGATTAAAACAATTATCGTACTGTACACAACACTATGACCAACTGGATAAACGATGGGGCGTGCGGGTACTTAACCAGCGTGCGGCAAATATCCAGGCAGCATCATCGCGCATTACACTTGCAGACGGGTCAGAGATCAGCTACGACCGATTGGTTGTATCGCCTGGAGTCGACCTGCAATGGGATTTGATAGATGGCATGGAACACCCGCAAGCCCATAATGTGGTGATTGACGCCTGGCAAAATGGCGCCGATAGTGCCCGCCTGCGCGACCAGATACAGGGTCTTCACCCTGGCGGTGTTGTTGCCATTTGCATTCCGCTGGCGCCCTATCGGTGTCCCTCCGCTCCCTATGAACGGGCCAGCCTGATCGCATGGTATCTTCAAAAGCATAAACCCGGCGCAACGGTACACGTTTATGATGCCAATCAGGAAATTACAACTGAAAAGGAACTATACCAGCGCTATTGGCAGCAACACTACAAGGACATTTTGTTCTATCATCCGGAAAATACCTTGGTAGCGGTTGATATAGAACAGAAAAAAATGCATTTTGAATTTGAAGACGCCGCCGCTGATGTCCTTAACATTATCCCGCCCATGCGCGCCGGGCGGATTGCCATCGACGCGGGTCTCGCGACCGCGAATGAAAAATGGTGTGAAGTCGATTTCTTGAACTTCGAATCATTGGCAACAAAAAACATACACGTCCTGGGTGATTCGATACAAATTGCTCCACTGATGCCCAAGTCTGGCCATATGGCAGCCCAACATGGCCGGACCTGCGCGTATGCCATTTGCCATAGTCTGCTCAATAAAAAAGCAGCTGTCACCCCGGTGTACGCCAATACCTGTTTTAGCTTTGTTGCAGAATCTCATGCCATGCATGTCGCGTCGGTGCACCACTATTCGAAAGCGAATAAAACCATGGAGCCAGTCGAAGGCGCGGGCGGCGTTTCTACTGCGCCCAGCCAGGACGAGGCCCCGCTGGCCTTTGCCTGGGCCGATGCGATTTGGGCCGATATTTTTCAGTAAAGCATGTTATTCAGTGTTCGAGGGTTCCTTCACAGTGGCCTACCATAGGACCGTTCCAGCGCAACCCGATGCTCAGTCCTGGAAAATATCCTTCGGCTTTACAGGCCATCAATTCCCTCTATACCCAAGGCCTCGGCTGATGCTCTGCGCAGTTTGCTGCATGATCGGTAAAAATTTTTCGAGTATCGATTCATGCTCATGACGCGCCAGATTAAGGCTGGTTGTTAGCGCCGCCACTATTTTGTTTCTGTCATCCATGATAGGTACCGCCAACCCGCAAATGCCCAGCTCCAACTGCTGATTCGCCAAGGCGTATCCTTGTTCGCCCGCCTGATTTATCGCGTTCTTGAGCGAGGCAGCTTCAACGATTGTAAATTTGGTAAAGCGCTCGAACGGCGCCTGAGCCAGATATGCCTCAAGACTGTCACTTCCCAAACTGGCCAATAATATCTGGCCGCTTGAGGTCGCATGAGCCGGAAGCCTTTCGCCCACGCCCAGACGCCGGGACAACGGGCTTGGCATTTCTGCGCGAGCGACATACACGATTTCATTGCGATCAATGACTGACACGGTACAGATTTCCCCCGTTTTCTCCATATATTCATCGACCGCCACGCGAGCCAGGTCACACAATGGAAGCGCAGCCAGGTACGCATAGCCCAACTCCAGCACGGCAGGCGTGAGGCTGAATTTTCGACTATCCACACGCGCATATCCCAATGTGATCAAGGTGTACAAAAGCCTGCGCGCTCCCGCTGCTGTCAGCCCGGTGCGCTGCGCCACCTCACTGAGCGTAAGAAATTGATGACTGGGCCCAAACGCCTTGATGACAGATAATCCGCGGGCAAATGCCTCCACAAACTGATCACTGCCCTTGGGTAAACCCGTAGTGGTTAACTGGATATTTTCTGGCATAATAATTCCATATGCGAAATATATTTCTACTAGCGAAATAATAGATCGCTTTGTATGAACATGTCAATACAATTCTGATCAAATCAGGAGGAACAGAGCAATGGAACTGACGCCTGTCAATGCACAATTTGTGGCCGAAGTCACGGATGTCGATCTTTCGGCTCCCTTGGCGATTGAAGAACAGGAAGCATTACGAAAGCATCTGGACGAATTCGCAGTTTTGATTTTTCCCGACCAGCCGGTGACCGAGACTGAACAGCTCGATATCGCAAAACTGTTTGGCGATCTTGAGGTTTCTGTCGGCGCTTCAATATACAACACCGACAAGCCACGGCGGCTTGGCCATGCCCAACTGTCTGACATTTCGAACCTGGATGAAGCCGGCCGCATTCTGGATAACGGGGACATCAGAAGGTTGATAAATATCAGCAATCAGTTATGGCATACCGACAGCTCCTTTAAACGGATTCCGGCAAGTGTATCGTTGCTTTCCGCTCAGGAAATTCCGCCGGTTGGCGGCGCAACGGAGTTTGCAGATATGCGCGCTGCGTGGGATGCGCTGGATAAAAGCATGCAGCAGCGCCTTATGCCGCTTGTGGCCATTCATGACTACTTTCATTCAAGGGGCCTGACAGGATTTGATGTGGAAGGCATCCCGGATCATTGGCGCACACTTCAACCTCCCGTGCCACAAGTGCTGGTGCGTCACCAGCGAAATACCAATCGGCATTCGCTATATCTTGCCTCACACATTAGCAAGATCGAAGGCCTGTCGGAGACAGAGAGCAAAACGCTAGTGGATGAACTCATCGCGTTTGCAACGCAACCCCAGTTCGTGTACAGACATCGTTGGCGTACTCATGATCTGGTGATGTGGGATAACCGCTGCACCATGCACCGTGGAGCCGGGTTTGATGAAAAGTATCGTCGATCAATGAGACGGGCTACGGTGCAGGATATAGGCCCGAGCGTTGAACAAATGGATAAATCAAGGGAAGCGACTGTATGACCAAGTTACTTAAGCATATGGCATTTGCCATCACCATGAGCCTGGGCTGTACCCTGGCCCATGCCGCCTACCCCAACAAGCCGGTCAATATCGTTGTGCCTTTTGGCGCCGGATCTGCGACCGATATGCTCGCGCGCGCGATGGCCCAGGCATTGAGTGAAAAATGGGGCCAGAGTGTCACGGTGGACAACAAACCCGGGGCCGGCGGCGCCATTGGCGCTTCCTATGTCGCGCGAAGTGACCCTGATGGCTATACGCTTATGATGGGAACAAATGGGCCCATGGCAGCCAATCCGAGCCTGTATAAAAGCCTCACTTACGATCCCATCAAGGACTTTGCGCCCATCGCATTAATGGGCAAGCTGCCCATGGTGCTTATCGCCAACAAAGACACACAGCC
Organism: Advenella sp. S44; assembly: GCF_002810445.1. Lineage (GTDB taxonomy): Bacteria > Pseudomonadota > Gammaproteobacteria > Burkholderiales > Burkholderiaceae_B > Advenella. Next base: position 1,023,560 of record NZ_NEXS01000003.1, on the reverse strand, counting down.
TGAAAACGTCGAGGCGCTCATCGCCCAAGCCAAACAGAATCCCGGGCAATTGAATTTTGGCGCCAGCAACACCACTGCCAGGGTATGGGTGGAGCTGTTAAAGCAAATGGCTGATATCGACGTGGCGACCGTGTTATATAGCAATGTAGGAAGCATGATGACTGATTTGATCAGCGGCAGAATTACCTATGCTTTTGAAAACGTCGGCCCCTCTGTGTCACAGATTTCTGCCGGCGCCATAAAAGCACTGGCTGTGACCACATCTGAACGCGCTGCTTTTGCACCTGACACTCCAACCATTGCTGAGTATGGGCTAGACAAACACCAATTGGTTGTCTGGTTTGCAATGTTTGCACCTCGCGACACCCCCCAGGAGATTATCGACACGATCAACGAAACGGCCAACGAGGCGTTAAAAAGCGACAAGATCAAACAAACCTCTGCGCAGATAGGTATGGCGCCTGCCGGAGGAACGGACAAAGACCTCAAGGATTACCAACTCAGCGAGGTGAAAAAATGGCATGAGTTGGTAAAATTAACTGGCGTGACGATTAACTAATAGCTCAACCCATGGGCAAAACCAAATAACGTTGTTGGAGGCCTGGTAACAGTTTCACGCGGATAGCGAGGCCGTACCTGCGCAAGTATGTCATTTAGTAAAAGACACCTACGGTCCAGAAAAGCTAAACCAGCGCAATCCTTTACATATAGCGGTACAGGGCGGTAAACGCCCTGTACTACGCATCGCTATGCGCCCGAAGCCATGTCCCAGACCTTTTGTCCGATAGGATTTTGCTGCTCTTCGATAATGTGGGCCATCAGGCCGACAGAGCGTCCGATCATCGTAAGCGCCTTGCCCAATTCTGGGGTCAATCCCATATCCAGCACAATAGCGCCTTTTGCACCCGTGGCGTTAAGGGGAATTTTGCGTCCTGACTGGCGCGCAGCGGCGGCGGCCAGTTCTACGGCAAAGCGCGAATAGTTGCCGTAGAAACCGCAGTCTCTGGCAATCTCAAACATCCTCTCGCATCTGGGGTCGCCGTCTACGTGGATGGGATGCCCTACGCCAGGAATTTTGCGTTTGGCTGCCTTATTGACTTTTACACATTCCTCTGCAAACTGCCGCAGTTCCTCGTCGGTGTAACTGTCTTGTTGTGGTAGCGCATCCCGCAAAAAACGTGCTGAATATTCAATCACGCCCAGAAAGCGTGAGCCGGCACCCAGAAGCCCGGCTGCCAACGCCCCTTGCATTGATTCAGGAGCACCATGCAAAGTCAGGCGCGCCGACAAGGCACTGGGCGTCAAACCGTGATCCGTCGCGCTAACCAAAAAAAGATTGAGCATGCGCTTGAGTTCGGGGGTTGGAAACTGCCCCAGCAACTCCAGCGCAAGGACATCGATGAAATCACGATTGAAAAGGTCATTGACCAGATCATGACCACGGACCGAAATAGAATGGGCGTCGCCGCCGCCAATTTGACTGTTAAACATCGAGAAGCTCCCTCGTTAAGCAATTGTGTTCCCGCATCTGAATGCGTCGCACCAAGCGAAAGCATTTACCGGCAGGCAAAGTATTATTCAATCACCGCATCCAGCGCGACGACCCCATGACCGTTGTCCAATACCACCAATGGATTGACTTCAAGCGACTGTACCTGGTCTCCCAGGCTTAGAAACAACGCAGCAAGGCACTGCATGGCGTCGAGCAGCGCTGACCGGTCACGTGCGGGCAGACCACGGTGGCTAGCCAGCCGTCTGGCTACCCGCGTAGAATCCAGGATACTGTCCAGCTGGGCCCGATCCGCCGGCAGACGGCAGCGCGCAACATCTGCCTCTACTTCCACCCATACACCGCCCGCACCAATGCTCAGGATCGGCCCGAAGACCGCATCGCGGTGAATGCCAACCAGCATTTCCACGCCATCGGTGATCATCTCGGAAACAAGTACTCCATGAATATTGTTGCCGGGGACGTGATGCTCACGCGCTGCCGCCATAATCTGCTCGAAAGCGCGACGCACCTGCGCTTCATCCCGCAGGTTCAATTGCACACCACCAATGTCGCTTTTGTGCAGCACGCCATCGGCGACCAATTTCAGTACTACCGGAAAACCAATGGCTTTGGCACGCAAAGCCGCCTCGTCGGCTGTATGAACCTGCAACTCTTTCGGAGAACGGACTCCGGATTGCATTATCAGCGCCTTGGCCTGGGTCTCGTTGCACGGCAATTGCGCGGCATTAACCTTTTCATGCAAATCCGCCAGTGCGCCGTCCCGGCCATCGTTGCACTCTGTCCATTCCGCATACCAACTGATGCGTTTGAGCGCCTGCATGGCATTGCGCAGGCTATAGACAGGTGCAAAACCTTCGGTCACCAATAAGTCATGGGCTGGCCCACGCCGACTGCTCATCCAGACAGGAACAAAGGCCTTCTTTGCCTGTTTTGCCACCTCAAGCATATTGCGCACCATGCCTTCGGTGCTGGCAGCGTAGTTGGAGGTAATCGGATACAGCACCGCATCCACGCCAGGATCATTGAAAAGTGGTGACAGGCATTTGCTGGCGAGCTGTGGATCGACCAGTGCCTTGGTCGTCAAATCAACTGGATTAGTCAAGGCGGCATATGATGGCGCGTGTTTTGCCATTTCCGCCACTGTCGATTCGTCCAAAGACGCCATGGTCAGCCCGGCTTCGCCCACTTTGTCTGCGGACAGTACTCCGGCTCCGCCTGAAGATGAATATACACACAGACGTTTTAGGTCCTGAACTCCTACACGCGAGAGTAGGCTTGCTACATCAAGCATTTCATCCAGATCGTCGACCCGGATAACGCCATATTGGGAGAACACCGCATCATTAACGACATCATCACCAGCCAGCGAGGCCGTATGCGATTGTGCCGCTTTCTTGCCAAAATCGGAGCGACCGACCTTCAGCGCAATCAGCGGTTTGCCTGCCCGGCTCGCGGCCTGCGCGGCAGCGACAAAGCGCGCTCCGTCCCTGATGCCTTCAATGACCGTGCAGATGACATCTGTTTCACGATCCTGGGCCAGCCATTGGATAAAGTCGGCATTATCCAGATCAAGTTCATTACCCGTCGAGAACCAGCGGGAAAAACACACCCCCCGCTCATTACCCTGCATCAATGATCGTCCAAGACCGCCCCCCTGCGTGACCAGGCCGATACGCGACAGTTTGTTATTGCGACCGTCATTGCGAAACTCAGTCGAAAAGGTCAGCCCAAGACGTGGCGACAATATGGTCATACCGGCGCAATTGGGACCATACAACCGCATTCCGGTACGCGCGGCGACCGCCAGCATCTGCTGTTCAGCCTGACGTCCCGTTTCGCCCAGTTCTGCAAAACCGCCTGTAAAAACAATGGCATAGCGAACCCGTTTAGCGGCGCACGCCTCCAATGTAACAAGAGCCGAATCTGCCGGGACCAACAACAGCGCCACATCAATTTGCTGTGCCGGTACGTCGCCGATTGCTGAATACAAGGGCCGGTCCTGCCACTGTCCGCCTCGCGGGTTCACCAGGAACACATCGCCGTCGAAGTCTGAGTGCTCAACCAGATTCTGCACTGTGGTGTAGCCCAGCGTGCCTGCGGTAGTAGATGCACCGACAATCATCACGGAACGAGGCTGTATCAGCCTGACCAGGCTGTCAAAATCGGTATTCGACTTCGATTGCTCCGCTTTGGACTGTAATATTCCTTGGTTCATACTCCCTCCTTTCTGCACGTCATCAGCGTCGTCCATTCAGTGTCGGCCACGATTTCATCATGCTGATTTTTAATAATGCGATGCATCAGGACTCTGCCGGTTCCCGGCCGCCTCTCCGATAGGGATTTTTTGCCGATACGAAGCTCTACATGAATCGTGTCGCCAATGAATACCGGTTTGCGCCATTGACAACGCAATTCGACCAGCGCGTACCGGGCCCCATCCATGAGTCGATAGACCGGCATGCGCGTGGTCAGACCCGAGGCGATGGCCAGCGTCAGCAAGCCGTGGGCGGCGCGCCGGCCGAAAGGATGCTGTTGTGCAAAAATGGTATCCGTATGCAGGGCATTGAAATCACCCGAGAGGCCGGCAAACTGAACGACGTCTGCTTCAGTCACCGTGCGACGCGGACTGATCCAGCTTTGTCCCTCCTCAATATCGTCGAAATAAAGGCGGCGGTTTAAATGTTCGTTCAGATCGAATGGCGTGTTCATGCGTAGCGCCCCCCCGTCACATGGACGGTTTCGCCAGTGGTAAATCCAGCCAGCCGGGAAGCCAGGAAAGCGACAGTCGCAGCGACATCCGCCGGATCACCCAGACGGGAGACTGGCGTATTAGATTTTGCGCGTTCGGTCAATTCCTGATAGTCGGGACGTTGTTGCATACGAGGCGTAGAAATAATCCCCGGCGCTACTGCGTTGGCCGTGATACCGAATTTACCGGATTCCAGCGCCAGCGAACGGGTGAAGCCGATCAACCCGGCCTTTGCCGCCGAATAATTGGTCTGTCCGGGATTACCAAGATGCGCTCGCGACGCGATGTTAATGACCCGACCATATCGGTTTTCCATCATCATCGGCAACACCGCACGGGTGCAATGAAAAGCGCCTTGCAACGTCACATCCAGAACCGCATGCCAGTCGTCTTCAGACATTTTGGTCAGATAGCGATCACGCGCAAAACCGGCGTTATTGACTAATACATCGATTCTTTTCCACTTGTCCGTCGCCTGTTGCACGGCCTGAACCACCGCATTCTTGTCAGTCACATCCGCAAGTACGCCAAGCACGCGTTTCTCAAAGCCAGAAAACTGGTCGCAGGCCTTGTCAATTGATGCTTGGCTGGCATCGCATATTACAACATTGCAACCCTCCTGAAGAAAGCGAGTTGCCATTGCCAGGCCCAGTGTGCCGGCACCGCCGGTTATAAAAGCGGTACTGTCTTTCAATCCCAGATCCATATTCAGTTTCCCATCCAAAGTCTGTTTTCAATTTCGGTCATGTCACTCTCATTCAATTTGAAGATTGGCTTTTTCCACAAGCGTTTTGGCCTCGGCCCGTTCGTTGGCCCAGAATTGGTCAAATTCCTGCGGAGTACTGCCGACTAATGGCGTATACACACGGGCAAATCGCTCTCGTACCACGGGTGCCCGCAAGGTTTCGCGCAGAGCCTTGGAAAACTTATCGATAATGGGCTGTGGCGTGCCTTTGGGCATCACGACGGCTTGCCATGTTGTCACGTTAAAGCCGGGTACTCCCGACTCTGCCACTGTCGGTATATCGGGCACATCAGATGCACGCTTGCTGCTGCTGATGGCCAGTGCGCGCAAGGAACCATTCTCGATAAACGGCGCAGTGGTTGAACGACTGTCGACCATGAAGGTCAGCCGACCGGCGATCAAATCCTGCAACGCAGGCGCGCTGCCCTTGTACGGCACGTGGGTCAGTTTCGCATTCAATGCAAGCGCCAACGAGGTTCCTGCGATATGCATGGAACTGCCCTGGCCTGCCGATCCGAATGTCAGTTTTTCCTGGTCCTGCCTAATGCCGGCAATTAAATCCTGCATGGTTTTATAGGGCGAGTTTTTGGGAACGACAACAATCAGCGGCGAGTCTGTCAGTTGCGTCACCGGCGCGAACACGTCGGCCGGATCGGTTTTGACATTTTTGTACAAGTAGGTATTGACAGCCAGCGGCCCCACATTAGCCCACAAGGCTGTGTATCCGTCAGGAGCAGCCGTAGCGACGGCATTGTTGGCGATGTTACCGTTTGCCCCTGCCTTATAGTCGGGCACCACGGGCTGGCCCAGCTTTTCTGCGAGCACGTCCTGCACCATTTTGAATGCAATGTCAGATGCGCCTCCGGGGGCAAAACCGATAACCATGCGAACAGGCCGTTCCGGCCACTCGGCCATTGCGCTTGTGGCTAGCGAACATGCGACCGCTCCCAATACTGCTTTCATAAATATTTTCATCAATTCCTCCTTGAATTGTTAACTGTTCAAACACTCATGTCATATTTCACGTTCTTTAGCTGCGTGTTCTCATAAATGGCTTCCAGTCCACGCTCCTTGCCGATGCCGGAACGCTTATAGCCGCCAAAAGGCGCATCGAATGATGTGCGCACGCCCGTATTAATGGCCACGCTTCCCGATTCCAGGCCCCGCGCCATTCTCAATGCTCGCCCGCCATCCCTCGTGAAAACCACAGCAGCCAATCCATAGCGTGAGTGATTGGCGATGCGCAAGGCATCGTCTTCGTCCGTAAAACGGATGACCGACTGCACCGGTCCGAAGATTTCATCCTGTGCAGACTGCATTTGCCCACGCGATTGCAGCAGCAATGTGGGCGACACAAAAAATCCCGATGCGATGGTGTCGTCCAGCGACAAGTTACCGAGGGATATTGGCTTGGCCCCCTCTTCTGTTGCAAGCTGAATATAGTGTTCAACGCGCTGCTTTTGCGCTGCGCTGACCAGCGGTCCCATTTCAGTGTCGGCAGCTTCGGGAAGGCCTACCCGCACTGCTTGCAGGCGCTGTTGCAGGCGATCAATAAAATCATCATGTATCGTTTCGTGCACGAGTAGGCGTGTGCAGGCAATGCATACTTGACCGGAATTTTTAATAATGTCTCCTGCCGCAACAGCGACAGCCTTGTCCAGCGCAGCATCGTCGAACACAATCAGCGGCGACTTGCCGCCCAGTTCCAGCGTCACCCGCTTCACGTCGCTTGCGGTGGAAGCGAGAATGCGTGCGCCGGTTGCGGTGCCGCCCGTAAAGGATACCCGGGACACGAGCGGATGCGTGACCAATTGTTCGCCTACAGTCGCCCCCGGCCCGTTGACAACATTAACTACACCGGGCGGAAATCCCGCTTCCTCGAACAGCCGCGCCAGCGCCAGAGTCGACAGCGGCGTGACTTCGGAAGGCTTGAGCACGATCGTATTCCCAGCCGCCAGCGCCGGCCCCAGTTTGTTGATCGTCAGTGTCATCGGGTAGTTCCACGGCATAATCAGCGCACAGACGCCGAGCGGCTCCCGGATGGTGTAATTAAGAACATCGCTGTTACCAACGGCGATCGTTTCGCCACGCACGGCAGGAACCATGCCCGCAAAATATTCCAATGAAGACGGCATGGCCTTGAGCGATTCGAGCGAATGCGTAATGGGCTTGCCAACATTCAGTGCCTCTATCCACGCAAGTTTTTCCCGATCACGCTCAAAAAGCACTGCCAGACGCTTTAGCAATCGGCCGCGTTCGGCGGGCGTGGTCCTGCGCCAACCGTTTTCGAATGCGCTGTGGGCTGCCAATACCGCAGTGTCTACATCAGTTGTCTCGGCCTGGTGTACCTGGGCAAGTCGTTTCGCAGTGGCCGGATTAAGGGTGTCAAAGAACCGCCCTTCCCGACCAGCTTGCCAGCGCCCGCCGATGAGCATTTCGTATGGTTTGGAATCAATAACATTCATGACTGGATCCTTAATTGACCATTTGCAGGTATAGTGAGCTGACTTCTTCGTGAGTGAGATTGCGCGGGTTAAGCGGCATGGAAGCGCTTTGCAGCGCCTGGGTCGCCAACTGGCCGGCTTGCTGTTTTGTCAATTGCAAATTGCTCAGATGCAGAGAAATATTTGCCTGTCGTGCCAAGTCTTCCACTCGCCCGATGAGCGACAACGCATCCCGATGATCGTCGCCGGTGCCAGCAATATTCAAATGCCGCGCAGCATTGGCGTAAACACCAGCATGAGTCTGCGCGGTGTAGCGCGACACGACACGGAAAACAGGGGCCAGCGCTTCGGCATGCGCCATGTCTACGACTGACTCAAGCGGCGTACACATGGCGTGGACGGCATCCACTTTACTGATACCGATGGCCACGCCCGCAAGATAAGCGCCCATTTGCATGTCTGCCCGCGCGGCCAGACAGCCTGGTTTGTCAAGCACCAGCGGTAAGGCGTGCATGCACATGTGCAATGCCTGTATCGCCATGGCTTTGCCTATCGGGTTGTTGTCAGCATTGATCCATGCCCCCAGGGCATGCAGTAATGCGTCGAATCCACCTTGCGCCGTCGGCTGAAAAGGCAGAGTCAGCGTGAGGGCAGGCTCCAGCGCGACTAAAGATGGGCGGGTACGCAGAGAACGGTACAAACGCTTGCGACCGTTTTCGTCCTGAATCAATGCGGCCGAACTGCTCTCACTGCCGGTACCGGATGTGGTGGGGATGGCAAGCAGTACTGGATCACCGGGCGCAGCAGCAGCGTCAAGCCATTCCCGTCCTTGCAGCGTTGCAAGTTCTTCGGGCTCCAGGCCGCTGCAAAGGCAGCCAAAAACCACCTTGGCCACGTCGATAGCGCTCCCGCCACCTACAGCAATAATACTGTCGCAGGTGTTTTCCCGCGCCATTCGCAATGCGCCATGCACCGGGACCAGCGACGGATTTGAGACCACCCCGTCAAATACCTGCCAATCCTGTATTGCATTTGTGGTGAGCGCCGCCAGCACAACAGAGCTGGCCGCACGCCATGCGCCCGCGTCAGTAATGATAAGCGGGCGACACAGGCGATTGCCACCTGCATCGATAGCGCGCTGCACCGCTGATGGCCCCCAAAAGCCATTGCCCGGCCATGAAATTGCGCCTTTAATCTGGCCTGCCAACGTGGTATTGATGTCTTCCCTGATTTCCATTATAATTTGCTATGCGAATTCTTAATTTGCTAATTGAATTATCATAATGAAAGAGGACATTCATGTCAAGACGCGCCAACTCGACAGACGAACCGACCACCCATCCCAGCGAGCCGGATAGACAGTTTGTCACCGCGCTTGCCCGAGGGTTAGAAATACTCCAATGTTTTGATGCAGAAGACAGGATGCTGGGGACCACCGACATTGCCCAGATGACCGGGCTGGCACAGCCTACGGTATGGCGGCTATGCTATACATTGCAGAAGACCGGTTTTCTAAGCAGCGTGCCCGGTAAGGACAAGCTACAACTTGGCACAGCCGCCATCGCCCTGGGCGCAGCCGCACTGGCAGGACAGGACGCGCTGGAGGTCGTTCGCCCCATGCTGCAGGCGATTGCCAATCGCTATCAAGTCGCAGTGGCCCTTGGACGACGGGAAGGCAACAGCATTGTCTATCTGCTTCGCTGCCAGGGCAATTCGCCTCTGCTGATGAACCTGCGTGTTGGTTCTCGAATTCCACTCTTCCATAGTGCAATTGGCTGGGCCTATCTGGCCAACAGTACCCCCGAAGTGCGTGATCAATTGCTTGAACAGGCCCGGGCCAATGGTCAGCTGACCAACGCATCCGAACTCAAAACAATGAAACAGGAACTGGCGCGCTACGCGCAGCACGGTTTTGTCTATCACGAACGACCTAAATACCAGATCAATACAGTAGCAGCAGGAATCAAGCTTGCCGATGGCGAACGCTTTGTTGTCAGTTGCGGCGGCCCCACTTCATTGCTGCCCACGCCTCTCATGCTTGAGGAAGTTGGCCCGCTAATGAGCCAGCTGGCGCGTGAACTGCATCCAGTCCTGCTGTTGGGAAAAGACCTATGAGTATGGCGGCAAAGAATTTGAATGTGACAGACAAAGACGGGCACCCATCCAGTGCCGATATCCCTGATCAATTTCCGACCCGCATCACAGCACTGCTGGGCATACGCTGGCCTTTGCTCCTAGGCGGCATGATGTGGCTGTCTGATGCACAACTGGTCGCCGCCATGGTCAGGGCCGGCGGTATGGGTTTTATTTCGGCGCGCAGTTCGGCTTCGAATGACATGTTCCGGCAGGAGCTGCAGATCTGCCGTGAGCTGACCGGTGGCTTGCCCTTTGGCGTGAATCTGACGCTATCGCGTCGCATGCAGCACAACGACATCATCCTGGAGCGGCTGCGTATCGCGCTCGAAGAAGGCGTGCGTATTTTTGAGACGGCCGGATTGCCGCCCACTCCTCTATTGCCAGCCCTGCGCGCTTTCAACACGGTTGTGATTCACAAATGCGCCCACGTTCGCCACAGTATCGCGGCGCAGAATCTTGGTGTCGACGCGGTAACGCTGGTCGGGATGGAGGAAGGCGGTCATCCGGGTAGCAACCAGTTGCCCACCTTCGTGAACGGCGCTTATGCGCTTGAACAGCTGCACATTCCACTGGCATTGGGCGGTGGTATTGGCCACGGACGTCAGATTGCCGCGGCACTGGCACTGGGCGCCGATGCGGTGGTCATGGGAAGTATTTTTACGCTTGCCCAGGAAACACCGGCCCATCAAGCCTACAAGCAACGCGTTGCAGCCACGGATCAATATGGCACGCGCACCGTACTGGGAAGTCTTGGCGACACCTGGCGCGTCATTGATAATGACAATGCGCGCAAGGTCGCCGCAATGGAACACGCCGGGGCAAAAACTTACACGGAATTTGGCGAGCTTATTAGCGGAGCTCGCACCAAGAAGCTGGCATACGACAATGGCGACTATGAAGAAGGCATGCTTTCAATGGGCCCCGCTGTGGGATTTGCGCAGTCGGTCGAGCCGGTAGCCTGCATCGTGAACCGGCTGCAGAAGCAACTGGTACAGGCGAGCAACCGGTTTCAGTTTTTGAACAACTCCTGAGGCGGCACCGATAAAGTGGCCTTATTTGAAATGGCTTTACGATGAAGTTTCTTTTCAAGCCCCCGATCTACTGGCCGCGCTAATCGCAAATACACAAACGCCCCGGCTTGCGGGACGCTCCTGATGCGTATAGCGAACTTGAATGACTAAGCCTCTAATCTGAATTGTTAAATTGGCCATTAGCTGCGTCATGCAGAAAATGTGTCACCCACCACTTTGCTCGCCTTCTTTTACCGCCGAATCCAGATCGTCTTCGGACAGCATTGCCTCGTCAGGATCCGGTGCGTTGCCACTATGTGGCTCAAACCTTAATTCTTCCATGTACTGCGTGGGTTTCTTGCGTCTATAGTCCAGGAACTCCTTGCCGTAGTAGGCCCGTGCTTCGGCCACGCTTTTTGCGCCGGTGACAATATCATGCATCAAATTGAGGGCCAGAAAATTAGCCTGCTCATCATGACAGCGAGCGGACACTTCGCCCGTGGTTCTCTCCACAATAACGCTACCGTCGAATTGGGCCAGTTCGTCAAATTTTTCCACGGGAACCTGGTAGTCAATAAATGATTCGATGCAATCGATATGCGGGGTGGGGAAATTGTGGTTATAAAAAGTTTTGCTTGCGACGATCCGCTTCCACGGGCCGGGCTGATGCCAGACGAAGCAGCTCTCTGTGACCTCTTGCGGCTCACCATACTTGTCAATAACCAACTGCGTCGCTTCCTGCGACTCCTGGGGCCATTGGCGCAGCAACGCCTTTGTGTTTCCTGCGTCCATCTCAGTCTCCTTACCGTCAGTCAGTGTCACGTTTATGGTAGGATCGCATGCCAGCAAACGTCAAGGGAACCGTAATCGAATTTTCGGCGGTTGTTCATACCGACTGTAGATTCTGGTTCGGACCGCGGCGGCTCTGGCGGGCTCGTTCTATTTTTTCGCTCTGACGCACGAATCCTATTTGGTGCACCTCAGTTTGCCTGTCCCATTTTTCGCAGTTGCTATTTTCTCCGGCTCTGACGTGCATTTCTTTCGGTATGCGTTTTTTCCAGCATCATCTTTGAACGCCTGGCGGCCTGTTCACATCTTTTGTGTAACGCCTCCAATTCTTTATCTGTCATGGTCTCAATGCCCATGAACTGATCTTCCGCATCGGATGACCGTATGATTTCGTCCAGCTTAGTCTGCAGTGCGGCGCTGTCCCGATTTTGGGTATTCTGGATCAGAAACACCATCAAAAAAGTGATGATTGTTGTGCCGGTGTTTATCACTAATTGCCAGGTTTCGGAGAAACCAAAAAAAGGCCCTGCAATGGCCCAGAGCAAAACAGCAGTAACGCACGCCAAAAAGGTCATTGGGTGGCCGGTAAGGTGCGCCGTTGCGTTGGCAAATTTTGCAAATATATGATCCATGTAGACTCCGCTATCGTAATTTTGTTATGTGAAGCATATCTTTTGAACAACGTGCCGGGTCAAAAGGCAGCCGCCGAAGGCATCCATTTTACTCGCAACTTTGGCGCCGTCGATCGTCACAAGTGACAGCATCCAGCAGTCTGTTACAAGACATGTCGCCAGCTTTACCCCCCTGACCGTATGCGTTAAATTGAATCGTAGCTTTCGGGATTTTCGCGACGCCAGAATATCGCAAATGAATTAAAGCGGAGCGTGTTTGTCCAGGAAATAGAATCTTCCCCAAGGCTTCTTCAATCGGAGATACTAATGGAAAAACCAGACAACACCCCCGCTCATGCGAACGTGGACGCACTTCGAACCGTACCGGTTTGCTTGCGCGTCAACGGAAACGAAAACCATCTTGATATTTTGCCGTGGGTCACTTTACTGGATGCCTTGCGCGACAGGCTAGGGCTAACCGGCACAAAAAAAGGGTGCGACCATGGGCAATGCGGCGCCTGTACGGTGCTGGTCGATGGCGTTCGGGTCAATGCCTGTCTGACGCTTGCGGTCATGCAAGACGGCGCAGACATCACCACGATCGAAGGGCTTGAGCAAGACGGAAACCTTCACGCGTTGCAGGCTGCCTTCGTCAGGCACGACGCTTTTCAGTGCGGCTATTGCACATCCGGACAAATCCTGTCCGCACTGGGACTCCTGAAAGAAGGCCACGCCAAATCAAAGGATGAAATTCGTGAGTTGATGAGTGGCAATCTGTGCCGTTGCGCAGCCTATCCAAATATCGTGGCGGCCATTGAAGAGGTGTTGCAAGCCAGGGAAGGTGTCGCATGATTCCATTTACCTATACTCGGCCTGACAATATAGAAGACGCGGTGCGTGCCGCTTCATCTCTGGGAAGTGCGGCCCGCTTTATCGCCGGCGGCACCAATCTGGTTGATTTGATGAAGGAGCACATTGAGCAGCCGGCCCATCTGATTGACGTCACTCACCTGCCGCTCAAGCAAATTGAAGACGCCAACGATGGCGGCCTGATCCTGGGCGCGTTGACGACCAATAGCCAGGTGGCATACGACGAGCGGATTCAGTCGCGCTATCCGCTGCTGGCCAGCGCCATACGTGCCGGCGCCTCTGCACAGTTGCGCAACGTCGCAACCACCGGGGGCAACCTGCTGCAGCGCACTCGCTGCTTTTATTTTTATGATACTGCTGTTGCGTGCAATAAACGCGAACCCGGCTCGGGATGTGCCGCGATGCACGGAAAAAACCGGATCCACGCCATTCTTGGCGCCAGCGATCAGTGCATTGCCACCCATCCATCAGACATGTGCGTGGCGTTGGCCGCGCTGCAGGCCTGTGTGCAGGTGACCGGCCCGCAAGGAACACGTTCAATCGCCTTTGCCGATTTTCATCGTCTTCCTGGTGACCAGCCCGACCAAGACACCACTTTGCGCGCCGGAGAGCTGATTACTGCCATCACGTTGCCGGCCGAAAACTTTGCCGCAAACTATACGTACCTGAAGTTACGTGATCGTTTGTCTTATGCTTTCGCCCTGGTTTCTGTTGCCGCCGCAATGCATATCGAGAATGGGCTGATCGCGCAGGCGCGTCTGGCGCTGGGCGGGGTCGCTCACCGTCCGTGGCGCGAACCGGAAGCGGAACATTTACTCATTGGCAAGGCACCGGATCGCCATGCTTTTGGGCTGGCCGCAGACCGGATACTGATTCAGGCTCGCGGACATGGAGACAATGACTTCAAGATTCCGCTGGCGCGACGCGCGATCGTACGGGCGCTGGAGCAAGCCGCCGCCGGCATCCCGCAATCGCCTATCGATAAACGCATCAACTGAGGGAGAAAACGCATGAACACGTTAATAGACAATTTCTCGCTCGACAGCTCCGACTCAGGAGACGCGCATGTGGGGCGCGGCGCCGATCGCGTCGATGGGCACGCCAAGGTGACTGGCGAGGCTAAGTATTCGGCGGAATTTACCCCGCCTGGGCTGGTGCACGGATGCGTGCTCAACAGTCCCGTCACCCGTGGCCGTATCCAGCTTTTGGATACAACCGCAGCCCAGGGTTTACCTGGCGTGCTGGCCGTTTTTACGCACGAAAACCGTCCCGAGCTTGATTGGTACCATCACGACCATAAGGACAAAGACACGCCCACGGCGCACTTTCTCCCGCTTTACGATGACCGGATCCACTATAACGGCCAGCCGGTCGCGCTGGTCGTGGCAAAAGATCGGGAGACGGCACGCTACGCCTGTTCGTTATTACAGGTGCAATACGAAGAGGAACCGCATCAGACGAGTCTGTCACGAACACGCGACGACCCGGAAGGGCAAACGGTTCCCAGAAAAACGCCGAGTCCGCGCGGTGACGCGGCGCAGGCCTATGCCCAGGCGCCGGTGCAGATGCGTGCACAATATCATTTTGCCATCGAGCACCACAATCCCATGGCCCCCCATGCTGCCACTGTTGTCTGGCATGACAACGGCAACATCACGGTACACGACAAGACGCAAGGGCCGATGAGCACACGCGACTATGTTTGCGACGTCTTTGGCTATTCAGAAGACCAAGTGCAGGTCGTCGCGCCCTTTGTCGGCGGCGCCTTTGGACTTGGTCTGCGGCCACAGTATCAGCTTTTTCTGGCGATCATGGCGGCACGCGAACTTCAGCTATCGGTTCGCATCGCCCTTTCGCGCCAACAGATGTTTACCCTTGGCTATCGGCCCGAGTCCATACAAACGATCTCGCTGGCTGCGCAGAATGACGGCACGCTGGTTTCCGTGATGCACGAGGCCATACAGAACACATCGCAACTGGAAAATTTCGAGGAATCTACCGTTAAATGGAGCGGCGTGCTCTATCGCTGTCCCAATGTCTCGCTAAGCTATGCACTGACACCACTGGATCTGTATACGCCCACCGACATGCGAGCACCAGGCGCGGCGACCGGCGTTAACGCCCTTGAACAGGCTATTGACGAAATGGCCTATCGGGTGGGCCTGGACCCCCTGCAGTTTCGGCTTAAAAATTATGCCGATCGTGATCAAGCCGAAGACAAGGACCTGAGTAGCAAGGAGCTCAGAGCCTGTTACGCACAAGGCGCAGAGCGCTTCGGCTGGGCAAGACGCTCGGCAGAACCGCGCAGTATGCGGGATGGACACGAACTGATTGGCTGGGGAATGGCAACCGGCATCTGGGAGGCGTTCCAGCTGGAAGCAAGCGCCCGCGCGACCTTGTCATCCGACGGACAATTGGAGGTGGCCACGGCCGCCGCAGACATCGGCACCGGCACGTACACCATCCTCACCCAGATCGCGGCCGATGCATTGGGTCTACCCTTGTCTGCCGTCACGACAAAACTAGGTGACTCCTCACTGCCATGGGCACCGATAGAAGGCGGTTCATCGGGGGCTGCCTCTTTTGGCTCTGCCGTCAAGATGGCCTGCGATTCACTAAAAAAAGCGCTTGCCGGGCAAGCCATCCAAATGCAGGGCTCTCCGTTGGCGACGGCAAGCGAGGCCGACCTGGTCTTCGCAAAAGGCCGGGTCAGCCTCAAAAGCGACCCCGCCTGTCATGTATCGCTGGCTGACGTCATTCGCGGCAGCGGTAAGGACAGCCTACAGGCCCAGGCCAGTACCGCGCCCGACGAAAAAAGCAAAAAACGATATTCAAGCTATGCACACTCTGCGGTTTTCGTTGAGGTCAGGATTGATGAAGAGTTGGGCCAGGTCCGCGTTACCCGTGTTGTCAATGCAGTGGCGGCCGGCAACATCCTGAATCCAAAGACCGCATCGAATCAGATCATGGGCGGCATCGTATGGGGCATCAGCAAAGCCCTGCATGAGCACAGTATGCTGGACGATCATATTGGACGGTTCATGAACCACAATCTGGCCGAATACCATATTCCAACCCATGCGGATATTGATGGTATTGATGTCATATTTGTTGATGAAGACGATCCCCACGTTAACGCGTTGGGTGTCAAGGGCGTCGGGGAGATCGGTATTGTCGGCACCGCTGCGGCCGTAGCCAATGCCGTCTATCATGCAACCGGCAAGCGTTTTTACGAACTGCCTATCACCATGGATCAGATATTGATGAAAGGCACTGGCATCCAAGAAGGGTAATGTCCGTAGCCTGTAGTGTGACAGGTCACTGTGCCGTGCATAAGGCAATGCAAAAGAAGCAGGAAAGAAGCAGAAAAAAACCCTGGTCATTCGCAGACCAGGGCAAATGTACGAGGACAGGTGAATATTCATTCGTACAGCCCGGATTCTACTTCGCAGCCTGAAGGTATATCCTTGATCTGGAACAATTCGGCATCAGATTCGCACGCTTTGCGCCGCCAGCCGAGTATGCGATGAGGGGAACGCGGGTGCCAACGAGTCATACCTTCCATATACAATCATTCGATACGGCGTGACCGTTAACGGCGCAAAGGCGTCATCTCGCACCAACTTTATCTGCCGTACGCATTTTGTAACCAATCGGCGCTTATCGCAAGTCCATTCACAAGCGACAATACGGGCTACCGAATCGACTCACAATTTTTTTCCTGCCCATGAACATTCACTCACTCCCGCTGCTTTGCTCGATTACCTTGATGACAGGCGTGATAACCTTGACAACCGGCCACGCCGCACCTAACCAGCCCACGGTTCGGCAACTGGTGGACGCATCCATCGCACCGGTCATGGAGACTCACCATATTCCCGGCATGTCTGTCGGCATTATCTCTGGCCAGCAGGGTTATCTGTTCAACTATGGCGTCGCCTCCAGACAAACCGGCGCCCCCGTGACTGCGTCCACCCTTTTTGAGCTCGGTTCGATCAGCAAAACGTTTACTGCGACGCTGGCAAGCTATGCGCAGGTGCTGGGACATCTGAAGCTATCCGACACTGTTTCGCATCATCTGCCGCAAATGAAAGATACCGCATTTGGCGCTGTCAGCCTGATGCAGCTGGGTACCCATACGCCCGGAGGTTTCCCGCTACAGGTGCCCGACGATATCCAGAATAATGATCAGTTGATGTCCTATCTGCAACAGTGGAAACCACCGTTTGAAACCGGTACAAAAAGAACCTATACCAACCCCGCCATTGGCATGCTGGGGATGATTACGGCCAAGGCGATGGGCCAGGCGTTTATCCCCTTGATGCAAGAACAGATATATGGCGGCCTTGGGCTGGCCGAGACCTTTATTGATATTCCTGAAAAATTGATGGGCAATTACGCCCAGGGCTACGACAAACAGGACACGCCAGTGCGTGTGAGCAAGGCGGTTCTGTGGGCGCAAGCATATGGCGCAAAGTCGACAGGCAAAGATATGCTGCGCTTTCTACAGGCCAATATGCAGATGATCGACATTGATGATCGCTTGCAACGAGCCGTTAAAGATACTCATACCGGCTATTTTCAGACGGCAGCCTTGACGCAGGATCTGATCTGGGAGCAATATCCGTACCCCGTCGCACTTGAGTCCCTGTTGCACGGGAATTCGGCCGAATTTGCACTTACGCCCCAGCCGGTGAAAGCGCTGGTGCCGCCCATGGCGCCGCGCGACGATGTATGGATTAATAAAACAGGGTCCACCAACGGATTTGGAGCCTATATTGCCTTCGTACCGGCACGCAAGCTGGGTATCGTCATACTGGCCAATAAGAACTATCCCAATGCAGTTCGTGTGGCGCTGGCTCACCGCATACTGACAGCGCTGGACTCACAGTAGAAAGACGCCCGCAAAATGACCATCTCTCCGTTTACGCTGACGCACACCCGATCATACTGGTCCTATTATCTTGCGGCGCTGGCCTGCGCCCTGTTTCTGCTGATCCTGCTGAATGTCCGCATGGAGGGCAGACTGTTTGCCCTTGACCAAACCATTTATCGGCAGCTTCAGTTGCTGCGCACGCCATGGCTGGACCAGATATTGATTACGGTGACGCAGTTGGGCGATACGTTCATGATCACGGCCATCGCATCCATTGTTCAAATATGGTTGTTACTTAAGAAATCCTGGCGGACGGCGCTTTACTGGGGAGGCACTCTTATCACCGCTGCCGTTGTCAATACGACCATCAAGGCGGCGGTAGTGCGGGCCCGGCCCGGCGACATGATGTATTCCGGCTGGACCACCTATTCCTTTCCCAGTGGCCATACTACAACAAATATTGTGCTGTATGGTTTGCTTAGCATTCTGCTTTATCCTTGTCTTGGCAGGCGCGGTCGGATTATCGTACTGTGCGGGGCAATGGTATTTGCACTTACCGTTGCCTTCTCACGCGTGTATCTTGGCGCGCACTGGTTTTCAGATGTGCTGGGCGGCGTGCTGATCAGCACATTGATTCTATGTGTCGCGGGTGCAAGATACTACGCCGGAAAAATTCACAACCTGTCTGCAAGCGGTTTACTGATTCCGGTGCTGGGCACATTCTTGATCGTCGGCAGTTTCCATGTCTGGCACGACCGGCACCCGAGCGCGCAACGCTATGCCGCATCAGTGTCGCGCGCTTGCAAGCACCCGCAAACGCTTGAGGTGTCGTTTTCCCCAACCGTTGGATGTACCGCTTCCTCCGCACTTAAAAGCGACTGACCGCCATCAGTGAATATTATTGAACTGCAGCAACGTCCTGATATTTATGGGCTAATTTGTTATTATATTTTCATATATATTTATTACTCATAGTAATTAAAGCCCGCTTTTAAAGCCACTCTTCCTGTAACCCGGAGGCCACTATGTTGTCTGACCTGTCTCATGATCCGGCGTGCCAGAAGGCATCGCAACAAGTCGCAGAAGCTCGCAAGAATCCGCTTGAAGTTCCCGTTGTAAAAAGCTTTTTTGACGAGGCCACCAATACCATCAGCTACGTCGTACATGCCCAAAATAATGGACAGTGTGCGGTCATTGACAGCGTACTGGACTACGACGCATCTTCGGCCACAACGGCAACCCGGTCGGTGCAGAAAATCATTGATTACGTACGATCCAAGCAGTTGCAAGTGCAATGGCTTCTTGAGACGCATGCCCATGCCGATCATCTGTCGGCTGCGCCGATTCTGACCCACGAGCTGGGCGGACAACTGGCTATCGGCAAGCACATCGGACAGGTTCAGCGCACCTTTGCAAGCATCTTCAACACCCAAGGCGCGCAATCGGGCACCGCCGACGATTTTGACCATCTGTTCGAGGACGGCGACGCTTTCATGATCGGCAGTCTGCCTGCAACGGTCCTGCATGTCCCCGGTCACACGCCGGCGTGCCTGGCTTATATCATCGGCGACTGCGTATTTGCTGGCGATACGCTTTTCATGCCTGATTACGGCACGGCACGATGTGATTTCCCCGGAGGCGATGCCCGTACCCTGTATCGCTCCATTCAACGCCTGCTTCGTTTACCCGGCGAGGCTCGGGTCTTCATGTGTCATGACTACAAGGCACCCGGGCGCGACGAGTTCGCATGGGAAACCACCATTGAGGCCGAACGCAGGCATAACGTCCATGTGCACGAAGGCATCTCTGAATCGGAGTTCGTGGCAATGCGCACCGAGCGGGACGCGACGCTTTCCACACCAAAACTCCTGTTGCCATCCATTCAGGTCAATGTTCGCGGCGGCAAGCTGCCCGAACCTGAGGCCAATGGCGTGCGCTACCTGAAGATCCCGATCGACACATTTTGAATCCTGGCGCCGGCGCGCTCAGGGATTGCCATACGACTGCGACAACCGGCAGGGCCATCCCGGCAGCACGAAGAGGGTTCGTGTCGCCGGGCTGAACACAACCGATAAGACAACTAGAACGACAGCGATACTGATGCTTTCACCGTCCGGCCATTGCCGGCTGTGAGCTGGCCGAACTGCGGCGCAACCGTTGCCCAGTAGCGTTTATTGAATACATTGTCAATTCCGAACCGGAAGGTAGTTTCTTTGCCGGCCAGTTTAGTCGTGTATCGGGCACCCAAATCTACTCGAGTCCAGGCGGCTACAGTCCCCTCGTTTTCCTTATTCACATACTGCTTGCCGCGATATGTGGCATAGCCCTGCAATGTCAGACCTGGCGCGAAGGCAGGATCCCATTCGGCACCCATGGTCGCCTGAAACCGGGGAACACCCGGCGCATGGTTGCCGTCACTGAGACCATCCTGAGTTTTCTGCAGACGGGCATTCATCAACGTCATACCACCGACCAGCCTGACCCCTTCTGTTGGCTGGCCATAAACACTAAGCTCGATACCGCGGTTGCGTTGTTCTCCGGCCGCACTGAAAATTTTGGTCTCGTTATCCAGATAGAATTCCGGCTTCTCAAGCTGAAACGCCGCCAGGCTGGCGCCGTAGTCTCCCATATCAACTTTGACGCCAGCCTCAATCTGCTTGGTACGTGCCGGCTTGAAGACTTCATTACGGTTGTCTGCAGTGAGCGGGGCTGTCTCGCCACGAGTCAGGCCTTCAATATAATTGGCGTACAGCGACACATTGTTCAGTGGCTTGAAGACCACGCCAAAAAACGGCGTAATAATCGATTTGTCGTAATCTGAGGAAGCGGCGCCCGAGTAATCATAAGCGGTGTGGCGCAGATTCTGGTGCCGCATGCCCAGTGTCAGCAGAATGCGCTCATCCAGGAACGAAAGTGTATCGGACAAGGCAATGCTGCGCAGAATGGAGCGATCCACCTTGCCGGGGTTGTCGATATCGCCGCCAGATGACGTGATTTGCTCAGGGTACGGGGAGTCTATCGGATTGAAAATATCCCGATCCTGACTGGCAAAAAACTGATAGGCGCTGTGATTGCTTGTGCGCAAGGCCGACACACCAAGGTTAACCTGGTGACCCACGGAACCGGTCATAAAGTGGCCTCGTAAGCCCACTTCACCAGTGACTGAAGTGCGCTCATAGGGCGTACGCAAGGGGCTGTGTGAGCCAATGCCATTGCCATTGACTGTAGCGCCCGAGTACAGGCCGTCTTCTTTATCGTGACTGGTTCCTACGGCAGCGTAGGCCATCCAGTTTTCGGACAAATCATATTCGGCTCTGGCAACGGCATAGGTGCTTTGCAGTTTAGACCAGGCCCAGCGCTGTGCGTAATTGACACTGCTCGATGGCGCATCGGGTACACCGTCACCAGTCAGGTTGATAGTCGGCCGCGCGTGGTCATAGCGAATGTTCTGGTAGCCGACGTCCAGCGACGCACGCAATCGCTCGCCACGATAATCCAGTCCGAGCGTAAGCACCGAGGTTCGTGAATCGGCATCTTTGGTAGACATCTGGCCATCGCGATGAGCGGCGTTGACCCGAACCCCGAATTGGCCCGCATCGCCCCAGCGTCGACCAATGTCCACGCCGCCACCCACTTGCCCCCGTCCGGTGTAGTCCACATTCAGGCGAGTTAGCGGATCGTCGGTGCCCCGCTTGGGCTGAATATTAATCAGGCCGCCCAGGCCGCTGCCGCCTGGCGCTGCACCGTTGAGAAAGGCGCTGGCCCCCTTGAAGACTTCGACGCGTTCAACCATTTCAGTGGGCAATACCTGGCGCGGCAAAATACCATACAACCCATTGAATGCAAGGTCATCGTTGTTCAACGGAAAACCGCGTATCACAAATGTTTCGGCAAAGTTGCCATAACCGTTGCCGACCTGCACCGTCGGATCATTCTTGATGGCATCGCCTAACGTACGAGCCTGCTGATCTTCAATCAATTTGGCGGTATAGCTGTTAACAATAAACGGGGAACTCATGTTATCTGCATTGCCCAGAATCCCCGCCTGCCCGCCCGTACCCACCTGGCCTCCCGGGTAAGCTGGCGGTGTGGGTACCGATACAGAAACGTTCTCGTCGGTAGCATTGATCGCTTCCAATTGGGTCGCGGGAGCCGATACCGGCGCCGACACGGTCTGTCCATAGACCGAGCTCGCCGATGCAAACAGCGCCAGAGGCAAAGCGCGCAATATCAATAAACGGGAGGGGTTTGAAGTTGATGTCATGATCTGGCGTAAGTCCGATGATTGAATCTGCAATGGAGCCTGTCTTTGTCTTTATCCATTGAACAAAGACAGGCATGTTCTGTATTGTGAGCTGAGGGTCGCCATCACTTGGCGTGGTCACGCTCACCGGGTGGTGAACCCCACTGATTTGGCTCACTCTCCCGGCACATTCGATCGTTCAATTAACGATGAAATAGTGAATTATAATCAGAATCATTCTCAATATCGCCTTATTTAATTGCGTTTAAGGCTATAACGGGCCGTCTGATGCAAAAATAAGACAGTGAAACGGAATTATCATGCCTGGGTCGCCGGCACAAAGTGCCTCCGTGGTTAGCTGAGCACGAAAGCCCGATTGCCCCTTCGTGCCGGAACTCGTGTGCCCCACGCCGACATCAACACTGAAAGTGAGCACCGGATTCAGTACTTATAGTTCAGCGTGGCCATGACATTGCGTGGCTCGCCCCACGCACCCTGGCTGTAAAATCCAATTTGGTCGTCGTATTTTTTATTGAACAGGTTATTCATGTTCAGCGGCAACGAAACTTGATCGCTGAGCTGATAGAAATCGATTCCCCTCTTCCGTTCCTAAATTGTTCCTGTAAAAACAGGCACTTCATTACGCAAGGCCTCGCGCAACTCCGCTCGGAAGACGTTGCCGTTCGGTGTTGCTTGCGATTGGGATTTCCGTTGTAATTGCGGTTGTGATTGCGGTTGTGATTGCTTTTGTGATTGATACTGCTGCTGATTTTTTAATTGCGTTTGAGAAAAACCCGCCGGTAGCGCCGCAAGCGATTCGCCCGGATTTTTATTGATTTCCAAACCGCAAGCAGCCTTTCTCGGCGAAACGGCGTCGGCCTGTAGCCTCCCGTCCCGGATATGGATAATACGATCGGCCAACTGAGCCACTTTGCTATCATGGGTGATCAGAATAATAGTGTGACCAGCCTGTGCCAGTTGCTTGAGCAGAAACATGACTTGTTCGCTGCTGGCGGTATCCAGTGCACCGGTAGGCTCGTCGGCCAGCATAATGCGCCCGCCCAGCGGGATGGTATCCAGAATCTGTCGGCGGCGATGCTGATCGGTAAGGTGGTTGCGCACGCAGCGATGCAGAAAGCCTCTGGGATGCGTGAGCGTACCGCTTATCTTGCCTTCAGTGCCTGAGTCAGGACATCATGCGTGGCATCTTCAGCGTCCTGTCTGGAGTCTGATTGCCGGGTCCATGTTCTTAGCAGCTCCTGATAATAATGCAGCCAGTCGCCGGGCAGCGAACCCAAGTCGGTCAAAGTCGGTCAGTCAGCGATGGCCCAGCCACTTCATGGTCACCGGAGACGCATCGGCCAGCGGTATTGGCGTCGAATGCCAGGACCCATCCCAGCCTTCTGCAGTCAGCCACAATTGGGCATCGGGCGGCGTTTCCCTGGGTATCAGTACACCGATCTGCATATTGTAAACGCTGCCAAAACCAATGGCGCCCGCGGTACGCAGGCTACGCGGTTTGCCCACCCGCAAATAAACGGCGCGAACCGCGCTACGGCAGGACTCGCACAGGGAAACCGAAAACACCTTCACGAAACCGGCAGTCCCGTCCCGTCTGGGCGGCAACGCATCGAATTCGGCCATATTCACTTGCCAGGGACCGACCGTTTTTGCGCCCAGGTCATGCACCCCCAAGCCCAGGTCGCCCGAGAACAGCGCCTGATCCTTGATGTAGCGCGGCACAAAACAAAGGGGAATCACAATGGAAAGCACGCTAAGATGAAATCGCCAGCGATACCACCATGCCTTAAAGCCTGTCCGTCTTGCCGGACCAAGCGCCTGAATCTGACTGCTCATGATGTGCCCTTTTCTGTGCTCATAAACCGGGCGCCTGCTGTGGCCGGTGACTGGGGCCCGCCCTGCTCGACACGAGCCTGTTGCTTGCGCGCTTTGCGATGCTCCCGGAACATGCCGGCCGTTTCCTTGGCTGTCCGTTTGGTCCAGATCAACATACCCGACAGCACCATCATGGTCAGCAGAATGCCGAACAGAAAATACACCAGCTTGAGCCACAATCCTGCAAAGTCACCAGTATGCAATGGTCGCATAGACTCAGTAACCAGTTCCACAGCGGAATAATCCGATACCGTCCGGGCCGTGTCCACGTTACCGGTATACGGATTGACCGACGCCTGCTCCAGAATCAGTGGGTAGCTGCTGCGTCCCGTCACCGTATAGTGGCTATAGGCGTTGCCGGGCAGGAAGATAGCCTCGGCCTGCATATCGGGGAAACGGCCTTTGGCCTTCTGTACGGCCTGGTCAGGGGACAATTGCAAACTTTCGGTGGAGCCGGCAGTGCGCGTAGGCACATCCTGCCGTTGCACCATGGCCGGCGGTGGCGCCGTCGAAATGGAAATACTGTTGTCAAACAGAATCGCCTGAATCAAGAACCACATTGCCGTCACACTGATAATGGCAATGAAAGGTACAGACCAGATACCGGCCAGGCGGTGAAAATCGCCCCAGAAAATTCGGGCGCCTTGACGTATTCGCAAGCGTGGCTTCAGATATCCGCGCCAGAACCGCTTGTACACGACCAGCCCGGTAATCAGGGAAATGAGCATCGGAATACCCAGCAGCGACACGGCATACCAGCCCCAGGCAAAGCCATTGGTAAATGGCACAAGCAGCCAGCCATGCAATGCGCGTACGAACTGCCTGAAATCAAAACCGGAAATCTGACCCTGAATGACACCGGTATAGGGATTGACATACAACTTACCGGACGTGCCATCTTTATAGCTGGTATTGACGGTCAGGGCAAATTGCGATTTGACCGGCCGGCGGATGGAGTTGACCACCGACCCCGGGTGGGCTTTTTCGACTCGTGCCAGGACCTCATCATAGCTGAGCATACTGGGATTGCCCGCAGGCGGATTGGCGCGCACCATCGGGCTGGCCAGCCATTCAATTTCCTGGCTGACCGTGGCAATACTACCCGTCAAGCAAACGAAAAAGATAAAACCCCAAATGGGCAATGCCAGCCAGCTGTGAATCAGAAACCAGAGTTTGGCTTTGGATTTTTTCTTCGTCATTGCCTATCTTCCCTCGTCTGCAATCAGCAATTCAATTGTCATCGGCATAGTCAATCCGTCCTCTTTCCTTCGGTCCGGTTTCAATGTTCGCCGCCATCAGCCATGGCTCGCGCCAGGCTTTTTGCGGCCACCTCCAGTGCTTCCAGCGGGTCGTTTCCGTCAGTTTCTACCACAACCGCTTTGGCGCCTGCCTGCGTAATGGCAGCGGCAAGATCCGGCGTGGCGGCTTCGTGCAGCAGCACCACTGGCACATCATTGTCTTTAATCGTCTTGCCAAGCGCGGCCAAGGCCTGTGTATCCCACTTGCTCTGATCCGGCACGGGCACGACGTCCAGATTGAACGCCGCAGCCAGCGTGTGCAACCTGGGCGAGATCACCACGACAGACAAATTCGGCGCGTTCACAAGGGCAGACTCGACCTCCGCGTTTAGCGCCACCAGCCGTTGTCGCAACGCCGCCAGATTGGTCTCTACAGTATCTTTAGCGTCGGGCTCAAGCCGCTGGATGTCAGATGCAATAATATCGGCCATGCGCCCCATGTTGACCGGGCTAAGCCACGGGTACGCTGCGGCGGTATTGGTCTGTTCCGTTGCGGCAATGCCGGGCAGCGCATGATCTACCGGATTGGCGGCATCAATTTCGACAATACGGATATTGTGTTTGCGGGCAAAAGGATACAGCGGATCGTCCGGCCAGATGGAGCGCAAATGCACCACGGCGTCGGCATTGCGAACAGCACGGTCAAAGGACTTTGCGCCGCGGCCCGACAAATAGGAGTAATGGCGGGATGCTGGCAGATTGGCCGGGGTCGCGCGTTCGGAGGCAATCGCGCTATCGCGCGTGAGCGCTTCAAGCAATCCGTACACAACCGGATGGGATGCCACGACGGTTGTGATTGCCGCGTCTTGCGCAGGCTTGCCGCCACGCATGTCGTTTGCAGACCGACCCGTTGCCGCTTTGCCAGCTGCGGGTGCGGCTACAGGCGCGGGCGTTTTTGCTTCATTCTGGGCAAGCGAAGACTTGACCGGGGTGGCGATCAGACATAAAGTGAGCAGCGCCAGGCGCAACGGAAAAAAACGGGGTGATGACACAGCAGTCGACTTCATGCCGTTGTTCCTCTTAATGCAGGGATAAATCCTCTGGCCAGCGCCGCGAGAATAAACACGCTACCGGCTACCAGGATGATGGCGGCGCCCGATGGCACCGGTAAGGCGAACTGAATGGGCAGAAGAATACCTGCCAGCGTACTGATAATCGCGATAACGATGGATAGCCAGAAAAAGCCACGCATGGAGCGCGCCAGGATTCTGGCCGTTGCCGCCGGAATGACCAGCAACGCACCAACCAGAATGGCGCCAATCACCTTGACGGCGGCAACAGTGACCAGCGTCACGAGAACCACAAACAGATAGTCCATCAGCGTGGTGCGCACCTTGCGCACGGCGGCCAGCTGCGCATTGAAGCTCGACAAAATCAGATGGTTATAGTGAAACAGCGCCAGGCTCGCCGTTAGCACCCCGATCACACTGAGCACCAGCAGATCCTGGGAGGTCACTGTCAGTACCGAACCGAACAAAACATTCTCAAGAATATGAATATTGATTTTGCCTGCCAGCACCAGCAGCAGACTACCGCCCAGCGCCAGAGAAATCGATAAAAAGACGCCAATCAAGGTATCGGACGCCAGACCGGTGCGGTTGCGCAGGTAATTGAGCAAAATGCCGAACAGTAGGCAGAACCCAAAAAGACTGCCATACGGTCCAGTGTAGGGCTCTCCGACAAGAATGCCGATGGCCACGCCCGTCATGGCGGCATGGCCGACCGCTTCGGAAAAAAAGGCAAACCGCTTGACCACCACCAGGGTGCCCAGTCCGCCCAGCAATGGACCAATGATCAGGCCCGCCATTAGTGCGTTCACGACAAAGCCGTAAGTGAACATCTGCGGAAGAACGCCGTCCTGTGCCCATTGCTGTAGCAAAGTCCGAATGGTGTCAAAGATCATGCCGCCACCTCTGACCGATGCGCCAGCACCGGCCCAGCGTCGGGCGCACCATGCACGCGAGGCTGAGCGGAGAACAGCGTGAGCAACTGCTCGGCAGACAATACCTGCTGCGGCACCCCGTCAAATACGATCCGATGATTGAGGCCCGTGACCCGGTCTGACAGCCTTCTAACCGCATCCAGATCGTGCTCTACCCACAGCACCGTCACGCCCTGGTCGCGCCAGTATCCGAGCAGTCCTTCAAACACGGCAACGCCGGCTTCATCGAGCGCCGCCATGGGCTCGTCCAGTACCAGCAGCGACGGAGCAGGAATGAGCGCCTGCGCCAGCATGATGCGCTGGCGCTCGCCGCCCGAAAGCGCGCCCATTCGGCGCTTGCGTTTGTTCTGCATGCCAACACGCGTGAGAGCCTCATCAATGGCGCTGGTCTGGCGACCAGACAAGCCGAAAAACGTTGGTCTGCGTTGTGTCATGACGCCCATAAAATCATTGACGGTCATAGGCAGGGTACGATCAAATTCCAGGGCCTGCGGCACATAACCAATAACCCCCGGCTGGGCAGGCCAGGTCAGTGTGAGTGCGCCCTGGTGCGGCATCTGCCCCATCAGTGTCTTGATAAGAGAGCTTTTGCCTGCGCCATTGGGGCCGATCAGGGCATGGATGCTGCCCGCCGGCACTTGAAGATTGATGTCGTGCAAAATGGGGGTCTGTCCCAGCGTGAGCCCTACCTGTCGCATCTCAATGGACGGGCCTGTCATTTTCCGGACTCCTGCATGGCCCGCACCACCGTATCCAGGTTTTTTTCGGTCTCGATCTCCAGTTTTTCAGGAGAGTATTCCCCATAAGAGATATGCGTCAAAGGATAAAGGCGGACACCGGTTTCGCTACGGATCGTATCAACATACGCAGACGGGAAGTCCATTTCTGAAAAAATCACGTTGACGTCCAGATTCCGTAACTGGTCTATCGTTCCCTTGAGCTGGGACGGACTAGGTTCAATACCATGGGCCGGTTCAACGACAGCGGTCACCTCCAGGCCGAACTCACGCAACAGATAATCATAGGCCCCGTGAATGGTGGCAACGCGCATCGCGCCACCGGGCACACTGGCAAGACGCTGCAACGCCTGCGCACGCAGGGTCCGCAGTTTTTTAGTGTACTCACGGGCGTTCTTACGGTAGGCATCGGCATTGTCCGGATCCAGCTTTGCCAATTCGCGCGCGATGGTGTTTACCTGGGCGATGGAGCCGGTGACCGACAAAAATGTGTGGGGATTCACAACCTTTCCCGATGAAGCACCGCTGCCGGCTCGCGATGCCGACCCGGTCGCTGCCAGCAAGGGCACATTGGCGTTGGCCTCAATCAGCGGCACCTTGGGGTTGTCGCTGGACTGGATCATGCGATCGGCAAAATCGTCATGACCGATGCCATTGACCACGATCACGTCCATATCGTTGATGCGCTTGATATCCTCGGCCCGCGGCTCGTAGGCATGCGGGTTGAACCCGGCCGGAATCAGCGGAACCACTTGCGCATGGTCCCCCACGATATTGGCCACATAACTATAATAGGGATGCAAAGTCACGCCAATGCGCAACATCTTGGCGTGCGCACCGCCTGCTGTTGCCAGCAAAACCAATGTGGCACAAAGAAAAGAAAAGGCGCGAACCCGACCGGCAAAGACAGACAACAGAAAAGACGTCATGAGGTTTGAAAAGTAAGATATGTTGAGTGCTGCCGCACTAGGGTTGATGGCGTGTCGCGCCGACATCGAATTGCGACACAATTTCCTGCCAGCCGGCTTGCACCAGACTTCCCGGATCCAGAGTCGCCGGCATTTGCGCTTGCGCCTGTGCTCCCTTGTATAGCCAGACCTGCGTCTGGCGGCTATCCGGCGCCGCGTGCCCGTCAGCATCCGGCGATCGCGTCACACGCAACAACATGGAGCTTGCCGTATCCGGTTGATGAGTCACACCGATATACGCGGCAATAGCGCCATCCTGCTTCATATGCCATTCATGACCACCGCGCCGTGCCGTGGCAACATCTGTTGCAAAGGGCGGAATCATTTGGGTGGCCAATTCGTTAACGTCAGGGACAGTTGGCGCCAAGCCAATTTCATCGGCAGCCACCAGCAAATCGGCATAGACGCCCTGCTCGGCCGCCGTCAGGCCATGACGCGCGTCCACCTGATGGGCCTGCACCTGTGCGACAGTTGTCTGGGTTGTTCGCAACACAATGGTGAGGGTCGCCAACATGACGATAATGATGCACACTGCCAGCACCACGCGTGTCTCATGCCCCGCACCAGCAGGCCGGATGGCCTGTACCGTCATTGTGCAATCTCGCTCTGGTCAATTTCTACGACGTGCCCCGGCCCCGCATCGAACAAGATATAGAATTCCTGATCCGGTTTCTTAAACTCCAGGGTGGAATCCTCTGATAACTTGCCCGGCAGCAGCACCTTTTCATCGTAGGAGATGACATCGAGCGTTACGCCCGGCGCCGCTGATCCATCGGAGAAACCGCCTTTGCACAGCACCTTGTCGGCGCCCACTGCCTTGCAACTGGCAACCGGATTATGCGCCCATGCAGATGGGATCACGACCGCAGACAGAACCAGCACGCCAGCAAAACAGGCGGACCAAAAGCGTGGTAAATTTTTCATATGAAGAACTGCCAATAAGACGGTGCAAACCTGAGGCTTGACCGACGAGTAAATAAAACGCGTTATATGCCGGTACTGTAACTGAATTGGTCGCTAATGTAAACTATTCTCATTACCATTCTTATTGCAGATTGTGCCGTTTTACAACAGGCCCCATAAGCGCCTGTGGATGTCACTAAGACTCGCCGGCGTGGCCGGCCGCGGTCGCGGCAGCGTCCTGCAAGAGTGCCGTTCGCGAGGCGGCCAACTCCTCGGTGATCCAGCTGCGCAGGGCGAGTAGCGCGGGCCAGTCACGCAATGCCGGCCGGTACACCAAATGAATGGCATGTGCTGTATCGTACGCGACCGATATCGGCGACAACCGGATCAGTTTGCCATTGCGGATAGCATCGGCGGCAAGCAGCTCACGCGCCAGCGTCAGGCCCAGTCCCTGCTCGGCGGCCTGTAACATGAGCCCCATATCATTGAATTCGGCAACCGTATTGAACGGTACCTGCAGGCCAGCCGCCGCAAACCATGCCTGCCAGGCGCTCCGGTCTCCCAGCAAAGGTTCTTTGAGAAACGCAGCGGGCGGCGCACCCACCAGACGCCGCGCATCTACTGCGCAGCCAACCACGATCAGGGGCATAGGATCTTCAAATAACCGGTCCGCCAGCACCCCTTGCCAAGGCCCCTTTCCCTCCCGCACTGCGGCATGAAACCCGTCCCGTTGCAAATCAACAATCTGCTGGGATGCAGTTATTTCAAGCGCAATATCCGGGTGACGCTCGCGCCAGCGCTCCAGTCTAGGTAACAACCAGCGTTGCGCAAACGACGGCACAACCGAAATACGCAGCTTTTTCTCTACGCTGTCCGACGCCAGCCGGGCCAGTTGCACGCCGTCTTCGATCTGCATCATGGCCGACTGCACAGAACATAACAGCGCAGCGCCAGCAGCATTGAGCACCACTCTGCGCCCCTGCCGGTCAAATAGCGGAAAACCCAGCGTACTTTCCAACTGGCTGATCTGCTGACTGACCGCGCTATGGGTCAGATGAAGCACCTGGGCGGCGGCGCGCAGGTTCTGCAATTCGGCAACCGTACGGAACGTCGGCAGTGTATTGAGGGGAATCCGGCGCACAGCATCTCCTTAACGATAACGGGGCAGTCATGGAAGCCTGCTAAATAACTGGTAAGAAAAATTGACCAAAACAGTTAAAAATCATTGATATTCTTTCGCTGAATGGATAGTTAAACTTACCATAAGTTCACTGCCATTATCAACGATCAACTGCCAAGCGGCTAAGGAATCAACATGACTATGACCTCGCATACTCCAAGCACTCAGGTTACCCGTAGCTATCCCGCACTTCATATACCGCTGCGCACGCTGCTGGCTAAACTGCGAGCCACGCTCGTTCGCCGGGCAAAGCCCGATGCGGTGAGCCGCGACGACCCATGGGCCGGCGCAATCGGCCAAGTCGAGCACCTGGATGCTTATGTATTGACCGATATCGGCGCGCCAAAATGGGTTATCGATGAAGTGAGCCGCCGCCAGCGCAACGACGGCATATTGGATGTGTATAAGAAATGGTGATGGGAAGGTCGCGGCAGCCGGTATAGGCGGCGATCTGGGGTCGGGCAACTGCGCGATTGGTGGTCAACCCAAACCAGGCTTTTATTCGAGAAACACTATGCCCGGATCCATCAGCAGAGCCGTCAGGCATGCTACCCTGCCATTCGCTACCCTGCCATTTTTAGCGGATTGCGTCATTTCGTATCCTCAGGGTAATCAATATTTCAATTGAACGTTCATCCCGACGGAACGCGACGGAGCGTAATAACTCTGCCCCCACAGCAACGAAGTCAGATACTTTTTATTGAACACGTTTTTAACATTGGTGCCCACGGTGACGTGCTTGTTAAGTTCATAACTGGCCATCAGGTCAGTCACTGCGTAAGCCTTCTGTTTGGTATAAATATCTATTCCTGCCGGAGTCTTGCCCTGCAGGCGACGGATTTCGGACTGCCAGCAAACTGCAGCGCCCACCTTGAGCCCATGCACGGAAGGCACGGCATAGGATGCAGCGATAGTGATGGTACTTTTCGGTACATACTCGCGTACCGCATTGCCGGATTGGTCCTTGATCGAAAACAGATGGGTATAACCGGTACTGACCTGCAGCCCCGGCAGCACTTCTCCTTGCATCGTCAATTCAAAACCGGTGGATCGGGAATCTACCGGCTTGTAACGGTTCAGACCGTCCAGAAATTTGTCAACTTCGGCTGTATAGTTCTGTTCAGCGCGGAACAAGGCTACGCTGCCGGTCAGGCGACCGTCCTCCGATTCTCCCTTCAAACCAAGTTCGTAATTTCGGCCTTCGATCGCGGGTACGAGCTCGCCATGAATGTTGTAGCGAAATTGCGGGTTGAATATACCTGTATAGCTAGCATACACCGAGTAGTTCTTGTTCAGGTCATAGATCAACCCAAGGTAAGGTGATAGCTTATTGCGCCTGAAATAATGGGGATATTTATATAGAACGCCGTCACTGGTTACACGGGTATAATTCGCCCCGCCGATGACTTTAAAAGCATCCGTCACGTTCAAACGGGTGGCAATAAATGCTGTCGTTTTACGATCGGTAAAGTCAGCAAAGCCGAGGTCTGCGTTACCAAAATCGGGGTGCGGAAATTGTCGATTCCAGATGTAGATTGATGGCAAAGGAATATTAGTGTCCGCGGCCAAGGAGGTCATGTAATTTTCACTGCGACTGATATTGATACCGAACATCAAATCGTGTTCGCGCCCACCCAATCTGTATTTACCAGTGGTGCTGACATCCGCAAGTCGTTGCCTTTCGTAACGATTGTACTTGGTCGGCCACGAGAGCAAACCCAGACCCGTTACGCGGTCAGGCACGCCATCAACAAAGAAATGTTCGGCATCCTGTGTGATTTTGCGATATATCAGGGTTGCTTTTGTGCTCCAGCCTGCACCCCAGTCATGGGCTAGTTCCACAAAAGAAGTTCGGTCTGTCGTATTCCAATAGGCCCACTCGGGCGCTGTACTGTCCGAGACGTTATAATCAATAGGGCTGCCGTCCGTATAATAGAGTGGCAGCGCGCCCCACATGGTCGATTTGGCTTTGTTTTTTTGATGGGAATGGCCCAACGTCAGTGTAGTTCTGTCTCCCAGATCGGCTTCTACGATCGCGCCGAATATTTGTTTTGCCAGACCATAGCGGTCAAGATGAGAATTGCCTTTCTGATAAGCGCCAATTAGTCGCCCGCGCACCGACCCGCTGCCGTTGAGCGGTGACGAAATATCCACACCCGATCGCCGCGTGGCAAACGAACTGTAAGACAGATTGGCATTGGCGGAAAAATCGCGCGTGGGACGCTTCCGAATAAAATTGACAGTGCCTGACGGGTTGCCGGTATGGGACAGTAAGCCATTGGCGCCCTTGAGCACTTCTACCCGATCATAAAACGCCATATCCAGATCGCCCATCTGCTCTTCAGTAGAAAACTGCAGCCCGATACCATCTACCTGAAAATTGGTCGCCTCATAACCACGAATCGTATAGTAATTGCGATCGGTTTCAACCTGCTGCACAAACACGCCGGGTACTGTCGACAGTAGCGATGTTGCGTTGTCAAGTCTGAAATCGTCCATTTGCGTACGCGTCACTACGTTGATGGTCTGTGGTGTCTCGCGAGGCGATAACGGCATCCGCGCGGAGGTCGAGGTCAGCGGAACACTGTACCCTTCGGTCCCTTCGCTGACAGCGCTTTCATGGTTCACTGCATGGATAGGCTGAAGCGTCGTAATGCTGCGGTTGAGCGATCCTCTCTGTGGTGTTTCCGCCAGGGAGCCTGTTGTGACTACCACTGCGCTTAAAATTGAAAGCCTGATTAGTTTGGGCACGAACGCTCGCGGTGGAGCGCACAATCCATTTAGAAGAGCCGCCATATTACTTCTCGTCTTTTAATGTTTAAAAAAAATGATAACGAGAAATATTTTTATTTAAATCTTTTTGTAAATCAATGTAACTGTACCAATAAATCGTCAAAGATTGTCAAGATACTAGAGACGGTTCGTCATCGAATCTACCCTATGTTTCGCGATGTGGAAATCGCAACAACCGCAAGCCGTTAGCAACGACCAGTAAACTGGCGCCCACGTCGGCAAAAACGGCCATCCACATTGATCCTGATCCCAACAAGACGAGCACCAGAAAAACGGCCTTGATGCCCAGCGCCAGACTGATGTTTTGTATCAGCACCTGCCGGGTCTTGCGCGACAGCTTCAGGAATGCCGGAATTTTGGCCAGATTATCATCCATCAGCGCCACGTCTGCGGTTTCGATCGCCGTATCCGAACCCATCGCGCCCATGGCAAATCCGATGTTGGCCTGCGCCAGCGCCGGCGCGTCATTCATGCCGTCGCCGACCATGCCGACCACCGCGCCCGTAGCTTGCAGTTTTTGCACGACTTGCTGCTTTTCCTGCGGCAGCAACTGCGCCTGCGCTTGGGTAACACCGCTGGCGCTGGCGATGGCATCGACGACAGATTGATGATCGCCCGATAGCATCACAGTATTGACGCCCAGTCGATGCAGTTGTTCAATCGCGTTGACGCTACTATCCTTGATTTGATCGGCTGCGGTAAACAGCAGGAAAGCGGTCCCTTCGTTCATTAACAGCACAACGCTCTGCCCGCTGGTTTGTGCGTTGGTCACGGCTTGCTGCACCGCATTGGTCGTCACGCCAAGCTCCTGCGCCCACACGGCGCTGCCCAGGTGCCAGCGTTCACCGTCAATAACGCCCTGCACACCCCGCCCTGCCACGGCGACAAAATCGGCTACCGTCATCGCAGACACGGCGCTGGCCTCGCGCGCTTGCGCAATGGCGCGGGAAACCGGATGATCCGAACGGGCCGCAAGGCTTACTGCAATGCGGTGCAGCACATCTTCGGCCACGTCCGAATTCAGGGCCTGCATGCCAGTTTGCACCGGCCGTCCCTGCGTGATGGTGCCCGTTTTGTCCAGAGCAAGCCAGCGCATATGATGGCCCTGTTCCAGATAAACACCGCCCTTGATCAGGATGCCCATACGGGCGGCGGCGGTCAGGCCACTGACGACCGTGACCGGGGTCGAAATCACTAACGCGCACGGGCAGGCAATAATGAGCACCACCAGCGCCTGGTAGATCCAGAACAGCCACGCGCCACCAAATAAGAGCGGTGGAAGAATGGCGAGCAGAACTGCCAGCCCAACTACGCACGGCGTGTAGTAACGTGAGAACGTATCCACAAACCGTTGCGTGGGCGCCTTGACAGCCTGCGCCTCTTCAATCTGGTGAATAATACGGGCCAGTGTTGTATTGTCGGCGGCGGCCGTCACTTCGATTTCGATTTCACCGGCTTCGTTGACGGTACCGGCAAACACCGTGTCGCCACGCTGTTTGTCCACTGGCACGCTTTCTCCGGTAATGGGTGCCTGATTGACAGTGGTCGTCCCCTGGGTAATTCGGCCGTCCAGGCCAATGCGCTCGCCCGGCGCGATACGTACCGAACTGCCCACGGCCACTTGGAATACTTCTTGCTCCTGCCATTGGCCATTGATTTGCACGGTAACGGTTTCAGGCGCCAGGTTCATCAGCCCGGAGACGGCGGCACGCGTTCTGTCCAGGGACTTTGCCTCTATCCATTCAGACAGCGTGAACAGCACCATCACCATGGCAGCTTCAGGCCACTGCCCGATCAGCAGCGCGCAGGTGACTGCAATGCTCATGAGCGCATTGATATTGAGATCACCGTAGCGAAGTGCGACCAGTCCCTTGCGATAGGTCTCGGTCCCGGCCAGGGCAACGGCGGCAACAGCGCAGACGATCATCAGCCATGAGGGCCCGCTGAACCAGTGGACCAGCTCGGAGCTCAGCGCCAATACACCACCCAGCGCCAGATGCCACCATGCAGGCAGAATCCCGCCTCCAATATTGGGCGACACTTCGGCTGGCGATTGCTGGGCAAGCGCCTCATGCGTAGCTCCGTTGATATCGGTGGCGTACCTGTGTTCGCTACCATGCTCGGCATGATCATGCGGATGGTGATGACCATCGTGGCTATCCTGACCGGAAACGCCTTTGTGACGATGTGCTGCGCCGTCGCTGCCGCAGTCTCGCAAAACATGGCCGTCGGCAGCTTGTGGCGCATGTCCGCAGCAACCGGTGGTGGCCTGGCGGCGAACGCCCGCCGATTTGCCATCATGAAGCTCAGGCGTAAACCCGATTTTGCGGATGGCTTGCATGATCTCATCCAGTATGGCCGGGTCATGAGTCACCGACAGAACCCGGGACATCAGATTGAAACGCAATGCGGTTACGCCGGCTTTTTTTTCTAGTGCCTTGCGTAACAGCCGCTCTTCGGTCGGGCAATCCATTTGCTCGATTCTGATGGCGGTAACACGGGTGAGCTGCTCTGACATGCTGTACTCCAATTCATCGTATAATGACATTTAAAACCCTGAAGTAACTTCAGAGTCAAGCCATGAATGAACTAGACAGGAAATAACATGAAAATCGGAGAATTAGCCCGTTTGCAGGGATGCACCCCTGAAACCATTCGTTTTTACGAGAAAGTCGGCCTGCTGCCCGCACCGGTACGCACTGAGGGCAATTACCGCCATTACGATAATGAACATGTGCAGCGCTTGCGCTTTATCCGTAATTGTCGGATTCTGGATATGTCCCATGACGAAATACGCAGTCTGCTACAGGCCCACGACGAGACACCGGATGATTGCCAGCCTGTGAACCAGTCAATTGACGCGCATATCGAACATGTGGAAACGCGCATTCGTGAACTGAGTCAGTTAAAGGAGCAGTTGGCGTTGCTGCGCCAGCGCTGCACGGTGCCTCATGATGTCAAGAGCTGCGGTATTTTCGTAGAATTGCAGACGGCAGAGATGGTGGATCCCCATGTCCATGGGCACACTCACTTGTAACGAGATATCGTTGTCGCGGCCACTCGCCAGGCCCCTGCATTCTCACTACAGTGCCTGTTGTTTAACAACGGCAGGATATTTCCGACTGCAACAAGTTACACGCCAGGTACCATCAAAAACTGCGCTTCCGACACAGGTTCGCGTATGGCTTTAGCAGCCTGGTACTGTGGCGAATCATAAAATGCGCGGGCATGCTGTTCATCGGGAAACTCTACCACCACAATTCGCTGCTGCTCGGCGGGCCCCTCAAGCGTGACCGGCGAGGGACAGCGTACCAGGAAGCGTCCGCCATGGGCGGCCACGATATCCGGCGTCAGAGCGGTATAGGCAGCGTAGCCTTCGGGATCATTGACTTTGACGCGGACAATCAGATAATGCGACATGCTCGGGTTGCTCCTCTGGTCAGTATGAATTAGCGCGTGAATACGAAACACCCCGCACGAGGCGGGGTGGCGCAATGAGTTCACCTATCCATATTATTAAACATTGTTTTAAACACTGCGCTCCGCGATATTACCGATTTATACGGGTTCACATCATAAGGGGAAACCCTTGTATTAACCGAAACGACCGGTAATGTAGTCTTCCGTTTCTTTACGTTTGGGTTTGACGAACATTTGTTCCGTTTCACCAAATTCCATCATTTCGCCCAGATACATATACGCAGTGTAATCAGAGCAGCGCGCTGCCTGCTGCATATTGTGCGTCACGATGGCGACCGTATAGTCTTTCTTCAGTTCCGTAATGAGTTCTTCGATCTTGACGGTGGAGATCGGGTCCAGCGCAGAACACGGTTCGTCGAGCAACAAGACTTCTGGTTTGATGGCAACGCCACGGGCAATACACAGGCGCTGCTGCTGGCCACCGGACAGGCCGTTACCGCTTTGGGCAAGTTTGTCCTTGACTTCGTTCCACAGGGCAGCTTTGGTCAGGGCCCATTCCACCCGCTCGTCCATCGCCGCCTTGGACAGGCGCTCGAACAGCTTGACGCCAAAGGCCACGTTATCATAAATGCTCATCGGAAACGGCGTGGGCTTCTGGAACACCATGCCGACCTTCGCGCGCAACAGTGAGATATCCTGCGACGACGTTAGCAGATTCTCTCCATCCATGTTGATTTCCCCTTCGGCGCGCTGGCCCGGGTAGAGTTCGTACATTCGATTGAACGTGCGCAACAGCGTGGATTTGCCACAGCCGGATGGTCCGATGAAGGCAGTAACCTTGTTTTTGGCGACCCGTAAGTTCACGTTTTTAATGGCGTGGAACTTTCCATAATAGAAGTTCAGATTCTTGACTTCAATCTTTGTCTGGTCAATCGTAACCAAGTTTTCCATGTGTGTCTTCCTGACGAATACTTTAATTTAAGGATCGCTGACTATTTTTTGCGAAACAAGTTACGGGCCACAATATTGAGCCCCAGCACCAGCAATGTGATCAGTGTGGCACCTGCCCACGCCAGCTCATTCCAGTCCTTGAAGGGGCTGGCAGCATATTGATAGATCACAACCGGCAGATTGGCCATTGGCGCATTCATGTTCCAGCTCGTGAACTGATTGGAAAGCGCAGTAAACAACAGTGGCGCAGTTTCGCCGGCAATGCGAGCCACGGCCAGCAGAATGCCTGTGAGAATGCCTGACATGGCCGCTTTATAGCACACCAGCGTAATCACGCGCCATTTCGGACAGCCCAGGGCAGATGCCGCCTCGCGCAGGCTATTGGGCACCAGAGCCAGCATATTGTCTGTAGTTCGCACCACGACCGGAATTACCAGAATGGCCAGGGCAAAAGAACCCGCCCAGCCTGAGTAGTGGCCAGAGTTGGCCACTACGATGGCATAAATGAACAGGCCGATAACGATGGAAGGCGCGGACAGCAGCACGTCGTTCAAAAAGCGCGTAGCGGGAGCCAGCCAGCCGCGCTGGCCATACTCCGCCAGATACGTGCCGGCCAGAATGCCAACCGGGGTACCGATAGCGGTTCCGACCGCCGACATCAGCACCGAGCCGATAAGCGCATTGGCCAGCCCGCCGGCTTCACCCGGCCCGGGCGTTTTTTCAGTAAACAGCGAGAAAGACAGGGATCCCCCACCCTTTACGGCCAACGTGAACAGGATCCAGACCAGCCAAAACAGGCCGAAGATCAGAGCTGCCGAGGACAAGGTAAGCATGATCTTGTTTCGCATGTGGCGGCGTCGGTAGATCCAGTTGCCCGGATGAATGGCCGAATTGGCCTGTGCTGTTGTTGCAGTCGTCTTTGTAGTCATGGTTTATCTCTTGAGCCCAATCAGGATTTTTTACCTTCGCCTGCTGACAATTTTGCCAGCATGAGACGCGAGGCCATCAGCACCAGGGTTGTGATCAGGAACAGGATCAGGCCCAGTTCGATCAGGGAAGATTTCTGCAGACCGCCTGCTTCATTGAATTCGTTGGCAATGGCTGAAGCGATCGAATTGGATGGATCGAACACGCTGCCCGGCAGACGGAACGAATTGCCGATCACAAAGGTAACGGCCATGGTTTCGCCCAAAGCCCGACCCAGGCCCAGCATGATGCCACCGATTACCCCTGTTTTGGTATAGGGCAGCACAACGCGCCACATGACTTCCCAGGTCGTAGAACCAAGGCCGTAAGCCGATTCCTTGAGCATGGGCGGGACCACTTCGAAGACGTCCCGCATCACAGACGCGATATAGGGGATGACCATAATCGACAGCACCAGACCGGCCGTAAACAGGCCGATACCAAAGGGGGCTCCCTGAAAAAACTGCCCGAAAAAAGGCACGCCGCCCAGCACATTGATCAATGTCGGCTGGACGTATTGCTGAAAGATAGGAACAAAGACGAACAGGCCCCACATCCCGTAGATAATGGAAGGAATCGCAGCCAGCAGCTCGATTGCCGTACCCAGTGGGCGACGCAGCCAGGTAGGAGCCAATTCGGTCAGAAACATGGCAATACCGAAAGAAACCGGCACTGCGATAATGAGCGCCACAAACGCGGTAATCAGGGTACCAATGATAGGCACTACCGCGCCGTACACATCATTGACCGGGTCCCAGTCGTTAGTCCACAAAAATGCCGCACCATACTTAAGCAGCGTTTCCTGACTTCCATACAACAGCGAAACCATAATAGCGGCAAGCAGCATAAAAACGAAAAAGGCAAAAAAGCGCGCTACATTCTTGAACAACATGTCGGCAAACGCGTTGCTCTTGGCCGGTGTCGGAGGAAGTTCTTTTTGCATAGTGTGGATGGCAGACCGGTTCGGTGCAGCCACTGGTGTCGTTATCGAAACGCTCATTGTAAACCCGTCTTGGTGTTCGTAAAAAACATGGCGGCTTAAATTCTTAAGTCGCCATGTTTTGTCCAGAGTGTCGTCCAGAGGGTCAAGTCGTAAAAGACTTGATTATTTCCAGACCGCCTGGCCGTCTTCCGTTTTGATCTCGGACGCCCATGCTGCGCGAACCTGATTGGTCACTTCTTCTGGCAACGGCACATAATCTATATCGGAAGCGGCTTTGGCGCCGTTTTTGAATGCCCAGTCAAAGAACGACAGGA
The DNA here is from genome assembly GCF_002810445.1 of Advenella sp. S44. Lineage (GTDB taxonomy): Bacteria > Pseudomonadota > Gammaproteobacteria > Burkholderiales > Burkholderiaceae_B > Advenella. Next base: position 983,263 of record NZ_NEXS01000003.1, on the reverse strand, counting down.
CTGCTTTGGTCTGCTCCGGCTTCTGCGCTTTCTTGTGGACCAGAATAAATGTTGCTGCTGTCACAGGCCAGGAATCGGCACCTGGCTCTTCGGTCAGGACCACACCCATGCCCGGCGCGCTTTTCCAGTCGGCGTTGGCCGCAGCGGCAGCAAAGGCTTTCTGTTCCGGCTGAACAAAATTGCCGTCCTTGTTTTTCAGCTGTGTCCAGGACAGGTTGTTTTGCTTGGCGTAAGCGTATTCAACGTAACCAATGGCATTTTTCAACTGACCGACATAAGCGGCCACGCCTTCGTTACCCTTGCCGCCCTGCCCGCTAGGCCATTTGACGGCTTTGCCTTCGCCCACTTTTTCTTTCCATTCGGGGGACACTTTAGACAGGTAATTGGTCCAGCCAAAGGTTGTACCGGAGCCATCTGAACGATGGACGACAATGATCGCCGCTTCAGGCAGCGTCACACCAGGGTTCAGGGCGGTAATGGCCTGATCATTCCACTTGGTGATTTTGCCCAGGAAAATATCAGCCAGCACCGGACCTGTCAGTTTCAGCTGGCCAGGTTTGATGCCGTCGATATTGACCACTGCAACCGTGCCGCCAATCACAGCGGGAAACTGTAGCAGGCCGTTTTCAGACAATTTCTTTTCATTCAATGGATCGTCGGATGCACCAAAATCAACGGTCTTGGCGATGATTTGCTGCTGGCCGCCGCCTGAACCGATAGATTGGTAATTGATTTTATTACCGGTCTCTGCTGCGTACATGGAAGCCCATTTGGCATAAACGGGATAGGGAAAAGATGCGCCTGCGCCTGTCACGTTTGCGGCAGCGTGTGCAGCGAAAGTCGCGCTCGATAAAGCAATGGCGACAGAGACGCTTTTAAGTGCATGTCTGAACATGTATATTCCTTAATACGTTAAAGAGGTAACAAAATACGAACCTGAGTGTCCATGCCTCGTATAGTAAAACGGCCATATGACAGGATAGTGACAAATATAAAGCAATTTTTCGTCAACATCAGGGAAAACACTGAGATTTTCCTTGTTCTCCAACGTTATCAATAACTTATATCCTATTTTACGTAATAAAAAACGGCTGCAGACGGAAAAATAGGCGATAAAACGCAGACGACAAGCAACAATATCGCGAGCATCTTGATTGGCTGTCATGTTACAAACCATGCATCTGCATGCACCACTTGTCTGTTTTTCGCAGCGAGTGCGCCCTTATCCTGCCTTACCAAGCAGGTTCATCAGGTATTGATGAATATTGAACGGTTCGCGACGATTTTTTATTCGTTCGTATTCGCTGCTGGGCTTTTGTTCCCAGGAAAGCACATTGTCTTTCAAGGGAAAGATAAACGACTCATTAATCACGCGTTTTTTTAAAACCGGGTTCAGGATGGGAAAGGCCACTTCCACACGGCGGAAAAAATTGCGCGCCATCCAGTCGGCGGACGACAGATAAACCTGCTCCTGGCCGTCCGCATAGAAATAGAACACCCGCGAGTGTTCCAGAAAACGCCCCACAATCGAACGCACGCGAATATTTTCCGACAATCCCGGCACTCCCGAGCGCAGCGCGCAAACGCCGCGCACGATCAGCTCAATGCGAACACCGGCCTGGCTGGCCTTGTACAGTGCGTTAATCACTTCGATTTCAAGCAGGGAATTCATTTTTGCCATAATGACGGCTTTTTTGCCGGCCTGCGCGTGCTCGGTCTCGGCCTGGATCATCTTGAGCATCCGATCATGGAGGGTAAAAGGCGACTGGAGTAGTAGTTTGAGTGGACGTCTTGCGCCAAGACCGGTCAGCAGAGAAAAAACCCGATCCATATCTTCAGTCAGGTCGGGATTGGCGGTCAAAAGACCAAAGTCGGTATAAAGCCTTGCCGTACGCGGATGATAATTGCCAGTGCCCAGGTGACCGTAGCGCACGATTTTGCGACCTTCCCGGCGCAATACCAGCAGCATCTTGGCATGGGTTTTATGGCCGACAACACCATATACAACGTGCGCCCCGACCTCTTCGAGCTTGGCCGCCCAGTTAATATTGGTCTGTTCATCAAAGCGGGCCATCAGTTCTACGACAACCGTGACTTCCTTGCCGGCCTTGGCCGCTGCCAGCAGCAAGCCCATGAGTTCAGAATCCTCGCCGGTGCGATAAATCGTCTGCTTGATTGCGACCACCTGTGGATCCAGTGCTGCGGAAGTCAGAAAATCGATCACCGGCTTGAAGGACTGGTACGGATGGTGCAACAGCAAATCATCGCGCGTGATCGCGTCGAACATCTCCGCGGGGTTGTCGTTCATGGAATCAAACGGCGCCGGCAGGCGGGGACGATAGCTGGGGAACACCAATTGTGGGTCGGCATCAATATCGCACAATGGCATGAGCCGGGTCATATTCACACTGCCGTGAGTCCGATAGGTGTCCTTGGGACCCAACGCGAATTCCCGCTGCAGGAAATGCTCCAACTCTACCGGCGTGTCTTCGGAAATTTCCAGGCGAACTGCAGCTCCGAAGTTGCGCTGCGACAGCTCGCCCTGCAAGGCCTGACGCAGATTGGTTACCTCGTCTTCGTCCACAAACAGGTCGCTGTTGCGTGTAACGCGCCACTGATACAGCCCTTTGACCTGCATTCCCGGAAACAGCTCGCCCGAGAACTGCTGCATCAGCGAAGACAGCAGCGTATAGCAATGCCGCTGTCCGCATACCGACTCGGGAATCTCAAGCAGGCGCGGCAGCGCGCGCGGCGCCTGCACAATCGCGATGGAGGCCCGCCGGCCAAAGGCATCTTCACCGCTTAGCGAGACAATGAAATTCAAGCTCTTGTTATAGACGCGTGGAAACGGATGCGCCGGATCCAGGCCAATAGGCGTGAGCAGTGGCAGCACTTCATTCAGAAACATATCACGCGCCCAAGATGATACGGCTTCGGAATATTCACGGGGCGCGAGCACAGTTACGCCGCGCTGGCGCAGTGCCGGGAATATATCCTTGTTGAGCAAGGCATACTGGCGATCGACCAGCTCATGCACCCGTTGCTGCACCAGTTCAAATGCCGCCGAGGGGGTCAGGCCATCATCGCCCGGCACATTGGGAAACTGCCGTTCCTGTTCTTTGAGACTGGAAATACGGATTTCAAAGAATTCGTCCAGGTTCGAGCTGACAATGCAAAGGTATCGTAAGCGCTCAAGCAGGGGATTGGCCTGGTTCACCGCCATGCCCAGGACCCGTTCATTGAACTTGAGCAAAGAGAGTTCGCGATTGAGCAGCGTGGCCGTATCGGGAGTCGTGGAAGGCGAAACAGAAACAGATGTGATATCAGACATGAAGGCGGTTGTTGTTGGTTTTGAGCTTTAAGTGAAAGATTTCTTATACTCGCACAATATAACAAATTAATGACAGATAAAATTCCTGCGCGGGTTTGCCCTTATTTCGTTCATGGGCGCAGCTTTTTTACTAAAATGGCCGTTCCTTTACCTATCAGATGCATCATGGACCAACTACTTGCCGCCGTCGATCTTGGCTCCAACAGCTTTCGCCTGTCTATTGCAAGAATTGTCCAGAATGATGATTCAGTACAAATTTACGCAACAGACCGCCTCAAAGAAACCGTCAGGCTTGCTGCCGGCCTGAACACCGACCGCGTGCTTGACGAAGAGGCAATCCAGCGCGCTATTGCCGTGCTGTCCCGTTTTGGTGAACGACTGGAAAATTTCCCGGCCGGACGAGTACGGGCCGTTGCTACCAATACCTTTCGTGTCGCGCGGAATGTGAATGACTTTCTGCCCCGGGCCGAAGCGGCGCTGGGCTATCCGATTGAAGTGATTTCCGGCCAGGAAGAGGCTCGGCTGATTTACTCTGGCGTTGTCCACGAACTGCCGCCATCGACCAAACAACGCTTTGTTGTCGATATCGGCGGCGGCTCCACCGAGTTCATTATCGGACGCGAGCTTGAGCCGCTGATCATGAAGTCTCTGGCGATGGGTTGCGTCAGCTATACCACGTCGTTTTTTCCGAATGGCAAAGTCACTGAAGAAGGCTTTGTACAGGCCGAAATCGCGGCAAGAAAGGAAATTGAGATTATTTCCCGGCAGTTCCGGCATCTGGGCTGGGATGAAGCCTTCGGCTCTTCGGGAACCGCCAAGGCACTGGTCGCGACACTCGAAGAATCGGGCTTTTCGGAAAAAGGCATTACGCTGGCCGGCATGCAAAAACTCAAGAAAGTACTTATCCGCCACGGCAGCGCGCGGGCACCCGAGTTGCGCGGCCTGAAGCTGGATCGCATGGAGGTGCTGCCAGCAGGCCTGTCCATTATGATGGCCATTTTCAGCGAACTTGGCGTCAAGCAAATGTTCCAGGGCGATGGTGCCCTGCGCGTTGGCGTTTTATACGATATGCTGGGTCGTGACAGCTCCCACGACAAACGCGATGAAACGGCTGGCGTGTTCACGAAACGCTATCATATTGATACCCGGCAGGCTGCCCGCGTAAAAAAACAGGCGCTGATTTTTTTTGATTCCATTCTGGCGAATGAGCCGACAGCGGAAGACCTCCGGCGCTATCTGAGCTGGGCCTGCGATCTGCATGAAACCGGCCTGAGCATCTCACAGCATAATTATCACAAGCACACTGCCTATGTGATGGCCAATGCCGATATGCCCGGGTTTTCTGAAGCCGAACAAGAACTACTCTCTTTCCTGACCCTGAGCCATCAGGGCAAGCTGGACAAACTGCTGCCCGAGAAACCAAGCCGCATCAAATGGTTTCTCACGCTGTGTCTGCGGCTGGCCGTCGTGTTCATGCGCCGCCGTCAGCCGGTGACATCCCTTCCCGTATCACTAACAACGGAAAACGAGAAACTGATACTGCGCGTCGGGGAAAAATGGCTGGAGGATCATCCGCTGACACGCTACACGCTGTCGCTGGAGGCCGCCGAATGGAAAAAAGTCGGCTTCACCCTGGACATTGTTCCTTCGTGATATTGCGCATCAGGCAGCGCGGTCATAAGTAGCCGATGGGCGCGACGCCTGCCTGAAAGCCAAGCGCAGTTGCGCCAGCACGTTTAAACAGATCTGACACTGAAACCCAACTTCACCCGGCTTTCCGCTGAAAAATCACCCCCGTCACGAGGACTGGTGTTTGACCGGGTACAGGCGTCTCAGGAGTCGCCGCGGCGGACGGAACAGGCAGCAGGCTGGGAACCTGCAGCCGCAGGTCCGTTGTGAAGTCAGATCAGGCCGAAGTGTTTTTTGTAGCGTGGGTCAATATTGGCCACATCTATAATGACCGGAAAATCTGCGGAATTGAAATCCCGGTCAAACGCGGGCTCACCACAGATGTGCGCGCCGATCTTCAGATATCCTTTAATAAGTGCCGGCGTTCTGGCGTCATCGGTCAGCGTCAACTTGTCCAGCGGATACGGATTGATCGGCACCATGACGGGACGGTCGGGATGCGCATCAATGTCGTGCTTGGCAGCACGCCAGACTTTGGACGCCTGCACACCGCCATCGGCCAGGCTCACACTGGCACAGCCGAGCATGTAGCGATAGTTGTTTTGAAGTAGATAACGCGCCAGGCCGTTCCAGAGCAACATGATTGCCTGGCCATTGCGGTAGTCCGGATGCGTGCAGGAGCGGCCACATTCACACAGAACATGGCGGATATGGGCCAGCTGGTCGATATTGAATTCCAGTTCGGAATAATAGCCACCGGCCTCTACCGCCTTTTCCGGACTCAGGATCCGGTATGTCCCCACAACGGCGTCGGTTTTCAAGTCCTTGACCATCAAGTGGACGCACCACTTGTCAAAGGGCTCGATATCCACGCCATTGACTGCACCGGGGAATACGACGTCCATCTCGTTGGTATAGACCTCATAACGCAATCGCTGCAACTGTTCGACTTCCTCGGCGGTTGTCGCAATCCCCAAGACCAGGCTGTGGCTTGACGCATCATTCTCGTCTGCCTGGATCCGCATGATTTCTTGCATTCGGGTCAATTCCTAAGATTTACTGTAAAGCTGCATGATACCCGGTTCATTTGACAAATACTTTTCACATACAGGTAATATTTGCGATTTTTTTGAGATCTTACAACAGAATGCATGGTCGATAGTGCAAAGTAGCGGCCAGGATCGACGAGAACTACGCGGGCAACTCCACGGCCTGCAGCCGTTCCACGCCCTGCCGAGCCAGCGCTTCGGTTTCGGCTTCGACCATAAGCCGCAATTTAGGCTCGGTACCGGAAGCACGAATCAATACGCGACCGCGTCCGTCGAGCTCGCGCTCAACTTGCGCTTTGGCTTGCTGCAGCCCGTCGTGGGCTGTCCAGTCTACCCCTTTCTTCCATGGCACATTGACCATGATCTGGGGATACATCTTCAGGTCAGAAATAAATTGTGCGAGGTTCTTGCCGCTGCGCACCAGCGCGGTAAGTACTTGCAGACCGGCAATAATGCCGTCTCCGGTACTATGATGATCCAGACACAATAAATGCCCCGAGCTTTCACCGCCATATAGCCAGCCATTTCTTTGCATGGTTTCCAGCACATAACGGTCGCCCACATTGGCCCGCTCGAAGGGAACACCCATAATTTGCATGATCTTTTCAAAGCCGTAATTGGTCATAAGTGTCCCCACGACACCCGCCACGCGGCCATGCGTCATCCGCTCACGCACCATGGCATAAAGCAGCTCGTCACCATTATAGATACGCCCGTCGGCATCAACCATCTGGATCCGATCGGCATCGCCGTCCAGTGCAATACCGTAGTGCGCCCCGACCTCCTGGACTTTCTGTGCCAGCGATTTGGGATACAGAGCGCCCACGTCGCGATTGATGTTGAAGCCATCGGGGGTGCAGCCGATTGCCACGACTTCGGCGCCAAGTTCGCGAAACACGTGGGGTGCAATATGATAGGCAGCGCCGTGCGCGCCATCCACCACGATTTTCATGCCCTTGAGGTCAAGATCGTTCGGAAAGGTACTTTTGCAAAACTCGATATAGCGCCCGGCAGAGTCGGGCATGCGCCGGGCACGGCCGATATGCTCGGAGTCCACGCATCCTACGGGCTCTTCCAGCGCCGTTTCGATTTCCTGCTCTACGTCGTCGGGCAGCTTGGTACCATTACCGGAGAAGAATTTGATGCCATTGTCCTGATAGGCATTGTGCGAAGCGCTAATGACCACCCCGGCAGTCAGGCGTAGCGCCCGCGTGAGGTAGGCCACGGCAGGCGTTGGGATGGGCCCCGCCAGGTAGACGTCGATACCGGCGGCAGACAGCCCGGCTTCCAGCGCAGACTCCAGCATATAACCCGAAATGCGCGTATCCTTGCCGATCAGCACCATGGGGCGCGCACTGTCCTTGTAATTTTTTGACAGCACCCGGCCAGCCGCATAACCCAGGCGCAATGCAAATTCCGCATTGATAACCGGGCCGCCGACCTCGCCTCGTACTCCATCTGTTCCGAAATATTTACGCCCCATGAATTTCTCCTTGTTCTATGGCTGCCCACACTTTGAGGGCATCTACTGTTTGTTCAACGTCGTGTACCCGGATAATGGCGGCCCCTCGATTTACCGCTGCGAGCGCGCCGGCGATACTGCCTGCAACACGCTCTTGCGGGGACCGCCCGGTAATCGCTGCAATCATGGACTTCCGGGACAGACCAACCAATAACGGTGAGTGTAAACCGGACAGCCGGTCCTGTTCATGCAAAAGCTGATAATTCTGCTGCACTGTCTTACCGAAACCATACCCCGGGTCTAAGCAAATGCGCGATGGTGCGATGCCGGCTGCCACCGCAGCGGCCTTGCGCTCCTGCAAAAACTGGCTGACGTCATTGGCAATGTTGTCATATACGGGCGCAAGCTGCATGGTCTTGGGCTCACCCTGCATATGCATCAGGCAGACGCCGCAATTGGGATGTGCAGCCACGACCTCAAGCGCGCCGGGCATACGCAGCGCGTAGATATCGTTGATGAGATCCGCGCCTGCCTCAAGGACGGCGCGCATGACGGTGGGCTTGAAGGTATCGATAGATATGGGCTTGCCGCAATCGCGCAGATTCTGTATGACCGGAATGATACGCCTGAGCTCTTCGTCTTCAGACACCGGGTCTGCGCCTGGGCGCGTGGATTCGCCGCCAATATCCAGGATGTCAGCGCCTTGCGCGATCAGCTCATGGGCATGCCGCGTGGCTGCCTCTGCTGAGAAATGGACCGCGCCATCGGAAAAAGAATCGGGCGTCACGTTAACGATGCCCATAACAAGCGGGCGCTTGAGTGTAAGCTCAAAGCGCCCGCAAATGAATGTGGAATGATTCATGAAAGGTACAGCAGTAGATCAGGCAGTAACAGTTGCTTTATCGCTACCGGGATCCTTCCGGGCAGGACCTGACGAAGGGGGTGGCGTATCCGGAGAATCGCCGGTTGGCTCGGGGTCCTCTGGTGGTCGTGGCGGACGTCCGTTCATGATATCGTTGATCTGATCGGCATTGATGGTTTCCCACTCAAGCAGCGCCTTGGCCATGATATGCATCTTGTCGGTGTTCGCTTCGATGATCCTGCGCGCCACGGAATACTGCTCGTCAATGATACTTCGGATTTCCGCATCCACCTTTTGCATGGTCGCCTCGGAAACATGCGTGGTCTTGGTCACACTACGGCCCAGAAACACTTCATTTTCATTTTCGGCATATACCATGGGACCCAGCGACTCTGTCATCCCGTAGCGGGTCACGATGTCACGGGCAATGGCCGTTGCGCGCTCAAAGTCGTTGGACGCCCCTGTTGTCATCTGGTTCATGAAAATTTCTTCGGCGATACGTCCGCCGAACAGCACCGCGATGGTATTGAGCAAACGCTCTTTATCCATGCTGTAACGATCGCCCTCGGGCAGTTGCATGGTGACACCCAGTGCACGGCCGCGTGGAATAATAGTGACTTTGTGAACCGGGTCAGTTTTGGGCAACATGCGCGCAACAATGGCGTGACCGGATTCGTGGTAAGCCGTATTCTTGCGCTCTTCCTCGGGCATCACGATGGAACGACGTTCTGCGCCCATGATGATCTTGTCCTTGGCGTTTTCGAAATCCATCATGTTGACCGTGCGGCCACTGCGACGCGCGGCGAACAATGCCGCCTCGTTGACGATGTTAGCCAGGTCTGCGCCCGAAAACCCGGGCGTACCACGCGCAATAACAGAAGCCTCGACATTCGGGGCCAGCGGCACTTTGCGCATATGCACGTTCAGAATTTGTTCGCGACCACGTACATCGGGCAGGCTGACCACGACCTGGCGGTCAAAGCGGCCGGGACGCAGCAATGCCGGATCCAGCACGTCAGGACGGTTGGTGGCAGCAATCACAATCACGCTCTGGCCGGATTCGAAACCGTCCATTTCAACCAGCATCTGGTTCAGTGTCTGCTCGCGCTCGTCGTTGCCGCCGCCGACACCGGCGCCACGCTGGCGACCCACTGCATCGATCTCGTCAATAAAGATAATGCATGGTGCCTGTTTCTTGGCGTTTTCGAACATATCGCGCACCCGTGATGCGCCGACACCCACGAACATTTCGACAAAATCGGAGCCGGAGATACTAAAAAACGGCACTTTGGCTTCGCCGGCAATGGCCTTGGCCAGCAGCGTTTTACCGGTGCCCGGAGGACCGACCATCAGCACACCGCGAGGAATACGTCCCCCAAGACGCTGGAATCGGGCTGGTTCACGCAGGAAGTCAACCAGTTCGCGCACGTCTTCCTTGGCCTCATCGCAACCGGCGACATCGGAAAAGGTAATTTGGTTGGTGCTTTCATCAAGCATGCGGGCACGGGATTTGCCGAAGCTGAATGCCCCACCCTTGCCGCCGCCCTGCATCTGGCGCATAAAGAAAAACCACACGCCGATAAGCAACAGCATGGGGAACCACGAAATGAGGGCGCTGAGCAGGAATGATGGTTGCTCGGGCTGTTTAGCGGTGACTTTCACACCTTCGCGCACAAGGTCACCGACCATCCACAAGTCATTGGGGGCGGTAAGCGTGTACGGGCGCGTGCCTGAACTGGGCGTAACCGTGAGGTTGCTACCCTGGATTTCGACACTGGCGACCTTATCCTGCTTGGCATCAGACATGAACTGGCTATAGCTCACGCCCTCTGTAACCTGACCTGCGCCATCGTATTGCTTGAATACTGTAAAAAGTACGAGCGCTACGACCACCCAGATAGCGAATTTTGAAAAAGAATTATTCAACAATCTGACTCCTGCGATGAATGGCAAACGACCCTGAAAGCAGCGTCTTTACCCCGTTCATATGATTCTAACCTATTGATAAAAAAAAGAGGCTTTACAACCGGCTTAAAAACAAATTAAACCATTACCTGTCGTTTCTGTTTCCGGCAAGCAACGGCGCCGGATTACGACTGCGCCAGGGCAGGCCCGTGGCAATCGCAGCAAGTCATGCCCTCGCCTTGAAAACCGGGGAGGCTCACCATTGGTAAGTTGGGGGCGAAAATCCGGTTTCCAAGCAATTTTTGCAAATTTTCCGACGACAGATGCGCCAGAGATGTCCGGGGCGCACATGCAAGGGCCCGATGGGGCCTGCATGTGCGCCCCACTACGATTAAAACTGACGCTTGTCCGGATGCTTAAGACCGCGCCCGAGCAGGAAAGTTTCCGACGATTTGTCGCGCGAGGCCTTGGGCTTGCGCTCCACAACCCGCTTGAAATGTTGTTTGAACATCTGAACGATTTGGGAAAAACCGCTACCGTGGAACGCCTTGACAATCAAGGCGCCGTCGGCAGTCAGGTGTTGCAGCGAAAATGCCACAGCCAGCTCGCATACGTGTTGAATACGTGCCGAATCGGCTGCACTGACCCCTGACAGGTTCGGCGCCATATCGGAAATCACCAAATTGACTTGATGTTCGCCCAGTTTTTCACTAAGGGCTTCAAGCACCGCATCGTCGCGAAAATCGCCCTGTATGAATTCCACGCCTGCAACAGGCTCCATGGGCAGCAGATCCAGCGCGATGACGCGGCCCTGCAACACTCCGCCCTCTGCCGTGAGTCTTTCGCGGGCAACCTGCGACCAACTGCCGGGGGCAGAGCCCAAGTCGACTATAATATCTCCTTTACGCATCAGTTTTTCCGAATCCAGGATTTCGATCAGCTTGAACGCTGCCCGTGCCCGATAGCCCTTCTGCTGAGCCATTTTCACGTATGGATCATTGATATGCTGATGTATCCATTCTTTCGAGAATTTCTTTTTGGCCATTGCCCTGATTACCTTATGCCTACCCTAGAATTAACACCAAAAGAGCGCAGCGAGCTACGCGCTGCCGCCCACCCGCTAAAACCGGTAGTCCTGATCGGTGATCAGGGACTGACGCCTGCGGTGCTGAAAGAAATTGATATGAACCTCACTGCGCATGGCCTGCTTAAGGTGCGCGTTGCCGGAGATGACCGTGCCGCGCGTGTTGACATGCTTGACACTATCTGTGATTCATTATCCTGTGCCGCTGTCGGTCACGTTGGCAAAACGCTTATTTTATATCGACATGGCTCACAAAACCGCCGGTGGGAGCAAAAATCCGAAGAACCCGTTGAACGCAGCCGCCGTCTGCCCAACGAACCACACACGCCCAAAAAACTGCTGGCTGCCGGCAAAACACTGAAAGATCGCAAGAAGCCACGCAAGGCTGCTCGCGGCAACGACGAACTGGCCGGCACCCCTGCGCGCAAACCGGCGAGAGCGCCTGGCGCACGTCCTGGTGCAGATGCGCATGGCATTCCACGCCGCGCAGGCAGCGCCCTGTCGCTGCGTGCCGGTCGCCGCACGACTACTGCACCACGTACTGGCCGACGCGGCGGTCGATAAGCCAGCCGCTTGCAGCCAGAAAAAAAGAAGCCGCAGGACTATTTCTGCGGCTTTTTTGCTGCTACCGGTCAAACTGGGCGACCGATTCCGGTTCGCCTCCTAGGACTGCCGGGAAAGTGGCATCGCGATACGCGACTTATTTGTACTCAACAGAGACAATTTCGAACTCTTTTTCACCGGACGGTACGGTAACGACGACAACATCGCCTTCGGCCTTGCCAATTAACGCCCTGCCCACCGGGCTGGAGATGGAAATCCGGTTCAACCGAATGTCGGATTCGGCGTCGCCGACGATTTGGTAAGTGACGTGGCTCCCCGAGTTCAGATCTTCAATGCCTACGGTCGCGCCAAATACAATGCGGCCGTCGACATCAAGATTGGCGGGATCAATAATTTGCGCATTGGACAAAAGGCCTTCCAGTTCATTGATGCGGCCTTCGACGAAGCCCTGGCGTTCCCGGGCGGCATCGTATTCTGCATTTTCTGACAGATCGCCCTGCGCGCGCGCCTCAGCAATCGCCTGGATTACGTTGGGGCGCTCTACGCTGATCAAGCGGTGCAATTCTTCTTCTAAGCGCTTCGCACCTTGCGCTGTTAATGGAATACCTGCCATATCTGTCTCAAAAAAGTAAAAACGCCCCCATTGCACCGGTTTGTGCCATGATGATGAGCGTGCTGTTGTGTTATAGGCCCGGCCAACGATGTCTGGCACAAGCGCAAAAGGATGGGAAAAACAAAAATAAGCCCCGGCACTGGTAAGCTAGTGCCAGGGACATCGTTATGACATTGTCTCCAATTCCCGGCTAAATTGCAAGCATTCGGGAAAATGTTGCTAAAGTACTGAAAACAATTGAAAAAATCTAAGTTTTAACCGTTCTGCTGCTGGTCAAACGGGCTTTGATCGGGCTCCGATGCAGGACGCCGACGCACACCAAGCAGCGCGTACAAAATAATGGCGCCGAAGGTGGCCGTGCCGATGCCCTCGAGCTTGAACGCCCCAAATTGGAGGGTGAAATTGCCGGCGCCCATCAGCAAGGTGACCGCAGCCACGATCAGATTCCGGTTATCGCTGAAGTCGACCCGATTGACCACCCAGATGCGCGCACCAGCAATGGCGATCAGACCGAACACCACCATGGAAACCCCGCCCAGTACCGGCCCCGGAATAGCATGGATGAGTGCGCCAAACTTGGGGGAAAAACCCAATAAAATGGCAATACACGCCGCCGCCACAAACACCAGGGTTGAATAAATACGCGTGACCGCCATGACGCCGATATTTTCCGCGTAAGTGGTCACCCCGGTGCCGCCGACCGCCCCGGAAATCATGGTGGCAACGCCATCGCCCACAAAGGCGCGTCCCAAATACTGATCAAGATTTTGGCCGGTCATGGCGCTGACGGCACGAATATGCCCCAGGTTTTCTGCAATCAGAATAACGGCGACAGGCACCATCACGGTGATCGCCGGGACACTGAAAACGGGCGCAACCAGTGTTGGCAATCCGAACCAGGCCGCCGCCTGGACTTCCGAAAAATCAATGGGTGTGCCCAGGCCCGCGACATTGGTGAGCAACCAGTAAAATACGCAAGCAGCGATCAGGCCCAGCAGAATCAGCAGCCGCTGGATCATACCGCGCGTAAAGACAGCGACGCCGGCGACACACAGAATGGTCATCAAGGCCATGAGCGCCTCGAACGTGGAGCCCGAGCCCATTGCGCCCTTGGCCGCAATCGGCGCCAGGTTCAGGCCAATGACGGCGACAATGGCGCCCGTCACGACAGGCGGCATGAGGCGTTCGATCCACGCAGATCCGTTGCCGCGGCTATTGGCATACCATACCAGCAGCCCGACCAGCGTATACACCAGACCGCATACGATAATGGCGCCCAGCGCCACGCCGATATTGGCGTTAGGCCCGCTTCCCGCATATCCGGTCACGGATACAACGCCGCCGATGAAGGCGAAGCTGGAGCCCAGATAACTGGGCACGCGACCGGCCACGAAAAAGAAAAAAATCAGCGTACCGATACCCGACATCAAAACCGCCAGGTTGGCATCAAATCCCATCAGCAGGGGAGCCAGCACCGTCGCACCAAACATGGCGACAACGTGTTGCGCGCCCATGACCGTGGTTTGCGGCCAGGACAACCGTTCGTCGGGTGCTACAATCTGATGATCCCGGGCCCGCTCAACCCGCCGCCAGATTGGAAAAAAAGGTCCACTCATTACTTTCCCCATTCAGATGTGATGTCATATTTTGCTGGATATGCAGTGTACGACCTGAGCGGTACGCAGGGCAAGCAAAACAGCGGCCGCACCCGCTGCCCTGGCCCGTAAACCTTATTGGCTATCACTTTATTCGTCTTTGAAACCACAACTATGTCACACACCGATTTCTGGATAATCCGCCACGGCGAAACCGACTGGAACGCCGAACGCCGCCTCCAAGGTTGGCGCGATATTCCACTCAATACCAACGGCCTGGCGCAGGCCGAGGCGCTTGGCAGCCATCTGCAGAGCTGTTTTGCAGACGACATGCCTGCGCATATCTACACGAGTGATCTGGAACGGGCATATCGGACCGCCCTTCCCTATGCCCAGGCATGCAGCAAGCCGGTTAAACAACTGCCGGGACTGCGCGAGCGCAACTACGGGGTTCTTGAAGGTCGGCTCTGGTCGGAATTGACAGGATTTGACTCGGCACGCAACCATAACCTGGCCATCGAACTGGACCAGGAGCAACACCAGGCAGAGGATCTGCAAACGTTCTTTACACGAATCAGACAGACACTGAATGCACTGGCGCAAAAACACAAAAATGAAACCATCCTGGTCGTCAGCCATGGTGGCGCCATTGATATGATGTGGCGGGCCGCCAGAAATGTGGCGCCGGATGCGCCGCGTGAATTCTCACAGCGCAATACCTGCATCAACCGCTTGCGGATTTTGACTGATGACCATTGGCAAATTGTCTCCTGGGCCGATACATCGCATTTGCCACAACTCACTACCGCATCGTAAACGGCTGCCTCGTAAACCACGTTCGCGCGGTCCCCGACAGGCGTCGGATTTGACTCGACATTGGATGGTCAAGCTGGCCCGACACTGGGCCATTGGATCTGACTCGACATTATCTCGGCGACCTTAACTTGAAGTCGGGCCAACAGGCTTGACTCGAATTAGGGCCATGAGACTTGACTCAACTCTGCGCCATCGGATCTGATCCGAGCCTCTCCCGGCCAGCTTGACTCAAGACCGTGGCGTCGAGCATGGCTCGAATCTGGGTTAACAGGCTTGACTCGACACTGGGCCATCTGACTTGGCTCGAGACTGGACGATCGGGCTTGACTTGGCATTGTGCTTAACAAAAATCGCGTTACCCTCGGATCAACGCTAACTACAGATGCCACGCGCCCAATGCCGTTATTGACGGCGGGGTTTGCGGCCAGCGCGGCTCATGATGCGGTCATAGAGCGCATTTGGAATCAAGCGCAACAAGCGGGCAACGACGCCCATTTGCCACGGAATGACCGTATAGCGGGAGCCTCGGGCAATCGCCTTGCCCGCGCGCTGCGCAAAGACCTGCGGTTTCATCAGGAACGGCATGGGATAAGGATTGTGCTGCGTCATGGGTGTGGCGACAAATCCGGGCGCAATGGTCACAACCTTGACCCCGGTGCCGTACAGATCAATACGCAGGCTTTCAAGAAAGACGGTGACCGCTGCCTTGGATGCGCTATATGCACTGGAGCCCGGCAAGCCGCGCACGCCGGCAACACTGCTAATACCGACCAGTGTGCCGCTGCCGCGTTGCTGCATGGCCGGGATAAAGGGCTCAAAGGTCGCACCCATGCCCAGCACATTGGTTTCGATAATTTCCCTGAATACCTGGGCGTCTTCAGGTATGCCATTGAGAATGCCCACACTGATCCCGGCATTTGCAATCACAATATCTACCGGTCCTTGTCGGATAAAATCGGCAGCTGCCGCGTGCAGGTCTGCGCCATGCCGCACATCGCCTGCGTAACAGGTCGCGGGCCTTGACAAGGAAGCGGACAGCGCCTGCAGCTTGTCGCCCGAGCGGGCGAACAGGCCCAGTTGCGCGCCCTGGGCATCGTAATACCGGGCTAACGCCTGTCCCAGGCCGCTGCTGGCGCCGCTAATAAAAACCCGCATGCCGCTGCAATCGCCCTGGCTCTATTACGCTCGCAATTATCACAATTGAGATTGAAGATAGTTTTGCAGCCCCAGGCGCTCAATCAGGCGCAATTGCTGTTCCAGCCAGTGTGCGTGATCTTCCTCGGTATCTTCCAATTGCGTACGCAGCATTTCGCGCGTGACATAGTCGCCAGACTCTTCACAAAGCGCAATACCCTGTTTCAGGTTTTCGCGAACTTCAAACTCTGTATCCAGATCCAGTTGCAGCATTTCCTGCACATCCTTGCCGACCCGGATATCCGCAGACACCATTGCAGGCGTGCCCTCCAGCATGAGAATGCGACGGATCAGCGCGTCGGCGTGATCTGTCTCATCCTGCATCTCGTGACCGATGCGGTCAAACAGTTTGCTATACCCCCATTCGTGGTACATGCGTGAGTGAATAAAGTACTGGTCTCTGGCTGCAAGCTCACCTGAAAGCAAGAAGTTCAGAAAGTCTATAACTTTAGGATGGCCTTTCATTGTGCTGCTCCTTGAAAGAATCAAACGTAAAACCGTATTTTAAGAGAGGTTTGCGCAGCACATGCGCAATAAAGAAAAATTGCCAAATTTCACGAAGAAAAATGGCAATCGTTCTCATTATCTACACGCAATGGCCATGCGGCCCGACAACAGACTTATGTCTTTTTTGCCGATGCCAGCCCGCCATGCAACTCCTGTAGCGAATACACCTGGATGCCATCGGAGTCGCGCAGGTATTGCATGCCTTCGATGGCCGCACGGGCGCCTGCCAGCGTGGTAAAGAAGGTGACCCGATCGGCCAGCGACTGAGTACGGATCACGCGCGAATCGGCGATCGCATTGCGGCGCTCTTCAACCGTATTGATAACAAGGTGAATCTCGCCATTCTTGAGCATGTCGACCACGTGCGGTCGCCCTTCAGTCACCTTATTGACCACCTGCGCCTCTACGCCCGCCTCAATGAGTTTGGCGGCCGTACCGCGGGTGGCCACGATTTTGAAGCCCAGGTTGACCAGGCCGCGGGCCAGTTCCACCGCCTTGGACTTATCCTGATCCTTGACGCTCAGGAAGGCCGTGCCCGATTCGGGAAGCAGTACGCCGGCGGCCAGTTGGGACTTGACAAAAGCCTCACCAAAAGTGCGTCCTACGCCCATGACTTCGCCGGTCGATTTCATTTCAGGGCCCAGGATGGTATCGACGCCGGGGAACTTGACGAAGGGGAACACGGCTTCCTTGACGGAGAAATAAGACGGTACCACTTCCTCGGTCACCCCTTGCTCTGCGAGCGACTTGCCGGCCATCGCGCGGGCTGCAATCTTGGCCAGTTGATAACCCGTCACTTTTGACACATACGGCACGGTGCGCGAGGCGCGCGGATTGACTTCCAGCACATAGACCTGCCCGCCCTGGATGGCAAACTGCACATTCATCAGGCCGCGAACATTTAGCGCCCGCGCCATCAGGCTGGTCTGCCGCTTGATTTCTTCAATCACTTCTGGAGACAGCGAATACGGAGGCAGACTGCAGGCCGAATCGCCCGAATGCACGCCCGCCTGTTCGATATGCTCCATGACGCCGCCGATGAAAACCACTTCCTCGTCGGCCAGGCAATCGACATCAACTTCCGTTGCATCATTCAGGAACCGGTCAAGCAGCACCGGAGAGTCATTGCTGACCTTCACCGCTTCGCGCATATAGCGCTCCAGGTCGGTCTGTTCATGAACAATCTCCATGGCGCGGCCGCCCAGCACATAGCTGGGCCGAACCACCAGCGGGTAGCCGATTTCGGCAGCATGCGCAATGGCTTCTGCCTCGGTACGCGCTGTCCGGTTCGGAGGCTGGCGCAGGCCAAGTTTTTGCAGCAGCTTCTGGAAGCGCTCACGGTCTTCAGCCACGTCAATGGATTCGGGACTGGTGCCAATGATAGGAACGCCGTTGGCTTCCAGCGCACGGGCCAGTTTCAGCGGCGTTTGTCCGCCGTACTGTACGATCATGCCCACCGGGCGCTCCAGATGCACGATTTCCAGCACATCTTCAAGCGTCAGCGGCTCGAAATAAAGCCTATCGGATGTATCGTAATCGGTGGAGACGGTTTCGGGATTGCAGTTGACCATGATGGTTTCATAGCCGTCTTCGCGCAGGGCCAGCGCCGCATGCACACAGCAATAATCGAATTCGATACCCTGGCCGATACGGTTAGGGCCTCCGCCGAGCACGATGATTTTCTTTTTATCCGTCGGATGCGATTCGCACTCTTCTTCATAGGTGGAATACATGTACGCGGTTTTGGTGGCGAACTCTGCGGCGCAGGTGTCGACGCGCTTGTAGACCGGACGCACGCCCAATTGATGGCGTACCTTGCGCACTTCCGATTCGGATACATCCAGCAAGAATGCCAGGCGACGATCTGAAAAGCCGTGGCGCTTGAGGCGACGCATGACACGCTCGTTCAAGTCGGACAGCGTCTTCTGTTCAAGCTCCAGCTCAATATCGACAATCTCCTTGATCTGTTCAAGGAACCAGGGATCAATCTTGGTGAGCGAATGCACTTCTTCCAGGGTGAAACCCTGTGCAAACGCATCACCGACATACCAGATCCGATCAGGACCCGGCTCGGCCAGTTCCACCTGCAGTTTTTCCCGATCAAGTGTTTTCTGGTTCAGTCCGTCAACACCGACTTCGAGTCCGCGCAAGGCTTTCTGGAATGATTCCTGGAAAGTGCGGCCCATAGCCATGACTTCGCCGACCGATTTCATTTGTGTTGTCAGGCGGGAATCGGCCTGCGGAAATTTTTCAAAGGCAAAGCGCGGGATCTTGGTGACCACGTAATCGATGGTCGGCTCAAAAGAGGCTGGCGTCTCACCCCCGGTAATCTCGTTTTGCAGTTCGTCCAGTGTATAGCCGACCGCCAGGCGAGCCGCCACTTTGGCAATCGGAAAGCCGGTTGCCTTGGAAGCCAGCGCCGAAGAGCGCGATACACGCGGGTTCATCTCGATCACGATCATGCGGCCGTTTTCAGGATTGACCGCAAACTGAACGTTGGAGCCGCCGGTTTCCACCCCGATCTCGCGTAGTACCGCGATAGAGGCATTACGCATGATCTGATATTCCTTGTCGGTCAGGGTTTGCGCAGGCGCCACGGTGATTGAGTCGCCAGTGTGCACGCCCATGGGATCCAGGTTCTCGATCGAGCAGATAATAATACAGTTGTCCGCCTTGTCGCGCACCACTTCCATCTCGTATTCTTTCCAGCCCAGCAGCGATTCCTCGATCAGCAGTTCATTGGTCGGAGAGGCTTCCAGACCGCGACGGCAGATCGTTTCAAATTCCTCGGCGTTATAGGCAATCCCCCCGCCGGTGCCACCCAGCGTAAAGCTGGGGCGAATAACTGCCGGAAAACCGCTGGTGCCCGCTTCCGCCGCAATGCGCTTTTGCACTTGCCAGGCTTCATCCAGCGAGTGGGCAACGCCTGATTTGGCCGATTCCAGACCGATGCTGGTCATGGCGTCCTTGAACTTGAGCCTGTCTTCGGCTTTCTCGATGGCCTGCTCGTTGGCGCCGATCATCTGGACGTTATATTTTTCCAGTACGCCGTTATGCGCAAGATCAAGCGCGCAGTTCAGTGCGGTCTGACCGCCCATGGTGGGCAGCAGCGCATCAGGGCGCTCTACTTCAATAATTTTTTCTACCGCTTTCCAGGTAATTGGCTCGATATAGGTCACATCGGCGGTTTCCGGGTCTGTCATGATGGTGGCCGGATTGCTGTTGACCAAAATGGTGCGATAACCTTCGGCTTTCAGGGCTTTGCACGCCTGTGCACCCGAATAATCAAATTCGCAGGCCTGACCAATAATGATCGGACCAGCGCCGATAATCAATATGCTTTTTATGTCGGTACGCTTGGGCATGATATCTCTAGTTTTTTTCGCTCATGGAGCGGATGAATTTTTCAAACAGCACGATGATGTCGTGTGGACCCGGACTGGCTTCGGGGTGACCCTGGAAGCAGAACGCAGGACGATCGGTAAGTTCAAATCCCTGGAGTGAACCATCAAAGAGGGACACATGAGTAACGCGGGCGTTATCGGGCAGCGTATCGGCATCAACGGCAAAGCCGTGATTCTGGCTGGTAATGTATACCCTTCCGGTTTGCACGTCCTTGACCGGATGGTTGGCTCCGTGATGACCATTTTTCATTTTGACCGTACGCGCATTGACCGCCAGGCCCATGATCTGGTGACCCAGGCAGATGCCAAATAGCGGAATGCGCTTTTCCATGACTGCGCGCGCCGTTTCAATGGCGTAATCGCAGGGCTGCGGATCGCCAGGGCCGTTGGCCAGAAATACGCCATCGGGATTGAGGGCGAGCACGTCGGCCGCAGGTGTCGTTGCGGGCACGACCGTCAGCCGACAGCCCAGATCGGCCAGAATGCGCAGAATATTGGACTTGACGCCGAAGTCGTAAGCGACGACATGAAACTGTTCCTGTTGCGGCCGGGTGTATCCCTCGGTGCGCTGCCAGGTGCCTTCACGCCAGTCTTGCTGGGCGCTACGGCTGACCACTTTGGCCAGGTCCTGGCCAGTCATGCCGGCATACGAAGCGGCCAGCGCAACGGCCTTTTGCTCATCGTCACCGACGAGGATGCAGGCGCCCTGGGCCCCGCCCTCGCGCAGGCGACGGGTCAGCTTGCGAGTGTCAATGCCGGAGATAGCAACCACCCCCTGCTCTTTCAGATAATCTGGCAGCGACTGGGTAGCACGAAAATTGGAAAGACGACGCGGGCAATCCCGGACGACCAGACCAGCAGCATGGACCTTTGACGACTCGACATCTTCGGGGTTGACGCCCGTGTTGCCGATATGCGGATAGGTCAGCGTGACAAGCTGGTTGGTATAGCTGGGATCGGTTAGAATTTCCTGGTATCCGGTCATGGCCGTATTAAATACCAGTTCGGCCACACTATGGCCGTTTGCCCCGATGGACATTCCCTTGAAAATCGTGCCATCTGCCAAAGCTAGAATTGCGGTAGGAAATTGAGGATTATCCTCGAATATGGAAGACGTGAGCACGCAGAACCCCAAATTTTGGTATCGATAAGTAAACCTTTCTATTATACCGAGTAAGGCCTCACGATAGAAAAAATTTGGACCAATTTTCGCAAGAAAACGAAATTGGGTTACTGTCTTTCAACTTCGAACGCATGCGCCAGTTTGCTGCGATCTTCCACGACAAGATAGCGCAACATTTCCCGGTAGCTGTTGTCCTGGTAGCTTAAAATGCGCACGCGCGTGCCCCGGCTCTCTTCCAGATAACTGAATATGATCGGGTGATTATTGCGGCGCAAGTTGCCGATCTGCATCGCGTTGGCACGCAAATCCACGACGGCCCGCCAGTCCTTGCCGCCATCGTTTTCCAGGATCCAGTTTTTGCGCTCGCCGTTATCTGCCTTGCACTTGACCAGCACATAGGCTTTGCCAGAGACTTTCAGATTGGTACTGAAAAAATCAAGATCATCGATGCCACCACCGCCACAGAATTTATTCTGGCCGGGCAGCGGCAGATCCAGGCCGCGCAAGGAAAGCTTGGGCAAAGACAGCAAGGCACCCTCAACGCTGATCGGCTGGTCATCTATGCCATACACCGGCGTGCGATCAAGATTGGTTTTTGCCCAGTCGACCATGGGCGGCAGTTTGTCATGCAGGCATCTGAGGTCGCGACAAGCAAGTAGCGCTTCGGTACGCTTTCGGATGATGTCAGCCATGACCAGCGGTCTGTCGGTTTTGGCAAGCAGAGCCGAACTGTTATAGAGCCAGTCTGCCAGATTGCGCGCGATCGTGCGGTCCTGGCACATGTTCTGGGGCCAGGGCCTTCTGGCCTGCTGCAACAGACCGACCGCACCGGCGCCAAAGTGATTTTGGACTTCGGCCTCGGGCAGACAGGGATTCAGGGAAATTTCCTGTTGTGCGGAACCGACACCGGTAAAGGGATTTGCGAACGAAATTATCTGGCTGGATGCGGCTGGTATATACGTACCTGACATCACAGCGAGCCCCGTCAGCAACATCGCCCTGCACCTCTTGACAAGCATTCTGCCCCTAACCCTCTCGTGTACAGTTTTGAATGAAGTAGCAAGCCGGGCGACCGAGCCCATTGCTAATCACGTTTACAATATTTAAGCGCGTTTACATTCGCATTTCTTCGCGCAGCTATAAACACTACCAGTGCGGGGCTTTGCCGCCGGATTTCCCGACCAAATCCCATGACAATATCCGTCAGCAGACCAGTATTCTAACCTTGCCTGTATATTGCGGGTAATATACACGTATCCGTAAGATTTTGAAATAATCAACTGGTAATTTACAATTTTTCATTAGGCCGGAACGGGTCAATATTTTGCTGCAAAAGGCAGACCGACCCGTTACCGGCACGCAGGAAATATTTTATATGAATCAACTTGACCAACTCAGAAAATTCACAACTGTGGTTGCCGATACCGGCGACTTCGAAAGCATGCGCGAGCATAAGCCCACGGACGCCACCACCAATCCGTCGCTGATCCTCAAAGCCCTGTCCAAGGATGTCTACCGTCCTATTTTGCACGATACGCTGGCCACATACCCCAACGAATCACCCGCAGACACACTGGATCGCATTCTTGTCGAATTTGGCAGGCGAATTTTGGAAATTGTCCCGGGCCGGGTCTCTACCGAAGTGGATGCAAGACTGTCTTTTGATACCGAAGGCACGGTCGCCCGGGCGCGCCGCATTATCCAACTGTACGACGAAGCCGGCGTAGACCGCAAGCGCATCTTGATCAAGATCGCCTCGACCTGGGAAGGCATTGCTGCGGCCCGTATCCTGGAAAAGGAAGGCATTGCCTGCAATATGACATTGTTGTTTTCCCTGATCCAGGCGGTCGTCTGCGCAGACGCTGGCGTGACACTGATTTCGCCTTTCGTGGGCCGGATTTACGATTGGCATAAAAAGACGGCAGCGAGCAACTGGGTAGAGGCGGACAACAGCGGAACAAACGATCCTGGCGTGCAATCGGTCACCCGCATTTACCAGTATTACCGCCGGCACGGCATCAAAACCGAAATCATGGGCGCCAGCTTTCGCAATGTGGGCCAGGTACTGGCGCTGGCCGGTTGCGACCTGCTCACGATCAGCCCGGAATTGTTGGGCGAACTTGCCAGTACTGAAGGCGCCGTGCGCGCGCAGCTGGATGAGTCAATGGCAGCAAAAGCGGATATTGACTCCATCGCGCCGGAAGAAAAGAACTTTCGCTTCCTGCTCAATGAAGATGCCATGGCCACGGAAAAGCTCAGTGAAGGCATACGCACTTTTGTGGCCGATGCGATCAAGCTGGACACATTGATTGAAGAGAATAGGAAAAGCGCTTAAGAGATCTGTGCTGAAAAAGGAGGACAACCGCGAGGGGACCCTGCGCTTTTCACTGGATGGGTGACAAACCCATTTTCTGGCAAAAGGTGTGCTTGCGGATGGAGCTTTGCGGTTGCAATGTAATGCTTTTTTTGTCAGCCGCTCGCGGCGGCTGGTCTTCACACCACGCCCAAGCATCATGCGTCACGTAGCAGCCCGCAGAATCCTGAATCGGACCGCCCGACTTAATCGGCGCCGCGACGCTCCATAAAAGCCCAGGCAATGGTGCCGGCGTCTACATACTCCAGCTCGCTGCCGGTCGGAATCCCACGCGCAATTCGTGATACCTGCAAGCCTTTCTCACGCAGGATTTCGGTCAAATAATGGGCGGTGGTCTCGCCTTCGGCCGTGAAATTGGTCGCCAGAATCACTTCGGTGACCGTGCCATCGGTGGCCCGCTTCAGCAGCCTTTCGAAGTTGAGCTGAGCGGGACCCACGCCCTCAAGCGGCGCTATCCGGCCCATCAGCACATAATACAGGCCTTGATATCCGTGACTGGCCTCGATCATATTTTGATCAGCCGGTGTCTCCACAATGCAAAGCTGCGTAGCATTGCGCTTGGGATTAAGACACGTTTCACAAATGTCATTGCGGGAAAACGAGTTGCAACGGGCGCAGTGCCGAATGTCGGTCACGGCGGTACTCAGCGCACGCGACAACTGATCGGCGCCCGCAACATCGTATTGCAACAGGTGATACGCCATGCGCCGCGCCGAGCGCTGACCTACGCCAGGAAGACGACGCAGCGCCTCGATCAGGGCGCTTAGCGGCTCAGGTTCGGGCAACATGTCGCGCATCAGAAGGGGAATTTCATTCCTGGAGGCATAGGCATGCCGGCAGTCACGCCAGACATTTTTTCCTGAGTGGTTGCCTCGGCCTTGCGCAAGGCATCATTGAAAGCGGCCGCAACCAGATCCTCAAGCATGTCCTTGTCGTCGCCAAGCAATGTCGGATCAATCGTGACTCGTTTAACGTCATGGCGGCAGGACATGGTGATTTTGACCATGCCGCCGCCGGATTCGCCATCCACGAGGATATCGGCCAGGGCGTCCTGGGCTTTCTTCATGTTGTCCTGCATTTGCTGGGCCTGTTTCATCAGACCGGCCAGTTGATTCTTCATCATAATGAATAAGTTCCTATATTTTGCAATCTATGCGGTTAACTTCAAGCGCTTTTCTGCCTGAAAGGCTCTATGCTTCCAGGCACGATACGCGCACCCAGATCAGTTATCAGTGTATTAATAAATTCGTTTTCCTGCACCGCTTTTTCCACCCTTTTCTGCAATGCCTCACGTTCGGCCTGCTCCACGGCGTGCAGGGTATCATCGCCGGTACGGCCAAAAACCATATCGACCCGGACCACCTCGTGGAAATACTCAGTCAGCGCAGTTTCCAGCTTGATTTTGGCGTTCAGGTCATTCTGTCCCTTGACCGGAATTCTAAGGGTAATAATATTCCGCTTGTGACCGATCCATTCGCAGCGACGAGCCATTTCGGCAGCATAACCCGTAAGCGGCAACTCGGCGACCAGTTGCACCCATTCACGTGCGTTCATGGCCGACAGTGGTCGATGCGCTTGCGGATCTTCATGGGCAGGAACCCAGGTCTGATCTGCCTCGACAACAACATTGTCGACAGGCACGATATCGCCCTCTTCGTCTGTCTGGCCGGCCAGTCCGGCCGCTTCCCAGTCGGGCGGGATGTCTTCCCACACTGGCGGACCGTCTTGAGCCGAGTTCTCGCCAGCGTGCGGCACCGGAGCACAGTTCTCCGTTTTTGTCGGGTTGTCGTTCTGTGTTGGCGGCACACCAGGCTTATTGGCCGAATCGGAGGATCCGGCTGGCTGTCCAGCGGGTGCGGCGGCAACAGAAGTGGCGGCAGTCGGTGGGTCTTCCCAGGCAGGTCGCTCCTGCGACCGGTCCGACGCAGGCGGCACTGACACAGGGGCAACCACAATGGGCTCGCATTGCGGCGCCAGCACCACCGGCAACACGCCGTCGCGGGTAACGATTTCTCGCGTACTGATATCCGAGGCAAGGGGGGGCGCCGCATTTTCGCCAGTTGCCGACGCAGCAGGTGTTTTTGACGAGGGCGAATCGCCCTCGTTCGAAGGCGGCGACACGGAAGCTGAACCGGAAGCTGGTCTCGTAGCCGGTCCGCTAGCTGACGCCATTACCGTTGGCGCAGCGCTTGTGTCATTCAGATTTTTTTTTTGCTCGCCTGTTGCGCTTGTGGCTACTAACGATTCTGCCGACGCAGGTGTCGGCTGCCCATCCTGTTTCGGATCGTCGGCACTCGCGGACAAGGTCTGTGACTCATGTTGGGCTCGCGTGGTTGCAGGGCTAGACGCTGCGGCGGTCGTTGTTGCTTCTGCCCTGTGCGCAGTTGACGCGTTGCCATTGCCCGACGGCCACTCGCTGGCCGTACTATGCGCAGGTTCGGAGGTGATCAACGACAGCATGCGCAGACAAGTCATCACAAAGCCGGCATATTCATCCGGGGACAGCGCCAGTTCGTTGCGTCCATGTATGGCAATACTGTAGAACAGTTGCAGGGTATCAGGGTGGCAGGTGCGGGCAAGACGAACAATATCGTCCTGCAATACCGCCTCGGTCAGCGCTGTGCCCGGCAGGCGCTGCTCTATGGCAATCTGCGACAGCAAAACGGCCAGGTCGGCCAACGCGCCACTAAACGAATAGCCGCGCTCATATAATTCATTTGCAATATCCACCACGCCCTGCGCCGACCCCTGGTTCAGGGAGTCAAGCAGGCGGACCAGAAAGCGCTGATCAATGGTGCCCAGCATATCGCGCACGGCCTCACCAGTGATGTTTGAACCACTGAATGCAATGGCCTGATCGGTTAGCGAAAGCGCGTCACGCATGGAACCGCCTGCCGCCTGTGCGATCTGGCGCAGACCAGGGACCTCAAAGGCGATTTGCTCTTCGGTCAATACATTATTCAGGTGCGAAACGATGGCGTCTGGCGGCATTTGCTTCAGATTGAACTGAAGGCACCGCGATAGGACGGTAACCGGCATTTTCTGCGGATCTGTCGTCGCCAGGATAAATTTGATGTGCGGCGGCGGCTCTTCCAGCGTTTTGAGCATGGCGTTGAACGCATGCCCGGAGAGCATGTGCACCTCGTCGATCATGTAGATCTTATATCGACCCGAACTGGGAGCGTAAACTGCCTGTTCCAGCAGTTGCGTCATTTCCTCAACCCGACGATTGGATGCCGCGTCAAACTCCAGGTAATCAACGAATCGTCCTTCGTCAATTTCGACGCAGGCGCGGCATACGCCGCAAGGTTTTGACGTGATACCGGTTTCGCAGTTGAGTGATTTGGCCAGGATGCGTGAGAGCGTCGTCTTGCCGACTCCTCGGGTACCTGTAAACAACCAGGCGTGATGAAGGCGCTGGGTGTTGAGTGCATTGGTCAGCGCCCGGACCACATGGTCCTGGCCGACAAGCGTTTCGAAGGAGCGAGGACGCCACTTACGGGCAAGGACAAGATAGCTCATACTAAATATTGTAGCCCAGAAAAAACTAACGCCACCACAAGGGTGACGTTAGCTCAAGAATGCGGGGGTGAGCCTTACTTCGGCACTGAACCTAAACAACTATGGCTGCTTCGTTCCCGACCTGACCAGTTTCATCGCCGGTCCATGCGAAGGGACCCACCGCTTTGCATTTTAGCAAGTTTCGTCTCGCTTGGGGAAAAATTAGCCTGCCGGTTCTCAGAGAGCCGGCGCAAATTGGATCCAGTCCCCCGTATCCAGCGCAAAAATGGCCGCTGTGGCAGTGCGGCCGTCGATTTGCGACAAACGTTCACAATAGCCTTGCAATTGTCCCTGGTAGGTTTCTCGCATGCGCGCCTCGAACACCTCTTGCGGCTCGTGCTCGCGACGCACGCCTGTCTTGAAATCGACTACCAGCCATCCGCTGTCGGTAGAGATTGCCACGTCTACGATTAGCAGCTTTCCGTCCAGACTAGTCAGTGGCCACTCCTGCCGGGCCTGATCGTGCGAAAGCAGCCAGCGACCTTTTTCCGATGCCACGCAGCGGCTGAGCAATTCGCACACGCGTTGCGCACCACTGCGCGCCTGCGCCTGATGCAGCCCTTCATTTTCCAGCTGACGCACAATCACGTCTTGCGCGGCTTGCAGCCTGGCGTGATCCCATCCCCGCATGCGGTCCTGACCAATGCGGGCCAGCCATGCATGCGCCACAGTACCAATGCTTGCCTCGTATTTATCGTCAAACTGCCAACCGGTACCAGCAGAACCCGATATGACACTTCTGTCGGAGACGACTGGCAATTGCGTAAGCGCGTGAGTGGCAATCCGGCTCAGAACCGGTCCTTGCAGCCCCGGCGTATCGGCATCGGCAGTTGCCGCCTCTTGCGGCGCCTGGGGCGCCGGAGGCGTAAATGCAAACAGTGAAAAGAGACGCGACAACAGCGAGCCGCGTGGCGGATCAACGACCTGTCCCTGCTTACACTGGACTTGCGAAACGAGATGCAGACGCTGGCGGGCACGGGTAGCGGCCACATATAGCAGACGATCAAGCTCGTAGTCGCTGCGACGTTTTTCCATTGCGCCCAGCATCGCCGACAACTTGTCTGTTTCCTCTGCTGCCTTGGGCTTGATAGGCCCCATCAGCAAGCGATTCCGGTTGCGCTCAAAGCGAAGCAATGGCGCGGTATCTGAGCGCGGTTTGCGATGCAGCCCGTACAAAATCACCTCTTCGAACTCCAGCCCCTTGGACTTGTGCATGGTCATGATTTCCACCGCGCGCCGCTGCGCATTCGTTGCCGAATACAGGCGTGCCAGCGCATCCTCCAGATCGGCGGGGTTCAGGTCGCCGTAGGGCGCCAGCCTGTCGAGCAGATCGAATACGGCCTGGAAGTCGGCAAACGCCGTATCGCCTGCATACACGCCGTAGCCGCCCAGCGCACGCCAGACCGACTCCACATGCGAGGAAAATGCAGTCTCGGCAGTCATATGACTGCGATCAAGCAGGATCCGCGCGCAACGTTGCAAGCGTGGCCATTCGTCGCCAAGCAGTGGCGCAAATTCAGCTTCGCGGGCCAGCACGGTTTGCAAACGAAAGGCAACAGTATCACGACTGTCGCCAAACAGATGCGTGAGCGCCTTGAGCGTCAGACCACACACCGGCGAACGCAAGACAGACAGCCAGGCCACGCGGTCGGCCGGATGTGCAAGCGCGCGAACCAATTGCACCAGGTCGGTTACCGATTGCTCTGCGCGAATCGGGTTAAGCTCGACTGCCCGTACCGGGATCCCGTGACGCTGCATCAGCAGCATGAGCGCGCCCAGATGCGTTCGCGCCTTGACCAGGATGGCCACCGGATGATCGCTATCCGGGTTGGCGGCGAGCGCTTCCCGCACCAGATCCAGCGTCAATTGCTCGGCTTCGGCCTGAACCACTTGCGCATCCTTGTCTTCGGGCTGGTAAATCGGATGAAGGCGCACGGCCGGGCCTTCGGCTTCGGGATTGAAGGCCACCGAGTCCGTATATCGGATCGCCCCCAGCGTCAGATCGTCATCTTCCGGAAACACGCGACTAAATGACTGATTCACCCAGTTGACCACGCCGGCCTGCGAACGGAAGTTTTCCGACAGGACCAGTTTTTCCAGATCGAGCCCGTTGATCCCTTCACGCGCCACGCTCAGGAACAGGCCAACATCGGCTTTGCGAAAGCGATAAATGGACTGCATCGGGTCGCCCACCAGAAAAAGTGTGCGGCCATCGCCCGGGCTCCAGCCCAGCGTCAGTTTTTCGACCAATTGGATTTGTATCTGGCTGGTGTCCTGAAACTCGTCGATCAGAATATGCGAAATGCTGGCATCCAGCTTTAGCAGCATATCCGTGGGGTCGTCTGTGTATCCCAGCGCCAGCGCCGCTCTTTGGGCGATCTCGATAAAGTCCACCTGTTTTTCTTCACGAAAAACCAGGGTCAGCTCAGCGGCCGCCAGTTTGAGCGTTTCCAGCAAGGACCGGATGATTTTTTCCTGACGCTCGCTTAGCACCTCCAAGGGCAAATTGCTGATTTCCGCTAGCAGGCCGGCCCAGTGCTCGCTGTCACTCTGCCAGGCATCAAGCCACTCCTGCATTGCCTGCTTGTGCGCACTTTTAGGCGGAAAACCTTCCTTGACAGTCAGGCGTTTGCGCAAGCCGCCGCTACCGGTGAGCAACAGGCGCGACAAGGCATGCCATTGCGGCAAGGCCTCAACGGAACCGGCCAGCGGCACACCGTCCCAGTCCATGAGCGCATCCAGCATGCAGACGGCTGTCTCGGCCTGGCTGGCAGCAGCCAGGCGCGCAATGGGTGCCAGCTCGCCGGCGTACGAAAACGGCATGGCCTGTGCCAGCGCGTCCAGTTTCTGCTCCATGACATCCGTGAGCGCTATCCGTAGCTGGGTCATGGCAGCCTCGGTATTGACCGTCTCCTGCAGCCACTGGTCGCGTCGCGCAAGCATATCTACGATCAACCGCTCTACCGATCCGAGGTCGATGTCCATATGCAGCAATACGTCTTGCACGCTTTCGTTATGGTCGACATGTTCCAGTAATCGCCTGGCCGCCTGCATATATAGCTGCTCGGGGTTGTCGGCGATGCCCGGCATCCCGCCCATAGCGGACATCCATGGCATGGAACGGACCAATTGCGCGCAAAAGGCGTCAATCGTACGCACCTTCAGCCGCACCGGGTGATTCAGCAGGTCCCAGCCTTGTTGCTCATTGCGCGCCAGCGCCGCGCGTGCCAGACGCCAACTGTTTTTTTCATGCGCGCTTGCCGGCTCCTGGTCAGACAGGCCGGAACGCAGCTTGCGCAGCACCCGGGCATGCATTTCGGCAGCCGCCTTGCGCGTAAAGGTAATGGCCAGAATTTCTTCGGGCCTGGTCACGCCTGCGAGCAGCGCCAGAATACGGTCAGTGAGTAGCTCGGTTTTACCCGAGCCGGCTGGCGCCTGGATAATGAACGATTTATCCGTGCGCAGCGCCTGTACCCGCGCCTCAAAATCACTGGGCTGACGTTCACTCATCTTCACTCTCCTGTGCCAGGCGCAGAAACGGCAGCACATCACAATAAATCAGGTCATTCACAGCCCAGCTTCGGTTGTCGGCTACCCCGTCCGACATGTCGCTGGCCAGTTGCTGCAGACTGCGTTCCCAGCCGTCCAGCAACGCCTCCCAGCTTTGCGCTGGCGCCAATTTGGCCAGGGGCGTCACGCCCGCTATTTCGGCACCGTTATCACCCAAGCCGCTCAGTTCCGTTTTCTTTGCATTCAATTTTGCAAACAGCAGGGCTTCTATCTGCCCGCGTCCCCCCGTTTGGTCGGGCTGTCGCAGCACCGTGGCGTATAAGGGCAGTTGCAGGTTGACTGGCTGAGGGCGCAGCCAATCTTTCTGAAAATCAGGTGTGCGCTGCCCGGACTTGTAATCCATCACGACTTTGGCGCCGTGCCCGGTCTCATCGATCCGGTCGACCCGCAGATTAACCTTCACACTGGCATGATGCCAGCTAGCCGCCTGTTCGACACCCACGATATGAAATGACGGACGTTGCCGCTCCAGATCCAGCAATGTCATCATGACTGCGTGACCGCGTTCCTTTTCCATTGCCGCCAGTGTAGGTGACACCCCGTCCAGCGTCTGGTCTGCCGCCATGGCCACGGCCTGCGCCACCAACTCCTGCTGCTGAGCCTGGCCAAGTTGCGCCAGGCGTTCGGACGAGCCCAGCATTTCCCATACTTTTTGGGCCATGCTGTGCAAAAACATGCCGCGAATGGCTGCGTTCAGCGATTCCGGATAGGGCTTGAGCCCTTTGGCCAACAGGCGATACCGCACGTACCCCCAAAGCGGATTGAGCGCCTGCGTCTCCAGCAGATCTGAGCCGCCCTCCAGAATGTGCGCCAACGGCAAACCCCGATTGTCGTTCAGTGTTTCCATTGGCAACGAGGCGCAGCGCGCCAGGGACTGACATTCCAGTGTGTCGTTACCTTCTTCCTGCGTGACTTGCGCGCCGAGAAAAAAGCTGAGCAACGGTGATGGACGCAGCGCTCTATCGGCCTCGCTGGCCGCATAACTGAGTACAACACGGGGCGCAACGCCACACAATGCCTGCAGCATATCAATTGCCCAGGCTTTTTCCCGCTCTGGTGTGGCGCGCGGCGCCCCCGCTCTGGCTAACGCGGCCACGGGCAAAAACGGATTCGGGTCAGGGCTGGCTGGAATCACGTCATCGGTCAGGCCAAGCACCCAGACCGAATCCCATTGACCGTGCTCAGCCTCAAGAAAACCCAGAACATCCAGTCTGACACGTTGATCGCGTTGCGGCTGAAACATGGATTCCCGGGCCATACGCTGCAGCAGCCCAATGGCAGGCATGCCCGACAGCCGCCCCGCGTACAGGTTTAGCAATGAAAAAGTATGCAACAGAGCATCAAAAGCGGCGCACACCTGATAATTGGTACTTGATAGCGCACTACCGGGAAAACCTAGCAATGCCAGCGTCTCGCGTATAACCTGTGTCCAGTGCTCGGTGTGATGGCGCCCAGCGGACGCGGCCTGTCGCCAGTGCGCAATCGCCTGCCGAAAGACATCAGAAAAATCAGGGACGTGCCGGTCCATTTGGGCGCATACCTGATCTGTATTCCAGGCAATGTTTTGTGATTCGCGCAGGCGCGCATCCAATACCGCCATGGCCGACTGTTCGGCCGCGCTTGCGCTGCAAAACCCGGCCAGCAGCGCCTGCCCAAACTGTTGAGGCCGAACCGAACCCTGATCGCACAGGCCGGCAATCAGGGACAGCCATCGAAAGGCGGCAAGAACAACAGGCCACTCGCCAAGCGCACGACCCACCGTCATGTTGTAACGATAGGTGGGCGCAAAGGGAACGGGCGACAGTTCACGGTCCAGAATGCGTCGTGCGAATACGGCATCTGCTTCCATGGCTGGAGAGACAATGGCCACGCGTCGTTGCGGATCGGCTGCCAGCTCGCTGGCAGCCCAGTGTGCGGCGGCTATCCACTCACTGCTGCGATCTTTTTGCACCGACAGTATGCGTTGCGACTGCTCGTGCCTGGGCAAGGACAGCGATACCAGCCGACAACCGCGATCTGCACACGCCTGCAATAGTCGCGTCAATCGCGGCGAGTATTCGTTAAAGCCAGCCAGGACCACAGTGCCTGGCAGCCGCAACAGACGACCGGCTTCGATCGAATCGATCAGCGTGTTATACAGGTGGTTGTCGTCCTGCGCCTCCAGTTCTCGGCAGCGTACTTCGTACTGATTGCGCCACTGCATAAAACGCAGATATTCTTCTGTCTGCTCCTGGGGCTGGACCTGAACCTGCCATTCATCACGATCGTGGCTGGCCGCCATGGCACGCGCGGCCGCCATTTGGACGTCCATGAGCGGCGTGTCACCCTGCATGGAAGAGACGACTTCCTCCCACAACAGGCGAGCAGCAAAAGCACTGAGTCTGTGGCTGCGTACGGTAGGATCGGCGCAAAAAAGCCGCTCCTGATGCAGTTGATCCAGCCAACGCGTGAGCGAATGGGCGGCGGGCAACTGCAGCACGGCCCTGCCGCGCCCGGCCTGCTCGAGCAGCAACGCGTGAACACGCCAGACGAGGCGGTTATTGACGGTAACAACGACAGTTGTATCCGGATCCAGCGATGCCACCGTGTCTGGTGTGACCGCATCTATTGAACGTGCCATGTGAATGCATCCGAAAAAACAATCCGGCGTGTCAGACAATGACCCGCCTCAATCACAAACCGGTATTATGACAGGCATTGATTGGCATTGTTGCGCTGGCAACGATGCATGCGGTAGTTGCGATATCGGCAAACCACCGGCCCGCCTCGTGATACCCGGATATTCCGCGTGAACAAAACAACGTGCACATAAAGAAAAAGAATACCGAGGGTGAAAAAAAAAGCCATGGATCCTGACCACTGTGCTGTGTTGTAAATTACGACTTGACCGTGACCATCGGGTTTTGTTTGTGCTGCCCTGCAGCACAAAAAGTCATATCAAACTTGAAATATTTTCTGGCTCCTTTGGGAACAAGCCGTTAAACTGAGTGCTCGCGCACGACAAGCCCCCCAGACCAAACACGGCGATGTGGCGATCTGTTGTTCACAGTGGACGCGCCGCTTAAATTGCCGTTGCACCCCTGCGGGTTGCCAAATACGAAGCCGTTTCAACGCGGGCAGCCACTGCATTACATAATCTACCCGTTCGCGCCGATTGCCAGAAGGAGAATAAGATGAAAGACGTACTACTCAAGCTGGTCCTGTCCTCGCTAGCGGCGCAATTGAGCTATGGGGCGTTTGCCGCTGGCATCCAGGACGATGATCAACGTCGCAAATGCCGCACCGTACAGGGCCTGACCGAAATTGTTCGCGATATCGAAGAAAAAACCCAGGGTAAAGTCGTGCTGCTGACACCCCGGCTGCACGACGGCAAAACCCATTTTGAAATGCTGGTGGCCCGGGGCGGACAGTTCCAAAAGCTGATGGCCGATCCTGACGGCGTTTATGATATTGGCGATAATACTGGCGCCGGCACGACGGACCCGTCGGCATAACACGCTGCAGCTGACTCTACACGCTCCCTCACTAATGCCCGTAAACCATACCACCCTCAACGGATCGTGGATGTGCGTGTGCTGCAATTGGAATCATCACAAATGCAATAGCAACGAGATCCTGTAAGGTGGGTATGTGTGCAAATCACAGTGCCCGGCACTTTTTTCTGGACATCATGACGTCATGATGTCATGATGTCGGCTATGACACTGACCGACACCAATGGCACGCCGTTATATGCACAAATCGAAGCTGCCCTGGCGGCGGAGATTTCCAGCGGACAGCTTGCCGCCGGAGTGCAATTGCCCTCCGAAGAGCGCCTGATCGCCCGCTTTCATATGAGCCGAACCACTATTCGCAAGGCCATCGACAATCTCGTCGCTCGCGGACTGGTGGAGATTCGCCGCGGCAAGGGAACCTTTGTGACACATCCCAAGATCACACAGGCGCTGACCGAGCTGACCGGGTTTGCCGAAGACATGGTGGTATTGGGCCGTCATCCAACCTCGCGCCTGCTGGATAAACGCATCGTTACCGCTGACGAGAAAATCGCCCAGGCGCTGCAGATTCCCGTCGGTACACAGGTCTATCGGATTGAGCGTGTTCGCCTTGCCGATGGCATCCCCATGTCGTTTGACGAAACCTATCTGCCGCTGGAGATCGGCGACAAAGTGGTCAGCAACAATCTGGACGTCGAGCCCATCTTCGATCTGCTCGAAAACAAATATGCCCTGCCATTGGTAGAGGCAAGCTATCAGCTGGAAGCCGTGATCGCAGACCTGCATGTGGCGCAGGCTCTCAATATTGCGATTGGTGCTCCGATTTTTCTGATTGAACGCACCTCGTACAGCACTGGGGAGCGCCCCGTCGATTACGAAAAACTGTATTACCGCGGCGACTCCATCCGCTTTGCCACCCGCCTGTCGCGGCGTTCCCGCTAACTGGGGAACAAAAGCATGGATATCACAACCCTGTTCTGGTTATTTGCAGCCGCTTTTGGCGCCAGCATGCTCGGAGGCATGCTTGGAATGGCAAGCGGCATTTTTATTGTACCCATCCTCATTATCGCGTTTGGCGTAGACATTCATGTGGCCATCGCGGCAAGTATTGTGTCTGTCATTGCCTGTTCCTGTGGCAGCGCCGCCCCGTTTCTTAAAGGGCGCCTGACCAACATCAGGCTTGCGATTGTCCTGGAGACGGCGACCACGCTTGGCGCAATCACGGGAGTGCTGTTGATCGGTGTTATTCCAACGCCCGTCCTCTATGGACTTTTCGCCGTCATTCTGGTTCTGTCAGCCCAGCAAATGATGGCCCGGCGGCGCGATCCGACACTGGCCTTTACATCCGACCCACAAAGCTGGGCAAGTCGGCTGCGCTTGCATTCCACTTTCCCTGATCGCCAACTGGGCAGGGAGGTAGCCTATCAGGTCACCCGGGTTCCCTTGGGACTTTTCCTGATGTACGCCGCCGGGGTTATCTCTGCCCTGCTGGGCATTGGCTCGGGCGTACTGAAAATACCGGCAATGGACACTGCTTTGCGACTCCCCATAAAAGTGTCATCGGCAACCTCCAACTTTATGATAGGGGTGACTGCAGCGGCCAGTGGCGGCGCCTATCTGGTCCGCGGCGACATCGACATGAACATCGCCGGCCCTGTCGCGCTCGGTTCCGTTGTCGGGGCATTGGCCGGTGCCCGCCTGCTGATGGGCATGCCCGCCGATAAGCTGCGCATTCTGTTCGCTGTCATTCTTATTGCACTTGCAATCCAAATGACGCTAAGCGCGCTGGGCATTCACCTTTGGGGGACAGGCTCATGAATCCATTGAGCAGCAAACCGAACCGCCACGACGGCATTATTGCCGGCCTGCTATGGTATGGCACGTTGATCGCCTCGGCGGTGATTATGACTGGCATTATCCTCGGCGCCCTGGCGCAGATAGGCGTCACTCCAGCACTGTCACTAGCAGGCTACGCCCTGATCAGGATTGGTGTGGTGATTTTTGTGCTGCTGCCGATTATTCGTGTGGCGCTCATGCTGGTAATGTTCGCGCACGCACGCGACTACCTCTATACCGCGATTGCGGCGCTGGTGCTGGTCATTATTGGGGCCGGCGTCATAATAGGCCTTTAATCGTCGGCGCACTGTCAGGTCGTTAATCTTAATATGACCGATGCAATATGGCATAAGCAATGATGCCATAAAAAACTGCACCTCCGGAGGTCGGTTTCTCCGTTCCTCTTTTGCGGTGCAGTTCATTGCTGACGTCGGTCATTTCGATGACCTTCAAAACGCCTAAATCTTGCAGGCATCTCCGCAGTCGTCGTCGGCTTCGGGCAAGTTTTCATCCATTTTTTTGATCAGCTCGGCATTTTTCTTTTCTATTGCATCAAAATCAATATTATCCAGCACGGTGTCAAAATCGGTATCGTTGTTCATATGCCATCCTTTGGGTAATTAGCGTTACTCTATTTTAAGGCATGGCACCGGCCTTGTCTGCAAGACCGCGCAAAGAATGGCCCGATTGTTTTGATTTAATCCAAAGCCCGTGTATGGAGCTGGAAATAATCAGCGCTGATAATTACCGCTTGCAAGTATTAGCGCAATGCGGTTGGAAGGCAGGGATTAATCGAGTTTGGTGAATGCCCATCCTCCGGTTATGGTGTATAGCCGAGTGCTGGCCTCGCCGACAGGAATCGAACCTGTAATTGGCCCTTAGGAGGGGTCGGTTATATCCATTTAACTACGGCGAGAACGGCTAAAAACAGCAAGCATTATATGTCAATTCAGGATAGCAATGGATCTGGGGACCATAAAAAAGACCAATAAAAAATGGCCGCCCTGCCAAATCTGACAGGCAAATGGCATGCCCTGTGCCGCAACATTTCGCCTATAGCCAGTCTAATTTTGCGTACGCGCGACAACGGCTAGAACCAAAAGTCCGGTAAGCGACACCGTCAATTTCAGTTGTCTGGGCGCCCACCGCTATCGATTGGCTGTATTTCAAAATACCCACACCTAGTATAAACCCGGCTTTTCAAGCCAATATCGTTCGGTGTATTACTCTGTCATCTGTCGTTATGATCAGCCCGGACACTGTCATGAAACGTTATGCCATCCGAAAGCGCAGAGAACCAGATCACGAAGATTATTACCTGAATGTACTAGTCTGCGATGAGTGCTCGACCGACGTTGCGCAATCGTACCCCGATGCCCGTGAGATTAGCGAAATCCTGTGCGATCCCAGCTACGAAGACCGCTGCAAAATCTGCGGCAAGTCGTTCTGGAACGAAATCGAGGCCCGGTCAGTCGTTCGGTCCCATTGATTAAACTCGCGCCCCCTAGCTGAGCCATATCGCGAGTGGTTCCACGCCAATATCGCTATGTTCCCCAACCATGCTGTTATTTACGAATGCTCGGCACAGGCAGAGCCGTTGTGGCGAGCCTCATTGGCTACATTCACCGGATGAGCCTGCAACAGCGTCACCAGCACCTTGGGGTCAATCCCTATCAAATACCCGCGCCGCCCGCCGTTGATGTAGATTTTTGGCAGTGCCAGTACGCTTTGCTCTACAAATACCGGCATACGCTTGCGCGTTCCAAAAGGCGATGTGCCACCGATCTGGTAGCCTGAGTGCCGGCAGGCCACTGCCGGCTGGCATGGTTGCATTTTTTTGGCGTTGGCCTGGCGGGCCAGGTTTTTCATCGACACTTCGCAATCGCCATGCATAAGCACAACTTGTGGTTTGGCACGGTCATCTTCAAGAATCAGCGTTTTGACCACCGCGTGCGGATCCACGCCCAACTGCCTTGCCGCCTCGTTAGAACCACCATGCTCAATATAATTGTAAGTATGCTCGCTATAGACCACTTTATGCTTTTTCAACATTTGGGTGGCGGGTGTTTCCGATACATGTTTGCTGGCGCTCATATCTGTTCACTGACTGGCAGCGTGACTGTTCAAATCGCTTATTCTACTGCAACTGCCGGTGTAGAGTTCAGGCCCGCGGATGGTGTTGCGCGTGCAGTTGCTTGAGTCGTTCACGTGCCACATGGGTATAGATTTGCGTCGTTGAAATATCAGCATGCCCCAGCAGCAGTTGCACAACACGCAAGTCCGCGCCATGATTCAGCAGATGGGTGGCAAAAGCGTGGCGCAGCGTGTGCGGGGACAGCGGTATATGAATATCTGCCTGCAGCGCATATTTTTTGATCAGTTGCCAGAATGCCTGTCGCGTCATGCCCGTAGCGCGCCGCGTCAGAAATAAATCGTCAGACTGACGCTGGCCCAGCAGGCCGGGGCGTGCCTCTTTCAGATACCGCTCGAGCCAATAAGCGGCTTGCGCGCCCACCGGCACCAGACGATCCTTGCCGCCTTTGCCCATGACAACCCTGACCACGTTCTCATTCAGACTCAAATGCAACACCTTGAGGCTGACCAGTTCGGTCACGCGCAAGCCTGAAGCGTACAGCGTCTCCAGCATGGCGCGATCACGCAGGCCCAGGGCCTCGCGGGTATTGGGCGCCTCCAGCAATTGGTCCACCTGCTGCTCGCTCATGGTTTTGGGAAATCTGGCCGGCTGGCGAGCTGAATGCAGGGTCAGACAAGGATCTTCGCTGATCTGATGGCTGCGAATTGCCCAGGCAAAGTAACGCTTGAGCGTAGCCAGTCGGCGATTGGCAGTGGTCGCTTTGGTGCTGGCGTGCCTGGCGGCAAACCAGGATTCAATATCTTCACGGGCGGTTTGCAACAGGGTTTTGGGGGGCTTTTGCTTTGCCAGAAAATCGGCCAGGCCCTTCAGGTCCTGGCGGTAGGCCGACAGCGTATTCTGCGATAGCCCATCTTCCAGCCACAAGGCGTCTATAAAAGGATCAATGTCCTGCTGGTGAGCAGGCGCAACTTCCGGGTCTGTCATGGTTATTTATTCACAACAAAAAATGATAATGGCAAACTGCCGGTGTTTTCTGAACTATGATTTGATTCTAGCCTAAATCTGCCCATTCAAATACGATTTTTCCCATGCATATTGCCCTGCTCGTCATCCCAGATTGTCTTATTGTCGCGCTGGGCTGGGTTCTGCTTCACAAGCTGAAGTTTTCCCGGGAGTTTTTCAGCAATACCGAAAGACTGGTTTACTACATTCTGTTTCCCGCCCTGCTGGTTCAGTCTATTGCCTTCACCCCGATTTCCGCCAGCTCCGCCGGCCGGCTGCTCGTAGTCTCTATTTTGCTTGCCCTTGCAGGCTATCTGGCCGCCTGGCTGGCCCGCCCGCTTCTGAAGCCACGTGCCATTGCGCTTGCCTCGCTGGCACAATGCGCCTATCGTTTCAATACCTATATCGGATTTTCGCTGGCTGCCGCACTCGCGGGCAGTGAAGGACAAGCGATTATGGCGGTGCTCGTTGGATTCTCGGTGCCTATTGTCAACATCCTGGCGGTCAAATCCCTGGCCCGCTTCCAGGGCTCGAATGTGTGGCTGGAGGTGCTTAAAAACCCCTTGGTACTTGCCACGCTGGTCGGTCTGATACTCAATTTTTCAGGCATTGGGCTGGCAGACACCGTGAACGTGACGCTGTCCAAAATGGGTAACAGCGCCATCCCGCTAGGCTTGCTATGCGTTGGCGCCAGCCTTTCACTGGAGGGCGGCAGTCAGGATCGCGCAGTCATTTCCTGGATTCTGGGAATTCGACTGATGATGATGCCGGTCTTCGCCCTGATATTTGCCTTCCTGCTGGCCCTGTCCCCCCTGGAAACCCATATTCTTGTGCTGTTTGCCGCTTTGCCGCCTGCTTCGGCCGCCTATATTTTGGCTGCCCGCATGGGCGGCGACGGCCGCTGTGTCGCCACGGCGATTTCTGTCGGAACCATACTGGCGGTGTTCACCTTACCCCTGTGGCTGTTTATCGGCGAGAAATTGGCAAATTAACCACGACAATTTTATAAATCTCCATTTATTTTAGGCAGTTCCGGTAGATTCCTTATAATTTACATTATGTTTCTTTTTTCGGAACCCCGTAAATTCCATGTCCGACGCAAAAAACACCCGATCACAACCCCTGGCAACCACCTCCCTGTTTCTGCCGCAAGAGGCCGCAACAGAGCAGTTGGCAAAGGCGCTTTCCGACATCCTTTCTCATTACTTTTCAAATAGTTACGAAAAAACACCGGGCACGGATGCGGGTGCAAAAATCTATCTGAAAGGTGATCTGGGAGCAGGCAAAACCACCTTTGTCCGACATTTTTTAAGGGCCATGGGCGTCAAAGGACGAATTAAGAGCCCAACCTATACTTTGCTTGAAACCTATAAAGTTTCTAGTTTATACTTGTATCACTTTGATTTTTATAGATTTACCGATACCGAAGAATGGCATGAAGCCGGTTTTCGTGAAAATCTGGGCGAAGACGCAATTGTATTTATTGAGTGGGCAGACAAAGCAGGACCCGGGCTACCCATGCCCGACCTTGAACTGAACCTAATATACGAATCGGCTGGAAGAACGGCACAATTTAACGCTTTTTCGGAAAAGGGCAAGACATGGATAACAAAGCTCATTCACAGGAAAATGCCAACAGGCGAACCATAACCCGTCGGCGCATCCTTGGTGCGTCGGCCACGTTACTGTCTCTGCCCGTCATTTCAAAAGTCGCTTCTGCTGCCGGTGGTCAGATCCTGGCAGTGCGTACGTGGCCCGCAGACGAATATACCCGCGTTACGCTGGAGCTGAACGCACCACTGCGGGCCGAACATTTCATGCTGGGCGACCCCAACCGGCTGGTGGTGGACATCCAGGGCCTGACCATCAGTCAGGCGCTCAATTCTCTTATTTCCAAGATCCGCCCCAACGATCCCTACATTGCCGCAGTGCGCGTGGCACAGAATCGAGCTGATGTGGTTCGCCTGGTATTTGACCTGAAACAGGCCATCGCTCCCCAGGTGTTTACATTGAAGCCGGTAGGCGACTACCAGTATCGATTAGTGCTGGATTTGTATCCCAAAGTTGCCAAGGACCCGATCATGGCGCTGGCCAGGGATCTGGACAACGATCCACTGGCCCAGGTACTGGATAACCTGGCGCAGAACAACAGCAGTGCACCGGTTCCCTCCGTCAGCGGTCAGGTCGAC
Organism: Advenella sp. S44; assembly: GCF_002810445.1. Classification (GTDB taxonomy): domain Bacteria; phylum Pseudomonadota; class Gammaproteobacteria; order Burkholderiales; family Burkholderiaceae_B; genus Advenella. Next base: position 942,004 of record NZ_NEXS01000003.1, on the reverse strand, counting down.
CCTACCACGGCGGGCCGCCAACCCTCGCGCGCCAATCCCAACCGTCCGATTCTGGTCGCCATCGATCCCGGCCATGGCGGCGAAGATCCTGGTGCTATTGGCGGACGCGGCACGCGAGAAAAAGACATTGTGCTGGCCATCGGGCGGCAGTTGCGCGACGTGATTAATTCCCAGCCGAACATGCGTGCCTATATGACGCGTGATGCCGATTTCTTTGTTCCGCTGCATGTGCGCGTGCAGAAGGCACGTCGGGTGAAAGCCGACCTGTTCGTCTCAATCCATGCCGATGCGTTCAGCAACCGTGCGGCGCGTGGCACATCGGTATTTGCCCTTTCCCGCAATGGCGCATCCAGCGCTGCTGCCCGCTGGCTTGCGAAGAAAGAGAACGCAGCCGATTTGATTGGCGGCCTGGACATTGGCGCACACGATAGGCAGACGGCCAGTGTCCTGCTGGATATGTCGACCACCGCGCAAATCAACGATTCCCTGAAAATCGGGCACCGTGTGCTGGGTTCGCTGGCCAAAATCAATGGCATTCACAGTCGCAAGGTGGAACAAGCCGGATTTGCGGTGCTCAAGGCGCCGGATATTCCTTCCATTCTGGTAGAGACGGCTTTTATCAGCAACCCGCAAGAGGAAAACTTCCTACGCAGTCCGGCCAACCAGCGCCAGATTGCCAAAGCCATCTTCGCCGGTGTCAACGATTATTTCTCCACCAACCCGCCGCTGGCCAGAGTCGGCTAACGCCCCATCCGGACCCTGCTGGAACACCGGCACGCCATTGTCCATAAAACGCCTTCGGATCCGGAGGCGTTATTCTTTACGGCATCGCCCGGCCACTGATCCGCCACGGCATCACTTGCGTGTACGGCAATCGCCAAACACGCTAAAATGAAATATTGCCCTTCTCTCTTTACGCTGCCTCCATGTCCGACCGCCGCCATATCGCTCCCCTGCCCGACACGCTGATTAGCCAGATCGCGGCCGGTGAGGTCATTGAACGTCCGGCCTCTGTTCTGAAGGAATTACTGGAAAATGCGCTGGATGCCGGCGCCCGCAGTATCGAAATCCGGCTCGACGGTGGCGGCATTCGCCGCATTTGCATTACCGACGATGGCCACGGCATCCCGAAAAATGAACTGACCTTGGCGCTGACCCGGCACGCGACCAGCAAAATCAACAGCCTGGGAGACCTGGAAGCGGTCAGCTCCATGGGTTTTCGTGGTGAGGCCCTGGCCTCTATTGCCTCGGTGGCCCGGCTGACGCTCACCTCCAGGACCGACAGCGACGATCATGCCTGGCAGATCGACGGTTCTGCATTGCAAATCAGCCCTGCTGCCGGCCCCACTGGAACCACCATCGATATTCGTCAGCTTTTTGACGCTGTCCCGGCGCGCCGCAAATTTTTGAAGTCGGAACCCACCGAACTGGGGCATTGCCTGACGGTGGCAGAACGCATTGCGCTTGCCAATCCAGCCGTTGCCTTTCGCCTGTTTCACAACGGCAAAGCCTACAAGCAGTGGATGCCGGTAGACTTGCTGCAACGCATTCGTGATGTGCTGGGCAACGAATTTACGCAATCGGGACTGCCTGTGGATGCCCAATTGCCTGCTGCCGGACTGCGCGGCCTGATCACGCTGCCCAATGCGGCACGCGCCCGGGCCGATCGCCAGTATCTTTATGTCAATGGCCGATTCGTACGTGATCGCACCGTCAGCCACGCCATCCGCAGCGCCTATGCCGATGTGTTGCATGGCGACCGCCAGCCGGCCTATGTTCTGTTTTTGCAGATCGATCCCACCGCCGTGGATGTGAACGTGCATCCGGCCAAACATGAAGTGCGCTTTCGCGATAGCGGCGCCATCCATCGCTTTGTGGGTCAGGTGCTGACGCAGGCCCTAGCAGGCGTGGGTGGTGAAGCGGCGGCAGCCAATGCCCTGCCTGCCAGACTGCCAGCGGGCCTGGCGCCAGCCGAACAGGCCCACGAGTTGCAGAATTCAGATCATGGGCGCGTCGGCGACACGGCAATCGACGGCGCACACGCCGGGCAGGCCACCCGGGTTACCCCCGGCTATCAGCCCTCCCTGCATTTGCATAGCGTTTCGCCACAATCAACAGAACACTGGAAACAGTTCTATTCGCCGTTGGAATCTGCGCCACAGTACCTGAACGAATCAGAACGCAACCCTGCCATGCCCGGGACAGCTTCCCCAACCGCGTTTCAGCCTGCCGCCAATGGCGTCGCCAGTGCTGGCAGCGGCCTGCCGGACACAGGTGATGAGGCCGATCCCTATCCACTGGGCATGGCGCTGGGCCAACTTCACGGCATATATATTCTGGCCCAGAATGCCCGGGGACTGATCCTGGTCGATATGCATGCCGCTCACGAGCGCGTTGTCTATGAACGCCTCAAGACCCTGCTCGACCAACAGGCGTTGCCTCAGCAGGAGTTGCTGGTGCCTTATGTGATTCATTGTTCCGAACGCGATATTGCCGTGATGGAAAGCCATAAGGAACAACTGGTCACGCTCGGCCTGACCATCAGCGCCACCGGGCCGCAATCGCTGGCCGTGCGTTCCGTGCCCAGCCTGCTGGCCGGCGGCGATATTGAATCGCTGGTTCTCAATGTGTTGAAGGAACTGGATATGGTGGGTCACTCGCAGCAGCTCACCAGCCAGCGCAACGAATTGCTCTCGACAATGGCGTGCCATGGTTCGGTACGCGCCAATCGGCGCCTCACGCTTGAAGAAATGAACGCCCTGCTGCGACAGATGGAACAAACAGAAAGGGCCAACCAGTGCAATCACGGACGACCGACGTGGTTTCAATGGAGCATGAACGACCTTGACCGTCTGTTCATGCGCGGCCAGTGACGCGGTCTGTATTCTGCCTGGCCGGCCCCACTGCATCGGGCAAAAGCGCCGGGGTATTGGCGCTGGCCCAGCGCTGGCCCATTGAAATTATCAATGTCGATTCGGCTACCATTTATACCGGCATGGATATTGGCACCGCCAAGCCGACACCGCAGGAGCGGACCAGAACGCCCCAGCATTTGCTGGACATCCGCGATCCGGCAGAATCTTACAGCGCGGCGCAGTTCGTGCAGGACACCCATTGCCTGATCGGCCAGATCCGGGCGCGGGGTCGCATTCCGGTCCTGGCGGGCGGCACGATGATGTATTTTCAGGCGCTGCGCCAGGGCCTGAATGCGCTGCCGCAGGCTGACCCGGCCATACGCGCGCAGATCGAGGAAATGGCCAGGCAGCATGGCTGGGCATATGTGCACGATCAGTTAAACCACTATGATCCGGTCACGGCTGCCCGCCTCTCTCCCAACGACCGCCAGCGAATCCAGCGCATGCTGGAAGTCTGCCTGATCACGGGCCAGCCCTATTCGTCGCTTATTCAGGAGCAAAGCCCGCGCCAGGGCACCGACACATTCCATATAGTAAGCCTGGAGCCCTCGGTGCGCCTGCAGTTGCACGAACGCATTGCCTTGCGTTTTGACCAGATGCTGGAACAGGGTCTTGTCGGGGAGGTAGAGCAATTGCGCAACCGCGGTGACTTGACCGAGGCATTGCCCTCTATACGCTGCGTCGGCTATCGTCAGATCTGGCAGCATCTTGCTGGCCAGGACACCCTGGAAGGCGCAAGGGAAAAGGCCATTGCCTCAACAAGGCAACTGGCCAAGCGGCAACTTACCTGGCTGCGCAGCATGCCAGAGCGTCAGATCATCGACAGCCTGCAGGCTGATGTCCACGCGCGTGTGATAGACGCCGCCGCAGCCATCCTGTCACAAGACACACCTGAACACACCCCGCATCAACCCGATTAAGGGGATTAATGGCGGGGATGCAACGCAGGCCGTCACGGTCATTGATTGCCCGTTGTGAATTATCAGGCGACTACAGTTTTCGGTACGCCTTCTTCCTGGCGAACAATCTGCCCAAGCTCGAAGACGGTTTCGCCCTGTTCCTGCAGGGTGGCCGCAATGGCCGCAGCCTGCTCGGCGGCGACCACAATAACCATGCCAATGCCGCAATTGAACACACGATGCATTTCGGTGTCGGATACCTGGCCTTCCTGCTGCAGCCACTGGAACAGCGGGGGTAATGTCCACGCGGATTTGTCGATACGTGCACTGAAGCCATCCTGCAATATGCGCGGCACGTTATCCAGCAGGCCGCCGCCGGTAATGTGCGCCAGTCCCTTGATGGCGGTGCCATGCTCGGCAAGCGCTGCCAGTACCTGCTTGACATAGATACGCGTGGGCGCCATGACGACATCGACCAGCGGCTGGCCGTGGAAATCATCGTCGGGACGGGCACCGGCGCGCTCCAGAATTTTGCGGATAAGCGAAAAGCCGTTGGAGTGCGCGCCGCTTGAAGCCAGGCCAAGAATGCGATCACCTTCCATAATGCTTTTGCCGTTAATGATGGCCGATTTGTCGACCGCGCCGACCGCGAAACCGGCCAGATCGTATTCCCCATCGGGATACATGCCCGGCATTTCGGCCGTTTCACCGCCAATCAGCGCGCAGCCGGCCAGCTCGCAACCTTTTGCAATACCGCCCACCACCTGAGCGGCCGTATCAACCGACAACTTGCCACAAGCGAAATAATCCAGGAAAAACAGGGGCTCTGCGCCCTGCACCAGAATATCGTTGACGCTCATGGCCACCAAGTCGATGCCTACCGTGTTGTGACGATTCCAATCAAAGGCCAGCCGCAATTTGGTGCCCACGCCATCGGTGCCCGAAACCAGCACCGGTTCGCGAAATTTCTTTGGCACTTCAAACAAGGCGCCAAACCCGCCGATGCCTGCCATGACGCCTTCACGCATGGTTTTGGCCGCCAGCGGCTTGATCCGGTCAACCAGCGCATCCCCGGCGTCGATGTCTACCCCCGCATCGCGATACGTTAAGGAAGATTTGTTTGAATTTGTCATGAGCAGGCTGCCTAAATATGTAAAATGTCATTAATTGAACAGGAAGGCCTTATTTTACGATGAACGAATATATTTTGCGCCGGAAACAGACCCTTCTCTGGTCAGGAGTCGGCCTGGTACTACTCGTTCTCCTGTATGTACTGTCTCCCGTACTCACGCCTTTCATGCTCGGCATGGCCCTTGCCTACATCCTGGTGCCTGGCGTCAACATGCTTGTCAGCCTCAAGCTGCCTCGCTGGCTGGCCGTCGGCATCATGTTTTTTCTGCTGTTTGCCGTCATCCTGGGCGTGCTGTTGATTGTTATTCCGCTGGTGCGCAAAGAAGTCGGCCTGGCCATTGAACAATTACCCGGATGGGTTGCGCAGTATAATATCAACGTGGCGCCGCGCCTGAATCAGCTGTTTGGCGTATCGGCCGAAATTGACATCCTCAAGATCCGGGAAGTGCTGCAGGATGCCATTACCGGCACCGACAGCCTGACAACAACCATTATTACCTATGCCAAATCCAGTGGGTCGGCCGTCATCTTCTTTTTCGTCAACCTGCTCATCACACCCGTCGTGCTGGTTTACCTGCTGTTTGACTGGGATAAATTCATACTGTCAATTCGCGAAGTCATACCGCGCCGCTATCTGAGTGGTACCCTTAGCGTATTTCGCGATATCGATCGGCTGCTGTCGAGCTTCTTGCGAGGCCAGATCCTGGTCATGCTGATCCTGGCTGTCTACTATAGTACCGGCCTGTCGCTGGCGGGCTTCGAAAGCGCGATTCCTATCGGGGTGCTCACGGGCATGCTGGTTTTTATCCCGTATCTGGGGGTTACGTTCGGACTGCTGCTGGCCATTCTGTCGGCGTTATTGCAGTTCGACAATTATTACGGACTGATTTCCGTGGCAATTGTCTATGGCCTGGGACAGATTCTGGAAGGAATGGTGCTTACGCCAAAAATCATGGGCGAACGTATCGGCCTGCATCCGCTGGTCATTATTTTCGCGCTGTTTGTCTTCGGACAGATTTTCGGCTTCTTCGGTGTGCTGATGGCGCTACCCATCAGCGCCGCCCTGTCGGTCCTGATTCGCCGTGTTTACGGTCAGTACCGTCGCAGTGATTTTTATCAAACATGAAAGAACAACTTATTCTCGATGTGCTGCCGGTTGTGTCACCCCGTTTCGACAATTTCGTGACCGGCCGCAACGACGAGGCCGTCAGCCGCCTGCGTGCCGCAGCAGCCGGGCAGAGTATTTACCTTTGGGGCGAACACGGCAGCGGCAAAACCCATTTGCTGCTTGCCGCCACAAAACAGCGCGGACGCTATCTGAACGCGGCGACCGACCCCTTGCCGGACCCGGGCGAGCCGGTGCCGGCAGGCCTGCTTATCGCCGTCGATGACGTGCAGAACCTGTCGGAAGCCCAGGCCGCCGCCCTGTTCGGCCTGTTCAATCAATGGAAGACCCGCCAGGATACGCCTGACGCCTTTACCCTGCTGACCAGCGGCCCGTGCGCGCCACGCCAGTTGCACATTCGGGAAGACCTGCTGACCCGCCTCAGTTGGGATCTGGTTTACCGGCTTGAAACCCTCACCGACGATGAACGCCGCAGCGCGCTGCTGCAACGTGCCTCGGACAAGGGCATCCCGCTAAGCGCCGAGGTCACCAACTGGATGTTCAACTATTACGCCCGTGATATGAGCGCCCTGTCGTCGCTACTGGACGCCCTTGATCGTTATTCACTAGCTGAAAAGCGATCAATCACCGTTCCCTTGTTAAAATCCTACCTTCAATCCAGACATTCCTGAAATACGCATTTAATGACTATGACCCAACGACTCGCGCTGTTTGACCTTGACCATACCCTGCTGCCCATCGACACCGATCGCCACTGGGTCGATTTCCTGGCCCGCAATGGCTGGGCCGGCGATCCCAAGGTCGTACAGGCAAAAAACCATGAGCTCATGGAAAAATACACGGCGGGTACGCTGAAAATAGAAGAATCGGTCGAATTCATGCTCAGTTTTCTGAACCTGCATACCCCCTATGACCTGGCGCGCTTTCACGAACAATACATGCACGAAGTGATCAGGCCCGCCATGCACGAGAAGGCGGTGGCCCTGGTCGCGCAACATCTGGAACAGGGCGACCTGTGTTGCCTGGTATCTGCCACCAACGAATTCGTTATCGCGCCGGTTGCCCGTGCCTTTGGCCTTCCCTATGTCATCGGTACCGTCCCGGAATACAAAAACGGGCGCTACACCGGCAAAGTGGTGGGCACGCCCAGTTATCAGGACGGCAAAGTCACCCGCGTCAATGAATGGTTGGGCGCCATGGGCCTGACGCTTGAGCACTTTACCGAGAGCTGGTTCTACAGCGACTCCCAGAATGATATTCCGCTGCTTGAAGCAGTGACCCATCCGGTTGCAACCAACCCGGTACCGCCGCTACGCGAACTGGCAAATAAAAAAGGCTGGACGGTGCTGGATTTATTTCCTTTGCAATAACAAGGACCAACAAAAACAAACACATGATCAAAAATACAATTCGCACGTTCGTCAGCCGGCTCTTTACCGCGCCCGTTCAAAAACAGAAACATCGGGTATACACTCGGGAGCAGCACCAGATTGACCGTCGCCTGGTCTCGCGCAATGCCATCAAGGTTTGCGAAGTGCTCCAGCAAAAAGGCTATGATGCTTTTATTGTTGGCGGCGCAGTGCGCGATCTGGTCCTTGGCTACGAACCCAAGGATTTCGATGTGGCCACCAGTGCCACGCCTGAAGAGATCCGCCCGCTGTTTCGGCGGGCCCGTATCATCGGCAGGCGGTTCCAGCTGGTGCACGTGGTGTTCGGCCAGGAAATTATAGAAACCTCTACCTTTCGCGCACCCTCCCAGGGCGACCAGCACACCGATGCCGATGGGCGCATCCTGAATGACAATGTATTTGGCACCCAGCAGGAAGATGCGGCACGTCGCGACTTTACACTTAACGCACTGTATTATGATCCGGTAAAGGAAACCGTCATTGATTATCACAATGGGGTGCCCGATCTGAAAAACCATCTGGTGCGCATGATCGGAGATCCCGAGACGCGTTTTCGCGAAGACCCGGTGCGCATGCTGCGAGCCGTGCGCTTTGCCTCCAAGCTCAATGGCACGATCGAGTCGGCAACGCATGCGCCGATTCGCGAGCTGTCCGGTCTGATAAAAAATGTCCCGGACTCCCGACTGTTTGATGAAATACTCAAACTGCTGACCTGCGGCAATGCCATCGCCGCGTTGGAGCAGCTGCGCCAGGAAGGACTGCATGAAAACGTGCTGCCATTGATTGACCAGGTGCTACAACAGCCAGGCGGCGAACAATTTGTGCAACTGACGCTGGAGCGCACCGATCATCGCGTGCGTGCCGGTAAATCAGTCAGCCCGAGTTTCCTTTTTGCGGCGCTGCTGTGGCGGCTGGTGGATGTGAACTGGAAAAAAAACCTGGCGCGCAAAGAACATCCTATTCCGGCACTGAGCCAGGCCGCAGACCTGGTCATCGACACGCACATCAGCAAAATGGCCATACAGCGTCGGCACACGGCAGATATGCGCGAAATCTGGTTTATGCAGCCACGCTTTGAACGCCGCATTCCCAAACAGATTTGGCGCATGACAGAGCAACCGCGCTTTCGGGCCGCTTGTGATTTCCTGCAGTTGCGTGCCGCCTGCAACGAATTTGACAGCGTACTGGCGCAATGGTGGATGGATCTGGCCGATGCCAACCCAGGCGAGCGTGCCGAAATGATTGAAGCCCTGACTGCCGAACAGCAGGCGGCCGGGCCAGCCAGCACCCCGCGCAAGCGGCGCAAACGGCGCAGCAATGCGAGCAAAGGCAAAACCACCAGTGGCAACAGCCAGCCCGGCAGCGCAGCCGGAAGCGGTCCTGCAACTTCATAAACAGATGCACACCGCCTATATTGGCCTGGGCTCGAACCTGGGTGAAAGCGAAGACATACTGTATCGGGCCCTGGATGATATTGCCGCCCTGCCCCAAACTGTTTTGGATCAGGTTTCAGACCTGTACCGCACAGCCCCGGTAGACTCGTCTGGCCCAGACTACATCAACGCCGTGGCACGATTGACCACCGAGCTGTCGGCACCCAAGCTGCTGCAGGCGCTGCAGGCCATCGAGCTGAGCCATGGCCGGGTACGCCCCTATCGCAATGCACCGCGTACACTGGACCTGGATATTCTGTGCTATGACGACCTGGAGCAAGACACCACGCAATTGATTTTGCCGCACCCCCGCATGCACCTGCGCGCGTTTGTGCTGCGCCCATTGCTGGATATTGCGCCTGACATGGTGCTTTATGGCCGGCCCATCAGCCAGTGGTTGACTCAATGCGACGGGCAGCCTGTCACCCTGTATCGCTACTACGCAGATCGGCCCGATTGAAGCGCTTTGCGCGCAACCACAGGGCCTTAGACGAACTGCTCGGCCAGATGACAGGCAACCTGCCGGCCACCCACTTCACGCAATGCCGGCTCTTGATCACTGCACCGCGCCACCGCATGCGGGCAGCGTTTGTGAAAAGCGCAGCCCGAAGGAGGATTCAGCGGTGACGGCAGTTCACCTTCAATCTTGATTTTCACGGTCCGTCTTTCAGGATAGATGGAAGGCGTCGCCGACAGTAGCGCCTGCGTGTACGGATGCAATGGCTTTTCATACAAGGTCTGCTTGGAACCACTTTCTGCAACTCGTCCCAGGTACATCACCATAACCTCGTCAGCAACATGTTCGACTACCGACAAGTTATGGGAAATGAATACATATGACGTATGCAATTGATCCTGCAGATCAAGAAACAGATTGAGCACCTGCGCCTGAATGGATACATCCAGTGCCGAGATGGGCTCATCGGCCACAACAATACTGGGACGCAGCATCATTGCGCGCGCAATGGCCACTCGCTGGCGCTGGCCACCAGAGAACATATGCGGATAACGATAATAATGTTCGGGCCGCAAGCCCACGCGCTGCATCATCTCGCGCACCCGTTCCTTGCGTTCGGCGGCTTTAAGACTGGTGTTAATGATCAGCGGCTCTTCCAGTTGATCGCCAATCTTGCGACGCGGGTTGAGCGAGCCGTAGGGGTTTTGAAACACCATTTGCACCTTGCTGCGCAAGGCTTTGATCTGTGAAGAGGAGCCCGCATCCACCGCGTCCCCGTCCAGCCACAACTTCCCGGAGGTCGGCGCTTCAATCATGGTAATCTGTCGCGCCAGCGTCGATTTGCCGCAACCGGATTCGCCCACCACCGCCAGCGTTTTACCGCGCTGCAGTGAAAGCGACACGCCATTGAGTGCTTTGAGCGTGGCACGCGGTTTCATAAACCCCTGCGACACATCATAATGGCGGGTCAGGTTTTCTGTTTTCAAAACGATATCATTCATGACTTGGCTTCCTGCAAGGGAATCAGCGGTGTATGACAGCGCACCGACCTGCCGCTATAGCTGATAAGTTCCGGACGCTCACGCACGCAACGGTCTTGGGAAATGGGGCAACGTGGCGAGAGCAGACAACCCGAAGGGCGATCATATTGCCCCGGTACAATGCCCGGTAACGTGGACAAGCGCCGCGAACCGCGACACGATTCGGGAATTGAGGCGATCAATGCTCGTGTGTAGGGATGAGCCGGTTCAAAAAAAACGTCGCGCACTGCCCCGGTCTCGGCCACTTGTCCTGCATACATCACGACCACGCGCTGCGCCACTTCCGAGATCACGGCCAGATCGTGCGTGATCATCAGCAAAGCCATGCCGCGCTCTTTCTGCAAACGCAGCAGCAAGTCCATGATTTGCGCCTGGATCGTCACGTCCAGCGCGGTGGTGGGCTCATCAGCAATCAACAGACGCGGTTCACAGGCAATCGCCATGGCAATGGCCACGCGCTGGCTCATCCCGCCGGACAATTGATGGGGATAGGCTGATAAACGCCTTTCGGGATCGGGAATTTCCACTTCGCGCATCAGCTCGATAGCACGCTGTCGGCGAGCCTTACGGTCAAGGCCGATATGCACTTTGAGCACTTCCTCAATCTGAAAGCCAACGGTATAACTGGGATTTAATGCGGTCATCGGATCCTGGAAAATCATGGCAATATCCTTGCCGATGATCTTGCGCTTCTGCTTGGGAGTCAGCACAGACAGTTCCTGCCCATCAAACAGCATCTGATCTGCGGTCACGGTCCCCTGCCCGTCCAGCAAGCCCATCATGGCCATCATGGACACCGATTTGCCCGAGCCGGACTCACCCACAATGCCCAGCAGCTCGCCCTCATTCACAGTCAAATCAACCCCGTCAACAGCGAGAAACGGTTTGTCTTTAGTGCCAAATCGCACGCACAAGTTACGGATGTTCAATAAACTCATTCGTGACTCCTATGCCGCGCGTTTCAGTTTAGGATCCAGCGCATCGCGCAGACCATCGCCCACCAGATTGATCGCCAGCACCGTGAGCAGGATCGTCAGGCCGGGAAAGGTGACCACCCACCAGGCACTGGTAATGTAATCACGCGCCGTGGCAAGCATGGTGCCCCACTCCGGCGCCGGGGGCTGCACGCCCAGCCCAAGAAAGCCCAGGGCTGCGATATCCAGGATTGCCGAGGAAAATCCCAGCGTCGCCTGGACGATCAGCGGCGCCATACAGTTGGGCAGTACGGCGATGAACATCAGGCGCAGTACACCAGCGCCGGTGACGCGGGATGCCATAACGTAATCCTTACCCAGTTCGCTCATGGCCGAGGCCCGTACAATGCGCATGTAGCCGGGCAAGCCCACGACCGCAATTGCGATCATTGCATTTGTGATGCCAGGACCGAGCACTGCCATAATTGCAATGGCCAGCAATACCGAGGGTAGTGACATCATGATGTCGGCCATGCGCATCAGCAAGCGCCCCGCCGAAGACGGAAAAAAAGCTGCGAGCAGACCAAGCAGGATACCCGGGACGAGCGTGATAATCACAGCTGAAAAGCCAATGACCAGCGACAGCCGTGCGCCATGCATCAGTCGTGAAAGAATGTCCCGCCCGGCCTCGTCGGTTCCCAGCAGATAAGCGACGCTACCCCCTTGCTGCCATGCCGGCGGCTGCAACATATGGTCGCGAAACTGCATTAAGGGATCATGCGGCGCAAGCCAGGGCGCCAGCGCTGCCGCCAGGACCATGATGACCAGAAAAAAGAAGCCCGCAACCGCGCCTCGGTTATTGGAAAAGCTGGCGACAAATTCGCGCAAGGGCGACGGGTACGTGATGACACCGCCCGTTGCTGCACTGGTGTCAGCCACTGAGAGTTGATTCATGATGGCGTCCTTATTTTGCATGACGGATCCGGGGATTGACGATGCCATAAACGATGTCGACCACCAGATTGACCAGGATGATCAGGACGGCCACGATCAACAAGCCATTTTGCACCACCGGATAATCGCGCCGGAAAATGGCGTCGACGAGCCACTTGCCGATGCCCGGCCACGAAAAAATGGTTTCTGTCAGTACCGCGCCGCCGATCAGTGTGCTAATTTGCAGGCCAATCACTGTGACGACGGAAATCATGGCGTTGCGCAAGGTATGGACAAAGATGACACGCCTTGGCGACAGCCCTTTGGCCCTGGCGGTCCGAACATAGTCTTCACCCATGACTTCGAGCATTGAAGAACGCGTCATCCGCGAGATGACCGCCAGCGGGATGGTGCCCAGCACGATAGAGGGCAGAATCAGATGCATAACCGCATCCATGAAGGCGCCGCTGTTGTACTCCGGATCCTGGATCTGCGCGATAACCGAATCGATCAACATGAAGCCGGTGTAGGGCTGCACGTCATAGGTCAGGCTGATACGGCCAGAGACCGGCGTCCAGCCCAAATAAGACGAAAACAGCATGATCAGCATCAGGCCCCACCAGAAGATCGGCATGGAGTACCCGGTCAGCGACAAGCCCATGACGCCATGATCCAGGAACGTACCGCGCTTGATCGCGGCCAGCACGCCCAGCAAAATACCGAATACGGTACCGAACAACAGCGCGCAGATGCCAAGCTCCAGCGTGGCGGGGAACAGGGCCGCAAACTCACTCCAGACACTGCTCTGGCTGGAAAAGGATTTGCCGAAATCTCCCTGCAGCAAACCACCGAGATAGTTCATATATTGAACATGCAGCGGCTGATCCAGCCCGAGCCGCGCCATGATGGATTTGTACATTTCCGGGTCGACATTGCGTTCGCCCAGCATCGTCATCACCGGATCGCCGGGAATCATGTGAATAAGAAGAAACGTCAGGATCGTGATGCCGAAAAATGTCGGTATCAGAATCGCCAGACGCCTGAGAATAAAGGAAAACATGAGGCCAGCCTCCGTGGACACTCAGGCCATATGAGATTGAGATATGGCCGGTTTATTGCACGTGCCCTGAAAAAACATATGACAAAGCGAAAGCCACCCTGTGGGGGCAGCCTTCGTTTTGGCTCCTACAATAGTCGAAATCGTTACTTCAGACTGACGCCATAGAACTGAAAGAGGCCGAAAGGACTGATTTTGAAGCCTTCGACTTTTTTGTTCATCGGAACGTTCACAATTGATGTACCGATAGGAGACATGGGCATCTGTTCATGGAAGATTTTCTGGGCTTCCTTGTACAGCTGGGTGCGCTCCTGCTTATCGGTTACTCGCTTGGCCTTGACCACCAGCTCGTCAAATGGTTTATGACAAAAGCGTGAATAGTTGACGCCACCGACCGAGTTACACGACAGCAGATTTCCCAGCCAATTGTCCGGGTCACCGTTATCGCCGGTCCAGCCCACCATAATGGCGTCATGCGTACCTTGTTTGGCGCGCTTAAGGTATTCGCCCCATTCATAGGTACTGATTCTGACCTTGACACCGATTTTGGCCCAGTCCGACTGAATCATTTCAGCCATCAGGCGGCCGTTCGGGTTATAGGGACGCACCACTGGCAAAGACCACAGCCCCATATCGAACCCGTCGGGGTAGCCGGCTTCGGCCAGCAGTTCCTTGGCTTTCGCCACATCGGTTGGACGGCTCTTGATGGTGTCGTCATAAGACCATTGGCTTGACGGCATGGGACCATCGGCCAGCACACCCTGCCCACCATAGACCGCCTTGATAATGGCCGGTTTATTAATGGCCATGTCCAGCGCGATGCGCACCTCGGGTTTCTTTAATTGCTCTTTTTCAGTGTTGTAGTAAATGAAACCTACGTTAAAGCCTGGATTGGACTGCACTTTCAGATTGGGATCCTGCTTGAGGCGGTCAACATCGGCTGGCAAGGGATACGAAGCCAGCTGGCACTCGTTGGCCTTAAGCTTCTGGGCGCGCACAGAAGGATCTTTGGTGATGGCGAAGATCAGATTATCCACGAGCGGGCCTTCTGCCTTGTCCCAATAGTCTTTGTTGGCTTTGTAGCGAATTTGGGCGTCTTTCTGGTAGCGTTCAAACACGAACGGGCCGGTGCCCAGCGGCTGCTGGTTGATCAGCTCCGGTTTGCCGTCGGCGAGCAACTTTTCCATATATTCTTTGGACAGAATCACGGCAAACGGCATGGCCATATTCTGCACAAACGCGGCATCCACTTCGTTCAGCGTGAACTTGACCGTATGGTCGTCCACTTTTTCCACCGACTTCAGATTCTTGTCCATGCCCATATCGGTAAAGTATGGGAACTCTGTCGGATAGGCCTTGCGAAACGGATGGTCCCTGCTCATCATTCGTTCGAAGGTGTACACCACGTCATCTGCGGTCAGCCCGCGCGAGGGGGTGAAAAAGCGCGATGTCTGAAACTTGACGCCTGGACGCAGGTGAAAGGTGTACTCCAGGCCATCTTCGGAAATGTCCCATTTTTCGGCCAATGCAGGAATCACTTCTGTCGAGCCCCGCTCAAACCCCACCAGTCCGTTGTATACCGTTTCGGCAGAGACATCAAAATCGGTACCTGCGCTATATTGTGCTGTATCAAAACCGGCCGGGCTGCCTTCTGAGCAATAGACCAGTGTGCCTGCCGCCTGTGCTGTTGTCGCAAGTCCACCGAGCAGGGCTGTCAGAATCATGCGTGTCGCATTAATCTTCATTACAGTTCCTTTGAAAATAAGGTAAAAAGCCAGCCCCGTGCCGCAATGCTGCGGGGGCTGACTTGAACAGCGCAAGGTTACAGAGCAGCCAATATAGAAACAATTAGGAAATACCCACAGCTCCGGGGGTGGAGCGAACATTCTCCGGGCACAATTGTGTAACCATATGATTCTCCTTGCGCTGATAAAAAAATACGGTCACTTCAGGCTGACGCCAAAGAACTGGTATTTGCCAAAGGGATTGACCCAAAAGCCGGCGACATTTTTGCGCATGGGCACATTGTCCACGGCCGTTGCCATTGGAGACATGGGTATTTGTTCATGAAAGACCTTCTGCACTTCTTTGTAAAACTTGATCCGCTCGGCCTTGTCTGTCAGGCGCTTGGCCTTGAGGATCAGATCATCCATCGGTTTATAGCAGAATCGTGAAAGAAGAGTCTTCACGCAAGGCGATCAAGTGGCCCCGCCATCAGTCGTGATGGTCTGGTCCGTAGCGACTTCCTCTGTTCCGTAATACATGAACCACCCCGTATAATGGCCAGGAATAAACAAAAGACCCCAGGTGCACTCGAAAAGCGGCCGAGTGCCTGGCGCAATAAGCGCTCAACCGGGATAAGCCGCAAGAGGAGATGACATGGGCATTGCTATGCGAAATGCAACGTTGGCGCTTTCCGCCATCACATTATTGGCCGGATGCGCACAAACTGGCGGGATAAACGTTAAGGAAGTCGGCAGCTATCACATCGGTGGCGAACAGATCACGTTAAAAGGCCTGCCAACCAAGAAAATGGTATACAGTCCGGGCTCTCCCCCTGTGACGCTGGATCCCAATGGCGATTTTGTCGCCGGGCAAATGTACACGCGTTACACCATCCTGGAAGATCCGCGCGCCAGTGTGCCCATGTTGCTGTGGCACGGCGGTGGTCTGTCGGGTACGACGTATGAAACCAAACCAGACGGCAAGCCAGGATGGGAAATGGATTTTCTGCGCGACGGCTGGAGTGTATATGTGAGCGATGCGGTCGAACGCGGTCGTGCGTCTTGGGCACGCTATCCTGAAATTTTTGAGGGCGAGCCCGTGTTCCGCACGAAAAAGGAAGCCTGGGAGTTATTCCGCATTGGCAAGACCTATGCGAGCGATCCGCAAGCACGGCAGGCAATCCCCGGCACCCTGTTTCCCATCGCCGATTTCGACCAGTTCACCAAGCAAAGCATACCGCGCTGGGCGACAAACGACGAACGCACGCAGCGAGCCTATGACCAGTATGTGCAAGAGGCATGTCCCTGCGTGATTGTTGTACATAGTCAGGGTGGCAATTTTGCGCTTACATCTGCGCTAAAGTACCCAGACAAAGTCAAGGCTATGGTGCTGGTCGAACCCAGCGGCTCGCCAGATCCCGATAAAACGGATCTGACACCCTTGCGTGACGTGCCGATGCTATGGGTGTGGGGCGACTACATTCAGGACTACCCATTCTGGAAGAGCATCAAGGAGAGACAAGAGCGTTTCCGTGCCGCATTGAACGGGGCCGGCGGCCATGGTGACCTGCTGGATCTGCCGGCGCTAGGAATCCACGGCAACAGCCACATGCTGATGATGGACACCAATTCGGAGCAGATATCAGGGCTGATCCAGGATTGGTTGCAAGAACGGGGGCTGGTGCATTAACGATAGCCCCGCTCTGGCTTTGAACTGCTATATGCCGAGGCCACTTATCTGGTCTTGGCGCCCTTTTTGTTTGCCAATAGAAGCCAATCTACCAAAAGCAAAAACGGCCCGCAGCGCCAGGCTGCAGGCCGTTTTTTACCTGAACAAATCTTCAATCCATCAAGCAGGTACCGGAATAATACCGATTTTTGCCTGCCACTCGCGCGGCCCGGTCTTGTGCACCGAGGTGCCAGTAGAATCGACGGCAACGGTCACGGGCATATCCTTGACATCAAACTCGTAAATCGCTTCCATGCCCAGGTCTTCGAATCCGACCACTTTGGCGCTGCGAATGGCTTTGGACACCAGATAAGCTGATCCGCCCACGGCCATCAGGTAGGCGGAGCGATGATTCTTGATTGAATCGACCGCCACCGGGCCGCGCTCGGCTTTGCCGATCATCGCGATCAGGCCGGTTTTCTCCAGCATCATGTCCGTGAACTTGTCCATGCGGGTGGCCGTGGTTGGGCCGGCGGGCCCCACCACTTCATCCCGCACCGGATCGACGGGACCGACATAATAGATGACGCGGTTGGTGAAATCGACAGGCAGCGGCTCGCCTTTTGCCAGCATGTCCTGAATGCGCTTGTGCGCCGCATCGCGGCCAGTGAGCATTTTCCCATTCAACAACAACGTCTGGCCTGGCTTCCAACTGGCCACTTCCTCTTTGGTCAGCGTATCCAGATTCACCTGTTTGGACGCATTGTAATCCGGAGCCCAGTGCACATCTGGCCAGTCGGACAGTGAAGGCGGCGTCAGATTCGCCACGCCCGATCCGTCCAGGACAAAATGCACGTGACGAGTCGCGGCACAGTTGGGAATCATGGCGATGGGTTTGGAGGCCGCATGAGTCGGATAGGTATTGATCTTAATATCCAGCACAGTGGTCAGCCCGCCCAGGCCCTGGGCGCCAATACCCAAAGCATTCACTTTTTCATACAGTTCGATCCGCAGCTCTTCCAGCTTGTTCTGCGGCCCACGCTGCAAGAGCTCGTACATGTCGATGTCTTCCATCAGCGACTGCTTGGCCATCAACATGGCTTTTTCGGCTGTGCCGCCAACGCCGATGCCCAGCATACCTGGCGGGCACCACCCTGCCCCCATCAGTGGCACGGTTTTCAATACCCAATCCACGATAGAGTCGCTCGGGTTGAGCATGGCAAACTTGGTTTTATTTTCTGAGCCGCCGCCCTTGGAAGCGACCTGCACATCGACCGTATTGCCCGGCACCAATTCCACATGCAAAATACAGGGCGTGTTGTCCTTGGTATTTTTACGTTCGAAAATCGGGTCCGACAGTACCGAGGCACGCAGTTTGTTGTCCGGGTCCAGGTAACCACGGCGTACGCCTTCGTCACAGGCCTGCTGCAGCGTACAGGACAGGTCGAAACGCACGTCCATGCCCACTTTGAGGAATACATTCACAATGCCCGTGTCCTGGCAGATAGGACGCTTGCCCTCGGCACACATGCGCGAGTTGGTCAGGATCTGCGCAATGGCGTCCTTGGCCGCCGCACTTTGCTCACGCTCGTAGGCACGCGCCAGATGCTGTATATAGTCGGCCGGGTGATAGTAGCTGATGAACTGAATTGCATCTGCAATAGACTGGATCAGATCATCTTGTTTGATTACAGTTGTCATGAGTATATATTGTCTAGTAAAAATTACCTGCCCTTCCAGACGGGAGGACGTTTTTCGGCGAAGGCAGTGGCGCCTTCCTTGGCATCTTCCGATGAAAAAATATGGGCCATGCGCGGGTTCTGCAAGGCAAACATATCGTTGGTGCGCCAGTCCTGGGATTCTGCCACGATCTGCTTGGCCGTGCGAACCGCCAGCGGACCATTGGCGGCGATCTTGTCTGCCAATTTTAACGCAGCTTCCAGTGCAGTGCCGGGTTCCACCAGATCGTTGACCAAACCGAGCTCGTGGGCGCGTTTGGCGGCAATCATATCGCCGGTCAGTAGCGCTTCCATGGCGACGTGATAAGGCAGGCGGCGCGGCAGGCGCAACATGCCGCCTGATCCTGGCACCAGGCCGCGCTTGACTTCAGGCAGCCCGAAACTGGCGTTATTGGCGGCCACAATCAGATCGCAGGCCAGCACCAGCTCAAACCCGCCGGCCAGCGCGTAGCCTTCGACAGCGGCAATCAGCGGTTTGGCAGGCGGCGCCTCTGCCAGCCCACCCAGGCCCCGCCCCGGGACCACCGCCCTGCGTTGGGTACGCGCGAATTCCTTCAGGTCCATGCCAGAACAGAAGGTATTGCCTTCACCGCGTAAAATACCGACTGTCAGGTTGTCATCGGCATCAAGCCGGCCCAGCGCATCAGCCAGCGCAAATGACGTGTCATAGGTGATCGCATTGCGCGCCTCGGGACGGTTGATCGTCAGGATAAGGATGCGACCACGTATTTCAGACTTGATTAATTCAGACATGAGATCTCCAGACTGCCAATTTCGGGATACCAGAACTTTAATTCATTCCACGCGCAAAATCCGTCCAGATGGCCGCCATCTCGCAAGAAACAGCCGAATGCTGCAGCAAATCCGTTAAAATCGACGATTCAGCTTTTTCTAATTATCTTGAGTCCTTCATGCTAACTTTTCAGCAGATTATCCTGAAACTCCAGGAATACTGGGATACCCAAGGTTGCGCGCTGCTGCAACCCTACGATATGGAAGTGGGCGCGGGCACCTCGCATACCGCCACTTTCCTGCGCGCCATCGGACCTGAGCCGTGGCACGCCGCCTATGTGCAGCCGTCGCGCCGTCCCAAGGACGGCCGTTATGGCGAAAACCCGAACCGTCTGCAACATTACTATCAATATCAGGTTGTCCTGAAGCCGGCGCCACCGGATATTCTGGATTTGTATATCGGCTCCCTGAAAGCATTGGGCATCAACCCGCAGGAACACGACATCCGTTTTGTCGAGGACGACTGGGAAAATCCGACACTTGGCGCCTGGGGCCTGGGCTGGGAAGTCTGGCTCAACGGCATGGAAGTGACGCAATTTACTTATTTCCAGCAGGTCGGCGGACTGGACTGTCCCTCGACTCTGGGCGAAATTACGTACGGGCTGGAACGCCTGGCCATGTATTTACAAAATGTGGAAAGCGTCTATGACCTGGTCTGGACTGCGCGACCCAACGGCGAGAAAGTGCTTTATCGCGACGTGTTCCACCAGAACGAGGTGGAGCAGTCCACCTATAATTTTGAGTACGCCAATACGGACATGCTGTTCAGCCATTTCAACGACTACGAAAGGGAAGCGGCCCGGCTGGTCGAAATTCCGCTGGCCCTGCCCGCGTATGAATCGGTCCTGAAGGCAGCCCATACGTTCAATATGCTGGATGCGCGCGGCGCCATCAGCGTGACCGAACGGGCCGCGTATATCGGCCGCATCCGCAATTTGTCGCGCAAGGTTGCCCAGGCTTACTATGATTCACGCGAGCAGCTTGGCTTTCCCATGCTCAAGAATAACAAGGCAGTATCATGAATTCGCCCTTACTTGTTGAACTGTTTACCGAAGAATTGCCGCCCCGTGCCCTGCAAAAACTGGGCCAGGTATTTGCCGATAGCCTGACGCAATCCCTGGCAAAACACCATTTGCTGGGTCCGAACAATGTGACCCAATGCTATGCGACCCCGCGCCGGCTGGCAGCGCAGCTCAGTAGCGTACTGGCGGTCGCCGCCGACCAGTCATTTTCCGAAAAGCTCATGCCGGTCAAAGTCGGCCTGGATCAAAACGGCCAGGCCACGCCCGCCCTGCAGAAAAAACTGGCGGCGAAAAATCTGTCGCACCTGAGTGTGGCCGAGCTTGCCCGCGAGTCCGATGGCAAGCAGGAATATCTGGTTGCCCACGGCACCGCTGCCGGTGTGCAATTGCAAAACGTGCTGCAAGCCGCTATTGAATCGGCGCTGGCAGACTTGCCCATTCCAAAAGTCATGCGTTACCAATTAGCCGACGGCCAGACCAGCGTGCGTTTTGTGCGGCCAGTGCATGGCCTGGTTGTGCTGCACGGCAGCACCGTGTTGCCCGTCACGATTCTGGGTATCGAAGCCGGTAACACTACACACGGCCACCGCTTCATGAGCGACGGCCCCATCGCACTGGCCCATGCCAACGACTATGCAACCACACTGGCCGACAAGGGCCGTGTCGTCGCCTCTTTCGAAGCGCGCCGCGCTGCCATCCGCCAGCAGCTTGACGAATCCGCAAAAACGTTGGGCGCCTCGCTGGGAGAAGAAGCCGAGGTCACGCCGCTGCTGGACGAGGTGACCGCCCTCGTCGAACATCCGACCGTCTATGTCGGGCAATTCGATGAGAAGTTCCTGGCTGTGCCGCAGGAATGCCTGATTCTGACGATGCGCCTGAATCAGAAGTATTTTCCCCTGTTCGATCCGACCAGCGGCAAGCTCATTCACAAGTTCCTGATCGTCAGCAATATGCACGTGAGCGACCCGCATCATATTATCCAGGGCAACGAACGCGTAATCCGCCCACGCCTGGCCGACGCGGAATTCTTTTTCGACACCGACAGAAAGCTGCCGCTGGCTTCGCGTGTCGCCCAACTGGACAACATCGTCTATCACAACAAGCTCGGTTCGCAACATGACCGCATCGAGCGCCTGCGCCGCATCAGTTCGCGCCTGGCCGAAGATCTGAACGCCAATGTTGCCCTGGCCGATCGCGCAGCACAGCTGGCCAAGGCCGACCTGACATCCAATATGGTTGGAGAGTTCCCCGAATTGCAAGGCATCATGGGCGCCTATTACGCCCAAGCCGATGGTGAGCCCGCCGAAGTGGTCCAGGCGCTTAACAGCCAGTACCGCACCCGGTTCGATATTCCCGTCAATGACGATAACCTGATATCGGCCATCCTGTTCATTGCCGAGCGCATTGAAACGCTGGTCGGGATCTGGGGCATCGGCCTGCAGCCTTCGGGCGAACGCGACCCGTTCGGGCTGCGTCGCGCCGCACTGGGAATCATCAGCGCAGTGGAACAGCTTGCCGCCGGGGGCTATCTGAGCAGCACTTCAGAAAACGTAAAGGGCCTGAATCTGCCTGCGCTGCTGGCGTTTGCCATGAGCACGTTCAGTGCGGGCACGTTGCATTCGGACACGGCCGATGAAGTACTGATCTATATTTATGAGCGCTATCGCAATCAGCTTAGCGGCGACTACGCCAAATCGGTCGTGGACGCGGTGATCGCCGTGCAGCCCCCGCTGCAGGAAATTACCGCCAGGATCAGGGCGGTCACCGCATTTGCCCAGCTGCCTGAAGCCGCCAGCCTGGCTGCTGCCAACAAACGTATCGGCAACCTGCTGAAGAAAACAGAGGGTGAGCTGCCGGCCATTGATCCGCCCTGCTTTACAGAGCCGGCTGAAAAAGCCCTGTACGAAGCGTTGTGCGCCATCGAAAAAACAGCCCGGGTCGATGCCGCCCAGGGGCAATTTGAAAAAAGCCTGGCGGCAGTGGCGCAAACGCGCGGCGCGGTCGACGATTTTTTCACACATGTAATGGTGATGGCCGACGACCCGGTAGTGCGCAGCAATCGCCTGGCTCTGTTATCGCGATTGCATGCCACCATGAATCTGGTGGCCGACATTTCAAGGCTGGCCCAATGAAGCTGGCTATTCTTGACCGCGACGGCGTCATCAACGAAGACAGCCCCGATTTCATTAAATCTGCCGACGAGTGGATCGCCCTTCCAGGCAGCCTGGAGGCCATCGCGCGTCTTTGCCGGGCCGGCTGGAAAGTGGTCGTGGCCACCAACCAGTCCGGGCTGGGACGCGGGCTGTTCACACCGGATGACCTGACCGCCATTCACCAGAAAATGCAACAGCAACTGGCGGTGCATGGTGGTCATATCGATGCCATTTTTATGTGCCCGCACCTGCCGGATGCCGGATGCTCATGCCGCAAGCCGTTGCCCGGCATGTTTCTGGATATACTCAAGCGCTATGACACGCCTGCACATGAAGTCGTGTGCGTCGGCGACTCGCTCAGGGACGTGCTTGCCGCCCATGAGGCCGGTTGCCGTACCTGGCTGGTGGAAACCGGCAACGGACAGAAGACCCGGAACGACCCCGGCCTGCCCGAGTCTATACAAATCCGGCCTACCCTGGCCGATGTGGTCGAATGCTGGCTTACGGAATCCTGATCATGCTTTTTTTGCGCTCTGCCCTTTTCCTGCTTTTCCAGGCCGTCACTGTCGTGCCTTACGCCGTGGGCTGTGCGCTGGTGCTGCCCCTGCCTTTTAGCTGGCGCTATCGCTACACCGCAGGCTGGCCGCGCATGGTGATATGGGCGGCCAAGATACTGGTGGGCATTCGCTACCAGGTCAAAGGCCTGCATCATGTTCCCGATGCGCCCGTGATCTATCTGAGCAAACACCAGTCGACCTATGAAACCATGTTTTTTGCCTGGTTCCTGCGTCGCCCGGCCTGCTTTGTCTACAAAAAAGAACTCAATTACATTCCTTTCTTTGGCTGGGGCCTGGCCAGCCTGCGCAATATCGCCATTGATCGACAGAAAGGAAAAAATGCCGTGCAGCAAGTCATGGAAATCGGCACGCAACGCCTGGCCGAAGGCCGCTCTCCGGTGCTCTTTCCCGAAGGGACACGCATCCCGCCCGGACAGGCCGGCACCTACAAGCTTGGCGGTACGCGACTGGCCGTGCATGCCAATACACCGATCATTCCGGTCGCACATAACGCCGGCGAGTGCTGGCCCAAAAAACCCTTTACCAAAAAACCCGGCGTAGTAACCATTTCGTTTGGTCCGCCCATCGAGCCGGCAGGCAAAACCGCTGAAGAAGTGATGAAGGAAGTGCGCGCCTGGATTGAAGGGGAGATGCGCGTGCTCAACCCTGAACGCTATCATGATGTTGCAGTCTGAACTGTTCCTGACACCCCCTGCCCATCAGCCCGAGGATGCGCGTCTGCGCAATGTGGCTACCATGCAGGGGCTGATCACTTTTACGCTGATACGCAGCAGGCGTCGAAGTATTGGCTTTATGATCGACAGCGACGGGCTGCGCGTAACGGCACCCTATTGGGTAACACTTAAGCAGATTGATGAGGCCGTGCTGGAAAAATCGGCATGGATCTGCAAGAAGCTGGATTTCTGGCGGCAACGTAACGCCACAGCCGATCAGGCCCAGCAGTCCTGGCTTGCCTGCACGCGTTTGCCATATCTTGGCATGACTATTTCAGTTGACATTGACAGCAGCTTGCGCCAGCCTCGCTTTGACGGCAATGCCCTTGAACCCACCGCGACAGATACGCTCTGGCTGGCATTGCCGGCTGATGCTACAGCCGAACTTCGTCGTGCCGCCGCTGCCGATTGGCTGCGCAACCAGGCTCTGCATTATTTCGACCAACGCATTCACCTGCTTGCCGCCAATGCGGGTTTGCAGTTTCAAAGATGGCGGCTGTCACGCGCACGCGCACGCTGGGGTTCGTGCAGCAGTAACGGCAGCATCCGGCTGAACTGGCGACTCATTCATTTTTCTGCGGATGTCATTGACTATGTCATTGCGCATGAACTTGCGCACCTGAAGCAAATGAACCACAGTGCACGCTTCTGGGAGCAGGTCGGCATCATTTTGCCGGGATACGAGCCGGCCATGCAGAAACTGAAAACAACCGACATGTCGTCCCTGCCCGTTCTCGAAACCTGAGGCGCAACGTCGCACATTTACCGTGATGCCCTTGCCCGCGGCCCTGTGCGTTCCTTGCACGGCATTGCCGCTTTCACGTTCGAACAAGCCGCCAAACCAACAAGACGGACCAATGCGCGCATGACGATCGTGTATGATAGAAACTCGCGTCTGCGAGACGCAAATACCCCATTATTATTACGAGGACAACATGCAATTTCTGCACACCATGTTACGCGTCGGCGACCTGGAACGATCCATTGAATTCTACACAAATGTAATCGGTATGAAACTGCTGCGACGCTCCGAAAACCCCGAATACAAATACAGTCTGGCCTTCCTGGGCTTTGAAGCCAATCCTCATCAAGCCGAGCTTGAGTTGACATACAACCATGGCGTTTCCCAATACGATATGGGCGACGCATACGGCCACATCGCCATTGGCGTTCCTGATGCCTACGCGGCCTGTGAAGCCGTCAAGAAGGCTGGTGGCAATGTGACACGTGAAGCCGGCCCGGTCAAAGGCGGCACCACTGTCATTGCTTTTGTGCAGGATCCTGACGGATACAAGATTGAGTTGATTGAAAGAAAGAATATGACAGCAGCCGGCACTGGCCTGCGCTGATCTTCAGCACGTTTATCACATATAACATAACGGCTGCCCCGCCGTTGAGTTCGCCACAGGAACCGCCTACATGACCACGCAGACCAGCACCAGACGTCGTACCAAGATTGTCGCCACACTGGGCCCGGCCACCACGTCCGAAGCCCAGATCGAAGCCATGATTCTGGCGGGCATGAACGTTGCCCGCTTCAATTTTTCCCACGGCGAGGCGCAAGACCATCGCGAACGCGCCAAAATCATTCGAAAGCTCGAATCCAAACTGGATGTGCATATTGCGATTCTGGGCGACCTGCAAGGGCCCAAGATCCGGATTGCACGTTTCGAAAACCAGAAAGTCATGCTCGAGCAAGGCCAGGAATTTATCCTGTCCAACGATTACCCGTATGAAAAAGGCAATGCGCAAATCGTTGGCATCGACTATCCCGAGCTCGTTACTGATTGCAGGCCGGGCGACGAACTGCTGCTTGACGATGGCAGGATCGTACTTGAGGTGGTACGGATAGAAGGACAGAATGTATACACCACGGTGACATCAGGCGGGGAACTCTCAAATAACAAGGGCATTAACCGGCGAGGCGGCGGATTGTCTGCACCGAGCCTGACTGAAAAAGACAAGGCCGATATCCTACTGGCCGCCGAGATTGGCGTGGATTTTATTGCTGTATCGTTTCCGCGCTACGGTCGGGATATGCATGAAGCCAGGCGCCTGGTCCAGGAAGCCGGCAGTTCGGCCTGGATCATCGCAAAAATTGAGCGGGCCGAGGCCGTGGCCGATGACCAGGCGCTTGATGAGCTGATCTCCGCCAGTGACGGCGTGATGGTCGCCCGCGGCGACCTGGGCGTGGAAGTGGGCGATGCCGAACTGGTCGGTATACAGAAAAATATTATTCGCCATGCCAGGACGCTGAACAAGTTCGTCATTACCGCAACGCAAATGATGGAATCGATGATCAATCATCCGTTTCCAACCCGCGCTGAAGTTTCTGATGTTGCCAATGCCGTACTGGACTACACCGATGCGGTCATGCTTTCAGGCGAAAGCGCATCGGGCCTGTACCCGGTGGAAACGGTCAAGGCCATGGCGCGCATTTGCGTGGGCGCCGAAAAACACCCGACCACTACCCAGTCGCGGCATCGTGTGGGCGAAACGTTTACGCAATTTGATGAAACCGTCGCGCTGTCCGCCATGTATGCGGCAAACCATTTTCAGCAGGTGCGCGCCATTATCTCCTTGAGTGAAAGTGGCCATACGCCGCTGATCATGTCGCGCATCCGTTCCGGCGTGCCCATTTATTGCCTTACGCCGCACGATAGCACGCGCAACCGGGTCGCCATTTTTCGCGGCGTCTATCCCGTTGACTTTAACCCTGCGGCAGTGGAAAAAACCGACGTGGCGCGCGCCGCCGTGGCACAGCTGCTCAAGTATCAACCATTAAGCCGTGGCGACTGGGTGCTGCTCCTACAAGGAGATCACTACGGCGTTATCGGCGCAACCAACAGCATGAAACTGCTTCGCATGGACGATTTTCTTGATGAGTGAACCACTTTATATCGTTATTGCCCCGGACTCATTCAAAGAGAGCCTGTCTTCGTCCGGGGTCGCCCAGGCCATTGCCGATGGCATCAAAAAAGTGGCGCCCGATGCGACGCTGGTTCTGATGCCCATGGCCGATGGCGGCGAAGGGACCGTCGAAGCCATTGCGAGCAGCACCGGCGCCTCCCGGCAGACGCTGGAAACCGTGAATGCCCTTGGCGAGCCCACTTCTGCGGCGTGGATCATGCTGCAAGACAATACTGCAGTGATCGAGATGGCCAGCGCCGCGGGTCTTGAACAGATTGCAGAAGATCAACGCGATGTGCGTCGCGCCAGCACCTATGGCGTGGGCCAACTGGTCTGCGCCGCCCTGGATCAAGGGGCGCGCCGCATCGTACTGGGCCTGGGCGGTTCCGCCACCAACGATGGCGGCGCCGGATTGCTGAATGCGCTGGGCATACGGTTGCTGGACAAGGCAGGTCAGCCGTTGGCACAAGGGCCTGCTGCCCTTTACGACCTGGCATCCATAGATCTGTCCGACCTGGATCCGCGTGTTGCCGACACGGAATGGTTGATCGCCTCCGATGTGAACAATCCCCTATGTGGCGAGCATGGCGCTTCTGCCATTTTCGGGCCGCAAAAAGGCGCCAGCCCGGACGACGTCCGGTTTCTGGACGCTGCACTGAGCCACTTTGCCGATATGACCGCAAAAGCAACCGGTCACGATGTGCGGGAGCAACCCGGTGCCGGCGCTGCCGGCGGCCTTGGCTTTGCGGCGCTGGCCTACCTGGAGGCGACCTTCAAGCCGGGCGTAGAAGTGGTGGCCGAATATGCCGGCTTGGACGAACATGTGCAACAGGCGGACCTGGTCATTACCGGCGAGGGTCGACTGGATGCGCAGACCTTGCGTGGCAAGACGATTGCCGGCATCGCCGCCCTGACCCAAAAACATCAGGTGCCGCTGATCGCATTGGCCGGCTCACTGCACGAAGACTATACCCAAGTCTATGAAGGCGGCATTACCGCCGCTTTCAGTCTGCCTTGCGGTCCCATGTCCCTGAAAGACACCATGCAACAGACTCGGCAGCTGCTGATCCAGCGCAGCCGCGACATTGTTGCCGTCTTTCTGGCGGGACGGCGCGGTCGTTGAAAAGGAAATCGGTTGCCGGGGCATGCCGCCGAGTGAAACGGAATCGGGCGCTGGCAGCGGTAAGTTGCATCAGACCGGATAGTTTTGTCCGACCGCACCCGCCGCTTGTTCCGGCCCCGCGATAACGTCGGATTGACCCGCGCAGCCCGTCCTGCGAGCGCGGCATCAGCGAAACGCCTGTTTCAGGCCAGTATGCCCTGGTCGGTCAGATAATCGGCGAGCCGGATAAAATCAGCCACAGACAGTGATTCCGCCCTGGCGGTTTCCTGAATATCAACTTGAGCCCAGTCAATTTGCCAGTCAGCCAGCACTCGACGCAGCATCTTTCGCCGTTGCGAAAACGCCTTGGCCACCACGTGGAAAAACGCCTGTTCGCTTTTTGCCCGTGCCCGGTTTTGCGGCAACGGCACCATGCGGACAATGGCAGAAGTGACCTTGGGAGGCGGATCGAAGGCTTCGGGCGGTACGTCAAACAGATGCTGCATGTCATAGCGCACCTGCAGCATCACCGATAGCCTGCCATAGTCGCTCTGCCCAGGCGCGGCGACCATGCGCGCGATCACTTCTTTCTGCAACATGAAGTGCTGATCGCGAACCCGATCGGCAAACGAGACGAGATGAAAGAGCAGCGGACTTGAAATATTGTAGGGAAGATTGCCCACGATTCGCAGGTCGCTGCCGAAAGCGGAAAAATCGACCTTCAGGGCATCGGCTTCATGAATCGTAAGCCGCTCGGGTGCAAAGCGCTTGCGTAGGCGAGCAGCCAGATCGCGGTCGATTTCGATGACATCCAGGTGCTCAACACGGTCATGCAACGGGCCGGTCAGCGCCGACAGGCCAGGCCCGATTTCGATGACCGTATCGTCGCGCGCAGGATTGACCGCCCGCACAATTGATTCAATTACACTCTCATCGGTCAGGAAATTCTGACCGAAACGCTTGCGAGCCTGATGGACTGCCATGATGCTCTGCTCTAGGGCCGGCTTTTCTGTTGGGTCAGACGGTTGTCAATATACGCTTTGGCACGCAACTGCTGCAGCCAGTCTTCGTACACGGGCTCGGCGCGCTTCTGGAAGAGTGACTGGCGCGCCAGATTACGGCGAATCTCGGGCTGTTTGTCTGAGCTGCGACGGTCTTCTACCGTAATCAGATGCCAGCCAAACTTGGAACGCACCGGGGCGCTGATCTGGCCCGGCTGCAGCGCATTCATGGCCTTCTCAAAGTCAGCATCTGACGCGCCAGGCGGAATCCAGCCAATTTCTCCGCCCAGTGGGGCTGAAGTATCCTGCGAGAATTTTTTGGCGGCCTCTTCAAATGACATGCCCCCTTCAATCTGATTGCGGATGTCATCGATTTTTGCCCGGGCCTGCTGGTCGGAAAAGACCGGCGTAATCTTGACCAGAATATGCTTGGCCTTGGTTTCTGTAATGTTGACCGGCCCCTTCTGCTTGGCCATTTTTTCGATAGGCGGCACCGGTGGAGGCGGCGGCGCTGGCGGCTGTACCGTCACAACCCGCTTGTTTTCCTGGATCAGGCCGCGACGCTCCACGACCTTAAGAATATGAAAGCCGTTGGGCGCCTTGAACACGCCGGTCGTGCGACCATCGGGGACTTTTTTCGTGACATTCACGAAAAGCGAAGGCCAGTCTTCAAACATGCGAATCCCCAGGTCTCCGCCGGATGCCGCTTCGGCCCCATCGGAATACTCCTTGGCAACATTCTCAAAGCTGGTGCCACCGCGCAGCTTAGCCATGGCAGCATCCGCTTTCTTGCGAGCAGCAGCCACCACATCTTCAGGAGAATTATCGGGTACGCGAATATAAATGTGCTGCAGGGCAACTGCCTTGGGCACGAATGAGCGCTCGACCACCACTTGTTTCTGCGGCGGCGGTTTGGGCTGGTTTTGTCTTTCTGCTTCCATGCCAGGCAGAATGCCCGTCGGATTCTGCTTCAGGAAGGCATCAATGTCGGACTCGTTGATGTCGACACGGCTCTGGACAATACGGGTACGCAGCTCTTCCATGACCATTTCATTTCGAAGATTGCGCGTGTAACTATCCCAGTTCAGTCCCATCTGCTCGATTGCCGGCTGCAGCTTCTCTGGCGGCAGGTTATTGCGCTGGGCGATATTGGCCATGGCCTGCGATAGCTGAGCATCGGTAATGCGGATGCCATATTGTTCCGCATCCTGACGCATCAGCTTTTCGTCAATCATTGCCTGCAATACCGTTTGCTGGACCTGGTTCTGGCCACCGGTCGTCACGCGATTGCTGGCCATCCGTTGCTGCAGCTCGCGCATGGTAATAATCTCATTATTGACCACGGCCGCAATGCCATCGGCGAACTGTCCCGGCGAGCGCTGCTGCGACGCACCGGCGTTTTTTGCCTTCTGCGCCTGCGCAAACGGCGGCACAGCGATTAAAATGGCGGGGATGGCGAGAGCAACTGCTGTTCGCATGAAACCCAATTTACGCATTATTCATACCTTTCAAATGATGTCCTGTCCGGAACGGGGGTGTTGACACTTTCGTATCCGGGTACATTCTGTCTTAACAATTCCATTGGATCTTTTCCGACCGCACCCAACCCTGCCAGTTCCAACTGAAAGAATATAGCAGAATTCGAATCCTGTTTCGAAACGGCGTAACGTTTCAAAACAACTCGCCCGGTCCAGCAGCAATCGCCTTTATACTCGACGCCCACGATATGCTGGGTGACGCGGCTTTCCTTAAGTGAGTAATCAACCCGGCCCACGCCATACAACTTGCTGGTAAATGGCCACTGCCCGGCAAAACTGACCGTTTCCTTGCCTTGCAACTGGTAGGACAACGGATTGCCCTGGTTGATGTCGGTACGCTCTTCATCGGCATAAGGGTCGCGCTGGTAGCGATAGGACAGCGACAGCGTGGTCAGGCGCTTGGGCGTCCATTTGGCTGCCGCATAGGCTTGGGTCGTCTTGCCCTGGTAGGGATCAATCTGTAGCGCAGCCTGCGTCGTAAATTTATTGGTCAGCGCCGCTTCAGCTCCAAAGATCCAGTCGGACTTGGTGCCGATGCGCGGAGATTCAAACGGCAGCGTGACGCGCTGCGAATCAAAGTACACGCGCTGGGCCACCTGCAGCGCCAGGCGTTGAAAGCCGGTGTCCTGGTCGAACCAGCGCGAGGTCAGGCCCAGCGTGACCTGATTTGCATTGTTGATCCGGTCCCAGCCGCCGTTATAGCGGTTTTCAGAAAACGCGCTGGCAAAACCGAACTGGCTGACATCGGTATCAAAGATGGGAATGTCGCTCTGGTCCTGGTAAGGAATGTACAGATAATAAAGCCGCGGCTCAAGCGTCTGCGTGGACGGATATCCGAAAAGCGTCGTGCTGCGCTCAAAGACCATGCCGGCGTCCAGAGACACAATGGGCAACACGCGCGACACTGAACGTCGCTGGTTACCGCTCTGGCTGAAGAACGAATTCTCGCCGTAACGAGTGTACCAGTCGGTCTCATACTGGGACGCATGCAGGCCGATTTTCGGCGTAATGTGCCAGCCTGGCCGCACAATCGGGTAACTGATTGTGGAATAGGACATAAAGCGGGTGCCGTCGGGGCGCAGGTGCCCTTCGGTGCGGTCGATGACTTCATCGCTCAGCTTGGAACCGAAATACGTGGGATACTCGAAACGGGTCAGCGTATTGGTTGTTTCCATATCCAGCCCGTGCCAATTAAAGCGCGCGCCATGGACCCGCAATTCCGGCACCTTTTCATACTGCCCGTAAATCACATCGGCCGTGGCATCCTGCAAGGTCTGATATTTTTGAACTTGCAGATAACCGTCCCAGTATTTATACCCAGAGAACCCCAAGGTGACATTGCGATTCAAATAGGTTTTGCCCGCCTGGGTAATCGTTGTCATATCCGTGAAGTCACGATAATAATCATCGTCAGAGACGGCGTTCCAGTCTACCGACAGGTTGAAATTGAGCCCCAGCACAGAGCCTAGCGCCTGTACGTGCTGCCAGGAAAACATCCAGCGAGACCGGTCCAGCTCGTTATCCCTGTGCATATAAGTGCCGGTGACCATCCCGGAATACGTGGGCTGCAGATAACGGAATTCTGCACCCAGTTGCGCGCCGCGCTTGCTCAGATAGCGTGGATACAGCGTCAGGTCGTATTGCGGAGCCAGATTGATAAAATACGGCACGGTAAAATCCAGGCCGCTGCGCGAGGTCATGCCGTAGGTCGGCGTCAGAAAACCGGTTTTTTTCTCTGCCCGGATCGGAAAGGTCAGATAGGGGGACCACATGACCGGTACGCCCTTGATATAGAGCGTACCATCTTCAGCAATCCCTTCGTTTTCATCATTGTACAAATCGACATTGCTTGAACGTATTTGCCAGAAGGGCTCTTCACAGTCGCAACCGCTGTAGGTCGCATTCTTCAGGTTGAAGTGATTGTCGTCAATGATATTGGCTTCGCTGGCCTGGCCCTGGCCGCCAGAGGCCAGGCTGTAGACCGGCGAGGAGATGGTGCCATTCTCTTTGTCGATGTTGTAGCGCAGCCCCGGGCCAGTGATCAGATTGCCATCGCGAAACAGGCGGGCATTGCCCTGTGCCGTTACGGTGCCTTTGCTTCGGTCATAGTTGATGGTATCGGCCTTCAGGATCGCGTCGGGTCGACGAATCTGCGCCTTGCCACCCAGGGTAATCGTATTGGCATCGTTGGTGATATCTGCACGCGCGCTATCGGTGAACGTGATGATCTCGTCATTGTTAAGCGCCGGACTGGTCAGCATTGGCGAGACATACAGTCGTGGCGTAGATGCCTGCCCGACTCCTGGCACCGAGACACCGGTCTGGGCAAAAGCAATCGGGGATACGGTCAGAAGAAATAGGTGACAGATCTTTCGCACTGTGCTTTTTACCGGAAATAATTGAAGAAACCTGTCCTGTTACCCTGTTTCCCCGGGATTGAGACGGGAAAAATCATACTGCAACATATATCGCAACCCCATTGGGTCTTGTGCGACTGCCTGTTGATGCAGGACAAACCAGAGGATACCGCATAAAATATCGGAGGCCTGCTGTTTTTTTACATTAGCCCGTTATTATAGTTATCTACCGCAGGCAACGGTATTGCCCGCCCGATTTACGGAAATAAAAATCAGAGCACAGGCCAAGCCCCTGATATTAAATACTTTATAACGACTCCTATCCATGACGACGTCCGCAGCCCCTTCCTCTTCCGCCGGTAACCCGACTGAAACGATGACCGATACCCGCTACGCACTGGTGCAGACCTGGCTGGCCCCGATTGCCGAAAAATACGGTATGCGCACCGACAGCCTGCGACCTGCATCCAGTGATGCAAGTTTTCGGCGTTATTTTCGGGTTGATACTGAAACTGGTAGCCTGGTCGTGATGGACGCCCCGCCGGCGCAGGAGGACTGCCGGCCTTTCATCGACATAGCCCGCCGACTGGATGCCGCCGGCCTGAGTGTGCCGGCCATTCTTGAAGCCAAAGTCGAGGACGGTCTGCTGCTATTGAGCGACCTTGGTCATGACACCTTTTACCAGCGCATCGTGAACGGAATCGACAACGCATCCCTGCAGGCACTCTATCTTGGCGCGCTGGACGCGCTGGTCCGGATGCAGCAGGTGCCGACAGAGCAATTGCCCGTCTACGACGGCGCAAAACTGCGCGAGGAGCTTGCCCTTTTCCCGGATTGGTATATAGGCCGCCATTGCAATACGACGCTGACCGACAAGGAACGCGCCGCGCTGGAAACGATTTTTGACCGTCTTTCGGCACATAATGCGCGTCAGGCTACCTGCTTTGTCCACCGGGACTTCCATTCTCCTAATCTGATGATCAACGATCATCCGGGAAACGGCGCCGGACCCGGCATCATTGATTTTCAGGATGCGGTGCGCGGCCCCGTCTCCTACGACCTGGTGTCGCTGGTCATGGACGCCCGCACCACTTGGGAAGAACCCCAGCAACTGGACTGGGCCATTCGCTACTGGGAAAGAGCCAAAGCCGCCGGCATCCCGGTTCCGGCAGATTTTGCAGACTTTCACGTTGACTACGAATGGATGGGTTTGCAGCGCAATTTGCGCATTCTGGGTGTTTTTGCACGCCTGTCGATTCGTGACGGCAAGTCGCATTATCAACAGCATATGCCCCGGGTCAACGCCTATGTGCGCCAGGTGGCAGGCCGCTACAATGCCTTTCGACCCCTGCTGCGCCTGCTCGATCGCCTGGACAATATCGAAACCAAAGTAGGATACACATTTTGATACAAACCATGATTTTGGCGGCCGGGCGCGGCGAACGCATGCGCCCCCTGACCGATAGCCTTCCCAAGCCGCTGCTCCCGGTCAACGACAAGCCTCTGATTGTTCATCATCTGGAACGCCTGGCCGCTGTTGGTATAAGTGACATTGTAATCAACCATGCCTGGCTTGGGGATCACCTCGAGGCCGCGCTGGGCGATGGCAGCCAGTATGATGTGGCGATCCAGTACTCCCGTGAAGATACCGCCCTGGAAACGGCCGGCGGCATCGCCCATGCCTTGCCGCTACTGGGCGAGCAGCCGTTCCTGGTCATCAACGGCGATGTATGGTGTGACTGGGATCCCCTCCAGGCCGTCAGCGTGGTCAACCGGCTGCATGATTCCCCTACCCAGGCCTGGCTTTTGATGGTGGACAACCCGCAACACCATCCGCAAGGCGACTTCGGCCTGGACGCCCAGGGTTATCTGAGCCCCCGCCAGGAGGGCGAACCTGCGCTCACCTACGCCGGCATAGGCGTGTTTCATCCCAGCCTGTTTCGCAGTATCGCTGACGGGCAGCCTGCGCCACTGGCCCCGCTGCTGCGCATGGCCATGGGTACCCGCTCCGTCGAAGGGTACCACTACACCGGCAATTGGACCGACGTAGGCACGCCAGAGCGCCTGAGCGAACTTGACCGGAAACTGCGTGGCACCTGCTAAACCATCAGTGGAAAATGTACAATACCGTACTGTTGATTTTCGGATGAAATACCCATGTTTGGATCTTCCAAAAGAGCCACCTTCAAGCCTTCAGTTTTTGAAACAAGCAGTCGTCGCCGTCATCGCCGCATGCCACCATGGGTTGGTATACTGTTTACGGGCATTATCATCGGCGCGGGTGGTTACTGGTTTCTGCAAACCAACTACGGCCCCAAGCGCCTGAGCCTGGACGAATCCAACAAACTCACCAGTGAAGTGACCTCGCTGTCAGCCGACCGCCAGCGCCTGCAATCACAACTGGAATCCGTCACACAGGAGCGCAACAGCCTTCAATCACAGCTGGAATCGCAGACCACAGGCATGAACCAGGCCCAGGACCAGGTCAAAGCCCTGACCGACAATCTGGCGCTACTCAAGAAAGTCATTCCGGCAGACCCCAGCGATAGTGCGCTGGGTATTCGCGTTGGCGAATTCAGTGGCCCCACGGGTAAGCTGAACTACAGCATGCTGCTCATGAAGAAAAACGAACAGGATCCTGATTTTCAGGCGTCCATCTCGTTCGCGGTCAACGGCCGCTACCGCAATGGCCGTTCCGGGACAGCCGAACTGGACCCTTTTGTCCTTAACGTCACCGACTTTCAGCAGGCTGCCGGAACGATAGACATCCCTGCAACAATGACTGCGCGCCGGGTTACCGTTAAAATCATAGATGTGGCAACCGGAAAGGTCCTCACTACCCGTACATTCCAGGTTAGCCGCTGATCCGCTGCGCAAACGTGCCGATCTAACCGATTTCATTGTATTTCGACCGCTTGCGCTTCTTTCGACCCTTTGGCAAGATGAGGCACTATGGACAAGCAACTGACAAAAATTCTCGTCGTCGATGACGATCCTGCCCTGCGCCAGCTTCTCGCGGAATATCTGAACCGACACGGTTACGATACCCTGCTCGCACCCGACGCCAGTGACATTACCCAGCGCATTACCAAATTTTCCCCCGACCTGATCGTACTGGATCGCATGCTTCCCGGCGGCGACGGTGTGGAAACCTGCCGCAGGCTGCGCGCCCAGAATGAAGACATCCCGGTCATTTTGCTCACGGCAAAGGACGAAACCGCCGATCGCATTATTGGCCTCGAATCGGGTGCAGACGACTACCTCGGCAAGCCGTTTGACCCGCGGGAACTACTGGCTCGCGTCGAAACTGTCCTGCGCCGCAAGAAAGGCGCTTCCGCACTGGTCAAGGAAACGCCGGTGCATTTCGGACCTTTCACTTTTGATCCGGCCCGACGCCAGCTATTTAAGGACAATGTCCAGGTCAAGCTGACTGGCGGCGAAATCAATCTGCTCGAAGCCCTGGTCAAGAACTCCGGCAAACCGCTGTCCCGCGAACGCCTGCTTGCACTGGCTCGCGACGATGACGAAGGCGAACGCAATGACCGCGCCATTGACATCGCCATCCTGCGCCTGCGTCGTGCCGTCGAAGACGACCCGAAAGATCCACGTTGGATTCAAACTGTCTGGGGCATTGGCTACCGATTCTCTCCTGACGCATGATAAAACCCTCGCTGTGGCCGCGCTCCTTGCGGCTGCAGATGATCCTCTTCATCCTTGGCACTGTGATTCTGGTGCAGCTCGGCAGTTTCGCAGTCGGCAACTATCTCAAGGAACGTTTCCTGGAAGACGTTGTCGTCAACTATCTGTCCACGACCATCCGCACGCTTCGCTCAGCCGTATCGCAAATTCCTGAAAACCGCCGGGCAGAATTCATTATCGAAGCGTCCCAGAAACGGTGGTACCTGCTTTCCCGTACCGACCCCTATGCCAATCGACGACACCGCGGTGGCACATTGGACGCGCCCGTCCCTTCGCCACGCCCGCCCGTTCCCGAAGCCGCCCGTGAGGTGGAGCGGGCCCGTCGTGCTGCCGCTCAAAAACCCCCTCGCCCGCCGCGCCTGACCGATGAGCCCAGCAACGACATCCTGAAAATCGTCAGACGGCTCAATATTGAACTGGACGACGGCACGCGGGTCGGACTGACACGCGGGCCGACGCCGCGCATGTTCATCTCCCTGCAATCGGATGATGACGGCACCAAATTCATTCGCGAGTGGCTGGTCATCCCGCTGGATCGAATCCAGCCGCCCAATATGCATGCGATTACCATTGCCTGGCTGAGCCTGACGGGTTTGCTGTTGATTCTGGCCGCCGGTTTTGCCTGGCATATCACGCGCCCGCTCACCCGCCTTACCCTGGCAGCAGATAAACTGGCCCAGGGCCGGCCCGAGCGTGTCACCCCGGCAGGCCCGAACGAGACCCGCCAGTTGGGTGAGCGGTTCAATGCCATGCTGGACGCGCTGGAAGAATCAAAAGCCGTACAGCAAACCTTGCTGGCCGGTTTGCCGCATGACCTGAAAAGCCCGCTGGCGCGCATGCGACTGCGCGTAGAGCTGACCGATGACGTAACGTTCAAGGAAGGCATGCGCAACGATGTGCACGAAATGCAGGATATGATCGACCAGTTCATCAGCTATGTCCGCGGTTCCGATCTGGCCACCTACAAATTCAAGACGATCGATATCGGCCACTGGATTGAGGAACGCGTAGCGTCTTGGCACAATGCCGGCAGTCCGGTGCATTTGCGCGCCCAGCCTGCCACAGCGGCATACACCAGCGCCGACACGCTGTCGCTGGGCCGCGTTCTGGACAACCTGATCAGCAATGCGCTCAAGCATGGCCGTCCGCCAGTCGAGGTGTCGCTTACAGTGGCCGACGACAAAGCCGTCATCAGTGTAGCCGACCATGGTGACGGGATTCCGGCGGAACGACGCGCCGAAGCCTTGCGCGCCTTTTCCCGCCTGGATTCGGCCCGCACCATGACCGGCAGTGTCGGCCTGGGATTGTCTTTGGCAGAAACCATTGTCAACGCCCATAACGGCAGACTGAGACTGGACAGCAGCGATAGCGGCGGACTGCTGGTGACGGTTACCCTGCCCCTGGTCAGTCCATCCGCTTCATAAACAGCACATCCCTGGCCTTGCGCTCCTTGCCGAGCATATCCCGGTAATACCACAGCGTGACCAAAGGCAACACCACCAAAAAGAATGCAAAAGCCGCCACCAGCACCCGGGTGGTTCCAAGGCCGGTGACACTCTCCCAGATTGTCAGTTCATCCAGAACAAAAAACGGGAAAACACTGAATACCAGCCCGGCAAGCACACTCATTACAATCAACACCGTCAGTATGAACGGCAGCCAGATGAGGATCCGGGCACGCTGGACTTTGCGCACCACCAGCTCGATAATCACGAACATGACAAGCAAGGCGAACCAGTACGTTAGCACCACCGGCATCCTTGCCGATTCGGTCCACTTGAAAAACACGCCGCCATTGACCATGCCCAGGGCGACAGAAACGGCCACCACGCCAGCGGCCGTGAGCCTTGCCGCCCGGCGCACCCATCCGCGGGCCTGCAGCTGCAAATCATCCTCTACCCGCATCAGCAACCAGGCAGCGCCCAGCAAAATAAAAGCGGCCACCGTACAAAACGCAATGAAAACCGCGAACAGCTCACTACCTGGCTCTGTGCCGAAATTGACCGCAATGCGGCCCAGAACCAGGCCCTGTCCAAACGCAGTCATCAGCGATCCCAGCGCAAATGCAGCCGCAAATACCGTACGTCCACCGGCCAGAGCGCGCAGCCGAAATTCATAGGATACGCCACGCAGCAACGCACCTGCAGCCAGCAGCATCAAGGGCAGATACAGAACGCTGCTTACATAGGCCCATGCTTTCGGGAAGGCCGAGAGCAGGATGGCGCAGCCCAGGAAAATCCAGAAGACGTTCATATCGCGCCAGGGCCCAAGGAACGTAAACATTCGATCCCGTTGCTCTGGCTGAGCAAAAGGCATCAGCATGCCTACGCCCAGATCGACCCCGTCCAGAATAGCGCCCGCCACGGACACGCCCAGAAACACGGTAAAACAAAGCAGCGGCATCCAGAATCCCGGATCGTAGCTATTGAGTCCCAAAGAGCCAGCCAGGGTATCAATCATGCCGTTCTCCGGATTTTTCGTACCGGCACGACTCCGTACCGGGCGGCGCGGCGTGCCAGAAAAACAAAGCCGGCCGCAATAACGGCAAGCAACACCCACATTGCCACGGTCACCGTCCCGATTAACAACGTGCCTTGCTGGTTGCTGAATGCTTCAGCGTACGTCACCAGCCCATTGACGAAATACTGACCGTCACGCAACGACAGCAGCAAGTGAATCAGCCACAGCACCAGCCAGCTGGCCGGGCCAGTCCAGACCAGGGCATGCAGCAGCCATCGAGGCAATTTGCCAAAATCACTGCGCCGCTTCAGATACCAGGCCCACTGGACAACAGACACGAGGCAGATCAAAAAGCACAGTCCGAATACCAGCTTTTGCGCCCACAGCGCCACTGCGGGCAGCGGCGCTGCCTGCCGGAACAGCTCAGTCTGAAAAAGCATGCCACTGGTCGCCAGCAGAATCAGTGCCACGGTGGTCAGCCCCGTACCGACTCGAAAAGCCAGTTGCTCAGCCGAATTCAGCGGCTTAGCAATGGCTTCGCTGGCACTGATCGAAACCATGAGTCCACCGGTTCCCAGGCAAGCCATTGCCGCCATGAAAATAGCGCGGCGCCACGTTTGCCCCTGCGAGATAAAAACGCGCCAGTCGGCCAGAGCAAGCGGGCTGGTGTCGGGCATCAGTCCGGCAGGAAAATGAAGCCAGCTCTGAAAGGCGACCAGCAATATGGCAATAACCGTCAGGCCGAGCGCAGCCAGCAAGACAAAAACACTATGCAGCCAGGACGAGAGCACTCCCTGCCGATATAGCATGACATCTGTAATAAACAGTTTGATGATAAAAGTAATTGCGGCGATCAGCACGATAAGCGGGCCGCTGACAGGCCCCAGCCGAACAAACAAATTCGGCCACAAGGCACCCGACTGTATCAGCAGGAACACCATGCCAAGCAGCGACACGGTCATGGACAGCGCAAAAATGCGCACCCAGAAGCGGTACATATCCATCCAGCGGCTATCGGCAGCCCTGCAATGCGTCATGCCTTTGCACACCAGCAGCAACCAGGCCAGGACGACCGTACATAAGCCGAAAGTGGAGAAGAACGAGAGCGAACTGAAGAACTGCAGTTTTGCCAGCTGTAATGATGAAATATCCCACATACTCGATAGCTGTTTAAATTTCGGGGCAGTTGAGCGATTCCCGTGAGTCTAACCGCTGAACATGGCAAAATGGTCGATATTGTCGATTTACTGAAATTTTAAAATATGTCTGCTTCAACGCCAGAGATCCCTGCCGCCAATTTTTTGCGAACCATCATTGAAAACGATCTTAGCCACGACCGCTATCAATCAAAAAAATGGGCCGGCGAACCCGGCCCCGCTTCGGCTCTGCAGAATGCGCAGAAGGATCCGGCTCGCATCCGCACCCGTTTCCCGCCCGAACCTAACGGCTACTTGCATATCGGGCACGCCAAAAGCATCTGCCTGAACTTCGGACTGGCGAGCGATTATGGCGGCGTCTGTCATTTACGCTTTGACGACACCAATCCCGAAAAAGAAGAGCAAGAATACGTGGATGCCATTGACGAGATTGTCCAATGGCTCGGGTTTACAACGACCGGGCCGGATGGCCAGCAACACCGCTATTTCGCCAGCGACTACTTCGGCTATATGTACGACTTTGCCGAAGCGCTCATCAGAGGCGGATATGCCTACGTCGACGAACAGACGCCAGAGCAGATCCGGCTGAACCGCGGCACCCTCACCGCCCCCGGGAACAACTCGCCGTGGCGGGATCGCCCGGCCGAAGAATCGCTCACGTTGCTGCGTGAAATGAAGGTAGGCAAGCATCCCGATGGCAGTCTTGCCTTGCGTGCCAAGGTGGATATGGCTTCGCCCAATATCAATATGCGGGATCCGGTCCTGTATCGGATCCGTCATGCCGCACACCATCGTACAGGCAACGACTGGTGCATCTATCCGATGTACACATACGCACATCCTATCGAAGATGCGCTTGAGGGCATTACCCACAGCATCTGTACGCTGGAATTCGAAGACCAGCGGCCGTTTTATGACTGGGTGCTGGCGCGCCTGGTGGAACTGGGCCAGTTGCGCGACCCGCTGCCGCACCAGTACGAATTTGCACGCCTGAACCTCAAGCATGTGGTTACCAGCAAGCGCAAGTTGCTGCAATTGGTGCGGGAAGGCCATGTCACTGGCTGGGATGACCCGCGCATGCCAACGCTTGCCGGCTTGCGTCGCCGCGGATATACACCCGCAGCGCTCAAGCTGTTCTGTGATCGCCTGGGCGTATCTAAGTCCGACTCGCGTATTGACTATAGTCTGCTGGAGCAGGCATTGCGCGATGACTTGGATCCGATTGCCGAACGCAGCGTTGCCGTGCTCGACCCCATCAAGCTGATCATCACCAATTATCCGCAAGACCAGACCGAATCATGCAGTGCCCCGCGTAATCCGCATGATGCGCAGGCCGGACGACGCGAGTTTCCGTTTTCGCGCGAATTGCTCATAGAACGCGACGACTTCCGCGAAGATCCACCTAAAAAGTATTTCCGTCTGTTCCCGGGCAACACCGTCAGACTCAAATATGCCTATGTGATCAAATGTACCGGCTTTGACAAGGATGAAGCCGGCAACATCACACAGGTATATGCCGAGTATCTTCCCGACACCAAGAGCGGTACGCCGGGCGCCGACAGCGTCAAGGTCAAAGGCAATATTACCTGGATTAGCGCGGCGCACGCCGTGCCGGCTACCGTCATGCTTTACGACCGGCTCTTCACTGACCCGTCCCCCGACAGCGGCGAAAAGAATTTCCTTGACTATCTGAACCCGGACTCCGTGCAGCGCGTCAGTGCCTGGCTTGAGCCCGGTTTTACCGCCACACCCGGCGCCCGCTGGCAATTTGAGCGACTGGGCTATTTCGTGGCCGACTCCAAAGATTCCACCCGTGATAACCCGGTGTTGAACCGCTGTGTTACCCTGCGGGATTCATGGTCCTAATTTATTAAAGTGAATTGAAACGTGGCTTCTAAATCCTCTTTCTCTGCCCTCGAATTCAAAAGCGCTTCGCTTTTTGTCGTCCGGATCGAACTCAAAAGCGCCGACACGGCAGCATTACAACAGGCGCTGGAAAAGAAAATGGCCGAAGCCGGCAGTCTGTTCGAGCACGAACCGGTCGTGCTGGATATTAGCGGCCTGACCGACGCGCCCGACTGGGCCGCCGTGGTCGCCCTGCTTGCCCA
Source organism: Advenella sp. S44 (assembly GCF_002810445.1). Classification (GTDB taxonomy): domain Bacteria; phylum Pseudomonadota; class Gammaproteobacteria; order Burkholderiales; family Burkholderiaceae_B; genus Advenella. The sequence continues at coordinate 899,968 of NZ_NEXS01000003.1, read as the reverse complement.
GCACAAGCTGCCGGTCATCGGCGTCATGGGTCCCGACGGCGCACTGATTGACAGCGCCCGGCAGGCCGGGCTAAGTAAGGTCGACGTCTCTACACTGAATAACCGGCAGCCACCGGAGCCGACGCTACTGACCGAGCCAGTAGCCGATGCGGTCAAACTGGCGCCCGCCTCCAATATCAAGACCGTGGCAAGCGCCACGGAAAAAGACACGGCGGCCAAATCCAAGGCGCCTGAGACCGATACCCAAAAAGCATCTGCTGGCTCACCCGCGCCGTCGCGGCCCGCTCAACCGATAGTGCGCGAAACCATTCGGGAAGTCCCCGTACCGGTTCCGACCATGGTGCTGGCGCGCCAGTTGCGTTCCGGTCAGCGGGTATACGCGCGCAACTGCGACTTGATCGTCATCGGCGTAGTCAGTCGCGGTGCCGAAGTGATCGCCGACGGCAATATCCACGTGTACGGTCCGTTGCGCGGCAAGGCGATCGCCGGCGCGCGCGGCAATGCCTCGGCGCGGATTTTCACGTCGCACCTGGACGCAGAATTGCTGGCCATCGCCGGCATCTATCGCGTTTTCGATGCCGATATCGAGCCGCAGCTCAATAAAAAGCAGGTGATTATCGAACTGGACAACGAAACGCTTAAATTCATTCCTGGCGACAGCAGCAGCCAAGGCTAGCGCCCGTAACGTTTTTTAAAAGAAATTCATACCGATATGCGTTAAGATATCGGCACTTACAGCCATACGGATATATAGGAATAACCTTACATGACTCGCATCATTGTGGTAACTTCAGGTAAAGGCGGCGTGGGTAAAACCACGACCAGCGCCAGTTTTTCAGCCGGCCTGGCCATGCGTGGCCACAAGACAGCCGTCATTGACTTTGACGTTGGCCTGCGTAATCTCGACCTAATCATGGGATGTGAACGACGCGTGGTATACGATTTCGTTAATGTCATTCAGGGCGAGGCCACACTGAATCAGGCACTGATCAAGGACAAACAGCTGGAAAACCTGTTTATCCTGCCTGCTTCGCAAACCCGCGACAAGGATGCACTGACACGCGAAGGCGTGGAAAAAGTCCTGGATGATCTGAAGAAAATGGATTTCGAATATATCGTGTGCGATTCGCCGGCCGGCATCGAAACGGGCGCGCTTATGGCTGCCTACTTTGCCGACGATGCCCTGGTCGTCACTAATCCTGAAGTTTCCTCGGTCCGCGACTCCGATCGCATCCTGGGTATTCTTTCGTCCAAATCGCGCCGCTCCGAAAAAGGCGAGGATGCCGTCAAGGAGTTCCTCGTGCTGACCCGCTACAGTCCGAAACGTGTTGAAGATGGCGAAATGCTGTCGCTCAAAGATATCGAAGATATTCTTCGCATCAAGTTGATTGGTGTCGTACCTGAATCCGAATCTGTACTGCAGGCTTCCAACTCAGGCGTTCCGGCCATTCACCTGAAAGACTCCGATGTGGCCGAAGCCTATCAGGACATCGTTGCACGCTACCTGGGCGAAGAAAAGCCATTGCGCTTTACTGACTACAACAAACCGGGCTTCTTCAAACGACTTTTCGGAGGCAAGTAATATGTCCTTCCTGAAATTTCTTCTTGGCGAGAAAAAGTCATCGGCCAACGTTGCCAAAGAGCGCCTTCAGCTTATCATCACACATGAGCGCAACGAAGGCACGGGCAGCGCACCCGATTTTCTTCCCCAGTTGCAAAAAGACCTGATCGAAGTCATTTCCAAGTACATCAAAATCAATGCCGAAGACCTCAAGGTCAACGTAGACAAGCACGGCAACCTGGAAGTGCTGGAAGTGAAAATCGAAATGCCCCAGGATCCGAAAGACGCGATCGCCAAAGTCGGCTAATAAGCACAGTCAGCGGCTTTCGCGATTGCGCCGACATGTCATCGGCGCCCGGTTGCGCCAGAAAAGACATGCTCGGCCGGCACTGATCCTGAACATAAAGCACCCTGCAAACGCCAGGTAATATACCCGGCCTTTGTCTGGTGCTTTTCTTTGTCCGGTGCTCTTATGGATTTGTGAGATGCACCGACCACTGAAAACTGACAAAGAAACGCGGGGCGCCCACGGTAAGCGCAACATAGTCCGAACCGTAGCGCCAGGAAAAGAACATCAGCGTCACAGAACGCGTCATGGCAAAAAAGTCACGCGCCCAACAAGGCAAAAAAAGGACCGGCCCTGCTGTGTGCAGAATCCGGTCCTTCGGTTTGATCTGAAACGAGCCAGGCTAGCCGGATACGTTCAGATTATCTCGGAGCTGGCCTTGCCCGGCAATGAACGAGCGGAAATAATACGCTCAGCCAGCCGGCAAGTCACGCAAGAATCAGCGGCGGCCACCAACCTGGTTGCCGATAACGCCACCAATAGCGGCGCCGCCCAGCGTACCCAGGGTGCCTCCACTAGTGAGCAATGAGCCGGCAACGCCGCCGATGGCAGCGCCACCCACTGTATTCCTGTCGCGTTGGTTCATGCCGCCACAACCTGCCAGTGCAATAGCAAGACTGCCGGCAATGATGCTCTTGGCTACGATATTCGTTTTCATATTGTATGCTCCTGAGTGAAAATATACGTCTCGCGTATGGAACAAGCGGATGCCCGTCTCAAACGCCTCATCAACACTATACAATGGAAAACTTTTTAGGGACAACTGAGTGTTGGCGCTTTGTTACACAGATGGATTATTTCATTCGAAATGATATCAACTGAAATACACCCTCACTTCTGCGTGGACAAAATGCAACGCTGCAGTTGCGGTTTGTTTCGTAATAACACGCAACTGCAGCGATTGATGCTTTATAACTCCAGCGACTAATGCTCTATTTCAAGGCCTTGTAGCGAATCCGACGTGGTTTGGCACCCTCTTCGCCCAGACGCTTTTTCTTGTCCGCTTCATATTCCTGGTAATTGCCATCAAAGAAGACAACGTTTGAATCGCCTTCGAACGCCAGAATATGCGTAGCAATGCGGTCCAGGAACCAGCGATCATGGCTGATGACCATGACCGCACCGGCAAACTCCAGCAATGCATCTTCCAGCGCACGCAGAGTTTCCACGTCCAGGTCATTCGAGGGTTCATCTAGCAGCAATACATTACCACCCTTGATCAGCGTGTTGGCCATGTGCAATCTGCCGCGTTCGCCCCCCGACAGTTGCCCAACCAGCTTGGTCTGATCCGAACCCTTGAAATTGAACCGGCCCAGATACGCTCGCGCCGGAATTTCAAATCGACCAACATTGAGCACATCCGATCCCTGTGATACAAAATCGAACACACTTTGATTATTGGCCAGTGTTTCACGCGATTGATCCACAAATGAAATATTGACGGTCTGGCCGATCGTCACCTCACCGGAATCGGGTTGCTCCTGGCCGGCAATCATGCGAAACAGCGTAGATTTACCAGCGCCGTTGGGGCCGATAATGCCGACAATAGCGCCAGGTGGCACCTTGAAGCTCAGATCGTCAATCAGCAGGCGATCACCGAAAGCCTTGCTGACATTGACGAACTCAATCACCTCGTTGCCCAGGCGTTCTGCCACAGGAATAAAGATTTCCTGAGTTTCATTACGTTTTTGATATTCATGAGAAGACAATTCTTCAAAACGGGCAAGACGCGCCTTGGACTTGGCCTGGCGCCCCTTGGGATTCTGTCGCACCCATTCGAGCTCCTTGCGGATGGTTTTTTGCCGCGCCGATTCGCCAGCCTCTTCCTGGCCAAGACGCGCTTCTTTTTGCCCCAGCCAGGAACTGTAGTTGCCCTTCCACGGGATACCGTGTCCGCGATCCAGTTCCAGAATCCACTCCGCCGCGTTGTCCAGAAAGTAGCGGTCGTGCGTGACTCCCACCACAGTGCCCGGAAACTTCTGCAGGAACTGCTCCAGCCACTCGACGCTCTCGGCATCCAGGTGGTTGGTCGGCTCGTCCAGCAACAGCATATCGGGCTTGGAAAGCAGCAGACGACATAACGCCACGCGCCTTTTTTCGCCGCCCGAAAGCTTGCCGACCACTGCATCCCACGGCGGCAGACGCAGCGCATCGGCCGCGATTTCCATCTGGGTGCCGATATCGTCGGCGCCACTGGATGCCGCTGCCGCAATCACCGCTTCCAGCTCAGCCTGTTCGGCCGCCAGCTTGTCAAAATCAGCATCGGGCTCGGCATACTCGGCGTAGACTTCTTCCAGTCGCTGGCGCGCGGCAAACACCTCGCCCAGGCCGGCTTCGACAGACTGCCTGACGGTGTGCTCGGGATCCAGCTCCGGCTCCTGCGGCAGATACCCAATTTTCAGGCCCGGCATTGGCGTGGCTTCACCCTCGATATCCTTGTCAATCCCAGCCATGATTTTCAATAGCGTGGATTTACCGGAACCGTTCAGACCAAGAACGCCAATTTTGGCGCCAGGGAAAAAAGACAGAGAAATATCGCGCAGAATCTGCCGTTTCGGAGGCACGATTTTGCCGACACGATTCATCGTATAAACGTACTGGGCCATAGTTAATTTTGCTTGCAAAAGATTCAAATAAGCATTGTATGAAATAAACATGATGCGTGCCGCGCGAGGGCGGCTACAATGACAATAAGACCAGAAATCGGACCACTGTTATGAGTTTTGTACCTGAACCCACCTTCACCGAACACGAAATTGCGCTGCTTAAAAAAACCGCAGTCTCATTAACCGCCTATCTGGGCAAACCGGTTATTGCCGAAATCGACACCACCGAAGACGGGTTGGAATGGGTCGCTTTCGGTGTCCCCCTGGATATTGCAGATGAAAATCCCGACGATATCGTCACCCTTGATATGGGCGGCCCGGGCTCAAGGCTGGTCAGCGAATCCAGCGACCTGGAAAACCCTGAAGAAGAAGTCTACGCTTGCGAATTCCTGTGGGGAATCCAAATTACCGATATCGAAAACGCCCGTTTTGTGCGTATCGACTTCGAAGGCGAAGAAGTGGAATGGGCAGATGATATTGAAGAATTGCTGCCGTTTGGCATGAGGGAACCGGAACCCGAGGAAATCATGGGACCCGAAGAAGACGACGATGGCGACGAAGACGGCGAAGACCCGCCAGCCCCCACCACGCCGCCCTCGACCACCCTGCATTGAACGGTAAGCGGCATTAATCGGTCCCATGCATAGATCAACACGGGTAGTATCCGATCGCGCATTAATCGTCACAGACATTAACGGCATCATTCATTGATCCAGCCATGCATTGATCTCGCTGCATCCAGGGATGCAAATACGCGCAGCGCCTTGTGGTAACGACGTAGGCAAGAATGGGCTAGTTGCTTAGTCTTTCCGCCGACCCGCGTCGATCTTTCAGGTAGAGCGCCCACCCGACCGGGTACATCAGCCAGACAAGCAGCCTGGACATCTTGCCCTGCAACTCCGCGGTAGGCGGCAACGGTCGTCCGTCATGTTGCAAATGCAGGCGAAACCGCGTATATCTCGCTGCAGCCAGCAAAAAAGCAACGGGCTGATAACGGAACCATGGCAAACAATTGACGACGGTGTCGCGGGCGAGTAACAAAATACCCATTGCATGTCTGTTCACCGAGCTTTCGCCTTCCATGGTCAGCGAGTCAGCACTTTCGTAGTACTTGCGAAATACCGTGTTGACAAAGCGCGTCATGTAGCCATCGCGGGCAATCGCGCGCCAAACTACGCTTTCCGGCACAAAACCCTCGATATCTTCTGGAAATGGATAGTGCTTGAGCACCTGGGTTTGAAGACAGCCGAACTTTTCGCCCTTCACATGGTGTTTGAAACTCATATCCAGCGTCGTCATGTCCATGACGTCTTCGGGGAAGCGATCGCCCACGATGCTGCCATCCGGACGAGCGCACAGTCCCGTGACGGCGATATATCCGCTTTTCAGATCATCCGGAATACCACGCCATACATCGGCCATTGACTGCAGCGAATCGGGCAACAGGCTATCGTCGCTGTCGAGCGCAACGATCAGCCTTCCCCAGGCCTGCTTGACCCCGGTGTTGAACGCGGTTTTCTTATGCTGATTAAGTTGCCACACATACCGAATGGGGAACGGTGAATCACCTTGCCAGGTTTCAATTTTTTCCCGCGTATTGTCGGTAGAACCGTCATCGATAACCAGCCATTCAAAATCCTTGAACTGCTGTTCGCATAAGGACCGATAGACGCGCTCAAGGGTATGAACGCGATTATAGGTCGGCGTCAACACCGTGAAAAAATAAAGATTATGCGTCATAGCTTTACGTATTCGATTCCGATCGTTATTGTATTTTTTTCGTTCGGTTACGATAGCAGAGAATGTGATGAAAACGATGCGCAACTTGTAGCAAAAAGTAATCTTTGCCGCATGGATGGATGTCATCGAGTCCCGCAAGCGCCTGCAAATCACCACCGCATCGCCGGCAACCCGTTGACAGGCGAGAAAAAAGCCACTTGCATAAGTGGCTTTTCGGTTTCGCGATCAGGCGACAAGGTGTGATACCGTTCAATAACACAGCGCCAAGACAAACAGGCCCGGCAACACACACGACGCAATGCAACGACGGTTACCTACGGGCATTCTGGCCAACGCCGGTTTTGAATGCTTTCACCACCCGGCGATTATGCGCGTTTTACTTTTTCCAGCATTTTGAACACGCCTTTGGGGGAGCGCACAAAAAGACGCTTGAATGCTTTACCCAGGCAACGACGCTCCAGCGTGTTGCGGCGAGTGCGTTTGACTTCTGCCATGAGATTCTCCGAGAAATTTTTTACGTAATCGGGCATTCTAGCATTAAATCAGGCATTTATCCATGTATTTTGCAGCAATCGCCATTGCTGGCGCAAAAATCAGACAAAGGGATTGTGCATTTGCAGCGCCAGTTCACAGGCGACCCGAAGCGAAGACGGATCCGCGATCCCCTGGCCTGCAATATCGTATGCCGTGCCATGATCGACGCTGGTCCGAATGAATGGCAGGCCCACCGTGACATTGACGCCGTTGTCAACGCCCAGGTATTTGACGGGAATCAAGCCCTGATCATGATATTGCGCCACCACAATATCAAAGTCGCCCCGCCGCGCCCGCATAAAGACCGTGTCTCCCGGAAACGGCCCGGTGACATTGAGGCCGTCTGCCCGGGCGGCCTCAATCGCGGGTCGGATCACCGCCTCATCTTCATGGCCGAACCGACCGCCCTCGCCCGCATGTGGATTGAGTCCTGCCACGGCAATGCGAGGCGCTGCCAGACCCAGCATACGGCAGGCTCGGTCGGCCAGCCGGATAACAGCCAGCTCGTTTTCAAATGTAATCAGCGCCGGCACCTCTTGCAGGGACACATGAATGGTTACCAGAATCACCCGCAATTGCTCATTAAGCAGCATCATGGCAACGCGCGACACCCCTGCCGTGTGCGCCAGAATTTCCGTGTGCCCTGGAAAATCAATGCCACCGGCTTTCAGCGATAGTTTGTTCAGGGGTGCAGTGACAATCGCCGAAAGCTGCCCCGCCATGGCGTCGGCAATGGCCGCTTGCAAAAAGTGATACGAGGCCAGGCCCGCCTGTGCATTAACCTGTCCCAGCGGCAGATTGTCGGGCAGCGGGTCGGCGCAGTTAATAACCGGAATGTCGGGTGCCATTGCCCCAGCCTGCTGCGCAGCCTGCCACTGCCCTACCGAGCAGTAGGGCGTGACCGGCAACGTGAAAGCCAACTGGGAGACCGCTCGCGATATCGCACCGGCATCGCCGTACACGACAGCTGGCACCGGCAGCCCCTGATGGAACAACTTGGCTACCAGTTCAGGGCCAATGCCCGCAGCATCGCCCATGGTCAATCCCAGGGGCGGTTGGGAATGTGATAGCGGTTGCTTTTTCATAAATAGAATTTATCCTGCAGGTGACAAGGCCGATTGTAGACATGCGAAAAAGGTGATCCGCGTGCGAAAGTGTAAACCCAACACCACGCCGACACAAACCAGGCACATTGCAAGCGACCCACGGGCCGGGAATGCGCCTCTTCCTCGTTTATAACGCGGCCCTGCCAGGCAGTACGGATAACAAGCCCTGCCTGGCACCCGGGATTGGCGGGTATGGAAGTCGCTGGCATGCACATTGCACCACCGGACGATGACACCAGCCGGCCTGAAGATTTTTTGTGCTGCGCCGTGTCAGAAATCAATTAATATGCGACAATATTATACCTGTTTATTTATACAGTAAGAATCAATTTCATCCTCATCGCCCCGTGGTCATTTCCAGGGGCCTTCGGAGCACTTCATGAGTTCGCAGATCCGGATTTTCGGCGCCAGACAAAACAATCTTAAAAATCTCGATGTCACGTTCAACACCGGCGAATTCGTGGTTATTACCGGCGTATCAGGCTCGGGCAAAAGCTCGCTGGCCTTCGATACGCTTTACGCCGAGGGCCAGCGCAAATACGTAGAAACCTTCTCTCCTTATGCCAGGCAATTTCTGGACCGCATGGACAAGCCGCAGGCCGACCGTATTGAAGGCATCCTGCCCGCCATCGCCATTGATCAGACCAATCCCGTGCGCAACTCCCGCAGTTCGGTCGGCACCATGACAGAGCTCAATGACCACATCAAATTGCTGTTTGCCCGGGCTGCCAGGCTCTATTGCCGCCAATGCGCAACAGAAGTGCGCAAGGACAATCCCGATACCATTCATGAATTTCTTGCAGGCGCTACGGCGGCACTGGGCGATCCGCGTCTTATCCTGACCTTTCCCGTGGCCGTTCCCGGCAACTACACCGAAGAAGAGGTCCGCCAGTATCTGGAACAGCAAGGCTATACCCGTGTCCACGCCGAAGAGGAACGCAGCACAACCGTTGTGCCAAAAGGACGCAGCAAGTCGCAGAAGGTCGAGATCAGCCGCATTCTGCATGTGGTCCAGGACCGCTTCCGCTTTTCCACCACCGAAAAATCGCGAATCATCGAAGGGCTCGAAGCCTGTCTGCGTTACGGCACCGGCATGTGCACGGTCTATGCCGTTGACAATGACGGCGGGCCGCTCCAATCGTGGAAGTTCAGCGAGCAGTTGCACTGCGCCAATTGCGATATTACTTATTCGTCGCCGCTGCCCAGCACCTTCTCCTTCAACTCGCCGCTCGGGGCCTGCGAAACCTGCCGAGGCTTCGGCCGCGCCATGGGCATCGACTTCGGTTTGGTGATTCCCGACGAAACCAAAACGTTGCAGGAAGGCGCCGTCAAACCCTGGCAGACACCCAGCTACAGCGAATGCCAGACTGAAATGATGCAATACGCCAAAAAAGCCGGTATTCGCACCGACACGCCCTGGAAGCAGCTCAACGATGCTGAACAGCACTGGGTGCTTTACGGCGACCCCGAATGGAAAGGCGGCGCATCGGCCTGGAAACATCAGTGGTATGGCGTGCAGCGCTTTTTCGACTGGCTCGAAACCAAGTCATATAAGATGCATGTGCGCGTGCTGCTGTCCAAATATCGCAGCTATACTCCCTGCCCGGCCTGCCACGGCTCCCGCCTCAAACCTGATGCGACGCTCTGGCGGCTGGGTGACGCGCCGGTGGGCGACAACATCATGGGAAGCTATACACGCTTCATGCCGGTGCATGCAAAGTGGTCGGCGCCAACGCTTACGGCGCTTGACGGGCTTGGCATCCATGATCTGATGCGCCTGCCCATCACCCAGGTGCGCGAATTTTTTGCCACTCTGGCACTCTCGGTTTTCATGGACAGCGCGATGGACCTGGTGCTCCAGGAAATCCGCAGTCGGCTTGATTTTCTTTGTAATGTAGGCTTGGGCTACCTGAGCCTGGACCGGCAAAGCCGGACCCTGTCTGGTGGTGAAGTCCAGCGTATCAACCTGACTACCGCCCTTGGCACGTCTCTGGTCAACACGCTTTTTGTGCTGGATGAACCGTCTATTGGCCTGCATCCGCGTGACATGCACCGGATTGTCCAGGTATTGCATCGCCTGCGCGATGCCGGCAACACCCTGGTTGTGGTCGAGCACGATCCGCAGGTCATGGTGGCGGCCGACCGAATTCTGGATATCGGCCCCGGACCGGGCGAGCGCGGCGGACAGATCGTCTTTGACGGCACGCCACAGCGGTTGCGCGAAGGCAGCTCGCTCACCGGTCGCTACCTGAGCGGCCAGTTGCGCGTTGAAGCACCGCGCCCCATGTCTGTTCAGCCCAACACCCCGAAACTGATCATCGAAGGCGTCAGCGCGAACAATCTGCAAAACGTCGATGCCGCCATTCCCCTGGGTCGCTTGGTATGCCTGACAGGCGTATCGGGCTCAGGCAAATCCACGCTGGTTCAGGACGTCCTATATCCGGCACTGCTCAAGCATTTCGGTCGCCCGACCGAGGCACCTGGCTCCTTCACCCGCTTGCTGGGTGCAGAGCAAATTGCCAGCGTTGTCATGGTCGATCAAAGTCCCATCGGCAAAACCGCCAGGTCCAATCCGGCCAGTTACGTGGGAGCGTTCGAGGCGATCCGCAAGCTGTTTTCGCAAGCCCCGGCAGCCCGCGAGCGTGGTTACACGCCGGGCACGTTCAGCTTTAACAGCGGCGACGGGCGTTGCCCCACCTGCGGCGGCACGGGCTTCGAACATGTTGAAATGCAGTTCCTGTCCGACGTCTATATCCGTTGTCCCGACTGCGATGGCAAGCGCTTTCGACCGGAAATTCTTGAGGTCCGCGTAGAGCACCTGGGCAACAGCGCATCTATCGACCAGGTACTGGATATGACCGTCAGCGAGGCGCTGTCGTTTTTCAAAGGTTTGCGCGATGTCCAGACCAGCCTTGTGCCGCTCATTGACGTGGGCCTGGAGTATCTCAAGTTGGGGCAGCCCGTGCCCACCCTGTCCGGCGGCGAAGCCCAGCGCCTCAAGCTGGCCGGCCACCTGGCCGAAGCCGCGCGCAGCGGCATCTCGTCGGCCAAGGTCGCCAAAAAAGGCAGCCTGTTCCTGTTTGACGAACCCACCACCGGCCTGCATTTTGACGATGTCGCCCGGCTCATGGGCGCCTTTCGCAAGCTGCTGGGCGCCGGCCATTCTCTGCTAGTCATCGAGCACAATCTGGATGTGATCCGCGCTGCCGACTGGCTGATTGATCTGGGGCCGGAAGGCGGCGTGGGCGGCGGTCGTATTGTGGCCGAAGGGGCTCCCGCCACGGTCATGGACATTGACGGGTCGCACACCGGCACGGCCTTGCGCGAATACGAATCCAGCATCATCGCCAGCGCCCCGCTGTCACTGCAGGAGCCCCCGGGCGTCGCTTATGCAGACAGCGCAGCACTGGTTCCCGTACGGCGCGATACGCCGTCGCAAATTGATATCCTTAACGCAAAGGAACATAACCTCAAGGGCGTCAACGTCCATATCCCGCACAATACCTTTACGGTCATTACCGGCGTGTCGGGATCAGGCAAGTCCACGCTGGCCTTCGATATCCTGTTCAATGAAGGGCAGCGCCGCTATCTGGAATCGCTTAATGCGTACGCGCGCGCCGTGGTGCAACCCGCCGGCAAACCCGATGTGGACGCCATTTACGGCATCCCGCCAACCGTCGCCATTGAGCAACGCACCAGTCGTGGCGGGCGTAAATCCACGGTGGGCACCATGACCGAAGCCCACCATTTTCTGCGACTGCTTTACGTCAAACTCGGCACCCAATACTGCCCGGATTGCCAGGTACCGGTGGAACCGCAATCCCAGGAACAGATTTTTGCCCGCATCATGAGCCAGTGCAAGGGCCGGCACATCGGCGTTCTTGCTCCGCTGGTGACCGCTCGCAAAGGTTATTACACGGATCTGGCCAAATGGGCCGAAGGCAAGGGTTATACGCATTTGCGCGTCGACGGTGATTTCATGCCGGTCAAACCCTGGCCAAGGCTGGATCGCTACAAGGAACATACCATCGAATTGCCCGTAGCCGATCTCGTCATTGCTCCAGCAGCGGAAGCCAGCCTCAAGCAAGCGCTGCAGAGCGCGCTGGAAACCGGCCACGGTTCCATGAGTATCATCATGGACCTGGATCCGGCCGATCCACTGCACGCCAGCGAGCTGGAACAGCAGCACTTTTCCACCAAGCGCGCGTGCCCCTGCTGTGGGACCAGCTTTCCTGAACCCGATCCACGTCTGTTTTCCTATAACTCAAAGCATGGCTGGTGTCATTCCTGCTTCGGGACCGGTGTCAAATTGACCGGATTCGATGAAGAACAAAGCGGTGAAGAAGAGACCTGGAAAAACCTCTCGGGTGACGAAGAGCACGAGCTTGCGGCCTGCCCTGCCTGCCATGGCCAGCGCCTGAACCGCAATGCGCTGGCCGTACGCTGGAAAGACCGCAGCATTGCAGACCTGGCCGCACTACCGGTCAGCGAAGCGCACACCTTCTTTGCCGGCCTGGTCCTGAAAGGGCGCGATGCCGAGATTGCGCGCGATATCCTGAATGAAATAAAAAGCCGTCTGGCCTTCATGGAAGAAGTTGGCCTGGGCTACCTGGGACTGGACCGGTCGGCGCCAACGCTGTCGGGGGGCGAAGCCCAGCGCATCCGCCTGGCCGCGCAACTGGGCTCCAATCTGCAGGGCGTCTGCTACATTCTGGATGAGCCCACTATCGGCCTGCATCCTCGCGACAATCGCATCCTGCTCAATGCGCTGTCAAGACTGGAAGGCAACGGCAATACACTCGTTGTGGTGGAACACGACGACGATACCATTCGCCGCGCCGAACACATTATCGATATGGGGCCGGGCGCCGGCGTTCGCGGCGGTACCGTGGTGGCGCAGGGCAGCTACAACGATATCATCAGCAACGAGCATTCCCTGACAGGACGTTATCTGGCGCATCCGATGGTGCATCCGTTGCGCCCGGGCCAGCCCGTCAATGCCAATACCGACTATATCGAAATTCATCGTGCTCATTTGCATAATCTGCGCCACGTGAACGTGCGCATCCCCAAGGGCAGTCTGAGCGTCATAACCGGCGTGTCCGGTTCGGGTAAGTCGTCGCTCGCACGCGATGTGCTGCTGGACAATCTCAAGGGCGTCATTGGCGCAAAAACACCACCAGCATGGCGCGGTTGCGATGACATCACGGGCTGGGAGCGCATTGATCGCGTGCTGGAGGTTGATCAGACACCGATAGGCAAAACGCCGCGCTCCTGCCCGGCAACCTATATCGGCTTCTGGGATGACGTGCGGCGTCAGTTCGCCGAAACCCGGGATGCAAAAATCCGTGGCTGGAGCGCATCGCGCTTTTCATTCAATACCGGTGACGGACGCTGCCCGATTTGCGAAGGCCAGGGTATGCGCACCATTGAAATGAGCTTTCTGCCGGATATCAAAGTACCCTGCGAAGCGTGTAACGGCAATCGTTTCAACCCGGATACACTGGCGATCCGGCTACGTGACAAAAATATCGGCCAGGTGCTGCAGATGGAAGTCGATGACGCGATCCCCTATTTCGCCGCCCATCCGCGGGTCAAGCGTTCACTGCAACTGCTCCAGGATGTCGGTTTGGGCTACCTCACACTGGGCCAGCCTTCGCCGACATTGTCTGGCGGTGAAGCCCAGCGGATCAAGCTGGTTTCTGAACTGGTCAAGGCGCGCCTTGATGAAGGCGTGATCAAAACCGGCAGGGCTTCTAGCAGGCCGCACACGCTCTACGTGCTGGACGAGCCCACCGTGGGCTTGTCCATGGCCGACGTCGAAAAACTCATTGTTGTGCTGCATCGTCTTGTTGAGGCCGGCAACACCGTTGTTGTTATTGAACACAATCTGGATATCATGGCCGAGGCGGACTGGATCGTTGACATGGGGCCCGAGGGCGGCAACGGCGGCGGCCAAGTCGTTGCGATGGGACCGGTACCGGACATTATTGCGAAAAAATCCGTCTCCCATACCGGCCTTGTCCTTGATGAGTTTCTGGCACGCACATCTGAAGCGACGGCGGCCCTGACATCGTAACTGTGGGGTAAGTTGGACATCCGCCTGCGTCCCGGACTGCCGCGCGCACAAACTGTGGTGCCGCCGCGCAATCGCTGCTTGCGGCAAAGGCGCTGCGGGCAATGCGTGACGCACGGGTACCGACAGTCGGGCGGCGCATCAGCTATCGTGGCCGCCCTCAGGCGTTAGTGGCCAGCTTCAGCGCATGTGTGCGCACATCGTCCGGCCAGCCGGCGATATGTGTTTCCAGCGCCTTAGTATCATCGGCAAACAGCGCCCGTGTGGCCTCTTCGTAACCAGCCAGATCACCACCCAGTGCCAGCATGAAATGATAGGCCCGTTCCTGGGCTTTGCGGCGGCTGTCTCGGGCCGTATTGCTGATCCGGGCCGACTCCACCAACTTGCGTAACGCGACCGACGCTCCCCCTGGCTGGGCTGCCAGCCATTCCCAATGCCTGGGCAGCAATGTGACCTCCCGGGAAATCACGCCGAGCTTCGGTCGGCCGCGTCGCCGCCCAGTCTGATCGTTGCTCTCCTGCGTCGACACCGTACGATGCGATGACGAATCGGTGGCGTCCATGCTATCGGGCATAGTCGCCCCTACTGCCCCGCTACCCGTTTGCGGGGTTGTCACCTGTGGGTGAAAACCGTTCTGCTGATCGATTGGCGCTGCGGCATCCAGTAGCCGCAAATCAATATCGGTCGAACGACCAGTGACATCGTCGAATATTAATACCGCGCTGGTTGACGGTGTTTTCAGGGCCGCCTGATATGCTGCCGCAACTTGGGGCAGCGTACCGGAAGCAAGCTTGCGGTATCCATGAAACACGGTGTAGGTTTGTTCCGGGGTTGCAGTCATTGTCGGACTCCTGAGTTGGCTTGATAAGTACAACTCTAATATTACCCGGGTATAAATATAATTGCAATATTACCCGGGTAATTTTATTATAAATTGTCTTGTATCCGCCACTGCTGACGCCACAACCCGGCTTGACGCTGTCGTCGAACAAGGAAAGAGCGACGAGCTATCCATCAACATGCGCCCCATTCAGCGTTCCCCTTCCATTCACTGCTCGCCTTAGCAGATGGCCACCGTAGCAAAGCGCACGCGCAGCCGCAGCCGCAGCCATGACCAAAACCATGATCACGACGGTGTTCTGCCGTTTTTCTGTTTTAAGCGGGTGCTATTTTAAGCGGGTGCTATATTGGCAACGCCGCAATGCGTCGGGGTCAGGCCAGAATTCTGCGAATCGCTTCGCCAGCCGCTGCCATACCCATTGCTGCGGTTACCGTGACCGCAGATCCGTAGCCAGCGCAGGACAACCCCTGAGGCCCCCCACGCTCTTCTGGCGCCCCCCATGCCTGGGGCAGAATGGCAGGTTGGTCGAACCAGAGCGCAAAAACGCGCATGGCAGGCGCCTTGCGCAGGGCCTTGCCGTGACGATCCGAACCTTTGGCGAACCCGTGCTGCTTGCGCAACTGTTGCCGGATACGGCCCAGCAAAGCATCGTTGCGCGCCGTGGATAAATCCCCGGCGGTCAGTGTGAGTGCATCCAGCTTGCCCCCGGCGCCACCACACATAATAAACGGAATCTGCTCACGCTGGCTGGCCAGCACCATGGCAATCTTGGCCGCGACCTGATCAGTCGCATCCACCAGTACGCTGACGGGTCGCGCCTGCAGCAGCGTATCAACATTATCGGGTCCCAGAAAGTCGTCGACCTGATTCACGCGGCAATCAGGATTGATGCCTGCAATGCGCTCAGCCATGGCCTGAATTTTGGCCTGACCCAGCGTGGCCGAGAGTGCATGAATTTGCCGGTTCACATTCGATTCGGCGATATGGTCCAGGTCGATCAGTGTCAGTTCGCCCACGCCGGTACGAGCCAAGGCCTCGGCTGTCCAGGAGCCGACGCCACCAATGCCGGCCACCATGACATGGGCCTGCTCCAGGCGAGCTATTGCTCCATCGCCATACAGACGCTGTAAACCGCTGAAACGTCTTTGCTTATCATTTATTGTTGTATCCATTACAATTGAATCTGCCCTATACTAAACTGATTTTAAAGATTTACCTGCCGGGGTCCGGCAAGTCTGGCGTCATCTGCATTCCGGACTCCTGTCGTATTTTAATGCACATTCAAAGAAGTTCATTCCGTGGCTGAACCAATCAGGAATCCCTTACAAAAAGCGCTCGACCATATCCGCCAGTTCCGCCTGTGGACAGACGAAGAAGTCGAGCATTCCATGCAGCAAAACCTCGCCAATACTGATCCGGATAATGTCTGGGTTTTTGGCTACGGATCCCTGATCTGGCGACCGGAGTTCGAATTTCAGGAATGCCGCCTGGCCACCCTCCATGGTTATCATCGCGCGCTGTGCCTGTGGTCCAGCGTCAACCGCGGCACGCCGGAACGGCCGGGTCTGGTGTTCGGCCTGGATCAAGGCGGCAAATGCGAAGGCAAAGTCTTTAAACTTCGGCCTGATGCGCTGGAACAGGAATTTCGCGCCTTATGGAAACGCGAAATGGTCTCGGGCGCCTATATCCCAACGTGGACCCATTGCGCAACGGAACAAGGGACAGTGCGCGCCCTGGCCTTTATCATGGATCGGGAAAACCACGCCTACGCCAAGGACCTGACCTTCGAGGAAACCCTGCAAATCATCCTGAACGCCACTGGCCAGAATGGCCCCTGCCCTGAGTATGTGATCGAAACCGCGCACGCCCTGTCGGATGCCAACATCCAGGACCACGCCCTGTTCAAACTGGCAGATACGCTCAAAAAAACGTACCCGGTAAAATCAGCTCCCTGAGCAGGGCAATCTGCTGTCGGGGACCGGGAATTGACCGGGAAATCCGCCCAAGTGCAGTACACTATTCCTTTAGGTATTTTCCCTGAAGAAGTAATTATGACGCTCGCAGATTTACGGCAGAACTACGAACAGAACGTACTTCTGGAATCCCAGGTCGATCCCGACCCGATCAAACAATTCGAACGCTGGTTCAACGATGCCGTCTCCGGCGGCATCGTTGAACCCAACGCCATGGTGCTGTCCACCGTCGACGCGCGCCACAGACCATCCTCGCGCACCGTCCTGCTCAAGGACCTCACGGTCGAAGGCTTCACCTTTTTTACCAACTACGAGTCGAGCAAGGGCCACGATATTGCCGGCAATGCCGCAGTCAGCCTGCTATTCGTATGGCTGGGACTGGAACGCCAGGTTCAAATCAACGGTATCGCGCGGCAACTGCCCGAAGCGGAGTCGACCGACTACTTCGTCACCCGTCCGCTGGGATCCCGGATCGGTGCCTGGGCATCCAAGCAAAGCCAGGTGATTAGCCGCGAAGAATTGGAAGAACGTGCAGAGGATTTTCGAGAAAAATTCGGCGACGCTGTCCCGAAGCCGCCCCACTGGGGAGGCTATGTGGTCGTGCCGGAAATGATCGAGTTCTGGCAGGGCCGCCCATCGCGGCTGCATGATCGGCTTCGTTATACGCGTGACGACGACGCTGGCTGGTCCCTGGTCCGCCTATCTCCCTGACATGATGACAAAGCCGAGAAATAAGGTATTGACACAATGAGCGCACAGGCCCCGGATTTTGACTCACGGGATTTCAAGTCGGCACTGGGCCGCTTTGCGACCGGGGTCACCATCGTGACGGCCACACATCCGCAAACCGGTCATCCCATCGGGTTGACTGTCAGCTCGTTCAATTCAGTTTCGCTGAACCCCCCGCTGGTGCTCTGGAGCCTGATCAAATCCTCTTCCAACCGGGAAGCGTTTGAACAGCTCACGCGCTACAACATCCACATATTGAACGCCGAGCAACTTGCGCTGGCCCGCCAGTTTTCCACCGGCAGTCCGCAGGAACGTTTCCATGACATACTGTGGACACCAGGCGCCACTGACGAGCAGGTTCCCAAACTGGATGACCGCTATTGCTCGGCCTGGTTTGAATGCTACAACCGCAATCACTACCACGAAGGGGATCACATGATCCTGATCGGCGAGGTAGAGCAGTGCCACCATACCGATTCGCTGCCCCTGGTCTATCATGCGGGCAGTTTTGACCTGACCCCTACCTTGACTGAAACATAAATGAGTATTGATATTGAATGCATCGTCGTCGGCGCCGGCGTGGTCGGGCTTGCCATCGCCCGCGAACTGGCGTGTTCGGGAGCCGAGGTTTTGGTACTGGAAGCCGAAGAAGGCATCGGCATGGGCACCAGCTCACGCAACTCCGAAGTGATTCATGCCGGTTTATATTATCCGGCTGGCAGCCTGAAGGCCCGCCTTTGTGTAGAAGGCAAAAAGCAGCTGTATACCTATTGCGATGCGCGCCATATTCCCTACAAACGCATGGGCAAGCTACTGGTTGCCACAGACGAGAACCAGGTGCCGTATCTGGAAAAAATCGTCGCCCAGGGTAAGGCCAACGGTGTAGACGATCTGCAGTGGCTGACTGCCGAGCAGACGCGCAAGCTGGAACCCGAACTAGACTGCGCCGCCGCGATACTGTCTCCGTCAACCGGTATCATTGATAGCCATGCGTATATGCTGGCGCTGCAGGGCGATGCAGAAAACGCCGGCGCCCAGGTGATTCTGCGCACACCCATGCTGCATGCGAATATCGACGCCGACGGCGCCTTTACTTGTCATTTCGGCGGGGACGAACCCATGACCTTACGCTGTCGAACCCTCATTAATGCGTCTGGCCTGCATGCGCCCACGCTGGCGCGCAACATAGGCGGACTCGATTTGGCACATATTCCGGGCGAGTATTACTGCAAGGGCAGCTATTTCACACTGAACCGCCGTGCACCGTTTTCTCATCTGATCTATCCCATGCCCAACCGCGCAGGCCTTGGCGTACACCTCACCCTGGACATGGGCGGCCAGGCAAAATTCGGGCCCGATACCGAGTGGATCGAGAATGAAAATTATCTGGTCAACCCGGATCATGCCGCCGCTTTTGAACAGGCCATTCGCAGCTGGTGGCCAGGCCTGCCCGACAATGCCCTCGATCCGGGTTATGCCGGCA
Organism: Advenella sp. S44; assembly: GCF_002810445.1. GTDB lineage: Bacteria > Pseudomonadota > Gammaproteobacteria > Burkholderiales > Burkholderiaceae_B > Advenella. The sequence goes on along the minus strand of NZ_NEXS01000003.1, from coordinate 880,973 downwards.
TTCGACCGAAAATCGTACCTGCCTCATCTGCGGCGGGCGACTTCGTGATTTCCGGCCCGGGCGATCATGGCGTACCCGGCCTGGTCAATTTGTTCGGCATTGAATCGCCGGGCCTGACCGCAGCGCTGGCCATTGCCATCAGCACCCGGCAGACCCTTAGCACCAACTAAAATATTACTCGTAACCTATTTAAAACACCCATGCAAAACGATTACATTCTGACCGTATCTTGTCCTGACCGAACCGGCATCGTGCACGCCATTTCCGGCCTGCTGCTTGAAATGGACGGCAACATTCTGGATTCGCAGCAATTTGGAGATGAAGAAACGCAGCGTTTTTTTCTGCGGGTTCATTTCAGCGTGAACAGTGCGATCAGCTATGACGATATCTGCCTGAAGTTTATTCCACTGGGTGATAAATTCAATATGACCTGGAAATTGCATGAGGGCCGCAAAAAGGCGCGCGTGCTGATCATGGTCAGCAAGCAGGGGCATTGTTTGAATGATCTGCTGTTTCGCGCCAATAGCGGATCGCTGCCAATTGAAATTGTGGCTGTCATCTCGAATCATCGCGACTACGAAAGACTGGCCACGGGCTATGGCATCCCCTTTCATTACCTGCCCGTGACGCCGGACACCAAAGCCGAACAGGAAAAGCAGGTTCTGGCGCTGGTCGAAAACCACCGGGCCGATGTTGTCGTACTGGCACGTTATATGCAGATCCTGTCGGATCAGTTCTGTCGTGCGCTGGAAGGTCGGGCAATCAATATCCACCACAGTTTTCTGCCCAGCTTCAAAGGTGCCCGTCCGTATCACCAGGCCCATGCGCGAGGCGTAAAAATCATCGGCGCCACCGCACATTATGTAACGGCAGAACTGGATGAAGGCCCGATTATTGCCCAGGATATCGAACAGGTCGACCACACCATGTCGGCCAACGAGCTGACCCGGGTCGGCAGCGGCATTGAGTCTCTGGTCTTGTCGCGTGCCGTCAAATATCACGTTGAACACCGCATTCTGCTCAATAACCACCGCACGGTGATTTTCCGCTAGGATCGGACCAAGCGGGTGTGTCGATACGCCGATGCTTGCAAGTAGGCACATCGGAAAATACGATATTGACAAAAAAATAGCAGTTGAATTTTCCGCATCGTATCCTCCTTATCAGCCAGGGCCCGGCTTCGGTCGGGCCTTTTACCGTCTGTACTGCCCGTCAGTGCAGCAGCGTTATTCTGCTTTTTTATGCGATCACAGTCACGCGCTCATGATCGAACTGATCATTGCGTTATTTCCACACTCGTAAACTCAACGACAACCGCTAGATGTTGCGATTGGACACGCATACGTCGCCGGTACAAGCAACAGTGTGACAAGAACCGTTGTCCAAAAATTATCCTATCGACTGGTTTGACTGCCTTGCCAAACTGCTATAGCCTTGAAGCGATCGTTTGATCGGTGAATCGTCCCACAAGGACTTGAAACCCAGCAGATAACTTAACTGACCAAGAATGACGGATGGAAGATCGCCATGGGGATAGAACGCTTAGGTAATCTTAATGTGTACTTTGCCGCCGCTGAAGGACCTGCATTAGCGAGCGAGCAGGATGCGCTGGACCTCATCGGGGAAACCTACGGCCAGGAGATCGACGTCATTGTTGTGCCGGTTGGTCGGTTTACACCTGAGTTCTTCCAACTCAGCAGCAAACAGGCGGGCCATTTCTTTCAGAAGATGCAGAACTACCAAACGCGCTTGGTAATCCTCGGTGACATTTCCGCCTACAGTGCCAGCAGCAAGGCGCTACAAGACTTCGTGGGTGAGACCAACCGCACAGGCCACCATTTGTTCGCAGCCACCCGATCCGAGATGGAGGCCAGGCTTTATCAAAAAGCGATTTGATTCCCGCGTTGTTACCCTCGGAAAGTACGACATTGACAATGGCGCACCGCCACTTAGCCTGCCGCCTGTACCTTGAGCCACGATTCAAACAAGGTCAAGGCTTCAGGATAGGCATCAGCTTTCGGATAACCAAAATAATAGGCCGTATCCACTGGCAACGTGGCCGATACCGGCATCACATAACGTCCACTTTTAATATGCTCACGGGCAACAAAAGCCGGCATCAGCGCCACACCCAGCCCTGCATCTACGGCAGCCAGCAGCATGGTGAACAGTTCGTAGCGTGGCCCACCCAGCACCAGTGGGGTAAATGGCACTGCGTTATGTTCATACCAACTGGGCCAGGCATCAGGACGGGTCATCATGTGCAAATGTGTCAGTTGCGCCAGTGCCTCTGCCCCCTTGGCCTTGGCTCGTGCCAGCAATTGCGAGGAACACACTGGCACCAGCTCCTTTTCGCGAAACAGCATGACGCCTTGCGTGTTTGGCCACGGTTGTGAGGCGTGATAGATGGCGCCATCCACCGGCACGTCCGTGAACTGGAACGGCTGGGTGCGCACCGACAGGCTGATCTGAACGTCCGGCCAATGGCGCTGAAAGTCGGCCAGCCGGGGAATCAGCCAGGTAGTGGCCAAGGTGGGAAGCGTCGCAATATGCAGACTTCGCCCGAGGCCTGAACGACTCATCAGGCCGAAAGTATCTTTCTGCAACTGCTCCAGGTGGTGCCGAACCCTTGCGGCATATTCCGCGCCCTGCGTTGTCAGAGAGATGCGCCGGCGCACGCGGTTAAATAGCGTCACGCCCAATCGAGCTTCCAAGCCTTCGACCTGTCGAAAGACTGCGCTGTGGGTCAGCGACAATTCTTCGGCCGCCCGCGAAAACGAACCCAGGCGGGCGCAGGCTTCGAACGCCTGCAACGCGCCCAAGCTGGGAATACCTTTGCGCACTTTCCTCTCCTGACAGAAACAATCTGAACATCGTGCACGAGATTGTGCATTTTTATCAATTGATCATTGATAATTTAACACATACAATACTTCCGATACGACTGTGCTGACGCCAAAATGAATCAGCCCCTATACCCGAAAGCCATATTTCATAAATATAGACAGGAGCCAAACATGTCCTCTAACCCTTCATTTCACTGGGACGACCCACTGCTGCTCAATGCGCAATTGACTGACGAAGAACGCATGATCCGCGATGCTGCAGCGGCCTACTGCCAGGACAAATTGGCGCCCCGCGTGCTTGAGGCTTTTCGCCACGAAAAAACCGATCCGGCGATTTTCACCGAAATGGGCGAACTGGGATTGCTGGGCCCGACCATTCCGGAACAATACGGTGGTGGCGGCCTGAACTACGTCGCCTACGGGCTCATCGCGCGCGAAGTTGAACGCATTGATTCCGGCTACCGTTCCATGATGAGTGTGCAATCTTCGCTGGTCATGGTTCCCATCAACGAATTCGGCAGCGAAGAACAAAAATCCAAATACCTGCCTAAATTGGCGTCGGGTGAATGGATTGGCTGCTTCGGTCTGACCGAGCCCAATCACGGCTCTGACCCCGAGGGCATGGAAACCCGCGCAAAGAAAACTGACAGCGGCTACAGCCTGAGCGGCAACAAAATGTGGATCACCAACTCGCCTATTGCAGATGTGTTTGTTGTATGGGCGCGATGCGTTGGTGGCGATTTTGACGGAAAAATCCGTGGCTTCATTTTGGAAAAAGGCATGAAAGGCCTGTCCGCTCCTGCTATCCATGGCAAGGTCGGCCTGCGCGCCTCTATCACAGGTGAAATTGTGATGGACGATGTGCAAGTGTCTGATGAGCAAATGTTGCCTGGCGTCAGCGGTCTGCGCGGTCCCTTTACATGCCTGAACTCTGCGCGCTATGGGATCGCCTGGGGAGCGCTGGGCGCTGCCGAGTCCTGCTGGCACACAGCGCGTCAGTACACAATGGATCGCAAGCAGTTCGGCCGCCCGCTGGCGCAAAACCAGCTGATCCAGAAAAAACTGGCTGACATGCAGACAGAAATCACGCTCGGGCTTCAAGGCTGCCTGCGCCTGGGTCGAATGAAAGACGAAGGCACCGCCGCCGTTGAAATCACTTCCATCATGAAACGTAACTCTTGCGGCAAATCGCTGGATATCGCCCGGCTGGCGCGTGACATGCTGGGTGGCAATGGAATTTCAGATGAATTTGGCGTAGCACGTCATTTGGTCAATCTCGAAGTGGTCAATACCTATGAAGGCACCCATGATGTACACGCCCTGATTCTGGGTCGTGCACAAACCGGCCTGCAGGCATTCTACTAATCAACGAAAAGGATGCTGTGGTTCACAGCATCCCCAGGAAACATCAGGCCAGACAAAAGCCAGCATCGGGTACCGCATGCTGGCTTTTTTTTATTCTTTTCTACTATTGCTTTCTGTGATCCCTATCAACTAGTCACTCCCATTCAGCGGCCTTCTGCAATTTTATCGACGAAGCTGCCGGCGATCGCTTGGGTGTACGGACTGCTGGTCGCGCGGTGCGAGCGCCAGGCAGGCAATTGGCGCAAATGCACAATCCAAATGCAATAAGCGCCGCTTTCCTGTGAGCCCGGTCGGCCTCACGCCTTTTTGCTGTCCTGTCCGTTAGCCGCCTGACGTCTTATGCACCGGCCAGCAGGAAAACACCATAGGCAGAAATGACGCCGCCCAGCACACGTGAGAACCATGCGCTATGCCGTTTGAGCTGTATTCCTCCCAAGAGTCCTGCCACATGTAATCCGAATGTGGCAAGCATAAAGCCGGCGACAAACGATATGGCAGCATTGCTTGCTGGCATCTCCATACCGTGCGCCAGCCCGTGAAACAGGGCAAATACGCCGACAATGACGAAGCCGAGCATCTCATTGATGGGCTTTCTGGTTGCTACCAACAGACCTAATATCAATAGCGACGCCATAATCATCGGTTCAACCAGCGGTAGCTGCACGCCCATGATGCCAAGCATTGCGCCTGCAAACAACATCAACAGAAACACAACCGGTGCGAGCATGGCGCGGCGCAGGCTCTGATGGGTCAGGGCACTCCAGAGGCCAACCGCCAGCATCGCCAGCAAATGATCCAGACCGGTCAGGGGATGCAGGAACCCAGTTGCAAACATGCCGTGTTGCGCCTGGTCAATATGACCAGGATGCGCAAAAACTGCAGTAGCTGTCAGGCCCAACAGCGTTCCGATCGCGGTCGTCACTGTCATGGGTTTCAACAAAGTACGCATATAAACCTCCTAGGCTAGTAATAATTCCTATCGCTTCCCAGCACGCCGGTGCGCCAGTTAACAAATGTCAAATGCATGTTCCATCGCAACATATTCAACGATGCACATGAGGGTGCGCCTCATCCCCATGTCGATGGATATAGCCTCCGTCTTCTGTTGCATGAAAATGAGGCGCCATCGGACCCGGGTCCGTGGGTATATGCGTGCCGCTGACGTGCGCCTCGTGCAATTGTCGAACCCAGTCGCAAAGCGCCTTTTCCGTATCGGGATATTTTTTGGAGTGAGCAAGCACGGGCGCACCGCCTCGCGCAGCCCGGGCGTCAGTCAGCATTTGTTCGACATCGACATCAACATGTGGTCCAAGGTCTACCTTATTGACGATAAGCAGATCAGCACGGCCGATGCCTGGCCCGCCTTTGCGCGCCACATCACCCCCACCGGCCACATCGATCACAAAAATTTGCGCATCTACCAGGGATGGAGAAAAAGTGGCGGTCAGGTTATCGCCGCCGCTCTCGATAAGCACAATGTCCAGTGGCGCAAAGTCCTTCTCCAGGTCTTCGACCGCAAGCAAATTCATTGTGACGTCGTCGCGTATGGCAGTATGCGGGCAGGCGCCGGTTTCGACCGCCCGAATGCGTTCGACCGGCAGCACGCCTTCGGACCTCAGGAAGCGGGCATCTTCATCGGTGTATATGTCATTTGTAATTACGCCGATCTGGAACTCATGACGCAGGGTTCGGCACAATGTGGCAACAACCGAACTTTTGCCGGTGCCCACCGGCCCTGCTACGCCCAGTCGCAATGCGCGCGTACGAATATTTTCAGTTTGTGTACTCATAGTCGTTTCCTTGTCGAATAGTGTCAGAAGATGGGATAGCAGGGTCGGGCTTATGCCGATAGCAACCGGCATCCTGGTCATCTCGTGCAGACTCAGAGGCCGCAACGGACCAGCGCTCTCCCAGCAGATTGATGCCATGCTCCAGATGTTTGCGCAAAGTCCAGGTTTCCGCCGCGAGCGCACTGATCATAACGGCGGGTCCCTCTAGCGGCAACAGCGCTGCATCGACGGCAAACACATTGGTTTCAGGCTGGATTGCACACCATTGCGGATCTACAACAAGCACCGTGCCCATACACTTATGCTTGCCGAGGACCGCGCAACTGCACCACCCCACCGCGTCCGGCCCGATTTGCTGTTGCTGGCTGAACAAAGGTTCGCCATCCCGTTTGACGCGCAGGGTTTGAAGAAGATTGCCAGGTTGCTCCTTGTGTCGCCCGAACTGCAGTGCGTCGCGCATGAACAGGCGAGCGCTGGCGGCCAGTTCGATATTGATCGTGTGCTCATGGCGACATCCATGTGCCGCAATCACCGGCTCGGCCATCCAGACAAACGTGGCATCGTCTTCCACGGCAATATTGATTCTCATACTGGACTGCCCGCCGCGTGCACCAGGCAGTAACAGCGTGGATGAAATCTCATTGAGCAGTAAAGTGCTACCGGTACCCACGCGAATATTTAACTCGAAGTCGTCGCCGCCCAGCGGTCCTGCCGCGCCCGAGACGAGCGACACCCGCGCCACGGAAGCGGCACGCAACACCTGCGGTTCCGGCTCTTTGGGCTGCGTAGGGCGCAATATGAGCGGTGCCTGAGACCGCAGTGTATGCACTCGGCTGACACGGCGGCCGGTATGGTCAAGGTCTTGACGGGTGACAAGCGTTGCTCGGGCAGTCATGACGCCAGGCTGGGGGGTTAGAAAATCACGAGGCAAAGAGACGTACCCCCCAATTCCTGTGGTGTTCAGCAGCCAAATCCAGCAAAGGCGTGCCCAGGGCCGGCAAATCGTCGGGCGGCGTATCTGCATACTCGCTCGCCTGCTGCGCCAGCGTATCAAGAAAATCGGTCAGGTGCGCCAGGGCCGCCTGCACGGCGAACGGATCGACACTGAGTACCTTGACTGCAGCTGCCGCCGGCCCGGCTACCGATTCATGCAGGACAATCTGTGCAGCTTCCCTGGGCTCCAGTCCGAATGCCGCGGCCGCCATGCCGTATACGACAGGCTGGTGCATATCGCGCCGCGATTGTGCTGGCACGTCAATAGATCGAATACTGGTGACGGCACGCCATAGCTGGCGTCCGAGCGCCCTGGAAACCGCGCGTGTCGCCTTGGACGGCGTGCGAACATCCAGTTGCCTGTCCAGTTCGCCAAGCAATGCATGTTGTCCCGTTTGGGCTGCCCGGCATGCCGCAGCGGCAAATGATGCGGCCACCAAGCCGGTTGTCGCAGCGCGCCCTTCAAGAAAGCCTTCCAGGCCAGCGGCATCAGTCAGTCCATGGATATGTACCGTTGGCTCCAGGCCGCCGGAATGGGCATATCCGCCAGCAGGAAGACGTCCGTCTGCCAGCAATAACAGCGCGGCACTATGCGCCATTCCGTACCTCGCTTCAGAATAGAAAATATCGTTGAGCCATGGGAACCTCTAGTGCAGGTTCATGATCGATCAGCTCCCCGTCTACCTTGACGGCGTAGCTATCGGGATCTACCTCTATATGCGGCAAAGCCGAGTTTTCAGGCAGATCAGCCTTGGTGCGAGCCCGGCAGTTTTCAATGGCGACCAGTGGGCGCCGGATATTCAAGCGGCCCGCTAGCCCGTCATCAATAGCCACCTGCGAAACAAAGGCCACGCTGGTAGCGGCAGCCGCCGGCGAGTACACATTAAAGCCAATACGCTCAAGCACCGGCTGCGGCGTCGGAATAGACGCATTGGGATCGCCAAGCGCTGCGGTCGCTGCCATGCCACCCTTGAATACAACCGTAGGACGTATGCCGAAAAGTGCAGGCTGCCACAGTACCAGGTCGGCCATTTTCCCCACTTCGATCGATCCGATATGCTTTTCCAGCCCGTGGGCGATGGCAGGGCAAATGGTATATTTGGCCACATAGCGGCGCGCCCGGTGATTGTCGGCCAACGTATCGCCCGGCAGCGAGCCGCGAAGCTGCTTCATTCGGTGTGCCGTCTGCCAGGTACGGATGACAACCTCACCGATACGACCCATCGCCTGCGCATCGGAAGACATGATCGACAGCGCGCCAATATCGTGCAGCACATCTTCAGCGGCGATCGTGCCCGCCCGTACACGGCTTTCGGCAAAGGCCAGATCGTTAGGGACCTGAGGATTCAAATGGTGCGCCACCATAACCATGTCCAGATGTTCGTCCACCGTATTGCGGGTAAAAGGACGGGTCGGGTTGGTGGAGGCCGGCAACACATTGGATTCCCCGGCAATCCGGATAATATCGGGCGCGTGCCCGCCGCCCGCACCTTCGGTGTGGAACGAATGGAACGAACGTCCGGCAACGGCCTTGAGCATGTCCTCGACAAACCCGGCCTCGTTAAGGGTATCGGAGTGAATCGCAACCTGGACACCGGATGCGTCTGCGACCTGAAGCGCTGCGTCGATAACCGCCGGCGTGGCGCCCCAGTCTTCATGGACTTTGAAGCCCCCCACACCTGCGCGCAATTGCTCCCACAAGGACTCGTGGGATACCGTATTGCCGCGCCCCAGAATGAGTACATTGACGGGCCACGGCTCAAAACCCTCGAGCATGCGTTCCATCCACCACGCACCCGGCGTGGCCAGCGTCGCCTTGGACCCCTCGGTCGGCCCGGATCCCCCCCCTGTCACCGTCGTTGTGCCAGAGGCCAATGCGATTTGCAGCATCTGCGGACCAACGAAATGAACGTGCGTGTCGACAGCACCCGCCGTCATAATGAGTCCATTGCCAGACATGATCTCGGTCGAAGGCCCGATCACCAGATCGGGGTGTACGTCATCCATGGTGTCGGGGTTGCCGGCCTTGCCCAACGCCACGATACGACCGTCCCGAACGCCCACATCGGCTTTGATAATGCCCCAATGATCGAGAATAATAGCGCCGGTAATCACCAGATCGGGGGTGCCTTCAGCACGTGTGGCACACGATTGCCCCATTGACTCGCGCACCGATTTTCCGCCGCCGAAAACCGCTTCATTGCCGCCCGCACACAGGTCTTTTTCGACTTCGATCAACAGATTGGTATCGGCCAGGCGGATGCGGTCACCCGTGGTCGGACCATATGAAGCCACATATTCAGATCGAGAAATCTTTGCCATCCAGACTGCCTCCGCACAAGCCCCGCAAACCACGCACAACGCGTCTACCTTGTATATCCACCAACTCCACTTCTACCACGGCACCGGGTTCGAAACGCACAGAACCGCCAGACAGCACGTTCAGCCGTTTGCCCCAGGCTCTGGAGCGATCAAACTCCAGGGCAGCGTTGACTTCGGCGAAATGAAAATGCGAACCTACTTGAATTGGACGATCGGCGCCATTGACTACCTTAAGCGTTATGACCGGCAGCCCGGCATTGATTTCCACGTCCTGAGTGCAATACAGAATTTCGCCCGGCACCAGCGGGACCGTTTCGTCGAATTCATCATCAGATTCCCGCCGCGGTGCCTGTCGCTCTCCGGTGCCCGCCCGGCGGGGCGAACTGGGGCTGCTGACACCCGAAGAATGCGTCGGTCCCTCTGCCGACGGTTCAGCGTCGGGATAATCACGACCCGGATCGTCTGAGGCATGCACCGGGTCTCCTGCATTGGCAGGAACGGGATCTGGATTTTCAAAGGGATTAGGTTTGTCTTTCATGAGATCGGGCCTGTAACGGTTACCAGTTTCGTTCCATCTGGAAATGTCGCTTCCACCTGAACCTGGCCCAGCATTTCAGGAACACCATCCATCACATCGTCACGTGTGAGCACATGGCGTCCGGCTTCCATCAGATCGGCAACCGTTTGCCCGTCACGAGCGCCCTCAAGCAAAAAGGACGTGATATAGGCCGTGGCCTCGGGCAAATTCAGCTTCAGGCCGCGCTGCTTGCGCTCAAGCGCCAGCTTGCCGGCCGTGTATACCATCAAACGTTCCTGTTCATACATACTTAAAAACATGATAGTCCTTCTTTACAGGTATTTCACATGAAATTAAAAACGTCAAAACCAAAGCCATTTGATATGCCCGGAACATCACATTTGTCAAGCCCGCTTATCTGTAAAATACTCTAGCATGGGAGAATAAGCCAGTCAATGTCGATGAGACGGTCATCAAGTACCACGCGGATACGCCCGGACGGCTTGGCGGCGACTATTTTCACGACACAACAAGCTCGCAAAGACAATGCAGACCCGCAGTGTCAATAGCGGAAGGTAACAAGTAAAACGCCTCCGGACGGAGGCGTTTTACTTGTTACTGAATTTGCTTGTTACTGTATCTACTGAATGAACAATGGCAGGCTTCAGATCATCTGCCATTGGATTGCGGCTTATTCGTCGTCTTTTGTCATGCTCTCGGAAATATCGAAAAGACTGGTAGCATCCAGTTCCAGCACGGTTTCGCCATTCTGATTAGTCACTTCCCAGCTCCACAGCAAAATACCAAGCCCTTCACGAGTGTTGGAGATCCGCTTGGCCTTGACCACGCCTTTCCAGAATAAATCATCGCCCGGGCGCACCGGCTTGAGCCACTTGACACTGTCCAGCCCAGGCGATGCGAATGACTCAGAGCCTTCGAGGGCCGCCTCTACCGCCATCTTCATGGCGATCCCGCAGGTATGCCAGCCACTGGCAATCAAACCTTTCCATGGACCGGATTTGGCCCGCTCCGGATTAACGTGAAACCACTGGGGGTCATATGCTTCGGCGAAGCGAATGATTTCTTCTTCGGTCAAATGCCGGGGCCCCTGTTCAAAGACCATACCCGGCTGGAATTCCGCGAATTTCATTTAACTAACCTTAATGTGAACGGCACAAATGCAGCAATTGCTGTGTACCCCTCTATAAATGCAGCGTCTGACTTGATAAACTGACATTGGTGCAAAGGATGTTGCACGACCAGACAACTGCCCGGAACAAAGTATTTTACTTAAACTTGGCAACCACAACCGTAAACTCACACTTATTCCAAAAATGGCTGACAGACAACTTACCAAAGTTTCATATAACGAAAAAACAACGTCCATTGAATATCAGTCGATTCAGCCTGAACGGCTCGACCGTCCGTTACTGGTGTTTCTGCATGAAGGCCTGGGTTCGGTCGCCATGTGGAAAGACTGGCCGCAGAATCTGTGCCGGATACTGGAATGCCGCGGCCTGGTTTTCTCCCGGTATGGTTACGGCAAATCCACGCCACGGCCCCCGGACGAGCACTGGTCAGCAGACTTCATGCATATCCAGGCGCAACAATTTATGCCTGCCTTTTTTACAGCGCTGGGCATAGACACCCGCAAGGATCGACCAATTCTGGTCGGACACAGTGATGGCGCTTCTATCGCCCTGCTATACGCCGCTGCCTACCCTGAACGGACCCACGCTGTGGCGGTGATGGCTTCGCATTTGTTTGTCGAGGAGGTCACGATCAGAAATATCGAAATGGCCAGAGCCGACTATCTGAACAGCGACCTGCCCCACAAACTGAAGCGCTATCACGACGAGGTCGACTCCGCCTTCTGGGGGTGGAACGACGCCTGGCTCTCTCCCGCCTTTCGCGAATGGAATATCGAAGCTGAAGTGGCAAAAATTCAATGCCCGGTGCTGGCAATCCAGGGCCGTCAGGATGAATACGGATCAATGGCACAAATCGAAAATATCGCCCAACTGGCCTCAGACGTCAGATTGCATGTCATTGACGATTGCCGTCACTCGCCCCATCGCGACAAGCCCGAATTGACGACAGACGCCATTGCAGCATTTGTCCGTAGCCTTTTGTAAATCAGCGCGATGACGCCGCGGCTTGTCAATGCCGCAGAATCTACATAGCCAAGGCTAGCCGTTGTTTACCGGCACCCACAAGTCGCAGCGATTTCGTCATACCATATGACGCATTTACTGCTGCCGTCCTTATCCGTTGATAACCTTACCGCCATTGACATGAATGGTCTGTCCTGTCACATACGTTGAATCTGAACTGGCAAGATAGACATAGGCCGGTGCAAGCTCAAAGGGCTGCCCTGGCCTTCCCATGGGGGTATCTTTGCCGAACTTTGCCACCTTATCAGCGGAAAAAGAGGCCGGGATCAGTGGCGTCCAGATCGGGCCGGGAGCCACGGAGTTAACCCGGATTTGCCGGCTGACGATTTTTGTCGATAGTGAGCGGGTAAATGCGGTGATCGCGCCTTTGGTTGCCGAATAATCGATCAGGTCCGGATTTCCCTGGAAGGCGGTAATAGAGGACGTATTGATGATGGACGCGCCTTCACGCATCAGTTTGAGCGCTTCGAGCGTAATGGTAACGATACTGAAAAAATTCGTCTGGAACGTACGCAACAACTGTTCGTAACTGATATCTTCTGGCTCGGCGGCAGTATGCTGCTCGCCCGCGTTATTGACCAGGATATCCAGTGTCCCGAAATGTTCAAATGTGTCAGTTACGCACTTTTTGGCAAACGCCACGTCGCCGATATCGCCCTTGATCAGTAGCACTTCGGATCCATATTTCTCTGCGCATTGCTTGGTTTCCGTGGCGTCTTTATCTTCTTCAAGATAGACAATGGCGATCCGGGCGCCTTCTTTGGCAAAGGCGATGGTTGTTGCGCGCCCTATTCCACTGTCGCCGCCAGTGATCAAGGCGACCTTATCCTTCAGCTTGCCACCTGCTTTGTAGTTCGGGTCGTCATAAACCGGGGCCGGATGCATTTTCGATTCGCGTCCCGGCTGGACTTGCTGTTCCTGTGCTGGCATTGTCTGTGTCATATTTCTTCCTTGAAAGTAAGAGTCATATCACGCTGAGTACGGGCTGCGACCAAGGATCACAATCGACATGCTGACGATATTTGCGAAAGCGATAAATTAGTATTTTTGGATGCTTTGCAGACCTACTTTGTGCACCCCTGTCTTTACCCTTGCGGTCAAGACAAATCCATTATCTGCCTGCGCTTGTCGCAAACGCAAACATCCCAAGATTTAGTTTGTAAAGACACGTAAAGTCATCATAAGACGCGGTCGTCATTGTCGCCAATTGCCCCCGCAACTGCGCGGTATTGCCTCTTTGTCACACGGTTTCGGTCGTAACGTGTAAGAGGTATTTTTATTTCAGGCGTCTAGTCTTGTTAAGCATATGTAACATGCAATGTCTTTCCCAGAAGTTCGTTGCTAGTATATCTTCAATGGGTCTGTGGCAGACCGCTGGAACGGAGTGCTTTGCGAGTCCGTATAAGGGGTTTGGCGAGTCATTTTGAGTGTGCACTGCCAACTCAAATCGGGGCAGAGATAGAAATGTCACTGGGCCGCGTAGGCTGAACGCCAACGGCAGGTCGGAATACAAAATGTGTGAAACAGGAGCCGGCGCAATCGCAGGGGTTGCCTTGGGACAAAGTCGCGGAATCGGCCAGGAACGAATAGACGAGATCCGGATTCTCCGGCGCTCGATTTCATATCGGAGGTTATATGTTTCGCTTATCGTGCAAAACAATCGTATTGCTGTCATCCTTGATGATCCTACCGGTGTCTGCTTCAGCGCAGTCTACGAATCCGGCCAATATGGGTTCGGACACTAACAGTACCAAAACAGAAAACACGCTTTCGGGCGACGACAAATCTTTTTTCAATAATGCAGCAGAGGCCGGACTTGCAGAAGTTGAAGGCGGCAAGCTGGCCCAACAAAAGGCGTCAACCAGTGAAGTGAAGGATTTTGCCGCCCGCATGGTGACCGACCATGGCAAAGTCAACGAGGAATTGAAAGCGCTGGCTGAAAGCAAAGGCGCGACCGTGTCGACCGAACCGTCGCTGATGCAGAAGGGCGAACTAAAAGCCTTAAGTCTGCTGGACGATAAATTCGACGAGAACTATGTGGATCGCATGGGTGTGGCGGCCCACGAGAGCACCATCGAGCTTTTCCAGGACACGATTAAAAACAGCGAGGATGCCGATATCAAGGCATTTGCCGAAAAAACCTTGCCGTCGCTGCAAGAGCATTTGAAAATGGCCCAAGACCTGAATCCGACTGTCAGCAAAGCCAAAGCACAACCCTGATAGCGATGACAATCTGCGCGGAACCGCAAGCCGGTTCCGTTGTCGCCTTTATTGACGGTTAAGTGCGGCGACCAGCGACATCCGGATGCAGCGCCAGCAAACATGCGATGACAAATGCTAACTCGCTGACGGACGACGGCACTGCCGATCGGTCTGCCAACCTTAGCTGGATCTGTAGAAGGAGTGCGCGGGACTGTCAAGGAGTGTACTGGTATCGGCGCGCCGCGTTCTACCAGGGATCCACCCGAGATGACGACAACTGGCGATTGAGTGCGCGGCAACCACGATAGGATTATTTGCTGAGTGCCTGGAAATTTTCGATTTCCCGCTCGACTTCAGTCAGCACTTTCATGAGATAGTCGCATTGCTCGCATAACTCGACGGTCTCCCGGTTATGGGATGAACTGAGGATCAGATCAATTTGCTGGTAGATGATCTTCACAAATGTGATCAGGTTCACCAGAATGGGCGTTGCCTCTTTGCGAAGATAAAGCAGGGAATCCAGGTTTTTGATGATCAAATTGAAATTGACATAATCGAATTTTATTTTGTTCAATTCAATGGCTCTGCAGATCGAATCGCACAACCGGTACTGGTTTTCTGTGTCGTTTTTATCGGACTCATGGAGTGACGCTTGTAACTGCGATTTATAGTCTTTCACCTGCCCGAAGCTCCAAACGGCTTCTTTGTAATGATCCATGGTGACGTCGCACAGGCTCAGGAAAAGAATTCGTTTTTTCTCTTCGGTGCGCCTTTCCCGGTCGCTCTCCCGTTTCCAGTTGCTGTTGGCGATATATAGCGAAATAATGGCAGCAGTAAACGTGCCGACGGCAATCAAAAGACTCGCTTTACTCGAAAATTCCATGTCGGTAAACACAAAAAGGGCGACGACCCCGGCCAACGCCAGAATGATCAATACCAACTTCAAGAGGCGGCTCATTTTTTTGACATGCTCCATTTCGGTACCGCTCCCGCACTTGCGCATTATTGGCTTTGAAGGCGTAACGCAGGAGGACATAATTGAAGAGACAACTGCAATAAAGAGACAACTGCAATCATGAAAGACAACATGTTCCTGCCATCATTCCACGAAACCCGGCGCCATAAATTATTTTTTGAAAACACTTGTATCGAATCCTGTGTTGGCGTCGAGCGGCGCAGCTTTGTGGTGGATCTTTGTGACGCTTTCCGGCTGCGCTTGCTGCGGTACACCCCTGCGATGCATGCGTGCGACTTGCCTGCGTCACAATGCCGGGCGCAGACCGTCGATCTGAAACACTTTTGTTCACAATAACGGATTAACATTATGCTGTCGTATCGCTCGATGACTTTTGACAGGGATTTTTTCCAGGCTGCAGAGCAAGCGCCGGTGCTGGTGATATCACCGCATTATGACGACGCCGTATTCAGCTGTGGCGAGCTGCTTGCAAAAATTCCTTCCGGCATGGTCATGACTGTATATACAGGTGTGCCCGAAGATGGCGACGTGTCAACCGACTGGGACCTTGCGGACACTCCGCAATAATGCAGTCGGCGTTGCGAACAATATCCTCTTCGATGCTGAAACGGCGATCAGAAAAACGGTCGTTTTCCGACTGATGCATGCGGCGCACTTTGCCTAGAGCGTGAAAGGTCACGGCCAGCGGCGTATTTGACATGCGCGCCAGCGGCATTGCCGCCAGAGCTGACATGAAAAAATTGGCGTGAATAACGTCATACTCGATTCCTTGCTCACGCACATAATCTTGCATAAACTGACCAAATGCCTCCATGTGCGGCAACAGGCTCTTCTTGGGAAGTGCAATCGCGGGACCGGCGGGCACATGGACAATTCTCACGTTATCAACCCAGTCAATCTGCGCTGGCAGACTGGGGCTATCCAGTCTGGTAAAAATATCAACACGGTGTCCCAGGCGCGCCAGTTCACGTGCCACATTGGCAACGTAGAGGTTCTGACCACCACTATCGACGCCGCCCAGCGCTGCCAGAGGGGATGCGTGTTCGCTGACGATCGCAATACTTTGCATGTTGTGTGCTCCTGTTAATACAGCCAAACGTATTGCACGCCTCGCCCGTATCGTTTTCGAGGCAACGCATTGAATGGTTATCCCCCGCAAGACAACCGTGCCGCTCTTTCATAAGATTTCTTGTTACGGTTCAGTATTTGCGGCAGGCGGTACAAATGCAACCGTTGAAGTGGCATTTCTTGTTAGCAATTACGAATCTTCGTTTTTCATCTTCCGGCAATACCATCACAACTGCAATTAAAAGCGTCTCTGTTGAAGCGAAGAAGCGACCTTCTCGGTGCTATTCGGTTATGAAAAAATTTGGTGCCAGATATTGATGTGCTCTACCAAATGTAAAAAGAACGCGCCAGCATCGGGTGCGCGACATCACGCGCAACTGTTAAATGGCAAAGTGCGCTCGCTTCCCGAAAGACGATCCAATACCGCAGCTGTCAGACGCGTTCACAGGGTTTATCTGGTCCGCGAAGAATGTTTTGCTATTGTCATTTTCATTGCCTATAATCAATTGCAAGCACTTCCGAAATGATGTGGAAATGGCCGCAAATACTATTAGATCGGACCGACCGATAGCGACAAGCACCCAGTACAACGACATTCTCTCATTAGCGTGGATAAGGAGAAGAAAATGCATAAATTCCATCTTTTAAAAGAAGACGGACTGTGGAAGTTTACGAAAGAAGGAGAAAGCGGCGACTACTTTCATGACGCCTGCCGTCGCCTGGTTCTCAATTTCGGACACTGCTATATGCTTGCGCTGAACGGATCCTTTACCATTCACGCTGAAGACGGGTCGATCAAGTTTATTCTGTCCTACCCTATGCCAAAAAACACAAAATATTATGCATCTGGGCCAGGAACGGAAATTCAGGAACCCGGAAATGGCGTGTAACCCCACCGGACGGTCACGCACAACATCCATGTATTCCCTTCCTGCAATTCAACAAGCGGCCGGCACAGGCCTGCGATAAAGGAGACACCCTATGTGGCACTGCATTGACGACGCTGTTCCCCCAAAACCGGGCACGTATCCGATCAAACTCTTTACAGGAGCGCAACGCGAGGCTTACTGGACCGGCAAAGCCTGGGTTCATGCAAGAAGAAGGCGCAGAAAATCAGCTTTGCCCCGTGTGCAGGGCGATTTACATCTGCTGCGCTTCTGGTATGACAACCCGGTCGGCATTGAATAATGGCCACTGCTCAGTCCATTGCGCAGCATGCCCCAGATACGGGCTGCAAGCGTCATTGTTTTTATGCTTGGCGCTAGCGCTTAGTCCTGACTCTTAGCCCTAGCTCTTGGGCGCTCGCCGCTGCGCCTAGCTGTCTTTGTCGATTGCCGTTTTCAGCGTTTTTGCCATTTCCAGATGCGACTGCAACGCGGGCGGCTTGTCCTTGGCAAAAGACTTTACATCTACGTCCTGGGCAGTCCCGCCGCATTCTTAAATCGTTCACGGTGCTTTCATGCGCCGCCGCAACCATGCGGCTTACATCGCTTTTGTCAAATCCGTCATTGAGCAGCCCAATTGCCTTGCGCTCGGTTTGCTGCGCCATTCAAAAGAATCGCGGCAATGAAGTTTGACGCTGGACGACTACGGGTGGTTGTGGCGGCTCCAGAAGTCATCAACCTCGCGCTGCGCGACCTCCTGACTGATACCGTAGGTTTCCTGCAGCAACCCGCACATCTTCTGCGCATCGCCATTGACCTGCGCAATGTCGCTATCGGTCAGATTGCCCCATGTCTGCTTGATACTGCCTTTGAGCTGCGCCCACTTTCCCTGAGCGATGTCCTTATTCATCCGGGCCCCCTGTCAGGTTTGATTCCAGGAATTCACAATTCATCCTATGAGTGAAAAGTTTGCTCAATTTTCGTGATCGGCGCGGCATATCGGCAAGCTGCCCGTACCTGCATGACGTTAAGGGCCCGTTGTCTGCAGTTATGGACGGCAAGCATTTGCGTCGTTACGTGTTCTTACACGCCTGGCCCGCACACCACGATACAGTTCTTCAGCAAACGGGATGATGGCCAGCAGCAAGGCTGCAACCATCAGGGCCATTAAGTAGGCCAACGGCAGCGGCTCGGCTTTCCATGCGAGAGTAAATCGTGACGGATCCGGACCGAACCCGAATAACGCTTTGAACTGATCCCAGTGCAAGGCGCTCAGGCAAATGATGGCAATCAGCGGAAGCATTTCAAGAAAGCTGTGGATATGCTGTTCGATTGGAGTCACGCTACGCTCTGCGACCGCGTAGCGAACATCCCATAACGCCGTGGCTTCGTGGACAAAAAACATGACGATCATAAAGGCCAGCACACCGGCATTGATTTCCAGAAACAGCGCGGCCAGCAGCGCCACCCCGACTTCTGCAAACTGAAGCAAATGAAGGACCGATTCCTTCGGTCCCGACGTGGTTTCGATATGACTGGCGCGATGGCAGAGCCAATCGGCAAATCCGGCAAGGAGCCAAAGCGGTACCACGAAATACATAAGGATCAGGACTAGCGGATCATCCACCACAGCATTCTCCTTTTTGATTTTCCCTGCCCGCCGGCCGGACGCGGTGCAATGTATATCAGGTAGCCTCTTGGTCGTGCGACTTGAAGCGTGCCTCGGCAGCATCCTGCAGTCTTCCTTTTATTGGTATTTTATGCGCCTGGTGATGGCAAATTACGTCAGCAGGAACCAGGGCCTGTGCTGTGATTGGCACCCTTGCCACTGGGCCCCTTCCCTTGGCACAACCTTATTTTTTATATAGATGACGGCCCAGGCACACGCCGATCAGCCCTGCCACAAGCAACGCGCATCCCGGGCTTTTTCTGGTGCAATCTTCAATTGAATCGACTAACGAACCAACCGTGTCGCTCGCATTTCCCGCAGCCTGGCATGCCCTGCGCTTGATTTCTTCTTTCGGGTTGTCAATAAATTGCTCTGTGGCTGCCTGCGCTTTATCTGCCGCTGCAGCTGCCTTGTCTTGAATCGTTTCCTCGTTGCTCATAGCGTCACCTCATAAAAGGGAATTTAGAAGCCTGTACCAGAATGGCTGTTAACTGAGGCCTCACTACTATCTTTAGCACAGTTCCCTCTGTGATACGACCGACATTAACGAACTTTTACGCAATTTTGCCCACGGTTGCGCCAGCGTATGGCACCCCCATGTTGCACATCTCTATGCCCGCAAATTCGAACGCGTTGCTGATTTTGCAGCCGAGGCTGACTATGGCATGATAGAGGCAGACAATGGGGATGTCGTCATTTCGGCAATCGGCGCCAGCCATGCCTTGCCTTGCGCAGAATGAATGACTGTAGTCCGTCTCTTCAAAATACAGCTACCAGGAGATCGCTATGAGTTTGGTGCAATCGGTAAATCTTTTTTATGCAAACGATCAGGATATCGCCTCGGTACAATTTCTTTACAGCAATGGCGATAAAAGACAACTGAATAATCTTGAGGCCATTAAGTTTATGGAACTTGTGGAGACCGAAAGCAAACGAACGGATATTGATTTTACCGACCCTGACGGCGTGCGCCAGTATGTCGCCAATACTTACTTCCATTGACGCGCTCCCAGGCAATGCCCACTAGCGCTTCAATTTCTATTTCCTGCGACAACACCGTTCTGATTCACCGACGACGTAATTCGAATGCAATTCTCACAAATGGCATCGCAGACTTGCGCCGGGCCAACGCGCTGCAGCATCAGCTCACTCTCGCACATATTACGGATACGATCACAAACGGTTTGTCCGGTGGCCCGCTCTCTCCTAGAATGGATACCACCCGGCGCGACACCGGGTTAAATTTTGCAGAATAGGAACACAAAAAATGGAAGATTTACGTATCGGGATTGCGGGTTTTGGCGCGATCGGGCGCGCAGTTGCGAGCCAACTGGCAGATGGCGTTGAGGGAATGCAGCTTGCTGTCGTGGGTGTCCGGGACCCGGGCAAGCCACCGCAATTTTCCTGGAAAAACGGCTCCTCCCCCCGCTTTGCGTTGCTGGATGACATGGAGCCGTACTGCGATCTTGTGATTGAGTGCGCACCAGCAGCCTTATTGCCTCGCATCGCCACCCCGTTTCTGATGAAAGGAAAAATAGTCGTCAGTCTGAGCAGTGGCGCGTTGCTGAATAATCCTCAATTGGTGGATCTGGCCAAAAGCCGAGGCGGCCAGATTCTGATTCCATCGGGTGCCATTGCAGGCCTGGACGCCATTCTTGCCGCCGCAGAAGGCAAGATCGAGTCAGTCAAGTTGACTTCGCGCAAGCCGCCACGCGGATTTGCCGGTGCGCCTTTTCTCGAACAGAATAACATCGATGTCATGAATCTGAAGGAGGCGACGATGCTTTTTTCCGGTACCGCCCGGCAAGCTGCGGTCGGCTTTCCTGCCAATCTAAATGTGGCCGCCAGTGTTGCGCTGGCCGCAGTCGGACCCGACCGGACATTGCTGGAAGTGTGGGCTGACCCTTTTCTGGAGCGCAATACACACCGCGTTGAAGTGGTGTCTGACGCCGCTTTGCTCTGCGTAGAGATCCAGAGCATCCCGTCCGACAATCCCCGGACCGGACGAATCACCGCTCAAAGCGTGGTTGCCCTGCTGCGCAAGCTGCGTGCGCCTCTTAGCGTCGGCACCTGACCGCGCTTTTCGCCTGCCGTGAATCGGCGGGCAACTCATCGTCACCGGCACCATGTTTGAGACGGATGTGAATGACCAAGCAAAGCACCTTTTTGTCCGTCAAGGGTCGATTTGAATCATAACCGCAGTTGGCCTCCGAATGGGACTGCCGCCTGCGGCTGAGGCCGACGACAGGCAGCACCACGGCCGGGTTATTTTTTGACAAGGCCCAGGTCATTCAACACAGTCTCGATCTGCTTGTATTCACGTGCCCGGTATTCCCTTGTTTGCTCGGGATCCAGATAGTGCTCGCGCCAATGGTTCTTGGCCAGGAACTCCTTCCACTGGCTGGTGGCGGCAATGGTTGCCAGCATATCGACCCAGACATCAACTTGCTCCTTCGGCATATCCCTTGGACCCAGAACACCCTGCGCAGAGCTGGGCACCACGTCGATGCCCTCTTCTATCCAGGTCGGAACATTTTCAAACGGTGCGCTGAGGCGCTCGGGAGCGCCAATAGCCAGGACTCGAATCGCACCGCTTTTTATCAGCCCAATCAAATTGGGCGTAGTGGCCGCAACCACATCAAGATGCCCGCCCTGCAGCGCAGTCATGGACTCTGATGACGATTTATAAGGCACCACAGTCATTTTGCTGATATCGACACCAGCCGTTTTCAAAGGGCTTGCTATCCCCACATGAATGTGATTGCCAATAGAAGTTGCCACGCCAACATTCAGTGTATCTGGAGAGGCTTTGAATTTTGCAATCAGATCGTGAATATTCTTATACGGTGAATCCGCTTTGACCGCAACAGCAACATACTCGTCAAAAAGCGTCGCGATTTCCGTATAGTCGCTCAGCTTGTGATTAATTTTTCCAAGAATTTCCTGGTTCATGAGTGAGCTGACAGAAGTCATCACATAATTGCCGTTGCCCTTATGCTTATCCAAGGCATTGAGTGCGATGGCCATGTTACCCCCTGGATTGTTCACAACAACCAGGTTTGGATACAGATTTTCCTTCTGCAGCAAATGAGTGATCATCCGGGCGGCCGTATCAAGTGCACCACCCGGACCTGCCGGAACAATAAACTCGCCTTTTTCCGGCTTCCATTTGCCGGCGTCTGGTTCTTTTGCATAGGTGGTGCCAGCGACTACGAATGCACAAAGCATGCCGATACCCGCATTGCCGAGCCGCAGGGCCCGAATATTTAGTCTCATACCAATCTCCTCAGATGGTGAATTGAGCGAATTTACGGTCGCCTCTTTTATAGAAATATCGAATTTGTTATGTTGCGCAGTAACTACTTAAACCAAAACAGCATTAGCCAATCAGCATTAAATCGCACTACCCGTTCTGCCGCGTCTTGCGTGAAGCGCCTGCCAGGCTTGATCCACCCAGTCACAAAGCATGGAACGTGTCTCGCGCGGGTCGATAATGTCCAGAATGCCGAATGCCTCGGCGGTACGGAACGGTGACCCCAGATGATGGTACTGCGCTTCGAGCTGCTCTCTTGTCGCCACCGGATCATCTGCGGTATCAATCTCGCGACGATGCGCTGCGTAGACACCGCCTTCAATGGGAATCGATCCCCATCGGGCAAATGGCCAGGCCACGCGATGGTTGAGGGCCGGGAAATGCTTGGGTGCGTGCATGCCGCCCGCCATGCCGAAACAGCGGCGCATGATCACACTGAACCATGGAATCGTCGCTTTTTCTATAGTTTCCAGCACCCTGACGGCGGCCAGCAGCGTTCCCTGCAACTCCGCCTCGGGGCCGGTTGCGTTTCCCGGCTGATCGACAAAATTAATAACGGGCAAGCCGAAGGTGTCGCAAAGCTTTACATGCCTCTCGGTTTTATAAGCTGCGGCGACTGTCATGGCGCCACCGGCGATCTTGGGGTCGTTACACAGAATGCCCACCGGATAGCCATCAATGCGCGCCAAAGCCGTAATGACTGAACCGCCCTGCCACCGGCCGATTTCAAAGATAGAATCATGATCACAGATTGCGGCCAGAATCTTGCGCGGGTCAAAAATCTTACGTCTGTCTTTTGGAATAGCATCAGCCAGCCAGTCTTCTGCCCGGTCGCGTGGATCGTCCGATACGATACGTTTGCCTTGTTGGTCACTGCTCGGCGGCAAATAGCTCAAAAAGCGTTTCACCTGAGCAAACGCGTCGGCTTCGTCGACCGCTTCGTTGTGGACAAGTGCACTGCGGCGGTGAACCTTGTAGCCGCCAAGATCGTTCTTGTCGATGTCAATGCCATAAGCTTGCTTTACCACAGGAGGGCCTGCTGCAAATACCTGAGCCTGGTCCCGAACCATGACGGAAAAGTGGGATAACAATACCTTCATGGCACCCAGTCCGGCGCACGACCCCAGCGCAATGCCTACTACAGGAACGTGGTCAAGCAGCCTGATTGCTGGCCATGTCGGATAGCCTGGGATTTTTGTGCCATGCATCTGAGCAAGTAATTTGACGCTGCCGCCAGCACTGTCAACCATTCTGATCAGCGGCACGCTCAAGGTCATTGCCAGTCGTTCTGCATATATCCACTTGTCGGAAATCGTAGATTCGGAAGATCCAGCGCGTAAGGTATAGTCATCACCAGAGACGACCACAGTTCTGTTCTCTATTTTGCCCGTACCGATGATTGCGTTGACAGGCGACATATCAAGGAATTGGCCGTTATCGTCATAGCGCCCCTTGCCTGCTATCCTTCCCATTTCACGAAAGCTATCGCTATCGAGCAACGCGTCAATGCGTTCGCGCGCGTTGAGCCTTCCGCGCTCTCTATGCTTGCGCAAGGCCTCTTCACCACCCATGGCCCGGGCCATTTCCCGACGCTTGTACAATTCTTCGTATTCGTCTTTCCACTGCTGCCCATGATATTCAAATGTTTGCATAATCGTTTCTATGTTAGGTACTCATAATTATCGGGAACCGGCCTTGCGCATTTTTGGCGGCATGTATGGCTCAATTGCTGGCCGCAATCACACCATCGCGCAGCATGCTTTCTATCGTTTCTTCATCCATGCCAAGCTCGTCGCGCAAAACGCTTACTGTGTCTGCGCCCAAGTCGGGGCCTGTAAAGCGAATCGTGCCCGGCGTGGCTGACAAACGCGGCACAATGCCCACCTGCGCCACAGACTCCAGTTGCGGATGCGGCACGTTGGCGATCATATTGCGTGCCTGATAATGGGGATCATCAAAAATGTCAGCTATCGTATAGACTCTGGATACCGGCACTTCCACCTCGACAATCATTTGCTCCAATTCCACGGCATCGTATTGGCTAGTCCAGGCGCTGATGATCGAATCCAGATCTGTCATATTGGGCTTTTCCCCTCGTGCACGGATCGAGCAAAAGCGTTTATCCTGCAGCAATTCGAGCCGCCCCATGAGCTTGAGCAGGCGTTCGAAGGTGGCATTGCTATTGGCGGCGATGAGCAAATAATTGTTGTCCCGTGTCGGATACAAGCTATTGGGTGCCATGGAAGGCAGGTTCGGGCCCACCCGCATCGGAACTTTATTGAGTTTCTGGTATGCAGGAACCAGCGGCTCCAATTGTGTGAAAGCAGTCTCATACAATGCCACATCCACCACCTGACCCTGTCCGCTTCGGTCGCGGCTGCGCAGTGCGCCCATGGCGCCGAAGGCGGCGTATACCGAGGTCAGATAGTCGGTGGTAGCCAATGCCACGCGTGCCGGCGGCCTGTCTGGATCCCCCGTCATATGCCGCACGCCCCCCACCGCCTCGCAGATCGCACCGTAACCGGGCCGTTGGGCGTACGGGCCATCTTGACCATATCCACTGATGCGCACGAAGATGATACCGGGATGTCGCGCTGATACCTGCTCGTAGCCAAGCCCCAGTCTTTCCAGTACACCCGGTCGATTATTCTCCAGCACAATATCGGCTCCGGCGATCAGCGCCAGCGCCAGCTTGCGCCCCTGCTCGGACTTCAAGTCGATCACGACTGAACGCTTGTTTCGCAGGATGCTAGCCGCGTACAAGGAGATATCTCCCACATGACTGCCCATCTGACGTACCGGATCGCCCTGTGGCGGTTCTATCTTAATAACGTCCGCGCCAAAATCAGCCAGCAAGCGCCCACAGGCGGGTCCAGCGATCGTACTGCAGATCTCGATCACTTTAATTCCTGCTAAAGCCGGTGTCTCTGCGGAACTCGTGTTTCTCCGACTGCTCG
The DNA here is from genome assembly GCF_002810445.1 of Advenella sp. S44. Taxonomy (GTDB): domain Bacteria; phylum Pseudomonadota; class Gammaproteobacteria; order Burkholderiales; family Burkholderiaceae_B; genus Advenella. Next base: position 855,897 of record NZ_NEXS01000003.1, on the reverse strand, counting down.
AAGGTGAATTCAATGTATTCTCCTGTTGCAAAAATGCCTGGCGGATACCGCTAACTCAGGCGGCGTCAATCCGCGCAACAATCATGCCCTCTTCCACGGCGGCACCGTCCTGGGTCAACAACACGGCCCGGCCGCTGGCCGGCGCATCTATTGGAATCTCCATTTTCATGGATTCCACAATTACAAGTGTTTGGCCTTCTTCGACCATATCTCCCTCCTTGACCACGATCTTCCACACTGTGCCCGTCACTTCCGACAGAACTTCCATAATGTTGCCCCAAAATAATTAACAAACAGATTGTTAACAATAATATAATATACAAACGGAAATTACACAATACATTATTGCTCAATGGCACTCACTGCTAGAGCACAACAGGAGAACCGATAATGTTCAAAAAGATACTGGTGGGTAACCGGGGGGCGGTGGCAGCAAGAATTATTCGTGCTGCACAGGACATGGACATAGAATGCGTCGTGGTTTATTCGGAAGCCGACGCCGACTTGCCTTATGTTCGCCAGGCCAAAGAGAAAATTTGTATCGGGGGCCCAGCCCCAATCGACAGTTACCTGAATATAGACAAAATGCTGAGTGCTGCCCAGTCATGCCGGGTAGATGCAATTCATCCCGGCTATGGATTTCTATCGGAAAACGCCGAATTCGCCAGACGGGTAGAGCGCGCCGGATTGGTCTTCATCGGCCCTTCCGCGCAATGGATAGAATCCATGGGGCATAAAACCCGGGCCCGGGAACTGATGGCGCACCACGGGATGCCAATGTGTCCCAGCAGTGGTCTCCTGCATGGCCCATCCGAACAGCAATGTCGCCAAGCCGCTGACGTGGGTTTCCCACTGCTTATCAAGCCTGCTGCCGGTGGCGGTGGTATTGGGATGGTTGCGGTGCATGAGCCGGCAGCATTGCCGGGTGCAATCGAACATGCCAGTCGCCTGGCGCAACGGAGTTTTGGTAACGCGCAATTGTATGTAGAACGTCTCTTTACCCAGCCGCGCCATATTGAGTTCCAAATTATGGCGGACAATTATGGCAATGCCATACATCTTCTTGAACGCGACTGTTCCATACAGCGCCGCCACCAAAAAGTGATCGAAGAAGCGGGTGCGCCTGCCGTTCAAAGAGGCACGATGATGTCCATGGCTGATACCGCTGCTCGTATCATGCAAACGGTGAAATATAACAATATCGGAACGGTGGAAACCTTATACGATGAACAGACCGGTTTCAGTTTTCTGGAAATGAACACCAGGCTACAGGTTGAACATGGCGTCACCGAAGCAGTCACTGGAATTGACATCGTGAAAAGCCAGATAGCGCTGGCCGCTGGAAAACGTCTGCAGGAAGTGATTCCCAGTTCTCCCGAGGCTGCCGACGGCCACGCCATCCAGGTGCGCATTTATGCAGAAGACCCATGGCGTTTCACCCCGTCTCCTGGATTGCTGACGATTTTCCGTCTGGGCCAAGGGCCCGGCATTCGCATTGAAACGGGCTATGAAGAAGGCAGCCGGGTGTCGCCATATTACGATCCGATGATTGCGAAAGTGATCGCGCATGGTGCCAGCCGACATCATGCCATTGAACTTTTGCGAAGCGCATTGTTGGGCACCGTGATCGAGGGGATAAGGACCAATATACCGTTTCTGCTGGCCGCGCTGGAAGACCCGGATTTTTGCCTTGGACGCGTCCATACACAACTGGCCCAGGATATCGTCAGACAGGCTGCTCCAGACCGAAAACGTCCGGCAGCTGCCTGATTCACGACTCACTAAATAAGGCGGAGTCTCTCGATTCTAAGATTTCGAGTCTTGAATTTCTGAGTCTTATGTCTCTGCGCCTCGATGTCTTTATCCATGACTCTTGAGGCGCGCTTTTTGCGGTACGTTTGTTGGCGCTTCACACGGTGAATGTGTCCTTGGGAGCCCGCACCGGTGTCAGCGCTTCTCCACTTTGAAGAGCCGCCAATGTGGCGTCCCAGGACTCTTGGATCCGCTGCTGGCAAATCTGGGCAGCCAGGTCGGCATCCCCAGCCTTGCAAGCCTGAAGTGACCGCTGCCAGTGTTCAATAGATCGCACTCTTCTTTCACGAGAGCGAAATTGCAGTTTTGAATAACGCAGCGTCTGCAACGACAACGAGGTGACGATCTGGCTTAATCGGGAGTTGCTTGCATAGCGTGCCGACAGCAGAGAAAGGCGATACGTGGTTTCGGCGTAAAGGCTGCCATCGGCGGGCGTATCAATACATGATGCAAGCTTTTGAATTCCATACTCAAGCAACTTGAACAGTTCAGGATTTTGCGCAACTGCATTCTTTCTTGCCGCCAGGGACAACAGGCTGCTGCGTACTTCAAATATTTCAGCCAATTCGTCAGAGTTCAACTCAGACACGCTTGCCCCTCGCCTTGGGTTGACAACTACCAGGCCTTCGCGTTCCAAAATTCTCAATGCCTCGCGCACTGGTCCCCGGCTGACTTCATAACGCTCGGCCAGCTCTTGCTCGGGAATATGTGCGCCGTTGGCCATTGAGCCACTGATGATCTGGTCACCCAACTGGGCGGCGATCTGCTCAGGCAACGATAAGGTGAGCTGTTTGCGTTCCGCAAAAAGCCGAAATTTGACCGCGCTTTCAAAGTTGTCGAGCGCGTCTTGATCGGTGGTTTTCAAAATATCATCCTGTTCGCTGGCAATGTGTATGAAGACTGGGCGTCCGGCAGAAAACGTTGACGAACGCTTCGGCCTATTATAACGCCGTTGTTATATCTCATATAGTTAACAATATTATTGTCAGTATTAGTCAACAATGTCATGCGCGTTGCGCCGCTTAGTAGGTCCGGCGTTCCGGCTTTCAACGTTGAATTGCTGCATCCGACTACACAGCACCGAATGAGGATAGTAGAGTGATTCCCATAGTAATACAGCCCGTGAAAATGGCGTACGTATATGAGAGAGATTGGGCTCGTGGGCGTATTAAAATCGTTTGACGCCTCTCTGGCAGCGCAGTAGCATTCCGGCATGACCATTCCCTCTGCCCAGTATCCCATTGATCGGCATTCGCGGCATGCCGCGCTCGCCATGGCGCTTGCCCTGCCCACCGATGTCGTCCTGTATTTGTTGCTCCCTATGTATTCGGAACACTTTGGTGTAACACTGGTTGAGGCAGGCGTATTACTTGCCGCCAATCGCCTTATTCGTATTGCCGGGTATGGTTTTGTCGCACGCTTTTATGCCCGGCATGGCGATCGCCTTGTCTGCACGCTTGCTGTGATTGCGGCCAGTGTGTGTGCAATCGGCTATGCCACGCTGACGGGGCTGTGGGCGTTGCTGCCACTGCGACTGCTTTGGGGACTGGCCTTCGCGGCCCTGAATCTATCGACACAGGCACTGGCAACAGCCGAAGCGACAGGCGCTTCACGCCGATCAGGAAGATCCCGCGCCTTTATCGCGCTGGGACCGGCCATCGCATTGCCTCTGGCCGCACTACTTGCCTATGGCTTGTGGCCCCGAGCAATTTTCTGGTTACTGGCCGCCACGGCCATGATGGGCGTCGTCGTCACCCGTCGTCTTCCGTCCCGTACATATTCCATGCCGCCAAAGCGGCGGGGCCTGAGCCTGCCCAACAGCCTGGATATGTGGTCTTTTCTGGAGGGCTTCACGTTGGACGGGCTATTCATTATCGGCCTGTCCTATCTTGGCAGCGATCTTCTTCCCGGGAACGCGGTCATGACCGCCGGCCTATTGCTGTCGCTGCGCTATGTCGGTGAGATTGTTCTGAGTCCACTGGGTGGCAAGCTTGCTGAACGATTCGGCGCCGAAAAACTCTTGCTCATACTATCGCTGATGACATGTGTATGTCTGATCGGATTCGGCGCAGGCTGGCTATGGAGCTGTGCCACGGCGATTGTTGTTCTTCGTGCTCTGCAACTGCCGCTGCTGGCGCCCATCGTGGCCCGACGAACGCCAGGGCCGCAGCGGGTTCACGCACTTGCGGCGCGTTCTGTTTGGCGTGATATCGGTGCCGGAACAGGCCCGCTTGCCGCCGGGTTGCTGCTGCCGTTGCTGTCTGCTTTCTGGATATATACCGTACCAGCGGTGTTGCTGGTGTGGGCTGCTGCCTGTGTCACCCGTCCATCCCTCAACGCAAGCCAGAAAATAGAGTCAAGGCGGTGAAAAGACGGCGGAACACAAACGGTAAGACTTGACGACCTTCTTTCCCTTCAGGGAGGCAATTTCTATCAATACGTCTCCAGATGCAGGCGACCTTTCTGCCTGAGCGTGGCATGCAAGTCAGGCCATTGCATGCCGCCGGACGCAGCCGCTTCCTGCAACACTTCAAGCACGCCAGACTCCATACCCTTGAGGCCACAAACGTAAATATACGTGTCCTCGTCCTTCAGTAGCGCAAGCAGATCGGGCAGGCGTTCCCGCATCACGTCCTGCACATATTTTTTGGGCTGGCCCGGCGTACGCGAAAAGGCAAAATTAATATCGATAAAGTCTTTGGGCAATTTATTGAGCGGTCCGAAATACGGCAGCTCTTGCTCACAACGGGCGCCGAAAAACAGCATAAGCTTGCCGCGTTCGTCGCCCTGACCGTCTCCGCGCTTGCGCCGGCGCCTCTCGGTCATCGCGCGCATAGGCGCGCTGCCGGTGCCCGTGCAGATCATAATGATATTTGCACCCGGATGATTCGGCATCAGGAATGTATGACCGAAAGGGCCGATAACCTGTACTTTGTCGCCTTTCTTCAAATCACAAACGTAATTAGAACAGACTCCCCTGACCGGATTACCGTCATAGTCCTGTACCACGCGTTTCACTGTAATGGAAACGTTGTTGTAGCGCGGGCGTTCGCCGTCTCGCGGACTGGCAAGCGAGTATTGACGTGCATGGTGCAGCCGGTTGGCGGCATCGGCGCCAGGTGGAATAATGCCGATAGACTGTCCTTCCAGTACCGGAAATGGCGCATCGCCAAAGTCGAGCACGACGTGGCGAATGTCGCTGTCGGATGATTCGTCAGTCAGGCGATAGTTGCCCGAGACCGTCGCGGTAATCACATTGCGTGTGCCATATAAATTGGTATAGCTGTGCGACGCCGACCAGGGAGGGACCTGCGATCCAGACACATAGTTGCTGCCCTGTATGGTCAGCTCTGGCTCGCCCGCAACATCGACACCGGCTATGCGCTCCTCTGCCGGGTCCGGAGGCGTCAGCGGCGCCGGCAATTGCTCCCAGCTGTATTGCTCTTCCAGCGAATACATTTTGTCTGCAAATACCGGCTGCCAGTTATCGATTGCGCCCGTCGGGCAGGGTGCCACGCAGGCCATGCAATGGTTGCAGATATCCGATCTGACAACATAATTGGTGCCGTCATGCGTTATCGCGTCAATCGGACAGGTTTCTTCGCATGTATTGCAGCGTATGCAAATTTCCGGATCGATCAGGTGCTGTTTTTTTATTGACTGCGCTTGTTCGCTCATCGCCATAACAGTCTCCGTCCTACGTCTGTTTCCCTATTACAGGGTGCCCGCATCGGGCACCCGTATTCAGTCGAATCGTACGTACTCAAAATCAACCGGTTGGCGATTGATGCCCATGACAGGCGGTGCGATCCAGTTGGCAAATTTGCCCGGCTCAACCACACGCCCCATCAGCGAAGCCACAAAGGCACGATCCTCGCCTGTCGGCAACCACTCGCTCTCGCGCTTGATCCATTCTGCCTCGGACATCATTGTGCCATCGGGAGAGACAAACACCCCCGACAGGGTGCCGATGCTGCGGTTAAATGCTTTATGCGGTGTCTTCAGGCGAAACGGGATACCGGCTTTTTCAATGACTTTGTTCCAGCGGTTCACGCCACCGACCGAGTCCTTGATATAGTCGTCGCGCAATACTTCGTTCAGCGCATTGAGCATTGGCACGGAACGCTCGGCCAGGCGCCCGTCCTGCACCGCCAGTACGTTGTAGGTACGGTCGTACAACTTGTGGTCGTCGTCGCGCTTGGTCTCTTCGTAGCGCCCTTTCAATCCGGTGTTGTAGAACGTGGCAGCATTACTGGACTCATCGGCGCCGAACAAATCAATAGTGACGCTAAAGTGAAAGTTCAGATAGCGCTGAATGGTCTCCAGGTCAATCACGCCGGCTTGGCGAAGCCGCCCGGCGTCGTCGGTTTTTAATTGATTCATCACCTCGCAGGTTCGCTGGATGACCCGGGATACGCCCGATTCACCGACAAACATATGATGCGCCTCTTCGGTCAGCATAAATTTCGTGGTCCGGGCCAGCGGGTCAAAGCCTGACTCGGCCAGGGCACACAACTGAAATTTACCGTCGCGATCGGTAAAGTAGGTAAACATAAAGAACGACAGCCAGTCTGGGGTTTTCTCATTAAACGCCGCCAGGATACGCGGATTGTCTTGGTCGCCACTATTTCGTTCGAGCAGTGCTTCTGCTTCCTCACGCCCATCACGACCGAAATGCTTGTGCAGCAAATAGACCATGGCCCACAAATGACGGCCCTCCTCTACGTTGACCTGGAACAGATTGCGCAGGTCGTACATGGATGGCGCGGTCAACCCCAAATAGCGTTGCTGTTCTACCGACGCCGGCTCCGTGTCTCCCTGGGTCACAATGATGCGGCGCAGGTTGGCGCGATGCTCGCCCGGCACATCCTGCCAGGCTTTTTCACCCTTGTGTTCGCCAAAATTGACCTGTCGATCTGCAATGCGCGGATTCAGGAAGATTCCCCAGCGATAGTCCGGCATTTTCACATAGCCGAATGATGCCCAGCCTTGTGGATCCACGCTGGTCGCGGTCCGCAAATAGACGTCAAATTCCTGGGAACCTTCGGGGCCCATCTCGTTCCACCATTTGCGGTAATTGGGCTGCCAGTGCTCCAGGGCACGCTGCAGTGTTCTGTCTTCGGACAAATTCACGTTATTGGGAATTTTATCGCTGTAATTGATGCTTGACATAGTGATCTCCAGTGTCTTGGAGCTGGCGTTACAAGGATTTACCAGACCCCTTTTTGGACGGCGTTTTCGCCCCCGGTGGTCAGACCCGATTGCGGTCGAAATTCGGTTTCTCGCCTTTGCCATAAAGCTTGAGTGCGCCCTTGTCGCCGACGGCATTGGGTCGGATAAAGATCCAGTTTTGCCAGGCTGTCAGCCTGCCGAAAACCCGGGTCCACATGTTTTCAGGGCCGTTAAAGCGCAAATTGGCTTCCATGCCGGTCAATGCATCCGGCGACATGGATACCCGTTCCTCAATGGCAAGCCGCACTTCATCATCCCAATCGATATCGTCCAGCGCATAGGTAACCAACCCGGCCTGTTCGGCCTGATCGCCGTCCAACCCTTTGCCGGCCAGGGCCTTGATAGCCTCCAGACTGGCTGAATCATCATAAAAACGGCGCGCCAGACGCGACTGGCGAGTTACCATGGGCAAAAAGCCGAAATTAATGAGTCCCACCGTAAGATTAGGGGTACGTTCTTCATCGTCGGGCAATGTCAGCATATAAACACGATCGCAGGCAAGCGCTGGCTCCAGCAACGATCCGGCAAAGCAGGAGCCTTCATCGACCAGCGCAAACAGAGAGCGCGATGAGACATCCAGTCGCGCGAACGTGCGTCGCAGCAAACCGAGGGTTTCGCGAACGAACCAGTGATCTTTATTATTCAGTACAATATCGTCGCTTTGCAAAACCGCTTTGGCGCTGCCGACGGTCTTGATCAGCCACAGGCCAATGTCGAGCTCGTTGCTGCGCATGCACAGGATCGCATCATCCAGTTCGCGTGCCAGTTGCAGCGGCCACCACGCCATGCCTGTCTGCACAATAGCGTCGATGCTGGCAGGCAAGTCTCCGTCCGGGCCACGCAAAGTGAATGTGGCGAACTGGCCCGCCCGATCAATATCGACACTGACATATTTATAATGCAGGCTGTCGGTCGTTTCATGTTTCTCAAGCGGTGTGAGCGCGATGCCCTGCACGTCGGAGGCAGAACCGGCGGGGCCCGCCAGTTCCTGCGCCCGTGCGTTGATCGTGTCCTGGAAACGAGCGGGCTTGACCACCTCGTCTACCAGCTTCCACTCCTTGGCCCGCTGACCACGCACCCCTTCGACCAGCGTACAGAAAATATCGGCATGATCATGCCGCACCTTGCGTTTATCGGTCACACGCGTGAGCCCGCCAGTGCCGGGAAGCACACCCAGCAGCGGCACCTCGGGCAAAGACACAGATGAGGAACGGTCGTCCACCAGATAGATCTCATCGCAGGCCAGCGCCAGCTCATAGCCGCCGCCGGCACAGGCGCCATTGACAGCGGCGATAAATTTTATCCCCGAGTGCTCGCTGGTATCTTCAATGCTGTTGCGCGTTTCATTAGTGAACTTACAGAAGTTGACTTTCCACGCATGGCTGGACTGGCCGAGCATGAAAATATTTGCACCAGAACAGAAGATGCGGTCCTTGCCGCTAGCTACCACAACGCTGCGCACTTGCGGGTGCTCAAAGCGGATCCGGTTCAGTGCATCGTGCAATTCGATGTCCACGCCCAAGTCATAGGAATTGAGTTTCAGTTTATAGCCAGGGCGAATGCCACTGTCTTCATCAATATCGATGGTCAGACGTGCAACATTGCCCTCTGCGCTCAGCGAGATGTGCTTATATTGCGACGGATGAGTCTGGTAATTGACTTTCAGCTCGCTCATGGCTGGCCTCCAATAGAGTCATGCAATTCAATGCATTTTGTTTGTCATTGAAGGAACTATATTGCATGACTCTAAAGGCGGTCAAGCCTTTGGGCTCAGTATTTACCCTAGGCGCGTGCGCAGTCACGGGACGATTTGTGCTTCCCGACGTGCAGCCTGTACCTTTGCCAATAAGACATCAAATGTCTCGTTAAGCGGCTGCAGGCTGGTATCAAGATGGACATCCGCCTTGCTGTAGAACGCTACCCGGCCTTCCAGAATCAGTTTCAGGTCGTGCATGGCTTCCTTGCTGCCTGACATGGGCCGAAAGTCACCCTGTGCGACCACACGATCCATATGCTCACGCGGCGTGGCCTGCAGCCAGACGGTCAGACAATGCTCCAGCAGGTTGTTATAAGTCGCCGCCTCAGAAACCAGCCCGCCCGGCGTGGCGATTACCACTTCAGGATAAAGCTGAATGGTTTCTTCCAGCGCCCGGCGTTCATAGCGTCGGTACGCAACGGGTCCATACAGCGAATGAATTTCATTAATACTGCAACCGGTGGTCTGCTCGATTTCGTGCGACAACTCAATGAACGGATACCCCAGTCGATCGGCAAGCATGCGACCCAGCGTAGACTTTCCGGCGCCGCGCAGACCGATAAGGGCAATGCGCGATAGGCGCGAACCGGGCGTCTTCTCAGCGCCGAACAGCTCAACCAGCCGCTGACGCACCTTGTGCAGATCCTTCTCGCTGCGATTTTCCAGCAATTCGCGGATCATCAGCCATTCGGGGGACGATGTGGTGACATCGCCAATGAGTTCGGCCAGCGGACAAGAGAGTGCCAGGGCCACCTGATGCAGCACAAGTATGGTTGCGTTTCCTGTGCCAAGCTCCAGATTGGCCATATGGCGCTCGGAAATGCCTGCCAGGCTTGCCAGCTTCTTGCGCGTGATCCCTTTGCGCGCACGCAGCGAACGGATTCGTTCACCCAGCGCCCGCAGCAGCGGCGTCTTGTCTTGCATCGGATCGGTTTCAAATAAATTTTCCAGCGTCATAGCGTGCCATTTCGTTATTCGGAAAGCTAGTGTTTTCCCTAAACTTTGAGCAAAAATCTTGACTGATTTTAACTGCATGCCTATCTTATCATCTACATGCAAAATAATGCACGAAAAAAAATCAAGTGTTAAGGAGACTTTCAGCATGCGCGAGCATTTCGATACGCTAATTCAGACAGTGACGCGCCAAATCGCAGGACGCCCGCTCGATGATGCGCTTCAGGCATGGCTCAATGCCGGCTACGGCGCACACAGCGTCTGGTTCCGCGAAATTTCCGAGGCCTGTATCCAGGCCGTTGAGGATGGCTGGATGTGCCAGCACGAGGCGGCCGGACTCAGATACGGCCGAGTTACCAAGCCTTCCGACGCCAGTAACGGGTTTTCCGTAGACGTGGTCAGCATGCAGGACATGCGCGGTCCCCATCATCGTCATCCCAACGGTGAGATCGACCTGATCATGCCGCTCACTGAAGGCGCACAGTTCGATGGCAGCAATGCGGGCTGGAAAGTCTATGGTCCGCAATCCGCGCACTACCCCACAGTGACCAACGGCGCAGCCCATGTGCTGTATCTGTTACCGCAAGGGAAAATCGAATTCACCACGCAGCATTCAACGTGTAGCAATAAACAATGAATCAGTCTGTGCACGGTGTCGGCTTTCGGGCCGTGGACAGTATCGGCGTACCCACAGTTTGATGTAACCGGCCATCCCAGTTATCGCAGCGAGGCAATGTCGGCAACGGAAGCAAACTGGCGCACAGTGGCCAGGCATTTAGCGGAGTTAACCATGCACACCCCCGAACACAGCACTCAGTTCAATATCGCCGACTATCTGATACAGTCAAACCAGAACCGCCTGCAGCGGCTGGCGTACATTGATAGCCACGGCACCCTCGCCTACGGTGAACTTTTTGATAAAGCGCGACGACTGACGGCGCTATTGAAAAACCGCGGGATACGCCGCGAAGAGCGTGTACTGCTGCTGATGAACGATTGCACAGACTGGCCAGTAGCGTTTCTGGGCGCCATTTATGCCGGCATCGTGCCGGTGGCGATCAATACATTGCTGACACCGCAAGACTATAAATACATTATTGAAGACAGCCGCTGCCAGGCCGCCCTGGTTTCAGCCAGTCTGCTGCGCGTACTGACCGAGGCCATGAGCCAATCCGAGCATGAAATCAAGCATATTGTCGTCTCGCGACCGCAGGGCGAGTTATCGCACGACCAGTTGTCCATGGACGAGGCACTAGCCGCCGCCACGCCCTGTCATCGGCCCTGTAGCACCCACGCCGATGAACCCGCATTCTGGTTGTACTCTTCCGGCTCTACCGGCAAGCCCAAAGGCACCGTACATAGCCACGCCAATCCATACTGGACGATTCGCCATTACGCCCGCGATTTGTTGCACCTGACAGAATCGGACCGCATTTTATCGGCGGCAAAACTGTTCTTTGCCTATGGACTGGGTAACGCGCTGACGTTCCCGCTCGGCGTAGGCGCCAGCGTGGTATTGATCGACGGTCGACCCACGCCCGATGCCGTGTTCGACGCGATGCGCAAACACCAGCCAACTGTTTTTTGTGGCGCGCCAACCGGCTACGCCGGCATGCTGGTCGCGCCCAATACGCCCACCCGCGAGGAAGTGTCGTTGCGCATGTGTTCCTCGGCCGGCGAGGCGCTACCCAGAGAACTGGGCGAGCGATTCACCGCGCATTTCGGCTGTCATATCATTGACGGCATAGGCTCAACGGAAATGCTGCATATTTTCCTGTCCAATACGCCCGATGACATTCGTTATGGCACCACAGGAAAACCCGTACCCGGCTATGAACTTGAGCTGCGCGACGAACAAGGTGCTATCGTCGCAAATGGAGAAATCGGCGATCTGTATATCAAGGGAAAAAGTGCCGCTCTTATGTATTGGAATAATAGGGAAAAGACCCAAGCCACCTTTCAGGGAGAGTGGACCAAAAGTGGAGACAAATATTCTTGCGATGCCGACGGTTATTACACCTATGCGGGTCGCAGTGACGACATGCTGAAGGTTAGCGGGCAATACGTGTCTCCGTTTGAAGTGGAGGCCACACTCATTGAGCATGAAGCCGTCCTGGAGGCGGCCGTCGTCGGCGTTGCCGACTCCCAGGGGTTGGTCAAAACACGTGCCTACGTCGTTCTCAAGGACGCCGCGCCAGCCGCGGATGATCAGTTGAAGGAGGCGCTCAAGGCCTTTGTCAAGTCGCGCCTGGCTCCTCACAAGTACCCGCGCAGCATTGAATTTCTGGACGAGCTGCCCAAAACGGCAACCGGGAAGATCCAGCGCTTTCGGCTGCGCGAAATGCATCAGCTCGAACCGGCGCAAGCCATTATATGAAACAGGCAGAGCGGGCTGTCGCCATTTTCCCGCGCGCGACCGTGCAGCACAGGACAGAACATCGCCCACATCACTCGTGGCACCACAAATAAGCAGTCATCATAAAAAAGTAGTTGTACATTCAGGAGACAAAGATAATGAATAATGTAAAAAAAGCCGCGGTCGCGACGTCGATCATACTGGCTGCTGGATTGAGCCAGTCCGCGCAGGCCGAGGTCAGGGTAGGTCTTATGCTGCCGGCCACGGGAACCTATGCGGCGCTTGGCAAGGCAATTGAAAACGGTTTCAAACTGTACGTTGAAGAACAGGGCGGCAAACTGGGCGACCAGCAGATACAGTACTTTGCCGTGGACGATGAGTCAGATCCGGCCAAGGCACCCGAGAACACCAATCGACTGGTACAGCGCGACAAGGTGGATGTGCTGGTCGGAACCGTCCATTCCGGCGTGGCCATGGGTATGGCAAAGATTGCCCGTGACAGCGGCGTGATATACATTATTCCCAACGCCGGTGCCGATATGCTGACGGGGCCGCTGTGCGCCAAGAATATCTTTCGCAGCTCATTTACCAATTGGCAGCCGGCCTATGGCATGGGCATTGTTGCGGCCGACAGGCAAAAGCACAAAACGGCCGTTACCATCAACTGGAAATATGCGGCTGGCACAGAAGCGGCCGATGGCTTTCGCGAAGGCTTCGAATCCAAGGGTGGCAAGGTGATCAAGGAACTCACACTGCCCTTTCCCAACGTGGAATTCCAGTCTTTGCTGACCGAGATCTCCTCTCTGAAACCGGATGCCGTCTTCGCGTTCTTTGCCGGTGGTGGCGCTGTGAAGTTCGTGAAGGATTACGACGCGTCGGGCCTGCGCAAAACCATTCCACTATACGGCCCGGGCTTTCTGACCGACGGCACGCTCCAGGCGCAGGGAGATGCCGCCAAGGGGATGCTGACCACACTGCACTATGCGGACGAACTTGATAATCCGAAAGACAAGGAGTTTCGTAAAAACTACAAGGCCAAATTCAATATGGAGCCGGACGTCTACGCCGTACAGGGCTATGATGCCGCCCAGTTGCTGGCAGCCGGCATGAATCACGCCAAAGGCGACATCAAGAATAAGGATGCCGTTATCGAGGGAATGGAACAGGCCACGGTTGATAGTCCGCGCGGACCATTTACCATGTCCAAAGCCCATAATCCCGTGCAGAATATTTATCTGCGTGAAGTCGTGGGTGACCATAACAAGACCTTGGGTGTCGCAGTCGCCAATCTGGAAGATCCGGCAAAAGGCTGCAAGCTGAGCAAGTAAACCGAAGGCGCGGATGTACGGGACCATCCGTGCGCCAGCGCCTTTCTTCGGATCACATATGGATATAACAACATTTCTGATTCAGTGTCTGAACAGTGTGCAGTACGGGCTGCTGCTGTTTCTCATCGCAAGCGGACTGACACTGATCTTTGGCATTATGGGTGTCATCAACCTGGCACACGGCAGCTTCTTCATGATCGGGGCCTATCTGCTCTACGCGCTGGGCATGTATATCGGTAATTTTGCGATCGCCCTGGTGCTGGGCATTGTTCTGGCGCTAGCCTTTGGCTACCTGCTTGAATGGGGATTTTTCAGTTTCCTGTATGAGCGCGAGCATTTGCTGCAGGTGCTAATGACCTACGGGCTGATTCTGGTCTTTGAAGCATTGCGCAGTATTTTGCTGGGCGATGATGTGCATGGCGTCAGTCCGCCAGACTGGCTGGCCGGCTCCATCGCACTGGGCAACGGCCTGAGTTACCCGGTCTATCGCCTGTTCATTTCGCTTGTCTGCCTGGTTATTGCAATTGGCATGTACTTGTTGATCAAGCATACCCGGCTAGGCATGAAAATCCGCGCAGGCGCTACCAATCGCGAAATGGTGCAGTCGCTGGGTGTCAACATCTCGGTACTGTATCGCACCGTCTTTGCCGCCGGTGTCGGTCTGGCGGTATTTGCTGGCATGCTGTCGGCGCCCGTCTCGTCGGTATATCCGGGCATGGGCGGCAACGAGCTGATTATTTGTTTCGTGGTCGTGGTCATCGGCGGCATCGGGTCGATCAAGGGTGCGCTGATCGCAGCCTTGCTGATCGGATTCGTCGACACCTTTGGCAAAGTGTTCTGGCCGGAAGGTGCAGGCGCGCTGGTGTATCTGCTTATGGTACTGGTGCTGCTGTTCAAGCCCCAGGGCCTGTTCAAACAGGGGACCTGAGCATGATTACAAAAAACAACCTGCTTTTCTGGCTGATCGGCCTGATTCTGCTGGCGGTGCTGCCGGTGCTGCCCGAACCTATTGGCACCAACTACCACGGCGATCTGGTGACAAAAATCATGATCCTGAGTATTTTTGCGCTAAGCCTGCAGTTACTCGTCGGGTTCACCGGCCTGGTCAGTCTTGGTCATGCGGCATTCATGGGTTTTGCCGCCTACATGGTCGCCACGTTCTCTCCGGAATCGGAAGCGGGCAATGGCTGGCTGCTGATGCTGATCTGTGTTGGCGGCGCCGGCCTGCTAGCGCTGCTGATCGGGATGCTGGTCATGCGCAGCTATGGCGTCTATTTCATTATGGTCACGCTGGCTTTCGGACAATTGGTGTACTTCGTGTTTCATGACATCAAGATATTCGGCGGCTCCGACGGCACTTATATTTATTTCAAACCCAAATTTTCCCTTTTTCAATGGCAACCATTCGATCTTGAAGCGGGCAATACCTTTTACTGGTTCACGCTGATACTGCTGATTATCACAGTTATCATTTTGCAGTTGATTCTGCGCTCCCGCCTGGGACATGCCTTTGTCGGCATCAAGCATAACCAGCTACGCATGCGTGCCGCGGGATTTGAGACCACCACCTACAAAATTGCCAGTTTTGTCATCAGCGGCATGTTTGCCGGCCTGGCCGGTTTCCTCTATGCCTGCCAGTACGGTTATGTCAACCCGGAACTACTGTCGTGGCATCAATCGGGCAATGTCCTGCTCATGATCATTCTTGGCGGCCTGGGCAGCCTGGGCGGCGCCATTATCGGCGCCTTCGCATTCGTGCTGCTTTCGGAATGGTTTACCGCCATCACAAAACATTGGCAATTATTATTGGGCGGGTTCATCATTTTTGTGGTGATGCTTATGCCCGACGGCCTGGCCGGCCTGCCCCGGCAAATCCGTCAATGGCGCGGCCGCAGTGCAAGCAAGAGGGAGACGATCCAATGACAATGCCATTGCTGGAAGCAAAAAATCTCACGCGCAAATTCGGCGCGCTGATCGCCGTGAACAACGTGTCGCTGCAACTGCGCCAACGGGAAATCCATGCGGTTATCGGCACCAACGGGGCCGGTAAATCCACATTGACCTACCTGCTGTCGGGAGAGCTGCCGCTGTCGGGCGGACAGGTACAGTTGCGCGGAAAAGACGTCAGCAACTGGTCCCAGCCCGCAAGGTCACAGGCCGGCCTGGGTCGCAGCTATCAAAGAAACAATATATTCCTGCCGCTAAGCGTGCGCGAAAACTGCCGGCTGGCCGCTCAGGCAAAGGTCCAGAAGCCCTGGCAGTTCTGGTCGGCCGCGCAACAATGCCGGCGCAGCCTGGAGGCGGCCAATTATGCCCTGGAGCAAGCGGGGCTGGGCAAACACGCGGCGACCACGGCAGCCAATCTTTCCCACGGCCAGAAAAGACAGCTTGAAGTGGCCATGTGCCTGGCCCAACAACCGGACGTGTTGCTGCTGGACGAACCGCTGGCTGGTATGGGTGCCGAAGAGTCCGACCGCATGCTGGGATTGCTGCATCAGCTGAAAAAAAACCTGGCGATCCTGTTGATCGAACACGACATGGACGCCGTTTTTGCCGTTGCCGACCGGTTGACAGTGATGGTTAACGGATCGGTACTGGCCAGCGGCCTGCCCGATGCCATTCGCAACAATGCCGCCGTGCAGACGGCTTATCTGGGCGAAGGCGACCATACAGCAGACAAACCGACGGACCTACTGATATGACAAATGCATCAATTACAGATGCCATTATCCTGGCACAGGATGTTCATGCATGGTACGGCTCCAGTCATGTACTGCATGGCATTGACTTCTACTTGCGATCCGGTGAAACGGTGGGCCTGCTGGGCCGCAACGGCATGGGAAAATCCACGCTGATACGTACCCTGCTGGGCCACGTCAAGCAGCGCAAGGGCCGCATTGAATTGCAGCAGCAGGATATGTCCCGCGCTCGTCCGTATATGGCGGCTCGGCTGGGAATTGCTTACGTGCCCGAAGGACGCGGCATATTTCCCAACCTGACGGTGCGCGAGAACCTGTTGATGTGCGCGCGCGCGGGCCGCCACGACAAACAGGACTGGACCTTCGATCGCATCCTGGAGACTTTTCCGCGGCTTGCAGAGCGCCTGGACAATATGGGTGACCAGCTCTCAGGGGGCGAACAACAAATGCTCTCGATCGGCCGGGCGCTCATGACCAATCCGGATGCCATCATTCTGGACGAAGCCACCGAAGGCCTGGCGCCACTGATCGTAGAAGAAATCTGGCGTGTGATCGGATTAATTCGCGCCAGCGGCCTGGCCACGATGGTCGTGGATCGCAATTACCGCAAGGTCATGGATCAGTCTGACCGACTGGTCGTACTGGAAAAAGGCAAGGTTGTCATCGACGCACAAGCCAGTCAATTGCGCGACGATCCTTCGCAGATTCACCGGTATTTGGGCGTCTGATCGCGTGCCCGGGAAAAGACGTACACGCGGCCCAGAAAAACGAGAGGCTTGCCGGACAACACACTGTCAGCGCAAGCTTTCCTTCAGTGACGTATTAACTGACTACCGGGTCCGCAGCAAAAGTATAAAAAGGAGACAGTGATGGAAAAAACAGCAATCCAATTGGCGACAGGCGTACTGCTGGCATCAGCGGGCGTCGCGCATGCCGCCGGCATCTCTGATGATGTCGTTCGTATTGGTTTTTTGACCGATATCTCGGGTGTCTATGCTGATTATGACGGCGAAGGTGGCGTGCAGGCGATCCGCATGGCCATTCGCGATGCGGGTGGAAATATTGACGGTCGGAAAATCGAGCTGCTTTACGCCGATCATCAGAACAAGGCCGATATCGCGGCGGCCAAATCCCGCGAATGGATCGACGTGAACAAAGTAGATATTCTGATCGGCGGCACCAACTCCGCCGTCAGCCTGGCCATGGCCAATGTCGCCACCGAAAAGAAAAAACTGTTTATCTCCACTGGCGGCGGGACCTCGGCCCTGACTGGCAAGCAGTGCTCGCCCTACATTATTCACTACACTTATTCGACCGATGCACTGGCCAACGGCACAGGCAAGTCTGTTGTCAAAAATGGCGGCAAAGACTGGTTTTTCATCACGACCGACTATGCGTTTGGCCACGCACTGGAAGCGGCTACCTCCAAAGTCGTCAAAGAGGCCAATGGCACCATCAAAGGTTCGGTTAAAGTTCCGCTCGGCGCTTCTGATTTTTCCTCGTATATATTACAAGCGCAATCGTCCGGCGCCAAAATCCTTGGCATGGCCAACGCCGGAGGCGATTTTGTGAATGCAGCAAAGTCGGCCAATGAGTTCGGCGTCAATACTCAGATGAATCTTGTTGGCCTGACCGTACTGATCCCCGATATCCATTCCCTGGGCCTGCAAGTGACGCAAGGCATGTATCTGACAACCCCGTTCTACTGGGATCTGGACGATGACACCCGCAAGTGGACGGCTGAATACAGAAAAATCACCAACCGCATCCCGACATACATCCAGGCCGGCGCCTATTCGGCGGTCAGCAACTACCTTAGTGCTGTCGCACAATTGAAGACAGACGATCCGGATGCGATCATGAAACGATTCAAAACCGAACGCATAAAGGACTTCTTCGCCAAGGATGCCATCGTGCGCGCTGACGGCAGACTCACCAACCCGATGTACCTGATGCAGGTAAAAAAACCGGACGAGTCTAGCGCGCCTTGGGATTATTATCGAAAGGTTGAAACGCTATCGCCCGACGATCTATATGGAAAACTTGAAGAATCCGACTGCAAACTGGTACAGCAATCTGCAGGAGCACAATCATGAGTACACCCAAAGTCATTGTGACCATCGCCCCGACCGGGGGCATGGCCTATAAAAGCCAGAATCCAAATTTACCGACGCAGCCGCAGGAAATTGCCGACGATGTCTATGATTGCTACAACGCCGGCGCGAGCATTGTGGCGCTGCACGCACGCAACCCAGACGATGGCGCAACCTGCAATCCCGATATTTATTACGATATAAATAACAGGATCCGCGCCAAATGCGACATTATCCTGAACAATTCTACCGGCGGCGGCATTCATGGAGAGATGATCGGTCAAAACGAAAACGGCATGTGGGAGCTGTTGTGGGAAGAGCGGATCAAAGGCATGGAAGCGGGCGCCGAAATGTGCACGCTGGATGCCACCACAATTATCGCCAGTTTCGACAACAAGGAAATCCTAATGAACACGGCGCCATCACGTTGCCGTTTCCTGGCCGACGAGATGAAAAAGCGCGGTATCAAGCCCGAATGGGAAGTGTTCAGTCCGACTCATATTCTTCAAGATACCACGACGCTGTTGGCCATGGGCGCGGACGAAGAGCCCGCCTATGTAAATTTGGTCATGGGCGTGCATCGGGGATTTCAAAATGCCATGCCCTACTCGCCTAAAAATCTGCAGTTCATGGTGGAGTGCCTGCCGGCCGGCACCATTTTCGGCGCCAGCGGCATCGGGCCAGCGCAATTGCCGTGCGCCATTAATTCATTGCTGCTGGGCGGACATGTCCGGGTCGGCCTGGAAGACAATCTGTATTACTCGCAGGGCCGGCTGGCCACCAATGTCGAGCTGACTGAGAGAATTGTTCGGCTGATCCGTGAAATGGGCTATGAACCGGCGACCCCACAGCAAGCCAGGCAAATACTCAATTTGCCGCGCCCCGGTGCGCCAGTCAAACCAAAGTTTGCGCTGTGAAGGCGGCATCGAGATCCTGTTCAATCGACAAACCGCTCGATGGCCAGCAAATAGGGAGCGGGTCTGTATCGGTTGATAAACTCATATCGCAGGACCCGATAGGTCTCCGGTGAAAGCCTGGCCACAAAGGACTCAAGCGTTTCTTTTTCCTTCACGCCCGCCGGATGCCCCCAATAAATAGCGATAAGCAACAACCCGCCGGGCTCAAGCAGCGCCAGTGCGCTCTGAACAGCGACCAGAGTATGGCCGGCCTGGGTTGCGCACGATTTGTCGGCGCCGGGCAGGTAACCCAGGTTAAACACGACGGCGCTGACCGGCGCTAATATATAGTCGCGCATGCGGGTGTGACTATCCTGAATCAGCGTAGCGCGCGACCGCAGGTTTTCACTGGTCAAACGCGCCGCCGTCGCGCTCAGCGCCTCGCTTTGTATATCGAAGGCATACACATGACCGGTTTCGCCGACAAGCCTGGCAAGCTGTACCGTGTCATAACCTTTTCCCATAGTCGCATCAATGACGCGAGCCCCGGGCGCAACGTGGCCGGCAAGCAGTATGTGCACGAAGGCGACGGTCTTGGGCAATGGCATAGCATTTCTCCAGATCGTATGACTAGGACGTACCGGACAGGCGCGCAGGCACCGGAACCAGGCTGCAACGCATCAGCATGGCACGGGCGCCGAAAGCCGGATCGGTACGGCGCGATTCGTCAGGCATAAAGCCCAGTCGCGACCAGTATCCGTGCGCGCCTGCAACCGCAATCAGTATGGCATTGGCCAAACCGAACTGCCGACCCTGTTGCATCAGTTGCGATACCAGCTGGCCGGCTATGCCCTGCCGGGCGTAAGACGGTGATACCGCCACATCGTGCAGATAAAGCACATCACAATTGTGTTGTCGCGCCAACGGCCGATTCCAGCATAACTGTCGGTCCGAGCGCCAGGGATAGCCGATTGCATACGCACACAAGATTTCGCCGTCAACCGCGGCCAGTGATGTCCACCCGGCAGGAACCATGTCGATCTTGCTGCTCAGGACCTCGGCGCTTTCCAGCAACGCCGGCGGATAAACGTCGGCTTGCAGCGCCAGCATCTGCGGCAGGTCATTGCTACGCAGCGGTCGCATGCGCAATGGCGGACTCGCGGTCTGCCCTTTGTTTTCAGTTGAAATTTTCATTTTTGTTTGGAATAATCGCAAGGCGAGAAGTCCAGGAGACGATTCGCAAGACACACGGGTTGACGTTTAGCGCAATCGTCGTGACGGAACATCCCTGTTGCCGGACACATGATTGCGCCTCGCACTGTATCCTATTTTTCGTCCAGGCTTTTCAGAATATCAATCAAATGGCTGTCGCGATAACGCAGCAGCGATTCAAATGACTGGTCTTGCCTGCCCTGCTGCGTGCCCTGGACCATGCGCTCGCGCAACTGGGGAGTCATCCGCGGATTGCCCAGGTCATCCATCCAGGTCTCGATTGCCGGCTGTAGATGATCAATCAGATGCGCGAGGCCAGCCCGCCCCCCGGCCAGGTCAAAAACCATTTGCGGACCGAATATAGCCCAGCGCAGCCCCGGCCCCTTGCTCATGGCGGCATCGATATCCTGCACGCTGGCCACATTCTCGTTGACCAGATGCATGACTTCCCGCCACACCGCCGCCTGCAGTCGATTGGCAATATGCCCGGCGATTTCCTTGTTTAGACGGATGGGATGCTTGCCCACGGCGCGATAAAATTCCATCGTACGTTCAATGGTGTCTTCGGAGGTGTGTTCGCCCCCCACCACTTCGACCAGCGGAATGACATGCGGCGGATTGAACGGATGACCCAGCACACAGCGCTGCGGATAGCGGCACTGCGACTGCATGCGGCTGACCAGCAAACCTGAAGAACTAGAGGAAATAATGACGTGCTCGGGCAGCAGCGCATCCATTTTCGCGAAAAGCGATATTTTGAAATCTTCGCGTTCCGGGGCATTTTCCTGCACAAAATCCACGTTTTCCAGTGCTTTGGCCAAATCCGCTTCGAAACGCAGATTGTCGCGGAATGATTCATCCTGCACCTTGCCCAGATCACGCAAGGTGTGCCAGGCCGAATCGATCAGCGCCAGGGTGTTGGCCTGAACGTCCTGTGCCGGGTCCGACACCACCACTTGGTATCCATGCGCCAGAAAAAGCGCGGCCCAGCTGCTGCCGATGGTTCCGGCGCCGATGATCGCGATTGTTCGAATGTTGCTATTGTTCATGAATGAATTTGTTATTTGCTTCGTATTTCAATAATAATGAACGCCGCCACCGAAGACAATACATGTCGCCGTCAACGGTCGCCCCAGCATCAACGACGCGGGCTCGGGCTGTGCCGTGTCACTCGCAGCGGGCAAGCATAAAGGCTACCAGCTGCGCACGCGACCCGTATCCATGTGTACGAACCCGTCTTTGGGGTAGTAGCCGACGCCGCCCAGAGCAAGCTCTTTGGCGGCATCGCGCAGTTCGTCCAGCGGCACGCCTTTGAGGCGCAGGTCCATGGCCTGTCCCACCATGTGCAGACTGCGCTTGGCCACGCCACCGCCGCGCGTCTTGCGCAGACGTTCGTTGGTATGCGGGTCACGATATCCGGATATGACCTCGATAGCCACATTGGTATTGAGCGAGCCCCTGACCTTGTTGATCAGGTCGAACAAGGTCGGATCCATCTTGCCGACCGTGCCGGAATAATGATCCCGCAAAAAGCGGTTCAGCCGATGCATGGCGGCGGGAATATAGGTATCGCCATTGGCGTAGGCCAAGGTGATTTTTTCATTGGTATGCAGGTTGTCGAGCGAAATTTGCCTGACGCCGCCGGCGATATTGGCGCGGGCGGTATTGGTGCCGATGGTAAACATGGCACCGGCGGCAAGCAATGAGGAAGACGTTCTTAAAAATTGGCGGCGGTGTAGCTGGGGTGACGTAAACATCATACCGTGCTGGCTCCTGGAAAATTACGAGGCAGGTGGAATATTACGTGAGGCGGCCATCTTCTTGATGGCATTGTCCAGAATTTTGTCCTGTCCGTAGATATCGGCGAAAAAGTGGATTTTATTATTTTTTACCACCACAGTACTATACCCTAATACGACAGGAACCGGTTCCAATACATTGATTGTTTTGGATTTTTTTGCAGTCATTGCCTTCTGGATGGCATCTGCTGTCCATTGCGGTTGTTTTTCCAGCACAAATTGCGCCAATCTCACTGGTTCTTCGACACGAATACAACCATGGCTCAGATCGCGCCGGGTACGGTCAAACAGGCGGGTGCTGGGCGTATGATGCAGATAAATGGCCTCGTTGTTGGGGAAAATGAATTTGATATCGCCCAGCGCGTTTTTGGGCCCGGGACGCTGCCTGATGCGTGCCTGGCCATTGAGAACCGCGCTGATATTGTCCTCGCTGACGTTTTGCGAAACACCCGATTGTGTAACAAATTCAAATCCCTGCTTCTCCATATAAGAAGGGTCGCGGCGCAAACGCGGAATCAGTTCTCCGCGGGAAATGGAGATGGGCACATTCCAGTACGGGCTGAACTCGATCTTGCTGACAGCGCCATCAAACAGCGGCGTACTGGTGTTGAATGACTTGCCGACAATCACTTTCATCTCAATGAGGTTTTCAGCTTTCTGATTGCGAATGTGATAGGCACGCAGAACAAATTCCGGCACGTTGACAACGATGCGGCGCTCGCCTTCCATCAGCGGCGTCCAGCGCAGCCGTTCCATACTGATCTGGATCTGCCGGATACGATCAATGGGACGGGTATTCAATTGCGCCAGCGTTCCCTTGCCGATGACACCATCGGGCTCAAGACCATGGCGCTGCTGGAAGCTTTTTATGCCGGCTATGATAGTGTCGTCATAGATCGGTCGCGCCGGTGTGTCTTCAGGCAGATCGCCAAGCAGGACAAGGCGCTCTATCAATGCCGGCATCCCGTTATAAGGCTGGCCTTCAGTCAGTTTACCGCCAGGCAGCGCAGGCAAAGGCTGGTCCATGCCCGGTTTTTTTTGCAGCTCGCGATACACAGCCAGCGCCTGCATCAGCGAGTTGTACATGGGAATACTGTCGGTCAGCGCCTTGACAGATGCCTTCAGGTTGCCGTTGCTGATGGCTCTGGTCAGAAACAGGTCGGCATCCGCATCGGAAAAAATGGGCTTGGAATAGCGATTCTTGATCAGCGACGGCGAAATGCGACCGTTCTTCAAAAACTTAACGTAAGTGCGCATTTGCGTCGTCAGCTCACGATCAAAATTTGCCGTTTCTTCGGCCGAGGCCGCATAGCTGATCCGGCCCCATTGCGACTTCAGTTGCGAAATATGGAACCAGCGCGGATCCAACCCGTGCCGGTCTGCCGTTGCCAGCAGCTCCAGCGCATCTTCGGCCTGGTCGATTGGCCGTCCGTTTTCAATCCAGCTAACTGCAGGTAGCTCGAACGTCACATTCCCAAGGTCAGGCGGAACGGTTATGCCGTTTTCAGGGATCGTAAACGGCGCCGTTTCCTTGTCCTGGGGCGCCTGTGCCTGTGCGGTAGCCGCAAGCACGAAAGATAGAGAGACTGCAGACAGCATTGTCGAGAACGTCATAAATTTTTTCACCTCTTTTATTTTAGGTCTGGTACGAAAGGTGCAGCGCCGGTGCGCGATGCGCCACCGGCGTGTGCGACGCTCTTGGCGCGTCCGTTGGCATGGCTATGATTACAGGTTCGCCTTGAAAAACTCAACCGTGCGGGTCCGTGCAAGCTCGCTGGCAAACGGATCATAGGAGCCGCGCTGGTCGCATCCAAAGCCGTGGTCGGCATCATAAACGCAGACATCGACATCCGGCTGCGCCGCACGGATGGCTTCGACGTCTTCAGGCGGAATCGATTTATCTCTTTCACCGAAGTGCATTTGCACAGGACATTTGGCTTTTTCATTGCGCAGCTCGGCGATGCCGGCCCCGTACCAGCAAGAGGCTGCAGAAAACAAAGAGCTGCGGCAGGCGGCAACCCAGGTCAGCGTTCCCCCCCAGCAGAATCCCACGACGCCGATTTGCTTCTGTCCGGCCAGGGCGGTAGCCGCAGCCTCGATATCCTTAAGCGCATCGTCGTAGCTCACTTTTGCCTTCAATTGCTTGCCTCGGTCTACGTCCTGCGCCGTATAGCCCATTTCAACCCCCGACTCGATCCGGTCGAACAAGGCTGGGGCGATCACGCGGTAGCCCTTTGATGCATAAAATTCACAGACATCACGGATGTGGCTGTTGACGCCAAATATTTCCTGCAGAACCACGATGCCTTTTTCCGCATCTTCAGGTCCGGCGATAAACGCCTGCAGTTCGTGTCCGTCGGCTGCTGTCAGTGTCATGGTCATGCGTGCACTCCTTTTGGAAATTGAATTTTCACAAATCGCTTTCAATGGTCATTGTACTTGCTGCACCGGCACTTTGCCCTGCACCAATAAGCGGTTGCTTCCTATGATGTCACATAAGTGTTCCGAAAGCATCACAATACGTTTCAGCCGTTTCAGCTCTTCGTGATAGTAAATCCAGAAACTGCGCGTGATGCCGATTCTGTCCTGCAGCACCGGGATCAGATCAGGGTTCTGCCCCGCAAGAAAACGAGGCAGGATAGCCAGTCCGTGTCCCTGCAGACAACTGTAATATTGCGCGATCACACTGGTGCTTTTTATGACGGGCTTGGTAAAGGGCAGGATGTCTTCCAGGTATCGCAGTTGATCGCTAAAGAGCAATTCATCTACATAGCTGATAAAACGATGGTGATGCAAGTCGGCTTCGGCATTGACCGGGCCATAGCGATCAAAGCACACCTGCGTACCGTACAGCAGCAACGTGTAATCGATCAGCTTGCGGGTTACGTAGGGCCCGCGGGCGGGCCGCTCGATCGTGATGGCAATGTCGGCCTCGCGACGGGTTAGACTGACAAATCGCGGCACCGGCAACACATCTATGGTCATATCGGGATACTGGCTTTGGAACTGCGCACACAAGGGCGCAATAATGCACGAACCGAATGCTTCGGTTGCCGCCACACGGACGTGGCCCGCCGGACTCTGGCTGACGCCCAGGATCTGTTCCTGGGCGTTGTACAAATGCGTTTCCATTTGCTCTGCGTGGGCCAGCAGTTGCTGTCCTGAACGCGTCAGGGTAAATCCTGAGCTGCGCGATTTATCAAAGAGCAATTGCCCCAAGTCGGCTTCCAAATGACGGATGCGCCGCGTGACCGTGGTGTGCTCAACCCCCAGCCGCGCTGCGGCTGCACTGGCTCGGTGGGTTCGGGCTACTTCAAGAAAATAACGGATATCGTCCCAGTCAGGCATCTTTCGTTGTGCAAATATGAACAGTAAATGTGCAAATATTCTATTGCAAAATTGATTTATACACATCAAACTGAATACGTTTTGCAAACAAAACGATAAAACTATTAAAAAATTCAGGAGACTTCAATGTTGATCAGGAAAACAGTACTGGCGGCAGCGTCGTGCTTGACACTTACCGCCTGGGCCGCCGATGCCCCGCAAGTCAAAGTCGGTGTGCTTACCGATATGTCGGGCACCTATGCTTCCATGGGCGGTGCCGGCTCGGTCGCGGCCGCGCAGCTTGCCATTGATGAATGCCTTGCCGGTCCTTGCAAGGGCATGAATATCGAGCTGCTGTCTGCGGACAATCAGAATAAGGCTGATGTTGGCGCAGCCAAGGCGCGCGAATGGTTTGACCGTCAGGGCGTCACGGCCATCGCCGACCTGACCAATTCCGCCGTGGCGCTGGCGGTGCAGAACGTGGCCAAAGAGAAAAACCGAATTGCGCTTTTCTCAGGACCGGCCACAACGGCCCTGACCAATAAATCGTGTTCGCCGGTGGGATTTCACTGGATGTTCGACACCTATTCGCAGTCGGTGGGCGGCGCCAAGGCCACGGTTCAGGCTGGCGGTAAATCCTGGTTCTTTCTGACAGTGGACTACGCCTTTGGCCATTCGCTGGAAGCCGATACCTCGAAGATGGTGAAAAAACTGGGCGGCGAGGTTGTCGGCCAGGTGCGTCACCCACTGAACAACAGTGATTATGCCTCGTTCCTCTTACAGGCGCAAAGCAGCCAGGCGCAGGTTGTCGCGCTGGCCAATGGCGGCCAGGATACCGTTAATGCCGTCAAGCAGGCCAAGGAGTTTGGCATCAGCGGCGGCGACCAGCGCCTGGTGGCGCTATTGATTTTCCTGTCTGACCTGCGCGCACTGGGTAATGAGAACGCCCAGGGACTGACCTATGTGGACGGCTTCTACTGGGACTTTGACGATGGCACCCGCCAGTGGTCCGATCGCTTTGCCAAAGCCTATAAAGGCCTGAAGCCGACCATGACCCAGGCCGGCGTGTACTCCAGCGTGCTGCATTACCTGAAAGCGGTTGCTGCCGCCGGCACGACGGACGGCGCCAAAGTTGCTGAGCAAATGCGCAAGTTGCCCATTGAAGATCCGATCATGCATAACGCCTCTATTCGCGCCGATGGCCGGGTCATTCACGACATGTACCTGTACGAAGTTAAAAAACCCGATGAAAAGAAAAGCGAATGGGACTACTCCAAGCTGCTCGCCACCATCCCGGCCGAAGAAGCTTTTGAGCCGCTCTCCGAATCGACCTGCCCTCTTGTAAAAAAATAAAGGATTGATGTTATGAATGCCATACCCAATATTCCGTTACTGATCAATGGAAAAAAAGTCCAATCCCGCGCCACCGATTGGCTCGATGTGCTGAATCCGGCCAATCAGGAAGTTGTTGCCAAAGTGCCGTTGGCGCCAATTTCGGAAGTGGACGAGGCCGTGGCCAGCGCCAAGGCCGCGTTCCAGACCTGGCGCAATACCAGCCAGGGCAACCGGATGCGTGTCATGCTCAAATTGCAGCAACTGGTGCGCGATAATGCAGCGAAACTGGCCGAGCTCATTACGCTGGAGCATGGCAAGACGCTGCCCGATGCCGAAGGCGAGGTGGGCCGCGGTCTTGAAGTGATCGAACATGCCTGCTCCATTGCCAGCCTACAGTTGGGCGAATATGCCGAGAACGCCGGAACGGGAATCGATGTTTATACCGTGATCCAGCCGCTGGGCGTATGCGCCGGGATTACGGCATTCAACTTTCCGGTCATGCTGCCCTGCTTTATGTTCCCGATTGCCATAGCCTGCGGCAATACATTTGTACTCAAGCCCTCTGAACAAGACCCCAGTGCATCCCTGTATCTGGCCGAACTGGCGCAAGAGGCGGGACTGCCACCCGGCGTACTGAATGTGGTGCACGGCGGCCCGGATGTGGCTAACCGTCTTTGCGAACAT
The DNA here is from genome assembly GCF_002810445.1 of Advenella sp. S44. Taxonomy (GTDB): domain Bacteria; phylum Pseudomonadota; class Gammaproteobacteria; order Burkholderiales; family Burkholderiaceae_B; genus Advenella. The sequence goes on along the minus strand of NZ_NEXS01000003.1, from coordinate 828,414 downwards.
CCCGACATCAAGGCCGTGTCGTTTATCGGTTCGTCTCATGTCGGCACGCAAGTCTATCAGCGTGCATCCAATGCCGGCAAACGCTGCCAGGCCATGATGGGCGCCAAAAACCATTGCGTCATTCTGCCCGACGCCGACAAGGAAGTGGCCCTTAACCAACTTGTTGGCGCCGCATTCGGCGCAGCCGGTCAGCGTTGCATGGCGACGTCGGTGGCGGTCATGGTCGGTCAGGCCAGCGAATGGATTGGCGAATTTGTTGAAAGATCCAAAGGGCTGAAAGTGAATGCCGGCGAAGATCGCCAGGCCGACCTGGGGCCCCTGGTGTCGCCCAGGGCCAAGCAGCGTGTGGCACAACTGATCCAGAGTGGCGTAGATGAGAAGGCCACCCTGCTTTTGGACGGCCGCGATCTGGAGGTAAAGAACTACGAAAGCGGCAACTTCATTGGCCCCACCATCTTTGCCGATGTCAAAGAAACCATGGCCATTTATCAAGAGGAAATCTTCGGTCCGGTTCTGTGCATTGTATGCGTCGACACGCTCGAACAGGCGGTCGAGTTTATCAACCGCAATCCGAACGGCAATGGCGTTGCGATTTTCACGCAAAGCGGCGGCAATGCCCGCTATTTCCAGAATAACATCGATGTGGGGCAAATCGGCATCAACATTCCGATTCCCGTTCCGGTGGCGTGGTTCAGCTTTACCGGTTCCCGCGGCTCCAAATTGGGCGATCTGGGACCCAATGGCAAGCAGGCGGTCATGTTCTGGACTCAGACCAAATCCGTGACTGCGCGCTGGGCCGCGCATGATGCCGGCGTAAACACGACAATTGCACAAAAATAGCGCTTGATCTGCCCTTCGCAAATACCGCCCCGGACGTGTTCTGCACAACCGGGTTTTTTTACTGCGGTGCCGATCCACACTTTATTCGTATCAGTCCGACACATTTTATCATTTTCGACCATTCATATTCATGCCACAATAGCGTCATAAACTGTTCATTTGAACCATTGAGAGAAAGCCAACTATGAAAAAAAATATTGACTTGATCTATTTCAATGCGGGCGGCGGCCATCGCGCTTCGGCCCGGGCGCTTGAGGCAGTATTGAAAAACAGCCACCCACAGTGGAACGTCAGGCTTGTCAATCTGTTTGAAGTGCTCGATTCCAGGCAAGTCTATAAACGGGTGACCGGCGTGGCGCCCGAGGAATTTTATAACCGTCAATTGGCCAAAGGATGGACCATGGCCATGACACCGGAACTGCGTATTTTGCAGGCCTTTATCCGGCTGACCCATCAGGTGATGGTCAAGCGGCTGCAGGAACACTGGATTGAAACCGAACCGGCCATGGTGGTATCACTGGTTCCCAATTTCAATCGCGCCATGTATGAAAGCCTGGTATCTTCGCTGCCCGGTGTCCCGTACGTCACCATTCTGACGGACCTTGCAGACAACGCGCCAAACTTCTGGATCGAAAAAAACCAGCAGCAGCATTTTATCTGCGGCACAGACAAAGCCGTAGAGCAGGCGTGCGCGGCGGGCCATCCGCAATCTCATGTTCATCCCAGTTCAGGCATGCTGCTACATCCGGACTTCTATAAAAAGCCCGAGATCGACCGGCGCGAGCAACTGATCACGGCCGGTTTTGATCCGGATAAGCCCGTAGGGCTGGTCATGTTCGGTGGACACGGCTCCAAGGCCATGATCAAGATCGCCAAACAATTGTCCGATGTACAAATGATCTACATTTGCGGACATAACGCAGCGCTGGCAAAAAAAATCGGCAAAATGCAGACGCGGGCACACAAACTGGTGGAAGGCTTTACGACGCAGATGCCGATATTCATGGAAATGGCCGACTTCTTTATCGGCAAGCCAGGTCCGGGAAGTATCAGCGAGGCCATCCGCAAAGATATGCCGGTCATTATTGTTTGCAATAAATGGACCATGATCCAGGAACGCTATAACGGTGAATGGGTCACCAAAAACGGGCTTGGTATTGTGCTGCCCAGCTTCGCCAAAATCAACGAGGCGGTGCATGAGTTGCTGGACAACCTGGACAGTTTTCGGGCAAGAGTCAAGGAGCAGGACAATCGGGCGGTATTCGAAGTACCTGACATTCTTGAAAACATTCTGCAGCAAAGTGAAGCGGCGCCACCATTGCCACTCTCCGACCCCCGTACTGCAAGCTGATTTCAAAAAGGGCTATCACCCCTTTTTAAGCATTTGCCTGGGCGCTTATCGGCCACTCATCGGGATATCCAGGTTGAACTGCAATAAGCCGTTATCGCTGCGTACCGCTCGCTGCGCTTTAAGCTTGAGCAGGACAGACTCCAGCTTGTAGCTTTGTTCCACACCAAAAGTCTGCTCAGAGGTTCCGTTCAATACACGGCTGTTTTCGAAACTGCCCGAAACCTGCGATTGCGTATCCAGCGGGTATGTCAGTTTTAGCTGATTGCGAATCGCACGGTCGGTCAGCGGATCCTGGGACAGCCTGGACAAGTCCATGTAATGCGCGCTGGTCAGTTCATTGGAAAACTGCAGGGACGCCAGATCGAACACCTTGGCGCGATAGGCGAACATTGAGCGCCAATTTGCCTGATCTTCATATTTCCCGGCATTCACGGTCAGCCGCAAGTCACCCATATCGTCCAGGGCATAACTGGCGCCCATGCCCAGGTTCTTCAACGCGCGCGCAAACTGTACCTGTGAATCGACCGAAGCCACCTCGCTTAGTCCGTAGCGGACAGCTGTGTTGGCCGCGCCACTACCGAAGTGGAAACTGGCATCGTCACCCGAGGCGGCTGAATAGTCCATGGCCCCGGCCGCTGTGGAATAAGCCAACTGGTTGGGATCAATAAACCAATTGTCCTGTGTCCCATCCGGTTGCCGGCTCAACTGTACGCCACCAATACGAAAGCCGCTTTGTCCAATATTACTGACAACCTGGTTGGAACCCAGGGATAGGCGATTTCTATCTTCCGTCGTCAGGCTCCACGTTTGCGCGCCTGTGGTAAAGCTGCGCACGGGTTGTAACTGGACGATCCGGGCTGTATTCTTGCGCAGCGCTGCGCTGGTCTGGTCTGTCATGAATGGTCCGATTGCGGACGCGTATTGATAATTTTCCCAGTTGTCGACGCCACGCATGGCATCGGCCGTCACCAGTCGCTCTAGCGGCACTGCCTCTCCCGCTTCGGGAGCAGGATTGGGTTCATCGATCGGCAACAAAATAATTTTTGTCGTTTCCGGGTCAAAAGACCATGCTGGCGGCGCATCCTGCGTAAAGCCCGGCAACACGCCAGGCCCGACAATGTGTTCGCTGCGCGGCGCATCGTCGCCCATGGCGTAGGTAATGGTCTGGGCAAACAATGGATCGCCCGGCAAAATCAGAAACGCAATAAGGGGGGCAGTTTTTATCCAAAATTTCAAACTTGTGAGCATCCTCGTTTATACCCTGGCACTATAAAACGCGATGACGGCACGGCTGCAAATCAAATACTAAAACCGCTTGCGCAGGCTCATCAAGGCATTTTTATATACAGAAAGATCAACGCCGACACCAACAAAACTAAAGCCCAGATCAATATATCTTGCTGCATCTTCCGGTACAACCGCCAGAATGCCGCTGGCTTTGCCGGCTGCCGAGGCCACTTGATGTACATGAGCAATGGCCTGTTGTACTTCAGGATGCTGTGGTTGACCAAGGTAGCCGTAAGCCGCCGACAAATCGGAAGGCCCGATGAAGATGGCATCGACGCCTTCGACGGCAGCAATGTCCTGAACCGCCTCAACGCCGGCGCGGCTCTCGATTTGCACGATCACGCCGATATGTTCATTGACCCGTTTGAAGTAATCAGGCTCGGTGCCATAGGCGCTGGCCCGGGTCATGCCGGCCACGCCGCGCACGCCCGCCGGCGGATAGCGTGTCGCAGCTACCGCATATTCGGCCTGTTGGCCCGATTCAACGAACGGGATCAGCAGATTATAAAAACCGATATCCAGATACTGCTTAATCAGGGCCTGGTCATTGACAGGCGGACGGCCAATGGCGGCACTGGTGCTGGCGTTTATCGCCTGCAACTGGGCCATCAGCAAAGGAATGTCATTCGGCGCATGTTCACCGTCCAGCAACAGCCAGTCGTAGTCACACACACCAGCCACCTCAGCCAGCATGGGACTGCTCGTGCTAAGCCACATGCCTGCCAGTGTTTCGCGGGCCAGTAATCTCTGGCGAAAGGTATTGGGTATTTGCTTTTTCATAATGGAAAAACGGTATCAACTCGCTTAATCAAATAGACGATATCAAATGCGTGGGTGCCGGCGGCGGGACAAGCCCGCCAGCCGATCAGATGCCGCCCATCAGCATATATTTGATGACCAGGTAATCGTCAATGCCGTAGTGGGAACCCTCACGGCCCAGGCCGGACTGCTTCACGCCCCCGAAAGGCGCCACCTCCGTTGAGATAAGGCCAGTGTTGATGCCGACAATACCGTATTCCAGTTGCTCGGCGACGCGCCAAACGCGTCCCAGGTCGCGGGCATAAAAATACGCGGCCAGGCCGAACTCGGTATCGTTGGCCATGCTGATGACCTCTTCGTCCGTGTCGAACTTAAAGACCGGCGCCAGCGGGCCGAAGGTTTCTTCACGCGCGAACGCCATGCCCTGCGTTGCATCGGCAATGACCGTCGGCTCAAAGAATAGTCCGCCCAGTTTGCTGCGTTTACCCCCCGTGAGCACCTTAGCCTTATGCTGCACCGCATCTTTGATGTGGCTTTCGACTTTTTCCACTGCCTTCTCGTCGATCAACGGGCCAATTTGTACATTTTTACCGGTGCCGTCCCCCACCACCAGTTTGTCCACGGCGGCGACCAGTTTCTTGACAAACGCCTTATAGACGCCTTTCTGTACATAAATGCGATTTGCGCATACGCAGGTTTGACCCGCATTGCGGTACTTGGAAATAATGGCACCTTCGACTGCCGCGTCAATGTCGGCATCATCAAACACAATGAACGGCGCGTTCCCACCCAATTCCATCGAGACCTTCTTGATGGTGCTGGCCGATTGCTCCATCAAGATGCGACCCACTTCCGTTGAACCGGTGAAACTGACTTTGCGCACCAGCGGATTGCTGCAAAGCTCCTTGCCAATTTCAGACGAATTACCGGTAATGATGGACATGACGCCAGCCGGTATGCCCGCCTGTTCGGCCAGTTCAATCAGCGCCAACGCGGTAAGGGGCGTTTGCGATGCCGGCTTGATGACAACTGTGCAGCCGGCGGCCAGCGCCGGCGCCACCTTGCGAGTGATCATCGCTGCCGGAAAATTCCAGGGTGTGATAGCCGCGCATACGCCTATGGGTTCCTTGGCCACCACAATACGCTGCGAGGTTTGTGGTGCAGGAATGGTATCGCCGTATACGCGCTTGGCTTCTTCAGCAAACCACTCGATGAAAGAGGCGGCATAGGTGACTTCCCCTTTTGCCTCGGCCAGTGGCTTGCCCTGCTCGGTGGTCATGATATAGGCCAGGTCATCGGCGTTGTCGTTGATGAGCACAAACCATTTGCGCAAAATGGCTGCTCGCTCCTTGGCGGTGAGTCCCTTCCATGCTGGCCAGGCCTTATCGGCCCCCTTGATAGCGTCTGCGGTCTCCTTCTGGCCCAGCTTGGGCACAGTACCCACACGCTTGCCCGTGGCGGGGTTGGTGACTTCGATGACCGCCTTGCCACCGACCCATTTTCCATTGATATAACATTTGTCTTTAAGCAAACTGGCATTTCTAAGCTTCATGGATTGGCTCCCGATCCTGTTATTGAAAGTTGCTGCCGCTGACATATTCAAAGTTGCTGCGCTGCATATTGAAAGAGTACCATATCCCCGCGTTCCATCTCGCACTGTTGCGCAATCGCGAATCGGGAATCAGAAGCCACCTGCTGGCGCCCTCAACGGCCCGTTTATCCTTAACTTTATGTAAAAAATATACTGATTAGAGGCATGATATTACCTTCATCATAAGCAAGTATAATAAGCAGGTACTTCTACCTGCCACTGACGGTTGCCCCATGCTTGTCTCTCTCCTTGTTGTTGCTGCCTGTTATTTTGCCGGTGAAGGCATCAGTTACATGCTGTCGCTGCCACTGCCTGGCCCCATTGCAGGCATGCTTTTGTTGCTGCTTTTATTCAAGCTTCGGCCCTCCCTTTTCACGCTCATGGCCCGGCACATTCCACCCCTGCTATCACATCTGGCGCTACTGTTTCTGCCCGCTACGGTCGGCCTCATGGTCAGCTACAGGCTGCTGGATGGATACTGGCCTGCGGTCATTACAGCTGTCATTGTCAGTACCGTCCTTTCTCTGCTGGCAGGCATTCTGGTCTTTCGGTATGCAGACAGGGAACGCTAAACCCAAGTGTGCACGCGCGTTATGCCAGCCTCACACCGGTTGTTGTTGTGCTGGCAGCGCCGCAGTTTTTGCTGCTTTTCGTTTTTACGATCAAGCCTTGTGTATCGTCGCACTGAGGCAAGACGGCAATAAGCGGCTTGTAACGAAATGACGTTTTTTCTTGCTGGAGTTCCCGTGCATGCATTCCTGACCGGTTTTCTGCTTACGATCGTCGCCTACCTCCTGGCCTCGTGGCTTTTCGCCCGCAGCGGCTACTTTTCTTTGCTTAACCCGGTGCTGGTGGCAACCACGCTTATCATTCTAAGCCTGCAACTATTGAATATTGAATACAGCACCTATTTGCAGGGTGCCCGCTATCTTTCCATGATGCTGGGCCCGGCCACCGTGGCGCTTGCCGTACCAATCGCCATGCACGGCAAGACCATCAAAAAACGCCTGCGCCCGATTGGCCTGGCATTGTTGGCTTCCTCGATAGTCGCAGTGTGCAGCTCGATAGGCCTGGCCTGGCTGATGGGCGCCGATCGCGCTATCCTGGTCGGATTATCCGTCAAGGCAGCGACCATGCCCATCGCGCTGGAGCTGGCGCAATCGCTGGGTGGCGTCATTCCGCTTACTGCCGCCTTTGTGTTTTTTACCGGCATTCTGGGCGCTACCATCGGCCCGTTCATTTTCAAATGGATGAACGTACAACGCGACGATATTCGCGGCCTGTCCATGGGCGTCACTTCTCATGTGATTGGCACGGCAGCAGAATTTAAACACAGCCAGGAAGCGGGTTCCTATGCGAGCCTGGGGATGAGCCTGAACGGCATATTTACCGCCATTGTGATACCGGTGCTGTACTTCCTCCTGTTTTAAAAACCGGCCAGGGCAAGATGGTGGCATGCAACCGCTGATGCGTGGTGCATAATACGTAGTCAATAGTGCAACCGGTCCTGCCCCTGCGATAATCCAATCGCCGACAATAGCAACCTGCCTGTTAAGGGGCAATCAGATTCGGGACCGCAGAGCCCAGCAGCGCCAGGCCCGAGGCGGTCAGCAGCAGCAACACGACCAGCCGAAAGCGTTCGGGACTAAAGCCGGCATACACGCGTGTGCCGATAAAGGACGGTATCAGAATCGCGGGAAGGACCAGCAGTAACATCGGCAGCATGGGCCGTGTCACCAATCCCGTCCAAATATAGGACAACATGGTCGTGGAAAGCATAAACAAATTGAAATTCTGTATGAGTGCGCGGTGCGTATCACGATTGGAATAACGCAAGGTGCACCAAAGTGTAGGCAAAACACCGGAGAAGCCGCCGAGCGCACCCATGATGCCGCCCCCCAGGCCAACCAGCATATTGGCCGCGTTGCCGCCAACAGTGACTTTAGGAAGCCGTCTTGCAAAGATCATGATCGGACACCAGACGATCAACAAACACCCGAGCGCAGCCTTGAACATATTCACATCAAGCATGGGCAGCAGCACGACTCCCAGCGGAATACCCGCGAGTCCGCCAAATACGTAGGGAACAAGCAGGCGCCAATCAAAGCCCCGCCGCAGCGAGCATGCGGCAACGATCTGGCCCGTCATCCCGCCAAATACGGCAAGCGCAGCAGCCAGCCGTGGATCCAGCACCCAGGCCCATAGCGCCATAGAAACCAGTCCGAAACCAAAACCGGACAGCCCCTGGACAAACCCGGCAACCACAGCGCCCAGCACCACATAAACGTAAATCGGGTCCACTAGCGCCCCGCGCCACAGACAAAGGCAGCGACGGCACGCGGCAAGCCAGGCTCGCCTTTGTAGTTACCGATCACGACTGTCCAGTAAAATGGTCACGGGCCCATCGTTAACAAGCGACACTTTCATATCGGCGCCAAAAACCCCGACTGGAACCGCGCGGCCCAGCCCTTCTGACAGTTGCTGGACAAACCGGTCAAAGTACGGTTTCGCAACGTCGGGACGCGCCGCTGATATATAGGAGGGGCGATTGCCTTTGCGCGTGTCGGCCATGAGGGTAAATTGACTGACGGCCAGTATCTGTGCACCGGCATCCAGAACCGACCGATTCATCACGCCGTTGTCGTCATTGAAAATGCGCAACGCCAGCGTCTTGCGCAGCAGATATTGCGCATCCTGTTCTGTATCGTCGTGAGCAATTCCCACCAGCAGCAACAGGCCAGCACCGATAGCGGCAACCATATTGCCGTCTACTGTAACCTGCGCCTGGCGCGCACGCTGTACCAATACCTTCATGATTCAGACTTGCTCCATGATTCAAACGTGCTCCAGTGTTGCGGTAGGAAACTCTGCTGGCGACACCATTTCCAGCATTTCCAGATCGGCACTGTGGCGAATTTCCCGATGGCGGATCCCGGGCGGCTGATACACCGAATCGCCTTGCTCCAGGCGAACCTTGCCGGTCTGCTCATATTCAAACTCAACCCAGCCTTGCAACACATAGACAAACTGGAAATCCAGCTGATGCAAATGAGGCACGCCCGAGGCGTCATGACCTGCCAGGGCACGGATGACATGCACGGAATAGGCGCCGCCCGTTGCCTTGGCCACACCCAGATCGCGGTACTCAAAAAACGCTCGCAAGCCCTGATCGAAACGGGCGTTTTTCAGATGTGATATGACCGCTTGCGGCGCGGGTGAATCCGGCGCGGAATCGGCGGCCAGGTTTTTCGATTGTGGTATTCGAGCGGTCGACATTCATGGCTCCCCATTCGTCATCTGCCGGTCAGCGTATTGCGGCTCTGTCCGATTGTAACGCCAATGTGCCTTTATCATCGCGTTGGCGGCGCACGGCAGAGAGGTTCGCCTGCGGACGGAACAATCCGAGAGCGCCCACTGATGTGCGCGGATTCCCGGCGCTGCTCAGACCGGGACTGTCTCTGGACAACGAAACCGAAATCTTCAGCGCCACCAAAGAACAGCACAACCGGGTGTCAAGAAGCCATGAGACCGATGACCGGATCGGGATCCGGATGCCTCAGTATCCAGAATCCGGCGTGACTTCACCGCTGACTGGTTTGCCCTGCAAGGCATCATGCAGTTTGTCACGAATCTGTTTGATGGCAAGATAATGATTGGTAGGCCCCGAGATGTGCGGGGTCAGGGTAATGGCCGGATGCGTCCAGAAAGGATGATCAGCCGGCAAAGGCTCCTGCCGCGCGACATCAAGTATGGCTTGTGACAGATGCCCCTTGTCCAGCATCGATATCAGATCGGATTCCACCAGATGTTCGCCGCGACCGATGTTCATCAGGACCGCGCCTTCAGGCAACTGTCCCAGACTATCACGATTAAGAATGTCCCGCGTTTGGTCTGTCAGCGGCAGGACGTTAATCAGAAACTGGCTTGAGGCCAAAAAGGAGGCAAACTGCGCTTGCCCATGGAAGCTTTTGATACCCGGCAGCGCTTTGGGACTGCGCGACCAGCCCTGCACCGGATAATCCAGTGCGCTTAACGCCTGCGCGATACGCGCCCCGATCACGCCCAGCCCCATGACGCCAACCGTACAGTTCTGCACGGGTGTCTGCTCGGCGCCCTGCCACAGCCGGTTTTTCTTGTGCTGTTCATAGACCCCGAAGTTTCTCGTAATGCGCGACAGATAATGGACGACGTATTCGGTCATGGGGTTAGCCAGCCCGGCATCTTCCAGGCGGATAATACGAGCGGTTTGAGGAATGTCTGGCTGACGCAAAATGGCGTCTACGCCCGCGCCCATATTGAATACCAGATCCAGCGCGCGATAGCGTGAAAACAGCGCAGCCGGCGGTTTCCAGACGATCGCGGCGCGCACCTCGGCATGTGCATTGGGCGCTTGCGGATCGAAAACATGCGCGTCCAGATCGGGGAAATGCTGACGAATCACATTGAGCCACTTCTGTGTAGCGGCACTGTTTTCCGATGCGAGTACAACGGGTATCATATATTGTCCTGCTTTATGTCAAATTCGATAATAAATTGTCGCGATCTGGCTAGGTACGACTGTCCAGATAACGGTACCAGGAAATCAGGGCGCCCACATAAAGTTTGCGCAGACCGTAAAACGGCAACCGTTGCACGGGGGTAAATGGTACAGGAAGCGCAGCTTCGTTGCCAGTTTGCAGATACGACGCAATGGCTTTGCCCATTGCTGTCTGCAATCCGATGCCGCGCCCCTGGCAACCGATATTGAGAATCAGGCCCGGTTCAGGCTGATGAAGGTGCGGCATATAGTCCTGTGTTACCGACACGCGCCCACACCAGTAGTATTCAAATGCAATATCCTTCAATTGCGGGTACAACAGCGTGATCGCTTTCTTCAGATGATCCCAGTCCTGTTTTCCTCTCGGTTCACGAAAGGGGCCCCGGCCTCCCATCATGAATCGCCCCGTATGGTCCTTGCGAAAGTAAAGCAGCAGATTGCGCGTGTCCGAAACCGGCTGCCCATGCGGCAGAACGGTTTTGGCAATATCATCAGGCAGCGGCGCCGTGGCAACCTGGTACGTATTGGGATCCACAACGGACTCTTTCAGGTTTTTCCAAATACCATCGCTATAAGCGTTGGCACAAACGACCACCCGGCGAGCCTGGACCACGTATCCGCTGCTGGTCGTGACGTGCCAGCCGCTGCCCTTTTTCTCGATAAACTGCACGGCAGTATCGGTATGCACCAACGCTCCCGCCTGCAACGCAGCGCGCGCCAGTTCACGAACGTAGCTAAGCGGCTGCAATGAGCCGCCGCGCTCATCAAACCAGCCCCCGTAATATTGATCGGTGCCAAGCAAATCGGCCAGTTCGCTGCGCGAGAGGCCTCGCACGGGCGCGCCCTGCTTCTGCCAGTCGGCAAGCCGCTTCTGTACGAGCGAGAGCGCCGTTTGCGAGTGCGCCGGTTGTATCCAACCATTGCGCGTATGCGGCACATTCAATTTGTGGCGATCAATCACTGAAAAAACCGTACTGACCGTGGCCTGGGCAAACTCAATCATCTGGCCCCCGCGCTCGGCGCCGTATGCGGCGATCAGTTCAGATGGATCCTTCTTCAGACCTGGCACCAGTTGACCGCCGTTACGGCCGGAGCCGCCGAAACCAATTTCTTTGGCTTCAAGCACCATGCACTGCGCGCCTGACTCTGCCAGATGCAAAGCCGTACTCAGGCCGGCATATCCACCGCCGATTATCAGCGTATCTGTTTCGGCTCTGCCACCCAATGGTGTGGTCGCCGCAGGCTCGACTGCGGTATCGTGCCACAACGCGGGCGCCAGCGGGAACCGGTTATCTGGAAACATGAAAATTCCTTAAGTACAGATGCAATAGAATTCAGAACGGGTGCAACACGCGCCGAAGAAAATCCTGGGTCCGGGGATGCTGCGGCGTATTCAGAATATCTGTCGCCTTGCCTTCTTCGACAATCACCCCCTGGTCAAAGAACAACACACGATCGGCCACTTCTTTGGCAAAAGCCATTTCATGAGTCACCACAATCATTGTCATGCCGGCGCGAGCCATATCGGCCATCACAGTAAGTACTTCGCCAACCAGTTCCGGGTCCAGCGCCGAGGTAGGCTCGTCAAACAAGATAGCTTTCGGCTCCATGGCCAGTGCTCGTGCAATCGCGACTCGTTGTTGCTGTCCACCGGACAATTGCTGCGGATAGGACGACAGTTTATCTGCCAGTCCGACCTTCTCCAGATACTGCGTAGCAGCCTGGCGCGCCTGGTTCCGGTCGATTCCCTTGACATAGACCGGCCCTTCCATGACGTTTTCAAGCGCAGTACGGTGGGGAAACAGATTGAAGCGCTGAAACACCATTGCCACTTCCTGGCGAATCTGCCTCAGGTGATTGCTTTGCCGGTCGACAATCTTCTCTTCGATGTGAATGGCCCCTTCCTCATAAGTCTCCAGTCCATTGATACAGCGCAAAATTGTGGACTTGCCCGATCCTGACGGGCCCACAATGCAGACGACTTCACCATCTTTCACGGTGGCATTGACGCCTCGCAGAACATGATTCTGACCGAAACGCTTGTGAACATTTTCAAGTGTGATCATGCTCGCTTTGTCCTTTTTTCCAGATATTTGACAAGGAAAATAAGTGGCATGCACATGACAAGATACATGACCGCGACCATAGTGAACACGGTGACGTTATCAAAATTCGATGTGGCCAGCAGTTTGCCCTGCATTGCCAGTTCCGCCACGGTAATCGTAGAAGCCTGAGAAGAGTCTTTGAGCATCATGATCATGGTATTGCCGTACGGGGGTAACGTGATGCGTACCGCTTGCGGCAGGATCACCCGACGCATCATGGTGGCCCAGGTCATGCCCATGGACTGCGACGCTTCCACCTGTCCGTGATCGATTGCCTCGATCCCGGCCCGGAAATTTTCCGACTGATACGCTGAATAGGCGACGCCCAGACCCAGAATGGAAGCCTGGATTGCGTTAACATCAATACCGATATCCGGAAAGACGAAATAGACGTAGAACAGAATGACAATAATGGGGATGCCACGAATAATATTGACTGCGCTCTCGCTGAGCCAGGCCAGCCAGCGGATGCCGGAACTGCGCATCAGCGCCCAGATCAGACCGAGCACGCTTGAGAGCAGCAACGAGCCACCCGTGACGATGAGTGTCGCCTTCACACCTTGCAACAGCACCGGGAAATACTCGGCGATTCTTACCGATAATTCATCCATATGAAGCCATCATTCCTGTTAGCACACCATTGCGGGCCGGGCAATTGCCAGGCCCGCCGGTCGCAGATTACTGTTCAAGCTTCCATTTTTTCAGAATGGATGCAACCGTTCCGTCAGCCTTGAGTGCGTCAATGGCAGCATTGAGTTTTTGCTGCAGTTCTGTATCACCCTTGCGTGTAATCAACCCAAGGCCACGCACAACAACCGGCTTATAGCTTTCCACCAGATGCACGTTCTTAAACATATTGTTGCTCAGATACGCAGCGGCAATCGGCTGGTCAACCAGCACGGCCTGAACGCGCCCCTGCACCAGATCACGCATCATGTCAGTAGAAGCTTCGTATAGCTTGATGTCTGTAAGCCCGGCCTTTTGTGCCGGCGCAATATAGGAAGTACCGATCTGGATGCCGACGGTTTTTCCTTTCAACTGCTCAAGCTCGGTGTACTGCGTCTTGTCGCTATCGGGCACCACAAGGCCTTCACCATAACTGAAGATAGTATTGGTAAAGTCGATAACCCTGGCGCGTTCGTCCGTCTTGAGCATGGCCGCCGAGATGATGTCGATCCGTTTCGATTGTAGCGATCCGATCAGGGCTGAAAATACCATGGGACTGATCTCATATGTAAAGTCGGCCTTCTTGGATACGGCATCGATCACATCAACCATCACACCTGCAATTTTTCCTGATTTAGCATCCAGATAGGTAAAGGGCATGCCGGTTGGCGTGGAGCCGACTTTATAACTCTCTGCGGCCAGCGCGACAGACCCGTTCAGGCAAGCGGCCAGCATACAAACAGATATCAGTTTTTTCATTCCCATGAAGTTCTCCTAGTCCCTTTCGGGTTTGGTAATAACCCACAGCACACATGTGTCCTGATCGGTTGGATTGTTCCACTTGCGTGGCATTTCGCTCGTATAGCAAAACGTATCATTCTGCTCAAGCCTCACATAACGCTTGTCAAACCACAACTGCAATTGCCCGTAGATCACCAGCCCGCTGATCTCGCCGCTACGCGTCGTAATCCATTCATCACCCGAGCTGCCGCCGGGCTGGATAATGGCCTGGTACAAATCCACTGAACGGCAGCGCGACGGCGTGATGATTTTTTTTATGATCTTCTTGTCTTTCATTACCACCTGCTTGTGCGAGGTGGCCCGGGCTATCCAGCCATCGGTCTGTTCATCAGAATATTCAGAATTACTCAGCAAATCGCCCAGCGAAATATTCAACGCGCCCGAGATGCGGTTCAGCATATTGACCGTTGGCGAAGTCATGCCGCGTTCGATCTGGCTGAGCGAACCAATTGATATATCTGCCCGGCGTGCGACCTGTTCCAGGGAAAGATTTTGTTCACGCCTGATTTCCCGCAATTGCTGTCCTAGCCAGAAATCGACGAATGACACGATTTTTCCTGTGAAACGGGCACCAGGCGGCGGCGTTGCACTTTCTATGGTCTTCATCCGCAGTGTCCATTTATATTGAAAATGAAATTTTCATTTTCATGAATAATATACTTATTTGAAATTTTCAACGACGGGGTATACCCCAATTTTTCCGTAAGACTGAATGAAAAACAATTAAATGTGTTGAGTTGCAAACGCTTATCGAACCTGAAAACCCGCTCGCAAAAAAACCGAAAGTTCTTTCCAATAACGTTCGTGATGTGCGAGCCTCCTGCGAGCATGACGGGCCACCACTCTTTCTATTGTTCTTGCTCCGGCTTTGCTCTGGCATTGCACACGCTCTGTTTTTGCTCTACTCCTGGTCTTGCTGTTGCTCTTCCGGTCAGTCTCGCCATTGGCGTTACTTTCAAGATTTTGTCCCTAGTCCGGGTGGCTTGCGTTTGACTCGTTTGTCGTTGCGCTATCCTCACTTTTGAAGCCTGCTTGAACTATGCGCTGAGCGGACACACCAGCCCACTCATGCTTTTATTCATTTGCTCTGCGCATCAAACTCATAACCCGGGGCCCGGCTTGTCAGCTATCGCAAAAGCAAAGAATAAGTGACTGAAGAAATTTATTTCAATTGCAATAGGATCACGTATAATCTTTTCAGCAAGGCCGCGCCTTTTAGATCTTTATGAGGCTTCTAAATGATGGGGGTCAACGTCAGTTTAGCGCCACATCAAACTGTCGGCTCACCGTTATATCAGATCGCAAAGGAAGCGTATTGTCATCGCAGGCGCGAACTCGCACTGGCCCCCATCCCGTTATTTGCGACTGCAAGAAAACCCAACTCACCCTCACCTGTCGCGGGAGACTTTCAATGCGGCTCGGCCAGTATTGCAAGACTGTGTTGCAGGGGGTCATGAAGTCGGTGTTTTCATGGCGGCCGGGAAAGGTGCAACAAAAGTGCGTATCGAAAGCGCATATCAGAGCCGACAACGATCGGCAATGGTGAACCAAGGCCGACATCGGTCCGTTCACATACCTACAGGTCTGTCGCGAGCATGACGCGTAAGAACGCGCACACACTCCGCGTTTTGGCCCTGTAGGTTTGACTTCAATTTAAATCAATAATTTTTCAGGAGATTGCCGTGCGATGTGCAGCACCAAAGTTACTTTCAGCGATGTTAGCCATGACGTTTTTGTGTGTCCAGGGACCGGCTGTTGCCGCCGACGTGGCGCAGGCTGACCAGGACCATGCGCAGGACAACAATGCCCGCCCCAGAGCACGAGATATCGGCTTGGTCAGCGGTGTCCTGTCACCGGGAGAACTGAATGCCATTACCGATGTCAAAGGCGTTCAAGTGGGGCAGACTACGCTCAATAAAGGCGACAATATACGCACCGGCGTCACGGCGATATTGCCTCACGCTGGCAACCTCTTCAAGGAAAAAGTCGCTGCGGCTGTGCACATTGGAAACGGTTTTGGCAAACTGATGGGCTCTACCCAAATAAAAGAGCTTGGTGAGATTGAAACCCCCATTCTATTGACGGGCACTCTCAACGTACCCCGGGTGGCTGACGCCTTGCTGGACTGGATGCTAGCGCTGCCAGGAAACGAGGACGTACGATCGATCAATGCGGTGGTCGGTGAAACCAATGATGGCCAGCTTAATGATCTTCGCGGCCGCCACGTCGGCCAGGATGAAGTATTCGCAGCATTGAAGTCAGCCAGTACCGGTCCCGTCGAGGAAGGCGCCGTGGGCGCAGGCACCGGCACAGAAGCATTCGGATTCAAGGGCGGTATCGGAACATCGTCTCGTGTTGTGCCTGAAAGCGCCGGAGGTTATACCGTCGGCGTGCTGGTACAAACTAATTTCGGAGGCGTGCTTACCATGAATGGTGCGCCGGTAGGAAAAGAATTGGGGCGATACTATTTGAAAGAAGCCATCGAAGGCAAAGAGGTTAGCGCAAATGCCGGCAAAGACGCGCTGAAGCTATCGGCAAACGATCCGATCCAGCTCGATCACGTCAGCGATCGTGCTGATGGATCCATCATGATGATTGTTGCCACCGACGCGCCGCTCGGTAGCAGAAACCTGGAACGACTGGCTAACAGAGCCATGCTGGGCCTGGCACGCACTGGATCGCCAGCGACCAATGGCAGTGGTGATTACGTCATTGCGTTTAGCACCGCACCTGAAAGCCGGATCAACTCGTCCGATGCAGTACGGGAAACGAAAGTGCTGGGTAATAATGCCATGTCGCCGCTCTTTCTCGCTACAGTAGAAGCGACCGAGGAAGCCATTTACAATTCACTGCTCAAGGCAACAACGATCACGGGAAGAGACGGCCGCACCGTTGAAGCCCTGCCAATCGACAAGACAGTTGAAATCCTGAAAAAATACGGCGCTATTAAATAGCAGCGTTGGACCACAAAAGCGAATGCGATCGATCTATTCATCGACGCATTCGCGTTCCGTCGTGCCACGGCGATCCAACTTCGCCGTATCAGCCGGTGCCATTCCGCCCCTTCTGTGAGGCCGCGGCGCTTGCAACCTTTCTGCCTTTAATACGTAATGGTGACTGTGATCGTGTCTTTATAATCTGCCGCCTTTAATCCGGCCTGGGGCACTACGGCGCCATAGACCGAGGCGTTCTGCGCTACGCCAGTAGCTACGCCCGCAAGCGTTTCCGCTGTATTGAGCGCCGAGCCCCAGCGCTGCGAATGGCTGGCATCCTTGTACAACTCGTAATTAATAAACGCGCCATCGCCAGCTTTCATTCGTCGCTGATTACCAATCGCATGCAAACCGTTATTCAGTCCGATTTGATAGGGTGTTCCTTTGGTGCACGAAGACGTAATCGTTGAGGTCGATGTAATGTTCCTCGTAAAGTTACTCGGATGAATTCCAAAGTTCAATGGCTGGGCGCTGATCCTGCAGGCGCTGATCAAAGTAGCAGAAACCGGCAATGAAATATTTGCAGGAGACAGATCCAGACATGGACTCAGGCCCGCGGCAGAGACCAGCGCCATCTTCACGGTAATGGGCAGCGTGGCACTGTACTGTCCGACGCTACGCTGCATGAACGGATTGGCCGCTGAAATACGGCCATAAACGGTTTGCGTGTCGCGTGCGGTTGCAAGAAGTCCAAGTGTGTATGGTCCATAAGTTTTCGTCACCGCTGCAGGGCTACCCCCTGTATAGGTATTTCCAAACACGATTGTCCGAGCCGGGTCTGAATAGACGTTATAGGACAACTTTTCGGTTTCAATGGAACTATGCGTCAACACACGATTGCCCGGATCTGTGTTTGGGGCCCCCGGGGCAATTTCGATACAGACTTTTATGTAGCTCAACAGGGAAATTAGCGAGGAACAGGAATAACTGACTGTCGCGCTCACGTCTATCGCACCCGAAGACACGGGATTTATCATGCCGAAATTGACCGCCGTGACATTGGCTGTACAGGCAGCATGCGCCCTTTCGGAGGCAAACATTGAAGCCGCGATAAAGAAAAATGATAAGAAGATCAATTTGAGCGGACGCATCAGTTTTACTCCTCACATACCAAAGGCCCGAGGCGCGGTATTGTCTCTTCGGCATCGGTGTAATCAAACCGGACCTGGCATTGTCCGGATGCGGGCGTTGCGGTAGCCATGTTTTGGGACTGCAACTGTTCCAGATAGACGATGCCATCGTAGCCCACGACAGCGTCCGCACTGTCGTTAAGTCGCACCGGGGTTCCCAGCGGCAGCGGCTGACCCTCACGATCGTGCAGTATCACGGTAGCAGCGCGGGCCGGCGCAATTTTGAAAAGCACGCGAGTGCCTGATCCTCTTTCTGGCGCAACCGTCGTATCAACTTTGTCAATCATCATATTGGCCGGCAGCGCGGCAGGATCAATCGAGATTCGATTCTTCTGATACGCGTTCAAGGGAGTCACGATCAGCAAACCGCTGTTATTGGTTGTACCATAATTGCGATTTTCCAGTTGCACCGGCACATCCCTGACTCCATTGGTCGATACGACAGCGAAACCGTCCTGGATCTGGCGGCTGGCAAATACGCCGCCTGACATCAGGACCAGCGAACCGGTGGTGTTGGCGTAGGCCGCGCTATTGCCCCGGTCACTCTGCACACCTGCTGAGTACTCGCCATAGCGACCTCGATAATTTGCACTGGCATAGAGTCCCGCAGCATGCCTTTCGTATTGCGACTGAATCATCCAGGACAACCCTTCATCGTCTTCAGAACGCCGGAACAGACTGGCCGAATAGCGATTTGTATCGTTCAGCGCCGTTGCCGATACGTAGGCCGAGTAGCGCCGGTCAAAATTGAAGGAGACGCCCAGAAATAATGTCTGGCGACCCGAGCTCGACAAATCCTTGTTGTAATTGAGGGCGATATTGACGGTGTCATTCAGCTGCTTGCTCCAGTACATATTCAGATATTTATCTGCTGGTTGCCCGTAGTACTTGAGGTTAATGTAACTGACGCCCAATTGCCCCCATGTATCCATGTTGATTCCGGTCGACAAAATACGGTTGCGCTCGGGCACTTCCGAACCGTACAAGGAGGCGACATCACGATAGGTTTTTTGGGCTTTCTTCAGATCTGCGCTTATATGAAAGCGACTTCCCTGCCATTGGTACGCCCATCCATACATATTGCCTTTGACATTATCGTGCGTGCTGCTGGCGTAGGAACCGGACATCACGCCGAATCGGCCGAGTCTCGCGTTAAAGCCTGCGCCGTAGTTGATCAGTTTTTTCGTGCTTTCTGCATGCGCTTCAGCGGTAATCGCATTGGTCATCCCATAGCGAATTGAACCGGAATACATCGGATCATGACCGTAATCGAAGGATTTAATGCCGTACGCCTGGCGTACATAACCAGCCTCGACGGACCAGTCTGCCAGCCCTTTTTTCAGTAAGGACGTGCTATTGTAAAAGGGCAGTTCTACGGCCCGCTGCTTGCCCATTGCGTCTGTCAACACTAGCGTCGCGTTGCCTGCGCCACTGATATATGGCATGGTCTGGATATTAAATGGCCCAGCAGGCACCTGTTCTTCAAATTGCTTGATGCCATTGACATACAGTTCGGCGTTTGACGGAATATCGGCCGATCCAAGGAATGATGGCAAGGGCGCTGTCGAGAAATAAGGCTTGAGCGCAAAATTGCGGCTCACTTGAATACCGCCAATACGGGTTGCACGAGACCACGGCAGCGTCGCAGTATGCGTATCGCCCAGACGCAAGCTAATCGCGCTGGCCGGCCAGGACGTTTCCCACTGCGTGTCCAGGCGCACCGCCTCGCTCTGCCAACGGCCTTGTACAAAGCCGGTTTCCCTTTTAAATAGCGCCGTGCTGCTCACGACACCAAGTGGACTGAAGAATCGTAATTCGGAAAAAGCGCTGACCGACTTATATCGACTGCTTGAATACCATGCGTAGATATCATAATTGAACAGTAGTCCAGTGCCCGAGGAAACATCGATATCAGCAGAGGTTTCATTGGTCAGTTGCGTCGCCTCCCAATCGAGCTCGTCCAGTGGAACGGTCATCGAAATTTGCTGTACCTGCTGATTGTAACGATAGACAAGCGATTCCATTTCATCGAGCGCAATCGGCGCAGCAGCGGCTTCAGGCACGCGAAAACCCAAGCTGCGCAAGACACTTGGGCTTGCAGACAGCTTGCCGTTTTTTTCAATGAACGGAGTCAGGTTGCCGACTGGATTGCCGTTAAGCGAGACGTCAAGATAAACCGTGTTAAATTGCGCTTCATGGCTCGCCGCGCCGCTGCTGTACCGGTCAGGGGGCGGGATATACTGGGCACCGGCCGAATCGGCCAGCATACAGCATATCGTCGTCAACAACGCAGTTAGCTTTCCCCGTGTTGCCCATTCAATCATTCGCAATCATAGTGGTATTCCTAAGACCTATGATTCAACAAACAATCAGAATGTCACCGTGGCCGTGACCGTATCCTGGTAGTTCCCAACAGTGAAATTGGTGCTTGGAACCTGACCATACACCGTATGGGTATCCTGGGCACCAGTTCCGGTTGCCGCTTTGGTGTCCGTATCCAGCGTATTGCCCCAAACCGTGCCAAAGCTTGAATCCTGATAAAGCTGATACGGCACGTAATCTGTCGTATTATCCGGCGTGGTACTGACGCCGACCATGCGCCGCGTATTCACGTCACCCGCTGCGCCCGCATTGAGTCCTTCATTGAGGCCAAGCTGATAGTCTGCGCCATTGGTACACGTCACAATCAGGTTCGTCGAACCGGTCACATTGGTCTGGAACGAATCGTGCGAACCAAAAGCCAGTGTTGGCGCTCCATTGCCCGAGGTACTGATATTGCAAGACGGAGTGATGGAAATAGTGACATCAAACGTTGTTGAATCTGTTGCCGCCCGGACGTTCATCGAAACCAACCCAGCTGCCACTCCCAAACACACGACCATCATTTTCGCTTTCATTATTATTCCTATTACAGGTAAGTGCTGCGTTCAAGATAAAAGCCCGCTGCTTTCATCGGTAAGCAACAATAACAAATGTAATAATTTCAATCAAGCATTGTAGAAACAATTTGTTTCATAACATTGAAAATATTACAAATTGGCTACTTTTAGCAACAGCATTTCCGCATAACTCGTTGTGTCGGGTGTCCGAGATTGAGGGGTTATCTCGTGCCCGGAACAGAAACTGTCGACGCTTGGCCATTGACTATCCCCTGGAACGTCCCTCCGCCAGAAAAGACACGCGTGCTCTTTGAAATTGTCCACTGCCTGCCGCTATTGGCAAGCGCATAGCCAAACAGGCCTTGATTGATAGAAATAGTTTGGCCTTTGTCGCTTGTGAATGTCAAATCACTGAGTTTTGCACGCGTCGTTCCCGAATTGTGGATGCTCAACAGCACGTCGCCTTGTCGGCCAGATTCCAAATGCCACGTCAGTGCAGGCGGTATGGGTTTGCTGCTGCCCTGTATAAACACCGGGATCGAGTAGCGAAGCGCAAATGTCAGGCCTTTGGCTGCGGCGTTTTCCAATGGCAATTCATCCACAACAATACGATATGAGCGCTCAATGGGGGCTTGGGATTGACCTACCCTCACCAAACGAATAAATTGCTTGTTTCCGCTGGCGATTTTTGTCATCGGAGGACTGGCCACGAATTCCGGTGTTGGCCGAAGTACATCGGTTTTATTATTCTGTTCCCATTCAAATACCCGCACCTGTACATCCATGGCCTCGCTTGAGGTGTTGGTCAGCCACAAGCCATCGGACTTCTGGCCTTGCTTTATATCAAGCACGATGGGAGTCACCTGAAGGCCGGCGGCAAAGGCAACGTGTCCCGCCGCGAAAAAAGCCACAAACAGGATCGAACGTAACAGCAATCGCATGAAACCGGCCCCAAGAATAAATACAAAACAACAGAAAGCCATGTTAACGCTTATTATCCGATCCTGCCAGACCGGCAAAATCATCACGACACTGATTTGTCATCACGCATCGACTTCTGTGAATCGATGACTCTAGCCTCGTTCCGATTTCTCAGGAACGGATCGTGATTGTGGCTACGACTGTGGTTGCGCCCGTTACGGTTATGGCTGCCTTTTCCCGACAATGGATCGCCATGCGTTTATTCGACCTCGGACGCCAGATACATTTCCGTCAGGCGCACCCAGTAGCTGGCGCCGATAGGGATCAGCTTGTCGTTAAAATCGTAGCTGGGATTATGCAGCATGCATGGACCCAGGCCGTGGTCCGGCTCGCGATGATCGCCTTGGCCATTTCCCAGGAACACATAACTGCCAGGCCGTTCACGCAGGAAGAAGGAAAAATCTTCGGATGGCATGACCTGTACATTTTCACGCACCATCTGCGCACTCTTGTCGCCATACAAGGATTCCATAACCTGGCGGCAGAACTCGGTTTCGTCGGGCGTATTGACCAGTGGCGGATACCGGCGATCAAATTGCACGTCGCACGTACAACCAAAACTGCTGGCAATTTGCGTTGCCAGTTCACGCATGCGCTTTTCCATCAAGTCGACAATGTCGTCGGAAAAACAGCGCACGGCACCAGCAAGCCAGCCGCTATCGGGGATCACATTATTGGCAGACCCGGTATGAATTTGCGTGATGGACAGCACTGCCGGGTCGATCGGACGCACCGAACGCGAAACAATAGTTTGCAGCGCGACGGCAATCTGCGCAATCGCCGGCACCGGGTCGGCACAATCGGCGGGCGCAGCGGCGTGACCACCTTTTCCAGAGACCGTGATTTTGAACACATTGCTGGAAGCCATCAATGGACCGCTGCGATAGCCGAAGGCTCCTTCTGGCAACCCGGGCCAATTGTGCATGCCGAAAATCGCTTCGCAGGGAAATCGTTCCAGCAATCCGTCTTCAAGCATGGCCCTGGCACCAGCCGCGCCCTCTTCTGCAGGCTGGAAAATCAAATGGACCGTACCATCGAAATTGCGTGTCTCGTTCAGGTAATGCGCTGCGGTCAGCAGCATGGTGGTATGACCGTCATGACCGCAGCCATGCATTTTGCCGTCATGTCGGGAGCGGTGCGCAAACCGGTTTTCTTCCTGCATGGGTAGCGCGTCCATATCTGCACGCAAGGCGATGGCCTTATCGGCGCTGCCTGCCTGGATGCTTGCCACCACGCCGGTTTTTCCGATGCCCGTCTCATAGGGAATGCCCCATTCCCTGAGCTTGCGACAAATGACCTGTGCGGTCCGGTTTTCTTCATAAGCCAGTTCGGGGTGAGCGTGGATATCCCTGCGCACATCCACCATTTCCTGAAGATTCTTGATTTCTAACATATTGCGTTCCGCGGATTCCAATAGGATCATCATAATCCGGTTTACGCCAACTGGCAAAGCGGCTTTGCATTTTCCGAAATAAACCACAGCCGATGAGCTAACCACTTGGAATATAAAGCATTCCGCGGCGGAGTCTGGCCCAGTGCAGCCTTATTCGAATGCGGCGGCGGCCCGTTGCAGGCGATCGGCGACCGCGTCCCATTGAGCATCGCCCGGCAGGCGCTGGATCAGCAAATGGTCCAAATGCTGCTGATCGGCTTGGCGCAAAAGCGCATAAAGATCATGCGCGTAGCGTACCGGATCCGAGGGCACCCGATGCCATTGCAATTGTGATGACAACGACAAGGGTGCGGCATCAAATGAATAGATGGCCCAGCGCTCATGTCCGGGCCGAGCTGCCAGCAAACATTCCAGCTCTTGAGCGTCAAACAGGCTGAGCCGGGTTTGCGGCGCATAATGCGCCTTAAGGGTCCCGGAAGCCCGAGGGACCCCGGCGTCTGGACGAGCAGGAACATACCCTAGCACCTGGGCCAATTGCGGGGCCGAAATGTGTCCGGGACGCAGCAACACAACCGGCATGCCCTGGTCAATCCGGGAGGCGTCCACAATGGTCGATTCAATCCCAATTTCGGCGTCTCCGCCTTCCAGGACCGGCATGCCGCGGGCGCATTCCTGTGGAAACTCTTGACGCACATGTTCAGCTTTAGTCGGAGAAACGTGGCCGAAACGGTTGGCAGAAGGCGCTGCAATACCAGCCTGCCCTGAGGGCCGCAGACGAGCGAATGCACGAATCAGTTCCATGGCCACTGGATGCGACGGGCATCGCAGCCCGATACTGTCCTGTCCACCCGTGACCGCATCTGTGATGGCCGGATTTTTGGGCAGAATCAGGGTCAATGGACCTGGCCAGAATGCCCGGATCAGTTTTTCTGCTTCGACAGGCACATCCCGGGTCCAGTATGACAGATCAGCTTCGGGCGCAATATGAACAATCAGGGGATGGTTGGCTGGCCGCTGTTTGGCCCTGTAGATTTTCTCTACGGCCTGTGCGCTTTGCGCGTCGGCCGCCAGGCCGTAGACGGTTTCCGTCGGCATCGCCACCAAACCGCCCTCGTGCAGAATGCGCGCGGCATGGTCGATTTCGGTTGTCATATCGATAGTGGGCATGGTTTGCGTGGCGTAATTAGGGAATGCTTGCGATGTATTGCCGGGTTCGCGTCGTTAATGAGTGATTCCGGAATTTTCAGGACAGGACAGTGCGGATTCCCAGTTTGCGAATCACATCCCGGGCCCGCTCCCTGGCCTGATCCAGGCTGGTTCCAACCACATTGATATGTCCGACCTTGCGTCCCGGGCGCGGTTCGTCCTTTCCGTAAAGGTGCAGTGACACGCCAGGGATCTGAAAGATCTCGTGCCACTGCGGTTCACGCGCGCGGTTGGTATTGCCGTTGAACCAACAGTCCCCCAGAATATTGAGCATGACCACAGGCGCGAGCAGATCTGTCGCACCCAGCGGCATGCCTGTCATGACACGGACCTGCTGCTCAAACTGGCTGGTAACGCAGGCATCCATGGTGTAGTGACCACTGTTGTGCGGGCGCGGCGCTATTTCATTTGCAATAAGACTGCCATCGGAAAGAACAAAAAATTCGACACACAGCACGCCCTGATAGTTGAGCCCTTCAGCGATACGCAAGGCCGCAGCCCTGGCCTGGCTGGCCACGTCTTCATTGACCAGGCCCGGCGCGACGACCGTACTGGCAAGAATACCGTCTTCATGCGTATTGACGCCAATCGGAAAGATCGCGGTCTCTCCGCTGATGGCACGCGCCATGACCACTGAAATTTCATAGTCAAGCGGCAGCATGGCTTCGAGCACACAGGGAATCTGTCCAAAGTCACGGAACGCTTCGACGGCCTGCTCGCGGCTGGCAACCCGCTGCTGACCCTTGCCGTCGTAGCCGAGCCGGGCCACTTTCAGGATACCGGGAAAAAGGGCATCTTGCGCCCCGTTCAGATCCTCGATACTGCGAACTTCGCAATAAGGCGCTACCGGAATATCCTGGGCGCTGATAAACGCTTTTTCAGCAATCCGGTCCTGCACCACGGCAACGGCGGCGGCGCCCGGCGTCACGCGACAGGTGGCTGACAGCTGCTTCAGACTGCTGGCCGGGACATTTTCAAATTCGGTGGTCACCGCCGGCGTAATGGCGGCCAGCTCCCTGAGCGCCACGATGTCATCGTAGGCGGCGGCCATATGCCGCTCGGCCACCATGCCCGCAGGGCTGTTGCCGGACGGATCCAGCACAACAACCTTGTATCCGAGCTTTTGCGCTTCATGGCAGAACATGCGACCCAGCTGGCCGCCGCCCAGCATGCCCAGCCATTCGCCGGGGTGGATGCGGTCAGAAAGTGCTATCGGTGTATGCATTGGAGATTCTCTTTCAATTCTGGGTAACTGGCGGCAATGTCATGGCTCTTGCCGCATCGGTCTGGTTTTCGCGGAACGCGCGCAGCTGCTCGCGCAGCGCCGGGTTCGTCATGGCCAGCATGGCAATCACATGCAGCGCTGCGTTGGCCGCGCCGGCTTCGCCGATCGCAAAGGTGGCTACCGGAATCCCCTTGGGCATTTGCACGATGGACAGCAGTGAATCTTCGCCGCGCAGATAGCGCGATGGCACCGGCACGCCAAACACAGGCACTTCTGTGAGCGCCGCCATCATGCCCGGCAAATGTGCAGCACCGCCGGCGCCGGCAATAATGGCCCGCAGGCCGCGCTCGTAGGCACCGGCACCATACTCGGCCATATCTTGCGGCATCCGATGTGCCGAGATGACCTGTGCCTTGAAAGGCACGCCAAACTGGTCGAGCATGGCCGTCGCTTTTTTCATAACGTCCCAGTCGCTGGAAGAGCCCATGATGACACCAACCAGCGGCTGTTCTTCCTGCCCAGAGTCTGTACTGTTGTGGTTTGAATTGAATGTATCGTTCATCACGCCCTGCTCATCCGATCAGGCGGGTAGCCGCCTCGCGATATTTGCCAGCCGTTTTCTGTAATACGTCCTGCGGCAGCCGCGGTGCTGGCGCGGTTTTATCCCACGGCTGGGTTTGGAGCCAGTCACGCACAAATTGCTTGTCAAAGGACGGCGGGCTGATGCCGGTCTGGTACGAATCGGCGGGCCAGAAACGGGACGAGTCGGGCGTGAGCACTTCATCCATCAGATGCAGCACGCCGTTGTCATCCAGGCCAAATTCAAATTTGGTATCAGCAATCAGGATGCCTTTTTCGGCGGCATAATCGGCCGCCTCGGTGTACAGGCGCAGCGTAATATCACGAATCTGTTCGGCAAGCGGCTGCCCGACTTCGCGCACGACATGGTCGAAGTCGACGTTCTCATCGTGAGAACCCATTTCGGCCTTGGCCGCCGGAGTAAAAATAGGCGATGCCAGTTTCTGTGCCTGGATCAGGCCGGCAGGCAGGCTGACGCCGCAGATAGCGCCGGTTTTTTGATAATCGTTCCAGCCGGACCCGATCAAATAGCCACGGGCAACCGCTTCTACCAGAACAGGCTTAAGCCGCTTGACAACCATGGCCCGGCCCCGGACCTGGTCAATTTCCGAGGGCTGCACCACCTCTTCTGGCGCAATGCCGGTCACATGGGTGGGAATAATATGGCCCAATTTCTTGAGCCAGAACTCCGTCAGTTCGGTGAGCACCTGACCCTTGCCCGGAATAGGATCGTCCAGAATCACATCAAACGCAGAAATACGATCAGAAGCAACAATCAACAGTTTGTCGTCGCCCACGGCGTACATATCGCGGACTTTGCCGCGTGCCAGCAGTGGCAGGGACTGAATATCAGATTGAAGAAGCGCAGATGTCACCGGAAATCCTTTGCAAGGGAAAATATCATGCCGTAAGCGACGCGTTAAGTGTTTTCGCGGGCGTACGGTCATGGAACAGAAACGGGAATAATCCGCTATTTTACCG
Organism: Advenella sp. S44; assembly: GCF_002810445.1. Classification (GTDB taxonomy): domain Bacteria; phylum Pseudomonadota; class Gammaproteobacteria; order Burkholderiales; family Burkholderiaceae_B; genus Advenella. The sequence goes on along the minus strand of NZ_NEXS01000003.1, from coordinate 801,110 downwards.
CCATATGCCACGATTGAACGCAAAAAACCCCGCTACAACGCATCGTCGGCGCGCCAATGCCAAAACCGTGTCCATCGTTGGCTGAAGAAAGGCGCTTCCCGCACCAAAATAATGAGCCATGACTGTGTTCTGTTTGACAGTCGCGACTGGCTGATGCGCATCATTTCCTGACATAAGGATTTTCTCAAAAGATTTCGTCTCTATCCGAGTTTACACAAACTAATATTCTGAGTAATTTTGTCAAGCCCCAACCATCGTGCTGTTGGGCGATTCCTCTTAACGCTATTGACAATATTGGGAGACAGAATGCAATTTTTATGTCGATATAAAGCACTTCATATACATACGCTTATCGCCCTTCTATTTGGCAGCTCGGCTTTTTCGCTGGCACACGATGCGATGGCCGATGAACGAACGAGTCGCCCTCTGATCTATACACCCAAAGCGAGCGGCGATCGGGCAAGCTTCAGGACCTCGGAGTTTTATGCAAACTGGGGACTCCATTTACATCGATTCGATGCAGCCTACGCTGCGGGGGCGACGGGTCAGAACGTAAAGGTGGGGCAACTGGATAATCCGCTGTATGTGGAACATCCTGAATTGGCAGGGATCAACTTCAACACCGTTGGCAGTTACCCATTGGCCACCACCCCGGCATTTGATGCGGGCACAGGAAAGCCTGCCTATCACGGGATGCACGTGGCGGGCATCATTGCCGCCAGAAAGGACGGAAAAGGCATGCACGGCGGCGCTTTCGGTGCCACCAATTTTGTGACGGGAAACTTCAGACAAACCTTTCAGGCTCAACAACAGGCTGGAGGAACGCTCTCCAAGCTTGGAAAAACAATCGTCGACGCCGGGGCAGACTTCATCAACCACAGCTATGGATACAATTTCGGTATTTACGCCATTCCGGTGGCACTCCCGGACGGACAATTCGGATCACACGGTCCGGATATTCGTCATATGCAACGGTATCGGGATCGTCAACATATCGAATTGAGTTCTGCCAACGGCGTCGTGAACGTCAGTTCAGCAGGTAATGACCGGTATTATGCAGCATACAATGCAGCATTCAATAAATATGATGCACGACCCAGGTTGTTTCGGGGGATCGGAAATGCATCTGGAATCAACAGTATCCCTTATACGAATCATCGCGAGAAGAATCTGACAGACGCCGACTGGAGCCGCATAGAAAAGGGCATCGTGAGTGCGGTCATCCTGAATGGAACCAAGGATATCAACAGTTATTCAAACATCTGTGGCATCAGTAAATACTGGTGCATCGGCGCTGCAGGCGGCATGTTGGCTGAACCGGATAAAGCATATGCCACAACGTTACCTGCCCTGCCTTACCCTGTCGATTTTTATCATCCCGATGCCAGCGGCCAGAAGTACATTTATGAAAAATTGAATGGCAACATTTCTTCGGACAGATATCGGATCCTGAGCCTGGCCGTGACCAGCTCAGCCCCAGCAGGCTCGCTTGAAGCCGAGGTTATGGATCCGAAAAACCTGCAGCCAATTTACCGTATGGCGATGGGGACGTCCATGGCGGCGCCGACACTGACAGCAGGACTTGCGGTCACAAAGTCCAGGTTTCCCTATCTTCAGAACTGGCAAGTTCGTGACATTGTGCTGAGCACGGCTCAGGATATCGGCGCACCCGGCATTGACCGTGTGTACGGCTGGGGCGCAATGGATCTGGAAGCCGCCATGGGCGGACCTCGTTCGCTGTTTGCGCTGCGCAGGGACTATATTGAAAAGCTTGAGCAGTACGAAATAGAGGCCGCCGACAAATATAACCCGATCGTGGCAAAAGCCGATTACTACGCTACTCAGGCTTATGAACTGAAAATACAAATGCTCGAAAACGCCAAGCGCGCCGCAAACGCGGAAAAAGCAGGTAATCAAAAAGAAGCGGCGCAATTGCTCGCCCTGAACGACCAACTTGCCCCACAAGAGGCGGCGTTTCGCAGGCAGGCATATGAACATGAACTGACACGCATACAGCCGAATAATAAGGCAGACACACCCGAGAATGCCTTTGAATATATCAATTTTGTGGTTAACATCCCAGGCAAAAAATCAGCGGCCTGCGCAGAAGACGCATGCGTCGCGGATGTCTGGACCAACGATATTTCGGGTCCTGGCGGACTGGAGAAAAAAGGCGCCGGCCTGCTGGCGCTTGCGGGCAACAATCGTTATACTGGCGGCACAAAAATTACCGATGGTGTGCTGCAGCTCGGTATTGGTGGCACAAACGGCAGTGTGACCGGCAACATCCTCAATAACAGCTCGCTGGTTTTTGCACGCTCCGATGAATGGGCCTACAAGGATAGCATCACCGGCTCCGGAGACGTGTTGGTATTGGGCGGTGGCACCCTCCGCCTGCAGGGGGACAATACCTACACGGGTTCCACCCACGTCTACGATGGCCGATTTGCCGTCGACGGTTCAACCATCTCGAACACAATTGTTTATGGTGGAGGTACACTCAGCGGCAACGGGCGGGTCGGTGGCATTCATGTCCGTCAGGATGGTATTGTATCGCCGGGCAATTCGATAGGCACACTGACTGTCACGACATCAGGTGCTGCCGGCGCGGGTGCGGGTGCGGGCAACGCCATTTTTGAGCCGGGATCGCGACTGGCAATTGAGATCGATGGCCAGGGTAACCATGACATACTGAAGGTTGAAAACGCAGCCAATATCCATGGTGGTATGCTCGATGTCGGTGTCGCCAACCTGTCCAGGACGCAACTGGCGCAACAGGTCAGACAGAGCATGCAAAACCCGTATGAGATCCTGACCGCCGGTGCAGGTGTATCCGGTGCATTCGATCAGGCACATCTGGATATTGACCTGCCCTTTATTGCCGCCGGCTTGCGCTACTCGCCACAGACTGTGGGCCTGGTCCTGGGTAGAAGTCATCTTGGCTTTGGCGCTGTAGGCCAGACGTACAACCAGAGGCAGATTGGCGACGGCATTGAGTCGCTGTCGCCGGGCCATCCCTTGTATGATGCGTTGCTCACGTCGGCTTCACGTCAGGAAGCAGCCAGCAGTTTACAGCAGTTGTCCAATGTGGATATTCATGCTTCACTCAAACAAACACTGATCGACAACACCCGATTCATGCGGAATGCTGCACTCGGTCGGTCCGGGTTCGCTTCCCTCCCGAATATTGGTACTAGCGCCGACGGCAAACTGCTTGCGCAAACGAGCACGACCGTCTGGGGTAAGGTGCTGGGCTCCTGGCAAAAACACAAAGGGGACGGCAACGCCGCCCGGCTGGATCGTAACATCGGCGGCCTGATATTCGGTGTAGATCATTTAATGAATCGGAACTGGCGTGCCGGGGCGCTGGTGGAGCTGTCCAATAGTTCCCTCAAGAGCGATCGCGCGTCAGCCAAAGTCGACAGTTATCAATTTGGGGCGTATGCCGCCACAGAACGCGAACGTCTCGGACTGCGCGTGGGTGCCTCACTGGCTCATCATGAAATCGCCACTCGACGCGGTGGGTATCCCGATTTGACGTCCATGAACAAGGCCGATTACAGTGCCAACAGTCTGCAAGTCTACGGCGAACTGGGCTACAAATTTACCGCGAAGGCCGTGATGATCGAACCGTTTGTCAACAGCGCATATGTGCATTTGAGGACCAACGCATTCGAGGAAGACGGCGATGCCAGCAAGGTATCGGGCAAACGTCAATCAGCCAATGTTGTATCCAGTATTTTGGGTGCGAGAATATCAAATATCGTTGAAAGTGGCTCTGGCACCGCCTTCAGACTGTCTGGCATGATCGGCTGGAATTATAACGTCGGAGATATTGGCCCCATTTCCTCTGTTAAGTACCCTGGCGGAGACACATTTGACGTCCGAGGAATACCTCTTTCCCGAAACGCTTTCGTGACCGAGGTGGGAATACAGGCAAGTCCTAAAAAGAACTTATCCGCAGGCTTGTATTACGATGGCCGTTTCGGCAAGAAAGTATCGGACCACGCTCTGTCCCTGGGTATCAGCTATGCATTCTAATGGCGGACGTTTGTCAGTTACGTCATTGCTCATGGCGCATGACGAATGCCATTGCATGATTTCCCAAAGGTTGGATCGCATCCAGCCTTTGGGGTTGGTTCTGTCTTCTCACAGAATCGCTTGCAGTCCCTTATTGGCGATCACATTGAGCAATTTCAACGCCGGAGCCGACGGGTGTGTATGACCCTGCGTCTATTTGCCTCCTGCCACAATGCAACTCCTGGCGGACGCCGGTTTGCAGATAGCAGTATGCCCGTTACCGGTATCGTCTTCTATTACGGAAACTCACAAGCAAAACCCCGCCACAACGCAACGTCGTGACGGGGCTTCCCAGACAGGCCGCCCCGGGAGACGGCGCCATTGTCTTATTTTACTTGCTGAGACAACTTGCCGGCAGCATAGGCTGCGGCCATTTCAGACAAGGCAATCGGTTTGATTTTGCTGGCGTTGCCAGCTGTACCGAATTCCTGATAACGCGCCACGCAGATCTTCTTGGCGGCTTCGCGGGCTGGCTTGTTGTATTCGCGCGGGTCGAATTTGCCCGGGTTTTCCGCCAGGAATCGGCGGATGGCGCCTGTCATGGCAAGACGGATATCGGTATCAATATTGACTTTGCGAACGCCAAACTTGATGGCTTCCTGAATTTCTTCGACTGGCACGCCATAGGTTTCTTTCATGTCGCCACCGAATTCACGGATTTCAGCCAGCAGTTCCTGGGGAACACTGGAGCTGCCGTGCATGACCAGGTGCGTATTGGGCAGGCGGGCGTGAATTTCCTTGATGCGACTGATGGACAGGATATCACCTGTCGGCTTGCGGGTGAACTTGTAGGCGCCATGGCTGGTGCCGATGGCGATGGCCAGCGCATCCAGCTGGGTGCGACGAACGAAATCGGCCGCCTGCTCCGGATCGGTCAGCAGCTGTTCCATGGTCATTGTGCCTTCAGCACCGTGGCCGTCTTCCTTGTCGCCTTTCATGGTTTCAAGAGAACCCAGACAGCCCAATTCACCTTCCACCGTTACACCGACCTTGTGTGCCAGGTCGACAACCTGCTTTGTCACGTCGACGTTGTACTCATAATCGGCGATGGTTTTACCGTCGGCCATGAGCGAGCCGTCCATCATGACACTTGAAAAGCCAAGATTGATGGCGCCCTGACAGATTTCAGGCGACTGGCCGTGATCCTGGTGCATAACTACCGGGATTTCCGGATAGCTCTCTACTGCGGCCTGGATCAGGTGTTTGAGAAAACCTTCGCCTGCGTATTTACGCGCACCGGCCGATGCCTGCATGATAACCGGGCTATTGGTCTCCTTGGCCGCTTCCATGATGGCCTGCACCTGCTCCAGATTGTTCACGTTGAAGGCGGGGATACCATAGCCGTTTTCCGCGGCATGATCCAGTAATTGGCGCATAGAAACGAGTGCCATGTAACGATCTCCTGAAATTGAAAAATATCTGAATAACCACTATTTTAAGTGGGAAACAACATATAAGGCGCAGGAACGCTGGTTTTTACCAAATTTACCAATTGTGACACTGCTGCGTTCATGCGACAGGATCGCGCCGGGCCGATTTTGGCCGAAAGGCGTTGACAATATCGGCCCGCGTTTCAATATAAGGACCACCGATCAGGTCGATGCAGTAAGGCACGGCAGCAAAAATACCTGGTACTTTTACCTGACCCTGATCATCTCGCAAGCCTTCCAGGGTTTCCTGAATGGCTTTCGGCTGCCCCGGCAGATTGATAATCAGTGCGGCATGAGCTTCTGCCTCGCGAATCACGGCCACCTGCCGGGACAGAATGGCAGTAGGCACAAAAGCCAGGCTGATCTGGCGCATTTGTTCGCCGAAACCTGGCATCTGCTTGCTGGCCACCGCCAAAGTCGCCTCGGGCGTAACATCACGCCGCGCCGGCCCCGTACCACCGGTGGTTAACACAAGATCGCAACCCTGCTGATCCACCAGTTCGATCAACGTCTCGGAAATGGTTCGCTGTTCATCGGCAATCAGCCGCGCACACGTTTGAAAAGGAGATTGCAGGGCGCGACCCAGCCAGGCCTGGAGCGAAGGAATGCCCTTGTCCTCGTAGGCGCCGGACGTTGCCCTATCCGAGACCGATACCAATCCGACAATGAGTTCGTCCGGATGGGTTCTTTTTATTGCAGTTGTATTCATTTCAATCCTGATACCTGATAACGACGATTTTGCAGGCAAGGCAGCAGTTCGCGCACTTGGGCAATACGTTCTGATGACAAGGTGTAGACTGCCAAACCTGGATCTGCGGTCGCGGTGCCCAGCACCATTCCCAATGGATCCACAATCATGCTCAATCCGCAATTGCGTGGCGCAGTTTGCCCTGATGCCAGCACGTAGCTGGTGTTTTCAATGGCGCGGGCGCGCAGCAGGATTTCCCAGTGGTTTTCCTTGAGGGGACCGGCAAGCCAGGCTGCGCTTACCGACAGAACGTTGGCTCCCTGATCAATCAAGGCCCTTGCCATTTCCGGAAAACGAAGATCATAGCAGTTGATCAGGCCAATCCGAAAGTCCTTGATATCAAACAGGCCCAATTCGGCGTTCTCTTCAGAAAAACTGCCGGGGCGCACTTTATCTGACTCCTTGAACTTGAATGCATCATAAACGTGCATTTTGGTATAGCGAAGCACCTGCTTGCCGGTATTGTCAATCACCAGTAGCTGGTTAGTCACGCGCTCATCACCCGGCTGGTCTGCGAGGCTGAGCACGCCGACCACGATATGCATATCGTGGTCGCGCGCCAGGTCCTGCATGTAGCGGACAAAGGCAGGCGAGTTGTTACCGGCGGTCTCGCGCAATTGCGGTAGCGGCGAGCCGAAAGAACACATGGAAGCTTCGGGCAGGACCAGCAGTTGCACGCCCTGCTCTGCCGCCTGGGTTACCAGGGTATGGATATGTGACTTATTGGGCTCAATCTCATTGACAGCGGCAAACTGGCCGACGCCCACCGTGAGTTTAGAGTGACTTGTATTCGTTTGCATTGCGGCACCACCTGATCGGACTGTTTACTCAATTATGCAACAGATCGCCGGCGCTGTGTTCAGTATTGGCCAGGGACGAAATACCAAGACATTGATTTTGTTTTTTGACCGTCTTTATCGTACTTTTTTACTCGTTCGCTTTGATTGGCTGGCTTGCAGACAATGGCACTGAATAATCAATGTCTTCAACACCTGATTTTTCGCCGGGAAACAGTCGACTCTTATGACGGCTATCCCTATAACCTGGCAGCAGTAAAGGATCTGTATCGTCTGGATTTTCATTCTAAAGTCACCTATTTTATGGGTGAAAATGGATCGGGAAAATCCGCGCTGCTGGAAGCGATCGCCGTTGCTTACGGCGTTAACCCGAATGGAGGAACACGCAATTTCCATACGAGAAAGTCGCACAGCCCGCTGGCAGATCATATCCGCCTGGCAAAAGGCTTAAAGCCCAGGGCCGGTTTTTTCTTGCGTGCAGAAATTTTTTTCAACCTTGCCACGGAAATAGGGCATGTAGACAAGGACGAAGGAGTCCCAAAAAATTATAAATTTTTACGGTGGGTGACGTCATTGCACGAACAATCACACGGTGAGTCGTTCACGACACTATTGACGCATAGATTTGGGGCAAAGGGACTTTATATCCTGGATGAGCCGGAATCAGCGCTTTCTCCACAACGTCAATTGCCTGCGCTCTTTCGTATTCATGATCTGATTAACGAAGGTTCGCAGTTTGTGATCGCCACGCACTCCCCCATTTTATCGGCCTATCCCGATTCAACCATTTATCAATGTTCTGCACACGGTATCGAAACAGTCTCTTAGGAAGACACAGACACTTTTCAAATGATGACAGCGGTCGTCAACAATCCTCAACATGCGCTCAAATTAATGGATTAGAACGGATTCCTATGATGCCGGTTTCGGCCCGGACAGCTACGGAAAGTTGGCCGATCAATACCGCGTGATGGTGAAGGACATGGGGTGCACAGAGCCATTCTTCAAACAAAGACATGCCTTACGGCTGCTGCTCCAGTCGCGCTCGCAATTTTGCCCCGCGAATGTTGACTCGTACCCGGTCCTGCATCTGGTCATTGCCATCACGCGCTTCAATCACGTGACTGCCCGGTACGGGATACCATGCAAAGGGATTGGCATCACTCAAAAAACGACCATCGACGTACCAGCGTACCGTCGTCTGCGCCGTTCCTGCCGGCGTCGTGGCCAGTAACTGCAGGCGCTGGTTTGGCGCAGGGATGTCCGGGTCCAGCGCGATGATCGTACCGTCTGCGGGCGAGCTTATTACCATTCGGGCAGAGACCGGCGATGCAGCCGATGCTGCCAGCGCAACGCGTGACATCTCGGTGCCCGGCAGAAAATACTCGGTCCGCGCGGCTTCCAGATTATTTTCAAATGTGATATTTCTTTGTGTGAGGCCCGCTGGCTTGACCGCAGGCTGGCTGGCATGGCGCTGGTGCAGATAACGCATAATGTCGTGCCACGCCGGTCCCGCGCCGGTTACGCCACTGACTTGTCGCATGCTTGCGCCAGTACTGTTACCAACCCAGACGCCCACGGTGTATTGATCAGACCAGCCGACCGTCCAGTTGTCGCGCATGTCTTTGCTGGTGCCGGTTTTGACTGCAGTCCAGAACGGGGTGGACAAAGCGCTATCCAGACCAAAGGTGCGCGCCCGCGCCTGGCGATCCGATAAAATATCGCCGACCAGCCATGCCGCTTCCTCGCCCATGATACGGCTGGCAGGCGGTGCCGCGCCTACGCCCCAGTTCACTTGACTGTACATGCCGCCATTGGCGAGCGCACGGTACGCATTCGTGAGCGAAAGCAAGGTCACATCGGCGCTGCCCAGCGCCAGACTGTAACCGTAGTAATCGCCAGACTCCAATAGCGGCAGCCCAAGCTGTCGCAAGCGCTGGTGAAAGACGTCGGGGGTGACCATGACCAACAGACGCACGGCCGGGATATTCAAAGAGGACGCCAGGGCCGTACGTGCACTGACCCAGCCGCCGAACTGCTTGTCATAATTTTGCGGCACATATAGTCCGTTGCCGGTCGGAAGATTGACGGCACTGTCATCAATGAGGGAAGCGGCCGTAATGCGACGCTGTTCGAGCGCCTGGGCGTACAGGAACGGTTTCAGGGTTGAGCCGGCCTGGCGCATGGCGGCTACATTGTCCACGTATCGGGCGGTCGCCAGATCACCGGAAGACCCCACGTAGGCCAGAATACTGCCGGTGCGATTGTCCAGAACCACCGCAGCCGCATCATTGGCGTGAGTGTGTCGAATTTCATGGACCACACGACTAAGAATCGTCTGCACCTTACGCTGCAACGCGCCGTCAATCGTGGTATTGACGCGCTCTTGCTGCGGCAGCTTTAGTGTCAGCCGGCGCCGTGCAAAATGGGACGCAGAAAAAGGATCGTCCTGCAGCACGCTGGTGGTATGGTTCAGATGGTACTGGGCAATACCGGCAAGATGATCGCAATATTGCGCCTGCGATTGAGCTTTCAGAATGCCGCAAGCTCGCCGTGAAATAACGGCTGGCGACGCATTGGGCGAACGCAGCATGGCAGCAAGTATGGCAGCTTCACGACTATCCAGACCGACAGGGTGCTTGCCGAAAAGGCTGCGGGCTGCAGCGGTAATACCCGATAGCTCGCCGCGCCAGGGCACGAGGTTCAGATAGGTTTCAAGAATCTGCGGTTTAGTCCAGTGCAGCTCCATGGCCAGGGCGCGAACCATTTGTTGCGTCTTTTGAGCAAGTGTACGCCGGCCGGCACGCCCATCGCTGGTGTGCAGCATGCCTGCCAGTTGCATGGTAAGCGTAGAGCTGCCGCGCACGGAGTTTCGCGTGATGCGATCGCGCACTGCGCCGCCCAATGCCAGCACATCAACGCCAGGATGGCTATAGAAACGCCGATCTTCGGATTGCAACACGGCGCTTGTGAGCGCCGGTGAAATGTCAGCCAGCGGTGTCCAGTTATCACGCCTGTCGCGGTAGTCGTGCCGCACCCGTTCCAGCACGGCGCCATCCCGGTCAAGCAAGGTGATATAGGATGAGCGGTAAGTCGCGCGCACCTGATCATAGGTGGGCACAGGCAGGCCGACAATGTAAATGCCCGTGCCGATCAAAATGAGCAGCATCGCCACCAGGCACAGGCCAGCCAGCCGGATTGCCCGGCGTGGCCGATGTGTGTTTTTGCCGACATCCTGCAAGGTCATGGCGTGGCTGCGTTATTCACATCCGCGTTTGCATCCGGCCCTGGCGCCGCTGCGGACTGTGGTGCAGCAGTTGGTGCCGATTCATTGTTGGCGTCAACAATGGTAAACCGGGCCGTGTTGGGCAACTCCCCATAGACCTGTGGTGCATACATGGCTTCGATGCGTGTGGCCGGCAGGCTATAGCTGCCTGGCGTATTGAGCCGCACGGTGTACTCGAGCGTAGTCTTGCCAGCAGGCAGCCATGCATAGTAGGCACGGTAGAGTTCACTTTTTCTTTCGACAAAACTTGGCAACTTGCCATTTTCATCCTGCTCTTCACTCTCTGTGGCCACCGCCGAATCCCGGCCAAGCCCGCCGCCCAGGATAGTTGCTCCGGCCGGCACCGGATCGCTCAGGACTACCCAGTTCATGGCGGCTTTTGCTGTCATCTCCAGTCTGATACGATAAATATCGCCTACGGACCATTTCCCGTTTTGCGCCTGTGATACAGGCGTAATGCTGCGGCTCAGCGTATAGCCTGCATACACGGGCTTGTCGACCGGCACTGCGGCCTGGGCAGCCACGGACGCCCAGACGCGGCCCGTGCCCTGCAAGGAGAGCGACAATTGCCGGGCGTCACTGTTTTTCCAGGGCGCCAGGATTTTTTGCGTCGGCAGCAGCCCTTCCCACTGCTGATCGTCTGCGACTGCGTCATTTCCGGCGGCTTTCAGCGACATGGACAGCGTGCCCTTGACAGGCGTTTTTTCAAACGAAGCGCTAAAGGCGCGAACCGCCAGCGTGCCCCACACATTGGCTGTCGTCGTAGACCAGGCGCCGCGCTGCTGCTGGCCCAGCAAGCCGGTCAGCAACAGCGGAATATCCTTTTCCCAGGCCTTGTTGTCCATGACCGTCACCAGCAGCTTGGCCGTCACACTGGCCCGATTGCTCATCATCCACCACGGATAGGCATTGTCGTCATCTGCCAGAACCAGGCTGGTTCCCTGGCGACTCATGCGCGAGAGCAACGCAGAACGCAGCGAAGCCAGAATTTTGGCCTGATCCGGCATTGTCTTGACGCGCGATACGATACTGAGCCAGTCTACCAGCGCAGCCGTACTCATGCGTTCCCGATCAAACTCAATCGTGGACATCAGGCGCGGCGTGACCAGACCAGCTCTGGCCAGCGACTCCAGTACCATCAGCCTGCGTTCCCCATTATCCTGTTTAGGCTGCCATGCGGTGGAGCGGATTTTCCCTGTGACATAGGACATTAGCCCTTCCAGCATTTTTTCACGATACGCATCGGGAATCGTATATGGCTGGCCGCCGCGACTGGCTTCGTGAGAAACCGCGAGCAGGTGCGCGGTAAGCACTTCATCGCCGGCAAGCCCTGGAAAGTATGCCACCAGTCCATGGTCATCCATGTAGACGGGCAACCGGTTCATCAATGCCGACCAGCGCTGCGGGTTGTCGATGCCGATAGCGATCGATGACAATTGTTCCAGGCAGGTGAACTGATAGTCGGTGAACCAGCGGCGCACCGGCTCCAGCCCATTTGCCAGCGAAGTGGACAGTTGCACCTGTACGCCACCTAGCGGCAGGCCGTCAGTGCCTTTGATTGCGCCCGCCGGCGGCTGCACGGGCAGCCCCTGTATAGGTTCCTTTGCCCGCACCGATTGCAGCGTTGCCTGTCGCACGGTTACCGGCACGGTCGGAATCAGCAATTGAGACACCTCGACACTATCGGCCGCGATGCGATCTGTGGCGACAGCGTCAGAAGATACGTTCTGCTCCCTTGCATCGAAGCGCCATTTGAGTGTTTGCGATTCGGTACCTGGCGCCAGCTTGCGCATGTCCATGTCCCAGCTCACCCTGATTGATGACTGTGCCGCAATCGTTACGGTCTGTCGCTTCAGGGACATTGGCGCAAGCGACTGACCGCTGACGCTTGCGCCTGCCTCTACAGTCATGGCGCGATCTGTCGCATTGCGCAGCGTCATTGCTGCGGTGTAATGATCATCACTACGGGCAACCAGCGGCAGACCAGAAATAGCCTGCAGATCCTGCGTTGTCACGAACTGGGCGCTGCCCTGGCCGAACCGGTCTGCACCCAGTTCGGCAATGGCCGCCAGTCGAAAACCGGAGATTGCATCGTTCAGGCGCAACGGCACAGCGGCCTGACCCTGCTCATCCAGCAAAATATCGGGTTTCCACAATACCAGGCTGTCGAGCAACTCGCGGGTCGGCGCGCCACCATGGCCGCCACCACCACCGGGCGGCAGGGCCTTGCGGCCATAGTGCCGCCGGCCTACAACTTCCATTTGCGCCGTCGCGGTTTCCACGCCGTAAGCGCGTTCGCCCATCATGGCTTTGACAATATCCCAACTCTCATTGGGTGCCAGCTCCAGCAAGGCCTCGTCGACCACGGCCAGGGCAACACTGGCATGGGCGGCCGGGCGGCCATCGGGCAAGGTTGCCCGAATAGTTGCCGTGGCCTGGTCGCGGACCTGATAGCGCGGCTTGTCTGTTGTGACAGTAACCTTCATCGCATTGTTATCACTGCGCACGCGAATTCCCGTCAGGCCGTAGCGATAGGCTGGCTTGGCCAGGTCAATCAATGCCGTAGGCGAAGCCGCCACCGGCTCTCCCCAGCTTAAGTCGGGATTCTGTGCCGAGTCGCGGATTCGACCGCGCAAGGCCAGCACCGAAACATAGACGTTTGGCCCCCATTCTGGCTTGATCTGAACGCTAAAGGAGGGATTCGTGCCCGACAGTGCAACCTGCCGCGTTTCCAGTATGCCTTCGCGCTCAATGGCAACCAGCGCGTTGGCCTGCCGAAACGGCATGCGAACCTGGAACTGCGCCGTCTCGCCCGGCTGATATTCCTTCTTGTCGGAAATAATATCGATGCGATCGTTATTCTCGCCCGAGAACCACATTTCACCGGCGCCGACCACATAGACACTGGATTCTGCCTGCGCCTGGCGCCCTTGCGGATCGCTTACCTGCGCAACCAGACTGATGCGTCCCTGCTCTTTCAGTTTTATATCGCAAGCTAGTTTGCCGTCTGCATCACTGGTTCCAGTGCAAACGGTTCCCAGGTCCTTGGCGACGCGATGCGTATCGTAGCTGTAAAAACCACCTACCAGGCGCTTGCGCACAGTCTGATAGGTATAGCTGACCGCACGCACGGTGACCGGCGCCGTGGTGACCGGCTTGCCCTGGGTATCGAGCACAACGACGGAAATGCCGGCCGCCTTTTCCTGTTGCACGAGGTAGCCACTGCGGATTCCTGCCACATAGGCGGCAGGCCAGACGGGAACCGTCCGACTGATGGTTTGCACTTGCCCGTTGGGATCCATGAAGCTGCCTTCAAACGTGAGATTTCGCGGTAAGTCCGAAACCGGCAGCGCGTCCAGCGCCAGTGTGCCGTGACCCTGGCTGTCCAGCGTGATTTTCTGTTTATTCACGATGATGCGACTGGCGTCATTACTTTCTGTCGCGGCTTCTTGTTCCGCATTCTCATTGGCTGCGTCTACAGGCTGCGGCGGATCAAAGGAATAATCGTCATAGTCGCGGAAGGAAATCTTGCGGTTGCGTGACAGCGCGGAGATATCGACCGGCAATTTGCTCGCTGCACCGCCCGACAGATATTGCATTTGCATATCCACACGCAAGGCCTGCGGCGCGATCAACGGCCCCTGGCCGCCGGCCGCATCATTAACCGAAAGCTGTCCGGACAGCAAAGGCAGCTTGAAGTCTTCAACACGAAACTGAACCGTTTCATAGTATTTGTCGTCTGGGTCAAGCACCACTCGGTACTGACCGCGCTTGATGTCCTGCGGGATCTTCCACTCTGATGTGCTGGATACACTGCCACCGGGCGTCTGCTTCCATTCCAGGGGAAACGTGTACTTGTCTTCGCCGCCAACCAATTCTATGCTTGCTTCTGTTGGCAGCGTGTCAGTTGCAGGCAATGCAAACCCGTCGCGCGTCAGCGTGCGCAACAGATGCTTCATCGACACCGTTTCTCCGGCGCGAAACAGGCTGCGGTCCATGACGGTATGCGCGCGTACGGTGGGCTGCGCGGAGCTGTCGGTTGGCACATTAAAGCGCCACGATTCGATTCCCTGATCCCACGAGGTAAAGGCAAATGAATAATCACCCACACCGGCCGCTTGCGGGTGGTCGGCACCAATACGTGCAGAGACAAAAAGGCCGGACAACTCCGTAGAAGCACAATAGTCTTCACCCTTGACCGCCTTGCGGTAATGCCAGATACCGTCGCTGCCTGTTTGGCCGCTCACCAGTTTTTTGCCTGAGCAGTCCAGCACATTGACCTGTGCGTGCGCTACCGGTTTGGCATCGTCCAGCGTTGTCACCCATACCAGCAAATCGTCCCGGCCCTTTTTGACATGCACGGCCATATTGGTAACCAATACAGAGCTGCGCACGTACATGGGTTTTTTATTTGCCAGCAACGCCTGTCCAAGCCGGGCAGAACTGGCTTCCAGCACATGAAAGCCCGGCTTGTGCAACGGCACGCCGAGCACTTCGAAATCGCGACGTTCACCGCCAGACGGTGAAGCAGGCAGTGTAATGGTTGCTGCGTCCGGGTTTTCGGAGAGCATGGAAACGGAACGCGTGTCTATGTAGGCCGGTTTTTTTTCCGTGGGGGTGTCTGCCCGATCATTCATGACATTGCGGATATTTGCTGCCGTCATGGACGTTTCGTCCAGGCGGCGCACCCGCGCAAAGGCCTTGAGTACATCGGCATCGTCCTGGGGAACATAGTCACGAATTGTGCCAGGTGAAAGCGCCCGGTCCTTGACGGCCAGTTGCTTCTCTATATACCTGACCGTAAGCGGCACCAGCCACGGTGCCTTGCCCTGGACAGAGTCGGCGTTGCGCTCGATAATCCCGAAGGACGAAGAAGCAAACTTGAGCATGGGTGAATAGGAAGCCATGCGGATCTTCATCGGAAACTGTTCCGCATTGCTCAGCGCCCGCCCAGAGTCGTCCTGCAGGCCTGCCGGCACATTGAGCGTGAGTGTTTCGTTTTCGGCAAAAGGACCCGGGAACTTCACGCTGCTTACCGTAGCGTCGTTTTCAGTGATCTCTGGCGAATACTGTTTTCCGTTAGCAGCAACAAGTGTGATGGATTTTATTGCAGCGGTATCGACCGATTCACTAAGCGTGAGATATACCGGCCTGGCTGGCGAACAATGCGCATTCTGGTTCTCACGTGCGCACGAAAACCCGGCGGAAAAATTCTTGCGCACGTCGAACTCGAACTGATAGGGCTTGCTCATGGATACGCCGCCCTGGCTGCTTACGGCTTGCCCGATGACGAGTCTGCCTTTTGCAGCGGCCGGCAAGCGACGCGCGCACTGAACAAAGGCAATATTGTCTGCCTCATCTGCCAGATAGGGCCGAGCCTGGCTGATAATGACCTGCTTGTCCTGCTCGGACAGCACTTTGACGGGGATCTGTTCGCCTAACCCCTGCACGACGCAGCTGGCATGTTCTTGCAGGCTGGCTGCCTTCACCGGCAAATTAAACCTGACCGTGAAAGCCTGGTCTTCGCTGACCCGGCCCGATGGACTGACAGATTCGACCGCCAGCCTGCCAGTATCAAACCGGTATTGTTTTTTTCCCTGAATCGGCTTGCCGACGGTATCGCGAAAAGACGCATCAGGGGTAATCGTGCATTGCACACCTGCTGGCAGTGTTTTTTCGAATTCGTATGACCAGTGCGCACCATCGGACCATTTGCCGTGCCCTTTGATCTGGCTGTCTGTACACTGGACTGTTACTGGGGGCGGTAAATCGTTGCGGCCCAACGGAATGACGTTGGTGCTGAACACAATATCGATAGCCGAGACCTTGCTTTGCGTGCCCGAAGGCGACACCGATGTAATATCGGCGGCGCCAGCAGTGGCAAAGATTCCCCACAGGGCCAGTGCAGCCCCAGCAACAAATATACGTTTCATAGTTACTGCCTTCAGAAAAGAAACTCTGGGCCACCAGCCAAACCGGCGGCTCGCTGAAATCATAACAGAAGTGGGTCTGATTCAGCTATCTGCCGAAAATACGTAGCGTGGCCCAAAGTGCCACAATGTATAAAAAAAGCCACCGACTGTGTCGATGGCCAGGGCTGCAGGTTCGTTGCGTTGCCGATGTCAAACTGCGACGTGCGCAAGTCGACCTGACGCCGATTTATGTCTTATTGCGCTGCTCCAGAATCTGAATGGCAGGCAACACCTTGCCTTCAAGAAATTCCAGGAACGCGCCGCCACCGGTAGAGATATAGCCTACCTGCTCGGTGATGCCGAACTTGGAGATAGCGGCCAGTGTATCGCCCCCCCCGGCAATGGAAAAGCCGTCAGATGCGGCAATGGCTTCGGCGACCTTGCGGGTGCCATTGGCAAAGGCGTCGAATTCGAACACACCCACAGGGCCGTTCCATACGATCGTACCGGCGTTTTTCAAAATGTCGGCCAGTTCAGCAGCGGTATTTTCTCCGATATCGAAAATCATGTCGTCATCAGCCACCTCATCGGCCGATTTGACCTCGCCTTTTGCCTGCGCTGAAAACTCCTTGCCGCAGACAACGTCTGTTGGAATGGGCACGCCGGCGCCACGCTTGGCCATCATATCGATTACCACCTTGGCCTGATCGATCTGATCGGGCTCGGACAGCGATTTGCCGATTTTCTTGCCACTGGCAAGCATAAAGGTATTGGCGATACCGCCACCCACAACCAATTGGTCTACCTTTTCAGCCAGCGATTGCAGGATAGACAGCTTGGTCGAGACTTTGGAGCCGCCCACAATGGCCACCAGCGGACGCTTTGGATTTTGCAACGCTTTGCCCAGGGCCTCCAGTTCGGCTTGCATCAGAGGACCTGCGCAGGCAATGGGTGCAAATTGGGCAATGCCATGCGTAGTCGCTTCAGCGCGGTGAGCGGTGCCAAAGGCGTCGTTGGCATAGACATCGCATAGCGCTGCCAGTTTGCGGGCCAACGCTTCATCGTTTTTTTTCTCGCCTTGATTGACACGGCAGTTTTCCAGCAATACCACCTGCCCAGGTGCTACGCTGACGCCGTCGACCCAGTCCTGGACCAATTGCACGGGCTTGCCCAACAGTTCGCTCAGGCGCTTGGCTACCGGAGCAAGCGAGTCCTGGGCCGTCAATGTGCCCTCTGTCGGGCGGCCCAGATGCGATGTCACCATGACGGCAGCGCCTGCTTCCAGCGCCATCTGGATGGCCGGCACGGACGCGCGGATACGGGTGTCTTCAGTGATGCTGCCATCGTCGGCCAGTGGCACGTTCAGATCGGAACGGATGAAAACACGTTTGTCTTTGAGCTGGCCATTCTTTGCCAGGGCGGAAAGCGTTTGTACATTCGCCATATTGTCACTCCTTGGTGTTATTGTGAAAAACGGCACTGCCCGCCGAAGCGCGCAATGCCGTTTGCAATGTCTTTGACAGACACCAACCGATTACTTGGCAGACATCAGGGCTACCGTGGTATCGAGCATACGATTGGAGAAACCCCACTCGTTGTCGTACCAGGACGCCACTTTGACCAGTTTTCCAGATACTTTGGTTTGAGTAGCATCAAATGTGCTGGATGCGGGATTGTGATTGAAGTCTACTGATACCAGCGGAGCTTCGTTGTAATCCAGGATACCTTTGAGCGAGCCTTCCGACGCTTTTTTCAGAATGGCGTTCACCTCTTCAACCGTCGTATCGCGTTTGGAAACGAAAGACAGATCGACAAGAGATACGTTGATCGTCGGAACGCGGACCGAATAGCCATCCAGCTTACCGTTCAGTTCGGGCAGAACCAGGCCAACAGCAGCAGCCGCACCGGTTTTGGTGGGGATCATGCTCATGGTGGCTGAACGGGCGCGACGCAGGTCTTCGTGATAGACGTCAGTCAACACCTGGTCATTGGTGTAGGCGTGAATGGTCGTCATCAGGCCGTTTTCCACACCCAGCGCTTCATGCAACGGCTGCACCAGCGGAACCAGGCAGTTGGTGGTGCATGAGGCATTGGAAATGACGGTGTCGCTTGCCTTGAGTACTTGGTGGTTGACACCGTAAACAATGGTGGCGTCCACGTCTTTGCCGCCCGGAGCGGAAATAATGACCTTCTTGGCGCCGCCCTTGAGATGCGCGCTGGCTTTCTCCTTGGAGGTGAAAAAGCCGGTACACTCCAGGACGACGTCAACTTTGAGTTCGCCCCAAGGCAGTTCTGCCGGATTGCGATTGGCAAGTACGCGAATTTTGTCGCCATTGACAACCATGTAATCACCATCGACGTCGACAGTACCAGGGAAGCGGCCATGCGCAGTGTCATACTGAGTCAGGTGGGCATTGGTCTTGGGATCGCCCAGATCATTGATCGCGACGATTTCAATATCATGCTTTTTGCCACCTTCATAGTGAGCGCGCAGTACATTACGGCCGATGCGGCCGTAGCCGTTAATTGCAACACGAATGGTCATTACATTCTCTCCTGTTTTATAAAACCTGTTTAACCCTGTTCGCCACGTTCTCCGCGGTAAACCCGAAATGCTTGAACAGTACACCGGCCGGGGCCGATTCACCGTAGGTATCCAGGCCAACGGCAACGCCGTTGCGGCCTATGTATTTATACCAGCCTGACGTGACGCCCGCCTCAATGGAGACAGCAGGCAAGTTCGGCGGAATCACATTGTCGCGCCACTCGGCGCTCTGGCGATCAAATACCGAAGTACTAGGCATGGATACGACACGCACGGCGATATTTTCTTTCGCAAGCAATGTCTGGGCCTCAAGCGCCAGTCCGACTTCAGAACCGGTAGCAATAATAACGGCTTGTGCGTCCGGTGCGTCTCGCAAAACGTAACCACCTTTTTCTATTTGTTCGATGGTGTCACTATCGCGCTCGACAAAGGGCAGGTTCTGCCGAGACAAGAGCAAGGCGCTGGGGCCGCCCTGTTCTACTTTCATGCCGACACTGACAGGACGAGATACCGCGCACTTCCAAGCAATGGCGGTTTCAGTGGTATCGCAAGGACGCCATACGTCCAGGTTCGGAATCAGCCGCAGGCTGGCTGCGTGCTCGACCGATTGATGCGTGGGACCATCTTCGCCCAGGCCAATGGAGTCGTGCGTGAAAACATGGACAACACGCTGCTTCATGAGCGCAGCCATACGGATGGCATTGCGTGAGTAATCAGAAAAAGTGAGGAACGTGCCGCCAAAAGGCAGATAGCCGCCATGCAGGGCGATGCCATTCATTATGGCCGCCATGCCGAATTCGCGCACGCCATAATTGATGTGACGACCGAACTGTAAATGCCCGTCTGTGCCGCGGCGCACAGCACCGGCGCTTTTCCAGTCGGTAAATACCGAGCCGGTCAGGTCTGCCGAGCCACCCAACATCTCGGGCAGTATCTCGGCCAACGCGGTGATCGCAAACTGCGACGCCTTGCGAGACGCGACGGTTTCAGCCTTGCCGGTGGTTTGCTGCACAAAGGCCGTCAATTTCTCGGCGAAGTCGGCAGGCATCTGGCCGTTCATGCGGCGTGTAAATTCCTGTGCTTCCTGTGGATAGTCTATGCTGTAGAGCGCAAATTGCTTTTTCCAGTCGCGCTGTGCCTGCTCGCCACGCTCGCGCTGATTCCAGCCCGCATATACGTCTTCGGAAATTTCGAATGGCGGCAGCGTCCAGCCAATCGCCTCGCGCGTAGCCGCGATTTCTGCCGCGCCAAGCGGTGCGCCATGAACCTTATCGCTACCTTGCAAATTAGGTGCGCCTTTGCCAATGGTAGTCTTGCATATAATAATTGTCGGGCCGGAGGAACCGCGCTGCGCCTGCTGTTTGGCCTTGGCGATGGCATGATCGACTGCGACCACATCGTGACCATCAACGCCACGAATCACATTCCAGCCGTAACCTTCGAAGCGTTTACCGGTATCGTCCGCAAACCAGGGCTCGACCTTGCCGTCGATGGAGATACCATTATCGTCATACAGAACAATGAGCTTGGACAGCTTCAGCGTGCCGGCCAGCGAGCATACCTCGTGAGAGATGCCTTCCATGAGACAGCCATCGCCTACAAAAGCATAGGTGTAGTGGTCGACAATTTTATGTTCAGGTTTGTTAAATTCGGCAGCCAGCAGTTCTTCTGCCAGCGCAAAACCCACGGCATTGGACAGCCCCTGCCCCAACGGGCCGGTGGTCGTTTCTACGCCTGCGGTGATACCCACCTCGGGGTGTCCCGGTGTCTTGGAATGCAATTGGCGGAACTGACGCAGCTCGTTTAGCGGCAAGTCATAGCCTGTCAGATGCAGCAACGCGTAAAGCAGCATGGAACCATGCCCGTTGGACAGGATAAAACGGTCCCGATCAGGCCAGGCCGGATCTGCAGGATTGTGGCGCAGGTGACGCGTCCACAGGGCTTCGGCAATCTCGGCCATCCCCATTGGAGCACCAGGATGACCGGAGTTGGCCTGCTGCACGGCGTCCATGGATAGCGCGCGGATGGCATTAGATAGGTGAAAATTCGATGTTGCAGCCGTGGTGGTCATGCGGATCCTGTAGAAATCACGGTTTAGTTACGATTAACCAGCGATTTTAACACTCCACGTTTTGTCCGTGCCGCTCTCACTAAATAAAGTAAAATTTAGCCATGCACACCCGAGCCCGCCCCATGCACACCCGCCCTCGCTTCTATTGTCCGATACCGCTATGCGCGCACACACGCGTTGCCCTGCCCCATGCCGCTGCACATCATGCTTCGCGCGCCCTGCGGCTGCGCGAAGGCGATGAAATCGTTCTTTTCAATGGCAACGGCATGCAGTTTCCGGCCCAGTTACGCTTCGAACAGGGCCAAGCCATGGCGGACCTGGGCCAGCCAGAACACACGGGTACCGAATTGCCGGGTCGGATCGGCCTGGTACAGGGGCTGCCGTCCGGAGACAAGATGGACTGGATCATCGAAAAAGCGGCCGAATTAGGTGTTTCCGATGTCTTTCCGATCAGCGCAGCGCGCAGCATTGTGCGATTGTCCGGCAGCAGGCTGGAAAAACGCCAGTTACACTGGCAGCGCATTGCCGAATCGGCCAGCGAACAATCGGGGCGCAACTGTATTGTGCAGGTGCATCCCCTGCAAACATTAAACGCGTATCTAAATCAAGCTAGCGGGGTTTCTGGATATCTTTGTCATCCGGACGGCGATCGCTCGCTATTGCAGGCCCTGGCCGCATTTTCGTCGAAAGCGGCGACCGTGCCATCAAATACGGCGACCGTAAACGCAGAGCCGACGCCGAGCCTTGCCTTTCGACTAATGATCGGGCCCGAAGGCGGATGGTCTGAACAGGAAATTGCCCAAGCCCAGGCGACCGGCATCGAAGCCGTCACATTTGGCGCGCGAATTTTGAGAACCGAAACTGCCGGCCTTGCCATGACGGCTGCAGCCATTGCCGCTCTGGGCTGGCTGTAAACCCGCAAATCGCATCGGCCGTGCGCCGCGAACGTTTCGCAACCAGGCAAGAGCCGCGTTATTTGATCAATCACATTTGCTTAGCGTCACGGCTTGTGGCTGGCATCAATCGCTTTCGCTTAGCGTCGGGCTTGCGGCCGACCTCAGTCACTTTGTGCGTAAGGTCGCGGCGCGCGCCCCGGTTCGGGCGCATCGTGCTTGCCTGCATGTTCTACCATATAGGAAAAGACTCGGCCGTTATCATCGCCATATTCGACGGTATCATTGAGCACCCCCTTGAGTGCGTCGATATGCTCAAGCAGTGAATCGTCTTCCGAGTGCAGGCGGCGTAATGCGAGCACCATCCCGCTTTTTTGCTCCAGCAGCGTCTCGCCCAGACAGTCTAACAGCGCGTCCATATTGCTGCCGAAAAACATCGGGTAGTCTACCGCCTTGGCAATCGCGCGCAGCACGGCTGAGCAACTGCGCGCCTTGTCGCAATCGGCTTCAAAATAGGCCAGGCCTGCTTTTTCAGCATGTGATTTGAGCTCGTCAAGACCGAGCGTTTTTTGTTTTATGGCGCCACCCTTTTCCAGGACAGCTTTCAGTGGGGTACCGGTTTTTTTATTCATTGACCTCTCCATAAAAAAACGCTTTGATTTCTTCCTGACGTGCCATCACGTCATTAAAGGCCAGTTCGATAAGTTCGCCGGTAAACGCCGACTCAAATAACAGGAACGAGGCGAGCAAGCCACCCGACTCTTTTCCGGGTCGTCCGGATACGCCTAAAACGCGTAAAAAGGCCCGAACCGACTTAGGCATGAAATTTAAATGCTTCAGGGCGATTTCGTCAATAGATTTACTGGGTGTTATCGTTAAAACATCGATTTTTTTCACACCTGTGTTTAACTGTACACCAGGTGGTACAGATTCGAGCAACGTATTGATACGACTGATGCGTTCCAGGTCAATGGATAAACCGTCTATAAAGATGTCAGACAAGGCGTGACCGCCAATTTGAGCGAGCGTCGGATATTGGTCGCTCTGGGTGACCACCTCTTCTTCTACCGGCGCATCACCATGAGCGCTGGCGCTGATGACCAGCACCCGGTCTGCGCCCAGATGAATGGCCGGGCTGATGGGCGCCAGCTGCCGCATAGAACCGTCACCACACCACTCCCATTTGTCTTCAATGGGCAGGTGGGCCGCCGGGAACACGAAGGGGATGGCGCTGGAGGCCATGAGGTGGTCCAGCGTGATCGGTTCTGCAATCGCATACCGACGACGCCCCTTCCAGGCATCCAGCGGATCGCTGCACTGGTAGAACGTCAGATGATTACCGCTGGTATAGCTGGACGCGGTAATGGCCAGTCCGCGCAGATCGCCCGTCTGCAGATTGCGCTGCAGATTGGGAAAATCAATACTGCCGCACAATAGCCGGGCCAGTGGACGATTATCCAGCAAGGACTTGGGTGCATTATCACGCAGACCTTGCAAGGCCCAGCCAAACGTGAGCATGCCCAGCCAGCGCATGCCATTGCCGAACACCCCCACCGGGTCGGAACGATACACATTGCCGGTATGCAGGTTGCCCCATATTTTATCGAGGCGTTTTATCGCTGCGTGCGGATGCGCTGCCCGGCAGGCGTAGGCAGTGGCGTTGATCGCGCCGGCGGACGACCCGCAAACGATTGGAAAGGGGTTTTTAAACTGTGCGCCCTTGTGGGGATCCAAAATAGCCATGATCGCCCGCAGCGCCCCAACCTGGTATGCCGCGCGTGCCCCACCGCCGGTCAGAACCAGGGCGGTCTGGGGCCCGGACGCCGCATCAACGGTGGCCGACAGCGAGGGTTTATTGACTGACGATTGCCCTTGTTCCACACTCATGACGGCCTTAATGATAGGTATTGGGATTGACCACAGATAAACACCGCCCTATACACAATTGAGCGTGCCACAATTGAGCGTGCGGCGGAGCCGGCGGCCCGGAAATGGGCCGGCGCGTTCACTGCCTGGACGCCCTGTTTCATGATAAGCAGAGGACTGGACGCGAAAAGTTTGATCCATTCTGTTTCCTGAGAAGGTTGGCGTTTTCGGGGTACGGGTAAGCGCAGACGCGCACCATGGCATGTTGCTAGCTGCCTGTTAGCTATCATACGAAAATTCACTCGCGATTGCATCCGGTAAATCAGGCAGGGGTTTATACTCTAAGGTCATCACCGCTGCCGAATTCACTGCCCGCCTCTGGGCTGGTCATCACTCTGCAATGGCAGGCAGCAATTCGTCCAGATAAATAAACAAGCCTGCCGGATCAAACAATGCCTTGATGCTGCCTTCCAGATGGTGGTGCACGCCGGCAACGAAACCGGAATCGGCGTCATCAAGAGCGACATCGCTCACGATCAAATTACGCGGCATGCGCCGAATCACCAGTTCCTGGCACCAGATGAGCGTGCCGCCGTGGCCCAGGAACAGCTGCGCCAGGTTGATGTCGCCGAGCCGAGGTTTGAGCGCATCCAGCCTGTAGGCCAGCGGCCATCGCTGCATAGTCAGGCAACGCGCAATATCGGCGTCGGACAATTGCTCGAACAACGCCGGAACCAGTTGTTGCAACGCAGGCAGGCGCAGCGGCGATTCGTCGTTGAGGCCAAACCCGCCGAGCACGGCCGTCTGGCCATCGGCAAACAGAGCATGCACTCGCTCCAGGCCTGAACTGGCGGTGCAGCCAGGCCTGCGATCGTGCCATTGCGGCATGGCCAGCCATTGGGCCAGCGTCAGTTCAGGCGGAACGTGTGAAAACTGTGCATAGCCCTGCTCTTGCATATGGGCCACGCGAGTTGCCGGCAACGCCAGGCAGGCGTGCTCGCCCAGCGCCTCGGTACCGGCCAGCTGCGACCCCATGCCGACGATCAGGCTGGAACGCCCGATTATGGTATGTGGAGTTGCAGTCCCTTCCAGCACCATTGCCACATCGTACTCCTGGCACAATTGCCGCAATGAGGGCAAATCACCCAGATCCTGCAGCACGATGCGCGCCGAGTCATATCCATTGATTTGCTGCTCGTCCAAAAGCGACGTTTCCAGTGCACGTTGCACCCGGCGGCAGAATGCAGGCCACGGACCTTCCTGAGGACGTTTACTAAGGGTAAGAAAGCGACGACGATTCACATGCATGATCAATTGCAAAAGCCTTTGTGGCAACAGCGGCAATACAGTCCGATGACGGGCAGGATAGCGTGTGGGTAAGCGTTTACCGTTACAATGGGCGCTCATCACACAAATTCATTTCCTTTCTATTTTACCTTGCGCAGTTTCATCATGACCCGTTTTGCCCACCGAATTGACCAGGCCCTCACTTTTCACGCAATCGAGGTCACCAAGGCCGCCCAGCAACTGCGTGAACAGGGCCGGGATATTATCAGCCTTGGTATTGGCGAACCCGATTTTACTGCTCCCTGCATGGTGGTCGACACACTGACCCGAGCAGCACAGGCAGGCTTGAGCGGCTACAGTCCGGCACTGGGCATTATGCCACTGCGCAGCGCCATTGCTGATTATTACCAGAGTCATTGGGGCACGCAAGTTGACCCGGAACGCATCATCATTACCGCCGGTGCTTCCGGCGCGTTGTCGCTTACCTGCATGACGCTGCTCAATCCTGGCGACGAGATACTCATGCCGGACCCGGCCTATCCGGCCAATTCCAATTTCATCTTGTGCTCCGGTGCGACGCCGCGGCTCGTGCCCTGCACGGCGCAGGAACGTTTTCAACTGTCGGCCGATAAAATTGCCGACCACTGGACCGACAAAACACGCGGGGTGCTGATCGCCTCACCCAGCAATCCGACCGGTACCTCTATCGAACGCGAAGAACTTGTCCGGATTATCCAGACCGTCAAAGAGCGCGGCGGCGTGGTCCTGATGGACGAAATTTATCTTGGCCTTTGCTATGACGATGCACCCAGGTCTGCGCTCTCGCTGGATCCAGACATTGTTGTACTCAACAGTTTTTCCAAGTACTTCAATATGACCGGCTGGCGATTGGGCTGGATGGTTGTGCCGCATGCCATGGTGGGGCCCGTCGAGAAACTGGCCGCCAGCCTGAATATCTGCCCGCCAACGCTTGCACAGCACGCGGCAATTTCGTGTTTTACCGAAGAAGCGCTGGCGATCTACGAGCATCGGCGTCTGGCGTTCATGGAGCGCCGCGATTTTCTGTTGCCAGAATTTGAGAAGCTGGGGATCCACGTACCGGTCAAGCCAGATGGCGCCTTTTATATTTATGCCGATATCAGCCAGCACGACATGAGTAGCGATCAGTTTGCGCACAAACTGTTGCATGAAGCGGGCATTGCCGTGGTTCCGGGCCTGGATTTCGGACCGGCCCATGCCAGCAAAATGATTCGGGTCTCGTACGCTACTGCCCTGGATAGGTTGCGCGAAGCAATCGAACGTCTACACAAAATCCTGTAGAAAACATGCCAGCTTTAGCCGGCGCTTGTTCCATGTGTGCCAACGCCGGGGGCTAATCCAGACATACCATACCATTGCCGGCGCATGATCCTATCCACCGCCGGTGTCCGCACCGTGCATGCCACTGCAGGCGGATTCCTCCACGCCAACGCCGGCAGGTTCGACCTGCCACGCGGTTGCCTGCACCTGCCTACTGGTATTGGCCGAGATTACGTCCCAGCGCAATGCCCGATTCGAGCGCAATCCGGCGACGCTCGGCCTGAACCTTGTCAGCATAACCGCCATCATTGGGGCCGATCGCCCCCACGTAGCAGCCCAGCCCCCGGTCCACGGAACCACGACGCGCGATGCAATCATGAAGAATTCTGGCCCCGACCTGAATATTGGATACGGGATTGAGCGCCGACAGCGTTCCGCCGCTAAATACCAGGAATTTATCGGCGTGAACCTTGGGCATTACCTGCATCAGCCCTTGTGCGCCTACATGACTTTCTGCAAACGGGTTGTAGCGCGATTCGATCGCAATGACGCCCAGTACCAGAATCGGGTCCAAATCCTGTTTCTTGGCAACCGAATAGACAACCCGGATCAGTGCGCCGGTCACGTTGCGCGCGATGCTAAATTTACGGGCAATATACTCGCGCAATGCCAGCGCCTGCCCGTTGCTTAACCCAGGGACCGTGAACTGGCTGTCGGATATTCCGAGATTGGCAAAAAAGCCCTCGTCGGTATAGTCGTGCTCTCTGGTGAGCGCCGTATCGCGCTGCTCCTGCGCAGACGCTGTCGGTGACGGTACCTCTGGGCCCGGGTGCGCGTGCGGCGCATTGAAAATGGTCAGCAGATCCCTGTCGGACATAACTGAACTGTCGGGCATCAGCGCATTGAGCGAAGCCTGGTGAATCACACGGATCTGGTCACGTATGGCAGGCAGCAGCGCCGCTGCCAGCACGGCCACAAGGACGGCGATCCCCAAATAAGAGACCATCAGATGGACGATATCGAGCGCGGTCCGATAAACGAACTTGAAGTATCGCGAAGCTACAGGATTGATCGTCGCTGGATTCATGGATGACAAGGACTGGATCGCCGGCTGCGCGTTCCGTAGATATTTTCGGGAATTTACTATACCCCAGTTTTGGCTGGGCTGCATCCTCGCCCGCCTTTCTCCTATAATGCACTATCTGACTCATCAATAGGCTGTCTATCGTGAAATATACGGATCTGCGGGATTTTCTGAAGCAACTCGAAAAGCGAGGGAATCTCAAATCCATTCAAATGCCGGTACGAACCCGCTTGGAAATGACCGAAATCAGTGACCGTGTGCTACGGGCGGGCGGCCCGGCGCTGAAGTTTGAACAGCCGCTACACTTGGAACGCACATCAGATATCCCGGTGCTCACCAACCTTTTCGGCACGCCTGAGCGGGTCGCCTGGGGAATGGGCGCCGAGTCGGTCAGCGCACTGCGCGATACCGGTACGCTACTGGCCAGTCTGCGCGAGCCTGAAGCGCCTAAGGGAATTCGCGAAGCGATCGGCACCGTCTCCATGCTCAAATCTGCGCTCTGGGACATGGCTCCGAAAATGCAACGCCACGCAGCGTGCCAGGAAATTGTGTGGGAAAAAGATGAAGTGGATTTGTCACGCCTACCTATCCAGCTATGCTGGCCCGGGGATATCGCTCCGCTCATCACCTGGGGTCTGGTCGTGACGCGCGGGCCCAAGGCCAGGCGTCAGAATTTGGGAATTTACCGGCAGCAGGTTATCGGCCGAAACAAGGTCATCATGCGCTGGCTATCCCACCGCGGCGGCGCGCTGGATTTTCGTGATCACGCGCTTGCTCATCCTGACCAGCCGTTTCCGATTTCCGTGGCCCTGGGCGCCGATCCGGCCACCATACTGGGCGCCGTCACGCCGGTGCCCGATAGCCTGTCCGAATATCAGTTTGCCGGACTACTGCGCGGCTCGCGCACCGAACTGGTCAAATCCATAGGCAGCGAGCTTTCCGTCCCGGCCTCTGCAGAGATTGTTCTGGAAGGACATATTTTGCCGGCCAGCCATCCCGATGCCGTCGCACCCGACGTGCCTGCGGGTGTTACCACCCCGCGCGGCAACGGTTTTGAAATGGCGCTCGAAGGCCCATACGGCGACCACACCGGATATTACAACGAACAGGACTGGTTCCCGGTGTTCACGATCGACCGCATTACGATGCGCAACAAACCCATATACCATAGCACCTACACCGGCAAACCACCCGATGAGCCTGCCGTACTGGGCGTAGCGCTCAATGAAGTGTTCGTGCCGCTGTTGCAAAAGCAGTTACCTGAAATTGTTGATTTTTACCTGCCGCCCGAAGGCTGTAGTTACCGCCTGGCTGTCGTTTCGATTCGCAAGCAATATGCCGGTCACGCCAAACGCGTTATGTTTGGTGTCTGGAGCATCCTGCGCCAATTTATGTACACGAAATTTATTGTCGTGGTCGATGATGACGTTAATACCCGCGACTGGAAGGAAGTGGTGTGGGCGATGACAACGCGCATGGACCCGGTGCGCGATACGGTGCTGGTAGAAAATACCCCGATAGATTATCTGGATTTTGCCTCGCCCGAATCCGGGTTGGGTGGAAAAATGGGCATGGACGCCACCAATAAATGGCCGGGCGAGACCCACCGCGAGTGGGGCACACCCATTGCCATGGATTCCCAAGTCAAGCTCAGGGTTGACGATTTATGGAAGGACCTGGATCTTGATACCTAGTTCAGGGTCGACTGATGGTCGATGGGTCCTGGTCCTGATAGGTAAATGAACCGTGGTCTACCGGAATATCGTGTTCCGAGTAGCTGCGCTGCGTCTGTCGGCGGGCGCGTTGCGCATCCTGTTTGCTGCGGAACTTGTTATAGACAAACCACGATGTGGCTGCCAGCGCCAACGGCTTGATCAGCGCAGAACGGGACTTGGCAACGCGCAGCAAAAAGCGCGCGACAGACAGGCTGATCAGCGGATTTTTCTCGATCAGAGCAAAAATGCTGCTGCGCTTGCGCGTCATGCCCATCAGCGTCTCGCTGCCCGCATCCAATAGCGCCGTTTTTATGGCTTCGGGCGAAACCGAATGACCCAGCGCGTGCACATCCTGTCGTAATTGCTCGCGTTCGGCCAGGATTCTGGCGGCCAGCAATGTCTTGCGCAGGGGTTTCTTGAGTGCTGGCTCATTCATTGCCGTCTCCTTTTTTAGCCACGGGCTGTGCGCTACGAGAACGACCGCGCAATGCATCTGCATCATCGCGCAAGGCATCTATCGTTGCAGAAAAAGGAGTGACTGCCAGCCCGAGATGTTTTTTCATCAACAGCAGACATCCGAGCCCGACGAGCGCATACACCACCACCAGGACCGCCAGGGCGATGTAACGATATTCCGTATTCCAGAAAAACAGTCCCACCAGTATCGCCACCACAGTCAGGGCAAGATGCAGAAATAGCAGGCCGATGGCACCGAACAAAAGGACCGACAACAGCCGGCCCTTTTCTTCAGACAATTCCAGCGACAGCAGCTCAAGGCGCGTCTTGAGCAGCGCCGTAAAACCACCGGCGACCGCGCTCAGATTT
The DNA here is from genome assembly GCF_002810445.1 of Advenella sp. S44. GTDB lineage: Bacteria > Pseudomonadota > Gammaproteobacteria > Burkholderiales > Burkholderiaceae_B > Advenella. The sequence goes on along the minus strand of NZ_NEXS01000003.1, from coordinate 771,272 downwards.
TGTTTGACTGACATAGTCGGTCCGCGCTACTTGCGACCGATGATGACACCCAACAAAACGCCTGCAAGTGCAGCAAATCCCACCGTACGCCATGGGTTGTCGTGCACATATTCGTCTGTGATCTGCGCAGCCTGTTTGCCCTGCTCAACAGCGCGTTCCTGCACATCTTTGAACGAGCCGGTAGCCTTGTTCAAGGCACTCACTGCACGGTCACGCAACTCGCTGGCTTTGTCGCCCCCGACTTCGGAGGCTTCTTTAAGCATTTCTTCTGCTTCGGCAATACTGGCTCGCAGATTTTTCAAAAGCTGATCTTGAGATTGTTCGAGACTTGTTTTACTAGCCATGTGACTCTCCTGCAATGATTATCTGAAATGGCCGGCTTGGCGGAATACCCGCAAGTCCGGATCCTACTTTTTAATATTATTCCTTTCTTGATAATTTCAAGTTCATCATAGCGCATTCCACGGTTTTAGCCACTGGACTTTTAAAAATGTTTTCATTTGCACAGGTCCTTACATCTTCGTTGCCTGGCACAAAAAGCGCGGGCTCCTTTTTTCTACCTTTAAATACAATAACTTACGTTTCTTCGCGTCGTAATTGACCTGCAATGTCTTGCAAAATTTCGTAGCCTAATCTTTCTGTCTGGTGCCAAAAATGCGATCGCCAGCGTCGCCAAGTCCGGGAATAATGTAGCCATCTTGATTCAGCCGTTCATCAATGGACGCCGTATAGATCTTCACATCGGGATGCGCCGCCAGAACCCGTTCTATGCCTTCGGGTGCCGCTACCAGCACCAGCGCCTTGATTTCTTTGCAACCGGCCTGTTTCAGCATAGAAATGGTCGCTTGCATCGACCCGCCAGTCGCCAGCATCGGATCAATTATCAGCGCCAGTCGCTGGTCCAGATCGCCAACCAGTTTTTGCAGATAAGTGCCCGCTTCCAGCGTCTCTTCATTACGGGCGATCCCTACCGCGCTGACCTTGGCGCCCGGGATAAGCGATAACACTCCGTCCAGCATGCCGATACCGGCGCGCAAAATTGGCACAACCGTCACTTTTTTGCCGGCGATTTTTTTAACCGTCACATCACCGCACCAGCCGTGGATAACGGTATCTTCCAGTGGAAAATCCTTGGAGGCTTCGTAAGTGAGCAATGCGGCAATTTCCTGTGCCAGTTCCCGAAAACTCTTGGTGCTCAGATCGGCGCGTCGCATGATGCCCAGCTTGTGCTGGATCAGCGGATGGCTGATTTCGTGAACGGACATGTTTTTTTCTCCGAAAAATTATTGTGCAATAAGCCACTGGATAAGGGCGTCAACAAAAGGTTTGGTTTTCAGGGCTGCCACGTCATTGACCAGGCTGACAAGAATGTAGGTCTTGCCGTTAGCAGCGGTGACATAACCTGACAGGGCGCTGGCGTTGCCCAGTGTGCCGGTCTTGAAGTGCCCGCGGCCTTTTGCCGTCCGATCCGTCAGGCGGCGACGCATAGTACCATCGACACCCGTGACTGACAATGAATCGATGAATGCATCCCGCAACGGCGATGCCCAGATGGCTTCGAGCATCTGCGCCTGCCCGCCAGCGGTGATACGCCCCTCGCGGGACAGCCCTGAACCGTTCATAACGGTATACGCGCCAATATTAACACCTTGTTTCCTGAGCGTATCCAGAACTGCCTGGCTACCCTTTTCAAATGTGGCAGGCGCGCCATACAGCTCCTGGCCAAGAGTCAGTAGCAGCGTTTTGGCCATGACATTATTGCTGTATTTATTGATCGTCTGTATAACCTGATCTAATGGTGGTGAGCTTCGGGTCTGTAGCAGAACGGCGCGCTCGGGTACCAGACCGTCACGTATCACGCCCGAAATCGTGCCGCCTTCGGCCGTCCACAAGCGTTCAAAAATAGTGGAAAAGACATAAGACTGTGGTCCGATCAGCCGATATATGGAAAATTGACCGCATGCGGCAGACAGGTCACCCTTCAGTTGCAGGGCGCGCCCGCTTTCGGTCTGCACGGTGCCCGTCAGTTCCGAGCCTGTACGTGATTTGATGCAGGCACCGGAGGTCAGTCCCAAGTGACCGGCGATTGGTGGGTTCAGTATATCGGGCTCAAATGAAACGGCCCAGTTTCCCGCGTCCCGATCCGGCTTGAAATTGAGCATGATGGCGCCAAGATTGACCATCATGGCATCCGGATTGGCGTTATAGGGACGCTCGGGGGAGCCGTCAAAATCGCCGGGGTCGGTAAAAATAGGAGCAAACAAAGAACGATCCACGATGACATCCGATAGATGTCGCAGCCCTTTTTCCTGAATGGCGCGGATCATCTGCCGCAGGTCATGGTAATTGAGCGCCGGATCTCCCCCTCCCTTGATATATAGCGGCGTGCGCATGGCCTGGGATACGTCAAAGCGCGCCCTGCGGTCAATATACACTTGGGTCTTCCACGTATACTGGCTGCCAAGCCGGTTCAGCGCCGCCCAGGTGGTGAGCATTTTCATGACCGAGGCGGGATTGCGCGGCGTTGTCGGATTGATCGCTAGCACAACCGGACCGCCAGCCTCTTTGATCAGCAGCGATAACGACGACAGCGGTACGCCTGTTTTGTCCCAGCGCGCTTGTATTCTCTCTGGCAGATGATCAGCCGACTTGATGGAGGCAATGGGAAAACCGTAGATATTTAACAGGTCCCCGGCGTCTGCCTGGCTCTGAGCTGCGGCTGCGGCTCCCAGACCGGTGTTCCCTTTTTTGACACCCAGCCCGCCCTTGGGAGTGGTGGGCATGATTTTTACATCCAATGCGCCTGGTCGGTTAAATTCGAATTCGTCGCCGGGTGCAACAAGAATCGTGGCGGTCTTGCGTTTCGTGGACGCCTTGCCTTTTTTGCCCGACGTGATCTTCTTTTTTGTCTGAGGCTTGCCTGACGTGCCGCTTTCACGCGCATGAGCCGGCAGCGCTAATGTCAGACTGACAATCACCAGACAGACCAACACAGACAGTCGGATAGCGGAAGATCGGACCCCGTTGAAAATTGTCATGCGCATCCATTACAAGGAGCAATCGCCTGGCATATCGGCGCGATGCAAATTCTGCGCAACGCGGTCAGGATAGAATACCGCATCGAACGAGGAAGAGGATACGCCTCCGAACAGGAAAGAGAATGCTTTTTTGAACCACAAAGGATATACCTTTTTGAACAACCCAGAGAATACCGCTTCGAAATAGAAAAGGAATATCGCTTCGAACAAGACATGGAATGCCCTTTCGAGGGAGAAAAAGAAGACCGCTTTGAAGAAGAACGCCGGCGGCGGTTCATGATGGTCTGACGCTCCTGTTGCTGTTCCGAAGAAAAAACACTTTATAATGCTTAATTACGACAGTCGGGTTAAAACCGGGCGAAATTGTCCGCCAACCTGCTTAATATCACAACAAGCCGACACGCAGGCGCCTCACGCGCGTGAGTGCTTCGAACACCTCGCCTTCCACTTCCTTTATTCATGCTGCCCATAGACCCCTCGCTAAGCATTGCCGACTTCGACTACGAACTTCCTGAAGACCTGATTGCCCAGACTCCCCCTGCCACCAGGACTGAAAGTCGGCTGTTACTGCTGCAGGACGATGGCGGACTGCAGGATCTGAACTTTGCCACCCTGCCCGATCTGTTGCTGCCGGGCGATCTGCTGGTCTTTAATGACACCAAGGTCATCAAGGCACGACTATACGGCCAAAAGGACAGTGGCGGACGGATCGAAGCGTTGATTGAACGCATTCTTGAGCCGACCCGCGCCCTGGCGCATGTTCGAGCCAGCAAATCGCCGCGCCCGGGCACCACGCTGATTTTTGATGGCGACATCGTGTGCACCGTAGCGGCAAGGCATGACGATTTGTTCGAACTGCATTTCGAAACCGATATTCTGCCCGCGCTGGACAAACACGGCAACCTCCCGTTGCCTCCCTATATCAAGCACAGCGCAGACCAGCAGGACGAAGCCCGTTACCAAACTGTGTACGCGCGCCACCCGGGTGCAGTTGCCGCCCCCACTGCCGGCCTGCACTTTGATGCGCCGCTGCTGCAGCGACTGCAGGACAAAGGCATAGACACGGCCTGGGTGACCTTGCATGTAGGCGCCGGCACCTTCCAGCCGGTGCGGGTGGATAAAATTTCCGACCATATTATGCACGCAGAGTGGTATACCGTGCCGGAAAAAACTGTTAGCGCCATCGCCGCGGCCCGCAAGCGAGGCGCGCGGATCATCGCGGTAGGTACCACCAGCGTGCGTGCGCTTGAATCGGCCGCGCAGCAAGGCGGGACGCTGGACGCGTTGCGTTGCCCTATCGCCCACAGTGCCGATACGCGCCTGTTCATTACGCCAGGCTACACGTTTCGCGTCGTTGACGGCCTGATCACCAATTTCCACCTGCCCCAGTCAACATTGCTGATGCTGGTCTCTGCCCTGACCGGTCGCGAACGCATGCAACTGGCCTATCGCCACGCCATCGAAAAACGCTACCGGTTCTTCAGTTACGGAGACGCCATGTTTATTGCGCCGCGCCACAACCCTTAACTGTCAGACCCGGATCAGGGCATTTACAACACCGACCCGGGCGCAAGGGAACGAATCGGACCGCTTTCTGTCATACTTGATTCTTTGCCCTGCGCACGCCACTCCTTCAACAACCAAAGATCATGTCAGGACTTTCCTTTTCTTTACTCAAAACCGAGGGTAAAGCCCGCCGGGCCAGTATTACCTTGAACCACGGTACGGTTCAGACCCCGATGTTCATGCCGGTAGGCACCTACGGTAGTGTGAAGGCCATGCTGCCTCATGAACTGGAAGAGATCGGGGCCCAAGTGGTACTTGGCAACACCTTCCATCTGTGGCTGCGGCCAGGCACTGACGTTATTGAAAAACATGGTGGCCTGCATGGGTTCATGCAATGGGAAAAACCCATACTGACCGACTCGGGCGGTTTCCAGGTTTTCAGCCTGAGCGACTTACGCAGCAAAATCACCGAAGAAGGCGTCAAGTTCTCCTCGCCAATTGACGGTTCGCGGCTGTTTCTGACGCCTGAAGAATCCATGCGCATTCAGCGCAAGCTCAATTCTGACATTGTCATGGTGTTTGACGAGTGCACGCCATATAGCATCGACGGCCGACCTGCGTCGCACGATGAGGCCGCAAGCTCTATGCGCATGTCCCTGCGCTGGGCGCAGCGCTCGCGCGATGCCTTCGACAGTCTGCAAAATCCAAACGCGTTGTTCGGTATTGTCCAGGGCGGCATGTTTGAAGACCTGCGGGACGAATCCCTGGCCGGGCTGCAAGGTATTGGCTTTGACGGCTATGCGATCGGCGGGCTTTCCGTGGGTGAACCCAAAGCGGACATGCGTCGTATACTGGCGCATATTGCGCATCAGTTGCCCGAAAACGCGCCGCGCTACCTGATGGGTGTCGGCACGCCCGAAGACCTGGTCGAAGGAGTGAGCCAGGGCGTGGACATGTTCGATTGCGTCATGCCCTCGCGCAACGCCCGCAACGGCTGGCTGTTTACCCGTTTCGGCGATATCAAGATCCGCAATGCGCGGTATCGGGATGATACCCGCCCGCTGGATCCTTCCTGCGCCTGCCATACCTGCCGGCATTTTTCGCGGGCTTACCTGCACCATATGCAAAAGGCCAACGAGATTACCGGCGCACGCCTAAATACCCTGCACAACCTGTACTTCTATCTGCAAATCATGAAAGAAATGCGCGAAGCGCTGGAACAGGGCCGTTTTGGCCAGTGGCAGGAACAATTTTTCACGGATCGGTCAAAAGGCATTGATTAGTCCAGAAAACGCTACAATATTCGGTTAATTTACACATACGGGAGTCCTTCATTATGCTTACAAGCAATTTATCTACGCTGGTTCTGGCGCAGGCTGCACCCGCCGGCGGCATCCTTGGCAGTCTGTCCAGTTTTCTGCCTATCATCCTGATGTTCGTGGTGCTGTACTTTCTGATGATTCGCCCCCAAATGAAACGCCAGAAAGAAACCAAAGCCATGATCGACGCCCTTGCCAAGGGTGATGAAGTCATCACTGCAGGCGGTATCCTGGGTAAAATTTCCAAAGTCACAGACAACTACCTGACGATCGAGGTGTCCAATCTTGCCGACAAACCCGTCGAAGTGCTGGTGCAACGCGTCGCCGTGACCACTGTGCTGCCAAAAGGCACGGTCAAATCGCTGTAAATCCGGTAACAGGCGGGCGGTCAATACCGCCCCGCTTTTTGTCCGGCTCCTGTTTCAACCCCTTATCGAAAACGGCTACGGTATGAACCGCTATCCCCTCTGGAAATACATTACGGTACTGGTCGCCCTGATTATCGGCATCCTGTATACCGCCCCGAATTTTTTTGGTGAAACACCCGCGGTGCAGGTGTCCAGCGCCAAGGTGACGCAAAAGGTTACCCCCGAGACCATGGGTCAGGTAGAGGACATACTGCGACAAAACAACATCGCCTTTTCCGGCACCTATTTTCAGCAAAACGGCCCTGCCGGCACCGTCAGAGTCAGATTGGCCAATACCGATACGCAATTGAAGGCCCGCGATGTGCTGGATACTGCGCTCAATCCGGTAGCCGATGATCCCAGCTACACAGTGGCACTGAACCTGCTGTCAGGCTCGCCTGACTGGATGACCGCAATCGGCGCCAATCCCATGTATCTGGGCCTGGATTTGCGCGGCGGCGTCCACTTTCTGCTGCAGGTTGATATGCAGGGCGCACTGACTGCCCGCTATGAATCCCTGACGACAGACATCCGGTCCATCCTGCGCGATGCACGGGTCGCTGTCGAGTCGGTCAACAACGCCGACCGCCGCATTACTGCTACTTTCACCTCTGAGCAAGACCGCGACCGCGCACAGGAGGTGCTGCGCACCCGCACTAATGAACTGAACTTCACGCCTAGCCAGTCCGGTGGTAAATTCCTGCTCAACGGCAGCATCCTGGCCGCCGAAATTGCCCGGGTGCAGGACACTGCCCTGAAGCAGAACATTCTTACCCTGCATAATCGGATCAATGAGCTTGGCGTGGCCGAACCCATTATTCAACAACAAGGCCTTGACCGCATTGTCGTGCAACTGCCAGGCATTCAGGACGTAGCCAAAGCCAAGGAAATTCTGGGCCGCACCGCCACACTGCAACTGCGCATGGTCGATGATTCGCCCTCAGCTCAAAATGCCATGGCCAGCGGCACAGTGCCATTCGGCCTGGAAAGCTTCAAGGACACGGACGGCCAAACCGTTCTGGTGCGCCGCCAGGTATTGCTGACCGGGGAAAACCTGGAGAATGCGCAATCCGGGCGCAATCAGCAAAATCAGCAGCCGACGGTCAATCTGACGCTTGACGACAAGGGAGCCCGTATATTCCGTGATACCACACGCGACAATATCGGTAAGCGCCTGGCCATCATTCTGTTTGAAAATGGCAAAGGACAGGTCGTGACCGCGCCCGTCATCCGCAGCGAAATTCCGAACGGCCAGGTTGAAATTTCAGGTAGCATGGACGCCACGCAGGCCGCCGATACTGCCCTGCTGCTGCGTGCCGGTTCGCTGGCCGCCCCCATGTCCATCATTGAAGAGCGCACCATCGGCCCAAGCCTGGGCGCCGACAATATTCGGATGGGATTTGACTCGACCCTGTATGGTTTCCTGATGATCGCGGTCTTCATGATCATTTATTACCACGTGTTTGGTGTTTTCTCTACCCTGGGCCTGGCCTTTAACGTCTTGCTGCTGCTGGCGGTCCTGTCGCTGCTGCAGGCCACGCTTACGCTACCGGGTATTGCCGCCATTGCACTGACGCTGGGCATGGCGATTGACTCGAACGTGCTGATCAATGAGCGAGTCCGAGAAGAACTGCGCAATGGCGCCTCGCCACAGCAGGCCATCAATACCGGCTTTAGCAAGGCTTGGGCCACCATTCTTGACTCGAACCTGACCACGCTGATTGTGGGTCTGGCGCTGCTGGCTTTTGGTAGCGGCCCGGTTCGCGGTTTTGCCGTGGTTCACTGCATCGGGATTATGACCTCCATGTTCTCGTCGGTTGTCGGCGTCAGGGCCATTGTGAATCTATGGTACGGCCGCCGCAAGAAGCTCAAGACGGTTTCCATCGGCACCGTCTGGCGCCCCGATACGGATAACAAGAAAAGCATCGCGAAAGACTAAATAGCGCAGAACAATTTTTCTGTCCGGGCGGACCGGACAGAACAGGAATCAATATGGAATTTTTTAGAATCCACAAAACCATCCCGTTCATGAAGAACGCGCTGCTGCTCAATCTGATCAGCGGCATCACTTTTGTACTGGCGGTTTTTTTCATTGTGACCCGCGGCTTTCATTTGTCCATCGAATTTACGGGTGGCACGGTCATGGAGGTCAATTACCAGCAGGCGGCCCAGCTCGATGAAGTGCGCAGTAGCATCAGCGCGCTCAACTACAGCGATTTTCAGGTGCAGAACTTCGGTACTTCGCGCGACGTGATTATCCGCTTGCCCGTAGACCAGAACATGTCTTCCACAGAACAGAGCAATACCGTGCTGGCGGAACTCAAGAAAGCCAGTCCCGACGTAGAGCTGCGTCGGGTGGAATTCGTCGGACCGCAAGTGGGCAATGAGCTGTTCAGTAATGGCCTGAAGGCACTGGCGTTCGTCGTGCTCGGCATCATGGTTTATCTGGGCATCCGCTTCGAATGGAAATTCGCGCTGGCCTGCGTGGTCGCCAACCTGCATGACGTGGTAATCATCCTCGGATTTTTCGCGTTTTTCCAATGGGAATTCTCACTGCCGGTACTGGCGGGGGTGCTGGCGGTCCTGGGCTACTCGGTGAACGAATCGGTGGTGATCATGGACCGAATCCGCGAGAACTTCCGCAAGCAGCGCCGTGCCAGTGTCCGCGAGGTGATTGACGGCGCGATCACACAAACCATTTCCCGTACGGTCATTACCCACGCATCGACCCAAATGATGGTGCTCTCCATGTTCTTCTTTGGCGGCCCTTCGCTGCACAACTTTGCGCTGGCGCTCACTATCGGCATCTGGTTCGGCATCTATTCATCAGTGTTTGTGGCTGCCGCCATCGCCATGTGGCTGGGCGTCAAACGCGAAGATATGATCAAGACACCGAAGAAGGAAGATCCGGCCAGCGAGGTCATTTACTGATCGGAGCGCCGTATTTCCGCGTGTGCAACCTTACCGTTGCGCCCATGTTCAAAAAAAGCGCCTGCGGGCGCTTTTTTCGTTAGAAAAAACAACAAGATAAAGTGCAATCCAGGGCAAACGCGTTACAATCATTGTTTCCAAATCCTACCCCCGGGACAAAAACCCGCAACGGTACCTATATCATGCAAGAAACCTCACTCAAACGCGACAACGCATCCACTGTCGCTGCGCCTGCCCAGGAAACGCCCATCCGCATCCATCCTTCTGCCAGAAAGTTGTATATCAAAACATTCGGCTGTCAGATGAACGAATACGACTCGGACAAAATGGCCGACGTACTGCGTGAAAACCAGGGGCTGGAGCTGACCAGCACACCGGAAGATGCCGATGTCATTCTGCTAAACACCTGTTCCATCCGCGAGAAAGCGCAGGAAAAAGTGTTTTCCGATCTGGGCCGCATCAACCAGCTTAAAAAGAAAAACCCCAATCTGGTGATCGGTGTCGGCGGCTGTGTCGCCAGCCAGGAAGGCGCCACCATCATCCGCCGTGCGCCATATGTCGATGTCGTATTCGGACCGCAAACATTGCACCGCCTGCCCGAATTGATTGAACGCCGCAAAGATACCGGACGCGCCCAGGTCGATATCAGTTTTCCGGAAATCGAAAAATTCGATGCCCTGCCCCCTGCGCGCGTAGACGGCCCATCCGCCTTTGTTTCGATTATGGAAGGTTGCAGCAAATACTGCAGCTTTTGCGTTGTTCCCTATACCCGCGGCGAAGAAATTTCGCGTCCGTTCGAAGACGTCCTGACCGAAATTGCCGACCTGGCAGACCAGGGCGTCAAGGAAGTCAATCTACTGGGGCAGAATGTCAACGCCTACCGTGGCACGTTGGGCGGCACCACCGAACTGGCCGATTTTGCCATGCTGCTTGACTACGTGCATGACATTCCGGGTATTGAGCGCATTCGCTACACCACATCACACCCCAAGGAAATGACCAACCGGCTGATCGAAGCTCACGGGCGCCTGCCCAAACTGGTTCCCTTCCTGCACTTGCCGATACAGACAGGAAGCGACCGGATTCTGGCTGCCATGAAACGCGGCTATACCGGGCTGGAGTTCAAGTCCATCGCCCGTCGCCTGTATGCCGCAAGACCCGGCATGACCTTGTCGTCTGATTTCATCGTAGGCTTTCCGGGTGAAACCGAAGCGGATTTTGAAACCACACTTAAACTGATTGCCGACGTCAACTTCGATACGTCTTTTTCATTCATCTATTCGCGCCGTCCGGGCACGCCCGCCGCCGACCTCGAAGACGATACGCCTTACGACGTCAAGCTGGCACGTCTGCAACGCTTGCAGGCCCAGATTACCGCACAGGCCAGTGCCATTAGCCATGGCATGCTGGACACCGTACAACCGGTGCTGGTCGAAGGGCCATCACGCCGGGATGCCAGCGAACTGACAGGACGCACTGAAAACAACCGTATTGTCAATTTTTCCGCACCCCGGCGCCTGATCGGTCAGATTGTCAATGTGCGCATTACCGACGTATACACCAATTCTCTGCGCGGCGAGCTGGAGACCGGGGACACCGCTTTATGACGGCAAAGCGTACCTTGCCAGTCGTCTTCCATCTGGAAGGCGACAACACCCAGTTGGCCAATTTGTGTGGCCCGCTGGATGAAAATCTGAAACAAATCGCCCAGGCTTACGATGTCACAATCGGTCGCAACGGCAGCCGTGTGATCATTGAAGGCGAACAGGCCCAGGATGCGGCCGGCGCGGTCAACCTGTTTCATCGCCGCGCGCGCCATCGGGACCTGACCATTGACGACATCCAGCTGGGACTGGTCGAGTTGCGGGCCAATGCAAAATCGGCGGGCGCCGACAGAGGCCGGGCTGAAACCGACGAAAGCAGGCACAAGCGAGCCAGCGGCGCGGGCGCTCTGCCCGATTTGCCGCCTTTGGACGATGACAGCGGCTCAATCGCGCTGCGTACCAGACGCAACGATCTGCGTCCTCGCACACCGCGCCAGCGCGATTATCTGAACAACATTCTGCGGCACGACATCACCTTTGGTACAGGCCCGGCTGGTACCGGCAAGACCTGGCTGGCCGTCGCCTGTGCCATTGACGCACTGGAACGGGAGCATGTTCAGCGTATCATCCTGACCCGCCCTGCCGTGGAAGCCGGTGAACGCCTGGGGTTTCTGCCGGGCGATCTGGCCCAGAAAGTTGACCCTTACCTGCGCCCGCTTTACGACGCGCTATACGATCTGATGGGGTTTGACAAAGTCATGCGACTGTTCGAGAAACAGACCATCGAGATCGCGCCGTTGGCGTATATGCGCGGTCGCACGTTGAACCATGCTTTTGTCATCCTGGATGAAGCGCAAAACACGACCCAGGAACAAATGAAAATGTTCCTGACCCGCATCGGATTCGGCAGCAAGGCGGTGATCACCGGGGACCCATCGCAGATTGACCTGATCAAAGGCCAGAAAAGCGGCCTGGAACATGCGCTGCGCGTCCTGTCCCAGGTGCAGGGCATTGCCATTTCCCGCTTTACCAGCGAAGACGTCGTCAGGCATCCGCTAGTGGCCCGCATCATTGACGCCTACGATCTGGCCGAAGGCCGCACGCCTCGTGAATAACAGCAAGACGCCCCGGCGTCGGGGGACGCGGGATACCACCTATTTGCGCACATCGGTCCAGCATGTGGTGCCGGTGCCCGAAATCACCCGCCAGCGTATCCGTGGCTGGATGTTGCGGGCGGTAGACGCGGCCATGGCTCACAACCCGGAAATTGTTCAGGTGGAATTGACTTTGCGACTGGTCGATACTGAAGAAGCACGGGAATTGAACAGCCAGTTTCGCGCACGAGCATATGCAACCAACGTGCTGACCTTCGAATACGGTATTGATCCGGATGGCACCGCCCGTGGCGATATTGTGCTGTGCGTGCCGGTGCTGCGGCAGGAGGCAGAGCAGCAGCGCAAAACCCTGAGGCAGCATGCAGCCCATCTCGTGATACACGGCGTGCTGCATGCGCTGGGGTACGATCACGAAAACGAAGATGACGCGGTTCACATGGAAGCGACGGAAACCCGCCTGCTGGCCAGCCTGGGTTTCCCCGATCCCTACCTGCCGCACTGATACAGCGGTTGTAACATAGGCCGGGTTTACCCAAGATTTGCGCTATTTTCATCAAAACTACGCGAATTTGCGTTATCCTTATAACTTCTTCAACTAGACGTCCAGAGATGTCAGATCCATACCCTTCCAACGATGCCGAGGCGGACAGTCAGCCAGGCAAAAAGCAAACTTCCCGCTCACTCATCCAGCGAATAAAAGGCCTGCTGGGCCAAAACGAACCCGAAGACCGGGACGACATCCAGGAGATTCTCTCTTCTGCGCATGACCGGGACATTATTGACGACGACTCCTATTCGATGATCGTCGGCTCCATATCCTTTACCGAAAAAAATGTCAGCGACATCATGGTCCCGCGTTCGCGCATGGATATGCTCGATATCAGCAAGCCACTGCAGGAACTGCTGCCTATCGTTCTGGACACGGCGCATTCACGCTTTCCGGTATATGAAGAAGAAAAAGACAATATTATCGGCATTCTGCTGGCCAAGGACTTGCTGCGCTTTATCAACAATCCGCAAACGGACATCCGCAGCCTGATCCGGCCTGCCAACTATATCCCTGAAACTAAGCGACTGAACCAGTTGCTTAGAGATTTTCGCGAGAACCGCAATCATATTGCCATTGTGATTGACGAGTACGGCAGCATCGCCGGCCTGGTCACGATGGAGGATGTACTGGAACAGATTGTGGGCGATATCGAGGATGAGTACGACGAAGATGCGCAAATGACCATCTTTCCGGAAACCGACACCTCGTGGCGCGTCATGGCCATCACCGATATCCGGCAGTTGAACCAAACGCTGCAAGTTGCGATTCCCGAAGACGATTACGATACGATCGGCGGCTGGCTCGCCGCAGAGCTGGACCACATCCCGCAACGCGGCGACAGCTACGATTTCCAGGGATTGCGGTTCCAGGTACTGCGCGCCGACGCCCGTCGAGCCCTGTGGCTGCACATCAAGCGCCTGTCTGCCATGAGCAGCAGCCATACTAAATCCCAAGCCTGAACGCATGGTCTGGCTCCTTCTCCTAGTAGCCGGGGCCATTCATGCCCTGAGTTTTTCTCCTGATCCCCTACCCGGCTGGACATTGCCCTATGTTCAGGTCATGTCCCTGGCCGTACCGGCATATATCGTCTTTGGCACAAAACGCATCAGACGGGCAGCCATGTCCGTCTTTGTATTCAGCACCAGCAGTTTCTGTGTCGGCGTGTACTGGCTGTACATCAGCATGAATCATTTTGGCGGAATGGCAGCGCCGCTGGCCGCCCTGGCCGTATTTCTGTTTGCGCTATATCTGTCCTTGTATGCAGGGCTCGCAGGGGCCTGCACAGCCTGGCTCGGTCGCGACCTGAATATCATGCGGGTGCCGCAGGCGCTGGGCCGCCCTCTACTGTGGGCCTGCGCCTGGACACTGGGAGAATGGCTGCGCGGCTTCGTCTTCACCGGATTTCCGTGGAACAATATCGGCTACGCCCACACCAATAGCCTGCTGTCGGCGTGGGCCCCCGTTGCAGGCGTTTATGGTGTCGCCTTTCTGGCCGCACTGGCCAGCGGACTGGTTGCTTCCATTGTTTATTATGTGAAGCACAACCGTCCCGGCATCATGGCTGCGATGGCCAGCGCGCTACTGGGCATGTTCATCGTCAGTTTCGCACTGACTCGCATTACCTGGTTTGACAATCATGGCCCGGCCATGACAGTGCGACTGGTTCAGGGCAATATTGCGCAGCAGATGAAGTTTGATCCGGCGCAGTTGATGAGCTCGTTGCAGGCCCAGTTTGCACTGGCTACGCGTCCTGCGGCAGACATTCAACGCGCGCCCTCTGTAATTATTTTTCCTGAAACCATTTTGCCTACATTCCAGGACAGAATGGCGCCCGAGTTCTGGCAATCTGTCGTCGAGCTGGCCCAGCAGATGGATGCTACCCTGTTCATGGGCACCCCCGTGCATACTGTGATCGATGGCAAGGACCGTTACACCAATAGCGTCGTGGCGATAGACAGCGACACATCCGTATCGGCACTGATGCAGGGGCAGGAACTGCCGGTATATGACAAACGTCATCTCGTCCCGTTTGGCGAATTTGTTCCCTTGGGGTTTCGCTGGTTTGTCGATATCATGAGTATCCCGCTGGGTGACTTCGATCGCGGGGGCCAAGGTCAGCAAAGTTTTGCGGCCGATAACCAGCTTTTTGCTCCCAATATCTGCTATGAAGACGTCTTCGGCGAAGAACTGCTGCCATCCCTGCATACGCAGGCTGACGGCACACCCGGGGCCAGTGTGTTATTTAACGTCAGTAATCTGGCCTGGTTTGGCAACACCTGGGCGCTCAGGCAACATTTGCAAATCGCACGCATGCGCAGCATGGAAACCGCCAGGCCGATGATTCGCGCCACCAATACCGGCTCGACGGCAGCCATTGACGCCAAGGGCCGGGTATTGGCCCAATTGCCTTCGGCAACCGCCAATGTTCTGGATGTGCAGATCCAGGGCACGCAAGGCCTGACCTTATACGCAAGACTTGGCAACTGGCTGATTGTGATCCTCAGCCTGCTGGGACTTGGCCTGGGACTCGTCCTGAAGTGGCGCGCAGCCAGGGCGTTAAATCGTTAAATCGTTTAGTCGTTTATCCACTGCCGACGACCGTTTATCTATTCGGCCGTTAGTCGGTTAGCCGGTTAGTCCGTCGGTCCGTTGATGATGGGGGCTGACATTCAAATCCTTGCTGAAATCCTTGCTGTGACGCTTGCCGTCTGCGCTGTACTGTTCAAAAGCTGTTATCGGCGATGCCTGTCTAATGGAAATTTCGGCTGCGTGTCTGCAAATGACCCAGCAAATGCGTCAGATTGACCAAGCGCTCGACGATGACATGCTGCACACCGTGGGCTGATTGCCAGCGTCCATAAGCTCCCAATAGCTGCGAGGTAAGCAACTCCTTGCGTTGACGCTCTACCAGTGCCGGTCGTATCAGCAGATTAATCTGCCCGAATTCATCTTCCAGCGTAACAAAAACAACCCCCTTGGCGGTACCGGGACGCTGTCTGACCGTGACGATGCCGGCCGCACGCACCAGCCGCCTGTCGGGCTGTTCCTGCAAAAAAGCAGAAGTGGAAAAACGCATTGCACTCAACTTCTCACGCAATAGCGCCAGTGGATGACGCCCCAGCGTCAGGCCCAGCGAATGGTAATCGGCCACTGTTGACTGGCCTTCCGTAAGCAATGTGAGTTGCGGGCTGGCTGTCTCATACACAGGCGCTTCCCGCAGCATGTCTTTGTCGGGCACACTGACGACCGCTTCCCACAGGGCAGCTCTGCGATGGCCCGCCAGACTTGCTAGCGCATTGCCTGCCGCCAGTGCATTCAGGTCATGCCTGTTCAGATCCGCGCGGCGAGCCAGATCGGCAACCGATTCAAAAGGAGCCTGGGCGCGTGCCTGTACGATCCGCTGCGCCGCCGCCTCTTGCATTCCTTTAAGCTGATTGAGCCCAAGTCTGACCGCAGGCCTGGATCTATCCGAAAAGTCGCTTAAAGAGACGGTTGCTACATTGCCTGCTGGCTGTGATGTCGATTGTGATGTCGGCAGTGAAGTCGGCGACAACGGTTGTGATGTTGGTTGCGATACCGGTTGTGCGACGGGTTCTGTCCCGCAGTCTGTCCCAGAGCCTGCATTCAGTGCGTCTTCAGGCTGGCTTGCGACAAACTCCAGCGTGGCTTCCCAATCGCTGACCTGCACATCAACAGGCAATACCTTGACCTTGTTCCGTCGCGCGTCCTGAACCAGTGTTGAAGCACTGTAAAACCCCATGGGCAGACTGTTGAGCAGCGCAGCCAGAAAGGCCTGGGGTTCATGACACTTGAGCCAGCTGCTGGCGTAGGCCAGCAGTGCAAAGCTGGCGGCATGGCTTTCTGGAAAACCGTATTCGCCAAACCCCTGGATCTGGCGAAAAATTTGCTCGGCAAATTCTCTTTTATACCCATTGGCCAACATGCCACCGATAATTTTGTTATAGAACTTTTCCAGCCCCCCTTTGCGTTTCCAGGCAGCCATAGAGCGTCGCAACGCATCGGCCTCTCCACCGGTAAAGCCTGCTGCCTTCATAGCGATCTGCATCACCTGTTCCTGAAAAATCGGCACACCCAGCGTGCGCTCCAGTGCCAACTGAACGGCTGGGCTGGGATAGGTTATTTTTTCGAGCCCCTGGCGTCGCCGCAGATAGGGATGCACCATTCCCCCCTGTATCGGGCCGGGACGAATAATAGAAACCTCGATGACCAGATCGTAATAGCAACGCGGTCGCAAGCGCGGCAGCATGGTCATTTGCGCACGCGATTCAATCTGAAATACGCCGATGGTGTCGGCCTTGCAGATCATATCGTAGGTATCTTTATCTTCTCTGGGGATATCCTGCATGCAAAAGTGACACCCACGCCGCAACGACACAAACTCCAGCGCCCGGCGAATAACACTGAGCATGCCCAGTGCCAGCACATCTACCTTCAGAATACCCAGCACATCCAGGTCATCCTTGTCCCATTGCACTACGCTACGGTTTTCCATGGCGGCATTTTCGATGGGGACCAGCCGGGATAGCGGACCACGTGACATGACAAAACCACCGGGATGCTGAGACAGATGGCGTGGAAAGCCCATGATTTTTTCTGCCAGATAAACCCATTGCATGGCAACAGGCGAGGCCGGATCCAGTCCGCTCTCTTTCATGCGCGCCATCAGATTGGCGCGACCATCCCAGTAATGATAGGAACGCACCACCGCCTCGATAATGAAGGGATCCACGCCTAAGGCCTTGCCCGTATCGCGCAACACACTCTTGACCCGATAGGTAATTACCACGGCAGTCAGCGCGGCTCGATCCCTGCCATACTTTTCATAGATATACTGAATCACCAGCTCGCGGCGCTGATGTTCGAAATCGACGTCGATATCGGGCGGCTCGTTACGCTCCTTGCTGATAAATCGCTCGAACAGATTATTGCCAAGCATCGGGTCAACCTCGGTAATACCCAGGCAGTAGCAAACTGCACTATTGGCCGCCGATCCCCTGCCTTGGCATAAAATATTCTGCGAACGGGCAAATTTAACAATGTCGTAGACCGTCAGGAAATAGGCTTCGTATTTGAGCTCAGCAATGAGCTGCAACTCACGTTCCAACTGGTGCGTGACAGTGTCTGGTATCCCATCACTAAAACGCCGCTGTGCACCGGCATAGGTTTCCTGACGCAAATAGGCCGTCGGGCTCAGATTTTCAGGACAGATATTTTCGGGATATTCGTATTTCAGTTCAGACAGATTGAACTGGCATGCAAGCATGACTTCCAGGGTCTGCTCCAGGGCTGCCGGCGGATACAGATTGGCCAGTGTCACCAGCCGGCGCAAATGATGTTCGGCATTGGCTGCACGCGCAAACCCGCACTCTTGCACACTTTTTCCCAGCCGAATCGCGGTCAGTGTGTCATGCACGGGCTTGCGCGAACGCACATGCATCTGCACCTGTCCCGCTGCCACCAACGGAACGCCAGTCGCCTTGGAAACCGCCATGAGCCTGGCCTTGTGGGCAGCATCCTGTCCCTGGTGCAATATCGTAAGCATCAGCCAGCAACGTCCGGCAAATGCCTTTGCCACCCATTGGGCCTGTGCGAGCATCTGTTCGTAGGAGGATCCATACTCAGGCGCCAGCAATCCCAGGCACTCGGGCAGATTTTGCAAATGGGCCACAGAAGGATCGGCAGGACTGGTAATGTCACTGGTGGTCAAATAATACTCCCCCTTGGGGGCTCGCCGTCGCCCCAGGGTAATGAACTCGCACAGATTGCCATAACCCTGGCGGGTTTGCGCAAGCACGACAAGTTTCAGCGCGGGGCAATGCTGTCCCGCATGCAACGAAAAAACAGACCCCACGATCAGCTTCATGGGCAGACGCAAGAGCGGCTCGGTCGGCGCAGCTTCCGACGCCATTGGCGAGCTAGCGGGCACAGCAGGTGGCGGGGACGAACCGGATTGCCCCGGCACGTAGCCCGCTTTTTCCAAAGCGCTTTTTTTCCTGCGCTCTTGTTCTTCCAGAATCGGCTTGTTCAGCCGCTCCACTTCCGCATGGGCGCGCACAACGCCTGCCACGGAACATTCATCTGTTATTGCCAATGCAGTGTATTTCAGCTCGAAGGCTTTCTGCACCAGTTCTTCAGGATGAGAGGCTCCCTGCAGGAAACTGTAATTGCTCTGACAATACAGCTCAGCATAATCGGGGAGCACGTAAGAGGAAAAGGAAGGTATCGCCATGATTGCGCAGTCCTATCCGAATATCCCATGGAGAAACCAGCGCAAGTGACCATAGCGCTCCTGGAACAGCCAGTAGCGCACGCCAGTATTGTCTTGCGCAACAAAATAATCTCTTTGTGACCACCCTTCCCACCAGCCATCTTCGATTCTTTCCGGCCCCTGCAAGATGCGCAATGAGGAACCATACCAGGGGCGATGCTTGCGCACAGACAGAGGCAGCGGTTTTTCCAGCAACCAGCAAGGCCGCTCTACACCATCGACAAGATGTCCTTTGACTGAAGTCTTGTTCGCCGGTCCCCACCTGTTGGCGATTTCAGGACGGTGATCGGCAAGCGGCTGGGGAATCAATACCCGGTCATGACCCAGTCTGGCCAGAATGATCTCGAGCACCCGCTGACGATCCTGGGGTGTCCCTCCGGGTTCGGGAAACAGGTCTTCGGCTACAGGTGCCGCGTCCTGTATTCTGCCAGCCTCAAGCGCTAGCGCAATGACAGGTGCGGCCAGTTTCAGATGATGCAGATGCTCCTGCAACAGCCGCATCAGATGGGACGGATCCCGGGTTGGCGAAGCCGTGGTCAACGCCAGACGGGTTGGCGCGCACGCGTGACGACCACGTTCATGCTCAAGCAGCAGGACCACCTGTGTTACTGCTCGCTGATGCCCCGCCAGCCAGCCGCAGAGTTGTTCGACCAGCCTGCCGGCCACCCGGTTTATTGCATCGGCATATTCAACCCGTTCGATCAGTTCAATACGCCCCTGGAACTGTAGGGGCGCGATAATCCATTTGAATATTTCAGGCGTTTTTCCGTAGGCAGCATCAAGCGCCTGCAGCACCTGTTTGCTGGTGCGTCGCTGCAACCCGGCACGCGGCAGTTGCCGCAAGGCGCCCAGGGTGGCGCAGCCAATACTGCCAAGCCAGGCATCATAAGGATGCGCGGCCGGCAACGAACCGACTGGCAAGGCGTCCAGCCGGCGAACCAGGGTATGGGGTTTCAGACAGCGGCGCCAGCGTGCGCATGCGGCTGTCGCCAACAACCAGGCGCCGCCCGCCGTGGATGCCATGGCGCAACAGGCGCTCAGGCAGAGCCCACGCAGAGTGCCCTGGATCCGCCGGTAAAGCCGCCGTACACCCCCAAAAAGACTGAGACTGGCGGTGACGTCCAGCAACAACGTATCCCGTTCGCCCAGCGCAAGTTCAGGTGAGTACTGCAACAGCGCAAGCGACGCAGCCTGAATCGACGAGCGATGAATATGTTCATCGTATTGTGTAAGTACGGCCTGAGGACATAGGGTATTAACGCCACTGATGCGCATACCGGGTTGCACCCCTGCCGCCCGGGCCACAGGGGAGCACACCCGGACAAGACCATGATCGACCACGACGGCCGCTGTGTTGCGCCAGTCAGGGCAGAGTGTGTCTAGCGTGGGATGCAGTAAATGGACGGCTATCCATGTTCGCATGATGGGACTCGGTAAAAGCAGCAGAATAGGCAGAATGCGGATCTGAAGAAACACCCGGGGGCAGATCCCTGCCCGATAATCCCGGATAGAGTGAGATATGGATGGGCTGTTCAGCCACACTGCCACGACGTTTGACAATATGCACGTGCAGGCCGGTGGGCACCGGATGCAGCGCAAGCCGCAAGGGAGCCGGCGAAGATTGCCTGGCCGCAGACAGTGCCCGGACCAGAACGAATAGCGTATCGCCCTTTTGCGCCGACAACTGAAGACGACGCAATGCACCATCGCGCAGGGCGTTCTGCCAAAGGACAAGCGCCGCAAAGGCTCCGCTGTTCAAAATGTGTTCGGCTGCCCACAAGGCATCGGCGGTGTTTTTGGGCGAGAGCCAGAGCAGCCGCGAAGGCGCGATTCCCCAATGCGCCCAGGCGCAGGTCTGTGGCGTATACGGGGGTTGAATGAGCACAATAGGCCGCTGATCAGGGCCAGCATTGCTGCCACCCTCGACAGATGCGGGATGATGCGGCTGAGAGGCCTTTTGCCCACATAGCGCGGATTTGAACAGCTGCATTTCACCAATTCCGGCTCGCGGCGTCATGACTTCGATCAGATTGCCCAAAGGCCAGCCGCCGCCCGGCAACTGGACCGCTATTTCGGGATAACCGGTATTGGCGTAAATCCCCGGGGAGCGGGCGATCTGCGAAGCACGCCAAAGCGCAGGATGAATACGCTCCGGCGTAGCAACTACGGACGCCGAACCGGTACTCTGGGCTGCTGTTTGGCACACCGGCTTGCGCTTTGCCGATTCCGCTGAAAAAGGGGCTTGCGTAGCGGTTTTTCCGGCAAAATGGACCGGATTTTCGGGCATTGGTGAAGAACACTCAATGCCTTCGGATACGCTTTCCAACAGACTGCCCTGGCAGGCTACCGAGCAGGTTTGTGGCGCATTTCCAGCGATTTTTGAAGACTTTTGCGTTGTGCTTTTCATCATGGCAATTCCTTTTAATACTGTATAAGTATACAGTATTTTTAAATTGCCACATCTTCGGAAAACCGAGGCTATCTGAATGAAGACACGCTACAGATCAGCACAGATGCATTACACTAGGAGATCCCTGTCTCCTCAAACCATCAAGGAATGATCGATGAAAATTACCTCTTCCCTGCTTTTTTCCCTGTTTATCGTCGTGCCGAGCATGGCCGTTGCTCAATCGAAGCACCAACAGGAAGCCCAAGCCATCAATGAGGCAAAAGTGACGCTTGTGCAAGCGATAGAAGCTGCCGAATCAGAAACCGGCGCCAAAGCGGTTGAAGTCGACTTCGAGCGTGAAAACAACGTCTGGGGATACGAGGTCAAAACCCTCAAACCTGGCACCAAGTATGAACTGTTCATTGACGCCAACACGGGCCAGGTCATCTCCCGCAAGGAAAAACAGAAGCAGTAACCGTAACAAAAGCGGTAATCCTCAGATGAGCGCCCGGCATATTCAAGCGCTCTTCTCCGATTGCAGTACGCATAGATCATGCCGGCGGGCCTGGCTGCAAAAAGCCAAGCCACCGGCTAGCTACCAATAATTGCCGCCTGCTCGTCGCCCGCCTTGACACAGAAGTCTGAATACGGATCTTCCTGCTCAATATTGATACGCATGCGCGTGGGCTTGATATTGCCGAAAATAGTAGCAAAGGGCGTATCCTTGGCATCATTGCCGCGCGCGATAACCACCAGGTTATCTGGAGACGCCAGTCGTGTGGGATCGAACTTGATCCATCGCCCGCCTAGGTACACTTCAAAAATCGCGTGAAAATCCTGAGGCGGCTCTTCAAAGAACACATAACCCACGCAAAAGCGGGCCGGAATATTCAACGCACGACAAAACGTGATGGCCAAATGGGCAAAATCCCGGCATACGCCCTTGCGCCTTTCAAATACATCACCGGCTGACGTTGTAGGATCTGAACATCCCACCTCATATTGGATATTCTCCTGTATCCAGTCAATAATCGACTCGACCAGCACGATGCCATCGCCCTGGGCACAAAAAAGCGACTGCACCTGGGCCGAGAGCATATCGGATTCACAATACCGGCTTGGACGCAGACAAGGAATGGTTTTCCTGGGCAGGCGCCCTATGGAATAAATGGCTGCCTCAAGCGGACGTCCGGCATTGTTTGTGACAACGCTGACTGTATAGTCAACGCAGACCTTTCCTTCTTCGACCGAAAATGACGAGAAACGCCCACCCACTGCATCCATGTTTTTTTGAAAATTAACAGGCGTCTTGTCCCCATTACGATCGATATAATCGACGTTCAGACTCTCTTGCAGAATCAATTGGCTTTTTTTGGAAACCAGCATATTCAGAAAAAACTCGCTTGCTGAAAATACCTCATAGTCCAATGAGGTTCGAATCCTTGATACCAGCATCCCATTACTCCGTTTGCGTCAATGATCCGGTAACTGATTGACAGGCAGGCCAGGCTGCCTGTCATCATGCAAGCGAGGTCGCCTGCCCCGTCGGCAGTCTCTTGTTACGGACCCCGCCAGACCAACGTACCGGGCTGATACGTCTTAACCATATCTATTTATTGTTGCTCTGTATATCTGTACTTCACCAATGCGCTGTCACTGCCGACGTGTTGGCGGTGTCCGGTTCGGCTCTTGAGTAAAACCAATGCCGTTCGCTTTATTATCCGACGTTCAACGTCTTTTTATTCAATATCGGTAAAAATGAACTCTTGCGTGTTTGCGCAGCCAGGCTGGACCTCACGTTACCGCGGCAGCAACGCGATAGCGTTCAGGCAAAAACAAAGCCCCGATATTGCATGATAACCGGATCATAGCTGGCAATTGCCGCTTTTCTGCCGGTCAGCGCAATACCGGGGCGAGAACCCTTTCCACAGGTACGGGTTCGAACCGTAAACCTCCTCGTGAAGCACTCGGATACTCTACCAGTTGAGCTACCTGTGGATTTCCTATTTTCCGCAAAACCCCGGAGCGCATCAACTCAAAACGAAGGTGTAAAAATATATAACAGCATTCCTTGAAAAGACTTTCGACGTATCATTAACTTGGCACGATTTGCACCAGCTTTTGCTCATTGTTGAAAGGGTTCTGCTCATTCACGTTTAAATGACCATATCAAGAGACGCGGCACGAGACACCGCTGAATACACCTCTTTCCGCCATCAATCGGCAATCTTGGAAGATGCGTATACGCGCAGGCATGTAAGACGTCAACAATAACGAAGTTCGGCAGATGACCGGCCTCAGCGCTGTCCAAACACTTTTGCCGAGAACCGGAATCAATGATCTAATGAATCTTCATTCATTTTTCGGGGAAAAAATACGATGCGTCAACGCTCATCAACCAAAACCGGTTTCGCCACAAGCCTTGTGCTAGCGGGGCTGCTCAGCGGATGCCAGGCGCTGAACGATATGGAAGCGGAACAATACCGCCAGCAATGTGCAACGCTTGGTATTGAACCTGGCACGCCGCATTTTGAGCAATGCATGCTGCAACAACAGGCACTTAATGAAGATGAAACCGAGAGATCGCTTGATCGGATGCAAAGAGATGAAGCGAGCAGTCACAAAAAATAATTCCGATATGCGCATATATGCCGTTTTAAAAATGCCGTTTTAAAAATGCCGTCTTACATATATGTCATCTGAAATATATGCCGTCTGAAATGTATGCCGTCTTTTTGTCCGGCTTTTACGACAAATAGACGGCCGTCAGTCCAAATCTGTAACGCCGGACATTGCAGTCAAAAATGATGACTCTACAAAGATTGATGCCACACTATCCCTGGTCGCTATACCGCGAAAAAGACAATTGACGCAATTTATTAGTATGTTATAACATAACATGTTATCAACTACACAGGCTATTAATGTCATGAATGTTTCACTGAAGCTAATCCAGATAGCAATCGCTTGCTGCGTATTTGGCGCAAGCGCATCTGCCCATACGCATCAGCATGATCACGACCGCTCCCATGGCCACTCACACGATAATGCGCATAAAGCAGATACCAATCAAAAAACGGCAGCCAACGGCTATTTTGCCGATGCAGATGTCAAGGACCGCAGCCTGTCGGACTGGGAAGGAGACTGGCAGTCAATCTATCCTTTGTTGCAGGACGGCACACTGGATCCAGTGATGGCGCACAAGGCAGAGCAGAAAAAAGATAAGACGGCAGATGAATACAAACAGTACTACAACGCCGGCTACAAGACCGACATTGAGCGTCTGATAATCAAAGACAACACCTTCACTTTCTACCACGGCGAAAAAAACTACAGCGCCCAGTATAAATACGAAGGCTATAAAATCCTCACGTACAAAGCCGGCAACCGGGGTGTGCGTTACCTGTTTACCAAGCAACACGGTGATCAGCAGGCACCGGGTTTCATTCAGTTCAGCGACCACACCATTGCCCCGAAAAAAGTCAGCCACTTCCATATTTACTTTGGCAATGATGACCATCAAAAGCTGAGCGAGGAAATGAGCAACTGGCCAACCTATTTTCCATCCAAATGGAAAGCCGAACACATCGTTCATGATTTGATGTTTCATTAAGATGGCAACGACCCGCCACAATGCGCTGCGCATCTATGGCGGGCCCAGACCAACACCCTGTCGTCATTTGGCAGGCTTGGCCTCTGCAAAAGCTACGTCACTTCATATCGAACCCCCTCGACAGGGAACTGTCGCAGATACAAGCCCGAAATAGGATCTGCGCCCGGTCATGGCAAGAGTCTGTCTGGAGCACATTCAATTTCGAGGCTGTTATACACAACTAGGTCTGGCATCTTCATCAAGCACGCGGACATCAAACTCCATGCGCCGCTTGACGTGGAGTACCAAACTCCAGGCTCAACAACAGGCACAGCGCGGCAACTATGGCAGTTCCGACCAGCCACACCAGCGTACGGTCGAAAACGCCGCCTATCACAGCCCATGTACAACATAATGGACATAGACAATGATATTCCGTTCTAGAAACTAACGGATATGCAACAAACTTCTGGCTGATTTCTAAATACTAGTCGAACTGGCTTGAGTCGCATATACGCTTTGCCGCCCCTAACATACATTGGATATCGCTACCCACCGCGATAAACCGTGCTCCCGCATCATAATATTCTCTTGCTACATTTAAATTAGGCGCAAGCACACCTGCCATTTTTCCTGAAGCGATTGTTTGTTCAATTCCAGAGACAATTCGTGCTCGGGTATCAGGATGTTCAGGTTGACCTAGCATTCCCATATCAGCGGATAAATCTGCTGGCCCAAAGAAAATTATGTCAATTTCGGGCAGCGCCAAGAAACCCGCGAGATTCTCTAGAGCTTCTAAAGTTTCAATCTGCATTGCAATGACAATTTCTTCAGCTGCATTTTTGAGATAATCAGGAAATTGTCCATACCATGCTGCGCGACCGGCAGTCGAGACGCCACGTACACCCTCGGGAGCGTACCTAGTAGCCCGGATAATGTCCTGCGCTTGGCTTACGTTTTCTACGTAGGGAAACAAAAAATTCTTTGTCCCCGCATCAAGAAGACGTTTGATAGTCACCTTATCATTACCCGGAGGACGAACAAAGCCTACAGAATCGCTCGAGTCCAGAACACGCAGTTGATCGACAATTTCCTTGAGGTCATTTGGGGCATGTTCCATATCAAGGAGGAACCAGTCGAATGCCACATTCGCTAGTACCTCCACAGCAGTTGCACTAGTGAGAGAACACCACAAGCCGATAAGTCGATCACCGCGAGTCACTCCATTTTTAAATTCGTTAATTTTACAAGGCATAAGGTATGTTCTCAATTAATAGAAATATTAGCTTCTTCTGCAATAGACTTCCACTTGGCATCGCTTTGTGCGACGAACTCTTTAAAGTCGGCGACTGACCCAGTAGCAACGTCATCGCCTTGCTGCTGCAGTCGTTCTTTGATTCGTGGGTCATTCATAGCCTGCACAAATGCCGAATTCAGCGTCTCGATTATGTCTTCTGGGGTATTTGCAGGAGCAAATATACCAATCCAGCCTGTCAATTCAAACCCAGAAACCCCTGCCTCACTCATTGTGGGTAAGTCAGGCAAAGCGCGCGAACTTTGGTTGCCCGTCGTCGCTAATCCTTTTACTGTTCCGGCCTGTATCTGCGATAAAACATTTGGTATGTTGGTGATCGTAAAGGTCGCATCTCCTTGAATAAGCGCAAATGTAGCCTGAGACCCGCCAGAATAAGGGATGTGTTCGAAATCTGTTTTTGTAATGCCGCGAAAATATTCACCAGCCAAATGCACCAAAGTTCCGTTTCCCGTCGAAGCGTAATTGTATTTACCAGGTTTTTCTTTCAAGAACTTAACCAGATCTTTGACACTTTTTCCCTCAAAAGAAGGGCCAGTTGTCAGAACGAATGGGGAAGAGGTCAACTGTATTACGGGGGCTAATGCTTTGGCCGGTACATAGCCCAACTTCTTGTACACGGCCGGTGATATCGAAATGGGCCCGACACCAGAAAGAAGCAATGTATATCCATCTGGCCGGGCTTGAGAAACCTGCCTTCCCCCGAGGGTTCCTCCGGCTCCAGGCTTATTTTCGATGATGAACTGTTTCCCCAAATTTGCACTCATTTTCTCTGCCACTAGACGGCCCACTACGTCGAAAGCACCACCTGCGACGAAGGGAACCACAATTGTCACGGGCCGCTGGGGAAAACTTTCTGCATGACTAATGGCAGGCAGTGTTGATCCGAAGCAAATTGCAGTCAGCGAAATAATATTTTTAATAATCGACATATTTTGTCTCGTTAATTAGAATTTTTTGAGTAAAAATATACTTATAACACAAAAAACGATACAAAACTTTCCACTTTTTACCTTTTAAAATGAGTTAGCCAGAAACGGGGTGCTGTGGGCGGATATGATGTGGCTGTATATTCGGAAAAAAGATAGATACTACTCATGCCCCACATTTTCTCGCTTGCTTTGACACCAGAAGCTCTTCATCACAATCGGCGGACAAACGGTATTCATTAAATTCGTTTTACCAAGAACGAGGCTTAATCGAAATCATACCGATATCCCCGAAAAGGGTCTTGGCTCAACACAGCTGAGAGGGAGTGATTAATCGAGTTTGGTGAATACCCATCCCCCGTTTATGGGGTAGAGCCTTTTGGCGTAGAGCCCATTGAACGAGATTGATGAATGCCATCCCTTGATAATGAGGGTGGGTGCCGGAAATAATTATTTTAAATTTTTGGATGTGGCTTTAAATATCCCGACCAATTTGCTGCGCACAGTCAGCCAACAATAGCGTCTCGCGCTCAAGGCTGGGGCAAGAGATGGAATATAAATGATTGATTTACAACAAAGACATGGCGGAGCGGACGGGACTCGAACCCGCGACCCCCGGCGTGACAGGCCGGTATTCTAACCAACTGAACTACCGCTCCGCAGCGGTGAAATTTTTCAAACACTCTGTTTATAAAAACAAAATGCCTGGCGTCCCCTAGGGGATTCGAACCCCTGTACCCACCGTGAAAGGGTGGTGTCCTAGGCCTCTAGACGAAGGGGACAGGACTGTACTAACTTTTTCTCAGATCTGCGTTTACGTTGGCATGTAAACACTGCCTGAACATCCAACCGGTCGATTTAAGAATCCGAGATTCTAGCACATCTTCCAGTTTCTTGCCAACAAATTTGTTGAGGATTTTTGGTGGAGATAAGCGGGATCGAACCGCTGACCTCTTGCATGCCATGCAAGCGCTCTCCCAGCTGAGCTATACCCCCACACGTCTCAACTAATGTTGTTTAGCGAAGAAGCGGAATTATGACTGCTTTTTCGAACTTGCGCAAGCTTTTTCGGTAATACAATAAAAATACAACAATTTAGCCACGTTACTGGACTTGCACTACGCTGTAAATTTGATAGCCATTATGCGTCACTTATCACGATTGAATTTCGAACGCGGCGCGCAGCAAGCAATACGTCTGTAGCCGTCAGACCAACCGGCCCCGTGCCCTCGTTAACCAGCAGATCGGCTGCAGCGCCATGCAGCCAAACTGCGCCCGATACCGCCTGCGAAGTCTCAACACCTTGCGCCAGGCATGCACCCAGCATTCCCGCCAGCACGTCGCCCGTCCCGCCAGAAGCCAATCCGGGATTACCGGTATTATTCGTTCGCGTGTCACCCTGCGGGGAGCAAATCACGGTCTTGTGTCCCTTAAGCACGGTCCATGCATCGAATTTTTTACTGATTGCCACGGCGGCACGCGCCCGCCCCTGCTGAACTTCCTCGACTTCGCAATCGAGCAGCCTTGCCGCTTCCTGAGGATGTGGCGTGAGCACCAATGCGCGGTTGCGCGCGCCGGCGCCCAGTTTGCCTTGTGCCAGCAGCGTCAGTCCATCGGCATCCAATACCAGCGGGATATCAAGGGTGGCACGAAAAATCTGATAGAGCAGTCCCAGGGATTTTTCATCCAGGCCCATGCCCATACCTGCCACGCATACCGTCATTTGGCCGGTGCGCAACAACGTATCGGCGCGCTCAAGCATTAATTCCGGATGCACGGGATCAGCCATAAAAGGCAAGTCCTGTACAAACCCGATTTTTACCTTGCCTGCACCCTGCATCAGGGCGGCACGACCCGCCAGCAATGCGGCTCCGGCCATGCCTGGCGCGCCACCGATGATGCCGACTGTACCGAAGCTGCCCTTGTGGCTGTCTGCGGGACGGGGGCGGCATAGCGCGGGAAAATGTTGTCTTGCGTATTCGACTGTCATAGTGCTCCTTTACCATCCCGGCGCCGCACCGCGTGCTTGTATCGGCAAAACGACAGGCATGCGATGGCGTGAATGCCGCTTTGGTCTTTTCGTTTTTTTCAGCTCAATGACAGCACACTCGCACGGCGCCGTCAAGGACCGGCAAGAACCAACAAAAAACACACAAGCCTATGCCGATGCAAGCGTGCCGTTCGCCCTTCGGCATAAGAAGCGTTGCGAATACAAGGTAAGCGGGCCGGCTGCTATTTACTGGCCGACCTCATGCGCTGGCGACTGTTGATGATATGCATGCGCATGGCGGCACGCGCCGCATCGGCGTCCTGCGCCGCTATGGCGTTAAAGATGGCCTCATGCTCCATGTTCAGGCGTTGCTGATACATGGCCTTTTCCTGGTCGAATATGGCCAGCCGACTGCGCGGAATCGCGTGCTTGCCAAGCTGACGCAACAAATCCAGAAAGTGCGTGTTGTGTGTAGCCTTGGCAATCTGTTCATGAAACTGGAAATCGACGTCGACCGAAATATCGCGGGAAATATCTTCCTTGACCAGCGCCCGCAGAATGCGCTCCAGCTCTGCCAGCTGTTCGTCCGTACGTCGCTGGGCCGCCAGTCCCGCCGCTTCGGATTCCAGGCAGGCGCGCACTTCCAGTACGGAGGCCAGCTCTTGCGCCGTACCTGGTGACATGGTGCTACGGTCAAAAATAACATCTTTGACAGAAGGCTCGCGCACAAAAGTTCCAACGCCATGACGCGTCTCGACCAGACCGCGGGCCTGCAACTGTGAAATGGCTTCACGAATCACGCTTCTGCTGACACCAAAGGCCTCGACAAATTCGGATTCTGTCGGGAGCTTCTTCCCCACTTCCAGACTGCCCGACTGAATTTTTTCGGTCAGTTGCTCGACCACTTCATCGGACAGGGTTCTGCCTCTTCTTTTAATCGGGCCGGCGTTAATCAATAGGCGGGTTGACATAGGTACTGTGGTCACCTTGAGAATAATAGGTTACAGGGAAGAAAAGTATGATTTTAAAACGTTTTTCCCCAAAACGGCAGGAATGATGCCGCCGCCCGGATTGTACTGCTGCAAGCAAAAATCGCACACCAGCCGGCGGTCAACCTCCCGGGCATCACGTGACTGGCGCCGGATTAAAAAGCGCCAGACTATTGTGCAATTTAAGCTTTTCGGCAAAAGATTGCTGACGCCCACTGGCAATGGCGATCAACAGATCAAACAGCTCTTGCCCGACCTGTTCAATGGTGGCTTCTCCCGTTGCGATCCGGCCCGCGTTAATATCCATTAAATCAAACCAGCGTCGTGCCAGGCTGTCGCGACTTGCCACCTTGACTACCGGCACCGCCGCCAGGCCATAGGGCGTGCCCCTGCCGGTGGTGAACACATGAAGATTCATGCCCGCAGCCAATTGCAGGGTGCCACAAATAAAATCGCTGGCGGGCGTCGCCAGGAAATTGAGTCCCTTTTGCGCGACGCGTTCACCCGGCGCGATCACGCCATTGATGGGGGCCGTACCCGATTTGACGATTGAGCCCATCGCCTTTTCCACAATATTGGACAGGCCACCACGCTTATTGCCCGGACTGGTATTGGCGCTGCGGTCCGCACCGCCCTGCTTCAAATAACCGTCATACCACTGCATCTCACGCACCAGTGCCTGGCCGATTTCCGGCGTGGCCGCACGGGCGGTTAGTTGGGCGATCCCATCGCGCACCTCGGTCACTTCCGAGAACATGACGGTCGCGCCAGCACGCACCAACAGATCGGTTGCATACCCTACCGCCGGGTTGGCGGTGACACCGGAAAATGCATCGCTGCCGCCACACTGCACGCCAACAACCAATGCGGACAGCGGACAGGGCTCGCGCTTGCGCGCATTCAACTGAACCAGCCGTCTCTCGGCTTTGGCCATGATCGCCTCGATCATACTGGCAAAACCGACATTCTCGTCGTCCTGCAGCGTAATCAGGTACGGGTCGTCCTGCGCGATGGGTATGCTGCCGGCCGGAAACATTTTCGCGGGCTGAAGCTTCTCGCAACCGAGACTTACCAGCAGGATCTGGCCGCCAAAATTGGGGTTCAGGCTCAAATTGCGTAAAGTGCGTATCGGAATGTCAGCGTTGGGCGCATCAATGGCCACGCCACAACCATAAGCATGTTCCAGATACACGACATCATCGACATTGGGAAAACGAGGCAATAAAGTCTCACGAATTTTTCTCACTGCGAACTCGACCACGCCTGTCACGCACTGCACGGTTGCACTGATGGCCAGGATGTTGCGGGTACCCACCGTGCCATCGGCATTGCGATAACCATCAAAAGTCAGTTCCGTCAGCGGCGTTGCCAGCCCTGGCCGATGCGTGGCCATGGGCAGCGCATCCAGCGACGGCGCCACTGGCATCCGCAGCATGGATTCATTAATCCAGCTGCCAGCCGCCACGTCATCCAGCGCATAGCCAATGGTTACGCCGTAACGGATGACCGGCGCCCCCTGAGAAATAGCCTGCAAGGCAACCTTGTGCCCCTGCGGCACAGACGTTTGCAATATCAGGCCACAGGCAAATTCAGTGCCGGCGGGCAGGCCGCCGTCATTAACAACGATAGCAACATTGTCCTGCGGACTGACCCGAATATATAAAGGCCTAAGCGTGTCTTGGGTGTCTTGGGTGTCGTGTGTCTCTTGCAATCTCATCCTCACTGGTAAACGGGTGGGCCCGGGCTGTTGATGGCTGCGCTGTCCAAAAGTCACTGCGGCTTTACAGGCCAGAGAGGGTCAACAACGGACAACGCAGGAACGAAAACGGACAACGCAGAGCGAGCACAGAGTCCACACGTGATCTTCTACACAAGCTCTACGCAAACTCAAAAACTCTACATAAATCGGCACAGGTCCACTAGGGTAAACATACGCCCACGGTTTTGTGTCTCCAGCCGCGTGCCTGCCGCTTATTGCCCGCCCACTTTATGAATCAGGGCCGCCAGCGCTTCGCTTTCCTGGCGGGTCAGACTCGTCAATGGCGCGCGCACATCACCCGCATCATGCCCGACGATTCTGGCGCCCTCTTTGACGATGCTGACAGCATAACCCTTGCAGCGGTTACGGATGACAGAATAAGGGATGAAAAAATCCGTTATCAGCCGATCCACCGTTACTCGGTCTCCCGATACAATAGCATGATAAAAATCCATAGCCGTTTTTGGAATGAAATTGAAGACGGCCGACGAATATACCGGTACCCCCAATGCCCGGTAGGCAGCCGCGTAAAACTCAGCGGTCGGCAGCCCGCCCAGATAAGACAGTCGATCACCCAGACGATGACGGATGGTGACCATCAATTCTATATCACCAATGCCATCCTTATAACCGATCAGGTTGGGGCAACGCTCGGCCAGCTGTTCGAGCTGATCAGCATTGAGCCGACACAGCGAGCGGTTATACACAATCACGCCGAGTCCCACCGCCTTGCATACCTGCTCCACATGCAGGGCGACGCCCTCCTGATCCGCTTCAGTCAGGTAATGCGGCATCAACAGCAAACCCTGGGCGCCGGCCTTTTCTGCCTGCTGTGCGTAGCGGATCGCCAGCCGGGTGCCGCCGCCAGCACCGGCAATGATAGGCACTTTACCCTTGCAGGTCTGCGCGGCCGTGCTTATCACATTTGAATACTCTTCGGGCTCAAGCGAAAAAAACTCCCCAGTCCCACCGGCGGCAAACAGTGCGCTGGCTCCAAAGGGCGCCAGCCATTCAAGCCGACGTGCGTAGCTGTCGGCATTGAAATTGCCTTGCTTGTCAAAATCAGTAACCGGGAAGGATAGCAGTCCTTCGCTGACGATCTGTTTCAATTGCTGTGGATTCATGGGTATCCTGTCGTTGGTAAAAAGGAAAATGCAGCACCGCTGCCGCGACGATCTACGACAATCTTGGTAGACTATGTTGTACGACATCTTATTTCATTTGTCCATGTCAGACAAGTGGTTTAGCGTCAAATCGGTAAAGTGATGACGAGAACCACGGGGCTATAGGGCACTGAAGCCACAGAACGACAATGCCGTAGAAGAGGCAAACGGGCCGACAATCATGATTCGTCACCAGACTTGCCTCAGCGCTGTCGCGAACAGGAAGGATCACGTAAAATCGCAACATTGACTTTCGTTCAAAGTCGGGCAGGCGTCTGTCGGAGCCTGGCCTACTGAAGACCGATCCCGTATCTCTTTTGCCGTCACCCATGCTCAATAATGAATTGTTCCCGCACTGCGAATTTACGCTAGCTCCAGAGACATTGGCGCGACTGCAACAGTGTGTGCAATCGCTGGCCGACAATGCACCTATTGGCGCCGCTAACCGCAAGCCGCTCTTCTACCGGTATATGGACTCCCCCGTGGGGCCCATGATTGCGATGGCATCCAATCAAGGCATCGTACTGCTGGAATTCCTGGATACGATCGAAACAATCACAAAGGAAATTGCGGATCTGCATATCCGTTACGGCTTCGGCATGACCGCGCAAGACCATCCACACCTGCAGACGCTGCAACAGCAGATCGCAGACTATTTCGCCGGACACAGACAAACCTTCGAACTTGCGCTGGATGCACCCGGCACTGCCTTTGACGAAACCGTATGGGCTCACTTGCAACGCATTCCCTATGGCAGAACCTGCAGTTATGCCGATCTGGCCAGCCAGATCGGCAATGGCGCCCATGCCCGCATTGTCGGCACTGCCAACCATCGCAACCGTATCAGCATCGTGATTCCTTGTCACCGGGTGATCGGCGCCGACGGCTCGCTGACTGGCTACGGTGGCGGCCTGGCGCGCAAGCGTTGGCTTCTTGAATTTGAAAGTGTGCACGCATGCGCCGGGACTGCCGCAGGATGACACTCATGAAACTGGACCGGTCCCAAGCTCGCCCAATCCTGACGCGGGGCCACTGCAATAGTGTCATTGCCGTTGCACAACACAACGGCAGGCGTGACAGGTATGCGGCCACGCGGCTTGCGCCAAAGGCACAACATCCATGACAGCAGCGTGGCTGACCAGCGACTGGTTCTGGAATTGTCTGTGGGCCATTTATATCGTCACAATCGGCTCATGGGTCGTGTTGCAAAAGCGCCCGCCCGTATCCACGCTGACCTGGATTCTGTTTCTTAGCTTCGTGCCGATCGTCGGTTTCGTCATTTACTATTTTTTCGGGCCGAAAAAAATCAGCCGCAACAAGATCAATCGCAGCATCAGCAAGCACCTGATAGAACGCGACGATGCTTTATGGAACGTGCGTATACAGCCTTCGGATTTGACCGAACAGCAACGGCCCATCCACGACCTTGCCCTACAGATTACCCATTATCCGCTTAGCTATGCAACCAGTTATCAGTTGCTCTCGGGCGGTGAAAAAACCTATGACCGGATTTTCGAGGCGGTTCGCTCGGCACAGCACTATATTTTTCTTGAATACTATATTTTTGAACAGGACCAGACCGGTACGACCCTCAGGGACCTGCTGACCGAGAAAGCAAAACAAGGCATCAAGATCTTTCTAATTGCAGATGCCATTGGCTCGCTACGCCTGAACCGCCGCTTCATGCGTCCGCTGATTGACGCTGGCGCCAAACTGACCTTCTTCCACGACATCAGCCTGAAGCATTTGCTGTCGTTCATGAACCTGCGCAATCACCGAAAAATTGTCATCTGTGATGGTACGGTGGCCTTTACCGGCGGAATCAACATTAGCGATCAGCAGGACCGACGCCGCAATAAACGGGCATTCCACGACATTCACCTGGAATTGTCCGGACCCGTCGTCTCCTGGCTGGAAACCATTTTTGTCGAAGACTGGCACTATTCCACGCATGACCTGTCAGTACGCCATATGTTGCGCGAGCATTATCGTGATCGACTTGAACGCATGCAGGAACAGACAGAAAAAGACGCCAGCATCTCGCCGTCTGCGCGTCGGCTGGGCGACGATGATCCAGGCCCAGACAAACAACCGGTGCAGGAATCGCAGCGCTGGATACGCACTCAGATACTGCCTTCAGGCCCCGACTTCGATTATGCCTCCATCCTGCGCGTGACCGTTGAAGCTATTCAGCGCGCACGCCACCGCGTTTATCTGACCACGCCGTATTTCGTACCGGATGCAACCTCGGCGCAGGCGCTAACTTCGGCCTCTCTACGCGGCATTGACGTACGCATTCTGCTACCCAGGCGGACGGACAATTATGTCGTGACCAAGGCGGCCCAGTCATGGTTCGACGATCTGGTCGCCTCTGGCATTCGTGTCTTTGAATACGGTCCGCGCATGCTGCACACCAAAAGCATGATTGTGGATGACGACATTTCGTTTATCGGGTCGGCCAATTTCGATAACCGTAGTTTCTATCTGAATTTCGAGGTCAGCGTTCTGTGCTACGAGCGCGAGGCAAACCAGGCATTACTGGAAGAATTCAACGCTTCCATGAAATACGCACAAGAGGTACAACTGACGCATCAACCCTTCTTTTCCAGGCTCAGCAAGGCGGTGGCCCGGCTGTTCTCTCCCCTGCTGTAAACCGTCGGGTTTGCTGCCTGTCAGAAATTTTTGCGCCCCGCCGCCGCACCGGTCTGTCGGAAAGGATCAAAATCTGTCAGCTGGCCGTCACCGTGGTAATCTATACTCATTCCTTCATCCGTTTGATATTCGTTCGAGATAGCCATTATGCCTACTTATTCATCCAGCACTCCCGACACTGACGATACGTCCGACGCGACACTGACAGAAACCCTGCAGGAAAGCGCGTTTATTTTCGAAGGCAAGATCATTAAGGTAACGGTCGATACCGTGATTCTTCCGAATGGCAAAACCGCCAGCCGCGAGGTAGTCCGCCATTGCGGCGCAGTCGCGGTACTGGCTGTGACGCCGGAAGATAAGGTCATTCTGGTCAGGCAATATCGCCATCCTGTCGGCAGCCCGCTGCTGGAAATTCCCGCAGGCAAACTGGACGTCGAGAACGAGCCGCCCGAACAATGCGCGTATCGCGAACTGGCAGAGGAAACACCCTACACCGCCGGTGGCATGACGCTGATACACACCTTCTATACCGCCCCCGGTTTCTGCGATGAGCTGATGTACCTGTTCCGCGCCGAAGGGGTACGACAGGACAGCAGCCTGAACGCCGATGACGACGAATTTGTGCAGACAGTGCTGCTGAGTCGCGAAGAAGTGCGCCAGGCCATTAGCAGGCAAGAGATCCGTGATGCCAAATCATTGGTGGCACTGCAATCCTGGTTAATGGAAAAGCAATAAGCTGGCCAAGATCAACGCAATGCGGCACCCTTACACCGCGCCAATCACAAACGTGAATTAGTTTGCCTTGCCCTGGCGCCCGGGTCTTTCTTCAGGTATACGTCCCAATCTTGAGGCATATCCCCCATCTCCGGATATCGGCCCCGTTCTCAGGCGGACGTCCCATCCTCGGGCATAGCCTGAGCAATCAGGGCGAGAGTCCCACGCTGCCGATATCATCGGGGCTGGACAGGCTAAGCAATTTGGTTTCAGTCTGCGCCAGGCGCACGCCTGCGGTCGCAAAAATAAAGCCGCCGACCGGCGCATTAACTGGC
This sequence comes from Advenella sp. S44, assembly GCF_002810445.1. GTDB lineage: Bacteria > Pseudomonadota > Gammaproteobacteria > Burkholderiales > Burkholderiaceae_B > Advenella. The sequence goes on along the minus strand of NZ_NEXS01000003.1, from coordinate 734,749 downwards.
GTTACCGTGAGCGCGATCGGGTCGACGATTTCAGCCAGCAGCTGACCCCGATCAACCCACTGCCCTGCGGCGACGTGATAGACCACAATACCGGCACAAGGCGTAACCACATAGGCCAGGCCACCCAATGGGTGTGGCTCGCAACGCAATGGCGGCATGGGCGCCACCTGGGCCGCGGGCAACCGGATATAGCCCTGCTGGTTCAGGTACTGGACCAACGCAAGCGCATCCTGCTCGGCATACTCGTGTGTCAGATCGCGGTCACCGCGCAATTCCACCGTTGCCGCAAAACAGGCCAGCGGGATGGTGGCCTCTGGATAGACGTCTCGCAATTTGAGCCAGGGTGTGGACACCATTTCGTCAAACGAACATGACAGGGAATCTTCAGCCAGCAACTGGCATTCGCTTTGCAAATAGCGAGCTAAGGGCTCACAGCGATCCCACACCTGTGGCAGGGAATACACATGCATGACAGCGCGGTTATCGCAATGCAGATCCAGTACGATATCGGCATCACACGCCATTTTCAACAGTGTGATGTGCAGCTCGTCAATCAGGCGGGCAGGCGCCAGCGCATTCAGCACTTCTCGCATTTTGCCGCGTATCAGCGACAGGTTGGCCTGACGGTCTGCACCGGGCTGTTCAGGACTGTTTTGCAATGCAGCTAGCAGGTTCTCGTATAATGGAACACCGGTAAGACGATTGAAATTCTGTCCGGTCGGCAATTGAAAACGGCCGATATGCTCATAAAAGACGGTTTGCGACAGCCCGATCGGGTTGCAAAATGGCACCAGGATAATTTCACAGTCAAGCGCGCCCTGCGCTTCCAATTCCTGCAAACGGCGATTCAGATAGAAGGCCGCCAGCGAGCCGGGCAATTCGTCCGCATGCAGGCTTGCCTGCATGTATACCTTGCGGCCCGTATCGGTCGGTCCAAAATGAAAGGCATTGATTTCAAAGGAAGCACCGGGAGCGCTGAGTGATAAAACATGTTTTTTGTGTTGCATTATGCTTGCGCCAAGTTTCGGGAATTGAGGTGAACCAAATAGCGCTGCTCGATTTTTCGAAAAATGAAGACCAGCACGAAGTTGAGCACCAAGTAAATACAGGCCGCTGCCGAATAGGCAATGAATGGCTGATAAGTAGTAGTCACAAACAGACTGGCTGCGCCGGTGATTTCCATCATGGCCACCGTAGAGGCCAGCGCCGTCGAATGCATGGTCATGATCACTTCATTACTATAGGCAGGCAATGCACGACGCAGGCTCGATGGCAAAATAATGCGCCGCATTGCATTGCGGCGGTTCATGCCATAGGCGCGAGCCGCCTCGATCTCGCCGCGATCGGTATTTTTGATGGCGCCGGAAAAAATCACGGTGGAATAGGCGGCCGTGTTCAGCGTCAGGGCAACCAGCACCCAGATAAAGCCTTCCTTGAGAAAACCAAAGCCTGGTTGTGACATCAGTTGCCCGATGAAGTGAAAGCTGGGTATGCCGTAGTAGATAATATATATCTGCACCAGCAACGGCGTACCCGTAAAAAAATAAGTAAAGGCATGGACCAGTCTTGCGCCCGGAGTGCGCTCGCGCTGGTGAACGACCGAAAGCGGGATAGCCATGCAAAGTCCGATGCCCACTGACAGCGCCGTTAGCATGAGCGTGAGCGGGGCGGCCTGCAAACAGGTAACCAGCGCGTCAAAAAACAGGGAGAGTGTTTCAGACATGCGCATCTTCCCTGGCAAAGCCGCGCTGATAATGCTTGTCCAGATAGCGGAACACGTACAGCGATACCGTAGTGAGTAGCAAAAACAGCAGCGCCGAAACCGTGTTGAAGATAAACGGCATATGCGTTGCGCTGCCGGCCTGCTGGGCAATGCGCGTCATATCGTCCAGGCCGATAATGGATACCAGTGCCGTGGCCTTGGTCAGGACCAGCCAGTTATTGCGAACACTGGGCAGGGCAAAGCGCATCATCAGCGGAAAGGTGATGCGCCGCAGCACCTGCAGGCTGCGCATGCCATAGGCGTGACCGGCTTCGATCTGGCCGTACGGAATAGCCATAATGGCGCCCCGGAAGGTTTCGGTAAAATACGCGCCAAAAATAAATGACAATGTAAGCACGCCAGCGGCAAAGGGACTGATTTCGAAATAGTCCAGGTCCCAGGCATCTGTGATGGCGTTCAGGCCGATTTGCGCGCTGTAGTACACCATGAGCATCCAGATCAGGTCGGGCACCCCACGCACCGCGCTGGAATAGAGCCAACCCAGACGCGAAAGCAGGCGATTGCGCGACAGGCGCATATTGGCCCCCGCCAACCCGATAATGACTGAAATGACGAGCGAGAGCACCGCAATTTCAAGGGTCAGCACCGCACCCTGCAAAATGCGGGGCAAATACTGGCCGATCAGATTTATTTCTTCCATCCTGTTTCCCATTACACGGCGCTGCGCATATTTTTGAACTATACACAACCCATTCGTTGCAGTGCCTGACGGGCAAAGAACAATACCATTGGTCGGCCGGCACGCGATGCTTGCGCCCGGCACATGCCCCGGCCGGTAAAACCGGTGCAATTGGCGCCTAATTTTATCCGCCATCCCGGCGCTCGCTGCTATTATATCGCCGCAGCCACTGAAATAAACCGCCGGTTTTCCCTTAGCCCCTGATCGTGCCTGAGGGAAACTCCCTGTACATTTTCCGGCTGATGCTGGCATAATCTTCCATCAGGACCACCGCTGGCGGTGGTCCTACAACGCTGCAACCGGGGAAACAGGTGGCCAATGGTCCGTGCACTCACGCCTGCATCTGGCTTCGTTCGCATGACCGTTTCCCGGCAGCAGCACTGCTTACGTCATTTAGGAATATCCATGAACCTGAAAAAACACGTTTTGGGATTCGGTCTGTGCGCGATTGCGCTGGCCGTATCCGCTCCCGCTGTCGCGGCCGACAAAACCATCCGCTTCGGTACAGACGCCACTTATGCGCCTTTTGAGTCCACCGATCCCTCCGGAGAAATCGTCGGGTTCGATATCGACCTGGCCAAAGCCATGTGTGAAAAAATGCAGACCAAATGCACTTTCCAGAATCAGGGCTGGGACGGGATCATCCCCGCGTTGCGCGCCAAGCGGTTTGATGTCATTGCCTCGTCCATGAGCATTACACCAGAGCGCGAAAAAGCGGTGCTTTTCACGCAGAAAGTATGGTCTACGCCCAATATGTTTGTCGCCCGCAAAGGCGCACCCTATCAGTCTACTGCAGAGGGCCTCAAGGGGCTGGATCTGGGTGTGCAACAAGGAACCATTCAGGATAAATACGCTACCAAGTACTTCAAGGACACCAATATCAAGCGTTATAAAACGCTGGAAGACGCCTATAACGATCTGACAACGGGACGCATCAACGTGGTGTTTGCCGATGGCGGCGTGACAACCGAATTCGTAAAGAGCCCGGGCGGCAAAGACTTTGAGCTGGTGGGCGATCCGATCCCGGCGTCTGCCGATCCGGAAATTTTCGGCAATGGCACCGGTTTTGCAGTCCGCAAGAACGATACCGAACTCAAAGATGCACTGAACAAGGCATTTGACGAAATCCGCGAGGACGGCACCTACAAGAAAATTGCCGATAAATATTTCGAATACGATATCTACGGCGGCTAATCTGGCAGCGCCGTGCTGTGTCGGAGTACTCCGGTAGCGCTAACGCACCCTGTATTGTCCCGGCCACTTGCACGTTTTCGGAACCACTGCACTTAGAGATGCGCAACTCCATCGCGCTACTAAGTGCAGTTTTTTTTTCGGATATCGCTAAGCCCAGCCTGGCCTTGCCTTTGCAGAAAAAAAATCCCGAACTTCAGACAACTTCGGCTAACACCGGTCAAATCACCATTTTTTCATCATTAATTTAAATTGCATCGTCCGTACCGCTTGCGTAGCATAGGTTTTCATCGTGACATTTGAATTGTCGCCCCCGCCCCCTAGGGGAACGACGCTACCGGAACGCCAAGGAACGTAATAATATGGACGCCCTTTCATTACCCAATAGCCAACAGGCTGCCCCCAACTGGACAGTGCAAACCATACTGGATTTGTACAACATGCCGTTTATGGACCTGATGTTTCGAGCCCAGCAGACGCATCGTGAGTATCATGAGCCCAACGCCGTGCAACTGTCCAGTCTGCTTTCCATCAAAACAGGCGGCTGTCCCGAAGACTGCTCGTATTGCCCGCAATCCTCGCGCTACGACACATCGGTAGAACGAGAAAAGCTCATGCCGCTGGACGAGGTAGTGCAGGCGGCAAAGCAGGCCCGGGCAGCCGGCGCGCAGCGCTTTTGCATGGGTGCCGCCTGGCGCAACCCGAAAGCGCACCAGGTGGAAGCAGTAGCCGAGATGATCCGTGCCGTAAAAGCACTAGGGCTGGAAACCTGTGTCACCCTGGGCATGCTCCGGGAAGGCCAGGCCCGACAACTGAAGCAAGCTGGCCTGGATTATTACAATCATAATCTGGATACCTCACCCGAGTTCTACGGACAGATTATTACTACGCGCACATACCAGGATCGTCTGGACACGCTTGAGCGTGTCCGCGCTGCTGGTATTCACGTGTGCTGCGGCGGCATTGTCGGTCTGGGCGAATCGCGCCGAGAACGAGCCGGACTTATTGCCCAACTGGCCAATATGAAGCCATATCCGGAATCGGTGCCAATCAACAATCTGGTGAAAGTGCAAGGCACGCCACTGGCGGACAATGAAGACATTGATCCATTCGAATTGGTTCGCACGATCGCCGTTGCCCGCATTACCATGCCGGCCACATTTGTGCGATTGTCGGCGGGACGCGAAGCCATGGACGACAGCCTGCAGGCGCTGTGCTTTATGGCGGGTGCCAACTCCATGTTCTACGGAGAAAAACTGCTGACCACCGGCAACCCACAGCTACAGGCCGACCAGGCGCTGTTTCATCGACTGGATCTCAAACCTGTTACTCAATCCGGCACCGATCATGCCGGGACCCAGCCATCAGAGAGCGGCGATACCGCCGGCAAATGTGCGTGCGCCGTTGCGGCACCCACCTCGGCCTGATCATCATGCACATGTCAATCATGGCGCAACCTTGCTCTTCCCTTTCAATTACAGTCGGCATATGACCTATCTCATTCTCAGCATTTTTTGCAGTGTGGCCGTTTCGGTGCTTCTAAAAGTCGCCCGTCGTCACGGCATTGATATACGTCAGGCCATCGCCTTTAACTATGTGATGGCCTGCGCATTGACCTGGTTCATTCTCACTCCGGCTCTGAAACCTGCGGCCGGCCAGCCACTCCCATGGCTGCTATTTACGGTCCTGGGGATTATTCTGCCGGTGCTGTTCATGATTATGTCCCGGGGCGTGGAATATGCCGGTATTGTGCGGGCCGATGCTGCCCAGCGGTTATCGTTGTTTCTAACGGTGCTGGCCTCGTTTGTACTATTTGGCGAAGCGCTCTCTTTCAATCGTGGCCTGAGCCTGACACTAGCGTTTACTGCGTTATTCTGCCTGCTCTGGAAACCGACTCAGGTTAAAACACAAGCCAGCGTGCGCATGGGCGCGCTCTATCTTTTCCTGATCTGGCTTGGCTATGGCGTCGTGGATATGCTGTTCAAACAGATCGCCAAAACCGGCACGGCATTTTCCAGCGGACTGTTTTTATCGTTTGCTCTTGCCGGCGTCATTATGTTCGGCTATTTGCTATTGCGTCGCACACAGTGGAACAGTCGTAGTGTCATGGGCGGGCTATTGCTGGGCCTGCTCAACTTCTGCAACATTCTTTTTTATATTCGCGCGCATCAGACCTTCCATGAAAATCCGACACTCGTCTTCACCGTCATGAATATCGGCGTGATCAGCCTGGGCGCGGTTGTGGGCGCAATTGCCTTCCGCGAAAAAATCAGCCGTATCAATCTGCTGGGTATTGGGCTTGCCATTGTCGCCGTACTGACGCTGTATTACTGGACGGTGATTAGCGGATAAGGCTGATACTGTCAGCAATAAAGAGTCCGCAAATTAAAAAGAAGCCGCAATTTAATTTGCGGCCTCTTTTTTCGGACGTGAGCAGTATTGGCCCGTTGCTGGCTACAGCACTTTGCCCGGATTCATGATGCCATCGGGATCGAATACCTGCTTGATTTGCCGCATTAATTTCAGTTGCAATGGATCCTTGTGGTGCAGGAATGCATGACGCTTCAATTGCCCAATACCATGCTCTGCACTGATACTGCCACCGTACGCCATCACCTCATCAAAAACCGTATCGGCAATACGGGTTTCCCAGTCTGCAGCCCAATTCTTTTCGGCGCCTTCCGGACGCGACACATTATAGTGCAGGTTACCATCACCAAAATGCCCAAAAATAAACAACCGGCAGTCTGGGCTGACTTTGCGCAATTGCACTTGTGCTGTTTGGACAAACTCGGGAATACGCTCGATCGGCAGGGAAATATCATGCTTCAGATGCGGGCCATCAGCCCGCTGGGCTTCGGAAATTTCTTCGCGTAGGCGCCACAGGGCCTGCAACTGGGCAAGCGAGGCAGAAACAGCCGCATCCACACAGAGCTCCTGCTCCAATGCCTGGCCAATCACCTCTTCCAGCAGTTGCCCCAGCGCTTCCTCGTTGGCAGTATCGGCCAGCTCGATCAGTACATAAGCGGGATGACGATCGGCGAACGGCAACTGTACCCCTTCCACATGCGTAAGCACCAGATCCAGGCAGGCATCGGTGAAAAACTCAAACGCCTGCAGGCGTGGACCGCAAGCGCCGAACACCAGACGGAACAATTCGAGCGCCTGCTGCTCGGACTGCACCGCCGCCAGCACCACACTGCGCACGTGCGTCGGTGCGTGCAGCCGCAGAGCAACCCCGGTAATGACACCAAGCGTGCCCTCGGATCCAATAAACAACTGCTTCAGATCATAGCCGGTATTATCCTTGCGCAACGTCTGCAAGCCATTGAAATTTTCCCCATCGGGCATGACGGCTTCAATTCCCAGCACCAGTTCACGCGCCATACCGTAACGCAGCACGTTGACCCCACCGGCATTGGTGGCCAGATTACCGCCAATCTGGGAAGAGTCCTCGGCCGCCAGGCTTAGCGGCAACAGACGGTCCTGCTCCTGAGCAGCGCGGCGCAGATTACCCAGAATGCAGCCGGCATCGGCCACCATCGTGTTGGCGATCGTATCAATGGCCCGAATAGCGTTCATGCGATCCAGCGACAATATGATGTTGTCGGGACGGGCGTCGGGCGTCGCGGCCCCGCAAAGCCCGGTATTGCCACCGCGAGTCACTACCGGCACTTTGTACTGGCTGCACAAACGCATGCATTGCGAGACCTGCTCTGTGGACACCGGACGCACCACCGCCTGGGCATTGCCCTTATAGACACCGCGCCAGTCAGTCAGCCAAGGTTCAATCATTGCGGCTTCGGTGTGCACCACGTTCGGGCCCAGCGTCGCCAGTAGCTTGTCAAGAAATTCCTGCATTGTCTTTCCCAATAGATTTGAAGCCGACTGCCACAATTGCACGCATTGCAGCCGGTGTGATTATGAAAATAATAAAACCCGGTAAACCCCGCCTGGCTAAACTCGTCTTAACTTTCCGCCTTGCGCGCAAACGCGCTGGTATCAAGCCCCAATCTTTCACTGGCTTTGCGCAAATGGGTCTGGGCCCGGCTACGTGCCAGTTCCGGCTGCCGTCTGCGTATTGCCTCAAGCACCTGTTCATGCTCAGCATGAACCTGCCTGGACAGCGTCGTTACTGCTTGGGCGCGCTTGCTGTTGCCGGCAGTTTTTGCCTGCAACGCCTGTTCAGCCTTGAGCGTATGCAATCGGGCTGCCTGCACACTCTGCCGCCATTGTCGTGCCAGATAAGCCAGCAGATCACGATAATGCGGGTTGTGCGTTGCATCTGCTATCGCCCGATGAAATCCGACATCCCATTCCAGTGCTTCTTCGGGCTGGTGCAGGCTTTTTTCCAGCGATTGCAGAATCTCCTGCATTTGGCGCAAGTCCTCGTCAGTAGCACGGACCGCGGCCAATGCGGCTGCGGCGCCTTCGATTTCGAAACGCAGCTCATAGATATGCCCAAGCGCGTTGCGATCCACCATTTCCGGCACCGGCAACTGAAAACCCTCGTGCACGTCGCGGCTTAACACCACGCAGCCTGCCCCCTGCCGGGTACGTACCAACCCCTTGGTTCGCAGGCGTTCGGTGGCCTCGCGGATAACGGCTGCGCTAACCGAAAACTCGCCGGCGAGCATTTTTCCCGACGGCAGTTTGGTCCCCACAGGGTAAACGCCGTCGGCAATCCGCTGCATTAGCGCCTGCGCCACACGATCGGTGAGTGTTGAAGTTGTCAGTTGCATGAGGTAAATATATCAGGTTATCTGATAACTTTGCGCAAATTGAATGAATGATGAAGATATTTTTTAGGGACGAACGCGAGATGGCGCAGCCCTACTGATCTCGGCCCTACTGATCCGGTCCATGCCCATTGACCCCGGCCCAACTGGCGCTGACAGCCCGGGTATCGCTGGCAACCACAGCGAGCGGCACAGAATCGTGGCTAGCGTTGGGCCGCCGCAGCATATCAGCGATCCCTGCGTGACTTACCGTCGCCCGCATCCGGGACATCGACGTCAGGCTTATCATCACTCGCGTCCTGGGTATCGGCATGCAGTGTATTGTCATCGGCATCAGAGGCCCCCGAGCCGGATTTGCCACGTTGTCCTTCACCATCTGCCGGAACGGGCCGGGCTTTCGGCCTGTCCGCCATCGATGACTCTGGCGGGCGCATTGCCGCTGGCGAGGCGTCGCTGGCCTTTTCATTTGTTATGCCTTCATTCGCAGCTCCACCGGCTGCATTCTCACCTATTGTGCTCTCATCTGCTGCATTCTCACCCGCGGCGCTCTCACTTGCCCCTTCGTCTATTGCGCTACCACGTGCCGAATTTTCATCCGCTGCATTTTCACCGGCACTCCCATTGCCCTCGCTCTCATTGATGCTCGCCTCATCGCCTGGCATTTCCTCACCCGCCATGGCAAGATCCTCGTCTGCCACGGAATGATCCGCATCGCTGCGATGAGGCAGGTTCAGTTCCGTAATCGGATCTCCGGCCTGGATGATGTCCAGTACCTTGTCCATGGCTTGTGGATCGGACGAGATATCGATGGATTCGTCGACACGCGGATCAAGCGCAGTTGCCATGGGCGAGGCAGGCACGTTGACCGACATCGGCACAAAGGGCTCGGGATCCACCTTATAGGTGCCCTTGACTTTCTCTTTGCGTACAAAAATCACAAGTGAAAAGGCGGCCAGCGATGTATAGATATAAAACATATGCGCACCGCCGATATCCATCAGCTTACCCACCAGCAAGGGGCCCAGACTGGCGCCGACACCATAGGTCATCAACAGCACGCCACTGAGACCGACGCGCAGCGAAGGGTCAACGTGCTCGTTGGCAAATGCCGTGGCCAGTGGATAAATAGTAAATTGCAGCACCCCAAATACCGCGACCAGCACGAGCATCAGCGAATAAGGCAAATGCCAGTATCCATAAAGCGGGATAGTCAGCAAGCCGAGCAATAGCGCGTTAAAGCGGATCATATTGAGCCGATAGATGCGATCTGACAACCAGCCCATGGGCCACTGGGAAAGCAGGCCGGCCAATACCGAAACGGACAGGAACACCGCCACCTGATCGGTATTCATCCCTTCTTTGCTGGCATAAACCGGCCCCAACCCGTAAAAGGAGCCGGTAATACTGCCCGCCACGAAAAGCACGAACATCGACATAGGCACCAGCCGAATGAACACTTTGAGCTTGATCGGTGCATGTACCTGCAGGGGCGGATGACTGCGCCGCGTAATGGCAACCGGGATCAGGCATAGCGCCATGGACATGGCGACAACGTTGAGGGTCGTCAGGTCTGCCGGCGTAAATAACGATACCGTCATTTGACCGCCTACCAGTCCCAGGCCCGACATCACCATGTAGAACGCAAAAACACTGCCGCGCTGCTTCTGATCAGCCTGGTCATTGAGCCAGCTTTCGAGCACCATATATTGCGTGACCATGGTTGCCCCGGTCAGGAATCGCAGAAACACCCAAACGGGCAACAATGGAGTAATAGTTTGGGCAAGCACCAGCACGGTTACCATCGCGGCCGAAATGGCGTAGGCACGGATATGCCCCACTCGCAGCACCAGCTTGTGGCCGAAGCGCGCACCCAGCACCTGACCGGTGTAGAAAGCGGCGATCAGCAAACCGATCCAGACCTCGCTGACGCCTTGGTGTGTCAGGTGCAACGCAATAAACGTGTTGTACAGGCCTGTGCCCAGCGACATCAGTAAAGTCGCGAGATACAGAGAAAAAAACGACAGAAAAAGGCTGATCATTCTGACCCGACGAAAAAGACGGATGAAAAACAACAAAACGCATTGGAATAAAACGGTCTGCGGCGGATCCGGACTGTTCGCGCCAGGCCGGTGATCCTGCCAGGCACCTGCCTTATGGGCAGCCGGCGCAAAGAACGCCGGCTAGGAGACCCGTTTAAAGCTGAGAAAGAATCGTCTGCGTGCCGCTGACTTTGTATTCCCCGCCTTCTTCGACGTTCAATTGCTTGACCACGCCATCGTCCAGAAGGACGCAATAGCGACGTGAACGCACACCCAGGCCGCGGGCAATCATATCCTGCTCCAAACCCATTTCCGTGGTCCAGGTGGCAGAGCCGTCGGCCAGCAAGCGGATGACGCCGGTCGCGCCGGTTTCACGACCCCATGCCCCCATGACAAAGGCATCGTTAACGGCCACACACCAGATTTCGTCCACACCCTTAGCCTTGATTTGTTCAGCATCACGAATGAAATCAACCATATGTTTGGTGGTGCACGTGGGTGTAAACGCGCCGGGGACCGCAAACAGAACAATTTTTTTTCCCTTGACCAGTTCAGAAACCTTGAAGGCCTGCGGACCGGCTGCCTGACCATTCTGTTCGTTTTCCACGAACTCTGTGAGCGTACCTTCGGGTACCCGATCTCCGATGCTGATTGTCATACTGACTCCTGATATATGAAGAAAAACGTGTCAGGTTAGTGTAACACCTGGTTCAATATCCAAGGACAAATCCACTACCGCCTCTGTGCCCATACAATAGCATTGGCAGGTGATAGAAATACCCGTGTTGACCGGCAGCGTTTTCACAACCGCCGCAAATACAGGTATAGTTATCGGATGCAGCATCGGCTCTGCCAGACAAATGTGATTGCCTTCGGAACAATACTTGTTCAACGCTGCTTACGTTTTTATCCTTGCGGTCCAGAACCGCCTATTGCACATGAAAAATAAACCTGTTGTTTCTGATACCCCGGCCGTGGCCGATTCTGCCGTGCCGGCACTCAGCCATCTGGATGAGGCCGGCCAGGTTCGAATGGTCGACGTGCTGGGAAAAACCGCCACCGCGCGTACCGCTGTTGCACGCAGTGTGGTTCGCATGACACCTCGTTCCTACGCCGCACTTAATGCGGCAGAGAACAGCAAGGGCGAAGTGCTCAACACCGCGCGCGTAGCCGGCGTGCTGGCAGCCAAGCGCTGCGCCGACCTGATTCCAATGTGCCATGGTCTGCCGCTAACCTTTGCCGGCATTGACTTTTCCCTGGATGACCAGACGCAGTGCGTTACTGTCCGGGCAACCTGTCGCACCGACTATAAAACCGGCGTCGAAATGGAAGCGCTCACCGCCTGCTCGATTGCCGCGCTTACTATTTATGATATGTGCAAGGCCGCCGGCAAGGGCATTATTATTGAAGAGACCCGGCTTGAATACAAATCAGGCGGCAAAAGTGGAGAATGGCGTTGTGATTGATATTTTGTATTTCGCTCGTATTGCCGAGCTGACCGGCAAGCGCAAGGAACAATTACCCCTGCCTGAGTCTGTCACCGTAAACGAATGGCTGACGCAGCTCAATGCGCGCTACCCGGCGCTCAGCGATGTCCGTGTACTTAAGGTCGCCGTCAATAAGAAACACGTACCGACCGATACCCTGATTCATGATCGCGATGAAGTGGCCATCTTCGAGCCAGTGACCGGAGGCTGACATGATTATCGTACAACAAGCCGATTTTGATGCAGGACAGCTGATTGCAGGGCTTCACCGACGCACACAGGGCCAGGCTGGTGCCGTGGCTTCGTTCGTGGGATATGTGCGTGATTATTCTGCAGATCAACAAACTCAGGAACTGTTTCTTGAGCATTACCCAGGCATGTGCGAACAGGAGCTGAGCGACATTGCACAGCAGGCAGCGCAGCGCTGGGATATTATCGACAGCACCATTGTGCATCGTGTGGGCGCCCTCTCGCGGCAGCAACAAATCGTCTTCGTGGGTGTTGCAAGCGCCCATCGCGGCGATGCCTTTGCGGCCTGCGAGTTCATCATGGATGCACTCAAAACCCGCGCGCCTTTCTGGAAACGGGAAACCCTGAGCGATGGCAAAGCATTCTGGGTAGAGGCCCGCAGCAGCGATCAACAAAGTCTTGAAAAATGGACCCATCCGGACAATGCGCCGCAAGACAACACAGCAGGAAGCAAATAAATGAAATCATTAACGGAGGCTGACCGCAAAGTCGCCTTGCGCATTGCGATTCTCACCATTCACGATACCCGCAACGCCGAAACGGACAGCTCGGGCCGCTATCTGGCCCAGGCCGTCACAGACAGCGGTCATCTTGTGGCCGCCCAGGCCATTTGCCCGGATAATCGTTATGCCATTCGCAAGCAACTATCCGACTGGATCCTGAGCGAAGACGTTCACGCCATTATTACCAACGGCGGCACCGGCATGCGCGACAAGAACGCTACGCTTGCAGCCGTCAGGCCCTTGTTTGATACAGAAATCGCCGGCTTTGGCGAATTGTTTCGCGCCTATTCATTTGCCGATATCGGTTCGTCCGGCCTGCAATCGAATGCGCTGGGCGGCAAAGCCAACAACACCCTGATTTTTTGCCTGCCGGGCGCGACAAGCGCCTGCCGCCTGGGATGGGAAAAAATCCTGCGCGAGCAGTTCGACAGTCATCACCAGCCCTGCAATTTCGCATCGGCGTATGCGTCACGTGACTGACATCGGGCAAAGATAACCACGGTCGCACAGACCTGGCGCAGCGTCACTTTATTTAAGATAACGGCTACAGGAAAACCCAATATGCTAGATTTTGATACCGCCCAGCAGCGACTGCTGGATCTGCCCATTACCGACATCCCTGTCGAGACGATCAGCCTGCAAAAAGCATGCGGACATGTGCTTGCCCAAGATGTAACAGCGACACTGGATATGCCCTCGGCCGACAACAGCTCGATGGATGGCTATGCCTTGCGTCTGCAGGACTATGCCCCGGACCGCGCCCTGCCCGTTCAGCAGCGCGTATTTGCGGGACAGACTCCGGCCCCGCAGGAGCCGGGAAAAATCTCCCGCATTTTCACAGGCAGCCTGATTCCAGAAGGCGCCGACACGGTCGTTATCCAGGAAGTCTGCACCGAAGAGGACGGACAGGTCACTATCACCGAAGCGCCGGTCAAACAGCAGCATATCCGCTTCCAGGGCGAAGATACCCGCGCCGGTAGCGTAATACTGAGCAAAGGCACCGTACTGGGCGCTGCCGAAATCGGCCTGATCGCCACACAGGGCATTGCCACACTGCCGGTATATCGCCAGCTCAAGGTCGGCATCCTGACGACCGGCGACGAGCTGGTGCCCGTAGGCCAGCCACGAGAGTCATCGCAGATTTTCAACTCCAATGCCCCCATGCTGACCGCCTTGTTTCATACACTGGGCGCCAGCGTGCAACATGTTCTGCATGCCACAGACGATATGGATGCAACCCGCAACGCATTAATTACCCTGTTTGCCGAGTGCGACCTGGTGATCAGTGTCGGCGGCGTATCGGTAGGCGAAAAAGACCTGGTCAAACCGGCGCTCGAAGCACTGGGCGCCAGCCTGGATTTCTGGAAAGTGCGCATGAAACCGGGCAAGCCGGTAGCGCTGTCCAGCGTTAACAACGTGCCTGTGATCTGCCTGCCCGGCAATCCGGTCTCGGCCTATACCGTGCTAACCGTGCTGGTCTCGCCACTGATCCGTAAACTGCAGGGACGCAGCCAATGCCTGCCGTCGCGGATGCAGGCCACACTGAAAACAGACCGGGTTTTCAATGAAACCCGAGATGAATTTTTGCGCGTGCGCATTACGCAGGACGAAGAAACCGGACTGCTCATGGCCGAGCCATATGATCGTCAAGGTTCGGGCATGAGTTCCTCGCTGCCCTGGGCCAACGCCTTTGCCCGTGTGCCGGCAGTGCAAAAATATACCGGTGGCGACCGCGTGTGGGTCTATCCCAAAGAGGACTGGATCCGCTAAAGGCGGGCGGACGCGAGGCGGGAGGCCGTGGACCGCCCGCCATCTCCCAGCGTTAGTCGATTGCGGCCACGCTGACCTGAGCGCGCGCCAGCTCTTGTGGCGTATTGACGTTCAGAAACGCCTGGGCGTTATCAAAGATCACCCGCAATGCGTGCTGTGATTCAAGCCAGGGCAAGACGGCGCGGCGGCCGCTTTGCAGATAGTTTCGTAGCGAGTCCAGCGCGGTCGCATGAAGCAGCAGACAGATGGCATGGTCACGGGCCCCAGCATGGGCAAAGGCAATCTGCCCGCCCTGGGCCACCAGTGATGAGTACAGACGCGTTACGTAATCTTGCGGTAGCGCCGGCATATCGCATCCGGCCACAATCAGCCAGGGCGTTTCGACATGGGGTGCGGCAGCAAGCAGGCCGGCCAGCGGTCCCTGGCTGCCATCAAAATCGGCGGGATCATGCACCACCTGCCCGTACTGACTGTATTGTTCCTCGTTCTGATTGGCGCTAATAAGCACCTTGTTCGCTTGTGGGGCCAGCGCACGCAGCACGTATTCGATCAGCGGACGGTCATGCAGCCGCACCAGGCCTTTGTCGACTCCGCCCAGCCGTCGGCCCTGGCCGCCGGACAATATCAAGGCCGTCACATCCTGTGGTTCAAGCTGTGCCGGCCAGCGTATGGGGCTCATGCTCAGCCTCCGATATAACTCATTTCTATTTTTTCGCGCGTACCAATTAACTGATCACGCAATTCGGAGTAGCGATCGGCTCTGCCCGTCCATATGCCGGCCAGCGCACCGGCAATTTCATGATCGGAAACGGATGAGCGCAGCAATGCCCGCAAGTCGTATCCCTGGTCTGCGAACAGACAGGTGAACAGCTTTCCCTCCGGCGACATCCGCAGACGGGTACAATCGCCACAGAAGGCATGCGTCACGCTTGTAATAAGGCCCACTTCGCCGCCGCCATCCTTGTAGCGCCAGCGCTTAGCCACCTCTCCCGGATAGTTGGCATGAACCGGTTCCAGCTCGAATTTCGACTGCAATAACTGCAGGATCTGGGCGCCGCTGACCACATCTGTCATATCCCAGTGATTGGTAACACCCACATCCATAAATTCGATAAAGCGCAGAATATGGCCGCTATGCCGGAAATACTCCGCCATCGGCACAACCTGATGCTCATTGACTCCTTTTTTCACGACCATATTGACCTTGATCGTGTCAATACCCGCTTCACGCGCAGCCTCGATACCGGCAAGGACCTGGTCAATATGGATCTTGGTGTCGCTCATCTGTTGGAACAGATCAGGGTCCAGCGCGTCCAGGCTGACGGTGATGCGTTCGAGTCCTGCCTCACGCAAAGGCACGGCCAGCCGCTGCAACAGCGTCCCGTTGGTCGTTAGCGCAATATCCAGCGGCTTGTCCTCCAGATCCCGGATTTGGGCCAGCATGGCAATCAGACTGGTCATTTCTTTTCGCAACAAGGGTTCGCCGCCGGTGATGCGCAATTTGTTTACACCCAATTGCGCGAACAGGCGCGCCATGCGCGTAATTTCTTCGAACGACAGAATCTGGCTTTGCGGCAGAAACACATGGTCGCTGCCAAACTGTTCACGGGGCATACAGTAGGAGCACCGAAAATTGCATTTGTCGGTAATTGAGATGCGCAAGTCACGCAAGGCCCGACCCAACTGGTCCACAACGGGCCTGCCGGGTATGTACTGCGCCTTCGGCAGGGTTTTTCCTGCCACTTTGCGAATATCGGAAATCGGAATTATGTTAGTCATTGAAGGCTTCGTCTAATGTCTGGATTTTTCCTGCCTCAGTTGCATCATAACCTACCAGTTGCCCAAGAAATTGCAGATAATCCTGACTACGCATGAAATGAATGAATTTTTCCACATTGATCTGCTGCAGACTGTTGCGGTTGACCGCAAAAAAGTAGCGCTCCCGCGCCAGCGGAATAAAATCCAGGCCAAATCGATGGGCCGCTGTCTGTACACCGATGCCCACGTCGGCCATGCCACTGGCAATATGCGCAGCAATGGCCATATGCGTGAACTCGCTATCTTCATAGCCGCTGACCGACGAGGTCGGGATATTTTCTTCCTCCAGCATCAACCCCACCAGAAACCGCGTACTTGAGCCTGGCTGGCGATTCACAAAACGCACATCGTCGCGGGCCAGGTCCCGCACCGACCGGATCTGCTTCGGATTGCCGGGCTTGACGAACAGCCCGGTGTTGCGCACGGCCAAATGAATCAGTAAATGCGTCTCGCCGTTGAGCCAGGGCGAATAACGGGCAAGTATGGGTTTTTCGAACTTACCGATAGGCACCTGGAACCCGGCCAGCTCGCACTCATTCTGCTCCAATGCCGCCAACGCTTCTATCGCCGTACGGTAGCGCAGCTCCAGGATGGGCACTGGTGAATTCATGCGTTGCGTGAGCACCTCAACCGCAAAGCCATGGCTGGCATGCAGGCGCACATTGGGCGTATGCTCCGGAATCAGCTTTTCCAGTTCCTCCTGCGACTCAGAGGCCAGACTCTCCAGAGTCGGCGACAGTCGCGCCTGGATGCGCCGATTGGCCCATACCAGCCGTTTGGCAAATTCGGACAGCTCTGTCCCCTTACGCCGCTTGGTAATCAGTAGCGGCACACCGAAAACGTCCTCAAACTGACGCAACACACCCCAGGCGTGGCGATAGGAATGACCACAGGTTTCGCTGGCCGCCACAATATTGCCGCTGATATCGATTTCCGCCAGCAGCCCCAGCAGCATGGAAAGCGACAGGGTCTTGCCATCCTGGGTGTCGATCGTCCACTCGGGGTTTATCCTGATAGAAAACGGATACATCGTCCAATCTCCCTTGGAAGTCTCTCTTCCATTATATGTGTTATTAAATTCATATTGAAAATATATCTGAAGTGGCTACTATTGAGCCTATAAGCGCATTTGTCAAATGGGAATTTAACATTCTGCGATATTTGCGGTAATGCAGCATATTATTATGATGCCAATTACATATTAAACAGGCTCAATCACGTATCGGAGACAGCCATGTCCAAAACGGGCATTTCCTCGCCTTTTATCCAGTCGGTCGATCACAAGATCAGGAAGATGATCCCGCTGACACCCGAGACACCCAATTCACGCGCCGTATCGGCCAGCCTGGTCAAACTCGGTAATAAACCAGGTGCACTGTTGCCGGTATTGCACGACATTCAGGACACGCTGGGCTATATTCCGCCCGAGTGTGTGGACCAAATCGCCCAGGCACTGAATTTATCGCGCGCCGAGGTCCATGGGGTTATTACCTTCTATCCCCATTTTCATTCCGTTCCCAAGGGAGCGGTCCATATCGAAGTCTGCCGGGCCGAGTCCTGTCAGGCCATGGGTTCGACAGAACTGGAAGCGCACATAAGCAACGTGACCGGGTGCGAGATGAACAGCACCAGTGCCGATGGTCAGGTGTCGGTCGATGCGGTCTATTGCCTTGGCCTGTGCGCCCAGTCCCCCAACATCATGATCAACGGCGAGCCCTGTGCCCATGTCACGCCTGAGACCTTCGACGAACTGTATCGCGAACACACGGAGGCCGTCTCTGTATGACTACCCGTATTTTTGTCCCCGCTGATGCCGGTGCCATTGCTGCCGGCGCCGAACGTGTTGTAGCCGCCATCCGCAAGGAAGCCGAGCAGCGCAATCAGGACATCACCGTTATACGCAATGGCTCCCGCGGGTTGCTATGGCTTGAACCCATGATCGAAGTGCAAACGGAAAAAGGTCGTGTGGCCTATGGCCCGGTTACCGCCAAGGATGTGCCCGCCCTGTTCGATGCCGATTTGCTCAAGGGTGGCAGCCATGCATTGAGCCACGGCCTGACCGAAGAGATCCCTTTTCTGAAAAATCAGGAGCGGCTGACCTTTGCACGCGTCGGTATTACCGACCCGCTTTCGGTCGCCGACTATATCGACCATGGCGGTTTCGCCGGTCTTAAAAAAGCCCTGTCCATGCCAGCGGCCGAAATTGTGCAGGAAGTGACCGACTCGGGTCTGCGCGGACGAGGCGGTGCGGCCTTCCCCACCGGCATTAAATGGAAAACAGTGCTGGGCACGCCGGCAGACCAGAAATATATTGTTTGCAACGCCGATGAAGGCGACTCGGGTACGTTTTCCGATCGCATGCTGATGGAAGGCGACCCACTGTGCCTGATCGAAGGCATGACCATCGCTGGACTGGCAACCGATGCGACCTACGGGTTCATCTATGTGCGCTCCGAATATCCGCATGCCATTACAGCGCTGAACCGCGCCATTGATATCGCGACCGAAGCCAATTGGCTTGGCGAAAACATCCAGGGTAGCGGCAAGTCTTTTTTCCTTGAGATTCGCAAAGGCGCCGGTGCCTATATTTGCGGCGAAGAAACCTCGCTGCTGGACTCGCTGGAAGGCAAACGTGGACTGGTGCGCGCCAAGCCGCCGCTACCGGCGATCAAGGGACTTTTCGGCAAACCCACGGTGATCAACAACGTCATCTCACTGGCATCGGTTCCCTATATTCTTGCCGAAGGCGGGCAAGCTTATGCCAACTACGGCATGGGACGCTCCAAAGGCACCCTGCCCTTTCAGCTGGCCGGCAATATCCGTCAGGGTGGTCTGGTTGAAAAGGCTTTTGGCCTGACTCTGCGCGAACTGCTTTTTGATTATGGCGGCGGCAGCGCCAGCGGGCGGCCCATCAAGGCGGTACAAGTTGGCGGCCCGCTGGGCGCCTACCTGCCTGAATCGCAATGGGATGTTCCCCTGGACTACGAAGCCTACATGAAAGTGTCGGCCATGATCGGCCACGGTGGCATTGTGGCGTTCGACGATACGGCAAAAATGAACGAGTTGGCCCGCTACGCCATGGAGTTCTGCGCCGTCGAGTCCTGCGGAAAATGCACGCCGTGCCGTATCGGCTCAACACGCGGTGTAGAAGTCATAGACCGCATCAGCGCGAACGAAAACCGGCACGAAAACATAGAACTGTTGCGCGACCTGTGCGACACCATGCTGGGTGGATCGCTGTGCGCCCTGGGCGGCATGACCCCTTATCCGGTCCTGTCTGCCATGGAGCACTTCCCGGCAGATTTCGGGATCGAAGCGAATACAGAAGCCCACCCGTCATGAACATTGAATATTGTCCGCTGCCACAAATGGCAAGGAGCTCGTTATGTTAGAAACCGTCGTCAAACGCGATATCGATCTGGGTACGCCCGAGCGCACCTCCGACAAGCTGATCACCGTCACCATTGACGGTTACGACATCGCCGTGCCCGAAGGCACATCGGTCATGCGTGCAGCCGCGCTCAATGGCGTGAATATTCCCAAACTATGCGCAACCGACAGCATCGAAGCGTTCGGCTCATGCCGACTGTGCCTGGTGGAAATCGAAGGCCGTCGCGGTTATCCGGCATCCTGTACCACGCCGGTCGAAGAAGGAATGGTCATTCGCACCGAAACGCCAAAGCTGCATCAGTTGCGCCGCGGCGTCATGGAACTGTATATTTCCGACCACCCGCTGGACTGCCTGACATGCCCGTCCAACGGCGACTGCGAATTGCAGGACATGGCAGGTGTTGTTGGTTTGCGTAACGTCCGCTACGGCTACGACGGGGCCAACCACCTGAATGACCAGAAGGACGAGTCCAATCCCTATTTCACTTATGATCCCAGCAAGTGCATTGTCTGCAACCGCTGCGTGCGTGCCTGCGAAGAAACACAGGGCACGTTCGCCCTGACCATTTCCGGCAAAGGCTTTGCCTCGCGCGTCTCAGCCGGCCAGGATCAGCCGTTCATGGACAGCGAATGCGTATCCTGCGGTGCCTGTGTACAGGCCTGCCCCACCGCGACACTGGAAGACAAAAGCATTATCGAACTGGGCCAGGCAGATCACGCGGTGATTACCACTTGCGCCTATTGTGGTGTCGGTTGCGGCTTCAAGGCAGAGATGAAAGGCGAGACAGTGGTTCGCATGACGCCGTGGAAAGACGGCCAGGCCAATCGCGGCCACTCCTGCGTCAAGGGCCGCTTTGCCTGGGGTTACACCACCCATAAGGAACGCATCACCAAGCCCATGATCCGCAAGAGCATCTCAGACCCATGGACCGAAGTGTCATGGGAAGAGGCGATCGGCTATGCGGCCAGCGAATTCAAACGCCTGCAAGACAAGTACGGTCGCGATTCCGTAGGCGGTATTACGTCTTCACGCTGCACCAACGAAGAAACCTGGCTGGTGCAGAAACTGGTACGCGCCGCCTTCAATACCAATAATGTGGACACCTGCGCCCGCGTATGTCACTCGCCTACCGGTTATGGCCTTAAAACCACGCTAGGCGAATCGGCCGGCACGCAAACATTTGACTCTGTCATGTTCACAGATGTGGTTATCGTAATGGGGGCCAACCCGAGCGCGGCCCACCCGGTCTTTGCGTCGCGCCTGAAAAAGCGCCTGCGCGAGGGCGCACGCCTGATCGTCATTGATCCGCGCCAGACCGAACTGGTCAGTTCGCCGCATATTCGCGCCGACTATCACCTGCAGGTACGTCCCGGCACCAACGTGGCGCTGCTGTCTGCCATGTCACATGTCATCGCTACCGAAAACCTGATCAATCTGGACTTCGTACGGGAGCGCTGCGAAGACAAGGCATTCAAGGAATGGTTTGATTTTGTCAGCCTGCCCGAGAACTCGCCCGAAGCCATGCAGGAAGAAACCGGTGTCCCGGCCGAACAGGTTCGCGGAGCGGCAAGGCTGTTTGCGACTGGCGGCAATGGATCCATTTATTATGGCCTGGGTGTAACCGAGCACAGCCAGGGTTCTACCACTGTCATGGCCATTGCCAACCTGGCCATGGCCACCGGCAACATCGGACGCGAAGGCGTGGGTGTCAATCCGTTGCGTGGCCAGAACAACGTGCAGGGTTCCTGCGACATGGGCTCCTTCCCGCACGAACTGCCAGGCTACCGTCATATATCCGACGATGTCACCCGTAATGAGTTCGAAAAGGCGTGGAATGTCACGCTGCAGTCCGAACCCGGTCTGCGCATTCCCAATATGTTTGACGCCGCGCTGGAAGGCAGCTTCAAGGGGCTGTACTGCCAGGGCGAGGATATCGTGCAATCGGACCCGAACACCCAGCACGTGGCCGCTTCCCTGTCTGCGATGGAATGCGTAGTTATCCAGGATATTTTTCTGAATGAAACGGCCAAGTACGCTCACGTGTTCCTGCCCGGGTCAACATTCCTCGAAAAAGATGGCACATTTACCAATGCCGAGCGCCGGATTTCGCGGGTACGCAAGGTCATGGAACCGGCAAGCGGCATGGCGGACTGGGAAATCACTTGCGCCCTGTCCAATGCACTGGGCTACCCAATGAACTACGATCATCCTTCGGAAATCATGGATGAAATTGCTGCACTTACGCCGACCTTCACCGGCGTCTCGTTCGATCTCATCACCAAGATGGGCAGCGTACAGTGGCCATGCAATGAGGAAGCGCCCGAAGGCACGCCAATCATGCACATAGACGAGTTCGTCCGCGGCAAGGGCAAGTTCATGATCACGAAATACATTCCTACGGACGAACGCAGCACACGCAAATTTCCGCTGCTCTTTACCACCGGGCGGATCCTGTCTCAGTACAACGTGGGTGCGCAAACACGCAGAACACCGAACGTGGCCTGGCATTCCGAAGATGTGCTGGAAATTCATCCGGTTGACGCTGAGGATCGCGGCATCAGTCAGGGCGACTGGGTTGGCATTCAAAGCCGCGCCGGTGAAACGGTCCTGCGGGCAGATGTGACAACACGGGTGCAGCCTGGCGTCGTCTACACGACCTTCCATTTCCCCGAATCCGGCGCCAACGTGGTTACTACCGATAATTCGGACTGGGCAACCAATTGCCCCGAGTACAAGGTAACAGCAGTACAGGTAACGCGCGTTACGCAACCTTCGGCCTGGCAGAATAGCTGGTCAGCGTTCAACAGTGAACAGCGTGCCTTGCTGAAAAATCGAGTCACGATGGACGAAACACCGGTAGGTTAACGACAGGATTTTTTCCGATGGATAAGGTCGTCATCCCAGCTTCAACGGCCGCAATCAAGGGCACCGATCCGTCAGCGTCGGTCGCCCTGCCCGCCGCGCGTGTTGGCAGCATGCCGCTGCAAGTCAATCGCGTGCGCGACAGCATCATGCATGAGCAAACGCAAAGCGATTCAGTCGCTGTCGAAATGCCGGTTGCCGTCCAGTTCAATGGCATCAATCACGCAGTCATGCTTGCCACGCCGCAGGATTTGGAAGATTTTGCCTGGGGCTTTTGCTTGACTGAGGGGATCGTGCGATCCCCCGATGACATTCGTGATTTCGAACAGGAGCAAACAGATCTGGGCATCCTTGCGCATGTGCAAATCAGCCCGGCTTGCATGCAATTTCTCAAGGACCGGCGCCGCCAGATGGCCGGGCGTACGGCTTGCGGGCTGTGTGGCGTAGAAACGCTAGAGGCGGTACGCCGGCTGCCGCCCGTGGCCCCGCCCAGCGACGCCCACCGTACCGTCTCCTCCGCGACCAGCACACAACCACAGGATCTGCGCCAGATGAGCGCGGGCGTAACGCTAGCGCAATTGCTCAGTGCCATGAATGCACTGCGCGAGCAACAACCCTTGCACCAGGAAACCGGCGCCACCCACGCTGCTGCCTGGATTGCTCCAGACAGCCAGGCCCCTGCCTTTATTCGCGAAGACGTGGGCCGACATAACGCACTGGACAAAACCATCGGCGCCCTGCTGCGAGACTCGCAACCAATAGGCCGTGGCGCGCTGCTGGTATCCAGCCGCGCCAGTTTTGAAATGGTACAAAAAGCGGCCATGGCCGGCTGCCCGCTGCTGGCAGCTGTCTCGGCACCCACTTCGGCGGCGATCGCGCTGGCCAAGGAGACCGGTGTCACACTACTTGGCTTTACACGCGGCGATCAGGCTACAATCTACGCCCATTCACAACGCTTTCAATTATCGGACAGAGGCAAGGCATCATGACGACTCCACACGTGTTCAATACGACCGCAATGCTCATCAAAATGGCAAACCAGATTGCCAGTTTTTTCGAAGCCTTGCCCGACAGGGAAGAGGGATTGCGCAGCGTTTACGAACATATTCGAAAATTCTGGGAGCCACGCATGCGCATTGCGCTGCTTGAATTCCTGGAACAGTATCCTGACGGGCAGGATGGGGAAATCGGGCTCTCAGCATTCGCACTGGAGGCCATCAATAATCACAAGGCAGATCTGAAGCCTGCCGACACGAAAACAGTTCCCGCTACACCATAAACCATAAGGCCAACAAGCCACACATAATCCACAACCAAGGAGACATCTATGGAGCAAGCCTTTACCCGGGGCGGATTCTTCAGCAAGGAGCGGATCACAGCCGGTCCGGGTTTCAACAGGTGGATGGTTCCGCCTGCCGCATTAGCCATTCACTTATGTATCGGACAGGCCTATGCCTTTTCGGTATTCAATAAACCAATGACCCAGTTGCTGGGCATCTCCGAATCTGCCCCCAGCGACTGGACCATTCCACAGCTGGGCTGGATCTTCAGTATTGCAATTGTATTCTTAGGTCTGTCGGCCGCTTTTGCCGGAAAGTGGCTAGAGGAAGTGGGCCCGCGCAAAGCCATGTTCGTCGCCGCCAGCTGCTTTGGCGGCGGGTTCCTGGTCGCGGCGCTGGGTCTGCACCTGCATCAACTATGGCTGGTGTATTTCGGCTATGGGGTATTGGGTGGTATCGGTCTGGGTATCGGTTATGTGTCGCCGGTATCCACGCTCATCAAATGGTTTCCGGACAGGCGCGGCATGGCTACCGGAATGGCCATCATGGGCTTTGGCGGGGGCGCCATGATCGCCTCTCCGTTGTCGCTGCAATTGATGAATGCATTCAAGTCCGACACTTCTATGGGCGTCACCGAGACGTTCGTGGTCCTGGGTATCGTGTACTTCATCTATATGTGCATTGGCGCGCTGGCCGTACGCATCCCGGCCGCAGACTGGAAGCCCGAAGGATGGACACCGCCCGTCCAGCAAAACGCCATGATCTCGCGCAATCACGTGCACATTGACCGGGCCATCAAAACACCGCAATTCTGGCTACTGTGGTGGGCGCTATGCCTGAACGTAACTGCCGGTATCGGCGTGCTCGGCCAGGCCTCGCTAATGATCCAGGAAAGCTTCCAAGGCATGATTACCGCCGCGGCCGCTGCCGGTTTCGTCGGCTTGCTATCGCTGGCAAACATGAGCGGGCGCTTTCTCTGGTCTACCGTCTCTGACTATATGGGTCGCAAGCGGACCTACAGCACATTCTTCGTTCTTGGCACCATTCTGTATTTCCTGGTACCGGGCATGGGCACCGGCGGCCACGTGACACTGTTCGTGCTGTTTTATCTGGTTATCCTGTCCATGTATGGCGGCGGCTTCTCGACCGTGCCGGCATATCTGGCCGATCTTTTCGGCACGCGCTACGTCGGCGGCATACACGGTCGCCTGCTGACGGCCTGGTCGGCAGCTGGCGTATTCGGTCCCGTCCTGGTCAATTACATCCGTGATTACCAGCTCCAGATGGGCATTCCGAGATCTGACGTCTATATTTACACCATGTACGTGATGGCCGGCTTGCTGGTTATCGGCTTCATCTGCAATATGATGATCCGTCCGGTTGCCGCACAACATCATATGGAAGCTGACAACACCGCAGGCGCACCAATTCCGGTTGGCGCCAAATAACAAGGGAGTGCTTAAAATGCAAGAATCTGCTCAACGCAAAACCCCGACCGGACTGATTGTGGCCTTCTGGCTTCTAGTGGGTGTTCCTCTAGTATGGGGTGTGGCCAATACCATCATGACCGCCGCAGCCTTATTCAGGTAAACGCACTATCGCAATCCTGTACAGGTAAACGCACTGTTGCGACTTTGTTCGCGCAAACACAGTTGTAAACCTGTTCAGGTAAACGCGCCGTTGCAGCCGGATTTCCGGTTACGACGACGCCCTTGGTCAGCCGTGAAGTCATCCCGCAGAACAACAACGCCGCGACAAGCTCTCTGCCTGTCGCGGCGTTGTTTTTGTTGTATGAAGCCATGACGAACGGCCTACGGGCGGGCGGTGACACAATCGCAACTGTGTGATGACCCCATCACACGACCCTTAAGCCTATAATTTGTTGGCTGCAGTTCAATAGTGCATTGCGCGCAAGTGGCGGCGATTGCTGTAAAAAGCACAATGACAATATCGCCGGCCAGCCTTTTGCGACGCGCCATCCCGCCCGAAACAGCGGCGGCTGGCGCGTGAAAAATTAACTATTGCTTTGATCTTTCAGGCGATACACCAGCACCGACGTGGACGCCAGTGACAATACTTTGGTTGTTACGCTACCGAGCAGCAGTCGCGACAGTCCGCTGCGACCATGGCTGGCGATATAAATAAGATCGCAGCCGTTTTCCTTGGCCGCTTCGACAATACCGTCTGCCACGCTGTAGTTGGAAATGACCAGCGATGTTGCCTTTACATTTGCCGTCTGTGCACGATCGAGCACCGGTTTCAGATAGGACTCGGCTTCCTTGCGCGCTGCCTCTTCATAGTCGCCATCGGAGATGGCATAAGAGGCAGCCATGCCGTCAAAGCCGATGAGTGTGGAAAACGGCTGCGTCACATTGATGGCGATCACTTCGGCATTGTTCTGTCGCGCAAAGCAGATGCCTGAATTTGCCGCCCGTGCTGAAATGTCCGAACCGTCGATTGGAAGAAGAATTTTATTGAACATGGTGGGACTCCTTAAGACTGCGATGTTTCCTGTTTGGCCGCATTGTAAAGATGCGTGCAACGGGTACCCGAGCGGCAATACGCCAGAACCGGCGTCGGCAATGTGTCCAGATGCTGACGGAAGGTCTTGACGTCTTCGGGTGTAATGGCACCACTGACAACGGGCTGATACACCACCGTCAGGCCGGCCTGTTCGCCGGCCTTGATGACATCAGCCGACGCCGGCTGGGACTCACCGCCTTCGTAATCGGGGCGATTAATAATGACGCTGTGGTAGCCCGCCGACTTGACTGCGGCCATGTCTTCGGCGCCCAGTTGGGGGGCGACCGCCAGCGTGTCACTTAACGGGGTAATGGGTGTTGACATATGTCCTCACAGAATGTCGGGCAGCAATGCGGCCGAATGTACAGCGAACAGGGATCCGCACCGACAGTTTGATGCCTGAGGCACCAGGATTGATAATTGCCTGAACTGTCGCCCGCCTTATTATCACAGTTGAAACACCATGAAGCAGCAAGCCGGACAAGACAGCGGCCCAAAATTATTTTATGCCAGTTTAACGCAGCAACTGCTACGAATTTACCCTAATCTCTATAAAATAGCATCAGTAATTTCACCACGATATGAATTTAAAACAGTAAATGACCGATTCCTGCCTCGTGCGTCCTGCCACGGACCAAGACATAACAGCTATTACGCAAATCTACGCCTGGCACGTAGTAAACGGCATTGCGACCTTTGAGGAAACGGTGCCCGACTGCGTGCAGATGCGCAAACGGTTTACTGACATCACCACCCAGGGTTATCCCTATATCGTGGCAGAAAAGGACGGGGAAGTTATCGGCTATGCCTATGCGTCGTCATTTCGTCCACGTGTAGCCTATCGCTACACCGTTGAAAATGCCATTTACCTGCGGCACGACCTCGGTCGTCTGGGCGCGGGCTCGCGTTTGCTGGCCGAATTGATCCGCTTATGTGAAGCCGGTCCCTGGCGCCAGATGATTGCCGTCATCGGCGACAGTGCCAACGCAGCGTCCATTGGGGTGCATCGCAAGGCAGGTTTCGAAATGATAGGCGCGCTGCCCGCAACGGGTTTCAAACATGGTCGTTGGGTCGATACGGTGCTTATGCAGCGCCCATTATCCGACGGCAATCGGACGCCGCCCAATGACGCGGCCCTTGGGGCTCACGCTCCTGCCTGACGCTCCGTCGCAACCGACCTGTAACCAACATCTGGCACCGAGCTGGCGCATCCGTGGCCTGCATCCTGCCTAATCAGGCAACATACGCAGGCTCGGTCAGCTTGCGCCATAAACTGAGGCCGCCGGCCGCCTGATCCAACCCATCCAGATAGGCATGATGCTCTGCCAGCTCAGCCTCGGTGGCCGCCTCAATCCGCAGCACCGTGGCGTCAAGCTGCGCTACCACCGGCTGGCCTTCCTGCTGTCGCGGCTGATCAGTATGTTCCATGACCAGGCCGAACTGGCCTCGCGTCATGGCCAACCAGACTTCGGCCAACAACTCTGCATCCAGCAGCGCTCCGTGCAGCGTACGGTGCGCGTTTGAGACGCCCAGCCGGTCGCACAGCATATCCAGGCTGTTGCGCTTGCCCGGGTATTGCTCGCGCGCCATTGCCAGCGTGTCATGAATGCTGGCAGCGGTCTGCTCGATAGGCGGCATGCCCACGCGCGCAAATTCCGCATTCAGAAATTTCACGTCAAACGCCGCGTTGTGAATGTAAATTTCAGTGCCTTTCAGGTACTCGAAAATGCGGGTCGCTTCGTCTTCAAACCGATTAAACTGAGACAGAAATTCGGTGGTCAGCCCGTGCACCTCGAGCGCACCGGGCGAACTGTCCCTGTCGGGATTGAAATAGATATGCAGATTATTCCCAGTGAACTGACGGTCGATCAGCTCCACGCATCCGAGTTCGACAATGCGATCGCCTTCTGCCGGATCAAAACCGGTTGTTTCAGTATCGAGAATAATTTGTCGCATGATTCGCAATCCTTAAGACATGCCTGGGACAACAGTCGAGAAGCCTGCGTCCACATGTACGATTTCGCCTGTAACTCCCGCTGCCAGATCCGACAGCAGGAATGCAGCCGTGTTACCCACATCTTCGATGGTCACATTGCGCTTGAGTGGGGCATGTGCCGATACGAAATTGAGAATGGACGAAAAATCCTTGATGCCACTGGCTGCCAGCGTCTTGATAGGCCCCGCAGAGATACCATTGGCGCGCAGGCCTTCTGCGCCCAGCGCCGTGGCCAGATAACGTACACTCGCCTCCAGGGAAGCCTTTGCCAGGCCCATTGTGTTGTAGTTGGGTACCACTTTTTCGGCCCCCAGATAGGTCAATGTCAGCACCGACCCCTGACGCGCACGGAGCAAAGGCAACGCAGCCTTGGTCATGGCAGGAAAGCTATAGGCAGAAATATCATGCGCAATACGAAAGCCTTCGCGTGAGAGCCCGTCCAGAAAATTGCCCGCAATGGCTTCGCGAGGTGCAAATCCAATGGAATGGACCAGGCCGTCCAGACCGTCCCAGTGCTGCGCCAGTTGTTCGAACGCGGCGTCGATCTGTGCGTCTTCGGCCACATCACAGGGAATGACGATGGCGCTGCCAAAATCAGCGGCAAATTCAGTCACACGATCCTTGAATCGATCGCCAACGTAGGTAAAAGCCAGTTCGGCTCCCTGCGCTTTGCACGCCGTGGCGATGCCGTAGGCGATTGAACGGTTCGAAATAACGCCGGTGATCAGAATTCGTTTGTTTGCAAGAAAGCCCATTTGCTGTCCTAATTGTTTTTTAATGAAGGCCATTATAAAAAAAATGCGCAATGCAAAGGCATTGCGCAGTCATTCCAGAATATTTAGCGCTCAGGCGCCACCATTAACCACGAATAGCGGTTCCTGGCAAACGCAAGCGCAAGCCTGCTTTGAGCCCCTCGGTGCCAATATTATTGAGCGCCTTCAGATCATCAACCGTTGTTCCGTAGCGTTTTGCCAGCGAATACAAGGTTTCGCCTTGCGTAACAAAGTGTTCAGGCGGCCTTGTGCCCGCCCCGGCTCGCCGATTGTAGGCTGCCGCGCGAACTGCAGGCGCCGCTTGTGGCTGCGCCAGCACGGGTGGCCGCACGGTAGCAGTTGCCGGCCGTACCGCAGGTTGATAGCTGGCAGGCGCCGCATGGGCCGCGGTACGCGCTGAATCACGGATTTCGTTCTGCGCAACCAGCGCGGCCAGCGGATCGTCGCTGGCTGCAGGCGCGCTACGCGGCGCAGGCTGACTGCCACCTGTATCCCAGTCCACCACCTGTCGGGTCGAACCGGATGGCGCACGGGTATTGCTTGCGACCTGACGCGCTGCGCCAGCAGGCGAGCCGGCGGTCTGCCGCAGCGTTGAGGTGGGCGTATTGCTCGCATAAGCACGTGGCTGCTCCACGACAGGGGCAGGTGCGGCAGGCGATACTGCCGGCGGAGCAACGTCTGCCAGCATGCTGTCCGATTCACGCAAAGAGCCATCGGGCGCCGTCGGCGGCAGGCCGCGAGGAACGATGGAATCGGTGTTGAAATCGGGCTGCACCGGAATCATGAGGGCACGTGACGAGAGTGCAACTTTCTGGCGCGCGGAGTATCCATTGAGTGACTTGAGTTTACTCAGCGAGATACCGTGTGCCTGGGCAATGGCAGTGAGCGATTCACCCGGCGCAGGCTGATAGCCCTTGTAACTGGCTAGCGGCCCCTTGTAGTTGGCCAGATTCTTCTTGTATGTCTTTACTGCCGAGACCGGTAGCAAAATATTCGGCTCATGCATGGCCAGCAGCGTAGGACGATTGAATGACGGATTCAGTTCCTTGAATTCATCCACGGAAATGTTGGCCAGCCGGGCCATGACGGCCACGTCGATGTCTTTGGTACGCCTGACCTTTTCAAAATACGGCTTGTCGGGAATCGATGGCAGCGTAATGCCATATTTGGCCGGGTTGGCCACAATATTGCGGATTGCCATCAGCTTGGGTACGTAATTACGTGTTTCGGACGGCATTCTGAGGTCAAGATAGCCGCCACCGCCGGCGCGCCCGCGGGCCCGCTTGACCGCCCCTTCGCCCCAGTTATATGACGCCAGCGCCAAATGCCAGTCATTGCCCTGAAAGGTGTACAGATAGGACAGATAGTCCAGCGCGGCGCGCGTTGACTCCACGGGGTCGCGACGATCATCTTTCCACCAATCCTGCGTCAGCTTGTACTGCGTGCCGGTGCTGGGAATGAATTGCCATAAGCCGGCAGCTCGTGATCGGGACAATGCCGTGGCAATATAGGCGCTTTCCACAAATGGCAGCAAGGCCAGTTCGGTGGGCATATTGCGCTTTTCCAGCTCTTTGGTAATGTGATAGATGTATTTGCCCGAACGTGAGGCCATGGTCTGGACTGAACCTGGGCGGGAAGCGTAGTAATTGGTCCAATAGGCGACTTTTTCATCCTGCAGGGGCGGCATGTCGAATCCCTTGCGTACGCGATCCCAGACATCCCGGTTAGGCCCATGGTAACTGACCTTCTCACTGTACTTGCCGCCGCCGGACGAAGCGCAGCCGGTCAGCGCGACGACACAACCCACCAGAAAAAATCGTACTAATTTCATATAGTCAGTCTCAGAATTGGTTTTTCCACTCACGTAATACTTCAAGCACGTTCTCGGGGTGGGCCAGAGAACGACCAACATGCTGCTCAGCTGCGCTTATCACAACCGGTTCATCCGTTCTCATGAACGGATTGGTTTTGAGTTCATGTTCCAGCGATGTTGGAACGGTAGTCTGGTTGTTGTTGCGCAATGTTTCTGCTTCGCGCTGCCATTGTTCCAGATCAGGGTTGTGCGGTTCGACGGTACGTGCCCAGCGAATGTTGCCCAAAGTGTATTCATGAGCACAATAGACGGACGTATTGTGGGGCAATTTTTTAAATTTATCAAGGCTTTGTTGCATTTGTCTAGAATTTCCTTCAAATAATCTGCCGCAGCCTGTTGCAAATAAAGTATCGCCACAGAACAGCACATCGCGGCCATCGACCTGCCCGAAATAGGCAATGTGGTCGAGCGTATGGCCCGGAACTTCCAGAACAGAAAACTGCCCAAATGGGCTCAGATTGACGTCATCTCCCTCTTTGAGAGTGACATTGCGACAGGGTATGGTCGGGCCGGCAGGACCATAAACGGTAGCGCCGGTCTTTTCGACCAGCTCGGCCACGCCACCCACATGATCAGCATGATGATGCGTCAGCAGAATATTGGTCAGGGTTAACCCGTGTTCACGCAAGTACGCCAACACTGGCGCTGCGTCCCCGGGATCCACGACAACCGCCAGATCAGACTGTACAATTGTCCAGATATAGTTGTCGCTGAACGCGCTGATCGGCCAGATCTTTATTGTCATCAGATAGTCACTTTACTAAGGCGCCGCATTTATACCGAGGAATCTGTGAAACAAATCCATTCGCGAATCATTAATCTGGCAGATTGGTTCAATACGGACCCTGGCCAACGCGTCATACAATGGGAATCTTCAAAATTTGATCAGATTGTGGCCGACTCTTTCGGATTCAACGCCGTGCAGGTCGGCCTGCCTGACTGGAATTTTTTGCATCATAACAGAATGCGCACCAAAATCATTCTGACCGATGACAGCTTTAACAATTGCGCCCATTACCCGAATACCCGATTTGTCCAGGCGCAGCTTGATGCACTGCCCCTTGCGTCCAATTCCATTGATTTGCTGATTTTGCCCCATATCCTGGAATGCGCCGACAATCCGCACCTGGTGCTGCGGGAGGCCGAGAGGGTTCTTGTGCATGAAGGCCGCCTGATCATCTCCGGTTTCAACCCCTGGAGCCTGTGGGGCCTGCGCTCGCGTATGCCCCTGCGCAAACCGTGGATGCCGGTTGCTGCATCCCGCCAGGTATCGGTCACCCGTCTGAAGGACTGGATGAAACTGCTGTCATTCGAAGTAGACCGCGGCTATTTTGGCTGTTACACTCCCGCCTGCCATACAGACCGATGGCTCAACCGCTGGAACTTCATGAACCAGGCTGGCGACCGATGGTGGCCCGTCGCCGGTGCCGTTTACCTGCTTGCCGCTGTCAAGCGCACCCACGGCATGACGCTGATTGGCCCGTCCTGGAAAGGCAAGAAGAAGAAAAAATTCGCCCGCGGCGAAGCTGCAATATCCCGCCGCGAAGTACGTCAGCTTTTTAAAGAACCACATGGATAAAACGCAAGCCAACATAGATAAACCGCAAGTCAATATCTGGACAGACGGCGCCTGCAAGGGCAACCCCGGCCCGGGCGGCTGGGGGGTATTGCTGCGTCAGGGTTCTCACGAAAAAACCCTGTTTGGCGGCGAGGCGCAAACCACCAATAATCGCATGGAAATGATGGCTGTCATAGAGGCGTTGCGAGCGCTCAAACGCAGCTGTCATGTCACCTTGCACGTCGATTCTCAATACGTTCAGAAGGGAATTTGCGAATGGATGACAGGCTGGCAGGCGCGCAACTGGAAAACAGCGGATAAAAAACCGGTAAAAAATGTGGACTTGTGGTTATTGCTCAATGAGCAGATCAGCAAGCATGATGTGACCTGGAAATGGGTCAAGGGCCACGCCGGCGACCCGGGAAACGAGCGAGCTGACCAACTGGCCAATCAGGGCGTGGACCTGGTCAGGAAGCGCAAATCGTCAGCTTAGAGCCAGTGCTACTGGTCTGACCATACGGCGAGCTCGTAGCCATCGGGGTCGGCAAAGTGAAACCGCCGGCCACCAGGGAAATCGAATACGGGCCTCACAATCCGGCCGCCGGCTTTTTCGACGCGTTCCTGAGCCTGCGCCAGATTGTCGGCATAAAGAACGACCAGCGGCCCCCCGGGGGTTACCGCCCCGCCCACAGAGAATCCGCCAGTAAACCGTCCGTCGGTAAATTCACAGTAACTGGGCCCATAGTCTTTGAAGGACCATCCAAACGCACTTGCATAAAACTTGCAAGTGCGCGCAATATCGCTGACGTTGAACTCGATATAGTCCAGTTTCCCGTTTTTGTCCTGTGGGTTCATGTCAAAGCCTTCCATTCGTATACATCCGGTTTACCCGGGTGCGGCGTTATTACAGAAATACTGCGGAAAATGCGCGCGGATGGCGGTCAAAGCAACTTGTCCCGATAGACTCGTATCTTTGTTTCAGTCGCAGCCCATACGTCGCGCGCGTTCGCGCTGCGCATCGGCGCGCTGATCTGCGCTGTTGCGAGACAGGAAATTGTCCCCGGCACCCGGTGCCGGCGCCATCATGACACGTGAGTTGATGCGGCCGCATTCAGCGCTTTTTGAGTGGTCGGTTCCGGTGGAACATGCTGCAAGTAATCCCAGCGCCACTATCGATGCAACGCGCCCTGCTGTTAATGTAAACATTGCTATCCTGTTTCTTAGCCGAACGTGCAAAGCTTTTTGACGCTTTGTGTTCGTAATTGCTGCAGGCGGTGCTGCGCTGCAGTGATGGCGGCCCGCTTCTGATCCTCTGGCGGGCCGAATACGGCATTGTTGCCACGCAGTTGATCGACCTGCAAATTCAGTTTATCGCTTTCGCGTCCGATCTGCCGGCAACTCATGGCTTCCAATTGTGCATCCGACAACGGCGCGACAACCGGGGGAGCGGCGCAGGCAGCAAGCAGCGTGCATGCGCCCACAAGCAATAACAGCGGTTTTCTCATAATACAATATCCAGACAAATTGACCGATTGCGCTGCAGTGCGGAACAACAAGAGATACAAACGCAAGGCAGGATTAAGTATCTGGTATTTTATAGACTCAGCGCCACAATGTCACAGTCCCGCAGCGATCAGAGGCAGAAAACCGGCGGCAGACCAGCAGGGCTGCGCCGGCACGGGGCAATTTTGTAACGCCATAACGCTGTCTGCTACAAGCGACGCAGCAAAAAAACCGGGTAAAAAATCACAGCATGTAGTCTCAGACGTTCACAACCGGAACGAATCCGCCGTAAATCAGGCGCTTTCCGTCAAAGGGCATGGGATTTACGTCAGGCTGCATGCGCGGATCTTCCATCATTTTCTTCATCCCCTCGTCGTGCACTTGCTTGGACGGCCAGGTGACCCAGGAAAATATCACCGTTTCATCCGCCTTACACTGTACCGCCATCGGAAAGGAGGTCACTTTACCTTCCGGGACTTCGTCTCCCCAGCATTCGACCACACTGAGTGCGCCCAACTCCTTGAACACGACGGCAGCTTCGGCTGCGTGTTTGATATACGCTTCCCGATTGGCTTTTGGCACCGCTGCAACAAAACCATCGACATAGTTCATGTGTATTCTCCATTAATTTATGAGCGACATAGGCTGCCGTCTACACCCGTAGTATGCGCAATAACTGGCCGTCAGCAAATAGGCTGATACGACAACTTCAGGGGAGGAATACGACAGTCGCATCCGAGATCGCGTAACACCAGATGCGGCCGCAGTGCGAACACAGACGAAATAAAATGGCACCGCCGGCAAAGCAATGCGTCCATTCGTATGGATGGGTTCGACACTTGCCGGTACGATAATTCGCCACTTGAAGCCGTGCGCGGGGCAAAAGACAAATGCTGTGCAGCAAAATGTAAACGATCCGTCATTCATCATGAATGTCATATCCATGAAGTATTCAACAGCGACAATGGCATATTATTCATTGACCGGAGACATGTCGTGCGCGCAACACAAAAGCAGCCGCTCAGCTACGATCCTGTACAGCTTGTCGGCACGGTACAGCAAATCAATGGAGCGCTTTTCACCGTCAACTGCGATGGCGCCGACTGGATATGCCCGCAGGCACTAAGTTGCCTGATCGAGCCGCAAGTGGGCGATCAGGTCATCATCAGCGGCCCCGACCGGTACCGTGTTTATCTCATTGCCATCATCTCGCGCAGCAGCAATGCACCGGTTTCGCTCGCCATCCGCGGCGATCTGGCCATCCGCAGCACAAGCGGCAGCGTTTCGCTGCACTCGGCCGCCGGCACCCACATAAGCAGCGACGCGAAGCTGGCGCTGAGCTCGGCTCATTACGAACAGACAAACGATACTGCCAGATTTACCGTCGGACAAATGTCATACACCGGCGAAACCGTCGAAGCCACTGTCGGCAAAACCACTATTTTTTCCAGCATCGTCAGCCTGCTGGCCGATCGCATCAATAGCGTAGCCCGGCTTTGTTTTCGCAATGTCAAAGAGGTCGACCATGTCCGTGCACAGACCATTGACTACGAAGCAGAAAAACTGACTCGCGTTCACGGCGGCTACACCACGCTGACTGCTCAGGACGTCATGAAAATCAACGGCGACCAAATCCATATGAGCTAGTAAAGGCGCAATTGCCTGGTATTTTTTACATATTCCAATGAGAACAGTCAAACCCCTGCGCGTGGGCGTACTCACACGGCCCTACGGTTATCTGGAACAAAGCCGCCTGGGAGTCATGGCCTACACGCTGATTGATTTCAATGGCCCCGAACCCCGACTGGTTCCCGAAGCCGAAATTACGACCCACTTGCTGCCGACGATGGATTGTCACGGCATTCTTGATCTGATTCTTCCCAAGACACGCCCGGAATTTCTTGTCAGTGGCGCGGCATACACCGCCCACCAGCAGAACAAGACGCAATGCGCGGTTCGGGTCAAAGTCGCAGACAAAGAAAAAAGCCTGCTTGTCTTTGGCGACCGTTACTGGCTGGACCATCGGATTTCAGATCCACAACCCTTTGAGCAGATGCCAATAGTATGGGCCAACGCCTTTGGCGGCGCTGGCTTTGACGAAAATCCGGAAGGCAAAGGCATCGGCCGCCAGCTTATTAACGGTGTCTGGACAACGCCGCTGCCTAATATAGAAATACCGACGGCGCAAATTTCATCCATAAATCAGCGTCCCAAGCCCGCCGGATTCAGTCCGGTCATGATCAACCGACCACGGCGCTACAAGCACGTGGGCAACTTTAGCGATATCTGGATGAAAACGGATATTGCCGGCTTCTTCCCAGATATGAACACCCGGCTTTTTAGCGCAGCCGAGGCCGACCAGCGCTGGACTGACAAGGAGAGTCTGCCAGTCGGCTGCGCGTTCTCTGTCTGGAATATGCATCCCGAGCAACCATGTTGGACCGGCACAATCCCGAACTGGATCGCGCGATGCTTTGTAACCCGACAAAACCGTCAGGGCTCCGAAGCGTTCCTGGAGGTCGATTTGAAGCCAACCACGATCTGGCTGCTACCTGGGATCAAGCACGCCATCATGATGTACCACGGCTCGGTCGCTGTCGCGCAAACCTATGCCGAAGACGTACTGGCCATTGTCGCTGCAATCGAACTGCCAGGACAGCCACGTGAAAAGGCTTGGTATAAGGAGATTTTTGAGCGACGCAGCGACTTGGAAACAGGCGCCTTATATGCCTTGCGCGACAAGGATCTGGTGCCCAAATCAATCATCGGAGACTGGCACGATACCCGGCCGGTCGATACCGGTCTGCTGCTCGAAAATGCGGGTAAGCGCGAACAACGCATTCGCGCGGAAATGGGTAGCAAGATAAGCGGCACCGGCCTGGACTCGAGAAAAATCATGCCTGAATTTACCGGCCCACAATTCCCTATCAGCGGCGAGTATTTGCCGGAACTTCATGACCGAATGCAGCGACTTCAGCACGCATCGGAACAACAGATTGGTGAAGAGAAAGAACGCATCAAAAAAGCACTGGCAGAAAACCCGGATACGGATCCCGTGTTATTCGAAAAAATGCAAGACGTTGTTGACGGAAAAATACCGGACTCTGCGGCTGAAGATTTGAAACAGGCCATGCAAAGATTAGAACAACTGCAGGCCGATATGGAAAGACAATGGCAGGAGGAACACCAGACGGATCGCATCGGCGCCGCGGGATTACCCGACAGAGAACAAATACACCAGACCATGCAGCAGATGAAAAAAATCAATTTGTACTCTGCGCATTTTCTGCCGCAAGGTATCGCTGTCTCACAACACATTTGTAATCAGAAGCGAGACCTGGTCCTTGAGCGCCTTCGACGCGGCATGGATCTGCGCGAACTGGACCTGTCTGGCGCCAATTTGACTGGCCTGACTCTGACAGCAGCCGACTTGACCGGCAGCGATATGTCGGGTGCCAATCTGACCGATGCCACACTAGACGGCGCCAATTGCAGTCGTGTTTTACTCACAAGATCGAAGATCGAAAATACGTCGTTACGCAATGCCCTGTTCAGGGAAACGAATTTGGGGGCAACAAGCCCGTCGCGCGCTGACTTTACCGGTGCGCAACTCTCTGCCATGGTGCTGCAACACAGCACGTTTTCAAACTGCAACTTTGAAAATTCGTCCTGGGATGAAGTCGTACAAACAACAAGCGCGGCATTCTCGAACTGCCGCTTTGACAGCGCGACGGTCAATAAGACGATCTTTACTGAATGCCGTTTTGCCAACAGTAGCTTTGCCAGAGGGAAATTCTCACAGGTCGCATTCCAGGTAAATACGCTGGAAAACATTACGTTTGAAAACGCCGCTTTGATCAGTATTACCTTTGTCGCAAGCACGCTGAGAAACGTCAACTTTATGCATGCCCGTATAGAGGGCGCGTCATTTACCTACAAACTGAATATAGACACTTGCAGCTTCCAAGGAGCGAAAATCAAGAATAGCTCCTTCAATAGAACAGTCTTGAATACAGTAGACTTTTCCGATGCTGTCATGCTTCACTGCGATCTGAGCGCCGCGACCCTGCATGGCGCGAACTTTGCGGCAGTCAAGGCGACCGGCTCAATATTCAGACGCACCGATTTGCGCCTTGCGCGCTTTGTCGCGGCAGACCTGACAGGTTGCAACTTTCAACAGGCCGATATGCGCGGAACAGATTTGCGTCGCGCTAACCTGTGTACGGCCGACGTATCAGAAACCTGGCTGGACGACACATCGCACACCCAGGGCGCATTTCTTAAATATACAAAGCTATATCCGTTGCGCAAACAGGCAACGCATTTCTGGGAGCCCAGTGATGAACAATAACGCGAAGTTGTGGGAGTCCCCCGCTATGATGGATATCACCAAGTCCCGTGAGCCCGAACTATGATCAATATCGTGAAATTCCGGGAATCCCAGCCATGATGGATACCTCCAAGTTCCGCGAGCTTCTGGCCTTATATGAACCGGTTATTCGAGAGGACTGTCGCGGTATGAATCTGGACGAGTTCGACCTGAGCGGACAGATTTTTGAAAAAGTCGACTTTTCCGGTGCTTCATTCAGAAACGCTGTCCTGACCGAAACCATGTTCTCTGAATGCGTTTTTGACGATGCGAACTTTACCGATGCCAATTTCAACAAGGGTATGATGTCACACTGCAGCGCAAAGCGTGCCTGCTTTGAACAGACCAGCCTGACCGAACACAATGTCGTACACAGTGATCTGGGACAGACCCTATGGCACGATGCAAGCCTGCAATCCTGTTCCTTTTCCTGTGCCGATTTATCGGGCGCAATACTACGATTCGAAACGGCAGAAAAAACCACGTTTCATGACGTTCGTTTGAAAGAGACCGATTTTTCAGACTCTTATCTGGAATTGATTATCTTCTTTCAAAACGACTTGCGACAATGCCGATTCGACAAAACGTATTTCGATCGTGTTGTATTTACTGAATGCAATATGGCTCAAATGACTTTTGCAAATCAGACGTTTAACCAGTGCCCGTTTTCCCGGGCCAATCTGCAAGCCGCCACATTCGGCGACTGCGATCTGAGCATGTGTAATTTTCAGGGCGCAAATCTGGAAACAGCCACGTTTAGCCATTGCGACGGCACAAACGTACTGCTGATTGAGGCGGACCTGGCCCAGACCAGATTTGTTGCATGCCGATTGCCGCAATCAATATGGATGAATGCACTGGCAATTAACAGTACCGTTCTTGACTGCGATTTGACAGAAGCCATTTTCCATTATGCCAATTGCGAAGCCGGACAATTTTCAAATTGTGATCTATCTCGGACTGATTTTTCTTTCGCTAACCTGCGACATGGCCGGTTTGACAACGTCCGGCTGAACGACACCCTGTTTCACGACGCCCTGGTCTCCGACGCTGCTTTGCTGCGCCGGCCTGGAGCGATTCCCCGACAGGCCTATCTGGCCGAGTCGCAGGACTGGGCCAGATCCCACGCCCGCACGGGTTGAGCGAGCCGTTTCTAGCATGGCTTTCAGTCGATCCGCTGTAGTCTGAGTGCTTGAGTGCTTGAGTGCTTGAGTGCTTGAGTGCTTGAGTGCTTGAGTGCTTGAGTGCTTGAGTGCTTAAGTGTCTTTATGCCTTTGAGTCCTGTCTCCTGTGTCTTAATACCTTAGGCGAACACAAAGGTGCGGTTGGGCGACGGTACAGCGTTGAGCGATGCCACGCCGTTGATAATATTGCTCAGGCCAATAGACGTCCATCGACAGACCGGCAGTGCGCCGGAAAAAACCCGAAAACTCACGTTGATAAATTTCGTGGAAAAGCATTTGACCACCGGCACCAATACACCAAGAACGCCGCTCTCATTTGCCCAGGTAATCATCGTAGGTAACGGACAACATTCCAGATCCAACCCTGGTGTAAATACGCGTGAAAGCGGATTCGGTATCATGGTTACCTTGGGACCAAAATTGGGTCTGGGGCCCAGTATCATAATATCAATAATCGTTGCGCAAGCGCCGACTCGACCTTGAAGTATCATTGCAACTCTCCTTATAAAAGCCCTAAAAATCCAAAGATATGGGTGCCCAGCCCCTTGAGCTTGACATCCAGTCCGCCTGTGTGCAGGGTCGCTCCATCGGCTTTCATGGAACCCGCACTCAGATCAACTTTCATGACCTGAAAGGAATATTTGACAGCAGCCAGATTCAGGTTGATTGCATCGGCAGAAAACGCATAACCCCGATAGTTCGCGACCATGGCAGCCATGGTGGTTCCGGCAACATAAGTGGCAGATCGGGTCGAACCAACAAACGAATCGTGCCCCGTTACGCTCGTTTCACGTCCGGCTTTATAGGTATTCTTGGCGTGGGCGGTGACGATTCGCTCTTCCTGCTCGGTTGCCTTGATCTTGTAATTGGCGCACAGGATTTCATAATCCTGCCCCGACACATCGTAATAGACTTTGCCGCTATGTTTGGACGTGTATTGCGCTCCATAAGTGTGATCGGTAACGCCTTCAACCTCAACCGTTTCGGTGCCCGTCACGGTGCGCTTGAGCGTGCCATCGTACATAAGTTCTGTGGGGCCGGTTACCGTCTGGTCCAGACTGGTATTGTATTTCTGGGTTTCAGCTTCGTCGATTGTCTGCGTATGCGTACCAGTGACGTGATAATCCTCAAGACCATTGACGTAGACGGTGTTTTTACCTTCCTCCACGCGCAATTGATTGTCCCCTGTCAGGATTTTGGTTATTGCGCCGCCCTTGATATTGTCGGCAAGTCCACTGGCTGTGATTTCCCGATGCACGCCGTCATCAAAGGTTTCTTTTTCGTGGCCGACAATATGGGTGGTGCGTGTTCCTGTTACATCGCGGGTCTCGGTCTGGCCTACCGTTGTCTTCAAATTAGCCCCGACGGTCACGGTCAGGTTGCGTACGACATCCAACACCATGTCCAGTTGCGCCCGCATATCAATCAGCTCCTGCCCCAGCTTGTCCTCGAAAATCATCTGGTTGCGCATGCTCGGGTCGCCAAACACAGACTGGCTGCGGAAACCGCTTTGCGTCGCATTGGCGGGCAACGAAACCGGCGGCATGTTCTGCGCGTTATAAACCCGTCCCAGAATAACCGGCCGATCCGGATTGCCGCCGATAAAATCCACCACCACTTCGTCATTGACGCGGGGCAATTGCAACCCGCCAAATCCGCCGCCGGCCCACGGACTGGAGACACGAATCCAGCAGGAACTGTTTTCGTCACCCGTAGCCTGGCGATCCCAGTGGAACATCACCTTGATCCGGCCGTACTGGTCGGTCCACAACTGTTCGCCAGCCGGGCCGACCACGCGTGCCGTCTGCGGCCCGCTGGTCTTCGGTTGCGGCGTAACGCGAGGCGCCCGAAACTGAATACTGGTCGGCAGTGCGCGGAATATCACCTCAAAACGATCCTCCCGTTCGGTTCCGGTGCTATAGCCGGCGACGCTCAGATTGTACGAGGCCGATACACATAGGTACTCGCGGTTTTCCGTTCGGCGCGGATGGTTACGCAATTTGAATATACGTCCTGGCTCGACGGCCCGCACATTGCAAATACCCCGCACTTGTTCCCTGGCGCCCTGAATTTCCTGCAAGCGGATACGCGCGTACTGTTCACCGTGGTCCACTTCCTGGTATCCGGCCTGCCATTCGTAAATCTCCAGCTTGTCGGTATTGGCGGCTTCCACATTCTTGCTGGTGGAGTCCAGGCGCGCACCGGGTTTACGGAAATCATAGTCGACGCTGGCATAGCCGCCCGGGGTGATCTGCGCCTGTACATGCCAGTCTGAGACAAACTCCTCGTGCGCAAGCAGATGCATCTGGCTGTCGTAGTAGGTATAGGTATCGTATCCCGGCACCGGCTCGTGCGTAGACAGGTCGTCTGTCAGCACCAGGGTGTGCGCTGCGTTCTCGTGACGAAACCAGTAATAAATGCCCTCATGCTCCATGAGCCGACAAACAAAGTCGAAATCTGATTCCTGGTACTGCACACAGTACTCCCATTCGCGATAGGACTCAGTCAGTTTGTACTCCACGGAAAAACCATAGTTACCTAACACCTGCCTGATGATATCGACCGCTGACTTATTCTGGAAAATACGGTTGTCCCTGGACTGTGTCAGATACCATAGCGATGGTCTGACTGTCGCGCGATAAACGTAATATTGCGAGTTGAGCAATTCCCGCCCTATCAATTCAAATCGCGTAATTTGTCCGTTCATAAAATGCGGTGCGCCGCTGGCAGTCTCGATCTGCAATGTCAGCGGCTTGCCCAGCAGCGAGCGCACATCCAGCATAGGGGTTTTGGCAAGCAGTTCTACGTTGAATTCGAACAATTCAGACAAACCGGACTGCCCTTTCATGCTTTTGAAATGGAGCACTTGCGGCATTGGCGTGTGTGCAATAACGGGGCGGTTCTGTAGTTGAGGAATATCCATGTTTATCTCTCGCGGTGGACGCGTTCTGTTCGGTCAAAGTGGGGAAGCGGTTCGATAGCAATCGGCCTACACCAGGCGCACAGCCTCAGTTGCTCTCAGGCTTTGCGCAACCGCTCACACTCGGGACAATCAGTTGCTTATTGACAGATCTATTGGGATCACTCAGATCATAGCGACGCTTTATTTCAGGATAATGACCCGAATAATTCCCTGGCCTGTGCCGATGCTGAGCGTGCCCACACAAAGCCGCAATATACCTTCATCGCGGCGATTTCAAGTGCAATAGTCAAACAGGGTTTTACACTTGAAATATTTATTAATAAACATTATTGATGCGCGAATGCGTCTGAGTGCGTTTGCTTCTAAAATCGGCATAGGCTGCGTTTGGGCGCCCGGCTGTCAGTCAATGGATTGAATCAAATGAGGCAATAAGCCCGTAACTCAGG
The DNA here is from genome assembly GCF_002810445.1 of Advenella sp. S44. Lineage (GTDB taxonomy): Bacteria > Pseudomonadota > Gammaproteobacteria > Burkholderiales > Burkholderiaceae_B > Advenella. Next base: position 691,810 of record NZ_NEXS01000003.1, on the reverse strand, counting down.
CCAGCCATACTCGCCTATATTATTTCTGTCATATGATTGGCGTAAGATAAGCGCGTCTTCCTCTTTACGATGGTTGCAGATAAACACTGCCGCCATTTGCTCAATCATGCTAAATAGAAAGAAAACCGCCACTTGGGAACGTACAAATAAAGCTGCCACCTGGGGATGGAAATTATTCGCTCTTTCATGGATTCCATTTATTGGCATATTTTCCTACGTCTTTTACCCAGTAGAAGAATGGCTGCCGCCTGTTTCGATCTATTGCCTGGTGATCTCAATGAGCATGATGATCACCGCAATCATATTAATTTGCCGATCATTCTCAGCGGACGTCGGCCAGGCATGCCGGATCCGGGAGACCGGCAAAAGGGGCAAAGCCACGGTTTTGTCCGTGGAAGATTCAGGCGCCCGCATTAATGACCATTTCGTGCTGAACGTCGGACTGCGTATTGCGCCAACCTTCGGACCTGCCTTTGAGACCGTAGCCAGACAAGTGGTGCCCATTTACCACATGGCACAACTTCAGACAAACAGCATGGTGAATGTGTCGTATCTTACCGATACGCAGGAAGCGGTTATTGATTTGGAATGACACGTCTTGGCTGAAAATTGCCAAAAAACCGCAAGGTCGCAGCAAGAGAAGGTCCGGGTGGACAAGAAACGGCAAGCATGGGGTTTGAAAAAAAAGACCTTTAATGTCGACAAACAGGCCCTGCTTGCTGCGTAAGGGATTTGAGCCTGCAACCGAATTAAAGGTCTGGCGACATATTAACTATCGCGCACAGATCTAACCTTGATCCAGGTAAATTTTTTCGAATTTTTTCGACTTCTGCTCAAATCCCGCACCAGGTAGTGTCGTGTCTGTCTCCCCACCGATAGTCCTGATCAGGATCCAACCGTCGGCCAGGCCGCCCCCCGGCGGGTTACCGAGAGACACGCTCCCATGCCTGCTGGATCACTGCCGCACTATTTGCCAGGGCATCCTCTTCTTTTGCGGAAAGCGCCGGCAGATAGGTCTCCAATACGCCCTGCCTGCCTAACAAGGACGGGAGCGATAACGTCGTTCCGTATTTTTCGACATGCGAGCCGACAGGTACGACCAGTCGTTCGTCGTTCAGTATTGTCTTTGTTATATGTGCCGTGACCATACCGATGCCAAGCTGGCTGGCGCCGGTGCCTTCAATAATGCTGATATTGGCAAACCGGACCTCTTCTTCGATTTGCTTCTGGAATGCTTCGCAATCCTTTTCATTTATATCCAGAACACGGGCCAACGGCACACCGCCGATTCGCACGCCAGACCAGACAAACACCTGCGAAGTGCCGTGTTCGCCCAGGACCAGGGCCTCGACCGCTGAAGGGTGTACGCCCGCATGACGGGCAATGTGACAGCGCATGCGCTGTGAATCGAGCAGAGTCCCCGAACTGATGACATGCGCCCCGTGGCTAAATTGACGCGCGACCTCTGCCAGCGGGTCCGGTGGATCGGTCACAACCAGAATAATGGCACCCGGAGCAACCGCACTGATTTTCGGGATAATATCCTGGTAGATCTTTGCATTATCATCGAGCAGAAGCAAGCGGCCTTCCTCATCTTTCCTGTCGGTGGCCCCTCCTTTTTTTTCGTTCACCCCAACGGTCACAATGACCAGACTGCAGTGTTCAAGGTCTTCATAGTGCCCCGCCCGCACATGAACCGCAGGTAGCAGAGTCGTCCCGTACTGAATATCGGTAACCATCCCTTGTGCGCGCTTGTGGTTGCGATTGACCAGAACAATCTCACGAGCGCCACCGGCATAGACCAATGACATAAGGCAGGCGCGTCCTACGGCGCCTGCGCCAATCAGACCAATCTTCATTCCGTATCTCCCGTGATTTACGCTCAAAACGATCTGAACAGTTTATCGCAGTCGCAAATTATGGTTGACTGAAAGACATCACAACTGAAAAATGTATGATAGATGAACCGCGAAGCTGATGCCCACCAGCGTGAAGATGGCTCCAGTCGCCAGTTCGGGGGCGCATTCGGCTTTATCGTCAACCATCCGCTAAACGCATATAGCGGAGCAACGGGTATAGCAAATCGACCATGGACATCAACTATCTGCAGAGTTTTATCACAGTTGTCGAAGCCGGCTCCTTTGCGCAAGCTGCCAGACGGCTAGACCTGACATCGGCGGCCGTTGCCGCTCGCATCAAGGCGTTGGAAGAAGATATGGGCGTTGAACTGGTCAGACGCTCGGGCCGGTCAGTCAGGCCCACCGAAAGCGGCATGCGAATTCTTGAAAGCACCCGTTCGCTGGTCAGGCAAGTCAGGGATATGCGCGCGATGGCCACAGACGAAAACAATCAAGGCGAATTTCGCCTGGGCTGTTTCGTCTCGGCGCTGACCAATATTCTGCCGCCGATTCTCAAACGCGTATATGGACCTTACCCCGAAGCTTCCATCTTTGTAACGCCGGGTGCGTCAATCGAACTTTGTCGCAAAGTTGCGGTCGGTGAATTGGATGCAGCGATCGTTGTAGAGCCGCAATTTGCAGTCGCCAAGCATTGCGTCTGGCAAAAATTCATGGAAGAGCCCTTGTTGGTGATTGCGCCGGCCGCCATGCTGGGCCGCAGCGCCCATGACGTGCTGGCTAACGAACCCTTTCTTCGTTACGATCGCAGCGTTTACGGCGGACAGCTGGCGGATCGGTATTTGCGCGATCATGGTCTGCATCCGAAGCAACGTCTGGAAATCGACAGCCTGTCTTCGATTGCCGTCATGGTTCACGAAGGGCTGGGCGTATCTTTGCTGCCAGACTGGTCTGCCATGTGGCAATCACTGAATATTATTCAGATCGCACTGCCCGAAAGAGCGCCTGTTCGACGCAACGGCCTCGTATGGAATCAGCGCGGCCATCATGCAAACCTGGCCGCCTGTATTTATGAACAAGCCCGCTACGTGTTCGGTACGGGCCGATAGCTGCAGCCGGCGTTCTCACTCGTTCAAGCGGGCACGCAGTCGCCCGATCGCATTCAATTGGCCACCCCCGCAAAACACACATTACCGGGGCACAGTACCCTTGTTCTGCGCAGGCCGCAGAAAATCAAAGTCTACGCCTTTATCCGCCTGCGTAACCGTATCCAGGAACAGTTTTTTGTATCCACGCTCTGCAGTGGGCACAACGACAGGCGTGCGCTGGCGACGCAAAGCCAGTTCCTGTTCCGACACCAGCAGGGATAGGTCGCGACGGCTAACACTCAGGCGAATCCGGTCGCCATTTTCTACATACGCGAGCGGCCCGCCTATTGCCGATTCGGGCGTCACATGCAGCACGATCGTACCAAAGGCAGTACCGCTCATGCGCCCGTCGGAAATGCGTACAATATCCTTCACGCCCTGCACCGCCAGTTTGCGCGGAATGGGAATGTAGCCGGCTTCCGGCATGCCGGGCGCTCCCTTTGGGCCGATATTTTTCAGCACCAGGATATCCTCGGCCGTCACATCCAGTTCATCCGAATCAATACGCAGCGCCAGATCGGCCGCATCTTCAAAAACAACAGCACGTCCCTCGTGCTCCATCAAAGCGGCATTGGCCGATGACTGCTTGATAATCGCGCCGCCTGGCGCCAGATTGCCTTGCAATACTGCAATCGCCCCCTGGGGATAGATCGGATCGGTTGCCGTTTTGACCACCGTCTGCTCAAAGCCCGGTCCGGCGCGTTCAATTTCTTCGCCCAACGTGCGTCCGGTCACGGTGAGCGCGTCCAGCTTAAGCAACGGCTTGAGCTGCCGAAGCAGTGTCGCCATGCCCCCTGCCTTGTGAAAATCTTCCATATAATGCTGACCCGACGGCTTCAGATCAAGCAGTACCGGCGTATCCCGGCCCATGCGATCGAGTGCCTGTAAATCAATATCCAGCCCCATGCGTCCCGCAATGGCGGCAAGATGCACAATGCCGTTGGTGGAGCCGCCGATGGCCAGCAACACCCGCATGGCGTTTTCAAATGCGTCGGGTGTAAGGATTTTATCGATGGTAAGCCGCTCCTGCGCCATTTGTACCGCCTGGGCGCCCGTCAATTCCGCGATACGCATGCGATCTGCCGTTACGGCAGGCGGGGTCGCGCCACCGGGCAGACTTATCCCGAGCGCCTCGCTCAGGCACGCCATGGTACTGGCTGTGCCCATGACCGAACAGGTGCCAACGCTGGCGACCAGCTGATTATTGACGTCTGCGATTTCCTGATCATCAATTTCCTGCGCACGATACTTGCCCCAATAGCGTCGACAATCGGTACAGGCGCCCACCCTTTCGGAACGATGGGAACCGGTCAGCATGGAACCGGTGACCAGTTCAATCGCCGGGATCCCTGCCGATGCCGCGCCCATCAACTGGGCCGGAACAGTTTTATCACATCCGCCAATCAATACAACGGCATCCATCGGCTGGGCCAGGATCATCTCTTCCGTATCCATGGACATGAGATTGCGCAAATACATACTGGTGGGGTATGAAAAACTCTCATGAATGGAGATGGTGGGAAAATCCACCGGCAGCCCCCCGGCAAGCATAATGCCGCGTTTTACCGCTTCAAGCAGCTGCGGCATATTCCCGTGGCAGGGGTTATAGGCGCTGCCGGTATTGGCTATGCCGATGACCGGTCGGGTGAGCGCCGAATCCGAATATCCGGCGCCCTTGATAAAGGCTTTCCTCAAAAACAGGGAAAAGCCATTATCGCCATAGCTGGTCAGGCCTTTTTTCAGCCCGGTTGCTGCGGGCGGGTCATCCGACTGATTGCGTCTGGACATGTTGCTTTACCTCATTTGTGATTATTGGATGGTGATATTGCCGTCTTTAATGACTTTGTCCCACAGGGCAACCTCAGCCTTGAGGCGATCGCCCGACGCGTCGATACTCAGAGGGGCGGCATACACCCCCTGCTCCAGCAATTGCTTTTTGACTTCATCGCTGGCCAGCGCCGTAGTCAATGCGGCGTTGACCTTTTCCAGTATCGCTGTTGGCGTACCGGCCGGCGCCATAACGCCGAACAGGGAACTGACATTGTAATTGTCATAACCCTGCTCTTTGGCGGTAGGAATATCGGGCAGCATGGAAATGCGCTCTGGCGTGAGTACGGCCAGTGGCTGCAATTGCCCCGATTTGATGAAACTGATGGCTGCCGGCACGGTTTCGGTCATCACCTGCACCTGCCCGCCGACCAGGTCTGTCATAGCAGGCCCGCTGCCGCGATACGCGACATGGACGATATCCACATCTGCAATTTGCTTGAACAGCTCCATGGCCATCCGTTGCGGCGCCCCAGCGCCGGACGATGCGAAATTGAGTTTTCCGGGATTCTTCTTGGCGCTGGCGGCCAGATCCGGCAACGAGGTCAGTTTCAGGGAAGGATGGGCCACGGCAACCAGCGGCACCGATCCGACCACCCCGGCAGGGGTCAGGTCTTTTTGCAAATCATAGGTCAACTTGCCTTTTTCCAGTATTGACATCACAGAATGAGACGTAAGTGCTCCCATCAGCAGCGTATAGCCGTCTGGCTTGGCCTTGGCAACTTCAGCGGCGCCGATATTGCCCCCCGCGCCGCCACGGTTTTCAATGACGACCTGGCCGCCGATCTGATCACCCAGATTTTTTCCCACAATGCGACCAATCACATCCGTGGCGCCACCAGGCGGATAGGGAATGATCAGGCGTATCGGTTGATCCGGATACGTGTCGGCCCTGGCATTCGCAAACGGCGTAAGTGCCAGGACACCGCCCAACAGCAGACAGGCGGATACACCAGCGGCCCTGAGGTGAAATTTCGTTGTAAACATAGCTTGTCTCCCGATTATTGTCATGGTTTGCTTTTCCTTCCGTGCGCGCGCCTGCGCCTGCAATAAACGTGCAAGGCCGGGGGCAAAGCGCCTTACAAACGCGGCATCCTCCTGGCGCACAATTGGCTATACCGTGTCGATCTGCGGTTCCTCACACAGAGCAAAGTCAGTATGACAAACGAAAAGCGTATCAAAACCAAAAATTTTTTTGTTTTATCTATAAAAATTGGACCGCAATCGCATGCCTGCGAATAAGCGGGCCCACCGCATTTGCATATATCCACTTCCCGGCAGCTTGTGCCTTCGACTCCAAAAGTGCTCCCCGAACATAAGTTCGCATCGACCACGCCTGGCAATAAACGACTGTGTTCGACCTATAATAGCCCGATGCATCAAAGGACCGCATGGCCGTGGCGACGCGCAATACGCGAGAGGCCGACCTATTCATGATCTAAGCTTAGAACGCAGCATGGAACAGACGCAAACAACAAAAATGCAGTTGCAAACGCACCGTATACAAACAGAACAAGGCCGGCTGTATGCCCAGTCGTGGGCATGGCAGCCAGAGCGCGCGGCGTTCGACGTTCCCATAATCCTGTTTCACGACTCTCTGGGCTGCATCCCGCTGTGGCGCGATTTTCCGGCAAACCTGGCCCTGGCAACGGGCCATCCTGTTATTGCTTATGACAGACTTGGGTTTGGCCGCTCTGATCCCCATCCCGGCAGGTTGTCGGCCGACTTTATTGCCGACGAGATCCGGCAAACACTGCCGCATGTATTGGACGCGTTCGGCATTGTGCGCTTTATCGCTTGCGGCCATAGCGTTGGCGGTGCCATGGCCGTGCAGGCGGCCTTCAGGTTCGGCAATGCCTGCCTGGCGCTTATTACGATGGGGGCCCAGGTCTTTGTCGAAGAACTTACACTCAATGGAATACGACTGGCCAAACAGGATTTTTCAGATCCGCAGAATTTGTCCAAACTTCACAAATACCATGCCGAAAAAAGCCGCTGGGTAGTCGATGCATGGACCGATACCTGGTTATCTCGCGAATTTTCAGACTGGAATGTGCGACAGGAACTGGCGCGCATCCGGTGCCCGAAACTGGCGATCCATGGCGATGCAGACCCTTATGGCTCCGTTGAGCACGCCAGCGCGATTGCGGCCAACGACGGACGCGCCGAGATTCTCAGCGGCATTGGCCACGTGCCATACCGGGAAGACGAAGCGCAAACATTGGAAATGATTAAAACGTTTATTTCTGGCATTAGATAACCCGCTGGCTTTGCAGGCCAGCCGCGCGAGCGTAGCGGGGTTTTACCGCCATATTCCAGATGAAATCGCCCTTGGCAGCCCCCAACGCGTTATATTGGATTTTGCACACACACGGCTTATCAAGGACGGGCAAATGTCATACCATGCGATACTCACCGCCATTGGGCTTTTTGCCCTTACGTTTCTGAGCCCGGGACCGAACCTGTTTCTGATCGTACAGACCAGCCTGTCCCAGGGAAAGTCGGCAGGCATCGCCGCCGGCGCGGGCGTCGCAGCGGGCGATTCTATCTATGCCGCTCTTGGCCTGGTGGGTATGGCAACCATTATTGCAACCAGCCACACCATCTTTGCCTGCATACAGATATTGGGCGGCGCGTATCTGCTCTGGTATGGATTCAATCTGTTTAAACAGGCGCGAGGTCGCACCAAGGCCGTCATTGGCAGCAGTCCGGCGGCGACGTCACGCGCCAGCGTGAGCGCTCACGTGCGCCGGGGACTGATCACCGACCTGGCCAACGCCCAGACCGCCCTGTTTTTCATCAGTATCTTTTCTGTCACCATCACCCCCGCGACGCAGTGGCCAGACAAACTGGCAATCTGGCTGGGCATTACCCTGACCTCTTTGCTGTGGCGCGTTACGGTGTCCCTGGCTTTTTCCCGACCCACTATCCGGCGCGGTTATATGCATGTGCAAGCGTCTCTGGAGCAGTTGGTCGGTCTTGTGCTGATGGGGTTTGGCATCAAGCTGATCTTCGGCGGTTTGCGACCGAACTGATCCGGTGCCGTGCGTAAGCGGCCGACAGAACCGAATACATCAATGCTTTGTTGTAAGCCCCTTGCCTGGGCGGTTCGGCGCATCCTTATGTGTTTCAGTCACGCCTTTTTCGGTAATCTGGACCCATTGCAGATCCGCTTTCGACCATTGCTCCTCAAGTAACTTGTCCAACTGCTGCGTGCCGAACTTCTCATAAGCCGACTCATAAACCAGCACCGAACCGGCTTGCGGATTTTTCATATAAAACTTTGCCCACGCAGCACGGACTTCGCATTCGTCATCCTGATTTGCCAGTGTGCGGCCCTTCTCGTCAGCCCAGTCCCTGAATGTCATGACTTGCTCCGGGTAAATACTCCACTATACACCCTCCCTGTCGGACCGATGTGCAGTTCGCAGTTGTCGCTGATGTTCCAGGAAGGCGCTGTTTCTCGGCACAATAGCGCTTTCCCCGGGAAAACTGCCATTTTCGTTGTGGTCACGTGTAGGTCATTGAATCTTTTGAAAAATATATCATTTGTGATACAATGTCGCCACATAGAAAAATCACTATTCATACATGAACGCTATCGTCTTCGCTTTGCGCCGTGCTTATCGGGTTTATACCCGAGGCATGCCGTTGCCCAGCGTTCCAGCGACCGTTCCTCCCATTTTCTGTCTGACTCCCCAGTTCCTGAGGTGGTTCGCCGTACTTTCCTTGGCCGTGCGTCAGGAAGTCACGGCCATTGTTCATCAGCCAGACTCCTCTCGCACGGCGTAGCGCCTGACAAGCCAGAAACGTCCCAAACCAGACAAATTCTAATGCGCCTGCCACAGGCGCCTTCAACCACATCTGTCTGGCCCGGGTGCCGAGAAAGACGATTCTCCGCCGCATGATTCGCGCCACTTTACGAATTATCGGCCATGGGAGTGCAAATGGAACTGAACAATCATTTAATCCGACTGCGGCGCGATGCCCGCCACAACCCTGACTGCCCGTCCTACCTGTTTGTAAGCGCCAACGCTCAGCGTCGGATTTCGGCGTATATGCCTTGTGACCCTGGCTGCTTGTCATCTGCCATTGCAATGCACCGAAAGCCGGGAGTAGGGTCATGAGGTTCGACGTACGTGTGAGCAACGAGGAAATTGAACATGAGCTGGCCAACCTGCAGGCACGCATGGCCAGTGGGCGGCATGCCCTGGTTAATCTGCCAAGAATGGACATGCCTTTTCCCGACATTGAGTTTCGTGTACGCAAAATCGCACGCGAACAGCGCGTATATGCCATTGACACAGGCACGGGGCTTTTGGTGGGCTACTCCGTATTCGATATTCTGCCCGAAGGGTCGCGCCGCCTTCATGGCACCGTACGCAGTGTGCATTCACGCTATGCCGCGGCATATCAGGGGCGTGGCATTGCCACCGCGTTATACACCAAAGTGCTCTCGGATGGCTTCGTGCTTGTCAGCGGTGCACGTCAATCGCGAGCCGCGTATGCCTTGTGGAAGTCGCTTGGACGTCGCATGCGGTTTGACGTGGTCAAGGTTACCCCCAACACCATCGAACCGCTCAGGATTTCGGAGCGCGATGTCCGCTTTCATGATCTCGATGTCCGGCTGCAACTTTATGCGCCCTGAATAAAACTGTTCAATGCAACAGGCCATGTGGCCCGATGCACTATATTCAATAAATAATCGATCAATATTGCCGCAAACCGATTGCGTCTATCCTGATTTGTTGCAGTACTTAGTCCATGGGAGTAAAAATGGATCTCAGCAAGAAAACAATACGATCTAAACATCCCTGCTCCAGCGGCTTTCGCTGGTTCATGAAAAATACTCCACAGGGCGCAGACTACCAGTATCTGATCGATACGCTTCTTGCCGAAGGCCGGGTTACCGATGCGTGCTGGCTTGTCGACCAGTTCGGCCCGCTCAAAAACAAACTTGCGATCGACAACCTGGACAGCGATGCCGTGGTTGCCGCCAGCGATCTGGTGATTGCCGGCAACTTGCACAGCGACACCGTGTTGCGTGTCGCCGGCGCATTACATGTCCATGGCAGCGTGCGAGTCGGCGGCGACATTCACATTCAGGGAGATTTGTTCGTCGACGGAAACCTGAGCTGCAGCGGTGCGATTGTTGTCGAAGGCGCCGTACGTGTGGGCTGGGGTATCGACGCAGCAGGCAAGTTCCGTTGCGATGGCGATGTGCGCGCCGGCTGGTCAATAAACTGTGAAAATTCCATACATGCAGGCGGCACGATGAGTGTCGGACAGGATATCGTTTGCGCTGATGCGCTGGACTGCAGAAAAAGCGTACGCGCAGGAGGCGATATTTCAGTTGAAAACAACCTGACGACCGGCGAAGGCATCATTGCCAAAGGCGAAATCACGGGCGGCATGCATATTAAAGCCGACTGGGGGATCCAGGCAGGAACCAGCATCTCGGCAAAAGGCTCTATCATGGCTGGCGAGAGTATTGTCGCGGCACAAGACATTCGATGTGGTGGTGGGTTCGGCGTGTTTGCAGGCACGCGGGTCATGCGCGATTTCTGGCCCGACAACGCAATTGTCTGCGCTGCACAGCGGCCGCAGGAACTGCATAGTGGCCACTGGGTGGAACCCCACTATGCCTAAGGGCATCTCGATACTGATTATGACCGGTTTTTAAAGATTCTGAAGCAGCCGGACAATGCCGCCCAGGTCGTCACCGGGTAACGAGCGCGAATCGGAATAGTAATCCTGTCTGTAATCGCGCCCGCGGCATTTGCGTTTTTCCTCGTAGTCGCCATTTTTCTTATACTTGCGCTCAACCTTGCAGGGACCGTCCCGGAATTTCTCTTTGTATTTGCGATGGGAGTACCGGTCACGATAGTCGTCGTCGTGATCGGCCTGCGCTGCAAGCGGGAATGATAGCAACCCGGCAAGCAGCAAAGTAAATACGCCTTTCATAAATTGCTCCACATTTGAATTATCTCAAGTGTAATAGCCATGGAGCCATCAGTAAAACAACCAGACACGCCAGTTTTTTCAGTTGCTTGCAAAACAGCCGTTGGCGTCCTCAAAGCCTTTTCAGTTGGTTCCAGCAGCTGTCAGCGGCCCGCCCGTACACAACAACCGCAGCTTGCATGCTTTGTTGCACCGTGCCCCGCGAGCGGACCTGCGAGCTCAGTATGAAGACGCATTGACCGAAGAATAATATATGCAGGCGCCGATCATTGGGCGACTCGTGAAACAGCAGCAACGTGTCAAACCCGTGCGTGCCTGTCCGGTTGTCTCGCCCGGTTCAAGGCGATATAATTTTGCCGGGGCCACGACCCCACCCATTTGGGAACCTCATCCGGGACGGCCCGGCTTTTTAATGACAGGAGGCCCGAATGGCCTGGTTTCTTTTACTTATTGCCGGATTGCTGGAAATCGTATGGGCGTTTTCCATGAAGCAGTCAGAAGGATTTACGCGTCTGGGCCCCACAGCGGTAACCCTGGTCGCAATGGTACACAGTTTCGGATTGCTTTCGTGGTCAATGCGAACCTTGCCGCTAGGCACCGCGTATACGGTCTGGACTGGCATCGGTGCAGTTGGCGCATTCGTGGTCGGTATTGTCTTTCTGCACGAGCCCATGAGCGCCATGCGCATTCTTGCCGCCTCGCTTATTATTGGTGGCCTGATCCTGATGAAAGTTTCATCGTAGGCGCTTTACATCGTAAGCACTTACGCTTAATAATCACAATTTCAATAATAAACAAAATCGCGCATCGCCCTGGCGAGGCGACCTGCGCGCCTGCAGGGGCACTGCGCTCAGGCAGCTGCGTTGCAGCCGCCTCCTCGTCTGCCCGTACCCAATGTACTCCAATCGGCTATTTGCGGTTAACGATCACTTCCCTCACGTCCACCACCGTTATATCGTCCGGCGTACAGCCTTGCGCTCTCACCAGTTTCTTGATGGCCTGGCTCCCGGTATTGGCGCGCACCTGAAATGTCGTGCCGTTGCGGATCTTCAGCGTAAATTCGTTGAATTTGACTGCGACCATGCTAGACTGCTCCGTCGGAAAATGTTGAATCCTGGCCAATATACCGCACATAGTCGTCAGGACAGGCACTGCCCGAGTCAGGCGGATAACTTTTCCCCCTTGCACCGGCGGCGCGCCTGCACCTGACCCAAGCTCATTACGGTCCATTTGATCAAAAGGCACCGCTTCTGCGCAGTCCAGATTGTAAATAAGCATTTACAACACATTGCTCAAATCAAAAACTTCTGACAACTGATGCAAGCAAGGCCCTAACCTCTGGCTAAAGCCGGCAATGCGTCGGGATTGGCGCAAAATAAAAGGGTATGTCACATGCATACCCTTGTTAAGGGAATGTAACGGTCCATGTTTTGCCTGCGGCTTTGTTGATACGATAAATTGTGTTTATCGAAACCGGTACTGCAACAGAAGGGAGATTTATTATGCTTCATTACGCAATCGTATTTTTCATTATCGCAATAATTGCAGCTGTGTTCGGGTTTGGCGGGATCGCTGCAGGTGCTTCTTCAATCGCTCAAGTCCTCTTCGTCGTGTTCCTGGTCCTTGCCATTGGCTCCTTCTTCTTTGGCCGCGGCAAATGAAGATAAAACTGCAAGGAGTTCCAAATGGCGCAAAACGTTAAGAAAAATGGTTCAAAGAATCAGTCTAGCAAATGATCGAAACCGAACTGGGTGGCGAACAGGTCTATCGGACTGCATTGGCCTGTGCGCTGAACGAAGACTACCTTTAACGAATCTGACAAGGCGAATCGCACCGTGCTGCACTGATCTCAGAAAGCCGGTCGTATCGTATTAGTCACGACAATAGCCGGATCCGGTAATACACGGGACCCGGCCCTTCTTTATTTGACAGAAAGACAAGCTGTTAGAGCACTTACCGTTATGCTAGGCCGCAACGCGCAGCCTCGCCAAATGGCCTTTACGACGCCCGAGATATTCCGTCAGCTGGCGCCTTTGATACGGCAATGACCCAATGCAGCGACGATCCGATTCGACGATGATCTTATGCAGCACTGGCTAGATCCACTGACCAGATCGCCTTCGCATCAGTTGCCGATTCAGGACTGCTTCATGTTCAGAAAATCCACTGCGAGATTAGACATGGCGCGCACCCCCGTGATCAGGGCGGACTCATCGACAAAGAAATGCGGCGAGTGATTCGCAGCCGCCTTGCTCAAGTCCTCTCCCTTGGGCGTGACCCCCAGATAGAAGAACATGCCTGGCGCTTTTTGCTGATAAAAAGAGAAGTCTTCCGAAGCGCTGGACTTGGGCTGCAAGTCATAATTGCCTTCGCCGGCAACCCGTCGCAAGGTAGGCGCCATTTTGTCGGTAAAATCAGGCGGATTGACCACGGCATTGTACAGTTCCACGACCTTGACCTTTGCTTTCGCATCGGCGCTGCTCGCAATGGATTCGGCCGTATTCTTGATGCGCTCGTGTATGTCCTTTTTCATGCCTTCGTCGTAGGTGCGGATCGTGCCCGTCATGGCTGCCTCATCAGGAACGATGTTCATGCGGTTACCCGCATGAAACGTGCCTACGGTGATGACAGCCGGTTCCAGCGCAATATTGGACTGGCGGCTGATAATGGTCTGCAGTCCCATGACGATTTGCGAACCGACCACGATCGGATCGACACCCTGCCAGGGTCTCGCTCCATGTGTCTGCCTGCCTTGGACATCAATCCAGAACTGATCAGCCGCCGCCATCGCAGGGCCGGTGCGCCAGTATAGTTTGCCGGCTTCATAGGAGCTGGAAACGTGCAGGCCAAAGACCGCATCCACCTTCGGATTATCCATCACACCTTCGGCAATCATCTGTTTGGCACCCCAGGTATTGGTGCCATCAGGCTCAAAGTCGGCAGGGGTTTCCTCTGCCGGCTGGAATATGAATTTGACGGTTCCCGGCAACTCGTCTTTCATACTGGCCAGCACTTCTGCTGTGGCCATCAGCATGGCGGTGTGCGTGTCATGGCCACAGGCATGCATGACATCAACCGGTTTGCCCAGGAAGGTCCCCTTAGCCTTGGACGCAAACGGTACATCGACTTGCTCCTTAACCGGCAAGGCATCCATATCAGCACGCAAGGCAACCACCGGCCCCGGCTTGCCGCCTTTGAGTACGCCAACCACGCCGGTGACGGCAACACCAGTCTTGACATCCATGCCCAGGCTGCGCAAATGCTCTGCAACCAGCTTGGCCGTGCGTTTTTCCTGATTGCCCAGCTCCGGATGTTCGTGAATGTCGCGTCGCCAGGCAATCAGCTTGTTTTCGATTTCCTTGGCTTTGCTGTCGATCTTCGCGCTCAGGGCCGAAGGCGGTGCCACCTCGCTGGCTTGCGACGGAGCGGCCTGGGCAGCCATCGCTGTTCCCGCGCCAGGCAACAGCGGCATGCCAAGACAAAATGCGGCCGCAATGGCCAGGCGAATCTTCCTGCTTTCTGTTGATAACATCTTCATGATTTCTCCTCTTTCTATTTGCGACTAAAAATACTTTTTATCTTGCTCAAATATTGGTGCAAATATTAGCACCGGAAACGTATGAGCGGGCCATTTTATTGCAAGTGTGTTATCTGACGTTGGCGCACAGAACACCGTTGTGCTCGCCCTGGAAGTTGACACTAAAACCATTGCCGGCTACATCAATGTAAACAGGTTTGCCGAAATATTTTGGGGGTGCTGCGGATTTTGGCATAAAATGCGAAGATTCACGAGGTCATGATGCTTCCATGTCGCATCGCCCTGAATTACTTTGATATTACGAAATAATGTACGTACTGCGTAATCGCCCCTTCTGCAAAGGAATAACGGTCTGGCAACTTTTGTTAAGCCTGGCAGTGATTGCTTTGGTCTGCAGATCGGTGATTCCCAGTGGCTATATGCCAGTATTGTCCGGGGAAAACGGAAGAAGCGTCGTGCTGACGCTTTGCACCACTGGCGGCGGTCACGAAACGCTGCTACTGAATATTCCCGCGCAGCCCAAAGAGTCCTCTTCTGAAGACCATGCCGGCCAGCAGTGCCCATTTGGCCTGGTTATATCACAAGGCGTATTACCCGTCCTTGATTCGCCGGCCGTGCCTGTAACGGTTTGGCAGGAGCGCTCTGCGCCCTTTATCGAGCACAACCGGGCCTTGCCGCCACTGCCTGCGCTTGGTCCGCCCCTGGGTTCCCGCGCGCCCCCTTCTCACCTCGGCTGATATTTCACTCGTGATCGCGATAACAGCGATCGCCAATCTGTGATTCTCATCTACCGAGGTTTTTTTATGCCTGTTTTACCTGTTTGCACGCCGGTCGCACTGGCGGCGACCGTGCGCACGCGCCTTGCTCTGCTGGTGTCGTCCCCCTATTTGTCAAGGAGGCACGATGCTGCCAATTAAAAACGTTCGGCGTATTGCCGCTATTCTGTTGGGCGCTGTACTTCTGTACGGATGTTCCCGCCCTGCTACGCTGGATAATATTCACGGGCGCGACCTGACTGGCGCCGAATTTGCCCGGACCTTTTCCCTGAACGGGACCGATGGCGCGCGCCATACGCTAGCCGATTTTCGGGACAAAATTGTCCTTGTATTTTTTGGGTTTACCCAGTGCCCGGATATTTGCCCCACCGCACTAGTACGCGCAGCAAACGTCAAGAAACTGCTTGGCAAGGACGGCCAACGCCTGCAGGTATTGTTTATTACGGTGGACCCGGAACGGGACAATCCGCCATTGCTGGGCAACTATGTGAGCGCCTTCGACCCTTCGTTCCTGGGGTTGTATGGCTCATTGGAAGAGACCAGACAGACCGCCAAAGAATTCAAGGTTTACTACAAAAAAATCCCTACCGGTTCCTCTTACACAATGGATCACACGGCACTGACTTATCTGTATGACACCAAAGGCCGCTTGCGGATCGCCCTATCCCATAGTCAGTCCGATGAGGACTATGTCCAGGATATCCGCCAGTTATTGGCCCTTGATTAACTATTTTGGAGAACATTATGTCTATATTTCGCCACCCCCTTACCGTGGTGCTCGCAACATTTATGATCGCCTCGGTCTCTTATGCGCAAGTGATGGTGCAGAACCCTTGGGTGCGCGCCACAGTCGCACAGCAAACCAGCACAGGGGCCTTCATGCTGTTGACGGCAAAATCAGACAGCAAACTGATCGGGGCCACCTCCACGGTCGCAGACCAGGTCGAAATTCATAAGATGACAATGGAAGACGAGGTCATGAAAATGCGCCAGATTCCAGAACTGGCACTGGCGGCCAATCAGCCGGTTGCCCTAAAGCCCGGTGGCTATCACATCATGCTGATTGGCCTGAAACGGCAGATCAACGTGGCAGATTCTATCCCTTTGACGCTCAGCTTCGAAGACAAGGACGGCAATCGGCGGCAAGTGGATATCCAGGCCACAGTCCGCACCTTGCAGGGCGGGCACAGTCACAAATCTCATTAAGAGCCAATTTCCGATTCAAAGCAAATTCTTATGTCACACTCAACGCCCATTTCCACCAGCGCAGCGGCGATCAACTTTCTGCGCAGAATGCATTTTTATATTGGCCTGTTTATCGCACCCTTCATATTTGTCGCGGCGTTAACAGGAACGCTCTATGTATTGACCCCGCAAATTGAAAATGCCATTTATGCGGACGCGCTTTACGTCAGTCCGCAGGGCAGCGCGCGGCCATTGTCAGAGCAAATCGCAGCCGCAACAGACTATGTCGGCACGTCGGCAAAAATCTATGCCGTCAGGCCCGCACCCGAGCCCACCAATACCACGCGCGTGCAATTTGCCGATGACAGTGTCGGCACCTCGGAGTCCAGGGCTATTTTCATTGATCCCTATACCCTTGCCATCAAAGGCGACATGATGGTCTACGGCACGAGTGGCGTGCTGCCTCTTCGGCTATGGCTGGACAAGGCGCATCGCTCCCTGCTACTGGGCGATGCCGGTCGCAACTACAGTGAACTGGCCGCCTCCTGGCTGTGGGTCGCGGCCGTGGGCGGGCTGCTGCTCTGGCTCTTCAGCCGACAGGCACACAGGAGCCTGAGAAAGACAAGCTCTTTTCTGAAAAATCGTCATTGGCATACGACATTGGGCCTGTTCCTGTTCGCCGGCTTGCTTTTTGTTTCCGTGACGGGCCTGACCTGGTCACGCTGGGCCGGAGACAACATCAACCAATGGCGCGCCCATATGGGTTGGCTCACGCCCCAAGTCAATACCACGCTGGCTCACGACGCACACACCGTGAATGCAGACCCGCATACGGAACATCATGCGGCAATGGCGGGCATGCCCCGGCCGAATGAGGACTGGCCGCGGGTTGTTGCCGCAGCCAGAGAGGCCGGCATCAGCGCGAGCATGATAGAGATTCGCGCCCCCAAAGAGACAACAAAAGCCTGGACGGTTACTGAAGTCGATCGCCGTTGGCCCACGCGGGTGGACGCAGTTGCTGTAGATCCGCATAATTTCAGCATCGTGGATCGCACCGACTTCAGCACCTTTCCGCTGATCGCCAAACTGACCCGATGGGGCGTAGATGCCCATATGGGCATTCTGTTCGGCCTACCCAACCAGCTCTTGCTGATCACATTTGGAATTGGGCTCTGTGTGATGATCGCACTGGGATATCGCATGTGGTGGCTGAGCAGACCCGCGCCTTCCGCACAGAACCCCGCAAGAACGCTTGTTGGGGCCTGGATGGGATTGCCGGTCTGGCTCAGAACCGTATCGATCGTGCTGGCGGCCTTATCAGGCTATGCCCTGCCCCTGATGGGTCTTAGCCTGTTGGTATTGATCATGATTGACATAGTTCGGTGGAAAAGGGGCAAGCATAAATCGACTGCGCTGTTGCGAACGGTAGCGTAACGGTGCACGAAAAGTGCATACCAAGAAACCGCCAAGCTGTATTCGCTATTGAACCACCAAAGCCGTTCTCAAGAGCTGGGCCTGTTCGGTCAACTCCTCGGAGCCGGCCCTCGGCGCACCGATAAAACGGAGATCTTTTTGCTCAATATAGGCCGTGGACGTGATGTCTGTACGGCCGACCAAGGGCACCAGATGTGCATGCACGTGTGCAATATCGCCGCCAGTGAAAACGAAACCGACGCGCTCCACTCTGTGAATGCCCTTCATGGCCTTGGCAAGCCGCTGTCCGAGCTGCATCATGCGGGCGGCAAGGTCCGGAACAAGATCATCAAAATAGGGGTAATGGGCGCGAGCAATAAGCTGCACATGCCCCGGCCTTATGGGATTGATATCCAGAAAAGCCATGAACTCATGATCTTCGTACACAATATGTGCAGGAACGTTTCTGCTGGCGATCCCGCAAAAGGTGCACAGGATCGCGCAAGCTTTTTCTTCATGGTCTGAGGTGACTGGCATAGGACCGGCCTTTATAAGAATGGAGATTTAACCGATACGCTAGCACCACCCGGCCTGCCAATCAAGGCCTATTGTCATCCGAACGGTAGCGCCAGCCTCGGCCCGCTTCGCACGGCACTGTGGCTGGCGCCAGATTCGCACCTCATCTGTTTAGGCGCACTGACACAAGTTGATCAACACATCAGATTGACAACTCGTAATAACGCTCGCTAAGCGCCGCCGACCTTGCAATCGCTGACTAGAACATTGCCAACTGTGGAAGCCTGACCGCTTGCACCTTGTTGTGCGTCCTGGGTGAGCATTTTGCCGTCGACTGAACCCACGTCCTCGCGGGTAAATTTATTGGTTGTCCATGTGTATCCGTTGCCGCGGAATGTATTGCCTACCATATCGGCGTTGCTCGTCGTGGCGCGTGTGAGCTCCATCGCCTGGTTGGCATAGACGACTTTGGCGGCCAGCGCTTCCTCACCTTGGAAGGTGTACTGTACGCTTAGCGGCTGTGTGTTCCCTTTACCGCAACTGTATTCGACCGTTTGTTGCGACAAATCTTTGCCGTTTTCATTTGAGGTAGAGCATGCCGCCAAGCCTGCACTTAAAGACAAGACCGCAAGTATTTTGAAGGTATGGTTCATAAATGTTCCTTTTTAAATGCCAAGCATCAAACCTGCTCGTAAATTTTTATACCATCGGCACCCTGCAATACGTGTAAACGTTCGTGCCCAATTGCAAACGTTCGTCGCAAAACGGCAATTCAGGAATCATTCGAAATGAAAGTTTCCAATCTTGCGACGTTATTTGTGTTTCATAAACAACACTATGGCTGCGCCTTCGCCTGGCTGGTTGTGCTTGTACCCGGCTGTTGTAGCGGTAGCAAAGGCGATGAAGCGTTTATAACTTGAAAAAAAAGGCCTTCAAGCCGCTACACCAACTGAAAGGAACAGCGTTCACAGCGCTCAAACTTCGTCAAGGAATACGGTTCAAGACTCTACAGTTTCTTAATAGAAAACGCACAAAAGGCGAGAATCCCTTCAATGCAAGAGGCGCAAAACCCTTCCATAAAAGCCGGTGGAGAAACGACGAGCAAAGCCTCTGAAGATACGACAACTTCTTAAAGGAATGGCAGTCAAAACACGACAATTGCTGAAAGTCAAAACGCTGAAGACGCGACAACTGCTTAAAGTCAAAACAATCGTGAACCGGCAACGACCTAAAGGGAAGAAGTGCACATGTGACTACTTTTCTAATGGGCACTCAAGACGCTACAGCGACTTCAATAGACACACATGCAATACGCATAAAAAAACCATCGTGCAGCGTTATACAGAAAGCCGAAAGCGTACCCCCGACTTCGCGATAAGTTAAAACCGGATATTTCCCTGACTAGCCAAAAAGCCCGATATTTCTTGGCCTGGAACCACAGATTGCTACCGCAGCACATAAGTCCGGAGCGCACTACCGCAATACCGATGCCGGACAAGTATTCTTTAAAAGCGCCTGAGCAGACCCGGGGATGCCCCGCGAGGAAACTCAGGCACATTACCAACGTAATATAGTAATAATGAATCAGGCAGGCTACCTACCACTATCGCTTTGGGCGCATCACTTTATCGTTGGCCGATCACTATTTCAGTTATGATATGATGTGATAAAAATATGACTTGTAGCTATAAAGAACAGACCAGGGAGAGATTATGGAAAAATTAACCAATGCTGGCCGTCGCCAGCTGCTGCTATCCACAGGCAGCATCGCCGCGATGGCGGGGCTGGCAGGCGTGGCGCGCGCCGATCTTGGCAAAACGGATGCACCCGCCAAGGCATTGCCCAACTATGCCAGTTGGAAAGATGCCGACAACATGATCGTCCACAGCGCGAACACGATAGAAACACGGCGGACGGCCTTCGGAAGCAGCGTCATCACGCCAACGAATCGCCTGTTCGTGCGCAATAACGTGGCGCCGCCGACCGATGCCAACATGATGAAAGAGCCCGACAGCTGGGCGCTTGAGGTCAGTGGCGTTGCCAAGCCTCGCAGTTTCACTGTTGCCGAACTGAAAACCTTGGGGTTGGCCAGTGTGCCGATGGTCCTGCAATGCTCAGGCAACGGCCGGGCTTGGTTTGAACATAACCCCAGCGGCACGCAATGGACCGTGGGTGCCGCTGGCTGCGTCATTTTTACCGGCGTGCCGGTCAAGGCGTTGCTGGAAGCCGTGGGCGGGATGGCTGACGGTATGGTCTATATGACCAGCACGGGCGGCGAACCCATCCCTGAAGGCCTTGATCCGAATACCCTTCGCGTCGAGCGCTCGGTACCGATTTCGGCCATGGAAGACGCTATCCTGGCATGGGAAATTAATGGCGAGGCTCTGCCGCTGGCCCACGGTGGCCCCCTGCGTATCATCGTGCCCGGCTATACCGGCGTGAACTCCATCAAGTACATCAAACACCTGGCATTCACCAAAGAACAGTCGCCAGCCAAAATTCAGCAAACCAGCTATCGATGGGCACCGATAGACGAGAAGCCCGGCCCCAACCACGAATCCATTTGGGAAATGCCGGTCAAGTCCTGGATCAACTTCCCATCCGACCCGGATCAGACGGTTGCGGCCGGGCGAGTGCAGATCAGTGGTGTTGCCATGGGTGGGATGACAGCAGCCAAGTCCGTCGAAGTCTCGATTAATGGTGGCAAAGATTGGGAAAAGGCCGAGTTCATCGGGCCGGACCTTGGGAAGTACGCCTGGCGTGAATTCGTGTTCAACGCTGATCTGGCCGCTGGCACGCATGAGCTGGCCTGCCGGGCCACCAACGAGGCTGGAGATACCCAGCCAGAAGCGCGCCGTGAAAATAATCGCGGTTATATCAACAACAGTTGGCGCGACCACATGGTCTCGATCAAAGTCGCCTGAGGAATAAAATGAAGCACGTTGTATTGTCGGCCGCTATGGCCGCCCTGTTGATAGGCGTGGCAGGCCCCAGTTTTGCGGCTGAAGCTGATCTGGAGAAGGGTAAAGCCCTGTTCTTGTCGGATGCAGCGCCCGCCTGTGCCGTGTGCCACACTCTGAAAGATGCGGGATCAGCCGGAACTATCGGCCCCGACCTGGATGAACTAAAACCCGATGCGGCACGCATTAAAAAGGTATTGGAAGAAGGCATGGGCGTTATGCCCTCCTATGCCGACTCTCTGGATGAGGCATCCAGAGATGCCATTGCGGCCTATATCGTTCACGCGACGAGCGGTGAGCAATAGATGATAGATGACTCATGATTTGCTCTATAGGGGCATTGCTATGGGTCAGTGGTCTTGACACATAGCTGTAAGTCTCAAACGATAAAATAGGCATAAAAAAACCCCCGTAATTCATCGAATTGCGGGGGTTTTGCATTTACACCGTCATTTATTTCACTCGCTATTTCGCCCTTTATTTTCAGTGTGATTTGTATAACGCTGATAATGGAGCGATACCAGTCTGGCTTTGCTGCAATCCTGACACCTCCTCCCTCATCCATCAAACAAAAAAGACGCATATGAGCTAATGGTTCCAGTTTTATCAAAGGACCAATGCTGGTGGGTTCATTAGGGTTAACATGCATTTGAAATTTTCATATTAAATATAAAATGCATTCAATATTTGCACATTCGAAGGAAAATTTCTAAATGCAAATTCAATCCGTCGAAGATTTGCGTCGCCTTCTTGAAACCGAACGCAATAGTTCAGGACGCGGCCGTGTAGGCAATAAAGCTTTGGCTGTCTTGGCCGACATGCTCAATCGGCCAGGTGCAACGGCTGTGGGAAGCATTTCTGAAATTGCCGCTAACAGCGGCGTAGATCCCTCCACGCTGACTCGCCTGGGCAAGCGCTTGGGCTATTCTGGTTTTACCGAACTACAAGATATTTTTCGTCGCCATGTAACCCAGACGCAGCCATTTTATAGTGCACGCGTTCATGAGCGCGTGCTCGAAGCGCACGACAATAACCAGCCGGAGTTGTTGCGCCATCATGCCGAAACAGAGTGCCAGAAGTTGCTCGCTACCGCTAACCAGATTGATCCAAAAAATATCGAACAAGCGGCCAAACTGCTGGCGGACGCCAGGAATGTATTTGTATTGGGACTGCGCGCCACGTATGGATTGAGCTTCTTCCTGGGCAACTATCTTGCGACCATCCGCGAAAATGTACGTATTCTTGGCGGGCCCGGGCAGACACTAACGTCGGACCTGGTGGCTATCGGCGAAGGCGATCTTCTGGTGGCCTTGTCTTTCAGCCCATACACCCGCAGCGTAGCCACAGCGACTGAACTGGTTAAAGATGTCGGTGCCAAGGTGTTATCCATCACAGACGTGGGCTCCCCGCTGGAAGTCACGGGCAAAAACGGTGTGACGATCGCCGTAGATCAACCCTTCTATTTTGATTCCTCGACTGCTCATTTTTTCGTTATCCAAACCATTTTGCTAGCCACCGCCAGATGTATTGGTCCGGCAGCCGTCGAAGTCGCAAAAGCCCGGGAACGCATTGACACTGCGCTGAATATCGAAATCCGCTAGATCAACGCTAGCACAACTACTTTGAGACACTGTAATGCCCAAGCAAAGCCAATCCGTTCAAGAAGCCCTGCAAGATGCCCATGCACACTATGCGGCAGCCAACCCAAAGAGTCATGCACAGCATATATCGGCGACAGAGTTCATGCCAGGGGGCAATACCCGCACCGTACTGTTCAGTGATCCATTTCCCATCACGCTTGTATCAGCTCAAGGCTGCCATGTTGAATCGGCGGATGGCGCTCGTTATATCGACTATTTAGGCGAATTTACGGCCGGGTTATTTGGACACTCCCATCCGGATATCAAACAGGCAGTACTAACGGCTCTCGATACTGGCTGGGTCCGCGGAGGCCATATCCCGCAGGAGACAGAGCTGGCTTCCGCGATCTGTCGGCGCTTTCCTTCGATCGAACGCGTCCGTTTCGCAAACTCCGGCACTGAAGCCAATCTGTACGCGATCCAGACTGCCCGAGCGGTCACCGGCAAGAGCAAAGTCGTCGTTTTCGAGGGTGGCTATCATGGAGGCGTGTTCGTCTTCAGCGGGGCACTTAGTCCGTTGACCGCACCGTTTGATTTTATCGTGGCGCCATACAACGACTGGGAAGGCACATTGGTTCTTCTTGACGCCGAAAAAAACGATATTGCCTGCGTGATCATAGAAGCCCACCAAGGGTCGGGAGGATGTATTCCGGCCAAACGTGATTTTCTCAAACATATTGAAGACTGGACATATGAGCACGACTGCATTTTCATTCTGGACGAAGTGATGACCTCACGCCTTGCGGGCGGCGGTTTGCAAGAAACTCATGGCCTAAAGCCGGACATGACCACTCTGGGCAAGTACATCGGCGGCGGCTTCAGCTTCGGCGCCTTCGGAGGGCGTGCCGACATTATGGAAAGATACAACCCCTTGCGTCCAGGCTATCTTGGCCATGCCGGTACCTTCAACAATAATGTGTTCACAATGTTCGCCGGCGCAACGGCGTACGGCAAGGTGTTCACGCCTGAAGTAGCCGCTGAGTTAAGCGCCAATGGCAATCGGCTGCGCGAACGGCTAAACGTGATCGCCGCCAAGGCGTCGTTCCCGATGCAGTTTACCGGATTAGGATCAATGATGAATGTGCATATGTGCCCTGGGCAAATCAATAGCATCCGTGATCTCAAACATGCCAATTCGGCATTGCGCGATCTGTTTTATTTTGATTTATTGGAGCAAGGCATCTGGCCTGCACGACGCGGCATGCTCAATTTATCGCTGCCTATGGGAGAAGAAGAATTTGACAGACTGGTCGACGCGGTTGCCTATTTTGTAGAGAAACGAAAGAGCCTGCAAACATGAGTACGATTGAACTACGCGGCATCACCAAGTATTTCGGCCAGACACAAGTTGTGTCCCCTACCGACTTGCGCGTCGAACAGGGCGAACTTGTCACACTGCTCGGGCCCAGTGGATCGGGGAAAAGTACAGTTCTTTCGATGATTGCCGGTCTGCTCACTCCTTCGAGCGGTGAGATTTTCATTGGTGGGCGCAGCGTGACCCAAGTGCCACCCGCCAAACGCAACGTGGGTATGGTATTTCAAAGCTATGCTTTGTTTCCGCACATGACGGCTTTTGACAATGTCGCGTTCCCCCTCAAGATCCGCAAGCTGCCTAAGTCTGAAATCGACAAGAGAGTTAAACATGCACTGGAGATGGTGCGACTGCAAGCTTTTGGCAGCCGCAAACAAACCGAACTTTCCGGCGGGCAACAACAGCGGGTAGCCCTTGCGCGAGCCCTTGTGTTCGAGCCTGATATTTTGCTGCTGGATGAACCGTTAGGCGCGCTTGACAAGAAATTACGCGAAGAAGTCCAACTGGAATTACGGCAGTTACAGCGTAATCTCGGCGTAACGACCATCATGGTCACCCATGACCAGGAAGAAGCGCTATCTCTGTCAACTCGCCTCGTGCTACTGGATGGCGGACGCATCCAGCAGGTCGCAACCCCCGAGCAAGCCTACCGGAGACCGATAAACAAATTCGTGGCTGAATTTATCGGGACAGCGAACCTTTGGCAAGGACAGGCCAAGGTTATCGACGGCGCCCCGTACATGACTTTACCATCCGGCGAACAACTGCCATGCCCACCGGACTGCACCTACCAAGGCACAGCGCATTTTCTGATAAGACCAGAGCATCTTCGCGTCACAGATGTCGACGAAACACAAGGTGTACATGCCAAAGTGACCGAAATCGTCTATCTGGGCCAACACACGCGCATACATGTCAAAACCGCGAGCGGCCTGGATGCAGTCGCTTTAGTACATGGAATACAAGCCTTCTCGGCCGACCAGCCGGTCAAGATAACCTGGGCAACGGAGGACGCCTGGGTCATCGCAGCTTAGTGCACTATAACGACCTAATCAACCATCAAGGAGAGCAACATGAAAGCAACGAAC
Organism: Advenella sp. S44; assembly: GCF_002810445.1. Lineage (GTDB taxonomy): Bacteria > Pseudomonadota > Gammaproteobacteria > Burkholderiales > Burkholderiaceae_B > Advenella. The sequence goes on along the minus strand of NZ_NEXS01000003.1, from coordinate 666,590 downwards.
CAGGCCCTCATTAGCATGATTACAGCTGCCATGCTTTCGTGCTTGGGCGGGTTAACCCACGCCCAGGTCAAAGAATTCCGAATTCTTGAATCAGGCGGCCCCAGCGGCGAATCGATCGAGTCGGCCTATATTAAGCCTTTTACTGCGCGCACCGGGGTTAAGGTAACGCGAGAAAGCCCTACCAGCTTGGGCAAGCTGCAAGCCATGGTTGCTTCCAAGAACATCACCAGCATCCTGGTTGAGTTGGGCAGTACCAATCTGATTCAAGCACGAGCTATGGATTTGATCGAGCCGTTGGACTGGAAGAAAATCAACCCCGATCCGATGTTTCCCGAAGCTAAGTTGCCCGACGGTTTCGGCTATCAATACTTCTCCACCATCATGGCATGGCCCAAAGGTGCTAAACCGATGACCAGTTGGGCCGATTTCTGGAACGTAAAAGACTTTCCAGGTAAACGAGCCTTGCCCGATTATCCTGGCTATACTTTACCGTTGGCTTTATTGGCTGACGGTGTCAAACCCGAAGACCTCTATCCTTTGGATATCGAACGCGCTTTCAAGAGTCTTAACAAGATCAAAAACAATGTCGCTGTTTGGTGGAAGGCCGGCGCCCAATCGCCACAACTTCTTGAAGATAAAGAAGTGCAATACGCTGCATCCTGGTCAGGTCGCATCGTTGGCAATCCCAACCTGGAATATACTTACAAGCAAGGTTTTCTGCAAGTCTCGTACTTCGCGGTACCCAAAGGTGCCTCGCCCGATGTCAAGGAAGCAGCCATGGGGCTGTTGACCGAAATGTCCAAGGCCGAGAACCAGGCCAGGGCCGCCGAAGATGTACCCTATACCGGCGCTAGCCCAGAGATACAAGGCAAGTTGCCTGCCGACCGGCTCGATGACTATCCGACCTCTCCCAATAACAGGGCAGTTCAAGCCCTGGGCGATCCTGCCTGGACGGCTGAAAATGCCAAACAGATAGAACGCCGCTGGCAAGAATTCAAATTGGGCATGTGAAGGAATCGTCAATGAGCGCTATGCAAAACAGGCTGTTTTCGCCTCCCTTCTGGATGGTTGTTCCTCTATTGCTGGTGATGGCGGTGGGTTTCAACCTACCTTTATTCCTCATGTTGGGAAAAAGCGTCTTCAGCGACGAAGGACCTACCCTATCAAGCTACGCTACGCTCATTGAAGCCTCGGTTTACATGAAAGTCCTCGGCAATACACTCAAGATCGCGGTTCTGACCACCTTCTTTTGCGTATTGCTGGGTTATCCACTCGCCTATTGGCTACGCAAACTGAGTCCCAGATGGCAACTCATTGCTCTGGCAGCCATCGTAATACCATTCTGGATCAGCATTCTGGTGCGCACCTATGCCTGGATCGTCATCCTGGGTAATGCCGGAATTCTGAATCGGGCCCTAATAGGGATGGGCTGGATCGACACATCGATCTCTTTGCTCTATAACGAACTCGGGGTAGTCATTGGAACAATCAATGTACTGCTCCCCTTTCTGGTTCTGCCACTGTTTGCGTCCATGACCAAAATCGATGATCAACTGCTAAGCGCGGCCGAAACGCTGGGCGCCAGCGCGAGCGCCATCTTCTGGCGCATTTTCTTTCCGCTGAGCATACCTGCGCTCGCGGCGGGATCCATATTAGTATTCATCCTGTCACTAGGTTTTTATATCACACCTGCTATCCTAGGCGGCGGTCGCGTACCGATGATCGCAAATATGCTAGATCTACTGATCAACCAGATGCCGGATTGGGAACTCGCCTCTTCAATTTCGGTTGTTCTCCTGCTGCTCACGTTGATCCTGTTCGCTTTCTATCTGAAATTCACTAAGGAGCAACGGCATACATGACAAGCCAACAGCCCTCACTGCCTCCGGTCGAATGCTCCTTTCAAGCGGAGGCTTACATTAGTAAATTTAATCGCCTGTTACTTACCGGTACGGCCATCGGCGTCCTGTTTTTTTTGCTGCTGCCGGTGTTTATCGTCATACCGATGTCCTTTAGCGAATCCAGTTCCTTGCAATTTCCTCCTCAAGGCTTCTCGCTACGCTGGTATGCGCAAGTTTTCTCTGATGCTGGCTGGTTGGCCGCCATAAAAACCTCGTCTATATTGGCCATTCTATCAAGTACATTGGCTCTGGTGCTCGGCAGCCTTGGCGCATACGGCTTGACGCGCGGCACATTCAAAGGCCGCGATCTGCTGCAAAGCAACTTCATCGCCCCGCTCATCATTCCTTCTGTCGTTCTGGCCGTGGCGCTTTATATGGCGTTGTCTGCAACTGGGCTACTTGGAAGCTTCTTTGGTTTACTGCTCGCCCATACTTTGCTAGGTATTCCATACGTCGTTCTCATCATGTCGGTTGCGATCCGATCCTTCGATGAACGTATTGAACAGGTCGCCTTTACCTTGGGCGCATCATGGACTGCTATGTTCACCCGTATCCTGTTGCCTAATTTAATGCCTAGTGCGGCAGCAGCATGGATTTTTGCGTTTGTCACCAGTTTTGACGAAGTGGTGATCACCAACTTTGTTGCCGGCACACACGAAACCATTCCAAAACGCATGTTCAACGAGCTTATCCTGCAAGTGAATCCGGGGATCACCGCAATCGCGACCGTGTTGATTTGCGTAAGCCTGGTTTTAATGGCTATTGCTGCCAAACTCAATCATCGCCCACGAGTCGACAGTAGCCATTGATCTGATCCGTTAACGTCATCTATTGAGCTCATTCACATGAACGTACCTGTTATGCTGCAGCCCGAGCCGTCGCCAGGCGGTCCGGTCCAAGTGTTCTACCAGAAACCCGGTGCCGCGCAACGACCGGTAGTCGCGCGCGCAGAAGGCATCTATTTGTGGGATACCGAGGGCAAACGCTATATTGACGGGTCCTCCGGTCCAATCGCCGTCAATCTGGGTCATGGCAACGCACGGATCGCACAAGCAGCTCAGCAACAAATGAAGCTTGTTTCCTACGCCAGTCGATTCTTCTTCGAAAATGAGCCCAATAGGCAACTGGCGGACTTGGTAACTATGCACGCGGGGCCTGGCTTGGAGCGCGCCTTCTTTGTGTCTGGTGGCTCGGAAGCCACGGAAACAGCAATTAAACTGGCGCGTCAGTATGCGGTGCTCACTGGCCAAGCCAGCCGTTGGAAAGTCATCTCGCGCAACCCCAGCTATCATGGAGCCACATTAGGAGCCGTGACAATTAGCGGAGATTTTGTATCCGAGCGCATGTACGGCCCCCTGACTCGGCCCATGCCCAAAATCGCTGCGCCTTTTACCTACCGCATCCCCCAAGAACACACAATAGAGAGCTACGCGTTGGCCTGTGCCGAGGAACTGGAAAGGACGATTCTGCGGGAAGGCGAAACCACGGTGCTAGCCTTCATTCTTGAGCCGATCGGGGGCTTGGCTACCGGTGCACTCGTTGCTCACGATATCTATTATCGGCGCGTGCGAGAAATTTGCTCTCAATATGGCGTATTACTCATCCACGATGAGGTCATGTGCGGGGTAGGACGCGCCGGGAAGTTTCTCGCCTCACACTACTGGCCTGACGCGTCTCCCGATATCGTTACGCTGGCAAAAGGGCTGGCCTCAGGTTACACACCACTAGGCGCCGTTCTCACGTCCGCCCGCATGGTAGAAGTTATTGCCGAATCGGGCGGCTTTATGCACGGATACACCTATTCATCCAACCCGCTGTCATGCGCCATCGGTTTGGCGGCGGTATCCGAAACATTGGAATTGGGACTTGCAGAAAACGCGGCGAAGATGGGACAGAGACTAGAAAGCCACTTGCGTGAAATCCAACGGCACCGCCGCGTACTTGGTGACGTGCGCGGCCGCGGACTATTGATGGCCATTGAGATTGTCAAGAATCAAGAAACGCGCGAAACCTTCCCTGCAAGTGAACAAGCGATTGCCAGGATTGTTGCGCTTGCCATGGAGCGTGGTCTTCTGCTCTACTCGCGTCGCACGGCAGAGGGAAAATTCGGCGAGTGGTTGATGGTTGCCCCACCCCTCACAGTAACGAGCACCGAAATCGACGTTATCGCCCAGCTTATCGACGACTCGTTAAAAGCATTCGAAGCTCAGGAAAACAACTAACCCATTTTGGGGTGAGCCATCCCCCGGGCTTTTGCCACATCAGCAACCGCCATCAGAAAAGTATTCGGATCTTCATCATTGATCGCCTCATTCAGATAGGCGGCGATCATTTCTTTGCTGTCCAAGTATTCAGCAACATCAAATTTTGTAATTGCGGTCATTTCAGACCTCCGTTAATTCACTCCAGCCGTGCAGATGGACTTTGCTGACAACACGTTCAATCTGATTGCCTTTGATCCGCCGCACCTGCAGCGCGTCGACTATACAAGCTGGCTGCGGGCGAAGTACGGAATTTGGGCGTCGACTGGCAAGAGGACCTGCGCCAAGGCTTCTCTGAGTGCTTCTGCGTACTCAAGCCGGACGGCGTACTGATCTTCAAATGCAACGATACACAGGTCAAGGTCGGGGACATTCTTGCCTTGACCGATCAGCAGCCTCTGTTTGATCACACAACAGGCAACAGGGCAAACACCCACTGGATCACCTTTATGCAGCGAGAGAATGCATGACAACACCTACCGATAAACACTTGCTGGATTCAATGACCGACACGACTAAACTTGGAACTCTTTGCTAAAGAGTCTCATGAATGTTCTAGCCTTTGTTAGAATAGTGTCCGCGAATAGTTTGTCGAAGTTTCCCTCTGAAGCATAAATGCCCCGGGCTACAAGCCAACGTCAAAATAGCGCTCACACTGGATGAGCGATCTAGTTTCGGGACAACACGGCTGACTCGCATATCTACTTTCTGTTCTGCAATTTCGTGCACTGGCAAACAATGGCAATAAATGATAAGCCGGCAGTGTCGCCCATGGCACGGTAGAGGCGCTAATGCAAAATAACACAAACGACATTCGGGATGTACTCTTGGCCGGCTCTGCGGAGCAGGTAGACGCAACCCTGGCAGTTGAACACCCAGCCGACCTCGCGCAAGCCTTGCAAAATCTCGCGCCCGCTACTGCATGGGAGATTTTGCGGCGGGCACCGGTACCGCGTCAATCGTACGTCTTCAGTTATTTCGATCCCGGCTTTCAAACACTTCTTGCGACGGTCACACGGCGCAAAGATCTGGCGGCTATTGTCATGGGGATGAAGGCTGATGATAGGGCCGATCTCTACAAGAAACTTTCAGATGAGCAACGAAAGTCGCTAATGCCCGCGCTTGCCCAAGCAGAACGAGAGGATATTCGCCAACTTGCCGCTTACGAGGAAGGTACTGCTGGCGCGATCATGACCTCTGGCTATGCTGCACTTCCTCCTGGGTTAAGCGCCACAAGAGCTTTGACAGTTCTTCGTCATGAAGCTCCCGATAAAGAAACAATCTACCGCGCATATGTAATCGATGCAGACAGAAAATTGCTCGGCTCGGTCCGTTTGCAAGACCTGATCACCGCTCCGGCCCAGGCTAAGGTTTCCGACATCATGGAAACCAACACTCACGCTATTCGAGTCGATGATGGCGTAGAGAGCGCAGCAAGACGGATCGCGCATTATGACATGCTTGCTTTGCCGGTCATAGACGACGCGGACCGTCTCGTTGGCATTATCACTCACGACGATGCCCTGGACGTCATGGAGGCCGAAGCTACTGATGATTTTTATCGCGTCAGCACCGTTACGAATTTGGAATCAAGTGTTGGGAATGCTTCGATTTCCATGCTGTACCGAGCCAGGATCGTATGGCTCATGCTGCTTGTGTTTGGGAACATTTTCTCAGGTGCTGGAATCGCCTATTTTGAAGATACAATTGCTGCGCATTTGGCGCTAATGTTCTTTCTGCCAATCCTGATTGCATCTGGCGGTAATGCCGGCTCGCAATCCGCAACACTCATGATTCGTGCACTAGCGACAGGTGAAATTAAAGTATCAGATTGGAGCCGATCACTCGGTCGAGAGTTGGTCGTGGCGGCCTTGCTCGGGGTGAGCATGGCCGTTGCGATCGCAGTTATAGGGGTCTTCCGGGGAGGGCCCGAAATAGCTCTCGTCATCTCCCTCTCAATGATTCTAATTGTGATAGTCGGGGGCATAATTGGCATGCTATTGCCTTTCGTATTGAGCAAATTGCACATGGATCCGGCAACAGCCAGCACTCCGCTAGTCACTTCAATCGCAGATGCTACGGGCGTACTGATTTATTTCGGCATTGCCCAATCGCTCCTTGTTATGCCCTAGTCTCGATGAATACTCTACGAAAATAGCATTAAATTGATCGCGTCGTGATTTTACGTGCAGCGCAATGCATCCGTCTGAGCGTGGCTCGTAAAAGAGGCGAAGGGAATATAGCAGGGGCTGTTTTAGAAGAGTGAATGACGGATTCAAGCCCGATCACTTGCAGACGTTGTTACAACCAGCCTACGATGCGCCGAAGGATCAGACACGGTTCACCAGGATTGGGGCCGGATCAATATTTGTCAGCCCACATACAGGTGATCCGTGGCAGGGAGACAGCTATATCCGCTATGAATGGATGTAACTGCTTGACCGCGCCGGTGTGAAATACCGGAATCCCTATCAGATACGGCCCTCGTACGCCAGTATGATGCTATCTGCCGAAGCACCCAATGTGGGTTGCAAATCAAATGGGGCACCCGGGCTGGACGATGATTTCGAAGATTTATAGCTAGCGGATGCCAGATGCCAATTTAACCGCTGGCAGCAAGGCTGTTGCTCTTTTCCATGAGTGACGAAATAGTGACAAAACATACCATAAACAGCTATATTCCAGCACAATCAGGCACAAATCCAAAATTATAACTTATTGATTTTATTGGATATATACAAAATCACTGGCGGGTTGGGGGGGATTCGAACCCCCGATACGTTACCGTATACACGCTTTCCAAGCGTGCGCCTTCAGCCACTCGGCCACCGACCCTATTATTAAGAACGCTACAGCAGCCGAGACCCTATAAACCACCCGGGCACCGACCCGTGATTCGGAACTCAACAGCCATCGCCTTTGCTTTGGCCCGTTCTCAATTTAGCCTGCTATTTTAGCATCCTTTCGACATAACGCGCAATCATATCGATTTCCAGATTCACTTTTATCCCTTTTTTCAAGTGCCTGAGCGTTGTTACCTGCAGAGTGTGCGGGATGATGTTGATACTGATCTCGCAACCGTCGGCGTTGTCCGTGACGGAGTTAACGGTCAGGCTTACGCCATTGACCGTGACCGAGCCTTTGTACGCCAGATATTTTGAAAGGGCTGTCGGTACCTGTATGCGTAACTCATGCGACTCACCCACTTGCTCAAAGCGCGTGACCTGTCCCATGCCATCGACATGTCCGGACACCAGGTGGCCGTCCAGGGAGTCGCCCATTTTGAGCGAGCGCTCCAGATTCACTTCGCCCGCCTTGTCCAGGCCGGTTGTTTTGTCCAGGCTTTCGCGCGAGACGTCGATCTGGAATGTGCCTTCGCCCAATGATACAACTGTCATGCAGGCGCCCTGCACGGCGATCGAATCGCCCAGGCCGATTCCAGACAAGTCAAAATTATTTGCTTCGATCGTCAGATGCACACCGTCATCGGCGCTGTTGCCTGCCGGTTTGACCTGGCTGATGCGGCCAACGCCGCTGATAATTCCTGTGAACATTCTTTACTCCATATCGGGCTTTGTGCCGCCCGATTGCCATTGTAATTGATTCCAGCGTGTAGGCAGTCTGGCCCGCAGGCGCATGTCCTTGCCGCAGGCGGCGGTATCGAAGAACTCAAAGCGATAGGCGTCGGCCAGCACATGAAATGGCGTATGCGCGACGGCCGAGCGTGCATCGCCCAGAATGGTCGGGGCCAGGTAGACCAGCAGTTCGTCCACGCACCCCGCTTGCAACAGCGCGCCGTTAAGACCCGGCCCGGCTTCTACATGCACTTCGTTAATGTCCTGCTGACCCAGCCAAGCCATCACGGCTTTCAGGTCCACATGCCTGTTCTTTTCGTTTACCGTTATCACTCGCACATTGCGCGCAGCCAGCCGCTCGGCCTTGGCGACGTTGTACTCGGTCACGAAAATCCAGACCGGGTTGCCATCAAATAACCGGGCGTCTTCGTCGACGGCAAACTGGCTGTCGATGACGGCCCGAACGGGTTGGCGCGGAGTGTCAACGTCGCGTACGGTTAGCTGCGGATCGTCCTCGCGCACGGTACCCGAACCGGTGAGAATAACGCAGGCGCGGGCACGCCAGTGGTGGCCATCGGCGCGCGCCTGGCCGCCAGTAATCCATTGCGAGCGGCCGTTGTTCAAAGCCACCTTGCCATCGAGCGTGCTGGCAATTTTCATGCGCACCCAGGGACGCTGTATGCTCATGCGCGATACAAAACCTGGGTTGATTTCCAGCGCCTGCTCAAGCCCCAGGCCAATTTCAACCGTGATTCCAGCGTCCTGCAGCTTGCCAATGCCCGCCCCGCTCACCAGCGGATTCGGATCTCTGGCTGCAATCACAACCCGTGCAGGTTTTGCCGCAAGCAGCGCATCCACGCAAGGCGGTGTGCGGCCATGGTGGCTGCAGGGCTCCAGCGTCACGTAAAAGGTTGATCCGGCCAGCGTATGCCCCTTGGCCTCTGCGTCGCAGATGGCGCATACCTCCGCGTGCGGCCCGCCAGGCGGCTGGGTAGCGCCCTCGCCCAGGATTTGGTCCTGGTTGACGATAACGCAGCCCACCCGAGGATTGGGACTGGTACTGAACATGACGCTCCGTGCCAGCGCCAATGCCCGATCCATATAATCCTGATCATTCATAAACCGATATTCCGTGATAAAGGGTCAGTGTGCCCGGGATTGTCATGTCCGTATTCCAACATGCCTACCACTAAGCGATACCGCCAACATGTAATAACTTCCCCGTGCGATAAGACGTATCAGGCGTTATCCGCTGCGTCCGGACGATTGCCGGTGTGCTGTGGCTTGACCGGTTTTTGCATTTCCTTGATGGCGTTGACGAACTCTTCGATATCCTGGAAGCTTTTGTAAACCGAGGCAAACCGTACATAGGCAACCTGGTCCAGTTGCTTGAGTTCGCTCATGACGAGTTCACCGATGTGATCGGTCGAGACTTCTTTTTCAGGATAATTGAGTAGCGACTCCTGGATGCGAGCAACCGCCCGCTCCAGCAGTTCGGTGCTGACCGGGCGTTTACGCAATGCCAGCCGCAGGCTGGCCTGCAGCTTTGCCGGATCAAACTCGGTACGGGTGCCATTGCGCTTGACCACGGCAGGCATGGCTAGCTCAATACGTTCGTATGTCGTGAAGCGCCGGTCACAGGAAAGACACCGACGGCGGCGGCGAATGGTGTCGCCTTCTTCGGATACCCGCGAGTCCATAACCTGTGTATCGTGGTGTGAACAAAACGGGCATTTCATATTACAGAAGTCCTGTGCCGGGCGTTAGGGTTAATGCGTGGCGATAACTTGCGGTTTACTTGTAAACCGGAAAGCGCGCAGTGAGTTCATTTACTTTAGCACGAACGGCTGCGATGTTTGCCTCATCGTCTGGGTTGTCCAGCACATCGGCAATCAGGTTGGCAGTCAGTTCCGCCTCAGCCTCGGTAAAGCCGCGCGTGGTCATGGCCGGCGTGCCCAGACGGATGCCGCTGGTTACAAACGGTTTTTCCGGATCGTTCGGAATAGCGTTCTTGTTAACAGTGATGTGGGCTTCACCCAGGCGGGCTTCGGCAACTTTTCCGGTAATGCCCTTGGCACGCAGGTCAACCAGCATCACGTGGCTTTCGGTCCTGCCTGAAACAATGCGAAGGCCGCGCTTGACCAGCGTATCGGCCAGTACCTTGGCGTTGGCAACGACCTGCTTTGCATAGTCGGAAAATTCCGGACTAAGCGCTTCTTTGAATGCCACGGCCTTGCCGGCGATAACATGCATGAGCGGGCCGCCCTGAATGCCGGGGAAAATGGCCGAGTTGATGATTTTCTCGTGCTCTGCCTTCATCATGATCACGCCGCCGCGCGGGCCGCGCAACGATTTGTGCGTAGTTGACGTGACAAAGTCGGCATGCGGCACCGGGTTCGGATACTGGCCGCCGGCAACCAGGCCTGCGTAGTGAGCAATGTCGACCATCAGGTATGCGCCATTATCATGGGCAATTTTAGCCATGCGTTCAAAATCGATTTGCAGTGAGTAGGCAGAGGCGCCCGCTACAATCATTTTTGGCTTGTGTTCTTTGGCCAGCTGTTCAACCTGCTCATAGTTGAGTACTTCGTTTTCATCCAGGCCATAAGGGATGAAGTTGTACAGTTTGCCCGATGCATTGACCGACGCGCCATGCGTCAGGTGACCGCCCTCTGCCAGGCTCATGCCCAGCACGGTGTCGCCGGGTTTGAGCACCGCCATGTACACGCCCTGATTGGCTTGTGAGCCGGAATTGGGCTGCACGTTGACCGCTTCGGCGCCAAACAGCTCTTTGAGGCGCGCGATGGCCAACTCTTCAGCAATATCGACGAATTCGCAGCCGCCGTAGTAGCGCTTGCCAGGATAGCCTTCCGCGTACTTGTTGGTCAACTGTGTGCCTTGCGCCTGCATGACGGCAGGGCTGGTGTAGTTTTCAGAAGCAATCAGTTCGATGTGCTGCTCCTGACGGGTATTTTCTTGTTGAATGGCACTCCAGAGTTCAGGATCTACCTTGTCAAGAGTTAGCGAGCGGTCAAACATAACGTGTCCTATATGAATCGGATAATTGAATAAAATTTAAAACGAAACCTTGGGGTTCAGTGAATACAGTCCCATGATCGTGGCCTGGTCCAGCACATGGGGCGCAATCGCCTCGGCCACGTCGGCGCAGGTAAAGCTGCCGGTCAATGGCAAGGTGTCGATATCGAGCGCATAAACCGTAAAATAATAGCGATGCACCAGCGCATCATTGAATGGCGGGCACGGGCCGTCGTAGCCGAAATAATCGCCTTTCATATCGTGATCGGCGGCAAACCAGCTGGTAAAGTCGTTAATGCCCTGGCGCATATCCTTGGCGGCCAGCGGGCCGCTTTTGCCTTTGGGCGTCACGCCGTTGGAAAATTCACCTTCGGCGATTTCGGTGATGTTGGCCGGAATATCGACCAGCGCCCAGTGATAAAAATCTACGCGCGGCAGGCTGGCCGGCACTTCGCGGTCATCCTGATTAACGTCATCGGGCTTGCTGGGTACGTCTTTGTCTACGCACAGGACAACGAAAGAACGCGTGCCCTGGGGCGCATCGGTCCAGGTCAGGTGAGGGTTTTTGTTGTCCGACAGAATCATATGCGCCTGCGCATCCGGCTTGGCAAAGGCATTGACCGGATTGATTGCTTTTTCGTGTTCAAAAGACTGGCTGCTGATTTTCATGACATCCCCTTCAATACAAATAAAAACACATCAGAATGCGCTTGTGGCGCGGATGAACAACAGGCAAGGTGAATCACTTGCGTGTTGTTCCTTTATCGCCTGAAAAACAGCCGTCTGCCATGTTCACGCGATGGCAAACGGCGCTTAGCGTCAGGCGCTTACGGTAACCCGGGCAAACTTGCGTTTACCGACTTGAACAACATAGGTGCCGGCTGCCAGCTGCAGGTTCTTGTCTTCCACACGCTGGGAATCAACCCGAACCCCGCCTTGCTGTACGTTGCGCCCGGCCTCTGTGCCGGAGCTGGCCAGACCGGCTTCCTTCAGGACGCGCATGATGCCAAGCGGACCCGGCCCAAGATTGATTTCGGGCATTTCCTCCGGAATGACGCCATCGCGAAAGCGCGCCTCGAAGTTGGCCAGCGCATTGCTGGCCGCCTCTGCCGAGTGAAAACGCGTAATGATTTCCTGCGCCAGCTCCACCTTCACATCGCGCGGGTTTCTACCCTCTTTGACCTGTTGCGCAAGTGTAGCAATGTCCTGCAGCGACTTGAATGAAAGTAATTCATAATAACGCCACATTAATGTATCGGAAATAGACATGAGCTTGCCAAACATGGAGTCGGGCGTCTCTGTTATACCGATGTAATTGTGCTTGGACTTGGACATTTTTTCGACGCCGTCCAGGCCTTCGAGCAAGGGCATGGTCAGGATACACTGGGCAGGCTGACCATATTCTTTTTGCAGTTCGCGGCCGACCAGCAGATTGAATTTCTGGTCTGTTCCGCCCAGCTCCAGGTCTGCCTTGAGCGCGACCGAATCGTAGCCCTGCATCAGCGGGTAAAGAAATTCATGAACAGAAATCGGAATACCGCCCTTAAAGCGCTTGGTGAAGTCGTCGCGTTCCATCATCCGGGCCACCGTGTAGCGGGAAGCCAACTGGATCATGCCACGCGCGCCCAGCGGATCGCACCATTCGGAGTTGTAGCGCACTTCGGTACGTGACGGGTCCAGCACCTTGCTGGCCTGCTCATAGTAGGTTTTGGCATTAACTTCGATTTGCTCGCGTGTAAGCGGTGGGCGGGTTGCATTGCGCCCGCTTGGATCGCCGATCATGGAGGTGAAGTCGCCGATCAGGAAAATAACGTTGTGCCCCATGTTCTGGAGCTGGCGCATTTTATTGAGGACCACCGTGTGACCCAAGTGAATATCCGGCGCCGTGGGATCCAGGCCAAGCTTGATACGCAGTGGCGTACCGGTATTGCGGCTATTTTGGAGCTTGACGGCAAATTCAGACTGGACCAGCAGTTCGTCGCAGCCACGCAGGACGGTTTGCAGGTCGTTTTCGACTTCTGGACTAATGGGTGTTTCGGGTGTTGACATAAAAATGGGATTCCTGGGCGCGGGCAGATGGATAAAAGAAGGGCCTGGGCGACAAAACCAAGGCAACTAAACGCCCTTTTGCGCATGTATCAATGTTAAATTATACCCTTTTCGGCCAGGCAAATGCTCATGAGTCAAGCACAGGAACCCCGCTATTTGATCGGCTTGATGTCCGGCACCAGCACGGATGGGGCCGACGGCGTGCTGGCCGCGTTTTCGGATACGGCTCGCCCGCAAATTCTAGCGTCTGCCTCGCTGCGCATGCCGCAAGCGCTCAGGCAGGAACTGCTGGATTTGAATCGCGCCGGTCACAACGAGCTGGAACGGGCCGGGCTTGCCAGTTGCCGATTGGCCGACTTGTATGCGCAGGTCGTGGCCGATTTGCTGGCGCAGGCAAACCTGCCCGCCAGCCGTATTGCCGCCATCGGCGCTCACGGACAAACCGTCAGGCATCGCCCCGAGCTGGGATTCACGATACAGCTTAACGCGCCGGCACAGCTGGCAGAAAACACCGGCATTGCGGTGGTGGCCGATTTCCGCAGCCGCGATGTGGCTGCCGGCGGCCAGGGCGCGCCGTTGGTGCCCGCGTTTCACGAAGCGATTTTTGCGGGCGACCGGACAGTCACTGTCCTGAATCTGGGCGGCATCGCCAATATCAGCATCCTTCGACCGGGGCAGGATGTCACCGGCTTTGACACGGGGCCTGCGAATGTTTTAATGGATATGTGGTGCCTGGCGCATACCGGCCAACCCTACGATAAAGACGGGGCGTGGTCAGCCGGTGGCAAAGTACATCAACCGCTACTTGCAGCCCTGATTGAAAGCGAACCCTGGTTGGCGTTACCGCCCCCGAAATCTACCGGGCGGGATCTTTTCAACCGCGCCTGGCTGCAAACCCGACTTGCGGGATTTGAAACCGTTACGCCGCAAGACGTACAAGCCACATTGCGGGCGCTCACTGCAGAAACCGTGGCCCAGGCCATCCGCGTTCATGCCCCCGATAGCCAGACCCTGATTATATGCGGGGGTGGTACCGGCAACCACGCCCTGATTGAAGATTTGCAATCACGCCTGCCCAGCGTACAACTGAGCACAAGCGATGCTCATGGCATTGCCTCGCAATCCATGGAGGCGCTGGCTTTTGCCTGGCTGGCGCACGCCTTTTTGTCAGGCCATCCCGCCGGCACGCCATCGGTGAGCGGCGCCCGCAGAAAAACCATTTTGGGCTGCCTGTATCCAGCGTAGTCCCGCGTAGTTGTGAGCCGACCTGGGCAGACGAGCCAATAAAAAATCCGGCGCCCTTTGCCAGGGTGCCGGATTTCTCTGACGGGTGCCGGTTCAAGGTACCGCTTTGGAAATTACCTTCGGAAATATCTTTCGGAAGGGAATCCCCTTCGGAAATGCGCTTGACAGGACTTTAAAGCGACGTGAAAGCCATACGTTCAGGGCAGGCTTGAGGGATGATTTATAAAATCCCCCTTGCGAACCCGTGCAATCGTGCGTTCGCGCTTAAACCGAGAACGAAGAGCCGCAACCGCAGGTTGTGGTCGCGTTCGGATTACGGATCACAAATTGCGAACCTTCGATATCTTCCTTGTAGTCGATCTCGGCGCCGACCAGATACTGAAAGCTCATTGGATCAACCAGCAATTGCACGCCGCTCTTGTCGATTGTGGTGTCGTCCTCATTGATCACTTCATCAAATGTGAAGCCATACTGAAAGCCGGAACAACCGCCACCTTGCACGAACACGCGCAGCTTTAGCTCGGGATTGCCTTCTTCAATAAGAAGATCTTTGACTTTCGTGGCCGCTGCCTCGGTAAAAAGCAACGGGGTGGGAGGGGCTTGCAGATCGACAGATTCGAGAACAGTACTCATTTTTGGACTCCTGGTGGGATACAGCCACCGTTAGCTGAACTTCATTTTACCATATAGCGCAATCAGGGGGACAGTTCGGCGGTGCGCGATGCGCGTACCGTGTTGCCCTCGAGCACACGCATGGTGATTTTTTTGGGAACGAATCCCTCGGGGAACATTAATAGACCCTGGATTCGCTGAATAGTTTCAAAATTCAATTTTAATATTGGGGCTGGCGGCAGCTTTTTCAAGTCTGTCACGGCGGGAATGTCGTCGGAACCGGTACTGGCATGCTCGACCGTATCGGGAATCAGATCGACCGTGGTGTCCTTGCCGTTCAACGTGCCGTTCGCCGTAAATTTAAGCTCGCCCGTAAATACCGTAGCAGCCTGAGCCTGGCGCGACACCAATACCTTGAAGCGCACACGCCGCCCTTCCACGACCGCATCAAAACCACGTACGCTAATCGCGCCCTGCGGGCCGGCGGGCACCAGCTCGTCGTAAAAGGACAACTGCTCGGAGGTACGCGACAGATCATCCTGCAGTTTCTTCACCTGGCTTTCATATTCTGCAATGGTTGCCCGGTCGATTGTCATCTGGGTCTCGGAAATATCCAGCCTGCTTTGCAGTTCCGTCAACTTGATTTTCTCTTGCATGAGAGCATGAGACAACTGCTCGGACAGCTCGGTCTTCTGGCTGAATAGTTCACGCTGCATCATATTATGAGTGTAATAATATCCCGCACCGCCCCCTAAAGTGAGCCCCACCAGAAACAAAAAGCCGCGTGCAATCATGAACTTTTCCTGTCGGGGTCAGGGAAGAATAGCCACGCCACCCAGACCCGCCTGCTCAGGCAATCCGAAAAGCAAGTTCATGTTCTGCACTGCCTGGCCGGCGGCCCCCTTGACCAGATTGTCTTGAATGACAATGATAATGAGCTGGTTGCCACTGTCAGGGCGACTGATGGCAATTCTGAGGGTATTGGACGCCCGTACTGATCGAGTCTCGGGCTGGCTGCCAGCCGGCATGACATCGACAAACTGTTCGTTTGCGTAGCGCTCTTCAAAGAGCGCCTGGAAATCGGTGTCAAGCGCGTCATCTTTGATGGTGACATAAATCGTAGACAGCATGCCGCGAATCATAGGTACCAGATGAGGCACAAACGTAAGCTTGACGTCATCGCCGGCCAGCGCCGTCAACTGTTCGGTAATTTCCGGGTGATGCCTGTGGCCGGCAACGCCATATGCCTTGAAGTTATCGCCCGCCTCGGAGAACAAGGTGGCCACCCCGGCCTTGCGGCCGGCACCCGAAACACCGGATTTACAGTCGGCAATGATATTGTCGGTATGCACCAGTTTTTTCTCCAGCAGCGGAGCCAAGCCCAGGATCACGGTCGTCGGATAGCATCCGGGGTTGCCAATCACCTGTGCACCGGCAATTTTTTCGCGATTCAGCTCAACCAGCCCATAGGCGCTCTGGCGCAGGATATCCGGGCAGCTATGCGGCATTTTGTACCATTTTTCAAATACGGCCGTATCCTGCAGGCGAAAGTCAGCCGCCAGGTCAATGACCTTGACGCCGGCATCAAGCAATTCGCGCGCCTGCGCCATTGCTACACCGTGGGGCGTTGCAAAAAATACGACATCGCATTCAGTCAGAGCGGCATTTTCAGGTGTTGAAAAAGCCAGATCAACATGACCGCGCAAATTGGGAAACATGGCCGAAACCGGCATACCTTCCTCTTTGCGCGAAGTGATGGCATGCAGCTGCGCATTCGGATGAGCGGACAGCAGACGCAACAGTTCTACCCCGGTGTAACCTGTACCACCAACAATACCGACTTTGACAGTTGAAGAGGAAGAAGCCATTGTGTTGTTATCCATTAAAAATATCGGGTGCAAAAAACTATTATAAAGAATCCAAAAGAAAAAGGCCGCAAAAGCGGCCTTTTCGACATGTCGCGAAACAGATTAGCGTTTGCTGAACTGCTTCCGACGACGCGCCTTGTGGAAACCCACTTTCTTACGTTCAACGGCACGGGCGTCACGTGTTACCAACCCGGCTTTTGACAGCGCTGGCTTGAGTGTGGCGTCATAGTCGATGAGTGCACGGGTAATACCGTGGCGCACAGCACCGGCCTGGCCGCTTTCGCCGCCACCGTGAACATTGATGTGAAAGTCAAAAGACTCAACCATCTCTGTGAGTACCAGGGGTTGGCGAACCACCATGCGACCTGTTTCACGAGCGAAATACTGGTCAACCGGCTTACCGTTGACAACAATATTACCTGTGCCTTTTTTCAGAAACACACGGGCAACTGACGTTTTACGACGGCCCGTTCCATAATTCCAATTACCGATCATGATTTATCCTTAAAATTCCAGCGTTTTAGGCTGCTGGGCAGTATGAGGATGCTCGGCACCCGCGTACACCTTGAGCTTCTTGATCATGGCGTAACCCAGGGGACCTTTTGGCAGCATGCCCTTGACGGCTTTTTCAATCGCACGACCCGGGAAACGCTCTTGCATTTTCCGGAAGTTTGTTTCGTAGATGCCGCCTGGATAGCCAGAGTGACGGAAGTATTTTTTGTCTTCCGATTTGGCGCCTGTTACCACGATATCAGCTGCATTAATAATGACGATATAATCGCCGGTGTCAACGTGAGGGGTAAATTCCGGTTTATGTTTACCGCGCAAACGGCGTGCAACTTCGCTGGCTACACGACCAAGGACTTTGCCTTTTGCATCAATAACATACCAGTCACGTTTGACTTCATGGGGCTTGGCCACAAAGGTCTTCATGATGTATTCCTAAAATTTGAGTTTGAAGCGGACCACTAACGGAGCACCCGGTTCACTACCCGACCAACGGGTAAAGACGGCGCCGGCGATCGCAATCCGACGGTTTACCTGCTTTGCCTGAACGTTATAAACAAGGGTGATATAAGCAGAAATACCTACAGGGGATAACTGCAAATAACCCGGCGACAGTGCAAAAACACAGATAAGCCCGTGATATTAACATGCAAGCTACTTTTTTTCAAATAAAACAATGAAATAGCCGCAGATCCGGACCGCAACACCGGTTTTTTCCCGGTTTTTGTATCATGCCAGCGACATTTTCCGGCCCGAATACCAGTTTTACCGGCGCGAAAAATGCGGGCAAGGGACCTGCGCAAATTTGCGTGGACAGGCGGCCAGTCCAGAATACCCTCGTAGGGCCCGGACCGCTGCTGTTGCCCTGTTGCCCTGTTGCCCGTCGCTCCCTGAGTCTTATTCTCGTATATCGACCCATATCGCCAGATAAATGTCATTCGGGCCATGCCTTCCCGCAGGAAAACATGGCCCGATTCATGTACTGGCTACCCGCGCCAACGCAGCGGGCGACGAGACTGACTTTACTTACGTGCCTGAGAGACGGCGTGGGCAACGTAACGCGTATAGGAGCCTTCCACAACATTGAACCATGGGATCAGATCATCGCGATAGGCCATATAGTCAGCCAAAATTTCCTTGAACGTTGCGTCCTGGTCAGAATATTTCTTGTAGATTTCCGCCGTGGCCTTGAACGATGCATCCATCATTTCCTTCGGGAACTCCTTAAGGATGGCGCCATTGGCAATCAGGCGACGCAATGCGCCCGGATTCATGGAGTCGTACATGGCCATCATTTCGGTATGGGCGCGAATCGCGCTCGATTCCAGGACAGTCTGATAATGCTTGGGCAATTTCTCGAAAGCGTCCTTATTGAAATAGGCAGACACCTGCGCGCCGCCTTCCCAGAACCCGGGATAGTAATAATACTTGGCCACTTTGTTGAAGCCCAATTTTTCATCATCGAGGGGGCCCACGAATTCAACGGCATCCAGCGTGCCTTTCTCAAGCGATGGATAGATATCGCCCCCGGCAATCTGCTGGGGCACAACGCCCAGTTTTGCCAGCACTTCCCCGGCCAGCCCGGCAGTACGCATTTTAAGGCCCTTCAGGTCGTCCAGCGACTTGATTTCCTTGCGGAACCAGCCACCCATTTGCGTGCCGGTGTTGCCCAAGGGGAAATTGACGACGTTGATCGTTGCGAACAGATCGCGCATGAGCTTTTTGCCATTGCCTTCGAGCATCCAGGCGTTCAGCTGACGGGCATTAAGCCCGAAAGGTACCGCCGTATCGAAGCAAAACGATGGGTTTTTACCTAAATAATAGTAGCCACAAGTGTGTCCGGCCTGAACCGTGCCATTGGACACCGCGTCCAGCACCTGAAAGGCGGGCACGATCTCACCGGCAGGAAACAAGTCGATTTGCATCTTGCCGTCTGTAGACTCTTTGACATATTTGGTGAAACGATCACCAGAACCGAAAAGCGCAACCAGGCTGCGCGGAAAGCTGGACGCCATGCGCCATTTGATAGCAGGATTTTCCTGCGCAATGACAGGGGCGGCAATGGCGCCCGTACTGGCCACAGCGCCCAGACCTGCTTTTTTTAGAAAGGAACGACGTTGCATAATGGCTACTCCGAAGTATTTTGTTGTTCTGGAAAAATTTAACCCGCTAAATATACACGTACTACGCCCTTTTACATAGCACGTTACAGCAGATTAAGTACTTTCCCTGTACCCGGCTTACTGTCCGGCAATCGCCATGGAATCAATCAGGATGGAACCTGTGGTTTTTGAGCCCCGTGTAATCACGTCGCTGCCGACACCCACAATATTGAGGAACATGTCCCTCAGATTGCCGGCAATCGTAAATTCAGTGATCGCGTGCTGGATTTCGCCGTTTTCCACCCAGTAGCCGAAAGCGCCACGCGAATAATCGCCCGTGACGTAGTTCACGCCCTGACCGATAAGCTCGGTCACCAGAATGCCGGTGCCCATTTTTTTCAGCATGGCCTGCAAGTCGTCGGCCTGGCGGGTCAACGAGGAACTGAGCAGCAGATTATGCGAGCCACCGGCGTTACCGGTTGTCCGCATCCCCAGTTTGCGAGCGGTATAGGTTGACAGCAGATAGCCATTGAGTATGCCACCGGTCAGCAACTGGCGGGCGCGGGTCTGGACACCCTCGTCATCAAAGGCAGAACTGCCCAGCGCGCCTTTGATGAAAGGATTCTCGCTGATCTGCAGATGATCCGCCATGACTTGCTGACCTAGCGAATCGAGCAAAAACGTGGATTTGCGATACAGTGCCCCACCGCTGATGGCCTGCGTAAGCGCCCCAAGCAACCCCAGGGCCAGCGGTGCCTCGAACAGCACCGGATACTTGCCGGTACCCACTCGCCGCGCTGACAGCCTGGACAACGCCCGCTGCGCGGCGTACACGCCTACGTCAGTCCCCTTGGCCAGCCTTTCGGGGTAGCGGTCAGAGGTATACCAATAATCGCGATGCATATTATTGCCCTTGCCGGCAATGGCCGTGACGGACATGCCGTGGCGGGAATAAGGGTAGCCCCCCATGAACCCACGCGAGTTCGCCAGCACGAAACGCCCCTGATAGGTGTCGACGCCAGCCCCTTCGGAATTGGTAATCTGCTTGCTATAGTCCAGCGCAGCCGCTTCGGCCTCGATCGCCAGTTCGGCTGCCGCCTCGGATGAAATATCCCAGGGGCGGTGCAGCTCCAGGTCAGGCTGCTCGACAGCCAGATCTGCTTCATCCGGCAAACCGGCGGCCTCGTCGTTTGCCGTGTACTTGGCAATATTCCAGGCTGCCTCGACTGTTTCGCGGATTGCGGCAGCCGACAGATCGGACGTTGAAGCCGAGCCGCGCGCATTGCCGGCGTATACAGTGACGCCCAACGAGCGATCCTGCGTTTTCTCGACAGTTTCAATATTGCCCTTACGTACCGAAACAGACAAACCGCCTGATTCGGATACTTCGGCGGCCGCGTCGCTGGCCCCCTGTTTCTTGGCATGGGAAAGCGCCAGTTGGACCAGCTCTTCAAAGTCGGGTTGCGTGTGTGGCATGGGAGATTTCGGATTTAATCGGGAATTCATTATGACGGCTTCACATTAGGCGGTTATCATACTGACATATTAACCATTTTATTGACAGCGATGTATGCAGAATGCAGATCAAAGCGACGACGGGCCGCTTTATGACCGTCCCAGCAAATCCCAAGTAAAGCGCGAATTGCTTGCCATTCTTGAATTGGGCAAGCAGGTGGTGCAATTGCCGCTGGAAAAAGTCAAGCAACTGGATCTGGACGAAAAGACATTCGAGGCCATTCGCACAGCGCAAAAAACGACGGGACGCGAAGGCCTGCGCAGGCAGATCCATTATGTCGGCAAGCTGCTGCGCACAGCCGACACCGAAGCCATTGCAAAAAAAATGGATGAATGGGAGCACGGCTCGCGCGAGCAGACCGCAAACATGCATCGCATGGAAACATTGCGCGATCGCCTGATTGACGAAGACCAGGCCCTGACCCGATTGCTGAACGACTATCCGCAAGCCGATGCGCAGGCGCTGCGCGCACTGATTCGCGGCGCACGCCGTGAACGCGAGCAAAATACAGCACTGCCTGCCGGTCACGAGCCTCAGCGCAAACACTACCGGGCGCTTTTTCAGGCCCTCAAGCAATTGCTGAACAAGGAATGATTCAAATGGACAAGCTACTTGACTGCGTGGAAATCGAACACGGCAGCGACAAGACTGTCGCGCCTACCCATTCTGTCATCTGGATGCATGGCCTGGGTGCCGATGCCAACGATTTTGTACCGGTCATCCCGCAGTTACGACTGCCCGCCGGCAAGCGAATTCGCTTCGTGTTTCCGAATGCGCCCGTACGCCCGGTCACAATCAACAATCAAATGCCCATGCGCGCCTGGTATGACATCATCGCGCTGAGCAATGTCAGTCGTGATGTCGATGAGTCAGGCCTGCGCACTTCCCAGGCAGCCATCGAAGCCCTGATCAGACGAGAAAACGAACGCGGGGTGCCAACCGAAAATATTATACTTGCCGGTTTTTCCCAAGGTTGCGCTATGGCTTATCAGACAGGCCTGCGCTCGCAGCAGCGGCTGGCCGGCCTGATCTGCCTCTCCGGCTATCTGCCCATGGCGGAAAAGAGCGTGGGCGAGCATAATACCGCCCACCTGGACATACCGATCTTTATCGCACACGGTACGTATGACCCGGTGGTCGATATCAGCTTTGCGCAACAGACACGCGATTGGCTGCTGGCTAACAACTACAGCAATACCGAATGGCATACCTATCCCATGGAGCATTCCGTCAATCTGGATGAAATTAACGACATTTCGGCATTTCTTCAAAAAATCATTTCTTGATATTTGTCTTTTGACTGGCATTGTCTGTCGTTCTATTGCCTGGCACTCCATTGCCTGGCACTCCATTTCCTGCCGCGCTATTGCCGGCAGGATTTAAAACTGCCGTACAGGCATCATTTTTTTATCACGGCAATGGCACGCCAGGCTACTTCACCCTTCGCATGCCTGGCATTCATTGTTAACATCAAGGCCGGTTGCGGCATCGCATATTGCCACTTCGGCAACCGCTTCGTTTTATTTCAACTGGCATAACAGCACACGTGAACGTGCCGCGCAGACTCATGCGTGACTGCTGCGTCAGCCAATGCAGACTCCTATAGTGCTCAAGCGGACGCTGACGCTCATGTCAGAGCATGTACCGGGAGCGGCAAACACCCAGGCGGGCGCGTATGCTGGCAGCCGATGGCCTGATGCATCGTCGTGATTTTCGATACCGCTCCGAATACATGCCGCAGTGACGACAACGTGCGCGCCAATTGCGTTCAGCCCTGTTGCGCCGGTGTCAGCGGCAGCCAGACGCGGCGCATTGACGGATCTTCCGCGTCTTCTTCGTTGATGAACCCCAGCGAAGTCATCAAGTGCAGCATCGGCCGGTTGCCCGAGAGTACGACCCCTTCAAGATACGTAAGCTGTTGCTGGCGGGCGGCCGCGATAAGCGCATGCATCAGGCTGCTTCCCAGGCCCCGCCTTTGCCATTGGTCACTGATGACCAGCGCATATTCTGCACCAACACCATCTGCATTTCGCAGGTAATGCGCCAGGCCGATAATGATTTCCTGGGGCAGGCCCCGGTTGGCGGGATTCGGGATTTGCGTTGTCGCCACCAGCGCAAGTTCGCGATGATAGTCCACGTAGGTATAGCGAGTGAGCATTTTGGGCGTCAGCTCGCGCATCATGGACACGAACCGCATATAGCGTGACTTCTCAGACAGCCCGCGAATAAATTCCTGCAGCGCATCGGCATCTTCAGGACGGATCGGTCGCAACACCCAGGGCGAGCCGTCAGTAAAAACCCGGTCCTGGACCAGATGTGTCGGATACGGATAGATCGCCATATGGCTAAAGCCGGTTTCCTGGGGAATGCTTGTCGGCATCGATTCAGTCAGTTCGATCCTGATCTCGCGAATATGCAGATCTCGATAGCCAAGCACGATCGGATCCAGTTGCATTGACGCGATGGCAGGCAGTTCGCTGACCATTTCACTGATCGTCTCCAGCAACCCTTGTAGTCTTCGCAAAATTTGCGGCTCGACATAAGACTGCAGCTCCTGGCGCCAGACCCGACTGCGCTCGATCAGCTTGCCAGCAAGGTTCAGATTCAACGGCGGCAAATCGACACCCCGGTCGGAAGCCGAGAACCGAACAAGGTGCCCCCCTTCGCCGAACCAGATCCATGGGCCGAAAATCGGATCCCGACTGACGCGGATCATCACGGACGGTACATCGTCCTGGGTAGTGAAGCGCTCATCGTCATCATCCCGGTCCCAGCGAACATTGGGATGAAAACACTCAACCAGTGCGATGCACTGCTCCCGGCTGAGCACGCGCAAGTTGTCATCGCTGGCTGCCTGCAGGATTGCACGCGCCTGTTCAATTTCTGCAGGTCGTTGCCCCGAGTGCACATAGCGGGTTTGTTGCAACAGTTGCTGGTTGTAGTGATACGAAGTCAGCGACAGGACTGCGCTGAGCGCGGTTTCAGGCGTGCGAAAGGCGGGCATGCCCGCTTCGTCCAGCAGTCTTCGCAGGGGCCGCATTTTCGCCTCGCCGAGCAGGCAGGTCACTATCGGTTTTTGCGCGCCGGGTGCAAATGACGCCAGTGCGCTGACCACTTGCGGCATATCGCAAAACTCGTCGGGCGCCAGAATCACCATGATGGCATCTACCTGGCTATCGGCCACCAGGCAGCGCAATCCGTCGATCAGCGCTTCGGGCGTCAGGGGAACATAGGGAATCACCGGATTATCTACCAGGGTACTGACGCCAAAGATCTCACTCAGGCACTTGACCGTGGCCTGGGTCAACGGCGCCATCGACATTGAGCTGTCTGCCGGAATAGCATCCTGCACTAGCTGCGCCGAGGCGCGGCCGTTGGCCAGCATGGCGATTTTTCCGCCGCGCGGCCTTCTGGCGTACGACATGGCCTTGATCGCCGCAAACAGTTCAACGAAGTAATTGACGCGGATCGCCCCTGCCCTTCTGAGCGCGGCGTCCAGCACCACGTCGCTGCCCGACAGCTCCCGGTCGGCGCGACCGGCACGCAGCACGATCACCGGCTTGACACTTGAGGCGGCGCGCAGTGCGCTGATCAGCTCCCGGCCGGAAGTGAGCTTGTCCAGGTATAGGGCAATACTGTCAGTACGCGGATCGGTAGCCAGATACTCGACCAGTTCGGGCAGATCGACATCGGTCACTTCGCCCAGCGATACGGCGGCCGACAGTCCAAGATTGACGTCTTCGGCCCAGTCGATGATTGAACGCAATAGCATTCGCGACTGTGATATGACAGCAATTCGGCCGGCGCGAGGCTGCATTTGCGCCAGACTGAGATTCAGATTCAGATGCGGGCGATAGAGTCCGAAAGCACGCGGCCCCAGCAGCATGACGCCATGCTTGTGGCACCAGGATTCAATCAGCTGGCGAGTGTCCTGCGGCGCCTGGTCAACAATCTGCCCGGGCAGCAACAGCATGGCACGCGGCGGAGCCGGATCCATGCGCTGCAATACGGCAGCCAGCAGCGCCGATCTGACGGATATCACGGCAAGGTCGCGGCCGGGCAACATCGAAAATTGCTGCAGCTGTCGCCGCGCCTGCCTGATATCATCAGGCAACTGCAGCAAATCGGCAGATCCCTTAAGGTAGGCTGGCAACTGCGTGAAAATGGCAAGCTCGGTATCGGCCATGACACATAGCGAGCGTGGTTCAAAAAATGCCGCGAGTCGGTGACGCAACATACATCCTCTTGGGGTTGAATGATTTGAACGGGGCCAGATCTTTTTATGTAAACCGCTGATTCATTTGCTCTGGTCATTCATAACATTTTAAACTGACTCTCTTCTGATTTATCCAATTGCCGAGCAATCACAATGAATACGTCCCATTCTGCCCCGACAGCAGTCCGCACCCGGTTTGCACCATCTCCTACCGGTTATCTCCATCTGGGCGGCGCACGCACTGCCCTGTTCTCCTGGGCTTTTGCCCGTCACCACAACGGTACGTTCGTGCTTCGGGTTGAAGATACCGATGTGCAGCGTTCAACACCTGAAGCGGTACAGGCGATTCTGGACGGCATGAAGTGGCTGTCTCTGGACGCGGACGAAGGTCCCTTCTATCAGATGCAGCGAATAGATCGCTACAAAGAGGTACTGGCGTCCATGTTGCAGGACGGCACGGCCTACTACTGCTACAGCAGCCCGCAAGAAGTGGAGCAGATGCGCGAAACAGCCAAGGCGCAGGGACGCAAGCCAAAATATGATGGCACCTGGCGGCCCGAGCCCGGCAAAACATTGCCGCCTGTGCCACAAGGACGCGAACCGGTCGTCAGATTCCGCAATCCGCAGGAGGGTGTGGTGACCTGGAATGATATGCTCAAAGGCCCCATTTCTATCGACAACGCCGAACTTGACGATCTGATTATTGCGCGGCCCGATGGCACGCCGACTTACAATTTCTGTGTGGTGGTAGATGATCACGACATGCAAATCACTCATGTGATACGAGGCGATGATCATGTCAATAATACGCCTCGCCAGATCAATATTCTGAAAGCACTGGGCGCAACCGTTCCCGAGTACGGACATCTTCCCATGATTCTCGGCCCCGACGGGCAGAAGCTGTCCAAGCGCCATGGCGCAGTCAGTGTCATGGAATACGATGCACAGGGTTATCTGCCGGAAGCGATGATCAACTATCTGGCCCGACTCGGATGGAGTCACGGCGATCAGGAGTTGTTTACGCGTGACGAATTCGTTGCGTGGTTCGATACCCGCAACCTGTCCAAATCAGCGGCACAATGGGACCCGAAAAAACTCAACTGGGTAAACGCACACTACATCAGGCAACTGGGTGACGAGGCGCTGATTGCTCATGTTGCACCGCGTATTGCGGCCCGCGGCGGCAATACGACCGGGCTGGATCTGGCGGCCATTTTGAACTTGTTCCGTGATCGGGCAGAGACACTTGAACAATTGGCTGACAGCGCGATGCTGTTTTGCGCCGCATACCAACCGGCCGACCCTGAACTTGCAGCGACCGTGCTGACGCAAGACGCACGCGAGACGCTTAAAAAATTCGCCATTGCTGTTGCCGCTCTGGAGTTATGGGAAGCGCCCGCGCTGGCTGCTCTGGTTAAGCAGTTTCTTGCCGACAATGGCTTGAAAATGCCACAGCTTGGCATCCCGTTGCGCGTTGCCGTCACCGGCCAAAAACAAACGCCCGCCATTGACGCCGTGTTGGCGATTCTGGGTCGCGATGTTGTCCTGCAAAGATTGAACGAGATTTAACGATCGCCAAAATCGTGGCCATTTGCCGCGATGCCAAAATGAAAAAACGCTGCCGACAAAGCAGCGTTTTTTCTTTTAAAGAACGATCCGATCATGAAAATGTTGGTTTTTAACAAAATCCATTATCGTGCTCAGGCATATGCGTTTGTTGTTTCGTCAACGCCGGCATTTGGCTGCGGCGCGCGGTCATGCGAATTCTGTTGCTGTCAAAAAAACCGGATAAATGAAAATACTGTATTTACAACGTGCGTTCGCTTTCTGGATGTTCAGAAATTTTTACGCCATTGGCGCAAAGCGCTGTAAACATTGGCTCTTGCGAAACACAAATGAAATATTGAGCGGATCGAACAAAGTGCGCGCACGTTGTTGAAAGCATCCGTCAAGCGCATGCCCGCCCGAATAAAGCACATTGTTCAAATTCGAATCTGCGATTAGAAACGCGTCGCACACGTGCGGCAGGGAAATTTCAGATGAATACAAAATCGCAAATCAGCGTCCCGCAGAGCTCAATAAATGGAGTTAAGCCAATAATATCAATAAGAAATTCTTTCGTTATACGACGTTATGCGTTACCCTTACGCTTATGATGGAATTTGAATTCATTCCGTCAGATCCATTTGAGATGTTTCGCGCACAGCGTGGGGAACATATCAAATGGTAGTGAAGCCAAGCTCTTTCGTTGCTTGTCTTGAATTATATCTACGTAGATGTATTTTCAATTTGTGATTAGGACCCTTTCTAAGGAGCAATATCATGGCTACTACCGCCAAGAAAGCTGTAAAGAAAGCTGCAGCAAAATCTGCAGCCAAGAAAGCAGTCGCCAAAAAGGCCCCTGCCAAGAAAGCAGTTGTGAAAAAAACACCTGCCAAAAAAGTCGTCGCTAAAAAAGTCGTCGCCAAAAAAGCACCAGCCAAAAAGGCAGTTGCCAAGAAAGCCGTCGCTAAAAAGACCGTAGCTAAAAAAGCACCGGCCAAGAAAGTCGTAGCGAAAAAAGCACCAGCTAAGAAAGCCGTTGCTAAGAAAGCCGTTGCCAAGAAAACCGTCGCTAAAAAGACCGTAGCTAAAAAAGCACCGGCCAAGAAAGTCGTAGCGAAAAAAGCACCAGCTAAGAAAGCCGTTGCCAAGAAAGCCGTTGCCAAAAAGGCTGTTGCTAAAAAAGCACCAGCCAAGAAAGCCGTTGCCAAGAAAACCGTCGCTAAAAAGGCAGTAGCCAAAAAAGCGCCAGCCAAGAAAGCCGTCGCTAAAAAGGCAGTAGCCAAAAAAGCGCCAGCCAAGAAAACCGTCGCCAAAAAGGCCGTGGCCAAGAAAGCGCCAGCCAAGAAAACCGTCGCTAAAAAGGCAGTAGCCAAAAAAGCGCCAGCCAAGAAAACCGTCGCTAAAAAGGCCGTGGCCAAGAAAGCGCCAGCCAAGAAAGCCGTCGCTAAAAAGGCAGTAGCCAAAAAAGCGCCAGCTAAAAAGGCCGCTGCCCAAAAGGCGCCAGCCAAGACGGTAGCGAAAAAGGCACCTGCAAAAAAGCCGGTCGCTAGGAAGGCACCTGCTGCCAAAAAGCCAGTTGTGAAAAAAGCGCCGGCTGCGCCAGTAGCAGAAACGGTATCAGCCGATGATGCGAAGACCGCAACCAACACGTCTGCAGCATGGCCATTCCCTACAGGTGGTCGTCCTTAAGACGTGGCTTTTAGTCCGGTTATAATAAAACTGCCCTTTTCGGACAGTACGTTGATAACCGGGACGCATGGCGCCAAGTGGCACCACGCGTCGTCGCTTCGATCAGATCAGACATTGATCAAGCGAACTGCAGTTGTATTCAGCCAGCCGTCCGACCTTTGGTTGGGCGGTTTTTTTATTTTGTCGGGCCCCTGAACCATGATTCCTTCTATACTCACATTTCTGATCTCGACAGTATTTTCGCTGCTTATTTCCGTGTTTCTGCTCAGAGCCTGGATGTATTGGGTGCGTATCCATCCGTTTACCCCGTATGCCCGCCTGATCAATAACATTACCGATTGGGCTGTCAATCCGTTGCGCACCATCCTGCCCACCACAAACAAGGTAGACGTCGCCTCGTTGCTGATGGCTTTTGTTTGTGCGGTCGTTGAATTGCTGCTGATGATGTCGATAAGCGGTTTTGGATTTGCCGAAGGCATATTGCTGCGCCTGCCGGTTGTTGCCTTGCTGATGACATTCAAATGGGCATTGAGCCTGGCCACCTGGCTTTGTATTTTCCAGGCGATCCTGTCCTGGATTAATCCGCTGCAACCAGTCATGCCGGTTCTGAATACCTTGCTGGCGCCGCTGCTGGATCCAATCCGCCGGCTGATGCCTCGCACGGGAATGATCGATTTCTCGCCGCTGGTGCTGATTCTTATTCTACAGGTATTACAGATTGCCCTTAGCAGCGTGACGCCGTTCTGACGCCAGCTGCCCGCGCCGACGCTATCGCATTGGCACCAAAACGTTACAGAGCATTTATTGCCAGCCTGGCTATCGCAGCAGGCTGGCATTTTTGTTGTGTGGCCGCTAAACAGGCAATTGCAGGCCATAAGCGGCATGCAGCATTGCCGACATCTCGGCCCTTGATGGGTTGTGATTCTGCGGACCCTGGGAAGCAATTTTAATGGCACCCATGATACTGCCCAGCTTGCAAGCATCCTCAAGGGACCATCCCAGCGTCAGTCCATACAGCAAACCGCCCCGGTGCGCGTCGCCGCAACCGGTGGGATCTTTAACAGCAACCGCCTTGCACGGCGCAATCGCGCGCCGGGCTCCGTTCTCGTACAGCGTCGCCCCTTCGGCGCCGTTGGTCACAACGATAGCGCGCAGGCCATCAGCCAGCGCCTCGATCGATTTTTCCATGCGCTGCTCGACCACCGATGCTTCGTAATCATTGAAAGTCCAGACATCAGCCAGCGCGTGCATGTCTTCAAGGTCCTGGCGATCAAATAACGGCATGGCCTGTCCCAGATCGAAGATAAACGGGATCTTTGCAGCATGCATCGCGCGAGCGTGCTTGAACATCCCTTCTTTGGCGTCGGGCGCAACAATACCCCAGACCGCAGTTTCACCACTCACATCGTTTTCAGTGGAACGCGTCATCGCACCCGGATGGAATGCGGCAATCTGATTACCGTCCAGGTCTGTCGTAATGTGGCATTGCGGTGTGAACATATCTTCGAGCACGCGCACCAGGCGGGTATCAATGCCCTGGCTGCTCATGCGCGCCAGATAATCGCTGGCGTCGGGTCCGACCGTGGCCACTGGCACGGGATTGCCCCCAAGCAGCCGCAGATTGTAGGCGATATTACCTGCGCAACCGCCAAACTCCTTGCGCATCGTGGGCACAAAGAAGGAAACACTCAATGACTTAATATTGTCAGGCAGGATATGATCTTTGAAATGACCTTCAAAGGTCGTAATGGTGTCAAAAGCCACCGAACCGCAAATGAGAACCGCATTATTCATGGAAAAACCTTCAGGGATAAAACAAACTCAATTCGAAACCGGCCACATCTGTCCGGCTCACTAGCACCGGCAAATTGATGACGATTTCGTCGTTTGGCTGGAAAGCGCGCTTTTGCGCCTCTGGCAGCAGGTACTCTTGTGGTTTGATGATACGTCTGGCGGAAACCGATTCGGACGCATCTTTCAGGCTGAGTACAAGCGAGGGCAATGGCTGAGCGATGGTATCGTTGTTTTTGATAATGGCGTGCAGACTGAAAGCGCGGGTTTCAGGCTGGGCTGCAGAATTGTTCACCTGACGCAACGCCGGATTCAGAATGGCCAGATGGCGCACGGAGCGCGTGTATCCGACCTGGCATCCGACAAAACTGCATAACTGAACCAGTTGGGGACGCAACGTCGGCGCTACATTGACGATCTGGTTGCGAAATACGATCGCACCCTGTGCGAACAGCACAATAAGCGCC
This sequence comes from Advenella sp. S44, assembly GCF_002810445.1. Taxonomy (GTDB): domain Bacteria; phylum Pseudomonadota; class Gammaproteobacteria; order Burkholderiales; family Burkholderiaceae_B; genus Advenella. The sequence continues at coordinate 636,210 of NZ_NEXS01000003.1, read as the reverse complement.
AGCAGCACCGCAAGAAACCAGATCAAGCCGCTGCCATTGCTGCGCTCGGGATCATCGTACTCGGTGTCGCGCTGGATGCGCCGGCGATACTGCCCCTGGACACTGACTTGCGAGCCATCGCCACGCTCCGGCCTCGAATAAGCACCGCTACCGGACAAACTGGGTGCGTTGACCACAAAACGCTCGCGTTCATGACGCCGCGTGCTTGGCCTGCGTGTGGTGGAAGACAACGCGTCACTGTCATCGAATGTCGGCTCAGTTGCCTGATCCATAAGAGGGTCTGGCCGTTCATCATATTGCCTTGGTGCAGGATGCGCACCAGAACCGGCTGTGCGGACGGACTGTTGGTATTGCGGCCGTTGCGTGGCCGGCTCGACGCTCTCGTCGGCGTCCGGGCTACCGGCATGCAAAACGGGAAAGTCGGGCTCTTCTGCAACGGCATGATCGAAGGCATTAAATACAGTGGCGCAGACGCCGCAACGCACCTTACCATTGCGGGCGCTCAACTGCGCCGGCGTCACATCAAAGCTGGTACTGCAATCAGGGCAACGCGTCTTCATGCTGAACCCCTCAGGCCTGCTCGCGGGTGCCAGACAGGCATACCCAGCCCTCATGGCTGCGCCATACGGACATTTCGATCCATGGCGCATAGGCTGCCGCCACTTCCTGCGCCTGGCGCTCCAGTACGCCTGACAGGATCAGGCGCCCACCTGGCGACACTCGGCCACAAAGCATGGGCGCAAGCACCTTGAGCGGATTGGACAAAATATTGGCGACCACGATATCGAAGGCGCCGGCCTGCAAGCCGTCGGGCAGGCATGCCGTTACCTGCACCCCATTATTCTGGGCATTGTAGTCGGTGGACTGCACCGCCTGTTCGTCGATATCGACGCCAGTTACCTCACCAGCGCCAAGCCTGGCGGCGATGATAGCAAGAATACCCGAACCACAACCGTAATCGAGCACCGTCTGGCCAGGCTGCAGGTTAGCGGCAAGCCACTGCGCGCACAGATGCGTAGTTGGATGACTGCCGGTACCGAAAGCCAGGCCGGGATCCAGCTCAATCAGAATGGGGTCGTTGTCACCATCGGCGCCGACGCTGGGCACTTGCGGGTTTTCGCGATGCCAGCTGGGCACGATCCAGATTTGGTCGGTAATGCAAATAGGGGCAAACTGCGATTGCGTCAGTCTGACCCAGTCGGTGTCGGCCACTTCACGCACAGTGGCCAAGCCGGAATAGTCTTGACCACTGTGCTGCTCAAGCGCGTGCAACAGGACATCGGCCTGGACATCGTCGGGCAGGAGCGCGACAACACGATTGTGATGCCACGCCTGAACATCCGGCTCTCCGCCGGGCTCTCCGAACAGCGGCGTTTCGTGCTCGGTGCCTGAGTCGGCGTCTTCGACAGATACCGACAGCACACCGAGGTCAAGCAGTATGTCAGACAGCGCTTCTGCCCTATCTTCGGAGCATGATAAAACTAGTTCCCGCATGGCCTATCCTCTTGCATCCTTGCAAAAAAAGGTCCGAAGACCTTTTCTGCTGACGCGATTATTTTGCTCGTTGCTCGAGTTTGTGTTCCAGATAATGGATGCTGGTTCCGCCCTCGACAAAACGCGCATCGGTCATGAGTTCACGATGCAGTGCGATGTTGGTCTGAATGCCTTCCACAACCATTTCCGACAGCGCCAGATTCATGCGTGCTATGGCCTGTTCGCGCGTATCGCCAAAGGTGATGAGCTTGGCGATCATGGAATCGTAATTTGGCGGCACCCGATAGCCGTTAAATACATGCGAATCAATGCGGATGCCGGGGCCACCGGCCACGTGCCAGTTCGTAATCAGGCCCGGCGACGGCATAAAGGAATACGGATCTTCGGCATTGATGCGGCATTCGATGGCGTGTCCCTTCAGGACAATATCACGCTGGCGCAGCTTGAATGGTTCGCCGGCGGCGATAAAAATCTGCTGCTGGACGAGGTCTATACCCGTGATGCATTCGGTCACGGTGTGCTCCACCTGAATACGGGTGTTCATTTCGATGAAATAAAATTCGTCATTCTCGTACAGGAACTCGAACGTGCCCGCGCCACGATAACCCATCTTGCGGCAGGCCTCGGCACAACGCTCGCCGATACGCTCGATCAGCTTGCGGGGGATGCCCGGGGCCGGGGCTTCTTCGATCACTTTCTGATGGCGGCGCTGCATAGAGCAGTCGCGTTCACCCAGCCATACAGCATCTTTCTTGCCGTCGGCAAGGACCTGAATCTCGACGTGACGTGGATTTTCCAAAAATTTTTCCATGTACACTTCGGGATTGTTGAATGCTGCCTGCGCTTCGGCCTTGGTCAGATTGACGGCACTCACCAGCGCGGCTTCAGTATGCACGACGCGCATGCCACGGCCACCGCCGCCGCCGGCAGCCTTGATGATCACCGGATAACCGACCTTGCGCGCAGTCTCAATCAGATAGGCAGGATCGTCGGGCAATGCGCCCTCCGAACCTGGCACGACCGGTACGCCGGCCGCGATCATTGCCTGCTTGGCGCTGACCTTGTCACCCATTGTGCGGATCGTGTCAGGACGCGGACCGATGAAAACAAAGCCCGAACGCTCGACGCGTTCGGCGAAATCGGCATTTTCTGCCAGGAAGCCATAGCCGGGGTGAATCGCCTCGGCATCGGTCACTTCTGCAGCAGAAATAATGGCCGGCATATGCAGGTAGCTTTGCTGAGCCGGTGCGGGCCCGATACATACCGACTCGTCGGCCAGACGGACATACTTGGCATCACGGTCGGCTTCCGAGTGCACGACCACCGTCTTGATACCCAGTTCGCGACATGCGCGCTGAATACGCAGGGCAATTTCACCCCGGTTTGCGATCAGGATTTTCTCAAACATACTCACGCAATCACGAAAAGTGGTTGGCCAAACTCAACGGGCTCGCCGTTTTCGACCAAAATTTCCCGGATGACACCGGACTTGTCGGCTTCGATTTCATTGAGCAGTTTCATGGCTTCAATAATGCACAGCGCGTCGCCTTCGGCCACGGTGGCGCCCACTTCAACAAAAGGCGGAGAGCTTGGGTTGGGCGCACGGTAAAACGTGCCAACCATAGGAGACTTGACAACATGGCCGGTCGGCGCTGCTGGTGTCGCAGGAGCGGCAGCAGCAGGCGTGGCCGCCGCTGCGGGAGCTGCAGGCGCCGCTGCCGGCTGAACGGCGGCTACCGGCTGTAAGGTCTGGGAGAACTTGACAATGCGAACTTTGCCTTCACCTTCAGTGATTTCCAGTTCTGCGATGCCAGATTCGGCAACCAGATCTATTAACGTTTTCAGTTTTCTAAGATCCATTTTTATTCCATGCTTCGGGTTAATTGTCAGACAGACACCGTATTTCGGGTCTGTTTCAAATGATGTTTTATGGCGTATTGCAAGGCTGCCATATAGCCATCGGCGCCAAGCCCGCAAATGACCCCGACCGCCTTGTCTGCCAGATAGGAGTGATGCCGGAATGCTTCTCGCTGATGGACATTGGAAATATGCACCTCTATGAACGGAATGGCAACGCCAGCCAGGGCATCGCGCAAAGCGACGCTGGTATGCGTGTACGCTGCGGCGTTAATAATAATGAACGCGGTATTGTCGCGGGCTGCCTGGATTTTGTCGACTAGCTCGCCCTCATGGTTGCTCTGGAAGCATTCGCAGTGCACGCCGGACTCGCTTGCGGCAAGCGCAAGTGCTTCGTGAATGTCCTGCAGCGTTTGTCGACCGTAAACTTCCGGTTCGCGCGTGCCCAGCAGATTCAGATTAGGACCATTGAGAACCAGTACCTTGTGCGTCATTGAGGGCCAGTATATAAGCAAATAAACTCGTATTTAACGGCAATTTCATGCTTTTGTCTATTAAAATCTACCAATCCGCAAGTGTACCGCAGCCTCAGGCATGCCTTTTCGCAAATGCGGCCAGTTCATCCATCTCGATTTCGCCAAGGATGGTGGCCTGCGGCTGCCCGGCATGATCCAGCACCAGCGTATACGGCAGCCCGCCCTTGGGATTCCCCAACTTGCGCATCAGACTGATCTTGCCGGCGCCGGCCATCAGCAAGGGGTAAGATACCGGTGTTTTCGCTGCAAAAGCCTGAATATTAGCGTCAGTATCCAGGCCGATGCCAACCACACTCACAGACTGCTGTTGCTTGTGCAAGGCATCCAGCGCTGGCATTTCCCTGACACAGGGTGCGCACCAGGAAGCCCAGAAATTGACGATGGTCAGCCGGGCGTCGGTCAAATCCTGCAGCGTGACGGTATTGCCGTCCAAATCGGGCAAGGGCAGCCTCAGCAGCTCACCAAGCGCCGCGTCGTCCACGGCCGACACATCCTCTGTCAGTTTTGCTTTGGCCCAGGCCTGCCGATTCATCAATAAGAGGGGAACAATCATGCCTGCCCCCACAAACTGTCTACGTTTCATCCTATCCTACTGTTAATGTTTTAAACGTTGTATGAAAATAACAGCGCCGTCGGATCCGCCGACATTGCCATGGCGTTGGCCGGTTGGCCTCATAGTCCGCTGCAGAAATCGTGCAGCTCGCAGTCGCTGCGATATGACATACATATTGCTAATTCTACCTACTGGGCGGTGCAATTGCCGCGATGTGACTGATTCCGCTTAAAATACCGCTCAGGAGAAATTTATGCATTTACATATCTTGGGCATTTGCGGCACTTTCATGGGTGGCCTGGCTCTCATTGCGCGCGCGGCAGGACACAAGGTCACGGGCTGCGACACCGGCGTGTATCCGCCCATGAGCACCCAATTGCAGGAACAGGGCATCGAGCTCATCGAAGGGTTCGACGCGGCCCAAACCAGCCTGAAACCGGATCTTTTCGTAGTCGGTAACGTCGTGACTCGCGGTAATCCGCTTATGGAAGCCATTCTTGACCAGGGGCTGCCATACGTATCCGGACCACAGTGGCTAGGCGATCATGTGCTTCAGCACCAGCACGTACTGGCGGTGGCTGGCACGCACGGCAAGACCACGACCAGCTCCATGCTGGCCTGGATTCTTCAGGATGCAGGGCTGGAGCCCAACTTTCTGATTGGCGGCATCGCTACGAACCTGGGTATTTCTGCGCGCTTCAATGCAGCCCGTCGTTACTTTGTCATCGAGGCCGATGAATACGACACCGCTTTTTTCGACAAGCGCTCCAAATTCGTGCACTATCGAGCGCGCACGGCAATCCTAAACAACCTTGAATACGACCATGCCGACATCTTCGCCGATCTGGCTGCGATCGAGACACAATTTCATCATCTGGTCAGGACGGTGCCGCAAAGCGGACGCATCATTTACCCCCCCGCCGAGCAGGCGCTTGCGCGGGTGATCCAGCGCGGCTGCTGGTCGCAACAGGACCTGGTTGGCCCGGACGGGCGCTGGACTGTTCAAGCTGACCAGGACGATATAAGTCGTTTTACGGTTCTTTGCGACGGCAAGCCCCAAGGGCAAATCAACTGGTCGCTCACTGGCGCGCACAACGCCAGCAATGCGCTGGCTGCCATTGCCGCCGCCAGTCATGTCGATATCCCTGCTGCCACGGCCATTGCTGCGCTGTCGCGCTTTTCGGGCATCCGTCGACGCATGGAATTGCGCGGTACCGTCAACGGCATTCAGGTTTTCGACGATTTCGCCCATCATCCGACTGCGATACAAACCACACTGGACGGCTTGCGCAAGCAGGTGGGCGCGCGCCGGATTCTTGCCGTACTGGAACCGCGCTCCAATACCATGAAGCTGGGCACCATGGCGGCAAGACTGCCACAAGCGCTGGCCCTGGCCGACCGCATCTATTGCTTCGGCGAAAAAACGGGCAAGCACGCCCTCGGATGGGATCCGGCCGAGATATTTGCGGGCAGCACAGTTCCTGCCCGGGGCTATTGTGATCTGCATACGCTGGTTGAAGATGTCAGCAGACAGGCACAACCCGACGATGTCATTCTGGTAATGAGCAATGGCGGCTTCGGCGGCATCCATGAAAAACTGCTTCTGGCGCTGGAGCAGACGGCAAAGCAAACGGTCTCATGATTCTCTATCTGCACGGTTTCCGCTCCTCTTCGCTTTCTGAAAAATCGCAGCAGTTGCAGCGGGCGATGGCCGCTGCAGGCCGCGAGCATGAACTGGCAGCGCCGGATTTGCCCGATGACCCGCAAGCAGCCATGCAGTTGGCCATGGCTCATGCCAGACGGCTGTGCCCTTCGGGAGACATGCAGAACCTGACAGTCATCGGCTCTTCGCTTGGCGGCTACTATGCAACCTGGCTCAAAGAGGAATTGAACTGCAAGGCCGTGCTCATCAATCCGGCAGTATATGCAGTCCGCGATCTATCAACGCAGCTTGGCCACACCACCAAATTTCACAGTGACGCACGCTTTTCGTTTACGGCCGAATCCGTTCGGGCTCTCGCAAGGCTGTACCGACCTGTTCTGACAAACATGCAGCGCTATTATCTGCTGGCCTGCACCGGCGACGAAGTGCTGGACTGGCAGGAAATGACCCATCGCTACGATGGCGCACGCCTCACATTGATACAGGGAGGGGACCATGCTTTTTCCATGTTCGAGCACTACCTTCCTGCTATTTTCGATTTCACCCGCCTCTAAGTAGGAACTCATATTCATGTACGTGGTTTTTGAAGACGACGGCAGCTTCAAGGCTGAAAAAATTCATTCCGAAGCCGATTCAACGCTCCAGGTCGAGTCGATCAGCGGTAAACGCAGCAAGATAAAGCGCAATGCAGTCATCTTTACTTTTGACGGCATCGAGCCGCAGACCATGCTGGAGCAGGCGCGCGCCAGCAGCGACGAGATTGACCTGCAATTTCTTTGGGAATGCGCTCCCCAGGATGAGTTTTCCGCCTACGATCTGGCTCGCGACTATGTGGGCCACGAGCCCTCCATTGTCGAAAAAACGGCAATTCTGTTGCGCCTGCATAGCGCGCCTGCTTACTTTCACCGCAAGGGTAAAGGTCACTACAAGGCCGCGCCTGCCGATATTTTGCAGGCGGCACTCGCGGCCCTGGAAAAGAAACAGCGGCAGGCCGAGCAACAACAGGCCTGGACCGATGCGATTTTGGCCGGCACGCTGCCCGATGAGCTGCGCGATGCCGCCCGTACGTTCCTGATTCGCCCGGACAAAAACACCTTGCAGTGGAAAGCCTTCGAGAAGGCACTGACCGAAAGCGGCAAGTCGGCCGAAGCCCTATTGCTGGAGCTGGGCGTATACCCACATGCCCTTGCCCTGCATCTTGAACGATTTATCAAACAGCACTTTCCCAAGGGAACGGCTGTTCCCGAGCTGGACATCCCGCCGTTACCCGCGCTGCCCGAAAGCGATGTTGTTGCTTATTCGATTGATGACATCAGCACCACTGAAATCGATGACGCGCTATCGGCTACGCACATTGAAGGCGATATTTACCGGATCGGCGTGCATATTGCCGCCCCGGCGCTGGTAGTCACCCGTGATTCGGATCTGGACAAACTGGCGCGCAGTCGCATGTCCACCCTTTATATCCCGGGCGACAAAATTCCCATGCAAAGCGATGCGCTGATCAGCATGTTTTCGCTGGATGCCGGCAAGCGCGTCCCAGCCTTGTCCCTTTACGTCACCGCCAATGTCGCGACAGGCGAAATACAAGAGACGGCCACCCTCGCGGAAACCATCAAGATCCGCGAAAACCTGCGTATTGACGATCTGGTCGAGCAGGTGACGGGCGAAGCCCTTGAGGACCAGACCGCTGCCCTGCCTTACGGCGAGGTATTGCGCCCGCTCTGGAAGCTGGCGCAATATCTGAAAACGGCGCGCGAACAGATGCGCGGCAAGCCGGAAAACAACAACCGCACAGAATACACATTCCGTTTGCACGGGCCTGCCGATAATCCCGATTCGCGCATCGAGCTTATCCCAAGACAGCGCAATGCGCCGCTGGACCAAATCGTTGCGGAATACATGATTCTGGCCAATACGCAATGGGGCGGCTATCTGAACGAACATGGGCTGCCCGGCGTCTATCGTTCCCAACAAATGGGGCGGGCGCGCATGTCGACTCACCCGTTGCCCCATGAAGCTATCGGCGTTCCCCAGTATGCCTGGACCACGTCACCGCTACGGCGCTATATTGACCTGGTTAACCAGAGACAAATTCTTGCCGCCGCCGAACACGGCGTGTCGGCACGGCTGGTGGCCCCGTTCAAACCCAAAGACGCAGACCTGTATGCCATTGTCGGCGCCTTCGACTCCCAGTACATGCTCTGGCATGAGTTCCAGAGCCGGCTTGAACGCTATTGGTGCCTGCGCTGGCTGACCCAGCAGTCACGTACAAGACTGCACGGCACGTTCATCCGCGACAATCTGGTACGTCTTGAAGAAATCCCGCTGGTCATTGAGGTTAACGGGCTGCCCGAGCTGGAACGCAATGACCGCATTGCAATTAATGTGCGCGGCACCGACGAGCTGGCATTGCAAATTGACGCGGAATATGCGGGACTGGCCCAGACCGGCGAGGAGGCCACGGCATGAATGAGCTACGCAAGTTTGCCGTCATCGGCAATCCGATCAAGCACAGTCTGTCGCCGCGCCTGCACGCCCTTCTGGCCCAACAGACTGGCCTGGCCGTTGAGTACACCAGACAATGCGTGGCGCCAGACAATTTTCGTGATTATGTGACGCAGTTCTTTGCCACTGGCGGCTGTGGTCTTAACATTACGCTGCCATTCAAGGGCGAAGCCTATGCACTGGCCGCCTCGCACGTCTCTGATCGCGCACGGGCTGCGGGATCGGCCAACACACTGTGGCAGGAGAACGGACAGATACATGGCTGCAATACCGATGGCTTGGGACTGGTCAACGACATGCTGCGCCAGCAGATTACGCTGGCGCAAAGCCGGATTCTTGTCGTCGGCGCAGGCGGCGCAACGCGCGGCGTCGTGCCCGCGTTGCTGCAGGCCGGATGTGCGCAGCTGCATATTGTAAATCGTACCGAAGACAAAGCCCATGCGCTTGCAGCGCAGGCCACCGCCTTCTCGCCCTCCCATGCCCGGGTCTCGGCATCGGGCTTTTCGTCCTTGCAAGGAACGTGGGACATCGTTATCAATGCGACAGCCAGCAGCCTGTCGGGCGAGACGCTGCCGCTGCCCGGCAGGCTGTTTCGCGCCGACAGCGTGGCCTACGATATGCTGTACACGCCCAGCGGCGACACTCCCTTTTTGCAGCAGGCGCGTAACGCGAGCGTGCGGCACACCAGCGATGGACTGGGTATGCTGGTCTATCAAGGCGCCGAGAGCTTTCGCATCTGGAACCAAATCCAGCCCGATCCTGCACCGGTTTTGGCTGCACTGCGCACGGAACTGTCGGAGTCGGTCTGATGCTCGAAGCAGTCGGGCGCATATTTAGCGAGGTCGTGATCCGTATTGCCAGGCGAGTAAGCTCGCAGTCAATCGCACGCTCGGCTCTGGATCTTGTGGGCCTGCTGATCGCAGTCGTCCTGCTTTACCAAGTATATCTGTTCACGTGGGTACTTTGGTACAGCGTATTCAATCCAGGCGGTAGCGCCTATATGCGTAGCCAGGCAAGCCAGCTGGCCGCGCTGGATCCGCCGCTCAGCGTCCATTATCAATGGGTACCGTACGAAGCGATCAGCCCCTCCCTGAAAAAGGCAGTGATTGCCGCCGAAGATGCGCGCTTTACCGAGCACGGCGGCGTGGAATGGGAAGCCATCCGCAAGGCCTGGCGCTATAACGAACGCCAGGAGCAAGCCGGCCGCAGTCGCCGTCGCGGAGGCTCAACCCTGACGCAGCAGCTGGCCAAAAACCTGTTTCTGTCTGCCGACCGCAACTATGTCCGCAAGGGCCAGGAATTGATCATTACCTATATGATAGAAGCGGTCATGTCCAAGCGACGAATTCTGGAGTTGTATCTAAACGTGGTGGAATATGGTAACGGCATCTTCGGTGCGCAGGCTGCGGCCAGACATTATTTCGACGTTGATGCAAAACGCCTGTCGGTCTCTCAGGCTGCCCGCCTGGCCGCCGTTTTGCCCAACCCGAAGGTGTATGGGAAGAATATGCAATCGCGATATGTCCTATCACGCAGCCGGACCATTTCGGCTCGCATGCGCAGCGCCGTCCCGCCCAAGTAGGTCTTTGCCGTTTCCGCAATGCCGGCACAAATGCCGGCCTGTATTTATCCGGACGATGGCTGGACAATAAATGGCGATGCATAAACGGTCTGCCAATTTCCTTCCGCTGACCGGTTATTCTGGAAACTGTCAGCAAACAACAGTAAAATCAACGGTTCTGAGACCGCACGCGCAACGCTGCGTTTGGCCGCAAACATATAAAACTCATGCGCACAGCAAGAAAATATCTAGGGACAGAAATCTACCGCTCCACCATAGCAGTGCTGGTGGCGCTGGTCGGCCTATTCACTTTTTTTGCCCTTATCGACGAACTGGACAGCATCAGCGATCAGTTTCCGCTGCTATCGCTGCTGTATTTGCAGGTATTGCAATTGCCTACCCGCCTGTATGATCTGTTGCCCATAGGCCTGCTGATCGGATCCGTACTGGCGCTGGCCAGCCTGGCGCAGCGCAACGAGCTGGTGATATTGCGGGTATCGGGCGTCAGCAGCATCTCATTACTGCTCATGCTGTGGACCATTACCATTCCGCTCATGCTGGGCGCCTTTGTGCTATCGGAATTTGTCACTCCCCGGGCCGAACTCATGACCAGCGAGGCCAGTTTGAAGTACCTGGGCAAAACCAGTGGCGGAAAGATGAATTCAGGCCACTGGTTTCGCGAACCCGACGAAGAAGGCAATATCCGCACCATCAATATTGCACAGCTTCGCGACCAGGGCGCCGTTCAGGATATCCGCATCATCACCTACAACGCTGACGAGAGCCGGTTTATCTCCTTTGACCAGGCCCAAAGCGGGCAATTCAGTCAGAAGACCCTGACGCTGACCGATGTGGTGCACATCACCAGCCTGGTCGACGCGAAGTCCGCACTGGCCGATCCCAACACACCGGTGTCTGATGTGGCAAAACGTACGGTGCTGCCGACGCTGGAATTGAAAACCACCCTGACGCCCAACCGCCTGCTGGCTGGTCAGATGCAGCCGGATCGGATGTCCACCCTATCGCTGCTCGATTATATTTCCTACCTGGAGGAAAACAAGTTGCAGACAAACCGTCAGGTTGTCTCGTTGTGGCGTAAACTGAGCTACCCGTTCACCCTGCTGGTCATGATTACCATTGCCGCGCCTATCGGGTTCATGCAAACTCGTAAAGGGGGCGTCGGCGGCAAGGTGTTCCTGGGGATATTACTTGGCGTTGCCTTCTACATGATTAATCAGCTCGCACTGAATGTAGGCATGCTGAAGAACCTGCCGCCGTGGTTTACGGCGTTAATGCCGAACACGATCGCCATGCTTATCGCCATGCTTGCACTCTACTTCATGGAGGCCAGGCGAAATCCGCGCATCCCACGTGCGCCACTATCCGGGAAGGCTGCAACGTAATGAATATCTGGGCGGTAGGAGATTTGCAAGGATGTTGCGGAGCACTTGACGAACTGCTTGAGCATCCACTAATTAAGGAAGATCCCGACTGCCGGTTCTGGTTTGCCGGCGATCTGATTAATCGCGGGCCTCAATCTCTGCGCACACTCAAACGCATTATCAAGCTGGGTGATCGCGCCGTCAGCATTCTGGGCAACCATGATTTGCATATGCTTGCTGTCCATGCAGGCATCCGCAACGAGAATAAATCGGACACTTTTGACGCTATCCTCAAAGACAAACACGTCGATGACTTGGTTGACTGGCTGCGGCATCGCCCGCTGGCCCATTACGAGGCCGGGCACCTGATGGTCCATGCCGGCGTCATGGCCAAATGGGATCTGGAGAAAACGCTGGCGCTGGCCGAAGAAGCGCATCAGGCGCTGATCAGCGACAAGTGGAAAAAGAATCTGCAAAAAATGTACGGCAACGAACCCGTGCAATGGAAAGACAAACTGTCAGGGGCGAAAAGACTGCGCGTTATTATTAATGCCTTCACCCGCATGCGACTGTGCACCAGGCACGGTGAAATGGATTTCGCAGCCAAAGACTCGCCCGGCGATCACCCAGGCCTGATGCCCTGGTTTGATGTTCCTGATCGCAAAACCGCCAATATCCCCATCATATTCGGGCACTGGTCCACATTGGGTCTGCTGATGCGCAAGAACCTGCTGGCCCTGGACACCGGTTGTGTATGGGGAGGCAAACTGACCGCGTTGCGCCTGAATGATCGCAAACTGATCCAGATAGATTGCAAACAACACGGCAAGCAATAATTGCAACGTCAATATCAGGTCTGAAATACCTGACTTGGACTGACTTGGAATATCCGCTCTGCGATACCTGGCCTGGAATAACCCGCCTGGAATACTCCGCTTGAAATATCTGGCCTGAAATACCAGGTCTGAGATACGCGGTTTGAGATACGCGGTTTGAGACACCTGATCTAAAATCGCTGATCCGAAATATCGGTACTGAAATGCCTGTACTGAAATATCTGCCCCGATATTGCATCCAGCAGATGGATACCGGCGACGGGGCAGGTCAATATCTTGACCTGGGGTTCTACGTAAAGTCGTATTATCCCCTGAAAAAAAACCGCATCAACCGCCGTTGGGCAAGCGATATCCCGCCGTGCCAAAACCCGGTATACCGTTCTCAGTCCGCTACGACCTTGGCGCGAATCTGATCACGCACCTGCGCGGCCAGTTCGGCGCGACTGAGCGTTGATGGCTGCCCGTTCTGCGTGATCGGAGGCAGGCAATAGACTTCGACACAAACCTGACGGGCGCTAAGCAGGACCCAGATGTTGCCAATCAGTGTCTGCTCGCCAATGAACGCCATTTTTCCACTGCGCTGCCCTTCATACCAGAATACTAATGCGACCGGCTGAATCGCCACCTGGGCACGCACGGCCGGCTCGAACAGACTGCTGCTAAACGGCCTGACATCCAGGCCGTCCGAGGTAGTCCCTTCGGCAAACAGTCCGACACATATGTTGCGTTCGAACAGCGCCTTCATGCTTTCACTGACACGGCCAATTGCCTGGCGCTGGCCTCTGTCGATAAACACCGTGCCCACCCTGGCAACCAGCCAGCCTATTACCGGCCACCTACGGATTTCCTGTTTAGCGATAAACGAAGTGGCGCGCCAACTGTTGAGGATAAAAATATCAATCCAGGAAACATGATTGGCAACCCACAACACCGGACCGCTCATAATGGGCGTTCCGTGCCGCACCACTTTAACGCCGCAAACCAGCATCAGGCAGCACGACCAGACTTTAGTCACCGCATCCTGCACCGGCCGGTTCATAAACGGCAAGGCAAGGGCAGCCGTGACAAGCCCCGACAACAACAGCAGAATCAGAAAGATCGCCCTGACAACAAAACGACAAAACGCGATCACACAGACTCCCACACGCAGCGCCCACTGACCAGTGTCATCACGATTCTGCCGGGTAATTCATAACCGGCAAAGGGAGTGTGTGCACTTTGACTGAGCAGGGTATTGCGCCCTACTGTCCAGGCTACATCCGGGTCGGCAATGGCGATGTCTGCCGGCGCGCCCACAGACAAAGCGCCACAACCTGGTAGCGATGCGGCACCCGCCTTCAAGATAGCTGCGGGGCCCGCGGTCACCAGGCCCAGCGCCTGCGCCAGAGGCAGTTTTTCTTCCAGTGCCCACTTCAGAACCAGCGAAAACAGCAACTCAACACCCGTCGCTCCCGGTTCGGCATCGGCAAACGGCATCAACTTGCCATCATCGTCCACCGGGGTGTGGTCCGAGCAGATTGCATCAATGGTGCCATCGGCAAGTCCCGAGCGAATGGCATTGCGATCGCGCTGGCCACGCAACGGTGGATCCAGCCGATAGTTACTGTCGAAAAATCCGATATCCAGATCGGTCAGATGCAAATGATTGAGCGACACATCGCACGTTACCGGCAAGCCTTGCGCTTTTGCCTGACGCACCAGTTCTATGCCTGCCGCACTGGACAGACGGCACAAATGCAAGCGCGTACCTGTCACTTTCTGCAACTCGAACAAGGTGTGCAGCGCAATGGTTTCGGCCTGCTCTGGAACACCGGTCAGCCCAAGGCGCGAAGCAAACGGCCCGCTGGCTGCCACGCCTTTGGACAATGCCGCCTCAAGCGGCGTAAGCCACAAGGTATAGCCGTAGGTTTTGGCGTACTGCATGCTGCGCAGTAAAATCCCGGTATCGATAAGCGGCAACGACGCCTGGGAAAAGGCAACGCAACCGGCTTCGGTCAGTTCCGCCATTTCGGTAATGATTTTGCCTTCAAGACGATTGGTCATGGCACCCAAAGGATACAAATTGGCCTGATGCAACTGGCGGGCCCGGTGCTTGAGCATCTCGACCAGGCCAGGTTCATCCAGTGCGGGCTCGGTATCCGGGGGCAGCACCAGGCTGGTCACGCCACCGGCCAGCGCGGCCTGCATCTCCGACTCCAGTGTCGCGCGATGCTCAAAGCCAGGTTCGCGCAGGCGCACAGCAAGGTCGATCAGGCCCGGCAGGATGAGTTTTCCTGTCGCGTCAATCACGCGTGCCGATTCGAAACCGTCAGGCTCCTCGTCCACGCCGACAATGCGTCCGGATGCGATATAAAGATTACCGGTTTGGTCTATACCGGAGGCCGGATCAAGCAAGCGGCCACCTTTGATTACTGTTTTCACTGAGATGCTCCAGCTACGATGCTCATGACTGCCATTCTTACAGCAATCCCGAATGTCACCTGATTGAGAATAACCGCCTGCGGTCCGTCGGCAACCGCCGAATCAATTTCAACACCGCGATTCATGGGGCCCGGGTGCATCACGATGGCATCCGGCTTGGCGCAAGACAGCTTTTCGCGCGTCAGCCCGTAATGCTTGAAATACTCTTGCGAAGAAGGCAGCAGCGCCCCCTTCATGCGTTCGTTCTGCAGACGCAGCACCATGATCACGTCAACATCGCGCAGACCTTCGCGCATGTCGGTGAAGACCTTGACACCCATTTGCTCAAGACCGCCCGGCAACAGTGTAAGCGGTGCGATGGCCCGCACTTCGGCCGCGCCCAGCGTCGTGAGCGCATGAATATCGGAGCGCGCAACACGCGAATGCAGAATATCGCCCACAATGGCGACCGTCAGGCCCGAAAAATCTTTCTTGAAGTGACGAATCGTGAACATGTCCAGCAGGCCCTGCGTGGGATGCGCGTGCCGTCCGTCCCCGGCATTGATAACATGGATGTGCGGCTCTACGTTGCGAGCGATCAAATACGGTGCGCCGCTTGCCTCGTGCCGCACAACGAATATATCGGCCTGCATGGCCGTCAGGTTGCTGATGGTATCGAGCAGCGACTCTCCTTTGGCGGTAGACGACACATTGATGTTCAGATTGTAGACGTCGGCCGACAGTCGTTTGGCGGCTATTTCAAATGTGGTACGGGTGCGGGTGGAGTTCTCAAAGAACAGGTTGAATACGCTTTTGCCGCGCAGCAGCGGTACCTTTTTGATATCACGTTCCGCCATGGGCACGAAAGTTTGGGCAGTATCCAGGATATGCGTCAGAATATCGCGCGGCAGGCCTTCGGTGGACAGCAGGTGAGTCAGTTCGCCATGCCGGTTCAATTGTGGGTTAAACATGGCGGGCTTCCTCTTGCATGGTCAGGGTAAAACGGGAATCATCATCGGCAGCCAGTACATAATTGCGGCCTCGGGGCAAAGGCAGCACGCCGCCGCAGATATCGGGCGAGATGGGCAGTTCACGTCCGCCCCGGTCGATCAGCACGCCAAGGCGCACAGAAGCCGGGCGCCCGTAATCGTACAGCTCATTGAGCGCGGCGCGGATCGTGCGCCCGGTAAAGAGAATATCGTCGATCAGAAAAATGTGCGCGCCTTCGACCTCAAACGGCACGTGGCTTGGTTGGGTTTGCGAATGCAGCCCGATACGGCTGAAATCGTCGCGGTGCAGGCTGGTATTGAGTGTGCCAGGCTGCGACAGATCCAGGTCGCAACAGAGTCGCCGGGCCAGCCAGGCACCCCCTGAATAGATACCCACAAGATATGTGTTGGTCGGGTCGGTGCCCTTGAGCTGCTCGCTCAGGGCGTGTTTCAAATGCGCGTAGAGTTCTTCAGCGCTGGGCAGGCTGCCTGTCATGGTTTTCCTATCCGGTTAGCAAAGTTGGCGTTATTTTAAGCTATCCAGATAGCGTTGAAGAATAACTGCGGCTGCCACGGCATCATCTTCTTCGTTATTTCCGAGAATTTCCTGCGCTTCCAGGCTGGAGCCACGTTCATCCACCAGTTCCACCCGCAGCCCGAAACGACCGTGCAACTGGTTCGCAAAGCGGCGGGCAAATTTGGAGGCAGGCTGCTCGTCTCCGGTGGCAGTCAACGGCAACCCGACCACAACGCGCTCGGGCTGCCATTCCTGCAACAGCGTAGCGATGCGGCCAAAGCGACCGTCGCGGGTGACTTCGCGGATAATACATAAGGGACGCGCCCGGCGCGTTAACGTATTGCCCAGGGCGACGCCGGTTTTTTTCATGCCGGCATCAAACGCCAGCAGGGTTTCTTCAGGCATGGCCCGCATCACCGGACAGGGCAGCCGGTTCAATGCCAAGCAGCGCCAGCGCTGCCGTATAACGATCGGCCGGGCGTTTGTTGAAAATGATATTGCGGTCTGCGCTGACATTGAGCCAGGCATTGGCGGCAATCTCCTGCTCCAGTTGCCCTGCCGACCAACCGGCATAGCCCAGTGTAATGAAAATTTGCTGCGGACCCTCGCCGCGCGCCAGGTCTTCCAGCACGTCCCGCGATGTTGTCAGGGCCATGTCGCCCAGCACGACACTGGAGCGATAATCTCGGGCCGGATGATGCAGCACGAAACCACGATCGGTTTGCACCGGCCCGCCGTAAAACACGCTCTGAGCCGCCAGATCGGCATTGACCTCCAGCTCCAGCCGCTCCAGCAACTGTTCCACCGAAAGATCAGTCGGCCGATTCAGCAGCAACCCCAGTGCTCCGTCTTCGGAATGTTCGCAAATATATACCACGCCACCTTCGAAAATATCTGATGTCTGGGAAGGCATGGCCATGAGGAACTGGTTCGCCATACTGACAAATTCAGATTCTTTTTTGTCGTCGTGTTCGGTCATGGTCCTTCCTTTTTTGGGATGCGCGTCAGATTTCCATCATTTCAAAGTCTTCCTTGCGCGCACCGCACTCAGGACAGACCCAGTTGGGGGGAACATCTTCCCATTTGGTACCCGGTGCAATCCCCTCTTCGGGAACGCCGGTTTCCTCATCATAAACCCAACCACAAATTAAACACATCCAGGTACGCATAATACGGTTATTTCCTAACATTCAAATGTAACTTCACGAATCGGATGGAACGGGCCTGAAGGCTTGTTCCAGAAAACATGCCTGCGCACGCTTTAGTATCCATTTTAATTTAAAATACACACTTTGGCCCGCTTTACCAAAAACCGCGCCGTGCTTTTTTTGCGCACCGGCTACTTTCACCGCTTTCGTCTTTCCTTTCGTTCTTCTTGTGTCTCCTGATAATCCCCCTGCAGTGCTGTTTTTCAACCACCTGGATCCAACCGGACGTTCGGGGCTTGCCGGCGATGTCCTGACCGCCGCGCAATTTGCTTGCCAGGCGGTGACCGCGCTGACCGCCATTACGGTTCAGGATACGGGAGTCATAGAGGAAATTCATCCAGTCTCCGAAGAGATTCTGGACAATCAGGCGCGCTGCCTTCTGGAAGACATCTCGGTGCACGCCATCCGGG
Source organism: Advenella sp. S44 (assembly GCF_002810445.1). Taxonomy (GTDB): domain Bacteria; phylum Pseudomonadota; class Gammaproteobacteria; order Burkholderiales; family Burkholderiaceae_B; genus Advenella. The sequence continues at coordinate 618,296 of NZ_NEXS01000003.1, read as the reverse complement.
CTGGCGGGCTGTACAGCCCGGATCACGCCAGCGTCATTGCGCAAATCGCTGCCGATTATGACAGTGTGCCTCTGGTTCTGTATCTCGGGCCGCAATATGCGTCGGTCATAGAAGACAGTTCCGATGACGAGATAGAAGCGCTGCTCCTGGCAACCTGGGAAACGCTCATCCCGCAAGCCAGTTGCGTTGTGGTCGATTGCAGCTATCTGAATTTATGGGCCCCGGAAGATGAGCATGACAACGAGAACCCGATTCCGGTCGTACTCGAAGCTATTCTGGCAGCCGGAGCAAAATCGTGCCTGTCTCTGTTTTGCCCGTCTCCCGACAGCGCCCATCAGCATATATTGCTCGAAGGGGGCGAGCGCAGCTCGGCTTTCGGCTTTTTTCCACTCGCCGGTCAATCCGAAGCCGGCGATATGATCAGCGCCGCGCTGGCATGTGAGCTGGCACGGGGCGCGCCTCTGTCCCTGGCCTGCGAACAAGCCATCACTTACGCCCACAAGGCGCTGGCCGACGGACGCAAGCTGGGCATGAGCAAACTGGTTGCGCAAAGATTGCAAAAAACCTGATCGCGCGCCAAATACGCAGGCAGGGACAACCACCTGCGTATTCTCGCTATACTTTCATGCATAAGCTCATCTAATTTACGTACAACAGGTCAATGACAGCAAACACGTTCCCCCCTGGCCTATACGGCATTACCCCCGAATGGCACGATGCCGATCGCCTGAGACAGGCAGTTTCGCTAGCCTGCGAAGGCGGCATGCGGGTACTGCAGTGGCGACACAAAACCATGCAGCCAGAACAGGCGCGCGATGTTGCAGCATCACTGCGCGACATCTGCCGTGACGCCGGCGTGCTGTTTATTGTCAATGATGACTGGGAGCTGGCACTGGCGCTGGATGCCGATGGCGTCCATTTGGGTAAAGATGACGCCACGGTCGCAACGGTTCGCTCCCGGCTGCAAAGCCAGGGACATGCGCCCTTTCTGATCGGTGTATCGTGCTATGACAGCCTGGGACTGGCGGCCGCTGCCCTGCAGGATCAGACCGATTACATCGCATTTGGCGCGCTTTTTCCTTCTACGGTCAAACCCGAAGCGGTCCGTGCACCGCTGTCGCTCTTTCGGGAAACCAGAACACTGCCCGGCGCAAACCAGGCAACAACGCTGGTCGGTATTGGCGGCATCAACCGGCAAAATGCGCATCTGGCAGTGCAAGCCGGCGCCGACAGTATTGCGGTTATCACCGGCCTGTTTGGCGAAGAGGACATTCGCGGCGCCGCCGCCTATTATGCGTCCCTGTTCGAGCAGCACCGCCCTGCGTCGTAATGGCTGGTGCTTTCCTGGCCAGTCATATCGCAGGCGCCACCGGCTAAACAGCCGACATAGCAACCAGCCGTGGCCAGCCTTTATTTCACTCATTTTTCGGATAAAGCTTTCATTATGTCCCAGAACGAAATTCTCTTTAAACGCGCCCTTCAATCCATTCCGGGCGGTGTCAACTCGCCGGTACGCGCCTTCCGCTCGGTCGGCGGCACCCCACGCTTCATCACCAGGGCCAAGGATGCGCATATCTGGGATGCCGATGGTAAACAATATATTGACTATCTCGGTTCCTGGGGGCCGGCCATCGTCGGTCACGCTCACCCTGAAGTCATTGAGGCCGTGCAGCGAGCCGCAGAATCCGGCCTGTCTTTCGGCGCACCGACCGAAGCAGAGTCACGCCTGGCCGAAGCGATTATTGCACGCATCCCGTCCATTGAAAAAGTGCGTCTGGTCAGCTCGGGCACCGAAGCGACCATGAGCGCCATTCGCCTGGCGCGTGGTGCCACTGGCCGCAACAAAATCATCAAATTCGAAGGCTGCTACCATGGCCATGCAGACAGCCTGCTGGTCAAGGCCGGTTCAGGCCTGATGACCTTTGGCAACCCGACCTCTGCCGGCGTTCCGGCCGAATTCGTCGCTCATACCCTGGTTCTGGACTACAACAACCTGGACGCAGTCAAGGCTGCCTTTGCCGAATTCGGGAACGACATTGCCTGCATTATTGTCGAACCCATTGCCGGCAATATGAACCTGATCAAACCGGCAGAAGGCTTTCTGGCGGGCCTGCGCGCCTTGTGCACCGAATATGGCGCACTGCTGGTTTTCGACGAAGTCATGACCGGTTTTCGTGTCGGCCCCGAAGGGGTTCAGGGTTTGTCCGGCGTCACGCCTGATCTGACCACGCTGGCCAAAGTGATCGGGGGCGGCATGCCGGTAGGCGCCTTTGGCGGCCGCGCCGACATTATGGATCAAATCGCACCGCTGGGCCCCGTATATCAGGCAGGCACGCTATCGGGAAATCCCGTATCCGTAGCCGCGGGTCTTATCACACTTGAAATACTTTCACGCCCGGGCTTCTACGAGCATCTACAGAACCAGTCGGCCAAACTGGTTACCGGCCTTCAGGAAAAAGCAAAGGCAGCAGGCGTGCCCTTCTGCGCCGACTCGGTGGGCGGCATGTTCGGCCTGTACTTCCGCGAAACGATCCCCACCAGCTTTGCAGAAGTCTCGGATGTGGACAACGAGGCATTCAAGACCTTTTTCCATGGCATGCTGGACAACGGCGTTCATTTGGCACCGTCCGCATTCGAAGCCGGTTTCGTCTCCGCCTGCCATAGCGACCAGATCATTGAACAGACCCTGGATACGGCCGCCCGCGCGTTCGCACTGTTATAAATTGACCGCAGGTCACGCGTCTGTTTTGCTGTAAATTGACAGACGCCCTCGCGTTTGCGCTGCGTTAATTGGACGGCCGGTCTCCCATTTTGCTGCCATAAAATTGACGGCCCCCGTGCATTTGCACTGCGATAAACGGACGGCAGGTACCACGCCCTATACACCCGCCGTGCAAACGGGGCTAGTACCTGCACAAAACATCACGCGTGGGTCATGTCCTTCTCAAGCCTTGCGCACCATCATGTAGATTATTTTCCAGCCCGTAGAATTTTTTCCGGATAGCCCGGTTTTCTCAATGTGAAATTAAAAAGACGCTACACTCAGGGTTATCCATAATATGTTAAAGGTGTTGAAGCTGTATGGCTGTAAACTTAAATATACCTGACGAATCAGCTATCTATCCGGTAGCAGGGGTTGAAATTGGCATCGCGCAGGCCGGCATCAAAAAACCCGGCCATGATGACCTAACATTGTTCAAATTCACGCCAGGCACCTCGGTTGCCGGCGTTTTTACCCGTAACCGTTTCAGAGCGGCCCCGGTACAGATCTGTGAATCGCGCCTGGCCAAGGGCAATGCCATGCGCGCCCTGGTCATCAATACTGGCAACGCCAATGCGGGTACCGGCGCCGATGGCCTGGAACGCGCATTCGAAACCTGCCGCGTGCTGTCCAAAGAACTGGGCCTGCTGGAAGAAGAGGTTCTGCCATTTTCGACCGGCGTGATTCTTGAACCCCTTCCGGTAGACAAGATTACGGCTGCCCTGCCCCAATGCATCCGGACGCTGGACAAGAACGCGTGGCTGCGGGCTGCCCACAGCATCATGACGACCGATACGCTACCCAAAGTCTGCTCAAGACAGCTAACGCTGGACGGACGCAAGGTCAGCATCACCGGCATCAGCAAGGGCGCCGGCATGATTCGGCCGAACATGGCCACCATGCTGGGCTTTGTGGCAACCGATGCGGAAATTGCGCCTGCCCTGCTCAAGGAACTGGTCAAGGACATAGCCAACCGTTCGTTTAACCGCATCACGGTAGACGGCGACACCTCAACCAACGATTCGTTCATTGCCATTGCCACCGGCCAAAGCGGCATCCAGGTCCAGGACGAAAAAAGTCCACATTACGAAAGCATCAAGGCCGAGATGACCGAAGTGGCGCGCGAGTTGGCACAGAAAATTGTGCGCGATGCTGAAGGGGCCACGAAATTCATCACGATTCAGGTTGAGGAAGCTGAAAGCAGCCAGACCGCCCTTAAAATCGCATACGCAATCGCGCATTCCCCCCTTGTCAAAACCGCGTTCTACGCCTCGGACCCGAACCTGGGACGGATTCTGGCGGCCATTGGCTATGCCGGCGTTGACGACCTGAACGTCAACCTCCTGCGACTGTGGCTTGACGATGTACTGGTTGCTACGGACGGCGGCCGTAATCCGGACTATGCCGAAGAAGATGGCCAGCGCATCATGCAACAGTCGGAAATCCTGGTACGTGTCGCCCTGGGTCGCGGCAATGTATCGGAAACCGTATACAGTTGCGATTTCTCGCATGAGTACGTCAGCATCAACGCCGACTACCGTTCCTGATATCCCGGCCAGGCCTGCGGCGTACACGCAGGCCTGGCGCGACCTGCACTGGCTCATCCATTCCCCTGACCTGTTGTCTGCGACTGCGGGTCTGCCATTGGCGGCATGGCCTGCTACCTCGCTGCCTGACATCGCCCGCTGGCTGACGCTCGAAGGCGAAGCACCTCAAGTGCTGGCCGCGGACTTTCATACCAGCTACCGCCGCCTCGGACTTTACGCCGAAGCCCTGCTTGGCACTGCACTGCAACACGTCGATGGCATCCAGTTGCTGGCACAACATACCCCTATTCATTTGATCGTATCTCGGGGCACTGGCGCTGTGCGCCAGACTGTCGGCGAGCTCGATTACGTCTGGCGTGACCGTGACAGCGGCCAGGTCTGGCACTGGGAACTGGCCGTCAAGTGCTACTTGTATTTGCCGCAGACAGAACAGGCAGGCGTCGTCGCCGACCGGTTTGTCGGTCTGCAGCAGCGAGATACGCTGGCGCGCAAAACCGGAAAATTGCGCGACCAGCAGCTGCGGCTTTCGGCCACGCCCGAGGTTTACAGGCAGCTAGGCATGCGCATCGACGACGCTGCCGCCTACGTCAAGGGCTGGCTGTTCTATCCCTTGCACGGAAACCGCTGGGATGATTACCTGCTTCCAGAGACTGAGCTGTCTGCCGAGGCAGCCGGCACAGCCTTGCTCAATCCACGACATCTGCGGGGCTGGTGGCTTACACATGCCGATTTTGTCAAACGCCTGCAGACAACGGCCGGGGTCGGTTCCCCCGGCTTGCGCTGGCGCATCCTGTCGCGCATGCAATGGCTGTCACACCATGAGGCCGATATCGCCGACACATTGGATACGGCCGCCTTGCTGGCGCAACTGCAAGCGTGGTTCTCGGCAGATGCCGCCCCAACTGGCCAACGGCCCGGATTATTGATTGTGGCACTGGCCCCGCCAGGCACACCGGCAAGCAAGGGCACCATTGGCGAGCAAGCTATGCCAGACAACGAGCCAACATGGCAGTCCGGGGCGACAGTGCCGATAGCGCGCAAGCAGGCCTGCACGGAAATACATCGCGGCTTTGTGGTTGCGAACGACTGGGCCCGCGATGCACCCGCAAGGCGCTCTCCGATGGCCACCTGACAGCAGAAATACCACATTTTTGTCCGAAAACCTGTGTATTTGGCGGTTTGCTGCAAACAAGCAATTGATTCTTTTGACTTTTTATCGTTTTTCGCAGTAGAATAACGGGCTTAGCATTCAAATGTGCTAATTCCAAATTTATTTTTAGAGGTTAACCCATATGTACGCGGTCATAAAAACCGGAGGCAAGCAGTATCGTGTTGCCGAAGGTCAAAAACTTAAGGTAGAACAGATACCGGCAGACATCGGGCAAGAAATCTCGCTAGACCAGGTTTTGTCAGTAGGCGAAGGTGAAACACTCAAAGTGGGTGCTCCCTTGGTTGCTGGCGCTGTGGTTAAAGCCAAAGTTCTTGCACATGGACGTCACGACAAGGTGAAAATTTTCAAAATGCGCCGTCGCAAGCATTACCAGCGGCACCAGGGCCATCGCCAGAACTACACCCAGATCGTCATCGAAGCAATTACTGCTTGATCCGTTCGTTAACAGTACAACAGGAGCTTAAACATGGCACAGAAAAAGGGCGGCGGCTCAACTCGTAACGGTCGCGACTCGGAATCCAAACGACTGGGCGTAAAAGCCTTTGGCGGTGAAGTCATTCCAGCCGGTTCAATCATTGTTCGTCAGCGTGGCACACGTTTTCACCCGGGACCCAATGTCGGTATGGGTAAAGACCACACTCTGTACGCACTGGTAGACGGCAGTGTTTCCTTTTCACATAAAGGCGCACTCAACAAGCATACCGTTTCCGTCACAAAGGTAAACTAAACCTTTCCCCGGACATCATGCAGTGCCGTTCACTTGTCGCCAGGTGAACGGCATTTTTTATTCTGCAGTACGCTTTTTTACTCCGCAGCGCGCGCGGGCACCCCCAAGAGCGCCCGCGTGAATGATAATAAAGCACTTACCCGGCGACTCCATTTATTACAGGCCACAGGAAACTATTATGAAATTCGTTGACGAAGCGACGATCGAAGTCATTGCCGGCAAGGGCGGCAACGGTGCGGCGAGTTTTCGTCGCGAAAAATTCATCCCCAAGGGTGGCCCCGATGGCGGCGATGGTGGACGTGGCGGCAGTATCTATGCCGTGGCAGACAGAAACATCAATACCCTGATCGACTTTCGCTATGCGCGCCTGCATCGCGGCAAGAATGGCGAGAATGGCCGCGGTTCGGACCAGTACGGCGCCGCTGCGGCCGATATCACACTGCGCGTGCCGGTCGGCACAGTGATCTATGATGCCGAAACCAACGAGCAGTTATTTGACCTGGATCATCACAAGATGCAGGTGACGCTGGCGGCAGGCGGCCAGGGAGGCATGGGCAATCTGCATTTCAAGTCCAGCGTCAACCGCGCGCCCCGCCAATTTACCCATGGCAAGGAAGGCGAACAACGCAAGCTGCGTCTGGAACTTAAGGTGTTGGCAGACGTTGGCCTGCTGGGCATGCCTAATGCCGGCAAATCCACGCTTATTACGCGTATCTCCAACGCTAAGCCGAAAATCGCCGACTATCCCTTTACCACCCTGCATCCGAACCTGGGCGTGGTGCGAACCTCACCGTCGCGCAGTTTTGTCGTGGCCGATATTCCCGGTCTGATCGAAGGCGCATCCGAAGGCGCCGGCCTGGGCCACCTGTTTCTGCGTCACTTGTCTCGCACACGGGTTTTATTGCATTTGGTCGATGTCTCTGTCATGGATCCCGACCAGGATCCGGTACTGGAAGCGGCCAAAAATGTGCGCGCCATCGCCGAAGAGCTGCGTAAATACGATGCCGAACTGTACGCCAAGCCGCGCTGGCTGGTACTGAACAAACTGGATATGGTCAACGATCCGCAGGACGTGCAGCAACGGCTGTGCAAGGAGCTGCAGTGGTACGCGCCGGTTTTTGCCATCTCGGCTCTGTCGGGCGACGGCACCCAGGCGCTGATCTGGGCGCTGCAAGACTATCTGGACACGGAAAAAGGGCGCGAAATGGCCGAGCAGGACAAGGAAGCGGACGCCTATGTGCCAGAAGACCCGCGTTTTGATGAATCACGTCGCAACTTGGGCGACATGGATCAATAACGGCCATCTCTTTACCCTTCGACCCCTCTTCTGGATTTTTGCAACATGAGCGATTTCGTTTCTTCAGTGGCCACGGCAAGACGCATTGTCGTCAAAGTGGGTTCATCCCTGCTTACCAACGATGGCCAGGGCCTGGATCCGCAGGCGATCGGGGAATGGTCATCGCAAATCGCCACGTTGCGTCGCCAAAACAAGCAGGTGATCCTGGTATCCAGCGGCGCCATTGCAGAAGGCATGGCACGACTCAAATGGAAAACCCGCCCCAAGGTCATGAGCGAGTTGCAGGCCGCCGCCGCGGTGGGCCAGATGGGACTGATCCAGGCCTATGAGTCGGCGTTCGCCGCGCACAACATGCGTGCGGCGCAAATTCTGCTGACGCACGAGGACCTGACCGACCGCCTTCGCTATCTGAATGCCCGTTCGACCATTTTCAAGCTCCTGGAGCTGGGTGTGATTCCTATCGTCAATGAAAACGATACCGTGGTCACAGATGAAATACGACTGGGCGATAACGACACGCTGGGCGCCGTGGTCAGCAATCTGATCGAAGCGGACGCGCTGATCATTCTGACCGACCAGCGCGGACTTTATGACAGCGATCCGCGCAGCAACCCGGATGCGCGTTTCATTCATCTGGCAACAGCCGGTGATCCGGCATTGCAGAAAATGGCTGGTGGCGCCGGCAGCCATATCGGCACCGGCGGCATGCTGACCAAGGTACTTGCCGCACAGCGGGCCGCCAGTAGCGGTGCCACAACCATTATTGCCTCCGGACGTGAAGAACGGGTGCTGGAGCGCCTTGGAACGGGCGAGGCCATTGGCACAGAGCTGCGCGCCGCCCCTTCCCTGCGCTCTGCGCGCAAGCAGTGGTTGGCTGATCATCTGCGCCTGCCGGGCAAGCTGGTGCTCGATGACGGGGCATGCACGGCGCTGGTTGAGCAAGGCAAAAGTCTGCTGGCGGTGGGTGTGACGGATGTTGTTGGCGAATTTGAACGCGGCGATGTCGTGGCGTGCACCGACAAGCAGCATCGTGAAATCGCGCGCGGGCTGGCCAATTACTCTTCGGCCGACACCCGGCGGATCATGCGACACCCTACCCGGGAAATCGAAAGCATTCTTGGCAATTGCCGCGACGAAGAACTGATTCACCGCAACAATATGGTGATCCTCAATCGCCCGCAGCAAACGGCTTCTGAAATGTCCCCGATCTGAGCGCCAGCGATAACGTGATCTGAAATACCGTTAAAACGTGTCAGAACGCAGCTTTATAAAGACGCACGAAGCAACCGTTATGACGTATATCCCTCGGCGGTCGCCGTATGCCGCCACAAGCCTGGTGTGAAGGTGATCAGTACCGCGCCTGCGGCAAACGCACCGGCCAGCCATAGATTGATTGTCAGCCCCAGCGAATCAACAACCCGACCGCCCAGCCACGCTCCCATCGCAATGCCTGTGTTGAAAACACCCACATACAATGCCGTGGCCGCTTCCACCGCGCCTGCCGCCGCTTTCATCACCCAGGTCATCAGGCCAACCGACACCCCGCCATAGGCCAATCCCCAGAACAGTAACGTTGCGCCGCCGCCAATAGTGGAGTCCCCCACAAGCAGAAACAACGCTGGCGTCAGCAGCAGGCCCAGTGCAATCGCCAGCAGCGTCCGTTGTGTGTGCCGGGTCGCCAACATGCCGATCAGAAAATTGCCGATAATACCCGCGATACCGTAAGCAAATAATAATCCGCCAATCCACTGCGAATCAAAACCGGAAACCGACAGCAGCAAGGGGCGCACAAATGTAAAAGCCATAAAGTGACCGGCCACCAATAGCAGCGTCAACACCATGCCGGTCTGCAAGTGACGATTAGCCAATTGCGCGCCGAAGTGGCGCACCGACATTGAACCCGCAACAGGTAACGACGGAATCACTGCCCAATGCAGGCCCAAGACCAAGGCGCTGAGTATGGCCATACCACCAAAGGCCCAGCGCCACCCAAAAGCCTCGCCGATTAGCGCACCCAGCGGCACACCCAGCACGGAAGCGGCGGCCACACCGCCGAAAATAATGGATGTCGCCAGGCCGATCGCAGGCGGGGCGACCAGCCGGGGAGCCAGGCCTGCGGCGATCGCCCATATGCCGCCTATGCAAAAACCGACCAGAACGCGGGTGGCCAGCATCCCTCCAATGCCCGATGCCAGTGCACCGGCAACATTGGCGATGACAAGCAGCCCCAGTAAGCCACAAAGAATCCAGCGCCTGTCCAAGCCGCCGGCCGCGAGCACGACCAATGGCGCGAACACAGCAGCCAGCAGCGCTGGCAGGGAAATCATCAGCCCGGCGGTACCGGAAGAGGTGTCCAGCGTCTCTGCAATTGGCGTAAGCAGACCGACGGGCAACATCTCGGTGGTTACTACGCAGAAGGTCGCAAGACCCACAGCGGTCACGGCAAGCCAGGGGTGTCGGGCCGCGGTTTGTTCCGAAGCCGGTGATGAGCAGTTCATGTGATTGATCCTTATCGTGTTTAGAAGACCGTGCCGCCGTCATGCAGCGTCGGATGTGGGCGAAGCCAGATCAGGCAGACGCCGATGCGCCAAGATCGTGATTGGCAATTCCAGCGCCCCGGTTCCAGGCCCGTCGGGCAAACGCTACGCCACCTGGCGGTCGCGGCGCCCCTCGCAAGCTGCGCCAATCAGTCCTGTAGCCCGGTGGGCCAAGCTGCTGGTGGCGAATGCACTTCCACGTTCTCGATACGGCTTAATCATTTGGTTCTCCGGCATAGTTTTACTTGCCCTCGGTTTAAGGGATGGCGATAATACATACGTTGCGTATGAATAGAATAATATATTCATACGCGCTGAATGTAAATAATCATACGATACGTATGTTAGGAGAGACACCATGGTTCGCCGAACCCGGGCCGACACCGAAGAGACGCGCGCCACTTTGCTGGCGACGGCAAGAAAGGTATTCACAGAATGCGGATACGCTGCCACCTCAATGGATGAACTCACGGCACAGGCAGGCCTGACGCGCGGCGCGCTTTATCATCATTTCGGCGATAAAAAGGGTTTACTGGCGGCCGTGGTAGAACAGATTGATGCCGAGACTGACGCCCGTTTGCGCGCCATCTCTGAATCGGCACAGGACCCCTGGGATGGCTTCAACAGCCGCTGCCGGGCATATCTGGAAATGGCGCTGGAACCCGATATACAGCGCATTGTGCTGCGCGATGCCAGGGCGGTTTTGGGTGGCCCATCCCCCGATTCGCGACGCCATTGCCTGAACACCATGCAACGACAGATCGAAACCCTGATGCAACAGGGCGTTCTTGTCAAAACCGATCCAGAAGCGCTCACTTCGCTTCTTTATGGAAGCCTGGCCGAGGCCGCCGTCTGGATTGCGCAAGCCGAACACGGCGCTGCGCGAATGAAGCAGGCCCATGTGGCGTTCCAATTGCTGCTGCAAGGGCTGCTAAAGCATGCATAGCCCGGGCAGCAACCGATAATTTTTGAAGCACCGGCTCCTGTTTCCAAATACTGATATTATGGCCCTGTTGCCGGCCTGATATATTGACCGATTGCTGAGCCTGTATTGGGGTCCTATGATCGAAACAATACCGTTGCCCTATGGTCGGAACGATATTGTTGTCCTGTTGTCAAAACGACATTATTGTTTTATCGCCAAGGCAATTTTATTGTCCTATTGCTGAGCCGACTTATCGTCTTATTGCGGACCCAGTATCATCGCCTGTTACGCAGCCAATATTGCTCCCTTTATACCTTTATATCATGGACGACATATTACATATTTGATAACAACAGCGAATCTGCTTTAGCAATAGCCGAATGAATATGGATTTAACGTACTCATTAGCTCAAATATAAAGAAAGGAAAAGTTTCAATAGAAAATCGTCAAAAAGTGACAATTGTTAAAGAAAAATGCGCAAACACGGCTATTATGGACGGTGTTATTTACCAGTTGTAACATTTTTGGTTTATCTGATATGGCTACTCGAAAACATCATGAAAATTTGCCGGACTTTCGCGCCGCGGCAAAACTCGGCACCTTCGCCGAAAGACTGCACTACCTTCGCAAGATTTATCACGGGATGAATCAAAACGAACTAGCGCTTGAACTGGGCGTGTCCCAAAGCACAATCGCCAATTACGAAATGGGTAATCGCAAAGTCAGTCCATCGGCGCAAATTGTCAGCCGCCTGGCTGTCTTCTTTGGTGTCAATTCCGACTGGCTGATCAACGGCACTTTGCCCATTCTTCCTGAAAAAAGTTTCATTCCTCCGGAAGTGGCTGCCCGCGAAGCCCTTTTCAAAACGCTAACTCAAAAGGAAACTGCCGCCCTCGTCAACCTGACCGGCAAGCAGCGCAAAGAGCTGACCGCAAATATCAAGTCATACTTGAAAAATGCGTAAGCTGCACAAGCCACATTTTTTAAAGGGACAGCGAAAAAAAAGAGCCGTGTGTGCGTGAACTGCACACGGCTCTTTCCATTTCTGTCATGCAACAACGGGGCAGATGCTATATTGAGTTATTGCGTTGGCGCAAACGCACATCAACCCTTTGACGACGATCTTGTTGACCAGCCGCTGCGCCACAATGGTTGATTGACTGCATGACGTTATTGCTTTAATCCAAACGGCACCAACCCTTCACAACAATCCTGCCCGCCGGCTTTGCCCGGTATTGCGGCATCACCTTCCTATACAACTGCCGCTACATCGGCCACTTTACTGTCATCATGAAAGTCAACCGACGGGTTGATCACAGGTTTGATAAAGCCTGTGCGAACCAGAAAATCGCCAAAGCCTTCCTGGTCGTGCCGGGCAATAGCCCAATGACCGATCTGTTCATCCAGAATTTCCAGAATCTGTTGTTCTGTAATATTTTCCTTGTACAGCCGCGGAATTCGTGTGCCGATGCGATTGCCGCCAAGATGCAGGTTATAGCGTCCTACGGCTTTACCAACCAGCCCGACTTCGGCCAGCATGGCCCTGCCGCACCCATTGGGGCAGCCGGTCACACGCGTGACAATAAAGTCATCTTGCAGGCCATGGCGCGCCATGATTGCGTCCATCTTGTCGATAAACGACGGCAGAAACCGCTCGGCCTCGGCCATTGCCAGCGGACAGGTCGGCAATGCCACGCAGGCCATTGAGTTTTCCCGCTGTACCGTTACGTTGTCGCTGATCAGTCCATGTTCGCGGGCCAGTTTTTCTATGGCAGCCTTGTCAGCTGCTTCGACATTGGCCACAATCAGATTCTGATTTGCCGTCAGACGAAAATCACCTTTGTGAATTTTCGCGATCTCACGCAAACCGGTTTTGATCGGCCTGCCAGGATAGTCCAGCACGCGTCCGTTCTCAATAAACAATGTCAAGTGCCATTTTTTGTCAATGCCATGGACCCAGCCGATTCGATCGCCCCTGTCGGTAAATTCGTAGGGACGTATCTCTTCAAAGGCAAACCCCATGCGTTTTTCCACTTCTGCCTTGAACCCGTCCAGTCCCACACGCAATATGGTGTAGCGCGTTTTGGCGGCTTTTCTGTCGCTGCGGTTACCCAGATCACGTTGCGCCGTCACGACAGCGGCGGCCGTCTCCAGCGTTCTCTCCAGTGGGATGAAGCCGAATTCGTAAGCAGTCGTCGGAAAGGTTGCGGTGTTGCCATGCTCCATGGACAAGCCGCCACCGATAAGCACATTAAACCCCACCAGGCGTCCCTGCTGCGCGATCGCGACAAAGTTCAGATCATTGGCATGCAGATCCACGTCGTTCTGCGGCGGCACGATCACGGTCGTTTTGAACTTGCGCGGCAAATAGCTTTTGCCCAGAATGGGTTCAAGCGTATCGGTATCGGTACTCTGCACCTTCTCTCCGTCCAGCCAGATTTCCGCATAGGCTTTGCTCTTGGGCAATAAATGCTCGGAAATCTTCTTGGCCCATTCCCAGGCCTGAACATGCAGCTCGGATTCCACCGGATTGGAAGTACACAGCACATTACGATTGACATCGCCCGCCGTGGCGATTGAATCCAGGCCCAGCTGATGCAACCATTGGTGCACCGGCCGGATGTTCTGTTTCAAGACACCGTGATACTGGAAGGTCTGGCGATTGGTGATACGGATGCTGCCATACATGGTATGACTGGCAGCAAACTCATCGATTCCGAGCCACTGGGCCGGCGTAATGACGCCGCCGGGCATCCGGCAGCGCAGCATCACATTTTTCAGCGGCTCCAGTTTCTGCTCCACGCGCTCGCCACGAATATCCCGATCGTCCTGTTCATACATGCCATGAAACCGGATCAGGTTGAAGTTGTCGCCACGAAAGCCACCCGTCAGGGGGTCTTCAAGATCTTCGGCGATGGTGCCGCGTAAATAATTACTGTTGCTTTTCAGACGTTCGTTATCCGACAGCTTGCCTGCCGGTGCCTTAATGTCACTCATGATCATTCCTCAATATACGTCGCGCTGATAGCGATGCGACTCGCGCAGCTCATCCAGGTAGGCATCAGCATCATCGGCACTAAGCCCACCTTCGCGGGAAATCACCGCTAGCAACGCCGCTTCAACGTCTTTGGCCATGCGACTTGCATCGCCGCACACATAAAGATGCGCGCCCTTTTGCAGCCATTGCCACAGCTGCTGGCCTTCCTGCAACAACTTGTGCTGGACGTAGACCTTTTCCTGCTGGTCGCGCGACCATGCAAAACTGTAGCGCGACAAGCGCTGCGACTTGGCCAGTTGCTGCCACTCAAGCTGGTACAAAAAATCATCCTTGAAAGACTGGTTACCGAAAATAAGCCAGTTGCTCCCTTGGTGATCCTCTGCGTCGCGTTTTTGCATAAACGCACGGAATGGTGCAATGCCGGTCCCGGCGCCGATCATGATCACGCTGGTTTGCGCATCTTCGGGCAGCCGGAAGTTTGCCGACGACTCGATAAAAATCTCGACTTCGTCTCCCGCTTGCACGCGGCGATTGAGGTAGCCTGAAGCGCCACCCTGATACTGTTTCGCATCCTGCTCATATTGCACTAAGGCCACCGTGATGTGGACTTCGTCTCCGACTTCTTCCTGCGCCGACGCAATCGAATACAAGCGGGGGGTCAGCGGGCGCAGCAAGCCGCACAACTGCTGGGCAGTCAGCACTTTAGGCACGCGCCTGAGGACAACGTCAATAGGCGTATCGGTAATATATTCCTGCAGCGCCTTGCTGTCGGCCACCAGCTCAAGAAGCGCTTTGTCTTGCGTAATCTGTGCATATCCTTTTACAAAGGCTGGCGTATTCTGGGTAATTTCCAGTCGATGAACCAGGGCATCACGAACCGCAAGGCTGTTGCCGTCGGCCAGCGTCACTTTTTCTGCGCCATCGATCCCGGTCGAAGACAAAATAGACTCGGCCAATGCCGGGTCGTTGCGAAACCACACGCCCAGCGCATCACCCGGTTGATAACGGATGCCGGAGTCTGCCAGGTCAAACTCCAGATGGCGAACATCCTTGAGCGAGTCGCGACTGGTAATTTTCTGGTTGGTCAAAATGGTGGCAGTAAACGGCTTTTCACGCGTATAAATCTGCGCATGCACCTGCGGTTCGTTCACCAGGGCGCTGACACTGCCCGTTGCGGCGGTCGCTTCAGTATTACGGCTTTCGTGTTCGACCAGCCAGCCCACGGTTTTTTCAACCCACTCATCGGCCGTTGCCTGGTAATCCAGGTCGCAGTCGACACGTTCAAAAAGACGCTGCGCCCCCAGTTCTGCCAGACGCGAATCAAAGTCTTTGCCCGCCTGGCAAAAATCAGGATAGGAACTGTCACCGAGCCCCAGTACCGCAAACTGCAGGGCTTTAACATCGGGCGGCTTCTTGCCGAACAGGGCCTTATGCAAAGTCAGGGCTTCTTCCGGCGGCTCACCGTCTCCCTGGGTCGAGGCAATAATCAGGACAAGTCGCTCAGAGGCCAGCTGCCGGCTCTTGTAATCACCGGTGTTTTTGAGTACGGACGCGACGCCTGCAGCCTTGAGCTTGTCTTGCAATGACTGGGCAACGCGACGAGCATTACCGGTCTGAGATGCCGATAATATCAGCACCGGACTGGCCTGTTGCGGCGTACCAGGCGCAGTTGCAGCTGGGGCGCTGGCTGCGGCGGGCGCCTCCATCTGCTGGCTGCGCGCCCATAAATAGCCGGACAGCCACGCTGTCTGCAAAGGATTTAACCCCGAGAGGTTTTTTTGCAATTCGGATAACGTATCCGAATTTATCGGCAACCCCGATAGTGGTGGATAACTCATTTGTCTGATTTCCCTGCGCACGGACAATACTCGCACAGCAGCATGGTCATGAGACCGGGGTTGCGGGCGGCTTGTCACTCATTGATTTACTATTTATAAAAACGGCTTATTCTTTGTACGGAATCCATCCTAGCAACGATTGCGCAGTGCACGAACGACAGATATGTCATTTCAACATTACCCCTAACTATATAAGCCTGACAGACAACCGATCCCTTTCTTATTACTTAAAGATCTAAGCTACAAGCGGATATATATTTTTCGATTATTTGTAAAAACACTACGATTACAGACGTCATAACGATATAACCGTCTTCGCTTTCTATTTGGCTCAATTTATTATGCAAACCTTTCCCTTATTCGCCAACCTCACTGGACGTCCCGTGCTGGTGGTTGGCGGCGGCACTGTTGCCGAGCGCAAGGCCCATGCCCTGCTGGATGCCGGCGCGTGCGTGCACCTGGCGGCCCCGCAGTTGACATCACAACTGCAATCATGGGTGGATCAGGGCAAGGTATGGCTGCGTGGCAGCCACTTTGACGCGACATGGCTGGATGATGTCTTTCTGGCTGTGGCAGCGACCGATGATGCCGCTATCAACAAGGCGGTATCCGATGCCGCCGAAGCGCGTAAAAAACTGGTCAACGTGGTGGACAATCCCCAGCTGTGTTCGTATATCGTGCCATCGATTATTGACCGTTCACCGGTACAGATTGCCATTAGCAGTAACGGCACGGCCCCGGTGCTGATCCGGCAATTGCGCCAGCAACTGGAAGCGCAAATTCCGCAGCAACTTGGCAATATGGCGCAAATTGCCGGGCGCTGGCGCGACATCGTCAAAAAACGGCTTGGATCGCTCTCCGAGCGCCGTCGCTTCTGGGAAAGTTTGTTTAGCAGCCGCTTTGCCGATGCAGCGCAATCAGGCGATACGGCCGGCGCCGAAGCGCTGCTGCAGGCACAGCTTGATCGTGGCGTGCCTCAGCATGGCGAAGTCACGCTGGTGGGCGCGGGCCCGGGCGATCCGGGACTGCTTACGCTCAATGCCCTGCAAGCCATTCAGCACGCCGACATCGTGTTCCATGACGCGCTTATCACAGATGAAATATTGGCCCTGATACGCCGCGACGCCGATCGGGTTCCGGTCGGAAAGCGCGGCGGCCATCATTCGGTGCCGCAGGAGCGGATCAATGAACTGCTAATCAGTCACGCCAGAAAAGGCTTGCGCGTGGTTCGACTTAAGGGCGGAGACCCCTTCGTTTTCGGTCGAGGCGGCGAAGAACTGCATTCGGTCACCGACCAGGGCATCCCCTGTCGCGTGATCCCGGGCATTACCGCCGCGCTGGGCGCCTGCGCCTATGCAGGCATTCCGCTGACCCATCGAGATCATTCGCAATCGGTCCTGTTTGTCACCGGTCACACCTGCCGCAATGAGAACGCCATTGACTGGGATACCCTTGCACGACCTCGCCAGACCCTCGTGGTCTACATGGGCACGGTCAACGCGCAAAAAATTACCCGCGAGCTGACGCAGCGTGGCCGATCCGCCGACACTCCGGTTGCCGTTGTCAGCCACGCGACCCGACCTTCGCAAAAAGTGTACGCCGGTACACTGTCTGCTTTGGACAACCTGGCAGCGCAGGCGGCCGCGCCCGCCCTATTCATCATTGGCGAGGTCGCTGCAGCACAACAGGAAAAGCGATTAACAGACACCGAGACTGTAGCCAGCCAGCTGGACACAGTCGTTCTTGACGCTGCCTGATATTGATGCGGAGCAACAACCGGAGGTGCAGAGCGACGCAATCTGCACACGCCGGGCCCGCACCTTGTCGCTTTACCATGGTTACGTAATTGCTGGATCCATCGGATTCGCTTGTCTGGATCCGTATAAGCTCCTATACTTCGCAGTTCAAGCAGGGGTACTGCGCCGTTGGCGTGGTTGAGAGAGTCCCTTTGTACCAGTACGGATAATGCCGATGCTGGGAGATCATTCGTCTACACGAAGGCTGTCCCGTATTCGGCTCCAATTTCAATTGTTTTGGAGCAAACATGAGTGCAATCCCAAAATTCCTGGCCGCGACGGCGCAGGTTGATTCCGCCGCCATTCAGGCACTTCCCCAGTCACGCAAGATTTATGAACAGGGTTCTCGACCCGACATTCGCGTGCCCTTTCGTCAAATCAGTCAGGATGATACGCCTACCCTCTTTGGCGGGGAATCCAACCCGCCACTGACGGTGTATGATGCCAGCGGCCCGTATACCGACCCTGCGGTCAGTATTGATATCCGCAAGGGCCTGCCTGCGGTTCGGCGCGCCTGGATTGATGAACGCGAGGATACTGAGGTGCTGCCCGGACCCAGCAGCGTCTACGGCCAGGAACGCCTGACCGATCCGGCGCTGACTGCGATGCGCTTCGAATTGCAGCGCCCGCCGCGTCGTGCGCTGGCCGGTCGCAATGTGAGCCAGATGCATTACGCGCGCAAGGGCATTATCACGCCTGAAATGGAATTTGTCGCTATCCGCGAGAATATGCGGATCGAGCAGTACATCGACAGCGTGCGCCAAAGCGGGCCTGAAGGCGAGAAACTGGCCGCACGCATTTTGCGTCAGCATCCGGGGCAGTCCTTTGGCGCTTCCATTCCCAAAAAAATCACACCGGAATTTGTCCGGGACGAAATTGCGCGCGGGCGCGCCATCATCCCGGCCAATATCAATCACCCCGAAATTGAACCCATGGCCATCGGTCGCAATTTCCTGGTCAAGATCAATGCCAATATCGGCAACTCGGCGCTTGGGTCCAGCATCAATGAGGAAGTGGAGAAAATGACCTGGGCCATCCGTTGGGGCGGCGATACCGTGATGGATTTATCCACTGGCAAGCACATCCATGAAACGCGAGAATGGATCATCCGCAACTCGCCGGTTCCCATCGGTACCGTGCCTATTTATCAGGCGCTGGAAAAAGTGGATGGCAAAGCCGAGGAACTGACCTGGGAAATCTTCCGCGACACACTGATTGAGCAGGCAGAACAGGGTGTGGACTATTTCACCATTCATGCGGGTGTACGCCTGCCGTTCATTCCCATGACGGCGGACCGCATGACCGGTATCGTGTCACGGGGCGGCTCCATCATGGCCAAATGGTGCCTCGCCCATCACGAAGAAAGCTTCTTGTATACGCACTTCGAAGATATTTGCGAAATCATGAAAGCCTATGATGTGAGCTTCTCCCTGGGCGACGGACTGCGTCCGGGCTCAGGTTACGATGCCAATGATGAGGCTCAATTTGCCGAGCTCAAGACACTGGGCGAACTGACCAAGGTGGCGTGGAAGCACGATGTTCAGGTCATGATCGAAGGCCCGGGCCATGTGCCCATGCATTTGATCAAGGAAAACATGGACCTGCAACTGGAACATTGTGACGAAGCACCCTTCTATACTCTTGGCCCGCTGACCACCGATATCGCCCCGGGCTACGATCATATTACATCCGGCATTGGCGCTGCACTGATCGGATGGTATGGCACCGCCATGTTGTGCTATGTCACCCCTAAAGAACACCTCGGGCTGCCCAATAAGAAAGATGTGAAGGACGGCATTATCACTTATAAAATTGCTGCGCACGCTGCAGATCTGGCAAAAGGTCATCCGGGCTCGGCCATCCGTGACAATGCCCTGTCTAAGGCCCGATTCGAGTTTCGCTGGGATGATCAATTCAACCTGGGGCTGGATCCGGATACGGCCAAAGAGTTCCACGATGAAACCCTACCGAAAGACTCCATGAAAGTGGCGCACTTCTGTTCCATGTGCGGACCGCATTTTTGCAGCATGAAAATCACTCAGGATGTTCGGGAATATGCCCAGAAGCAGGGCTTATCAGCCGACAAGGCATTGCATCAAGGTATGCAGGAAAAATCGATTGAGTTCATGAAAAAAGGCGCCGAGCTGTATCACAAGACCTGATATCCAGCAGCGGAAAAAGCGTGCGACCCAGTCGGGCCCGGTACGGGCTGGATTGGCAGCAGACGATTGGTCTTGCGCTTATCCCTGTTGTGACCGATCAGGATAAGTTGTAATACGATTCTATTCATCGTATCCTCCTTATCAGGCAGGGCCCGGCTTCGGTCGGGCCCTTTTACCGTCTGCGCTGTCCATCAGCAAAGCCCCCACATTTTGCGTTTATCGCGGATATGTTCAGACCAGGTTTGATTCGAATGATCCCTTACGGATTCCCGTAATGGCCGATTCGATCATGCCGTGACAAATCCCCCTAAGCCTGGATCCGGCCTGTCTTTATCTGCTTTTGCAACTGGGAAAACGAACAGATCTGGCCGGCCAGTGCGCTGGCCATGACCGTGGCAGGGCTGCCGAGCCAGACTTTGCCCGGGCCCGAGCGTCCCGGAAAATTGCGATTGATTGCGCTGATGGTGGTCTGGCTTGCGTGGGTGGAAGAACCAGGTCCGCAGTTGGCACAGGCGCCACATGACGGTTGCAATATCGTGGCACCCATGTGCTCAAACACCCGGTCATAACCCATGCCCACGCAGTAATCGCGAACCGCCGTAGTTCCATACTGTAAATACAGTTGCACATGTGGCGCCACATGCAGACCATGCCGCATGCCCCAGGCCAAGACGGCGTGGTACTGATCAAAATCCTCGCGCTTTCCCGCAGTACAGGAACCGCCATAAGCAATGTCAATGGCCACGGCTCGATCCAATGAGTCAACCGGCCGCCCGTTGCCCGGATCGCCAGGCGCGGCAACCAGCACGTCCAGCGCCGAACAATCAATATTCATTTCCTGTTCATACGTGGCTCCCGGATCGCTGTGCATCCAGTCGGCCAGTTCGAAATCGACGCCCCGGCGGTCCTTCAAAAATTGCACGGTTCGGACATCGGGAGCCACAATGCCGGTAAAGCCGCCCAGTTCTGCACACATATTGGTCAGGGTCGCCCGTTCATCCACAGACAAGCTGTCGATGACTGCACCCGTAAACTCGAACACCCTGCCGACGCCCTGGCCGGCCCGGATCTGCGGCAAGGCCAGCAAATGAAGAACAATATCCTTGGCTGCAACGCCAGGCGCCAGCGTGCCCTGGAGCCGCACAAGAATACTGGCAGGCATGGTAATGCGCACGGCCCCGGTCATAAAGGCATTGGCCATATCGGTCGTGCCCACGCCGAAGGCAACGCACCCCAGGGCGCCGCTATGCGGCGTATGTGAATCGGTTCCGACTACGACCTGTCCTGGAAGGGCATAGTGTTCGGCCATCATGGCATGTGAAATACCCGCCACGTTGCGACCCTCGTCCAGCAGGGCTTCACTCTCGGTCAAGGTACGATGCGAGCGCAGGCCTGTCTCTTTGACGAAATCCCGGTGCGCCTGGCACATGCGCAGCATGTTCGGCACCAGCCCCTGGCGCAGATGGGCGGGACTCTGCTGGATATAAGAGGTGTGATCCTCGAAGGCAATGACTTTTTCTGTATCGAAAAGTTGCAACGGGCGGCCATAGCTTTGATGCAGCATATGCGCCGCCATGCCGGTGTAATACTCGTGAATGAAGCGCCAGTCTGCACGCAGGAAAATACCGGCTCCTGGCGTCAGATCGGTTCCGGTTTGTGCGGTTCGCAGTACATGCCGGACCATAATCTTTTCAAACAGCGTCTGCGGCTTGTTGGTTACCGCAGATGCCTGTGGCCGACTCCTGGCTAGATGACGTTTGCCATAACTGAGCAGCCCGCCGCTGCGCAGGATAGCCTGCGTGAGCACATCGCGCTCTTGCAGGATTTGCTCCAGTGTAATGGTGTGCCCTGCCGCAAGCCGGGCCAGAAGTTCGAAATTGGTCGATGTCAGCAAACCGATATTGTCGGCATTTTGCCGGTAGATTCGCTCAAAACTACGTGCAAACACCAGACGCACGCCGGCATGCTTTTCTGCTGCGGGACTATGCTCGCGTGAAGAGCCCTTGCCATAGCGGGCGCCGGCGACGACCACCTGAATACCGGCCTGCCGGACCGCATGGCGCGCGATCGGCGTACGGCCCCCTGCCTGTACGCCGGTATAGGCAAACCCGCCGAGCTTGTCGTCGTAATGCGACATGATAGCCACCGGCGTGATTTCGTCGGTGGAAATATCGTCCCGCAATTCGATGCCGACGTCAATACCGCCGGGCACGACGCCCGCATCTGGCTGCAGACATGCCTCAATAATCTGCGGGTCCCGGGCAAGGTAAAGAAATCGGTCAAAAGCAAGAGGGGCACTCGGAAAGTCATTCATCACTGCAAATTCCTGGGGAGTCACATACGCTATCGTAAACTGCCATTATCGCGCACCCACATGCAATGTAACGGCTGGCCCCTGCCCGAGCAGCGTTTTTTTTGAAGCTTTACTCATTCGCTTTACCTTTTTCTCGGACCCTGAAAAGTGCCATGTTATCGCCGCTTAGTCGATGCGACAGTCCTGTCGTGCCTATCAGGATTTTTAGCGTCGATGGTTAAACAACGCGAGTCATGCCATGCCGACAACAGGTAGAATACCAAAGGCCTCGAAACAGATTGCCTTGGCTTTTATGGCGACTGACATAATGAATGATCTGATTCGCGTCTATTGACGCCCTTGAGGAAAGCCATGCATTTTTATAATCTGCTGTTCCATATCCCTACCTTTTTGGCCTGGATCCTGTGCATTCTTTTCTTTGTCAGTCTGTCCGGCCTGATTATCCGGATTATCCGCCGCCAACGCAAAAATCATACTACCCCGCGCAGCAGCGCCCTGAGTCATACACTCATTTCGGGTTTACTAGTGCCTATCGGCCTGAACATGGCGTTCATGGCCAGCGATGTATGGAAGGAAAATGAGAAGGGACAAGCTGCCACCGAGCAGGAGGCCGGCGCAGTGCATGATGCGCTCAGGGTGCTCAGGCATATGCCCGAGCAAATCAATGCCGATCTGCGAGCTCACCTGATTGCTTACGTGAATATCGCCGTACAGGATGAATGGCCGCGCATGGGACGCGACCAGACCAGTGAACACACCGAATCGGCCCTGGATGTGCTGACCATCAATGCGGCCAGAACCGCCATCGATGTTCGCCAGGACCCGTACGTCAGTTCCCAGATGGCGCTGCTCAATACCTATCTGAAACAAATACGGGAAGCCCGTGATGACAGACTCAATGTTGCCACCTATCATATCAATCCGCAAAAATGGCTGGTCCTGCTGCTCCTGATGAGTGTGTGCATGTACGTCATCTACGATATTCACTATCACACCCGACCCGAGCTGCACAAAGCGGTCGTCCTTATTTCACTGAGCTTTGCCAGCATTTCGTTCCTGATACTGGTCAACGACCGGCCGTTTACCGGTAGCAGTATCATTGAACCGGAGCATCTGCAGCAAATCCAAAAGGCGCAGTTTCAGTAAACAGAATACGGCGCTGCAGAAAACCCCTACAATGAAAACTTCCTCATCCCGTCACCCAACCGGAACAAGAGATAACGTGGACAACGAAAGTACAGAAAAAAACGAAATGCAGCAGGATATCCGCCTGCTGGGCAGGATCCTGGGCGCGGCCATTCGCGAGTCGGACGGCCAGCCGATTTTTGACGTCATTGAAACGGTGCGCCGGGCTGCCGTTCGCTTCAAGCGTGAAGGGGTCCGGCAGGAGCGCGAGTCGATGATCAATCGACTGACCGCGCTGACCGATGACGAGGCCAACACCCTGTCGCGCGCCTTCAGCTATTTCCTGCACCTGGCCAACCTGGCAGAGGATCGCGATCAGCAGAAACGCCAGCGCCGCCGATTGCTTAGCAGCAGCGACGCCCAGATCGGCACGCTGGGGCACACGCTGGCGCAACTGGAACGCCATGGCGTCGCACGCCCGCAAGTGCGTGAATACCTTGCCAACACCATGATTGTGCCCGTCCTGACCGCCCATCCCACAGAAGTGCAGCGCAAAAGCACGCTGGACCTGCATCGGCATATCAGTCATTGCCTGGTGGGTCTCGATAGCCGGCTGACCGAAGAGGAAAGCCATCAACTGGCGCTGGAGCTGACCGGGTATATCAAGACGCTGTGGCTGACCCGGATGCTGCGTTTTAACAAGCTGACGGTCAATGACGAAATCGAAAATGCCATGGCGTATTTCAGCACCACATTTCTGAAAGCCATTCCAACGCTATACACCACACTGGCGCGCAATCTGGGCACTGGCAGCGACAGTGCAGCGCCGGCGCCAGCCTTTCTGAAAATGGGTTCCTGGATTGGCGGTGATCGCGACGGCAATCCCAATGTAAATGCCGATACGCTGACGCACGCCATGAACCGCCATGGCACCACGCTGTTCGAATACTATCTTGACCAGGTGCATTTGCTGGGCTCGGAGCTGTCTTTGAGCTCGTCGCTGACCCAGGTCTCGCCTGACCTGGCCAGGCTGTCGGAAGCCAGCCCCGACCGGTCAAGGCACAGACTGGATGAACCTTATCGTCGCGCGCTCATTGGCGTCTACGCACGCCTGGCGGCAACGGCAAAACATCTGACGGCCCACGATCTGGCCCTGCGCAACACCGTTGCGGCCGATCCCTATGATGACCCCACGGCCTTCGCGGCGGACCTGTCAGTCATTGCCCGCTCGCTGTGCAATAACCATGCCGGCGCTGTCGTGCCCCTGCGTTTACAGGAATTGCAACAGGCCGTGGCGGTGTTTGGATTTCACCTGGCAGCACTGGATCTGCGACAAAGCTCGGATGTCCACGAGCGCATTCTGGCCGAACTGTATCAGCGTGCAGCCATCAAGTATGAGGGTCAGCCGATTCAGTACGACCAACTGGATGAAGAAAAGAAAATCGCCGTGCTGCTGGCCGAGCTGGAAGACAGCCGCCCCCTGGTGTCGCCGTGGCAGCAGTACAGTGAAGAGACCCGCAAGGAGCTGGCGATTTTGCAGGCGGCCGCCTCGGTGCGACGCCACTATGGAAATAATGCCATTACGCAATATATTGTCTCGCATACCGAGACTTTGAGTGATTTGCTCGAAGTGCTGGTCTTGCAGCACGAAACCGGGCTGATCTCGCAACAGCGCGACGACACGGGCCAGCGCATGCCGGTGACGGCCGCAGATGGCCTGATCGTAGTGCCGCTATTTGAGACCATTCCCGATTTGCAAGCCGGCCCCGCCATTATGGATCGCTGGTTGTCGCTGCCGCCGGTGCGCGAACGCATTATGCATGCACAGCAGGGAATTCAGGAAGTGATGCTGGGCTATTCGGACAGCAATAAGGATGGCGGTTACCTGACTTCCAACTGGTCTTTGTACAATGCAGAATTACAGCTGCTGGAAGTATTTCGCCGCCATGACGTACGCCTGCGCCTGTTTCACGGCCGCGGCGGGTCAGTCGGTCGCGGCGGAGGTTCCAGCTTCGATGCAATCCTGGCGCAACCTCCCGGCACGGTAGATGGGCAAATCCGTCTGACCGAGCAGGGAGAAGTCATCCAGACCAAGTACAAAAATGCCGAAAGCGGCCGCATCAATCTGGAGTTGCTGGTTTCGGCAACACTGTTAAGTAGCCTGGCGCCGCATGAGGAAACTGGCAAGGATGCCGACACAATGCAACGCTATACGGACACCATGGCGTGGCTGTCCGATGCTGCCCAACATGCTTATCGCCGGCTGGTGTACGATACCCCCGGATTTGTCGACTACTTTTTTGCAGCCACGCCCATCAACGAGATTGCCGGCCTTAATATCGGCTCGCGCCCGGCCTCGCGCAAAAAAGGGCAGCGCATCGAAGACCTGCGCGCCATCCCCTGGGGATTTTCCTGGGCGCAATGCCGGCTGATGATCACCGGCTGGTATGGCGTGGGTACGGCGATCGATAGTTTTATCCGGCTGGGTACGGGCAAGGACGATGGCAGCACGCAGCAATCACGTACGCAATTGCTGCAGGACATGGCCGAACACTGGCCGTTTTTTCAGACCGTCATGTCGAATATGGAGATGGTGCTGGCCAAAACCGATATGGATATCGGACGCCAGTATAGCGAGCTGGTGGCTGACCAGGACATACGCCGCACGATTTTCGGGATGATTGAACAGGAATTCGCGTTAACGCGCCAAGCGCTCTACAGTATCAAGCAGCAGGATCTGCTGGCAGACAACCCGACGCTGAAGGCAGCATTGCAGGAGCGCTTTGCCTACACCGATCCGTTGAACTACCTGCAGGTTGAAGTCATCCGCCGCCAGCGCGCGCTGGAAGATGCGCAGCAAGAGCCGTCCAAGCTTGAACAGATGCGCAGCCAGCGCACCATTCACCTGACCATCAACGGCATCGCCACAGGTCTGCGCAATTCCGGGTAGCGGGCCAGGCGCGCCCGAGCGCCGCCGGCAACCGGGGGCGAATCGTCACAGTACTTTGGTAAACAGACGCCGACGGCTGATGACTTTGCCCGCAACCATGAATACGCCATCACCCGTATAGTGCAGCGTTTCGGGGTGCGCCGGCCTGGCTGCCACATGGGCCTTTACAATCTCAAAAATAAAATAGTTATATTTGTCTACCAGCACATCGTCATATAGCCGGCACTCGAACGCGGCATGACATTGGTCAATGAGGCGCGCGCTCACCGCTTGCCCGGGGTTACCTGTCAGGCCAAATTCGGAAAATTTGTCTACCTCGCTGCCGGTGCAATTGCCAACGCGACACACAATGTCCGTCAAGGCAGTCGTGGGCACATTGATCACACATTCACCGCTCTTGCGGATCATATCGAAACTGTGGTTTCCCGATGAAATCATGCAGCCAAATAAAGACGGCCCGAACTCCAGCACGCAATGCCAGCCCATGGTCATGATATTGTCACGCCCCTGCCAGTGCGATGATACAAGCACGATGGGACCCGGTTCAAGGTAACGCCGGGCATCGCCAACGGGAAAGTCTTTTTTGCTTATTTTGGGTGGGCGCTTGCTGGCTGTCAGGTCGGCATGCCGGCTTTTGCGGGTGTCAGATGCCACGTGTGCTGCGGATTGTCTGTTGGATCCAGACGAGCCTGCCGCTTTCTTGTTGGGCTCGGCTCGATCTGGCGCGTTCCGGCCCTGCCTCTCATTGGTTTTTCTGCCGGTTTTGGCAGATTCTGTCGTCTTGTGTTGCGTTGCCATCGCTAGTGCTCCCTGTCTGTGATTACAGCTGGAAAATGCGCAACGGCGGCCAAGACCGTATCAAGAACAGCGGCTGGGGAGAACCGGCCGCTATTCTTGCGTCGCGCTATCGGATCAACTGGCTGATGTCGCGCACTGCACCGCGGTCGGCCGAGGTGGCCATCGCGGCATAGGCTTTGAGCGCCTGTGATACATAGCGCTCACGATGCACCGGATGCCACGCGCTTTGGCCGCGATTTTCCATCTCGGCACGGCGACGCGTAAGCTCGGTTTCATCGACCGCCAGATTGATCGTACGATTCGCAATATCAATTTCAATCACGTCATCATCGTGCACCAGGCCGATTGTGCCGCCCTCTGCGGCTTCCGGAGATGCGTGCCCGATCACCAGGCCCGACGAACCACCCGAGAAGCGACCGTCAGTCAACAGGGCCGCCTTGGCGCCCAGCCCCTTGGATTTCAGGTATGACGTAGGATAGAGCATTTCTTGCATGCCCGGTCCCCCTTTGGGGCCTTCGTAGCGGATGATAACAACATGGCCTTCTGTTACCTTGCCACTCAGAATGCCGTCGGTAGCATCTTCCTGGCTTTCAAACACAATGGCCCGGCCGGTGAACTTCAGGATGCTTTCATCCACCCCTGCGGTTTTGACGATACACCCGTTTTCCGCGAGATTGCCGTACAGCACCGCCAGACCGCCATCTTGCGAATAGGCGTGCGCCTTGTCGCGGATACAGCCTTCGGCGCGGTCCAGGTCAAGCTCGGCGAACTGGCGGTCCTGACTGAAGGCAACCTGGGTGGGCACGCCGCCCGGAGAGGCCTTAAAAAATGTCTTGACCTCTTCGGTGGCATGGCCGCTATTGATATCCCACTGCTCAATGGCTTTGCCCAGCGTGCCGCTATGCGCATTACCGACATTCAGGTCCAGCAGGCCTGCTCGGCCCAGTTCTCCCAGAATGGCAATCACGCCACCGGCACGATGCACGTCTTCGATATGAAATTGATTGGTCGCCGGCGCCACCTTACAGACACATGGCACACGACGCGAGATACGGTCAATGTCTGCCATCGTGAAATCAACGCCCGCTTCCTGGGCAGCGGCCAGCAAGTGCAATACCGTGTTGGTCGAACCGCCCATGGCCACGTCCAGTGTCATGGCGTTTTCAAACGCAGCCTTGGTCGCGATGGAACGCGGCAATACAGAGGCGTCATCCTGTTCGTAGTAGCGCTTGCACAGTTCGACCACCAGGTGCCCGGCGCGTTCGAACAGCGCCCGGCGCCGTGCATGGGTGGCCACGATTGTCCCATTGCCCGGCAGGGACAGGCCCAGGACTTCGGTCAGACAGTTCATGGAATTGGCGGTAAACATGCCTGAACAGGAGCCGCAAGTTGGACATGCGTTACGTTCGACTTCATCGGTTTCAGCGTCCGACACAGTCGAATCGCCCGCCTTGATCATGGCGTCAACTAGATCGAGCTTGATCACCTTATTGGTTTCCGGGGCGAGCACTTTGCCGGCTTCCATCGGACCGCCGGACACAAAGACCACCGGGATGTTCAGTCGCATGGCAGCCATGAGCATGCCCGGGGTAATTTTGTCGCAGTTTGAAATACAGACCATGGCGTCGGCGCAATGGGCGTTAACCATGTATTCCACGGAATCGGCAATCAGCTCGCGCGAAGGCAGCGAATACAGCATGCCACCGTGTCCCATCGCAATGCCATCGTCCACCGCGATCGTATTGAACTCTTTGGCAACGCCACCGGCTGCCTCGATTTGCCGTGCCACCAACTGCCCCATATCTTTCAGGTGCACGTGCCCCGGAACAAACTGGGTAAAAGAGTTAACAACGGCGACGATCGGCTTGCCGAAATCGCCGTCTTTCATACCTGTGGCGCGCCACAAGGCACGCGCGCCAGCCATATTACGACCGTGGGTCGAGGTTTTGGAACGATATTGGGGCATTTCTGACTACTTCCTGGAAAAGAACGGGAAACCTTGTAATTTACACCACATGTTGCAGAAAGTCTTTCAAACGCTGGCTTGGCGGTGAAGTCAACAATTCACTCGGTTTGCCGTCATGAGCAATCTTGCCATCATCGATAAAAAGCAGGCGGCTGCCGACCTTGCTGGCAAAGTCCATTTCGTGTGTAACGACTACCATAGTCATGCCTTCTTCGGCCAGATCCTTCATCACTTTGAGCACTTCATGGCGCAGCTCCGGATCCAGCGCCGAGGTGGGCTCATCAAACAGCATCAGCAGTGGTTTGACCGCCAGTGAACGGGCGATGGCCACCCGCTGCTGTTGCCCGCCGGACAGCTCGCTCGGGTAATGGTTCATTCTTTCGCCCAGCCCTACCTTGTTCAGCAGTGCGATGGCTTCGGTGCGCGCCTGCTGCTTGGATACGCCGCGCGACTCAAGCGGGCCAAACATCACATTTTCCAGCGCCGTCAGTTGCGGAAAGAGGTTAAATTGCTGAAACACCATGCCTGCCTCACGGCGCAATTCCCGCACCTCGGCCTTGGTGCCTCGCACACTGAGTTTGCCAACCCGGATGTCGCCTCCCTGGATGGTTTCAAGCGCGTTGATGCAGCGCAGAAAGGTGGATTTTCCTGAACCGGAAGGCCCGACCACGACCACGACTTCGCCCTTTTCAATACTCAGACTGATATCGTTCAAAATTGTATTGTCGCCAAATTTTTTGACGACGTTTTCAAATGTGACCATGCTCATACGTTACGCATCCTGTGTTCCATGATTTTAAGGACCAGCGCGATCAGCCCGTTCAGAATCAGGTAAATGACGGCGACGGCGCCCCAGATTTCTACCGCGCGAAAATTGCTGGCCATGATTTCCTGGCCCTGACGCGTCAATTCGGCCACACCGATCACAATGAACAGCGACGAATCCTTCAGGCTGATAATGCACTGGTTACCCAGTGCAGGGATCATGCGACGAAACGCAACCGGCCAGATAATTTTCAGCAGAATGCGATGAAAGGACAGGCCCATAGATTGTCCGGCCTCGAAGAGTCCCTTGGGAACCGACTGCAGCGCGCCCCGCACGATTTCAGCAATGTACGCCCCGGAGTTGATGATCAGGGTGGCAATGGCGGCCGACATCCCGTCGACACGCAGATCCATGAGCAGGGGCAGCGCAAAATAAATGAACATGACCTGCACCACGATCGGCGTGCCTCGCACCACCAAGACATAAAGCTGCGCAACAAGGCTTAGCAAGGGGCCCAGAATGCCGATAATCGGATTGCGGGCG
This sequence comes from Advenella sp. S44, assembly GCF_002810445.1. GTDB lineage: Bacteria > Pseudomonadota > Gammaproteobacteria > Burkholderiales > Burkholderiaceae_B > Advenella. The sequence continues at coordinate 588,074 of NZ_NEXS01000003.1, read as the reverse complement.
ATGGTCTGGGCGGAAAACAATGACGGAACATAGGCTCTTATCACACCTGTGATAGCACCAAGAAGTACGCCGCCAAACAGCCCCCAGAACGTGATTTTGATCGTGACCCAGGTGCCCGCCATCAGGCTGGGCAGCGCGTCTTGAATAACAGAAAAGTCAAAATCCATGTGTTAATCCTGTTTCAATAGTAAGGAAGCAGAAATACAAAAATCCGGCGACTGTATCCAAACGGGAACAATCACCGGATTGCAATATACAGCGTTGCTGCAAACCGCAATGTATTGTCATACATTGGGAACGCGGGTCGTTACTTCACTGCCTGACCAAACCATTTGGTATAGATTTTGTCGTATTCGCCGTTCTCTTTCAGTTTCTTGAGCGAGGCGTTGACCTTTTCAACCAGATCGCTGCCCTTGGGGAAAGCAATGCCATAGAAATCGCCGCTTTGTACAGACCCGGTCACAAGCACCTTGCCCTTGCCACCAGTATTGGCGTAGTACTGTACATTGGGCGTATCGTGGACAACGGCATCGACACGGCCCGTTGCCAAGTCAAGAAAAGCGTTATCGATATTGGGGAACAGTTTTACCTGCGCGTCAGGCACTTCTTTTTTCAGAAAGTCTACAGTCGCCGTGCCGGTTTTGGCCGCGACCTGCTTGCCCGCCAGATCTTTGGCGGTTTTGATGCTGTCCTTGTTCTTGACCGAGGTCAGGATGGCAATACCGCTTTCATAATAGGGATCAGAGAAGTCAATGACCTTTTTGCGCTCATCCTTGATGGTGATGCCCGCCAGTGCAACGTCAATATTCTTGGTTTGCAGGCCCGGAATAATTCCATTGAAATCCATGGGCTGCAGGCGATACTTGACACCCATGTCGTTGGCCAGCGCTTCCCACAACTCAACGTCAAACCCGACATACTTGCCGTCCTGCTTGAATTCAAAGGGCACAAAAGCGGTATCGGTGGCAACCACAAGTTCTTTGTCCTGTGCCTGAGCAACGGTTGTTGCCGGCACGGCCAGCGTGATGGCAAATCCCAGCAAGGCTGCTTTCAGTTTGTTCTTGATCATCTTGAACCTCTTGAAAATGGTATTTAAATCCCGGCCGTTTGCCGCCAGGCTGGCCGTGAACACGGTTTTACCCGCTAACTATAACTCAATTTTCAGCATGCGCGCACAAGCAAATTTGCCACTCAGGTAAACCCTGAGCGGCAAAATCGGTACTGGAAAAATCAACAACGGGCCGGCGCGACGGCACGGGCCACGCTCGCAGGACCAATGACTATCAGCGGTCTCGCTCGGTGGCGAAAGTGCAGAACGCCAGCAATGAGGCTTTGAAATCGGTGTCGGGAAACGCCTGCAGGGCTGCTCTGGCCCTTTCGGCTTCTTCGCGAGCCACTTCGCGTGTGTATTGCAGGGCGTCTGTATCGTTGATGGCGCGGGCTACCTCGGCAAAGTCGGCTTCGCCGGTCTCGATAGCCTGATGAATGAGTGAACGCTGCTGGGGCGTGCCTACCTGCATGACACGAATCAGCGGCAGCGTCGGTTTGCCTTCGCGTAGATCATCGCCCACGTTCTTGCCCAGCGACTCAACATCGCCGGTGTAATCGAGCACGTCGTCAATCAGCTGGAAAGCCGTACCCACATGGCGCCCGTAGTCGGCAGCCGCCTTTTCCTGCTCGGGCACGGCGCCGGCCAGCAAGGCGCCGGTTTGCATGGCGGCCTCAAAAAGTTTTGCGGTTTTGTAGCGAATAACCTGCAGGTAGCGATCGACGGAAACGTCGGGATCGTGCACATTGAGCAGTTGCAGCACTTCTCCTTCGGCAATGACGGTGGTCGCAGCCGAGAGCACCTGCATGATTCGCATTGAATCGAGCTCTACCATCATTTCAAACGACCGGGAATACAGATAGTCGCCCACCAGCACACTGGCCGCATTGCCAAACACCGCATTGGCTGTATCGCGGCCGCGCCGCATATCGGACTCATCAACGACATCGTCATGCAGCAACGTAGACGTATGAATGAACTCCACCACCGCAGCCAGCGTGTGGTGCGCCTGTCCCTGATAGCCGAAGGCGCGCGCGGCCATCAGCACCAGGGCAGGACGCATGCGTTTGCCACCTGCCCCGATGATGTACTCACCGATGGTACGAATAAGAACAACGTCAGAGTCGAGTTTCTTGCGGATTACGCCATCCACGGCGCGCATATCTTCGTTGATGGGACGAATAATCTCTGGGAGGTTCAAGGCAAATCCTGAAGCAGAAAAGGGAATTAACTCACGACAAGCCCTGATTATATTCCAGCCCGCCACCAGAAACAGACAAAGGCCTTTTTTTGATGATAATGTATGCATCTTGATCGCTATTGACTACATAGGACACGCAAGTGAGCAGCCCCGATTCCACACCCGACCTCTCTTCCCTGATCGAACGTGCAGACCAGGTCTTGCGCCAGCTGGCCGCCTGGCTGCCGCCAGCGCCACCGCCGATAGACTGGAGCGCCCACGCCTTTCGCTGGCGACGCAAGGGAGCAACTGGCTGGCTCGAAGCTGTCAGGCATATTTCCGTTATTCACAAGGACGACCTGCTGCATATTGAACGCCAGCGCGACATCATTGATCGCAATACGCGCCACTTCCTGCAACATAAACCGGCCAACAATGTGCTCATGACCGGCGCGCGCGGGACCGGCAAGAGTTCGCTGGTCAAGGCCATGCTGGCGGAATACGCCCCGCAGGGCCTGCGACTGATCGAAATGGATAAATCGGATCTGGCTGACCTGACCGATCTGGTCGATATTGTCGCCGGCCGGCCGGAAAGGTTCATCATTTTCTGTGACGATCTGTCCTTCGAAGAAGGCGAAGCCGGCTACAAGGCGCTCAAATCGGTACTGGACGGATCCATCGCCTCGGCCGGAGACAACGTGCTCATTTATGCAACCTCCAACCGTCGTCATCTGATGCCGGAATATATGCACGAAAACCTGTCTACCAAGCATCAGTCGGACGGGGAAATCCATCCGGGCGAAACCGTGGAAGAAAAAATCTCGCTGTCCGAGCGCTTTGGCATATGGCTATCGTTCTATCCGTTTCGCCAGGACGACTATCTGGATATTGTCGCGCACTGGCTGCGTGAGCTGGGCTGCCCGGCCCAATTCATTGCCGAAAGTCGCACCGAAGCGCTGCAATGGACACTGGAGCGAGGCTCCCGTTCAGGCCGCGTCGCACGGCATTTTGCCCGCGACTGGGCCGCCAGGCATATGCCGGAAACTGCCAATACACAGCCTGAGCATGGGGCCGGGCAATGAGCGAAACAAAACCGTATATCAAAGTGGTCGTCGGCGTCATCCTGAACACCCAGACGGGTGAAATCCTGCTGGGCCAGCGCCCCAAGGGCAAACCGTGGGAAGACTGGTGGGAGTTTCCGGGCGGCAAGATTGAAAACGGCGAAACGCAGAAGCAGGCGCTGGTTCGTGAGCTGAAGGAAGAGCTGGACATTGATGTACACAGTTGCACGCCATGGGTCACGTTTACCTACGAATACCCGAAAACCGTGGTCAACCTGGCGTTCTGGCGTGTGACCGGCTGGGTAGGCACGCCCAAATCACAGGAAGAGCAGCAGCTGGCCTGGACGACGCCGGCCAACGCGGCCAATCTGGGCGAACTGTTGCCCGCTTCCCTGCCGCCGCTGCGCTGGCTGACCCTGCCTGAGCAATATGCCGTCTCGGGCCTTGGCGCTGCGGATAACAGCGAAAACTGGCTGGCTGGCCTGCAACAGCAACTGGACCAGGGGATACGGCTGGTGCAATTGCGCGAACCAGCCTGGCCCGAAGGGCCTGCGGCTGCCAGCCTCAAAACCATCTTTGAGCGCGCCATCGCGCTTTGTCATGCTGCGGGCGCTCGCGTGCTGATCAATAGCGTACATCCAAAAGCGTGGTGGAAACTGGCCGATGGCGTACAGTTGCGGGCGCAGGACGCCATGCTGGCCGATGCACGTCCGCTACCCCGGGAACACTATCTTGTCGGTGTCTCGGCCCATAATCTGGCCGACGCGCTTTACGCCCAGGTACTAGGCGCCGACTTTGTGGTGCTGGGACATGTGCTGGATACGCCGTCGCATCCTGATCAGCCGGCGCTGGGCTGGGCTCAGTTTGCCGACATCGCACAAGAGGCCGGATTGCCAGTATATGCCATCGGCGGCCAGTCCCAGGCCACGCTGGATACGGCTCACGAGCATGGCGCGCACGGCATAGCGGCCATACGCGGCCTGGCCGGCTAGCCGCAGCGGCGCGCCGGAGCGCACTGCGCTGCCAATGCCAAGCCAGCCATTGCCGATTGACCCAGAAGCCGCAATTGAAAAATGCCTGCATGAGCAAGATCATGCAGGCATGGTGGCATTCAGAGCGGCCGGGGTTTAATCACAATTGCCATTGAACAGCGCTTCTTTGTTGCTGGAGGATGCCTGACGGACGAAGCAGCCCGGGGCCACATCGTGCGTCAGCCACACGTTGCCGCCCACCACGGCGCCCTTGCCGATAGTCACCCTGCCCAGCACGGTTGCTCCCGCATAAATAACAACATCATCTTCCACGATTGGATGACGCGCGATGCCTTTGCTCAGATCGCCGTTGCTGTCTGTGGGAAAGCTCTTTGCGCCCAGGGTCACGTTTTGGTACAAGCGCACACCTTCCCCGATGATGGCGGTCTCGCCAATGACAACCCCCGTTCCGTGGTCGATAAAGAACCCCGGGCCGATCTGTGCTCCCGGATGAATATCAATGCCGGTTTGTCCGTGCGCCAGTTCGGCCACAATACGCGCTACCAGCGGGACACCCAGCGAATACAGGCAATGCGCCAGGCGGTGGTAAACCATGGCAAGCACACCCGGATAGCAAAGCAATACCTCATCGACGCTCTTGGCGGCCGGGTCGCCCGAATATGCCGCATAGACATCGGTATCCAGCAAGGCGCGCACGCCGGGCAACTTGCGGGCGAACTCCCGCACAATCCCGACTGCCCGCTGCTCCAGCTCGACAGAATCACAGGCGTCATTGCGATATTGATGGCGCACTTCGAGCCGCACCTGCGTCACCATTGTATTGAGGGCAACGCCGATGGTATGGCCCACATAAAAATCTTCATTTTCCTGCAACAGATCGTTGGGGCCAAGACGCATGGGAAACAGTGCGCCAATCAGCAACTTCAATGCTTCATTGACGATATGTGGCGATGGAAGATGGCGACCGCCTTTTTCGCTGAGACGATTCTGGTCGCTTCGCCACTTCAGGCGTGCATCACGCAGGCCCATCACGATTTCATCAAGGGGGAACGTCTGGGGATTGACCGAGGAAGACTCGCATTTATAAATTGGCATAGCAGTAAAACCTGTTTGAAAACGGGATAAAAAGCGATATAGATATAACGATTTTTACCACACTATTGCAGGGCTGCCGCAAGAACCCTTTTGCCAGCAGGGCATTTGCCAACACCCGGAATGGCGCAGACGTCCAGCGTAACGCGGATCGACAGCCAGCATCGTCCTTTGCGCACGCGGTGCCGGACGTACCCCAAAAATCAACGGTCCGTGGCTCAGCGCTCCCTTTTACACTAAGGTGCCGGTCGGCTAAACAGCGCTTGCCGGTCCCAGCCCCCGCCCAGCGCCGCAATCAGTTGCACGCTGGCCTGCAGGCGCTGGCTTTCCAGCTGCAATGCCATCTGTTCGGCCGAATACGCGGTTGACTGAACCTGGGCCACGCTCAGATAATCGACCAGGCCGGCCAGATACTGGTTCTGCGTGATGGCCAGAGACTGGCGCGCGGCGTCCAGGGCGCGTATCTGCGCCGCCTGCTGGCGTTCCAGCACCCGCAAGGTACTGATGGCGTCTTCAACCTCCTGCAGCCCGGTCAGTACGGCTTGGCGATAGGTTGCCACTTCGGCGCGATAGGAAGCCTTGGAGGCATCGACCGCCCCGGCCCGCGCCCCGCCATCGAGCACGGTCATGGCAAGCGCAGGCCCCAGTGACCAGAATTGCAGCGGAGAAGCCAGCCACTGCGCCAGCGTGGTTGTGTTATTGCCGGCGGAGCCGCCCAGCGTCAGGTCAGGAAACCAGGCAGACTGCGCCACACCGATCTGTGCATTGGCTGCGGCCACACGTCTTTCGGCCGCGACAATGTCCGGGCGTTGCAGCAAAATCGTCGACGGTATCCCCACTGGAATCGACGGGAAGTTGACATCGTAGGCCTTCGCTTCGATAGCAAAGGCCGACGGCGGCTGGCCAATCAGCACGGCAATCGCATGCTCCAGCAGGCTGCGGTCCGCTTCGATGGCAATAGCAGACGCGCGCGCACTTTCAAGCTGCGCCTGGGCGCTAACAACATCGGCGCGGGCGGCCACGCCCTGTTCATAGCGGTTCTGGTTGATCTGAACCGAGCGTTCGTAGGCACGCACATTGGCCTGCAACAGGCGCTTGCGTTCATCCAGCATACGCAGGGCAAAATACTGCTGGGCAAGGGTTGACTGCATGCTCAGACGGGCGGCAGCGACATCAGCGCGGCTGGCCTGTTCATCACTGCTGCTGCTTTCATACTGCCTGCGCAGCTTACCCCACAAGTCGGCTTCCCATTGCAGGGAAAACGAACCATTTACCGTATTGCCGATACCACCGGCGGATTTGACGCGATCCCCCGAAAGACTGAACCCGACAGAGGGAAAGAACGAGGAGCGTGATTGCGCCGTTGCCGCCACCGCTTGATCGTAACGCGCAATGGCCTGGGCCAGTGTCTGGTTGGACACATCCAGGCGACCGATCAGATCGTTCAGCATGGGGTCCTGATAGCGCTGCCACCAGCTGTCGCTGGCCAAAGGTGCGCCAGGCCTGGCCTGGACCCAGCCCTGGGCCGACTTGAAACTGACGCCGGTATCCTGTTGCGGCACGGTGTAATCGGGCCCCACCGCACACGCAGCAAGCAAAAGCAAGCAGGCCGCAGCGGTGCCCAGACGCAAGGACCGGAACAAGGGACGTTCTGCATAGCTGATATTTTTCATAAAATACAATTCACAATTTACGATTCACGATTCAATTGACAATCAACGATTCGCCATCCACGACTTACAATCCACGGTTCACGATCCACAGTCCACGATCAGCGGTTCACGATTCACGGTTCACGGTTCACGGTTCACGGTTCACGGTTCACAAATCATAATAATCATTCGCCAGGACGCGGTGCGACATCGCCCCCGCCTGCAGGCAACCTTTTATTTTTGCGGCGTCGCTCAAAAGTATGACGCAGCCTGTCAAGATAAATATACACGACGGGTGTGGTAAACAGTGTGAGGATCTGACTCAGGATTAGCCCGCCCACAATCGCGACGCCCAGGGGCTGGCGCATTTCCACACCGGCGCCGGTGGCCAGGATCAGCGGCAGCGCGCCAAACATGGCCGCCATGGTGGTCATCATAATGGGTCGAAAGCGAACAATGCAGGCCTCGTAGATCGCCTCTTCCGGTGGTATATTTTTTTCGCGTTCCTGCGCCAGCGCAAAATCCACCATAATAATGGCGTTTTTCTTGACGATGCCGATAAGCAGGAAAACGCCGATCAGCGCAATGACCGTAAATTCCATATCGACCATCAACAAGGCCAGCAGCGCGCCGACGCCGGCAGACGGCAGGGTCGACAAAATGGTCAGCGGATGCATGTAGCTTTCATACAGCATGCCCAGAATCAGATACATCACCACCAGCGCCCCCAGGATCAGCAGGGGCTGGCGCGACGACGACTCCTGAAAGAGCTGCGCGTTACCGCCGAATCCGGCCTGAATTTGGTCGGCTGGCAGGCCGATGCGGGCCACGGCATTTTCAATCGCCGTGCTTGCCTGTTCCAGCGAGACCCCTTCGGCCAGGGAAAAAGACACCGAATCGGAAGCCATCAGGCCCTGATGAGATACCGACAGGGGCGAGGTGCCGATCTTGAACGAAGCAAAGGCCGACAACGGCACGAGCTTGCCGTCCGAGGCGATAATCTGCACGGTCTTGAGCACTTCGGGATCCTGGGCATATTTGACATCGATACCCATGACCACCTGGTACTGATTCAGCGCGCTATAAATCGTAGAAACCTGACGTTGGCTGAACAGATTATTCAATACACCGGCAATCGTGGACATCTCCACATTCAGACGCGTGGCGCTTTCGCGGTTGATGACCAATTCAATGCGCCGCCCTTTCTCCTCGGCTTCGGACTGGACATCAACCAGCTCGGGCAGTGTCGCCATGGCCTGCCGTACCTGTGGCACCCAGGTGCGCAATGTATCCAGATCGCCTGAGAGCAGATCATACTGATATGAGCCGGCCGAGTCTCCGCCCCGTCCCGTGCGGATATCCTGCTGCGGCACCAGCGACAGCCTCGCCCCGGGGATTGTCGGTAAAGACTTTCTCATGTCATTGATAATCTCGGTGGCCGATTGCGTACGCTCGGCAAACGGCTTGAGCTGGATCAGAAAGAAACTGCTGTTGCTGCCGCCACGGCCGCCGGAATAGCCCGAGACGGTGTCCACGTTGGGGTTTTGCACGATCGCCTTGCGAAAGGCTTCCAGCTTGGGCACGGCAGCGGCGAAAGACGTGCCCTGGTCTGCGCGGAAAAAACCCTGGATCATGCCGGTATCCTGTTCGGGAAAGAAGCCCTTGGGAACGGCAGTATAAAGATAAACATTTAACACAACTGTGGCCAGCAGCGTCAGTAAAGTCAGAAAGCGAAAGCGAATGGCAAAACTCAGCATGCGGCCATAGCCCCTGACAAGCCCATCGAAAAATGAATCCCACATGCGCTGTATGCGATTCTTGCGCAGATTCGGCTCATGGCGCAGCAGCTGCGCACACATCATGGGTGTGAGCGTGAGCGAAACAATCAGCGACATGCCGATAGCCACCGACAGCGTCATGGCAAATTCAAGAAACAGCCTGCCAATCAATCCGCCCATAAACAGCAGAGGAATAAATACAGCCACCAGCGACACACTCATGCTGACAACCGTGAATCCCACTTCACGCGCCCCGACCAAGGCTGCGCGCATGGGATGCATGCCTCGCTCAATATAACGCATGACATTTTCCAGCACGACGATGGAGTCGTCCACCACAAAGCCGGTAGCCACAATCAACGCCATCAGCGACACGGTATTGAGCGAGTAGCCCAGGAAATACATGAAAATAAAGGTGCCCAGCAGCGAGATGGGTACCGAAATGGCCGGTATCAAGGTGGCGCGTATTCTTTGCAAAAACAGCATGACCACCACGATCACCAGCAGCACCGCAATTACCAGCGTCAGTTCCGCCTCGTGCAGCGCGGCCCGGATGCTTGGCGTACGATCCTGCGCCACGTCCAGCCTGACCTGCGGCGGCAGCAGCTCGGCAAGATCGGGCAGCATGTCGTTGACGGCATCAACCGTCTGAATGATATTGGCATCGGCCTGACGGCGTACCAGCAACACGACCGCCTGCTGGGTGTTGTAAAACCCCCTGTTGTACAGGCTCTCGGTCGAATCATAGACATGTGCCACATCGCGCAGGCGCACAGCACTGTTCCCGTTCCAGGCCACGATCAGGTTTTCAAAATCTTTGGCATAGCGCAATTGCCCGTTGGTGGCCAGTTGCCAGTGATAGTCGTTATTGTCCAGGAACCCTTTGGGCCTGACCGAGTTGGTTGCCGCCAGCGCATTGCGAACCGTGTCCAGCGAGATGCCCATGCTGTTGAGCATATTGGGATTCAGGTCAACACGCACCGCAGGCAAGGAACTGCCGCCCACGGTCACTTCGCCCACGCCGCGCACCTGCGCCAGTTTCTGCGCCAGAATGGTGGAGGCCAGGTCATACAGCTCGCCCTGGCCAAGCAAATCCGAGGTCAGCGCCAGCACCATAACCGGGGTCGACGACGGATTGACATTACGATAGGTGGGCGGCTGCTTCATGCTGCTGGGCAGCAGCGGCCGCGCCGCATTAATAGCAGCCTGAACCTCGCGCGCTGCCGTGTGCACATCCTTGTCCAGATCAAAGATCATGAAAATAGAGGTGGAACCTTCTGAACTGCTGGACTGCATCAGGTCAATGCCGGCAATATTGCCCAGCGAGCGCTCCAGTGGGGTAGCCACACTGGAGGCCATGGTTTCCGGACTGGCCCCGGACAATGAGGCGCGCACCACAATGACCGGCGAGTCCAGCGTAGGCAGCGGCGAGACAGGCAGCAAAAAAAAGGCGACCATGCCCATCACTGCCACGGCCAGCGCCAGAAGCGACGTGGCCACTGGCCTCAGGATGAACGGGCGCGACAGACTCATAACTCGGACCGCGCTGCCATATCAGATGGCCTGGGCTTTTTGACCAGCCTGTCAAACATCAGATAAATGACAGGTGTCGTAAACAGCGTCAGCAACTGGCTACAGATCAGGCCGCCAACCATGGTCAGGCCCAGCGGCTGGCGCAATTCGGCACCGGTGCCGGTAGAGAGCATAAGCGGAATCGCCCCGAACAGCGCGGCCAGCGTCGTCATCAGAATGGGCCGAAAGCGCAGCAGCGCCGCCTGATGAATTGCCTTGACTGGCGAGAGCCCATGATGGCGCTCGGCGTCCAGCGCAAAGTCAATCATCATGATCGCATTTTTCTTGACAATACCGATCAATAGAATGATCCCGATGATGCCGATCATGTCCAGCTCATTGCCCGAGATGATGAGCGCCAGTAGGGCCCCCACCGCTGCCGATGGCAGCGTAGACAGAATGGTCACCGGATGAATATAGCTTTCGTACAGCACGCCAAGCACGATGTACATGGTAAAGATCGCGGCCAGCAACAGCCATAGTGTGCTCGAAAGCGAGGCTTCAAAAGCCTGTGCTGCCCCCTGGAAACGCATTTCCACGGTGGACGGCAGGCCGACTTCCTCCTTGATTTCGTTGACACGCTGCACCGCATCGGACAGCGATGCGCCTGGTGCCAGATTGAACGAGACCAGCGCGGATGGAAACTGATCGACCCGCATGATTTCCAACAGCTCCTGACCCGGTACGATCTGGGCCATCTGGGTCAATGCAATCGGGGCACCGTCGGCGGTCTTGATATACACCTGATCCAGGTCGGCCGGGTTATCGCGGAAATTTTCGGCCACTTCCATCACGACCCGATACTGCGCCGCCTGGGTAAAAATCGTCGATACCAGGCGCTGGCCGAAGGCGTTATACAGGGCCTCGTCAATTTGCGCCATCGTAATGCCATAGCGCGCCGCCGCATCGCGGTCCACCTTGACCAGGGTCTGCAAACCATTGAACTGGAAGTTATCAGTGACGCCGGTCAGGCTTTTTTCTGCCGCCAGACGCTTAACAAAGACCGGCACCCACTGGCGCAACTGATCGGCATCCAGGCTGGACAGGCTCAGTTGATATTGCGTGCGGGCGACCCTGGCGTCAATGGTCAGGTCCTGTGCGGCCTGCAAATAGACTTTCATGCCCTGCACTTCGGATGCCCTGTCTGTCAGTCTGCTCATCACATCTGTAATGCTGTCGCGATCTGCCGTCGGCTTGAGCTCAACCTGCATTCGGCCGGTATTGAGCGTGGCATTGGAGCCATCCACGCCAATGAACGAGGATACAGAGGCGACAGCCGGATCGGCCTCGACGGCCCGGGCCACCTGCACCTGTCGCTCGGACATCATTTTGAACGAGGTCGATTGCGGCGCTTCGGTGATGATCTGTATCATGCCGGTATCCTGCTGCGGAAAGAACCCCTTGGGTATCCACAAATAGAGCAGAACCGTCAGTAAAAAGGTGCCCAGCGCCACCAGTAGTGTGAGCGTCTGATGGCGCAGCACAACGGTAAGCATGCGGTCATAGCCGGCAATGACCCGATCAATCGCCTTGCCCATGGAGTGATGCAGCCGACTGTCCTCATACGCCGATTCAGGCTTGAGCATGCGGGCGCACATCATTGGCGTGAGCGTCAGCGAAATCACCAGTGAAATAATGATAGCCGTGGCCAGCGTAATGGCAAATTCGCTGAACAGCCTGCCGATCACGTCCCCCATGAATAGCAGCGGAATCAGCACGGCGATAAGCGAGACGGTCAGCGATATCAGAGTGAAGCCGATCTCGGCCGATCCCTTTAGCGCCGCCTGCATCGGCGATTCGCCCTGCTCGATATGGCGGGCGATGTTTTCAATCATCACGATCGCATCGTCAACCACAAAGCCGGTAGCGATAGTCAGTGCCATTAGCGTCAGGTTGTTCAGACTGAATCCCATCAGATACATGACGCCGAATGTGCCGACAATCGATAGCGGCACCACTATGGAAGGAATCACGGTCGCGCTGAAACTGCGCAGGAACGCGTAGGTGACAATAATCACCAGCAGGATCGCCACCAGCATTTCATTCTGCACATGATTGATGGATTCGCGAATGGTTTCCGTGCGATCAGCCACCATTTCAACTTCCAGCGACGCGGGCAACGCCTGCCGCAACTGCGGCAAAAGCGTCTTCACATTGTCGACCACGTCAATCACGTTGGCCCCCGGCTGACGCTGGATATTGAGCAAAATGGCCGGTTTGTCGTTGATCCACGCCGCCTGGCGCGCATCCTCGGCCGATTCGATTGTGTTGGCCACATCCTTTAGGCGCAGCGGCGCGCCATTGTTGTAGGAGAGGATCAGATTATTGTATTCGTTTGCCGTTTTGACCTGGCTGTTGGCATAAATGGTCGTGCCGCGGCGCGGGCCGTCGATATTGCCGGTGGGCTGGTTGACATTGGCCGCCGTAATTGCGGTGCGCACATCACCCAGCGTCAGTCCGTTGGACGCCAGGGCCGTCGGGTTGACCTGGATGCGCAGCGCCGGCCGCTGCCCGCCGGCAATGCTGACCAGGCCCACACCGGATATCTGCGACAGTTTCTGCGCCATGCGGGTCTCGACCAGATCGCGCGCTTCATGCAAGGGCATGTTTTCAGAAGAGATCCCAAGCGTGACCACCGGTCGGTCTGCCGGATTGACCTTGTTGTACACCGGCGGCATGGGCATATCCGACGGCAGCAGGTTGGATGCCGCGTTAATTGCCGCCTGCACCTCCTGCTCGGCCACGCTCATTTGCACATCCAGCCCGAATTGCAGTGTGACCACCGAAGCCCCGCCCGAGCTGGACGAGGTCATCTGCAATAAACCGGGCATCTGGCCAAACTGGCGCTCCAGCGGCGAGGTCACCAGCGAAGCCATGGTATCGGGCCCGGCGCCGGGGTACAGCGAGACGACCTGGATCGTTGGATAATCGACTTCGGGCAGGGCAGACACCGGCAGCAGACGATAGGCAACCAGTCCACTAAGAAATATGGCGATCATCGCCAGTGTTGTTGCCACCGGCTTGAGAATGAATGTCCGGGAGATATTCACTTGACGATCTCGACTTTGGCTCCGTTGCGCAGGCGATCCACCCCTTCGGACACGACCTGTTCGTCTTCAGCCAATCCCTTCAGAATCTGGGTATAGCCGCTATCGACAACACCAAGTTCAATCTGCCGGGTCTCAACGGTATTGTCTTCTTTTACCACATAGACATAGGCGCCACGGGAACTGTTCTGAATTGCATCGGACATAACCACCAGCGCGTCTGGCACTTCACGCACTTTCAGTTCCGTATTGACAAACTGGTTGGGAAATAGCGTCTCGTTTTCATTGGCAAAGGTCGCCTTAAGCCTGACCGTGCCCGTTGTGGTATCCACGGCGTTATCCATTGAAGTCAGTTCACCTTCGGCCAGTTGCAGCTTGTTGTCGCGATCGCGCAATATGACCTGAAGTTTCTCGCCCTTATACAACGGACCGGTGACATCCGGCAGCCAGGATTCGGGCATGGAGAAGACGACGGCAATGGGCTGCACCTGTGTAATGGTCACGATGCCGTCGGTAGACCCGGCCGAGACCAGGTTGCCCACGTCCACCGTACGCAAGCCCAGGCGGCCGCTGATCGGCGCACGCACAGTCGTATAGGTCAGTGACAAACGGGCGTCATCCACTGCTGCCTTGTCATTCTGTGCCTGACCCTCATACTGGCGCACCAGCGATTGTTGCGTATCGACCTGCTGGCGGGCGATCGAATCTTGCTTGAACAAGGTCTGGTAGCGCTGCAAATCACGCTTAGCATTAGCCAGCAGTGCCGCGTTCTGTGCCTGCGAGCCCAGCGCCTGCTGCAGCGCCACTTCGAATGACCGGGGGTCGATCTGCACCAGCACATCTCCCTCATTAACCTTCTGGCCTTCGGTAAAGAGAATTTTTTCTATCGGACCATCAACCCGACTGCGAACCGTTACGGTATTGAAGGCGGTGACGGTGCCCAGTCCACTGACACTGACGGTCAGGTTTTTTTTCATGACCGGAACCACGCTGACTGGCGTTGCCACGGCGGCCGAACCATTGCGGCCGCCACGCGCGCCTGCACGAGCGCCCTGGGCGGGCGGCTTGCCAGCCTGCGGCGCGGTTGTCGCTTTACCTGCCGGCTTTTGGCCTGCACTGTGCTGCCAATAATAATAGCCTGCACCAGCGAGCACCAAAAGGATAAGCAGGTATATGAATTTACGGGACTTTCTATTGGTGCTAGTGGGGGCCGGCATGGGTATGAAAACGCTTCTTCTTTGTAAAGCCTCTATTTTTACCTATTTACCTGGACAGGGCATCCCTTTTGCCAGCACCTGTAATAAATCGCAACAGCACAGTTGTAACAGGAAGCGGTTTGCCTATCGCACAAGCGAGCACCGCAGTCGCGTTCAGACGTTGCAGAACGACATTTTGAATGCCGTTGGCGTTGTAATCAGTTGCGTTTTGTATTGATTGTCCAATTCGGAAAACCGGACCCAGACCACATATTTATTCGCACTGATTTCCGGATAAACCAGCCGCTCGCCCGAGACCCAGACACGAACCATCTGATAAATTTTGCCGCCAAGCATTTCTTGAAACACGCCCCCTTCCTGGGTGCTGGCATCTATCGGGCTGCCTGATTCGCGCAACATTTTAAGCACAACACTGACGCCATCGAAAAGCGGCATGAAAGGTTCCACCCATTGCGTGATCGCGCGCTGGCGATTCTCTTCAGCCGACAGTTGCCAGGCGTGGTAGGACGGGATATCAATCTGCGACGTACCGCCTGGCACCGCAAACCGGTTCTTCAGGCTCATGAGCCATTCGTTTTCGCGTGCCGCCTGGCCGATTCGGCCCTTGCCCATCAGGGCGCCCGAGACGCGATTCAAATCGGCAATGGCCGAGTCCAGCGCGTTCAGGTCGATATTCGGATAGTGGCGATAGTTTTCCAGGTTGGCCTTCTGTCGGTCAATATCCTGCAAAATACCCGAACGCACTTCCGCACGGTCGCACGTATCCATAATTTCAAACAGAAGGGACAAGGCCACATGCTGATGCATCGGACTGGTACCACTGATAAAAGCGAACAATCGCTTAAACAGGTACTCAAGCCGCATCAGGGATCGGATACGCTCGTTGATGGGATATTCGTATAAAACCAATTGACTGACCCTTTTATTTTTTGATACCACATTGCACAGGCGCTTCTCACCTGCTTACTCGTGCCATAGCGCTGGCGGCGACGGGCCTACACTGCAGCCCGGGGGCCAGTGATAATGACGCGGTTTCACCGCCCTGCTATTGTGACTTCTGCTGCCCGATCAACCGTAACCAGTTCTCGTGCACCTGCTGTACCCGGTCTTCCAGCATCACAAATGAAATACCGATACCGTTGAATATCACGTCATCGGCGGCAGCCAGCCGTTGTTGGCGCGATGCCTGCGTACTCATGATTTCGGTTACAGCCTGCACCGAAAGACCACTGCGCGCCTGTACGCGCGCCACCTGCTCGGTTTCTTCACAGTCTACCACACAGATCCTGTCCATGATCGGACGGTATCTGGCCAGCGATTCGACCAGCAACGGGATGTCGTATATCAGGTAAAGGCCTTTGGCCGTCGCTGCTGCCGACTGCATCGCCTGCCCGATAAGCGGATGTAATATATGCTCGAGCCGCCTGCGTTTTTCTGCATCCTGGAAAACCTGCTCGCGCATATAGCTGCGATCCATTGCGCCGTCCACGTCGATTGCACGGGCTCCAAACGCATCGGCGATGGCCGGGATGGCGAGCCCGCCGGGTTCGGTCAGCGAGCGCGACAGCGCATCAGCGTCAATAACGCTGGCTCCGCGCGCGCTCAACAGCCGCGCTACGGTCGATTTGCCCGAGCCAATGCCCCCCGTCAGTCCAATCTTGTACAACCCTGGCTCCTGTGAAAAACAAGGCCGGGCGTGCAACGCCTGGCCTGATGATACGATGTCACCCTGTCTCGCCTGGATTGAGCCGCTGCAGGACATGCACGACAAGCGCACCCAGCGCCAGACAGGGGCCGAAAGCGATTGTCCGCAGGCGGACACCGGTTACACATCGTATGACTAGAATGTACACCAGTCCTGCAAAACAGGCCACAAATAACAGAAGCGGCAACATTTTGTAAGAAAACCAGAGGGCAAGGACGGCGATCAGTTTGAGATCCCCTGCGGCCATTCCCGTTATCCCGGTCCAGCGCGTCTGCACTGCGACACAAAGCAGCGCCAGAGTTATTGCGCCAGCAAACGCAGCAAGCGCAAAGCGCGGCGCCGGCATCTGCGGCATACCCACTGCCAGGGCCGCCAGCCCAACGCCCAGCAGCAGCATCAGAAGATAGTCGGGCAGCAATCGCATCTGCAAATCGGTCAGCGTCAACAATGCCAACAGGTAAAAGAAAATCATCCATTGCAGCGGTTCGTTATGAGCGAACAGGTAAAAGAAACCCGGCACGGCGAGTCCCGATAGCAGCAGGCGGATGCGCGCAAAGGTCCGCTCATTGGCCACAATGCACTGGGCAACCGCAGCGCGGCCATAGCGCCAGCGCAAAGCAGCGCATAACAGCGCGTAGACCGGCCACAGGCTGATTGCCAGAAGAAGACTGAGCAGAATATCAGTCATTCCGTTTCTCGTCATGCCTGGCACCTCCTGGCGCAGCGGCGTAAAACGCAGAGGAATGCCAGCGGCTGAGCTTGACGAAACAGGGCGCTGCGGCAATGTTGTCGCTACTGGCCTCGCGAGGCAGACCGATAGCGGCGGTGCCTTGTTGGGGCCGAGCGTAGGCAATGTCAACGCAAACCGTCAGGAGCCGCCCTGCCCCTTCGGAAACCCGATGGCCTGATCGGTGTCGGTTCCGTCTAGGGATCTGGATATCACCGTGGTAATATGCCGCTAGTTCAATGCCAAGTGATGACCGGCAAGCCGCCGGGGCTAACGCGAAACACACAATGGTCCATTGTGATCTGATCCGGCAACGGCTGGTTCGTATCCACGCACGTTGTTGCTGCATGCGATCGGTCTTGGGGCTGGCCAGGCCGGCTTGCCCCGGGCTTTTTCGGCAATGCAAACCGGTTTTCGCCACCCCCGGCTTGCCCGTGCCTGATGTCCTGGCGTCACCTGGAATCCGGGCTTGTGTCCTGTTTAATAGGAAAAAATCTTTCATGCGTTCTGTTCAATTTCGTTATGTGCCAACACTGCTGTCGGCCGCCCTGCTGATCATCGCGACCGGCTGCAGCAGCCCTTCACAACAAGCGGTTACGCCGCCAGCAGCTGCCGGCGACACCGCTGCAAAAACCCGTGATGCAACGCCCATGCCGGCTCATAACGGTGGCGGGCAGATTCAGATTCCATTTGGCACCTCGGAACCCACTGAGGCCGAGCTGCGCGCCCAGCGCCAGCGGCAGTCCACAACCCAGGGCCTGATCCCGGAAGGCAGAACCTATCTGGGTTCCATTCCCTGCGAGACAGCCGCATGTAGGGTCCAGCGCGTCACCCTGACACTGCTGCCTGACGGACGCTGGCGCCGGGTAGCGCAGCCCCTGGTTCCGGCGGGCTCTGCCCATACCGACACGGGCTGCTGGAGACCGGAGCCGGGAGCCAGGCCATTGATTCACCTGTTGCCGGCCAGAAGTACCGGCACAACGGCTGCCAGCGTGGGCGTGCTGCGCATGGAAAACCCGGCAGTGCTCAGTGTGCAAACGGTGGGCGCCAATGCAGTGACGCAACGATATACGCTCAACATACAGGCCGATACTGAGTCAACCCGCGCCTTGCAGAACGACACCGCGTTTTTCTGCCCGGCGCAATAAAGGCCGGGGCGTAGCGATCCCGTACAGTCACGCCCCTGGCGTCACTGCCTGCGGGGTTCAGATCTGATGGTTGTCGGAGATATGCGGATTCAGGCGCGTAAATACCTGGCGGGCAAGTTCTGTCGCATTGCGCACATTCATCTTGCGAAAAATCCGGGCGCGGTGCGCCTCTATGGTGCGTTGTGACACGCCTAGCTCGGCGGCAGCGACCTTATTCGGCAATCCGCGCGTGACGAAAAAGAAAACCTCTTTTTCACGCGGTGTCAGGCACTGTATCAGTGAATCGAGCCCAGACATGTTTTCCCCTGTTCCCATAGTGATTCCTCATATTGCTGGTATAGAGGGGACAGATTATAGAGAGCATGCCGGGGCGTAAAAACTGTCAGGCCTGACAGTTTATGGTTGATGCGCGAATTCCAGATTATCAATCAGGCGGGTGGCTCCAAGCTTGGCTGCGGCCAATACCACCAGCGGCTCGTTGGCGACAATCTCCTGCTGCGTTGGCGGGTTCAAATCATGCTGGCGACGCACCGAGACATAATCTACCTGCCAGCCCCGGTCGCTCAGCGTCTTGCTGCCAAAAGCCTCCAGAGACTCGACCGAGACATCGCCTGCCTGCAGCTTGCTGCGAATCGCCTGCAGAGTCTGATACAGAATCGGCGCCTCCTGGCGCTCTTTGTCCGACAGAAATCGATTTCGCGACGATAAGGCTAGTCCGCTTTCCTCACGCACCGTTTCATGAGCATAAATGGTAATCGGCAACTGAAACTGTCGGCACATTTTGCGCACAATCATCAACTGTTGATAGTCTTTTTTACCGAATACGGCGACCTTGGGCTGCACACAGGAGAACAGCTTGAGCACGACGGTTGACACGCCGGTAAAGAAGCCCGGACGAAACTCGCCTTCCAGGATATTACCCAGGCCGTCCGGCGGTTCAATCTTGAAGCTTTGCGGCTCCGGATACATTTCCTTGACGGCAGGCGCAAACAGGACATAGACATCGCGCCGCTCTTCCAGCTTGCGTACGTCCTCTTCCAGGGTACGGGGATATTTATCAAAGTCTTCGTTCGGGCCGAACTGCAAGGGATTGACAAAAATACTGGCCACGACAGGATCGCCATGCTGGCGGGCCATTTTCATCAGCGCCAGGTGCCCTTCGTGAAGATTTCCCATGGTAGGAACAAAAGAGGCGCGCAACTGACCGCGCATCTGATCCCTGAGCTCTTCAATGGTATGTACAACTTTCAATCTTGTTCCTTTGACGGGTCAGGCCACTGCCTGACTGCTGTATGAGAGGCGGATATAAATAGGGGCGTAGGGTTCTGCCTGGGTGATTTCCAGCAGCGTTTCCCGCGCCAGTTCCAGCATGGCCAGGAAGTGGACAACCACGACTGCCGCCGGATCACCCTCTTGCACGCGTTCGAGGAACAGGTCGCGGAACTCCATGAACCGCACGTCGGACAAGCGGCGCAGAATATGCGTCATATGGTCTCGCACTGACAGCTGTTCGCGGGTGATATGGTGATGGGCGTTCAGCTTGGCCCGCTTCATGATGTCCAGCCAGGCCAGGCGCAAATCTTCGGCATTTACCTCGGGCAGCGCTCGCTCTGTCTTGAGATCCATGAAGGCGCGCGCGCGCTCAAAGTCCCGCCCCAGTTGGGGTAACTCATTGAGCTTTTGGGCGGCCAGCTTCATCTGCTCATATTCCAGCAGGCGGCGGACCAGCTCGGCGCGTGGGTCCTCTACCTCTTCACCGGTATCGGATTTTTTGACGGGGAGCAGCATGCGCGACTTGATTTCAATCAATAGCGCCGCCATGAGCAGGTATTCGCCGGCCAGTTCCAGATTGTGCTCGCGTATCTGGTCGACATAATTCAGATACTGACGGGTCACTTCCGACATGGGAATGTCAAGCACATTGAAATTTTGCTTGCGGATCAGGTACAGCAACAGGTCCAGCGGTCCCTCGAATGCTTCCAGAAAAACCTCCAGCGCATCTGGCGGGATATACAGATCCTGGGGGATATCAAATAGCGGCTCGCCGTATAGGCGAGCGAGCGCGACCGAATCGATGGTGTCGGGTGTGGAATCCACGTCAGGAGAGACCAGCGCACTGAGCTGGTCGGCAGGTACCGTCATCCGGGGCTTCAGCTATTGTTCGAATAGACGTAGGGCTTCTGGGGCACTTTGGCCTTTTTAAACCCATCAAGCAGGTCGCTATCCAGTGTTTTATCCCACAGGAGTCCGCGGCCCTGCCGCTGCCGCTCTTCGGTATCAGGGTGTTCTTCCTTATACCGCTTGATGAACTTGGTGATATCGGATTCGAAATTTTCTGCCATAATTTTGTAACCGTTGGTGTAATAGGCCGTAAACGGCTGCCTGATAATGCCGCCATTTTACACTGGAATGCGCCCCGGCAACCCGGCTGTGGCCCTAGTGCAGAATCTGGTCCAGGAAATGACGGGTGCGCTCGTGCCGGGGATGATCAAAGAACGCGTCAGGCGTGTTCTGTTCCACAATGCTGCCCTGGTCCATGAACACGACGCGATCGGCCACCTTGCGGGCAAAGCCCATTTCGTGGGTCACGCAAAGCATGGTCACGCCCGATTCCTCGGCAAGATTGACCATGACGTCCAGCACTTCTTTGACCATCTCGGGATCCAGCGCAGAGGTTGGCTCATCAAACAGCAGGACCTTGGGATTCATGCACAGCGAGCGTGCGATGGCAACCCGTTGCTGCTGCCCGCCCGAGAGCTGGCCGGGGAACTTATTGGCCTGGTCCGGTATGCGCACCCGCTCCAGATACTGCATGGCGCTGGCCCGGGCCTGCTGCTGCGATTGCTTCAGGACCCAGATGGGCCCCAATGTCAGGTTCTCAAGCACGGTCAGATGCGGGAATAGGTTGAAGTGCTGAAATACCATGCCCACATTCTTGCGAACCTGTTCGATTTTTTTCAGATTGTCAGTCAGCTCGGTCCCGTCAACAATAATCGTTCCTTCCTGATGGTTCTCCAGGGCATTGATGCAGCGGATCAGCGTGGATTTGCCTGAGCCCGACGGGCCGCAGATCACAATGCGTTCGCCCGCAGCCACGTCCAGATTGATATCCCTCAGGACATGGAACTGGCCGTACCACTTGTTTACATTTTCCATACGGATGATAGGTTCTGACACTAGTTACTCCGGGGCTGGCGGCTAACGCGAATATCCCGTATCCAGCTGCGTTTCGAGCCGTTTTGAATAGCGGGACATGGCAAAGCAAAATAGAAAATAAATCAGGGAAATGAACAGATAGGCTTCAATACTGAAACCGCGCCATATCGGGTCCGACAACGATGCCTTGGCCGATAGCGTCAGGTCGTAAATACCGATAACCACGACCAGCGACGTATCCTTGAATAAGGCAATGAAAATGCTCACCAGCGGCGGGATTACAATCCTGAGCGCCTGCGGCAATACAATCTTGCGCATCGTCTGCCAATAGTTCAATCCGATAGACTGTGCCCCTTCGATCTGTCCCTGGGCAATGGCCTGCAAGCCGCCACGCACCGTCTCAGCAACATAGGCAGACGCAAACATGATAATGGCAATTTGCGCGCGCAGCAGCTTGTCAAAAGACATTCCCTCTGGCAGAAACAGGGGCAACATGACAGATGACATAAACAGCAGGCTGATCAGCGGCACGCCGCGGATGATCTCGATATAACCCACACACAGCGCCTTGATGACGGGCATATCGGAACGACGGCCCAGGGCCAGAATTACCCCAACTGGAAATGCGAACGCAATGCCGAAAGTCGACAGAATCAATGTGAGCGGAAGACCGCCCCAGCGGGTGTTTTCAACATAGCTCAGCCCGGCAAATCCGCCCCACATCAGGCAGGCAACCACGGCCAGTCCCACCGCCCAGATTACAAACAGCCATGCGTTCCAGAAGCGGCGCATGGCGCTACACACAATCACGCCAAGCAGCACCAGCGTGGCCAGCAAGGGACGCCATTGTTCCTCAAAGGGATAAGTGCCAAACAGGATAAGGCGATGCTTTTCCCGGATGAAAGCCCAGCAGGCGCCGCCAGGTCCGGCGCGGCATTCCTGGGCATTGCTCGCGGTGAAATTGGCGCCGAGCAATGCCCATTCCAGCAGCGGCGGCAAGCCCATCAGCAGCAGCCAGGCAATCAATACAGTAATCAGTATATTGAGCGGCGAGGAAAAAAGGCGCGCCCGCAGCCAGCCGATGACGCCGCGCTTGCCCTTGGGAGGCGGCAATGCAGCGGCAATGCCGGGTTCGTGAATCGGTGCATCCATGATCATCGCTCCACCAGGGCAATGCGCCGGTTGTACCAGTTCATGAACACGGAAATAGACAGGCTGACTGTGAGATACGCCGCCATGACAATAAGAATGCCTTCAATGGCCTGCCCTGTCTGATTCAGCGTCGTATTGATGACAGAGACAATATCCGGATAGCCGATAGCCACGGCCAGCGAACTGTTTTTCATCAGATTCAAATAAGTGCTGGTCAGCGGTGGAATCATAATCCGCAACGCCTGCGGCAGTATCACCAGCCGTAACGCACGCCGGCGACCCAGCCCCACCGAGCCGGCCGCCTCCCATTGGCCGTCGGGCACGGCCTGGATCCCGGATCGTACAATTTCGGCCACAAACGCCGATGTATAGATCACCAGTCCGCAAAGCAGCGCGGTCAGCTCTGGGGAAATACTGGCGCCCCCGGCAAAATTAAAACCTTTGAGCTCGGGCAGGCTGAAAGCCAGTTGCGCGCCACCGGCAAAGAAACCGGCTACAGGCAACACAATAAAAAACCCAAGGCAGATCGGCCACAGTGGTGTCTGTATCCCGGTTCGAATGTGCCGGGCGCGCAAATACCGCCCCACGGCCACAGTAGTAAGCAAGGCGAGGGCCACGCCCGCCAGGATCCATGTCAGGCTATCGCCCTGAGCCAACGGAAAACGCAATCCCCTGTTGGATAAAAACACGCCTGGCACCGGATGCATGGCCTGGCGCGGACCGGGCAAGGCCTCCACAATCAGCGCATACCAGAAGAAAAGCTGGATCAACAGGGGAATATTGCGTAGCACCTCAACATACACGGCGGCCAGTTTGGCGATCAGCCAGTTCTTTGACAGTCGCGCAACGCCGACCACCACGCCAACAATGGTGGCCAGAACAATGCCGGCAACAGAGACGTAAAGGGTATTGAGCAGTCCCACCAGAATGGCGCGTCTGTATGTGTCGGTTGGCGAATAGTCGATCAGCGACTCGCCGATGGCAAAACCGGCTTCGCTGCCAAGAAAAGCGAAGCCGCTGCGAATATTGCGCGTTTCCAGATTATGCAGCGTATTGGAGACCAAGTACCAGACGCCCCCAGCCACCAGGCCGAGCACGATAATCTGATAGATAATCGAGCGAAATGTCGGGTCGTTCCAGGAAAAGGCCAGGCCTTGGTTTTTGTGTTTCTTCATGCGTTACAGTGTCAAGTGGCACCGGCAATCGCCGGCCCCGGGCGCCGCGATCAGGTGCGAATCAAAGATTGAAACCACATCGTACCTGTTTTTGACGTTCAACGAACCGGCGTGGCATAAAGAATGCCACCGTTGTGCCAGGTATTGTTCAGGCCACGCTCCAGTCGTTCCCATTGACAACCCGTTATTTGGCGCAGATAACGGCGGCGTATGATAATGGGCGCCTTGCCGTTTTGTCTTGCGGTATCCTAGAGTATCCATTCACGCATTGACAATCGTAAATACCCTAAGGGGCTTGCAATTACTCTAAAATGCGCATTAACAGAACCGAATTTTGAGTAACCGGATCCACATGATTCAATTCCAGCATGTCTTCAAATCCTACGGGCAGGGCGCGAATATCCTGGCTGACATCAACTTCAGCATCGCGCCGGGCGAATTCGTTTTCGTCTCCGGCCCGTCGGGTGCCGGCAAATCGACGCTTCTGAAGCTGATCGGCGGCCTGGAGGCGCCGACACGCGGATCCGTCATCGTCAAGGGTCAGCGCATGGACCAGATTGGCAACCGGGCTCGACCTTACTTGCGGCGCGCCGTAGGCGTCATACTACAGAATATGCATCTGCTTTATGACCGCAGCGCCTTCGAAAATGTCATGCTGCCACTGGCCGTCATCGGCCTGAGTTCAGACAAGGCGGCCGCCCGTGCGCGCGCAGCCATTGAAAAAGTGGGCTTATCGGGCAAGGAAAAACTCAATCCGATCGCCCTGTCAGGCGGCGAGCAGCAGCGTCTGGCGATTGCCCGCGCTATTGTGAACAAACCGGCCATTCTGATCGCCGACGAGCCGACAGCCAATCTGGATCAGGCCAGCGCACAGAAAATCCTGGAAGTGTTCCGTGACTTCAATCGCGTTGGCGTAACCACGCTGATTGCCTCGCACGACCTGGAGCTGCTGCGCCGCCACGCCAACCGCACCCTGCTTATCGAACCAGGCCGGTTCAAGGATCTGGGAACACACGCATGAAAAGCTGGATAAGACATCATTTTTACGCCATGCACATCGCAATCCGGCGACTGCTTGCGACGCCATTTTCCTCGCTGACCAATATTGCCGTTATCGCCCTTGTTCTGGCGCTGCCGCTGCTGGCCAGTTCCATTCTCGTCTCCATGGAGCCAGTGGCTCGCAATGTCTCGGTCAATCCGGCCATCACCCTCTTTATGAAATCAGAGGCGCCGCTGGCCGAAACGCGTGACCTGGCTGAGCAGTTGCAGCAAGGGCACCAAGCTTATATCGAGAAACTGGAAGTCATCGACAAGAACGATGCTCTGGCCGGACTGCGCGCCTCGGAATCCTGGTCCAATGCCCTGAAGGTACTGCCCCAAAACCCGCTACCCAACTCTATTGTCGTGACGATCAAGGCCACGGGCGATCAGGCCGGCAAAGCCCAGGAACTGGCGCAATCATGGAGTGAGCTGGACAATGTCGATACCGTGCAATTCGATAGCGCCTGGGTCCAGAAGCTGGATGCAATCCTGTCTTTTACCCGTGGCGTGCTGTTGCTGCTGGCCATTGGCGTTGCCGTCGTTGTTGTCGGTACTGTCTTTAATACCGTTCGCATGCAAGCGCTGGTGCAGCGCGAGGAAATCGCCGTGGCGCGCCTGGTGGGTGCGACCGAGTCATTCGTGCGACGCCCTTTTCTGTATCTTGGCGCGCTCACCGGTATGGCTGCGGGCGTACTGTCTCTTTTGCTGACCACATTCGGCCTGGGCTCGCTCAACGGCGCCATCGCCCGGCTCTCCCAAAGCTATGGCACAGATTTTGTCGTTCGCCTGCCCGATGTCACATGGCTTGTTACCGCTATTGTGCTGGTAATGATTGTGGCCGCGCTGGCCGCCCAATGGTCCATGACCCGGCATTCGCGTTTCTGATTCATGTCATTTGCCGGTACCGTCATTCAATGGCAGCGTGAACGCGGCAGGCACGGCCTGCCATGGCAAGGTAGCCGTGATCCCTATCGGGTCTGGCTGTCCGAGATCATGCTGCAGCAGACGCAAGTGGCCACGGTCATCCCCTACTATGTCCGTTTCCTGTCCCGCTTTCCAACACTGAAATCGCTGGCCGAGGCCAGCCAGGAAGAGGTCATGCCCTATTGGGCAGGCCTTGGCTACTACGCCCGGGCCCGCAACCTGCACCGTTGCGCCAAAGTCGTTCTAGACGACTGGCACGGCCTGTTTCCGGAAAACGCGAACGATATCGCCAGCCTGCCCGGCATTGGCCCTTCCACGGCAAACGCAATTGCCGCTTTTTGCTATAACGCCCGCCAGCCGATCCTGGATGGTAATGTCAAGCGTGTCTTTTGCCGCTATTATGCGATCGAAGGCGATACGCAGAAAAAGGCGGTTGAAAACCGGCTGTGGGATGTCGCATGGCAGCATCTGGAAGGCGCGACCGACAATATCGATATGGCTGCGTACACGCAGGGACTAATGGATCTGGGTGCGACCGTATGCACTCGCGGCAAGCCTGCCTGCGGAGTATGTCCGCTGGCCGATGAGTGCGTGGCGCGGATCGAAGGCCGCCAGGCGCAGCTGCCGACGGCTCGCCTGCGCAAGAGCGTCCCGCAACGCCAGGTTTGCGTCCTCATCCTGGAGCATGAGGACCGGATCCTGATGTATCGCCGCGCAGATAAAGGAATTTGGGGAGGGCTGCTTACCCTGCCGGAATTTGCCGACCGCCAGGCCTGTTCCTCCTATGTGCAGCACTCGCTCGGAGAGTCTGTAACGGCCATGCCGCTGGCGGCGTTCGAGCATGTATTCACCCATTTTCGGCTGCATATTGAACCAATGCTGGTACACGCGAAGGCCATGCCTGCGCTGATGCCCGCCGCAGGCGATAGTACCGATCATACCAGCCGCTGGCAATGGGTAGAACTGGGTGCGCTAGCAGAATCGGCACTGCCTGCCCCCTTGAAAACACTGCTCACCGGCTATTTTGATGCGGAGACTGGTGTGGCAAGCGATACGCCCCGCCTGTTCTGATTGGAAACGCAGGCGAGGAAAGCTGGAGTATTGGCGAGCTGCTATACCGGTCGCCCGCCCTTTATTCGTCTGCCGTATCGGACTTGCGCGTGGGCACGTAATTGGAAATACTCATCAACAGCCCGCAGGCGCAGCCCAGCGTGACCAGCGCTGTCCCGCCGTAACTCATGAAGGGCAGCGGCACACCGACGACGGGCAATATGCCGATGACCATGCCGATATTGACGAAAACATACATGAACAACATCATGGTCATGGCGCCCGCCAGCAAACGCCCGAACTGGGTGCGGGCACGGATCGTGATCAGGAATCCGCGCAACAGCAATAAGGTGTACAGCAGCAACAGCATTACGCCACCATACAATCCAAACTCTTCAGCAAAGACGGCAAAAATGAAATCGGTGGTTCGCTCCGGGATAAAGTCCAGATGCGTTTGGGTACCCTGCATATACCCTTTGCCATACAATCCGCCCGAGCCAATAGCGATCATGCCCTGGATGGTATGAAATCCCTTGCCCAGCGGATCGCTGCCGGGATCAAGCAATGTGCACACCCGATATTTCTGGTAGTCATGCAACACGACCCAGTCCAGTTCCGGGCTGCACAGCACCGGTTCATAATAAAGCACCAGCGCGATGGTTACCACGCCCAGCACGAACACGGGCGTGATCAGTTTAAATGACAGGCCGGCAAAATAAATAATGAAAAAGCCCGTGCCAAGCACCAACAAAGCGGTACCCAGGTCAGGTTGCCAGATGATGAGCATAAACGGCAACAGCAGCAGCACCCCGGCCACCAGAAAATCCAGCACCCGCAATTGAGACCGGTGCTTGTCAAAGTACCAGGCAAGTATCACCGGCACAATGATTTTGGCCATTTCAGACGGTTGTATCACTGTAATACCGATATTGAGCCATCGCGTCGCCCCCTTACTGGTAATACCGAACATCAGAACGGCCACCAGCGTCGACACCCCGACGACATAAAGCGGAATGGCGAACTTCATGATTTTTGACGGTGGAATCACCGCCACAAGCCACATGACAAAAAAAGCCACTAGAAAATTACGTCCCTGGCTCGCAAACCGCCAGTCGGTTCCGCCGACGGCCGAGTGCATGACGATTGTTCCCAGGATGCAGAAGATCGCCAGAATCAGCAGCAGCGGCCAGTCAAAGGCGCGAAAGGCACGCAGGATCCAGCCCATTAGTCTATTCATTGCGCTGCCTCTGGCCAGAACCATTACGTCCGTTGCTGTTGCCATTTCCAACAGGCGCCAGGATATCGGGCAGGTGCTCCGGCACCTTGTCTTCCGGATTGGCAGGCACATTTTGCGGCACCATCACATCGGGCGACGTATCTTCGGGCGGCTCATCACTGTCAAGCTCCAGAACCGGAACCGAATTGACCTGCGCCGATCGCGTGGGCGACAGCCAGTAATCAAACACCTTGCGCGCCACGGGCGCGGCAATGCTGGCGCCCCAGCCGCCGTTTTCCACAATCAGCGCCACGGCTATTTTCGGATCATTTGCCGGCGCGAAGCCCATATACAGCGCGTGATCCCACAAGCTGCGCTTCAAGGTACGCGAATTGTACTTCGACCCCTTCAAACTGAATACCTGGGCAGTCCCGGTCTTGCCAGCCGACTCATAGGCGGCGCCAGCAAAGCTGCGTTTGGCCGTGCCCCGCTTGGTCACGTCAACCAGGGCGTCCTTGACCAGCCGGATCGACGACTGACTGACCTCTATCTGATAATCGGGCTGCTTGACCGTTGGCGTGCGTGTTTTGCTGACTGTGTTCTCCATTTCACTGACCAGATGCGGGCGAATATATTTACCATCAGCCGCCAGCGTAGACGTTGCCTGAGCCAGTTGCATAATCGTGAACGAATTGTACCCCTGCCCCACCGTAACGGATATCGTCTCGCCAGGGATCCAGCGCTGCTGGCGCGGGTCCTTGAAGGCCTTTTTTTTCCATTCTCGTGAAGGCAAGATGCCGATTTTCTCATAATTGAGATCAATCCCGGTCTTGCGCCCGAAGCCGAACATCAGGGAAAAATCATGCAGTGCGTCTACGCCGATAAGCGGACCCAGGCTGAAGAAATAGGTATCGGAAGACACCACCAGCGCCCGATGCATATTGGTCGGCCCATAGACCGCGCCGCCCGCATTGCGAAAACGCTGATTGCCGTATTCAAAATAACCGGGATCGGGAATACGGGCATTCGGATCACGTACGCCAAGCTTGAGCGCCGCCAGCGCGACAAACGGCTTGTAAGTCGACCCAATGGGAAACGTGCCCGAAACTGGACGATCAATCAGCGGATGATCGGTCGAGTCGGCCAGCCGGCGCCAATTCTCGACATCAATACCATCAATAAACAAGTTCGGATCATAGGAAGGGGCTGACACATAGGCCAGGACCTGCCCGTTGCGCGGATCAATAGCAACCAGGGCGCCGCGCTCAGGCTCGCCTTCCTTGACAAATCCCTTGTTGTACAGGTCCTCGACCATCTTCTGCAGACCAATATCAATGGACAGGTGCAATGTGTCGCCCGGTATGGGATCGATGCGCTTTAGCACCTGCACCGGTTTTCCCGAAGCGGCCACTTCAACCTCTTCCCAGCCCGTCTTGCCATGAAGCACCGCTTCATAACTGGCTTCAATGCCTTTTTTGCCGATCACATCGGTGCCGCGATAATTGCCTTCTATGCCGTCCTGCTCCAGACGTTCCTGGTCTTTCTCCGATATCCGGCCGACATAACCCACGACATGAGCCGCCGACTCGCCCTGCGGATATTCGCGCACCCAGCGAGCGCGCAGATTGACATCAGGAAAGCGAAAGGAATGGGCGGCAAAAACAGCGGCCTCGTCGTCGCTCAGGTTGCCGCGCAGCATAACCGAAGCATAGCGGGTGGTCTGGCCCATGCGTCGCTTGAAGCGCCGGATATCCAGAGGGGTCAGGGGAATCACCGTGCTGATCTGGCTGATCAGCTCGTCCATATTCTTGATCTGGGCCGGCACGATTTCAAGCGTGTAGTCGCGATAGCTGCGCGCAAGCACCTGCCCGTTGCGATCGACAATATCGCCACGCCGCGGCGCGATAGGCACCAGTGCAATACGGTTGCGGTCAGCGCGTTCGGATAGCCCCTGGTACCGCTCTACCTGTAGAACCCAAAGCCGGTTAACCAACAAGCCGAAACAACCCAGTACAAACAGCAGCGCGATCAGCACGCGAAGCCGGATTTTCTTTTTTTGTATGGTAGAGCGCTTGCGGAATTCGAACATAGCCCGTTTCCCGTCAGTTCAGCGTTTCGTTATCGTCTACCGGTCGCAGCGGCAGCTTCAGGATCAGATCGGCAACCACCCACATCACGCCCGTGATCAGTCCGGAAAGCAGCCAGGTCCAGCCCCCCCAGGCGCCCTGCAACCAGGCATTGAGCAGGTGCGCGGGAAACGGTGCCAGAAAAAACACCGGCAGCATTTGCAGCATCTGGCTGATAAACCCAAACTGCACCACCCTGCGCCTGAACACCAGCGCCCCGAAAATCACCAGCACATAGCTTAGCGCGTGCTCGCCCATAATATTGGCATCGTGCACGTCCATCAGCAGGCCGAAAATCAATGCGCTAGTCAGGCCGACGCCACGCACCTGTTGCACGCACCAGAAGGCCAACACCAGAATCAGAATATCGGGCGCGCCAACCCATTCACGCCACGGAAGCAGCGAGGCCAGCCAGCACAGCAAAATGGTGATCCAGGCGTATATCGGGCTCGAACCATAGAAATAATTGGTTCGTTGCAGTGGCTCGAGCGAGGTCAGGCTGCGTTTGGCCATATCAGTTCACCCGGCGCGATACAGCACGGTTACGTGCAGAAGCGTCGGACAGTGAAGCCGGAATGGCCGGCAGGTTGTCTGTCGGCACCAGCAGCACCAGGAAATGGCGGTAGCGCTCGGGATGCGCCGACGGAACGACGCGCGCACGCATGAATCCTTCGGCCGAGTTATCATCAACGGCGGCAATTTTGCCGACTGACAAGCCTTGCGGGTAGATACCACCGATACCGCTGGTCACCAGATCATCGTCCGGGCGAATATCGGCGCCCAGGCCAAGATAGCGTACGTCTAGCCGCCCCGTCTGCCCTGAGCCGAATGCAATTACCCGCAGTCCGTTGCGCAACACCATGACCGGGACCGATATTTTATTGTCGGTAATCAGGGTCGCTTCAGAGGTCATGGGTGTCACGCGACGAATCTGGCCCACAACCCCACCCTCATCAATCACCGGCATGCCCGGGCGAATGCCATCGTTGCTGCCTTTGGTCAGCACCAGCGTTTGATTCAGCGGATCAATGGAAGTGTACAGAATCTCAACGGCGACCGAAGGTGTCTGCACCGTCGTTTTAACGGCCAGCAGGCGCCGCAGCTGTGCGTTTTCTGCAGCCATCTGGGCCGCGTGCGTCGACAGTTGGGCCAGCTCGATACGCTGGCGCTGCACAGCCGCGCTTTCCTGCTTGGCTATCGTGATTGCATTGGACCAGTCGTACACCTGCGTGACCGCATCGCGCGGCCACATGGCGGTTTTCTGGAAGGGATAAAGCATCACGGACACCACTTTGCGCACCGGTTCGAGATAGTGAGTCTGCGAATCGGCGATCATCAGGCCCACGCAAAAGACAGCCAGAAAGAACAGTCTGACCTCTGCAGCCGGCCCGTGAGTGAAAAAACGTAATGATCTATTTCGCTGCATAGGGCAACCGTAAGCGGGAACGGAAGGATCAGGAAGACAACAGCACAAAAGCATGCAACGCGGCGCGCTGCATCCGTCACACGTATTTAGTCGTCAATAAAAATCTGGCCGAGTTTGTCGATATGTTCCAGCGCTTCGCCGCAGCCGCGCACAACGCAGGTAAGCGGATCATCAGCGACCACGACCGGAATACCGGTTTCTTCTTGAAGCAGGCGATCCAGATCCTTGAGCAGCGCGCCGCCACCGGTCAGGGCGATGCCCTTGTCGGTAATGTCGGCGCCCAGTTCCGGCGGCGTCTGTTCCAGCGCGATTTTCACCGCCGAGACAATCTGGTTGAGCGGTTCGGTAAGCGCTTCCAGGATCTCGTTGGAAGAGACAGTAAAGCTGCGTGGCACGCCTTCGGAAAGATTGCGACCCTTGACCTCCATTTCGCGCACCTCGGTGCCGGGAAATGCAGATCCGATGTTTTTCTTGATGGCCTCGGCTGTCGGCTCGCCGATCAGCATGCCGTAGTTGCGGCGGATGTAATTCATGATGGCTTCATCGAATTTGTCGCCACCTACACGCACAGAACCCTTGTATACCATGCCGCCCAGAGAAATAACGGCCACTTCAGTCGTGCCACCGCCGATATCGACAACCATGGAGCCGCTGGCATCGGACACATTCAGGCCGGCGCCAATGGCTGCCGCCATGGGCTCTTCAACCAGAAATATCTGCCGCGCGCCCGCACCTTGCGCCGACTCGCGAATCACCCGGCGCTCAACCTGCGTAGAGCCGCAAGGAACGCACACAATAATACGCGGACTCATGGTAAACAGACTTCGCGGATGTACGATACGGATGAACTGCCGCAACATCTGTTCGGTCACGGAATAATCGGCGATCACACCGTCTTTCATGGGCCGGATGGCCTCGATATTGCCGGGCACGCGGCCCAGCATCTGCTTGGCGGCATGGCCGACGGCCTGAATGATCTGACGACCGTTGGAGCCGCCCTCGGTACGAATGGCAACGACCGATGGCTCATCAAGCACAATGCCTTTGCCGCGAACATAGATCAGGGTGTTGGCCGTACCCAGGTCAATGGCCATATCAGTGGATAAGAAACTTCTTAGAAATCCGAACATAATCGCTCAGTTTAAAAATAGGGTCAGAGGAAGGTTTTGCGGAGCGCAAAAGGGCTCAACACACGGGTTTGAACGAGTGAACACGTAATCATAACGTATAATTACTTTTCCTTCGCGTGATTTATTGTTTTTGCAGACTGTTTTTCCCAAACCACTGCCGTCAGCCAGGCAACTTTCACGCGACGCATCCGGCGACTCAATTAATTTCTGAAAAACAAGCGTTTATGGCCCTTACCGAAAACGACGTGAACCGCATTGCCCGTCTCTCCCGGCTCGAACTGGACCCGGCAGAACAGACCCAGGCCCTTACCGATCTGAACAGCATTCTTGATCTTATTGAAAGGCTTCAGGCAGTAGACACCCAAGGTGTCGAACCGCTGGCCCATCCGCTATCGGCCATTCAGGACATCGCCCTGCGCCTGCGTGAAGATGCCGTCACCGAAACTCCCTCTGAGACCACCCGTTCCCGCCTCATGGCAAACGCCCCGGCCCAGGAAGACGGCCTGTTTCTAGTCCCCAAAGTAATCGAGTAACCATGACCGATATTTCCAGTTTCAGTCTTTCCGGACTGCGCCAGGCGCTGGACGGCAAGCAGGTCAGTGCCGTCGAACTTGCCGAAGCCGCACTCAATCGCGCCGGCCAGCACGCCAGCCTCAATGCCTTTTTACACATTGACCCCGAGCTGACGCTCGCGCAGGCGCGTGTCGCAGACGAGCGCATTGCGCGCGGCGATGTACACGCCCTGACCGGCATCCCAATCGCCCACAAAGACGTATTTGTTACGCGCCAATGGCGCACCACGGCAGGCAGCCTGATGCTCAAGGATTACGTCAGCCCGTTCGATGCCACCGTGGTCACACAACTGGCCGAAGCGGGCGCGGTCAATATCGGCAAACTCAATTGCGATGAATTTGCCATGGGCTCCGGCAACGAAAACTCGGCTTTCGGCGTATGTCGCAATCCATGGGATCCGCAGGCAGTGCCGGGCGGCTCATCGGGCGGATCGGCCGCAGCGATCGCCGCCGGCATCGTACCCATTGCCACTGGCACCGATACCGGTGGTTCGGTGCGCCAGCCCGCTGCACTTTGCGGTGTCAGCGGTATCAAGCCCACCTATGGCACCGTGTCGCGGTTCGGCATGGTTGCCTTTGGCTCCAGCCTGGACCAGGCCGGACCCCTGGCCCGCAACGCCAAAGACCTGGTCACCGTACTGGATACCATCAGTGGATTCGACCCCATGGACTCGACCAGCCTGCAGGATTGCCTGGGCACGCCCAATGTCGTCGGCCGTGTGCAGCAGGCCTTCGACAAGGCCAGCGCCGGTTACCGCGAAGGTGGCGCCCGGCCGCTGCAGGGATTGCGTATTGGTGTGCCACGCGAGTATTTCGGCGCCGGCCTCAATAGCGAGGTCGCCGCTGCCGTCGAAGCCGCACTGGTCGAACTCGAAAAGCTCGGCGCCTTGCGGGTAGACATTTCGCTGCCGAATACCGAGCTGGCCATCCCGGCCTATTACGTGATTGCACCGGCCGAAGCCTCCAGCAACCTGTCGCGCTATGATGGCGTTCGCTATGGTCACCGCGCCACGGCCTATCGCAACATTGACGAAATGATCAGCCGCTCGCGTGCAGAGGGCTTTGGCGCCGAAGTGCAGCGACGCATCCTTATCGGCTCGTACGTACTGTCTCAGGGCTACTACGATGCCTACTATTTGCAAGCGCAACGTATCCGCCGACTGATTGTTGATGATTTCCACAAGGCGCTCGACGGCCAGTGCGATATTATCGTGGGGCCTGTCACGCCTGATGTCGCCAAAAATATTGGCGACAACAACGAAGACCCGACAGCCGACTGGCTGGCCGATATCTACACGCTGGGCGTCAGCCTGGCCGGCCTGCCGGCCATGTCAGTTCCTTGCGGTTTTGGCCGCAACGGCACCCGCCCTGTCGGACTACATCTCATTGGCAACTATTTTGACGAAGGCCGACTGCTGGCCGTGGCCGACTGCTTCCAACAGCACACCGACTGGCACACACGTACACCGGATATCCAATCATGAAATGGGAAATCGTTATCGGACTGGAAACCCATACCCAGTTATCTACCCAATCCAAAATTTTCTCGGGCAGCAGCACGGCTTTCGGTGCCGCACCCAACACACAGGCCAACTGCATCGATCTGGCCCTGCCCGGCAGCCTGCCGGTGATGAATCGCGGTGCGGTCGATCGCGCCATCCGCTTCGGCCTGGCCGTGGGCGGCACCATTTCGCCACGCTCGATCTTCGCGCGCAAAAACTATTTTTATCCCGACCTGCCGAAAAACTATCAAATTACCCAATTTGAAATTCCAGTCGTCGTAGGCGGAAAAATCCGCTTTTTTGTCGGAAATGAAGAAAAAACCGTGAACCTGACGCGCGCGCATCTTGAGGAAGATGCCGGCAAGTCGCTGCACGACACCTTCAAGGGCCCGCAGGGCGAGCCGGCCACCGGCATTGACCTGAATCGCACCGGCACCCCGCTGCTGGAGATCGTCACCGAGCCCGAAATGCGCTCTGCTGCCGAAGCGGTCGAATATGCGCGTACTCTGCACGGCCTGGTCGTCTGGCTGGGTATATGCGACGGCAATATGCAGGAAGGCTCATTCCGTTGCGACGCCAACGTCTCGGTGCGCCCTGTCGGACAAAAGGAATTTGGCACCCGCACCGAAATCAAAAACGTCAATTCCTTCCGTTTTCTGGAGCGCGCCATATTATTTGAGGCCCGCAGGCAGATCGAGGTTCTGGAAGACGGCGGCACCATCATCCAGGAGACCCGCCTGTACGACGATGTGAACGATGAAACGCGCAGTATGCGCACCAAGGAAGACGCGCACGACTACCGTTACTTTCCTGATCCGGACCTGCCGCCGCTGATTATCAGCAGCCAATGGGTTGAACAGGTGCGCGCCGACATGCCCGAGTTGCCAGTATTGCGACGCGAGCGCTACGAAACCGAACTGGGCCTGCCCGCTTACGACGCGGCGCAACTGACGGTCACACGCGGCGTCTCCGACTTTTTCGAAGCGACCATGGCGTGTCTGCCTGCCCAGCATGCCAAGCTGGCATCGAACTGGATCATGGGCGAGCTGACCGCCTCGCTAAACCGCGAAGAGCGCGAGATTGCAGACAGCCCGGTCACCGCACAAGGACTGGCCCAGCTGGTCCAGCGTATTGCCGACGGCACCCTGTCCAATAAAACCGGGCGCGAAGTATTTGCTGCCATGTGGGCCGGCGAACATGACCGCAATGTCGACGCCATCATCGACGCGCGCGGACTCAAACAGATCAGCGACACCGGCGCCATTGGTGCACTGGTCGACGAGGTTCTTGCGGCGCATCCGGCAATCGTTGAAGAATACCGTGCAGGCAAACAAAAAGCCTTCAACTCACTGGTCGGTCAGGTAATGAAGGCCGGCAAGGGCAAGGTCAATCCGGCCCAGGTCAACCAGTTGCTCAAGGAAAAGCTGGGCTAAGCGTTTCAAGGCAGGCTGCAGCAGGGTCCTGGCAAAGGCATTGCGGGGTGTTCGACTGTGCCACGGTTGACTGTGGCATGTTCGACCGTGCCGTGCGTGACTGCGTCGCGTTTGACTGCCGCTCATTTGGCTGCGGCGTGCTTGTCCGCGACCGGTCTTGCAAAGACCACCGACAAATATGCGCCGCGCGCTTATCCCTGCATGCCGTATTTATTGCTGAATGCCGTATTTAATCCGGTAAGCCGCCACGTCCGCCTGGTATTGCGCGAACGTCGCATCTTCATTGAGCAATTGCATGATGTCATCGAGCGACGCGATACTGATGACCGGCATACCGTACTTTTGTTGTACATCCTGTACTGCAGAATGCGCCGACAACGCATCATCGGCGCCGGCG
Source organism: Advenella sp. S44 (assembly GCF_002810445.1). Lineage (GTDB taxonomy): Bacteria > Pseudomonadota > Gammaproteobacteria > Burkholderiales > Burkholderiaceae_B > Advenella. The sequence goes on along the minus strand of NZ_NEXS01000003.1, from coordinate 551,555 downwards.
CGCTCCATCCGGTCAAGCGCGATCAGCACGGCCGCCGGCACAGCGCCTGCCGCACGAATAATATCAACCGATTCGCGTACCGAAGTGCCGGCCGTAATCACATCATCAATAATCACAACACGACCCTGCAACGGCGCCCCAACCAGTGTGCCACCCTCCCCGTGCGCTTTGGCTTCCTTGCGGTTAAACGCAAATGGCACATCAGCCGCTTGCGGGCCTTGGCCGGCCAGGGCAATGGCTGTGGTGGCCGCCAGAGGTATCCCTTTATAGGCGGGACCAAACAGCATATCGAAGCCGACACCGGAATCGCGCAGCGCCTGCGCATAGAACCGGCCGAGTTCGCCCACCGATCGGCCGGTATTGAACAGGCCGGCATTGAAAAAATAGGGGCTGAGACGGCCGGATTTGACTTTGAACTGACCGAAGCGCAGAACGCCTTCCTGCGAGGCAAATCGGACAAAATCAAGGCGGTTCTGAGAAGACATAGTGTTCCTGCTGAAATTCGATATGTTGTTGACCCCGCAATGATAAAGCAAGCATGCCCTATGGCGCCATGGCTGCAGAGAAAAAATCAATAAAGCTGCGCACTTTGGCCGTCTGATACTGGCGGCTGATATAACTGGCGAAAATATCCAGCGGCGGGCTGTCATGATCTGGCAGTAGGCGCAGCAGACGCCCCTGGCGCACGTCCTCCTCAACCAGCCATGCGGGCAGCATGGCAATGCCCATGCCGGCGATCACCAGCTTACGACTCAACGTGGTATCGTTCAGCTTCATCAGGCTATTGAGCTGGAACTTCATCCTGCCATCAGGGCCGTGCAATAGATAATCATTGCGATCGCGATAATTAGGGATGACGGCGCCATATTTTTCGAGGTCCTGCACAGACTGCGGCATACCCATTGCGCCGATGTAAGCCGGACTGGAAACCAGCACCAGTTGCACCGTGCCAATCTTACGTACAATCAATTGCGGTTCCGGCTCGTGCGTCACCCGGATGGCCAGATCCATCCCGGCCTGGGCAAGTTCAATCTTGCTATTGGTCAGATAAAGATCAAGCACCACCTTGGGATGTTGCTTCTGATATTGCGCCAGCAAACGCGCAATGCGGTCATTAGCAAACCAGACTGGCGCCGTTACGCGAAGCACGCCGGCAGGCTCACCCTGGCGGTCGGCCAGCGCCGCTTCTGCCTGCTCCAGCACATCCAGCGCATCAACACATTTGTCATAGTAAAACTGGCCGGCTTCGGTCAGACTCAGCTTGCGACTGGTACGATGCAAAAGCCGCGCCCCGACATGTCGCTCAAGATGCACAAGGTGCTTACTTGCCATGGGACTGGATACGCCCAGGTGGCGAGCGGCACCAACAAAACTGCCGACACGCACCACTTCACAGAAGACCTTGATACTGACCAGGGTATCCATGTACATCCCTCCTCTTGATCTCATCCGCATCGGCTAGCCATCGATGGCGCCATAAACGTGGCAAATATACGGCCGGAACGTCACAGATACGCCACAAACATGCTGCAAGCACGTTGCAACGGCTGCCCATATCATTTCCTGTCAGGAAATGGTCCGTTAATAATATCAGTATATCTTTCCTGCGGGAATACGATTAGACTGTATCAACCATTATCCGATACTGCACCAGCCTATAGATTCATTGTTTATTTGTGATTTTTCGCAATTACCGATAAAGTCACATGAGGCATCCGCCGTATCGATTATTCACCTGACTTAAGGATTAATCATGAAAACAGATCATCTGGTTCCTTACGCTCTTGCCCTGCTTCGTATTGTGTCCGGCTATACGCTGTTATTGCACGGCACTGCCAAATACCTGCATATCCCTCATGTTGCCATGTTCGATAATTTGCAGGCCCTGTCCATGCCCGGTATCGCAGGCATGATCGAACTGACTGCCGGCATTCTGCTTATTCTGGGCCTATTTACTCGTCCTGCCGCGTTTATCGCTTCGGGCATGACGGCAGTGGCGTATTTTTATGCCCATGCTCCCCAGGGCAACGCCCTGTTCCCGCTGATGAACGGCGGCGAGACCGTCGTGCTTTACTGCTTCATCTTTCTGTTTATTGCAGCAGCAGGTCCGGGTACATTCAGTATCGATACGCGCCGCAAGGCCTAAGCCCCATCTGGATTCCGGCGCGGACAAGCCCGGCACTGGCCGGGACGCGCCAGGCTTCCCGTCATTTTCTTCGGCTTGTCGTATTGTCAGCACCTGCCCTGCCGGCATGAACAGGCGGTGAGCTACTGCCATTTTTTTTCGCCCGCTCGGATCAGGCCTCTACCCTTGCAGCCATATCGGCACAGGCGAGACGTAAACTAACGAGACGGACAGCCGCAAGATACATATGGCGGAGTACAGAGACGAGCGACACAGAGACGTCGGCCCTATACGCGAGGCACATACGTCCGAGGTAAATACCCGGCCCCACAATAACGCGGTGCCACCATGTGTGCCAACTTGAGCCCGTCCCACTTCCTTACGGAGCGCGTGATATGACAATGCCCGTTTATTTTATTTCGCACGGCGGCGGCCCCTGGCCGTGGGTCGCTCAATGGCAAGCCATGTACACTGCCTTGCGTGAGTCGCTCCAGCGCCTGCCGGACCAACTGCCGGCCATACCCAAGGCCGTGCTGATGGTGTCGGCCCATTGGATTACAGACGATATCACCGTCAGCACCGGCGAGCAGCCAGGCATGCTCTACGACTACTCTGGGTTTCCAGAACATACGTACCAAGTGCAATACCCTGCGCCCGGAGACCCTGTGCTGGCAGCGCGTGTGCAATCCCTGCTTCAGACAGGCAGTATTGCCGTCAGGCAGGACGCCAAGCGCGGCTTTGATCACGGCGCATTTGTCCCCATGGCAGTGGCCTTTCCGGCTGCGGATATCCCCCTGGTCCAGCTTTCCATCCGCAAAGATTTTGACCCGCAATTTCATCTGAGGCTAGGGCAGTTGCTGGCCCCACTACGACAAGAAGGCGTGCTGATCATCGGCAGCGGCCTGAGCTATCACAATCTGCGGCTTCTGGACCGGCGCGGTGCACAACCCTCTGCGCAATTTGACGCCTGGCTGCAACACGCTGTCGTGGACAGCAGTCCACAGCAACGCGTCCAAAAACTGATCCAGTGGGAGCAGGCGCCCTCGGCCCGGCTGGCTCATGCGCACGAAGACCACTTGATTCCCCTGATGGTTGCCGCCGGCGCCGCGCAGCAGGATCCGGCTACCCTGTCCTATCACGAAACGCATGCCTTCGGTTCCATTACCGCATCCAGTTTTCGCTTCGGTTAAACCCATCCCGACCACGTCTATCGCTTGCTAAATACGGTCCCTGTCTCCACAATACGGGTTTGCTGATTGAACCCACTGACATGACACCGCGACAAAAAGGCCTGACCAGCGCGCATATTGCCGCCGTTTTTTTCGGACTCACCGGCGTGCTGGGCCACGTTATCCACGCAAGCCCCATGACCATTACTTTCGGTCGAGCGCTGTTTGCCGTGGCGGCGCTGTTAGTCGTTGCGTTTTGCCTGAAGGCCGCTATTGTGCGAGGCCTTGATCGCCGCAGCAGCATAGCGCTGCTCTGTTCGGGTCTGGCTTTGGCCATACACTGGGTGACATTTTTCATGGCCGTAAAAACCGGCGGCATTGCCATTGCCACGCTGGGTTTCGCTTGCTTTCCGGCCTTCATTACCCTTCTGGAAAGGCTGGTGCTCAAGGACGCGGTCAGTTTGCTGGACTGGATCCTGGTGGTACTGGTAATCAGCGGCCTGGTTTTGGTGACGCCAGCCATTGACCTGAACAATACGGGAACCATCGGCCTGTTCTGGGGCGTCATCTCTGCCATCACCTTTGCCGCCCTTGCGCTGATCAACCGCACCCTGGGTCGGCTAGATGCCATACAGGTCGCCTTCTGGCAGAATCTGGTCGTACTGGTTCTTTGCCTGCCCCTGGGAATGAGCGGCATGGTGCTCCTGTCAGGCGCCAGCCTGTTCTGGCTGATCGTGCTGGGCGTTATGTGCACGGCCCTCTCCCATTTCCTTTTCGTCCACAGTCTTCGCAGCATCCCGGCTCGCAGCGCGGGTCTGATCATTGCGCTTGAACCGGTCTATGCCATTGCCTTTGCAATGATTCTGTTCAACGAGCAGCCCACACTGCGAATGACGCTTGGCGCAATCTTGATTATCGTCGCGGCCGTCTGGCCCAGAAGACAGACCGGGCATACCGCGTAAGTCACAGATCGTAGCGCCAGCTTTATATCTACCAGAAGCGCTACAATAGTGCTGCGCCGATTCATCAACAAAAAGGATTCCCCGTGCTTCGTGTTACTTCGCTCAATGTCAATGGCCTGCGTTCAGCCTTTCGCAAGGGGCTGGCCCAATGGATGGAACACCATAATGCAGATGTCATTTGCCTGCAGGAAATCAAGATCCAGGATGCAGACCTGATCGACCAGCTACGCCATCCGCTCAATTACACCGGCTATTTCTGCCACGCAGAGAAAAAAGGTTACAGTGGCGTGGGCCTGTATGTGAGACACGATGCCAATGTCAACGCAGGCATGGCTTGCGACGAATTCGACCGTGAAGGCCGGATCCTGCGTGCCGACTTCAAGGACCTGACCATCATTAGCGCGTATCTTCCTTCGGGTTCAAGCGGCGAAGAACGCCAGGCGGCCAAATTCCGTTTCCTGGACCATTTCGGGCCGTGGGTTGATGCCATGATGGAAGACTATCGCAAGACCGGTCACAATTACATTATCTGCGGCGACTGGAATATCGCGCATAAGGAAATTGACTTGAAAAACTGGAAGGGCAACCTGAAGAACTCCGGATTTACGCCGCAAGAGCGTGCCTGGATTTCAGATGTGTTTGACCGAAGGGGGTTCGTAGACGTTTTCCGAAAAATCAATAACGAACCGGACCAGTACACCTGGTGGAGCAATCGTGGCCAGGCTTGGGCAAAGAACGTAGGCTGGCGTATCGATTACCAGATCGCCACGCCCGGCATTGCCGACAAAGCCATCGCGACATCCATTTACAAGGATGAGCGCTTCTCTGATCACGCCCCGCTTACGATTGACTACGACTGGAATCTGGAACCGGTAAATCGCGCCTGATAACAAACCCGGCAGTCAGCGCAAAAGGCCCACGACTGTTGCCCTTTCGGACCCGCAGCGCTGCCTGCTTTCCGCTTCACCGGAAGGCGCACACGCATGCGCGACGGCTCGAACCACAGGGCGGACCTGCTACCGCCCCCGCCACTGCGCCTGCGATGGCCTTAATCGATATTTCGAACGCGATTGACACGACGCTGATCGACGCCACCGGACTTGTTGCCCCAAGTATTACGAATGTAAGTGGCCGCCGCAGCAATTTGCATATCGTTCAGGAAATGGCGAAACGGCGGCATACCGTAAGGTTGCGGCGTTTTTGCCGTGGTGGGCGTAAATCCTCCGTCCATGATCACCCGCAACAGACCGGTCACATCCTGCCCTTTTACCAGGCTATTTCCGTCTAATGCAGGCCACGCCTGTGGCACGCCCTTGCCATCCGCTTGATGGCAGGCGGCACAATACTGGCCGTATATTTCTCGCCCCATGGAATACAGCGTGTCATTCACATTACCGCTGCTTTCCGTCTTTAGCCCGGCTGCCGGCAGCGACTTCAGATAAAGCGCAATATCCGAGACATCCCTTTGGTTCAGGTACTGAACCCCGCGCAAGGCCTCGCTCATCGGGCCAACGACAAACCCATGGACAGACCCACCGGTCAATAGCAAGTCGGCAATATCCTGGGTGCTCCATGCATCCAGCCCGCCGTCTTGATCGCCGGTCAGCGCAGGCGCATACCAGATCCCGTCGGGCATTTTGCCGCCCTGCAAGGGGCGGTTTTGATCCATACCGCCCAGACTGCCGCGCGGGGTATGGCATTCGGCGCAGTGCGCCACGCCTTCTACCAAATGCCTGCCCCGTACTATCGGATCGTCTGATTCTTCGGTGTGAGCCACGGCATCCGCAGGACGAAAATACAGCGCGCGCCAGAATGCCAGCAAAAAGCGCATATTGAACGGCGCTTGCAGGTCATGCGGCGGCGCCTGCCGGTCGCTCGCCGGCAGCGTTTTCAAATAACTGAAAATGGCATCGGTATCGGCGCGGCTCAGATGCGAATAGCTCTGGTATGGGAAGGCCGGATACAGCAACGCGCCGTTGGGCCTCTTGCCATTGTGCAGGGCGTGCCAGAAGTCGTCGGCAGTCCAGCGGCCAATGCCGTGCTGCGGATCCGGCGTGATATTTGGCGCAAAGAATGTGCCGAACTCCGTCTTGAGCGCGCTGCCGCCGGAAAATTCCGGCGTATCCACCGCTGTATGACATCCGACACAATTGCCTATCTGGGCCAGGTACTTTCCCCGAGCAATGATCGCATCTGAGGCGTCGCCATCGGGCATAGAGGAAGCCACCAGCGTCCCATCGCGCGAACCAAGCCAATACATCGTGCCTGCCACTAGCAGGGCGACAATCACAATGGACGCAAAGACTTTTGACAACCATTTCATTGCCCTGCTCCTGAAACTTCCTGAATGCCACAGGTCACCGGTAATTTGGCCGGCTCATTGATATCGCCCGCAAGACGCGGATCCTGGCTCGATAGCCACGCCGCGACGGCCTGCACCTCGGCCGAGGTCATTTTTCTGGCGATATCACCCATGCAATCGGGATCCACCGAATGACGGATGCCATATTGCCAGGCGCCCATCTGGGCGGTAATGTATTCGTTAGTCAGACCCGTGAGCCCCGGAATGCCCGGCTCCATTCCTTTCAGGTTATCACCATGACAGGCGACACAGGCCGGAACGTCGCGCTCAGGCGCGCCGTGGTGAACCAACTGCTCCCCCTGTCGCAACATGAGCGGTGATACCCGCGGCGGCGTAATGGATTCATAGTCGGGTTGTTGTTTGCTGAACCAGACGGCAATCTCATACAAATACTCGTCTGACAGCGTCACAAGAAGGCGCTGCATGGGCAGATATTCACGTTTGCCTTCGCGAAAGCGCAGCAACTGCTGATAAAGATAATGCGCGGGCTTGCCGGCAATACGGGGATAGAAGGTATCGGCGCCCTGCACACCAGTGGCGCCGTGGCACATGGTACATGCCGCCAGTCGCGCTTCCAGCGAGCCCGGGGCGCCCACCGGAATCCGGTTTTCACCGTTGATCGGGTTTGCAGGCGTCGCAGGCGTTGCCCGTGGGGATCTTTCCGGCGCCTGCGCGCCTGGCGCCTGGCCAGGATCACTCATGTTGCCGCGCGTTGTCGATACGCTATTGGTCGGCTCCCCGCCAGCGGCCGGTTCAGGCTGGGCCGGCGTCTGCGCCATTGCGGCAGACAATATCAATATGCAAGGCAAAGTGGCGGCCGCCGTAAACAGGCCCTTTAATCTCAAAGTCATTATTCGTCTCGTTCAATCGACAGCGCCGGCCTCACCGGCGGGCGATGGGTCTTTTTCCAGCGCCATGATGCCGCTGCGCATAAACCACAGCACAAGCAATCCCGGCAAAGCAATGAAAAAAGTGAATACAAAAAACGCCGGCCAGCCATAAGCCTCAACAATTGGCGGAGTCAGCGGCCCTGCCACAAACACGCGGCCCACTGCCGACAGGGCAGACAGCAGTGCGAACTGACTGGCGGTAAATTGCACATGACATAATGCCATCAGCAGTGCGACAAATGCGGCGGTACCCAGGCCACCGCAAAGATTCTCAAAACCGACGCCCAGCGCCATCAGCGGCAAATTCTGCGGATACAGCGCAATGACCATATACATCAGATTGGACAGCGCCTGCAGCAGGCCAAAAACCATCAGCGAGCGGTACAGACCGAGTTTGCCCATGATCCCACCGCCGATGAGCGCACCAATAATAGTGGCCACCACGGCAAGAATTTTATTGACAGTACCGACCACTTCCGGAGAAAAACCGGCCCCCCGGATCAGAAAGGTGGTCGATAGCGCGCCGGCAAAGGCGTCTCCCAACTTGTACAGCACAATCAGTGCCAGGAAATTGATTGCGCCCTTGCGCGAAAAAAACTCCTGAAATGGCACGGTAAATGCATCATATAAAGTGCGCGGCGCCACGTTGGCCCCTGCTGCTTCAGGCTCTGGCGCCAGCCAGGTGAGCACTGCCGCGCCGAACATCAACAGGCCCATAAGAAAATACATGGCGCCCCAGCCCAGCCACGCAGCGGCCAGCCAAATTGCCAGCCCGCCCGACACCACCATGCCAATACGATAGCCCAATGTCCGGATCGCCGCGCCCGCGGCACGCTCCTCGTGCCTGAGCACATCGGCGCTATAGGCGTCAAACGCGATATCCTGCGTGGCCGACAGAAAAGCCACCACGGTGGCCAGGGCAGCAAGCCAGAACAGCGAGCGCGAAGGATCCAACAGCCCCATACCGCAAATGGTCAGGCCAAGCAGAATCTGTGACATGGCCATCCAGCCCCGACGCCTTCCCATAAACGGCGGCACAAAGCGATCAATAAAAGGCGCCCATAGAAACTTGAACGTATAGGCAGCGCCAACCAGGGTAAGGAAGCCGATTTCCGTGAGCGGAACGTCTTCTACCGTAGCCCAGGCCTGCAGCGTTCCACCCGTCAGGGCCAGCGGCAACCCACTAGCCAGGCCCAGCAGCAGCAGCGGATAGACGCGCGGGCTCAGGTACGGACGGATCATGTTCATCATGCGGCGCCGTTTCTGTCAGTCTCGAAATGATAAACCGCCAGTGTACTGCGCAAACTTGGCATCAGCGAAATCTCGGACTCTTCCCGGAAGGTGGCGCGCTCAAGAATGCGAAATCCCAGGCGTCTGGCCAGGTCTTCGAAGTCTTTGAGCGTACACAGGTGAATATTGGGCGTGTTATACCATTCGTAAGGCATCTGGCCGGTCACTGGCATCCGCCCGCGCAGTATGGAAAGACCATGGGTCCAGTGGCCGAAGTTCGGGAACGACACAACGCCATAGCGTGCAACTCGCCCCATTTCCTTCAGAATGTGCTCGGTATTGATCACCGCCTGCAGAGTTTGGGACAACACGACGGTATCGAATTGCTGGTCATCGAACATGGCCAGTCCTTCTTCCAGGTTCTGCTGAATGACACGCACGCCTTTATTGACGCAGGCAATCACCTGGGCATCTTCCTTTTCCACGCCGACTGCCGTGACACCGCGCCGATTTTGCAGGTGGGTAAGCAACACGCCGTCGCCACAACCGAGATCAAGCACCCGGGAATCATCGCGAATCCAGTCCGCGATACGCAGCAGATCGGCACGCACGCTCTTGGGTTCTGTTTTGCTCATGCTGCCTCCTGCTCAGATTGTTCCGCCTTCAGACCCAGGCTCGCGGCAATGCGATGATAATACGCCCGCACCACAGCGTGGTAGCGCGGGTCATCCAGCAAAAAGGCATCGTGGCCATGCGGCGCGTCGATCTCGGCATAGGTCACCTGCTGCCCGTTTTTGAGCAGCGCCTTTACCAGTTCGCGTGACCGCTCTGGCGGGAAGCGCCAGTCAGTAGAAAACGACACAGTCAGAAATTCCGCTTGCGCCGGGCGCAATGCCTCGGTCAGATCGCCCCCATGCCGGGCTGCCGGATCAAAATAGTCTAGCGCACGCGTGATTAGCAAATAAGTATTGGCATCGAAATATTTGGAAAATTTTTCGCCCTGATAACGCAGATAAGACTCGACTTCAAATTCGACATCATAGCCAAAGCGGAACTTGCCGTCTTCGGCCGGGTTACGCTGGGCACGGCCGAATTTTTCGGCCATGTCATCGTCCGACAAATAGGTAATATGACCCACCATGCGCGCAACAGACAGGCCACGGGCAGGCACGGTGTCGTACTCGTAATAGTTACCACCATGAAAATCCGGGTCACTGATGATCGCGCGTCGCGCCACTTCGTTAAAGGCGATGTTTTGTGCCGACAAATTGGTGGTGGTGGCAACAACAACACAATGGGCAATGCGTTCGGGCAATTCGATAGCCCAGCTCAGGGCTTGCATGCCCCCGAGGGACCCACCCATGACTGCGGCAAATCGGTCGATGCCGAAGTGATCGGCGACCCGCGCCTGCGCGCGAACCCAGTCTTCCACCGTCACAACCGGGAAAGAGGAGCCCCAGGGCTTGCCGGTAGCAGGGTCGATAGAAGCCGGTCCCGTGGAACCGAAGCAGGAGCCCAGGTTATTGACACCGATGACAAAGTAAATATTCGTATCTACCGGCTTTCCCGGCCCGACCATATTGTCCCACCACCCCACATCCTTTTCATTGTCGGGCGAGACGCCCGCCACGTGATGCGAGGCGTTGAGCGCATGACAGACAAGCACGGCGTTGTTGCGCTGCGCGTTGAGCTTGCCATAGGTTTCCACAGCGAGCGTGTATGACGGCAGCACCTGGCCACTACTGAGTGTGAGCGGTTGTTCGAACTGAAGAAATTGGGGCGTAACCACGCCCACAGATTGCTGTGATGTTGAATTTTTAGAAACCATACGGACCTTTTTAGCGGGATTTTTGAGGCGCCCGCAAGCGGATCAGACAAATCGGCGCCGACCTTTATCGCATTGTATCATTTTAAAAACAAGCCGGGAGTCGGCTATCTGAGCGACATGCCATTGAGAAACTCGTCGGCAACCGGCTCATTCAAGGTGTTGTCCTGTCCGGCGACATAGGCCTGGGCGATAACGCCGTTGCCGGCAAACACCTTGACATAGACACTGGCATTCTCGTCACCCACCGCTTTCCTGAAGGTCAGCTTCTGCCCGAATGCGGGCAGCGACTCGGGCACCGGTTCGTTCATGCTGGCGTATACCGAGCGCAGCAGCGCCTGGCCGGCCTTGCGCGTACTGGCCTCATCCTGTTTGCCCTCTGGCAGCAGGCTGTAGACCACTGCAAACACCTGGTCGTCTACCAGCGCCATTTCCATGGTAAATGGATATTCCACGCCTTCGACTTCTGTCGTTCGCGATTCGCTGCGCGGCTTGTCAGGGAAAATTGCCTGCATGCGCCCGCCTGCAATTTTCACCTCGCGCCAATCGTATTTTGGCGAACACCCCGCCAACAGAACCATGAAAAAAACAAGAGCCAGACGCTTGATCACCTGTACCACCCAAATTAATTAATTCGAAACAAACCGTTTAAAACTGAAAAGCAGCGGAACTCCCTTAAAATCAGCAATTATTGATTTCAGAGACATCTCAGGACGACTTGTGCAGCGCATGACCACACTACAGCAGCATCGAGACTCGCTAACTCATATTCTACGCGGAATTGAACGCGAAGGGCTACGGATTGACCGGGATGGCGCGCTCGCCACCACACCGCACACAACCCTTCTGGGGTCGGCCCTGACTCATCCGAATATTACCACCGACTATTCCGAATCGCTGATCGAGCTGATTACCGGAACCCACACGTCGGTGGACACCCTGCTCGACGAGCTGACCGACGTACATCGCTTTGCAAGCCGCCAGTTTCCATCCGAAAGCATCTGGATGCAGTCAATGCCGGGCCCTCTGCCGCCCGATGACCAGATCCCCATTGCCACCTATGGCACATCCAACAGCGGCACGCTGCGCCATGTATACCGACGCGGGCTGGCTGAGCGCTACGGTCGCACCATGCAATGTATCGCCGGGCTGCACTATAATTTTTCGCTGCCCGACTCGCTGTGGCAGCAGTTGGACCTGGACGGCGCAACCGAAATCGAACGACAGTCTATCGGCTATATGGGTCTGATCCGCAACTTCACCCGATACAACTGGCTGCTAATGTACCTGTTTGGCGCGTCGCCGGCAGTGCCGCGCTCATTTTTGGGCGACCGGCCAAATCCCTTGCGCCAGCTGGATCACGACACGCTATATCTGCCCTATGCCACCAGCCTGCGCATGAGCGACCTGGGCTATCAGAACGATGCTCAGGCCGGCCTGAGAATGTGCTACAACGACCTGTCCACCTTCGTGCGAAAAATGTATCATGCCGTCACGCAACCCTGGCCCGAATACCAGGCGCTAGGCACCCATCGCGACGGCCAGTGGATTCAACTGAACACCAATGTGCTGCAGATCGAAAATGAATACTACTCAACCATCCGGCCCAAACGGACAACGGCGCGCGGCGAGCGGCCCATCACGGCGCTCATGGAACGCGGTATCGAGTACGTTGAAATCCGTTGCCTGGATATCGACCCGTTCAGCGCTATTGGTATTTCGAATGCCACCTGTCATTTTATGGACGCGTTCCTGCTGTTCTGTGCCGTGCACGACAGCCGGCTTTTCCCTTATGACGGCTTCTGTGAAGAAAGCCAGGCCAATTTCACCGATGTGGTCAATCGCGGGCGCGATCCGGCATTACGCCTGAGCAGCAACGGCGAAGACATTTCCATCCCAGTCTGGGGCAACCAGTTACTTGACCAGGTCGCGCTGTATGCCAAAGAACTGGACATTGCCTTTAGCACAACGCAGTACAGTGCGGCGATCCAGGAACAGCGCCACAAGCTGGACGACGTATCGGCTACGCCTTCGGCACGTATATTGCAGGAGCTCAAAGACAGCGGCCTCAGTTTTGCCGACTATACCCAACTGCAAAGCCAGCGTCTGACAGATGAACTGCGCTTTGGCGAACTGTCAGCCGAAACCGAGCAGCAAATGCGTGCCAGCGTCAAAAAATCGCTTGAAGAACAGGCCGCAATAGAAGCGTCTGACAACGAAAGCTTTGATGAATATGTCGAGCGTTATATGGCAGCCCTGAAACGGCCTGAATAAACGGAGATTCCCATGTTTCTGAAGAATGCATGGTATGTCGCGGCCTGGAGCCACGACATCGGCCATGAGCTCTACCCATTGCAATTGCTCAGTGAATATCTGGTGTTCTATCGCCAGCAGGACGGCCAGGTCGTCGCCCTTGAAGATGCCTGTCCGCACCGCAAACTGCCTTTATCCATGGGACGTCTGGTCGATGATGCCGTCGAATGCGGCTATCATGGGCTTACGTTCAATGGCCAGGGCGCCTGTATTTTCGCGCCCGGCGCAAAAATCCCCCGGGCCGCCACTGTTAGAAGTTTTGCCATTGCCGAAAAGTACGGACTGGTCTGGGTATGGATGGGCGATCCGCAAAAGGCCGACGCCTCGCTGATTCCGCAAATTGCGGAGTATGGCGACCCGGCATGGGGCATCAACCAGGGTGACGCCATGATCGTCGAGTGCAATTATCTGTACATGACCGACAACCTGCTGGACCCCTCGCACGTGGCATGGGTGCATCGCAGCTCTTTTGGCAACAGCGCCTGTGCAAACGAACCCCTGACCACGACGGTTACGGACAACGGCGTGATCGTATCGCGCTGGATGTACGATACCGAGGTCGCCCCCTTTTACGCAAAATTCGTCAAGTTTTCCGGCAACTGCGACCGCAAGCAGCACTATGAAGTGCGTTATCCTTCCCACGCCATCATCAAAGCCATCTTTACGCCTGCGGGCACGGGAGGCGATCAGGCGCCGCTGCATCCGGACGTGTTCCTGATGGACTCCTATAACTTTCTGACGCCGGTAGACGAAAAAACCACCCGCTACTTCTGGTTCCAGCTCAGAAATTTCAGTGCCAATGACGCAGACGTCTCGCGCCAATTCGCCGAAGGCGTACGCAAGGCATTTGAAGAAGACCGGATCGTACTGAGCGCAGTCCAAAAAGGCATGGACAATCGCCGCACGCCCTTCATCAATCTTAAACTCGACGGCGGGCCGATCAAGTTCCGCAAGGGTCTGGATCGCCTGATCAGCCAGGAACAGGAACAAACCAGCCCACCTGCTGCAACGGCAGAAAACAGGGCTACCATCATTCCGATTGAGCAAGCCGCTATCGCGCAACCCGATTAACATCGGTTGCGAAATGCAACGCGCACTGCGTTGCATTTTTCGCTCAGTCTTTTTTGTTCACGTGTTCCGGCTTGCCTTTTCGCTTGGTAGAGGCCAACTCTTCAAGTTCTTTTTCCGTCATGGAATCATGCATGGATTTGGAAGCGCCTTTGAGGCTGCTGACTTTTGTTTCTCCGCGCTTGGCAGACAGTGCCGCGCCCGCCGCTTTCTGTTGATCCTGGGATTTTGCTGGCATTGATCAATCTCCTGTATTCGAATCATTAACATCGGGTGATCATCCACACGCAATATAACAACTGCGATAATGCGTCTCTTGCGATCACATTTGTGACCATATCATTATTGGTCGGGGCACTGGCACAGCTTTGGGTATCGGTTTGTGTTCATTTTGTTATCAGATGCGAGCCTGCATGCCGTCCCGGGGCGGCGGTTAATGAATGCTTACAAAAACCGCCCAGCGGCTCGTGCAGTCGCCAACTCCCATTTTGCGGCGCTGGCGCGGCGCGCTGATCCGACGCAATCGCCTGGCGACCTCAACGCGCCCGCAAATGATTGCGGTAGCGCAGCAATCGCCGACTGGTCAGCCACTGAAAAGGCAACATAAGCGCCAACAATATTCCCGCCACCACAACCGATGGCTGAGCCATCAATAAGCCCTGGAGAACCGCCAAGCTGCCAACGATAGCGACCACCGTCGTGCTGATGCTGCGTACTACGCCAGAATCGTCGCAAAGACTCTTGTTGGTACGATGAAATATTCGGGACGCCGGCAAATTGCCTGTAAAGGTGGCCATGGAACTTCTGGCGGCAAGGGCCCAGGAAACGACAAACGTATCCAGCACCTGAGCCAGCTTTGTGCTCGAACCCGAGAGGCGAATAAAGACAAACCGGGACACAAAATCAAGAATAATCGTTGCCGCCGCCATTGCCAGCGCCCATGCAGCCTGGCCCGACAATGGCTGATACCCGGCAAACAACGGAATCAGAAGCATAAAGACCATCGGTATCAGCAAGAAGGCAAACCAGGCCGACAGTTGGGATAAAATAGCCACCAGATAGGTTTTTTTCACGGTCATAATTCGTGTGAAATATCGGGCAAGAACCTGGAAATTCCCATGAATCCAGCGCTCCCTTTGCTTTTCCAGATCAAAGAAGGTAAACGGTAACAAACCTGCCCCTGCCGACTGTCCAATATAGCGCCCACGGAACCCGCGCATATGCAGTTGGAGTCCGATTTCTGCATCTTCGGTCAGGGTCGACGTTTTCCATCCGCCCAATGTATTGAGCGCATTGACCGCAATCACTGACAAGGTACCGGTCAGCAGCATGGTATTGGCCGCATCGGCGGCTCTGCTCACAGTCGCAAAATACAGGCCCAGTTCATATTTCAATCCTGCAGCGCCTTCGCCCCGATAAGATTGTGGAAACTGGATGTAGTCGTATTCGTTGTGTGCCAGCAAATCGGATGCGCGATTCAGAAAATCTCTGTCCACGGTGTAATCGGCGTCCACAATCACAACGTGGGTCGATCTGCAACTGCGCAACCCCAGTGCGATATCCAGTGCGCCAGCCTTGGCATTGGCGACATTCATGCAATGATAAAACCGGACCCGCGGCCCCATTTGCAGGCAGTGTTCACTGACGGGCGTCCATAAATCAGGATCGCTCGTATTATTGTCGATCACAAGCAGTTCGAAGTCATCATAATGGGATGCCAGAATGGAATCTATTGTTTTAATGACAATATCGGGTGGCTCGTTGTGCGTGGGCAAATGTACAGAAAAAAACGCTGCACCATAACTGGTCAATGCGGCCGGATGGCCTGATCTTGCGGTGGCGCCGTCATCTACCGCTGTGATTGCTTGCCGCCTGTTCTTTTTCCAGTTAACAAGCAGCACAGACCATTTGAGGCCCCAACTCACAACGAACACAACGGTGTTCGCGTACACGGCAAGAATACTTATAGCCAGAATCCATTTCATCATTATATTTCCTGATATCGGCGCGGTGAATGTCTGCAAAATATGTTCACATTCGGCTTGCGTAAACGCTGAACAGGCGCACTAAACAATCATTTTTATCAAGACATATCAAACTCACTCATATGCATCAACATGGCCTCGATTTTTTTCAGTTGAACCGGCAACTGGCTATACAGTACGCGTTGGGGTCGCAGGCAGTACGCATGCAGTTCAAGCTGTTGCCATAACATCCCGAATCGCCTGATTTTGTCCAGCGTCTCGTAACGTGAGGGCTCAATCTTCAGAAACGCATACAGATCATGACGACTTCGTCCCTGCTGCAACGCCCGGCGTGCTGTAGCCCGCGTGCCCGCACGCAGCAGCACCAGATCCGCAGGCTCCAGTGATTCATCAATCAAAAAATCCTCATTGCCTGCCCGGATACGCAAGGCCTGCGCCATGCCGCCTTGCGCCCTTCCGTCCATGCGACAGGAGGTAACCACCCTGGCCCTATCGCAATAACAGATGCGATAGTCATGCAAAGCCACCCGCAACGCCAAAGCCCGGTCTTCAGCTAGCGGCACAGCCGGGACGCCCCCCACCTCATCATGCACCTGTCTGCGGATAGCAAGGCTGGCACCGGAAACCTGATTGTGATGTGGCCAGACGTTATCCGGGTCTGGATCCAGTTGATGGATCAGTTCAAGACTGGCCTGCCGATACTGCCCTTCCAACGCGTTCTTCCGATGAATGGCGCAAATTTGCTGATATTGCGGGTGTGATTGATCCAGCAAAATGTCGCCGCATACCAGATCATAGCCGGCAGCAATCTGCGCCAGATTGGCTGACACCCAGTCAATATGAGGCCGGGAGTCTGCATCGGTGCACAGAAGAACACCATCGGGCCGCACCGAAAGCGCAGCCCATTGCATCGCCATTCTGCGAACATAGCCAGCCTCGCAAGCATGCGCCGCCACCGTAATATTGACAATTTCAAGCGGACAGCCTGTCTGACTTGCCCATGCCGCAGCCAGCGCCTGAGTAGTATCGGTGGTGTTGTTGATTACAAGCAAAATCTTGCCCGTCCCGACCGCAAGCTGCATACTTTGCCAGCACGCATCCAGGCAGGCAACGATCGTAGCCTGCTCATTTTTGGCCGGAATAGCAATCACATAAGACAATGGGCAGTTTGCCAATTGCGCAACGTAACCGCAGTGATCATTCAGCTGCACGCCATCTTCTGTAGTAATCATAGTCTTCCAGATAATTATTAATATATTGCGCAAATCAACTGTTACCAGTCGGAACCAATAAGTCATTCGCGCCTCAGGACAAGATACGGTCCTGCCCGTTGCCTGCGAAACCACTGCGGCCTTTGCAGGCCTTTTTCAAGCCGTCGGGTCGCCAATCCGGTTCAGAACCAGCAGACTATATTTCTCATAAGTCTGACTCAGGACACAGTCGACCTGCGCATAACGTCTGATGGCCTCGCAAAATATCGTGGCCGCCTGCTTACCGTGCAGCGCCTGGCATGTATCTCCCGAAAAGTTCACCACAATACAGTCGCCATTTTTTTCCCAGGTTCGGGCGATTTGTCCTGCCAGTTGCTCGATCTGCATGACATCGAGAAAGTAAAGAATTTCGGACAACACAATCAGATCGGCCGATTCTTGCGGCCACGCCTGGGGCAATGGCGCCTGCCGAAACTGAATCTGCGGGATATGACGGTTGCGGGCCCGCGCCAGATCAACGGCCACGCCGGAGATATCCAGCCCGATCACCTCATCACACCGCGCGGACAGTTTTTCGGTCAGGACACCAATAGAGCACCCGGCTTCAATCGCGCGTCGGTAGCGCGGCCGGGGCAAAGCAGACAATGTCGTCACATACTTGCTGTTCTCATATTCCGATGTCAGAAACTGCCATGGGTCCGAATCGTTCATGTAAAGCGCATCAAATTCCAGAGCCCGCGCCGCAATGTCATAGGAAATGAACAGCTCCGGGGTGTCCAGAAAGTGAGCCCGGGTCTCGGGCGCCATCACAAACCCTTGCGGATCGTCATCAATGAGCGATGTCATCTGGGAGCGGTAGCACTCTAGCGCACGCGCCTTGCGATTACGATCGCCCGTTCCGGTAAATTGATACAACGTACCCTCAACTGCCTGTGCCTCCGGCAGGAAGCGACCCCATATCGGATACTTGAACAGCACCAGTTGCGGCTGGCGAGCAAGCAGCAATTCGCCCAGGCGCGCAACGCGCTGATGGTCACAATGGGGGTCCTGCTCCCAGCTTGTCCATACGGCGGTGATCTTGCATTCGCGCACCAGTTGCTCCAGCCGTGCAATACAGGCTATCTGCTCTGACACCGTGTTTGGCGCACACTGGTCGTCGTAGTCCATAAACACAGGTACAACGTTGACGCCACCAACGACATCCAGCGCGTTCATACACTCCTGCCGTCGCAGCGCAGCCAGCGCGGCTTTGGGATAGCGCAACGATCCCGGATGCGACAGGTTGCCATTGGTGATGACGACCACAAACACCTTGCGGCCCGAATCACAGGCAGCAGCTATTGCCTGGGCGCAGCCCAGCGTTTCATCATCCGGGTGGGGAGACAGAATCAGTACATTTGCTTGGCCAGCCAGCGCCTGCACAGAGACCGCCGGCGCCTGTGCCGCCTGAACCAGCAACTGCCCGCGATGCAACGGAGTTACCATAAGCGCGTCCTGTCTTCGGCCTGGGCCAAATAAAGACGGCCGGCATTGAGCAACTTGCCGTCGGGGCCTGCCTGTCGCAAATAGATTGATAAATCCCGGCAGATTCTTTCCATATCCGATTGCGGCAGATGAGCCTCTACACCCAGCGCTTTTCTGGCGTCATTCATCAATGCTACTGCCATCTCTTCGGTCATTTCCCGACCCAGCAGCGCCATCTCTACAGCCGCGCGCTGATCGTCTTCATTCACGTTATTTTGGCCCTGCAAACCACGACAGGTCTCTACCTGCAGACTGACATCTCTTAGCAGCGAATACACAGCGACAAGCCGGGCGCGTGCCCGTGCCAGCCGCGTCAACTGTATCGGATCCTCTGCGCGTCCCTTTTGCACCAATCGAGTCCGCCATAGCCGGACAATCTGTTCGGCCGCACCGTGATGGGCCGCGCAGTATCGCCAGATCCCACCCTCGAAATAAGGCTCTTTGACATAATCACCGGGGCTGCCAATTAGCGCAGATTCCTCGATTTGCACGCCCTCAAAATCGTAGACACCCGACCATGTGGCCTTCATTCCGGAAACCCGCCAGGCAGACTTGTCCTGTCGCCGCTTCTCGCTCACACTGACCAATGCCAGGGCGACCCCCTGTGCCCCTCTGTTGAACGTCACAATCGCCTGGTCCAGCAACCCCAGCCCGGAGGCAAACGCCTTCTGCCCATGCAGCACATAATGCCGTGTTTTTGAGGCATCGTCTGACATCAACGTAGCGCTCAATGGTGTCGCGCCATCTGCGCCCCACACCCCCCACAACTGGCCCGCCAAGACTAGCGGTAGCCACTGGGCTTTCTGCGCCTGGCTGCCGTACAACGCAACCAGTTTCACTGCATTCATATGCCCTTCATAAAGACGCGCCACCGAAAGCGTCGCCCGCCCCAGCATGCGCAATGTCGCAAATGCCGTCAGCACAGAATGCGCATCATGCTCGCACCCCAGCCCCTGGCCTCCGTACTCACGAGGCACACATGCCGACAGCAGGCCGGCGCTGCGCAGCATCGCCATTTCCACGTCCAGATCCAGCCCCAATGCGTCCACATCTGCCGCACGGGCATACAGCGACTGTTCAAGCTCAAGCAGACTTGCCACATGGGAATCGTTCAGGCTCAGTGCCTCAGAATATCGCATATGGAATACTCCCGGTTTCGGTCTGCTGGCTCTCAGGAGCGATCGCATCTGGATTGAGCAGTTTTAGCCATTGTGCTTTTACCACCGCCAGAGAAAACGTCGGACTCATTGACACGCGCGGTCGCCGGCCGTCGCGCCAACTGGCCACCAACTCGTATACTGCCTGCTCGTCGTTCACATCCAGCGCCTGCCCGTCCCTGCGCCCCACCACCTCATCGACTGCCCCCAGACCGCGCTGCGCTACCACAGGTGTTCCCATGCTGTGGGCCTCGGCAAAAACCAGGCCAAAGGTTTCCGCAAACGTGCTTTGCGCATTGAACAGGCACAGGCTGCGTCGCATTTGCGCGTGCACCTGGGCTGGCCTGAGCTTACCGGTAAAATGCACCCCCTCACACGCTGGAACGGATCGCTCAAGATACCCGGGATTACAGACCAGCAGCGACAGTTGCGGCAGTCGTTGCCGCAGTTTCGCAAAATTGTCCAGAACCTGCTCCAGTCCCTTATGCGGAGAACTGGCAAACAGCAACTGATTGGTATCCACCACAGTTTGCGCCGAGGCTTCGGGTTTCGATTGATCGGTCACAACCGGGTTATAGATCACGCCAATTCTCGCCGATGGCGGCGAATCTTCGGTGATACCAAGCACGGCCAGCGTATGGCGCCTGTGACTGTGCGAGACGCAAATCATTTGCGCATTCGTATCGGCCAACACGTTCGCGGCATGCTTATGCGTTGCGCCCGTAAAATTATGTCGCCATAAAATCAGACGCGTTTGCGCGCAAGCATGCTTGTGCCACAGCGCGAGCAGTTTGAGCGAATTGATGATAATGACAACATCAAACCTGCACTGCCCTGCCAGCTTGCGCCAATCGGCGCCGGGCTCATAGCGCACTCCGGCAGCGCTGCATGTTGCCTCTTGCCGACAGTGCTGCATTACCACCAAATCATGATGGACCGCGAGTGCTTCTGCCACTCGGGCGGCTGTCAGCTCTGTCCCGCCCATAGCCTCGTTCTGCCATGTCTGCCCTTCGTATGGGCGGGGGCAGAAACCATCAACAATAGCAATCTTCAGGCGCTTCATAATACACCTGCAGCTTGCAATTGTTGTTGCAGTCGTTCGCGTGTCTCAGGGGTCATCATCGCCTCAGAAATGGCAACCGAAGCCGGATTGGAAATAAAATCGATTCGTAACTCAGACAGATCAATGGGCTGGGGGGCCACCTGCCCGGTTCGACGCCATGCGGCAATATCAGCCCAGATCGCGGCGCGGTCCGACTGGCGACCTTCGCTGTGATAGTCCGAGGCCTGAGCCATCGTCAGCGAATCGTCATACTCGAATTTCCGGAGCAGAACCTGGGGCAACAAATGCACCACTTCGCCAGCCATTATTAACCGATTGCGCATATCCCTGTCCTCTTCGATACTATTACGAAAACCGCCGTAACGACTAAACACCTGGGCGCGAAAAAGACCGGCATTGACCAGGATCCAGTCTCCAGACTGGTCCAATCGCCCCTGAATATTGGGGAAAAAATCGTCGACAAGGCGCAGGGCATTTTGCGCGATCAGACGCGATCCGTCCCAGCGGATCAATTCGTGTTCTGTGAGCACCAGTGAAACCGGCAGCCCCTGCTGCGGTTCATGGTCAAAGGCCGTCCAATTCATGCTACTGTCGGCAACGACGCGGGTATTGAAAAGGGTGCGCGCCTGCATCAGCACCTTGTCAGGCAAGGGCCGATCGTCGGAATCATGAAAGGTAATGGCATCTGACATTGAAAGCGCAATGCCGACATTTTTGGCCTGTGCCGTATGCATATTGCGCGCAAGACGAACATAGACAAAGTCCGGATGCTCAAAATACGGCTGCAGTACCCGACGGGTATCATCGGTAGATGCATCATCGATGATCGTGACTTGTTTGTTCGGGTAACTCTGACCCAATGCCGCGTCCACTGCACCTGCAATTAGCCCGGCACGGTTAAACGTTGGGATAATAATATTGACACGTTGCATATAGACTCTCTCTTAGAGAGAACAGGACTTCAGGGGAACGCGTACTGCCATTCCGATTTACATTTATATTTATAAACGGCCTGTAACCCTACTAATGTACACTAGTTGTCTGTAAACAATGTAACGGCAGCAATTCTAAAAAAATATGACGTTTTCGCGTCTTATTGCGCTTAGGGC
Source organism: Advenella sp. S44 (assembly GCF_002810445.1). GTDB lineage: Bacteria > Pseudomonadota > Gammaproteobacteria > Burkholderiales > Burkholderiaceae_B > Advenella. The sequence continues at coordinate 529,562 of NZ_NEXS01000003.1, read as the reverse complement.
AAAAAAACGGCGTGTTGATAATACGTAGCCCGGTGCTCGCCGGCCCTGGCCGACGGCCCGCAGGGCGCGTCCAGCCTAGCGGGACCATCGATGTCGCTAATTGAGACACACTCAACAAAGCCAGACAATTGATTTGGCCGTGTGAGACGCGCCCACCCTACCCAGGCTATCGGGTTTGCGCTTTAAGATGCGCCCGCCAAAACCCCGGCATTCAGTTTTGATATTTGAAACGTGTCCAATCAAGCCGGACAACCCGTTTTCCTATTTGAGATTACCTGCCAGAAAGGTCGCCAGACGGGCGCTTCTGGGTTTGCTCAGAATATCACCGGGAGCACCCTCTTCTTCAACCACGCCCTGATGCAAAAACATCACATGACTGGACACCTGGCGAGCAAACGCCATTTCGTGCGTCACCATAATCATGGTGCGCCCCTCCTCGGCCAGTTTCTGCATGACACGCAGCACTTCCCCGACCAGCTCCGGATCCAAAGCTGACGTGGGCTCGTCAAACAGCATTACCTCGGGCTCCAGCGCCAGTGCACGGGCAATCGCCACGCGTTGCTGCTGCCCGCCCGACAGGTGCATGGGGTACTTTTTCAAGGTATCCAGCCCCAGCCCCACTTTAAGCAGATTGCTTTGCGCCCTGACAAGCGCTTCTTGGCGCGACAGGCCCAGAACATTGACCGGCGCGGCTATGATGTTCTCCTGCACGGTCATATGCGACCACAGATTGAAATGCTGAAACACCATGGACAGCCGGGTGCGCATATATTGCAATTGGCGGCGATCAGCCGGCACCAAAGTGCCCTTGCGCTGAACCGTGCGCAGCTCTTGGCCATGAACAAATATTCTGCCCGAGTCGGGCGTTTCTAGAAAATTGATACAGCGCAGCAGCGTGCTTTTGCCCGAGCCGCTGGAGCCGATAATACTGATGACATCGCCCTTATTGGCCAGCAGCGACACTCCCTTGAGCACCTCGTTGCTGCCGAAACGTTTGTGAATATCCTGGACGCGTAAATTTTCCATGTTGCTGACCTGTTAAATAGCGGCGGGTTTCAGAAACCCGAGCCATTTTTTCTCTGCCTTGCGAAACAGCGCAACCAGCACCATTGCCAGAATGGCGTACAGAATGGCCGCAATACCGAAGGCAGGTAAGGAATTGAATGTGGCGCTATTGACATCGCGCGCCACCTTGAGCAGTTCCGGCACGGTTGCCGTAAAAGCCAGAGAGGTAGAATGCAAAACCAGAATGACCTCGTTGCTGTAAAACGGCAACGCTCGCCTGAAGGCCGAGGGCAAAATAATCTTCGTGTACAGCCTGAAACGGGAAAATCCAAAGGCCTGCGCCGCTTCAATCTCGCCATGCGGAATGGCGCGGATGGCGCCGGCCAGCACCTCAGTCATATAGGCACAGGTGTTGATTGTGAATGCCAGAATGACGCAATTGAAACCGTCGCGAAAGAACGTCGCGAGCAGTGGCGTGCCACGCACCACGCTCAGACTGAACAGGCCGGTGTAAATAAGCAGCAACTGAACATAAAGCGGCGTGCCGCGAAAAACGAAGGTGTAAACCCGTACCGGCACGCTGACCCATCGATTGGAAGAACTGCGCCAGATCGCCATTGGGATGGCCAGCACGGTGCCAAACAGCACGGACAGCAACAAAATCCAGATGGTCATGGCCAGCCCCGTCATGGGGATGCCAAAGCCCAGGTAGACTTGCCAGTAGCGATCCAGTATTTCGCTCACAGCCGCACCTCCCGCACCCCTGCAGAATAGCGCCGGTTCAGCCATGAGAGAACGATCAGGCTGACTGCTGTCATACACAGGTAAATGGCCGCCGCCACCAGGTTGAAGAAAAACAATTGCTGGGTACTGCGACCGGCCTGCTGCGTGACCGTCACGATATCAAGCAGACCGATAATCGAGACTAGCGCGGTTGCCTTGATGATAACCTGAAGATTGTTGTTCAGCCCCGGCAAGGCAAAGCGAATCAATTGCGGCAGAAGAATCAGGCGAAATACGGTCAGTTGCGACATGCCGGTTGCGTAGCCGGCTTCAAGCTGTCCTTTGGGCACAGCCTGAATCGCACCGCGAAAGGTCTCCGTCATGTAGGCGCCATAGATAAACGAGAGCGTTGTGACGCCTGCTGAAAACGCATCCATCTGGTATTGCGGCCAGCCGGCCCAATTGCAAATGAAATTGATCAGCTCCTGCAGGTTGTAAAAAACCAGCAGCATGATCACCAGATCGGGAACGCTGCGGATCAACGTCGTGTATCCGGTGAATGTCCAGCGCAGTACGGGGTTGGGAGACAGCTTGCACAAAGCCCCGACCATACCGATGATGATCGAAAACAACAGCGTCAATAGGGTCAGCAGACAGGTTGCGAGTGTACCGGCCCATATCTGGGGTCCATATCCGTACAGCATCGGGTTCCTTAAATATCGTTATTAATAATGCTGCCGTTCGCGACACAAAGCGCCGGCCGCCAGACATCGATTACGGGGCGCGCCAGACTGCCCCAAAAATGCAAACTGCGCGGCTGCCGGCAAAACGCCGGTGGCCGCGCAGCACCGGTCAGAAAAACTTATTCGTGTTCCTTGATGCCGTACTTCTTGTAAGCGTCAAGGATTTTTGCGTATTCACCGTCTTGCTTCATATCAGCAAGTGCCTTGTCGATCTTGTTTTTGAGTTCCGTATCTTCCTTGCGCAGGCCGATACCGTTGCCATTTCCAAAAACGTCAGCGTCAGAGACAGCCTCTCCGACGAGCTTGAAATTCTTGCCATCGGGGCTATCGAAGAAGATGGTTGCGGCAGCGGCATCCTGCAGCGTGGCATCAACACGACCCAGCGCCAGATCCTGCTTTGCCAGATCGTCATTCTGGTAGGAAACCAGATTAATGCCCTTGCCTGTCCAGTGCTTATCGGCATAGGCGGCCTGGGTAGTGCCCTGCACCACGCCCACGGTCTTGCCTTTAAGCGATTCGGCAGTCGTATCCAGGCCATCACTGTTGGCGGGAACCATCAGGCGAGTGGAACTAGCGTACATCACATCTGAAAACAGCACCTGCTTCTCGCGCTCTTTGGTAATTGTCATACCTGACAGAATACCGTCTATTTTCTTGGCCTTGAGGGCCGGAATCACGCCATCGAAATTCATGCGGATCCACTCGCAGTCGGCTTCAATACGTTTACAAATGGATTTGCCCATATCGACATCAATACCCACCAGTTCGCCTTGCGGATTAACCGATTCAAAAGGCGCGAAGGTGGGATCGATTCCCAGACGCAGCTTGACGGGCGCAGCAGACGCCACCGTGGGCAATAGTGCAGCCAGCACTGCCGCAACAAAAAGTTTCTTCATTCCTAACCCCAGGAAACATATCGTAAAATGATTGCAGTAGTATAACGCCTTGTCCCTGTTTCTCCGGTGGGATTGCAAGCAGGTTACAACGCGCGGACACGAGATTTTTGCATAAATTGCCCGCCCGCTCCCTGATTTTGCTCCAAACCCATGTTTTTCTTGTCTTTTGGCCAAAAAATTCGCTCATGACCCGCTTTGACTCCGCCGATTTGCCTATTTTCCGCCTGGCGCCCGACCAGCTGACCTACTCGCAGTTGCGGGCCTCTTTCCTGAAGGCCGCCCATCATCGCGGCGCCTTGCTGCATTCCTACCCGCATCCGCTCAAGGGCGTGGAAAATGAGAATTTGTGTACTGATGTCGCGGTAGCCGGCGACCCCAATGCCGACAAATGGCTGGTCGTGGTGTCCGGCACCCATGGCGTGGAAGGCTACTACGGCTCCATCTGCCAGACCCGCTTCCTGCTGGAACAGGAGGTCAGTCCGGCGGCGGGCGTGGGCATCCTGTTTATCCACCTGATCAACCCCTGGGGCACATCGTGGAAACGACGGGTAAATGAAGACAATATGGATCTGAACCGCAACTATCTGGATTTTGACCAGCCATTGCCGGCAAATCCCGGATACGAAGCAGTACATGATCTGTTTGCGACCGACATTCGCGACACTGCCAGACGGCAGGCACGGGACGAGCGCTGGGACCAGATGGTGCGAGAAAAGGGCTATGCGGCGCTCATGAACATTGTCGAAGCCGGGCAGTATCGTCACCGGGACGGCCTGTATTACGGTGGAGACAAACCAAGCTGGTCCAATCTGACCCTGCATAAAGTCCTGAAAAATCATCTGCCTACGCACGCCACGGAGATCATCAGCTTTGACCTGCACACCGGAGCGGGTCCGTTCGGCCATCCCATGCTGATGGCCATTGCCGAACAGCAGTACCCTGGCATCGCGCGAGCCCAATCCATATACGGTCCATGGTTATACACCGTGATTACGGGGGCCGACAACGCCAGCGATACCGGCATCTCGGCGGCTGCTACCGGCTATACCTCAGCCGCCATGGTCAAGCTATTCAGTGACCGCCAGTTTACCCAGCTGGTTGTCGAATGTGGCACCTATGACAGTCAGCAAGTGGGCCAGCCCGCCTTGCTGGCAGATCACTTCCTGCATTTGCATGGTGATCCGGCCAGCGCCGAAGGACAAAAAATCAAACGACGATTGCTGGACTTTTTCTTTCCCGTCGATCCCGACTGGCAGGCGCTGGTGCAATTCAGAACGCGCCAGATCCTGGAGCGGGCCGTTCATGCGCTGCGCAACCCGCTGTAGTCTGTTTGCTTTATTGACATTCAAAGAAGGGGCGCTCTTACAGCGCCCCTTCCTTTATGGCATTTATTCCTGGCTCACAACCGGCGAGCGCCGGATCATCTGCGAACGCAGAATCTGCACAGCGCAGCGGCGCGCCGTGCAGATTGTCCAACCGATCGTGTCACATACACTGCCTCGATTGGTCGGGCGCGACATTCGGACATAAAACGGCGCACCTTCGGCCGTTGTCGATAAATAAAAGTTGGCCCGATACGCACAATGCATTCACAGGCGCGATCAAGGCAGGACGGTCCGTGGGTACAGCAACAACGGTCACTGTTGAAGCGGCGCTACCCTCATTTTCGTCACCTTAAAGAAACTGTAAATTCGTCAACGGATGGCATCCGAGCCGCTTTTCGATACAATCGCAAAAGGTGACAGATGCAGCTTCGAACCCTGTCCCCGTTTCATTACCACATTTCATTCAATAACGAGACACAGCTATCATGCCCATTCTTCAAGTCCAGGTCACTGCCGGCCGCAGCCAGCAACAGAAAACCGCTTTTCTTCAAAATGCCACCAAAGTCATAGAGCAAACGCTGAACGCCGCCTTGCCCAGCATCCGTATATCCCTGCAGGAAATTGAACAGCAGGATTCGATTGTTGCCGGCCAGATCGGGGCAGACTTTGTCAATATCGAAGCTTTCCTGCTGGCAGGAAGGAACGATGAGCTCAAGGCCAATTTCATGGAAGCAATCAACAAGACAGCCGCCACCACCCTGAACGTACCGGATACCTGTATTCGTACACTTGTGATCGATGTCGCGCCGGAACACATGGGTGTCCAGGAAGGACTGAGCGCCAGGGCATTCAAGGCCAGAAACGCCGGCTGAGCACCACGATAAAGCAAACGAATGCCGCCGCTGGACGGCACTGCGTGTAAAAACCGACAGTGCCTTGCGCGGTTCCTTGCCACGCATTGACGCCGGTGCTGGCTGCCCGCTCCATTTCCCTTATTGACAATACATCCTGATCCAACCTATTCTTCCCGAATAATTGTCAATTACAACAAAACCCTTCGGAGCGGACATGAAACTATCAGGCATTCTACGGTCGTGCATTGCGGCCACCACATTCTTTGCCGCAACAGCCAGCGCGCAGGTCAGCGTCATGCTGCCAGCCAATCCTGGCGGCGGCTGGGATGGCACCGGCAGGCAGGCCTTCTCGGCCATGAGCAAAGCCGGCATTTATACCGGCAGCGTCAACTTCACCAACAAAGGCGGTGCAGGCGGCACCATCGGCCTGGCCGAATTCCAGAATGGCACGGCCGGCAAACCGGATAATCTGGCGATATTTGGTGCCATTACCGTGGGTGCGATCACCCTTAACAAATCGCCGATTGATCTGTCCAAGTTCAAGCCGGTGGCGCGCCTGACGGCCGAATACCTGGTGCTTGCAGTACGCCCCGATTCCCCATACAAAACGCTGGCCGATTTTGCCAAGGCCCTTAAGGAAAATCCCGGCGGCACGCCGGTAGGCGGGGGTTCGGCAGGGGGAGTTGACCATATTGCCCTGGCCCTGTTTGCGCAGGCCAGCGATACACCAGTCAACAAACTCAATTACATTCCGCAGGCCGGCGGCGCCGATACGGTTACGGGCATTGTCAATGGCACGCTCAAGGCTGGCATTTCGGGCATTTCCGAATTTCAGCAATTTGCCAAGGCTGGTCGAGTCAAAATACTGGGCATTACCTCCGCAGAACGCATGGAAGGACTGGACGCTCCCACCTTCAAGGAAGCCGGCTACGATGTGGAACTGGCGAACTGGCGTGGCGTGCTCGGTTCCGTCGATATGCCTGAAGATAATTACAAACTGTGGGTCGACCGTTTTACCCAGCTGAACGAAAGCGACGACTGGAAGCAGACAATGGCAACACAGGGCTGGGATCAATTCTTCCTGGCGGGTCCTGATTTCGGCGACTTTATCAAAGAAGAAAATGACCGCATCAACAAAATCCTGAAGGACGCCGGCCTTGCACAATAAGCAATCGCAGTCGCCAGAAAACGAAACGGCGGCAACGCCTGTAGGTGGGGGTGCCCGGCCCTGGTGGCTGGGCATCGCCGTGGTCCTGTTAGGCTGCGTCTGCCTGTATGCCACCACCACCTTGCCAGCGACAGCGCAGTACGCCGCCATCGGCCCAGGCATGTTTGTCACCGTCGCCGGCGGCGGCCTGCTTCTGCTTGGTATCCTGCTACTGATTCAGATCGCGCGCGGCGAGCGCTTCGAGGCGCAGGATACGGAAAATGCGAGCGGCCATCTGCCCATGGACAAGCGGGCTTTTTTTACTGCGCTGGCTGCAACCATCGTGCCCGCGCTGACTATGCAAGTGCTTGGCCTGCCCGTTACCGCCATGTTGTCATTCATGCTGGTGGCCCGCGCTTTCGGTTCGAAAAAAATCATCATGGACTTGATTACCGGCGCCATTCTCGGTTCAGTATGCTGGTTTCTTTTTTCACGCCTGGGTTTGCAGCTCGGCGGCTTTCTTCCCCTGGCAGGCTTCTGAATGGACACCCTCGGCTTATTGCTGCAAGGCTTTGACATTGCCCTGCAACCCATGAACCTTTTCTGGGCACTGGTCGGTTCGATGCTGGGCACCGCCATTGGCATCCTGCCTGGCATCGGCCCGGCCCTGACCATCGCCCTGCTGCTGCCGGTCACCGTATCGGTCGGGCCCGTCTCGGCTTTCATCATGTTCGCCGGCGTGCTTTACGGCGCCATGTATGGCGGCTCCACCACATCAATCCTGATCAATACGCCGGGCGAGTCCGGCTCCATGATGACTGCGCTAGAGGGCAACAAAATGGCGCGCTCCGGGCGTGGCGCTGCCGCCCTGGCCACGGCCGCCGTCGGCTCTTTCGTGGCAGGCACCATTGCCACCATGCTGCTGACATTTGCGGCCCCCTCCATTGCCGAAATCGCCTTTTACTTCAAGCCCGCAGACTATTTTGCCCTGACCTTTCTAGCCTTTACTTCTGTAGCTGTCGTGATGGGCGCCTCAAGGGTGCGCGGCTTTATCTCCCTGTTCATCGGCCTGGCGCTGGGAGTGATCGGTATCGACAAAATGACCGGACAACCACGCATGACATTCGGCGCCAGCGCATTACTGGACGGGATGGAACTGACTGTCGTGCTGGTGTCTCTGTTTGCGATTGGCGAGATTATTTACGTTGCCAGCCGCTACCGGCATCAACACGACAAGGTCCTGCCAATCAAGGGCGGAATCTGGATGACAAAGGAAGAATGGAAGCGTTCTTACATGCCCTGGCTACGCGGCACCGCCATTGGCTTTCCGATGGGCGCGTTGCCCGGCGGCGGCTCCGAAATTCCGACCATGCTGTCCTATACGCTGGAGAAAAAACTGTGCAAAAAGAAAGAGGAATTTGGTACCGTAGGCGCCATTGAAGGCGTGGCCGGCCCCGAAGCGGCCAACAACGCAGCGGCAGCCGGGGTGCTGGTGCCTTTGCTTACGCTGGGGCTGCCTACCTCTGCCACCGCGGCAATTTTGCTGGCAGCGTTCCAGAACTTCGGACTGCAGCCGGGTCCGTTTTTGTTTACCTCCAACCCCGAACTCATTTGGGGGCTGATCGCCTCGCTGTATGTCGGCAACGTGATGCTGCTGATCCTGAACCTGCCGCTGGTGGGCATGTGGGTCAAACTGCTACTTATCCCCAAGCCGCAACTATACGCCGGGATTCTGGTATTTGCCATGATCGGCATCTGGGGCGTATCGGGGTCAAGTTTTGACCTGGCCTGCATGGTCGCCATCGGCCTGATGGGATATGTCATGCGTGTTTATGACTTTCCCATTGCGCCGATCCTGATCGGCCTGATTCTGGGCCCTATGGCCGAGAATCAGCTCAGAACCGCGCTGGCAGCAGCACAGGGCAACCCGGCCGTGCTAGTCGAAACGCCCATTTCAATTGTCATTCTGACCGTAGCGGTGCTGTTTTTGCTGGTGCCAATCGTCCTGAGGAAACTGCGCAAGGCAGCATAAAGCAACGCCGTTATTGGATGAGATCGCTGCGTTTGCATGTTTGGTATTCTGGCTGACAATGAGACATATCATTGTCATTGCCTTTCTCCCGATTCCCTGCGCTTTGTTCTGGCTTCATCGGCCGGCATGGATTCGCAAGGTTACCCTGAAGCGGGTTTCTTTGAAATGGCAACGTGATGGCCTGGCGCCGGGAAACCGCAAGCATATTCGTCGTATCATATCGCTATCGGCGCTGCCGGGTCTTACCGGCGGCTGGCTGCTATTATTTATTCAGTCCTGCGATGAACTCACCATGTCGGTCTTCGTTACAACACCTGGCACAACGACACTGCCGGTCTGAATGTACAAGCTTATTGCGCAAACCATAGACCCCCTAGCCACATCAGTGTCGGCAATATTGATTATTGCGACCGTAATTATGATGATCTCGCGGTCCGTCTGGTAGGTTTGGATAGCGTGCTGATTGGGAACGGTGGAAATGCACAACACAGAAATAATTGTTATTGGCGGCGGTATCGTCGGCGCAAGCGTGGCTTTCGGGCTGGCCCGTCGCAATGCCAAAGTCATCATGCTGGACGAAGGCGACACCGCCTTTCGCGCATCGCGCGGCAATTTCGGATTGGTGTGGGTGCAGGGAAAAGGCTACGGCTTTTCTGCGTATACCCGCTGGACCCTGCAATCGGCCCGCGACTGGCCAAGCCTGGCCAGCGAACTGACGCAACGCACGGGAATCGATGCGTATCTGCAGCAACCGGGGGGCTTCGTCTTATTTACCAACCAGGCCGACATGGACGCCCAGCGGCAACTGATGCACAGCATCAAGGCCTCGGTAGACGAGAAGTATGACTACACATTCATGTCGCCGTCAGAAGTGCGCAAGTACATTCCTGCAATCGGCCCCAAAGTGATCGGTGCCTGTTATACGTCCATGGACGGCCATGTCAATCCGCTCAAACTGCTGCCGGCATTGCAGCAGGCGGCACGCCAGCTGGGCGTTGATTACCGATACAACAGCCATGTCGAGCAGATTGGCCATCAAGCGGGCCGCTTTATCGTCACCACTGGCAGCGGCGACAAGTATTCGGCACAGAAAATTGTACTCTGTGCCGGCCTGGGCAACAAGCGACTGGGCCAGTTTGTCGGCCTGCACGTTCCGGTAGAACCGAATCAGGGGCAGGTCATGATCGGCGAGCGCTGTGCCCCTTTCCTGGCCTATCCGACCATGCATGTGCGGCAGACGAATGAAGGCACGATACAGATCGGCGATTCGATGGAAGACGTGGGATATGACGACACAACACGATTGTCATTACAGCAAGACATCGCCCGGCGGGCCATCGATTATTTTCCTGCGCTAGCCGACATGCGCATCATCCGATGCTGGGCGGCGCTGCGGATCATGTCGCCCGACGGCATGCCGATCTATCAGGAATCGTCCGACATGCCCGGCGCCTACGTGGTGACCTGTCACAGCGGCATTACACTGGCGGCCAATCATGTATTCACAATTCCCGACTGGATTCTGCGCGGCGCCGCTGCCCAAACCATCGCCCCATTCTCCAATCAGCGCTTCTGCAATTTGAACAGAGATCAATCATGAACAGGTTACTTTTCAGAACCGTACATACCAATAGAGGCGAGGCATCTGCCCAGACCGTTTCCTTTGATTTCGAAGGCCGACAACTGAGCGCACCCAAAGGCATCACCGTAGCCGCGGCACTCATGCAAAACCAGGTTCTGCATTTTCGCAACTCGCCGGTCAGCGGGCAGCCCCGAGCGCCTTACTGCCAGATGGGTGTCTGCTTCGAATGTCTGGTGCAGATCAATGGCGTGCAAAACCGGCAAAGCTGCATGACAACCATCGAAGACGGCATGGTTATCCGGATGCAGCAGGGCCAGACCGCGTTTACGGTGATCCAGGCAGGTGAAGAACAATGAGTACTCATACCAATGTCGCCATCATCGGCGCGGGACCTGCCGGTATGACTGCAGCCGCCCAACTGGCAAACTGGAATTACTCGGTCATCGTTCTGGATGAACAGGCACAAGTCGGCGGCCAGATCTGGCGCAACATCATGAATTCATCAACCGCACTTGCCGGCATTTTGGGGCCCGATTATGCGGCGGGCGCCACCGTAGCCGCGCAGTTTGCTGCCAGCAGTGCACAACATTTGCGTGGCGCCTCTGTATGGAACCTGACACGCGAGCGTCAGCTTCATTATTTGCACGAGGGGCAAACGCATACGCTAACGGCCGATGCAGTGATTCTGGCGACAGGAGCCATGGAACGCCCCTTCCCCATTCCCGGCTGGACCCTGCCTGGCGTCATGGGCGCCGGCGCCGCACAGGTATTGCTCAAGGGGTCCGGCACGGTGCCGGCCACACCCGTTGTGATTGCCGGCTGTGGCCCCCTGCTCTATCTGATTTGCTGGCAGTACTTGCGGGCCAATGTGCAGATTACCGCTGTATTGGACACCAGCTCGGGCCGGGATATTTTTCAGGCGAGTCCGGCGTTGCTCAAGGGGCTTGCTGCATTCGGTGACATCCGCAAGGGCCTGTCCCTGATCAACGCCATTAAGAAAAAAAAGATTCCCTTTTACCGTGGCGTGCAAAAACTGCGCGTGCTGGGTAAGGCCAGCGTGCGTTCAATCACATTTGAACACAGGGGGCAAACCCATGAGCTAGGTACCAACCTGGTTCTGCTGCACCAGGGCGTCGTTCCCAATACGCAGTTTACCTGGCTGTTGCGCGCCGCCCACGACTGGTCCGAAACAGGCGCATGCTGGATCCCCAAAGCGGATGCCTGGGGCCGCCTGCAAGACCTTGACGGTATTTATCTTGCCGGTGACGGCCAGGGCATTGCCGGCGCCCAGGCTGCCGTTACCCGCAGCCAGCTTGCTGCACTGGCCGTAGACGCCCAATTAAACCCGACGCAATCGGCGTCTGTTGAGAGCCGCAGCACAGCATTGCTATCACAACTGAATAAGGATATGGCGCTGCGCCCATTTCTGGATACCGCCTACCAGCCCAAACGCGAGAACCGGATCCCCCGGGACGACACGATTGTTTGCCGCTGCGAAGAAGTGACTGCCGGGCAAATCCGCGAGTTTGTTAAACAAGGCTGTATGGGGCCGAACCAGGCCAAGTCATTCAGCCGCTGCGGGATGGGGCCTTGCCAGGGTCGCATGTGCGGGCTCACGGTGACCGAAGTGATTGCCGACCAATTGAAGGTTACGCACTCTCAGGTAGGCTATTACCGGATACGCGCACCGCTTAAGCCGGTTACACTATCCGAACTGGCTTGTGCCACCAATTCTGAATTCTGATTTTTTCACAGGAGTAAACGATGTCATCTATAGAACGTTTCGAAACCAACAAGCGCATGAGCCGCGTCGTCAAATACAACGGCACTCTGTTTCTGAGTGGCCTGACAGCCGATAATCCTGACGAGGACGTACAGGGCCAGACACGCAGCATTCTGGCAAAAATTGAAAAATATCTGGAAGCGCACGGCTCATCCAAAGACAAACTGCTGACCGCCCAAATCTGGCTCAAGGATATTGACAAGGATTTCGCCGGCATGAACGAAGTCTGGGACAGCTGGCTTCCCGAAGGCGCCGCACCGACACGCGCCACCGGTGAATCCAAACTGGCCTCGCCCAAGCTGCTGGTTGAGATCATCGTCTCGGCAGCCGTATAAACTGACGAAAAAGGCAACGTATGAGTTATCACTGCCAAAGTGACATGGTCATTGTCGGCGGTGGTATCCGTGGCGTTGCCGCTACCTGCTTTCTGAGCAAAAAAGTCTTTCTGTCGTCTTGCTGGACCGCGACGCTTGTCACGTTTCATTGCTGCGCTCGATTAGACTGGCAAGTTCAGCACATGTCTGGCAACAATATTGCGCTGTATTTCATTTGTACCACCATAAATGGTTGTCACCATGGAGTGGGTGAATGGAGCCAGGCTATTGATCACCGTATCATCTTCATAGCGCGTGTCGTCAAACTCGCCCCCGTGCTCATGCGCCACGCTGGCCAGCGCCAGGCCGATTCGCATATAGGTTTCCGTCGCCCAGATTTTAAGCAGCGATATCGACGGCGGCAGGTCAATGCCGTTTTTGACGTATCCGGCAAACATTGAAAACAGACTTTCCAGATCTGCAATGTCCATACGCAATTGTGCATAGCGTTGCAGGAAATGTTCACTTTCAAACAGATTTTCCTGCCTGGCAAGCGTAGTCAGTATGGAAAACGCATGTTGTGACTGCTGCGGGCTTCCTGCAAAAATACGTTCAAATCCAAGCAAGGCTTTAGCGATGGTCCATCCTTCATTGAGCCGGCCGACAAGATTTGCCTGCGGCACTCTGACCTCATCGAAAAACACCTCGCAAAACTCCTGATCCCCCAGCAAATTGGTAATGGGCGACACAGTAATGCCGGGAGAGGACAAATCAATCAGAAGAAAACTGATGCCCGCCTGCTTCTTGACTGTCTTGTCTGTTCGTACCAGGGCAAAGATATGTGTTGCATTGTGGGCCAGGGTTGTCCAGATTTTCTGTCCATTGACAATGAAATCATCACCGTCGGCCACGGCCTCGGTTTTCAGAGAAGCCAGATCCGATCCGGCGTTCGGCTCAGAATAGCCCTGACACCAGATATGCTCTCCTGACAAGATTTTAGGCAGATATGTCTGCTGTTGCTCTGCTGTGCCGTGCTTGATCAGGACAGGTCCCAGATTGATGATGCCCTGGTCGGGCAGCCGGGCCACACCATAATTTTCCATTTCCTCGAAAAAAATAAGCTGCTTCTCGGGCGTCAGTCCCATTCCTCCGAAATCCTTGGGCCAGGCGGGCGCCAGCCAGCCCTTGTCAGACAGCAAACGATACCAGTCTCTGACTTCAGACCAGTACAGCCTGCGTGCAACATGCCGCAAAGACGGCGGATAATTATCCGCCAGAAATTGGCGTACCATGGACGCAAACTGCCTGTCGGTCATCGCATTCAGATCCCCGTTATGATCTGCTGGAGCGACATCCGCTGTTTCGCTGTCATGGCTTTGGACATTGAGCTGGCCACTGATATAGCGAAGACGATGGCTGTCCTCATTACCCAGCCACGCAGACAGATTAAGGGCGCGTTTCAGGTAAATACCAACATCGAGTTCATCTGTATAGCCGATCGCGCCATGCAGCTGGACGGCAAGACTGGAGACGGACACTGCAACCTGATTGGCGCGTGCCTTGACCAAACTGGCCATGGCCGAGAGCGTGATATCGCCTTTGTAATAGGCAGTCCAGGTTTCCTTCAGGGACGCCGACAACAGCAGAATATGCATATAGGCATCAACCATCCGATGCTGTAATGCCTGGTTCGCTCCAATCGGCCTGCCAAATTGCTCCCGGGTTTTCAGATATTCAAGCGTAATATTGAACACACGTGCGGAAACACCCAGCAATTCATGACTGACAACAAATCGGCCCGCATCAAGCGCCTTGTCCAGCGCGAGTCTGACGGTACTGCCGCTTGCAAGAATACGTTCCCTGGAGACCACAACATCAAACGTCAGATGGGCCATGAACGAACCGTCAATCCGACGCACGCTCTGCACTTTGACGCCTTCGTCGTTACGATCGACCCACACCAGAATATCTTCCCCGTCTTGTGAGCACGGGACCAGCCATCCATCTGCGCCATTGCCAGGGCTGACCCATTTTTTTCGTCCTCTTAGGCGAAACAGCGAATCTTCTGGCGTCAGCCGTGTGGCCACATCGCTTACATTCAGCTCGCCGGCTTTTTCCTGCCAAGCCAAGCCGCAAATCAGCTCTCCCTGCGCAATGCGCCTCAAGAGGTCATCTACAGAATCGGAGGGCGCAATCTCAAGCAGGGCGAGCACTGGAATGACAGCGGCGGCGGCATACGGCTCGGGAATCGGCGTCTCGCCAATAACGGTTGCAATAGCCGCGCTTGCATCAAGCCCCAGCCCGAGCCCCCCTCTTTGCTCGGGAATGATGGCCGAGATCCAGCCTGCATCGGCAAGCTTGCTCCACATCAGCTTTTCAAAACCCGGGGCGTTATCTCTCATGCGTCGCAATCTGGTCAGGGACGATTCACTTTGAATCAGACGACGCGCGCTTTCGGCGAATTCCCGGTTCGACTCTGCGATTAGCTCATTGATTTCAAATGCCATGAATAGATGCCTCCGTAAGCTTCAGATGATTTTGTTTGTGCCCATTCATCATAAATCGATTCAATTGCGCGAGATATAACACAATGCATTATTCAGATATCACATATTTGACATATCAAAACAGCTGTACCTGAAATAGAATCGATAAAAACAACGAACAGGAGACAAACATGAAACAAGCCGCTTGCCTTGCCGCGATGCTTGCCATTATTCCTGCAGCTTCGGTGCATGCAGCCGCTTTTCCCGAGAAACCAGTAACAATCATCGTTCCTTATTCCGCTGGCGGTATCACAGACCAGATCGGGCGCATACTGGCCAACAAACTGGGCCAGACATGGAAGCAGCCTGTGGTCGTGGAGAACAAACCCGGTGCCGGCGCAGCCATCGGCACTGCGGCAGTGGCCAATGGCAAAGCGGATGGCTATCAGTTGCTGATTGGAAGCGTGGGCATGGTTACCAATCAGTTCATGCTCAAATCCCTTCCGTATAAGCCAGAAGACCTGGAACCGTTACTGCAGATCTCCGAAGCGCCGAATGTTCTGTACGCCAGATCGTCGTTGCCCGTCACATCTGTCAGCGAGCTGGTTGAGTACGCCAGGAAAAATCCCGGCAAGCTCACCTTTGCCAACGCCGGGATTGGTTCCAGCCCGCATCTTGCAGCTGCGCTTTTCCAGGACAAAGCGAAAATTAGCGCCACCGACGTCCCATACCGCGGCACCTCGGCTGCAATTGCCGATTTTCTGGGCGGACAGGTAGACGCGTACTTTGACACCATGCAGTCGATGCCCTATGTGAGACAGGGGAAACTGACAGTCCTGGGCGTGGCCGCGCAAAAACGTGTGCCCAGTCATCCAGAAGTCCCGACCATGGCCGAGTCGGGCATCCCGGATGTTCTGGCCGGCAGCTGGTTCGGCGTATTCATTCCCGCCAAAACCCCTGAAACCATTAAGGCAGAAATCAGCCGCGCCATCGCAGATGCGATGCAGGATTCGCAAACCCGCAACAAGATCGAAGGTCTGGGCACCGTCATTCAGGTTCGCGATCGGCAGCAGTTCAAACAATTTCTTGATCAGGAAACGCAACGCTGGGGCAGTCTTATCAAACGCCTGAATATCGCCGGCAGTTAGCATGAAGACGATCATGAGTGAAAATTCCACCGCAAAAACCGGCGACAGCCCTGTCAATTGGGACATTAAATCGTTGCGGATTTTTATTCTTGTAGCGCGCGTAGGCAATCTCACCAAAGCGGGCGTCGAGCTGGGGATGTCGCAGTCAGCGATCAGCCGGTATCTGTCGAATCTGGAAAAGCGGGCAGGCGGTTACCTGTTTCAGAGACACGGCAGAGGTGTATCCCTTTCCGAATTGGGGCAGCGCATCTATCCGCTTGTGGAAAAGATACTGGAGGATCTGGGCGAGCTTTCGGAAATCGTCCGCGAAGAAGCAGAAAGACTCAGCGGACTGGTTCGCATCGGTACGCTGCCTTCACTGTCAAGAGACATATTCGTGCCGCTGTTTTTTCTGATGCAAAAAGAGTTCCCCGGTGTGCGCCTGAAAATTCAGGAAGGCTCTGGCGGCCAAATTGACAACTGGCTTTTGACCCAGCAAATTGATATTGGCCTGCCCTATCGAAATAATAATGAAAGCCAGTATGCCGACGAATCTATTATTCAAATGCAGTCTTACCTGGTTGGCCCGGTTGGCGACAGGCTTACCAGAGGTGCCACCGTCGCATTTAAAAAAATGCACCAAATCCCCTTGATTTTGCCAAGTAAGCCCAGTGCAGTTCGGATGAAACTGGACGAACTGGCCAGAAGAGAAAAGATACACCTGAATGTCGTCCTTGATGCCGATTCTGGCCTGATGCAAAAGTGCATTTCCGAACAACAGGGAGGCTACACCGTTTTGCCCTGGCACGCTATTAAGGAAGAAGTCGAGAATCGGCAAATTCAGGCTACACGTATCGTCGAGCCGGAAATTTCGCGAAATATTTCGATTGTGGTGAACAACAATCCATCGAAAGCGACCCGGACAGTGAGCCGAATCATACGCTCTCTGTTTGATAAAAGTCGTATCCACCAGTAAACCGCCTCCCAAGGAGACAATATGAAAACAGTGCTTTCCATCTCTTCTGTCATAACAGCGTTACTGCTGTGCACTGGCGCACAGGCAGCCGACACCCGGAAATTTCCCAATAAACCGCTACGAATGGTCGTGCCGTTTGCTCCTGGCGGCGGGGCGGATATGACCGCGAGAATCATCAGCGAAACGCTGGCAAAAAAACTTGGACAGCCTGTCATTGTTGAAAACAAGGCCGGCGCCGGAGCCACAATTGGAGCCGCTTACGTTGCAAGATCCGCCCCCGATGGATACACGATCCTGTACACGACGCCCGGTCCGCAGATTACCAATCCTCATCTGATGAAATCCCTGCCCTACGAGCCTTCGGATCTGCGGCCGGTCTCCAAGGTGTCCATTGCTCCAAGCGTGCTGGTCATTAACAGTAATCTGCCGGTCAAATCGGTGGACGAATTGATTTTGCTTGCCAAGAAGAAACCAGGCGAGATCCGCTATGCCAGCGCAGGCATTGGCGCAAGCAGTCACCTGAACGGCGAGCTATTGCAGACCATGGCAGATATCAAGTTGCAACATATCCCGTATAAGGGAACCGGAGAGGCGCTCAAGGATATTGTCGGTGGTAATACAGACATGGCAATCGACACACTGGCCGTGTATATGCCATATATCAAAGCCGGCAAACTGACGCCGCTGGGTGTAACTACTCCCAAAGAAATATCCCTGCTTCCCGGTATCGAACCAATCGGCAAATCACTTCCCGGATATGACGCGTCGCCGATGAACTACCTGTCGGTTCCGGCAAACACGCCCGACGACATCGTCAGCATTCTGAACAAAGCCGTCAACGCGGCCATTCAGGAGCCGGACGTCAAAGACAAGCTGCTCCAACAGGGGATTCTTGCCGAGGGAAGCAGCCAGCAGGAAATAGAGGCACTGATTGGCAAAGAACAGGTCAAATGGCAAAAAGTCATTGACGGTGCCGACCTGTCGCCCAAGTAGTCTCTCCCTTTCTTTAGTCTGAACTCGAGCAATTAACAGGAGTAATAACGTTGTCAAACCCGCTTTCCCATATCACCGTACTGGACTTGAGCCGAGTGCTGGCCGGCCCTTGGGCCAGCCAGATCCTGGCCGACCTGGGCGCCAATGTCATCAAAGTTGAACGTCCGGGCGCTGGCGACGATACCCGTGCCTGGGGCCCGCCGTTTTTGCAGGATGGACAGGGAAACAACACCCGCGAGTCGGGCTACTATCTGATTGCCAACCGGGGAAAGAAATCTATTTCAGTTGACATAAAGTCAGCTGAGGGCCAGAAAATCATCAAGACACTTGCCAAACAGGCCGATGTTGTCCTGGAAAACTTCAAGGTTGGCACACTGGAAAAGCTGGGCCTGGGCTACGATGATTTGCAAAAAATCAATCCACGCCTCGTCTATTGTTCAATAACAGGCTTCGGACAATCTGGACCAAGAAAATCCCAGGGCGCTTACGACTTCATGATTCAGGCCATGGGCGGCATCATGAGTGTGACCGGCGAGGCCGATCATAAGCCCGGCGGCGGTCCGCAAAAAATCGGCATTCCCCTGATTGATCTTATTACCGGCGTATACGCTTCGTCGGCGATCCTGTCTGCACTGGTTCATCGGAACGAAACCGGACAGGGCGAGTATATCGATATGGCTATGCTGGACGTTCAGGTTTCCCTGCTAGCCAATCAGGCAATGAACTACCTTCTTACCGATCAGATTCCGGTACGACGCGGCAATAACCACCCCAATATCCAACCACAGCGGGTGTACACATGCAAAGACGGGCAAATCATCCTGGCTGTTGGAAGCGATAGTCAATTTGCCAAGCTTTGCCAGATCCTCGACCATCCGGAGATAGCCGAGTCAGAAAAGTTTAAAACGAATGCCGCACGTGTCATCAATTTGCCTGAACTGGATCTGTTTCTGGATCAGGCACTGGCCGTACAGGACAAGGATGCACTGCTCAAGGCCCTGGAGGTGGCCGGTGTACCATCGGGGCCCATCAACAATATTGCTGAAGTATTCAGGGATCCGCAAGTTGAGCATCGCGGGCTTCTCAAAAAGTTCCCGCATCCGCTGGGCGAAGATATTCCACAAGTGGTCAACCCCTTCCGATTTCGCAATACCGATCTCAAGCTTGATCAGGCGCCCCCCATGCTCGGGCAGCACAATCTGGAAGTACTATCCGCCCTGGGCTACACGGATGGCGACATTGCCCGATTAAAAGAACAGTCTGTTATTTAACCAAACAAGGACACACTATGAACCAACTGGAATGCCTCGATATCCAGATAAAAGATTACATCGCACTTGTTTATCTGGACAACCCCCCGGTCAATGCAGTCAACACATCCATGCTCAATAGCCTGGCACTGGCCATGGACCAATTCTCAGACAACGATGACGTGCGCGCCGTCGTCTTGACCGGTAAAGGCAAAGTCTTCTGCGCCGGTGCAGATTTGAAGAACCGCGGTGAGATTACCGCCAACCCGGGTGGTTTGCACCAACACTCGCGTCGTACGCGCGAAGCATTCCATGCAATCCGGGAATGCTCGAAACCGGTCATCAGTGCGATAAACGGAGCAGCTCTGGGCGCCGGTCTAGGCATCGTAGCATCCAGCGACATCCTGGTTGCCGGCCAATCGGCAAAGCTGGGCCTGCCTGAAGTCGACGTCGGTCTGCTGGGTGGGGTTCGTCATGCACAACGTCTGTTTGGCCACTCCCGCCTTCGTCGGATGATGCTCACTGGCATGCGTGTAAGCGGCGACGAACTGTACCGGCTCGGCGTCGTCGAAGCCTGCGTACCAGATGACACGTTGCTTCAGACGGCAATGGACATCGCCCGGATGATTGCCGAGAAGAGTCCACTGTCCATTCAGCTTTTGATACAAACTGCCAATGCGATTGAAGACATGAGCTTGCGTGACGGCTATCGCTATGAACAGGATATGACAGCTGCCATAGCGAAAACAGAAGACGCGCACGAAGCCCGTGCAGCATTCCTGGAGAAACGCAAGCCTGTATTCAAGGGGCGTTAACCTTTTCAACCAGAAAGGCGGCTGCCTGTCGCGCTGGCGCCCGCCTCCATCAGGTGTTCACCTTGAGTCAGACGGCTGCTGTGCCTTCAAAGGCAGCAAGGGATTGAGCCCGCTCAGGGCCACTTTCGAGTGCAGGGTCCGGCCCAGCACAGACTCGCAATAGGCCGATGCGTCCAGCATGCCCTGCAGGTCAACGCCGGTGCGAACGCCCATGGACTCGAGCAGGTTAACCCAGTCTTCGGTACAGACATTCCCGGTAAAGCCGCCGCCGTATTTCACTTTGGTCGGATGTCCGCCGACGCCGCCCATGGAACAGTCAAAATATCGCACGCCGCTTTCATAGGCCGCAAGGTAATTGACCATGCCCGTTCCTCGCGAATCATGAAAATGGGCTACCGGTATAACTTGCGGAAATTCTCTCATAACTGCACTAAACAGCCGCTGCGTTGCCGCCGGCACTGCCACGCCCGTGGTATCTCCCAGAGCAACGAGCTGGACACCGGCTTCGCTGAATGTTTCCACATCCCTTAGCACGTCAGACTCGCTAACCAGCCCCTCGAACGGACAGCCAAACGCCATGGATATGGTTCCCACCAGACGATATTGCCCGCTGGCAGCGCGAACCATATCTGCAATATTTTTCCATTGTTCCTCGCGCGTGCGCTTCAGGTTTTTCAGCGAATGACTGTCCGTTGCCGAGACCAGCAGGCTGATCTCGTTCGCGCCGATGCCTGTGTCCGTGTCCACTAGCGCCCGCTCCACGGCCCGCACGTTGGCGCATGTCGCCTTGTAAAACACACCAGGCCGTCTACGTATGCCGGCAAGCAACTCGCTGGCATCTGCGAACTGCGGAATCACTTTCGGATTGGAATAGGAAGTCGCTTCGATACGTGTCAACCCCATGTCGGTAAAGCGATCGATCAGGGCGATTTTGGTTTCCAGGGGCAGCATGACTGGCTCATGTTGCAGGCCATCCCGGGCGAAGCATTCACAAATGACAATATCGCTCATTGACTTTGCTCCGTCAGTCCGAGCAAGGCAATGGCATGCGCTCGCAACTTGTTCTTCTGTACTTTTGAACTGCCTGTCATGCCGATTTCTTCAAAACTATCCACCATCTGTACATAGCGAGGCACCTTGAAGTTGGCAATACGGGGTTTGCACCAGGCAATGAGTTCATCGGGCGTGCAGCTATACCCCTGTTTGAGGATCACGAAGGCGGCCGGCACCTCCCCAAGTCGTGCATCCGGCACGCCAACCACCTGTGCCAGTTCAATCGCCTCATGCATGAGAATGAATCCCTCGACCTCTGTGGGCGCGACGTTTTCTCCGCCCACGCGAAACATATCCTTTAATCGTCCCACCATTTTCAGTCGGCCTTCGGCGTCCATTTTCCCCAAGTCGCCGGTCTTGAGCCAGCCATCCCCGGTAAACGTTTGGGCAGTCACTTCAGGCAAATTGTAATAACCGCGCATAACGCTCCACCCCTTCACCTGGATCTCACCGGGCGCACCCGGCAACATGATTTCACCTGTGTTCGTATCGGCAATCCGTACTTCGACGCCTGCGTGAGGTAATGCCCAGCCTTCCATGCGCAACGGCAGTGGATCGTCCCAGCAGGACATGACCACATTGGGCGATGCTTCCGATAGTCCATAGGCATTGCACAGGTTTGGGACCTTCATCTGGTCATGGATCTTCTGCATCACTTCCGGACCCGCAGCGGCCCAGCCACCACGCAGATGCAGTTTCGACGCATCAAAATCCGGATGGCCCATCAGCATGAGAAAAATCGTGTCATTCCCCGAGGTCAGCGTACACTCCTCTTGTTCCAGCATGGCCAGGGCCTGGGAAACATCAAACCTGGGCAGGCTCAGCAGGCAACACCCCGTACTGACCGAAACCAGTATCGACAAGGTGGAGCCGGCCACATGGAAAAACGGCCGAATGCTGAAATAGCGATCCTCCGGCGTGATACCCATGCGCAGCGAAACCGCATAGGCATCAGACAACATATTGTCGTGGCTGAGCATGACACCTTTCGGGAATGATGTTGTGCCAGAGGTATATTGAATAAGCAGGATATCGTCGGGATTGACAGTGTCACATTGTGTATTGCAAGCGTTGACGTCCTCGTCGCTCACATTTGCAATCAACCCGTCAAAATCCATCGCCCCCGCCGGTATGGCCGTACTGTCAAACATGAGGGCCAGCGACAAATTGGGCAAAACCTGTCCCGGAAGCGCCACCGAAACAGCGGGCTCCACCTCGGCCAGCAATGCAGAGAAATCAATGTCCAGGAATTTTTCCGTCAGGACAATCGCCTTGATATCGGCCTGCTTGAGGCAAAAAGCCAGCTCTTCTTTCTTGAATCGCGTATTGACGGGCACCGTGACGGCCCCGATGCGGGCACAGGCAAAAAACGTCTGCAGCCACTGGACACTATTGCCCAACATCACAGCTACGTGGTCGCCTTTTCGAATGCCCAATTTCCACAATGCAGCCGCCGTCTGATTCGCTTTGTCTGACAGCGACTGCCACGTTTCCCGCGATTCATTGTCGATAAAAGCGTCTTTGCCGGGATAAACGGCCACGGTTTCGGCCAGCACTTGGCTCAGATTGTTGCCTCTGGGCAGCATCATCATTCTCCCTTGGCGCTGCCGAACGTGGATATGGCAGCCTTCCAGTCGCTATTGCGCAGGTTCTTTTCTATAGCCAGCAGCTCGATTGCCATGGCGCCCTCGCGCGTCGTTTCTACGCCGGCGTTTATGGAATGCTTGGTCAGCTTTACCGTTAACGGTTTTGCATTTGCAATATCGGCAGCCATCTGCATCAATTGCTCTTCGATCTCTTCTTGCGGAACAATCCGGTTGATCAGTCGGTATTCCCGCGCCTGCTTCGCATCGAAAACCCGACCGCTAAAGAGCAGCTCCTTGGCTATACGGATGCCTGCAATCCGGCTAATGCGCTGCGTCGCACCCACGGTGCCCCAGCTGACTTCGGGATAGCGAAAAGTGGCTTCGGGCGTGGCCCAGGCAAAGTCACAAGCGGCGATGATTTCACAGCCCGAACCGAAGGCCGGACCATGCACCAGCGCGATAGCCGGGCGCGACAGTTTTTCGATCGCATCATAGGCCGCAAATCCGGCAACACGCCGAGCCGTCATATCAGACAGGGTCATATCCTTGCGCTCTTTCAGATCTGCACCTGCGCAAAATGCCGGGCCCGCTCCACGAAAAACAACCACCCGTACGCGCTCGTCCTGCTCTATCTGTTCAGTGACGCTGACCAGTTCCGCACACATCTTTACATTCAGCGCATTTCGGCTTTGCGGACGATTCAACAGTACAGTGGCGACACCGTTTTCCTCTACCGTCAGCTCAATCGTTTCATATGGCATCTGTCGTATCCTTATTTACTCGTAATATTGGCCGCCTTCAGCAGCTTTTGTATTCTTTCCCGGTCCTGGGCAACGAACTGGCCTGCCTCCTTGCTGTCCATGAGAAACGATTCAACGCCCTGCTTCTCGTACATAGTGATCGTGTCAGGATTTTCCGAGACTTTTTTCAATGCAGCATAAAGCGAATCAACCACGTCCTTCGGTGTGCCGGCAGGCACCGCCATGCTATACCAGCTTGAACCCTTGAATCCGTCATAACCCAGCTCATCCATGGTTGGAACATCCGGCAAGGCAGGAGAACGCTTATTGGCGGCAATCGCAAGCGCGTGCAATTTTCCTTGATTGATAAACGGTAACACCGCCGGCAAATTCAGAAAGCCAACCTTGACCAGCCCGCCAGCCAGGTCGGTCGATGCCGGCGCAGCTCCCTTATAGGGCACATGCAGCAATTTGGCTTGCGTTTGCTGCTTGAAATTCTCGCCTGTCAAATGGGGTGAACTACCGTTGCCCGCAGAGGCATAGGTATATTTTTCCGGATTTTCCTGACTGTCTTTGATGAGTTCGTCAACCGACTTCAAGCCTGAGTCGGCCGCAACCGTCAGCACATTCGGTATATTGCCAACCATGCCGACAAAGGTGAAATCCTTGATACCGTCATACTGTACCGTCTGCATCAGAGGCGTCACAATATGGGCAGCGGCTGTGCCAAATAGCACGGTATAACCGTCAGGTTTGGCACGGGCGACATACTCGGCGCCAATACTGGCGCCGCCTCCCGGTTTGCTCTGGATAATAATGGACTGCCCCAGCACCTGGCTCATCTGCTTAGCCACGATTCGCGCCAGAATATCGGCAGGCCCTCCGGCCGCATACGGATTGATAAAGGTAATGGGCTTGTCGGGGTAGCCGGCGGCCTGCGCGCTTTGCATGGCGCCCGCAGCCAGCAGCATTACGGCGCAGGATATAAACCGGTTGCTACGAGAAAAATAGTTGGACATGTCTGTCTCCTTTATTGCTGATTTTTTTATCATTCGAAAAATAACACTTGTAATGGCTATCCGAAAAAGCAATATGCAATATGCAAATGCCGTTGGTATCTATTGCCGTCTGCTTCAATTGCTTTCGGTGTTAAATTGCCTTCAGTTGCTTCAAGCCCAGAATCTGGGCTTCAGTCAATCCCAGTTTTTCCATCAGAATTTTGTCCGTGTGTTCGCCCAGCAGGGGTGGACGTCCCATCACCGGGTTGTCATAGCCCGTGAATTTGAACGGCACGCAAATCCCTTCGAACTCGCCCACCTGCGGGTGAGTAAAGCGTTGCACCAGTTCCCTGCTAAGCACATGAGGGTCGGCAAAAATTTCATCAACCGACAGGATCGGGCCTGCCGGCACACCGCGTTCGTCGCATAGCTCGCAAAGTGTCGCGCGGTCCAATTTGCCGATCGCCAGCTGCAATTGCGCCATTACATCGCCGCGACGCCGAACTCGCTCGACATTTTTTGCCAGCAGCGGATCCGTTGCCCACTCGTCTAATCCCAACAGTTCGCACAAGGGCCTCCAGTGCTGGTCGCTGCCGGTAATCTGTACCCAACGACCGTCGGCGCATTCAAATGCAGCAGACGGTACCCGTCCGGGATGCTCGGTACCCAGCCTGGCCGGTACCTCTCCCAGCGAAAAATAGCGGGCGGCAGCCAGAGACAGCAATCCAACCTGGCCATCGAACATCGAAAAATCCACATGACAGCCGTGATGGCTCCGATCTTTACCAACGAGCGCCGTCAGTATCGCAATCACAACCCATAAGCCCGAAGTCAGATCTGCTACCGGCAAACCGGGTTTAACAGGGCCGCCGCCGCGCTCTCCGGTCAGGCTCATGATCCCGCCCATGGCTTGAAAAACCGTGTCGTAACCCTTGCGAGGCGAATACGGTCCGGTCATGCCAAAGCCGGTGCACGAGACATAAACGATATCCGGGTTGCGTTCCTTGATGGCTTCGTAGTGCAAATTGTATTTTTTCAGGGTATTGACCGGAAAATTCTCCAGGAACACATCGGCCTGCCCCGCCAGTTCACGGATTATTTTCTGCCCGTCTTCCGATCGGAGATTGACGGTAATCGATTGCTTGCTTCGGTTGAATGCAAAAAAATAGGCCGATTCGCTGCCATGCTCTCCTGCCACGCGTGGTTCGAAATGACGCGTTTCATCGCCGGTGACAGGCTGTTCCACCTTGATCACTTGCGCACCCATTTCAGCAAGAATCATAGACGCAAACGGACACGCCAGTACCCGCGACAAATCAAGGATTTTCAAGCCTTCCAGTGGTCGCATGCTGTTTTCCTTCATTAGTTTCTGAACCCGCGCATCATGACATTGGCATCTCGACCGACAGCCAGCGCCTCTTCCAGACCCAGGTCGGCGGCCCGATAAAAAGTGCGTTTAGTGGTGGCCATTGCGATGGAACTCCAGCCGGCGAGGGTTTCTGCATAGACTCGGGCCTCGCCCAGCACATCGTCGGCCGGACACACCCGGTTGACCAGATTAAGCTCATAGGCACGCCGACCGTCCACGGGCTTGGCCATCGCGACCAGCTCGAAGGCTTTTTTCTGTCCCAGCTGCCGTACCAGATTGGCCAGCACCACCGCGGCGACAATACCGTGTTTGAGTTCGGGATAGCCAAACCGTGCGTCTTCGGCCATCACGACCAGATCGCAGGCCAGCGCGAGCCCTGCCCCGCCGCCCAGTGCATTGCCATGTACGGCAGCGACAATCGGCTTGGCAATTTTGGAAAATGCCAAATGCAATGCAGTCGTCAAGTCGGCGCGATCCAGCACCTGATCTGACGCATCCGGCGTCAGACTGCTGAACTCGCCGGTGTCGGCCCCCGCACAAAAAGATTTGCCATTGCCATGCACGATAACCGCCCTGACCTGCGAATCCCGCTCTGCCGACCTGAGGGCATCCAGCAAAGCCTGGGTTAGCGCCGTATTCAGGGCATTATGTTTTTCAGGGCGGTTCAAACTGATGGTCAGAACATTGTTTTCAATTTCAGTCAGCAAGACAGACATATGGTTTCCCTCCTTTCATCACATTCATATTCCACTTCAGATTGCATTTCATATTTCACTCAGCGTGCGCCGGGCATCATTCAATTCAGCAACCAGTTGGTGCATGAGCTGGTGCACCGGCACAATGCTGTCGACCAGCCCGGCCGATTGGCCAAGCTCCACTTTCCCCCATGCCACATCGCCGTGCAGCGCCGCCTGCCTGAGCGTACTTTTCCGAAATTCGGTTTCGTATTCTTGTTTGTCGCAAGCCGACAGATCGACCTGCTGCATATGCGCTGCGAAGTCATTGCGAATCATTCTGACCGGCAACCCCTTGCGGCCGACCAGGTCGGTGCCATCCACGTCCGTTGTCAGCGCCACGGACTTGTAGGCGTCATGGACATTGGCTTCCTTTGTCATCAAAAAGCGGGTTCCCAGTTGCACAGCATCCGCACCCAGTGCAAGCATGGCAGCGATGCCATATCCGTCGGCGACACCGCCGCCACCCACGATCGGCAGCGCAAAATCCCGAGCTGCCTTACGCACAATGACCAGCGAGCTCACTTCATTGGCCGGCGGATGCCCGCCAGCCTCTGCTCCCACCACAGCAAGGGCGTCAACGCCCGCGGCGGCAGCCTTGCCTGCATGCTCCAAGGTAGACACGACATGAACCCACTTTGTCCCTATCTCTCGGAAACGGGACAGGTGGGCTTTGGGTCCACCCTGCGAAGCAAAAATGACAGGTACCCGAAATTCATAGGCCATGTCCAGGAAAGCCTGAGCCCCTGGCCGGTACAGCGGAATATTGACCGCGAAGGGTTTATCGGTGCCGGCGCGCACCGCTTGCAGCACTTGGCGGAAATCCTGCTCATACATCGGGCCGGCCGCCACTGTGCCCAGTCCACCCGCGTTGGACACTGCGATAGGCAAAGCCGCGCAGGACGAAGCCCAGCTCATGCCCGCCTGGATAATCGGATATTCAATATTTAGCATCTGGGTAATACGGGTTTTCATGCGGTGCCGACCTGATCAACAAAGTGTTCGAAATAAAAATTAATGTTTGCTGGTATTGCCGCTTAGTCCAGCGAGCTTACGTAAAACAACGCGGCAAACTAGTTGAATTTTTCAACCATTAAACAGATCGTAAACCATATAGTTTCATTATTCAACTATTTTTGTTGATTTTTTTTATTACATCCCGCATGATTCATGTCATTGGAAACCAAAAGATGACGAGTATCATGAAGCAACCTGAGAACATCAAAGAGCTGTTTTCGTATCGCCTGAATCGGTTGGCGTTTTTAAGCAGCACGCTGGCCGAATCCATCAACCAGGACCTGTTCGGCCTGGACAAGCAGAGCTGGCGCTTTATCGGTCTGCTGGCCGCTTTTGCCCCCATGTCCCTGAAAACGCTGGCCAAGGAAGCCAATATTGACAAGAGCCGCGCCAGCAAGGCGGTAGCGAGCCTGTCAGAGCGCGGGCTGATTCAGCGAAAAAGCAGCGATAGTGACGGGCGCAGCATTCAGTTGTCGCTATCGGAAGAAGGAGAAAAACTCTATGCCTCAGCATTTCCCATTGCACTGCGGCGAAACAATGAAATCCTTGATGTGCTGACGCAGCAGGAGAAAGAGCAGTTTGACGTCATCGTCGAAAAGCTGATTTTTCGCACCAAGATTTTGATGGATCTGCAACCCGGTCGCAAAAAGCAGACGAACGGTGCACTTGGCCAGGCGAAATCGTGATCATGACCGGTGTCGCAGCCTGTTTGCAGACTTTTCCCTAAGCAGGTAAAAGCGCTGCGGCAGCGCCGTTAGCGCTGGTCGCCGTTGCGTTATTTTAGATATGGAATACTTTCTGGCGAATATAGTTTCTTTTCTCAACCATATAAGGTTGTGACTAATAACGATATCGAGCGACAATAGGCTGTCTTCACCTTGAGGAAGACCTAGGCTGAAATCGTCTCTTTCAAATGTGAGATCAGCGCCTGCGCTGCCACTGACTGCACTCGGTCACGTGACTGCACAAGTGAAATCATGCGATTAGCCAGTTCCAACTCCAGTGGAATAACGGCAATTGATGGCTTGGTGTAGAGGAACAAGGACAGGCCCGGCACGATGGAAATGCCCATATTATTGGCTACCAGTCCCGCTACCGTCGACAGGTTGGATACTTCCATATGGGTAATCAGCTTCTCGGGATAGAAAGAAGCATCCAGATGCTGTCGGATACTGGTGCTGCGCACAAACTGAATAATGGGATGACGCAGCATATCGCGTTGATGCAGTTTTTTTCTGCTCGCTAGCGGATGGTCTGCCGAACAAACGACATAAAATGAATCCGAGCATAAGGGCTGGCAAATCAATTCCGGACGATTTTCACCTACAAATGTCACAGCAAAATCAGCTTTGCGCGCCTTGACCAGATTCAGGCATTCATCAGCCGTCACATCAATCAAGGCCACTGCAATACCTGGATAGGTGCGGTTAAATTGCGCCACAGCCGGAATCAGACTGCCCACTGCAACCGACGGTAATGCCGCTACCGTCACGTGCCCCGCTTTTTTGGAAACGTGCTGCCGCAATTCACTTAGCGCGTGCTCGAAGTCATCCAGCAGTTTGTCTGCGAACGCGTCAAACAGCAACCCTTCGGGCGTCAGCATGACGTTGCGCGTATTGCGCTCGAAGAGCCTGGCACCCACCTGCTCTTCCAGATTCTGAATAAGCACGCTAAGCGCAGGCTGCGTCAGGTGACACTGGCTTGCCGCCTTGGTAAAGTTCTTTTCAGTGGCCAGCGCCTTGAAGGCCTTCAGGTGTTTGGTAGAAAGATTCACAAATGTAATGGATAGCCCGGTAGTTGAGTGGGTGGCGCCAGCGGCAGCCACCCCGACTACTGCTATCGTACTTCAACACCGGCCTTGGCGACGATGTCTACCCACTTTTCGGTTTCGGCTTTCTGAAATTGGGCCAGCTCCTCCGGCGTACTGGCCTCGGCCTCAATGCCCTGAATCTGCAGATTTTTTACAATTTTCGGATCATTCAAGGTTTTGACAAACGCCTGATTCAGTGTTTTGATGATATCGTCGGGGGTTCCCGCAGGCGCATACGAGGCAAACCAGGCCACCATTTCGTAGCCTTGCACACCAGTTTCGGCCAGTGTCGGCAAGTCAGGCGCAATATCGGTACGCTTGCTAGTCGATACTGCCAGCGCTCGCAACTTGCCGTCACGCGCCAGGGGCAGTGTGGTGGCGGCATCGGCAATCATCATCTGAATTTGTCCACCCACGGTGTCCACGACTGCCTGCGGGTTACTTTTGTAATCCACGTTGCTGATTTTGGTATCGGTCAGGATTTTGAACAGCTCCCCGCCGATTCTTGCGGATGTACTGCCGCTGCCAAAAAACACTTTATCGGGATTTTGCTTCAGGTGCTCAATGAATTCCGGTACGGTTTTGGATGGAATGCTGTTCGGATTTACCACCAGCACAAGTGGAATATTTCCCAATTTGGAAATCGGAGCAAAATCGTTGACCGGATCATACGGCAGTTTTTTGAATAGTGCCGAATTGCTGGCATGCGTGGTATTGGATGTCACAAATATGCGATAGCCGTCAGGCTTGGCGCGGGCAATGTCCTGTGCCGCAATAAAGCCACTGGCTCCGCCTTTGTTTTCCACGACAACCGTTTGTCCCACCTGCTTTGATACTTCCTCTGCCAGCACCCTGGCCAACTTGTCGGTACCGCTTCCTGCACCAAACGGAACCACAAATGTGATCGGGTGTTCCGGATAGGCCGCCATGGCATTTCCCGCCGCAAGGGTAAAACCTGCGAGTGATAGGACGAATTTGGATTTGAAATTTTTTATCTTCATTAATTGTCTCCTTTATGAGTTTCGATCTGCACAGGCATATCCAGCAGTCGGAACGAATTTGATTTACCGTGTTTGTCCAGATTCAGGCTGGTGTTCACTCCCCCTTCCAGCACGTTATCGATCACGAAATTCAGTGCTTTCAAGTTTGGCAATTCGTAGCGCACAACTTGCGTTGCGCCGCGATGGGCGAACCAGGCTTTGACCTTTTGCGCGCTGACCTGCTCCAGCAATAGCGGCCAATGCGCGTCGTCATACGGGATCAGGCTGATATTGAGGCGGTTACCCTTGTCACCTGCCCTGGCATGTGCGATCTCATGCAGTTTCACCCACTGTGTCATGACGAAGCTCCCACAACGTAGCGCCAGCCTTCCTGCACCAGTTCGCGCGGAACCAGATACGACACGGTGCGCACACTGCTTTTGACACTGGTTCGCACACCGCCGCCGCCGGCGGGGCCGCAACAATACAGCGCATTGACTTCATGCAAAAGGCGTTCAACCGTCGCTCGGGCCGGCGCATTGACTGCCAGCCGCAGGCGTACGTCCGTGACCTGCTCCAATGGCAGGCTGTCGCGCAACACTGCGGTGTCCGAATCCAGCACACTGACAACGCCAAGCAGGTCGCGCCGGAACCGGCAAGGTTCATCCAGCAGTTTTGCCCGCTCGCCCAGTATGTCCGCAGCCAGCCGCGCTCGCGCGCCGGCATTGGGGCCGGCATAGGAGATCTCTCCTTCGCCGAACCAGTCGCCCATAAACGACACCGTCGCCTTGAGCGTATCGGGCCTGGGTGCGCCACGCGCACCGGTCACGACCACTTGATCGGGCCCAATCTGACGCACCAGCACCTGGGAAATATCAAGAATGACATCGGGCGTCACATAGCAGGCAGGGTCATGAATTTCATAAAGCATTTGTTCTTTGACCGTCATCAGATTGACCGTGCCGCCCGTGCTGTCGGCCTTGCCGATAATAATTCGACCGTCTTCAAAAAGTTCCGCGATGGGAAAGCCGACATTGGCGACATCCGGTACGTCTTTGTAGCCCGGATCGGCGAAATATCCGCCTGTCACCTGTGAGCCGCATTCCAGCAAATGTCCGGCCAGTGTCGCTGCGGCCAGCTGGTCCCAGTCCTGCCAATCCCAATTGAAAT
The DNA here is from genome assembly GCF_002810445.1 of Advenella sp. S44. Taxonomy (GTDB): domain Bacteria; phylum Pseudomonadota; class Gammaproteobacteria; order Burkholderiales; family Burkholderiaceae_B; genus Advenella. The sequence goes on along the minus strand of NZ_NEXS01000003.1, from coordinate 498,054 downwards.
GGGCCATGGCAGGCCCGACAGTGAGGGCCGGATCAGCCACCCTGCCGGTAATGACGATGTGCGCGCCATCGGCCAGGGCCTGGGAAATGGCGTTTGCGCCAAGATAGACATTGGCTGCTATCGGCGCGCCGGCGCCCGCAGCCAGTTCCCGATCTCCTTCCCAAATCTGCAGGTTCGAGATGTCGACTTTCTCAAGAATATCGTCGCCCTCAACAACAGCAATTTTCAAACCGGCCAGATTCTGTTCAAGCGCAAGCGCCTGAATCGCTTTGGCCGCACCCACAGGATTGGCTGCCCCAAAATTGCTGACGATCGGGATATGGTGGGCCACGCAGTCCACCAGTATGGGCGCCAGCACATCCTGTAGCAACGGTTCATATCCCAGCTCGGGATTCTGGTTTTTGGCCAACTGGCCCAGCGCCAGCGTCCGTTCGGCCAGCATCTCGAAGATAAGCACCGCGGGTTGGCCACGCGCAATCAGCGTCCTGACCACCGCCTGGGCGGCATCGATGCGGTCTCCGGAAAATCCGGCGCCACAGCCTATAAGCAGACTTCGCATTTGTCCCCCTGATGTTAATGGAAACGATTTATGAATTGATTCTATTGATTTTTGATTGAAAACTTAAATTAATTATTTTGATAAATTGATAAAAAAATAGTATTAATTGGCTACGGCAGCATGACATTTATCTGTCGCCCAATTGTCATATCAGGGTTAACCTCCTGTATACTTTTTAAAAGCTGACTCAAAAAAACGACTGATCGGGATTGATGATGCATCCATTTGTTGAAGGCGGCCTGCAAAACGTCTGGCTTAGCAATGGTTATCGGATAAAGGAGACCAGAAATGGCAGGAACATCGTCGTCCATAATCCCCAGGGGCTCAAAAGAACGATCTGCAGTGCGCTCTGCGTAAAAAGCGTACCGCTGTCCGGCGCCGAATTTCGCTATCTGTGCAGGGAACTGCAAATCACGTCTGCAGTGCTTTGCAAGCGGCTGGTACTCACTGAATCACAATTGCAAGAATGGGAGTCGGCCAGGCAGATTCCCCGGCATGCCGATACCTTTATTCGAATTATGTATGCCGTGCATCTGGACCGCCCGGAACGAGTACAACGCCTTGAAGCGCGCTCAGTGGCGAGAGATCAGAATGTGTATTTCCTGCTGCGCCATACAGACCGCGGCTGGGTCCTGCAGGAAACGCTGGAGCCCCCAGCCGCCGTCACGTCAGTCACGCAGGCAAAAGGCCAGGATTCAACGCTGGCCACTGACCGGGACTCCCTGGCCTGATACCAGTTCGGCATCCCATCTGACAAACAGCAAAACCACTGGTTACACGGCCCGTGGTCTCGTTGTTCTTACGCACGGGTCAAACAGTCAGGCCAATGTCCGCAACGTTGGTTCCCGCTTCCACTGCCGTGTTTTTGCCAGCTTGATAAACGCCTTGATGTCTTCCGGTGCGACCACCCCCGCATCAGGCTTGATGCCGGCCGCCTCCAGAATCTTGTGCGTTCCCTTGCACGCGGCAATGGCTTTCAAATGCCCAAAGGCATCGCGGAACCAGTCTACTGCGGCCGCCTCATGAACCAGCTTTTCCGCTTCGGCCATCGGCAAAATACTGACCACCCCATCAAACACGATTGATGGCGTACCCGCCAATTGCCCATCGGCTGTCACGTAGCTGCCGTCCTTGAGCGTCACGCCGCGTTTTTGCGCAACCAGTTTCACCGCCGCACCTGCCTTCTCCAGCGCGCTCTTCATTGCGTTGATGCTCTCGTTGTTGGACCCGTCGGCAATCAATATTCCGATGCTTCGCCCTTCCAGCGTATCTTTCATTCGATCAATAATGCGCAAGGCAGGAGACAAAGCCAGGTCCTGGACGGGCACCACGGGCTTGACGGCTGCCGGCAACGATTTGAGTCCAAGCCCGTCCGCAACACGTTTTGCCAGACTCTCGTCTACCGTACGCAGTTGACTGACGACTGCCAGGCGCACATGCTCGGTCTCGACCTTGGACAGCTCAAAAACCAGCGCCGAAGCCAGATGTGCCTGCTCAATGTCGGACTGACTGCGATAAAACATCCGTGCCTGACTGTAATGATCGGCGAAGCTTTCCGCACGAATACGGGATTTGGCGCCTTCTGTTTGCACTGCAGCGCTGTGAAAGCCCGTTTTGATGCTGGCGCGCGTCGCATGGGGATCCAGGCTTTGCGGGTCATATGCCGTTCTTCCCTTCTGTGGCTGCATTTGCATATGCCCGTCGCGTTGCGTATTCTGGAAAGGACATTTGGGGGCATTAACCGGAATTTGGGAAAAATTGGATCCACCCAGCCGTGATAATTGCGTATCCAGATAGGAAAACAGTCGTCCCTGCAATAGTGGGTCATCGGAAAAATCAATACCGGGTACGATATTGGCGGGACAGAATGCGACCTGCTCGGTTTCGGCAAAAAAGTTGTCCGGCCAGCGATTTAACACCATCCGGCCGATCATCTTCAGTGGCACAAGCTCTTCGGGGATCAATTTGGTTGAGTCCAGATGATCGAACGGGAAGGCATCAGCCTCTTCCTGGGTAAACAACTGGACACCCAGCTCCCACTCCGGAAAAGCACCATTCTGAATCGCCTCAAAGAAGTCGCGCCGGTGAAAGTCCGGATCGGCGCCTGCCAGTTTGACGGCCTCATCCCACACGGTAGACTGAAGTCCGATTTTGGGACGCCAGTGAAACTTCACAAATGTGCTTTTTCCTTCCTTATTCACCAGACGGAAGCTATGAATGCCAAAGCCTTCTATCATTCTCAGGGAGCGAGGAATTGCGCGATCGCTCATGGCCCACATGACCATGTGCATGGACTCTGGCATCAACGAGATAAAGTCCCAGAATGTATCATGCGCACTGGCCGCCTGGGGAAAGCCACGATCCGGTTCCATTTTGACAGCGTGAATTAAATCGGGAAACTTCATGGCGTCCTGTATAAAAAATACAGGGATGTTATTGCCGACCAAATCCCAGTTGCCTTCCTGCGTATAGAGCTTTACGGCAAAACCGCGCACATCACGGGGGGTATCCACCGAGCCACTGCCGCCGGCCACGGTGGAGAATCGACAGAACACCGGTGTCTGGACATTTTTTTCGGTAAGAATTTTTGCCGTTGTGTATTTCGACAGTGAGTGGGTTAATTCAAAATACCCGTGTGCACCGGTGCCTCGGGCATGAACAATTCGCTCAGGAATACGTTCATGGTCGAAATGCGTGATTTTCTCCCTAAGCACGAAGTCTTCCAGCAATGTCGGACCGCGAGGGGTTGCGCGCAATGAATTCTGATTATCACTGATGGTCAGACCCTGCTGAGTAGTCATGGCCGGATGCGTGCCACCAGCTTGTTGTTGTAGTTCTCCGGCGTTACCAACTTCGTCTTTCGCCCCATTGGCGGGGCGGGAAACCGATTTTTTCGAACTTGACTTCATTAGTATCTCCTTAAAACAGGACGTGAATAATGATCAGTTGAAACGGAAAACAGAATAAGAAATTATGATTTTATTTGATTAAAAATTTGCAGAATGCGTAATCAGTATGCCATATTTCCCGACCATTGTATGTGCGCACTAAAACAGGACACTTGTAATAAATGTGTAGAAAAATTTGCATGGCATGTTCTTAACAGACATTTAATTTGTCATATACAGCACGTTCCACGTCCAGCGATGTCCCATCGCCCTTTACGCCTGGCGGTATCTGCCTATCAGTGGCGTCGCATTAACACTAGACCAGGGGTTTCTATTCGTTTCCAACAGCACCTGCGCGCAATTTTCTGAGGAAGGTCAGAAAATCAGGATCATTGGCATAAGCAACGTTAATTCGCAGCGCCGGTTTTTGGTTGGATTTTTTTTCCGGATAAAACACCGTACCCGGTGCAAGGAATATGCCCTCTTCGGCCGCCTGTCGAGCAACTTCGATATCATCCAGGTGGCTGGCCAATTCGAGCCACATGTAATAAGTGCCTTCAGACTGATAGGGAACATGGAATCCCAACGATGAAAAATTGTTTAACGCCTGAGCGCTCGCCTGTTCAACCATTGGCCTGAGCCGTCGCAAGTGCTTCAGATATTGTCCGTTGGCAATCAAACTGTAAAGCCATCGCTCAAGATAATCTGATGATGTGACAACGGTCAGCATCTTAATATTACAAAGAGAATCAATCAGCGCCTGTCTGCCAGCAACATAGCCGACTCGAAAGCTGGCCGACAGCGTCTTGGAAAAGGTGCCTATATACAAGACGCGATCCAACTGGTCCAGCCCCGCCATACGCGGCATACCCGGTGGCAACAAGTCTGCAAACGCATCATTCTCGACAACCCTGAAATCATATTTTTCGGCCAGCTTCAGCACCTGATATTGCGCGGCCAGGGTTGCGCATCCACCAGTAGGATTGTGGCCCAGCGTTTGTGTGAAAAACAGCTTTGCGCGATGCAGTCTGGCCTTATCCTCCAGATCTTCGGTATCGGGGCCCGTACCGCTGCGCCTGACGCCAATCATTTTAATTTTGTACAGCTTGAGTTTGGCAAATAAAGGATAGTACCCGGGACTATCCACAAGAACCGTATCCCCTGCGGAGAGAAACTGTTTAATAATTAAATCCATGGCGTGGTTGGCGCCATATGTGAGCAGCACCTGGTCGGCCGAAGCCTGGATAGATCGCTCGATCAGGTTTTGCGCGATCGCTTCGCGCAATGGCTCGAAGCCCATGGGATGGCCATAGCCATATTTACTATCATTTGGTATTTTCAATCGCATATCGAAGTCGAACTGGCTCATCCATGACGATGGCGGCCGGCCGTCCCCGACACGAACCCGATAGGTCTGGTTCAATTGCTCTCGCAGCAATGATATTGCATCAACTGCTTCAGATATATGCGTAGCGCCGCTCTTATGTTGCTTCCTGCTTAGCGTGCTCACATAGTAGCCGGATCCGGGCCTGGCGGTGACATGTCCCAAAGAGACGAGACGGTCATAGACATCGATCATCGTGTTTTTGGACACATTGAAGTGTTCACGAGCAACTCTGATAGACATCAATTTCTGTCCGCCTTTTAGGCTTCCATTCTGTATCGCAAGAAGCATATGCTCGACAATGCTGTTGACTTTACTCATCTTCGCTCCCGACAAATGGTGCCGTGCACAATAACCATACCCAAACACATACGGGTACAGTATCTACGTATTTGTTCATAACTGTACCTTGTTTAATCACGTATAAATCAGCATCATAGCGATAAATCGATAACCGGACAGGTTTTAACCGTACCCAATACTGTACCGGTATATTTAAAAAATCCAAAGGAGACATGAATGAAAGTCCAACGCCGCAATCTGCTCAAAACATTTGCTTCGGGAACCGTCGCCGGTGTCGGTATCCTGGGTGTGCCTGCCATCGCACGATCCCAGGAGATCGTAAAGTGGAAAATGCAATCGCTGTGGGATGGCGGTACCACGCCGCAAAAATTTGAAGAAATGTTTGTCAAACGTATTGCCGAGTTAACCGACAGCAAATTCCAAATTCAACTTTACTCGGCAGGCCAGCTTGTTCCTGCCAACCAGGCCTTTGATGCGGTGCGCGGCGGCGCCTTTCAGATGATGAAGACGTTTGATGGCTATGAGGCTGGCAAGATCCCCGGACTGGCTTTTACCAGCACAGTGCCTTTCGGATTTCCGGAACCAGACCAATACGAAGCCTGGTTCTACGAAAAAGACGGGCTTGCGCTGGCACGTGAAGCGTATTCCCCCGCCGGCCTGTATTATGTGGCGCCTACGGTATATGGACCAGAGCCCATTCATTCGCGCGTCCCCATCAAGTCGCTCGCAGACATGAAAAACAAAAAAGGGAGGTTCGTCGGACTGGCTTCTACCGTTATGAGCGCCCTGGGAGTGTCAGTCACCACACTGGCAACCAGCGAAGTTTACTCTGCGCTGGACAAGGGCGTCATTGATTTCGCTGATCGTGGCGATCTGACCGCCAACCTTGAAGCGGGTCTGGCCGAAGTGGCCAAGTACATTATCATGCCCGGCCCGCATCAACCCACGACAGCCACCAGCTATATCGCCAACCGCGCTGCATACGAAAAACTATCAGCACCGCATAAAGCCGCACTGGCGGCTACGGCCAGGGAAGTGTCAGGTGCATTGCGTCAGCATATCCTCGTGGCCGACACACAGGCATTGAAAACCTTCCAAAGCAAGGGCGTCGAAGTCACAGCACTAAGCGAAGACGAGCTTGCGCAAGGCCGGGTGCAGGCAATGAAAGCCTGGGAATCGGCAACCAATGGCAATCCACTTGCCAAAAAAATGATGGATAGCCAAATCGCCTTTATGAAAGACCTCGGTCTGCTGTCATGACGGTTGCAGTCAGATAGAACGCTCATTTTCCATATGGCGCCGTTTCGGGATGCGCCTTTTTTTGGGTTTGGCCTATGCCTTCTTTTGTGTCCGCCTTTATTCTTGGTATCACACGTATCAACAAGTTCTTCTTCAATATTGCATCACTGCTTATTTTTGTGATCGTATTTTCAATGTTGTACGAAGTTGTCAGCCGCTATGTTTTCAATGCTCCCACCATCTGGGGGATGGAGCTGGCAACGCTGCTTTTTGGGCCGTACTTCCTGCTTGGAGGCGCCTATTTGCTGCACCTGCGCGGCCACGTCAATCTTGATTTGCTGAAAAATAAACTGTCACAAAGAAATCAGCGCCTCCTGGATTTATTTGCCTATGTGATCATTATTGTTTTCAGCATCATCCTGTTTTCCTATTCGTTCTCGCCTGCGATGCAGGCCTGGGATTACAAGGAAACCTCGTTTTCTGCCTGGAACCCTCCCGTCTGGCCGGTCAAGTTCGCCATCCCCATATCGGTCTTATTGCTGGGGCTGCAAAGCTTTGCCGAAATGCTGACCGTTCTGTATAAAGAACAGGACCCCCAGTCATGAGCGCGAATATCATTCTAATTATTATGTTTGCCGGGTTGACGCTCTTTATGCTTACCGGCCTGCCGATTGCATTTGTGCTTGGCGGCTTATCGCTTTTAATCACGGTAACCCTCTGGGACCCAAATGCAGTTGTCATCATGGTATTGCAGATTTTCGATACCATGCGCTCCGAAGCGTTATTGGGGATTCCCCTATATATCTTTATGGCGGCCATCTTGCAGCGAACTGGCGTGATTGAAGAACTATACGCTGTCATGGAGATCTGGTTCGGCCGCTTGCGTGGCGGACTGGCCATAGGCACCGTCCTTATCTGCGTGTTGATGGCGGCAATGACAGGGGTTGTAGGCGCCGCAGTCACTGCAATGGCGTTGCTGGCTATGCCACAAATGCTAAAGCGAGGATATGATCCAAAGCTGGTTACCGGAACAATCTGCGCCTCGGGAACACTTGGCATTCTTATCCCACCATCAATTCTGACCATTGTCTATGCCGTCACGGCACAGGTATCCATTGGCAAGATGCTGATCGCGGGCATCGTACCTGGGTTGATCCTTGCGACTTTCTATATCCTGTACATTCTTTACATTGCCTATGCTCATCCCGAGCGCGTTCCTCATTCCCAGCTCGAGCCCGTGCCCTTGTCGACCAAGCTGCGAAGCACAAAAGGCGTTATCTTTCCTTTTATTCTAGTCATATTGATCTTGGGATCAATCTTTTTCGGCATAGCCACGCCCACCGAAGCGGCTGCGGTTGGCGTGGCCGGTGCATTTGCCATCGGTTTGTTTAAACGGAAACTGAACTTTTCCGGCGTTCGGCACGCCACATTTGAAACTGCGAAAGCCACCACAATGATTCTGTGGATTACCATTGGCGCCAAGGCCTATGTCTCTGTTTTTACCGGCCTGGGCGGCGCCGATACCCTCCTGAATCTGATCCGCGACATGCAGGTTCACCCTTACGTCATATTGGCGGCAATGATGCTGATTCTGATCTTTCTGGGCACCGTCCTGGACGAAATCGGAATCATCCTGCTTACGGTGCCGGTCTTTTTGCCTATCGTCAAATTGCTCGGATTCGATGAAATCTGGTTTGGCGTTTTGTATGCCATCACGATACAAACTGGCTATATCAGCCCTCCGTTCGGATACACCCTGTTCTATATTAAGGGGCCGCTACCCGCACACCTTGGCATGGGGACGGTATACCGGGGTGTGCTCCCCTTCATGCTATTGCAAATGTGCGCGCTCGTATTTTGCGCAGCCTTCCCCGATCTTGTCACCTGGCTTCCGTCCCTGATGGACAGACGCTGATTTTTTCTTTTTCACACGGAACGAAATACCATGCATGAACTCAACTCCCGAATTGCCGGCTTTCATAAACTGGGAATACAGGGTCGTCTGGATATTCTGAAAACAAAATGCAATCTGGATTCAACAGCGATCACAGGCATGCTTAACACCGGCAATTTGCCTCCTGAGACAGCCGACCATCTCATCGAAAATGTCGTGACCACCATGAATATCCCGGTGGGTATTGCCACGAACATGAAAGTTGACGGCCACGACATCCTGGTGCCGATGGCGACAGAGGAATCGTCGGTTGTCGCTGCCGTGTGTAATGCGGCACGGCAGTGTTATGACACCGGCGGATTCGCGACCTCAATGTCGGGCTCGCATATGATTGCGCAGATTCAACTGGTGAATATTACCAATCCGCATTTTTGCAGAATCACCATCCTGGAAAAAAAGGAACAGATCAAAAAACTATGTGACGACTGTGACCCGGTCCTGCTTTCCCTGGGCGGTGGTTTTCAGGATATTGAAGTGCGCGTCATTGATTCGGCCAGCGGCCCCATGGTCATTACACACCTGATCGTCGATACGCGTGATGCCATGGGCGCCAATGCAGTCAATACCATGGCAGAGCAACTGGCGCCTCTGATTGAGCAATGGACCGGCGGCAAGGTATATCTCAGGATTCTGTCGAACCTGGCTGACAGGCGGCTGGCGCGGGCGCGTGCTACATGGACTTGTGAAGCAATCGGCGGCACCGCAGTACGCGACGGCATTTTAAGTGCCTATCATTTCGCCGAGTCTGACCCGTATCGCGCCGCAACGCATAACAAAGGCATTATGAATGGCGTGTCTGCAGTCGTGCTGGCTACCGGCAACGACACGCGTGCTGTTGAAGCCGGCGCTCACGCCTATGCGGCGCGTAACGGACGCTATGCCAGTCTCACGCATTGGGAAATCAATGCGAGCGGAGACCTTGTGGGCAGCATCGAGATTCCCCTGGCAGTCGGCCTGGTTGGCGGCGCAACCAAACTTCACCCGATGGCAAAAACCAATCTGCAAATACTTGGCATCAACACTGCACAGCAATTGGCGCGCGTGATTGCCGCAACCGGACTGGCGCAAAACTTTGCCGCGCTAAAAGCGCTGGCAACCACCGGTATACAGAAGGGACATATGGCGCTACATGCGCAAAACGTTGCGATGATGGCAGGTGCGGTCGGGCAGCAAATTCATCAAGTGGCCAATGCCATGATCGCCCAGGGAACCGTGAGGATTGACGTCGCGCACCAAATACTTCAGGACCTGTAGGCCGACCACTGAGTTTCCTCCTGGCACTCATCAGTACAGTGTCAGGATTGCGTTAATTGACTTTAAGTTTGGCGGTTCAACCCGGTCAGTATGGCATATTTCCTGGTCGCAGAATGTTCGCTTTGCAAAAGCGTTTTGGGATGAATTTTCCGTCTGCAAGGACATGGCGAAGCCATGACAAATTATAGATCCAAATGTTTCATTGCCGCCTCTGCTGCATTGGCTACATGGCGAGCACAAAGTTTCTTGGCCAATTTAGCGTTTCTCATGGACACCGCATCCACAATGTCAGAAATCTCTTTAATGGTGTGCGGCAGGCGCTCTGTGCCGGACAACGAGATACGGCGCAGAATCATGATTCTATTGTTCAACTGGGTTAACAGATTTTTCACGACTTCGTTCCCACAGCCATCCAGCAAAATTCGATAAAACAGATTCTTGATATCAAGTACGGAATCTGCAGAACGACCTTCGCCAATCGCCTTCAAACGCTCCAGGCAGCCCTGCAAAGCCTGTATTTGCGCCCCGGTCGCATGAATGGCGAAACCCTCGCCCGCCAGTGCCTCCAGCGCCTGGCGCACCTGGTAAATATCTTTTACTTCCTCGCGCGAAATGGTCGCGACTACCGGCCCTCTATGGGGAATGTTTGTAATCAGTCCTTCAGCATTTAGTTGCTGCAGGGATTCACGCAATACCGTCCGACTGATTCCGAGCATCGCACACAGGTCCTTTTCCACCAGCTTTTGGCCTGCCGTAAACGTACCGGAAATCACGGCTTCACGTAAACGCTCTGTGACGTGTTGCCGCAACGTAGTATTTTCCCGATGTATATGCAAATCCATTGGTGTAGTCATAACCTGACTCAAGCCTCAAAAAGTTAGCAAATCCTATCACAAACGCTCGGTCATGACATGCGGCCACCGTGCCCAGCCGCAATGCTGATGCCGAAAAAAATTATATTTACAAAAAACGACATCTACCATATAGTATTATTGTATGACAATCATACTATATTTTTTCTACGGCTCGATTTCAATCTGGCCGTAGAGCTGACCATCAGGAGAAAATCAAATGACAGAAGACGCAAATAATCCGCTGGATACGTTGTTCAAGCAAGGGCTGGCTACCCGCAGATCAGTGCTCGGTGCCGAATATGTGGATAATTCACTGGCCAGTGCAAACGAATTCATGATGGCCTTCCAGCACATCACAACGGAATGGTGCTGGGGATATGCGTGGAACCGTCCGGGCCTCGAACGCAAGACGCGAAGCATGCTGAATCTGGCGATGCTTACAGCACTCAATCGTCCGGCTGAAATCAAACTTCATATAAAGGGCGCACTCAACAATGGCGTGACCGTTGATGAAATAAAGGAGATCCTGCTACAGGCCACCGTCTATTGCGGTATTCCAGCGGGCCTGGATGCCTTCAAAGTTGCCAATCAGGTACTGCAGGAGGCGGGCCAATTTGATCAGGACGGGGAAAAAAAATGAACCCGGCAGATCAGAAAATTGGATTTATCGGAGTCGGCAGCATGGGCTATCCCATGGCCTCCCGGCTTCAGCAGGCGGGCTACCCATTGCTTGTTATGGATACCAACGCTCAACTGACAGAACCGTTAGCCCGGCTAAGCAGTGTCACGGTTGCGGCAACCGGGTACGAGATGGCCCGGGAATGCAATTTTATTATCACCATGCTTCCCACCAGCGCCATCGTTGAGACAGTCCTCACCGGCGCCAATGGCGTTCTTGCCGCACTCAATCCGAATACTGTCATTATTGATATGAGTTCCGGCATACCCACGCAGACACTGCGCTTGGCCAAATTGACACAGGAAGCCGGAGGAGCGCTCATTGATGCTCCTGTATCGGGAGGCGTGGCGCGCGCACGTACCGGCGAACTGGCCATTATGGCAGGCGGCGCGGATGACATCATTCAGAGGGTACGCCCGATACTGTCTGTGATGGGCAAGACTATCTCGCATACCGGTGATGTTGGCTCTGCCCATGCAATGAAGGCCCTGAACAACCTGGTATCTGCGGGAGGATTCCTTATCGGTGTTGAAGCCCTGCTCATCGGGCAACGATTTGGTCTTGACCCCTCGGTCATGATCGATATTCTGAACGCTTCCACCGGAATGAATAATTCGACGCAGAAGAAATTCAAACAGTTCGTACTCTCACGAAAATTCGATTCTGGATTCGGACTGGATCTGATGATCAAAGATCTGACCATCGCAACCGGGCTGGCGGCAGAATCAGCAACGCCGGCTCCTTTTTCGGCGCTCTGCAGAGAAATGTGGGCATCTGCAGCAGGCTTGCTCGGACCAGGCCAGGATCATACCGCCTTGGCAAAACTATTGGAAAACCTTAGCCAAACCGAACTGGGCGACGGTAAGCCATAACCCTCCGCCGATTTACCTGCATTTCAATATATCAGATAAACCCATCCATTAAAAGGAGAAAGGCATACGCGTTTTTTCAATGCGATACAAACGCTACGCCTTGAAGAGACATGAACAAAATACCAGCTGTAATCATAGCCTCATTATTACTGCCAACAGTGGCCCAAGCAAACGATTATCCTTCAAGACCCATTTCCATGATTGTTCCGTATGCGCCTGGCGGATCCACAGATGCACTTGCACGTGTTATCGCTGACGCCATGGGCAAGGCGCTTGACCAGACCATCGTTGTCGAAAACGTCGGTGGCGGCGGCGGCATCATCGGCCTGCAGAAACTCATGCACGCCAACGCAGATGGTTATACTATTTCATTTGGCAATATGGGCAATTTCGCCATTGCTGGCACTCTCTACCCAAAAGCCAATTATGATCCCCGCCGCGACCTGGAGCCAATCGGCCTTGTCGCCAGCGTACCGATGGTACTATCGGTCAGCCAGAAGAGCGGTATAAAAAACATGAAACAATTATTGGAAAAATCACAAGGTTCTCAAAAGCAGCTTAATTTCGGCAATTCTGGAGCGGGTTCGACGGGCCATATTTCATCTGTGTACTTCAACAGCGTGACCAACGGCAACGTTGAACAAATCTCCTATCGGGGTGCAGGACCGTCCATCGCAGATCTTATGGCCGGCACTCTTGACGCCGTCATTGACCAGACTGTAACCATGATTCCGGCAAGCAAAGGTGGGCGCATCCTGCCCATCGCCATCTCCGGTGACAAGCGGGTCGAACAACTACCCAACGTTCCCACGTTCAAGGAAGCAGGCGTGCCGGCGTTCGACATGAAAGTCTGGAATGCCATCGTTGCCCCAAAAGGAACGCCGTCGGCAGTTATCGATAAGCTTTCGGCGGCACTTGAAGCCTCCTTTAGCAACAACGATGTCATTGCAAAAATGGAGACGTTTGCCGCACCCATTCCTCCAAAAGAGGAGCGTGGCCCCGCAGCGCTTAAGCAGTTGATCAATTCCGAAGTTGAGCGATTTGCAAAACTGATCAGGGATAACAATATCCACGTTAACGAGTAAAAAAACCGGCACCGCTGCAGATAAAGCAGTCAGGTGCCGACCATTGTTCCCAAAGCGATCAAGCGACGCTCAACTGTTCAACGTAGCATACTTCCACCAGCCTTTATTAATCTCGGTCAACAGCAAATTACGCAAAATTCCCTCGACTCTGCGGCTGGCCCTGCTCAGTGGCCTTTTACTTGCATAGGCAATTGATACCCGACGCTCAATAACCGGATCGACAATACGAGCGATGAAAAAATCGTTGATATCCCCATGCATCTTCAATGCAGCCAATGACAACACGGCGCAGTCGGCGGTGTCTTTTACCCATTCGGCCAGCAACTCATGGGCATCCAGTTCCGTTCGGATATAGAGCTTGACGCCAACAAGTCGGGCCTGCTCTTCTACGATGCGTCTGAGTCCGTGTTCTTTGCCTGGCAGCACAAGCGGCAGATTATGCAAATGAGCAAACGGAATGTCACCCTCTGCGGTACATTTCGATTGAAGGCTCGCGTTTCCGAACGAAGACACAAGAAACAAATGTTCGCGCATAAGAAAGTCAAAATCCAGCCCGCTCTCTTGGGGAATGCCGTGCACCAGGCCGAAGTCAACGTCCCCATCTTCAATCCACTTTGCCAGATGGCCAGACAGGCCAGACACGAGCTTGAGCCGAATATTGGGACACTCAAGCTGTACCTGCCTCACCAGCGGCAGACTCAGTACAGTACTCAGAGAGCCGGGTATACCGACAACCACCTTGCCAACTTCCGATGATGTTTTAGCGCGCAGACTGATTTTCGCGGCATCCAGCGCATCCAGCGCTGTTCTTGCATAGCTCAGAAACAGCTCCCCTTCTGGGGTAAGAACGGTCCCGCTCTGTCGTCGCTCCAGTAACTGAGCCTGCAATTCCTCTTCAAGAAGCTTGATCTGCGTACTAACAGAGGGCTGCGATATATGCAGAACAGCCGACGCCTTTTGTATAGATCGCTGCTCTGCAACGGCGACGAAATAGGCAAGCTGACGCAGATTCATGAGAGGGGAAATTTCCGGTTACGGGCAGTCGGCTCTATTATACATATGTACCTTATCCATGATGTTTTTTGCCTGAAGAAGTACTGGCAGATCAACCATACGCCCGTTTACCGTGAAAGCGCCCTTGCCCAGACTGGCATGCTTTTCATATTCTTCCATAATAATTCGGGCATGAGAGATTTCATTGGCGTCCGGCATGAATGTTTCATTGACAATGTCAACCTGCTTCGGATGAATACAAAAGGATGCTTCAAACCCCATCGACCGCGCCTGCCGGATTTTAGTTCGAAACACTTCTTCGTCATTGAAGTCAGCAATTGAGCCGACAAAGCCAATGGGCAAAATTCCTGCCTTGCGGCAAGCAATGACGGCCAGCATATTCGGAACATACAGCGCGTCCGAGCAAACATCCGACTGCAGCGACACTGCGAGGTCTTCGGCGCCAACAATCAGTGCGCAGACCCTGGCGTCAGCGGCGGCAATATCATTAATGTTTGACAGACCCAGGGCGTCTTCGATCATCGTAATCAATCTGATCGCGCCCTGTTCCAACCCCCTTTCCTGTTCGAGTTCGCCTATGACTTCGGAAATTGATTGCACATATCCGGCGTCCGGGACTTTGGGCAGACAGATTGCTTTCACGTTTTTGTTAACCGAGTGCTCCAGATCCCGGACAGCATGCCGCCAGCCGCGATTGATCCGAACCACAACATCAAAGCCGGCATTGGCAAATTTCTCTGAAATGTTATGCACATTGGCTCGTGCCTGCGCCTTGTCAGTCAGGGGGATACTGTCCTCCAGATCAATCTGCAGAGCATCGGCTCGCTGCTTTGTGGCACTCTGCACAAAGCGGTCGCTGGTTGCCGGCACAAAGAGCAAAGATCGCCACCGAATCTGTTTATCGTTCATAGCATATTCTCCAATCCGAATTGCTTAATTATTTCCTTGGTATGCTGACCTAGAGACGGCGCTGCTCGAAAAAAGTGGCCTGGGGTCCGGTTCAAGCGCGGCACTATATTATGTGTCGTAATGCTACCCAGGTCATCGTCTTGCAGTTGAACCATCACTTCACGCCTCTGGATATAATGGCTGTCAACCAGGTCGGCAACCGAGCACACCGGTCCGACTGTGACGCCCGCGGCCTCAAACAGCGCCAGATTCTCCTGCTGAGTTTTCTGCTTTATAAAGTCACCAATAATCAAATCCAGCTCATCTCTGTGTTCAACCCGCGCGTCATTATCATGAAACCGTTTGTCCACCTTCAGTTCCGGGCGACCGATAGTGTCCAGGATTCTCAGCGCCATCGATTGCATTGAGCCGGACATCGCCACGAATTTTCCATCGCTGCATTCATACACATTGCGCGGCGCCGTATGTGACGACTGGTTTCCAGAACGCATGGTCGGCACACCTGACAACTGATACTTAAGCGCCTCGGAGGAAATAAAAGAAAAAATAGGCTCGAACAGCGACAAATCGATAACCTGCCCGATGCCTTCTTTTTCCGCTGCCCTCAGCGCAGTCAACACGCCTGCGGCCCCATATACGCCAGCAATCATGTCTGCCAAGGCCAGTGGCGGCAGGGTCGGAGGCTTATCAGCGTGACCGTTCAAATAGGAAAACCCCGACATCGCTTCTACCAGCGTTCCGAAACCGGGCTTGTGGCTAAACGGGCCGGTCTGGCCCCAACCGGACACGCGGACAATGACCAATTTCGGATTTGCCTCGAGTAACACTTGCGGTCCAAGACCCATTTTCTCCAGGCCGCCAGGAACAAAATTTTCAACCAGAATATCCGCGTGTGAGGCCAATTTCTTCAACGCCTGCCTGCCCGGCTCCGACTTAAGATCCAGAATCATGGAGCGTTTGTTGCGCCCGTAGATTTTCCAGTAAATCGGTTCATCCGATTCCTTCCAGCTTCTCAAATCATCCCCTTTGCCGTCCTTTTCTATTTTTATGACGTCTGCGCCAAAATCTGCAAGGAATAAGGTGAGCATGTTGCCGGCAACCAATCTTGACAAATCCAGAACCCGTACGCCGTCAAGGGGGCCCTTTTCACTTTCATTGAATTGATGAATCATCCCGGTCCTTCAAGAGAATGTAATAACAGGTTTAATTTCCTGATAGCCCTTCATTCTTTCCATTGCGGTATTGACAGCGTCCAGGGTATAGCGGCCTGTAATCATGCGCTCAAATGGAAAATTATGCATATGACGATCCATGAATTGCAGCGCCAGGGAGTAGCTGCGCGCGTCGCCCGAGAAAGAGCCGATGACGTTGATATTTTTCTTGACGATCATGGACGGTTGAAATTGCGTTTTGCCTTCTCCCAACTGACCAACAACAAGATATCGCGCCCCCTTGCGGCACAGCATCAGCCCTTCTGAGAAAGCCGCCGGCACACCCGTAAACTCCATCACAATGTCGGCCCCTCGCCCTTGCGTATGCATGAGAACGGTATCAAGCCTTTCCTGATCTGTGGTACCTTCAACGGGAATACAGACATCGGCGCCGAACTCCCGGGCCAGCTCTAGACGTGCAGCGGGCGAACCGATTACGATCACCACCTTGGCGCCACGTACCTTTGCGTTGGCAGCGGCCAGCAATCCCAATGGGCCGGCGCCCTGTATCACAACTGTCTGATATGGCTCAATCTGCCCCACCTGCGAGAAGGCATTCATGACCGATCGCAATGCGCAGCTTGACAAGCTGGCCAGCTCACTAGACACATTATCAGGCACTTTTAGACGTCCTGCTTCCGGCATGATATACCCATACTCGGAAAAGCCGCCAAGCAGATACGGCGCTTTTGCCATCGTCTCGTACATATAGGCTTTTCGATTAATACACAAAGTAGGAGACCGAGCAGTTGTACAGAAGAAGCAACTACCGCAAGATGTATGCGTGTATACGACACGATCACCGGGCTTCAATGCATTGCCTACCGAATCCTGGCGAGCGCCATCGCCAAAGGCGACCATGGTGCCGACCATCTCATGGCCGATAATGACCGGCAAATCCACTTTCAGCGACAGCGACCCCTGCCACAAATGAACATCTGTACCACATATCGAACAGGCATCCATTTTCACCAGAGCGCTACCGGGCTCAAGGGTGGTCGGCACAGGCACATCTTCAATATTAAGCGGCGTCTTGAAAGCTCTTAATACAGCGGCGCGGGAATACTCAGGTATCACGTATGACATAATCAGCTCACCTTAAAATAATTGGGCCACATGGTCAGTTGGGGAATAAAAGTAATCAGCATAAGCATCAGCAATGTTCCCCCCAGAAACCACCAGGTATATCGCATCATTGCGGACAGCCTGGCATTGTTCGTTCTTGCTGCTACGTACAGATTTGCAGCCAATGGCGGCGTAAGCAGGCCAATTTCAATATTGGTAACGAGTATGATTCCGAAATGCACAGGGTCAACACCAAACCGGATAGCCGCAGGCGCCAGCAAAGGGCCCATCAGCAAAGTGGCAGCATTTGTCTCCATAAACATCCCGACCAGGATAAGCGCGATATTGACGACAAGCAGAAACAGGAATGGGTTGCCGGTGAATGTCGTCGTGAAATCTGCGATACTTTGCGGTATTTGTTCAAGCACCATGGCTCGGTTAAATACGCTGGTAAATGCAATGATGACAAGAATGGCTGCCGTGGCAAGAACCGCTTTTTCAAATATTCTGCGCATGTCTCCTTTGCCTGCTTTACGCGATATCACCGTAACAACCATGGCATAGACGCCTGCAACTGCTGCGGCTTCTGTTGGCGTAAATATGCCTGAATAGATTCCGCCCAGCACCAGTACGGGGAGTAACAGGGCCGGCACGGCATGAACAATGGTCTGAACGGGCTTTCGACCGATACCTATATCTGTCAGCGTATCTTCTGCCCTCGTTTCCTGTCCGTCCTTTAATACCCGCCGGGACAAAGCCAAATGAATGATGCAGAACACGACAATGGTCAGCAGGCCCGGCATCAGGGACGCCATAAAAAGCTTGGTAATGGAAACGCCCACAATCGATCCGTATAAAATCAATGGGATAGAAGGTGGAATCAGAACGCCGAGCAAACCGGCAGCGGCATTCAGAGCAGCAATATATCCGACGGGATATCCACGCTTGCGCATTTCGCTGCCCACCGTACTGCCGATAGCGGCTACTGTCGCCACTGATGATCCGGTGATAGCCCCCATCAGCGCACTGGCAAAAATCATGATATGACCAAGCGGCGCTCTGACTTTGTTTAAAAAAATATCACATACTGATATGAGTTGGGCTACAAGCCCACCTCTATTCATCAGTTCTCCTACCAGTAGAAATAGGGGAATGGCAAGCAAAGGAAATGAGTTGACCGTATCATAGGGCAATGCCGCCAGTGTGAACGGGTCGATATTCCATGACTCCGCATTGACCATGGCGATCAGCGCGAATGCAATGCCAATAGGCGTACCGACAACAAGCAGTAGCAGAAGAATAGAGACAATCATCACTCCACTCCCGCAGTTGCGAGTTCGGGCAAGGCACTGAATGTCGCAGCCCGCGTTAATTGACATAAGGCGTGGATCAACATCAATAGCATGCCAAAAAAGTAGCAAAAAATGGGAATAGCAACTGGCGTACCCAAATCAATCATTGTTTCTCCCGACGATATTGCGTCATCCAGTAACATCCACGCGAGCCAGGTGTATATCCCGGAGAACAACAGTAACAACAAGGACACAAGAAGATGTGCACACTTTCTGAGCATCACTGAGCGAGACTGATTCACGAAATCGACCGCGATGTGCTGCCCAAGCCTGGTACACATTGCCGCTCCCACAAAAGTCAATGGCGACATGGCGACCAGCGCCCATTCGGAAACGTTTGGCAGCGGCAGGTTGAAGTACCTTACGCAAACGCTTAGAAATATCGTCAGGAGCATGACCATCAGGCCTAAAGAACATAAGAATTTCTCAACTGTATATAGCCTGCATTCAATCCATGCCATACCCACGGCCAGTCTGCTTCCCTGTTGCATAGCATCTCCTCGTGTTCCTTGCTTGTTGCTTCACTTTTTTGCCAGCGCCTGCACTTCCGCCCGAAGTGCCTTGATGCGCTTTTCACCATAAACCGGCGTCAGCTTCTCCCATACTTTTTCTCCTAGCGCTTTAAACTGAGCCAGCGCCTGCGGTGTGAGCTTGTGTATTTTGACGCCACCGGCTGCGATTTTTTCCATGTATTCCGCATTCATCTGCCGATTTTTCATGATTTCTTCAGCCGATACCTTTGCTGCTGTTTCCCGGAAGAGTTCCTTTTGCGAATCGTCAAGTCTGTTCCAGACACGCTGGCTGGAGACAATCGCTCCCATTGCATAGACGTGATTGAGTTCAGTCATGAACTTCTGCGCTTCGAACAAACGTGAATTATGCGTAATGCTTGCACCGTTGTCCTGACCATCTACCGTTCCCTGTTGCAGTGCTGTAAATAGCTCCGGGAACGGCATGGTCACTGCCTGCGCACCAGCTTCGTCAAAGAATCCACGAATTCCGGCCGAGCCTGGCACCCGTACTTTCAGGCCCTTGAGATCTGCAACAGTCTCGACCGGATGCTTTGAATTGGTCAACGCACGGAATTCAAGCTCGAAAAAACCCAGCGACTCCATTTTGTGTTTCTTCAACGTTTCTCTTAACGTCCGCTGGATAATGCCGTCAGGGTTATAAAAGATCTTGTCGGCCTGCGTAAAGTCGGCCACGATATAGGGAAGGTAATGAATATCGAGCAAAGGATCCAGCCCCGAGAGAGAGCCGGGATTGACAAAGGCGATATCCAGGGACCCTCGAGATATATCGCGGGCAATCGCTTCGTCTCCGCCAAGCTGGCTGTTGGGAAACACCGAGATTTCTATTTCACCACTGGTCTTTTCTTTAATGATATTGGCAAACTGCTTACTGGATTCATCGACCGGACTGCCAATGGCGAAAACGTGAGCAAGCCGTAGTTTAATAGGCGCTGCATTCACCGACTGCTCCGCCAAGAGCGTCAGGGCGAAACCGGCCACCAGTAGCATGATGGCGCTACGCTTGGATAGCTTGTGCATTTTTGTCTCCTAATTAGATTTTTCACATGCGCATATATTTCTGTATATGCATAAACAGATACAGAAAATTATTATTCTCAGCCAAACGTCCGGACAGCTTGTTTCCTGTCTCTTACCGAATCAAATGCGACATGTCTCGCAACGTCAATCAGGTCAGTGCTTAATGACGACTGTTTTTGATACCGTATATTCCTTAAGTGCTTCAAATCCCTTTTCGCGCCCATGACCGCTTTTCTTGAATCCACCAAATGGCAGTTCGATTCCGCCCCCGGCCCCATAGGCATTCAGATACACCTGACCGACGCGTAGTTTTTTGGCCATTCTGATCTGGCGCGCCCCGCTTTCAGTCCACACGCCTGCGATCAGACCAAACTGTGTTCCGTTTGCAATCGCGATGGCATCGTCTTCATCATCAAATGGAATCGCGGCCAATACCGGTCCGAAGACTTCGTCCTGAGCCAACTCATTTGCGGGATCAACGGGTCCCAGTAGCGCGGGGGTGACGTAAAAACCGGATGCCACCGCGGTAGCATCCAGGCTGCCTTCGGCGATCAATTCGATACCATTTTGTTTCGCTCTTTCCAGAAAGCCTTTTACGCGCTCACACTGGACATGACTGATTACCGGACCGCAGTCCAGATCCGACTCATGAGAGCCCACCTTGATTGCCCTGAAACGCTTTGCCAGTGCATCCACAAATTCTTCGAATATTGATCGTTGCACAAGCACACGACTGCCCGCAGAGCAAGTCTGCCCGGTATTTTGAATAATCGCAGCAATGATTACTCGAATGGCCTCATCAACATTGGCGTCGTCAAATACAATCTGCGGCGATTTTCCACCCAACTCCAGGACACACGGCACGTGATTCTCTGCCGCCGCCTTCTGAATGAGCGTGCCGACCTCAGGTGAGCCCGTGAACGACATAAAGTCGATGCCGTTGTGTGCAGACAGTGCAGCTCCGGCCTCTTCACCCAAACCGGTAACGAGATTGATGACGCCGGGCGGAACACCGACTTCGTGAGCAAGTTCAGTCAGCCTGATGATGCTCATACACGCCTCCTCGGCAGGCTTCAATACTGTTGTGTTACCTGCCGCCAATGCACACGCAATTGTTCGCCCATACATCTGTGCCGGATAATTCCACGGAATGATGTGTCCGGCCACTCCCCGTGGTTCACGAAGAATCATCACTTGATAACCGTTCAAAAACGGTATGGTCTCACCATGAATTTTGTCTGCCGCCCCGCCATAATATTCGAAGTATCGCGCTGTCGCTGCGATGTCGTTGCGAGCCAGAGTCATGGGTTTGCCAGTATCCTGCGCTTCGATCGAGGCCAATTGTTCGAGGTTTTCCAGTATTTTTACGCCAAGCCGGGACAACAATCTACCTCGGTCCACTGCAGTCATTTGCCCCCATACACCCTCGAATGCGCTTCTTGCAGCCAATACCGCCTTATCGATATCAGCCTTGTCGCCCCGCGATATTTCCCCGATTTTTTTTCCATTGCTGGGTGCCAGCATATCAATCTGCTTCCCGTTCTCTGACTCTATCCAGACGCCGTTGATGTATATGGATTTCGTGGCTTGCGGCATGTTGTCTCCTGTAATATCGATGCGCCTGACGCGCAAAAACTGATAATCAGGAAAGAGTAGACCGGATTATGGTAAGACAATCAAATATTAAATTCTGATGCGTGTATAGGCAGGCACTATATCGGTAAAACCCCTCATCCACGAAAGACGTCATCGATCAGCCTAGTCTCACCAGTACTGTTCTGCGGATAAGATGAATACGCAGCATGATTTTTATGCCGCATAAAAAAAGAGCCCATTGGCTCCTTTTCATATTCCCTATCAGATATCAAGACTGTTGATTGACCACTTGCGATGAAAGCTCATTGCTGTGATATTTTTTATAAATATCATTAAGCTTGCCGTTCTTCAGGTTCTCAAGAATCCACTTATCCAGCCATGCCTTGAGTTCGGGATTGTTTTTCGGCATGGCGATGCCCAGCATGAATTCATGCTGGACGAATTTGCTCTCAAAGGGATTGCTGGTCTGCTTTTTGTTTATTTCCGCAACGATAGGCCACTGGGAAGAGACCGCCTGAACCTGCCCGGATACACCGGCGGTCACCAGTGTGGCGTCATCTTCGAAACGACGAATATTGGCATCCTTCGCATTCTTGGTCACATCGGCGTCATTGACCGTGGCACGCGTCACGCCCAGGCGCAGGCCCTTGAGGTCTGCATAGCTCTTGATCGGCACATCCTTTGGCGCAGCAACAATGGTCTGCAGCGAAGCATACGGGACCGTGAAATCCACCACTTTGGCGCGCTCAGGCGTAATCGACAGGCTCGATACGGTCAAGTCTGCCTTGCCGGTCTGAATGCTGGGAACCCGCGCCGCGTTGGTAATTTGCACCAGATCCAGTTTGACACCGAGATCCTGGGCCAGCAGTTTGGCCGTGTCCACATCCGAACCTTCGGGTTCCATACTGGCATTGGCATAGCTGAACATGGGCACACCCATTGCAATGGCCACACGTATCGTGCCATTTTTCTTGATGGTATCCAGGGCATCGGCATGGCTTGCCGCACAAACACCCATCAGGCCCAGACCGAGACCAAGTGTTTTCATTGTCTGTATTAATTTCATTTGTCGTCCTACCTTTTATAAATATAGTGAACTGCGATGAACTGCTATAACCCGGTGCCGATAAACTGCTGCAGCTCACGAGTTTGTGGATTGGTCAGGATTTCCGGGCCGCCGGTTTCCCATACCATGCCCTGATACATATAAATCACCTTGTCGGCAATTCGGCGAGCGAAAGACATTTCGTGTGTGACCAGCACCATGGTCATTCCGCCTTTGGCCAGATCTTCGATCACCCGGAGCACTTCACCGGTCAATTGCGGATCCAGTGCGGAGGTCACTTCGTCAAACAGCATTACTTTGGGTTCCATGGCCAGCGACCGGGCAATCGCTACCCGTTGCTGCTGCCCGCCCGACAGCTGTTCCGGATAGCTTTCTGCCTTTTCGGCCAGGCCCACTTTTTCAAGTACGTACTGCGCCTTGCGGCTACACTCCTCACGCGATAGTTTGCGCACATGCTTTAACGCAAGCATGATGTTTTGCTGGACTGTCAGGTGCGGAAACAGGTTGTAGCTCTGAAACACGATGCCAACATCCTTGCGCAATTGGCGCAGGTTGACCGTACCCGTACCAAGTTCATGCCCGCAGACCGAGATGGAACCGCTGTTGATGGTCTCCAGATGATCCATGCAGCGCAGCGCCGTACTTTTGCCCGAACCGCTCTGCCCGATGATCGCCACCACCTGGCCTCGTTCTATTTCAAACGACACGCCCCTGAGCACCTCGTTCTCTCCGAACTTCTTGTGCACATCCCGCACATTAACGATTGCCGACATTCAGTTTTCTCTCCATGGCCCTGCTCCATAGCGACAATGGATAACAGAGCACGAAATAAAAGGCACCCACCAGCACGAAAACCAGAAATGGCTGGAACAGCGAGTTATTGATAATCTGGCCGGCGCGAGTCAGTTCCACGAAGCCGACAACCGATGCGAGTGAGGTCAATTTGATGACCTGCACCAAATAGCCCACCGAAGGTGGCAATGACATACGCAATGCCTGTGGAATGATCACCAGGAGCAGCGATTGCCAGCGCGACAGGCCCAGGCACTCCGACGCCTCCCATTGCGTTTTCTCTATGGCCTGCACGCTGCCACGCCAAATCTCACCCAGGAATGCGCTCACATGTATCATCAGTGCGATGGCCGATGCCACCAGTGGCGCGACGTTGATGCCGAAAATACCGACTCCGAAATAGACAATAAAGAGCAGGACCAGCAAGGGAATGCCCTGAATAATCTGGATATATGCAGATGTGATCACCCGAACCGGTTTGTGAACCGAGACGCGTGCCAGCATGACTGCGAACCCTGCCACAGAACCAAGTGCAAAGGAAATAAGTGACAACACCAGCGTCCAGCCCACGCCCTTGAACAGATACATCAATTGCACAGAAGAAAATGAGTCCATGGTTACCCTCTGATCGTAACGGCGGGCAATTTGCGCGACACAGCTTTTCGCTTGCTGGCGGCCGCATTGCCCATGGAGGCCGAGCGGCGCTGCGCCTGGGCAATGATACGCTTGCGCCGAAACAGCAGTTGCTCGGCCAGCCAGAAAAGCAGTCGCAGCACGACTGCCAGCAGCAAGTAAAGGGCAGCAACCACGATGTAGGACTCCAGCGAGAGAAACGTTTCCGACTGCACATTATTGGCCACCGCAGTAAGCTCTTCGGTGGATATCTGTGAGGTAATGGACGACATCAGCATCATCAGAATGAACTGACTCGTAATGGCCGGATACACTTTCTCAAAGGCCGGAAGCATAATGACGTGCCAGTAGATGCGAGGCCGGGACAGCCCAAGACACTCGGCGGCCTCAATCTGCCCCTTGGGAATGGCGTCCATGCCGGCGCGGATGATCTCCGAAGAATAGGCGCCCACATTGATGACCATGGCAATGACCGCAGCCACCGCCGCCGGCATCTGCAGCCCGATGCTGGACAACCCGAAATAGAAAATGAATATTTGCACCAGAAACGGTGTATTGCGAATCGTCTCAACATAGATAGCGCAAACACGGTTTACCCAGCGGTACCGGCTACGACTGCCGATCGAGCAAAAAATACCGATAGCCAGACCAAATACCGTCGAGGCCAAAGTCAGCTCAAGCGTCAGCAATGCCCCATCAAGAAACGTATGCCAGTAAGGTAGCAGACCCGCGAAATTAAAATCATACTGCACTTATATCTCCCATCCACGCTGGCCGGTTTTATATAGTCCTGCAGTCATTGGTTTTACTCGAACGGCCCCTGGGCGGTGAACGCGCCTCCCTGGTAGACGGCCACGGGATCATCGGCGGCAGGCATGGGTTGACGCTCAACCTGCTCGCGGAATATTTCCGATGTGTCCTGCGCCACGAAGTTAAGCCTGGCCGCAAGGTGATTGTCCCACCACACTTGCTTGTTATCGGACATCCCATACACAATCGTATGCCCCACTCCCTCTGTGACGAGAGCGCAACGGATGAGTTCTGTCAAATCGCGGGAACTAATCCATGTGTGCATCATGCGCCGGTCTTTCGCAACCGGAAAGCAGGATCCTATACGGATACTGACCGTTTCAATGCCATAACGATCGAAATAGAAACTGGCCATTTCTTCGCCATAGGCTTTGGATAAACCGTAATAGCCATCGGGGCGGCGCGGTACACCGGCATCAATGACTTCATCCTGCCGGTAAAAGCCAATGGCGTGATTCGAACTGGCGAAAATCACCCTTTTGACACCATGGCATCGAGCACCTTCATAGATATGAAACACGCCCTTGATATTTGCCTCAAGAATTTCCTCAAAAGAACGCTCAACCGATACCCCACCCATATGCACGATGGCATCGCAACCCGCCACCAACTGCTCTACCGATGCCTTGTCAGCCAGATTGCAAAGAACGAGTTCTTCACCCGTTTCCGCCTGGGATTTGTCATCAGGAGCAATGATGTCCGACAGCCTTATGGTGTCCGCAAAGGGCTTCAGGGTTTGGCGCAGCACGGTACCCAGTCCGCCGGCAGCACCGGTTAATAGTAGGCGTTTAAAGGATTTTGTCTCTTGCACGAATATTCCAACTGAAATACAACATTAATTTATGAGTCTTATTGTTGTATGTTATCTGATGTCTTTAAATTGTGGTTTACCCTAAAATGATCACAAAAGTGTTTCAGGCGCTCGCCTGCCCGGCCGCGCTATTTGGCGACACGCCTCCATGATTTTTGAGCGCCCAGCAGTAAGAGCTTATCGATAGCACCAAGGAAGCAACGTGCTTGCTTCGGGCGCAACGGCTTATTACATGTCGATGGTGACTGCTCCTTGACATCCTGGCCGGATCAATACGCCCAAGACTGACGGCCCTGCTCGAACAAAGAAGACTCGTTCCGGGCTCGGCTTTACGCCCCCTGAAAATGTCGTTTGGTCCTGGCCAACAACAGGATTGAAGCGACGGTAGGCAATAACAATGCCAGAAAGCCGTAACCGAAACCGCCTGCCGCCTGGGATATCAGGCCGATGGCCGGCGGCCCCAACACAACGCCCAGATATGTCACAGCCAGCGTACCGCCTGTTACCGAGCCCGATTTGCCTTCGGGTGCACGACGCGCAACCTCTGCCAGATACACGCCATTCCAGCCAATGGCAGTGGCACCGAAAACGATAAAGATAAGTATGGTCCACCATTGACCTGAACCGGCGTCAATATAAAACACGCCAATAGCAGACAACAACATACCCGCAGCCAGCAGCAGCAACATGCTCCAGGTGGACAGGAGATTGTCGGCCAGATAGCCCCATAATATGCGCCCAATCACCCCTGCGGCCTGGGAGACCGACAGATAAACGCCAGCCAGAACCAGCGACATACCAACTTCGTTATGCAGAAAGGTAATGCCATATGTCATTAACGTGAGCTGGCAGACCGAAAAGCAAAAAGAACAGATGGCCAGTGTCCGCAATACCGGAATGCGATAAATCATTCTGAGGGCACCGAAGAACTCCTCTTTGAAAGATTTTGTGATTCCGGTGGCGTCAGGTTCCCAGGAGCGCGGGGTAAAAAGCGACACCGCCGCGCAAGCGAACAGCACCGCGCAGACTACACCCATGGCACTGCGCCAGCCGACCATCTCCTCCAGGCTAGGCATGATCATAGCAGCCAGCACACCACCCAGCGGCACGCCAGTTTGCTTGATGGAAAAAATCAAACTCAGCCGGTGCATGGGTGTATTTTTAATCAGTATCTGAGAACTACACGGGGTAACCGGACCATACCCCAAGCCGATGAAGATACCGGCCAATGCGAGCGTCCACACCGAAGGCGCCACCAGAAACAATGTCAGGCCGATGGCGGACGACAATAGGCACAAGGCGCTAAGCCGGATCGGCCCCACCGTAGTCAGCATCGCGCCCGCACTCAGGCTACTTAACATCGCGGACAGGTAGGCCACTGCAATATAAAAACCGATGTAACCAGCAGGCACGTCCAACTGGGCTGAAAGCACCGGAGCCATCACCGGAGGCACTAGCAATACCATGGTCGCCAGAGCCTGGATGGTCAAAGTCAAAATTAGTACCATCCAGCCTGCCCGACTATCCTGCTTGCTTCTGACCAGGTCAGGCTGAGTATTCGTATTCGTGTTTGTCATTACCCTCTTGTCTGAAAAAATTGTTATAGCTGACCAAGTCACTGCCAATTGAAAACAAAAGGGATAGTGTAACTGTCTTGCCCGTAACTAGCGCAGCCGCTATGTCTGGCTACGCTTACCCGACATGATTTTCACCAGTTTTTGTGTCTCTGTGCCCGAAGCAAGAATTCACCCGGCCTATTGTATACAACATTCAAAAATTGCTAATTCAATACGAAATGATCGATGAACAATTTATTCTTAAACACCGGTTACCCGATCGACGCGTCACAACTCATAGCGGTCCACCAGCAGGACAGATCGCTGGCCTAAACCTTTAACTCTTGGTTCCCAAGGCTGACCCGGGCCAGATCCAGGCCGAGTTTGCTTTGGGGCCAGGTTTTGTGGCCGACGGGATCGGGACCACGTTTGCCTTCGTTGCGCGCAACCGAACACGCTTATGCAGTCTGGCACAATCAAAGGCATAATACTCAAGCCGTTTATGTTGAAAAATGGCTGCCGTTGCTGCATGCTGAGAAAAGCGTTAAAGAACGCCGCGTCTATACCGAAGATATCAAGGATATTATGAAACCAACCCTAGACTCCATTCAGACAGATCTTGAAGCCTTTGCTAAAGCCAGAGATTGGGATCAATACCACTCGCCCAAGAATATCGCCATGGCGCTTTCGGTAGAAGCGGCCGAATTGGTGGAGATTTTTCAATGGAAGACCGAGGCCGAATCGGCCAAACTGAATGAAGCAGACCAACGCGCGGCGCGGCACGAAATTGCAGATGTATTGCTATATCTGCTCACTATCAGCAGGGTGCTCAATATCGACATATTGCAAGCCGCCCAGGAGAAATTACAACTGAATGCCCAGAAGTATCCGGTGGGAAAAAGCAAAGGCAATGCGAAAAAATATGACCAGCTCGATGACTGATGGCAAACAGGGGCTCGGCTCTGCAGGTCAAGAGCCGCACGCGCCCACCCGCGCGCAGGCCACGTCTGACCCGCCGATAGACGTCTTTGTGCCGTGGATGAGAAAATGGGGTTTGCGTCAGGACGGCGCTCCCATTGCCACCCAGGCCAACTGGCTGCTACCGGTCAAAATAGACAATATCGCGGCAATGCTCAAGGTGACTGGCGATGAGCACGAAATACGAGGCGCCGGGGTATTGGAATGGTGGCAGGGCCATGGCGCAGCCAGGATTTTTTTCCGTAGCACCAATGCACTGGTGATGGAACGAGCCCAGGGCGAGCGATCTCTGATGCATATGGCATTACACGGCAGCGATGACCAGGCGAGCCAGATTGCCTGTCAGACGGTGGCTCAGTTGCATGCCAATACGCTGCGCGCATCGGATCGACCCGAGTTGATCCCATTGCATTTGTGGTTCGATGATTTGACCGAAGCCGCCGGGAATAACCCGATTTTGCGACGGTGTTGCTCTCAGGCGCAGCGGCTGCTGGCCGAACCTCAGGATATTGTGGTGCTGCACGGAGACATTCACCACGACAACATTCTGGACTTTGACGCCCGTGGCTGGCTAGCCATCGATCCCAAAGGCTTAATCGGCGAACGAGGCTTTGACTACGCCAATCTGATCGTCAATCCGGATTTACCAACGGCAGAGGACCCGATTCGCTTCACTCGCCAGGTTCAAGTCGTATCGCAGGCGGCCGACCTGAATCATCGCCGTTTATTATGTTGGATCTTGGCATTCGCCGGGCTGTCTGCGGTCTGGTTCACTCAGGACGCAAACGATGCGCAAGCGCAACAGAACCTGAACGTGGCGCGCCTGGCGATCCAGGCCCTTTCACTGAACCTGGATTAACTGTGCGCCGCTTGTTCACTCCAGCGTAAAGCCAGCCTTAATACTGACCTGCCAGTGTGCCACTTTGCCGTCGACAACGTGTCCGCGCGTCTCTGTGACTGAAAACCACTGAATATTCCTGACTGTCTCGTTGGCTTTGGCCAGTGCGTTATTCACTGCATCTTCGATGCTGGTTTTTGATGAACCCGTCAACTCAATATGCTTATAGACATGATCGCTCATGGCGCTGCTCCCTGTAGGGTGAATAGGCATTTACCATGTTACGGCGATTGGAAAAGATATGCAATTATTGAATCGTATATTTCATGAATGCATGCACGATGCAATTTAAGACAGGCGTTCAATATGAATAGCGCATCCAGCGCCGATTGATTTTTCATACTAGTCTGCGGTAAAAGCAGTTCCATATGTCTGCAACAATCTCTCCTGACTTTCGTAAATTGTCTTTTTTAACTCAACGACAAACTCGTTCGCCACCAGCGAACGGGGTGCACCGGCAGCTCTAATCAACAATGTTTTAAGACCAATGTATGGCCGTAACGGCCTTGCAACCAATCCCGGAAAAGTAAGCGAGGTCAGCAGATAGGGCTCTACAAGTGCAATACCCGCGCCATAATAGGACATCATGATTCCTGTTAACGACAAACTGACCTGAACGCTGACGACGGGAGCCACCCCTGCATCAGCCAGGGCGCGATCAACATAACCTCTTAACACCGCCTGAGGCAAATAGGTGATTATCGGATAGGGTGTCAGATCCTTTAAATCGATTTCTTCATATTTTGCCAGAGGATGTGTCTCCGGTAGTACGCAAGCAATAGCAGAATGCACCACCACTTCAGCCTCCACCGCTTTGCTCAAAGATTCATAATTGTAGGCAAGACCAAGTTCCGCCTCGCCTATCGCAACGCGTTCGGCCACTTGCGGCGAAGTCAGGGACTGAAGCGCCACCTGGACTGATGGCCTTGACTGAAGAAAGTTTGCCACGGCTTTTGTCAAATAGCCGTTAGCGATAGGAAAGGCTGCGGCAAGCGACAAATTGCCTAACCTGCCTCCTGCCAAATCCTGGACCTGCCGATCAACGGCATCGAGTCGGCCGAATACCGCCGCGACATCTGGAAACAGTGCACGCGCTTCTGCTGTAGGAATCAACCGGCCGCCCGTTCGCTCGAATAGCTGAATTTTCATCCGTGATTCCGCCTGCTTGAGCATCTCGCTGACTGCCGGCTGCGAGACATGCAATGATCGCGCAGCTGCGGTGATCGAACCTGTTCTCATTATGGCGTGAAACACCTCAAGATGACGAAAATTAATCATTGCGATGGTCCGGTAGGTAACGGCAGCCATAAGTATAGGTTATGAACCACCCATAAAAAACGATTTGCTACCTATTGCCCCCCCCGGTCATAATTCGCTCAACAATAATAACCTGGCGATTCATATGAATCTCTTCAACAGAATACAATGGAGCAAAAATGAAAACTTCTACCCTGGCACGCTTGTTGAGTGCGGTGATCGTTTGTGGCCTGGTGGCGCTGGGGATCGGTACGGCAAGTGTCGGGGCCGCCGTCACCGACTATCCCGACAGGCCGGTAAAGATTGTCGTTGGATATGGGCCAGGCGGAACCGGCGACCTGACAATACGGATCATCGCGCAAAAATTATCTCAATCATTGGGCCAGGCTTTTGTCGTTGAAAACCGGCCCGGCGCCGGCGGCATAGTAGCGTCACAAATGGCACAAAAAACCAAGCCTGATGGCTATACATTAAATTTTATTGCTGCCGGCAATTTCGCGATGACGCCCTCCCTTTTTAAGTCTCTCCCTTTTGATCCTATCGAAGATTTCGACATGGTCTCATTGATCGGCACATTCGGATTTGCATTGATCGTCAACGGCAAATCTGAGATGCATACACTCCAGAGTCTGGTCAAGCAAGCGAAATCGAAACAAAAAGACTTTTTTATTGCCACTGTTTCTGTAGGCAGCGCTCAATACCTTTCAGCACAAATGTTCAAATCGATGGCCGGATTGGATATCAATATCGTGCCGTACAAATCTTCCGCAGACGTTATTCGCGCTGTGCGAGCCGGTGATGTTGATGCCGCTTTCGAAACAATTGCCCCTCTTATTCCCCACGTCTCGTCCGGCGATATTCGAGCTATCGCAGTTACAGAGAAAAGTCGTTTTTCAGGACTACCTGATGTTCCCACCATAAGCGAAAGTGGTCTGTCGGATTATGCCGTCTCCGCATGGAATGGATTGGCCGCCCCCCGGGGAACACCGCCTGAAATCATTGCCAAGCTCAATTCCGCAATTCATCAGGCAGTACAAGCCAGCGACACGCAACAACAATTTCAACTCTTGGGCGTAACTGCAAAAGCCAATACACCCGGACAAATGACTCAATTACTTCGCTCAGACACAGACTGGTGGAAGCACGTCATTGAGGCCGCAGGTATTCCTAAACAGTAATAATTATTTACCATAAGTGTGACCAAACATGAAAAAAATCTACATATTAGATGCGTTTCACGAAGCAGGTATCAAGCTGGCAAAACAGCATGCAGACGTTGTCTGCTGGCCTGACCCGGAAATTGTCAATTGGCCGGAAAACGCTGATGGCGTCATGGTCAGAATGACCCCCGTCACCGAAGCCGATCTGACCAGAGCGAAAAATGTAAAAATCATTTGCAAACAAGGCGTCGGTGTAGACACCATCGATCTGGAAGCGGCAAAACGACACAATATACCAGTATGCAGAACTCCTGGCGTCAATAGCGAAGCAGTGGCCGAGCTGGCGTTTTCTTTGGCGCTTAGCGTTACGCGCCGTATTGCACGGTTTGATCGCATGTTGCGTGCCGGAGAAAAAATCGTTCGCCCCGATCATTTGGGCATACAGATGGAAGGAAAAACTGTCGGTCTGATAGGCATGGGCAATATCAGCACGCGCGTAGCAAAAAAATGGATCGGTGCGTTTGGAGCCCAGATCGTCACATATGACCCTTATGCGCCGGAAAACGCCTGGAGTGACATTCCTCATATCCGCTGCCACACACTGGAACAAGTGCTGGCACAGGCGCATGTCCTTTCGCTCCATCTTCCCCTGACGCCGGAAAGTCGCCATTTGATCGGACACGGTCAGCTCAAGGCAATGAAAGCAGATGCCGTAATTGTAAACACCTCGCGAGGCGGAATTATCGACGAAAAGGCTTTATTTGAGGTCATGGACGGCGGACATCTCTTTGGGGCCGGACTGGATGTGTTCGAACAGGAGCCTCCGCCCTCTGATCATCCTCTTCTCTCTCTTCCCAATGTAGTTGCAACACCACATGCGGCCGGCGGCACCCGGGAAACACAGGAAAGAAGTTCATTGCTGGTTGCACAGCAGGTCATAGATGTCTTGAATGGGCAGCCGCCCGTCAACCAGGTCAACTGACGCCGCCAAGAAACAGACATCTCCATTCACGCAATAGGAAAAACAAATGAACACGCAAGCCCACGATATTCTGAAAAACAATGTTCGTGAAAAACTGGCAAAAAACGAGCTCGTCTCTTCAATGACTGTGCGCCTGGTCCGCGGAATCGAAATTGCTCAAATTGCTAAAACGGCAGGGTTCGACTCTATATATATCGATATGGAGCACAGTAGTCTCTCCGTAGATACTACTGGACAAATCTGTATGGCAGCACTCAGTATCGGCATCGCTCCGTTCGTCCGTGTACCGGCAAAAAGTCCGGAATGGATTTCTCGTGTGCTCGATGCCGGTGCGCTAGGCATTATTGCACCTCACATTACATCCGCGCACGAAGCACAGAAGATCGTTTCCTATGCAAAATTCCAGCCAGAGGGGGATCGCTCTGCGGCTGGCGGGCTTCCGCATTTGGAGTACCGAGCCATTCCAGCAGCCCAGGCTTATCCAGTCTTGAACAAAGCAACAATGGTTATCGTTCAATTTGAAACGGCTTGTTCAGTGGACAAAGCAGATGAAATAGTGGCTGTCGACGGTGTCGACATGGTATTGATCGGGACCAACGATCTGACGGCCGATATGGGTATTCCAGGTCAATACGATCACCCTTTGGTCGAAAAAGCATTTTCAACCACCATCGCGGCATGTAAGAAAGCAGGAAAGCATTGTGGCGTCGGAGGGCTGTCGTCCAGACCTGACCTGGTAGAGAAATTTGTGAAAATGGGCGCCAGATATGTCTCCACCGGAACTGATATCGCATTTTTGCTGTCAGCGTGTACTACTAAGGCAAAACAGGTCTCCGATATTCAATATACGTGATGGACTGCGAAAAGCGAGGTAATCATGCGACAAGACAATAGCAGCACGATAGAGTTTGTCATGCCAGAAAACGCATGCGACTGTCATACGCATATTTTTGAAAGGCACGATTTGTACCCGCTCTCACCACAGCGGACTTACACACCGGCATTTGCTCCGTTGAGCGGGTTGTTATCACATTTGAACGATTGCCAACTAGGTAGGGTTGTTCTGGTGCAGCCGTCACCGTACGGATCAGACAATTCTTGTCTGTTGGACGCTTTAAACCAAATACCGCAAATAGGAAGAGGCGTTGCGGTAATCGACCGGTACACAACAGACTCACAATTGAGGGCAATGCATGAAGGAGGGATCAGAGGCGCTCGCGTCAATCTGCAGACTCACGGAATCAGTGATCCCTTATACGCGGAAAACGAGTTGCAATGGATAGCCGACCGAATCGCTGCATTCGGGTGGCATATACAAATATTTACCAATCTGCAGGTATTGGATCACTTGTACAAAACCATCCTTTCGCTTCCTACCGACGTCGTTGTCGATCATTTTTCTCAGGCAAGCGCCTCCCTGGGAAATGAGCAAGTAGGATTCCCGCGACTGCTAGATCTGATGGCGCTTGGAAAAGTTTGGGTAAAAATGTCCGCAGCTCAGCGCATTTCTACTCTTACCGACTGCGCCGACGTCGAACCGATAGCTCGCTCACTGATAGAAGCCAATCCTGAACGCGTCATTTGGGGAAGCGACTGGCCGCATCCCGGTGCACAAGCTGGTCAGCCCCGCAGCAAAGCGCGCATTGAGCCATTCAACGATGTGGATGACATTCAAGCGCTCAATCGCATCGCGATCTGGACTGATTTTGACGACCATCTACAAAAAATACTCGTGGATAACCCGAGAAAACTCTACGGTTTCAATTCTTGAAATCGAGATTATGTCCTAGAGGAGACAACTCATGACTAACACAAAATTAGCCATTCGGCGTAAAGTCCTGCGATACACACTGAGTTTATGCGGATTATTTGCGTTTGCACAGGGCTGGGCGCAAGCCGAGGAATCATCACAGCCGTTACAGATCATTGTGCCTTTCGCTCCGGGCGGCAGTAACGACATTGTAGGCCGCGCAGTAGCGAATTTACTCACTGCTCGCCTTCATCGCAGCGTCATCATAGAAAACAAACCAGGAGCAGGAGGCACGATCGGGTCGGAAAAAGCCGCCAGAGCCGCGCCTAACGGCAATACGCTTTTACTAATCTCCTCCACATTCACTATGAATCCGTCTGTCATGAAACTGAACTACGATCCAGTCGATTCATTTGTTCCAGTCGCAATGTTAGGACAGGGCCCAAGCGTCATTGCAGTCAACGCATCTCTGCCTGTCAACTCGATCAAGGAGCTTATTTCCTACACGAAGGAAAACCCCGGAAAGGTAAATTTTGGCTCTTCAGGTGTAGCGAGCTTTCAACATTTTGCTATCGAGTTGTTCAAGCTAAAAACGGGCGCGGACTTGACCGTCGTCCAGTACAGGGGTGGTGCTCCTGCTCTTGTCGATCTGGCCTCGGGAAACGTGCAGGTCGCCTTAGGCAGTTTGATTCAGATGCAGCCGTACATAAACTCTGGAAAAGTGAAAATACTGTCTATCGCAGGACCGGAGCGAGTTGCACTGATTCCAGATATTCCGACACTTAAAGAAGAAGGAATTGACGTCGATGCGAGCAACTGGTGGGGCATCATGGCTCCGAAAGGAACGCCCAGCAAAGTGGTCCAGTCACTCCACGAAAACATCAATGCAGTGCTTTCCGATAGCAAACTGAAAGACAGTTTGGCAAGTGAAGGAGCGCAAATACAGGGTAGCAGTCGCGAGGATTTCACAAAAAAAATCACTGCTGAAACGGACAGATGGGCAACGGTTGCCAGACAAACAGGACTTAGCCGTTAAGGCCATTACACAGGAGACATAGTCATGAATTTACAAGTTTCACCTATCAATAACGTCTTTGGTGCAGAAATCTCGAATATTGATCTGACCAGGCCCGTGAACGATGCGATAAAAAAGGAACTGAACGACCTCTTTGTTGAACACGCCGTGCTGGTCTTTCGAGACCAGCATCTGACTCCTCCACAATTTATTGAGGCAGGCAGAATATTTGGTCAGCTCATGGATCAACAGCTAAAGAAGTTTGTCCTCCCCGACTATCCCCTGGTCGGATGTAATTCGACACGGGATCTCCCAAGAAAAAATGGAAAACTGCAGGTACGAGGTGAAAATTATCATACCGATCATTCAAATTATCTGGCACCTCCAATGGCAACGAGTCTCGTCGCAGTTGAAATACCTTCATATGGTGGTGATACACAGTTCGTTGATGTAAGAAAAGCCTATGACGATCTTTCCGACGATATGAAAGAGAAAATATCCCGATTATTTTCCAAACATGTATATGAAAGCAGCAGGAGCCCGCGCAGCTTTGCCAAACTCACGCCGGAAGAGTATGCTGCGATCCCGAATGTCATACAACCGATCGTTATCAGGCATCCTATAAGCGCGCGTCCAGCCCTATACCTGAATACCGGCCGTATGGAAGGGATCGAAGGTATGGATCCCGAAGAAGGGTTTGCACTTATTGAGCAGCTTTATGCACACGCGACCCAATCCAAATATGAATATCGTCATCAGTGGCGTGCAGGTGATCTTGTTATTTGGGACAATCGCAGTGTGATGCATCAGGCAAATGCCGATTATGACCCTGAAGAATATCGATATCTATATAGAATTATGCTACAAGGTGAAAAGCTCGAACCTGCGTTCAATTGACACCCTGTCCCGTAACATATATATCGGTACTCAATAAGCGGCATCTTAAGATGCCGCTTATTTTGAACACAACCTTCAATCCTGCCTTTGTGAATGAGAAACAAGTCAGTTTTTCAACTTTTAATAGTCTCACAATAAATTATTCCGGTTGTTTGCAACTATTCTTGTGCTGTATCAGAATACCGGCACTGCCGAAATTTATCGAAAATATCCTCGCTGCCCATCTGCCCGCCCTTTAACATGACAGTCAAGCCGTGTAGTGCAGGGTTGTCGCTATGCATCGAGCAAACGGTCACTCCGGGCGACAGTACGGTTGAATAAGACAATGCCCACACACCCAGGTGCGCGATCGCCTGGCTTGAGGTATCTCCACCTGCAATGCCAAGCTGACCCATGCGTATACCCCGTTCGGCCGACAATTGCAGCGTCAAATGTACAAACCGGGCCGTCGCCGTGGCCAGGTCCCCCGATTTTATTGCGCAGTCGCGCCCGTTTTTCTGGTCAACGTAGGCCAGCACATTACGGTTAGCATTCAGCTCATCGCAAATACGTTGACATTGCTCAGTCCGGTAAACAGCGTCATTCAACAGCGAGCGTGCCTTCAACGGCAGCTTCACATATCCGCTGGCAGCCTGAACCTGCGCGGCGGTAACCGGAGACAGGCTTGCCGCCAGCACGAAGGTCGGGCCGGTTTGTACCGGACGTTGCGGGTCGCCCATCACGCGCTCTGGAGCGCGATGGAAGCTTTCGCCGATGTTTTCTGCTGCCACCACCGCCTGCAGCACCACACTTGAGCCAACAACCAATGCTGTGCTATGGTCATTGACGATACGCAGGATCTGTCGCCCCACGCTTGCGAGTTGCCTACTATCAGAAACGTCGAAAAGTACGCCTGTGTTCATTTTGCCGTTGGCGTTGGCGCTACGGTAGCTCTGAACGGATCGATCCACTTGCGCATCAAGGAGGGCCGGGTGCTGTTGATATGCCGTATAAGGAATATTAGTAACATCTGCCATTGCCTGCGATTGCAGATGCAATCTCAGGTCGGCTTCATGCATCGGTGTCACCGGATGACACTGCATCGTGGGATGCCTGTCAATACGATACACCTGACCCGACTCGCCGGCAGCGGCAAATAGATTGCCGAAACAGCAGTAACGGCCAATATCGGGCTGTCCACCAACAAACAGGGCAAACGGCGCTCCCACATAATCGCCCAGGATCCTGACTGCGGCCGCAAGATTACCGGTATGCGCCGCACTGTCAAAAGTGGAACAACATTTGTAATGCAGCACCGGCACATGCTGGTCCCGGAAGAAGTTGCCGATTTGGGGTAGATAGTCCTGCATTTGTTGGGGGTCCATGCCACGAGCTGTACCGGCTATACCAATTGCATCCAGCGGACCGACACGCGCCAGTTGCGCGTCGGTGGGCACGTCCAGAAACAGGATGCTACGCAGGTTTGCGCGCGCCGCAACGGCAAGCGTATCGGTTGCCCCGGTAAAATCATCACCATACCAGCCGAACTTCAGACTCATGATTGCTTGTCGCCAAAGAATGCCAGTGCAGCTTTAAGTTCGGGCATATTACGAGCGAATTGCTCCAGCGCTATCCCTTCCTGCTGTGCAGCCCAGGCCTGGCGCAAGCTAATCACACCGGCCGTCGGCCCCATTGGATGGGCCAGGATGCCTCCGCCCGACATGAACAACAGGTCCTGGCTTTGGACCGATTGCCAGGTCACCGGCACCGTACCGGCCCATTGTCCCGAGGAGAACACCGGCAACACCCGGTCATCGACCGTGTCAGACATGCGCGTCAGGGAGTCGGATGCTGCGGCTATCACCTCGCTATCTGACTGTGAGAATTTTCCCTGCAAGCCATGCACATGCATATGGTCCACCCCCGCCAGCCGCCACAACGTTTGATACGGTTGATATGCCATACCCAGCATGGGGTGCCGCGAGAGTGCTCCAAAACCGTTACGATGTCCATGAATCGCCAGCGACGTGCTGTTTCTTAAACTCTGGATTGCCGAGAACCCACAATAATTGAGGCTGGCCATTATGCAGGTCCCTTCCTGCTGCTCGACCAGCTCGGCGTGACGCCGCATACTATCCAAATCATCGCTGATATTGAATGCCATCATCACCTTTTTTCCGGTGCGCTGGGCATGTTCACGGATGACCGCCATCACTGCGGGCACACGCTGGGCAAGCGGAGCATGGTCCGGATTGGCACACACCTCGTCGTCCTTGATAAAGTCAACGCCGGCCTCGCAAAGGGTTTTGACCAGCGCGGCGGTTTGCGCCGCACTCATGCCGACATTGGGCTTTATGATAGTGCCAACCATGACGCCGTCAGTCACGCCAATACTGGACCGTGTGCCTTCAACGCCCAGGCATGGCAAGGCAAAACGCATCCGGAACGAAGGGGGTAATGTGAGCGATTCCAGACGCAGACCGGTGACTTCACCCAGATCGAACAGATTACCCGAGACCGTCGCAGCTAATGTCGCCAGGTTTGCGCCAAAATTGGCTATCGGAAATGAAATATCAATTTGTGCCCGCCGCCATGGGCCGCCAATATTCTTGCGCTCAAGCCAGGCATTAGGCAGGCTGGGCGCATTGCCCGCCGGCAACTCATGAATGGCAGTTACTGTAGCACGGGTTCTGCTGCGCAATTCGTCGGTCTCGCCAGCAACCCGAGTAAACGTACCGCTAGATTGCTCACCCGCCATGATTTGAGCCACTTGGGCCGGCTCGAACGGCGTTTCCACCACATAACGCGCGTGTACTTCGGTCTCGCTCATAATGTATCCAGGTCCGGAAACGGTCTAATGGCCTGTTGCCCGTTCCAGTTTTCCGAGGTAGCGCGAATCAGATCAAACAGGCGTCCTTTGGGCCCCGCCACTTCGGACAGCTCGATCACTGTACCCGGATGATATTCCGTATCGAAATAGATGAACCTGCCCTGCTCGCCGACCTCGCCGCTCATGCGCGGCTTGAAGCCCTGATTGAGCAACCGTTCAAGATCAGCATCATAGTGTTCTGTCCAATAGGCGACATGCTGCAAGCCCGTTCGGCCCGCCTGCCGGAAATCCCGGTACATCGAGGGCACATCGTTGCGCGTCTGTATCAGTTCGACCTGCACGAAACCGGAGTTGGCCAGCGCCACTGAATTATGTGGCTCGTAATTCTGACCATCATATTGATAATTTCTGATCGGTACCCTGGGGTTGTAATACCAGGGGCCGACGCCCAGCGTGTTACTCCAGTAGGCCATTGCCTCTTCGATATCGTCGACGACATATCCCAGTTGGCGTATTTCGCCAAAGAATGTACTCATATTGTGTTCCAGCTATTTGAGAAAAATGATGCCTGCAGCAACAGGTATCATGAACCTGTAGGAGAATCGGAATTATTTGATAAAACCAATAGATATCCAGGGCACGAACGTGACGATCATCAGTCCCACGAACAGCGCAACAATATAGCCCCAGATATATCGCATGCCCTCGGATTGATTGACTTTGCCAATGGCGCAAGCGCCGTAATAACCCACGCCAAATGGTGGCGCGAACAGTCCGATACCCATTGCAAAGATAACAACGATTGAATAATGCACATCGTGAATATCCAGGGCGCGCGCAACAGGGAACAACAAGGGGCCGAACAGGACGATGGCCGGAATGCCCTCCAGAATGCTTCCCAGTATGATGAATGCAAACACCGAGATAATCAGAAATCCATAGCCGCCTCCGGGCACGTCCGCCATCAGCGCTGCCAGGTCACTGGAAAATCCCGATTGGGTGAGCGCCCAGGCCATGGCCGTGGCGCAACCAATAATCAGCATGATGGCGCCAGAGAGCGTGGCCGTTTCTACCAGAATAGGTGTCACACGCTTCCAGTCAAACTGCCGATAGACCAGCAGGCCCAGCATGATCGAATAGACCACGCCAATGGTCGATACCTCGGTCGCTGTCGCAATACCTTCCACCACCGCAGCGCGTATCACAAACGGCAAGGAGATGGCTGGCAAGGCAATTAGCAGAAAGCGGAAAATGTCACGCTTGGGCACTTTGGCGACCTTTGTCAGGTCTTCGCCACGGTAGCGCCAGCCGACAACCACGCACAGGCACAACCCCAGAACAACGGCTGGCAATATACCCCCGGTAAAAAGCGCTGCGATAGATACGCCGGTGACCGAGCCGATAGTGATCAGCACGATAGATGGAGGAATCGTTTCGGTCTGCGCCCCTGTGGCCGATAGCAATGCCACGAGTTCACCTTTTTTGGCGCCCCGTTTTTCCATCTCGGGAAACAGCACCGGCGTAATAGCAGCCATATCCGCAATCTTGGAACCCGAAATGCCGGACACCAGGTACATAGCGCCAATCAATACATAAGAGAGTCCGCCGCGAACATGCCCCAGGCAACTGGCAAGGAACTGGATCATGGCGCGCGCCATACCAGTCATCTCAATAAGCGCCCCCAGAAAGATAAAGAGCGGCACAGCCAGCAGTATCAGATGGGACATGCCTTCATTCAACCGCCCTACCATTACCACAATTGGCGTTTGGGTAGTGAGAGTCAGGTATCCGAACGTGGCCAGCGCAAACGAAAATGCAATCGGGACACCGGAAAAAACGCAAGCGGCCACCACAAACACAAAGAAAATCACTAGATTGAATTTACCAAGCTCCATGAGCAGGGGGTGGGCTGCCCAGAATATGACCATCAACGTCAACGTCACGCCGGCGCTGATCAACATTTGCCTGCGATCTGTGCTGATGACCATGCGGAACACCGAAGTCAGAATCATGAGTGCAATACCTGCCGGCAATGCCGCAGCATGCCATGCATTACTGATTTCCAGTGCTGGCGTCACAATATAGGATTCTTCGTAGGCATACTCAAATGCCGGATAAAGAAACAGCAGCAGAAAAGCCAGCGAGGCAGAGTAAGCAAACCCTTCGAGCAACAGCCGCTGCCTGGGCGAGACACGATCAATGAAGGCTGTCATTCGCATGTGTTGTCCGCGTCGCAGCGCGATTACAGCGCCCAGCATGGACAACCACAGAAACAGGATTGATGCCAGTTCATCGGTCCACACCAGCGGCACATGCAGTATGTATCTTGCGGCAACACCTGAAAACAGAATCACAACTTCTAGAATGATCAAGGCAACTGCGACCAGCTCAACGCAGCGGCCCAGTGCCTTGTCTGCGGCAAGCACAAGCCTGCCAGTACCGGACGCGGTTGTTGCAGCCGGCGTTTGCATCGCCATGGCAGGCTCGGTCATTATTACGTTTTCCATCACTAAACCAGTTTCCCTACCGAGGTTTCCAGCGCTGCCCAGGCCTCATCACCAAAGCGGCGCTTCCACTCTTGATAGAAACCTGCATTACGCAAGGCTTCCCGGAACGTTTCAGGGCCAGGCGCATTAAAGGCAAGCCCCTTCGCTTGCAATTCAGTCTGGACTGATTCATTCAGCTTTTTGATGTCTTCGCGCTGGCGCATACCCGCGCCATTGATACCATCGGCAACAATCGCTTTCAGATCGTCGGGCAAACGATCCCATGCCGCGCCATTGGCAATAAACCAGAAACCATCCCAAATGTGATTGGTCTGAGAGCAGTATTTTTGCACTTCATACAGCTTTGCCACCTGGATAATCGGCAAAGGGTTTTCCTGAGCATCCACGATTTTGGTCTGCAGGGACGAATACACTTCACTGAACTGAAGGCTGGTTGGTGCCGCGCCCAGCCCTTTGAACATGGAAATCGACAGTGGGCTGACCGGCACCCGGATTTTCAGATCTTCCAGATCAGATGCCTGCTCTATCGGCCCCTTGCTACTGGTCATTTGGCGAAAGCCGTTGTCCCACATTTTGTCAAAGGCATACAGACGGATCTTGCGAATCGACGCCCTCACATGCGCACCCAACTCGCCGTCCATTGCTTTCCACACCTGATCATAATCACTGAATGCAAAGCCCAGCGCATTAATGGCGGCCACTGGCACCAGCGTGGCAATCACAAGTGAAGACGGCGTAAAGAACTGGATTCCACCCGAGCGCACTTGCGACAGCATATCTGTGTCACCGCCCAGCTGGTTGTTAGGGAAAATGGCAATATCGACTCGTCCGCCGGATTTTTCCCGGATTTCATCGGCAGCTTCCTTGGCACGAATGTTCAGTGGATGAGACAGCGGCAGGTTATTGCCATACTTATAGGAAAATTCGGCAGCGCGTGCCACTTGGGGTAACGCACCGACGACGCCCGCCAGCGGCATGGCAGAGAGAGTGCGCAGCATGCTGCGGCGGGAATACTTCTGCATATTTGTCTCCAGACAAAAAAAATGATGTTTTTTGATTTTATTATTTTTATAACCGCAACGATATAGTGTTAACATACTAGAGTCAATTAAATTAAATGATGGTTTTTGATGTAATGATGGAATCTGAGAAAGCCTCCGGCAAAGCCAATATCATTGATATCGCTAAACTGGCCAATGTGTCCACGGCGACGGTAGACCGCGTCCTGAACCGGCGACCGGGTGTACGCGAAGCCACTGCCCAACGGGTCCTGAAAGCTGCCGCCGAGCTGTCCTATCTGCCCGAACATGATCTTTATGCGGCGCTCACACCCAATGCCATGCGTATTTCGTTTGTGCTACCCAAAGGCACCAATCGCTTTGTCAGGATGTTGGGCGACACCGTCACCTACTCCCAGGACAGTTGGGCTCCCTACAACGTCAAATGCAGAGTCGAATATGTGGAAGGTTTCAATCCCGAGTTACTGGCCACAAGCCTGAGACGACAGGCAGAACGCGCCGATGGCGTTGCCTGCATGGCAATCGAGCATCCGCTGGTGCGCGATGCTGTCGAGGAACTTGTCGATAAGGGCAAGCATGTAATAACGCTGATCACCGATATTTCCAACACCCGTCGCGCCGCGTATGTTGGACTGGACAATCGTGCTGCCGGCCGTACGGCAGCGTACCTGATTGCCCGCTTCATCGGCGCGCGCCCAGCTAAAGTTGCCATGATTGCCGGTAGTCTGAGCTATCGCGCTCACGAAGAGCGGGAAATGGGCTTTCTGTATATGTTCAAGGAACTGTTTCCCACTGTTGAAGTGGCTGGGTTGCGCGAAGGGCTGGACAGTGCCGAAGAAAACTACCGCCTGACCCGACAATTGCTGGAACAATCACCGGACCTTGCCGGCATCTACAATATTGGTGGCGCATCCGACGGCGTGGCAAGAGCACTCAAGGAAGCAGGACTGGCGCATAAAATTGTGTTTATCGGGCATGGACTTACCCCCGACACCCGCGCCTTGCTGATCGACGGCACCATGGACGCGGTCATTACTCAGAATCCACAGTCATCAACCATGAACTGCATCCGGATCTTTGCAAACTTGCGCGATCGACGGCCGGTCATGAGCGGAATCGATTCGGTTCAAAGCCAAATCATTTTCCGGGAAAATCTGCCCTGACCTCACGGTAGGACACAAGCTGCGCCGGCCAGACGATCTATTTAATGCGCCTGTCTTGTAACCAGTGCATCTGTATACATTGCATGTGTATCTATTGCATGTGTATCTATTGCGCTTGTAATCCATCACGCCTGCAATCGCATACCACGCAACAACGCTATACTGCAGGCATTGCCGGCAGCGGCTGCGCCGTGGAAGCCGGAACCGGCGTTCTGGCTACATTCATGACCATGGAAAGCAACGAATAGTAGCCATTGATTCCGACAAGGTCCATCACGCCCTGTTCGCCGAAAAGCGCCAAAGCGCGATCGTAAGTGTGATCGCTGACCGACTGATTGCAAAAAAGCTCTGTTGAAAACGCATAAAG
Source organism: Advenella sp. S44 (assembly GCF_002810445.1). GTDB lineage: Bacteria > Pseudomonadota > Gammaproteobacteria > Burkholderiales > Burkholderiaceae_B > Advenella. Next base: position 453,816 of record NZ_NEXS01000003.1, on the reverse strand, counting down.
TGCTGCCTCGTCTTCTGGCAGACCTTCAGGTTGCCGGCCCTGGCGGATGGCCTCAATCGTTTGTTCAGCCACCCCTTCGCGCAGCGCAATCGGCGCATGAATTGCCCATTCGACCTGCTGCGACCACCGCCTTGATGTAATCAGAATGGCCAACTCAGACAGCCGCTGTCCCAGCGCACTGCGATACCGCAAGTACTCTCCCATACGACTGGCATGAGCCATGAGCTCGGGGCTGCGCATCAAGGGCACGAAAGGCGACAAAAGCGCACCGCGCGGGCCATTGATAATTTCTTGCGCGTACTGCTTCTGTTCGGCACTCCAGGTTTCTGGCGGCAAAGGGGGAAATCGATCGGAAAAGTGGTTCATGATGACTCTAAAGTTTAAATAAAGGAAGTTGAAAAAGCACAGTCTTTGCAAATGTACCAATTTCACTATCCCAGCAACAGCGCAATCGCCAGTTGTTCTACTTAATCGTATGAAACAGTATGCCGCAAAAGGAGCGTTTTCGACTTTTTGATAACGTCTTTTTTCAGGCGTTAAGCAGCTTGCGATATTTTTGCACTTCCTGCTCGTAAAGGTCACCGCCGCAGGTATCGTTGGTCACCAGAAGGGGAAAGTTTTCTATTTCCAGTCGCTGAATCGCTTCGGTCTTAAGATCTTCATACGCAACCACATCTGCTTTCCTGATACAGGCAAACAGAGTTGCAGAAATGCCGCCAATGGCCGAGAACGACACGGCGTTAAAATCAATGCAGGCTTGGCGAATCTCCTTTGAACGATTTCCTTTTCCGATAGCGGCTTTAACCCCATATTCGAATAACTTCGGCGTATAGGGGTCCATTCGGTAAGACGACGTTGGCGCCACCACACCGATGACATGGTCGGGTTTGGTCGGCCCAGGCCCACCGTAAAAAACCACCTGCCCCTTCAGATTTACCGGCAGCAATTTTCCCTGATCAAGCAGCGTAATAAGCCGCTTATGCGCAGCATCACGCGCCATGTAGATTACCCCGCTCAGATATACTTCATCGCCTACCCTGAGCTGGCTGATCTGGTCATCGGAAATGGGCATTGTCAGGTAATAGGTTTTCATGACATATCTCTCTTCAAATAACGGCGGTTTTGCGACGTGAGGCATGACACTGTATATTGACAGCAACGGGCAGCGCCGTAATATGACAGGCATACGTTTCCACAGCGACCCACAATGCAGTATTCGAACCCCCGTAACCTTGCGGACCGATTCCTGTTCTGTTTATTTCAGCCAGCAACTCTGACTCCAGCTGTGCGATATGCGGCAGCTCACTATGTACGCCAATGTCTCGCAAAATGGCTTTCTTGGCAATTTCTGTTACCTTATCAAAACTTCCTCCCAGTCCGACCCCAACAGTCAATGGCGGGCAGGCACTTCCTCCGGCTTTGATAATTGCCTGAAGAACAAAGTCTTTAACACCCTGAACACCTTCGCCTGGCAGCAAAAATTTCATCGTGCTCCAGTTCTCACTTCCCCCTCCCTTGGGCAAAACCGTCAAGCGAATCTGTTCGCCCGGGACAATTTCCGTATGCAGAACGGCAGGTGTATTGTCATTCGTATTCGTTCTTGTTAACGGGTCGCCGACAACGGACTTACGCATAAATCCCTCGGCATAGCCTTTTCTGACCCCGCTCTGCAGCGCGTCGTTGAAATTACAGCCTGTAATATGAACATCCTGTCCCACTTCCGCATAGACAATGGTCAAGCCCGTATCATGGCAATAAGAAACATTGTTCTCTCTGGCAATGCGGTCGTTCTCGATTAGTTTGATTAATACCTGTTTTCCCAACGGGGACACTTCAGTTTCCGCTGCACGATGAAAACTACTCACCAAGTTTTCCGGCAAATGATGGCAGGCATCAATACACAATTGTGCAACCGTATTCGTTATCAGTTCAGTGTTAATTTCACGCATTTTTTCTCAATCCTATCCAATCATATTTGCAAAAAGCGAAATGAGCTCCGGCTTGCATTCGAACCCAAAGCCGGGCGCATCCGGGACGTTGACCATTCCATCGACTACTTGCGTTGTATTGCCGTAACCGCCCATAGGCTGGAATATGCCCGGATATACCTCGGAGCCTCCCAAACCAAAACCCGCGACCACTTGCAAGGCCATCAACTGGCCGCCATGAGGAAAACAGAATTTTCGGCTGAAGCCACGACGCTCTATTTCATTTAGCATGCGCGCATATTCTGTGATGCCATACGCCAATCCCGAATCCATCTGGAAAACATCATGATTGCGACGCATTCCGCCATACAATGCAAGGTTTTTCACATCCTGGTGCGAGAACAGATTCTCGCCTGTCGCTATCGGCCCCTCATATTCGCTTGCGATAGTTGCATTCAGTTCAAAGTCCAGGGGATCACCGACTTCTTCGAACCAACGCAACTGATAGGGCTGAATGCCCTGGGCATACGCTCTTGCGGCGGCAAGGTCAAACCGGCCATTGGCGTCCACTGCCAGATTTTTCCCCGCTCCTGCGACGGTCAGAGCTGCCTCAATCCGGCGCGTGTCCTCCTGTAGGCTGGCGCCGCCGATTTTCATTTTGTACATCGTAAAGCCGCTGTCCTGGTAGGATCGAAGTTCGTCCTTGAGTTTTCGGCTACCCTCGCCTTCATAATAGTAGCCACCAGCAGCGTACACAAATACACGACCCCCATCATGGTCCAATCGGTACCGCTGCCGGATCAACTGGCTCACCGGACAATCCTGCAGTTTTCCATTCAGATCCCAAATAGCCAGCTCCAATGCGCTGGCGGCTGCAGCACGATCCCCGTGTCCTCCTGGCTTTTCATTACGCAGCGCGCAAGCCAACACTTTTTCCGCACAGATCATTCCGTTCTCGTCCAATAATGCGTCAGCCGGCTCCTGCGCTACTCTGGGAATCATCCGCCTATTTATAATGCCGCTTTGCGCATATCTGCCAATAGAGTTGAAAGATAAGCCGACTACCGGCTTGTTATTGCGTATCTGATCAGTCACGACAGCCACAAGCGACACGGTATGCTCAGAGAAATTGACCAGTGCATTTGAAATATTACTTTTCAGATGCACGGGACGTTCGATAATGCGGGTTATTTTCATTTGCTGGTTCCGTCTATTATTATTTTTTTTCTACTTTGGCTGTATCCGTAATTTTTTCCCACTTTTGCGCCTCGTCTTCCAGATAAGCGGTAAATTGCGCGGCGGTTTGTTCCTTGGCTGGAGTCAGTGCCAATTTTTTAAACTGCTCAAGCATGGCCGGATCCTTTAACGTCTTATTCACTTGTGTATTCAGCAATTCAATAACGTCTGGCGGTGTGTCTTTGGGCGCCATCAAAGCAAAAAAGGCTACGGTATTCAGACCTGGGAACCCGGCCTGGTCTGTCGATGGTGTGTCAGGCAGAAACTCTGAGCGCTCTGAATCGACGACAGCCAGCGCTTTGAGTCTGCCTGCTTTGATCTGCGGCAAAATCGCCGGGAGCGTGTCAGAAAGTCCGCTAATCAGGCCGCTGATCACCTGCGGCTGAGCCTCCGAGCTGCCTTTGAATGGAACATGGGTCATTTTTGCACCCGCTGTACTTAGAAAATATTCCATTGTCAGATGCTGAGTGGAGCCCGTACCGGCAGAAGCAAAGTTTAAATCTTCCTGTTTCGCCTTTGCCACCAGGTCTCTTAAGGAGTTGATGCCGTTGTCAGGGTTCACAGCCAATACTTGCGGAGAGGTGGCTATTTCGGCAACAGGCTGTAAATCTTTCAGCGGGTCGTAGCTTAGCGATTTATACAATTGGGGCGCAATCGAAAACGGACCCGTACTGGTCAACAGCAAGGTATAACCGTCAGGTTTTGCGCGCGCTGCATAACCCGTACCAATCGTGCCCCCAGCCCCGCCTTTGTTTTCGACAATAAATGCCTGGCCCAGCGCTTTAGACAGTTTTTCACCCACAGTCCGGGCGATAAGATCGCCGGTCTGTCCGGCAGGAAACGGCACAATTATTGACACAGGTTTTTCGGGATACTGCGCCTGCGCGCAGCTCACAGCAGCAAGGCTCCAGCCAACGGCCAGTCCAACGACATATTTTTTCATCATAGTCTCCTTGGGCATTATTTTAGATTTAATAGTACGTACCATTTATTGGTACGTACTATTTATTGGTACGTACTATTATAGTAATTTCTTTGCATCCGTCAAGAACCCATATTGCTGAACCGCCAAGGCAACGCGCAGACAAGCCCAATGACTCAGAAGCCGTTTCCTAAGTACAATGTGCATCTATTAGAGGAATGCAAATTATGGATGTCAGATACTCGGAACTGGCCAATACCATCGTAAAAAACATCAGGGATGGCATTTATCCGGTGGGCTCCCGATTGCCAAGCGAGGTTGATTTTGCACGCCAGTTCGATGTCAGCAGAACAACGATACGGTCTGCCTTGAGGGTTGTAGAAGAGTTGGGACTGATATCCCGCAAGCGCCGGGCAGGCACAATTGTAGAGGCGGCCAACCCCGCCAGCCAGTACAGCAAATCACTGCATAGTATTGAGGATCTGGTTAATTATGCGAGCAAAACCATCCGAAATGTCCTGGATATCAGCCAAATTATTTGTGATGATGCACTGGCAGCTACGCTGGAGTGCAAGGCCGGAAAGCGCTGGCTCCGTGTTCAGATACTGCGCACCGAACTAACAGACAGGGATCATCCTATTTGCTGGACCGATGCCTATATGGACCCCGACGATGGACAGGCCATACTGGATCTTCTCAAGGATGGCTCCGGCTTGTTGTGCCATTTCATCGAACAGCGCACAGGCCGTACCGTCATTGATTTGAAACAGCAAGTCGGGGCTACCCAGGTTCCCGCAGCGGTGGCTCACTTACTGCAGGTAAAAGCCGACTCGGTAGGTCTGGAGATAACCCGCCATTATTTGGATCAGGCAAAAAAAGTTTTTCTTATTACAGTCAACATTTATCCAAAAGACAAATTCAAATTTACGTTCTGGATTCATCGCGATAAACGCTAAGTGTCGGCAAGCGGCGGGCGTCAAGCCCGCGCTGCTTGTCCACCTGTTCAGGTCAGGACCGTCACTACCCCTGCAGATTCGACTTGAAAAACTCCATCGTACGTGACCACGCCAGCTTAGCTGCCGCTTCATCATAACGAGGCGTCGTGTCGTTATGAAAACCGTGATTGGCGCCGTCATACATGTGCATTTCATATCTTTTATTGTTGGCCTTGAGCGCGGCTTCGTAATCCGGCCATCCCGCGTTGATACGCTCGTCAATGCCGGCATAATGGATCAGCAACGGCGCATTGATTTTCGGCACGTCCGCAGCGGCAGGCTGACCTCCATAGAATGGAACTGCAGCGGCCAGATCCGGCATGCGAACGGCCAGCATATTGGCCACCCCGCCGCCATAGCAAAATCCTACGGCGCCAATCTTTCCATTCACAGCGTCGTGCTCTTTCAGAAACTGCGCAGCCGCCAACATATCTTCGGTGCGCTTGGCCGGATCCAGTTTTGCAAAAAGCTCGCGCGCCTTGTCCTCATCTCCAGGGTAACCGCCGACGGGCGTCAGCGCATCGGGCGCAAAAGCGACATAGTTTTCTATGGCCAGTCGTCTTGCGACGTCCTCGATATAGGGATTGAGACCCCTGTTTTCATGTATGACTACCACACCAGGCAATTTACCCTTGGCTTCCGCCGGCTGTGCGAGATAGCCTTTCATGGTGCCAGTGCCCTGAGGGGACGGGTATTGCACATAGCCGGCTTTAATTCGCTTGTCATCAGGCTCAATTTGCTGAGCCCAGGCAAAATTGGGTGCAAGGCTACTCAGAATCGCAGACGCAGTGACCCCGCCTGCGGCATAGCGCGTCGAGCGCTCAAGAAACTGCCTGCGACTGATGCCTCCGTGCACATAGGCGTCAAACAGCTTGAGGACTTCGGGATGAAAATCACTCGCTTTTTTTCGTTTCATGTTGCGGACTCCTTGACGGGCGGGCCAGTTGACCCGGATGAGCTGGGAAAGGAACTGATGGGGAAATTGCGGGAATGCTGAAATGTGAAACTTGATACTGGTACCATATGCTGGCACAGGATGGCTTTATGCCGACCCTGTACAAGGATCACATTCATGTTAATTAAATCACAATAAGGGGACGATCATGAAAAAAATCTCAGTTGTATTAGCCGGACTGTGCCTGACACTAGTCAGCGCCGCCCACGCCCAGGAAAAACCAACCGTTCAATTTATCGCCACCGGCGGCACAATCGCCATGAAAATTGATCCGGTCAAGAAAGCACCCGTGCCTGCCATTACCGGCGATGACCTGCTTGCCACGGTGCCGGACGTGGCTGAATATGCAAAAATCGAAGTGAACAATCTATCGAACGTGCCATCTGACTATATGGATCCGCCTCGCTGGGTTGAACTGAGCAAGGCGGTCAGCGCCGCAGTGCAACGACCTGAAGTATCCGGTGTCATTGTGTCGCATGGTACCGATACCCTGGAGGAGACCGCATTCTGGCTGGATTTGACCGTGCAGACTGACAAGCCTATCGTCCTGATTGGCGCCCAGCGCAATGCCTCCTCGCCCGATTTTGACGGGCCACGCAACCTGCTGAATGCCGTGCGCATTGCCGTCGATGAACAGGCAAAGGGAAAAGGCGCCATGCTGGCCATGAACAACCAGATCAATGCCGCACGTCACGTCACCAAGACACACACGGCCAATGTGGAAACATTTCAATCGGGCGACTACGGATTTCTGGGTGAGGTCTATCCTGACCGTGTGATCTTTGCCAGAGCGCCCCTGCATCGCCAGCATATCGCCATTGACGCCGAAACCATGCCGAAAGTGGAAATTATTGCCATGTACGGCGGCGCCGATGGCAGCCTGCTGCGCAGTGCCGTGGACCAGGGCGCAAAAGGCATCGTTGTCCAGGCGCTGGGCATGGGAAATATGAACAAGCCAATGTTCGACGCTGTCAAATATGCCCTGGATAAACAAATTCCGGTTGTGATTTCCACCCGCGTATACAACGGTCGCGTGATGGACAACTATGGGTTTGAAGGTGGTGGTAAAACCACAGCAGACGCCGGTGCCATTATGGCGGGCAATTTGAGCCCGCAAAAGGCTCGTATTCTGCTGATGCTTCTGCTACAAAGCGGCAAGTCGAGCAAAGACGATTTGCAGGCTGCCTTTGACGCCATATAAGGGGTTTGGGTAAAATCCTATCGATAGTTATATCAATGCATTGATATCGATGCATTGATATAACAGGCCTGCCAATAATGATCAGGGCAATATGCAGAGCTAGAGCTAGAGCTAGCGCCACTCACAACATCTACCGATCATCCGCTAGCAACCACTTTGGCTAGCCCTCACCCGACACTCGCAGCAACGGCTTGTGTCTCCCCATCGCTCAGTTTTCGGGCGCCCTCTTCTTGTTATACCCCTCCTGATCCGCGGCGGCGCCTGCCGGTGCACCAGTTCTGTTCGTCCAGCCAACACCCTCGCCTTTTCCCTCCACACAATGCCGCGTTCTGTTGTTGACCTCCTGTTGGCGCAACACACGCGATCGTTCTTTGTTGCATCTTTAATTTGTGAATCAGACCCTGATCAGACATGAATCCTCAATCAGCCAACTTTTTTGTATTGACCGGCGGACCCGGCTCCGGCAAAACGACTTTGATCAACCATCTGGCCGATATGGGCTACCTCTGTATGCCCGAAGCAGGCCGGGCCGTGATACGCCAGCAGCTGGGCTTTGGTGGCGTTGCTCTGCCATGGAACGACAAAACCGCGTATGCCCAGCGCATGTACGAACGCGACATGGCGTCCTACCAGCGTGCATGCAGGATGAATGGTCCGGTTTTTTTTGACCGCGGTATTGTGGACGTCATCGCCTACCTGCAGCTGGAGCAATTGCCCGTCCCTGAACTCCTGCAATCAGCAGCATTCCATTGTCGATATCATACGACAGCATTCATTTTGCCGCCGTGGCCACAGATCTATCGCCGTGACCAGGAACGCCGACAGGACCTGCCGACCGCCATTGCAACCTATCGTGCGATGATGAAGACGTATTCACAATATGGCTATGCACTGGTGCGCGTGCCCCGCCTGCCGGTAGCGCAACGGACAATGTTCATCTTGAACGTGATCGCTTCCGGCCGTGACAGCAATAAGGATTGAAAGCAGGTGGATTGAGCCCGCCGCAGCAGGTCACGTATGTTCGCCTGGTGCGCATCAGAATCGATATCCTACACCAACCGTGGCAACCCATGGATTGATTTTTGCGGTGCCGATTTTAGTGCCGTCAAGCCGAACGCGGGTTTTGATATCAATATAGCGAACACTGGCATTCAACAACCAGTTCTCATTGATTTTTACATCTGCCCCCACCTGTGCCGCCAGCCCCCAGGAGTCAGAGAGTTTGAGCTTTTCCACGCCCAGATCCCGCAGCGCGCCGGTCGGTTTCGTGTCAAAGAACGTCGTGTAGTTGACCCCGACGCCGACATAAGGCTGAACCCTGGCCTCTGGCAAAAAGTGCCATTGAACGCTAAGCGTTGGAGGCAACTGCCTGGTGGTGCCGATCCGGCCAAGATCTCCGCCCAGATCGGGGGCATTACCCCGGATATCGTGTTTAAAAGGCGCTGCTGCCAGCAACTCAATGCCCATATGACGAGTTGCCATATAAGTCAGGCTCAAGCTGGGGCGCGTGCTGTCCTTGACATCCAGCGCTATTCCACGCGGAACTATATCCTTTCCTGTAGTGCCATTGTCTGATGTGGGCAACACACGCGTTATACCAAGTTTGACGATCCAGTCGCCTGCCTCATGGGCAGCGACCGGCACGGCGACCAGCGAGCCCAGCGCAATCACACATGTTGCGACTATATGACGCATGACATACATTTTTTCTCCTTCAGGACTTTGTTAAAGAACTTACAGAGTGCATCAAAAATCACAAATGAATATTGCATTTTCTCAAACAAAATAGTCTGAGCACGGTGAATGTTTGATTTGGATCAAGTAATTTGCAAGCCGATGACAAAACGAGCACGAATCACCGGATAAGTCGCCGGCAGGATCATGACGTACGTCAGGCCAGCTGACAGTACAGCATACGCCACCGTTACAGACAGAAGCGCATTTGAATGAGAGCTGTATCTTGTTGTTGGGCGCCAGCACTGGTTCTAGGACCAGCACCTGCGTGCGTGCTTTCATCGCTCTATTTAAGCCCGATCAGGCTATGTTGCACAACCAGCGAAACGCCATTGAGATGGGTAATACGGGTATCATCTCAACCGACTTCTTTTAGCGTTTCTATCCCCCCGACTTCCCAATTGCCTTTATTCCATCTCAGGGTGACGATCCACCAGGCGCTGGCGACGGGCCTGAAGGGCATCAAGCTGTTCCTGTAGCGCGATAATTTCCTCATCAACATCTGCGACGGTCTCCTCGATACTTTCGTAAGCCTCTTTGAGCAACGCCTTGGCTTCATGTCTGTTGGAAGCGGTGGGCGTGTCGCCACGCATGGGTTTATTGGCGGTCTCTGGCAGATAAAAAGAAGTAATAATGCCAATCATGGCAGCGCCCATCAAATAATAGGCCGGCATCATGAGATTTCCGGTTTCTTCCACAAGCCATGCAGCCGCAGTGGGCGTTAAGCCGGCAATAATAATGGCGACGTTAAACGAACTGGCCAGTGCACTATAGCGGATACGCGTGGGAAACAGTGCCGGAAGTGTCGATGCCATCACTCCCGTCATACAATTGAGCACGATGGCGATAAATAAGAGCCCCAGGAAAATCAGACCGGTATTGTCGCTGCCAATAAAGTAATAGGCCGGTATGGCCAGCAACAGCAAGCCGATACTGCCCAACCTGAGAAAGGGCTTTCTTCCGATCTTGTCGCTGAAGAAACCGACCACAGGCTGTACAAACAGCATCCCGATCATGACCACCACAATAATCAGCACACCATGCTCTTCCGTATAGCCCAGGCTGCTGGACAGATAGGTGGGCATATAGGTAAGCAACATGTAATACGTGATATTGGTTACGAGCACCATGCCGATGCTGACCAGCAATGCCTTGCGGTATTTGGTGTAAATTTCGCGAAAGGATACGCTAGGCTTCTCCTTGATCGCGTCCTTATCTTCTTTTTCCATCTTTTCAAGCTGTTGCGTGAAAGCTGGCGTTTCTTCGGCAGCGTGACGCAGATAGAGTCCGAGTAGCCCTAAGGGGCCTGCGATAAAGAAAGGAACACGCCAGCCCCAGTCAAGAAAAGTCTGCTCCTGAAGGATTGTCTGCAAAAGAACGACTAGTCCGGCGCCCAGCACGAAGCCGGCAATGGATCCGAAGTCGAGCCAACTTCCCAGGAAACCCCGTCGCCGGTCAGGTGCGTATTCAGCCACAAAGACCGCAGCGCCCGTGTATTCGCCGCCCACCGAAAAGCCCTGGGCCAGTTTGCATAACAGTAGCAGCAGAGGCGCCCAGAGGCCGATGGTCGCATAGGAAGGGATCAACCCGATACAAAATGTGCTGATGGCCATAATGATGATGGTCAGCGACAGCACCTTCTGTCGCCCGAAACGATCACCCATGACGCCAAAAAATACCCCACCCAGCGGTCGCACAAGAAACGGAACGGAAAACGTGCCCAGGGCGGCGATGGTCTGGACAGCAGGAGAGGCGTCAGGGAAAAACACTTTACCAAGCGCATAAGCAACGAAACCATACACGCCAAAATCAAACCACTCCATGGCATTACCCAACGCGGCAGCGGTCACCGCCTTCTTGAGCTTGGTATCGTCAATGACGGTGATATCGTCAATTTGTAAGGGCTGGTTTTGCTGTGAGGCTGAAGTTGACTCTGACATAAATCTGCTTCCCCGGGCTTCCCGTTGTTACTCAAGATATGGTGCCACAATGATTTGCTTCTTGCAATCATTTCAAGGGAATGCTTTCCGCCGCTATTAGATATTAGATTTGCGGCAAAACAAACGAACCTGCCTTCAAGACTATGACCCCGGCCCCCTAATGCCTGCAGAGTTACTGTAAGACAGAGGCGCTCGCATTATTACCTTTTTAAATAAACACAAGGCCAACTTGCTCCGACTGCAATACCCTGCGTCATTAGCTGCCGTAAGTAGCGGCCGTAAATAGTCGCCATAAATAGTCGTCGTAAATAGCCTTGGCCAATTGCGACGATAATATATTTCATTGCTGCAAGCGAATGCATTGATTGTACTCACCAGAAAAAACCCCAGAAACGACTGGCGCCCTGGGGTTCAAACTACGGAGATGGAGCAAGGGCCTGGAGAATCCGAGATACGTTGCCAGGCAACCGCACGTCTTGGATGAGCGGAATGTTCGGAACATATTCACTCACCACGGTTGGCTGCAGAGCTCCAAGCCTTTATTCTACTGCATCAAGCCGTATCGGCAATGCTTGCAAATGGCATCGCCGATACGTCAAGTCATCAGAAATGATGATTCAGACCGACACCAACCAGCGTTGATTTCAGTTTAACGTTTTCGGTGTTGTCAAACTTCAGTTTGCCCGTGCCGTAAGATGCGATTGCATAAACAGCCGTACGTTTGGACAATTTCTGTTCGTAACCCAGGCTGAAAATATTCAGTCGGCCTTTGGCGCCGTCGAATTGGTCATCGCTGTTTTTGGTTGCGCTTCCCTGATACGAGAACATAACCTTGCCGCTGTCGCCAACTGGGGCTGTCAAACCAGCCATCCAGGCCTGTTGACGGTAGCTGTTTGTTTCTGCATAGTTGGGACCTTGCGGATTGACCAATCTAGTGAAATCGTTAAATTCACTGTTCAGACCGGTGCTACCTACACCGCTTGATACGATGACATCATTGGCCATTGAGCCGCGGACCTGACCGTAACCCAGGAACAGTTTGACAACGTCAAGATCGTAGGCGCCAAACAGGTTCCACATATGTGTAGTGCCCTTCTGATCTTCAACGCCGGATAGACGCACGTCTGTACGGAAACGATCATAAGAAGCGCCAACAGAGACTGGGCCATTATCGTAAGAGATACCGGTCGTGATCCAGTTGGAAGTATCACGCTCTCTGAAACCATCGTTGCCAGTAGTTTTCGTATTCTCGCCAGAATAGCCGACGCCTACCTTGAAGCCGGCAAAATCAGGGCTCATATATTTGATGGAGTTATCCATGCGCGCATAGGTAGAAGCACCGAATGCACCATTGAGTACACCGGCCTGCATATAGCTGACGCCGAACGGGTTGAGTGACGAGACTGTGTCAGATCCCACGTGGGTCTGACGACCCAAAGTCAGCGTACCCCAGTTGCTGCCGGTCAGGCCGACATAAGCGTAACGACCGAACAGGCGATTGCCCTGTGCAGATCTGCCGTTGCCCATATCGAAGCCGCTTTCCAATTGGAAGATCGCGCTTGTCCCGTTGCCCAGGTCTTCAGCACCCTTCATACCCCAGCGGTTACCGTTCCTGACACCGTTAATCATGCCAATGTCACGTGTTTTGGCCCAGGCATCGCCCTGGGTCACTTTAGTTTGTTGATAGCCAATACCGGCATCGACGATACCGTACAGGGTTACAGAAGTTTCTGCGTGGGCTACACCGGCGAAGCCGACTGCCAATGCTGCAGCAAGCAAAGTCTTTTTCATGTATCTAATCTCCTCAAGGATGGTCATCTTCTTACCCGAACGGTTCAGAAACTATTCAGATCTCAAGCAATATAAAGTTCTGATACATTTATGTAAAGGAACCACCCGCCGTGAAAAATCGCCGATACGGCAGTTTGCACACATAGCAGCGATGATGTTGGCTGCCAAATTACCGAGACTATATTGGCCATGGTAATAATCAAATTACAATTGAATTAGTCGTATTTTTATACGTAATTACATTTGTAATCAGCAGGTTACCGTTTCATTTCTCACTAGCACTGGCTTAGAGACGTTTCGTTGGAAGATACATAAAACTGGCATGATTCTTGCCCAGGCAATTATTTTGCACGCTTAGGCCATAAGGGTTTTCACTCATAGTGAATACGCTAGCCGTTTTCTATTACATTTGTGACATATTTGCGACATTTGTTCGAATAAAGGGTACTCCACTCTCGCCGAGGGCGGCCCTGAAAGCCCCGTGATTACGGACATCTACAGGGATTTGTGGTGTATGCACAACGGGTGGCCATATAGACTGCCCGCCCATTCATTCCTCCTCGCCCAACAATGGGAAATCTCCATCGTGCAACAGGCGGCGACTGTAGGTGCGCCCCTCTGCTGCCAGAGCCAGCAAATTGCGGTCCTGTCCCCGGCTATCCAGAAACAGCAATGCGATGTATTGGGAATAGGTATGACCAGGACTTAATGGAATTAATTTGATACGCGGCGTAAAGGAGGCGATTCGGCCGGGCAGCAAACTGATTCCCATGCCGTTGCTAACCAAATTGATCAGCGAAAAAATATCGCCCACATGCATCCCTATCACAGGTGAGATACCCGCGTTCTCCATCATCTGGTTAAAACTGAATGATGTTATGAACCCGTCGGCCAGTGTCACAAAATTCTCGCTAGCCAGCTCGCGCAAATCGACCTCGGTGCGGCTCGCATAGGGCGAATCCAATGGCACAGCCAAAAACATTTCGTCAGAAAATAATGGCACCGTAATCATGCGCTTGCTGTCGACACCATCATGTACCCCAATGACAATGGCATCGAGCCTGCCCGCTTGCAGTTTTTGCAGCAGTTCGTCATTCGAACCGAGTGTCAGTTCTATATTGAGCCCGTCCTTGCGCAACTTGGTTCCGACAATCAAGTGCGGAATGCAATGCAGCGTCAGGGAATAAATGGCGCCCAGCCTGAGCCGGGACGCATTGATTCCCGCCATGTCTCGCACCGCGTGAATGCCTTCTTCACATTCGGCCACGACCCTGCGGGCAGATTCGGCGAGTCGTCGCGCCGTATCCTGCGGAACCAGATTCCTTCCTTCCAGCTTGAACAACGGGCAGCCGATGGCCTGCTCAAGAGAATGCAACGCACGGTGTACGCTCACAACACTCTGGCCCAGATCCTCAGCGACCCGCGCAAGGCTATTGCGATCCATGAAAGCCAGAAAAACTTCCAATTTTTTCAGGGTAATGGATTCGTCAATGGCCATAGGCTTTAACTCACAGGATCTTTCATGATGACTAGGGTAAACGATAGGTCATGTTAAACAGCACGCCCGTTGACTATAGAAACGCACTGCGGGACCGCAAAATATTTAACCTCAGGCTAAACGATTAACGTACAGGTTGATTGAAACGCCCGCCGTCCCTGTCTATTGTCTGTCTTACGAAAAGGGATCTTAGCATTGTTCGCAATGTTGTCTATGCAGACCGGATTTCTTTTTGGTTACAACAACGCTTAACGATGCGTCATAAAAAAACATCCGGAGACAAAACCATGATTATTTACGGTACAGCCATACTGGCTGCATGTCATTTACTGGGAATCTACGTCGGCGACCTGCTGGGCATGCTGATTGGGGTCAAAGCCAACGTAGGTGGTGTCGGCATCTCTATGATGCTGTTGATCGCAGCCCGCACCTATCTTCACAACAAAGGACTCATGCCTGCCACCACACTGGCTGGCGTGGGATTCTGGTCGGCCATGTATATTCCGATCGTCATTGCAATGGCTTCACAACAAAATGTTGTAGCCGCACTCAAGGGCGGCCCGGTCGCCATACTGGGCGCCATCTTGACGGTGGTGCTTACTGTATGCGTTATCGCGGCGATCAACCGCCGCGGTCCTGAAGATGCCGGCGCTACCTGGCAAGCCAGCCTCGCTGCAGAGCGGGCCTGAAGGGAGACATGACTATGGATATGTTGAAACAAGCCATTATGCAGAACAATCTGATCGCCGCCTTCGCTTTCGTCGGTCTGATCATATGGATATCAGGCCATCTGTCACGACGACTGACCAACGGGCGCGTACATGGTTCGGCCATTGCAATTGTGATCGGTTTAATTCTTGCCTACTGGGGCGGAATGGAAACGGGTGGCACCAAAGGGCTGGCTGACATCAAGCTCTTTGCCGGGATAGGGCTGATGGGCGGCGCCATGTTGCGTGATTTTGCCATCGTTGCGACGGCATTTGACGTACAGGTAGAGGAAGTGAAAAAGGCCGGACTCATCGGTATGGTCTCACTGATGCTGGGTATCGTACTCCCGTTCGTTGTGGGAGCCAGTGTTGCCTATGCATTCGGGTACCGCGACCCCGTATCCATGGCAACAATTGGTGCCGGTGCCATGACTTACATTGTAGGTCCGGTTACCGGCGCGGCAATCGGTGCCAGTTCAGACGTCATCGCTCTGTCCATCGGCGTGGGCCTGATCAAGGCAATCCTTGTTATGGTCTTTACCCCTGCCACGGCTCGGTTCATGCGTCTGGATAATCCGCGTTCGGCGATGGTCTTTGGCGGCATGGCTGGAACAACAAGCGGCGTTGCGGCAGGTCTGGCGGCCACAGACCCGCGTCTGGTGCCTTATGGCGCGCTGACGGCAACGTTTTATACCGGTCTGGGCTGCCTGATGGGGCCCTCTGTTCTGTTTCTCGCGACAAGAGCGTTATTCGGTTAATTTAAGCAACAGGAATATCCTATGAATCACACTGGTTCCCCCAACGTCTGGGATACACGAAAACGCGGACGACAGCGACGTCTGGAACGCGCCGCCAATCTGGGCCTGGCCCCTAAAATCACGCAAGAGCAGATTACCCAGTTGCTGCAGACGGTTATTGAGCCCGGCGACCGCGTGTGCCTGGAAGGCAATAACCAGAAACAGGCCGACTTTCTCGCCGACTCGCTGGCCGCTTGCGATCCGCAAAAATTGCATCACCTGCACATGGTTCAGTCTGTGCTCGCCCTGCCCAGTCATTTGGATCTTTTCGAAAACGGCATTGCCAGCCGACTGGATTTTTCTTTTTCAGGTCCGCAAGGAGCTCGTCTGGCTCGACTGGTACAGGATAAACAGATTGAGATCGGCGCCATCCATACTTATCTGGAACTCTTCGGCCGCTACTTCACCGATCTGACTCCCAATGTCTGCCTGGTTGCAGCGCAGGCGGCGGATGCTGCCGGCAATCTGTACACCGGCCCTAATACCGAAGATACACCCGTCATTGTAGAGGCCACGGCGTTTCGCAGCGGGATCGTGATCGCTCAGGTTAACGAACGGGTAGATACACTGCCACGGGTCGATATTCCGGCGGACTGGGTCGACTTTACCGTAGTCGCACCGCGTCCCAACTATATTGAACCCTTGTTCACCCGTGACCCGGCTCAGATTACAGAAGTGCAGATCCTGATGGCCATGATGGCCATCAAAGGCATTTACGCCGAATATGCCGTACAACGGCTCAATCATGGGATCGGCTTTGACACCGCAGCGATTGAGCTACTGCTACCTACTTATGCAACCGCACTTGGTCTGAAAGGAAAAATCTGCACCCACTGGGCCCTCAATCCCCACCCCACCCTGATTCCGGCCATTGAATCCGGTTGTGTGGAATCCATCCACAGCTTTGGCTCGGAAGTCGGCATGGAAAACTACATTGCGGCCCGCCCTGACGTATTTTTCACAGGCCGCGACGGCAGTATGCGTTCGAATCGCGCTCTCAGCCAGACGGCCGGCCTGTATGCCTGCGATATGTTCATCGGCTCAACACTGCAAATCGATCTGGCCGGCAATAGTTCAACCGCGACTACCGGACGCATTACGGGCTTCGGCGGCGCACCTAATATGGGCTCAGACCCGCATGGCAGGCGACATGCCTCTGCCGCCTGGCTCAAGGCGGGCAGAGAAGCAGCCGGACCCGATGCGATACGCGGGCGCAAGCTGGTTGTACAAACGGTAGAAACGTTTCGCGAACATATGACCCCGGTATTTGTAGAGGAGCTGGATGCCTGGCAATTGAAAGCGACCATGGACGCCCAGTTGCCTCCCATCATGATTTACGGCGACGATGTCACGCATATTGTGACCGAAGAAGGCATTGCCAATCTGCTTTTATGTCGCAGCACCGAGGAACGCGCGCAGGCCATTCGCGGCGTCGCCGGCTTTACACCTGTAGGCATGGCACGCGACCGGCGTATGGTCGAAAATTTGCGCGATCGTGGCGTGGTGCGCCGACCCGAAGATTTGGGCATTGATCCTCGCATGGCAACACGCGATCTGTTGGCGGCCCGCTCCGTTAAAGATCTCGTCAGATGGTCCGGCGATCTTTATGCCCCCCCTTCCCGATTCAGAAATTGGTGATCTGCATGGAAAAACTCCAATATCACTTTTCAACACCCACTATCGAACCCGCTAACGGCGCAGTGCTCTGTGGCGTCGTTGGCTCGGGCAACCTGGAAGTCCTGGTCCGACCTGCTGATACTGCGGGGTCCTGCACAATTGAGGTAGCAACATCTGCCCGCGGATTCGGGGAAATCTGGCAGGCCGTTCTGGCAGAATTTATATCACATCATCCCGCGGGCGGCACGCACATTGCCATTAACGATATGGGCGCAACACCTGCGGTGGTCACGCTCAGGCTCGCGCAGGCTATCAATCAATATGCAGGAGGTTTGCAATGACCACGGAAAATGGATCAGCGCTATCGTTACGCCATAGTTACTTCGAAGCCACTGCCCGACAACGACTTTCCTGGATTTTGGATGAAGGCAGTTTCCGCGAACTGATACCCCCGACAGAGAGCTCGCCAAGCACGCATCTGGCGGCACTGGATACTCCCGGCGCCTTCGATGACGGGGTAGTCATTGGCGAAGGCGCCCTGGATGAAAAACCGGTATTCATTATTTCTCAGGAAGGCCAGTTCATGGGCGGATCAGTTGGTGAGATCCATGGAGCCAAGATTGTCGGCCTGTTACGCCGCGCCAGGCGCGACAAACCGGCTGCAGTCCTGTTTCTCATCGACTCGGGTGGCGTCCGGTTACATGAAGCGAATGCCGGATTGATCGCCATTTCCGAAATCATGCGCGCCATACTGGATACGCGTTCCGCTGGCGTACCGGTAATAGCGCTGGTGGGAGGCAGCTGCGGCGCGTTCGGCGGCATGGGTATTGTGACCTGCCTGTGTTCTGCAATTGTCATGTCCGAAGAAGGTCGCCTTGCGTTGTCGGGGCCTGAGGTCATCGAAACCGTGGCGGGCGTTGAGGAGTTCGATTCCCGTGATCGGGCCTTGGTATGGCGTGTGACTGGCGGCAAACACCGTTATCTGATGAACGACTGCGCCGCTCTGGTAGAAGACGACCCGGTTGCATTCCGGGCTGCCACCAGGCAGTTGCTTGCAGATAATCAATTTGCGCCACCTGATCTGGCGGCGCAGAAACAAAACCAATCGCGCCTGCTGGCACGAACGGACAATTTCAAAGGCATGCGCGATGGGCTGGAAGTCTGGCAGGCCCTGGGCATCCAGGATCCTGCCGACATTCCCATGATGAACTGCACGGGCCTGACCCGACTGCATGAGGAACTTTACACATGAACCTGACAACCATTCTGGATACATTGTTTCCAGCCGGACATCACGTTCGAATCCACGGGCATCAACTGGCGGGAACAGCAAGCACCAACGCCGGCAAGGTAGCCGTGTTGGGAACAACGGATGCTGCTGCCATCGACCATGAGATTGCACTTTTTCTGGCACAGCAGATATTGACTACGATTGATGCGCATCCTCGCCGGCCGCTGATACTTCTCGTCGACACCCAGGGTCAGGCGCTATCGCGTGCCCAAGAGCTTCTTTGCCTTAATGGGAGCCTGGCGCATCTGGCAGCCTGCGTCGACCTGGCCCGCCGACATGGCCATCTCAGCCTGAGTCTGGTCACCGGAGAGGCGGTCAGCGGCGGCTATTTGTCTTTCGGACTCATGGCCGATCGCGCCTACGCGCTGGCCAGTTCGCAAGTTCGGGTCATGGATTTGAAGGCCATGGCGCGTGTAACCAAAATAGATCATGCAAAACTGCTGGAACTGTCAGTCAGCTCCCCTACCTTCGCACCAGGTGCCGAAAATTACCAGCGCATGGGTGCAATCGAGGATATATGGGAGACGCCCTCGGCTACCTTACTTGAGGCTGCGCTTGCCAGATTATTAAAAGGCGAAGCCGGTCCAGACCTGCGCATGCAGACAGGCCAGGACAGGACCGGACGGGTACAGGCGGCCAGAATTGTCGACCAGATTCTGGCCGCCTAGGAAATAAACCATGCGCCGCCATGATCTTGCCTATCTTTACCCGACCGCAAATTACCGGCTGCTGAGCCCGATGCAGTACCCTGCCGCTGACGAAGCCCTGCAGCGCTGGCTGCAGGCTCAGCGGCCACTGGTGGTGGCCCGGCAATCAGCGACGGACGCCGCGCAGATCCTGTTGGGGCTCACATTGCCACCGGAATCAGAGCCCAAAAGAATAAGTATATCGGTCTGTCGCGATGCAGTCCGCAAAATCACGCCCCCGCTGACGCTCGCATATTGCATAGATACGTGCTCTAGCGCCGTCGGCGCGCCGCTGGCTGTTTTGCTGCGGCAATGCGAACAATACGATATTGCAGTCAGCGTGTATGGATCGCTGGCATGGGAAATACTAAGCGGCACGACATATCGGCACAACCGGTCTGACATTGATCTTGTCTGCGATATTGCCTGTGCGCCTCAACTTGTCCCCTGTCTGACAGCCCTACAGCAGGCTCAGCATGCCCTGCCCTGCTCGCTGGACGGTGAAATACGCTTTGCCAATCGTACCGCCGTCAACTGGAAGGAGCTTTCCCAGGCACTGTTGCAACCGGCGCTGCGGGTTGTCGCCAAGGAAAATACCTGCGTAGCGTTACTTCACGTAACGGATCTGCTATCGCGTTTAAAGGGACACGAGCATGTTTGCTGAATCCGCCAAACCTGAACAACGCACCGAGCACGCGCCGCAGACTACATGGACACCGGAAACCATTGGCCGGCTGGCAATCCGGGCGCTGTATCGGGAAGTGGCACTCGCACCTAAACCAGGCTTGGTCAGCCCCATGGACAGCGGCAGCCATACTGACATGGATTTCAGCACCTTTGTACGAAGCCTTCACGCACTGCGAGAATATTTTCCGGCGATATCTCGCCTGGGCATGCAAACCCCCACTTATTCACAGTTGCAATGTTGCGGGCGGATCGCAGAGAAGCGCATGCTGCAGGCTACCAATGGCATTAACACTCACCGTGGGGCAATTTTCAACCTTGGTCTGCTGTGTGCGGCCACAGGTGTTGACATTGCCCTTGCCGGCTCCTGCTCTGTCGAATCGGTCAGCCGGCGTGTTGCAAATTTATGGGGCCCTGCCATTATGGCTACGGCAAAAGCCATCAACGATAGTCACGGTGCTGTCGTTCAACGACGTTACGGCAGTGGGGGCGCTCGGGCCGAGGCCGCCGCCGGCTTTCCCTCTGCCATCAAAATCGGCTTGCCTGCCTATCGCCGCGCGCTGGTACAAACACAATGCCCGCAACAGAGCGCCATCCAGTGTTTCTTTGCGCTCATGGCCGAACTTGAAGACACCAATCTGCTCTGGCGAGGCGGTCGTGAGGGCCTGAATTTTGCACGCGAGGCCGCCACAGCATTTCTTGCTCGTGGTGGGGTGCACGCTCGGGACTGGCAAAGCCAGGTCCTAACCCTCCATGCACAATTCGTGGCGCGCCGCTTAAGTCCGGGCGGATCCGCCGATTTGTTAGGTGTCGTGCTGTTTCTGGAGTCTCTCTAATATGCGTCTTGCCATCTTGTTCAGCGGCCAGGGACAGCAATCTCCTGAGCATTTTCGGGCACTGCGGGAAGCGGCTTCACCGAAAATGGCGGCTCAATTGTCGATGCAACTGTCAGATGTCTGGAATCAAACTTTTGTCGATTGCGCGACACTGGGTGAAAACAGGATTTCCCAGCCGTTTATCTTTGCATTTCAACTGCAACGATGGCACAAACTGGAGCCGCTACTGCCGCGACCGATTTGCGCAGCAGGATATTCTCTCGGAGAGTTGGCTGCTTGCAGCGCAGCTGGCGCTTTCGACATGCAGCAGGGGATCACACTGGCAGCACAGCGTGCTGCCTGCATGGACGATTGCATTCAAAAACAGGCTGGCATGATAAGCATCATGGGTCTGCCCCTAAAGAATATCGAAGAGATTACCGCCACCAGCAATACTCATCTTGCCATTAGCAATCCCGAGCAACACTATGTCATTGGCGGTTTTGAGCACGACTTGCAGTATGCCGGGCAACTGGCCTACGAACAAGGCGCCATACGCGTTGTCAGGCTGTCCGTTCAGACGCCTTCGCATACTGCGCTCCTGCAGTTCGCTACGCCAGCGTTCGCACGGCATCTTGCTCTCTATCGCAATACGGCGCCCCTACTGTTCAAAGTGCTGAGCGCGGTGGATGGTCGCGCCGCCCTACGCGTGGGGCAGGCGTTAGATGCGCTGGCTAGCCAGATAAGCCATGCCATGGACTGGGCTAGCTGCCTGCAGGCCGTTCGGGAACAACAACCGGATGCCGTGCTTGAGATCGGGCCGGGTCGCGCCATGGCGCGGATGTGGAATGCCCTCTATCCAGAAATACCAGTCAGATCAGCCGATGACTTTCGCAGCACGGCCGGTATACAAAGTTGGGTTCACAATGCGCCGGTGCGCCGTTGATACCGATTAACACGCAGATAACAGACCTCGTGCAAAAAACATATAATGAACCTACACGACCTGACAAAGCAGATCGCGCCAAGCACTACGCCAGGCTCTGGTGTTGAAAGACATCGGGAATTGAATACTACATCTGGCATTCAATCAACAGGATGCCGCTTGAATTAACTTCTTGCTACACCCCTCATATCCGACATTGTCAGGAGGCAGAGATGGAAAAAACGCAAGTCCGAAAAAAAGCAGTCGTTTATCGCATGGTCATGGAGCAGCACATCTGCCCTTTTGGTCTGAAAGCAAAGGACCTGTTACGCCGGTCCGGTTATGACATCGAAGATCATTGGCTGACCTCGCGCGAAGAAACTGAGTCTTTCAAGGAACAGCACGCAGTACCTACGACACCGCAGATCTTTATCGATGGGCAAAGAATCGGCGGCTATGACGAGGTACGGCGTTATTTTGGCAAGGAGGTGGCAGATTCCGATCAGACAAGCTACAAGCCTGTCATCGCGCTCTTTGGCACCACCTTGCTGATGTCGCTGGCCGTCAGCTACCTGGTATATGGACAGCCGCTGACCATACAGGCTATCGAGTGGTTTATTGCATTTAGCATGACCATACTTGCACTGCTTAAGCTACAAGATGTGGAAAGCTTTTCCACCATGTTCCTCAATTACGATTTACTTGCCCGGCGGTGGGTACCGTACTCTTATATTTACCCATTCGCAGAAGCCCTGGCGGGCATACTGATGATCGGTCATCTCCTCACGTGGCTGTCGGTGCCCGTTGCGCTTTTTATCGGAACGATAGGCGCCGTCTCAGTTTTCAAAGCCGTTTACATTGATAAACGGGAATTGAAGTGTGCCTGTGTAGGCGGATCAAGCAAGGTACCGCTGGGATTTGTTTCCCTGACCGAAAACCTGATGATGGTCGCGATGGCAGTCTGGATGGCTGTGGCGGCATTGGGCAATGGCGCTCACTAGGCGCTTTCGCGCAGGTACCGGTAAGGCCCGTGAATCGTCCTCCAACATCAGCTATCTGGCCAAGTGCCTGCATTCTGACCGCACTTGCAACACCAGTGCGGTCAGCGCATTTGTCTGCCGACCAGAAAAAGTTTTCTACTGTCCGGCCATGCCGGCGCGGCGTGCGCGGGATTTCCTCACCAACAGCTCGAGTAGCAGCAAGAAAACGGTGACAGCGATCAGGAAGGTGCTGATAGCAGCAATAACCGGCTCCATGTTCATCAACAAACTATTCCAGATCCGAACTGGCATTGTCTGGCTTTCCAGGCCCGACAGGAAAAGGGAGACGATAAGCTCGTCAAATGAAGTCAGGAAGCTGAAAAACAGAGATGACAGGATGCCCGGGATGGCCAGCGGAATCACAATATGCATAAATGTATAGCGTTTGCTGGCGCCAAAGACTTCTGCGGCGCGTTCAATCGATACATCGATATTCTGCAGGGAACTGATGAGAATGAGCAATACCACGGGAATAGCAAGCATGGCATGACAAATGGCAATCCATATCTTGGACCCGACCAGCTCCAGCGGTACCGATGCAAAATACAAGGCCACGGCAGTAATGATCGTTGGAATAATCAGAGGCAGCAGACAAAAGGAAATTAATAATTTCTTGTTGCCATAGTCGCCTCGCACCAGCGAATAGGCGCCCAGAAATCCCAACGTGGTGGCGATCAGACTGGCAAGGATCGCAATGATGAAACTGGACAGCAACGAACTCATCCACTCGGGACTGGAAAAAAACTCGCCGTACCATGAAAGAGAAAACGCCTCCGGTGGAAAGGTCATATAGCTGCTTTGCCCAAAGGACATGATGACAACGATCAGGATCGGCGCAATCAATACGATGCAAAGCAGGAACGAAATAAAGTTAACAATTCTTATAGGGTCGCGCATCATAATTTCCTATTTCCCCAACATTTTGTCCAGATCCGTATATCTGCAATACAGCGCATAGACGATCAGGGTAATGACCAGCAGAAACAACGATAAAGCAGAAGCCAACGGCCAATTGACCGAGACCTCGATATTGCGCTGAATGAGCATGGCCAGCATGGTGTCATTGGGGCCGCCCATCAGGGCAGGCGTTATAAAGAAGCCGATGGCAAGAATATAAACGATGAGAAAACCGGAAATAATGCCCGGCATGCTTAACGGAAAAAAGATGCGACGAAAGATGTACAAATTAGAGGCGCCCATGCCACGCCCGGCGTGCAACAGCCACAGGTCGATTCCCTTCATTGCGGAGAACAGCGTAAGCACGAAATAAGGCAGCAGGACATAGGTCATGCCAAAAGTCACTCCGGTCATGTTGTACATCAGGCCCAGCGGCTTGTTGATGAGTCCGGTATGCATCAGAAACGAATTGATCACACCATTAGTTCCCAGAATGATCATCCACGAATAAGTTCGCACGATGATCGAGGTGAAGTAAGGCACGATGACGCAGATAATGATCAGCGTAAACCTGAATGGTCCGGCGCGGGTCATTGTGTAGGCTATCGGATATGCACATACCAGGCAGAGCAATGTTACGAGCAGCGACAGCCAGACTGTTTTCCATGCCACCGCCAGAAACAGTTTGGAAGTAAATGTCTGATAAAGCATGACCAGGAAGTTGCCCTCATAGTCAAGTGCAGATTTGATAAAGAACCATCCAATGGGCAGCACAAAAAAGATCAACAAGAAGGCAAGTACCGGATACAACAGCAAGCGGTTACTGAATGCCGATTTGTTGCCGGTTGCGCTGTGCCCGCCCGGCAGCACGAGTGCGTTATTCATAACGAATCACCCTTATATCGTCCCGATTGCGCCATCCAAGGCGCACAATGTGCCCTATGTCATAGACAGGCATGTCTGCAGCATTGGTCATATCGGCATAAACCTTGATCTTGTCATTAATCTTTATCTGGTATCTGACAATATGCCCCAGAAACGAAACATGGATAACCTCTCCAGACAGCTGGGGTGTCCCGTCCGGTTCATTGTTTCTGCCCTCTGTCAGCGTTACGCGTTCGGGCCGCATGAACAGACAATCGCCGCTTTGCATATTCATTTGTTGACGCCAGCTCTGGTCCAGGTCCTCATATGACAGCAGATTGGCTTCTCCAAGAAAACCTGCGGCAAACACATTGCACGGAGACTCATACACCTGCCTGGGTTCGCCCAACTGTTCGATCCGCCCGTTATTCATGATCGCGATGCGATCTGACATATTCATGGCCTCTTCCTGGTCATGCGTGACGAATACAACTGTCATATTCAGGCGGCTCTGCAGTTCCTTGATTTCCATCTGCATTTGATAACGCAGATTTTTGTCCAGCGCCCCCAGTGGTTCATCCATTAACACCACTTCAGGATGGAACACAATGGCGCGCGCCAGCGCTACACGCTGTTGCTGGCCGCCGGACAGGGCTTTGGGAAGGCGTTGTTCGAAGCCGGACAAGCGCACCATTTCGATCGCCCATTTGGCGCGCTCGATACACTCTTTTGCAGCGATCTTGCGCACCTTGAGCGGAAACATGACGTTGTCCAGCACACTCATATGGGGAAACAGTGCGTAATTCTGAAAGACCATCCCAAGATTGCGCTGCTGCGGGCTGAGCGTACTAATATCCCGACCATCGAGCAGTATCTGCCCGGAGTCGGGCAACACAAACCCGGCCAGCATCATCAGGGTGGTCGTCTTGCCGGAACCACTAGGCCCTAGCAGTGAAAAGAACTCGCCGGGAGCCACTTCCAGACTGATTTCGTTGACCACGCGCTGCGCACCAAATGTTTTGCTGATTTGGCGGAACTGGATATGTCCTTTCTGTTTCATGAATTTAGCACCCAATTTGCCCACTCCTTGCCGACTTCAGCACGATTTTTTGACCACCAGCCAGCATCGATCAGAAACCCGTGATCGCGCGTACGATCTCCGCCGGGGATTTTCTCTCGGGTTTCTGCGGTCAATGCCTCATAGCCAGCCTTGGTGACAGGACCACTATTCCACAACGCGCTGAACTGACTTTGAACCTCAGGACGCAGGCAATAGTCAATCAATTGTTGAGCCTGCTGCTGATTTTTTGATTTCTTCAAAACCGCGTACGCCTGCACGCGCACGCCATGCTGGTTCCAGTTGATGGCAAGCGGCGCCTTGTTCTCGATGCCCTTGAGGATACGGGTGCTCCATACCGGGCTGATATCAGCATCCCCCGTACTGAGCAACTGTACGGACAGGGCCCCGGATGTCCAGAACTTGGCTACACCCGGTTTGATACGGCTCAATGCCTTAAAGGCGCGCGGTATATCCAGCGGATAAAGTTTGTCCATTGGCACGCCATCGGCCAGCAGCGCGAACTCAAGATTGGGCGCGCCGGTATCTATGTCAGCCAGGGCTCGGGTGCCGGCAATTCGTTTGTAATCCCAAAAGTCAGTCCAGGTTTTGGGGACCGATTCCTTATTGAATTTTCCTGTGTTGTAGCCCATGACATCGCCATACACGAAATTGCCCACATAATTGGCATGCCTATATTCAGGCAGAATATCATCCGGATCGGTGAATTTGAAATTTTGGTAATCAAGCTGCGCCAGCTCATTTTCCCATTGCAGCAGCACGCTATCGTCATTGTCGATAATGTCGATCTCAATATTGCCAGAACGGATCATGGCTTCCAGCTTACCGGTGGTTGTGGCAACCGGCACAACCCGGATCCCAGTTTCCTTGGTAAACGGCTCATAGATCAACTTTTTACGAATATCATCATAGGCGCCGCCAGGTGAACGAATCACCACGCGATCTTGCGCTGCCTGCGCGTTTTTTATCCAGATCGAAGGCGCAACTACAGTGGCGCCCGCCATTTTCAATACAGTCCGACGGGTAAATGCGAGATTGCTTTTGACGTCTTTGTTTTTCATGGTTGTCTCCCAAAAATAGCTGCTAGAAACGATCAAGCCCATATGGCGTAATATCTACGTCATTGGGTGTGTTGGTGACCAGGTTGGCCAGAATCTGGGCTGATTTGGGTGCCCCGGTGATACCGGTGTGGCCGTGGCCGAATCCCAGGTACAGTTCCGGCAACTTTTCGACCGTACCCAGGATGGGCAAACTGTCAGGCGTCGACGGACGAAAACCAAGCCAGAAACCTTTCTTTTTATCCAGTTCAAGATCCGGAAAAAGCAGTTTTGCCTGCTGCAGAAGTACCTTTTCCCGCGCCATATCCGGTGCGGCGTCCAGTCCGGCAATTTCCACAAAACCGGCAACACGCAGATTATCAACCATGGGCGTGACGCCAAAAGCCCGTTCCTTATGCAGAACCGGAATAGGCAACTGCAGCGCATCGGGCTGGAATGAAACATGGTAGCCACGTTCGGTTTCCAGCGGAACCGCAACATTGAGCCCGGCAAGCAATCGTTTGGCCCAGGCACCCGCGCAGACAACCAGCTGAGAAGTGCTCAGGTCCTGTGCCGCCATGATAATGCGGTATTGGCCCGTGTCGCTATCCCGACTGATACCGTTAACTTTCTGTTGAACGAACTGACCGCCATTATTCAAAAACAGCTGGAACAAGCTTTGGACCAACTGGTACGGGTTGCCCACATGACCATTTTTTTCGTAGAGCTCGCCGCGTTTGACCTTGCGCGAGATATGAGGCACTAAATCCTGTATTTCCTGGGCATTGAGCGTTCTGGGCGTCACGCCATTGTCCGCACGTATCTGGCGTCCCAACGCGTCGTTGTCCTTTTCGCTTTCCCAGATATGAAGCTGACCGGTCATATGAAATGCCTGCGCAAACGCTTGCGGCCCCAGCAATTGCATGTAGAGCTGGTCTGCGTCCCGATGTAGCGCGCGCAAGGCGCTCGACAAGCGTCGCACACCGGATTCGTTAAATCCAGCCTTGAGCCATCGGAGCAACCACGGCGCCGCTGTTGACAAGTAGGAGGGTCGCACGCTCAATGGCCCTTCCTTGTCGCTCAGCCATTTGGGAATTTTTTTGATCATTCCGGGCATAGCTATCGGCATGCAGCTATCCATGCTAAGCAGACCGGCGTTGCCAAAAGAGGTGCCGGTTCCCGGTTCTCGCTCGTCAATCAACCGCACCGGTATGCCACGCTGTTGCAGCGTCACTGCAGTGCAGACACCGACGATGCCTGCGCCAATGATGGTGACCGGGTTCATGCGGCGTCCTGCTTGCGCATCGCGTGGACCACGATTTCAATCAGGCAGTTGGGGCCAAGCAATTGCTTGACAACAACCGTCGCCCGGTTCGGATAGGGAGCCGCCGGAAAATAACGTTTATACACTTCATTCATACCCGCGGCGTCGTCCGAATTGACCAGATAAATGGTCATTTGCGCGACATGCTGCATGTCCGAGCCGGCGCATTCGAGCACGTGAGCCAGTTGTGAGAAAACGCGGTCGGCCTGATGTCGAATATCCCCTTCTCCACTAGGTGAAAAGGTTTGCGGATCGCGTGGCACTTGTACGGTAAAGACCATCGCTCCAGCCAGTACGGCGTTGCTGATGGGGGTATCCGGATGATTGACAATACTGCTTTTGACGGTTTCGATCATTTTAATTTCCATAATTGGGTTGCAACTGCCTCTTTAGCTTTTGCAGGTTGAGATTGACGGCGACTGTTCGAAAAGGCTCTGGAGGAATGTAGCCGGGCCGACAATGAATCCGGGTCTCCTGCAGCAACGATGAACCAACCCCACAAGCCATGTCGGCCAACAGCGTGCCCAGAGCCGTCATCTTCAATATGCCCGACGCATTACAACCGGATACGCCAAACAGGCGCCGCCCAAATTGCCCCAGCACGGACTGGCCGTTGCGCGTCAGGCTGACTGCCCCGCCCCAGGTGTGCTCGAACATATCTGCGGGCGCGTCCGGGTAGCGGGCCTGCAATTTCGACTGCAATATTCGTCTGACCTCATCACAAGCCAACTCTGCTTTGTAGGAGAAACCGGCACGCAGGAGCAGACGGTTATCCGGCGTCTTGCGAGTGGTCGCCTCAAGCTGTTCCACCGGCGTTACGCCCCACTGCTGCTGATTGCCCAGCAATTGACCATATTGCCCGTCCAGCGGTCTTGACAGACCGGCATAGGTATACATGGCAAGTTGCCGGTATTTTGCGTGACCAAATTGCGGCAGCAACGCATTGACGGCCAGGAAAACGGTCTCGGCGCGAATCTCGGACGTACCCGCTTGTACGACGTAGGGATCGCTGCCGGAAATGCGGGAAACCGGAGACGCGAAATAGCGCTCTACATTCTGCGGCAGACTATCGATCAGACCATTAAGCAGCCCAGCCGGCTGCACCAGGGAACACTGGCTAAGCCAGATTGCATCGCGGTAATGGGACGTGCCAAGTTCCTGCCGAATGTCGCTTAAAGACAATGACCGGTATGCGATTCGGTTGGCGGTAAGGGTTTGTCGCAGTTGCTGCAGTTGCGTAACGCCGTATTGTGTTGTCGCCACTTTATAGTGCCCAACCGTATGCCAGTCGCAATCGATCCCGTGCCGGGCAACCGTTTGCTCCAGCAATTGCTGGCCCATCGACATGAGTCGGGTTTGCCATTGGTTTTGGTCTGAAGACGAATTGGCGCGAATTTTGGCAAATGGCAGGTTGATCATAAACCCGGAATTGCGTGCGGAACTGTTTTCGGCTGGCTCCAGCGCGTCAACCAGAGCGATTGCCTCGTCAGGAAAGCGTGCAGCAAGCCGCCTTGCGATGGCCAACCCTGCGAAACCGGCTCCGATCACCAGAAACCGGACCTTCAGATCGCGTTGCATCCGTTTGCCGACGATGCGGTTGCTTGCAACCGCATTCCATCCGCTAGGCGTGTTGTAGCCACCGGTTTCCTTCACGGGCCTGTCTCCCTTTTTCTGTTTAATACAGAATTATTTTGTGCTGAAAAATCGGAATAAAGTATTCCGTTTATGCATCGTTCAGGCAATATACCAGTTGGCCCTGATTCTATATAATGAATAATTCGGGTAGAGGTGATGAACGGAACTCATAACGACACTTAAACAAAGATGAACCTCAAACAACTGAACCATATCGTAGCGCTGTCGGAGACATTGAACTTCGGCAAAGCGGCAGAGCGCGTCTTTCTGAGCCAATCGGCCCTGAGCAAAAGCATCCAGGCCATTGAACAACAAATCGGAATCGTCATTTTTGATCGCACCAAAAATTCAGTGCTTGTTACACCCACCGGCAGATTCGTGATCGAGCACGCCAAACACTTGCTGGCGGAAACCCGCAACTTTCACAAGAATCTTGAATATCTCAAAACAGGAGAGCAAGGCACCATCAAAGTGGGATCGGGACCTTTTCCGGCCAAATGCTTCCTGCACACCGCCATCAGGCAGTTGCAAATGCAATATCCGAGAATTTCCCTGGATATCCGGATAGACAACTGGACCAACCTTCTGATGCAATTGAAAGAAGGGGCAATTGATTACTTCATCGCCGATATTCGCAACCTGGAAGACAGCCCGTTGCTGAAAGTGACCCCGATTGGCGGCCTGACGGTTGCCTTGTTTTGCGATGCCAATCACCCTCTGATACGATCCGACCGGTCAAGGGCAATCGGGCCCGAAGAAATTCTGGATTACCCCTTTGCCTCTGTCAGCCTGCCCACTCTGGTTTTTTCAGAGTTCAAACATAGTCTTGGCCTGGATCACAATGACGTGTTTGCGGTCAATTTCAAATGTGATGATATTTCGCTCATCAATCGCCTGGTGCCAGATTCGGATATCATTTTTGTCAGCAGCAACCTGATGATGGAGCAGGCGCTGCTGGAACGAGATGCCGTGCGTCTGAATATACCCATGACGCGAAACCGATTCGGCGAATGGGCATTGGTGCAGATTAAAGACCAGAAACTGGTGCCTTGTGCCGAAATCTTTGCGAGAATGCTGGTCGACATCGTACGTGATGGCAGTCTGCAAGATGATGACAAGTACGGCCTGGCTGGTAATGGGCCATTGAACTTCATGTCCGAAAGATGCTAAACCAGAGGCATCAGGCAGCGTGCCCGTCAGCAGACTTCCCATAGAAGCACAGATCTCTTGCGTGACCGACAGGCAATCTGCGCCTGACTTGGCGCATTGAACGCTATTGGCGACGCAGCAAGACAGCGAGCCGACGCACCGCCCGTCAATCGGCCAGCTCCATAAACGCATGAATGAGCTTTTCTCTCACATTGGAACGTAGCCACATGATGCCCAGATTGCGCGTAGGCACTGGCCCCGGCAGCCGATGGCGAACCAGACCCGGATCATATGGATTTCCATAGCTCCAGTCGGGTACGACAGAGACCCCCAGATCGGCCTTCACCAGATCAGCAATATAGTCCAGCCCATCCAGCTCCAGCCAGGGTTCAGGATAGATCCCGTGTAATTTCAGGTAATCGTCGGCCATTTTCCCCGCGACAACACGTCTGTCATAACGGATAAATGGATAGTTTCTTAATATCGAAAACGGGTCCTGCCCCTGCAGCCGGGCCGGCGCAAGCAGGATCAACGGCTCTTTCCTTAGCGGCCGCCACAACACGGTTTTGGGCACCTCGAATAAGGGATGCACCAGAATGGCCGCATCCAGTTCTCCTTGCAACAAACGTTGGTAGAGCACGGTGGAGGCCGCCGGTTCTATCACAATCTTGGTGCCTTCATATTTACCCAGCCATTTTCTCAGCATACCGGGAAGCATACCCTTGACGACCGATGGCGTTGCACCAAGCATTAGCGGGCCGGCGGGCAACTCAGTGTTGCTGGCCAGCGAATTGAAATTTTTTACTTCTGCCAGCACCAGCTTGGCCTGTCGCAACGCCTTGCTGCCTGCCTCAGTGGGCATCATCGTGCGACCGACGCGCTTGATCAGCGCCGTGCCGACGTCCCTTTCAAGCGCCCTGAGCCTGAGCGATACGGCGGTGGGCGTCAAATCCAGCTGCCTGGCTGCGGCAGCCACTGACCCGAGCTCGACGACCTGCACGAAGCTTTCCAGGAATCGGGTGTCCACGTCTATCCTCTCACTTGTGATAAAGCAAACCCGATCCAGATAATACGGGCCGCAAAAATCAGTTTTTCTTACTTCTAAATGCAGCAAAACAATATTGTTCTCCTGTTACGAACTTTCAATAATAGCACTATGTGACCTCGTCATTTCACTCGTCATCAACAGGAAAACGATCTTATGCCAATCATCGCATCGCACCAAGCGGATGCGCCGGTGGTTTTCGACGGCGAGACAAGATCATGGCAGGCCATTGTCGCCCCCGCAGGCACCCCCGCGCATCACAAGCACAATCCCAACCGGAGACATCATGTCCAATAGAATCAAAGGGGTACTGTCCCCCGTTGTTACCCCATTTCATGAAGATTCGACGGTCGACCTTCAGCGGTTTACCGAACAATGCAAATGGCTTCAGTCCAACGGAATTGGTCTGGCGTTTCTGGGCACCAATTCAGAAGCCAATTCACTATCATCCGATGAGCGCATCGATATGATTGACGCCGTCATTGACGCCGGACTTGACCCAAACGGGATGATGCCAGGCACAGGCAACTGCGATCTGCCCACAACCGTGCGTCTGACCCGGCATGCCGTCGAACGCGATTGCGCCGGCGTGCTGATGTTGCCGCCCTTCTATTACAAAGGGGTATCGGACGAGGGTCTTTACCGTTACTTCTCTGAAGTTATCCAGCGCGTTGGCGATGAGCGCCTGAGAATCTATCTATATCATATTCCGCCGGTTGCGCAGGTCGGCATCACCCTGCCGCTGATTGAACAACTGCTCAAATCCTATCCGTCTGTTGTCGCCGGCGTCAAAGACTCTTCCGGGGACTGGAGCAATACACAGGCCATGTTAGAACGGTTCGCCCACGAAGGCTTTGACGTGTTTGCCGGCAGTGAAACCTTTTTGCTGCAGACGCTGCGCGCCGGCGGCGCAGGATGTATCAGCGCCACGGCCAATGTCAATGCGCAGGCCATTGATGCTTTATACAGGAGTTGGCAAGGACCCGACGCCGATAGCCAGCAGAAGGATCTTGATAAAATCCGCCAGATATTCCAGCGTTTCCCTATGATTCCTGCGCTTAAATCGGCGATTTCCCACTGGAGTTCAAACGGCCAATGGGCCCGCGTTCGCCCGCCACTGATGGCGTTGAGCCAGGAACAACACAGAGATCTGATTGGGCAATTGCAGGACGCCGGTTTCCATATTCGCGGGTTGAACAAATAGCAGGAACTGAAAAAACCGAATACGGCAATAAATTGATTGGGTTCTTCACAATTGGCTAAAATAGGGTCTTAGCATTATTTTTTGGCCGGACTCATGGCATACGCCGTAAAAGAAATTTTCAAGACGCTTCAGGGTGAAGGCGCGCACGCAGGCCGCGCGGCTGTCTTTTGCCGCTTTGCCGGCTGCAACCTATGGTCAGGACGAGAAGTCGATCGCGCCGCGGCCGCCTGTACATTCTGCGACACCGATTTTATCGGAACCGATGGTATGGGCGGTGGCAAATTCAGCGCCGCAGCCGATCTGGCACGCACGCTCGCTCAAACCTGGGGTCCCGATAGTACGTCACGTTATGTTGTATTTACCGGCGGCGAGCCCTTGCTACAACTGGACGCCTCGTTGATAGACGCGGTTCATGCCGAAGGCTTCGAAATTGCCATCGAAACCAACGGCACCATCGCTGCACCTGCCGGAATCGATTGGATTTGCGTCAGTCCCAAGGGAAATAACAAACTGGTTCAAACGCGAGGCAATGAACTTAAGCTCGTCTTTCACCAGAGCGACGCCCCGCCCGAACGCTTTGAAGCACTCGATTTTTCGCATTTTTTCCTGCAACCCATGGACGGACCAGATCGACGGGCAGCCACTGAGCACGCTGTCCGGTATTGCATGGATCATCCCCAGTGGCGCCTGAGCCTGCAGACACATAAATACATAGGAATTCCATGATTACCGTGACCCGTGCTCTGCATTTTGATGCCGGCCACCGCATTCCCGATCATCGCAGCCAGTGCCGCAATCTGCATGGACACCGCTACACCCTTGAGATTACGCTATCAGGACCGGTTTCGACCGTTGCCGGCGCGGCTGACCATGGCATGGTATTGGATTTTTCCGACGTCAAAGCCATCGCCAAGGAGCGCATCGTTGACGTCTGGGACCACGCTTTTCTGGTCTATTACGGCGACACCGCAGTACGCGCCTTTCTTGATTCACTGCCAGACCATAAAACCGTTGTGCTGGATCGCGTGCCGACTGCCGAGAATCTGGTACAAATCGCCTTCAATACCCTGGCCGCAGCTTACCTTGCGAAATATGGCGATCAACTGAAGCTGACGCACGTCAGATTGTACGAAACGCCAAACTGCTGGGCCGATTGCTACGGTACTGACGCCTAGAATGAATTGCTGCCCGGCCCAACGCTGCCCGACCGATAGCGGATTAACGACTGGCCGGGCAACCGTCAGCCGAAAGGCTCGCATCTAGCCCGTGTGATTTGTAGCAGACCTTGTGGACCCTGTCAAAGCGTACGTCAGGCCATCGTTCTGTCTCTGAGTCTGTGTCTGTGCTGTATAGGTCTATGTCTATATCAAAAAATGATGCTGATCAATGCAGGGTTTTTTCATTGCAATAGAATAATTTCAGTTGAAAGAAAAAATGACATTAGAAATCGCTGGGTATTCTTGCGATCCGCTATCCAGGCAATAGTGTTCAAGCCAAGGCTGAATCGTTATCGATATTCGCCTGACCGCACACTCACATACGACATTCAAGATAAATCATGCGGAAATGGAAATGCTCTCACGACGGGCATTTGGGTTCAGAAATTTTGAGAATTACCGCTTGCGAGTCTTGGCTCAATGCGGCTGGAATGGTCAAATGAATTGGGTTTGGTGAGTACCCTATCCCCCGATTATGGGGTAGAGCCCAAAATGGACGCTTGTCTTAAAGCTATCCCCTCTTTAACCCACCACCTGAGACTACAATGTGCCGAGGCGGCATAACTAGGTGGCATAACTAGGTGGCATAACTAATAACTGCTAATAACACTAACTACTAAATTTTGGCGCCTCCGACAGGAATCGAACCTGTATCAAGAGCTTCGGAAACTCTTATTCTATCCATTGAACTACGGAGACATTTAACCAAGTCCGCTATTTTACCCTATTGTGCAGATTCCTGTAAGGGTGTAGCGGTATACTTGCACAGTTAATTTCTGCATAAATCAGAGACTTTCACCCGTTGCAGGGCGTATTCACGTACAAAACGGGGTGACAATCGTTATAATCCAACATTACTTATTATTTCACTTTCGGGGGGAAAGGGCATGGTCCGGCAGTATGCGAGTCAATTGGCTCCTTTTTTTCCATTATTTAACATTGCAATGACCTGTAGGATGTATCTATGAGCGATCAAACAGAACACCACGATGAACACGACGAACATGTTAGCCCGATCAAAACGCCCAAGCAGCTGATTGTCGTCGTCGTACTCGCGTTCATACTCCCTGTACTTATCATTATCCTGCTGGTCAGTGTTGTCAGCTCTTCCAGTAGCTCCGGGGCGGGTAGCGACTCGCAAACTGAAGAATCGATCGCTGCTCGGATTGAGCCAGTTGCCAAATACAACACTGCTCCTGTCATTGCTGCCGCTGCCGATGCCGGCCCGAAGAAGATCAAAACCGGCGAAGAAGTGTACAAAAGCCTCTGTATGGGCTGTCATGACACCGGCGTTGCCGGTGCACCAAAAATCGGCGACAACGCCGCCTGGGCACCACGCCTTAAAGTTGGTCAGCCCGAAGTGGTTAAGCTGGCCATTAATGGCCTGAATGGCATGCCTCCCAAAGGGGGCGACCCAAGCCTGAGCGATCTGGAAGTGGAACGCGCAGTTGTATATCTTGCCAACCACTCCGGTGGCTCGTTCAAGGAACCGGCCGCTCCTGACGGTGAAGGCGCTGCCCCTGCCGAGGGCGCTGCCCCTGCTGAAGGTGCTGCCCCTGCTGAAGGTGCTGCTCCTGCTGAAGGTGCTGCTCCTGCTGAAGGTGCTGCTCCTGCTGAAGGCGCTGCTCCTGCTGAAGGCGCTGCTCCTGCCGAGGGCGCTGCCCCTGCTGAAGGTGCTGCTCCTGCCGAGGGTGCTGCTCCTGCCGAGGGCGCTACTCCTGCTGAAGGTGCTGCCCCTGCCGAGGGTGCTGCTCCTGCCGAGGGTGCTGCTCCTGCCGAGGGCGCTACTCCTGCTGAAGGTGCTGCTCCTGCCGAGGGCGCTACTCCTGCTGAAGGTGCTGCTGGTGCCGCCGCTGGCGCTGCAGCCGCCGCCCCGGCAAATGACAAGCTTGCCGAAGGCGAAGCGCTGTACAAACAGATTTGTTTCTCCTGTCATGACGCCGGCATTGCCGGTGCGCCAAAACTGGGCGACAAGGCTGCATGGGACGCCCGTATTGCAACTGGCATGGACAAACTTTACGACGCTGCCGTCAATGGTTTGAACGCCATGCCTCCAAAAGGCGGCTCCTCCGCATCCGACGAAGTGGTCAAGGCTGCTGTCGACTATATGGTCAAGGCCGTAAAATAATCAGCATCCACCCCGTTTGCCGTTGAAAAGCCCACTTAATTCAAGTGGGCTTTTTCTTGGCTCGGACTATCTGCCTGTGCCTCTGCGCTACCAAATATCAGCATATCGACAGAAGCGTGCATTAGCGATTACCCGGCTTTTGCGTTTGAAGTCATTCATCACTGCCTGCTGTACCAATACACCGCTCATCTGGCCAGCAGGCAGTGCTACCAAGCTACTTGCCGAGTAATGCGGCAATTTGCTCATTGCTCCAGCCGAGCTCTTGCCTGAGAATATCTTCAGAATGCTGGCCCAGCATCGGCGGCGCATTGCGGTATTGAATGGGCGTATCAGAAAATCGCATGGGGCTAGCCGTCATGGGCATTGTGCCGGCCGCCGGATGAGGCAATTGCAGTTTCATTTGACGCGCAACCACTTGCGGATCGGCGTAGACTTGGTCGATCGTGTTGATGGGTCCGGCCGGGATATTGTTCGCTTCCAGGTCGGCCAGCCAGGCATCACGCTTACGGGTCTTCATCACCGTGACAAGCAGGGGAATGAGCGTGTCGCGGTTGACCACCCTGCCCGCATTTTTTTGATAACGATCGTCTTGCGCCAGTTCCGGCATATTGATCAGGCGGCAGAACGAGGCAAATTGCGTATCGTTTCCGACTGCCAGGATAAGGTGGCCGTCTTCGACTTCAAAGACCTGGTAAGGCACCAGATTTTGATGTGCATTGCCCGCGCGTTTGGGCGCCTGTCCCGACGTCATGTAGTTGAGATTCTGGTTGGCCAGCATCGCCACCTGGCAATCGAGCAGTGCCATATCGATGTATTGTCCCAATCCGCTGGTATGGCGCTCATTAAGCGCAGCCAGAATGGCGACACTTGCGTACATGCCCGTCATCAAGTCCGACACTGCCACGCCCGCCTTTTGGGGGCCGCCGCCAGGCAGATCATCGTGTTCTCCGGTAATACTCATGAGTCCGCCCATGCCCTGGATAATATAATCATAGCCCGGGCGGGTGGCATACGGCCCCGTTTGTCCGAATCCGGTGATGGAACAGTAGATGAGTCGCGGATTGATTTGCTTGAGGCTGTCGTAATCGAGCCCGTATTTTTTCAGGCCACCGACTTTGTAATTCTCCACGACAATATCGGCTTTTGCCACCAGCGCCAAAATCACTTCGCGTCCTGCCTCTGAGGTGAAATCAAGCGCTAGCGAACGCTTATTCCGGTTTGCCGACAAATAATAAGCCGCTTCGGTGGTGTCGGCCCCCTGCTGATCCTTCAGATAGGGAGGTCCCCAGCCACGAGTGTCATCACCACTGCCCGGACGTTCCACCTTGATGACGTCGGCGCCCAGATCGGCCAGATTCTGGGTACACCAAGGGCCAGCCAGCACCCGTGTCAGATCAAGTACCCTGATGTTCGCCAATGGCGCCATGCGCTGTGTCATTTTCCTGCTTCTCCGTATTTAAATTGCGTTGTCGTCTACGACTGACATGTCAAACGTGATTAATTAAAAAAGTTGGCTTGCTGGGCGTGCAAAAAATGGCTCGCTTGCTTACTAAAATGATTCGCATATCTGGTGAAAATCATTCGCTTGCCTGCTAAATCATGGTTCTGAGGCTTGATACAAGATGGCTCGCTGCGCTCACCGTGCTGCGGGCAATACCCAATGCGTCACTATGCGAGCTAGCGGCACAAGCTGACATTCTACCGTTTTTTCTGCAGCATCTCTTTGAGCCGGACCAGCCGCTCCTTGGGCGTCATACCGCTGAATGGATCGACCACGACCTTGACGCCACTCTCCAGGCCCATTTCACCAATAAACCTGGAGGGCTCACGAATCAGGTCTTCACGAGCCTTGCGACGCTTTTTGCACCAGGTCAATGTCAAATGAAATTGCGCCCGGGTGATGCCGACATACATAAGACGGCGCTCTTCCTGAATGCGCACTTCCAGCGCCTCGGCGTCCTTATTCGCATCGCCATATTCATCATCTTTGCCCATATGAGGCAGCAGCCCTTCTTCTACGCCCACCATATGAACATAGGGATATTCCAACCCCTTGGAGGCGTGGATCGTGGTCAGCCTGACAGCATCCGGATCTTCGTCGTCTTCGCTGCGCTCCAGCATGGTGATCAGGGCGATATGCTGTACCAACTGGGCAAGCGTCAGACCGTCTTCTTGCGCCTTGCGCTTGAGCCAATTGGTTAGCTCAAGCACATTCTGCCAGCGCGATTGTGCCGCGCGTTCTTCCTGGGTGTCATAAAGATAGCGCTCGTAATCGATGTATTTCATCAATTCGTCGAGCAACTCGGTTGCCCCTTCGGCCTGTGTCGCCGCGCGACCATCGGTTCTGCCGCGACCGGCACGCCATTGTATATTGCGAATGAAATCAACAAAAACCTTCAGGGGCTCAAGTTGTCGTGGCGCGATGCGCGTTGCAGTCAGCTCATCATGAACGGCATCAAACAGCGAACAATTGAGCTGCGTGGCAGTATCGCCCAGCGCCGTCAGGCTTGCCTGCCCCACGCCCCGTTTTGGCGTGGTCACGGCGCGGATGAACGCAGGATCGTCTTCTTCGTTGGCGACAATCCGCAGATAGGCAATAATATCGCGAACCTCTGCCTTATCGAAAAAACTTTGTCCGCCCGCGATGACGTAAGGTATGCGCAACTCGCGGAAGGTCTGCTCGAACAAGCGGCCCTGATGGTTCCCACGATAGAGCACGGCATAATCTTTCCATCGCGCATTGCGTTCAAAACGCGAAGCCGAAATACGCATGCCAACCGATTCGGCCTCTGCCTCTTCATTGTCCATGACCACCACCTGAATGGGTTCGCCCTGCCCAAGCGTGGACCAGAGCTTTTTTCCAAACAGATTGGGATTGCGGCTGATGACCTGGTTGGCCGCATCCAGCACAGTGGCAACAGACCGATAGTTTTGCTCCAGCTTGATAATTTTGAGCGCCGGATAATCCTGGGGCAGTTTGGCCAGGTTCTCTATGGTTGCCCCGCGCCAGGCATAGATGGCCTGATCATCATCGCCCACCGCTGTGAACATATCCCGCAGTCCAGTCAGGGATCGCACCCATTGGTATTGGCAGACATTGGTATCCTGGTATTCGTCCAGAAGCATATAACGACAGCGACGTTGCCAGCGTTCACGCACTTCGTCGTTGGAACTCATCAACCTTGCCGGCATGACGATCAGGTCGTCGAAATCCACCGACTGGTACGCGCGCAAGGTGGCGTCGTAGCTGCGATATACACGAGCCGCTTC
The DNA here is from genome assembly GCF_002810445.1 of Advenella sp. S44. Taxonomy (GTDB): domain Bacteria; phylum Pseudomonadota; class Gammaproteobacteria; order Burkholderiales; family Burkholderiaceae_B; genus Advenella. The sequence goes on along the minus strand of NZ_NEXS01000003.1, from coordinate 414,206 downwards.
GATTTCGTCGGGGGTTTGGGCAATTTTTTCAGCGTCATCAGGAGTGATCAGTCCGTTTTTCCAAAGCGAGATCTCCTGCTGTACGGTACGCAACCGCCCCTTGTCGGTGGTGGCCAGCAATTCCTGGATCACGCCCAGCGCATCGGTCGAGTCTAGAATGGAAAAGCCAGGCTTTAAGCCGGCCTGAACGGCTTCTTCGCGCAGAAACCGCACCCCAAGCGCATGAAACGTGCTGATGGTTAATCCTTTAAGCCGCTTTTTTTCCACACTTTGCCCAATCCGTTCGGCCATCTCGCGCGCGGCCTTGTTTGTGAACGTCAGGGCGATGATACCTTTGGCATCGTAGCCGCATTCGTTGATCAAATACGCAATTTTCTGGGTAATGACGCGGGTCTTGCCACTGCCGGCGCCAGCCAGCACCAGGCACGGACCGCTCAGGTACAGCACCGCCTCACGCTGCGCCGGGTTCATCGATTGCAGAGCATTGTTCATTATTCAGATTTCCAGGGGGTCTACTTCGATGAAATAACGCATACGCTGTTTTTGTCCGATAGCCTGAACCTGCGGCAGCCATTGCTGCAAAAATCGCTGCAGCGCCGGTCTTGATATTGATTCGACCAGCAGTTGCGCACGCTCAACATGCGCAACCCGCAAAATTCGCAAGGGCACCGGGTCATACAGATTCACCGGCTGCGACTGGCCATCGGGTGAAAGTATCGACACCGCGCATTCCCGGATACTTTCTAGAAAGGTCAGTGCCAGCTTCACACTTTTCGCCTCGGCCGTGATCAGGGCCTGGTAAGTAAAGGGTGGCAAACCGGTGTCCTGGCGCTCAGCCAGCAGGTCATCGGCAAACGCAGGGAAATCATTGTTCAGCAATGTCTGGTAGACGGTATGATCAGGATAGCCCGTCTGGATCAGCACCTGCCCGCCTTCCGCGTGACGTCCGGCGCGACCGGCCACCTGCAGCAATTGAGCAAACAAGCGCTCGGGCGCACGAAAGTCGGCAGAAAACAGCATGGAATCGGCATTGAGCACGGCCACCAGCCCCAGCCGCTTGAAATCATGACCCTTGGCGACCATTTGCGTGCCCACCAGAATGTCGATATTGCCGGTATGTACTTGATCGAACAGCCGCAAGGCGCTGCCTTTTAACCGCGTGCTGTCGGCGTCGATCCGCTGGATTCGGGCAGCCGGAAACGTTTCCTGGAGAAACTCCTCGACCCTTTGCGTTCCGCGTCCAAGCGGCTGCAGGTCCTGATTGCCGCAATCGGGACAAATAGAAGGAACACGGCTTTGAAAACCACAATGATGACACTGCAGTTGGTAGCCGCTGCCCGGATTGCGATGCAGTACCGTATGCACCGAGCATCTGGAGCACTGGCTCACCCAGCCGCAAGCCGCGCAATGCATGACAGGGGCATAGCCTCTGCGGTTCAGGAACACCATGGACTGCTCGCCGCGTTCAAGCCGATCGCCAATGGCCCCAAGCACGCCTGCCTCGAATCCCTGAACAAGCTTGGCCTTACGGGTATCGACGAGGCGGATTTGCGGAAGATAGCGTGTTTTGGCGCGTTGCTCCAGAACTAGCCGGGTATAGCGGCCGCTGAGTGCATGATGCCAGGTCTCCAGAGACGGAGTGGCCGACCCCAGCACTAGCGGAATCCCGGCATGATGAGCGCGCCAGACAGCCAGGTCACGGGCTGAATAACGCAAGCCTTCCTGTTGTTTGTACGAAGCATCGTGTTCTTCATCAACAATGATCAGTCCCGGATTGTCCAGCGGTGCAAATATTGCCATGCGGGTGCCAAGCAACACCTTGAGCTTGCCACGCTGGGCGTCCGCCCAAGCCTTAAGGCGCTCGCCATCGGCCAGCCCGCTATGGAATATTGCAATTTCTTCAGGCGCGACGAGGTCTGCAAATCGCGCGCGGACAGCCGTCTCCAGCTGCGGCGTCAGGTTGATTTCCGGCACCAGCATCAGTATCTGGCGCCCTTGTTGCAGAAAGCGCAGCGCAGCATGCAAATACACCTCTGTCTTACCGCTGCCCGTAATCCCGTGCAGCAGATACGGAGAATATCCGTTTGATGCACATATTTGCCGTACGGCAAACTGCTGTTCTGCATTCAATACAATAGGGGAAGACACCGCTGTTATTGCAGGGGGTCGCTTCTTACGGTCAGCCCGCGCAACCGGCCCTCCCGCTGCCCGCTTTCCAAGATAGGCGGCAGGTTTTCTCAACCCGTTGGGCAATACCGGAAGAATCACTTCACCGAGCGAGCGCTGGTAGTAGCGCGATGCAAACTGGGCCAGGGCCAGCCATGAAGCGGAAAAGGCAGGCAAGTCATCCAGCACCTGATCCACATCCCGTATTTGATCCAGGTCTAGCGCGGGAGCATCCAGCAGTTCGATGACCACACCAACCAATTGTCGGGAGCCGAAAGGCACGATCACACGTTGCCCGATTTCCACCGGTTGCTCGCATCGATAGTCGAATGCTTCCTGACGGGGAATATCCAACACGACCCGAACCCAGCTGACTTGCACGCTTAATTCCCGAAAAAAATAATAGGCTGATGGCGCCCCAAACCATCGGTTTGCGCATTGCCATTCAGTTACACTTTCATGGCAACACTTAAAGTAGTTTCACAGGTTTCATCGTTAAAGCATGTGGGGCCAATCACTTATTGAATAACCGATACTGCCTGTGGATAACTTTGGGGAAAACTATATTACAAAAAAACTATTGAAATAGAAAAAGGGATGAAATATTTTTCAATGAAGAATCGCCATAAACTAATTTCTTTAATTTCAACAACTTGAAACAAGTGCCGATTGTGTCACCGCCGTTTGCCGGAAAACAACAGATGCACCCCAACTGTGTACAACTTGGCCCTAAGCGTGCTTGCTTGTGCTATAGCGGTGTACTTCATCGACCATAATTGCCACATTCTGAGGCGGGGTAAATTGTGAGATTCCGTGTCCGAGATTGAACACATGCCCCCCATTTTTTACCGGACCAAAGTCGTCAATGACGCGGCGCACTTCCTGACGAAGGCCGTCTTCCGTTCCAAACAGTGCCATAGGGTCAATATTGCCTTGCAACGCAACACGGTCCTCAACGCGCTCACGCGCTTGTTTCAGATTGACGGTCCAGTCCAGGCCGACAGCATCACAGCCACTATTGACAATGTCTTCCAGCCACAATCCGCCACCTTTGGTAAAGGCAATGACCGGCACGACGGCGCCTTCATGATTGCGCTCGAGCTGACTGATGACTTTCGTGATATAGGCAAGTGAAAACTGCTGATACAGGCCGTCGGCCAGTACACCACCCCAACTGTCGAAAATCATGACTGCCTGGGCGCCGGCGCGAATCTGCTCATTCAGATATAGTGCCGTCGCCTGGGCAGTCACCTCAAGAATGTGATGCAGCAATGCGGGCTGCGCATACAAGAGTGTTTTGATTTGGCGGTAATCAGACGAACCTCGTCCTTCTACCATGTAGCAGGTGACTGTCCAGGGACTGCCTGCAAACCCGATTAGCGGCACACTGCCATTGAGCGATTGGCGGATCTGGCTGACAGCATCAAACACATAACGCAACTGGTTCATATCGGGAACGGCAAGCTGCTCGATGTCCTGTTGCGTACGCAAGGGCCGCGCAAACTGAGGACCCTCGCCCGCGACAAACTGCAGCCCCAGGCCCATGGCATCGGGCAGCATCAGGATGTCTGAAAACAGAATGGCCGCATCCAGCGGGAAACGTTCCAGCGGCTGCAACGTGACCTCTGTGGCGTAGTCTGGGTTTTTGGCCAGCCCCAGAAAGGATCCTGCCCTGGCGCGAGTCTCATTATACTCGGACAGATATCTCCCCGCCTGGCGCATTAACCACACAGGCGTATAGGGAACATGCTGACGCTGCAGTGCGCGCAAGAATACATCGTTCTGCAAAACCGGAAAAGCCATCGTGTACCTTTAAAATATCTCTAATTCTGTGATTTTCTTACCGGACAGATTGTATCGTACCTGGTGTAAGAATATCCGTAGACAGTCACCTGGCCGTTAAGCGGTTTGGTGATCAGGCGCCATTTTCGGTTAAAAATCATGATCACGAAATGGATCTGCGCTAATCTGGTGTTTACGCATGAGCGCCCAGAAAGCCCGGCGGTGTTTATGTGAATTGCGTGCTGCCAGCGCAATATTGCCCTTGCTACGCGCCAGCGCGTGGGTCAGGTAGGTGCGCTCAAACTGCGCCACCACCACCGACTTGAGCTGCTGGAAGCCTTCAGGAAATTGCGCTATCTCCTGACAGCATACTTTGGGAATTGTCGGTAATGCCAGATACGCATTTGCCGGCGTTGCTGCCGGTAGTACGGCGCTTCTGACGCCATGCAAGAGAGATACTGGCGACGCTGGCGATGATGCATGATGGGGAATGGTACCCGCGCCGGGAATCTCGCCCGTAGTGGGCCCCTGATTAGACAGCTTGCGTAGCAAGTGCATGGACGATCCGGATTTGTCGGCAGTCAGCCGCATGCAGGCTAAAGACCCATGATCGCCATGGTACAGGGTAGCCGGATCTTGGACTGCATACTGCTGAGTGCTGACGGTATCGCCCAGCAGCGAAGGCAGTCTCGCGTGCTGGTTACGTAACTGCTGCAGCGCACGCAGGAGCCGTACGCGGATTTCTTCGGGCTCGCAGGGCCATAATGCAAAGTCGACCACGCCCAGCTCCAGCAGATCAATAAGCCCGATCGGCCGCAGCGACAATCCGAGTACAAAGATGGGACGATGCTGTTCGATTCGGGTTTGCTGCAATAGCAGCCGGGTCCAGACCAGCGAGGCGGCCGAGACCGGCAGGCAGATCGCATCAAAATGGCGTAGTGAGTAGGTCATGTCCTGAAGCAGCGTGACTGGCGGGAATGGGTCATTTTGTACGGCACACGCGGGCTCTATTGGGGTCAAATGCAGACGACAACTGTGCAGACGGTCCTGCTTGAGCAGCGTTTCTGCGAGCATTTCACACCCGGAAATACGGATAAGCGCACAATCGAGTCGTTCTTTCACCTTATTTGCCCTCCTCATGTAACGAAAAGTACAGAATAAATGTCCCATTGGCTTGCGGCAATTCGCAGTTATCACACTAGGGCAAATACGGTTAAGTCCCTGTTTTTGTGGAAAAAACAACGTTTTTGCTGCACTGCAGGAGCAAAAGGCTGTCGTTGCTTGCTTATTCCTAGGGTTAACCCTATAATGGTTTATACCTAGACTTAACCCACTTGTTTAACAGTCACTTAAAGAGCCCATACCATGAATTTATCTATGAGAAACGCCCTCGCATTGAGCGATACCCCTGAACTTGCTTTCAGCGATTCAATGGAACGTGAATTGATCCACAAAGCCATCAACGAAGAACGCGCACTGAGCCTGACCGGTCTGGTCAAAGTTGTCGCCAGCTCTATCGCCGCCGCTTGCGTGATGATGTACGAGATGGTCAAGGAAACAGAAAAAGCCATCGATGAAACCGACTCCGAAGGCGGTTTCAGCTGGTAATGGCTTGCCGCTCCTGCGCCTACGTGCGCGGGTGCATCACGTTGTAGCAATAACGTTGTAGCAGTAAATATGGCGAACGCAATCGTGCGCCGATCGGGTGATTGACTGACGGTCCATCTGCCTGCAAATGAGAATACGGCGGCCAACGGCCACTGTAGCGGCAGGCAGATGTCAAACCGTATAGAGCAGCGTCCCCGCAAGAGACAGGATAGCCAGCTTCCCATACCGGCAAATGCCGCGATTGAAGCATCTAGACTGGTTTTCCAGAGCATGCGTCTTTAGCCACAGCATGTTGTCTTTTTTATATAGCAGCAAACTTAACAGCGAACTGAAAAACCAGCCGGAGCGCTGTTGTGCCAGTTTGCTTTTGCAGCGACGGCTCGCCTATAAAACGGATTCGCAAATCGCCTGGCGCCGCATCTTACATATTGCGCCACCGCAATAACAACCAAAATAACAAACAAGAATTCCGAGGCAATGCATTTCATCGGAAATGGCAGTGCAATCGAGTACAACGAACCGACCGGATCATTACCATGGTCGACCGACGAAACCGTCCTAATCAAGGTCACTGTCGAGCGGCAAACCATCCGGGCAGACTACCCTGATCCTGATCGATGCAATCGTCGACCGATACAACCGACCTGAATCATTAACGGCTGCCAGCCGATAGTGGCCCCGGCAGCACTCATCGCGGAGCCAATACGAATGACCGCGAGTCAATAAAATACGGCAGCGGGGCCAACGCCCTGCTGCCGTTTCTTTTATATGCCGACACCGCTATCGTAAAATCAGATGCCTGCCGCTAACTCAATTAGTCAATTGAAATATTACCCTTGCGAATGACCTCACCCCATGTGTGGGTTTCGTCAGCGACGAATTTGGAGAATTCTTCCGGAGTATTTTTCTCTGCCGTCGCACCCAGGCTTGCAAGCTGCTCGATCACTTCAGGCTTGGCCAGGATCTTTTCAACGGTGGCATTGATTTTGTCAATAATGGGCTTGGGTGTCCCCTTGGGAGCGACCAATCCGAACCACGAGGAAACGTTGAACTGCGGGTATCCGGATTCCTGCAAAGTAGGAACATCGGGAAACGCATCGGAGCGTTTATCGGTTGTAACAGCAAACGCCTTGATCTTGCCGGCCTTGATTTGCGGCACGGCGGCCGGCATATTTTCAAATACGACGTCTGTCTGACCGCCCACCAGAGCCGTCATGGACGGGCCGCTGCCGCTAAACGGGATATGCAACATATCAATATCGGCCTGCTGCTTGAAGAGCTCACCAGCCAGATGGATGGAAGTGCCTGCACCCGAAGAGCCATAATTGACCTTGCCTGGATTAGCCTTGGCGTAGTCGACGAACTCTTTTACGTTGTTATACGGCGTCTTGCTGCTGGCAACCAGAATGTTGGGAACCTTGGCAACCAGCACGATCGGGTCAATATCTTTTTCGATGTTGAACCGGGCGTTTTTGTACAGCGTTTGGTTGATCGTGGTGGTTACGGCCATCATCATGAGCGTATAACCGTCTGGTTTCCTGCGAAGTAATTGGTCTGTGGCAATATTGCTGCCAGCGCCCAGTTTGTTCTCGACCACGAAGCTTTCGTTAAGTTCATCGCCAAGGCCCTTGGCCACGATACGGGCCAGGACATCGGTTGTACCACCGGCGGCAAAACCAACCAGTACCGTCACGGGTTTTGATGGATATGCTTCTTCCTGCGCAGACACCGAACTGACTGCAGCTAACATCCCTAAGCCAGCCACAATAGAAAAAGCGCGCGGAAAAAAGCCTCTCGAAATCAAATTCATATTCTTATCGCCTATACTTTACAATGATTATGTTGTCTGTGATTTTGCGTGAGACACTCAATACGCGTGAAATACGCCATGATTTGGCGTCATAGGCAGCATTCCTTTCACAATTGAATCATTATAGAACACTCATGCAAAACAATAGCCAGAGTCGTCCAGGTGGAGAAATTATCGTCGATCAGCTCGTCCGTCAGGGCGTTGATCATGTTTTTTGTGTCCCAGGTGAAAGTTACCTGGCCGTTCTGGATGCGCTACACGATGCAAGCATCAATGTAACGGTATGCCGCCAGGAAGGCGGCGCGGCCATGATGGCAGAAGCCCATGGCAAGCTGACCGGCAGGCCGGGCATCTGCATGGTGACCCGCGGTCCGGGCGCCTCTAACGCGCTCGCAGGGATTCATATTGCCAAGCAGGATTCAACCCCGTTAATTGTGTTTGTCGGGCAGATTGAAACCGGCATGCGAGAACGTGAAGCCTTCCAGGAAGTGGATTATCGCGCCGTCTTCGGTACGCAGACCAAATGGACCACGGAAATCGATGACGCAACGCGCATTCCCGAGCTTATCGCCCGCGCTTTCCACGTCGCTATGTCCGGACGCCCCGGTCCCGTTGTCATCGCCCTGCCCGAAGACATGCTGGTGCAAATGGCCAACGTCGCAGACGCTGCGCGCGTAGAACCGGTTGTTTGTGCACCTGCGCCGGAGCAAATGGCGCAAATGGCTTCGCTGCTGGCTGGTGCGAAAAACCCGCTGGCCATTGTTGGCGGTTCGCGCTGGACCGAAGAGGCCGTCCAGGGCTTTGTCCGCTTCGCCGAACAACAGCAGCTTCCCGTCGCAGTCCAGTTCCGCCGCCAGCATTTGTTTCCCTCTACGCATCCTAATTTCGTGGGTGATATTGGTCTGGGCAGCAATCCAAAACTGCTCAAGATGGCGCAGGACGCCGACGTGATTCTTTTGGTTGGCGGCCGCATGTCTGAAATTGCATCGCAAAGCTACACCCTGCTCGATATCCCGGTGCCCAGGCAAACGCTGATTCACGTTCACGCGGACAGCCAGGAACTAAACCGTGTTTACCAGGCAGCGCTGGCCATCAATGCGACGCCGGCACAATTGGTTAATGCAGCCGAAGGGCTCGATGCCGGCAGTGACGTTGCGCGCAAGGCCTACATTGAATCGGCTCATGAATCGTATCTGGCGTGGAGCAACCCCGAGTCGGTCAGCACGCCCGGCGCGCTGCAGATGGGTGAAGTCATGGCGTATCTTGAAGCACATCTGGAGCCCGATGCAATCATGACCAATGGCGCCGGCAACTACGCGACGTGGTTGCATCGATTTCATCGCTTCAATCACTTCAATACCCAGCTTGCGCCCACCTCTGGTTCAATGGGCTATGGCGCGCCCGCCGCAGTCGGCGCCAAGCGCGTGATGCCGCAACGACAAGTGGTCTGCTTTGCCGGTGACGGCTGCTTCCTGATGCATGGCCAGGAATTTGCTACTGCAGTTCAGTACGGTTTGAATATTATTGTGCTGGTGTTTGATAACGGCATGTACGGCACCATACGCATGCACCAGGAGAAGCATTATCCGGGTCGAGTCAGCGCTACCAACTTGCAAAACCCGGACTTCGCCGCTTATGCCGTGGCGTTTGGCGGACATGGCGAACGGGTTGAAACGAACGAGCAATTTGGGCCTGCATTCGAACGAGCGGTCGCTAGCGGTAAGCCCGCCATCCTGCATTGCCTGATCGATCCGCAGGCCATTACCCCGACAGCCACGCTGGATCAACTGCGCGCTGCCGCAGAACAATCAAAATCCAAGTAAGATCAGGCTCGACGACGGCTTGAGGCCTGGGTCTCAAACCGTCGGATGGCGTGGCTAACGTGGCCGGCCTGGCAGATCAGGCATGAAACTTGTGGGCGGACCGAGTATCGGTTTGAACCGCCCACAGCCTGCACCACACGCGGTCTGCCATCACGCACAGCCTGCGCCACCCACAAAAAAAGACGCCACGAGAGCGTCTTTTTTCTTTCTGTACTGCAGCGTTAATGAAAAATCAGTGACGATTTTTCATATTGGCCAGACGGCGGGCAGCAGCAACCTGGGCTGCCAGCATGGCCAGCTCGGCTTCGACAGCCGCAATATCCTGCTTGTCGTGTGCACTCTCGAGTGCTTCCAGCGCCTGCTGGCGAGCCTTCTCGGCTTTGGCTTCATCCAGGTCTGCCGCACGGATTGCCGTGTCGGACAGCACTGTAACACCAAATGGCTGCACTTCAAGAATACCACCGGCTACAAACACCAGCTCTTCTGTTCCGTCTTCACGCACAATTTTAAGCGTGCCTGGACGGATTTTGGAGATCAGCGGCGTGTGGCCGGGCAAAACACCCAGCTCTCCGCTTTCACCTGGCAAAGAGACAAACTTGGCTTCGCCCGAGAAGATGGATGCTTCAGCACTGACAACATCTACTTTGAGTAAAGTAGCCATAGCTATTCCTTATTTTAAGCCTTTCGCTTTTTCGAAGGCTTCGTCAATGGTGCCGACCATGTAGAAAGCCTGCTCTGGCAGCGCATCACATTCACCGTCAACAATCATCTTGAAGCCGCGAATGGTTTCAGCCAACGGCACGTATTTACCTGGAGAACCGGTAAAGACTTCGGCAACGTGGAAAGGCTGAGACAGGAAGCGTTGAATTTTACGAGCACGGGCAACAGCCTGCTTGTCTTCCGGAGACAGCTCGTCCATACCCAGAATCGCAATAATATCGCGCAATTCCTTGTAACGTTGCAGTGTCTGCTGAACACCGCGAGCCACGGCATAGTGCTCTTCACCCACCACTTGGGGATCCAGCTGACGACTGGTCGAATCCAGTGGGTCAACCGCTGGGTAAATACCCAGAGAAGCGATGTCACGTGACAGCACGACGGTAGAGTCCAAATGCTGGAAGGTCGTAGCAGGAGACGGGTCGGTCAAGTCATCGGCAGGAACGTAAACGGCCTGGATCGATGTAATCGAACCGGTTTTGGTCGAGGTAATACGCTCTTGCAGAACACCCATTTCCTCGGCCAGTGTTGGCTGATAACCCACCGCTGAAGGCATACGACCCAGCAGCGCCGAGACTTCCGTTCCAGCCAGCGTGTAACGATAGATGTTGTCAACGAAGAACAGAATGTCACGGCCTTCGTCACGGAATTTTTCAGCCATTGTCAGGCCGGTCAAGGCCACGCGCAGACGGTTTCCCGGCGGTTCGTTCATCTGGCCGAACACCATGGCGACCTTGTCCAGAACGTTCGATTCTTCCATTTCGTGGTAGAAGTCGTTACCTTCACGAGTACGCTCACCCACCCCGGCAAACACAGACAGACCGGAGTGCTGTTTGGCGATGTTATTGATGAGTTCCATCATGTTAACGGTTTTGCCCACACCGGCGCCGCCGAACAGGCCGACTTTACCGCCTTTGGCAAACGGGCAGACCAGGTCAATCACCTTGATGCCTGTTTCCAGCAATTCTACTGAAGGAGACAGTTCATCAAATTTTGGTGCAGATTGGTGAATTTCACGTTTTTCTTCGCTGGCGATAGGACCGGCTTCGTCGATTGGACGACCCAGCACATCCATGATGCGGCCCAGCGTGCCTTCACCGACAGGAACGGAAATTGCCGCATTGGTACGGTCAACTGCCATGCCGCGACGCAAGCCGTCGCTGGAGCCCATTGCAATCGTACGCACGACACCGTCGCCCAGCTGTTGCTGGACTTCCAGTGTCAAACCTTTCTCGGCGAATTTTGATTCGTTGTCCGCCAGGACAAGGGCTTCATAAACTTTTGGCATGTTGTCGCGTGGGAACTGAATATCCACGACGGCGCCGATGCACTGAACGATGGTACCGTTACTCATGTCGATTCCTTACTTAATAACGATTGAAAGATGCCGGTTCGCGTTGACCCGAAGGTTACACGGCCGCGGCGCCCCCCACGATTTCTGAAATTTCTTTAGTGATGGAAGCCTGACGGGTTTTGTTGTAAACCAGTTGCAGATCTTCAATCACTTTCTTTGCGTTGTCCGATGCAGCCTTCATCGCCACCATCCGTGCCGACTGCTCTGACGCCATGTTTTCCGCAACTGCCTGATACACCAGACCTTCGACGTATCGAGCCAGCAGATCGTCGATGACCGATTTTGCATCGGGCTCGAAGATGTAATCCCACTTGTAGCTCGATTCAATCGCAGCCTGTTCGTCTTCGGATTTTGCAGCACCGGCGACAAACGGATCAGCCAGCCCATCAGGCAATGGCAGCAGCCGCATAATTGTTGGCTCCTGCTTCATGGTGTTCACGAAATGCGTGGATGCCACATAAAGGGCGTCGATCTTGCCATCGAGGTAATCATCCAGCTGTACCTTGAGTGCGCCGATCAGACGCTCAAGATGCGGCTGATCACCAAGCTGCACTTCGTTGGATACCAGATTGCTGCCAATACGTGTTAGCAGGCTCAACCCTTTATTACCCAGGGCAGTCGTCTGGACCTTGATACCCTTGGCCTCAAATTCCTTGAGACGCGCCAGCACCATCCGGGAGATATTTGTGTTCAGGCCGCCGCACAGACCTTTGTCTGTGGTGACCAGCACTACACCAACCGCCTTGATATCGGTACGTTCTTCCATGTACGGATGACGGTAGTCAGGATGCGTTTGCATCATGTGTGCAGCGATTTCGCGTACTTTCTTGGCATAGGGACGGCCGGCACGCATTCTTTCCTGCGCCTTGCGCATTTTGGATGCTGCCACCATCTCCATGGCCTTGGTGATCTTGCGCGTGTTTTGCACGCTCTTGATCTTCGTACGAATTTCCTTGATTCCAGGCATTTCGCTTTCCTGTTAAACCAATTTCAGGAAGGTGCGTGGCAACAGGCCACACACCTCATGGACTTACTTAGTATGAACCACCAGTTTTGAAGCCGGCAACGATATCTTTCAGTGCAGCTTCATCTTCTTTGGACAGTTCTTTTGTATCTTCGATACGGCCAATCAGATCGGCGTGCTTGTTCTTAAGCTCGTCTTTCAGGCCTTTTTCAAAGGGCAGGACTTTTTCGACTTCAACGTCATCCAGGTAGCCATTATTCACGGCGTACAGTGAGATGGCCAGTTCCCATACCTGCAAAGGCTGGTATTGAGGCTGTTTGAGCAGTTCTACCACACGCTTACCACGTTCGAGCTGACGGCGTGTCGCGTCATCAAGGTCAGAGGCAAACTGGGCAAATGCTGCCAACTCACGATACTGCGCCAGGTCGGTACGAATACCACCGGACAGTTTCTTGATAACTTTGGTCTGTGCCGCGCCACCAACCCGTGAAACGGAAATACCGGCGTTGATCGCTGGACGTACACCGGCGTTGAACAGATCGGTCTCAAGGAAGATCTGGCCGTCGGTAATGGAAATCACGTTGGTTGGAACGAACGCGGAAACGTCGCCAGCCTGGGTTTCAATGATAGGCAACGCGGTCAGAGAACCGGTTTTGCCTTTCACTTCACCGTTGGTGAATTTTTCGACGTAGTTTGCGTTAACGCGGGCAGCGCGCTCAAGCAGACGGGAGTGCAGATAGAACACGTCACCAGGATAGGCTTCACGGCCTGGCGGGCGACGCAGCAACAGGGAAACCTGACGGTATGCCCAGGCTTGTTTGGTCAGATCATCATAGACGATCAGGGCGTCTTCACCGCGGTCACGGAAGTATTCACCCATGGTGCAACCAGCATAAGCAGACAGATACTGCATAGCGGCAGAGTCAGAGGCTGTGGCTGCGACAATAATGGTGTATTCGAGGGCGCCGAGCTCTTCGAGCTTGCGCACCACGTTGTTGACCGTAGACGCTTTCTGGCCGATCGCAACGTAAACGCAGGTTACGTTCTTGCCTTTCTGGCTGATGATCGCGTCGATGGCGACAGCAGTTTTACCTGTCTGACGGTCACCAATAATCAGTTCGCGCTGACCACGGCCAATAGGCACCATGGAGTCAATGGACTTGATACCGGTTTGCAGAGGCTGGGAAACAGACTGACGTTCAATAACACCCGGCGCCACTTTCTCGATAATGTCGGTTGCTTTCGCGTTGACCGGACCTTTACCGTCGATGGGCTGACCCAGTGCATTCACAACGCGGCCGCGCAATTCGGGGCCAACGGGTACTTCGAGAATACGACCGGTTGTTTTGACTTGGTCACCTTCGGATACGCCGGTGTAATCACCCAGAATAACGGCACCCACAGAGTCACGCTCGAGGTTCAGAGCAAGACCGTAGACGTTATTGGGGAACTCCAGCATTTCACCTTGCATCACATCGGAAAGACCGTGGACACGTGTAATACCGTCGGTTACGGAAACAACCGTACCTTGCGTACGAACATCGGCAGAAGCGCCCAGGCCTTCAATACGGCTTTTGAGCAGTTCGCTGATTTCTGACGGATTGAGTTGCATGTTCAGACTCCTGAAATCCTGTTATGTATGGCGCTTAGTGAGCCGCCAGTGTGTCGCGCAGGCGGCTCAACTGAGCCTGCACGGAAGTATCTAATACCTGATCACCTACTGTTACGCGAACACCACCGATAAGCGATGGATCAACAGTAACAACAGGCTTCAGTTTAAAGCCGAATTTTTTTTCCAGCCCGGCAATCAGTTCCTGCACCTGGGCTTCGGACATCTCGAAAGCGCTGGTGATCTCTGCCTGGGCAGTTCCTTCATTGCGATTTCGGAGCGCCTCGAACTGCTCGGCAATTTGTGGCAGGAGCAAAAGACGGTCGTTTTCGATGAGCAGGTCAACGAAATTGCGCATTTGCTGCGACAACGACGTTTTGAGCAGGCCCAGAAAAACGTCTTCTTTTGTTTTTCGTTCCAGTTGCGGATCTGACATCGCTTCACGCACATCTTTCAGATCAGAAAGCTGTGCGAGCTCATTGACGGCATCCGACCATGCAGCAAGACCTGCCGGATCATTTTTCGCTGTGGCAAAAAGCGCCTCGGCGTACGGACGGGCAACGGTTGATAGTTCTGCCATGGTATTTCCGAATTAAAGCTGTGCCTTGAGTTGGTTCAGCAACTCGGCATGCGTCTGAGGATTGACTTCGCGTTTGAGAATCTGCTCTGCGCCTTTGACGGCCAGGGCAGCTACTTCGTCACGCAGGCTGTCCCGTACGCGCTGCACTTCCCGCTCGGCGTCCTGTTGGGCTTGAGCGATGATGCGTGAACGTTCCGTTTCAGCTTCTCCACGGGCAGCATCAACAATTGATGCGGCATGTTTTTCAGCGTCCTGCAAGCGAGCATGTGTCTGCTGCTTGGCATCTGCCTCGATCAGGCTGATACGAGCCTGGGACTGAGCGAGATCCGCTTTGCCTTTGTCGGCCGCAGCCAGACCATCGGCAATCTTCTGACGACGTTCTTCAATGGCCTTGATCAGCGGAGGCCACACGAATTTCATCGTGAACCACGCCAGCACAAAAAAAACGATCGTCTGGAAAAAGAGCGTCGCGTTTAAATTCACGGTCGTTTCCCTTCAATAATGGGCGGTTTCGCCTGGGCGAAATCCTGAAATTTACTTGAACTTTTGTCATTGGCGAACCCTGAAGTTCAGGGTTCGCTATTCCATCTTGTTCACCACCATCCGAGGATGGTCTTACGTCTTGTTATCAGGCACCAAACGGGCTTGCAAACGCGAACAGCATGGCAATACCAACACCGATCAGGAACGCAGCGTCGATAAGACCAGCCAACAAGAACATTTTAGTTTGCAAAACGTTCATCAGTTCTGGCTGACGAGCGGATGCTTCGAGATATTTACCGCCCATGATACCGATACCGATACACGCGCCGATAGCGCCCAGGCCGATGATGAAAGCGCAAGCAAGAGCAACGAAAGCTGCTGTGGTCATGACAACTCCTTGTGGTTATGAACCTAAAACAATTTAAAGATGGAAAATTACTGCTTAAAACTCGGCAGATCGGATTTGTTTTCCGATCTGCCCACTACGGCATAACAGAATCTGCTATGACGAAATCTTAGTGGCTCTCATGCGCCTGACCAAGATATACCAGGGTCAGCATCATGAAAATAAAGGCCTGGAGCAGAATAATCAGGATATGGAAAATAGCCCAGATTGATCCGGCCAGTACCTGGCCGATGCCAAGCCCGATATTCATTGCGGAAAAACCGGTCCACGCACCACCCAGCAAGGCGATCAGCATGAACAACAGTTCACCGGCGAACATGTTACCGAACAGCCGCATACCCAGGGAAACGGTTTTGGCTGCGTATTCGATGATATTGAGCAACAGATTGAAAGGCGACAGCAGCACAGCGGCAAAGCCATGCGCATGAAACGGCGCAGTGAACAGCTCTTTTACAAACCCGCCGGCGCTCTTGATTTTGATACCGTAGTAAAAAGACAGCAGCAGCACAGCCAGAGACATTCCCATGGGAACGTTCAAATCGGCAGTAGGAAGAATACGATGATAATACAGTGGACCATGCGCATGATGATCGCCAGCCAGACCGAGCCAGCCGAAAATGGCACCGGCCAGATCAACAGGAATCAGATCGAGCGTATTCATGAGCGTAACCCACAGGAATACGGTCAGGGCCAGCGGCGCGATGAACTTGCGTGACACTTCGTTATGGACAATGCTTTTGGCCTGATCATTGACCATGTCAACAACCATTTCAACGCCGGCCTGGAAACGGCCTGGCACGCCAGAGGTGGCACGACGGGCTGCCAGCCACAGCAGGAATACGACAACCAGGCCCATGGCCAGAGACCAGAACACGGAATCGTAATTGATAACACTCATATCCAGGATGGTGGATTGAGGATGACCCGTATTGTTCAGGTGCGCCAGATGATGCTGGACATAAGCTGACTGAGGCGATACTTCGGCAGGTGCAGCCATTTAGTACGTACTCCAAATTCGCAGCCTGTTTCAGGCTGCATTTTGATTTATCCCATTTATGTCTGACTACCTGAGTTTGTTCAACACAAGCAGCAGGACATACCCCTTCAATACAACAACAAGCCCCAGCAACAATGCCGGCCAGACAAGATAGGTTCCCGCGAACCTGACAACCAGTGCCAGCAATGCCAGCGTTCCGCCAATCTTGAGCGCTTGCGCCCAGAAGAACGTAAGCACCCCGGCGTTAGCCTGACTGTAAATCTTTACAAGCATATGAAGGGCAGCGAACGAGGATGGGATCAGATAAATCAGCCCGCCAGCCAGCGCAGATAGCGCCGCATAGTTCCCCGCGACAAGCCAGCTGGCCAGCGCTGCAAGCAGCAATAACATTGCTTGCGCCAGCACCAGATTAACCAGCCCCTTGGCCGCCCTTGCGTTCATTCTGGCCCGCTCTTGTGGAGTCAGACTCAGTGGACGCGCTTCTTTTGGCGTTGTTTGTGCCGTTCCTGACATTGCCGGCGCAGCCTTTCCTGCTGCAGGTTGGTTCTTGGCAACGGGCGCATCTGTGGACGCCCCGGACTGCGTAACCGACCCTTCCGGCAAATGCTTCGTACGATCTGCTTCGGCGGCCCCCGATGGTTGATTCATAAGTAAAGCCCCCGCGCCGTTCATAACGGTTTTTAGCATTCAGTTAAGCCATGGAAGTATATCTTATATTTCAAGTCGTAGGCAATACGCGGGGATGTTTTCTTACATATTATTGAAGGCAGGTTTGCGCTTGCCTACAAAGGCGTCCATGCCCTCTTTCTGGTCCTTTGTCGCAAATGTTGCGTGAAATACACGGCGCTCGAACAACAGGCCCTGCTCCAGCGTCGTTTCCTGCGCCACATTAACGCATTCCTTGGCCATCATGAGCGTAGTCTGGGACATGGCTGCCATGTCCTGCGCGATCTTGATCACTTCCTCAAGAAAATTTTCTGTCGGCAAAATCCGGGCGACCAGTCCGGCGCTTTCTGCCTCTTTGGCATCCATCATGCGACCGGTAAGCACCAGATCCATGGCTTTTGCCTTGCCGACTGCACGGGTAAGACGTTGCGTGCCGCCCAGCCCCGGGATCGTACCCAGCTTGATTTCGGGCTGCCCGAAACGGGCATTGTCGGCAGCATAGATGGTATCGCACATCATGGCCAGCTCGCAGCCGCCGCCCAGGGCATAGCCAGACACAGCCGCAATAACCGGCTTGCGAATGGCGTTTTTCATGGTTTCCCAGTCGCCGCCGATGTAATTGCTCTTGTACACGTCCATGTAGTCCCAGCCCTTCATGGCCGCAATATCGGCACCGGCTGCAAAGGCTTTTTCGGAACCGGTCAACACAATAACATTGATATTGTTGTCCGCCTGCATGGCCAGCAGCGTCTGGCTGAGCATTTGCATCAGCTCATTACTCAGCGCATTGAGCACCGTGGGACGGTTGATGGTGATGACGCCGACAGCGCCCTGGACACGTGATAATACAAATTCTTCTGACATGCTTCGGTCTCCCTGTGAGTATTCGGATCTTCGCTGAAATTGTGTCAATTATTGTAGCTACGGAATGGTCAAAAAACGACAAACCGTCGGTTTTTGCTATAGTTACTGACTTAACCTTCAATTTTACCGAGTCAGTATGCCCTCCGTTTCCTATCAGATCACGCCCGCCGACCCCGCCGCTCACTATTTTGATGTCCAGATCACAATTGACAATCCTGATCGTCGCGGGCAGATCGTCTCTTTGCCCGCATGGATTCCCGGCAGCTATCTGATCCGGGACTTTTCCCGTCACATCCATGAGCTGACCGCCAAAACCGGCAGATCTGTGCTGCCCATCAACAAGCTGGACAATCACACTTGGCAGATTGCACCCTGTTCGCGACGCCTGACGCTCAGCTATCGGGTTTATGCCTGGGATCTGTCGGTACGCTGTGCGCACCTGGACCAGACCCACGGTTTTTTCAACGGCACCAGCGTTTTTCTGAAGGTACATGGACGCGAGAAGCAACCATGCCAGGTGACCATCGCGCCCGGCGCCAGCACCCGCCACTGGCGCGTTTACACTAGCTTGCCGCTGGCGCGCCGTGGTCGGAACACGAACCTGCCTCACAGATTCGGCGCGTACGAAGCGCCCGATTATGATGCGCTGGTCGATCATCCTGTTGAAATGGGCACGCCCCATGTGGAAACCTTCACCGTATGCGGGGCCAGGCACGAAATGGTATTTACCGGCGTATTGCCCAATGTCGACTTCAAGCGCATTGCGCGCGATACCGCGAAAATCTGCGAAACCCAGATTCGTTTTTTCGAACCGCGCACGCATCGCGCCCCGTTTCTGGATAGCGCCGATCGCTATGTTTTCATGACTTATGTGACAGGCAAGGATTACGGCGGGCTTGAACACCGAGCCTCGACAGCGCTGGTCGCATCGCGCCAGGATCTGCCCGTCATCGGCAACGATGAGCGCAGCGAGGGCTACACCGGTTTTCTGGGACTGGTCAGCCACGAATATTTTCATACCTGGAATGTCAAGCGCATCAAGCCGCAGGCTTTCGCGCCGTATGACCTGAGTCAGCCCAACCTGACCAGCCTGCTCTGGATTTTCGAAGGGTTTACCTCGTATTACGATGACCTGATGCTGCTACGCGCCGGTATTGTGGACGAAAATGACTATTTTCGCCTTCTGGCCAAGACCATCACAGCCGTGCACCGGGGACCGGGCCGCCACAAGCAGAGCGTGGCCGACAGTTCCTTTGACGCATGGAATCGATATTACCGCCAGGACGAGAGTTCCATCAACAATATCGTGAGCTACTACACAAAGGGATCACTTGTGGCGCTGGCGCTGGACCTGAGCATACGCAACGCCACCGCCAACCGCAAATCGCTGGACGACGTCATGCGCCTGATGTGGGAACGCTATGGCCGCCGGTTCTACCAGTCTCGCCAGCGTGGTCTGCAGGAAGACGAATTTGCAAGTGTGCTGAAACAGGCAACGGGCCTGGATCTGCAATCATTTATTGAAGCGGCCACCGAACACACTGATGATTTGCCCCTGGCAGCGCTGCTGGAAAAACAGGGCGTGACGCTGACCTGGCAGGCAGAACGCCGCGCGCCGGCCATTGGCGCGACCATGCGAGCGACCCCAACAGGCGAGCCCGGACTGGCGCAAGTGCTGGAGGGTGGCGCGGCGCATGCGGCAGGACTGTCGGCAGGCGATATCCTGCTGGCGATGGACGGACTGCGCATTGAAGTCGGAAACTGGGACAAGCTGCTGGACCGGTATCGCGCAGGTCAGCAGGTCACTATTCATTATTTCAGGCGTGATGAATTGCGCAGCACGCTGCTCACCCTGCAGGCGCCCACTAATGACAAGTGTAATTTAATCAGGCAATAGGCAGCACAGGACTACCATTAACGGTCACGCCCCGCACATACGGGGCACGCCGCGTTGCGCTCAAGCTCAAGCGTATGCCATTGCATTGACAGGGCATCGAGCATCATCAAACGGCCCCGCAGGTTTTCCCCCACCCCCAGCAGCGTCTTGATGGTTTCGGCCGCCTCTACGCTGCCGATGATGCCAACCAGCGGCGCAAAAACACCCATGGTCGCGCAGTTGTCGGGCTGCAGATTGTCCGATGGCGGAAACGCGCAGGCGTAACAGGGAGCATCAGCGTGACGCGTATCGAACACAGTGACCTGCCCGGCAAACCGGATCGCTGCGGCCGACACAAAGGGCTTGGCTTGTGCGACGCACACTTCATTGATTGCCTGACGCGTGCGGAAATTATCGGTGCAGTCAACAATAATATCGACGCCGCGCAGCAATTGTCCGAGCCTATCGGTATCGACCCGTTCGACCACGGTTTCGACCACACAATCGGGATTCAGTTCAGCAATGGCCGCAAGCGCAGACACTGCCTTGCTTTGCCCGATACGCGCGGTGGTATGGATGATCTGGCGTTGCAGATTTGATAGCTCAACCTGATCGTCGTCCACCAGCACCAGCCGACCCACACCGGCTGAAGCAAGGTAAGCGGCGACCGGCGAGCCCAGGCCGCCGAGCCCCAGGATCAGCGCAGAGCTGGCAAGCAGTTTCTCCTGTCCTTCAATACCGATGGCGTCCAGCATCAGGTGTCGCGCATAGCGCAGCAACTGGTTATCATCCATTTGCTATTTTCCTGCCGGTTGCTCTGGCGCTGCGGGGTCGTGCGCATCGGCGGGCGCCTTGCGATCTGCTGGCGGCGCAACAGAAGGCTCGGCCTTATCAGGTTGGCCTGCGTCTGCAGGCTCCCGCGTGACAGGTTTATCGCTCTGGCCCTCCGGCGTCTTTGGGGCATCGCCGGAAGTGGGCTCCGAGGCTTTTGCTTCAGCCGGCTTTTTCCCCTCGCTCGACGGTTTATCAGCTGTTGGTGCGCTACCCTTGACCGGCTTGCCCAGCAGCTTATTGACGGCCTGGGCCAGTTGGAAGTCGCCATCCGAACCGAACTCAAAGATCTCTTGCTCCTGCGCCGCTTCATCGGGCTTGAGCAAGGCCGTACCTTTGACTTCGCCATCTTTTCCGGCCTGCTCGTTACTTAGGTGCTCGGCCAGATCCGCCTCGCGCGGGAAGCTGAAAAGATCGCCCTTTTCGCTATCGGTAACCACCACATCAGGCACAATGCCGGTCGCCTGAATGGATCGTCCCGATGGCGTGAAGTAACGTGCCGTGGTCAGTTTGAGCGCCGTATTATCATCCAGCGGCATGACCACCTGCACCGAGCCCTTGCCGAAACTGCGGTTGCCCATGACCGTAGCGCGCTTGTGATCCTGAAGCGCACCCGCGACAATTTCGGCAGCCGACGCAGATCCGACATTGATCAACACCACCATCGGGACCGTCCGAGTCCAGGCCGGCAGTCCTTTCAGATAGTCGGTCCCATTGTGGACGTAATCCTGCGCTTGCGCCTGGAATACCCGTGAATCATGCTCGTCACGGGATTTGGTTGATACCACGTTCACGCCCGGTTTCAGAAATGCGGCCGAGACCCCGATGGCACCCGTTAGCAGGCCGCCGGGGTCATTGCGAAGATCCAGTACCAGTCCCTTGAGCTTGCCTTTGGTGTCCAATTGCTTGAGGTGGGTTACCAGATCGGGCCCGGTGCGCTCCTGGAATTGCGATATGCGCACATAGGCAATCGCATCGGGAAGCATTTTGCTGCGCACGCTCTGCACCTTGATGACTGCCCGAACGAGGTCAAAATCCAGCTGTTTGCCCGTGGAAGGACGACTGACCGACAGCTTGATGGAGGTACCCACCTCTCCCCGCAGATTTTTCACGACATCGTTGAGCGGCTTGCCTTCCATGCTTTCGCCATTGATACCGGTGATGATGTCGCCAGGCATAATCCCGGCCTTGGCGGCGGGCGTATCTTCAATCGGCGAAATGATTTTCACGAAGCCTTTTTCGGGGCCGATTTCAATACCCAGGCCGCCAAACTCGCCGTCCGTGGACACTCGCATCTCTTCATATTCAAGCGCGTCCAGGTAGGCAGAATGCGGATCCAGGTCCTCGACCATCCCCTTGATGGCCGCTTCGATCAACTTCTGGTCGGAAACCGGCTCAACGTAGCTGTTTTTGATCGCGGCGTAAACCCGCGCAAAGCGTTGCAGCTCGGTAAACGGCAGCGACTCTTCGGCAGGCAGCGGCGCGTGCGTCTCTGGGGCCGGAACCTGCCGCGAGGGATTAGCGGCCTTTTGCTGGGACCAAGCCAGCGGCGAATAGACCAGACAAGCCTGAATCAGCCCGATCATGGTCACGTATGATAACTGGCGTACTGCAAACAATTTCATAGAGTTTTCCGGATAAATACAGGGCACCGTTACCGGGCCAGCCAGCTCACAGGATCTACCGGAGTAGATCCTTGTCTGATTTCAAAATAGAGGCCCGGTTCAACCTGCCCCCCCGTAGCCCCGACACGGGCAATGGTCTCGCCAATACGCACGCGATCCCCTACGCCCTTGCTCAGGCTCTGATTGTAACCATATACACTCAGATAGCCGTTCTGGTGATCCACAATGATGAGGTTACCAAACCCCTGGATCCACGCCGCATAAACCACGCGACCACCGCCCACCGCCTTGACCGGTGCGCCGTTGCCGGCACGGATCAGGATTCCCCGCCAGACGTCACCCGTGTCGGGGCGCGGCGTGCCGAACCGACCTTGCACAGTACCACGCACGGGCCAGGGCGCGCCGCGCTGCAGGCCGGCACTGCCCGATGAAGCATCTGCTGCGGCCTTCCGTTCGTCTTCACGCGCTTTTTGCGCCAGCCGGGCTTCTTCTTCTGCCCTGAGGCGAGCCAGGCGAGCTTTTTCGCGATCAATTTCCAGATTTTCCCGCTGTATCCGTGCCTGCGCCAATTGCTGCCGGGCCGCTTGCTCTGAACGGCTGGCAGTCTGCAGATCCGGCGAAGAAGGCGCCGGGCCGGTCGCGGCAGATGGCGCATTTTCGCGGGCACGACGCAATGCCTCTGCCTGCTCTTCGGCCGTCATGTAGGCGCGCTGCTCTGCCTCGCGGGCCTGTTGGGCCTGACGCGCAGCCTGTTCGGCGCGTTTTGCCGCGAGCGCGGCCTGCTGGGCAGCCTGACGCGCAGCCTGCTCACGCGCCTGCTGCAGCGCCTTGCGTCTGGCAGCCTCGCGCGCTTGCCGCTCGATAGCAGCCCGACGGATGGCCTCGCGCTGCTTGGCAATACTACCCTGGATATCATCAATCAGCGCATTCAGGCGTTTATCGTCCCGCGCCAGTTTGCCGGCTTGCGAGCGCCGCGCTTTCAGATCTGCCTCAATAGTGGCCAGTACCTTGGCATGCTTCTGTTTTTCCTGCTCCAGCTCTGCTTTGCCTTTTTCTGCTTCATTGGCCAGCGCCTGCAACGTTTTCTGATGACCCGCCACCTTTTTCTTGACCGCGTCCAGCCGGGCAATTTCAGTATTGAGGGCCTGGACGGCCTGCGCTCTTGCCTTGGCGACATAGCTCAGATAAGTCAGGTCACGGCCGATTTTTTGCGCATCATCGCCCGAGAGCAGTGCAGCCCACGGCGAGACGCCGTGCGTGTACTGGGACTTGAGCTGCTGGGCCAATTCCTGACGCCGCTGTTCCATCAGCGCCTGCTGTCCGGCCTGCTGTTTACGCAAGTTGTCCAGCTCCCTTTCGGTCTTGTCCCGCTGACTATCCAGATCATCAAGCCGCGCGTTGAGCCGGGAAATTTCGGTTTCAGACTGACGCAACGATTCGGTCACATCCTTGCGGTCGCTCTCCGATTCGTCGATGCGTTTCTGCACTTGCGCAATTTTTTCCTGAAGATCGCGGCGCAACTGCTCGGCATTCTGCTGCTGTTTGGTAAGCGAAGAGATCGATTGCGCGCCCGCCGGCCCGCCCGCAAGCAACACCATACAGGCAAGCGTGGCGCTCCCGAGCAAACGAAGCGATAACAGGGAGCCGCGTCCACTCATGGCGCCTTCCCTATGGCCGGCATTCAAACAGAAGCCGCAACTTGCGCAAGACCCCGATCACATCAGTCCTTTTTGGCTTTTCCCTGGGCAGCAACCGCAGCCATGGCAGCCGCGATGGCTTCCTGATCGCCCAGGTAGTAATGTTTAATGGGCTTGAGGTTTTCATCCAGTTCATAAACCAAGGGCTGACCGGTGGGAATATTCAAATTGACGATATCCTCTTCGGAGATCTGATCCAGATGTTTGATCAGCGCGCGCAGGCTATTGCCATGGGCCGATATGAGCACATTGCGACCTGCCTTGATGGCAGGAGCAATGGACTCCTCCCATAAGGGCAATACCCGTGCCACGGTATCCTTAAGGCATTCGGTCGCAGGCAAATCGGCTGGCGCGATGCGCCCGTAACGCTCATCGAAGCGGGGATGCCGCTCGTCATTGCCCTCCAGGGGTTCAGGGGCGATCGCGTAGGCACGCCGCCATACCAGGACCTGCTCGTCGCCATACTTCTGCGCAGTTTCGGCCTTGTTCAACCCTTCGAGCGCGCCATAATGCCGCTCGTTCAGGCGCCAGCTCGGATGCACGGGCGTATACATGGCGTCCATGGCGTCCAACGCAATCCAGAGCGTGCGGATTGCCCGCTTTAACACAGATGTGAATGCCAGATCGAAGGTGAAACCCTCTTTTTTGAGCAGCTGGCCCGCGTCCCAGGCCTGTTGGCGGCCCGTTTCGGTCAGGTCGACGTCTTTCCAGCCGGTGAACCGGTTTTCAAGATTCCACTGGCTTTCGCCGTGGCGCATTAACACTAGCTTATACATTGTTGATTCCCGCAAGACAAACTAAAAAACGTTACCGGGTTGAAAATCGGCCCGCCACGTGCCTGCGGCCCGGGTCAACCATTAATTTTCCTCTATTTTACAGAAGTCTTATCGCGAATAGGCTAGCTATTTTATAATCAGTAAATTCAGCGTTTAAAAAACGCATTTACAGGATGCACCGTGGATTTTCTCTTTTATCAGAACTCGATTTACTTTCTCATTTTTCTGCTGGTCTCCGGCGCACTGCTGATTTTTCCCCAGTTGCGCAAGCGAGGCAAGGGCAACACCGGCCTGAACGTCAAAGAAGCGGTCAATCTGGTTAACCGTGAAAACGCCGTGTTTGTTGACCTGCGGCCTGTCGATAGTTTTCGCAGCGGCTCTATCCCGTCTGCGCGCCATCTTCCGGCAGCCGACTTCGAACAGAAGGCCGGTACACTGCCTCGCAACAAACCACTGATCCTGGTATGCGATAATGGGCGTGAATCGGCCAAAATGGCTGACGTACTGCGCGGCAAGAACACCGAAAACGTATATACGCTGGCCGGCGGCATGGGCGCCTGGAAAACCGAGGGCATGCCCGTCAAGCACCACGCCTGACTTCACCTGGGACCGCGCTGCAGCGCAGCGCCAGACCAACTCCTACGTAGAGACTCATCATGCAAAAAGTGACCATGTATTACAAGCAAACCTGTCCTTACTGTGTACGGGCAGAGAAACTGTTGCGTGAACGCGGTGTTGCCGATTTTGAAAAAATCAGCATTGACACCAATCGCGAACAACGTGCTGCTATGATCGAACGCTCAGGCGGGCGCACAACCGTGCCACAAATCTTCATCGGCCACGAACATGTGGGCGGATGTGACGATCTGATGGCCCTTGACCGCGAAGGAAAACTGGTTACCATGCTGGGTGCATAACCCGCATATTTTTAATACATTTACATAATTAGGAAGTTATATGGCTGACGAAAACAACGCTGCATCCAACAACGACGCAACAGGAACAGATCCGGTATTTGCGATGCAACGCGTCTATCTGAAAGACCTGTCGCTGGAAATGCCTAATGCGCCGCAAATTTTCCTGGAACAGGAAACGCCCAATGTCGAAGTCTCCCTGAACGTTGGCGGCGAGCGGCTGGCCGAAACCGTTTTCGAAGCGACTGTCACCGTGACAACGACCACCAAAGTCGGCGACAAGACGCTGTATCTTGTTGAAGCCACCCAGGCAGGCATTTTTGAAATCGCCAATGTGCCCGAAGAACAGTTCGAGCCTCTGATAGGCATTGTCTGCCCTACCATGCTGTTTCCGTATCTGCGCGCCAACGTGGCCGATGCCATCAACCGCACTTCTCTGCCTCCGCTGCACCTGGCTGAAGTCAACTTCCAGGCCCTGTTCGAACAGCGCGCACAGCAAGCACAGGAGCAGGCAGGTCAGGCTGGCGGAAATGAAGCCGCCGACAGTAGTGGTTCAGGCATTTACGTTCCGCCCGGTACAACGCGCCAATAAACACGCATGACGTCTGTGTCCACATTGTTGCCATTGCGTGTGCTGGTTCTTGGCGCGGGCAGCTGGGGCACAGCACTGGCGCATGCCGCCTGTCATAACGCCCAGGTCATGATCTGGGCGCGCGATCCAAAAACGGCGCATGACATCAACCTGCAGCACCGCAATCGGCGATACCTGCCGGACATCGCCCTGCCTGCCGGGCTTCTGGCCTGCGACAGCCTTGAACAGGCGTTCGCCTTTCTGCAGGACGCATCTTCATCCCTCATTATCCTGGGCACGCCTGTAGCGGCCATCGCGCACACCTGCGCGATCTTGCGCGATCACCTGCCCGCCGCCGGCCTGCAGACAACGCCTGTACTATGGACGTGCAAAGGGTTCGAACAGCAAACGGCGCGCCTGCCACACGAAGTGGCGCAGGCCATTCTTGCCGATACCATACCGCATACCGGCGTGTTGTCCGGCCCTTCCTTTGCGCGTGAAGTGGCCCAGGGGCTTCCGGTGGCGCTCACCGTCGCCAGCCGCCATGAGTGTGTCCGCACACGGGCGACCGCAGCCCTGCATGCAGGCAATACTCGAATTTATCGAAGCCAGGATGTGGTTGGCGTTGAAGTGGGCGGCGCCATGAAAAACGTCATTGCCATTGCCTGCGGCATTGCCGACGGCCTGGCACTGGGCATGAACGCGCGCGCAGCGCTCATTACACGAGGGCTTGCTGAAATGAGTCGCCTGGGTCTAGTTCTGGGAGGCGATGCTGCCACGTTCAGCGGACTGACCGGCCTTGGCGATCTTGTCCTGACCGCTACCGGAGACCTGTCACGCAACCGGCAGGTTGGCGTCGCACTGGGCCAGGGGCAGGACCTGGATACAATTCTGTCTTCCGGCATGACGGCCGAAGGCGTACGCTGCGCGCAGGCTGCCCTGATGCGGGCGCGTAGCCTGGATATTGATATGCCCATTACCGAGGCGGTCTGCAGCGTGCTGTTCGACAAGGTATCGCCACTTGACGCCGTGTCGCGGCTGCTATCGCGCGAGTCACGCAGCGAATAGCTCATTTGGTCTGGCACCTGGCAACTGTACCCCGAAGCCAGTCCCTGCATCCGAAATCTGCGCCAGCACGCCGGCACCGCGACATCTGCATCCCCTATCCCACATTACCCATGCCATCGCCAATCGCCGCTCAAGCCGCCTCAATCACAGTCGTCATATTGGGGGCGCAGTACTGGGGGTCGTCATACAGGGTCCGCCACGCTGGGGGAGGCGCCACGCTGAGGTTCGCGTTGACAACTGCGCGCAGCCCGTCTATCAGCGCAGCGCCCGCCTGATGGCGCTAACGGGGACCAGGGTCTCGCCCGCCGCATTTTGTCTCACCGGCTTGCACCACGCATGCCCATAAGCCACTTCCAATGACAAGCGCAATAAGCCATCTGCTCCTCGTCCGGCTTCCAATGCCTCGAAAAGGCGCCGATACCACGCCCGCCCCCTCAATCCATCGGCACGCGCCTCACTCGGATTGCCACCCAAGCCGCGTACATCTTTGAGCAAGGCGGGCACCGTGCGATAAGTCAGCGTAATGACCTCCTGGTCCATGACCGGATCCATGAAGCCATTTTCCAGCAGGATGTCTCCGAAATCATGCATATCGACAAATTGCATAGTTTGGGTCTGAATGCCGGCCGCCGCAACCGCGCTGCGCAATTCGCGAAAGGTGCCGGGCCCCAGACAGGAGAACATGGCCAGGCCGTTGTTGCGCAAGACCCGACGCCATTCACGTATGACGTCATGCGGTTGCTGATGCCAGTGCAGGGCCAGATTGGACCACACCATATCGACCGATTCCGGCCCCATGGGCATCGCAGCCATATCGGCGAGCGCAAAAGAAAAGCCCTGTCTTCCCCTGATCTTTTGCAAGACAGATTTAAGCCCCCTGGATACAAACTGACTTTCGCAGTGTTTAATAAACGGCGCGCAATGATCCACCCCAACAATCGATGCCTGCGGGTAGCGCGCTGCCAGCAAATAAAATGAATTGCCGGGACCGCAGCCGGCATCGACAATCCGCTCGGGCGCCACCTTGATATAGCCCAGCCGATCGATCATGCGCGTGGCGATCTCATCGTAGAAAAAACGCGCGTCCTCCAGTGTGCCACGACGGGCAAATTGCTGACGGACATGCGCCATATTGATGGGCAGCCGGGAGGCCGAGTGAATGAGCTGGGACATTGTTATCACAAACCTGATTGATACCGCAAACGTATTGCGGCAAATTATGCAATCTATCATTGTAATGAAGGGGAATCCGCCATGGCCAAAAAGGGGCCGCTTTCCAGACGATTTTCCGACTTGCGCGCTCACTTTGCCCGCCAGACGCTGACAGCCTGTCCACTATGCAACGGCCCAGCGCCCATAGGACGCTTATGCGCCGGCTGCACCCATGATGTGCAGTATTCCATGCGCCATTACCCCTGGCGCTGCGCACGTTGTGCACTGGCGCTGCCGGCTAACGTGCCATGCCCCGACTGCGACGACCAGACGCCTGCGGTGCAAAACGTCGTGGCCGCGTTCGATTATGTCGCCCCGGCCGACAGCCTGGTGCTGCGTTTCAAAAATGCGCGTCAATTTCAGTTGGCAACCATTTTTGCTGCACTGGCGGTTGATGCCATACAGTGGGGCCATGCCCAACACGCGACGCCACCATGGCCGGCGACTACACCCTTGGTGCCTATACCTGGCAGCCATCGCTCATTGCAACGACGTGGCTTTAATCCTGCAGGCGAGTTCGCCATCAGGCTGGGTCGCCTGTTAAAAATGCCGGTGCTGCTTTCACTGCTGTACCGGGAGCCGGCGCGTCTGAAGCAAAGCACACTGAATCGCCTGCAACGGCGCGCCAATACCGCACATGTGTATTATTGCGCGCGAAATGCGCCGCTGCCTTGCGTTGTATTGGTGGACGATGTGCTGACCACGGGCAGTACGCTGAATGCGGCGGCCCGCGCATTGAAAGCGGCGGGCGTGCAAAAGGTGTTCGCCGTTGTCATTGCACGAACGCCTTGCGTTATTCGCGATGAGCCCTCTGCTATCGGCTTTCCGGACTGATACTAGCTACCGGCCACAAAGCCCAGTTGCCGCCAGGCTTCGTAGCTGACGATCGCCACGGCATTGGACAGATTCAGGCTCCGGTTATTCGGCAGCATCGGAATCCTCAGTCGTGTGCTGTCGGAAAACGTAGCCATGACTTGCGGCGAAAGGCCGGTCGTTTCGGCGCCGAAAAGCAGGACATCGCCATCCTGGAAAGCGACGTCCGTATAGGACCGCGTCCCTTTGGTCGTGATCGCAAAAATCCGCTGGCCCGGTACGCTGGACGTAAACGACGCATAGTCTGGATGAATCGTCACGTTGGCCAGATCATGATAATCCAGCCCTGCCCGACGCATCTTGGCATCATCAATACGAAATCCCATGGGCTCAATCAGATGCAGCCAGCAGCCGTTGTTGGCAATCAACCGAATGATGTTTCCGGTATTGGGGGCGATTTTAGGTTCGAACAGGGCAATATGAAGCATGGGCAACGTTAGCTGTAGGGGGAATGGGCGGGACGCAACATGCGCCCTATTTCTTCCAGAAACCTGGCGTAAAGAGAACCAGTATGGTGAAAAACTCCAGGCGGCCGACCAACATGGCAAAAGTACAAATCCAGATCTGGAAATCGTTCAGGCCGGAATAGTTGCCCATCGGGCCGACGGCCCCCAGGCCGGGGCCGATATTGGACAGGCTGGCAAAGACAGCCGATGACGCGGTGCTGAAATCAAGCCCGGACATGACCATCACCCCGGTGAGCGCCACATTCATGAGTACAAACACAAGCACGAAAGCCATGATGGACGAAATAATGGCGGGCGGCACAATCTGCCGTTGCAGTTTGACGGGACACACGGCATGCGGGTGCAGCACCTTGCGCAATTCGGCTCCGATCTGCTTGAAAATCACGATGACCCGGATCAGCTTGATGCCGCCACCGGTGGAACCGGCTGACGAAGAAAAGCTGCCGAGCAACAGCATCACAACCGGCAACAATATCGGCCAGTGCAGATAGTCCGTATTGGCAAAACCGGTAGTGGTCGCCAGCGAGATCGTGTTAAACATGCCAAAACGCAACGCCTGGCCGATGCTGGGATACACACCGTGCAAGTACAGCCAGATACTGACACTCAGTCCGCCCAGCAGCATAATGGCGACAAACACTTTGGTTTGCGGGCATGTCACGTAATAGCGCAACTTGCGAAATCTAAATACATTGTAATGCGTGGCAAAACTGATACCGGCGACGATCATAAATATGCAGGCCACGGCGTCGACCAGCGCCGAATCATAATGCTGGAAGCCTTCGTCATAA
The DNA here is from genome assembly GCF_002810445.1 of Advenella sp. S44. GTDB lineage: Bacteria > Pseudomonadota > Gammaproteobacteria > Burkholderiales > Burkholderiaceae_B > Advenella. Next base: position 383,676 of record NZ_NEXS01000003.1, on the reverse strand, counting down.
ATGGAAAATCCGCCCAGCGCCATGGTCGAGGCCGCGTGGCACCAGGCATCGAACCACGAGAGGCCAGCCAGCCGATAGCAAATCACGCAAAGCGCGGACACCGAGATATAAATCGCATACAGCGCCTTGGCCGTACCTGCGATGCGCGGTGTGAGCTTCTCTTCTTTCATGGGGCCGGGTATTTCTCCGCGCATGATCTGATAACCGCCCACTCCCAGCAGCGGCATAATGGCGACAGCCATCACCAGAATCCCCATACCGCCCACCCAGATCAGGGTCACGCGCCAGATATTGATGGACGGCGGCAACAACGAGATATTGTTCAACACCGATGCGCCTGTCGTGGTAATACCCGACATGGCTTCGTAGTAGGCATGGGTAAAGGTCAGCGAATGCCCTTCTATTTGTGCATCAATCACAAATGGCAGGGACGCAATCAGGGGAAATACCAACCAGACCAGCGATACAAGCAGCAGACCGTTGCGTGCGTTAATTTCGTCCTTGGAGCTGCTGGTAAGCCGCCACAACACGCCGGATATCACAATAGAAATACCCAGGCTGATCAGAAAAGCATTGTGCGCGCCATCCTCGAAATAGAGCGAGACGCCTAGCGGAAACAACAGTATCGTGGAAAAGACGAGCATTGTCAGGCTAAGCGCATGCAGGACATTCAGGATATTGCGCATGTTGGCGGCCTAGAAGAAAAACACCGAAACCTGAAAGAGTTTCTCAACCCGCCGCATGTCCTGCCGGGTGCCGGCAAAAACAACCACATGATCGCCAGGCTGAATCGTTGTCGATGGTTCGGGCAGGATCACGTCGTCTTCACGCAAAATGGCTGCCACAATCGCCGTTCTCGGCAACTTGAGCTCGGCAATGGATTTGCCCACCACCTGTGAACTCTTGTTATCGCCATTGACTTCGAACTCAATGGCTTCGGCATTGCCCCAGCGTAGCCGGTGTCCGGCCACAACGGCACCCTGTCGCACATCGCGCAGCAACGCGCCGATGGTAGCTTGCGAAGGCGATACGGCGATATCGATCAGGCTGCCTTCCATCAATTCACCATACGCCTTGCGATTGATCAGGGCCACGACCTTGCGGGCGCCCAGCCGCTTGGCCAACAAGGACGACATGATATTGTCTTCATCATCGTTGGTCACAGCCAGAAACGTATCCATCTCTTCGATGTTTTCGTTATCGAGCAAAGCTTCATCGGTTGCATCGCCCTGCAAGATTAGTACTTTGCTGGGCAGCAAGGTGGCCAGGGTCTCGCACCGCTGGCGGTTGCTCTCAAGAATGCGTACGTTATAGCTGCCCTGCGAGAGTTTGCGCGCGAGCCGGTAACCAATATTGCCGCCGCCGGCTATCATGACCGTGCGCACTTTGCGTGAGGCATACTGCAGCTTGTCGACCGCTTCCTTGCCGGTCTGGGTATCGACAGCGACAACCAATTCATCACCCTGTTGAATGGCAGACTGATGATCCAGCGCGACCGAGGCGCCATTGCGGAAAATTTCCAGCACGCGCGCGTTCAGGTCTGGCAGATTGTGTCCGTTGCGGTTGACGCGCAGATTGATCAGCGGACTGATGCGACCGATACGGATGATCAGCAGGCTCAGGCGACCGCCGCCGAACTCCACCACCTGCAAGGCCTCCGGAAATTCGATCAGGCTGTGCAGATACGTAGTTACGCTGTTTTCGGGACTGATGACCGAGTCAACGCCAAAGCTTTCCTTGATCAACTCAGGATTGCTGGCAAAGTCATAGCTGCGGACACGGGAAATGCGACGGGGAATATTGAAGACATCTTTGGCGATGCGACAGGCCACCAGGTTGACCGGATCGGTAGCAGCACAGGCGACCAGCAGATCGGTATCGTCGGCGCCCGCCGAGCGCAGCACTTCAGGCATGGAGGCATCGCCTTGCACGCCGCGCAGGTCAATGCGGTCCTGCAGATAGCGCAGGCGTTCGCCATCGGTATCCACAATGGTGATATCGTTTTTTTCAGAAACAAGATTCTCGGCAACGCTTGCACCAACGCGTCCTGCGCCAAGGATCAGGATCTTCATGAATTGCGTTTGCGAGAGGAATCAATACCCAGTTGGCGCAACTTGCGATACAGATGTGTGCGCTCCAGGCCGGTTTTTTCCGACACTCGGGTCATGCTGTGATTTTCGCGACCCAGATGATATTCAAAGTAGACGCGTTCAAATTCATCGCGGGCATCGCGCAACGGTTGGTCAAGCGAGATGCTGCCCAGTTGCGACCCTTGAGCCGGTGCTTCCGGCTCGGCGACAGACGGCGCGCCCGGGGCCGCTGCGGCCACAGGCGTTGGCGCCATGCCTGTTCGGGCAGCGGGAGCGGCAGCCGGCGCACGAGTAGCGCCATTGCCAGCCGCAGCCATGACCTGTTTGGCGTGCGGGCGCATTAGCCCGGCCTGCACGGTCTTGAGCAGTTTTTGCAGCGTAATGGGTTTTTCAAGAAAATCCATGGCGCCTATGCGGGTGGCTTCAACCGCGGTATCTACCGTAGCATGGCCGCTCATCATGATAACCGGCATATCCAGCAAACCCTGAGAGCCCCACTCCTTGAGCAGGCTGACACCATCGGTATCAGGCATCCAGATATCAAGAAGCACCAGATCGGGCCGGTAGCGCAGGCGAGCGGCACGGGCCTGCGAAGCATTTTCTGCAAGCTCTACGGTGTGACCTTCGTCGTATAAAATTTCCGACAGAAGCTCGCGTATACCAATTTCATCGTCAACCACCAGAATTCTGGCCATATCTTGTCACCTATTACTTTCTGACTGCATTTTTTTGGTACTGATCAAAGTTCCGGGTTCAATTATAACCACGGGAACGCGCTAATTGCCGGTTTTCGGAGTCAGCCGCGTGAGTAATATTGATACACGCGCTCCACCGTCCTTGCGATTGGCAATGTCGATTCTGCCGCCATGCTCTTCAATTATTTTACGCACTATCGGCAAACCAAGGCCGGTGCCATGCGCCTTGGTCGTGACGTACGGCTCAAAGGCTGTCTGCAATACCTTGGCAGGAAATCCGCCACCTCTGTCTTCGAGTGTAATACGAATTGCCTGCCCATCCGTACTCTGATCCTTTTCGGAACGCGTAAGCGTCGTGCGGATGGTGATACCGGGCTCATCGCCATCGAGCTGCATCTCAGCCATGGCATCACGCGAATTGGACAACAGGTTGTTCAAGACCTGGCGCAACTGCGTGGGATCCGCTTCGGCCAGCGGCAGCTCCGGCGCCAGCTCCAGGCGGATATGGCGATACAGGGGCTCGTCGTGTGGCCCATGGCCTTCGGGGTCCCAGCCATACAAGACTGCCAGGTCCGATATCAGGGCATTGATGTCGACATGCTGCATTTGCGCCGGGGGGGTTCTGGCGTACTCGCGAAAGTCATCCACCATTTTTTTCAGCGATGAGACCTGATTGATGATGGTATTGGTTGAGCGCGCCAGGATACCGGCGTTGCGCTCATCCAGATGCCCTTCCAGTTTCATGGCCAGCCGCTCGGCCGACAGCTGGATCGGCGTCAGCGGATTTTTGATTTCATGGGCCAGTCGCCGCGCCACTTCGCCCCAGGCCCGCGCGCGGTTTGCCGATATCACTTCTGAAATATCGTCGAACACCACGACATAGCCGGTGGGCCGTCCATCAATGCGCAAGCGGGTGCCACGCATCAAAAGCGTGACATCGTCGGTTTCATCGCTTTCGCTGCTGGTCGACAGCGTGATTTGTTCCTGCCAGTAGTGGCGCTCCGATCCGACGGCCGCGTGATCTGCAAAAGCCCTGCGAATCTGCCGGGTAAACTCAATCAGAGAATCGACCACCTCCAGCGGCCGCCCCGGCACCGAGCGCAGATCAACATCGAGAATGGACTGGGCGCCTTTGTTTACCGTGGTCACATTGAATCGCTCATCAAAAACAATTACGCCCGAGGACAGGCCGGCCATGACGCTTTCCAGATAGGCATTGGAGCGCTCCAACTGAATGCGATTGGTCTCGACCTGGCGTCGCGCCTCGTCAAGCTGGCGCGTCATTGCATTGAACGATCGGGTAAGCAGACCGATTTCGTCCATGGCCGTGGGTTCAGGCAAGGGTCGGTAGTCTCCAACAGCCACCGCCTGTGTGCCGGAAGCCAGCGTCAATAGCGGCTTGACCAGACGCCGTGCGATAGCCAGCGCCACGGCAATAGAGGTAAACAGCGTCACCAGCAACGCCAGCGTCAGGGTGATGCCGTACAGTTTCTGGATTCCCTTGCGCGAGAGGGCCAACTCCTGATAGTCGCGAAACCCTTTCTGCACCTCGTTCAAATTGCTGCCGATATTTTCCGGCACCAGACGGGTCAACTGCAGCAGATACGGCTCGGGCGAGGCCCCCAGCGGAGCATCCAGCTTGAAGGAATTGGAAAACACCGGCACGATGACCCGGATGCGCAACTGCGGATTCTCAAAATCCGTACCGTCAACCGCCTCGGTGCGGGCATAGGAACGAGACAGCCGCAACTGATTCAACACCGATACCGGCGGCATTTGCGGCAACAAGCTGCCAAAAGAGGAACTGGAGAACGCGACCACCCGGCTCCCGGATACCGTAAATACCAAGGCATCCCCCACCGTCGTGTTTTCACGTAGGCGGGTTAGCGCGACCGACAATTCCTGATCGGGAACGTTGGATAAATCGTCGGCCATCAGCCTGGCACGCGACAGCAAATCGCCCACCTGGCTGTCAAGCGATGCCTGGCCCAGCGTCAGACCAGACTGCAAGGCGCTGTCCACCCTGACGTTGAACCAGGATTCGACCGATCGCGACATAAACTGCACCGAAAGCAGATAAATGACAACGCCAGGAATAATCGCCATCACGGCGAACGCGAGTGCAAAACGAAACGTCAATCGGGCGCCAAACTGCCTGGACCGCAATTGCCGGATCAGGCGAATGGTCAGCATCGAGACCCACAGGAACAATGCCAGCGCCAGTACCCCGTTGAGCAACAGCAGCAAATCGTACTGCTGTGCCAGCCTTGAGGAATTGCCCGTAGAGCGAACCAGCAGACCCATCAATACCAGGGCCGCGAGCACGGCGGCAATAAATACCAGTCGCACCACCCATTTGATCAGGGACTGGGCGTGGTTGCCGAAAATAGAAATTCGAAATTTTTCCATGGTGTCGATAAGGCCCAGGCGCGACCGCCCAGGGCATCCATACGAAAGGGACGCGGTAAAAGAGAGGTATCCAGTTTCATGCGAAACTGTGCTTCGTAATGCTGGTCAGGATCCAGGCCGGTGAACGGCCCTACCGGCCAGTTATAAATGCGTGTAATGGTGTGCAGGGCATCGGACAGCGACATTTCGGGCACCGAATAATCGCCGGAAGTCACACGCCATTGGCGCACCAGCGCATTGTAGGCGACGCGCCAGGTTTGGGACTGGTCATAGACTTCGCGGTCAAACCACCACCAGCGCGGTTCCACCAGCCTGAACTCTACGGTAAAGTACAACGGCACCCCGTGCTGCGCCGCCACTTCCAGGTCATTCGAGAGCGGTAGATCCACGTCTGCATTGAGCACGTAGCCATCGGACTGCTGCTGGATCTGGACACTATTGATTGTTGCCCCGCCCAGTCTTGCGGCAGGCGTTTGCGCGTGCAAGCCCGCGCCCCAGGTGACGGTCAGTCCCAGAAGCACGGTCAGTGCAAGCCTCAGAATAAATGCAAGCGGCATGGGAACGGGCTGGGTGTGCATGCGTGATTCGTTATCGGGCCTGGCAACACCGGCGCTTGCGGTGTCCCCTGTGAGTGGTGTCCCTATGATACCTCAACCAAACCGATGCCGACAGCCAAACCCGCTGCCTTTATGCGCGTTCATCCTGTTTACGCAGCAGGGCGTAGAAAAAGCCATCGTGCTCCTGTCCCTGTCCGGGCAGCAATTGGCCGGGAGCCGGCAATGCAGTGGCACCCTCAAGGGACTGCGCCATCCACTGGGCCTGCTCAATGCCCTCTTGCGGAAAAATCGAACACGTCACGTACAAAAACACGCCGCCCGGCTTGAGTGTCTGCCACAAGGCAGACACAATACGTCGCTGCAATGCGGCCGTTTCCGCGATATCCTGCTCCTGGCGCAACCATCGGATATCCGGATGCCGGCGCACAATACCGGAAGCGGTACAGGGGACATCGGCCAGAATGGCATCAAAATGCTGACCATCCCACCACGATGACAAATCGATCGCATCGCCGGCGCGCAGCTTCACGCCTTCCTCATGCAAGTCAAGCCGCTGCAGGTTCGCGGCTACGCGATCCAGGCGGCGCTCATCAATATCCAGTGCAGTCAACTGCAACTGCGCCTGCATCAACAAACCCGCCGTCTTGCCGCCCGGCGCGGCGCAGGCGTCCAGCACGCGCATACCGTCGGTGACCGGCAAGAGCTCGGCAGCCAGTTGCGCACCCGGATCCTGCACCATCCACCAGCCTTCCTCGAAACCGGGGATTCTGGCCACCGGCAGCGGCTGCGCCAGAATCACGCCGTGCTCGCCAATAGCCGTGGCGGCAATTTGTTGCTCCAGCAGTGCCGCCAGCAAGGCTTGGCGGCTGATTTTGCGTGTATTGACCCGAAGCGTAAGCGGTCCCGCCTGAAAACTGCTGCCCAGGATTGATTCCCATTGCGCGGGATAGGCCTGACGCACCCGAGCGATCCACCATTTGGGAAAGCCCCAGCGCACATTGCTGCGAAGATGGGCCTGCTCCAATAGCGCCGGGCGCTCCCGCTCAAAGCGCCGCAGGCAGGCGTTGATCAGCCCCTTAAAGCCAGCCGTTTTTCGATCCAGGCCGGCCGCGGTCACGGCCTGACTGACCAGGGTGTAGGATTCATAGACCGGCACCCGCGGATCATGGTGCACTTCACTCTCATCGATGGACAACAGGCACAAGGCCGTGCTCAAAAGACTCTCCACCAGCGCATTGGGCGCACGGCGATCCAGCAGCAGGTCTGCCAGCGCGTGCCCGCGGGCCAACTGGCGCATAACGTAAAATGACAGGGACTGCACCGCGGCGCGACGATTCGCCGGCTCGGCATTCAAAATATCGGTCAGGGAGCGGCCTTCGCCGACTGCCTGCACTGCATATGCCGTTGCCAGCAAAAGCTCGCTTAAGGGCGGTGTGGCCGGCGTCGCTTGGGGCGAGACGACGGGCTGGGCGGGACGGGTCATAGACTAAGATCCCCAAGCATAAAAAATTGACTGTGCATATACACCGTTAGTGAGCGGAAATGGTAAAATTGCCTGATTATTCATTGCGATAGCAAACGCGTCGCGACAGGCGGCGGGCTGGCAGACCAAAAACAAGCCATGGCAGTTTTCGCAGTTTTGTCGGAAAGCGGGGCTATGTTGCCCGCACTGCCAACCAGCGGCGTTGTCAACAATGCAGGCAAACCGCTACTGTTGTGCAAGCCCTGCACTTGCCTGTACTGTTGTCAAACAGTACAGCAATACAAGGGCACACGCCAAACCGGCAGCATCGGCGACCTCGCAATGGAACTGGCAGAAGGCATTTTACTTCCCATACTCCATTCGAATACGTTGCTTGCGATTGTTTTCGTATTTATTCTCCATTTATTAAAGGTTTTTTATGTCCGCTCCCCGCGTCGGCTTTGTCAGTCTGGGCTGCCCGAAGGCACTCGTTGACTCTGAACGCATCCTGACCCAGCTGCGCACTGAAGGTTATGATATTTCTCCCTCCTATGAAGGCGCCGACGTTGTCGTGGTCAATACCTGTGGCTTTATCGACAGCGCCAAGGCAGAGTCGCTGGACGCCATTGGCGAGGCCATCTCGGCAAACGGCAAAGTGATTGTGACTGGCTGTATGGGCGTTGAGGAACAAGTCATTCGCCAGGTGCATCCCAGTGTCTTGTCCGTGACCGGCCCCCAACAATATGAGGAAGTGGTCCGCGCCGTGCATGGTGTCGCACCGCCGTCGCGCGACCATAATCCCTATGTGGATCTGGTGCCGCCACAAGGCATTAAGCTGACACCCAGGCATTATGCCTATTTGAAGATTTCCGAAGGCTGCAATCACCGCTGCAGCTTCTGTATCATCCCGTCCATGCGCGGCGATCTGGTCAGCCGTCCGGTGGGCGACGTACTGCAAGAGGCGCAACGTCTGGCCAATGCAGGTGTCAAAGAACTGCTGATCATTTCCCAGGACACCAGCGCCTATGGCGTGGACATCAAATACCGCAGCGGCTTCTGGAATGGCCGTCCTGTACGCACCCGCATGACCGAACTGTGCCAGGCCCTGTCCGAGCTGGGCGTCTGGGTCCGATTGCATTATGTTTACCCCTACCCCAGCGTTGATGAAGTGATTCCGCTGATGGCTGAAGGCAAAATTCTGCCCTATCTGGATATCCCGTTCCAGCACGCCAGTCCCAAGGTGCTCAAAGCCATGAAACGGCCTGCGTTTGAAGACCGCACGCTGGCGCGCATTCACAAATGGCGCCAAATCTGTCCAGACCTGACCATCCGCTCCACCTTTATTGTGGGATTCCCGGGCGAGACCGAGGAAGACTTCCAGTATTTGCTTGACTGGATGACCGAAGCGCAACTGGACCGCGTGGGCTGTTTCCAGTATTCGCCGGTAGAGGGCGCACCTGCCAATACCCTGGGCGATCATGTACCCGACGAGGTCAAGCAGGATCGCTGGGAGCGCTTCATGGCTCACCAACAGGAGATTTCCACTGCCCGGCTGGCACGCAAGGTCGGACGCGACATTGACGTTCTGATTGACGAAATTGATGAAGATGGCGATGCAGTTGGTCGTTCACATGCCGATGCGCCGGAAATCGACGGCTGTGTGTTTATCAGCAGCATTGAAAAACTGCAGCCTGGCCAGATCGTGCGCTGTACCGTGACTGACAGCAACGAATACGATCTGTGGGCCGATCACAAACCGCTATCATGATTGTGATTGACCGATGAAGTCCCTGCCTTATCAATTGCTGGCTTTTGACTTTGACGGCACGCTGGCTGACACCCTGCCGTGGTTTGATACGGTGCTAGCCAGCGTGGCGCAAAAATACGGGTTTCGCAATCCGGCCGAAGATGAGAAGGAACAATTGCGGCATCGCGATGTGCGCCAGATCCTGAGCACGCTGAATATCCCCTTCTGGAAAGCGCCGGCCATTCTGATGGAGTTTCGCCAGCGCATGCAAGAGGCCTCGCCGGATGTGCGCTTGTTTGCGGGCATAGAGCAGGCCCTGGCGGCGCTTAAACAGGCCGGTTACCAGATTGCCGTGTTGAGCTCAAACAGTGAGGTCAATGTGCGGCGCACACTGGGCATGGCCACGGCATTGATCGACCAGTATCGCTGCGGCAGCGACCTGTTCGGCAAGGCATCCCGGCTCAAGACCCTGTACCGGCAGACCGGCTGCACGCCGCAAACCTGTCTGCTGATCGGCGATGAAATCCGTGATATTGACGCCGCGCGAGAATCGGGCTGTCACGCCGCCAGCGTAGCCTGGGGATATAACCATCCCGACGTGCTCCGGGCACAAGGACCGCAGTTTCTTTTTGACACCCCAAATGATCTGCGGCTCCAATTATTACCAGGCTGATCGGCGTGGACCTGATAGGCCGAACCTGATAGAAACCTTGACTCACTCCTCGGGCGGTTTCCATCCCGTAACAAACACCGAAACCGGCTGACGCTTGCCACCTGCTTTCTGCAATTGCAACAGGCGAAGTGTGCCATTGACGGTCGCGATATCAATGCCTTCGGGCGTTGCCGCCAGCACCTGTCCGGGCACTGCCGATGCACTCATTCCTGCAGCATCAGTTTTCAACGCGCAGGCATCCCACACTTTGACCGGATCATTCAGTCCCGGCAACATCAGCGTTGCACCCGGCACCGGATTAAAAGCACGGATACGGCGCGCCAGCGCAACAGCATCTTCAGATAAATCCAGCGCCGCTTCGCGCTTGTCCAGTTTGGCAGCGTACGTGACGCCTTCTTGCGGCTGCGGGCGCGAATGCAGCACTTTGTCCTGATCCAGCGTCTGCAACACGGCGACAATTTGTTCGGCGCCCATGACGGCCAATTCATCGTGCAACTGCGCAGCGTTCTGATCGCCGATGGGCAGGGTAGCGCTGGCGATCACATTGCCGGTATCCAGACCTGCATCCATCTGCATGATTGCAATTCCCGTCTGAGTGTCCCCGGCCTCGATCGCACGCTGAATAGGAGCCGCTCCGCGCCAGCGTGGCAACAGGCTGGCATGGATATTCAGACAGCCATAGCGGGGTAAATCCAGCACCCACTGGGGCAGGATCAGGCCATAGGCGGCCACGACCATGACATCTGGTTGCAGAGCTTGCAGCGTCTGCCGGGCACTGACGGCCTCGTCAGGATACTTGCCGTCCAATCGCAGACTTGTCGGCTGGATTACGCGGATGTTCTGCGCAACAGCCAATTGTTTGACCGGGCTGGGCGTCAGCTTCATCCCGCGGCCGGCGGGACGATCGGGCTGCGTCATGACAAGAGGAACCGAAAATCCGGCCTGCACAATGGCTGCCAGCGCCTGGCGGGCAAATTCGGGCGTTCCCGCAAAAACAACATTCAGCATAATCGTGATACTTGGAAAGTAATGGACAATTAAGTAGCATACCTTAAAGACGCTTCCAATTTCGGCCTCTCCTTATATGGCACATCAACATCACCCTCCTGCGACAGCGTCGCGCCGGCTTGCGTCCTAGCAAGCGTCGCCTGCAACAGACGAGCGGCTAAACGCCAGTTGATCCTGCGTGGCGACGACAGCTTGAATGAGGGGCTTCTTTACCATTTCAGAAATCCGCCGTGTTGCTTAGACAGCAAAAGGCAACACGCAGGAAAAGCCACACTCATTCCATTGCTTACCGCATTTTTTATTACATCAAACCTTGCGATTCTTGAATGCCAGCGAGATTTTGGCAAACGCGATCTGAAGTTCCCGGGTTCCGCCCTGGAACACAACGGGCTTGCCTTTTTTTGTGAAGACGACCAGCCGCTTGGAGGCCAGCATGGGGACGAACTTGGCAAAGGTCACGTCCTGCCAGGCCACTTCACGCCGGGTCAGCCAGCTTTGTCGCATGCCGTCGGCGTCAATGGTGGTGATTGAAGTCTGCATATAGCGGGTGGTCACGGCAAGTGCCACAAAAACAACCAGCAGGATCAGGCCGGTCATGGAATACAGCATCTGCATGCCTGCCTTGTTAAAGGCAATAAAGAACTGCAATACGATCAGGCCCAGGACAAGCCAGGCAGCCGTCTTGACCCAGGTGCGCCAGGCCGGTCCACGGATGGGCAAAGGGTGGATGGAGGCGAGCAACTGGTCGCGCTCCGCTTCGGTAAGCGGTAAAAAGTTGATGACCATAAATTCGCTTACGCCGCCTGTCTCTTAGTGATAATCGCCTTGCCGGCACGGCTGGCATTGGCGCGTTGAAGGTAATCGGAAATCCACTGCCCGGTGTTGATGACCTGATCCAGGTCGATGCCGGTTTCGATGTCCATGCCATGCAGCATGTACAGGACATCTTCGGTGGCGACATTGCCGGTGGCGCCCTTGGCATAGGGACAGCCACCCAGACCTGCCGCGGATGAATGCACGATCGCGATCCCGGCTTCGAGTGCACTCAGAATATTGGCCAGCGCCATGCCATAGGTGTCATGAAAATGCGCAGACAACATGGCCGGGTCGGCCACCGCCGATACGGCGTTCATGACTGCCGTGACCTTGCGCGGCGTGCCCACGCCGATCGTATCGGCAATGTCGATTTCGTCGCAGCCCAGCGCCAACATGCGCTTGACCACATCGGCAACCGCTGCCGGCGCTATCTCGCCCTCGTACGGGCAACCCAGCGCACAGCTGATACTGGCGCGCAGGCGCAATCCGGCGTCTTTGGCTGCTGCGGCTACCGGTTCGAAGCGCTCAATGGATTCGGCGATGGAGCAGTTGATATTCCTTTGCGAAAACGCCTCGCTGGCCGCGCCAAAGATCACGACTTCGTCGGCTTTGGCCGCAAGCGCCCCCTCAAATCCTTTGAGGTTGGGCGTCAGCACCGAATACACGGTACCTTGTCGACGCTTAATTCCCGCCATGACCTGTGCACCATCGGCCATTTGCGGCACCCATTTGGGCGAGACAAAAGAGGCCGCCTCCACATTCTGGAAACCGGCAGCCGACAGTCGATCAATTAATTCAATCTTGACCTCCGTCGGCACAAATTGTTTTTCATTCTGCAGGCCGTCGCGTGGCCCCACTTCCACCACTTTTACGTGTTGCGCAATTGCCATGATGATCTCCGATCAGGCCTGGTTCTGTTTTTGATGATGCAGCTCAAGCACCCGAGCCAGTTCCTTCAGATGATTGCCAATGAAAGTCAGTGTGGTTTCATCGGTAATATTGCCGCCTTCGCCTTCGGTTTTATTCTGTACTGTGCCGACCATGATCTCGGGCCGGTTGACCAGATGCATATTCATGGCGACCAGGATCTGGCGCAGGTGATACTGCATTCTGGCGCCGCCGATGGCGCCACCCGAGGCCGAAATGATCGAGCCTGCCTTGTTGTCAAATGGCAGGGGGCGCATTCGGGATACCCAGTCAATGGCATTTTTCAGTACACCGGGCACCGAGTAGTTATACTCAGGTGTCACAAAAATCAGGCCGTCGGCTGCGACAATGGCATCGGCAAAGGCCTGTACTTCCTTGGGAAAGCCAGCATCCTGCACGTCCTGGTTATAGTGCGGCAGCGTGCCAATGGAAGGGGCGTAAATCAGTTCCAGGTTGTCAGGGGCCAGCGAACTCAGTTGCCGTGCAATTGCAGCATTGTAGGATTTTTCACGAAGACTGCCGATAATGATCAGAACTTTGAACCTGGCGCTCATTAAGTGCTCCTGTTTGGGCTTGAATATAAAGGGAATGTTGCGGGTGTACCGCTTGCGGGAGAATGATAACGGCCTTGTTATGCAACTATTGTAAGGGATTCGCTCGTTGCAGATAACGCCCGTCAGGCAGCCGAACGATTTTTCCGGTCATCTCCAGCTCTGCCAGCAATCCCGCCAGTTCACTGACCGTAATCTGCAGTCGGAGCACAAGCATATCCATGGAAACCGGATCGAATCCTATTTTCTGCAGAACGTGCTCGTGTACCGGATTGACGCTGTCTGTCGCCATGTCGGGAACGGCTGGCGCAAGGTCAGATCTGGCCGACCCGCGGGCCGCGACAGGTCTTCCCTGCTTCTGTACAGCCGGCTCTTGCTGCGCCGATTGCGAGCCGGAGTCGGACCCCGCCCCGGACTTTGGCACAGCGCCGCTGCGCGAGAGTTCTTCGACGATGTCCTGGGCGGTTTCCACCAGCTTGGCACCCTGACGGATCAGCGCATGACAGCCGCGTGACAGCGGAGAATGGATGGAACCGGGAATGGCAAACACTTCGCGACCATTTTCCCCTGCCAGGCGTGCCGTAGTGAGCGAACCGCTACGTTGCGCGGCCTCCACCACCAATACGCCCAGGGACAGCCCGGCGACAATACGGTTGCGGCGCGGAAACTGGTGCGCCACGGCTGCGGTATCCAGCGGCAACTCGCTGACCAGCGCCCCCTGCTCCCGGATGCGCATGGCCAGATCCTTGTTGATTGCCGGATAGACGCGATTGATCCCGGTTCCCATGACGGCAATCGTGGCCGGCATCACGCCGCTGGCCAATGCCCCCTCATGGGCGGCCGCGTCAATGCCCTGCGCCAGGCCGCTGACGATCGTCCAGCCGGCCTCGGCCAGGTGCCGGGCAAACGCAAAAGCGTTATCGGTGCCGCCAACGGTAGCGGAGCGCGCTCCCACCATAGCAATGGCAGGCCCGGCAAGCACCTGAGGGTCGCCATCGACGTAAAGCAGCGATGGCGGATCGGCAGTGTCCAGCAATCGCGCCGGATAATGTTCGTCGGCCAGCGTCACAATATGATGGCCCGCACGCCCCAGCCATTCAAAAGTGCGCTCTATGAGTGCGTGGATTTGCGGATTGACCGGCCCAGCCAGCTGCAATGCCAGCTTTTGCGGCACCACCTTCATCAGCGCCGCTGGCGACGCCCCGAAAATATCCTGCGGCAACCCGAAGGCAACCAGCAGATGGCGGGCGGTCACGGGACCGATACCGGGCTCGAGCGTGAGACGAATCCACGCATACCGCTCTTCATCTGACATTGCCATACTCACCCGCTTGAATTTGTGAAAAAACACCCCATTATAAGAACATAGCGGCTAGGCAAAGCGGGATTTTTCTGCGGCACCCACAGGATGACTTTATTGCGGCCACCTTATGACTTTATTCTGTCTACGTGGTGACTTTATTCTGATCGCCTTGTAACCTTCTGATCCCGCTGCCTTGGGACTTTATACTGCCGCCTCGTCTTTGTCGCTGACAGCCGCCTTGCGGCTGTGTACCCCAGCAACGTTGATTTCAATTATAATATTTGCCATGGCACTCTTACCTATTCTTCAATTTCCAGATCCCCGGCTGCATACGGTGGCAAAACCCGTAGCCCAGGTGGATGACCGCATTCGCCAGCTTGTTCGCGACATGGCCGAAACGATGTACGATGCACCCGGCGTCGGGCTGGCGGCAACGCAGGTCAACGTACACGAACGCGTTGTGGTTATTGATGTCTCCGAGGAAGGCGACGACCTTCTGGCGCTGATCAACCCCGAAATCATCTGGAAAAGCGACGAAAAACAGGTCTATGAAGAAGGCTGCCTGTCGGTGCCGGGCATATACGACAAGGTAGAGCGTTCGGCAAGCATCCGTGTGCGCGCGCTCAATGAGCAAGGCGAAACGTATGAATTTGACGCAGAAGGCTTGCTGGCCGTTTGCGTACAACACGAGCTGGACCACTTGCTGGGCAAGGTATTTGTCGAATATCTGTCGCCATTGAAGCAAAATCGTATTAAGACCAAGCTGAAAAAGCAGGCAAAGGAACAGGCCGAAGCCTGATAGCCTGGACGCGCCAGGGGTAAGCAAAGGCATGCAGGGTAGTGCTATCGCAATCCCATCTGCCCGCTGAATGGATCAATTTCACGCGAGACTTGCCTGCCCCCATGAATCCACCCTTTTTGTTGCTGGCTGCCAATACCATTTTCCGTGATGGACGCAGCCGACGAGACGGCGAGACAGCGCTGCTGGATCTGGCCGACCAGGGGCAACGCTATGCCGTCATCCACCATGCCACACCGGGCATCAGCGTGCCGCGCAGCTATCAGCGCCATCCACAATTTGATGCCGCCCGCAGCCAGTTGGCGCAAGAAGGCCTGCCAGTCGATGTGCGCCTCTCGGGCGGCGGCGTGGTCCCACAGGCATCGGGTGTGATCAATCTGCATCTGGCCTATCCGATAGCCGCCAAATACCCCCTGCAGCACGCAGAATCCCAATACCTGGGGCTCTGTGAACTAATCGCCCGCACACTGGCCGCTTGCGCAATTGAGGCCACGCCCCAGCCGGTGCAGGGCTCCTTTTGCGACGGCAGGTTCAATCTGGCTGTCGATGGCAAGAAAATTGCGGGCACGGCCCAATACTGGCGCCGCAACAAGGCGGCCGCAACGCCTTTGTTCTCGCTGTTGTCCCATGCGGTCATTCTGGTTAACGCCGACAGCGCCATGCTGACCGCCATGGCCAATCGCTTTGAAGCGGCGCTACAGAGCCCGGTGCGCTATCTGACGCAAAAGACCACGTCAGTCATGGAACAGTTGGGCCGTCCTGCCGCCGATTTTGACCAAGCCCTGTTGCAAGCCTTGCAGGATCCCCCCATCTGAGGCGATTGTCACTCGTAAGACCGACTGTCCTCGATCACCTTGCCATCATTGGCCAGTTCACCAGCCCCAACAAAAACAATCGTGGCACGCAGCTTGGTGACCTCCCGCACGACGTTGCCCAGTTTTTCCTGCAGCTGGGCAGCAGGCGTGCCATCCACTTCAACAAACAGCGTCATATCGTCGCGCCCGGTTTCGCCGGAAACGACCAGCCTGGCCTTGCTGACCTGCTCAAAGCGATTGACGACCGCCGCAATTTGCTCGGGATGCACAAACATACCCCGCACCTTGGTGGTCTGGTCTGCCCGCCCCATCCAGCCGCGAATCCGCTTGTTGGTCCGACCGCAGGCCGAATGTCCCGGCATGATGGCCGACAAATCCCCTGTGCCAAACCGCAGCAACGGGTAGTCGGGATTCAGGGTGGTGACGACGATTTCGCCGACCTCACCGTCGGGCACCGGCTCATTCGTTCCGGGCCGCACAATTTCCAGCACGATATCCTCGCTAATAATCAGCCCGTCGCGCGCCTCAGATTCGTAGGCGATCAGGCCCAGGTCGGCTGTGCCGTATGCCTGATAGCCATGGATGCCGCGTTGCGCAAACCACGTCTGCAACGACGGCGGAAAGGCTTCGCCCGAAAACAGGGCCCGCTTGAGCGAAGGTAGCGGAACCTGCATTTCATCGGCCTTTTCCAGAATCAGTTTGAGAAAACTGGGCGTGCCGGCATACCCCTCGGGCTGCAGATCGTGAATGGTTGCCACCTGCATTTCCGTCTGTCCCACCCCGCCGGGAAACACCGTGCAGCCAATGGCCAGCCCGGCGGTTTCAAACATGGAGCCGGCAGGGGTGAAATGGTAAGAAAAGCAGTTATACAACAAGGTGTTAGGCCGAAAACCAGCCGCGTAAAGCGCGCGGCCAAAGCGCCAGTAATCGGGGCGTTTACTTTCCGGCTCATAAATCGGTCCGGGCGAAGCAAACACACGGGCCGCCTGGCCCCAGCCAATAGCAGAAAACCCACCGAAAACGTGCTCTACCACATTGCGTTTAGCCACGTTGCCGGCCCGGGCGCGCTGCGCCTGCTGCCTTTTGAGCAATTCTGATTTGCGTAATACCGGCACCTTGGCCAGCGCCTGTCGACTGCGGATCTGCTCTACCTGCATGCCTTCCAGTTGCGCGGCAATCGCGGGCGCGCGGTCTTGTGCAGCTGCCAGCGCGGCGGGCAATGCAGCAAACAGATCAGCTTCGCGCTGCCCCTGATCGCGCACTTCCAGAGCATCGAAATACTCAGTCATTCTCTGCTCCTAGGCCAGCCAGCGCTTGCGGCGGCGATAAAATTTGGTGTCGCGAAAACTCTTTCGATCTCCGCTTTCAATACCCAGATAAAACTCTTTCACATCGTCGTTGGTGGCCAGCGCCTGCGCGGTGCCGTCCATCATCACGCGACCGCTTTCCAGGATATAGCCATAGTCCGCATAACGCAGCGCGATGTTGGTGTTCTGCTCGGCCAGCAAGAAACTCACCCGCTCGCGGGTATTGAGATCGCGCACGATCTCAAAAATCTCCTCGACAATCTGTGGCGCCAGGCCCATGGATGGCTCATCCAGCAGGATCATTTTCGGATCGGCCATCAAGGCCCTACCGATGGCGGCCATCTGCTGTTCGCCACCCGAGGTGTAGCCGGCCTGACTGCTGCGACGTTGCTTGAGCCTTGGAAAATACTGGTAGACCCGATCCAGCGAGGCGTTAATGTCACCCTTGCTCACCTTGCGCGTATAAGCACCAGTTAACAGGTTTTCCTCGATGGTCAGGTGACCGAAGCAATGACGGCCTTCCATGACTTGAACCACGCCCCGCTTGACGAGGTCGGCCGGCGTCATACTGTCCACCCGTTCATCCTGATAATGAATCGTGCCTTTGGTCACATCGCCTCGCTCGCTTTTGAGCAGGTTCGAGACGGCACGCAGCGTCGTTGTCTTGCCGGCTCCGTTTGCCCCTAGCAGCGCGACGATTTTGCCTTCCGGCACCACCAGCGAAACGCCGCGCAGTACAAGAATCACATGGTTGTAGATCACCTCAATGCCGTTGACGTTCAATAACAATCGTTCCGATCCCGGTGCGATGGTGGCATCTGGTGTCTGTGACGTGGTTTGCATATTGATATCCCGCTATGTGCTGTCTGATAGGTGGCCCGCCCGTCAACGCCGTACCGCGTTGGGGGCGGACGTGCCCTGCGCCTCAGGAAGAAGCCTTGTCGCAGTCACGAGGCGTGATTTTCTTGGCCTGCGCGTATTTTTCTGCTTCGGACTTGACCAGGGGTCCCACATATTTCTGGTCCGCCTGATACAAATCTGATGCCGGGACAAATTTGCTGCCATCCCACTGAACGATCCTGGCCCAGTCTTGGCCAACGTGATTGGCGCAAGATGTTTTGAATGGTTTAACAATCTGATCGAACCCGATTTGCTTTAACCTGTCTTCGGTCAGATCCAGGTTCTCAAAGCCCCAGCGCACCTGTTCGGACGTCATATGCTTGCCCTTGCCGTATTTCTCCTGGGCAGTACGAATCGCTTCGACCTGTAGCATCGAAATGACCAGCCCCCGCGTGTAGGCGATGGTGCCCAGCGTGTTCTTGCTGGAACCCTGGCCCTTGTCGAATAAGTGGGTTTTCAAGTCATCATAGACCTTGCCTTTGGCTTCACCAGTATTGTGAATCGTGATGGCGTTATAGCCTTTTGCCACTTCACCCAGATCTTTCACATCGCCTTCCGAGCCGGCCCACCAGATCGCATAAATCTTGTCACGCGCATAACCGGTTGCCTGTGCTTCACGAATGGCGGTTGGCGTCATGATGCCCGCGCTCCACAGCAACACATAATCGGGTCGTTTCTGACGAATCTGCAGCCATGTGGATTTTTGCTCAACACCCGGGGCGGTGACCGGATAGAGCTGTAGTTCAAAGCCATTGGCCTGGGCACGCGCCTTGAGCAACGGGATCGGCTCTTTGCCGTAAGGAGAGTCGTGGTACACAAGCGCAATTTTCTTGCCTTTGAGCTTGTCTTCGCCGCCCAGCTTTTTGGCAATATCCTGAACCATTACATCAGCGGCTGTCCAGTATGTGCCCAGCAAAGGGAAATTCCATTCGAAAACCGAGCCGTCGGCAGACTGGGACAGGCCATAGCCCACGGTTTCAATAGACACCTTGTCGCCCGGCGCCTTGTCTGAAACCGCAAATGTGATACCGGTAGATTGCGAGTCAAACCCCGAGGCGCCGCCGTGGGCTGCCTTAAGACGCTCGTAACACTCTACGCCGCGATCGGTCGCATAGGCGGTTTCGCATTCCTCATAAACAATCTTCACGCCGTTAATACCGCCATCACGCGCGTTGACCAGTTTGAGGTAATCAATCTTGCCGTCGGCCCAGGGGATACCCAGCGGCGCAAACGAACCCGTACGGTAGGTCAGCAGCGGGATAAACTGCTCATCGGCCGCCTGCGCCTGTATGGGCAGCGTACCCAGCACGCCGGCAACACCGATAGCCGCGATCCATTGTTTTATGTTCAATTTCATGTCTCTCTCCTCGGATTTTCATCCAGATGGGTTTTATTTATTGAATACTTCCAGCACTGCAAACTGACCACAACTAGTGCGGAAACGGCCATATCCGCAATTTTTCTTTCGCGATACTCCACAGCCGCGCCAGCCCATGCGGCTCGACAATCAGGAAAAATACAATCAGCGCGCCAAATACCATATGCTCAATATGCGCTGCCGTATCCACCCCGAGCGAGAGCCCCAGCATCTCCGGAATCCGGTTCAGCATAATGGGAACCAGAACAATAAAGGCCGCCCCGAAGAAACTGCCGACAATAGAGCCAAGCCCGCCGATGATCACCATAAATAGCAACTGAAATGAGCGGTTCAGATCAAAGGCCGAGGGTTCCCATGAACCCAGATGGATATACGCCCACAAGGCGCCTGCAATGCCCACAATGAACGAGCTGACAGCAAATGCGCTCAGCTTGGCATACATGGGCCGGATGCCGATCACGGCAGCGGCCACGTCCATATCGCGTATAGCCATCCACTCTCGCCCGATGGCGCCACGCACCAGGTTCTTGGCCAGCACAGCAATAACAATTACCAGGGCAAGTACGAATAGATACTTTTGCAAG
Organism: Advenella sp. S44; assembly: GCF_002810445.1. Classification (GTDB taxonomy): domain Bacteria; phylum Pseudomonadota; class Gammaproteobacteria; order Burkholderiales; family Burkholderiaceae_B; genus Advenella. The sequence goes on along the minus strand of NZ_NEXS01000003.1, from coordinate 363,655 downwards.
GGCGTTTGCACCGGCAGCCCGAAAAAATCCAGGCGTGGCACCGACACACTGCCGGATGACGAGTTATTGGTAAAGAACGGAATGCGCAGGAAGGTCCAGTCCACAAAGAACTGCGCGGCCAGTGTTGCCACTGCCAGATACAAACCACGGATCCGCAAGCTTGGAATGCCGAAAAGTATTCCCACCAGCGTGGCAAAGACGCCGCCGAGCAAAAGCTGGAAAATAAGCGGCAGCTCGGGAAAGCGCACACCGAAATTCCAGGCTGCATAAGCACCCACGGCCATGAAAGCGCCGGTACCCATGGAGATCTGGCCGCAATAGCCCACCAGAATATTGAGCCCGATAGCCGCCATGGCCAGAATCAGGAACGGGACCATGATCCCGCCCAGAAAATAATTGGACGATAGCAGCGGCACAACCACGATGGCCACGACCAGTAGCAGCGCAATAAAAATGCGATCCTGCCTGATGGGGAAAATCTGCTGATCCTGCCCGTAACTGACTTTGAACTGACCGTTTTCACGATAAAACATATGGATTCCCCTGCCTTTTAAACACGGTCAATAATTTTTTCGCCAAACAGACCCTGGGGGCGAAACAACAGGAACACCAGCGCCAGCACATAGGCAAACCAGATCTCGATCCCGCCGCCGACAAACGGGCCGATATAGGCCTCGGACAGTTTTTCGCCGACCCCGATAATGAGGCCGCCGATAATGGCTCCCGGCACCGAGGTCAGCCCGCCCAATATCACAACCGGCAATGCGCGCAATGCAGCCGTGGACAGCGTAAACTGCACACCGAATTTCGAGCCCCAGATAATGCCCGCCACCAGAGCCACGATGCCGGCAACGACCCAGACAATGACCCAGATCCGGTTCAGGGGAATGCCGATAGATTGTGCTGCCTGATGATCATCGGCCACGGCGCGCAGGGCCCGTCCCGTGGAGGTGTACTGAAAAAAGAAAGCCAGCACCGCCACCAGCACCGCTGAAATGATGGCTGCGGTCAGGTCTTCTAGACTGATCAGGATGCCGCCTTCGAATACTGAGTCCAGGATAAAAGCGGGATCCTTGGGCATGCCGACATTAATGGAATAGACCGAGCTGCCAAAAATAATTTGTCCCAGGCCGTCCAGAAAATAACTAATACCGAGCGTGGCCATCAACAGAGAGGTCGCTTCCTGATTGACCAGATGGCGCAGAACCAGGCGCTCGACCAGAAAGGCGATAAGCACCATCACGCCGGCGCTTACAATAAAAGCCAGAATATTGGCTAGCAGCAGGCTTTCAAATCCGAGCCATTGCGGAATCCATACCGAAAACCGTGCCATGGACAGCGCAGCGACCAGCACCATGGCGCCCTGGGCGAAATTGAAGACCCCCGATGCCTTGAAGATAAGAACAAAACCCAGTCCGACCAGGGCATACAGCATGCCACCCATCAGACCACCAAAAAGCGTTTCCAGAAAATAGGCCATGATGATCAGTGCTCCACACCCAAATAAGCGCGAATAACGTCCTCGTTCGCGCGCACTTCCGATGGCGTGCCATCGCCGATTTTTTTCCCGTAATCGAGCACCACCACACGATCGGAGATATCCATGACCACACCCATATCGTGTTCAATGAGCACGATCGTCGTACCGAATTGGTCATTGACATCCAGAATGAAGCGGCTCATATCCTGCTTCTCTTCGATATTCATGCCGGCCATGGGTTCATCCAGCAGCAGCATGCGCGGCTCCATGGCCAGCGCCCGGCCCAGGTCCACGCGCTTTTGCAACCCGTATGGCAGTCGCCCCACCGGCGTTTTGCGATAGGCCTGGATTTCAAGAAAATCGATGATATTCTCGACAAATTCGCGATGGGCGATCTCTTCTTTTTCCGCGCCGAAAATCCGCAAAGCCTGCGACAACAACCCGCTCTTCATGCGCAGATTGCGTCCGGTCATGATGTTTTCCAGCACACTCATGCCCTTGAACAGCGCCAGATTCTGAAAGGTGCGGGCCACGCCCATCTCTGCGGCGCGGCGTGGCGTCATCCGGCCAAACTGCTTGCCGTCAAAATGTATGCTGCCGTGCTGCGGCACATATACGCCATTGATAACATTGAGCATCGAACTTTTGCCGGCGCCATTGGGGCCGATTATCGCGCGGATTTCGTGTTCCTTTACATTGAAAGAAATGTCGGTCAGTGCCTTGACGCCGCCAAACCGCAGCGAAATACCCTGCATATCAAGAATTACATTTCCGATTCGGGCTTCACGTTCCTGGCTCATGCTTATGCGGCCTTTTTCAGAGTGTCGGGGACAACAACGGCGGGGTGGATTTTGAGCTCTGCGGCAATTTTTCCGGCCCGCCCGTCTTCATATTTCACTTCGGTTTCAATGTACTGGCTGGACTTGCCGGCAAACAACGCGTCAATCAGCACGCCATAGCGCTCGGCAATGAAAGCGCGACGCACCTTGCGCGTGCGCGTCAGTTCACCGTCATCGGGGTCCAGCTCCTTATGCAGTATCAGGAAGCGGTGAATCTGCAGTCCCGATAACTGCGGGTCCTGCGCAACATCGGCATTGACCTTGTTAATACAATCGGCAATCAATTCATAAACTTCCGGGCGCGAGGCCAGGTCGGTGTAACCGGCATAGGCCAGGCTGCGCCGCTCTGCCCAGTTGGCCACGGCTTCCAGATCGATATTGACAAAGGCCGTGACAAAGTCACGGTTTGCGCCGAATGCCACGGCTTCCTTGATAAACGGGAAGAACTTCAGCTTGTTCTCCACATACTTTGGCGCGAACATGCGCCCGTCACTCAGACGGCCGACGTCCTTGGCGCGATCGATAATGCGCAGCTGGCCCTGCCCGTCGATAATGCCGGCATCACCCGTGTGATACCAGCCATCTTCGGTAAACGATTCACGAGTCGATTCCGGATTGCGATAATATTCGCGAAACAGGCCCGGGCTTTTGACCTGGACTTCGCCGCTGTCGGCAATGCGCAGCTGCACACCCTCTACCGGCGGCCCCACGGTCTCGGCCGATACCTGCCCGTCGCTTTGGACACACACGAACACCGATGTTTCGGTCGAACCGTAAAGCTGCTTCAAATTGATACCGATTGAACGATAGAAGCGAAACAGGTCCGGGCCAATGGCCTCTCCTGCGGTATACGCGACGCGAACCCGGTTCATACCCAGCGTATTGCGCAGCGGGCCGTAAATCAGAATATTACCTATTGAATATTTGATGCGATCCAGCATGCCGACAGACTCGCCATCCAGAATAAGTGCACCGACACGATGAGCCAGTTTCATGCAGGTATCGAACAGCCATTTTTTAAATTTGCCGGCGTCTTCCATGCGAATGGTCACGTGCGTGAGCAAATCTTCCAGGATGCGCGGCGGCGAGAAATAATAAGTAGGCCCGATGTCATGCATGTCGATCGCCACAGTCGCCGGCGATTCGGGATGATTCACCGTAAAGCCGGTGACCAGCAGTTGGGTATAGGAAAACATATTCTGGCCGATCCAGGCCGGCGGCAAATAGGCCAGCACTTCTTCCCTGTCGGTCAGGTTTTCCAGCTTCTGAATCACCTGCGCCCGGTCGATCAGCGCAGCATGCGTGAGCACCACGCCTTTGGGCTTGCCCGTGGTGCCCGAGGTATAGAACATGGCCGCGGTATCTTCGGGACGGATCCGGTTTACCGCCTCAGTATAGGCGCCGGGTGCACTTGCCGCATGGTCATCTCCCAATTGCTGCAGCGCTTCCCAGGACATGAGCACGGGATCGCTGTAATGACGCAATCCGCGTGGGTCGTCATAGATCACATGCGCCAGCGCAGGCACCTGCTCGCGTATCTCGAACATTTTGTCGACCTGTTCCTGGTTTTCAGCCACGACAATTCGTACACTGGCGTCCTGCAGCACATAGACCATCTCCTGAGCCACCGCATCCTGATACATGGGCACAGGAATGGCGCCTACTGCCTGCGCGGCCATCATTGCCATATACAGGCGCGGCCGGTTCTCACCCACAACTGCAATATGCTCGCCAGGCTGCACACCGAAATGCAAATAGCCATTGGCTACGCGTTGCACCTGCGCTGCAACCTGTGCCCAGGTATAGGTTTGCCAGATGCCCAGGTCTTTTTCCCTGAGCGCAGGCCGACTGCCCCTGACCGCTGCGTGATGCTGCAGCAGCGCAGGAAATGTCTGCGCAAAGACGGCATTCGCGCTATTGACGTGTTGCGGCATGTTGTCTCCTTGCCTTAGTCTTCGGGCCGTTATTTATTCGTTTTGCCCGCCCCGGTCCGGAAACCGTGTATTGGCAATGGTCCCGGAAACTTTATGTATTGCTAAGTTAACGGTTTGATTGTAAGCTAACTGTCGCCATCACGACATTCTATGATTTTCTAGGGTAAGTCCTATGTCATCTTTTTCTCAAGAGGCCGCGCAGTGGTTCAGTCTGCTTGCGCCGGAACATCAGCGGCGCGTTCTCCAGGATGTAACCGTTGCCCATTACGGAAACGGCGCCCTCATTGCGCGCAAAGGCGAGAGTGCCGATCACTGGATCGGCGTCATGGACGGTCTGATTCGCATTTCCGTGGGTAATGCCGATGGCAAGGTCGCATCGCTTACCGGCATCCCTGTAGGCGGCTGGCTCGGTGAAGGCAGTATCCTGAAAAAGGAATGTCGCAAGTACGATGTTGTGGCGCTGCGGGATTCTTATGTAGCCAGGTTGCCAGCACGCACTTTCGAATGGCTGCTGGACAACAGCATTCCATTCAATCGTTATTTGCTGGATATGCTGAACGAACGCGTCGGGCAATTTATCGGGCGCGCCGAACACGACCGGCTATTGAATGCCGATGCGCGGGTGGCCCGCTGCCTGGCTGAACTGTTCAATCCCTTGCTGTATCCTGGTCTGAAACAGCGACTGGCAATCACGCAGGAAGAAATGGGCTACCTGGCCCGTGTCTCGCGCCAGCGCGCCAATCAGGCGCTTAAAAAACTGCAAAGCGAAAAATTATTACAAGTGGAATACGGCGCAGTCTGCATTCTTGATCTTGAGGGACTGCGTCGCTACGGCGCATGATAGCGCTTGCGTCCTGACAAACCAGAATCGTCAGCCCGCGCGCGGTCGCTGGCCAAATAATGCCGATCCGATACGCAATTGCGTCGACCCTTCCTGTATCGCCAGTGCAAAATCCGAACTCATGCCCATGGATAAAACCGGCAGTGCATCACCCAGCTCATTCTGGCACTGATCACGCAACAGGCGCACGCGCTCAAAGCAGCGCCGCACTCGCTTCGGGTCACTGGTATTTTCCGCCACGGTCATGAAGCCCTTGACGTTCAGGGTGTCATAATCGTGCAGGGCCTTGAGAAATTGCGGCACCAATTCAGGCGCCATCCCGGTTTTATTTTCTTCCTGGCTGGACTTGACCTGCACCAGCACGTCCAGGCTGCGGCCAGCCTGTTGCAGCCGCTTGTCCAGCGCCTGCGCCAGGTCCAGCCGGTCAAGCGACTGCAGTTCGGCGGCATATCGCACCACTTCCTTGACCTTGTTGGTTTGCAGGTAACCGATAATGACCCAGTCTATAGATGAATCATTCAGCACCAATGCTTTTTCCTTCATTTCCTGAACCCGGTTCTCGGCAAACCGACGCTGGCCCAGCGCCATGGCCTGACGGACCACTTCATGTCCGAACGTTTTGGATACCGGCAGAACGGCAACCTGTTGCGGATCCCGACCAGCGCGTTCACACGCCAGACGCACCTGATCATTGACGGTGGCAAACTGCTCGGCCAGACTCATTGTGTATCCCCTGTATCCGTTGTGACAGCAGCCTGAATCAGACCGCTTCCTTGGCTTTTATGATGGTATCAGCGCCGTTATTGGCGTCGGTTGCCGCTGCCGTGTCTGACCGCAATTTGCCGAACGCCCACATCACGTGTTGCGGCGTGAGCAAGACGCGCCAGTATCTGTCGCGCAATCGGCCTCCGGGAATATACCGTGGCGCCACAATACGAGACACGCTCCAGGCCGGCCGCCATGCCCGCGTGCGTTTCATGCGGCCCGTGAGCGTCAGTACCGGAATGCCGGTGGCTGATGCCAGGTGCCCGATTCCCGACTCGTTGCCAATGAACCAGCCACACTCACGGACATAGCGCGCTACGCCGGCCAGCTCCGGATTTTCTGGCAGCACGGCGCCCAGTGCCGTGACCCAGGTCCAGTCGGAACGCTCGTCCGGCGACACGATAAAGGCAGGTTCAAAACCTGCCTTTATTAATTCAATTGCCAGATTGCGAAAATGACCAGGCGCCCAGCACCGTAATGCGCCGGTAGATGTCGGGTGGATGGCCACCCGCTTCGGATAACGGCTTTTGTTGATTTGACCCGGCGCCACCATGCCATTGGTATGTGTGACCGCGACATGCCCGAAATAATCGCGGCAAAAATCACGCATCTGATAGGCTTTGACAAACCCCTTGCCGGTAATGACAACGTGCTCGTCGTAGATAAGTGCATTGGGATGTTTTTCGGTCAGATCAAACGGCCAGCCCGGATGCATCTGTATCGCGCGGTCGTAGTCGCTCAACACGACCTGCGCCTGTTCCTGGGCTAGTGAGGGATGAACGGCAAACCCCGGAAACCAGTCCCGCAACTGCCAGATATAATCCCCAAAAATCGACACTTGAGCGCCATTGTTGCGAAAATTATTGGCAATGACCATCATGAGCAAAGAGTCGCCCAGACGCGGCGCCATCAGAATGGCTACCTTTTCTTGTTCGCCCATATATGTCTTTCAATCCTCATGATCGGACAACATTGCTATTTTACTGTTATCCGATTTGCCACATGACTGCACAATACCGGGTGCGCCGAAAAAATATTAAATGTGCCCAAGATCAATTTGGCCACTGCGGCATAACGTATTTGACAAAAACGCGTAAGATTTTTTCCTTGATTAATGTTCAACACCCCGGGTTCTTGTGGACAGCGCCAGGTAAACGGCGACCATGACCGTATAAAAACCCATCGTACGCAAACCCCGGAACATCAGCTCCGAAAGCCCGAAGACCGCAAAGCCGACACAGACCGCGGCCCCCATTGCCGCATACGTTCTGAGTTCTTCATCGGGCGTGCGTAACATGCGCTTGACAAACACGGCCGCCGGCGCAAAGTACAGCAGAAACAGGCCCAGCACGCCAAAAAGGCCGTAACTGCTCAATGCCTGTAGCCAGTCGTTATGCGGTTCTCCCCATTGGTTGGCCACCACGTCGGAAACCAGCCCGCGCTCGACGCCTTCCGTTTTCATAAAGTCAGAAAAATAGTTATTGGCCCCAGATCCAAATAGCGGATTTTCTTCCCAAATGGCAACGGTTGAACGCCACAGCTGCAGGCGTATGCATATTGAAGACAGCTTGACGCGGTCGGTCGTAATGCATTCGGTGAACTCTTTCTCGCCCAGCGCTACCCTGTCCTTAATGCCAGGTACGGTCAGCGTGACGGCTGCCGCCAGGACCAGGCCAGCCAGAAATAAACCAGCCAGTTTCATGCGGTTGTTCTGACGCATATGGATCATGATGCCAAACAACAGGAAAAAAGGCACCGCCACCCAGCCGCTACGGGTTTGGGTAAGGACAAACGCAGCAATACCCAGTATGCCCAGAATGATTTTCAGAATCTTTTCCGTCCTGGAAAAGCGGGTGAACGTGATATTACAGGAATACAGCGTAATGACGCTAAGCAGAAAAGTCAGATCGCCATAACCCACGGCGTTATAGACGGCGCTGGTTTCCGGCCGGATAAAGTCAGGCAGGGAAAGGTTGACGATGAATACGAAAGCAAACAGCAGCGCCGCATAAACGCCAACAACGGTATAGGATAACCAGCGGCGCGGAATATAACAACCGGCAGCCACCAGCAGGGGCAGACCGGCAGAAAAGCGCAGCGCTTTTTCAAATCCGGCGCCATCGCTGCGGCCATTGACCAGCTCGGACAGCAATACGGCGACAACAAAAACGGCACACAGGGCGAACAGCCACGAGAATGTTCTGAGCCGGAACGTATCTTGCGCCGGCCGAAACGCCACCACAATGAGCAGCGACCAAACAATCAGAAAATAAAAAAGCGGGCTGGGAACACGTTGCGTGCTCATAATGGCCAGCGGCATCGCCACCAGCGCCAGTATGAAGGTCAGAAAAACAGGACCTGCCAATTTGTTCTGGATGACATGCGGCATTCGATGTTCCTTTTCCATAAAGCCCATGACAAAGCGGAGACTTTGATTGAACGGAATTATAAAACGGGTTATTAAGACTTGGCCAAATTTGTATCAAGCTGCAAAAACTATTGGCTGCAATGGCGCGACACCCACAATATTCGCGGATCGACGCATTGTCGCCCGAACTCTTCTGCTAGAATCAGACTTTCCTCTCATTTGGCAAAATGAACACCTATGGATAAACAGAACGTACTGCCAGACCTTATTGAGCAACTGCAGATCGAGTCACTGGGTAATGACGTTTTCAATGGTATCAGCACCGACATCTTTGGTACGGGCCGCATTTTCGGCGGACAGGTGCTAGGGCAGTCCCTGATGGCAGCGTCGCTGACGGTCAGCCCGGGTCGCGCTGTGCATTCTTTGCATTCGTACTTTCTGCGTCCGGGGGACACAAGCAAGCCAATCCGCTTTGAAGTAGAACGCACTCGCGACGGTGGCAGTTTTTCAGCCCGGCGCGTTATCGCCTCGCAACTGGACCAGCCCATTTTCATCATGAGCAGCAGTTTCCAGGGCGAAGAGCCGGGTTTTCAACACCAAACGCCCGCGCCTGCCGTCACGCCCCCCGATTCGCTCAAAAACGAAAAGCAGCTCATCGCCGATTTTGAACATAAACTGCCCAAACGCCTGGCCAGCCTGGTCGGCAGGGATTTTGCCATTGAGATGCGGCCAGTAGAACCCATGCATATGCTCAAGCCGGGCAATTACGACCCGCAGGCCCATATCTGGTTCCGCGCAGCAGACAAGCTGCCGGGCAACCCGTTGTTGCATCGCGCCATGCTTGCCTATACCTCAGACTTTTATCTGCTGTTCACTTCGCTGCTGCCACATAACCAGACCCCGTTTTCCAAAAGCATGCAAATGGCGACCATAGACCATGCAATCTGGTTCCATCGCGCGTTCCGTATGGACGAATGGCTGCTCTATAGCCTGGAGTCGCCCAGCGCCAGCAATGCCCGGGGCTTTTGCCGAGCGCACGTATACAACAGCAAGGGCGACCTGATCGCCTCTACCACACAGGAAGGGCTGATCCGCAAGATACAGGAGCAATGATTCTGTGGCTCTTCGCGCTATGCCGTCTGAGCCTGGCTCAGCGACAAAGCATTAGAAAAAAGCATCAGCAACGCATTCGCAACAGCAGCAGCAAAGTAGCAAAGCTTGCGCAATGAATCAGGATCCGAATATCGCCTTGAGCTTGGGCCACAAGCCACGTATTACATAGGCCGAGCCCTGCTTGGATAGATGCGTACCATCGGAATACAGGAACTGCTTGCGGTCGATCATGGTCACGCAACGGCCCGCTTCGCACAGCACTGAATACGGGTTGATGAATTCGACATTTTTATGGCTTTGGGCATAGTTTTCCAGGCTCCGATTGAGCGCATAGGCATTGCCTTTTTCTTCTTCCAGTTCCAGGTATTTGGCACAAGCCAACGGCAAGTAGCCCGGCCGGTCAACGCAAGAAGCAAGCCCAACCTGCGAGCCCGCGCCAGGCGGCGCGCCAATAATGACAAGCGTATTGTCCAGCCCGATCCGGTCATGAATGGCGTCGAAGTTTTTTTCAAGAAAATGGATATAGGCCTGCGCATCGGGAAAATCCACGCGCTTGCCGTCCGGAGTACCCATGGTCGTCTGGTAATTTTGATAGCTCACTGCATACAACAGCGGCACCTTGGACAGTTTGGCTTCATTGAGCGCATATTCCAGCCGTTCAGTGCAGTCCTGGCGTGGCACGCCATCGAGCAGACGGGTATAACCCGGCCCGAAAAAGCACCCATCTTCAAACGAAGTATCCACCCACTTCTTATGGGCGGCCAGTTCCTGATTCAGGCCGAAGGCGTACTGCCGGGCATAGCTGTCACCCACAATCACGGCAGACTTGCGACGGCCATCGGCGTCGCCTAATATTTGACTGCCCATGGCAAACCCCTGCCCGCCATACTGTTCTTCATGGAATCGCGGCGAATTGGCCGTGTGCTCGGTAAAATAATCATTCATCCGAAAGCTCATGCCATTGGAGGTCATAATGATCAGGGCCGGGACAAGGATCAGCGCCAGTGCACATACACGCTGTATGGTCTGCCCGAAATACCAGCTATTGAGATCAATTCTTCGATACCGGTTTTCCACCAGCACATACATCAAATAACCAATAAAGAACGGTGCGATCACCAAAGCCCATTTTTCGGACAGCAGCAAGGGACGGTAAATATAATATTTATAGAAAACAATGAGCGGCCAATGAATCAGGTACATTGAGTACGAGATCAGCCCCACCATGACCATGGCGCGATTTCTGAAAATATTGCCCAGGTACTTGGCCGGGCTTGCGTAGATGCACAAGGCCGCTCCAATGGCAGGCACCAACGCGTTCAGCCCCGGGAAAGTAGTGGTTTTATCATAGGCAAAAATGCTGTAGAGCAACAGCGCGATACCCACCGCCATGATGCATTCATACTGGATTGCGCCGGGCGTATGCCGCCTGCGATAATCCACGGCAAACACCATCAGCCCACCAATGGCAAACTCAAAAACCCGAAACGGCGTCAGGTAATAATTGGCCGATGTGTCAACCGACAGATACCACTGCGACAATACCAGCGACGCCGCTCCCAACACCAGCAGCACCCAAGGCAGCAGGCTTCGGTTCAGCCGGTATACGAGGTAAATGACAAACGGCCAGATCAGGTAAAACTGCTGTTCGACCCCTAATGACCACGTGTGCAAAAGAGGATTGGTTTCCGACGACGTGTCAAAGTAGCCCGACACCAGCCAGAAGCGGAAGTTGGATACCGAAAACAGGGCAAATACGCTGGAATCGGCCAACGCGACATAGTCGGCAGGAGAAAACAGCAGAAAACCGGCAATCAGGCACAGCACCAGGGTCAGCAACAGAGCCGGATACAGCCTAGCGACACGCCGCGCCATAAACCGCAGAAACGAGAATTTGCCATCAATGCAACTGTTGAGCAGGATCCCCGTGATCAGATAGCCCGAAATAACAAAGAAGACGTCAACCCCGACATAACCGCCACTGAACGCCTGAAAGCCTGCGTGGAAAAACAGAACGGCAATCACCGCAAGAGCGCGAAGACCATCAACGCCAGGTTCGTAGGATGCGGACTGCGTTTTGGAAGTCGTTGAAAACAGGGACATCAGGGCCTTTCTTTATTGAATAACCGGGACTATGTTAATACAAATTAATGATGTCACATCCTTGGTGGTGTATATGCATCTGTAAATATTATTTGGAATTCTTATCAATTGTTCGTAACCGTTGGCGCTTAAGTGGCTGGAATACCCTGACGAAAAGTAAACTCAAAAAACGAAATGATAAAGCGTGCAGGCAAACGGCCCAAAATGCACATAAGTTCCCAAAGCCCGTTTTATAAGACACACAACTGTTGTATCCACGATAGAAACTGACAATTTCGGCTATTTCAAACGTTGCCCAATTTCAGAATGAATTCTTAAAAATTAAGTGTAAACGATAGAAGTTAGTAGTCCGAGCCTGAATTAACCGCTAATTTATAGATCAAGCAGTATTTCAACACTAACAGCTGGAAACACTATGTACACGACAATAAGCTCATCAGATCACAATGGTTTAATCGTGGTGACCACGAAGGCCCAGCACCGCAGGCGCTAGACGACTGCAGAGAAGCTGGCTCAGGAGCAACGCACATTCGAGCCTGGCCAATCGGTCTCGCTGGTTGCCTGGCAAGTCGATATATCCACCAGCCGGCAGTATCACTGGCACACTTCGGCTTGTATTGCCGGGGCAAGTCCATAGCGGCAAAACGATTTGATTTACTTGTGCTACTATAATTCCACTTTTCAGCAGACCCGACGTCAATCTTGCAATTAACACAGCTATCAGCGTAGAAGATATGTTTCACACGATGCGATCAGTTCCTGTATAGACAGCTTGTGTTCTGAAAATCTGATATTATTTTTCGACGTTAAGTAGCGTCGTTGTATCGTAATATGACTCCTCCCATCTGGTTTTCTGCTCCGGAACCAAACTCAGCAATGATAAAGATCTCAATAAAAATCCATAGTCATTCACTCTAAAGCCAGCACTAAACAAAATTTATGAGTTCGAAAGCACATTCAGGTTACTCCCCTCGCGGAATTGCAACCTCGCTTTACGCCAACCGCGCACTGATTTTTAAACTCGCGAAGCGAGAGGTGGTCGGTCGCTACAAAGGGTCTTTTTTGGGACTGTTCTGGTCTTTTGTTACACCGGTAATTATGCTCACCGTGTATACATTTGTATTCAGTGTCGTATTCAAAGCACGATGGCCGGGAGGTTCCGAATCCAAAACCGAATTCGCATTGGTTCTATTTTCTGGCTTAATCATCTTTAATCTGTTTGCCGAAACAATAAACAGAGCGCCTGGCCTCATTCTGAGTAACTCCAATTATGTTAAGAAAGTAGTGTTTCCGCTGGAAATACTACCGGTAATTGCACTGGGATCGGCTTTTTTCCATTTTTGCTGTAGCTTAATTGTATGGGTCATTTTTTATCTGCTTTTCTTTGGCATCCCGCCATTGACAATACTGTACCTGCCCCTAATTCTCATACCGCTCATGCTGCTCACTTTGGGACTGAGTTGGATATTAAGCTCGCTGGGCGTGTATTTGAGAGATGTTTCACAAATTATTGGACTAGTCACAACCGTCCTTATGTTCTTATCGCCCATATTTTATTCAAGTAAATCCTTGCCCGAAAAGTATCAAATATTCTTACATGTCAGTCCGTTGACTTTCGCCGTGGAAAGTGTCCGCAATATTATGATTTGGGGCGTTCCGATCAATTGGATTGGATGGGCGATATATATGGGCGTATCCTTTGCTATCGCTTATTTCGGTTTTTGGTGGTTCCAGAAAACTCGTAAAGGATTTGCAGATGTCATCTGAAGTCTCTATTTCCGTTCGGGATATCGGTAAGTGTTACCATATATATAACAAACCTAGTGACCGCTTAAAGCAAATGCTCTTGCGTGGAAAACGCAAATACTATAATGAATTCTGGGCGTTACGACAAACCTCATTCGAAATCATGAAGGGCGAAACAGTCGGTATCATTGGGCGTAACGGAAGCGGGAAGTCGACCCTGTTGCAAATGATCTGCGGCACCGTAGCTCCGACAGAGGGCGCTTGTGAAACCCATGGGAGAGTCGCCGCGTTATTAGAACTGGGTGCGGGTTTCAATCCCGAATTCACTGGGCGTGAGAACATATTTTTGAATGCAGCTATACTAGGACTCTCTGATGAAGCGACGGCATCAAAAATGCCTGACATTTTATCGTTCTCGGAGCTAGAAGGGTTTATTGATCAGCCGGTTAAAACCTACTCCAGCGGTATGTTTGCCAGATTAGCATTTTCGATAGCGATTCATGTGGACCCGGAAATCCTGATTATCGATGAGGCCCTCTCCGTAGGAGATGCTCGGTTCGTTGCCAAATGCATGAAAAAAATAAAAGACATACAGTCAAAAGGCGCAACGATTTTATTTGTAAGCCACGATGTCGGGTCGGTACGAACCTTATGCGACCGCGCCATCTGGATCGACAAAGGCGTACTTATTGATGACGGTAAAGTATTTCCCGTGACTGGACGCTACACTGAATATTTGTTCAAGGATGGCGATGCGAACGTACCAACCGCTTTAGATCCAGCTTCCGCTGGAAGCTTCGATATAGACAACGGTAAGGATAGCCAGCTTGCAGAACGCCATGTCGGAAGCAAGGCAATGCCCAATGCAAAGATTACGTTGGATTCGCGACCGGTCACTCATTGGGGATCACATACAGGGCTCATTTCTTCCGCCTCGGTATGTGATGAAAACAATGAGAGAAAGGATCTTCACTATTGGGGAGAGAACATTAAAGTCCATATTGAACTCAATATTCCCGAATCAATAGATCGAAATCATTTAAGCGTAGCGTTTTCAATCAAGGACTTAAAAGGTAACGACCTGATTGTTTCTACAACCCAAGATTTTTCGGGAAAAAAGCTACCTGAGCAGAACCAATTTACAGTTACGTGCTCATTTGAAAACTACTTGACCAGTGGAAAATACCTATTGGTTGCCGCGGTGGAAAACAGGGAATATCACGACATTCATTATTACGAATATATTGAGGGAGCGCATTATTTCTCCGTTCTCGATGAAGCCAAACTTTTCGGTAAATTTCAACCAAGGATTAAACAGACTATTCTGGCTAGGTAACCTTTACTGGGATCCGTCTTAAGATCTAGCCAAATGTAGTGATTGAGCCTTTTATTTTAGGAATGCTGGGATTATCCAGACTTAGCCTATAATTTGTTCGTTTATCAAAATTTTAAATTAATTTAGCGTATGCGCATTTCTGCGTCATACTACATGTGGATATAATGGAAAGACTTAAAGCATTTACCGTTTCTTGGTTTTTCGCACCATATATTGGTTCGGCTGACCTCGATTTCTTTAAGCGAATTAAGGATACGAATATCGATTTTGATATTGCGATGGTGCAGCGCGATATCAAAGACGAGCATATTCTTGATTACGTTACCAATGCTCGTTTCAATACCAGGGAAATCAAAGCCGACCACAAAAATCCAAGAACGCTAAAAGCAAGGCAGTTCTTCAGTGAAGAAACCATAAAATTCTTCGACGAGAGCCGAAAAAAATACGACGTGCTAGTGTCTCATTCGAACGAGCTAGTTTCGCACGCCGTAGCAGGCGAAATTAAACGTAAACATCCAGAGCTTCCATGGGTAGCTTATTTTGGCGATTTATTCGCTAAGAATCCTTATATTAAGTATATCCACGGCTACCCCTTGGTAGACGAAGATCGCCTGACCGAAGAAAAGACTATTATTGAGGCAGATCGGATTATTCTAAACAATCCATATCAAAAAGAGCTGATGTTTCACGGCACCCTGCGAAAATACGAACACAAGGCGGTTGTCATACCTCATTGCTATGATCCCCTGATGTACGACAAAATAAAAAAACCGATCAGTGAGAAATTTATCATTGGGCATTTGGGAACACTTTACCATGTCAAACGTACCGCAGAGCCGGTGTTACGCGCGGTGGACCGTCTACTAGAAATATACCCGCATTACAAAAATACGTTTGAAATTTTATTTTACGGTGGATCTCCCTGCTCTCACGATGTCAGCGTGCACGCGTTTATGAAAAATCGCAATCATGTGCGGTTTGAAGATCCCATATCCTATATGGACAGTCTGAGGATGATGCAAAATTGTGATGCGCTATTGCTCATAGACGGAATTTTCGATAAGCAGGAAGATGATTTGGACTGCAATCCATTTTTGGCGGGCAAACTAGCGGACTACATGGGCGCACAAAGGCCCATCATCGGCATTACAATGCCAAAAGGTCCAAGTTACGATATTCTAACCGCATCCGGGAATTTGGTTGCCGATTTGCGAATTGACCGTATAGCATATGTGTTGAAGCGTTATATTGATCAAAAAGTGCGCCCGGATTTCGATGTTTACAAACAGTATGCTTGTCACAATATCAGCCAGCAAATGGAGGCTGTTTTTTACTCCGCCAATAGAGAGAATTGATTATGGAAAAGTATGATGTAATTGTTGTAGGCAGTGGGTTTGCTGGTGCGATCATTGCCGAACGATATGCGACACAACTTGGAAGGTCCGTATTGGTCATTGAACAACGAGATCATATTGCCGGCAATATGTTTGACTACCACGATGAAAATCAAATTTTGGTTCACAAATATGGTCCTCATCTCTTCAGGACCGACAGTCCAAGAGTTCTTGAATATTTGTCGCAATATACCGATTGGCACCCATATCAACATCGCGTCCTTGCCGAAGTCCAGGGCAAAATGGTGCCGGTTCCATTCAATCTCACGTCTCTTGAACGACTGCTTCCTGATGCTGCCGAACAATTGAAAACACTACTTATTGAACAGTTTGGAATGGATGTCAAGGTGCCTGTATCTAAGCTTCGAAAGCACGAAAACCCGAAGTTACAACAACTCGGTGATTTCATCTTTGAGAATATCTATCTGAATTACACAACCAAACAATGGGGAGATAAGCCGGAAAACTTGGACTTTGAGACCATTACTGCGCGTGTACCTGTCCATATTTCCTATGATGATCGATATTTTCAAGAGTCACATCAAGCTTTACCCAAAGAAGGCTACACAGAAATGTTCAGGCGGATGCTGGACCACCCGAGCATTGACATAGTTTTGTCTACCAATGCCCACAGTGTACTCAAAATGGACGCTGAAGCAGGTCAGATTACATACAAAGATGAGCCGTTTACGGGAACCGTCGTATATACAGGTGCCCTCGATGAGTTGTTCTCTTACTGTTACGGTGAATTACCTTATCGATCGTTGCGTTTCGACCTCGAAACGCATGATGTTGAATATTATCAGCCGACAGGAACTGTCAACTATCCGAATCAACATTTATATACAAGAATCTCTGAATACAAGCACATGATGGCCGACAAGCCTAAAAAAACGACAATCATGAAGGAATTTCCTCAAGAATATGATCGGCATGATCCATCGAAAAATATTCCATATTATCCCATCCCAAAACCCGATAACGAAACTGCTTATCAAAAATACAAGAGTTTGGCACAGCAGCTTTCCAATTTAATTATCGTCGGTAGGTTGGCTGAGTACCGCTATTATGATATGAACAATATTATTAATAGAGCCCTCGACGTCTTCGAACAGGAAATTATTCCTAAGGAGCGTGCATGACACCCGCTGTTAGTGTTGTTGTTCCTGTCTACAATCTCGAGTTCTATATCGATCGTTGCCTTGCATCGGTTGCAAACCAGACGTTTGAGCAATTCGAAGCGATTATCGTCAATGACGGGGGCACCGATGATAGTCAGCTTATCATAGATGAATATGTGCAGAAATATCCGCATATTTTCCGTCCATATACCAAGCCAAACGGCGGACATGGTTCCGCGTGCAATTTTGGCATTGAATTGGCTCGCGGCGAATACATCATGATTCTGGACGGCGACGATTTCATAGATCCGGACACAATTGAGTTTATGTACAGCAAAGCCACTGAATCCAATGCGGATCTGTTAATAGGCAATCTACTATACATATTCAGTGACCATACCGCTCCTTACATTCCCATTCCGATTCAGGGCGAGAAATTGCTCTCGGACGACGAAAGGGGCATGCTATTTCGAAACTGGCCTACCCCTTGCGGACGTCTGTATCATCGCTCAATATTTGCAGACAAAGATGTCAAGTTCCTACCAGGAGTGATTTTTGCCGATGCAAATTTTGTGCCCAAAAGTTACCTGGCCGCCAAAAACATATATTACGTAAACCGAGAGCTTTATAACTACGATATCACCCGCCCCACACAGTCAATCAAGCAAACCGATAAACGGATAATGAATATTGTTCCTGTCCTGCGAGACATGCTTGATTTTTATAAAAAGAAAAATGCGTTTGATCAAAATCAAATGAATCTGATGTATTATGTTGTGCGTCATTGTGTATCCTGGATACCTAAAATACGAACGCTCACGGGATACTCAAAAAAAGAAGCGCTAAAAGAAATATTTGCGGTTGCGGACGAAACTTTTGACAACAGTTGGGTCAACAGCGGTATCGTTCAAGAGTCTTTCGGACGCAGAGCTTATTGGCAGTTAAAAATTGCCCGTACATTCGGCTATGCTCCCATTTTGTGGGGTTGGGCGGTAACTCACCGTTGGTACTGGATCGATGCACGAATCGAAAGTTTATTGAACGTGCCATTACGTGGCTATCGCTGGGCTAAAAGAAAATTTGGAACCGGGTTGTCACGTCTCATTGGTGGATAAAACGAGTAGCGCCTACATGGCACAAACGCTCCTATATTGTATTTTTCTAAAATGAAAAATATCTCACTTTATCTTAAGCTCATACTGCCACTATGGAAAGCAACGAAACAGTTAATTCTGACGAATATTGGAATAGTCGATTTACTCAAGATTGGAAAACGTATTCCGGTCCCGAACAATCACGCTTTTTTGCCAGATTGGCTATTGAGAATTTACCGTCATGGCTTTGGCTATCGGCTAAAAGCCAGAAATTCACTATCGTCGACTGGGGCTGCGCTCAAGGGGACGGGACCGATATTCTAGCGGGGTATTTGTCGCCAGAACAGGTTACTGGTGTCGATTTTTCGATGGTCGCAGTTGATCAGGCGAGTTCAAGATACCCGGCCATCAAATTCCTTTGTCGCGATTGGCTCGATTGTAAACAATCCACTGATGACCGATACGATATAGTATTCTCGTCTAATACACTGGAACACTTCCACAATCCATATGAGGTGTTATCCAGAATCGCCTCGCGCGCTGACAAATGTGTTGCGCTTGCCCTTCCTTATCGCGAACTTGATCGCATTGAGGAGCATTTTTTTAGTTTCTTGGCAGAAAACATCCCTCTAAAGCTCACGAATAATTTTCGCCTCGTATGGGCTAAACCACTTGATTGCAAAGAAATTCAGAATACTTACTGGCAAGGCGAGCAGATATTTCTCTTATATGTCAACACGAATTGGTTTGATGATTATAACTTGACGCTCAACGAATCTTTGATAAGCAAAGATGGAAACCTTCTGTACGATTTGGATTTGAAGAAATATCTTCAAAAATTGGAAACACTGGAACAACAGAACGAGCACTTAACCGTCGCAAACCGCCAGCATATCACGGAGATCGAGCGCTTGAATGCGAGTAATATCGCCAATACTAGCACTATCGAACAAATGCAGATGGAGCTTGATACCGCGAATAAAACGGCTCAAGAGGCGAACGATAGAGTTGACTCTCTGAACAGAGCAATAATCGAAATACACTCGTCTCATTCTTGGAGATGGACTGCACCTGCTAGGTTTTTAAGGCGTTTTTTTGTCTCTCCCAAGCATACGCTCTCAACTTTACGCCGTCATCATCGACATAAATAATGTGGGGAAAAATACCATTTGCGAAACATCGAGACACCGTACATTACATTCGTTTCGCTATGGCCCGCAGTGCATACGTACAAAAATAATAGGCACTTTTAAAAAAACCGAAGCCTAGTATTTGTCTATATATACGCCATTGCCACATCATTGCTCTGGCCTTATCCGCTGATAGCGAATTTTCGTGGATGCTATAACTAACCCAGGGTTGTATTGTGGGAGGGACGCATCTGGCCTCCACACCGCTTTTTTCAAGAATTGTCAACCAAAAAATATAATCTTCATGACCAGCTTTGATGAAGGTCGCGTCACCAATTACTGCACGGCGTAATAATGTCGTAGATAATCCAATACAATTTCCACCCAGCAGCCCCTTGTAATTAATGAACTCGGGTGGAACGACTGTATTCAATCTCCTCCCATTCTTCAGTCGCTCGTATGCTGTATATGAGAACTGAACCGACGACGACTGCATGAATTCATACTGGATAGCAAGCTTCTGGCTTTTCCATGCATCATCACTGTCTATGAAGGCAATATATTCACCTTTCGCATATTGCAGACCGATATTCCGAGAATAGGCGACGCCGGAATTCCGACTATTCCGTATAAACACAATCCGCGCGTCCCGCCGCGCATATGATTCAATAATAAACCTAGTTTGATCTGTCGATCCATCATCCACGACAACCAGTTCCCAGTCAGGGTACGTCTGCCCTAACACGGACTCTATCGCCGTTGATATAAAACGCTCCGAGTTATAAGTCGGCAAAATGATACTAATCTGCGCATTATCCATATCACCCTCGATCCATCAACTCGGTGATTACGCGCGCATATACGCCCTGGTAATGAGTTTCATAGTAATTCGCGTAATTTGCCACCCATAACTGGGTAGCAGCTCGAGACTTTTTCTTTACGTCTTCGTGTTGTAGACTGCACACCCACTCAATTAGAGGCTGAAGTCCTTCCGATATGGCCCATCCCGTATTGAACTGCTCCACCTTGTTACCAGGTGGCGTTCCATCTGTCGTTACCAGTGGCACGCCAAGCATCAAATGCTCATAGTACTTGTTGGGCGCAGCGTATAAATGGTTTGGGACTGATCGATAATATAAGCCAGCCATGACGTCCATCCTTCCCATTATTGCCAGTCCTTCCAAAGACGAACGTGCCCCATAGAAATGAATGTTTGCACTCATTCCTGCTTTATTCGCAATAAAGGCTTCAAGAGGACCATATCCAACGATGTGCAATCCCGTTTCCGGACACTGATGAGCGAGTTCGAGTAAGTCCTCTAGGCCTCTATGTACGGGTTCTAGGACACCAAAATAGCCTATGTTCAACCGCTTTGCCTCGGGCGCAGGGAGAAGCATTTTTTCAATAGCAGCAATAGGCACATTCTCAAGCACGATAACATTTTTTGCATCAGGACTTAATCCGTGTTGTTCATACCGACATCGATCAGCAAGAATAGACAAATCTGCTCGCTTGATACAATAATTCTCCAGTTTGTCGATGGCCCGCGCTAAAAGCCCCGGCATATTTCGCATGGATGTATATTTGTCATAGATATCAAATATCAGCGGACGCCTGAAAAGCCGACTGAAGAGAAAACATGGAATGACGCTGTCAAAATCTACAACATGTATGCAATTTACATATTTTCGCTTACTAAATAGCCATTGGAACAAATAAATATTCCAGAGAAGTAAGTTGAAAATATTTTTCAATCCGTTTCCCAAAGGTGCTCGGCGCTTAAAATAGGAAAAACGTGCACCTTGCTCGGACGAAATATCTGCTCTTGCCCACCCTACAAAATGATAGGAAACACCCGCCTGGTCGAGCACCGACATATATTTTTTTAATTTTCCGTCAAAATCGGGAACAAAAGACCTAACAAATACAAGGGCAGGTTTCATGATTAAAGCCAATCAAGTTTATAAACATATCAATTAGATATGACTATCGCATCACAGTCGCTTTTGCTCGGTGTTTCCGTCGCGACGAATAATTATCGAGCCCCGGCGCCGGTGAGAATCGTTTTCACTGTAAGAAAGACAATATATATATCCAAGGCAATAGAGGCGTTCTTGATGTAATAGAAATCATGTTCGATCTTGATCTGCGTTTCGTCAACATCGGCCGCGTAACCGGAGCGAACCTGTGCCCAGCCGGTAATGCCCGGCTTGAGCACATGCCGATAGCTATAAAATGGAATAAGTTCGTCAAACTGTTCGACAAAAGTGGGCTGCTCCGGGCGCGGGCCAATCAGACTCATTTCACCACGGATCACATTGATGTACTGTGGCAATTCGTCAATGCGCAGCAATCGGATAACGCGGCCCACTCGGGTTATCCGACCGTCGTATTCCTGCGCAAATGCCTCGGCCATATCGCCCGTACAGGCCATACTGCGGAACTTATAGACGGTAAACGGCCGGTTGCCGCGACCAATGCGGGTTTGGCTATACAGGATCGGGCCTGGGCTATCTATCCTGATACAGACGGCCGTGACGGCGCACACGATAAGCACCAGCGGCAATGTAAGCAGAACAATAAAAATATCGAACAGGAACTTAAGACGTTCGTAGTTACGACTAGGCAATAGCGAACCGATATCGTTCTCAGACATTTTGCGGATCGATACCCGTCCCGTGAGCGACTCCAGCAAATGCTTGGCATTGTAAACCGCTATGCCCTGGAGCACACAGCGCGTCAGAAAGCGCTCCCAGGTGCCATCAATGGCATCGAAATCGGCGACCACGCCGTCGTAACGGATTTCCTGCAGATCCGGCACCTTCAGAATGCGTGTGTCGATAAACGGGATCTTTGTCAATTCAACGGCGCGTCCCATGTCAATCACCGCGAGCTTCACCTTTTTAAGATGCTGCAGCGCCATAAATTCAATATGCAGCCAGAACAACGCCACAATACCGCTGGCAAACAGCAGATATCGTGACACTTCCAGGCGAAACACTAATACGACCAGCGACAAAATCAGATAGATTACAAGAACTTGAGGCGCAATGAGGGCGGCGTTTCGTCCACCCGGGTAACGGGTCAACAGGCGGGATACGGCCACGTTGGACAGAACAAGCGCCAGCGTAGTGGCCAGTGCCGCCGTTACCTGGCCGTTGTCGGGTGACCAGATCGCCCGTGGTCCCCACATCAACACATAGGGCAACGCAACGCTCAGACTCCAGCCGATCACGATCGAAAACACCCTGGAGAACAGGAGCTGCTCGAAAAAGCGGTCAAATCGGCGGGCAGGAATTAGTTCGTTCACGTTTCAGGACTGGTCCATATAATATACGCCATGTATTACACTACGGATCGGAAAACAAAGCAGCTAGTTTACCGCTTAAAAGCGCCACTTCGCCCGTCAGCCGTTAAAGTATTGCAAAGGTGTTGCATCGGCGGCAAGACCTTCTTTCAGGCCAACTCTGCAAGAAAGAAGAATCATTCTCATTTATTCCTTACGGTATACTTGGCGCTATCGCCCGACAAGCTTTAACCCTGAACTATTTTTGGCAGGAACAACTTGAATACTGAATCGGATTCTCATAAGCCATTGGCACAAATGCCGCAATGGCAAGCCTACGTCAAGGCTATCAAGGAGGCACCCCGCGTAGCTCCTGCCCCGCGGATTATCGAGGCCGGTGGCATGCAGATAGACCTCACCGCCCAAACCTATAGCGCGGACGTACTCAATACTGCCACCGCCCTGCTCCAGGCACGCGACTTGACGGGCGCCCGACAGGCGCTGTTTGATGGCGAACACGTCAACACTACAGAAAACCGGGCCGCCTGGCACACGCAGCTGCGTGCCCCCCGTCCCATTGAAGAGGTTGCCGAAGAACGCAAGCGCGCGCTGGAGTTCGTTCGGCGCAGCGACAGCGAGCGACGCTGGCGCAATATTGTTCATATCGGCATTGGCGGCAGCGACTGGGGTGTGAGATTGGTCGTTGGCGCCTTTGGCTATGCCAGCATATGGCGCAATATCCGTTTTGTTGCCAATATTGATGGGCACGCCGTCGAGGGCGGCCTGGCGGGCCTGGATCCGCGCGAAACACTGATCGTCGTGGCGTCCAAATCATTCAAAACCGCTGAAACCCTGGAAAACGCCAACCGTGCGATCGAATGGATGCAGGCAGCTGGTATTGCCAAGCCGCTGAATCAGGTGATTGCTGTCACAGCGAACCCGCAAGCTGCCCAGGCATGGGGGCTGCTACAAAGCCAGATATTTCGGTTCTGGGACTGGGTGGGGGGCCGCTTTTCCATCTGGTCGGCCGTGGGCGTTGCTGCCGGCCTGGCGGTGGGATCCGATGTGGTTGCGGGACTGCAAAGCGGTGCCAAGGCCATGGACGACCACTTCATGACTGCACCCATCGAACAGAATGCACCAGTGCAGCTGGCCATGGCCGGCATTGCCAATCGCAGTATCCTGGATTACGGCTCGCTCAATATCTCTGCTTATGATTCCCGATTGGCCAACCTGATTCCCTACATCCAGCAATTGGAAATGGAGTCGCTGGGCAAATCAGTCGATATCAATGGACAACCGATTACCGTGCCTACCGGGCCGGCGGTCTGGGGGATGCCGGGTACCGATGCACAACATACGTTTTTCCAGTGGTTGCATCAGGGCAGCGACGGTGCGCCGGTCGATTTCATTGCCTGTCAGCATGAGGACCATGCCTGGAAAGAGCACCATATCCAGTTGCTTGCCCATTGTTTGGCCCAGCGCGAAGCGCTGATGAATGGCAAAACCTACGAACAGGCGGTGCAGGAAAGCATAGCCGCAGGCATGTCTGAAGCGGCCGCAAGGGAAGTGGCAAACCATAAAGTCCACCCTGGCGGACGGCCCTCGAACCTGATTATGATGCCCAGCCTGACGCCCTTCTCCCTGGGCGCCTTGCTGGCGTTGTATGAACATAAAGTGTTTGTCCAGGGCCTGGTGTGGGGGCTGAACCCGTTTGACCAATGGGGGGTGGAATATGGCAAGGTGTTGGCAACCGACATTACTGCCGAATTAAAAGGCGCCCCGGCAGATGCGTCGCACGACGCCTCTACCCGTTACTGGATTGAACGCATTCGCTCGCAAATGGAATGAAAATTCTCTTTACCAATTTCCACAAGCGCAACGGCGGCGGGCATGTCACTTACATTCTGAACCTGCTGCAACAGTTCACCGACCATGACTGCTGGCTGGCCACACCCGGTACCAGCCGGCTGTTTCGCTATGCCAGCGAGTTGGACGGGGCGACGGTCAGGGCACAGGCCTTTAACGCCCGTATCGGCAAACTGATTCCGGAAATCCGCCAGTTGCGACAGTTGATCAGGCAGGAGCAATTTGACATTATCCACGTCAATGCCTCTGCGGACCACCGGCACGTGATGCTGGCCTGCCTGGGGCTGCCAAAGCGACAACGACCGCGCATTGTGTTTACCAAGCACAACGATCATTCGGTGCATACGCTCGGGCACTGGCTGCGCGCAAAACTGGCTACAGATGCCGTCATTGCTGTCAGCCACTACGTTGCAGGATTGTTCGCCGACAGTGCCTATTCCCATTTTCCCATACACGTGATTCATCACGGCGTTGACGTGCAGCACTTTGCACCATCCACCGACGCCGAACGCAGCGCGGCACGCAAAAGCTTGCTGGGCACGGACGATCCTGAACTGATTGTCTTTGGCAGCACCGGCGGGACCGATTTTGAAAAAGGTTGGCTCGAACTGGTCTATGCGGTGGCGGGGCTGCCCGACGCATTGCGCAGGCGTTGCCGTATAGTCGTCGCGGGTGACCCGCCACCGGACGATACTGTCCAGAGCATTAACGGGCTGCAAATGCACAATCAGGTGATTTTTCCTGGGTTACTGGACGATGCACGCGTTGTGCTGGCAGCCAGCGACTTGGGGTTTGTGCTGTCGCACAAAGAGGCCCTGTCATTCGCGGCGCGGGAAAGCATGGCCTGTGGGCTACCCACCATTGTGAGTGATGCCGGCGGCCTGCCCGAGAACCTGGAACACGGCGTGTCAGGCTGGATTACACCGGTCAAGGACGTTACCGCATTGCGCGCCCTGCTTGCGCAGATTCTGCCCGATGCGGCCACCCGGGCAACCGTCGCTGCGCATACGCGGCAGCGTGCCGAAGCGCTTTTTAACCTGTCGGTATTTGCCAACAGCACGATGGACGTATACAAAGACCTGCGCTAGGCCAGCTCGCCAGTTGGTGCGCCAGACGCGATCGGGTGGCTGCGAAAGCTTATCGGCGCCATTTTCAATCGCTCTAGCTCAGCCGCCTTATTTTAGTGGCGTTATTTTAGTCGCGCTATTTCGGTCGCCCTGTTTCATGTGGCCTATTTCGTCCAGACGATTTCACCGGTGTGATTTCGTTTTGATCTATCTCCTTTGAGCCAACCATCACGCTTGCGCCGGCGTGTTAGGGCGGTCTCGTTCGGGCCGTCTCGTTCGGGCCGTCTCGTCTAAGCAGTCTCCTTCGCGTCAACCATCATGCATGCACCGCCTCGTTCGGATCGTCTCGTTTGGGCTCTAATTTAGCGAGCCGTCCAGGCGCTTGTCGCTATTGTGGCTCACTGTCATCGCTTCGATACCCCTGTGGGTTGTTTTTTTGCCAGCGCCAGCTGTCAGACATCATCAATGACAACCCGCGTCTGGCCGTCCAGCCCAGCTCCTGGCTTGCCTTGTCGCAATTGGCCCAACACTCGGCAATGTCGCCGTCTCGACGAGGGGATAACGTATATGGGATGGACACTGCGGTCGCCTCTTCAAATGCCTTGACAATATCCAGCACAGAGTAGCCTTTGCCCGTACCCAGATTCCAGACATGGGCGCCGGATTTTTTCTGAATAAAATTCAGCGCAGCCAGATGACCTTGCGCCAGATCCACCACATGGATATAGTCACGCACACCGGTGCCGTCGGGCGTCGGGTAGTCACTACCGAATATGGCCAATTTTTCCAGTTTCCCGATGGCCACCTGGGTAATGTAAGGCAACAGGTTATTGGGAATGCCGTTGGGGTCTTCGCCGATATACCCAGATTCGTGCGCTCCGGCAGGATTGAAATAGCGCAGAATCGCCACCGACCATCGCGGGTCGGACTTGGCCAGATCCTGCAGTACGCGTTCGACCATCAGTTTCGAACTGCCATAGGGATTGGTTGGGTTGCCCACCGGACATGTCTCGGCAATTGGTATGGCTTGCGGCTCACCATAGACAGTCGCAGATGAGCTGAAAACGATGCGGCGGACACCGGCTTCGTCCATCGCTTCGGTCAGGGTGATCGTCCCGCCGACATTATTGTCGTAGTATTGCAGTGGCTGCCTGACGCTTTCGCCCACGGCTTTGAGGCCGGCAAAATGCACCACAGCATCAATATTGTGCGCACCGAACAGCGCATCCAGAACAGGCCGGTCGCGAATATCGCCTTCAATGAAGATGACAGACTTTCCGGTGATTTTCTCTATCCGCTTTAACGATGTGACCGAGCTATTGGACAGATTGTCCAGCACGACGATTTCGTGTCCGGCATTCAGTAATTCGACAACGGTGTGCGAGCCAATAAAACCGGCGCCGCCGGTAATCAGAAGTTTCATTCCGGGATTCCCACTCTGCAAATTCAAATCGGATTGATATTGAGCGGATTATAGTGCAACGACTCGCGGAAAAACCGACGCGGCAACTGACTGAAAAAATGCAAGCAGGCGATCGGCGGCATGGCCGGTCGGCTAAATACCCGCAAGAATGCAAGGTTCAAGGCTGCGGGGTTGCCAGGTGGTAAACCTTGCACGAAAGCTCATCTGACCCGTCCAACCGCGCGTCCCAGACAATAGCCATAAAAAATAGCGATAAAGCGTCAGCCTTATCGCTATCCGGACCTTGCTTGCAAATTACCGATCAGAACCCGGCCGCATGAGCCTGTTCGTCGGCATGATAGGACGAGCGCACCATGGCGCCGACGGCGGCGTGCGTAAAGCCCATTTTATAGGCCTCTTCCTCGAACATTTTGAACGTATCGGGATGGACGTAACGCAGCACCGGCAGATGATGCTCTGAAGGTTGCAGATACTGACCGATCGTCAGCATATCAATATCGTGATCACGCATATCGCGCATGACCTGCAAAATTTCCTCGTCGGTTTCACCCAGCCCGACCATCAGACCGGACTTGGTCGGTACGTTCGGGTAGCGCTGTTTACAGTCGCGCAATAGTTTGAGCGAGTGCATGTAGTCGGCACCGGGACGAGACTGTTTATACAGGCGGGGCACTGTTTCCAAATTGTGGTTCATGACATCGGGCAGGCCGTTGCCGAAAATGTCCAGCGCCTTGTCCAGGCGGCCACGAAAATCGGGAACCAGCACTTCAATCTGGGTTTTGGGAGAACGGCTGCGCGTCTCGTTGATGCATTCAACAAAGTGGGCCGCGCCGCCATCACGCAGATCATCGCGATCAACCGATGTGATGACCACGTAGTTCAGGCGCATCGCGGCGATGGATTTGGCCAGATTGGACGGCTCGTTAACATCCAGCGGATCGGGCCTGCCATGGCCCACATCACAGAATGGACAGCGACGCGTACATTTGTCGCCCATAATCATGAAAGTGGCCGTACCCTTGCCGAAACACTCGCCGATATTGGGGCAGGACGCTTCCTCGCAGACCGTGAACAGATTGTGTTCACGCAGGATTTTCTTGATGTCGTTAAAGCGCGAATTGGGCGCCGCCGCCTTCACTCGAATCCACTCGGGCTTTTTCAGGCGTTCAACCGGAATAATCTTGATGGGAATCCGCGATGTTTTATCGAAGGATTTCTGTTTCTTGGTGGCGTCGTACTGTTCGTCTTTGACAGTCGGGGTTACTGCTGTGTTTGTAGTCATAGTGATGTCACGGCCCTTTTGGGAATGGACGTTACGGCAATAAGGCAGGTGGTATTCCTGACGGCGGTTCATGAAAACCGCAGCAAATTTCAGCTCATTTTAACGCTTAATACAGGCTTATCAGCAAAAACCCTAAGAGCGCCATAAGTTTAGGAGATGTCTGCACCTGCTTAGTCGGTGTCAGTGTTCCTCATTGGCGGATGCCAATGCAGGCATTTAGCCGTCGCCAGCGCATCTATTTAAGCAATGTCAGTGCATACCTGGTCACCGGGTGCAAATGCAGATTCGCCGGGCGAACCGCCAGGCCAGGTTCGAGCCTTGCGGCGTCGCAGCCTGGCGCAAATACAGCCAAACCGCAACGAGCGCGCATGTCAGGAAAATCGCGCCAATAGCCGCTCAAGCACGCGCATGCCAGCTTCCTGCACTGTTGTATTGACGCCCACGGCTTTCAGATCGACCGTTTGCAAACCCGCGTAGCCACAGGGGTTGATACCCGCAAACGGTTGCAAGTCCATGTCAACGTTCAGGGCCAGGCCATGATAGGCGCAGCCCTGGCTGATCTTGACGCCGAGCGCGGCGATTTTGGCCAGGCTGCCGTCTTGCAACGGCACATAGACACCGGGCGCACCGGCCTTGCGACAGGCCTGCTGCAGGCCGAAACTGGCCAGGGTATCGAGCACGACGTCCTCGATCAGCGCCACGTATTCCTTGACGTAGATGCCCCGGCGGCGCAAATCAAGCAGTGGATAGACGACCAGTTGCCCGGGGCCATGGTAGGTGACCTGTCCACCACGATTGCAACGGACTACCTCGATCGCCCCGGTGTTGAGCAAATGTTCCGGCTTGCCGGCCTGTCCCAGTGTATAGACCGGGCAGTGCTCCACCAGCCAGATTTCATCGGGCGTGTCTTTCCGGCGACTCTCGGTGAACGACTTCATGGCCTGCCATACTGGCTCGTAGGGCGCAGGTCCGTCCAGGTGGCGTACCTGTACTTGCATTACAAAACGATTTTGACCAGCTCGTGACCATGCAGCGCACGATACAAATTGTCCAATTGCTCTCGCGAGGTTGCGCGCACCGTAAATGTCAGGCCAATGTAGTTGCCCTTGCTGCTTGCTCGCATTTCCACGGTAGCCGGATCAAACTGCGGATCGAACTGCAGGACCACGTCTGTGAGGATTTGTGCCAGTTCAGGATGCTGAACGCCCATGACCTTGATGGGAAAGTCGCTGGGATACTCTATCAGCGACTGCTCGGGCGGGATCTCTTTCATCATAGTCGGGAAATTTCCTTGTCATATTCGGCCCTTAACTTTCTATATATGGGGCCGGGCTGTCCGTTTCCAACCGGTGCACCATCCAGCTCAAGCACCGGTAGCACTTCCTTGGTCGCCGAGGTAACAAGGATCTCATCGGCGGCAAAAACTTCGGCACGCGCGATATTGCGGGCTTCGAACGGGACTGCGGCGCGCTCGGCCAGCCTGGCCAGCAGGCCGTAACGGATGCCTTCAAGAATCAAATGGTTTTTAATGGGCGCCAGCAGAGTGCCGTTTTTGACCACCCACATATTGCTCAGAGAGCCTTCAGTCAGCATATCATCGCGAAACTGTATGACTTCATCCATGCCGCGTTCGGCGGCGGCCTGGCGGGCCAGGACATTGCCCAGCAACGACACAGATTTAATATTGCAGTGCAACCAGCGCTCGTCCGGACCCGAAATCACGCGAATACCGCGTTCACGCTGCTCGGCAGTGGGCCGGATGAACGGGCCGCTGGAGCAGAAAATAGTGGGCGCCACCGGCGGCTCGGGAAATACGTGCTCACGTTTGGCCACGCCGCGCGTGACCTGCAAGTAGATGAAGGAATCATCGGTTTTGGCGCGACTGATCATGTCCTGCATCAGTTGGCCCCAGAACTGCGCAGTTTTTCCCGTTTCCAGGCGGATGGCCTTCAGGCTGCGCTCCAGACGCCGCACATGCTCTTGCAGCCGGAAAGGCTTGCGGTTGTATGCGGGCACGACTTCATACACGCCGTCGCCAAAAATGAAACCGCGATCAAATACCGAAATTTTCGCCTCGTCGGCGCGTACATACTCACCGTTCAGATAAACGATGCTGTCGCTGTCTATACCCTGTATCACCACACCCTGCCTGAAAGATTAACTATTGAAACTGCTCAGGACCTTGTCCCACATGCGTCCGAAGAAGCCGGCCTGCGGTACGTCTTCAAGTACGGTAAGTTGCTCCTGCTTGAGAACTTTGCCATTGAGCACGAACTGGACATTACCCACCGTCTGCCCTTTAGCCAGTGGCGCGACCAGCTTGCCATTGATCTGCGTGATGGTCTGAACCTTGTCTTCCATGCCGCGCGGTACGGTTACGCTGACGCCATCGGCCGAACCCAGCTTGACCTGCTTGATTGTGCCTTCCCATACACGCGGGCTGACAAGCGGCGCGCCTTCGGTTGCCACTTGCCTGGCGGTAAAGTTCTGGTAGCCCCAGTCCAGCAGACTCTGACTCATTTGCTCACGCTGCCGCACGGTAGCGGCGCCGACCACAATTGAAATAAGACGGCGATCATCACGCTCGGCGGCTGCAATCAGGCAGTAGCCGGCATCTTCGGTATGGCCGGTTTTCAGACCGTCCACGCCGATATTGCGTGACAACAGACCATTACGGTTTTGCTGGCGGATTTTGTTATAGGTAAATTCAGGCTGGCTGAAATAGTGGTAATACTTGGCATGATCCTTAATGACGTGCTGGGCCAGCACCGACAAGTCGCGCACCGTGGTGTAATGATCGGGCGCAGGCAGGCCGGTGGGATCGGTAAAGTGAGTATTGCTCATGCCAAACAGCGTCGCTTCCTGGTTCATCTGGTTCACAAAAACATCTTCGCTGCCGGCCACGGTCTCGGCCAGCTGGATGGTTGCATCGTTGCCCGACTGCACGATCATGCCCTTGATCAGGTCATCTACGGTCACCTGGGTGTTGACCTGGATGAACATGCGCGAACCGCCGGTGCGCCAGGCTTTTTCCGAAACAGTCACTTCCTGCTCAGGCCGAATACGGTTCTGATCAAGCGCGGAAAATACCAGGCTGGCCGTCATCAATTTGGTCAGCGATGCCGGCGCAACTTTCAAATCCGGTTCCTGGTTGCCAAGAATCTGACCCGAGGTCGCGTCTATCAGAAACCATGCCTTCACGTTGGTTTGCGGTGGCGTCATGCCTGCCACTTCGCTGAGCACCGGCGTGCTGGCATTGGTGACCGGCACGCTGGAACGCGATTCCGGCTTGGGCGGCGTGGTCGGGCCTGGCTGTGCAGCGGAATCCGTTTGCGTCGTACTTAAGCCTGTGGTCTGCGTACTACCGGCAGGCGCGCCATTATTGGATTTATTGAACAGGACATAAGCACCGCCTGCGACCAGGACGAGGATCAGGATAAGAACTATACGACGTAGGAACATGGAAACGGATCCGGATAAGAGAAGGGATTTAATAAGTGACAAGCCTGCCAGTTAGGAATTATAAGCGCTTGCAGGACAAAATGCGTTACACGGCGGTTTCGCCCGAGATCTGTTGCAGAGCGTCGCTTGCCAGTTTTTTTAACTCGATCAGATACCCATGGAAAAAATGGGTCGCGCCGGGAATAACCGTCACGGCA
This sequence comes from Advenella sp. S44, assembly GCF_002810445.1. Lineage (GTDB taxonomy): Bacteria > Pseudomonadota > Gammaproteobacteria > Burkholderiales > Burkholderiaceae_B > Advenella. Next base: position 331,805 of record NZ_NEXS01000003.1, on the reverse strand, counting down.
ACGCGATAATCGGCAATCCAGTCAAAGACCTCCTGCAGCGGCACCACTTCATCCCGTTCTCCATGAATGACAAAGGTATTGGCCGGCAGCACCACTTCACGCCAGGCAAACCGTTTGACTGCCGTACCCACCAGCGTGAGCAATTGTGGCAACGGCTGTGTTTCCTCTTGCTGCAGCACCGAATACAATTGCGCCGCCACCGCAGAACCGAATGAGAAGCCGGCCAGCAGCCAAGGCTTGCCTTGCAGATCGGGATGGGCATCCACAAATGCCTGGATCAGTTGCTGCATGTCTGTCGTCTCGCCACGCGCCTGGTCAAAACTGCCTTCGGATTTGCCGATGCCACGAAAATCAGGACGCAATACGGCGTAACCGGCCTGCGCATAGGCGCGGGACAGGGTCGTTACGACTTTATTGTTGCGCGTGCCGCCGTGCAACGGATGCGGATGCAGAACGAGCGCCCAGCCCAATAGTGGCTGAGCCGGATCGGGCCAGTCGACCAGACAATCTATGCGACCTGCCGGGCCGGCGGCTTCAAAGGGTTTGGTCTGGATCGCCATTATTTGATGGGCCCTACATCAATTGCGCCGGGCCGAAATTCGGTGGGAGTCTTGATGGCGGCGCCCAGACGCGACTGGTCGGGTGTGAGGCCAAACCAGCCGGCGCCCAGTCCGTAAGTCAGGACATTAGCCAGGACAATAACAAAAAAAAGCGTGCGCATATCAGGCGTCCGGTGAGTGCTGTGCAAGCGCGCGCAGGCCATCGAGGACCGGCGACTCGCATTCGATTAGCGGTATTGTACCAAATCCCATATCGACACTGAACGAATCAATTTGCGCCTGCAGTTCCGGCAGAATGGCCGCGCGCGCGCCACCGGTCACGAACATGAGCGGTGCGCGGCCCAGATGTTCTGTGACCTGCTGCCACTGTCGGATCACTCCACCCGTTTGCGCTGCGACGATGCCGGTAGCAATGGCCGCCTGGGTGCTCTGTGGAAAAGCGGGCCAAGCCTGCGCGGGCATCGGCGCAATGGGAAGGCGCGCCGTGCCGGCTCCCAGCGATGACTGCATCATGCTGACACCAGGAAAAATGACCCCGCCCAGAAACGTCTCATGATCATCGATGGTGTCGACGGTGGTCGCCGTACCGAAGCTGACCAGCATCTTGGGCCCATCAACGGGTCGCGCTGTCAGCACACCCAGCATGCCAAGCCAACGATCGGGGCCCAGTTCGGCCGGATTGTGATAGCGGTTCTTCAGGCGCAACAGGCGCGCTCCTGGCGTCTGCCATTCAATAGCGCAAGGCGCGACAATCGCGTCCAGTTCCTGGCGAATCGCCTCAGTGGTTACGCTCACGCCCAGCGCCCGTGTCGGCGGCTGCGGCAACTGTCTGACAAGATCGGCCAGCCTGTTCAAGTCGGCAGCGGCAAAGGCATGGACCTGGCCGCTGTCGGCCGAGCGCGCAGCATTATCGAAAAACGAAACTTTGATGCGGGAGTTGCCGGCATCAATCAGAATGGTTGGCATCGGCTTAGCCCTGCCCTTCAGGACGGATGGAAATATCGCCAATGGTAATGGCGTGTTGCTGCCCAGCTGACTCTACCAGCAGGCAGGCGTCCTGGTTAACGCCGCAAGCGGCGCCTGACAACACGATCCGATCATCCTGAATCACATTGACCTGATGCTCGCGCAGCGCATCAATCTGAGCGTGGCGTGCCATGAAGGCGGCAAATCCCTGCTGCTCGTACTGGGCAAAGGCATCTCGCCATGCCCTGGCGATACGCGCAACCAACAAGGCGATATCTTCAGAGCGCCCCGGATCTTCGCTCATATCGCCCAGCACCGACGTCCAGTCCGCAACCTTGCGCCCAAGATGCTGGGTCAGTTCAACGGCACTGGACAAATTCATGCCCATGCCGACAATGACAACATGATGATGCTGCGATTCGCGCCGCGCAGGACGAGTCGATTCGACCAGCAAACCCGATAGTTTGGCCTGATCATACAAAATATCGTTGGGCCACTTCATGAGCAGACGATCTTGAATCGCCGGTCCGGCAATTTTTCGCAGTTGCTCGCAGGCGACAATTCCAACCACCGGCGCCAGCATGGGCAGGCGTGCCGGCGGAACGAACACGTCATAGGCGCAGGAAAACATGAGTGTGGAGCCCGGCGGGTTTTCCCAACGCCGCCCCGCCCGGCCCCGGCCACTGGTCTGCGTATGGGCGCCCAGCAGCGCCGGGCGGCCCATTGCGGACTGCGTATTTCTGACTTCCTGCATCAGATTGACGTTGGTCGAGCCGATTTTTTCGACCCAAGCAATACTGGCAAAGTCGGGCAATGCGCTATAAAGGGTCTTTTGCAGGACGGAGGCGCTGGGTAACAGGGACATGATTTACTTAAGATAAGGCTGTAAGGCAGCCATAATTCTATCAGTCGCGCCCTCGTGCAGGGACAACCATTCTTTGGCGGCGCGGCTCATGCCCAGGCGCAGCTCCGGATTATCCAGCACCTTCAGGGCCAGTCCGACCGCTTCGGACGGCGTCTGGGCCCGTCGTGCGGCGCCTTCGGCCAGCGCATCCTCGACCGATTGCTGGAAATTGCGAGTATGCGGCCCCACTATAACGGGCAATCCAAGCGCGCTCGCTTCAATATGGTTCTGCCCACCGAGTTCGGCAAAACTGCCGGCGACGATCGCTACATCGGCCAGGCCATAGAAGAAGAACATTTCCCCCACCGAATCACCAAGCAATACATCGACCGTTCGCAATTGGCTGTCAGTCGGATAGTCGCTGCGTCGACAAACGCTCAGGCCGTCATCTGCCAGATAACCGGCAACGTCTTCAAAGCGTTGCGGGTGCCGGGGCACCAGAACAAACAGCGGCATCCGATTGTGGGCCCCGGCTGACGCATCTTTGGCTTGCGGTTCGGCTTGCCGATCCGCACTTGCCTGCCCGCCCTGATAAGTCTTTTTCACTTCAGCGATCGCGCGGCAAAACAATTCGTCTTCACCTTCGCGTGTACTGGCAATCACAATGACCGGCCGCCCGATATGACGCCGGGCCACCTGTCCCATATGTGATTGTTCGGGCGAGATGCGCAGGTCAAACTTGAGGTTTCCGACCACCCGCGTGCGCTTGACGCCAATGTCGGCAAGACGCGCCGCATCAATGTGCGTCTGCGTCAAGATCAGGTCGATGCTGGTAAGCGCCTTGCGCAGGACACTGCCCAGCAGTTGGCCGCGGCGCAACGTAGCGGCAGAAAAACGGGCACTGGCCACGATAACGGGAATGTTCTGCTTCTTGGCTTGCGCCACCATATTCGGCCAGATCTCGCGCTCAATCAGGATACAGCAGCGCGGCTTCCAGTAATCCAGGAAGCCTTGCACCGCTTCGGGAAAATCGTAAGGCATCCATGCCTGACACAAGCGACCGGTGTTGATGTCCGGCGCAAATAGTTTGGCGCCGATTGACCTGCCGGTTTCCGTAAAATGCGTAAGCAGGACGGGCAGTCCCTGGTCCAGCAAGGCCTGCACCAACGGCTGGGCCGCCCGGGTTTCGCCCAGGCTCACCGCATGCACCCACACAGGACGAGCAAAACCGAAAACCGACTCGGCATAACCGTCTTCATCGTCATAAGGCCCCGGCTGCAGTCTTTCGGTATAGCGGCCATAACGTTCGGGCCCGCGGATATCCCAGACGCCGCCGGCCTTGCGCGCGCGGCGCTGCAACCACCACAGCAGCAACGGGGAGGCCAGTCTTAAGGTTGCAGTATAAAAAAAGCGATTCATGTTCTGATTCTAGGTACCGGGACGGCGACAAGGAAGATAACGATCAGGCCTGCAAAGCCTGCTTCACTTTTGACACCACCATATCTCGCGTTGGTGGCAGACCGCGATCGCCCAGGCTAGCGGTAAACCCGGCTCCTTCAAGCGGGGTTCGAACCGGTGTCGAGGCGCTATAAATTCCAATCGTGGGACGGCCCAGCGCCGCTGCCAGATGCGTCAGGCCACTGTCCAGACCGACCATAATTTTGCAGGCTGCCAACAGTTTAGCAACTTCGGTCAGATTCATTCTTGGCAATACTTGCGCATTATCGAAATCCCGGATAAGAGCCTGTGCCCTGGCGGCTTCTTTTTCGTTGCCTGCAAGCAGTTTCAGGCCCAGCCCTGCCTGTTTGAGCAGATCAAATACTGCCAACCAGTCTGGTTCGGGCCATAACTTGTCTTCCCGGCTGGCCGAAGGCATGATGACGGCGTAGTCCTGTATCGGCGTGTTGTCCGTGAACGACTGCAGGCCAAAATCCGGTTCTCCGCTGAATGTGTAGCCTAACGCGGCGCACGCCAGCAGGCGCTGACGGCGCACGGCCGGCTGCCAGAATTCCACTTTATGGCGTTCGTGATAAAAAAGAGAAGCCAGCGACTCGCGGGCCGAGCGCCAGTCCAGGCCGTGACGACGACCTTTGGCCTGGCGTACCACCCAGGCCGATTTCATTAGCCCTTGCATATCCAGCACAATATCGTAGTCCCGCTTGCGCAGATTCCTGGCAAAGACGCGCCGCTCGTTGCACGCCTGGCGCGACAGCCATTGCTTGCGCCAGCGGCGATGAGAAATGACAATAGTTTCATGGACAGCCGGATGCCAGGACGGAATTTCAGCGAAATTCTCTTCCACGACCCAATCGATTTGCGCATCGGGCATGTGTCGATGGATGTCGGAGATTGCCGGCAGCATATGCACCAGATCCCCGAGGGAAGAAGAGCGAACAATCAGGATTTTTTTTGTCATCTTGGCGATTATCGTACTGTGAACTGCCCGAAGGTCTGCCACCGGGTCACTGGGTGCGTCCTTAAGGGGTAAAGACAGGCGGCGGACACTTTGGGCCGACCACCCCGGGCAAACGCCGAACATTGGTCGCTATTGTAGCGAAGAACGGCCCCAGCTTGCTTGCGAATTTGCCCAAAGGCGCTGCGTTCCCGCGCACAAGCGACGAGCAGGCCAGGTTCATTGCCAGGCAAGTCCATTTACGCCAGTTCCAGTTCGGCCAGAATCGGCGCATGATCGGAAATGCGCGCCCAGGGCCGCCCCTTTAGCACCTGCGCCGACAGGATGGTAAATCCGCGCTGATACATGCGATCCAGGCGCAGCCACGGAAACACGGCGGGAAAGGTGCGAGGCGGCGCAAGCTGATCCACCGACAGCAGGCCGCGTCCATTCATCATGCTGCGCAGCGACGTTTTCAGGCGCGGCAACTCGTTATCAATGCGTAGCGGGCTGTTGGCAAACACTTCGTGCAGGCCTAGTTCATGATCGAAATAAGGCGCCAGCTTTTCGTTCCAGTCGTTGAAGTCGCCCGCCAGGATAAGCGGCTCATTGTCCGGCACCATCCGCTTGATGCGCTCGATAATGGCAATAACCTGGCGCCCGCGACTGCCGGCAAACAATCCGAGATGGGCGACAAAACAGTGAACCATTTTGCCGTCGATTTCCACACGTGCATGCAGCACGCCACGCTGTTCCATGCGGTGATCGGAAATATCTTCATTTTCGTGGCTCAGGATACGAAACCGCGACAACAGCGCATTACCGTGGTCGGTATCGGTGCGTACGGCGTTGCAGCCGTAGCACACATCCATGGACAGATGATTTGCCAGCATGTCCGGCTGCGCATGCAGCGATTCAATCCGGCTATTGCGGCCTTGCACTTCCTGCAGAAATACCAGATCGGCACCCAATTGCGTCAGGCCCGACTGCAGATCGGCCAGCGACTCGCGCTTGCCAAATGCCGACTTGCCTTTGTGAATGTTATAGCTGACAACTTTAAGTGTGGTCATGATTTGTTATTATCCGAACAGAAACAGGCGTCCAAGCAACGCCAGCACGACGCTGACTACCGGTAACAGCACAGCCTGCAACAGTCCAAGGAAAATCAGTCCAAGCACAATGAAAAAACCGTAAGGCTCAAGTCGCTGGTACGGGATGGCCAGTCTTGCAGGCAAAAAGCCCGCGATGATCCGGCTGCCGTCCATCGGAGGAATGGGCAACAGATTAAAGACCATCAGGAATATATTCAGAGTAAAGCCCGCAATCGCCACCTTCCACCAGTAACTGTCGAACAAGCCCAAGCCAAGCAGCACACGTGCAGTGATCACCCACAGTATCCCCATCAGCAGATTGGAAACCGGCCTGGCCAGCGCGAGCAGGATACTGTCGCGCTTGGGATTGGCAAATTGGGACTCGTTCACAGGAATCGGCTTGGGCCATCCAATAACAAACCCCGGATTGGCGGCGATCAAGAGCAGTGGCACCAATATCGTGCCGATAGGATCGATATGCCTGGCAGGATTCAGGGTAAGGCGACCCAGCATCAGCGCAGTGCGATCGCCCAGCTTGTGAGCAACAAAACCGCGTGCCGCTTCGGCCAGCGTAATGGCGAAAATCAGCGGAATCGCGTAAATGGTTATGGCACGAATAATGTCAGCCATGATCGCGGCGGCCCTCACTGCAATGGACGGGCATTCCGATAGCGGGCAGCAGCGTGTGGGCGTATGGGCAAGCGCCCTCCCCAGCATTGGCGCCGGCGACTTGCAGCGCACCTGAAACAACAGGATTCAACTTATTTTTCATAGCCCTATTTTAATCGTGAAAACCCGCAAAAGAATGCTAACCGGGTTCTTGGGGGGATTTCATCCGGAATGTAGATCTTGCATCCGGTTACGCCAATTGCCGCAAGCGGCGCATGGTTACCGTATAAAATCAGGACGCAGTCATACTCATTTCAAATAAAAAAACAACCTGCTGTTTTTATGGCAGATTTGCACAAGAGGGATCATCAATATGCGATTAGACGATCAGGAACAAAGCAGCAATGTGGAAGACCGGCGCCGATCCGGCGGGCCCGGCTGGGGCCGCGGCATGCGGCTTGGCGGCGGCAAAATCGGCGTCGGGACGATCGTCATCGCGCTGGCTGCCTGGTACTTCCTGGGCATCAATCCGATGGCCATTCTGAGTGGTGGCGATATCCTGCAGCAGGAGCCGGTCGGGCAGTCACAGTCGGGCCAGTCGGTTGCCAGTGATAAAGACAAAGTCTTTATCTCCAAGGTACTTAAAACGACCGAAACCGTCTGGTCTGACATATTCAGGCAGAATGGCGGCACGTACCAGGATCCCGCGTTGGTGCTCTACTCGGGCGCTACCCGCTCGGCCTGCGGTGTCGGCCAGGCGGCGATGGGTCCGTTTTATTGCCCCGCCGACCGTAAAGTTTATCTGGACATGAGCTTTTTTCATCAAATGGGCGCGCAGATGGGCGTACAGGGTGACTTTGCGCAGGGCTATGTGCTCGCCCACGAGGTGGGCCATCATGTACAGAATCTGCTGGGTGTGATGGACAAAATGGCCCAGGCACGCAGTTCAATGAACGAGCGTCAGGCCAACGACCTGTCGGTGCGCGTCGAACTGCAGGCAGACTGCTTTGCCGGTATCTGGGCGCATGAACTGCAAAAAGACGGCACCATTATTGAAGATGGCGATATTGAAGAGGCCATGAACGCCGCTGCTGCCGTGGGCGACGATCACATTCAGAAACAGGCGCAGGGCTATGTCGTGCCCGACTCCTTTACCCACGGATCGTCGCAACAGCGCATGAGCTGGTTCAAGCGCGGCCTGAGCAGTGGCGATATGAAGCAGTGCAATACGTTTGCGCAAGAGTAAGGGGGGCAAGATTCAAGCGCCGTCAGATATGGACTTACGTGGATATGAGCTACATCCGCTAAGAGGAAACTCCAAGGGCTTCTGGTTGGTTAGCGTCAACCGAAACCAATCGTCATTATCTGCCCAAACACTCGCCTCGCTTAAAATTGCCGGCGGGAACGCGCTTGACTCTGATTGCGATGAATGTCATGCGTCACAAATGAAATGTCATTGTCGGGCATAGCCAGATATTCCGGATGCGACAGTGTATTGCGAATGTCCTTGAGCCCGGATTTCCAATGGTCGCGCATCGCGCTTATCCCGAACTGATAATCCTTATTGAAGGACTCGTACTCACGATCACGATATATAAGCTGGATCACATTGCAATGCTTGCTGTCGGCTATCGCCCGCGCCGTTTCCAGGGTATCGCTATCGAGCGTGTGCTTGTCAGGCAACTGTTCAAGCACTTTGGCCATGACGCCGCGCATGCGCTGCATGCGCGCCCATTGATTGGTCACCAGTCTGGTGCGGCTTGAATACTGGATTTCCTTGACCCGGTCGTAGACCTGCATCATATTGTCGGGCACATGCCCCCGGGCGCTCCATAAATCAACCTGAAAAACCAGAGTGTCGGCGTTCACCTGCGCGTCCAGCACATAACCCAGCGGCGTATTAGACATGATGCCGCCATCCCAATAGTACTCGCCGTCGATATGAACTGGCGCAAAGGCCGGCGGCAATGCGCCCGATGCCATGAAATGCTCCGGCGTCAGACGATGCCTGTCATTACAGAAGTAAGTGAAGTTGCCGGTGCGCACGTTCACGGCGCCAACCGACACGTTCAAATGTCCTTCGTTGATGAGATCGAAATCACACAGCCGCTCCAACGTCGCGCGCAGCGGTGCCATGTCGTAAAATCCGGTATGCTCGACGCTGCCTGGCGTATACAGCGAGGGCGGTGGAAACCGCGGAGTGAAAAACCCCTTTTGCCCGTCCATCATGGCCGACATGCCGTACATGGCTGACAGGCCGCTGCGCGTCAGGTCGTTCAGCCGAAACAGGCTTTGTTCCAGCCACGGCACCATGCCAAAACCGGTATTGGACTGGCAGATGGTATCCCAGAACTCCCGCAGCCGCTGAGCGCGTTCGCCTGGCGGGTTGCCGGCAATGATTGCGGTATTGAGTGCGCCAATGGAAATGCCAGAAATCCAGTTCGGCTCTATCCCTGCCTGTTCCAGACCTTCGAACACACCCGCCTGATAGGCGCCAAGTGCGCCGCCGCCCTGCAAAACCAGTGCAATTCGCTCGTATTCGGGCAACTGGACCATGTGACTTCGCCTTATTGCATAAACCAGCCGTGGCTGACCACGACCGATTGGCCAGTCAGCGCATTGTTGGGGAAAGCGGCCAGAAACAGGGCTGTTTGCGCGATATCCTGGGGCGTTGTAAATTCGCCATCTACCGTACCGGCCAGCATCACGTTCTTGACGACCTCTTCTTCAGATATACCCAATTCCTTCGCCTGCTCAGGAATCTGCCTTTCCACGATGGGCGTGCGCACGAAACCGGGGCAAATCACATGTGAACGAACATTATGGGCTGCGCCCTCTTTGGCCAGCACTCTGGCCAGGCCTAGCAGCCCATGCTTTGCAGTCACATAAGGCGCCTTCAGTTTCGAAGCCTCATGGGAATGAACCGATCCCATGTAAATAACCACGCCTTTTTTCGCCTTATACATATGCTGCAGGGCCGCCTTGGTTGTCAGGAACGCGCCGTCCAGATGAATGGCCAGCATCTTTTTCCATTTTGCATACTCAAACTTGTCGATCGATTCGATCGTCTGGATACCGGCATTTGAGACCAGAATGTCCAGTGCGCCGAACTGGGCCACCAGATCGTCCACGCCCTTGTTCACCTGTGCCTCATCGGTCACATCCATGGCGATTCCGAAAGCTTTGCCGCCAGCCGCATTGATCTCATCGGCCACCTGATTGGCGCCGTCCAGATTCAGGTCGGCAATGCCCACCGCCGCGCCGGCCCTGGCATAAGTCCCGGCAATTTCCTTGCCCAGCCCACTGGCTGCGCCAGTTACCAATGCAACTTTGCCCGCGAGCGAGGTCTGTATTTCGGTCGTCATAACGTCTCTCCTGAATTCAATGAACGGTTTGCGGGTGATCGTACCCGAATGCATGTTTTTTTACCGCCTGGCTCGGTAACAAAAAAGAAACCTGACAGCAAGATAGCGAAATTATAGTCCTGCCACAGCAAATGCATGCCGTGCATATCGCATTCACCCGACAATCGCGCGCAAAAAAAAGCCAGAAACATGTTCTGGCTTTTTTTGTTATTCGACGACTGTTTTGCTGCGCAAACGAATATGCAATTCACGCAACTGCTTTTCGTCAACCGGTGACGGCGCCTGCGTAAGCAGACACTGAGCCCGCTGCGTTTTGGGGAACGCAATCACATCCCGGATGGATTCGGCACCAGCCATCAGGGTAACCAGGCGATCCAGTCCCAAAGCCAGGCCGCCGTGCGGCGGCGCGCCATACTGCAGGGCATCTAGCAGAAACCCGAATTTGGCACGGGCTTCTTCGTCGCTGATATTGAGCGCACGGAATACTTTGCTTTGCACTTCCTCCCGATGAATACGGACCGAGCCGCCACCGATTTCCCAGCCATTGAGCACCAGGTCGTAAGCCTTGGCGTAGGCTTTGGAAGGATCGGTTGTGAGGAAATCCTCGTGACCATCTTTTGGACTGGTGAACGGGTGATGGGCAGCGAAATAGCGACCCTCTTCTTCGTCGTACTCGAACATTGGGAAATCAACGACCCACAATGGCTTCCAGGAGTCTTCGAACAAGCCCGTGGACCTGGCAAAGTCACTGTGGCCCAGCTTCACACGCAAGGCGCCCATGGCATCATTAACGACCCTGGCCTTGTCGGCGCCAAAGAAAATAATGTCGCCCGCGGCTGCGCCTGAACGCTGCAGGATTTCGGCAATGGCAGCGTCATGCAGGTTTTTGACAATCGGAGATTGCAGGCCTTCACGCCCCTTGGCCGGGTCATTCACTTTAATCCACGCCAGGCCTCGTGCGCCATAAATACTGACGAACTGCGTGTAGTCATCAATTTCCTTGCGTGACAACTCGGCGCCGCCTGGCACGCGCAGCGCAACCACGCGTCCGCCCGGCTGTGCAGCGGCCGCGGAAAAGACTTTGAATTCGACGTCTTTCATGACATCGGTCAGTTCGGTAAATTCAAGTTTGACGCGCATGTCCGGCTTATCCGAACCGAAACGACGCATGGCCTCGTCCCAGCTCATAATCGGAAAGCTTGCGTCCAGCTCAACGTCCTGCACTTGCTTGAACACATGACGCACCATGCCTTCAAAGATTTCACGGATCTCTTCTTCATTCAGGAATGATGTTTCGCAATCGATCTGAGTAAATTCGGGCTGGCGATCCGCGCGCAAGTCTTCATCGCGGAAGCATTTGACAATCTGATAGTAGCGATCGAAGCCGGCCACCATCAGCATTTGCTTGAACAGTTGTGGAGACTGCGGCAGGGCAAAAAATTGTCCGTCATGCACCCGCGATGGCACCAGGTAGTCGCGCGCACCTTCGGGCGTGCTCTTGGTCAGCATGGGCGTCTCGATATCGATAAAGCCCAACTCATCAAGGAATTTGCGCACTTCAATGGAGACACGATAGCGCAGCATGAGATTGCGCTGCATTTGCGGACGACGCAGATCCAGCACGCGATGCGTCAGACGTGTAGTTTCAGACAGGTTTTCATCGTCAAGCTGGAACGGCGGCGTGACCGAGGCGTTAAGCACTTCGACTTCCCGGCACAACACTTCAATTTCACCGGAAACCAGTTCCTGGTTAGTTGTGCCTTCAGGGCGGCGGCGCACCAGACCGGTAATACGAATGCAATATTCATTGCGGATGCTTTCCGCGGTTGCAAACGCCTGCGCATTATCAGGATCGAACACAATTTGTGCGATGCCTTCACGATCACGCAGATCAATGAAGATCACGCCCCCATGATCGCGGCGGCGATGCACCCAACCGAAAAGGGTGACTGTTTGATCCAGCTGATCAAGGCTGACTTGACCGGTGTAGCAGGTACGCATGAAAAATGCTCCGAAATTCTTTGATTTTGTGTAAACGCTTGAAGCGACGCAGGTCAAAAACACCGCGTCGCCGCTGGCAGACGGCAAATTACGCCGCGCTGCCTTCAGATGAGGGTGGTGCTGGTGTTGTTGCTGCAGCGGGCGCGCTCTGTCCGGCGCTGCCGGTCTCCGGCTTGCCCGCGGCATTGCCGGCGCCATTGGCCCCGCCACCGCGAAAATCGGTTACGTACCAGCCAGAACCTTTTAGCTGAAAACCGGCCGCAGTAACCTGCTTGGAAAACGCACTCTGACCACACTCGGGACAGGCGACCAGTGGCGCATCGGACATTTTTTGCAGCACATCTTTGGCATGGCCGCAGGCGCTGCATTTATACGCATAAATAGGCACAACGAACTCGCAAAAAACAGAGGTGAACGGGATTTTACCCAAAAAAGCGGGGACTTATCCCCAAATTAACCCCTTATTTTATCGCAATTCACAGGCCTGTATTTCCCAGAAGTTGCACGGGCAGCAAAAACATCGCCGCCGCGACCAGCGTGGGAATCAGCGCCGCCAAAAACAGGTATTTGGGCGAGATCGCCTCGTCGGGAAAACAAGATTTCAGGATGGAAAACCCGGCCGGATTCGGCGCATTGGCAATAACGGTCAGGCCCCCGCCCGTCACCGCACCGGCAACAAGCATATAGCGCCAGACCTCGTTGGTGCCCTCCACCAATGAGCCCAGATAAGTCAGCGCAGCATTGTCGGTAATGGCGGTCAATGCAGTGGCGCCCCAATACAGCAGATCGGGCGACAAGCCAGCCAGCAGGTCCTGCAGCCACCATTGCTGCAACCCACCCAGCACGATAAGACCTGCCAGAAAGAATGCGACCATCAACGCCTCTTTGATCATCAGCTTGTCCTGATAGTGTTCATACGCGGTGCAATATCCGACAAACAGCATCATCAACCCGATAAACACGGCCGGATGGTGTGCAAACACCACAATACTTGCCAGGAAGGCCAGATGAATCAGAATCACGATGCGCGGCAACGGCCTGCGCGACTCGCTGTCGTTGCGAGTCTGTTCACAGGCATGCTCGCCGGCGGCCAAAAGCTCGTTGCGCATCAGAAAGGTAAGCACTCCGGCGTTGATCAAGACCGCGATGGCGGCTTTCCAGCCAAAATGGCTTGCCATGTAGACGGTATCCCAACCGAATGTACCGGACACCATCAGCACAGGAGGGGCTGCATACGAAGTGAGCACCCCGCCGATGGAAATATTGACAAACAGCACACCGACGGTCATATACTTGAACCGGGTGTGACTGCTATGATCAAAAAACGAACGCTTAAGTAGCAGAGCCGCCAGCGTCATGGCTGCCGGTTCGGTAATAAATGAACCCGCCAGCGGCACCAGGGTCAGCGTCAGCAGGAAAGTGGCAATTGAAGTATGCAACGGCACCACCTGCGCCAGATAGCGTACCGTTGTACCGACCATCACAAGAATGGGCCTGCTGGCAGCCACCACCATAATGGCAAACACAAACAGCGGTTCTGTAAAATTGCGGCTGTCCATGTATTTGACAGCACTATCGAGCCCGCCGGTCACACCCATGAAGATGATCAGAACGGCGGCCCATAAGCCGAATACCGCCTCGACTTCGGAAAAGGCATGCCACAAGCCTGAGTGAGGTCCGCCCTGATGTGCCTTCCTGGCAAAATACGGCACCGAAAAAGTGTGCACAATCGCGATCGCAAACAGCACCGTTGCGATCAATTCGATCTTATCGGGCATTATTATCCTTTATGTGTGACTGACAAATTGGGGGATTTTACGAACATCCCTATGATGATTTCAATCGAAACACGGGCAAGTAAGGGTTTATCTGTGTAGCACCACCCCGCCAAATGCCATCCCATACCGATGAAATCTACTGGCCGACCGTATCACAGGCGTCCAGCCATACCTGGCACAGCGCCTGCATACCCGCCTGATCTTCTTGCGTAAAGCGCCCCGGCCTGGGGCTGTCTACGTCCCAGACACCGATCAGCTGATTGTCCTTGTGCAACGGAATGACGATTTCCGAGCGCGATGCCACATCGCAGGCGATATGGCCGGCAAAGGCAAACACGTCGGGCACCAACTGCGCCTGACCGGTGGCTGCTGCCGTACCGCATACGCCTTTTCCGATAGCGATACGCACGCAGGCGATCCGGCCCTGAAAGGGACCAAGCACCAGTTCGTTACCATCATAGAAATAGAAACCGGCCCAGTTTAAATCGGGTACGGTATGATAAACGAGTGCCGCCAGATTGGCGGCATTGGCAATTCGGTCCGGCTCGCCATCAAAAACGGACCGAGCCTGGGAAACCAGGTTGTCGTACATGGCGGAAACCGACTTGAAGCCGGAAACATTATCGAAGCTGAACATAGGCTGTCTGACAGAATGAACGTCGCTGCAACGCCGCTTGGGCGCAAAACAGAACGCCCCGCGCGCATGAACGGCAAATTGGCTATGCGCTATTGGATGGCTTCCAACACCGCACAGTGGGGCTCCAATTGTACCCAGAATGCGGGCCATTACGGGAAAAGTCGCTGCCCGCCTGCCCGGATATTGCAGCCTGCCTGTTGCGCGCGCCCCCTTGAGCAGCAAAACCTTTAAAATCTCCTTTTTCGTACCACCGCAACGCCCTTGCGACATTTCAGATCAAAACATGCCCAGCATCCATTCCGATCTTAATGACATCCACCATAATGACTGGGTAGAACACTATCTTCCCGTGGCCTGGCGCCCTTATGCGCGACTGTGCCGGCTGGATCGGCCTGTTGGCACCTGGCTCACGCTTTTGCCGTGTATCGCGGCACTGATTCAGGCACAACACGGCCTGCCCACGCTGCTGCGCTTTGTCGTGTTCTGTCTTGGTGCCTTGCTGATGCGCAGCGTCGGCTGCACGATCAATGACATTTGTGACCGAGAATTCGACAAACATGTAGAGCGTACCCGCTTTCGTCCGTTGACCAGCGGGCAAATTACTCTGAAACAGGCCATTATCTTTCTGGTGGCGCAATTGGCGGTTGCCGGTTTGCTGCTGTTTTTCATCAATAGCTACAGCCGCTGGCTGGCCGTCGCGTTGGTGCCGCTGGTATTCCTTTACCCGTTGTGCAAGCGTTTTACCTACTGGCCCCAGGTGGTTTTGGGCATTGCCTTCAATTGGGGAATGCTGATGGCCTGGTCCGACACAACCAATAGCGTGCCGCTGGCGGCCATTCTTATGTGGATGGGCGCCGTCACATGGCAGATCGGCTACGATACGATTTACGCATATACCGACATGAAAGACGACGCACAGCTGGGATTGCGTTCAACCGCGCTTCGCTTTGGCGATCAGGGGCTGGCCTGGCTTATCGGATTTTACGCAGGCACCGTCATACTGTGGACCGTGCCCGGCATCATGCTGGGGTTTGGCTGGCTGTATTATGTCAGCATGCTGGTTATTGCCCTGCATTTCTACTGGCAACTGTCCACCTTTGACGTACGCAAGCCTGACCGCAGCTTCACGCTTTTTCGTGCCAATATCTGGACCGGCACGCTGCTGGTTGCCGGTTCCCTTGGCGGCACCTTGCTGTAATGCCTTCGGTGGAACAGGCGCCTTGGGAAGCCGCGTCCGACGCGCGTGGCACCCGGCAATTTCATTAGCCATGTTGCCGTGGGGCCCCACTGCGCCGTTGCAGAGCCGCATTGAAAGCGCCATACGCTTCAAACCGCCCGATTATTCGTCCCACGCTTTCCACATCTCCAATGCCCATCACCGGTTAACCTCGCTTTTTATCGCGCCAATACCACTCAAATACTTCAATAAATCCATAGGTTAACCGTTTTATTTCGGGTTAACCCTAATATAATTTTTTCGACAGATTCGGTACGCTCAGCGTCATCACCCAATCAGACTTGAGTTGCATATGGCTACGACTACCACATTAGGCATCAAGGTCGATATTGACCTGAAAAATCGCCTTCAATATCATGCAGATAAACTGAACTGCACCCCGCACTGGCTGCATAAGCAGGCGCTGATTACGTATCTGGAGCAGATTGAACGGGGCCTGACGCCCGACGAATTGCGTCACCTGACACCAACAACCACGGAAAGCGATAATGCCGTAAATTATCCGCTGGATAGCCGCAAGCCGCCATTCTATGAATTCGGTCAGGACGTGCAGCCGCAATCGGTGCTACGGGCGGCGATTACCTCGGCATACCGTCGGCCCGAACCCGAATGCGTTCCCCTGCTACTGGAGCAGGCGGCGCTGGCCAAGCCTGAACAGACGCGTGAACTGGCCCTCAAACTGGTCAAGTCACTGAAAGACAAAAGCCCCGGCGGCGGTGTCGAAGGCCTGATCCAGGAATTTGCGCTGTCCAGTCAGGAAGGCGTCGCCCTTATGTGCCTGGCCGAAGCGCTGCTGCGTATTCCAGACCGCGCCACGCGCGATGCCCTGATCCGGGACAAGATCAGTCACGGGGACTGGAAGTCCCATATGGGCAGCTCTCCGTCGCTGTTCGTCAACGCCGCCACCTGGGGCCTGATGCTGACCGGCAGGCTGGTCGCAGTCAACAGCGAGCAAAACCTGTCCAAGGCCCTCACCCGCATGATTGCCAAGGGGGGCGAGCCGCTCATTCGCCAGGGCGTCAATATGGCCATGCGCATGATGGGCGAACAATTTGTGTCGGGCCAGACAATTTCGTCGGCGCTGGCCAATAGCCGCAAATTCGAAGCCGAAGGTTTCCGCTACAGCTACGATATGTTGGGCGAGGCAGCCACCACCGCGGTCGATGCGCAACGCTACTATGAATCCTACGAGCAGGCGATTCATGCAATCGGCAAGGCTTCGGGCGGTCGCGGCATCTATGAGGGCCCAGGCATTTCGATCAAGCTGTCTGCCCTGCACCCACGGTATTCACGCGCCCAGCGTGACCGGGTCATGAGTCAATTGCTGCCACGGCTGGTAGCGCTGACGCGCCTGGCTCGTTCCTACGATGTCGGTCTGAACATCGATGCCGAAGAAGCCGACCGACTCGAACTTTCCCTGGATCTGCTCGAAGCCCTTTGCGCCGCCCGCGAATTCGAAGGCTGGAACGGCATCGGGTTCGTAATCCAGGCCTACCAGAAGCGCGCACCCCATGTGATCGATTATGTCATTGACCTGGGCCGTCGCACTCGTCATCGCCTGATGGTCCGGCTGGTCAAGGGTGCTTACTGGGATACGGAAATCAAACGCGCACAACTGGATGGGCTCGAAGACTATCCGGTCTATACCCGCAAGGTCTACACCGATGTTTCCTATCTGGCCTGCGCCCGCAAACTGCTGTCGGCACCCGATGCCGTGTATCCGCAATTTGCCACGCACAATGCGCAAACGCTGGCTGCCATTTATCACCTGGCAGGTAATAATTACTATCCGGGTCAGTACGAGTTCCAGTGCCTGCATGGCATGGGCGAAGCTCTCTATTCAGAAGTCGTCGGCAGCAAAAAACTCAATCGCCCCTGCCGCATTTATGCGCCTGTTGGCACACACGAAACGCTGCTGGCATATCTGGTGCGGCGCTTGCTGGAAAACGGCGCCAATACATCGTTCGTCAACCAGATCGGCGACGAAAACATTGATATCAACACCCTGGTTGCCAACCCGATCGAGGTGGCCAGCGCCATGACGCCGCTGGGTGCACCACACGAAAAAATTCCACTGCCACGCGATTTATACAGCACCGATGGCGAGCCCGGCAGACGCAATTCAAGCGGCCTGGACCTGACCAACGAGCATCGCCTGGGTTCACTGGCGGCGGCACTACTCAATGGCGCCACTCAGCCCTGGCTGGCCGCCCCCACGCTGTATGACGCAGACAATGAACAAAGCGATACCACCAGCCGCAAGCCAATGCTCAATCCGGCCGATCAGCGCGATGTGGTCGGTGAAGTCATTGAAGCGACCGCCGATGATGTCACCCAGGCCATGGCCGCGGCCACAACGATGGCGCCCATCTGGCAAGCCACGCCGATTGAAGATCGTGCCAGTGCCTTGCGTCGCGCTGCCCAATTGCTGGAATCGCGCATGCAGCCCCTGCTTGGCCTGATCGTGCGCGAAGCCGGCAAGTCCCTGCCCAACGCCATTGCAGAAGTGCGCGAGGCCGTCGATTTCCTGCGCTATTATGCCGACCAGATCGAAGACGACTTCAATGAAGATCGACATCGCCCCCTGGGCCCGGTACTGTGCATCAGCCCGTGGAACTTTCCGCTGGCAATTTTCACCGGGCAAGTGAGCGCCGCGCTGGCAGCGGGCAACACCGTACTGGCCAAACCCGCCGAGCAAACGCCATTGATCGCAGCCCAAGCCGTCGCCATTCTGCATGAAGCCGGCATCCCCAAAGAAGCGGTACAACTGCTGCCAGGCCCAGGTGAAACCGTGGGCGACCAGCTCGTATCCCATCCGGACATTCGCGGCGTCATGTTCACCGGCTCGACCGAGGTGGCGCGCATTATTGCGGGCAAGCTGGCGGCGCGCCTGGACAATCATGGTCATCCGATCCCGCTGATTGCTGAAACCGGCGGCCAGAATGCGCTGATTGTCGACTCCTCTGCACTGGCCGAGCAGGTGGTATACGATGTGCTCAATTCGGCATTCGATTCTGCCGGACAGCGCTGCTCTGCCCTGCGGGTGCTGTGCATTCAGGAAGATGCAGCCGACCATGTGCTGACTATGATCAAGGGCGCAATGAAGGAACTGTCCGTCGGCCGCCCCGACTTGCTCTCTACCGACGTGGGCCCGGTCATTGACGAGCAGGCGCGCCAGATTATTGAGCGTCATATCCTGAAAATGCGTCAGTCTGGCCATATCGTTGAACAGTTGCCGCTTGACGGCGCCACCGACAAGGGCACGTTTGTCGCACCTACCATTATCGAACTTAATGACATCAGCGAACTGGAGCGCGAAGTGTTCGGTCCGGTCCTGCACGTTGTGCGCTACAAACGGGCGGAACTGGACGCGCTGATCGACAAGATCAATGCGACAGGTTATGGACTGACCTTCGGTATTCACTCTCGCATAGACGAGACCATTGCCCGCGTCAGCAGCCGCATTCACGCTGGCAACATTTATGTCAACCGCAATATCGTGGGCGCGGTAGTTGGCGTTCAGCCTTTCGGTGGCCAGGGTCTATCAGGCACCGGGCCCAAGGCGGGCGGCCCGCTCTATCTGTATCGCCTGCTCTCCCAGGGCAACGACGATATGCCAAGAGGGGTCGACCTGCCGGGCCTGAACCCTGCCGGCACGTTGTTGCCAGGCCCTACCGGCGAGACCAATGTGTATCGGCTGGTGCCGCGCGGCACCGTGCTGGCCTGGCCTGCCTCTGCCGAAGGCGCCGGTCTTCAACTGGAGCAAATTCTGGATTCAGGCAATCAGGCCCTGTTTGTGGACACGCCGTCGGTACGGGAATGGATAAGCGCAATCGCCCGGGCCCAGGCTGTCCAGCCCATCGAGTTTATTGCTGAAGACCGCATCAGCGATGCGGCGCTGGATGCTGCCCTATTCGAAGGCGATGGCGACACCCTGCGCCGATTGAATCTGCAATTGGCTGCAAAGAAAGGCCCGATTGTCATTGCCCAGGGCCTGCAAACGGATGAAATCCTGCAGGGACGTCGCTATGCCATCAGTGGCCTGGTCCATGAGCAGAGTATCAGCACCAATACCGCGGCAGCCGGCGGTAACGCCAGCCTGATGACTATCGCTTAAAACCAGCCAGGCGTTAAACGCAGGCAGCGTTAGTGGCCTGCAAGTGCGCATCCGGTCTGTTTTACAGCAGGCGCACTTGCACCCGCCTCTGCCCCTATCGGGACAAAAAATGCACTGCAGGAAACGGAATGAAAATCCGGATTCTGACAGTGCTTTTTTGTGTACAGCGTGTCGGTCAGCGATGGGGGCTGGAACACGACCCTGGCTGGCGGCAGGCGAACACGGTTTTGTTCGAGTCCGCCAGCGGTGGCCGGACCGCTGTCAGTTGTCTGACTCTTGGTCTGCAGGTGTAGCTTGTGCCGGGTCATCAGGCGTGGCTTGTTCCGGGTTATCTGGTGCAGCTTGTTCCGGGTTATCTGGTGCAGCTTGTTCCGGGTTATCTGGTGCAGCGTCGGACGGGGCAGGGCTGGTCTCATCGGCAGGCGGCGGCTGCGGATTGGGCGAAGCCGGCAAGGCAGAGTCAGGGACGGCATTGGGGTCGCTGGCCGGCGGCAAACCGGGTCCCCGTTTGATATCGGCATTGGCAATCGTAATCAAATCCTGGCCGATTCTGTCGGACCAGTTCTGCACAACGCCGGATGTGGCGCTCTTGAATGCCGCCTGCTGCTGGTCGGTCAGCTGTGTTACCTGCACACCTGCCTGCGTCAGTTGGCTGACTGTCTTATCAAGCGCCTGTCGGGCTGTCTGCGCGGTCTGGATCGGGGCCGTTTCGCTCATTGCCTGCTCTGCGGCCTCGCGAACCCGTTGCTGGTCGTCGCGGGACCAGTTGTTCCAGACGTTCTTGTTGACGGCGATAAAAATCGGCTCTGCCGGATAATTCCACATTGTCAGATATTTCTGGCCCATTTCATTGAATTTAAAGCCAGTAAAAACCGATAGGGGATTGTCTTGTCCATCAATGGCCTTTTTCTGCAAAGCATCGGGTAAACTCGTCAGATTCAGCTGTACCGGCGCGGCGCCCAGCGCCTTGAAAAAGTCCATAAAGAGTGGCAGGCCGATCACGCGGATCCGCATACCCTTCAGATCGGCAGGCGACTGCACCGGCCGCAGCGAGTTACTTAGCTGGCGGTAGCCCGAGGTTCCCCATGCCAGGGTGACGATGCCCGCCTTGTCCATATTGTCACGCACCAGGTTACCCAGGTCGCCCCGGATCAGCGCCGCGGTGCCATCAATGTCGGGAATAAAAAATGGAAGGGAGAACACCGACAGCGCGCGGAACTGGCTTGACCAGTTACTTGCGGAAGCGACAGCCATATCGGCTACACCCTGGCGCACGGCCGTCGCTTCGCGGGTCTGCTCGCCTTTGACCAGCGATGCATTGGGATACATCCGGATATTGACACGTCCTTCCGTTTTCTCCGCGACCAGATCTCGCCAGCGCTTGGCAGTCCTGCCGATCACAATGCGCTCGTCGGACACAAACGAAAGCGAGTACTCAGGCTTATAGCCACCCGCACTTTGCGCCGTAGCCACAGGAGCATGCAGCAACAATAATGCCGCACAGGCCCCCGGAAGAAAAAACCTGCGCAATACTACCCTTTTCATCCCGTCCACATCCGTATTAGTGATTGATCTTACCCCGCATGTTACTGGAATTGATGTACAACTGTGATATTTTCACCGGCCTTGACGGTAATCACCCGAACATAGCGCGGCAAATCTCCGTTTGTAATCATGACATTATAGGTGCCCGGATCCAGCCGCAGACTGCGAAATGGCGGACTGGCACCACGCGAACGTCCGTTGATGAATACATTACCCCACGGCCGGATCACAAATGAAACTGTGCCTTTTGATGCATTGCTCGTAGCGCCTGCGTTGCGCTCGGCGCGCGCCTGGGCAGCTCGGCGGCGTTCACGCTCCTTCTTCAGGCGTGCATCTTCCTGACGCGCCTTTTCCAGCGCTGCCTTTTCCTGGGCAAGCTGGTTCTGATCTTCTTCGCGAGCGGCATCTGCCGCTTTCATCTCAGCGGACTCATTCGCGGCTGAGGCGGGTGCGGTATTGGTCGCCGCAGCCGCCGGACCGCCCGAGGCAGCAGCGGCAGCCGCAGTTGCTGCACTCGCGCCCGCCTGCCCTGCCGGTGCCGTCGCACCGTTGGTATTGCCTGTGACCGGCGCGGCAGACGACTCCGTGGCAGCAGACGTTTGTGAGTCGGTGGCTGCGCCTGTGTCACCCGCATCCGCCGTGCCGGTTTCCTGCGCTGTCGTGCTGGCCGGCTCCGATGACGCGGTCGGTGCCGATGCGGCCTCTGATGTAGCTTCTGATGTGGGCGATGCCGATGGTGTGGTCGATGTCGTAGTATCGGTCGCCGGCGCACCAGAACCCGTGTCAGGGGAGGAAGACGATGTCAAAGGCGAAGCCTGGCTCTCAGCGGCCAATCGCGCCTCTTCCGCTTTGGCCGCCTCTTCGATGCGCCTGGCCTCTTGCTCGCGGCGCGCCTGGTCGGCAGTCACTTGCGGGTTGCCAGACTCACTGGCCGAGTCGCCAGACGCAGCGGTATCACCGGAGCTTGCCGGATCGCCCGCCTGCCCCGTGGACATCGAGCTGGTATCCGTTGATGATGATGCGCTGCCTTCCGTAGTTGCAACTGATGCAGCACTGTCCGGACCTGCAGCCGACTCAGTCACTGCAGGTTCTGTTGCCGGCGCAGCAGGTGTCGAGTCTGACGTTGCCGCCCCACTGCCTGCGCCCTGGTCCGCAGCGGAAGTCGCAGCTGACGGTGTAGCGGAAGTTGAAGAAATCTGTTCGGCAGAATCAGACGGGGCCGCAGTTTCCGGTGTCGCTGCGGTCGAAGAAATTTGCGCGGCCGCATCAGAGGTGGCCGCGCTTTCCGGATTACCAGTATCGTTTGAAGCAGCGCTATCTGCAGCGGCGCTTGAACCGGCTGTTGCCGACTCTGATTCCGGTGTCGTAGCATTTTCGGCTGTTGTTGCAGTAGACGTCTGCGTATCAGTGGAAGACTCGCCGGACTGACCCGCTGCCGGCGATGAGCTCGAATCGCTTGGCGTCGCTGAAGGCGCTGAGCGATCTGTCGCTGCCGTTTCCGGGGCACTATCGCTCGGCACTTGTCCGCCAAACCCAAAATACGCGCCTGCTGCGATGGCGGCCAGTACAACCGCGACCAGCAGGACCGGCGCCTTTTTTCTTTCCCCGCCTGGCGGCGGGGGATCGCCGGCGCTATCATCAGCACCCGCACCACCACGACCTCCACCACCGGCTGAGCCGGCCTGCAAACGCGATTCGCTCTTGGCCGGTTCTGTAGCGGCTTGGGTAGGGCTGTCATCTTCTGGTCCGGCCTGGTCCTGCTCATCCGGTGACGACTCGGAGAGCGGCGCTTCGCGGTATTGCGCGTCGCTGGCGGCGGCGACCTCATCATGCGACTTGGTTGTCATGGACGGTGTTGGCGATTTTTCGGCACTGGCCTGTGCCTCTTTTGCCGCTTCAGCCCGGATCAGTTCCTGCCGCTTTTGTTCTTCGCTGGCCTGTTCCTGTCTGGCCTGTTCCTGCTCAAGTTGTTCCTGTCTGGCTTGTTCTTGGTCAATCTGCTCATGTTGGGCCTGTTCTTGCCTGGCTTTTTCCTGGCTAGCTTTTTCCTGACTAGCTTGTGCCTGCCTGGCCTGTTCTTGTCGTATCTGCTCTTGCCGCAATTGCTCGCCGCTGGCTTGTTCCTGTACAGTCTGTTCCTGCTTCGCTTGTTCTTGTCTGGCCTGCTCCTGCCGGCCCTGTTCTGTCCCGGCCGCGTCGGCCAGACCTGCTTGCCCCTGCGCAGCGTCGTGCGCCTGGGGTGTCTGTGTCGCCGGCTGCGCCGTTGCCTGGCCGGTTGCCGGTGCCTCGTCTGCCGCCGCATTGGATGCCGTATGACCCGCGGCTGGACTCAGAATTGCCTGCGCTGCCAGCCCGCCTGCGACGGCCCCTGGTACAGCCGATGGATGCGCCGGCGAACCCGGGCTGGCTGCCGACAAGCCCATCATGGCCGACAGCTCATCGACCGACTGCAGCCGCAACGATGATTGCAGCACGGTACTCAGGTCGACGGTGCGCAGAAACTGGCGTGAGTACCCCGCTGGCGCAGATGCGACCAGCGGCTCTTGGGTATCCTTGACAAAACGGCGTACCGGGCTTTGCGGTGCCTCTGAACAAATCAGAGCCCGCAGCAGCGACCCCAGGCCGTACACATCGGTCCAGGGGCCGATACGCCAGGCCGGATCGTCGGTCTGCAATTCGATGGCGGCAAAAGATTCGCAACCTGCTATGGCTTGGGCACCCTGCTTGACAAAAGGCTGGCCCGCGCCGGGAAGCAACTTGGCACGTCCGACCGGATCCAGGAACACAGTTTGTGGCGACCAGACTGCGTAAACACGCTGCTGCGCATGCAGCGCCTTCAGTTGCGGCAGCAAATCGAGCACCAGATCTTCCAACTGACCCTGGGATGCGGATCCTGTTCCCAATGGAGTCTTATCCAGCGACTGCCATGAAGGATCAGCGTTACGTATAAGGTCCTGTATTGAGATCGCCATAATGTTGTTTCCTATGCCAGGCTGGTCAAATGCATTAATGGGTAAATAACTACAACCTGAAATTCGTGTGCGTAATAAACAGCGAATTGAACAGGGTAATATTCAGCGCCCCGCCGTGCACCAGCGATTTTTGCGCGGCGCCGTTGGCCTGATTGGTCCACCAGTAACTGTTGTGTGCATCACTGTTAAAGCACAGCGCCAGTTCCGGCCAGCGCGAATCATCCTGATCCAGTTTCTCGATGGGCGGGGTCTCATGTCCGCCGTTCAGAATATCCAGTATATCGCTACTGCCGTCATCTTCAACTACCTGTGTCGAGGCCCGGGTCAGCATTTGCGTCAACGTGCCGCGAGCGCCCTGGATATTTTGCTCGAACTGTGCCGCCGAGCATCCATGCCCGACCGCCGCCAGCAAGCTGCGTCCAAGGTGTTCATAAAACCGTCCCGATCCCGAGACTTGTTGTGCCTGATATTGCGCCGCCGGCACATATAGCACAGCCAACAATGGATAGGCGCGCCCTACCCGGTCGCGACTTGGCGCCAGACAGCCCATTTGCACCATATCGCATCCCAGCGAGGCCGGGATCAGGAAATTCCAGATAGGCGCGCTCAGATATTCCTGCTCGGCCGTCAGCAGTACCGATTGGTGCATGGCGACCAGTCCGGAACTGAGCCAGCGGTGCCACCAGCCAATAATGTTCTGGTCGAGCCGTCGATGCACAAAATCCCCGCTGGAAGGCATTTTTCCATACCAGCCCAGCGAGTCTGATAGTTGGTCAATACTGATCCCGTCCATATCTAACCCTTCCCCGGACATCTGAAACTGCGCATATCGCTCAGACGAAATGGACTCTTGGCTGAATAGGCAGTGAACTCCAGCGTCACCCGGCGACCGCCAATATTGAAAGTGGCGAGCGTCACTTCCGGTGAGCGCCCCTGGCGCTGACTGGCTCGATCGAGCAGGCGATTCAGTGCCCACGGGCCCGAGGCAGAAATACCCGACGTTCCGACTTGCGGCTGCAGGCTGATGCTGACCTGGTTACTGCCCTGCTTGCCCGGCCATTCCAGTGTCGTTCCTACCTGCGGGCCGTGCGCGTATGTGAGCGTCTGGCCGTCCACTTCCATCACCATTTGGGTAATTTCCGGGTCCATATCAACGGGCCGCACCGCGACCTTGAAGGACGGCTCCATTTTACCGGCAGCAAAATACACATCGCGGATCACCGCCGCTTTTTCAAAGGAGTCCAAAAAACCGGCAACACCACCCTTGTTGCCATCAATGCCAGGCTTGAAGCGCCATTTGCCGCCACTCATGTCCACCAGGTTGGCCAGGTTGTCACGAAAAAACTGGTCCATCATCTGTTGCGGTCCAAAGAAACGCGCAAAGTCATTGGGCGCCACGTCCTTGGACGAATTGCCGAAAGGATAGCGGCCGGCAATGGACCTGCGGCAAAAATTGCCAAGCACCGCATTGACGTCCTCTCCCACTTTTTCCTGGCGAACCGCAGCCACCTGCCGCGATGCCGTGACAGACAGATCCGTCAACACGCCACCCACCGCCTCGGGCACCCGCCCGGCTTCGGCCTGCAGCTTGGTCAACACATCGGCCGGCGGCAGTGGACTCTGACTGCGCAAGGCCGTATCGGCAGCGGTCAGATAGGTATACAACTCGTTGAGCAGCCCGGTCGTGCCCTCAATCGGCGGGGGGACACCCTGGCCGGCGCTGCGTGCCAGTTCGCGATACTGTACAAAATGGTTATCAACGGTTTTTTCCAGTTTCTGGTCAGTCGCATCGCGGCGTATCGGATTGTCTATGCCGGTTGCGCCGAACATGGACTCCAGCGACTGGGTCGAGCCAGTCACGCGCTCGCGCGCCCGGTCAATCAGCGAACGCTGGTTTTCTTCGTCTTCGCGCAGCAACGTGGTCTCCAAAGCAACGCCTTTGACAAATTTGACCAGGGGCGAATTGGCGGAAGACAGGCTGCGGGCAATTTCTATGCTTTGCAGCATGGTTTGCGGCTCGCGCACCGAGACATCTGCCAGATAGTTGTCCCAGTACCGCACGTAGTCGTCAAAGTATCTTTTTTTTACATCTTCAAAGAGCTTGCGATTGCTACCATCGGCAAAGCTGCCTGCCTTGACCTGCAGCACCCAGGTATCGTCCTCGCGCAATTGCGTCGCCACATTTTCGACGTTCTTGCTGAAGACATTCCAATAGCCGTTATAGGTGTACAGCCCCGGAATCCCTTCGTTCAACGGCTTGCCGCTTTTGCGAAAAAAAACCGCAGACGCCTCGGCCCCGCCCAGTGTAATAAACGTGCTTTGCGTCAGGTTCTGCCCGGACAGCAGGCGCAGCATGCGGCTGTACACCCGCTGGGCCAAGGCATGGCGATCCAGATTGGCGCGCACCCGTTCGATCAGCGCGTCATTACGCGGAAATGGCGAGGACATCACGCCATTGTTGAACAGGCGATTGATATGAAATTTGAGCTGATCATAATCCTGCGTGGTGTACCCGGCCGGCAGAATTTTCTGCATGTCCGACAGCACCCACGACTGCAGGAAAGACGGATCATAATGCTCAGCATCGTACATCATGAGATAGGCGCGCAAAGCCTCGTATGAATACTCAAGATCGTCGGGCGGCGCGTTCTCCAGCGCATTTTCAATGCGGCGCGACACTTGCGGCAGCAATACCTGCTTGATTGTCTCATCGTAAATACTATTGGCCGCAGCGGCCAGTTTGCTGCCCTGGTAAAGTCCGAAAGTATTCCACACCGGCGGACTCTCAACCGGGAAATCCTCGCCATTGGGCAGGTCTGTCGTCGCATTCATGAACGGCACCAGACCCAGCACGTCGCCCGACTCGGTAATCTTAATGTCGCGGCTCAGTTGGTTAAACTCTGGCAGTTTATCGGTAACGTAATCCAGATAGTTGCGATTGTTCCGATAGCTGTTTAGCCACCCCAGCAGGCAAATGGCAAGAATGGCGGTCAGCAGCACATAGCCGCCCCACTGGATCGTACGATAGCGACGTTCCCATTTGAGGTTCAGGCCGGCCAGCATGGACTCGGGGAAAACGACGTCCTTGAGCAGGTTATGCAGGAAATAGCTCTTGCCCGCCTCCAGCGGTATACCCGGTCCCTGGTCGCGGATGCCTTCGATTTTCAGATATTTCCTGAGCTGGCCGGTGACCCGATCAAACGTCTGCCCGCCCTGCGTACCACTAGTGAAATAAATACCCCGAGGAATAACCACCGATTCAAACTTGGAACTGGAAAAAACATCGCTCAGAAAATGTCCCAATACCTGGCGCAGGCCGGCGAACTGCTGCGGCAGCAAATACGCCAGGGCCCGTCGTGTTTCATCCGGCTCTGCAGCCAGCACATCGGGCAACGCTTCGTAGAGCCGTTTTTGCAGCAGCTCATATTCGGCGTCGTAAGCGTCCATCAGTTTGAAATCGGGCTTTTGCGCCTGTTCATACGGAATCGTAAAACCCCAGACCTGGTCCAGTTCCTGACGGCTGAAGGTCGCAAAATAGGATTCAAATCCGGAAAGCAAATCGGTTTTGGTCACCAGCACGTATACCGGGAACTGAATGCCCAGTTCTTCGCGCAACTCCTGCAGGCGGCGACGCAGCACAGCGGCATGCGCCACGCGTTCGGTATCGGTCGCGCTAAGCAGGTCGGCCACGCTCACCGTGAGCATCACGCCGTTGATCGGCTGGCGGCCGCGATACTTGGTCAGCAGGTTCAGAAACCCTTTCCACTCCTGTTCGTCGCCCGTCGGATCACTTTCATGCGTGGTATAGCGGCCTGCCGTATCCAGCAACACCGCCTCGTCGGTGAACCACCAGTCACAATTGCGGGTACCGCCAATGCCCTTGAGGGCAACCTTGCCGAAACGATCAGCCAGCGGGAAATTAAGACCCGAATTGACCAGTGCAGTGGTTTTGCCAGAGCCCGGTGCGCCGATAAAAACATACCATGGCAACTGATACAGATATTGCTTGGAAAAGCGCGCCAGCGGCGACTTGCTCTGGCCGGCTTCAAAACGCGAGTTGCGCAGCAGTGTAATGGCTTCATCAAACCGCTCGGACAGGACCTTGATCTCTGCCCGCTCGGCTTCGGGCATTGCCTTGAGTTCCGCTTCGGGACGGGGCTTGCGCAACTGACCCAGCAATTGTGCATTGAGCCGCCCTTCTCGCCACTTGCGCCAGATAATGCGCAGCAGCCAGATGCCCCAAATGGTGCCGATGACCCAAAGACGCACTTTGGGCGAATCCAGCAAGTACCAGTTATTGACCGACAGGCTCGGACCGATCGTCCATATCAAAAACGAGATGACCAGCAGGCCCAGAAAAACCCACAGGCCGCGACTGAAAAGAAAACTGAAAAAGCGACTGATCATCGGTTTGCCCCCCGCTCAGGCATGGCCGACGGATCGGCAGGGGCAGACGCGCCCGGGGCAACAGGTGAAACAAGCAAGGTAATCTCCACGCGCCGATTGCGCGCCCGGTTTTCTGCGGTATCATTGGGCGCCACGGGATCGGCTTCGCCGCGACCCTCTGCACGCACCCGCAATTTATCAGCCAAGCGTTCATCCAGCAGTTTTTTGACTGCATCAGCCCGGGCCTGGGACAGCTCCCAGTTAGATGGGTATTTAATAGTCTTAATAGGTACGTTGTCGCTGTATCCGGTCACCAGGATATTGCCCTGCACAGCATTGAGCGCATCGGCCACACGGGAGAGCACCGGCAGATATTGCGAGCTGATGCCATCAGCGCCCGATTCAAACAGCCCATCGCCGCGCAGCACGATCACACTGCGATCGGCTTCGTCGCGCACCGTCAGCAAATTCTCGCGAATTTCAGGCGCAAGAAACGGCGCAATCCGGTTGGTCTTGACTGGCTCGCGTTTTTCCTGTTTCGGCGCACTGATCTGCACCGTAGGCGGCTTGATTTTGATCACATCAGCAAACAGCTTGTCCGAGCGGTCTCCCAGGCTCCATTGCAAACCCAGAAAAGACACAAAACCCAAGGCCACAGCCAGAACCGCAAACACCCACAACGGAATCGGCAGACGTCTTACCTTGTTCAGAATTGGCGCATCCTGCCAGTGCGGCGACAATGCGGCGGCGTATTGGCCACGGGCATTGCGCAATATCAGCAACAGGCGCTGGCGCAGTGTCTCCAGCTGCGAGCGACCATTGTCCACGACGCGGTAACGACCTTCGAAACCGAGCACCAGACAGTAGTAAAGCAGTTCCAGCAAATCGATATGCTGTGCGGGGTTCTGCGACAGCTTGGCCAGCAACTGGAAGAATTTTTCGCCCCCCCAGGTCTCGTTATGGAATGTCACCAGCAGGCTGTTGGCCGACCACATCCCGCCGCCGCCCCAGGGGGTCAACGCTGCCGCTTCATCCAGCGCGGTGCATAGGCAATAACGCGCACCCAGAATCGTCTCATTGCGTATGCCCGCATGCTGCGCACGCAATTCAAACTGACGCACTTCATCCACCAGATGCTCACGCAACTGGGCAGGCGAAGGATGCGAACGCGTGTTGCGAATCTGGGGAATCAGCACCAGCAGCGGATTGGCTGCGGCAACCAGGGTATTGGAACCGCTGATGACATAGTCATCAGGCCGCAACTTGCCTGCCTCGGGCATTGCAGTGGAGTTTGCCCAGGGACCTATTGGTGTCCCGGCGTAATTTTCTGCCATGTTTACCTGTCCCGATCCTCTCTGATCGCCCAGAACTCAAGTGTCAGTCCCGGAAACTCCCCGGCAAGATGCAGCGCCAGCGCGCCGGTGCGTTCCAGCTGTTTCCACATATCGCCGGTTTTCTCCAGGGAAAAATAAATGTGCCCGGCACTGTACGGCAACTGACGCGGCACGTTGGTGACCGGTTTCAAAGACACGCCTGGCAATTGCAGATGCACCAGATCACGGATACGCTCTACCGGCCCCAACTTGACCTGTGCGGGAAAGCGCGTGCGTGTCAGCTCTGCCGGCATGTCCGCATGCACGGCAATAATGAACTCGGCCGACTGCAGCAGATGCGGGTCGGTAACCTGCCCCACCCGCAATCCCTGGCCTTTGTCATGCAGCGGTATGCGAATGGCCTGCTCTTCCAGAATGGTGGTGAGGGCCCGGCGCAGCACCTGCATCAGCGGCTCAAAGCTGACGCGCAAATCATCATGTACATAAGCCGGAAATGTCTCCATGCGCTTTCCCGTGCCCGAAAACGTGGCCATGTCGCTGGCCAGCATCAGAAAATCGTGGAAAATCCGTTCCGGATGTAAATTGCCAAGTGTCGTCATGTGCCACAGGGCGCCACGATAGCGATTGATGGTTTCCAGAATCAGGAATTCGGAAACCTCGGCCACCCCGCCGCGACCCGGCTGGTTCAAGCGGGCGGCCAGCAACTCGCTACGCGCATTGAGTAGCCCGAACAGTTCGCGGATAAAGCTGGTCAGCGCAAAACTGACGTGGCTGGACAGTACCGGCGGAATATAAGTGAAATCGAGCACCACCTTGTTGTCTGCGCTGCGCTCCGTGACACGGGCCAGCGGCATACCGATCCACTCGTCACCGAAATCAGATTCAAGCATGAGCCGAAAGCGCAACCGGCCAACCTGGACAACTGCCGTTCCGAGCGAGACTTCACAAGTGTCAACCACTTCTTCTTCAATAACGCTATAGCGAGCCAGTGAGTCGGCCGTCTCTTCAAACACCACGTCTTCGGCGCCTTCCCGTACACGCGGAATGGCCAGGTATATCCGCGTGTCCAGGGTGCCGGCGGGCACCTCAAATGCAAACGGCGCAGACTCGGCATCAAAGCTGAATGGCGTGCCGTCGGGAAACAGACCTGTTGCTTTTTTCAGTGCGATCTTTCCCAGCGCCAGGGCATCGATATCGATATCCAGGTCCTGGAAACCCCAGAACACACTTGAAATGCTTTCAATGCGCACCCGCAGATTGTGTTCCAGGAATCGCTCGAACTGCTGAAAATGATGAGGGCGAAGAAACATTCCCTCGGACCAGACTACTTTATCTTTTATGCTCATAAAACAATCTGCAGTTTATTTTGGTTCTGTTTTGTTGACGTTAATAGCGGCTCTCTGCACATCAACGCGAATACGGGCTTCGTTGGGAGAGAACTGCCAGAATTTATAGAAATTGGTGGTCTCAGCTTCCGGCAGGTCTACGACCAGACGCCATTGGCTGTTATTCAGGTCACGGTACGATGCAACAATACCGATAGCCTTGGCCTGGGTATTGCCCGAAGCCTTGATTTCCTCGGTACTTCCCGGCTTGATGATGCTTGAATTGACCTCAAGCATCTGGTCACCCAGTACGGCTCGCGGATCCTTCATCAGGGCAAAATAGTTGGCCGTGTCAAATGCATTGGTTGACTTCAGTTCGTATATCGTGATCTTAATGGGAGAAGGCTTGCCCGAAGCATTGGGGTTTACCTGACTATCTGCTTTTAATTCGACAATGTAGGGAACCGCCATTTTGGATTCAGTGGAAGCACACCCGGCTAGCGCAGCAGCGCCGATCAGACCGACTGTCCCCAGCTTTATGATCTTGTTATAAATTGATGTCATTTACCATGTCCTCATTCAATAGCCTGCAATTGCTGACCGTGCGTTGGCACAGCTGGCGATTGCCGCCGTAATCTGCATTTGCAGACCGAGCTTTATGCCAGTTGCTGTCTGTCCCGTCGGCCCTTGATATTATGCCTGTTGCAATCAATCCCGGCCGCTCCTTCATACCCGGCGGATACGTCGATTTCAATTGTGTTTATGACAGACCAAAACATCAAGCACAAAAGCCTATACTTTTACTGAAATTGGTTAAGATGTAGTTAAATTAAACAGTATTTTTCGAAAGTTACCTGTTTGTTACATAATTTACTTTTCCTAAGCACGATGCCGTCAAATTAACATGCTATTGTCATCTGGAAGTATTAATATCCTGTACATAGCGCGGTGGCTAATAACATTCAATGAAAAATATTTCTTCCGGGAAATGCCGGCATCGCGGGTAATCTGCAATTGTCATATGCAACATTAAAACGGTATATTTCAGTTGTATTAACAGGCAACGTCAAACTGCATTATGAAATATTTCTATTACACAAACATGTCTCAATTCAAAAAAACAAGCGCTTCACGTCTGCTTCTCGTGTCCGGTGTGCTGGCTGCCAGTGTCATGATGTCTGCATGCTCTCTGTGGGGCGACTCGGGCTCAAATGCATTGAGCTCGTCCGAAGAAGTTCAAATCCGGCCGGTACGCGAAACTTTTATGGCCGGGCAATACCAGGCGGTAATTACCCAGGTGAGCAACACCCCGGCACTAAGCACCGGGTCGGTGGCCTTGCACACCACGGCTCTTAAATACAAGGCATTCAGCGAGTGCCTGACTGAAGCCAAGCGCAGTTGTGCCAGCACATTTGAACAGATCCTGACACTGAACCCCAATTTCACATTGCTTCCGGCCGAAAAATCACACCCGTCATGGGGACCGGTGTTTGAACGGGTACAGGCACAGCATCAGCCAGCGCAAACCGCAGGCTCTGGCAGCGCCTCGGCCAGCGGCAGCATTACGCCCATACGCCCTCTGACGAAATAGACCGGCGCGGCATGACGGGGACGCCATCGCCGTCCTCGGTCAAGGAGCAGAACCCATCATGAAACTGACCGTACAACATCTGCACAACGCCACCACATTCACCTGTCAGTTGCAACCGCCCGGCGGCACGATAGGCCGTGGACAGCAGAATGACGTGAATCTGCCCGATCCGTCGGGTGAACTGAGCACATTGCAGGCCATTGTCCGACTGGATGACAGCCGCAGCGCCGCGACCGTGCTCAACATGAGCAGCATGGGCCGCGTCGCTGTCAACGACACGCCTCTTGGATTGTCCCAGGAGAGCACGGTAAACAATGGCGACAGCATTACCGTGGGTGATTACCAGATCACCTTAGGTGATTCACAAGCGTCATCGGACCCTGCCGGCGACATTGATAACGCCGCACTAAGCGCAACACCGTATGACACCGCCGCCTTCGCCGGTGGCGCTGCAGCGGCAGGCGCGAGCGCGACTGGCATAAGCGCAGCTACAGGCTCTGCAACTTCACACGCCGACAGTAGCGACAAGCTGCCCACCTGGCATCCGGCCTACCAGCCACCGGCAGAAACAAGCGATGACGGCGTTCAGGCAGACCCTCTTGCCCAAGAGCATCCGCTGGGCACGCCTATCAATAGAATGCCGCCCCCGACACCCGCACCCAACACCACGGTCGCTCCGCTGCACGATAATGGCGCGACTTCTGAGCCCTCATCGCCCAGTCCAATATCGTCCAATACAAACATCGCGCAAGCGGATGAAAGCGCTACAGCGGCCACCCCTGCTCCCGAAGAAAACCCGGACGATATTTTCAAGGATCTGCTCAGCGGCCCCGGCGTACTGCCAGTAGGTGCCACAACCTCGGACGAGCAGCACCCGTTCGATATGGAGTCGGCGGCCAATCGCAATCATCATAATCCGGTGGAGCTGCTCAAGCCCCAAGGCATGCATCATCCTTCGATTGACGGGGATCCACTGGCGGCATTGCCCTCGGACGGCGCGGACAAAGATCGTCACACGATTTTCAGCGACGACAGCCCGACTACCCTGAACAAGGATACCGCCCTGGACAGCCACAAGGAGGATAATATTCTTGAGACGCTGCGCCGGGCCGCCCATTCCGGCTATAAAGAAAAAGACAAGGACCCGGACGACAAATAGGATCGCCCAGGACCGGGCGGTGTCGACAAATAACATCGTTTTTCAGACCGGGTTGTGCAACGAATAACATTATTCAGGACGAGGCCGTGTCCCGGGCAAACCGCCTGTCGCACGACCCCATACGAAAAATGCCCGCTGCGTTAACGGGCATTTTGCCGATCCAAATTCATCGGAATTAACCGTCAGAGATCACAATCAGCATGCGTCGCCTGTCCGGTTGCTCAATTTCAATTGAATTGGCTTTCAGCTGTACTGATAAACAAATTCACCCTCTTGCGCATCCAGCGATACTCGGTTCAGACGACGTCCTTCGATGGTGCTCATCAGAATTTCCTGGCTCACTTTCGGCAACACGGTATTGGTCAGAATGGCATCTACCATGCGCCCCCCCGACTCGACCTCAGTGCAACGCCCGACGATCTGCGACACGGCGGCATCGGTTACGTCAAAATCAATATTGTGATTCTGCTGCAACCGCAGCCTGATGCGCTCCAGCTGCAGGCGCACGATACTGCCCAGCATCTGATCAGACAGCGGCAAATACGGCACCACAACGAGTCGACCCAGTAACGCTGCTGGGAAGACACCAAGCAGCGGCTCGCGCAAGGCGCCGGTCAGCCCCTCGGCATCCGGCATTAAATCCGGATCCTTGCATAGATCCACGATGCGATCAGTGCCGACGTTCGAGGTCAGGATAATCACCGTATTTTTGAAGTCGATATAGCGCCCTTCGCCATCTTCCATCCAGCCTTTGTCAAAGACCTGAAAGAAAATCTCATGCACATCGGCGTGCGCCTTTTCCACTTCATCGAGTAGCACCACGCTATAGGGACGACGGCGCACGGCCTCGGTCAGCACGCCGCCTTCGCCATAACCGACATAGCCTGGCGGTGCGCCCTTGAGCGTGGATACTGTATGTGCTTCCTGGAACTCGCTCATATTAATAGATATGAGATTCTGCTCGCCGCCGTAAAGCGTTTCGGCCAGCGCCAGCGCTGTCTCGGTCTTGCCCACGCCGCTGGGGCCGCAAAGCAGAAACACGCCGACCGGCTTGTTCGGGTCTGTCAGCCGGGCACGAGATGTCTGGATACGCCGAGCAATCGCATCGAGCCCGTCGCGCTGGCCAATCACCCGTTTTTCCAGGGAATCGGACAACTGTAATACCGAACTGGCCTCGTCCTTGACCATACGTCCTACAGGAATGCCTGTCCAGTCAGCCACAACAGCAGCCACCGCATTGGCATCCACCGAAGGAAAGATCAGCGGCGCCTCGCCCTGCTGAGCCTCCAGCTGCTGCTGCACCTCTTTGAGCGCAGCCAGTGTCTCGGCGCGTAATTGTTCGCTGGTATCCTCGTTGCGCAACACCTGGCGCAACT
Source organism: Advenella sp. S44 (assembly GCF_002810445.1). Taxonomy (GTDB): domain Bacteria; phylum Pseudomonadota; class Gammaproteobacteria; order Burkholderiales; family Burkholderiaceae_B; genus Advenella. The sequence continues at coordinate 296,520 of NZ_NEXS01000003.1, read as the reverse complement.
CAAATAGCCTGGCAGCCAGCCCCTGCTCAGTCTGCCAGTTTTCCTGCAGCCGACCAAGCTCTTGCTGCGCCGCCTGCAAATCATTATCAAGATTGGTAATGCGTTCTTCGCTGCCAACACCTACCTGCAACTCACGTTGTGCAATATCGCGTTCAATCTGCAGGTGCTCAATCCGGCGACGCGAATCCTCAACAGCCGGCGGCTGTGCATGCTGACTGACCGCCACGCGGGCGCACGCGGTATCGAGCAGCGCCACTGCCTTGTCGGGAAGCTGGCGTGCCGGTATATAACGGTGTGACAGCCGAACCGCGGCATCAATGGCTTCATCCAAAAGCAGAACCTGATGATGGGACTCCAGCCTCCCTGCCAGACCGCGCAACATAATCAGCGCCTTCGCCTCGGCTGGCTCGTGCACCTGCACTACCTGGAAGCGACGCGTGAGCGCCGGATCTTTTTCAATATACTTTTTATATTCCGCCCAGGTTGTCGCGCCGATCGTGCGCAATTGCCCGCGCGCCAATGCCGGCTTAAGCAGATTAGCCGCGTCGCCCGTACCTGCGGCCCCGCCTGCGCCAATCAGAGTATGGATTTCATCAATGAACAGCACAATCGGCTTTTCGCTGGCCTGCACTTCATCAATGACCTGGCGCAGGCGCGATTCAAATTCTCCCTTCATGCTTGCACCGGCAGATAACAGCCCGATGTCCAGCAGGTACAACGATACGTCGCGCAGCGAAGGCGGCACATCGCCACTGGCCAGGCGGATCGCCAGCCCTTCGACCACGGCCGTCTTGCCCACACCGGCCTCTCCCGTCAGCAGTGGATTGTTCTGGCGACGGCGCATCAGAATATCCACAATCTGGCGGATTTCCTCGTCGCGACCGGAAACCGGATCAATTTCATTGTTGCGCGCCCGGGCCGTCATATCGACCGCGTACTGCGACAACGCCGACTTGCCACTGCCGCCGGCAGCAGGCGCGCCGGTTGCGCCCGCAGACAGCGCAGCGCTGTCCTGCTGCTCGACAGAATCGCGAACGATGGCCGGCAAATTATCGGCCAGCACATCGGGCGTGATTTTCTTGAATTCGGGTGCAATGCCATAGAGCACATTGCGCAGCGAATGCGTCTTGAGAATCCCCAGAATCAGATGCGCACTGCGAATGCGCGCTTCGCCGTACTTGAGCGAACCGTAAACCCAGGCCCTTTCGGTCGCATTGTCCAGATGTTCAGACAGATCAGAAACGGACGAGGCGCCGCGCGGCAACTCATCCAGCGTGGCCACGATACCGCGCTCCAGCTGATCGGGATTGAGCTCAAAATATCGAATAATTTTCTGCAGGTCACTATCATGTTCATGCATGATTTGATGAAGCCAGTGCACCAATTCCACATGCGGGTTGCCCCGCAGTTTGCAAAATGCCGTCGCGCCTTCCAGGGCACGGTACAGCAAAGTGTCGAGTTTTCCAAATAGATCGCTGCGATTAATTTCAGACATAATTGATTATTTTGCTTGCTGTCATGTGTGGATTGAAAAGCGTAACCGAAAGATATGACCTGCCTGTGAAAGAATGCCCTGTATGTTACGTGATCTGCGCCGCTTTTCGAATCATAAAGTTTTGCTAAATGTAAACAACGAGCAGCTTGCTTGTCATGGGCTGCGCAGTTCTTTGGTTGCGGCTCTTTAGTTGCAGCTCTTTGGCAGCCAAGACGTATTCATCGATTTAGCGCCATGGATTGGCATCGCTGGCCTTGTCGACGCAGCGCGGGATGCCGGCTTTGTCTGCTCTGACAGATATCGCCCCCTTTTCGATATCTGATATGATGTGCACCTGCGGCACGCCTGCCCTTGCGCAATATATCAAGGTTTCAGGTACACTGGCTGTAACCGCCACGTCATACACGGGCTGCAACCGCCATGTCATTTCGCCAAGATATCTTATACACCTTTTGACAGGTATACCAACCGCATGGATACACCTTCGGATCCTGTGACGCCAGCCAATACGCTGCCGCCGGACTTCTGGCAAAAACTTGAAGCAGACCCCTATAGATTCGGTTTGTATCATGTACTGCGCTGGCTGGACGCACGCAGTGGCACAAGAAAGCCGCTGGGACGAGACTCACTGCCCTCGCGTGAGCCGGTGCGACTGCGCCAGGAACCGTCCATGGCGTTCGCGCCTTCCACCATTTGCGATGTCGATCGTGATAAAGACGGCCCGCCCGTTGTCTCCGTTCTGAGCTATGGCCTGTTTGGCCCCAACGGTCCTCTGCCGCTGCACCTGACAGAATATGTGCGGGAACGGATCGTACATCACCGCGATCACACCCTCTCGGCCTTCGCCGATATTTTTCATCATCGCCTGATTGCACTGTTTTACCGCGCCTGGGCAGATGCGCAAAGCACGGTAAGTCTTGATCGCCCCGAAGAAAATTTCAGCCGTCATGTTGCGAGCCTGATCAATCAGGGACAGGAATCCCTGAAGCAGCGCGATTCGATCATGGATCACGCCAAATATTTCTTTGCAGGCCATCTGGTTCGGCAGACGCGCAATCCGGAAGGCATTATCCAGATACTGAAAACCTTCTTCAATATTAATGTCAGCCTCAAAGAGTTTGTACCGCAATGGATCGCCCTGGACCCAGCGCAGCAACTGGGCCTGAATGGCAGCATGGGATTGGGCCAGGACACAATCCTGGGCAGCTCGGTGCGCGATGCCCAGCATAAATTTCGATTGTCGTTAGGTCCGCTCAGCCGCACCGAGTTTGACCAGTTCATGCCGGGTACGCGCAAGGCCCGACAATTGACGCACTGGTTGCGACATTACGTCGGCATTGAACTGAACTGGGATGCTCAAATCGTGCTTAAAAGAGAGGACGTCAAGGGAATTCGCCTGGGCGAGGCTTCGCCCCTGGGCCTGGGCTCCTGGATGGGACTGCGTCCCGAGAGCGCCGGCGACGCGCACGATGTGATTATCGATTATGAACTGCGCGAAAAACTGTAGATTTTTCAGTTTCCTTGGCCAGGGCACCCTGAGCCTGGTAGCAACACACACAGCGCATCGCAGGTTGCTTAGGGTCCTGTTTTCGGCGACCTGCGAACAGAATGATGCAAAACCGGGGTTAACCCGGCCAATTCCGAAAAAAACCACACGACAATATCTATATCAAATCATAAAGTTAACCTTATTTTATAAGAGTTAACCCTTATATTCATTTTTTTGGCATTTCCGTAAAATCCACCACTTTAAACAGATAGAAACAGGGAACGAGGAATGAGCGACATTAATCCGATGATCATCACGTTCGCCATATATCTGATTGTCGTACTGGCAGTCGGGTTTATCGCCTACTTTTCGACACGCAATTTTGATGACTATATCCTGGGCGGACGCAGCCTGGGCAGTTTTGTAACGGCACTGTCCGCGGGTGCCTCTGATATGTCCGGCTGGCTCCTTATGGGTCTGCCCGGCGCAATTTATCTGGCAGGCCTGTCCGAAGCCTGGATTGCCATCGGCCTGACCGTTGGCGCCTATTTCAACTGGCTGCTGGTATCCGGTCGCCTGCGCATGCACACGGAATATAACAACAATGCGCTAACGCTTCCCGAATATTTTCATCGTCGCTTCGGCGGCGGCAGCGTCATCATCAAGATTGCGGCGGCTGCCATCATTCTGTTTTTCTTCACCATCTATTGCGCCTCAGGCATCGTGGCGGGCGCCCGCCTGTTCGAAAGCCTCTTCCACGTCGACTATGTCACCGCAATGTGGCTCGGAGCAGGCGCAACCATCATCTACACCTTTATCGGCGGTTTTCTGGCGGTCAGCTGGACTGACACAATCCAGGCGTCGCTGATGTTTTTTGCCCTCATACTCACGCCGATCATGGTATTGCTGGGCATGGGCGATTTTTCTGCCGTTACTGCGACCATTGATCAGGCTGCAGCCACAGCAGGCAAGAATTATTCAAGCCTGATCGCCGGCGGCAGCTTTATTGCAATTGTGAGTGCTGCGGCATGGGGCCTGGGCTACTTCGGTCAGCCACATATCCTGGCCCGCTTCATGGCTGCAGACTCGGTCAAAAGCCTGAAAGCAGCGCGGCGCATTGGCATGACATGGATGATTCTGTGCCTGGGCGGCGCGGTTGCTGTTGGTTATTTCGGTATTGCGTGGTTCCAGCTCAATCCTGATCAGGCGGCCCCCGTCAACCAGAACAGCGAACGCATCTTTATCGAACTGGCACAAATTCTATTTAACCCCTGGATTGCGGGTGTCATTTTGTCAGCCATTCTGGCCGCCGTCATGAGTACGCTCAGCTGCCAGTTGCTGGTCTGCTCCAGTGCGATTACCGAGGACTTCTATAAAGGTTTCATCCGTCCGCATGCGGGCCAGAAAGAACTGGTCTGGATTGGTCGAGCGATGGTGCTGTTGATCGCATTGCTTGCCATATGGATTGCATCTGACCCGGACAGTCGCGTACTTGGCCTCGTTGCATACGCATGGGCCGGTTTCGGCGCCGCTTTCGGTCCAGTGATCCTGCTGTCGGTTTTCTGGCGGCGCATGAATGCTGCAGGTGCGCTGTCAGGCATGGTAGCTGGTGCGTTGGTCGTTGTCTTGTGGAAGCAGTACAGCGGCAGCGACCTGTATGAAATCGTCCCTGGATTCATTGCAGGCGTGATTGCGATTATCGCTGTATCGCTGTTGACCAAAGCCCCATCACAGGCTGTGACGGATAACTTTGACCGCGCTGATCGCGACTTCAAAAACGCAATGTAAGTGACACTCGACGCAACTGAAAAAAGCTCCTGTCCCATCGCGGACCGGAGCTTTTTTCATGATGGGCGGCATTTTCTTTTGTCATGAGCGGCGTTTTCTTTTTCTCTATGAAAGATTTTTTCGCTCGCTCAACAAGCCTTTGCTCGTTCACCGGCGCGCCCTGTCTTGTTCACCAGAAGAAACCTTTCCAGGCGATCGCTGTTGTATTTTCTTTTTCCTCCACAAGCGACTATTTTTTTATCACAGGGAGCTTTTCCTTTTTATTAGCTGGCGCTTGTTTTTATGTATGCGTTTTTCCCTTAGTCGTCCTAAGTTCCTTTTTCTTTTTCGTCACACTCTCGTTTCGTTCGATGTCCCGGCCCTCGAAAATATCGTGGTTGCACAGCGAAGCCTTTTCTACTTTGAAGACGCGGACACTCGCCCTGTCCGGGTCTATTATGGACGCTCATTACGACGCACACCGATTGGCGCCGCCCGCCGATTAACTTCCCCCGCATGCCTCCCGGACGGCTTGCGAATGACTTGCGAGAAAGCTTGCCAGAGATCAATACATTTGCCATATGCAGGGAGACGCGACATTCACGCCACGGGCGTCAAAAACGCTGATTTTTCCCGAACAAGCGCTCAACACGTCCGCTTTATACAACACGCGGCGAGATGCGTGCGAATCCTGTCGGCAAATTCGCCGTTTAGCCCTACAATCGACAGCATGTAACAAAACTAAAATCCATTTGTTGCCGAGGCCCTTTTTTGAAAACCCGCCAGCCCCTTCCTCCGCTAAACAGCCTCAAAGCATTCGAGGCGAGCGCTCGTCTCAAATCCATGGCGCTGGCGGCAAAGGAGCTGCACGTCACGCCATCGGCCGTGAGCCAGCAAATTAAACAGCTGGAGCACCATCTGGGCCAGCGGGTCATTACTCAGTCCCGCAGCGGCATGGTCCTCACCCCTTACGGGCGTGATGCGCTGCCCAAGCTATCGCAGGCCTTCGACCTGCTGGCCGGGTCTTTTGAGCATCCGCGAGATCCGCTGCTGGTGCGTATCAGCGTGCTGCCATCATTCGCCCGATTCTGGCTCAACCCGCGTCTGCCTGCGTTCTTTCGCCAGCATTCCACGATCCGGCTGGACATCGACAGCTCACCTAAATTGATCGACTTCACTTTTGACGACCTGGACCTGGCAATCCGATATGGCAAGGGACAATACGAAACGCCTTTGTGCGACAGCCTGATGAAAGAATCGCATCAGGCCGTCTGTACTGCGCGACAGTATCCTGCCTGGGCCCCGCTGATCGAATCGGGCGATTTTGCCCGTTTGCCACTGATTGGTGATCGGGGCATGCTGGGCGGGGACGATCAGGACGTCACATGGCGAGAGTGGCTGCACGCGAAGGCACCAGAGTCCACATTGCCCGACTATCGCCTTACCTACACAGACTCCGGTCTTTCGGTGGATGCAGCACTTGCCCATCAGGGCGTGCTGCTGGGGCGGATGGTATTGCTGGATGTTTTCCTGAAGGAACAGAAGCTGGTCGCGCTGGATCCGCTCACGCTGCGCTCGGAACTGGGCTACTTTCTGCTTGGGCCGTCACTGGCCGGCCTGTCCGAAGGCGCACAAAAATTCCGGCAGTGGCTACTGCAGGAAGCTGCCTCTTACCAGACACAGCATCACACACAGTCGCCAAGTTTTTCCGATCGGTAGTTTTAGCAGCAGGCAGCTTACCGGAACGGCGTAGAAGGCGACGGACACCTGCCTGATCGTCAGAACAACTGTATTACCTTCCTCCTGGCGTGCACCATTCTTTGGTGTTGTACTTCTCCCAGGCAATACGCTTTTCCCTCGTATTACCCTTCTTCCAGGCGTCGCATCCTATCTCGGTGTCGCCCGTCTCCCTGTTGTTACACCTATTCCTGGTGTGATACCTATTCCTACTGTGGTGCCGACTCCTGCTATGGTGCCTGTTCCAAGTGTTGCATTCTAATTTATCGCGACTGTGTTCGCACTGGATGGACGGTCGCCTGTCCGGTGGCGCTGTCACCGGTGCCAGCGGTTTCCTTGTCTGCCAGTTGTTGCGACGAACGCACAGTAGCCGCCGAATGGCTTGCGTTGGCGATGCCCGCAGCGAGAATCATGACAATCCCCAGCCATTGCCAGCCGCCCACTTCATGCCCAAACGCAAAATAGTCGGCAATGACGGCGACCACCGGATACACGTACGACAGAATTGCAATCTTGCCCATTGGCAGTGTCTGATACGCCGAATAGATCAGGATATACATCAGAAAGGTGTGAAATACCCCCATTACTCCGACAGATAACCACTGCATCGAGGTATTTGGCAACTGCTCGAACGCCATGATTGGCGCCAGAAAGACCAGACCGATTCCCAACTGACACATTGCGACAACATGAGGCTTGATGCCGGTCAGCTTTTTAGTGGCAATCGTCAAACCCGAGTACAAAATGGCCGCCAGTAGGGCGAAACCGGCGCCTTGCAAAAACAGCACATCCACTTGGATTCCGAGCAGCGCCGGCAGAACAATCAGCACCACGCCGCCAAAGGCCAGTATCGCCAACAAGACCTGCCTGAGCGTGATGCGCTCGCCGAACATCAGCGGGCCGGCCAACAACAGGAAGAACGGTTGTGTATTGTAGATTACCGTTCCAACGCCAATACCCGCATGCAAATACGAAGCGAACAGCGCTGCCCAATTGAGCACCAGCACCACGCCGCTGACCCCAAGCAGCGCCCACTGTAACCGTGTTACTTGCGCGAGCTTCAGATAACCCTTGGCAAAACAAAATAACAGCAGGCACAGGCCGCCAATGAGGCAGCGCCAGAATCCGACGTTAAAGGGGTTCTGGCCCGACCAGACCACAAAGAGCCCGATGGTCCCAGACATGGCCATGCCAACGATCAGCTGGAGCTGACCCACATTTTCGCCTTGTGTATTGTCCTTCATTGCATTTTCCTGAACTGCCTGTGTATGCCAAACTGGTTGGCGTTGCAAATAATATTTGAGGTGGCACGACCTGTTTGCCAAGGACAGCGGGCTGTCATTGTGCTCCCCAACTGATGAACTCAGATCATTGTGAAGCAGCCCCCCTGTTGCCCGCAAGCCACTTTTTCTTAATGGTCTTTACTTTTTCTGATGAACTCAGGATTGGCACTCTGCACGTAACTAACGAGCGAGAGCCATAGCGGTAATCCTGGACAATTCGGTATAAGCGTAACAACAAGAAAAAAGTGCGCGGTATGGCGGCAATATTTAAGATACAATCGCCGGAATATTACCAATTTTTACATCTACTTTTAACACACTTGCATTAGGACAACTGAAATGTACCTGGTCGCCATTCTTGTCATACTGATCGCACTGATTGTACTGGCAACAACAAAACTCAAACTCCATCCATTTCTGGCACTGCTGGCTGCGGCTTTTATCGGCGGCTTTATGTATCAGGTGCCGTTGCTGGATATTGTCAAACACATTACCACCGGCTTCGGTGGCATCATGGGCAGTATCGGGATCGTGATTGTACTGGGCACGATCATCGGCGTCATACTGGAAAAAACCGGCGCCGCCATTACCATGGCCGACAGCATTATCAAGTTGCTGGGCAACCGTTTTCCAACACTGACCATGTCTGTCATCGGGTATCTGGTTTCCATTCCGGTTTTTTGTGATTCGGGCTATGTCATTCTGAACTCTCTCAAAGAAGCCATCGCCAAACGTATGAATGTGTCACTGATCGCCATGAGCGTGGCGCTGGCTACCGGCTTGTACGCAACCCACACCTTTGTGCCGCCGACTCCGGGACCCATTGCCGCGGCCGGCAATTTGGGGCTGGGCGACAATCTGGGCCTTGTCATTCTGGTGGGTCTGGTCGTCTCTGCCGTTACGGCGCTGGCCGGTTTGCTCTGGGCCAATATTTTCCTGAAAAAAGACATCGAACTGGAAGAGCCGGTGGTGCCTACCGGCCCGAATCAGGGATTGATGAAAACTCGCGAAGAATACGGCGTACTGCCAAGTACACTTCAGGCGTTCACTCCGATCTTTCTGCCTATCATCCTGATCTGCATCGGCTCGGTTGTCGCGTTTCCCAGCAAGCCACTTGGCGAAGGCGCCTTTGCCAACGTTTTGCTGTTTCTTGGACATCCGGTTGTAGCCCTGCTCGCCGGCCTGATTTCTGCCATGTTCCTGCTCAAGGGCACGGGCAAGCGCCAACAGTTTCATGATTACGTTGCCGAAGGGCTGACATCTGCCGCGCCGATTCTGCTTATCACAGGCGCCGGCGGGGCCTTTGGCGCCATTCTGAACGTCACGCCGCTGGGTGACTATATCGGCACGACGCTGTCGGCCATGGGCATCGGCCTGTTCATGCCGTTTATCGTGTCGGCAGCGCTCAAGACTGCCCAGGGTTCAACAACAGTGGCCCTGGTAACGACCTCAGCACTGGTTGCGCCGATGCTTGGCCAACTGGGCCTGGACAGTGAAATGGGTCGGGTTCTGACAGTCATGGCTATCGGTGCAGGCGGCATGACGGTATCGCATGCCAATGACAGCTTCTTCTGGGTTGTCACCCAGTTCAGCCGTATGCGCGTATCGACCGCCTATTACGCGCAGACCATGGCCACCCTGATTCAGGGCGTAGTGGGAATAATTACGGTATGGCTGCTAAGCCTGGTGTTGCTGTAAGGCCGACACATGGCTTCGTTATAACGCAGCCACGTGTACGTCAAGCGCAATGACCCGACTGTGCTGCCAGCATTCACGGTGTATCGGTACAGCAATACCGAGCACCCTTGCGGGATGTAACTGCGAGAGATGAAAGATTCCCGGCAGAAAGCGCCGAGGCTGAAAGAACGTCGACTGAAAAAACCAGGGCGACATCACGAATGTAATAGCCCTTACAATCATGATGTCGCTTTTATGCTTCAAGACAATTCTGCGTGGGGCAGGCCGCTTGGTTGCTTGGCTGCCCCCCCTGCCGCCTGCTTTTTACTTCCCTTTTTTCGGCACGGGAAGGCCTAGCCAGTCTTTATAGAACGCCTCGATATCCGGCGAAAAATCGTGGATGACCGGGTACCACGGTGTAGGCGCTTCCACATCTAGCATAACGCCACAATCCGGGCAATAATACTCGCGATAGACCTGCCATTGCGTATCAGGGGCCATCAAAAGCGGGTAAACTTCCTCCATGGCCTCTGGTGTATCACGTACAAATATGCTGGCCTGCAACTTCCAGTTCTGATCGTACGCGCCGAACTCATGACCACATTCGCATTTGGTGACCCACTCTCCTGTTTTTGCGGAACACACAATATGAAGGTGGGGCCCCAAGGGCAGAATGATATGGTCATCCCATGACACCCTGGACTGCAAAACATCGCGATACATCTCAAAACGCTCTTTATCCTTGGGCATTTGCAACATGCGCAAAGTTGTATCCCAGTCCAGTTTGCCATCTACCAGATTACTGACCTGTTCCTTTGTATAAACTGACATAACTTATCTCCAATCTTGTTGTCACGGGACCGGTCGTTTGGGTGCCGATCCCGGGCGATTTACTCTTCCACCAGCACCACGGTACGAACGTCGGGCATTTCGGAAATATCATTACGATAGGTAGAACCGAAGGACGGTACGCCCAGCTCTGATTCGGGTAGCGACCAATCGGCAGGCAAATCCCAGAAGGACTTGAATTCGTTGGTGAATTTCTCGCTCAACCCGAAGCTGGTGGAGTACATATGACGTACGGGCAATGATGCCTCTTTGGCAATAATCCGTTCGCGCTCCTGCTTCATCCATTCTTTTACCGGAATGGCGCGTTGCAGGCGCGCCTTGCGGATTTGCCCGCGGCGCTCTTCGGTTTTGGCTTCGTCTACTGTCCATACACCATCGGCATCTTTCGCAATGACGGCACCGTAAACGCGCTCAGCGTACTCAGGCAGCACGAAGCGGCAGTTAAGGTCCCGCGCAATCGCCTGAGGATCCCGATCCAGCGGATCGCCAAATCCTGGACCTCCACGAATGTAATTGAGGTACAGATCGTGATCGTCAAATACGGTTTCGGTTGTCATACACTGCTTGTCGCGCTTGACCACCGCAGCTTTGCCCAGATGTTTCTCGTAATCCGGGCGGTTCGGGTTGGCATCGGCACCTAGCGGCAGGGACTCGCGATTGGCAATGCGATCTTTCAGCCCGGTGTGGTGGGCTTCAAAGCGATAGCCGGTGGCGGCAGGATAACCGCCCATCATCCCCCAGTCACTATTCATGTAGCCGTTGCCCGAGAAGAACATGGTCCAGTCCTTCGCGTGCCATACCATGCGCAAGGTTTCCAGGCCGCAACCGCCGCGGTACTTGCCATAACCACCTGAGTTGCATTTGACCGTGCGGCCCATGAACAGCAAAGGCTCGGCCATTTCCCAGATTTCGATATCCCCCATGTCGCCCTCAGGATTCCAAACCGCGGCTGCGTGGTTCAGACCGTCCTTGACCGCGCAAGCACCGGTGCCGGTCGCCGCCGTCTCAAAACTGTTAACAGCGTGAATTTCACCATCCTGGTTGATACCTCCGCCCTGCAGCCAGTTACTGGTATTGCCGTTACCTGCATTGACCTCTTCCAGATAACCCCGGCTGAAATAGGATTGGCTCATGGCACGCCACATACCCGTCCATGCAGAGACCAGGTAGTGCCAGGCATCGGCATGCGCGGTACGACGGTCGTCCGGATTCATCCACGTGCCTTTAGGGATGTGGAACTCGGTTGCGTAATAAGCGCCATCATTGATCCGTTGCGTTGGCACCAGGGTCTGAGTAAGCATGACCCAGATCCCGCTGGTGAACGCCACCTGATTGGCATTGAAACTGTGCCAGCACCAGCGGCTACCGCCTTCGAAATTCATGCGCCATGAAGCATCCGGTCTGATGGTCAGCTCTGTGGGCGCATGCATGATGGTGTTCATCTTGGCGTAGGACGAAGTCAGGTTGACGTCCTCATGGTCGTACGGCACATCAACGAAGGCCACCTTGCGATAGACGCCCGGAATGGTCATATCCTTGAGTCGTTGTCGCAAGCCGCGACGGCCTTCTTCGATAATTTCATAGGCGAAATACTCGAATGCGTCGACGCCCTCGCTTTCGATCACCTCTTCGACCAACGCCCGGATCATGTGGCACCCGGCGATACGGGTACGCTCATCCAGAATCAGGTACTTCGGTGTACGTACGGAGCGCTGGCTTTCATGCAGCCAGTCACGCAAAGGCTGGTCGTTGACGCCCGTCTTGCGGCATGTCGTCATGTACCCGTCGCCGAACCGCTGCGTTTGTCCGGTGGACATGGAGCCGGGGCTGATGGAACCGGTGTCAATAACGTGCGTCACGCCGCCGACCCACCCCACCAGCCGGTCTGCCCAGAAAATGGGGACAATGGTCGCAATATCGCAAGGGTGGACATTGCCGATGGTGCAATCGTTGTTGGTGAACATATCACCCGGGTTGATGCCGGGGTTAGCTTCCCACTCATTCTCGATCATGTACTTGATCGCCGCGCCCATGGTACCCACGTGGATAATGATGCCGGTTGAAGTCAGGATGCAGTCGCCTGCGGCGTTATACAGCGTAAAGCACAACTCGCCTTCCTGTTCCACGATCGGAGAGGCCGCGATTTTCTTCGCGGTTTCGCGCGCATGAACCAGACCGCCACGCAACCGGGAAAACATTTTCTCATAGCGGATCGGGTCCGTTTCCTTGAAGGTCAGCTTGGACAGGCCGTTGTAATGCCCGGTTTCGCGGGTTTTTGATAAAACCTCGTCACGGTGTTCGCGCAGCGTCTTGCCATTGCCCAGCAACTCCCCCGGACCGAACACGTTCTTTGTCATCATATTATTCATATGTGTCTCCTGCTTTCTATTTGACTTCTTTCAGATGAAACAAGCGGTGCGTATCCAGTCTGGTTTCGAATCCTTTGGGCACCACGAAGGTCGTGGAGTCGGATTCGATCACAGCAGGACCGACGATACGGTTTCCAGCTTGCAGTTTTTCCATGGACCAGACATCAGCCTGCTGCCATTCCTTGCGCCGATAGAATGGGCGCTTGCCAAGCAACGCGTCTTTTGGCGGCGTTTCACCCGCGAGTGGCTCTTCTGGCAACTCAGGTTTTTGAGAGACGACACTGCCTCGCATGATGGCACTGGTGACACCGAAGCCAAGTTCGGGGGAACTGGCGGATGTGGCATACACACGGGCATAGGTTTCATCGAATGCGGCAACCAGTTTTTCCCAATCGCTGACCGTCGCGGCGGCGCTGATAGGAGCGTCGATTTCCAGATCATTCAACTGACCGAGATACTGCATGCTATAGCCTGGGCGCAACATGACATCTTCACGCTTAAAGCCATTGATGATGAATTCCTCAATCACTTTTTCTGCGAGTTCGCCCCACGCTTGGGTCAGTGTTTTGCCCGCTTCAATCTTGACCTGATCTTCTGCGGTAGGCGGCACAGCAATGTCAACGCTCTTGTCATAGCGATATTCGTATTCGGCGCAAGCGCAACCGAATGCCGAGAAACCCGCTGCCCATGCCGGTACAACCACATCCTCAAAGCCCAGGCCCTCGGTATAGCCGTAGGTATGGACCGGGCCGGCTCCACCGTAGGAGAAGCAGACGAAATCGGCGGGGTTGTAACCCTTGGCACTGATAATGGAACGGGTATATTCACGCAGTTGCAGGTCAAGCAGCTCGATCACACCCGATGCGGCGTCTTCGACGGATAAGCCCAGTGGGTCGGCGATTTGTTTCTTCAGGCAGCGGCGTGCACGGTCAACATCCAGCTTGATGGCCCCCCCAAGGAAGTTGTCGGTATTCAGATAGCCCAGGATCACATGGCAATCGGTCACCGAGACGGTATCAAGGCCACTTTCAGGCCAGCACATGCCAACACGATAACCTGCGCTGTCGGGCCCGAGCTTAATGGCACCACTATAAGGATCGATACGAACGAAACTGCCAGCGCCCGCCCCAACCGAGTCCATGGCAACCAGCGGCAACGACAGCACTAGCCGGGCCATGTCGGGATCGGACTTGATGGCAAAATTGCCTTTGGTGATAAGCGCCATATCAAAGCTGGTGCCACCGATATCACTGCAGGCAATATTGTCATACCCGAGCAACTCGCCCAGATACTTGGAACCGATCACGCCGCCGATAGGACCGGACACGATGGTGCGGGCCAGCTCCTTGGCTCGCCAGCCAATCGTACCGCCATGGGTGGCCATGACCGGCAGATCAAACTTGCCGCCGTGCTTCTTGAACCTGTCGCTCACGCGCTTGAGCGTGGCCCGTGATGGTTCTGCCGCATAGGCTTCCAGCACGGTCGTGTTGGTTCGATGGCTCTCTTTCCGGGAAGGATAGTAGTCAATGGTGGCAAAGACAGGAATATCCTGGCCGATTTTCTTGAGCTCGTCCAGACAGATATCGCGTGCCCGCTGTTCGTTGTGTCCGTTCTTGTGAGACTGCAGCAGGCTGATGACAATCGCCTTTGCGCCATTGTGCACCAGCTCGCGCGTGGCGGACCGTACCTCGTCCTCGTTCAGCGGAATCACGATTTTGCCCTGTACATCGGTTCTTTCTGTCACGCCACGGGTACGCGATAGCGGCACCAGCGGTTCGTCATAGCGGTGGGTATTCAGATGGATGCGGTCTTCCAGCGCGTAGCCAAGATAGCTCTGCAGTGCGCGACCCATTGAGTGAATATCTTCGAATCCTTTATTGCACATGAGGCCAACGTCCAGCCCCTTGCGCATGACCACGCGATTGAGCATGGCGGTTCCGGAATACACGCAGGTGAGCAACTCAGGGTAGACGTCTTGGACGCTGCGCCCCCACGGTGCCAGGGCATCTTGCGATGACTCATAAATAGCCTGGGATTCGTCGCCGGGATTACTTTGGGCCTTGCCCACCACGAACCTGCCATCGCTGCTGACGAAGAAGGTATCGGTCATCGTGCCGCCGGCATCGATACCCATGACCTGAACGGGCATTGATTCAGTTTGCATATTTTTGTCTCCGAATAATTGCTAACTTCACAACCGGACGGGCGCATTGCCAGTGCATCCGTTCGATTGCATGCACAACAGCGTTAACTGTTGTACAGCCCATAAAGCAATTTTCGGGCCAGCTTTTTTTGCAGCTTTCAATAGGTTGATTTTCTTGAAAAAATTTTTCGTCGTTCGTTTTTCCTAGTGTTTATACGAATAGAAAAGTGCAGTGCAAAGCGTTCGAATACCGTCCGACACCGTACAACAACGTACGAATTTTGAACGAAGCAGCAACACGCTTCGGTAACAGCAGCACGACAAAAAATGAATTTGCCTTCCAGCAAAAGCCAGGCCCAGCGGTTTTCCGTATATTGCAATAGCAAGGACGGCAACGATATATTGTGGCAATACGACCCAATTCCTTGCGGGCGGATTCCGTGGCTTTCTTGCGGTGAAGGGGAAGCCGGCCCGCGAGCAGGCAGTAGCGCGCCAGATGCGGCAAAAAACGGCCAAAGGTTGTAAAAGTAGGAATGTACAGCGGGAGACAATATGATCAACACAGAGAGATCACAACGGCTATCCGACCCAAAAAACAACGACGTTATCATGCGTGTCTGGGAGCGCATTGTTCACGGCGGCCCGTGCGAGTCAGATGCTCTACGTCGTCTTGTCACAGACTCGTGGCAACGGTGCCTGCATGCGCAAATTGACCCGTTCCAGCCAGCGACGCCACCCGCCCTGGATAGTGGCTCTTTTCTAAAATTGCGTGAACGGCATGCCGAACTGCTGAACAGTTGCCGTCCAGTCATGCAACAGGCTAAAGACGTTCTTGACCAAACCGGCACGGTTATGATTCTGACTGATCCGCAAGGCGTCATTCTCTCTGTCGAAGGCGACAGCTGCACCCAAAGGGCAGCCGAGAACATATCGCTGACTTCCGGCCAGAACTGGAATGAGTTGCTTTCGGGAACCAATGCCATTGGGACTGCACTTGCAACCGGCATGCCGGTACAAATTCATTCGGCTGAACATTTCTGTACCCAGGTCAAAACATGGACCTGCGCTGCGGCGGTGATCCGCAATCCGCTGGATGGACGCATACTGGGCGCGATCGATATTTCCGGCCTGCAGGAAACGTACACGCCCAACAGTCTGGCGCTTGTGGTAAACACGGCCAGTCATATCGAGAATCTGCTGTGCAAGCAAGAATTGTATTTTCGGAACCAGCTACTCGAACTCGGTCTTGACCGGTTTTCCCGTACTCAGGATGGCATCATCATCGTCGACAGACACGGACGCCCATTCCAGCTCAATCAACACGCCAGAGATATGCTGCGTGACCAAGGCATCGGTGCAGATCTTAACCTGATGTCGCCTATCGCCGCGCTGAACATCAGGATGCCTGAGCCCGACGGGAATCCGCCCATGCCGGATTGGCTGGACCCGGACTGCGTTGAAACCGTCCAGGCAGACGGCTCAAAAATCGGCTCGATCCTGACCCTGCCGCGTAGCAGTAGCAGACTTCAATATGTCCAGTCATGTCGCAAGCCACCGGCTCGTACGTCGCAAGACGGACTGTCGGGTCCGGATCCGTTTCATCGCATCATCGGAAATGCGCCGCCACTGCGCGATGCGATCGACAAAGCGCGACGCCTGGCAATAACAAACGTATCCGTGCTGCTACTGGGCGAGACCGGCGTGGGCAAGGAAAATATGGTTCGTGCCATGCATCAGTTTGCAGAAAATGCAAGTGCTGCTGCTTCCAAAGCGGATGCAGCTAAGAGCGTGCTCCGCCCTTTTGTCGCCATCAACTGTGGGGCCATGTCCGCCGATCTGCTGGCAAGTGAATTGTTTGGCTATGTCGATGGGGCATTTACCGGCGCTCGCAAGGGTGGAATGATCGGCAAGGCTGAAGCAGCACACGGCGGCACGCTGTTTCTTGATGAAATTGGCGAGATGCCACTGGGGCTGCAGCCTCATTTATTGCGCCTGCTGGAAGAAGGAGAAATCTACCGTATCGGAGAAACAAGGCCACGAAAAGTTCAATTCAAACTGATTGCTGCCACCCATCGAAACCTGCAGCGCGAAGTGGCCGAAGGTCGTTTCCGTGAAGATCTGTATTATCGCATCTCGGTCACAAACATCCTGTTGCCTGCATTGCGCGACATCGCCGAAGATATTCCGTTACTGGCACGGCATCTGCTGCAACGCCTTAGCGCTCAATATGGTATGGAAGCGAAAACGATATCGGATGACGCTATGGCATTGCTATGCCAATATCGGTGGCCTGGCAATATCCGCGAACTGCGCAATACCATCGAAAGCATGTACCTCACGTCCCCGTCTTGCGTCCTGCATGTCAAAGACCTGCCAGCGCATATGCAAGCTGTTCCACCGGGCAATGGGCTCATGGCTACGCCAACGGCCACGACCACCCTCGGAAAGCTTAAGGCCAACGAATCTCAGGTGATCCAACATATGCTCCAATCCTGTAGCGGAAACCTCACCCTCGTAGCTCGGGAACTGGGTATCGCAAAAAGCACCCTGTATGCGAAACTAAATAAACTGGGGCTCATTGACCAATTGCAAAAAACGCGACAGGATCGCCACACGCATTAGTGCCACCTTTGCGTGTGTGGCGAGATCTCGTGACGCTTTACCCGCGACGTCTTGGCTCGCGACCGCGCACCGGATGTCCCGGATCGTTGTAGCCGGGTGTGGATGCGTGCCCGGGGGTAACCAGTGTATCGACCAGCGCCTCGTCTTCTTCGGTCAACTGGTATTCCAAGCCGTTCAGATAGGATTGCCACTGTTCAAACGTACGCGGCCCCACAATGGCCGAGGTCACGTATTCATTATTCAACACCCACGCCAAGGCAAAATCGGCCGTCGATATGCCTTGCGCCTGGGCATGCGCCTTGATTTTTTGTGCCACGCGCAGGGATTCCGGGCGAAACTCGGTTTGCTGGATACGTTTATCGCCACGCCCCGCACGTGAATCAGGCGGAGCAGGCGCATCCACCTCGTACTTGCCGGTCAGTACGCCACGGGCCAATGGACTGTACGAAATAACACCGATGCCGTAGTTCGCAGCAGCAGGCAACTGTTCCAGCTCGGCATTGCGTGTCACCAGGTTGTATAGTGGCTGACTGGCTACCGGACGATCTATACCCAACTCATCGGCCAGCCTGACGGTATCTGCGATTTTCCAGCCACGGAAATTAGAGACACCAAAATACCGCAGCTTGCCCTGCCTAATCAGGTCGGCAATCGCACGTATCGCCTCGCCTAGCGGTTCGTTCGGGATTTCACGATGCATGTAAAGGATGTCGATATAGTCGGTGCCGAGTCGCTTCAGGCTGGCTTCGACCGACTGCATAATCCACTTGCGGGAGATGCCCTGTTCATTGGGACCCTTCCCTGCGGGATTGCCCAGCTTGGTCGCCAAGACCCAGTCATCGCGATTGCCGTTAAGCGCACGCCCCAGCACGCGCTCGGACTCACCCCCATTGTAGATGTCGGCGGTGTCAATGGAATTGATGCCCTTTTCACGCGCGTCGTGAATAATCCGGTGCGCCTGCGCTTCATCCGTTTGTCCGCCAAACATCATCGTCCCTAAAGTGAGCGGAGATATGCTCAAACCGCTTTTACCCAAATACCGATACAACATCACATCTCCTCGTCCAACTTCATTGGAAATAAACTGACTGTTATTGTGACCATGCTTGCAGCAACTGGCTTATTGCATGGCGGTCGAAATCGTTCCATAGCGCGGCACTAAGCAGTAACCGGACCTTGCGCGGACACAACCAGCCGCCCATCAGAATTCCGTGCTGTTGGAGGTCAATTTCTGCCCCTTTATACCCGTACACTGCTCTCGTAGTGCTGCCCGCGCCGGTGCGACTACACATAATGACAGGCACCTGCGCCGCGGCGGCGACCAGCGCGTCGCGCATGCGTTCCGACGCATGTCCGGACCCAAAGCCGGCAACGACAATCGCGACATAACCCGCCTTGAGCGCGTAGGAAACAAGATCCGGGTCATCATCAAGACTGTGTTCAAGCAACAATACCTTGCCGCGGTACGCAGATGGCACCGGCAGTCGCTCTGTCTCGGGCGTATTCCGCAGATACTGTACGTCACCTTCCTGGATCACGCCAACGGGGCCGACAACCGGCGATTCAAAGGCGTTTACACGGGTCGTGTGCATTTTTCGCACGCGTCGGGCCTCGTGAATATCGTCATTCATGACCACCAACGCGCCCCGACCGCGACTGCCCTGATCGGCGGCTACCTGGACCGCGGCCAGCAAATTGGCGCTACCGTCGGCGCCCGGCATTTGCGGATTGCGCATGGCGCCCATCAATACCAGCGGCTCGCGGCAGTTCCAGAATAAATCCAGCAAAAAGGCCGTTTCTTCCAATGTATCGGTGCCCTGGGTAATCACGACACCCTGCGAGCCCTCAAGTACCTGTTGCCGGGCCCATGCCAACGTATCAAACAAATGCGCAAAGCGGATGGAGCCACTGCCGATTCTGGCCAGGGTATGCAATTTAAGTGTTGCTACCTGGTCGAGTCCCGGCACCGATTCAGCAAGCTCGCGCGCGCCTAGGCTGGACGTGACTCCCTGCTCGCCTGGCGTGCCTGTCATGCTGATCGTGCCTCCCAGGGCACCAATGGAAATCGTGGGTTTGTCGTTCATGCTGCTTACACCGATTTTTTATAGCTGACGCCGTTTAATCCTGACTGGCAACCAACTGCGCAATGGCTTTACCCATTTCGGTAGTTCCTGCTACACCGCCAAGATCTGGTGTTTTGGGCCCGTTGAGCAGGGTTTCTTCCACCGCTTGCATAATGACGTCTGCCGCTTTCTGAGCGTTCGGATTATCTGCCGCAAAAAACTCAAGCATCATGGCGCCCGACCAGATCATGGCGACCGGATTGGCAATGTTCTTGCCAAAAATATCCGGCGCGGAACCATGGACGGGTTCGAACAGCGATGGAAAATCACGTTCGGGATTGAGGTTTGCTGACGGAGCAATACCAATTGTGCCGGTGCATGCAGGTCCCAGATCAGACAGAATATCGCCGAACAGATTCGAGGCGACCACGACGTCAAAGCGATCAGGTTGCAGCACAAAGCGCGCGCTCAGGATGTCAATATGTTGTTTGTCCCATTTCACGTCAGGGTACTGCTTGGCCATCTCCACAACGCGCTCATCCCAGTAAGGCATGCTGATTGAAATGCCATTGGACTTGGTCGCGGCTGTGAGCGTCTTGCGCTCGCGCTTGCTGGCCAGTTCAAAGCCATATTTAAGAATGCGGTCAACGCCCTTGCGCGTAAAAACGGACTCCTGCAGCACCACTTCCCTGTCGGTGCCTTCAAAAATCTTGCCACCCACTGAAGAGTATTCGCCTTCGGTATTCTCGCGCACCACCAGAAAGTCAATGTCGCCCGGCTTGCGATTGGCCAGTGGACACGGCACGCCGGGCATCAGCCGAACAGGCCGCAAATTCACGTACTGGTCGAACTCTCGACGGAACTTGAGCAGGGAGCCCCACAGGGAAATATGATCGGGCACTTTGTCAGGCCAGCCGACGGCGCCGAAATAAATCGCATCAAAAGATTTAAGCGTCTCGAACCAGTCATCGGGCATCATCTGCCCGTGCTTTTCATAGTAATCGCAACTGGCCCACTCAAATTCGGTAACCGCCATGTTCAGACCGAATTTTTCGTTTGCGGCCTGCAGAACCCGCAGTCCCTCTGGCATGACTTCCGTACCGATACCGTCTCCGGGTATAGCGGCGATTTTGATCTGTTTTTTCATGAGTGCAAATTCCTGGCGATGCAACGCCCGATGTGTTGAAGATAGTGAGGCGATTGCCCCGGGTGCGTCCCGGGACAAATGGTTACAGCTTTTCGGTTTCGCCGGCTGCCGGACGCCAGGTCAGGGCGTACTTCTCGGTAATACTGACGATGCCGTCCAGAATAAGGGCAAATACGGTCAGCACAATAATGCCTGCGACCACGGTATTGATATCGAATGTGCCTTCGGCCTGCAGGATCAGATAGCCTACACCACTGGCTGAACCCAGGTATTCGCCCACGACCGCACCCACGAAGGCCAGGCCGACGGAAGCGTGCAAACTGGAAAATACCCAGCTGGTTGCCGAAGGAATATAGACGTGACGCAGCAACTGGCGACGATTGGCGCCCAGCATGCGCGCGTTATCGAGCAGCGTGGGGCTCACTTCTCGAATTCCCTGGAACACGTTGAAGAACACGATAAAAAATACCAGCGTAAACGCCAGCGCGACCTTGGATCCGATACCCAGCCCGAACCACATGGCGAAAATAGGCGCAAGAATGACCCGCGGCATGGAGTTCAGGGCAGTCAGGAATGGGTCGAGCACCAGGCTGGCGGTACGGGAAAGCCCAAGCCACAGGCCGAAGGCCATGCCGGACACGGTACCAAGGAAAAAGGCCAGCAGGGTTTCAATCAGCGTGATTCCCAAATGTCTGTAGATATCGGCATTGACGATGAACCAGTTCCAGATGACCTCGGCCACACCCAGCGGTTGGCCAAAAAAGAACGCGGCCGTATCGTTCAGGGTAATGAAGTACCAGGACCCAAGCAGCACGACGACAATCAGTAACTGCCATGCACGATAATTTCTGGGTGAAGGTTTAAGCGAGTTCCACATATTACTTCCGTTTCTGTTGATCGTAGCCTTTGAGAACCTCATCACGCAGCACGCTCCAGATGGCCTGGTGAAGTTCAACAAAGCGCGGGTGAGCACGAACCTCGGCCACGTCGCGCGGACGCGGCAGATCGATGTGGAACTCGCCCATGATATGGGTTCCCGGGCCCGCCGAGAGTACGACCACGCGGTCGCTCATGGCGATTGCCTCGTCCAGGTCGTGGGTAATAAAGAGCACTGCCTTGCGCTGCTTCATCCAGATATCGAGCACTTCATTTTCCATGAGCTGACGAGTCTGCACGTCCAGCGCCGAAAACGGCTCGTCCATGAGAATGATATCGGGATCGCGAATAAGGGTTTGGGCCAGCATGACGCGCTTGCGCATGCCGCCGGACATCTGGTGAGGGAACTTGTACTCGGCCTGGGACAGTCCCACGCGACGCAGCCAGTCCAGCCCCAGCTGCTTGGCCTGTTGCTTGTCGGTACCTGCAAACTCCAGACCGGCAGTCACATTGTCCAGCGCATTGCGCCACGGCAGCAAGGCTTCGCCCTGGAACATATAGCCTGCCCGCTTATTTATCCCGGTCAGGGGCTCGCCAAACACCCGCACCTGCCCCGATGAGGGGGCAAGCAGGCCTGCCCCTACATTGAGCAGCGTGGACTTACCACAGCCAGTGGGTCCCACTACGGAGACGAACTCGCCGGGCGCGATATGCAGCGTCGCCTCCCGCACTGCGGTGTATTTCTGGTCGCGGTTGTCTTTAGAGACAAACGTGCAGGTGATATTGTCCAGGCTTAAAGCAGCATCAGTCATGTTGTCAGGCTTTTGCGGATTTATCGGTAAATTCATTGGTCCAGCATTTGGACAGATCAATCTGGTCTGCCTTGAAGCCGGCAATATAGACTGACAGTGCTTTCAGGGACGTTTCGGCGCCTTTGGGATCAATCCTGCCATCTGGCGATAATCCCTCAAAACTTTTGGTCAGGGCCAGCTTGTAGACATCGGGATCGCCCAACAAATAATTTTTGGGGACCGTTTTCATGATTTCTTCCGCACCGGCTGTCTGAATCCATTTGTCGGCTTTGACCATGGCATTGGTCAAAGCCTGGACCGTACCGGGATTTTGATCGATATAGGATTGCGACGTATACAGGCAGCCGGCGGGCATAGGACCGCCAAAAATTGTTTGCGTATCTTTCATGGTCCGGGTATCGGCAATGGTAAAGATATCGCCGGTGCCATCGAGCAGACTGATGACCGGATCCAGGTTGCTAAGCGCATCGACTTGTCCGGCACGCAGCGCGCTGACCGCACCGGCACCACCGCCCACGCCAATAATGGACACATCAGAATCTTTCAGCCCGTGCTGGGCCAGGAAAAAGCTCACCAGCATATTCGTGGACGAACCGGGCGCCGTGACGCCGATTTTCTTGCCTTTGAGATCGGCCGGCGACTTGTACCCAGCCATCGTTTTCTTGCTGCCGGCCAGTACGATCATGGGGGCGCGGCCCTGGAGCACGAACGCACGGAAATATTGTTTCTTGGACTGCAGGTTAATGGTATGTTCGAACGCGCCCGAGCAGACATCGGCGCTGCCACCGACCACAGCCTGCAAGGCTTTGGAGCCCCCGGCGAAATCGGCAATCTTGACATTGAGCCCTTCTTCTTTGAAAAAGCCCTTTTGCTCTGCAATAGTCAGCGGCAGATAGTACACCAGGC
Organism: Advenella sp. S44; assembly: GCF_002810445.1. Lineage (GTDB taxonomy): Bacteria > Pseudomonadota > Gammaproteobacteria > Burkholderiales > Burkholderiaceae_B > Advenella. The sequence continues at coordinate 273,285 of NZ_NEXS01000003.1, read as the reverse complement.
CCTTGCCACCCACAGCAATGGACACATCGGTTTTTTCCAGCTTCGGTGCATTCTGGGCCAGGCCGATGCCAGGCCAGGCGGTTGCCAGCCCGGTCAGACCGGCGGCCTTCAGTAAATGACGACGTGACAGACTCATGTGATGCTCCTTGATTTTTCTTCTTGAGATGGTTGAAATATTACGACTGCCATTGCGTTGTTCCGTTTGGGACAGCCCGAATCGCTCCCGTGCACCATACCGGTAAACACAACAACACAGCAAGGCAAAGAACAGCAGCCTGTCTGCGACCGGACAACAGCGCTGATTTGCACAGCGGCGAACCGGGCTATTGTATCAGAACCCTATAGTGAGACGACAGTCGTGATTATTACTAAGGGCATACCAGATACTCCCCGCGCCGCGGTCCCGGATACGACGGCGCGACTTGCAATTGTGTCATGCCTGATCGTGGCTGAAAAACTGTCGCCACTGCTGCAGCTTGGCATCAAAGGCAAGCGTGTAAGCAGGGCTGCTCGAGGGTAGTGTCTGCGCGCGGATATGAGACGGAATATGCGCCTGCCCCGCTTTTGCTGCAGCCTTGCCATTGAAGCCGACATGGCGCAGCGCGGGCGCCATTTCAAACAAAACATGCAGCGGATTGAGCTGTCCCCGACGAATCGCACTGTCCAGGCTGCCAATGCGCTCGCAGCCGGAATAGACGTCCCAAAGCCCGATCCGATTGGCCAACAGAATTTCCGTACGTGTCTGATAATCCAGCGTCGCCATGGGCTCCCCCAGAATCGCCCCCATCAGGCGCCAGAACTGGTTTTGCGGATGTCCGTAATAACCCTGACGCGAAAGCGAGGCTTCCGATGGGAAACTGCCCAGTATCAGATGTGTGATATGCGGTGAGTGAATGGGCGCAAAACCGGTAAGCCAGGGCGAAGAACTCATTGTTTTCAATCGTGAATGTTAAACATACACCAGCTAGTGTACCCGCATATTGGGATAAGCCTGATTGTGCTGCAGGCAATATTGCGCCACACTTGCTGTTTTTTTTCCCTTTTCCTTGTCTTTGGAGATCGACCATGAAAAAGACCCTGCTTGCTGCCCTGCTCTGCACCTTTCCGTTATCGCTGCTGGCACAGACTGCGCCCAACACCCTCAAACAAGTCACGGACAGCAAGGTCCTGCGCGTGTGTACGCCAGGCGATTACAAACCCTTCAGCTTTGACAAGGACGGGCATTTCGAAGGCCTGGATATTGATCTGATGAATGCGCTGGCCGAATCTTTGGGCGCCAAAATGAATATTGTCAAGACCAGTTGGTCGAATCTGATGAGCGATTTCACATCAGACAAATGTGATATCGGCGCAGGCGGCATTTCCGTGTCCACGGAACGCCAAAGACAGGCGTTTTTCAGCGCGCCCTATATGGTGAACGGAAAAACACCGATTGTCCGTTGCGAAGATAAGGAAAAGTACCAAAGTATCGAAGCTCTCAATCGTGCAGAGGTAAAGATAGTGGCCAACCCTGGTGGCAGCAACGAGAAATTTGCGCGCACCATGCTGCCCAATGCGTCGCTGACCATGCATAAGGACAATCTGACCATTTTTGATGAAGTGGCCAACGGCAGCGCAGATGCATTTGTGACCGAGGCAGCCGAGGCCCGTGTGCAAAGTAAACTGAATCCGAAACTGTGTGCCGTCAATCCCGAGCAGCCACTGCAATACGCCGAAATGGGCTATCTGATCCCTGACAACGACATACGCTTCAAACTATATGTGGACCAGTGGATGCACCTGCTCAAAGCCAGTGGCCAGTACGATCAAATGGCCGAAAAATGGATTCCGGCCGATCCGGCGAAGTAACTGCGCTGAGTGACCGTGCTGAAAATAACTACTTCAAAGTGCGTGTCGTGTAGCTGTCGACGAGAGCAACACTTAATATGACATCCGGATTCATCATCGCCGCGCACAATATCCCGCATTTGCGCGGAGATGATCGAATCTTTTTTTGGGCAGTCTTGCCGACATGCGCCCCTATCGGCGAACCCGCAAGCGCGGACCGATAGCGTCAACGTCATCTGTCGGGCTCCGGCTTGCCAGACCCAGATTGACACACTGCTTCAGCAGCATGGCATATCAATCAGCCAGCCACTCCACACCCACGCATCTAAATTGCTGAACGTACGGCCGAAGCAAGCCGATAAGTTCTCCTTGAAGTGCGCTGACCGTATGCGGATTGCGATTGATTACCGGGCTGCCGATAATCACGGTCCGGCGAAGGTGAGGACTGATGATAGGTGCGCCCACGATGCGCCTGGCCTTCAGCATAGGAGTAATCGGCATGACCGGCAGGATGGTATAACCTACGCCACGCTCAACCAGGTCGAGAATGACGGCGGTACTATCTGATTCAGCCACCAGATTCAGGTTCACCCCAATGATGGTGCACGCACGGTCAATAGCATTGCGAAGACTCTGCGCTTCAGGAACCACCATGGGTCTCTTTGCAACTTCTGCAAGGGTGACGGGGTGCAATTGTGATAATCCGCAAGCGGGTAAGCCGACAACGTAAATGGGTTCGCGAAAAACGGGGGACGTCAGGAGCATCTCGGATTGCAGGTAGTCGCCCATCAGGCAAATGTCCAGCTTGCCGTCTTCAAGGCCGTCCTGCAGGAAATCCGAGAAACCGGTAGCGATTCGAACTTTCAAATCCGGGTATTGCCGGCGCAAAGACGTGACCAGTGGTCCGGCCAGCGCCGCGGCAAGACCTGGCAGCATACCAACAGCGACTGACCCCATCAAATTCGCCGCGGCCGCTCCAATCTCAGCCTTCGCGTGATTAAGTCCCTTTAATGAAACCCGCACCTGGTCAACAAAGCGGCGACCGGGAACCGTCAGCACCATTCCGAGACGGTTTCTTTCAAACAATGGGGTACCCAGTTCATCCTCCAGCTGCTTCAATTGTCTGGATAACGCCGGCTGAACGACGTGAAGAAGCTCAGCAGCTTTAGTCAGACTCCCCGTTTCGGCAATAGCCAAGATGGTCCGAAGTTGTCTTAAGTCCATCGTCAGTTCACCCCGATTGAGATCTATGCCGAACCGCTATAGCTGTTAGAGAAAGATGTGAATTGTGTCACAGAAGTATGGAAATTACTATTACACCACTGAATACCATGCCCATGAGCACGACAAACCATGATTTGTTGTCAAAGAGATTCGGTTAGCGCTAGCCCGCATCCAGCCACACTGCTGCCATGTGATCCAAGGTTTCTAAGGGGCAACACCGGCTCTTTGTGATGTAACGGCTAGGGCAAACGGTATCAGTCAGAAGTTGAGCATTCAATAAAAACGCTCCAGCGTCGTTATTAACAAATATAACGGTGAATGAGGGCAAAATTTACGGAGACAAAATGCTGACCAGTTACAAACCGAACCGCCGAGTGTTCTCAGTCTTTCCGATGCTTATCATTGCATCGACGTTGGGCTTTTCAAATAGCGCCTCTGCTGCGGAATGGCCGAAAGAGAAACCCATTAACATCGTTGTGCCGTTCGCTCCCGGCGGATTCACAGACTTGATTGCACGTCGCCTGGCGCTTGATCTGGGCAGTGCGCTGAACACCACCGTGGTCGTTCAGAACAAAGCTGGTGCAAGTGGGCAAATAGGTAGCGCGGTGGTTGCGCGTGAGAAACCCGACGGATATACGCTATTGGTAACGGCTACGCAGCACGTTATTTACCCGGCATTGCAACCGGATCTTCCTTATGATCCAAAGATTGATTTCTCAAACATAGCGATCCTGGCGCTTGCGCCTAACGTGTTATTGGTACCGGCCGATTCACCCGTAAACACCGTAAAGGAATTCGTCAATTATGCGAAAAAACAGCCGGGAGGCCTCGCCTTTGGCTCAAGTGGCGTGGGCGGCTCTGCACACTTGTCGGGCGAACTATTCAAACTCGTAACCGGTGCAAACCTGCGCCATATCCCCTACAAAGGCGCTGCTCCCGCTGCAACGGACCTCGTTGGTGCGCAGATTCCGTCTGCATTCCTGGACGCGACATCTGCTTCAGCATTTATTCAAAACGGCAAGGCCAAGGCACTGGCGGTGACATCAAAGCAGCAATTGCCTTCATTGCCAAGCATCCCCACCATTGCTGAATCCGGATATCCCAGCTATGAGTCTCAAGCTTGGGTTGGACTGTTTGGGCCGCCCGGCTTGCCAGAGGAAATAGTCACCAAGCTCAATAACGTCGCCCAACAGGCCAATGCTGCACAACGGAATGTGAAATGGTTGACCGACAACAACTCTATTCCCGTGCAGTTAGCACCGACTCAGGTTACAGAGTTTATTCATGCAGAACTCGATAAGTGGCAGCAGGTCGTGGACAAGGCGCATGTGACCGCACAATGACCCATGATTTATCTTTAAGCACACGTTAGAGGATTCAAGTTTGAACAGTGTAAAAAATCAGCCGTCGTCTATAGAAGTCGATGAATGTCAATTGGGACATTTTGGGATTGATGTGCCATTCATGACCCATATTGGCCTGCAAAGCATCAGTCTGGAAGGTGGTTATTGCCGTACACACTTGAAATTGAACTGCGACCTTGTCAATAGTCGCGGTGACATTCACGGCGGTGCGTTGATGAGTGCACTGGACTTCACATTGAGTGTCGTGGCGCGAGCGCACGACCCGCTCAATGTCGGGGCAGCAACAATTGATATGTCGACCCATTTTTATGAGCCTGCCACATCAGACGTAGACATTATTGCCACCTGCAAGCGGCGAGGCAGAAGTATTGCGTTTTGCGAGGGCGAAGTCCAGAACGGCAATGGCGTGGTATTGGCTGCTGCGCGTGCTGTCTTCAGACTGGTACCGAGAAACCGGTAAATTTCTTACTTAGCCTCTGACGTGCAAATTCCAGCGTTGAGCAAGAGCATTATTAAGACAAGACATCAGGAAATCATGAAGAAAATATTGGTTGCCAATCGTGGCGAAATTGCTGTTCGTATTCTTCGCGCCATACGTGATCTGGGGCTGCAAAGCGTCGCGATTTATTCAAGCGATGACTCCAGTTCACGACACCGAATCCTTGCGGACTCATCTGTCGCATTGGATGCAGCGGGTCCCGGCGCATATATCGATATCGATGCCATTATCGCTGTCGCAAAAAGTGAAAGCTGCGATGCCATTCACCCCGGCTACGGTTTTCTGAGCGAGCGGCCAGATTTTGCTCAAGCGTGCGCTGCTGCAGGTATTACCTTCATTGGTCCAGAAGTCACGCAACTGGCTTTGTTCGGAGACAAGGGCAGCGCATTGAAACTAGCCAGGGAGTGCGGCGTACCTGTGATGCCAGCTACCCATGGAGGCGCCACCCTGGATGACATTGCGCAATTCTTCGATGAGCAGGGCGGCGTTGGCATCGTCATCAAGGCGGTTGGCGGTGGCGGAGGTCGCGGCATGCGCGTCGTAAAATCCAGAGATCAAATCCCTGAACTCTATGCTCGCTGCCGCTCGGAGGCGATGTCCGCATTTGGGGTAGATACCCTTTACGCGGAACGCTTGGTAAACCGCGCGCGTCATATCGAGGTGCAAATTGTGGGGGACGGATCACATGTCGTTGCGCTCGGCGAGCGCGATTGCACCTTGCAGCGCCGGTTCCAGAAAGTGGTTGAAATAGCGCCGAGCCCTGTTCTGCAGACCCAATTGCGAACAGACATTCTTGCCGCAGCAAGCAAACTGGCCTCAACGGTGAAATATCGCAGTCTTGGTACGTTTGAATTTCTCGTTGAAGAAAATGAAAGCGGCGTACAAACAGATTTCGTTTTCATCGAGGCCAATCCCAGACTTCAAGTCGAGCACACAATCACCGAACAAGTCACCGGGGTCGATCTGGTCATGCTGCAAATCGGCATTGCACAAGGAAAGAGTCTCAAATCGTTGGGACTGGATCCTGCGACTTCCCCAAAGACAAAGGGCTATGCGATTCAAGTACGAGTGACGGCAGAGTCGACGCACGCCAATGGCTTGACACGACCGGCACACGGTCCTCTGGCGTGTTTTGATCCGCCCACAGGCCCTGATGTGCGAGTGGATACGCATGCCTATAGCGGCTACTGTCCGGCGCCGGCGTTCGATACGCTGTTAGCCAAGTTGATTGTGTCGAGCAACAGTGATGATTTTTCACACGTTGTCAGGCGCTTGCGACGCAGTTTGGCTGAGTTCAGGATTACGGGTGTTTCGACAAACATTCATTTACTTAAGGCACTTGTCGATCGCGATGATTTTCTCTATCAAAAAAACCATACCCGTTATATCGAATCGATTCTTGGGGAATTGATTGCTGCTGCGTCTGCACTCGCGATTGAGCAAGAGGCGCAGAATCAGCTCATTAGCGAGACGGTTCCCACCACCGCCTCGTCGCCAATAGCGAAAAATATCGTACACGAAGACCTTGCCGAAGGGCTCGTTGCCTGCTGCGCGCCACTGAGCGGACGTATTATCGACGTGTCGGTTCAAACAGGCGATACGGTCCTGAAAGGCCAGCCCATTGCGGTCATCGAAGCGATGAAGATGGAACACTCCGTGGTAGCTGAATTCAATGGACGTGTCGCGGAAATACGGGCAGATAACGGCAGCCAGACGGCTGAGGGCGATATCCTCGTGGTGCTGGAACAGGCGTTGGACGGTACAGACGCAGAGCTGGCCGTTGAAACGGTCGATTTGACGACCATCCGCGCAGATTTGCAAGCCGTACTTGATCGCCATGCCATTCTGTACGACGACGCTCGCCCTGACGCAGTGGCAAAGCGGCGCGGACGCGGACAACGAACAGCCCGCGAAAACCTTGCTGATCTGTGTGATGACGGTTCGTTTGTCGAGTATGGCGCATTAGTCGTGGCCGCACAGGCAAGTCGTCGCACAAAAGAGGATTTGATTGTCAACACACCGGCTGACGGTATCGTCACGGGTATTGGCAACATCAACGGTGCCCAGTTCGGTTATGAACGCTCCCTAAGTGCAGTGATGGCCTATGATGCAACAGTTCTGGCAGGCACGCAGGGAAAGCGCAATCACATCAAGACCGATCGTCTGGTCGAGCGTGCACGCCGTGACGAGATGCCGCTTGTACTATTCGCTGAAGGCGGGGGCGGCCGCCCTGGAGACGTGGATTTCCCATTTGTGTCCGGGTTGTACCAGCCTTCATTTGCGGCCTTGGCGGAACTCAGCGGCGAAGTTCCACTGCTGGGTATCGTGTCAGGTCGATGTTTTGCTGGCAACGCTGCATTTCTGGGCGTATGTGACGTCATCATCGCCGACAAGAATTCCAATATCGGAATGGCCGGGCCCGCGATGATTGAGGGCGGCGGCCTGGGCATATTCAAGCCTGAAGAGGTCGGCCCGGCGAGCGTGCAATTTGCGAACGGTGTCATCGATATCCTCGTGGACAACGAGGCGCATGCCGTTACGGTTGCGAAACATTATCTTTCAATGTTTCAGGGTAGAACAAAAGACTGGTCAGCGCCCAATCCGCTGGAACTTCGCCACATGGTCCCGGAAAATCGTTTACGGGTCTACGACAGTCGTCGTGTCATTGAAGGCATTGCCGACATGGGCAGTGTATTGATGCTTCGTTCGGGCTTCGGACATGGCATGCATACAGCGCTTGCGCGTGTCGAAGGCCAACCGGTGGGCATCATCGCCAATAACCCGCATCATTTGGGCGGTGCCATTGACGCCGATGCGGCGGACAAGGCGGCCCGATTTATGAATCTTTGTGATGTACATGGCCTTCCGATCATTTCGCTGATCGATACTCCCGGATTCATGGTGGGTCCCGACGAAGAAGCGAAGGCCCAGGTGCGCCACGTATCGCGTATGTTTGTAACGGCAGCCAAATTGCGTGTATCAATCCTGGCCATTGCGCTGCGAAAGGGCTATGGACTTGGGGCGATGGCCATGGCAGGCGGTGGTTTTCGTTGCACCAGCTGCTCGGTGTCTTGGCCAACAGGAGAATTTGGGCCGATGGGATTGGAAGGCTCAATCCGCCTGGGCTTCAAAAAAGAACTCGAAAACGTTCCTGAAGGGCCAGAACGACAAGCGCTTTACGATCAATTGGTAGCACGTGCATATGAACGTGGTCATGCTATTAACGTTGCGTCCACCACTGAGATAGACGCAGTCATCGATCCCGCCGAAACGCGCACATGGATTCGTCAAGGCATCGCTTCCGCACCGTTGCGCGCGGCTCGTCCCCGTCGATCCTTTGTCGACACCTGGTAAACATGGCATACAAATACAAGGGAACAGACTGTGATGAAGCACGAACCTGACAGACAGCTTGCTCTAGCAGGACTGCGCGTCCTGGAGATCGGCAGTGGCGCGGCGTTAGCTTATGCAGGCAAAATTTTTGCGGATTTTGGCGCCGAGGTCATCAAGGTGGAGGATTCCGAAGGAGATCCGCTCCGGGCCGTTCCCCCGCTACTGACAAGTTCAGACACCGAATCGCAAAGCGCGTTGAACGCCTGGCTCAACACAAATAAACGCAACGTCACGTTGGGAGGCAAACGTTTTGAGGAACACGCCTGGTTGTCTCGACTGGCGAAAACCTGCGACGTGGTTCTTGACGCCAGAGCGCTAGATGAAGGCATTGAGGTGCTGAAGCGCCCTGTTTATGGCGCTAGAGTAGCGGAGAACCGCGAAAACGTGCCGATTGAAGTGTGTTTGACCTGGTTCGGTGAAAGCGGTCCGTACAGCGATTTCGTGGGAACGCCCGCGGTTTGCCGCGCCTTGGCCGGTGCGGTTTACGGTAGCGGCGCGGTGGAAGGGCCGCCCCATCTACCGCACGATGTACAGACTGAAATTGTTGCAGGCATCGGCGCGTTCTCAAGCGCCATCTCAGCGCTGCTAGGGGAATCCGATGGAAGCCGTCGCTACGTGCTTAGCATTCATGAGGTCGCTTTCTCTGTGGTCGAGATGGAGGCCGGTATGGTGCAAGATGGGCGGCATCCCAAAGCGCGACTGGGCGTCAACCGGTTTTGCACAACGCACCCGGGCGGTATCTACAAGACCCGCAAAGGCTGGATTGGCATTTTCGCGCACACCGGCCCTCAATGGGCTGCGCTCTGTTCGGCAGTGGGGCATCCACAGCATGCTCAGGACCCGCGATTCGTCAATGGACCGACACGCATAAAGCATGCCGACGAGATTGATGAATTCTTAGTTCCGGCGTTGCTCGCCAAGACGGCCGATGAATGGTTTGAGGAGCTTGGCAAGGCCAAATTTCCGGCTGTTATCGTGCCGACAATGGAAGAACTGCTTGCGCAGCAAGTTCATCGTGAGCGAGGCGCGTTCGTTCCTGTGACGTCCGGGAACAGCCAATTTGAAGGTGTAGTCGTTCCATTTCCGCTCGGTGATGCCGGGCCGTTGCCAGGTGGTGCTGCGCCGACGATGGGCGCAGACAATCTGTTTTATCGCACCGACCAAGCGCTGGCTTTAAAAGTACATCGAACTGCCGCAGAGGTGATGGTGCCGCCGCTTCGCAAAATTCGCGTGATCGATTTGACCATGGGCTGGGCAGGGCCGCTGGCTGCGCGAACCCTTGCGGACTTTGGCGCCGAAGTCATCAAAGTAGAAGGCACTCAGTATCCGGATTGGTGGAGAGGGACGCACTACACCGAAGCGTTTTACCAAGAGCGACTGTACGAAAAAAACTCGAACTTTGCGCTGATGAACCGAAACAAGCTTGGCATTACTCTGGATTTGACGCGCCAAGAAGGCCGCGCGGTTTTACTCGATTTGGTAGAAACTGCTGACATCGTAATAGAAAACTATTCAACTGAGGTGCTCTCCAAGCTGGGCCTTGATTATGCCGCCCTATCCAAGGTAAATAGCCAATTGGTGATGGTGTCCATGCCCGCATTTGGCGCTGGCAACGCGTGGAGCTCCACCCGGGCTTATGGCGGTACGCTTGAACAGGCTAGTGGCCTACCGCATCACACCGGATTTCCACAGAATCCGCCATCACTCACTTCGTACGCGTACGGCGATCCTATAGGCGGATGGAATGGTGGCGCCGCTGCCCTCCTATCGCTATTCGTAAAAGCACGCACGGGGAAAGGGCGGCACGTTAACCTGTCGCAAGTCGAATGCATGCTCCCAATGGCCGCCTCGTTCATCGTCGAGCAATCCGCTTGCGGGAAAACCACCCCGCGAAACGGTAATGCACACCCCATATTTTTCCCACACGGTGTATATCCATGTGCAGGCAATGACGAGTGGCTAGTCCTGAGCGTTACCAACGAAACGCAGTGGCAAGCCTTGGTCAACGTCATTCATGCTCATCACTTCCGCACAGATTTATCGATGAACCACGCTAAGGGCCGTCGCTCCCAGCAACAGCTGATTGATGCTCAGATAAGCGCTTGGTCCAGGCAACGATCTGCGGACACTGCCATGCGAAAGCTGCAAACGGCCGGCGTTGGCGCTGGCGTGGTCAGGCCAGTCTGGCATGTTCTGAACGATCCGCATTTGAAACACAGAGGTTTTTTTACGAAGATACCTCGCGCCTATTTGGGCGAGTATCTGGCTACGACTCCCTGGTTCAGAGAGACGGACAGTCCAACCCGGATTGTACGCCCGGCGCCCACCCTGGGCGAACACAGCCGCGAGGTCTTCTGGCGAGTGCTTGGAATGACCCAGGAGCAGCAACAGGAACTTGAGGATCGCGGAATCACGGGCACCTGTGCAACGAGGAAAGTAACCTAGGAATCACAACATGTTTTTTTGATTTTTTCTCAAGTAGCGGCTTCCCATTGACACCAAACGTCAGCCCTGCGAGCGTTGTACCGGGCTACCAATAGCTATCGCTACTTGAACCTTTGTTTTATTGTTCGTCAACTTTTTGGAGACATATCATGGCTATGTTCAGCTCGCGTAGGGATTTTCTAATTGCAGCCGCAAGCGTCACGGGAGTGTCAGCATTTGGGTTGAGTTCCACAATGGCGTTTGCCCAGGATAAAAAATGGCCTGCCAAGCTCATTCGAATCGTGGTCCCCTTTCCCGCGGGTTCCATTACCGATGCCATGGCTCGCCTGCTGGCCGACAATCTTTCCAAATCTCTTGGACAGTCGGTGATTGTGGAAAACAAAGGCGGGGCCAACGGCTCCATTGGTGCCACGGAAGTCGCCCGATCAGCGCCGGACGGCTACACTCTATTGGCGACAAATAGCAGCAGCATTACCGGCAATCCGTTGATTTACAAGAATTCTCCGTACAAGTCGACGGACTTTGCCCCAATTTCACTAGTGTTGGATGCCCCTTTTGTGCTGAACGTAAACGCCGAGTGGGCAAAAAAACACGCTATCGACTCCGTAAAGGATCTGGTTGCATTTGCCAAGAACCATCCGTCTGAGCTGACTTACGGGTCCGGCGGTGTAGGGAATCTCGCACACTTGGCGTATGCAATGTTGAGCAATGACGGGGGGTTCAAGGCCACGCATGTCCCGTACAAGGCTGCATCGCAGGCGAGCATGGCAGTGATTGCCGGCGAAGTGGATACCTCGTTCGACACCTTGGCCAGCGTTCCACATATTCGCGCTGGAAAGCTCAAGGCGCTTGCGGTAACGCCGATGCAACGTATTTCCCAGATGCCCGATGTTCCCACGATGGCCGAAGCGGGCTTTCCGAATATCAATGTGACGTTCTGGTTGGGTCTGCTGGCGCCGGCAGGCACCCCCGCCGACATTGTGGATAAATTGTACGAACACGCCAGGAAGGCTATGTCTGTCCCGGCGGCAAATACGGTGTTGAGTGCGCAAGGAACCATTGTCATGACCAACCCTAAGGATTTCGCCACACGTATTACGAACGAGACCAAGCAGTTGGCTGAAGTCATCAAGCGAGAGAACATCACTCTCGATTAATTCACTGAATCATGTGCCGCTATAACCACTACAACGATCGGTCGTGCCAGCTTGGCAAAGCGCACGACTGAATCGAAATATCCGTCTGCGCTTGCACAATGACGGTTGCCATCGTCACCACCAGAGGCATGTTATATCCATTGAGCAATACGATCCAATGGCCGAAGAATGGGTTTTGGGTCGGCCGTGCGAAGCAACCGCTCTGAATATAACTGCTGGAGTGCGACCTGTGCGCAATACGACTATGCGACGCCGGCGCCAACAGCATTTAGCATGACACCCGGGACTGACCATTACCATGTGCAATATCGCGCATTTGCCGCGGTGTGATTGAGTGGCATTTTTTGAAGACCTTGCCAAAATGCGCCGGATCCGAAAAGCCGCACTGCCAGCCGATATCCCCGACAGTCATATGCACGAGCGAAGAATCACGCAACATGTTTCTGGCGTTCTGCATCCGGATATCATTCAGGAACGTGGCGAACGATGCCGAATCGTTGAACTCGCGGAACAGCTTGTGCAGCGTACGCACCGAAATACGAAATTCCCGCGCGACTTTCTGGCCTGTCAGGCCAGCTTCACCAAAATTCAAATACAGCCACACTGTGATGTCAGTGTACAGTTTATATCGTGCCTGCCGCCGTTTATCAGACGCCCACTCTCCTGCCCCAAGTTGCCGGGCTTGTCCGAACATCATAACGGCCAGTGAAAGAACTGTTTCCAGGCAGACGCCCTGGTCTGATGGCACCGCGGCGATTCGGTCCATGAACCGCTCGTTCAACTCCCGCATATACACCGACAACACCCGGGCCCAGCCACTGTCTGCGCAAAAGTACCGGGTGCGTGCCTGCTGGAGCAACATTTTCCAATGTCCGACACTGTGTTCCTGCAGCGCAATGATTGTACAGCCCAGCCGGGTGCGAGGGCACAGCGTGGCTGGACTGCGGCTGTGAATCAGCAGCAGGTCTCCTGGCCGCAATGTCCATTTGTTCTCATTGTCCGTGAAGTATGCGGTCTCGCCTGCACGCACCAGAAACCACTTTTCGGTAGCGACGGCAACGTCCGTTGGCGCGGGCGCCGCTAATTGCAGGTAGGCAGGCTCTGCCTGCAGCAAGACCACGCTTGCCCGTGAAGTAAGTGGAAAGGCTGCCAGATTCGCATTGAACGGATAAGGTGTTTGCGTCGCTTGTTGCAGCCGCGTGTTGGGTAGGAGCTGCGGCAGGACCGAATTGAAATAAGACAGCGTAACCTCTGCACCAGCCATGGCCGAATTCAGTTTGAATGGCCCGCAGAGCCCATTGACAACATCTTTGAGAAACATCGGTAGGACCGGCAGAATGCCAAATTGAAAAAGACGACATTCTGAAACAAATGAATAAAACCTGGATAGTCCAAAAGCGTCAGAAATACATAAAATTTGTGCGCTCAATCAAATTTTTCAAAGCCGCAACAGCCCGCAAGGGCACAACAGTGATAATTTGGCGACGCGGCAGCGCGACGGCGCGAGGCGGAAAGGATGAATGGAATGGGCTGGAACGCACGAGATGACATCATGCAGCGGGGTGTGCCTGACACGTCAGCAGCGCCGCTTACAGAACTTATAAGTCTCATGCAGTATCAGACAACAATGCATTTTGAATCACGCGGATTATCGCCACGTCATTGACGCAAAAGGTATTCACGAAAAACCGTTCACGAGAACGTCACCCCCAGAGAGCGGCCCATCAGAGACCGTCAGCTCAGACGCCGCCACCCGAGAGACCGTCGTGTCCAAGCGAACGCCAGCCAGCAAATCGTTGACCAGAAGGGCGCCAGCGATCAGAGCACACAGCCCGACATAGAATGCCGGGCAATACCAATGCCGCAGGTGAGTTTACGCGGCGCAGCTGAACGACACCGATCCCAGACCTTGAAGTTCGAAAGTAAACTGGTCGCCTGCAGCAGGAAAGCGCACGGTCATCAGATTGCCAGTGATAAGCACCGCGCCGGCAGGAATACTGCGTTGTTGCCTGGCCATGGCCTTGGCCAGCCAGTATACGGACTCAAGGGGATTAACAATGTCTGCCACATTGCCCTGTTCAATCACGGTGCCATGCGAGGTTATGGTGATATCCCAATCGAAATTGGCTGGGACCCGCTGCCACGCCCCCAGAACGACGCTGGTATTGTTGACATTGCATGCCACCAGCGTGGGTGCATCCGGTGAGGTTTTGTCCGGACACCGGTCGTCGAGCACCTCGACCGCTGGAGTCACAGCTTCGATCCAGTCGGCGGCATCGTCTGCGCGGCGCAGATCATCTCCTGAGAGCTCCCTGCCGATACGCACGGCGACTTCGAATTCGAATTTCATGTGTGTATAGTCACCCATGGACAGGACGGCGCCAGAGGACAGCAATGCCGTGTCGAGCAATTGGCCATAAACCGGCTCGGTCAGGCCTTGCTTTTGCCAGGCGGCGGGCGCATTCAGGGCGATTTTCAATCCAGCGTGTTTCGCATTGTGACGCGCCATGCGAATTCGAACCAGTTCTTCCTGTACTGCGTAAGCCTGCTCCAGGTTCAATGGCCTGCCTGCAGCCAGCAACGGCGCAAAATGCACGCGATCATCAAATTGTTGTTGCAGCTGCTGTGCCAGCTCACGAGGGGTTGGGCCCATGATGTCTCCTAGTTATGAATTGGGTTCTGCACCAGAGGCGTTGCCACTGGTGTTGCCAGTTGCACTGATATCGGAAGCGCCGGCGACGGCCAGCCTGAGTGCCGACATATCATACCCGGTAGGTTCCTGGAATACACGTAAATCGAACTCGCCGACGACCGCAAAAATATGGTCAAACAGGTCGGACTGAATGCTTTCGTATTCTGCCCAGGCCACCGTTGTGGTGAACGCATAGATTTCAATGGGAACGCCGGTGGTGCCGGGAGCCAGCTGGCGCACCAGCATGGTCATATTACGATGAATATTCGGATGATTTCGCAGATAAACTTCCAGATACGCCCGGAAGGTGCCGATATTGGTCAGCCTGCGACCGTTCAGGGCCGACGACAAGTCCTCGCTGCGGGACCGATTATAGGCTTCTACCTCGCGGGATTTTTCAAGAATGTACTGGGACAGCAGCCGGCTTTTGGTCAGGCGCTGCATCTGCGTTTCGGAAATGAACTTGATGCTATTGACATCAATATGGATGGCGCGCTTGATACGACGGCCGCCAGACTCGGACATGGCCCGCCAGTTCTTGAATGAGTCGGAAATGAGCGCGTATGTGGGAACGGTGGTTACCGTATTGTCCCAGTTGCGCACCTTGACCGTTGTCAGGCCGATATCGATGACTGCGCCGTCGGCGTTGTATTTTGGCATTTCCAGCCAGTCGCCGATACTGAGCATATTGTTGGCAGACAGCTGGATGCCGGCGACCAGACCCAGGATGGGGTCCTTGAAGATCAGCATAAGCACCGCCGTCATGGCGCCCAGGCCACTGATCAGGATTACGGGTGACTGCCCGATCAGGACCGAGACGATGAAAATGACAACGGCAATGGCGCCGATGATTTTCAGGCTTTGAACGATTCCCTTTAGCGGGAACTGGACCGCGACCTGTTTGCGAAAGCACCAATCGAGCACAAGGTCAAGAAACGCAAAAAAAGCCAGCATGGTGTAGACCAGCATCCAGATACGCGAAAAGCCAAGCAGCCCTTCGTGGAGGGAGCCCGCCGGTACCCACCAACTGGTTAACCAACCGAGAGCAAGGCCCTGCGCCAGCATGGCTGCATGACGAAACAGCGACGAGTGGCCGATGAGTTTAAAAAAAAGGAACCGGTGATTGCGCATCCTGCCCTGCAATATGCGCAGCACGCCATAGTGCAAGATGCCGTGCAGCAGCACCAGCAGAATCAGAATGACGCCCAGAGTGACAAGCTGGGCGGCAAAGGGAGAAAGCTGCAGGCCGGCTAGCGCCAGCCAGTCAGAAGGCGTTTCTTTCATGAATGACCATCAGAGTATACATAGGGTCACATAGTAGCAAACTGGTTGCAGCCCGTCATCTGTGTAAAGTACGAATGGGTTTGTATAAAGGCTGGAAACGTGCCTGAGTCACTCGTTCAAAAAATGCCCTTACCAGATCACGAAGAACAGTAGCCACGCATAGGTGAATGGCGCCAGGCCTGCGAGCAGCAACAACATACAGGCCATGCGTCGCGGCAGCGGCAAACGGTGTTGAGCCAGAATTTTCCATGCCAGTCGCAGTGTCCACAGCAAAGACAGGGACAGCAGCGCCAGGCGGGCCGGCCCTACCCAGCCTGTCGCAACACCGTCATTCTGCAACAAGGTGACGGTGGTGGCCGTCAACCCCAGAAAGACGCCGGCGCCTGCTGCAGGAATCAGCGCCTGGGCGACGGTATTCACCGCTAGTTTGACTCGCTTGCCCACCACTAGCCGGATGCTTTGCAGGCCCAGCCACAGGGCACCGCCGGTAACGAGCGCCGTGCACAAAATAAACAGCAAAATGGTGACTCCGTCGAGCCAGCTGAAAACATCATTGACCTCCGGATAGTGAGTAAGAATGAACCAGGGCGCGTTCTGTTGCAGCGGCCAGAAAATATCATGGTTCACCAGCCACTCGGCCATCGCTTGTTTCAGCGCGACAAACCATGGGCTGGCACTCCACAGGAAGGCCCCCACGGCAATGCCCATCAGCCCGAAAACGATAAGTGCAGTTTGCCAGCCACCGGTCTCGGACACGTGCACGATCTCTTCTTCTGGCGAGCGCACGGTCAGCGCAATGGCGCCGCGGTAGTCGGCGCAACGTCCGCACATGTGACAATCAGCCGCTCCCTTCATATGACGCAGCGGCACCAGCGGTGCGCAATTGACCGATTCGATGCGTCGCACCGGATGGCGCCAGGCGTCTTCGCTGACCTTGTAGTGCCAGGGCGCCAGTTTGGCCAGTAGCTGAAATACCCCGTTGACCGGACACAAATATTTGCACCAGACCCGTTTGTTGCGACCGTAAAGATAGCCGACAATCATGGCCGCCGCTGTCGAGCCCCCCAATACAGCAAGAACGGCCCAGGGATATTGGTAGACGCTGACCAGTTGGCCGTAAATTGTTGTCAGCGCGAAAGCAACGAATGGCCAGCCTCCCCAACGCATCCAACGGGGGATGGCGCGACCGCGTCCGCGTTCACTGGCCCATTCGCTAAGCATGCCCTCGGGACAGAACCAGCCGCACCACGCCCGTCCCATCAGTGGCATGGACACGAGCACAAACGGCCACCAAATACCCCAGAAAGCAAATTGGGCAAAAACGGTCAGATTGGAAAAAATATGTGCGGAATTGCCCGGCAGGGGCAATGCTGCCGGAACGAGAATGAGGAAAAAGTAAACGGCGACCACACACCACTGTATATTGCGCAGCAGCCGTTTATGGTCTCGCAGGAATGACGAAAGCCGATAGGCAAACGATTGAAAAATGGCGCTCATGGAGCACACCTTGAAAGAGCGAACTCAACGTTGTGAGTAGGATAACAATGCAAGAGCGGCACGTCGCGCCAGTACAGGGCGCGACGCTGGGCGCTGATCGAAAAGCCGGCTCGGGCAGTATGTGTCAGCCGTGGACAGAGGCCGCAGCGGACACGGTTGCCGGGCGCAACCGCCGGAACAAAACCGCAATAATAAACCAATACAGGAAGAAAATAACAACATGCGTCAGGGAAGGCATGGCCCGGTAACCGGCAAAATCGGCAAGGACTTTGCCGATGCCAGCGCTGTCGTCAATGACGGCGCCAGTATCCCACAGTGGATCCATAAACGCCGGGATGGCTTCAAGCGAAATCAGGTGATCGATGCCGTTCATGAGCAGTGAGCCGGCCAGCAGCAGCAACAGAATCTCGGTAATCTGAAAGAAGCGCCGCCAGGTAATGATTCGCCCACCCAGTTGTAAAACATAGAAGGTAAGCAACGCGAGCAGGAATCCCCCTATACCGGCCACCATCAGCGCCAGCGCCTGTTCCTGTCGCGCCCCGGCCAATACGGTACCCCACAAGAACACCACGGTTTCACTGCCTTCCCTGGCCACGGCGATCATGACCAGAACCAGCAGCCCCCACCAACTATTGCGTTCTACATTCACTGATGCGTCGCTGACCAGTTCCGTTTTCAGGCGAGGGCCGTGTTTTTTCATCCACAGCACCATTTGCACGACCAATCCGCAGGCAAGCAAAGCCATGATGGCCTGGAACCATTCCTGCCCGGTATCGGACAGCCAGGTAGAAACCCCCATGAATACCAGGGCAAGCGCAACGGCGAGCAGCAACCCTGCCGCTACGCCACCCCATAGCCAGGGCAAACCACGGCGGCCACTGGCAGACGCCCGCAGCCAGGTGTACAGGATGCCCACCACAAGAAGGGCTTCAACGCTTTCGCGCCAGACAATAAATGCCACTTGCTCCAATTGGATTCCTTTTGAATGGATACAGGCCTATTCGGCAGGCTTGACCACCAGTGTTCCTTTTACGGATTGGTGGAAATCATCAAAAAACGGATACTCGCCGGGCTTGGAAATTTTGAAAACGAGAAAGGAGGACAGGCCAGGCCCCAGCACCTTTTCCTTGCGCAAGGGCAGACTCTCGAACTCTACCGGCACATCGCTCTCGTTGATCAGATTGACCTTGAAACGTCCGGCAGGCACTTCAAGTCGCTGCGGTTCGAACGTTCCGTCTTGCTTGAACCGCAGGGTAAATGTGGGCGTCTCGCCCCAGGCGCTGCCGGCCAGCAGCCCTTGGGCCAAGGTGACGGAAAGCGCCAGACCGACTATCGCCAGCGCACGTTTTACCATGATCAGTAACCACCTTTCTTGCCGGTGCCGGCATAGGTGAACTCGTAATCGACTTCAAAGGTGTCAAAGAACGGTTCCACACCCGTTTCCTTATCGGTATGACGGCCAAAATGGTTCATTTTATTGGTCTCTGGATTACCGATAATGAATGTGAGCTTGTACTTGCCGGGTCCCTCGAGTTTGACATTATCGCCATAGTGCGGGCCGTCGTTGGCGACCATGGGCATGAGCGGGCCTTCCTGGACCTTGCCGCCCTCTTTTTGCAGTTTGTATTTAATATTCAGGTATGGCATCCACGCGCCTTCCTCAAAGCCGTTCTTGTTATCGCCGGTGGCATGAATGTCGGCTTCAAGATGAATGTCTGAATCTTTGGCTTCGCGCATCATGCCCGGCGGGTCCATGGTAATGGGTTGCAGATAGACCGCAGCGATTTCCATGCCATGTTTCATATGCGGCTTGCCAATAGGGTATTCAGCGGCCTGTGCAGACAGCGAAAGAGACAGTGCCATGCCGGCACTGATCAGGACGATTTTCTTGATCATGGTAAAAGTCCACCAATTTAGTAAATGCGAATATTTCTCGTTTATATTACCGGAAGTGGACTGACAGACGCCTTAATAAAAGTCAAATAATTCCGAGATAAAAGTGAATTAGCCACGAAACTTTTATGCGACTGTGCGTGAGAACAACGGAAAAAACCTGACGTCGGGACGTGCGTGCTACCCGCGACATGGCCGGTATACAGCCACGTTCAGGCCCGTTACTGGTGGCGGCTATAACTCAATGCAATCGCCATCGAATGCCTGGCGCACGCCCGCGGGCAGCGCGTCAGGATGCGACATCAGGTAGCGATCCAGTTCATGGCCGGCATGAGTCAGCCAGGTCGTTCCAGCGCCGATGGCAGCGTGGATGGCCAGCGCCTGGTTCAGATCGTTGTGGTTTCGTCCCGGTTTCGGCAGTGGCGGATAGGAACAGTCAAGAACACAATGCACAGGACGCAGTGTCCGCAAAAAGTCCTGCACCGCAGCCGACAGACCTTGCGTATCAGTCAGGTAAGCCAGGCTGTCACCGCGATCCGGACGGATCAGATAACCATAGGTCAGTTTGGAATGCTCCAACGGCAAGGCCGTCATGGTGAACCCGGCAAACCGTCGTTCTTCGAACGCATGAAAGGGTTGAGAGAAGTCCAGAATGCCCGGATGCTTGTACAGATCGGCAAAGCCGTTCTCATCGGGCGGGCCGTATATGGCAATCCGCAGATTAACGCCCCAGCGCAAGTGCAGCAGACCCTGGGCATGATCGGCATGATAATGCGTCTGAAATATGCCTTGCAGGGCGCCTGGCGCAAAGCGGGTGGACAAATCCATCAGACCACTGTCGATCAGCCATTGGCCATCATCGGTCTGCAGCAAGGCGCTACAGGGCAGACGGCCGTAGCGAAGATCGTGCCTTGCCCGGGCACAGGCGATGCAATCGCAGTTATAAACCGGCATTTGCGCAGAGTTGCCGGTGCCCAGGAAAGTCAGTTTCATTGCTGTTCCGATATCGTGGCTTGTTCGATTGTATCCAAAAACTGTGTTACCGCGCTATCGAGGTCAGCTGAATTGTCGATGACCGCGAAACGCGCCCCCTGTTCACGCAAGCCCTCTATGAAGGTATTGTCCAGCCGCGTATTGCGTGCCAGCCTTTCCGTAATTTCTTCAACGCTTTCACGACCGCGTCGCAGCAGGCGTTGCAACAACAATTGCGATTCCACCTGAACCAACACCACCAGCACCGACTGATACAGCTGCACCGCAGATTCGCAATAGGCACGCGAGCCATTGACCAGCACCGTTTGCCCTTGTGCCAGCCGGGTATCGAGCTCTGCCGGAATGCCGTAGGCCAGGCCATTGGCGCGCCAGCTCATGGCAAACGCGCCGCGCGCCTGCATGGCGTCAAAGTCCTCGGGCGACACAGAGAACGCATCTTCGCCCTCGGATTCCGCCGATCGGGTGATATAGCGCTTCATCAGATGCAACCGGGAGCCGGTGCGGCGAGTCGCCTGTTGCAGCAGACTGTCCTTGCCCGAGCCGGAGGGGCCCATCACATACACCAGTTGTCCCGACATCAGAAAACCCGCTTGCCTTCGCGCAACACCTGTTGCACTACGAATTGCTGGCCCGTATCTTTGACCTGCACCAGATCGGCGCGCAGGCCCGGGCTGATCTGCCCGCGATCCGGCAAATTGGCGGACCTGGCCGGCGCCAGGCTGACCATATTGACGGCATCAGGCAGGCTGATCCCCAACTCGGACTGGTTCAATATTCGTACCGACTGCAGCATGCTGGCCGGATAGTAATCGCTGGACAGAATATCCAACACGCCCTGGCGCGCCAGATCCGCCGCCGCAATGTTGCCCGAATGCGAGCCGCCGCGCACAACATTGGGCGCGCCCATCAGAACCTTCAGCCCGAGCTGGTGACTGAGCGCCGCCGCTTCATGCGTGGTGGGAAATTCGGCAATGGTCATACCGAAACCGGCTGATTCATGCACGTGCTCGCTGGTGGCGTCATCGTGACTGGCCAGGGACAGGCCGCGCTCGTGGCAGATGTCCACAATACGACGACGATAGCCTTCGCTGTAGCGCTCTGCGTTCTGTTTTTGCAATACGATAAAGGCGTCCATGTCGGCATCATTCAAATGATATTTTCCTTGATAGTACTCGCGATATTTTTCATACTTCACAAACTGGCGCTGGCCAGGCGTATGGTCCATGATTGACACCAGATGCACCAGGTTATTGCCCACCAGATCTTCAAAAATCCCCAGGGTTTTTTCATGGCTGACTTCGCAACGCAAATGCAGTCTGTGTTCGGCACGCGTGTGCCCCTGGCCTTCGGCATGAGAGATCGCTTCGATCATTTTCGGCAACTGCAGCAGACGCTTTCCCTTTGGGTTCACATCGCCGATAGACAGCGCATCAAATACAGTTGTGATTGCCGCGCCCACGATTTGCGCATCATGCGCCAGTACGGCGTTTTCAGAGGGCCAGTCTACGCCGGGACGCGGATTCATGTATTTTTCAAGGTTATCGGTGTGCAGTTCGATCAGACCCGGGATCATATAATCGCCCTGCCAGTCTTCGGCCGCCGCCAGACTGCTACTGCCCTCGCTTATGTCATCAATCCTGCCGTCCCTCAAGAACACCGTGCCACTGATAACCTCATTGGCCGTGACAACTTTTGCATTTGTGATAACTCGTTCACGCAACATGTTTCATCTCCCGTGTTGCAATATCCAGGCAGCGATCGGCCACCGCCTCGCGTGCCACCCTGTCATGAAAAATGCCAATCAATGCGCAGCCGGCAGCCTTGGCTTCGTCGATCATCTCCAGCACAACCCGACCGTTTACCTCATCCAGAGATGCAGTGGGTTCGTCCAGCAGCATCAACGGCCAATTGACCATGAAGCCGCGGGCGATATTCACGCGCTGTTGCTCGCCGCCCGAAAACGTATTGGGCGCCAGCGACCACAGTCTTTGCGGGATATTAAGCCGCGTCAACAGCTCGGCGGCACGCGCGTTGGCCTGCTCAAGGCTCCAGCCACGCAACAGGGCCGGCTCGCTAACCACATCCAGGCAGTTCACGCGCGGAATCACGCGCAGGAACTGGCTGACATAACCCATCGTCTCGCGACGAACCTGCATGATTCGGCGCGGCGCAGCGCCGACCAGCTCGGTCATGGAATCGCGATGGCGCACACGGATAGAGCCTGCACCGGGCAAATAGTTGCCATACAAGGTGCGCAGCAACGTTGACTTGCCGGCGCCCGACTGACCATGGAGCACCAGACATTCTCCCGCATCGACTGAAAAGCTGATGCCCTCCAGGACATGCAATTGCACGCCTTGCTGCTGATGCAGCGTAAAGGTCTTGGATAAATTATTAACTTGCAGAACGGTATTCATTGTTTCTCCGAATGCATTGATTGCATCTGTACTATCACGGTTGCAATACAGATGAGACCAGCAGTTGCGTATAGGGATGCTGTGGGTCGTCCAGGATCTGATCGGTGAGCCCGCTTTCGACAACACGCGAGCGACGCATAACCATCAAGCGATCTGCCAGCAGGCGCGCTACGGCCAGATCGTGCGTCACGATAATGACAGCCAGGCCCAGATCGCGCACCAGAGCGCGCAACATATCCAGCAGGCGCGCCTGTACCGATACATCCAGTCCCCCCGTGGGCTCGTCCATAAACACCAGGCGGGGCCGGGACACCAGATTGCGTGCAATTTGCAGCCGCTGCTGCATGCCCCCCGAGAAAGTGCGTGGCAGGTCGTCAATACGCGCTTCATCAATTTCCACCTGGCGCAGCCACCGTTCCGATTCGCCACGCAGCACGCCATAATTGCGTACGCCTTGCGCCATCAGGCGCTCGCCGATATTAGCCCCGGCAGAGACCGTCATGCGCAGGCCGTCTCGCGGATTCTGCTCGACAAAGCCCCATTCGGTGCGCAGCAAGGTGCGCCGTTGCGCCTCGGAGGAGGCATACAGATCGGTCACGTCCGCATCGGCGTGCCGGTAGTGGATGGTTCCGGCATCGGGCTGGCAACGGCCCGAGAGCACATTGAGTAGCGTAGACTTACCAGATCCCGACTCCCCGACAATACCCAGCACTTCGCCAGGATACAAGTCGAAGCTGACCGCCTGGCATCCCTTGTCCGGGCCGAACAGAAGGCCAATATCCGAAACTTGAAAGAGCGGCTCGCCGTCCTGCTCATCAGTCACAGCAAGCCTTGCTTCATTGTTAATTGCCTGCAATGCACTCATTTTTCTTCTCCTGCTTGTGCCACGCGCTGTGCGCAGTAATCGGTATCGGAGCAGACAAACTGGCGACTGCCCTTGTCATCGGTAATAATCTCATCCAGGAACGATTCCGTTGAGCCACAAATCGCACAACTGTGGTCCCACTTCTGTACGTCGAACGGATGGTCTTCAAAATCCAGGCTGGCGACATCGGTGTATGGTGGCACGGCATACAAACGCTTTTCA
This sequence comes from Advenella sp. S44, assembly GCF_002810445.1. Classification (GTDB taxonomy): domain Bacteria; phylum Pseudomonadota; class Gammaproteobacteria; order Burkholderiales; family Burkholderiaceae_B; genus Advenella. The sequence goes on along the minus strand of NZ_NEXS01000003.1, from coordinate 249,513 downwards.
CGGCCGGCGCCAAATAGCATGAGCGCCGCGCTGCAATGCAGTTTCGGGTTATCGAACTTGGGAATGGGAGACGGGTCCATCACATAGCGCCCGTCCACCAGTACCGGATAGGCATAAGCTGTCGCAATATGGCCATAGCGGGCAATGTCTTCATACAGCTTCACGTGCATCACACCATAGTCGTTCAGGGCATGCATCGTCTTGGTTTCGGTTTCCGAGGGCTCGATAAAGCGCAGCGGCTCGGGAATCGGCACCTGAAAAACCATGATCTGATCATTGTTCAAGGCCGTTTCAGGAATGCGGTGTCGCGTCTGTATCACCGTCGCTTCTGTTGTGTCGACCGTGGTGCGCACACCCGCCGTACGCGAGAAAAAGCGCCGGATGGAAACCGCGTTGGTCGTGTCGTCCGCGCCCTGGTCAATCACCTTGAGCACGTCGTCACGTCCCAGGATGGCAGCGGTCAGTTGCATGCCACCAGTGCCCCAGCCGTAAGGCAGTGGCATTTCGCGCCCGCCGAAAGGAACCTGGTAGCCGGGAATGGCTACAGCCTTAAGGAGCGCGCGACGAATCATGCGCTTGCTTTGCTCATCAAGATAGGCAAAGTTATAGGGTTCTGCCATCGTATTCATGCGCGTTTCTCCTTTTGCGTCAACGCCTGTTCCGCCGGTGTAGCCTGTGTAGCCTGCTGCTCTGCATGACGCTTGCCCTGCGCTTGCTGTTTTCTCATCTTGCGGATCAATTCAAGCTCGGCCTGGAAATCAACGTAATGAGGCAATTTCAAATGTGATACGAAACCGGCAGCTTCGACGTTATCGCAATGCATCAGTACAAACTCTTCCTGCTGTGCGGGAGAGGTAATCTCCTCGTCATACTCGGCCGCGCGCAATGCACGATCAACCAATGCCATGCCCATGACCTTGCGCTCGTTATAGCCAAACGCCAATCCATAACCCCGTGTAAATTGCGCTAGCTCATCTTTTGATCCGACAAACTGATTCACCATCTCGCATTCGGTGATTTCGATATCCCCTGCCGGGACGGCGAAATCCAGCTCTTCGGGCTCCAGCCAGATTTCAGTCAGGCCAATACGGATTTCGCCGGCAAACGGGTGATTGCGTCCGTAACCGCGCTGCGTGGAATAACCCAGCGCAAGCAGAAATCCCTCATCACCACGGGCCAGTGCCTGCAGGCGCTGCATCCGGTTGCTTGGAAAGTCCAGCGGCTCGCGCGTGATGTCGGGAATGGGCGCATCGCTGTCGGTCTCTTCGCGTATCAATCCTTCCTGAGCCAACAAGCCCAATACCCGCGGAAAAACTGGCTCGTCAGTGTCCGCGACGCAACCGGCCTGCTCAGCGTCCACTTGCGCGGTGTCAGCCAAATGCGCTTGCGACGCAGACTGGGCGCTCTCATCAGCGTCTGTACCGTCTATACCTTTAGCCACGTCAAGAACGTCGTGCCCTGCCGCTTGGCCCTTGTCGACCGTCGTCGGCATCTGCCCGCGCGCCATGTCCAGGGGCAAGTCGCCTTCTGCCTGCAAGGTAAAGTCCAGCAGACGATGCGTATAGTCGAAGGTCGGCCCCAGTAACTGACCACCGGGCAAGTCCTTGTAAGTGGCTGAAATCCGTCGCTCAACCTGCATGCTCTCAGTCTGCAGCGGTCGGCTGACACAGTAACGGCTTAGCGTGGTGCGATAGGCCCGCAACAAAAAGATGGCTTCCATCAAATCGCCTGCAGACTGTTTAATGGCAAGTGCCGCCAGCTCACGGTCATACAGCGAACCTTCGCTCATCACCCGGGCAACCGCCAGGGGCATTTGCTGCGCAATCTGGGCCAGTGACAATGGTGGCACGTCAGGATGACCGCGACGCTTCTGGTCAAGCAGCCGATGCGCATTTTCTATAGCGGCTTGGCCGCCCTTTACAGCAACATACATCGTATTCTCCTATGCGAAGCTGACCACGGTACTGCGTGGCAAAGCCATCAATTGATGCTGGCTGGTCATGAAAAAGTCCAGCCCCCGGGGAAAATCGGTCACCTGATTGCGTGCCGACCAGAAGCGCTCGCACAACGACGGGCTGATGGCCCGTTGCGATTCGATGCCTGGCCCCTCGAGCACGACTTGCCGCCCGCCTTCAAGGCTATCGAGCTGAACAATCACCGTGCAGGACTGCTCTGGATCGCGATCGCTGCCGGTTCGAAAACGCGCCAGATCATCAACTTCGCTCGCGACCATGATGGCCAGGTCGGCCTGTTGCGGGTCGTCGGTCACCGGGCAGGCGCAATGAAATGCCAGGTTGGCGCGGATCATGGGGGTGTCCACGCTTGGGCTTAGCCAGACTTTTGTGTCGTCGTCAAACAGTGTCAAGGCAAGGGAGAAGGTGGCCGGATGCATCACATCCAATGCATCGGCAAAGTCGGCCCGGGCAATCGTGCCAGGCTCGGACATCGTCTTGAGAGCGGCGCGAAAGCTCGTCTGCGCGTTAAGCACCGGGTCTGCAAAGGCGGTAACCAGAACAGGAGCAGTCATTCGTTTTCTCCTCTGAGAAGGGTGAAGAATTCCACTTTGGAAGCGGCAACTTGTGCCTGCCTGGCCTGACGCGCCTGTTGCTGACTGCGCGCCAGGGGTTCAATCAGCGATGGCATAAGCTGCGCTTTTTCCTGGCCCAGCAGCAGCGCATCGGCCAGGGCCGCCAGTTCCGCATGACGCTTGTTGCGCCCCGCAATATAGCTGTAGCCCGCGCGGCCATCCTGCAATTGCACCACGCAACGCGTTACCGTCATCTCGCCCAGGTTGAATGCCTGTCCGGTGCCGCCAGTGCGGCCCCGAACCATAGCCATGCCGGTTTCCGGCTTGCGTATACATTGATAAGGCACGCCGCCAAGCAGCGACTCGTATCCGGCCAGCGCGTCTTCAGCACGCGCGAGCACCTGCATCCAGCGTTGTCGCTCTGTTGGAGCAAAGTCCGCATTCATATGTGTTCTCCGTTTAAAACTACCTGATATTGGAAACGGTCTGCGCGGCTGACTGAAAACGTCAACTCCACGGGATGACCGTGCTGGTTCTTCGAGAGGGTGGTCACAGTCAGCACCGGCGCCGATTGTGGAATCAACAGGCGCGAGGCCTCGTCAATGGTGGGCAGCCTGGCGCCGATCACGCTGGAAGCACGCTGCAAATGACAGCCGCGATCCTTAAGATACTGGCGCATGGAATCACGCTTGTAATCCCGCAGCAGGGTTTCGTAATCGGCAGAAAAAAAGTGCGTCATGACACTGATGGGCTCGTCATCGATGAATCGCAGCGTGCGATATTCCAGTACTGTGCTACCCGGGGCCAGCGCCAACTGCGTGAGCTCGTCCTGGTTTGCCGGTCGTTGATAAACCTTAAGCAGTTGCGCTCTTGCCGTAAGCCCCATGGCTGAAAACTGGTCGGTATATGCCGTTTTTGCCTGTACCGGATACAGCAGCGGGCGGGTCAGCACTTTGGTCCCCTTGCCTTTGATGCGGATAATATTTCCCTCTTGCACCAGCAGATCCAGCGCCCGCCGCACGGTATGGCGATTAACGGCAAAGCGTTCGGCCAATCGCAACTCTCCTGGCAACAGGTCACCCGGCTTATACATAGACAACTCGGCACGAATCGTCGAAGCCAGTGTCTGGTAGAGCGGTTCATCTTGTCTAGACAAGTTCATCATTTTAAAAAGGCAGTTGCCTGCCTGGTTCCATCATACGAAGAATTTTCTGAGTCGCTGCGACACCACGTCGATCACACTCACACACACGATAATGATGAGCAAAATGGCTGCAGTCTGTCCGAAGGCGAAGCCCCGGATTGCTTCCCACAATAACACACCAATGCCGCCGGCGCCAACCATGCCAACCACGGTAGCCGAGCGTACGTTCGACTCAAACCGGTACAGCGCGTATGACACCCACAGCGGCATAACCTGGGGGATCACTCCAAAAATCACTTCCTGCAAAGCGCTGGCGCCAGTGGCCCTGACCCCTTCCACCGGGCCGGGATCGATCGCTTCCACTGCCTCAGCAAACAGCTTGGCCAGCACGCCTGTCGTGCCAAGAAATAGCGCCAGGGTGCCAGCAAAGGGTCCAAGCCCAACCGCCACCACAAACAACATGGCAAACACCATTTCATTGATGGATCGCAAGGCATCCATCAGGCGTCGCACCGGCTGGCAGATCCACCATGGCACCAGATTGGACGATGACAGTATGCCAAGTGGAATACCAACAATAATGGCCAGTACGGTGCCCCAGACGGCGATCTGGATGGTGACCAGCATTTCCTTCAGGTACATACGCCATTCAGAGAAATCCGGCGGAACAAAGTCGGCGGCAAACGTGGCCATGTTGCCCGCGTCTGTCCACAACAGCACGGGGTTCATTTCAGCGCCTTTCCAGGCCCAGGCCAGAAACAGCAGACAGAACCCCCATCCGAGCATTTTCGCCCATGTCATGCGCGGCGGCTGCGCGGGCGCGGCGGCAGGTATCGGGCGAGTCGTAAGTACTGACATATTCATTTCCGGTTTATGGCAGCCCGCGACAGGCGCAGGCCACCATCGTGATCAAGCCAATTACGAGTTTTTGCCTTCGATCTCTTTGAGGCGGGCCGAGATCTTGCTCAGTTCTTCATCCAGGCTGGCGATCTGTTTTTTGCGATCCTGCTCACCCAGTTTGCTGTCACCGGCAATTTGCGAACGTTTTTTGAACAGTTCCAATTGGCGGATAGGCAGCAACTGGTCGTTGCTCGAAGGCTTGAACTTGCCCCACGCCAGTGCATTGAGCACTTTGAGCTCTTCGGGCTTGTCGCCATAGCTATCAAAAAACGCCTTGAGCTTGGCCTTGACATCATCCGGCAGATTTTTACGCCATACGATAGGATCGGCCGGAATCAGCGGAGACTTCCAGATCACCTTGAGCAACGCGGCTTTATCGGGACTGGTCTGGTTCAAACGCTCCAGCCCTTCGGTATTGAAGGTAGCCACATCGACCTGTTTGTTGGCAACAGACAAAGCATTCACTTCATGACTGCCATTGACCGCGCGCTTGAAAATCTTGTTGGCGTCCACATTATTTTCTGCGAACACATAGTAGCCTGGCACCAGGTAACCGGATGTGGAGTTCGGATCGCCATTGCTGAAATTGAGCGTCTTGGCATTGTCCAGCATGTCCTGGACCGAATTGATTTTGCTGTCTTTGTGGGCAACCAGCAGACTCCAGTAGCCAGGTTTGCCGTCTTTATCAACGGTTTGATATATCACCTCACCATTGGCCCGATCCACGGCTTCGATGGCCGATTTGTTGCCGTACCACGCAATATCGACTTTATCAAAGCGCATGCCTTGGATGATGCCGGCATAGTCAGGCGCAAAGAAAGCCTTGATTTTGTAGCCGGTTTTATTGGAAAGATCGGCCAGAAACGGTTCCCATACGGTTTTCAGGTTCTGGGAAGATTCCGTAGAGATAATGCCGAAATTAAGTTCCCTGGATTCCTGGGCCTGAACTGCAGCCGCCCCCATACCCAGTGCAAACAGGGAAACGCCGACACGGCGAATGATCGAATTGAACATGAAAATTCCTAATGAAATAAGGTTTAAGCTGCTGCCAGAACCAGGCGTGCCGGGTCTCTGGCGGGTGTTGGCTGGGGTGCCTCCTGTTCGCCGAACAGAAGTGCCGTACCGATTTCCGAGCCATACAGCTCGCTCAGAAAACCATTGCTCAGGCCGGCGATCGGGCCGTCGAAAAACTTTTTGCCGCTTTTGAGCGCGACTGCGTGACGACAGTATTTCACTGCGTAGTCAACCTGATGCAGCGTGACAATGATCGTTTTGCCGTCACGCTTATTGATATCGGCCAGAGTTTCCATGACCTTGCGCGCCGATTCCGGATCCAGCGAGGCAATGGGCTCATCGGCCAGGATAATTTCTGCCTTCTGACACAAGGCACGGGCGATGGCAACGCGTTGCTGCTGGCCGCCCGATAGCGTCGATGCGCGGCGATAGGCATACTCCAACAGGCCCACCCGCTCCAGTGCCTGCAACGCATTATTGATTTCTTCCTTGTTGAACAGGCCCAGGGCCCCGCGTACGCGCGACATGCGTCCCAGGCTGCCCAGCAGCACATTTTTTACCACCGACAGCCGCCCTACCAGGTTGAACTGCTGGAAAATATAACCAATGTCCGAGCGCAGGCGGCGAACGTTGCTGTTGAGCATTCCATCCTTCTGCATCTGCCGGCCCAGCATTTGTATGTCACCTCCCGCCTGGCGATCACCGATGGCCAGGCCAGCCAGATGGCGCAATAAAGTGGACTTGCCAGAACCGGAGGCGCCAATCAATGCCACCATGGCGCCCGGCGGCACATCCAGTTCCAGGTTGTGCAAAACTTGCCTTGTGCCGAATGTCTTGTTCAGATTCTGAACCCGGATTGCATGTGTCATGGTATTCCTTTCTATATTTGCGGTTACCTGATCCGCACCGTAATAAAAAGCGCGAGTGCAAGTAGCAGTTATGAGCAGGTCGCAGCCTGCCTGCTATGCATCGCCGCTATTGTTCAAGTGCCGCCATGTTAAGGAAACTGTGTGACACCCAAGTTAATGTCATCTTACAAAGATATTACAGTTGTGCTATTTGCATGCTGATTTACTAGACATGCGCAAGTCCCCGGCACAAGATTATTTTTATAATTAATCAAGGATTTGGCATGTTTGCCAAAAAGACTGCTGGCATTTGCTAGACAAGTTGATGCCACCAAAAAGATGTAACAGGCGCGTCGGCAAAACGAAAGTGCATGCGCGTTAGAACGGGCGCCCGTCGCACCCGTTGCGGATGAAAATGGGAGCGGGACCACGCTGGGCGCTGACACCATCCGTGCCAATGCATGCCTATTCGCTCGGTGCAGGTTTTGTGCTCGAGGCGGCGTAGGCTAGCGCATGGTCAAAAGACCCGCTTTCAGGCGCGGGGCTTGTTGCCAGGAACCAGCAGGAGCAGGATAAATGCAATAGCAAGCGCCAGCGCCGCCAGCATAAAAAGCAGCGGATACTGTCCGTTGGAACGGGCAAACACGAATGACATTGCATAGGCGGCGGCCGCCTGCATTAGCGCAAAAGCGGTTGTGGCCCTGCTCCAGGCCACTCTCTGATCAGCTGGCGAATGTGGCAGCATCTCGCGCAAGCGCCCCAAAACAAGCGGTACGATACCTGGCGTGAACGCACCCACTACAAAGCTGGAGATACCGAGCAGGATGGGCGATGTGCTGACAACGGGAAGACACACCATGAGCAACTGCAGCAGCAGTGCCCAACGCAGGACCGGCGCGTAGCCAATGCGATCGGCCGCGGCGCCGCTGCACAGGGGGCCAGCCATCGCACCCAGACCATAAATAACCCAAAACAAGGATCCTGTATTGACGCCCCAGCCCAATCCGCGTGCGACATAATCGACCAGAAACACCATATGCGCCACTAATCCCACCGCATTCAGGCCGTAGACAAGATAGAGCACGGGCAGGGCTCGACTACCGGTACCCGTAGACGGCGCGCGCAATGGCGGGGTTTGCATCGTCATTCGAGGATCTGCGCCGTTGGCCTTGTCTTCTGCCTTTACGGTAGCCTGAACTGCGGTTCGTTGCGCGGCAGCAGCGGCAATAAGATTGTGCGTTGTGGCCGCCTCAGACATGAATGGATTCTCGGAAGCAAACTGTGATGTCGGCAGGTCTTGGGGCCAACCGGGCCAGGCCAGCACAGTCAAAAGAAAAGACAGCAGCCCCAGTCCGAGCCAGGTTTGGGTCAATCCCAGTTGCAACAGCATTGGCATCAGCGTACCCGATGCCGCGACACCCAATCCCACGCCCGTAAAGATCACGCCGCTGGCCAGTCCGCGACGCGACGGCTGGATATAGGGCAGGATTGCAGTGGCAGCAAGCACCATCAGTGCGCCACCAGAGACGCCCGACAAAAAACGCCAAAGGAAAAACCAAACAAATGATATCGGCATGGCGCAGGCAAAAAACGCCAGCGTCGCCAGCAGCATCATGAGGCGCAAGGCAGCGCGGGTTCCAATGTACCGCGCAATGCCGGCGCCCAGCAACGCACCTACAAGATACCCGGCAAGATTGGCCGCGCCCAGGTAAGCGGCTGTGGAAGCCGCAAACCACTGTGCATTGATAATGGCCGGCAACAGCGGCGTGTACGCAAAGCGCGCCAGCCCGATGCCTACCAGGCTGGCGCAAAGTCCTGCCATCAACATCGGCCAGTTTGCTGATTTGGTCACTGAGTATCGGCACCCAGCAAAGCGCAAAAATTGGCCAGATCAACATTACCGCCGCTGATAATGATGCCGACACGCTTACCTTGCAACAGGTCTTTGACACTGCTGGCGCCGGCCAGCGACAGGCACCCCGTAGGCTCCACCAGTATTTTCATGCGCTCGGCATAAAAGCGCATGGCCTGGACCAATTGCTGGTCGGTGACAGTCAAAATATCGGCAACCTCGCGGGCAATGATAGGAAAAGTGTAGTTACCCAAAAACTGTGTCTGCGCACCATCGGCTATTGTCTTGGGCATATCGATATGTACGATATGCCCGGCGCGCAGGGACAGCTGTCCGTCGTTGCCGGCCTCGGGCTCTACACCATAGATCCGGCATTGCGGAGCAAGGGCTCGTGCTGCGAGGGCCGAGCCCGACAGTAATCCGCCACCGCCCAGACAGACAAAGAGCAGGTCCAGTGGGCCCGTCTCTTGCATCAACTCCATGGTGGCCGTACCCTGCCCGGCGATGACATCGGGGTGATCGTAGGGCGGGATAAGAGTATAGCCGTGTTCCTGGGCCAATGCCTTAGTGATGGCGGCGCGATCTTCCGTGTAGCGATCATATTGCACGATCTGTGCGCCATAGCTGCGCGTGGCTGCCAGCTTGGCGGCCGGCGCATCCAGCGGCATCACGATCGTGGCCTTGACCTTGAGCAGTGAGGCGGCCAGCGCCACCCCTTGTGCGTGGTTGCCCGAAGAAAACGCGATCACACCAGCGCGCCGGTGTGCACTGTCCAGTGCCGCGATCGCGTTGAAGGCGCCACGGAACTTGAATGCGCCTATGCGCTGAAGGTTTTCACACTTGAAATACAGGCTGGCGCCCAGCTGCGCATCTATGGTCCTGGAACGCAGCACCGGCGTACGATGCGCGTAGCCCTTGATTCTTTCTGCTGCGGCAACTACGTCGTCATAAGTGGGCAAAGTCTGCATATTACTCCTGTTTCATCATGGGTCTGCCGGGCAATGGGTGGTGTTCCTATCGGTTTATATCAATCAGCATATTCTACCCGGGTTTGAGCCAGTACAATGCAGCCTATCAACAAGCCATATCGAGAATCATCCATGTCCAGGAAAAATAACTCAGTTGCAATTATCGGCGCCGGTATTGTCGGCTTGTGTACAGCACATTCCCTTGCCAAGGCGGGCTGGCAGGTCACGATTTTTGACGCACAGAACCCGGGATCGCAATGCTCTTTCGGCAATGCCGGCGCACTGTCTGAAGGCTCGATAGCGCCACTGGCCATGCCTGGCGTCTTGCGGCAGGCGGCGTCCATGTTACTTGACAGCACGAGTGCGCTGCATGTTCCACCAGGCTATCTGTTGTCGGCCATGCCGTGGTTTCTGCGCTTCATTGCTGCATCCAGGCCGCAACGCGTTCAGCAGATCGCCGTCGCGCTGCACCAGTTGCTCACCGGTTCAGTACGCAACCATCAGGAGCTGGCCCGGCAGATCGGCTGCGCCCACCTGATCAAGAGCACCGGGCAATTGCATTTATATCCGAATGACAATGAGCGTGACAAGGACAAGGCATCGTGGCAGCTTCGGGCCGAGTTCGGTCTGGAGATGCACTCGATGGGCCGCTCGGCAATTGCCGAATTAGAGCCGGCAATCAGTGGCCGCTATTGCAGCGGCTGGTTTCTGCCCAATGACGGCTGGGTCAGCGACCCGTTTCAGTATTCACAAGCACTGGTCACAGCCAATACCGAACTTGGCGTGACATTCGTCACTGCAGGAATCAGCGGACTGCGTCGTGACAATGACAATTGGCATGTACACGGCCATGAACAATCCTGGCAGGCCGATCATGTGGTGGTATGCGCGGGCATGGGCTCTGGCGACCTGCTGGCAACACTGAACCTGCGAGTTCCGCTGGAAAGCCAGCGTGGCTATCACCTGCAGGCGCCCAACCCGGGCGTTAATCTGTCGCGCGTTGTGGTACTGGCAGACCGGAAAGTTTTCATGAATCCGATGCAGGGTCAGTTGCGGGTAGCCGGCACCGTCGAATTTGGCGGCACGCGCAAGCCCATGAATACGCAACGGGCCCTGCTGCTCAAAACACATGCACTGGCCGGCCTGGACAATCTGGATACCAGCGGCTTTACCACGTGGATGGGGCATCGGCCTTGCATGCCCGACTCGTTACCCGTCATCGGTCCCGTCGCCGGTATGCCGGGATTATGGACCGGTTTTGGACACGGGCATCTGGGACTGACCGGCTCTGTCAACACGGGCACGCTGCTAGCCCGCGCGATGGCAGGCCAGACAAGTGCAACAGAACTGGCGCCATTTGCGCTGAGTCGTTTCGGTTAAACCAGCAGGCACGTCGCCCGATGTCGCAACGCAGGCACAAAAGCCCGTCGCTCTCGGGCCGCGGCGGGCGCCGGGCAACGACAAGGTGAACGTTCAAAATAGAAGCGGCGGCGCGACCAGCCGCCCCGGCGGAACTCGCCTTCGCTATGCGCCTGACGTTTGCGTTATTAGCCACGCATGGTGACAAATTCCTCGGCCGCAGTCGGGTGAATGCCGATGGTGGCATCAAAATCTGCCTTGGTCGCGCCCATACGGACCGCAACGGCAAATCCCTGCACGATTTCTCCGGCATCGTCGCCTGCCATATGCAGGCCCACGACGCGATCGGATTTATTATCAACAATGAGCTTCATCATCATCCTGGCGGTACTGCCACTGAGCGTGTGCTTGAGCGGGCGAAATTCCGACCGATAAATCGTGACCTCGCCATACATCTGGCGCGCCTCATCTTCGCTATATCCGACCGTACCCACATTGGGATGGGTAAAAATTGCAGTTGGAATAAATTCATAACTCATTCGGCGCTGACCCTTCCCGAACAAATGATCCACCAGCACCATTGCCTCTCCCAGCGCAACCGGCGTCAGCTGGATTCTGTCAGTCACATCCCCCAGCGCATAAATGGATGACGCTGAAGTACGATAATTTTCATCGATCTGAATGGCGCCATTATGGTTCACCTGCACACCAGCAGCCTCCAGGTTCAGTCTCTGCACATTGGGCGCGCGCCCAGTCGCATAAAGCACCTGGTCGGCCTGCATGGTCGTGCCATCATTCAACCGCACCGACAAGGTACCGTCGTCATTTTTCTCTATGGCATCCACCTTGGTTTCAAAGTGAAAATTGACGCCAGCCTTTTCCATCTCTTGGGCAGTGAATGCGCATATTTCTTCATCAAAGCCGCGCAGGATGCGGTCGCGGCGAATCACGATATGTACCTGGGCACCCAGCCCATTGAAAATAGACGCAAATTCACATGCAATATACCCGGCTCCAACCACGACCAGCCGCTGCGGAAATTGCGGGACATCGAAAATTTCATTTGAAGTAATCACATGTTCGCGGCCCGGAAAATCGGGCACGACGGGCCAGCCACCGGTTGCAATCAGAATATGCCTGGCCGTGTACGTCTTGCCGTCGTCCATGCGAACTGTATTGGGTCCCGCCAGGGACGCCCAGCCAGACAGCAGCGTGGCCCCTGCGTTGGTAATCAGCGACTGATAGATGCCGTTAAGGCGGGAAATTTCCTTTGCCCGGTTGGTTTTCAGCACTGACCAGTCCAGCGAGGTCTCGCCGACGCGCCAGCCGAATCCGCGCGCCTCTTCAAACGCCTCATGGTAATGGGCAGCATAACTGTAGAGTTTTTTTGGAATACAACCGACATTGACGCAAGTGCCGCCCAGATCCGAGCCTTCTGCCACCGCCACCCGGGCGCCGGTTTGTGCGGCCATGCGCGAAGCGCGTACGCCGCCGCTGCCGCCGCCGATTACAAAAAAATCATAGTCGAAACTGTCCATACTGACTCCAAGTTCAAAATGCGCAATATTGTCGGGCGATTCTGCGACCGCAACCCGTAGCGGATTACGCGCATGCTATCGGGCGATGCTGCAATGCCCATACGTAATCACCGCCGGCAGCAACATCGCTTCAGCCCCGACTGATTGTAACCCCAGCGCTGCGGCAAGACGCGCAAAACCCTGGAGGTAATGTATTGCCGACCGCGGCAGGCAGTATAATCATGCCTTACGGAGAACCATGTTCATGTCACTGCCTCACACGACCTCCTTTTCTTCAGCGCTGTCCGCAGCACCCCCTGTCTGGCCCGTACTTGGCGTACTCGGCGGCATGGGACCGCTTGCCGGGGCCACCTTTGCCGCCAGGCTGGTGCAATTGACCCCGGTTACGGCTGATCAGGCCCATATTCCGGTATTGCTGCGCAATGATCCGCGCGTTCCTGATCGCACGGCGGCGCAACTGGAAGGTGGGCCAAGTCCGTTGCCTGCCATGCGCCAGGGCATGCAGGACCTGCAGCGCTGGGGCGCCCAATGCATTGCCATTCCCTGCAATACCGCGCATCTGTGGTTTGAACAGCTGCGCGACAGTGTACAGGTACCGGTCCTGCATATTGTCGAGTCGGTGATCCAGGACCTGCGGCGCAATGGCATTTGTGATGGACCGGTGGGCATCATGGGCACACCCGCTACCATGCAGCTGCGGCTTTACCAGGATGCCCTGATCGCTGCGGGATATGAACCCATGACGGGTAACGACAATAGCATTCGTGATTGGTCCGTGCAGGCCATTGCCGCGGTCAAATGCAACCAAAATGAACAGGCCTTTGCACCGGCGGCCAGGGCCGTCACGCGCCTTGTCGATATGGGCGCGCGGGCGGTGATCCTGGGCTGCACCGAATTGCCGCTGGCCATCCCGCCGTCGCGCCGGGACGCATTTCCAGTCGTAATTTCGGACTCGATCGATGCGCTGGCGCTCGCGGTACTCGATACGTTTTCGCACCGTAGCGGCACAAGCGACGACACAACCGGCCTGCAAGCCGGAGCCAAAAAACCGGAGGTATCATGACGGCGCCACAGACCACGATCGATCACATTGTCGTGACCGCTGCCGACCTGGATGCAGGCGCCGCTTATGTGCGCTCCTGTCTGGGCGTCGAACCCCTGCCTGGCGGAGAACACGCAAAAATGGGCACACATAATCGTCTGTTGCGCTGCGGCCCCGACTGTTATCTGGAAGTGATCGCCATTGACCCGAACGCGCCCGCGCCGCAGCGGCCACGCTGGTTTGGACTGGATACCATGACGCCGGACAGCACGGCCTCGCTGTCGGCCTGGGTCGTGCGCACTACCAATATCCGAACCCATGCAGCCGCCAGCACCCAGCCGTTGGGCCCCGTCACGCCCATGCAGCGCGCAAACCTGGACTGGCTGATTACGATTCCTGAAACCGGCATATCGCCCCTGGATGGTATGGCGCCGGCGCTTATTGAGTGGCAGACGCCCCGGTTGCCCGTATTATCCATGCCCGATCACGGCTTGTCGCTGGAAGCGCTTCATATCTATCACCCCGAGCCAAAGACAGTGCAAGCACTGCTGGCTAGCCTGCAACTGAAGGCGCCGGTATCGGTCTTTCCATCAAGCTCGGACAGCAAGCCCGCCCTGCGCGCGATCATCCGGACTGCTGCGGGTATCCGCGCGCTGGGTTGAACCGCTGCGGCGCTCGCACGCGATGGACAATGGAACTAGCGCAGCGCAACCGACATGGTGGAAAACACGTTCAAAGTGCGAATAACATGCTCAATACTATCTGCCGTAAACGAGAGCGTGACGCCATCAATACGGACCGTACCGGGCAGCAGACAGAATGCATCGGCCAGCGCCGCAGAGTTGGTTTGCAGCCGGCATTCATAAGGCGCGCTAATCACAAAAGGTTTCATTGGCTGGTTCAGGCTCGCCTGGACAGCCTTGCACATACCCTCACGTATGCGCGCACAAGCGGCTTGCGGCGTCAGCGTTGCCGCGCTGCCGTGTCCCATGGCCTGTTTGGTTTCGACCCATCCGGCAGTATCAAAAAGATCCCGGTTCTCCTGGATGAGAAATTGGTCGCCACTGCCGAAAATGACGGGCACGCCGAGCTCGCCGGCAAGCGCACCATAAAGCCCGGGTTCGCCCAACTCCATATCGTTGATCATGACCCGGGCAAAAGCGAAGCTGTTAATGGTGTGGGCCAGTACACCACGGCCCTGAGCCCGTGAATGATGCCCGATGAGTGCCACACCGCCCACGCCGAATTCCAGACCGGTCATCATGCTGTATACGCGCGGCTTGCCGCTGATTAAGATGGCGCGCTCGTCAATATCAGAAGCGACCATATTACGGAAGGCACCATGCGAATCATTGACATACACCGCCGTGGCGCCGCCATCGAAGGCGCCGGCAATGGCCGCGTTGGCCTCTGCCGTCATCCACTGTCGTGCACGTTCATACTCCACATTACCGGCGCGAACCTGCTGCGCGTCCACGACGCCCGCAACGCCTTCTATGTCTGTTGATACCAGTACCTTCATTGATTTATCCCGTGATTCTGTGATTCTGTGATTCTGTGATCTTTAGATCTTGTGATCCTGTAGTCCTGCAAGTTTGTGATTCTGCTGCCCATTATTGGCTTTACCGACTTTCCTGCTTATATCATCGTACGGGCGCCGCACAATGCAGAGTGCAACGCCCATCTTGGCGGCCATTATCGCGCTTCAGTCGTGCAGCCAGTCCGTGATTGACAATCGTGTGTTTCCATCACGTCCTGTTACCGCCGAGGCAGACCACAGCGAATTGATGATTGCCTGCTCGGTGGCTTCGGCAGCAGCATCAAATAATGGATCCAGTTGTACTTCATGCAGGGGCGCAGGCTGTGCCCCAACGGCATGCAATTGCTCGCCGGTTCGCATGACGGGTGCAAATGCAATTGCAATATCACCACTGCCATGTCCGAAGCTAGAACCCGTACGTGCCAGGCCGGCCGCCGCACGCAGGCTTAAGCGCCGCAATTGCCGGGCGTCAAGTGGGGCATCGGTAGCCAGCACAATGATGATCGACCCCTTATCAGGCGAATCTTCGGGTATGCCTGGCGTTGGCTGACGCGTTGCCGCGCGCAGCGCCATGCGCCTCTTGATATCCAGGCCCAGCATGCTGCCATTGACGCGCAACTGGCGCAGCTTGCCAAAATTGGACAGCACAAGCGCGCCCACGATATAGTCCGGCGCACTGGCTGCCAGCGATCCTTCCTGTTGTGCAATCCTCGAAGCCGTGCCGATGCCGCCCTTCAGTCCAAAGCTGCTCATGCCCCGCCCTGCGCCCACGGCGCCTTGCTCCAATGACACAGCGGCGTTAGCGCAAGCGTTCAAGTAGTCCGTTTCCGCCACGGCCATGGCCTGAATGTCATTTAGATACCCGTCATTGCACTCCAGCACGAGCGGATTGACCGTCGGCCATTCGCGTCCGATTTTCGGGTTGGCCGCAATCGCCTGGCGTATCTGGGCCTGCGCCACTATCGGTACGGAAAAAGTATTGGTTAGCGCCAACGGCGTTTCAATGACACCCAGTTCCTGCAACTGCAGCAATCCCGTGCTTTTGCCAAAGCCGTTGATGACCGACGCGCCGGCCGCCACCTTGTTGAGGAACAAATCATCCGCGTGCGGATAGATAACGGTGACGCCAGTCTGGATCGCACCACGAGCCAATGTGACGTGTCCCACTTTTACACCGGGCACATCGGTGATGCGATTGTGCGGCCCGGCAGGCAAGATGCCCACCACTGGCGCTGTCACGGTCGCCAATTGATTATCAAAATCAGTCATATACACTCGTTTGGCAGTGTCGGCAGCCTGGCTGCGGACACCACGAAGTTATTGCCGGTCGATCTTCGGATCCAGTGCGTCCCGCAAGCCATCGCCAAGCAGATTGAATGCCAGCACGGTCAGGAAGATGGCCAATGACGGGAAAATGGCCACATGCGGGGCCAGCACCATATCTGAGCGCGCCTCGTTAAGCATTGCGCCCCATTCCGGCGTCGGCGGTTGTGCGCCCAGCCCGATAAACGACAACGATGCCGCCGTAATAATGGATGTCCCGATACGCATAGTGCCGTATACCAGGATAGGCGATATCGTACCCGGCAGAATATGTTTGAAAATAATCGTAAAATCAGAGGCGCCGATGCTTCGCACCGCCTCGATGTATGTCATGTTTTTCAGCGACAAGGTATTGCCCCGTACCAGCCGTGCAAATGCCGGAATACTGAATACCGCAACGGCAATAACGACATTGACCATACTGGGACCGAGCACTGCGATCACGCCGATGGCAAGCAAAATGCCAGGGAAAGCCAGCAATACATCTGAAATCCGCATGACGAACCGTTCCCACCAGCCCTCGTAGTAGCCGGCAAGCAGGCCCAGCACCGTGCCGATAATGGCGCCCAGTGCCACTGAAATAAAGCCCGCAGCAAGCGAGATACGTGTGCCCATCACAATCCGGCTGAAAATATCGCGACCCAGCGAATCGACACCCAGCCAGTGCAGAAATGACGGCGGCTGGTTAATACGATCGTAGTCAAAATAGTTCTCTGGATCAAAAGGCACGAGCCATGGCGCCAGGCAGGCAACAATGACAAGCGCAATAATGAAGCATGCCGCGACCACAGCCAGGTGCTGCTTGCGAAACTTGCGGATAAATTCCGTCATCGGGGTGCGGATGCGTTCCCTTTGTGGCGGCAGCGATTCTATCGGAGAAGAAGTTACTTGCGTCATGTCTGTCCCGTTATTTGTAACGGATAGTCGGATTGATCACGCCATACAGCACGTCAACAATCAGATTAATCAAAATGAATTCAAAGGAGAACAGCAGAACCAGACCCTGAATAATCGGATAGTCCCGTGCCGAGACGGCATCAACCAGCAGCGTGCCCATCCCGGGCCAGCCAAAGACGGTTTCCACCACGATTGAGCCCCCCAGCAGAAAGCCGAACTGCAGGCCCATCATCGTAATCACGGGAATCAATGCGTTGCGCAGCGTATGTTTGACGATGACGATTTTTTCAGACAAACCTTTAGCTCGCGCCGTACGCACGAAGTCTTCCTGAATCACCTCGACGAACGAGGCTCGGGTAAAGCGCGCCATAATGGCTGCTACGGCCGCCCCCAGGGTAAAGGACGGCAAAATATAATGCTGCCAGCTGGTCGCGCCCACCGAAGGCAGCCAACCCAACTGGACAGCAAAAATCTGGATCAGGATCATTCCCAAAGCAAATGGCGGGAAGGAAATGCCTGAAACCGCCAATGTCATAAACAGCCGATCGGGCCAGCGGTTGCGCCACACGGCAGACACCACGCCGATCACCAGACCGAAAATCACAGACCAGACCATGCTGGCGATGGTCAGCAGCAGCGTGGGCGAAAAGCGCGCGGCAATTTCCGTCAAAACCGGCCGCTTGGTGCGTAATGATGTTCCCAGGTCACCCTGGCTCAGGTTAAGAAGATAATGACCGAACTGTTGCGGCAGAGGCAAATCCAGCCCCAGTTGCTCGCGGATGTTCTGCACCGTCTCGGCATCTGCCTCGGGCCCTGCAGCAAGCCTGGCCGGATCGCCGGGCAGCATATGTACGAACAGGAACACCACCACGCAGACCAGCATCAGCGTCGGTATCATTCCGAAAATCCGTTTAACCAGATAGGAAAGCATTTTTGAATCCATTGGGCCGCGACACCCTGAAGTGTCGCGGCTATTTCAATTGCAATTAAACTGCGAAGCAGGCCGGATCAGTCCTTCAGACTGACATCCCTGAAGTAGTAAGAAGCATCGGGCATGACATGAAAACCGTCAAGCTTTTTGCTGCGTGCCGCTACGGTATCGGCCGTATTCAGGAATACCCAGGGCGCATCCTTGTAAATCTGTTCCTGCGCATCTTTATAGAACTCGGCTTTCTGGGCTTTGTCGGTCGTTTTCAAGGCGTCGGACAGATCCTTGTCAACTTGCTCGTTTTTATAATAAGAGAAGTTGGCGAAGGTAGGCGGCCATGAATCGCCTGCCAGCAACGGGCTCAATGCCCAGTTGGCCTCGCCGGTAGAGGCTGACCAGCCAATGTAATACATACGCACCTTGGCGTCTTCCGGTTTTTGCACCGATTCAACCCGTTGTACGCGCTGGCCGGCTTCCAGAGCCTCGACCGATACTTTTACACCGACCTGGCGCAATTGTTGCTGAATAAACTGGATCGCCTTGACAGAAGTTCCATCGTTGTAAGCGCTCCACAGCGTGGTCTCAAATCCTTGTGGGTAACCGGCTTCAGCCAACAGTTCGCGGGCCTTTTTCGGGTCATAGGGCCAGGGTTTCATTTTTTGCGCAAATTCGACCTTGTCTGGAACCACACCTTCGGCAACACGTGCGTATCCGTTAAATACAACCTTGTTCAGGGCTTCTTTATTGATCGCATAGTTCATGGCTTCGCGCACTTTCGGATTGTCGAAAGGCTTGACCTGATTATTCATGGCGATATAGCGCGCAATAATGGACGGCTCGGCAAGCAAATCAAGCTTGTCATTTTTCTTCAGGATCGATGTCTGTTCATACGGAATCGGATAGGTAAACTGCGCCTCGCCAGTCTGCATGACCGCAGCGCGCGTATTGTTATCGGTCACCACACGGAAATTGATAGTATCGACCTTGGCCAGCTGTTCCTTGTTCCAGTAACCGTCGAATTTTTTCATCTTCACATTCTGACCCGGATTCCATTCAACGAACGTATATTGTCCCGTACCCGTCGGGTGCAGATTGATATCTTTGCCGTATTTCTCCAGGGCCGCAGGCGAAATCATCATGGCTGAGGGGTGAGCCAGATTGTTAATGAAGGCGGAGAACGGTGCTTTGAGGATAACTTTAACGGTGGTCGGATCGATCACATCGACCTTCGCAATGTCCTTGAACTGGTTGTAGCGTCCCAGCGCATTACTGCGATCCATGACTCGCTCGAAATTGACTTTGACCGCTTCGGCATTAAAGTCGGTGCCATCATGAAATTTAACGCCCTCACGCAGCTTGAATGTATAGGTCAGGCCATCTTCACTGACCTCATAACCGGTAGCCAGCAGCGGGTGGATCTTGAAATCAAGATCGAACATGAACAGCCCTTCGTACCAGCCCTTGCCCACCGCCTGCGACTGTGTCGAATTGGTGTTATAGGGATCAAGGGAATCAAAACCATAAGGGACCGCTACCGTGACATCTTTGGCTGCCAGCGCGGTGTGGGAAAAGGCCAGGCACGCCATCATGGCCGGGACCAGCACTGCTTTGCGAAGATAAAAAGACTTCATGAAAAATCTCCCTGCTAAGGATAAAAAGAGGTTAAACGCCGTTCAGACAGAACGGCATAAAAATCAGTAGATACCGACCGAGTGACGCGCAACAAAATGGTCCGTACCCACCTGCTCCAGCGGCAATACCTGCGGCTCATCGCCAATTGCGCGCACCGGACTGGGAATATCGCCTGCCATTAACGTAGCAAGCCTGTGCCGGCGCTGCGGATCGGCAATGGGAACCGCTGCCATGAGTTTTTGTGTGTAAGGATGCTGGGGGTTTTCGAATATTTCACGACGCGATCCCAGCTCGACAATCTGCCCCAAATACATGACTGCCACTCGATGGCTGATCCGCTCAACCACTGCCATGTCATGTGAAATAAACAGAAATGAAATACCAAATTCTTTTTGCAGATCCATCAACAGATTCACAATTTGCGCCTGAATCGATACATCGAGCGCCGAGACAGACTCATCTGCGATGACCACCTTGGGGTTGAGCGCCAGTGCCCGGGCAATGCAAATCCGCTGACGCTGACCACCGGAAAACTCATGCGGGTAGCGCTGTGCCATGGCTGGCGGCAGGCCGACTTTTTCCAGCAGCCATTCGACGCGCGCCAACGCGTCGCGGCCACTGGCCACGCGATGGATCAGCAAAGGTTCCATGATGGAGTAGCCGACGGTCTGGCGCGGATCCAGCGAGGCGTACGGGTCCTGGAAAATAAACTGAATATCGCGCCGCACTGCCTGCATATCTTGCGTACTGAGCTTGCTGATATCGCGTCCCTGGAACAGAATCTGTCCCGAGTGCGCCTGGATCAGGCGCAGCAGCGAGCGGCCCGTCGTGGATTTGCCGCAACCGGACTCTCCGACAAGGGCCAGGGTTTCAGCCGGATATAGATCGAAACTGACTTTTTCAACGGCATGCACGCGCTTGGCAACGCGATTGAAAATGCCGCTGGTCACATCGAACCGCGTGACCAGGTCCTTGACTTGCAGGATCGGACCGGCCTGGCGATCGGGCTCCAGCACCACCGGCTCGTGCGGGGTCACCGTTTCATCAGCACCCGCCTGTTGGAGGGACAGCAAGTCAAAATGGGCCGGTAATGACGTGCCATTCATTGACCCCAGCCGCGGCACGGCCGACAGCAACGCCTTCGTATAGGCATGTTGCGGATTATGGAAAATGGCCTGGGCGCTGTTCTGTTCGACCTTGTTTCCCTTGAACATGACAAGAACGCGATCGGCCACTTCGGCCACCACGCCCATATCGTGCGTGATAAAGATCACGCCCATGTTCATTTCTTTCTGCAGTTCCCGGATCAATTGCAGGATCTGCGCCTGAATGGTCACATCCAGCGCAGTCGTGGGTTCGTCGGCAATCAGTAGAGCCGGCTTACAGGCCAGTGCCATGGCAATCATGACACGCTGACGCATGCCGCCGGACAGTTGATGAGGGAACCGTGACAGCACGGCACGGGCTTCGGGAATGCGCACCTGATCGAGCATGCGCAAGGCTTGCGCCATGGCCTGCTGATTGCTCAGTCCCTGGTGCAGGCGAATCGATTCAGCGATCTGGTCGCCGACCGAGAATACCGGATTGAGCGACGTCATCGGTTCCTGAAAAATCATGGCCATATCGGCCCCGCGAATGGCGCGCAATTGCGCACCGGACAGGCCGGTCAGGTCCACAACCTGCCCCTGGCGCCGACGGAACAGCATTTGACCACTGGTGATGCGACCGCCACCATGCTCGACCAGGCGCATAAGCGAGAGCGAGGTCACCGATTTACCGGAGCCGGATTCGCCGACGATGGCTAGCGTTTCGCCGCGTCCAACGGTAAAGGACAAATCCTGAACCGCCTGCACCGTTCTTTCAGAACCAACAAAACTGACACTCAGATTGCGTACGTCCAGAACGTGGTCCGGCGCGAGCGCTTCAGTATTGTTTGCCGCTGGCTTGTCGGTGTTTGTATTAATCACATTTGTATTCACTTGCTGTTTCTCCGTACCGCCTACAGCGCCGCTCAGGTATCGAGTCAGCGATAAATTTCCACTACCGGATCTTGCCCGATCCGCAAGTAGCCCCGATACATGCCTTCTGAGTTAAATGGCAACGCCACATTACCCGTGGCGTCAACAGCAATCAGGCCGCCCACGCCGCCGATAGCCGGCAGTTTGTCGAACACGACATTGTCGGCCGCCTGCACCAGCGTGCGACCGGCGTATTGCATTTGTGCAGCCACGTCATACGCCGCGACACTGCGAATAAACATTTCGCCGGTACCGGTGCTGGACACTGCGCAACTGTGATTGCTGGCGTAGCAGCCGGCGCCGATGATGGGCGAATCGCCAACCCGGCCAGGCTGTTTGTTGGTCATACCGCCGGTCGATGTCGCTGCAGCCAGGTTGCCAGCCTGGTCCAGCGCGACTGCTCCAACCGTGCCCATTTTTTTGTCTTCATCCAGCGGTGCGGCATTGTCGCGCTGCACTTTTTCCACCGCGTCGTGATCCAGGACAAAGCCACCGGTGCCGGTGGCGCGAACACGATCAAGCTGTTCGCGGCGCAGGGGCGTGCTGAAGTAGTCCGGTTCGACCATTTCCAGACCCGCCGCCTCGGCAAGCGCTTCTGCCGGTTTGCCGCAAAAGAAAACGTGATCGCTGGTTTCCATTACCGCTCTTGCTGCCAGCACCGGATTGCGCACCGTAGAGACCGATGCCACCGAGCCGCAGCCCAGCGTGGCGCCATCCATGATGGCAGCGTCCATTTCATGCGTGGCCGCACTGGTAAATACCGAGCCATGTCCGGCATTAAACAGGGGACAGTCCTCCAGCATGCGCACCGCCAGCGTCACGGCATCCAGTGCCGAGCCACCCTGCGCGAGTACGGCACTGCTCTGGACCAGGATATCGTTCAAGGCGCCTTCGTAGGCGGCCTGCTGTTGCGGCGTGATGGTTTCGCGAGACAGGGCGCCGGCCCCGCCGTGAATGGCGATAATGGCAGTTGTCATGCCGATGTTTCTCCGTGAATGAGCCAGGGGGTAATGGTTTCTGCCACTTCAGTGGCAATTTCAACTGAAAAGGGTGATCGATAGTCCAGCGCGGCCATCAACGCATCAATCAGGGCCAGTGCCACTGGGTCGCTATTGGTATCGTAAATGCTGTCACTGGAAATATACAAAATGCAATCGCAGTGCGGCACAACAGGAGAGGTCGCCTTATCCGTCAGACCGAGCACGCTGGCGCCACGCGAATGGGCTTTTTGCACGATCCTGACCGTATCGGCCAGATACCGGGGGAACGTTAACGCAATCACCAAGTCCTGCTCATCAACCAGCGCCAATCGACGGGCGGCGTAGGTTGAGCCGCCGGGACCGGCAAGGCTGACCACCATGTCATTGTGCGCAAACAGGCGTCGTTCCAGCAATCCGGCCAAATAGCCACTGGTCCCAAGGCCCAGTATAAAAATGCGCCGGGCGGCCAGAATCATATCGACCGCCTTGTCACAGGTCTCGGCGTTCAGGTTAAGGCGGGTTTTCTCCAGATTACGCTGACCCTCCACAAGTACGTTAGACATGATTTCCTGATTGCTGGCCGGATACGATTGTTCTTTTTTCAGTCGATTGACCGATTCCAGTACGCCTTCGAAGCCTTTGATAATGTTTTGCCGAAACTGCGCATAACCCGGGTAACCCAGCGCCCGCGCAAAGCGATTGGCACTGGCGCTGGAAACACCCGCTGCCTGTGCAAATTCGTCAATCGACATGATGGCGACTTTGAACGGATGTTCGAGCACATAGGCGCCAAGCCGCCGCTGGGGCTTAGTCAACTCTGGCAGTCGTTTGGCCAGCGCCCGCGTAAATTCGGTTTCAATCATGGGCAATGAAGTGTGATACGGTTTCGGAGAATGGCCGAAGGCGCTCTCCAGCGATGTAAATAAATTTACTATTCACCGCTTTTCTGAAAATAAAATTACAAAGATGTTGCTTTATACCATTTTTTTTGACTTTTTACTGCTCTTGCAGCCCCTGCCATCGTAAGCCCTAGCGCAGGACGGGCGATTGGTGTCGGCCCTGATCACCGAAACGCAACTGGCCCGAGTCTGTGGTGGCAACCGGGCAGGCGGATCTGGTGGGCGTGGCGCGCGGCATGCTTTATGATGCCCGCTGGCCTTGGCACGCCGCACCCGGGCTGGGCGCGCGCATTGAGATTTCGCCTCAGTTCTGGCGCAGCCAGCCGTCTCGGCTGAAAACGCTCTTCACAAACAACCTGAATTAATGCGATTAAGTTGTTGTTTTTAAGTGAATTATTCGATAATTTTTGAGAAATTCACGCTTGCCCCCTTTTGCCGCAGCCAGGAAGTTGCGATACTGGAATTTCCAAGATTACGCATCAGGATTGGTCATGTTCCGTTTTCCGCTTCCCATCGCTACCGTTATCGTTGCCGGCCTGCTTGCCGGCTGCGCCAGTCGCGAGCCAGTGGCAGACGTTCCCGCTTCCTATTCCAGACCTGCACTTGAGACAGCCTATCGCGATCCGGTGCTTGAACGCGCCCTGACACTGACCGGTACCCCCTACCGCTACGGCGGCACCACCCCGGATGGCATGGATTGCAGCGGGTTCGTGCGCTATGTCTTCCAGGAATCGACAGGCTTTCGTTTTCCGCATAACACGGCCATGATTGCCAAGCTGTCCAAGCCTATTTCCCGGTCCGATCTGAAAGAAGGCGATTTCGTCTTTTTCGATACGTCCAAACCCTATTCCCATATGGGGATCTACATTGGCAATAACGAATTTGTCCATGCGCCGTCCAGCCGTAACAATGGCCAGGTACGCGTTGACTCGCTGGACAGCCGCTACTTTGCAGAACGCTTTCTTGACGCGCGCACGGCATTTCAATAACGCAGGCCAATGAATAGCCCACCATATAATTAACGCGTCATTGACCGCAACGTTACGCCCGGCTACCCAGGCCCTGCCGGCGAGCGCGCATGGTGTTTCAATAACCCGCGTCAATATTTAACGCGCCATGCCATATAAATTGTGCGTCTTAGAAATAACGCGCCATAAACCGCAATGGCATGCATCAACGTTCTGCCCCGCCGCGCGCCTATGGTGCTATCACGCTTGAAACTCTGCTTCGTGCAGCCACGCGGCGTGGTTGGGTGCCCGCTTGGTCTTGCTCCACTCTTCCAGCATTTCCCACTTGACCGCATCCAGCTTCTGATTCATCTCCGGCGTTGCCGTTGGCGCGGCCAATTCAACCCGATGTCCGTTCGGATCCCGGAAATAAATAGATTTGAATAACACATGATTGGTGATTCCCACCACATCAATGCCTTTGGTCTGCAGGGCCTGCTTGGTCTGCTCCAGCACCTGTACGCTGGGCACTTCGAAAGCGATATGCTGGACCCAGTCGGGCGTATTGGGATCAACGCCCATTTCGGGTGAATTAGGCAACTCAAAAAATGCCAGAATGTTGCCATGACCGGCGTCGATAAACACATGCATGTAGGGATCATTGGCTTTGGTGGAGGGCACGCGATCCTCGGCAATGGCCAGCACGAAATCCATGCCCAGATTTTCCTTGTACCAGAGCACAGTCTCTTTGGCGTCTTTGCAACGATAGGCTACGTGATGAATTTTTTGAATGTCCATGTCTACCCTCTTTGTCTGATATGCTGATTCAAATGTTTTACCTGCGCGTGCTCAGGCAACAAGGCCTCCCCGGCGCAGCGCGGGGCTTTTTGTCTTACGGTTCTCATTTCGCGGCAGATCGGAAACACGAAAGCCACGCACGTGCTAATTAGTAACAAACGTTACTATTAAATCGTAATTTCTTGTGCCCGTCAATACGCGTGTTCATAAGTCGTGCTGTTATATGCCCGATCTATTAGGATAATTTGCAAGACGAATAATGGCACCATACCCAGGAAAATAGTATCCTGTGTTATTAATTAAGAGTGATATGAGTTTTTCATGATCGATTTGCATGCCTTTTTACCGTACCAATTTTCGCAGTTGGCCGACGTGGTCAGTCATTCGGTTGCCACTGTCTATGAAACTCGTCTTGGCATATCGCGCGACGACTGGCGCGTACTGGTTGCTGTCAATCAGGACAGGCATATGCGTGCCACCGATATCGCGCAGCACACGACGCTGGATAAAATGCAGGTCAGCCGGGCCATTGCGCGACTGGAAAAAAAAGGGTTTCTTTCCCGCAAGGCCGACATGGGAGACAAGCGGCAGCAGATTCTCGTGGTGACGCCAGCCGGCCAGGCTGCCTACAAGGAAGTATCTCCGCTTATGCTGGCGCGCAACGATTATCTGTTGCAGGATTTGACATCCACGGAACGCGAGGCGCTACAACGCTATCTGGATCTCATCCTAAGCCGCAGCCAGCAATTGGTGGCACGCGGCTAGAGGGAACCCTGTCCAACAGACCGCAACACTAGGCGAAGCGATATTCAGTAAGGCGGAGCCCTTAGCCCTTCGCCAGAATTAGACCAAGTCTGAATCCGTGGGCTGTCGGCAAATGGACAGCTCAGAACCGCTAGGCGTTCTCATCAGAACAAGCAGAGAATGCTACTGCTAGCGACTTTCCTGCCTGGGCCCCGTTTGGCTTCCCAGTACGTGCTCTCCCTGCTCATAGACCACGTTGGATCGGCCCACGATCAGCGGGTCAATTTTGCCAATTTGCGCCTTGTCTTTATTGGTGTAGTCAAACTGTTGCAGGACATAACGCATGGCATTGAGCCTGGCGCGCTTTTTGCAGTTGGATTTGACCACGATCCATGGTGCATCGCTTGTGTCTGTATGGAAAAACATGGCTTCCTTGGCGCGCGTGTAATCATCCCATTTGTCCAGCGAGGCCATGTCCACGGGCGACAGCTTCCACTGTTTCAGGGGATGGTGGCGACGCTCCTTGAAGCGGCGTTTCTGTTCCTCCTGGCTGACAGAGAACCAGAACTTGATCAGGATAATGCCGCTGCGGACCAGATTGCGTTCGAATTCCGGCGCCTGGCGCATGAACTCCATGTATTGGGCATCGGTACAAAAGCCCATGACCCGCTCTACCCCAGCCCGGTTATACCAGGAGCGATCAAACAGCACTATTTCGCCGCTGGTAGGCAGATGCTCGACATAACGCTGGAAATACCACTGACCCAGTTCGCGTTCCGTCGGCTTCTGCAGGGCCACCACACGGGCTGTTCGCGGATTCAAATGTTCCATGAAGCGCTTGATGGTGCCGCCCTTGCCGGCTGCGTCGCGACCTTCGAACACAATGACAACGCGCTGCCCGGTCTCTTTAATCCAGGATTGCAGTTTAAGTAATTCGACCTGCAGGTCATATTTCTGGAACTCGTAATTGCGACGTGACATCAGGTATTTGTAGGGATAGCGACCATCCTCCTTCCAGTTATCCTGAAGCAAATGGTCCGGGTCATCGGACGGTGGCCTGTTGTTGTCGGCGCGAATTTTTTCTTCTCGCAGCACGCGCAACAGTTCACGACGATCATCTGCCGATACACTCTCGAGCAACAGGCGGGCGCGTTCATTGCGGGCGGCCTTGTCGGTACCGACCAGATCGGATGCAAACGCAGCCGCTTTTGCATCGACGCGCGAGCGCTGCTTGTCAGTGACGGTATTGTCGCGAGTCTGCTTTGGCGTTGCCCCTGACTGGATATCGCCTTGTGCGGCCTCGCGCGTGAGAGGTCCCGTAGCATGGTCTTTGGGTTTGCTGCCCTGACGGCTCGATTTATCGGTAGATTTTCGGGTAGCCATTTGACGTCCTCATATGAATAAAAGCGCATTGTAAGATCGCGCCTTCATCCATTCATTAACATTAATTCAGGCGAAGACATTATCATATGCGTATGACAACAATACTGCGCGACAGAGAGGCCGTATGATTTTTAATACTTTGACCATTGCCGGCGTTGATCCGTCCGGCGGCGCCGGCATTGTTGCCGACGTAAAAACCATGAGTGCACTAGGCACGTACGCCTGCGCCGTGGTGGCCGCGCTGACCGCCCAAAGCACCAAGGGAGTCACTGGCGTACAGGCGGTGACTCCCGACTTCGTTGGCCAGCAGATCGACACCTTGTTTGCCGACGTTCATATTGACTCTGTGAAAATCGGCATGCTGGGCCAGGCCCCTGTCACGCGCATGGTGGCAGAGCGGCTCGCTTACTGGATGCCCGACCACATTGTACTGGATCCGGTAATGGTTGCCAAAAGCGGTGATACGCTCCTGGACAAGCCGGCCATTTCGGTCCTGCGCGAAGCGCTCATTCCGCTGGCAACCGTCATCACCCCCAACCTGCCTGAGGCGGGCGTACTGCTTGGGCAGACCGAAGCCGATTCCATCAAACAAATGTATCGTGTGGCCGAGCGCCTGCGCAAGCTGATGGATCATCACCGTACCGTGTGGGTTCTGCTCAAGGGGGGCCATCTGCCGGGCAGTGACACCATCGATCTGCTGACCGATGGCGATCGCATGATCGAGCTGCCTGGCAGGCGCACAGAGACGCCCAACACGCATGGCACCGGCTGCACCCTGTCTGCCGCGCTTTGCGCGCTGATTCCCGGCACCGGCGATGTGCCGCAGGCGGCAAAACTGGCCAAGACGTACCTGGAGACTGCGATTGCCCGATCAGGCGAACTGAACGTTGGCCACGGGCATGGTCCGGTCCATCATTTTCATGCCTTATGGTCATGAATCCTGAGCTACGCGCCAGTTGCGGGTAAAATGAGCGATGAACTCCAATCTCAGGACCACGTTTGATACTCTTCCTATGAATGCTCTGACTTCTCTTGCCGAACAAAGCCGTTTCAACATGATCGAACAGCAGATCCGTCCCTGGCACGTGCTGGACCAGGACGTACTGGACGCTTTGTCTGCTATCCCTCGTGAACGATTTGTGCCCATCCGCTATCAGAATATGGCTTATTCCGATATCGAAATTCCGCTGGAAGTCGAGGGCATCAATAGCTGTGAAGCCATGCTGGCGCCAAAAATCGAGGCACGGCTGGCTCAGGAGCTGCGACTGACGCCGACAGACGGTGTACTGGAAATCGGCACCGGCTCGGGTTACCAGGCCGCCATTGTCAGTCGCTTGTGCAGCACCGTCGTCAGTGTGGAAATTGATCGCCATATTGCAGCTTTTGGCAAGGCCAACCTGGAGCGCGAGCAAATCGCCAATGTTAAAGTTGAAATCGGCGACGGACGCGCCGGCTGGGGAACCGGCGAATACAGCGCCATCCTGCTGACCGGATCCATTCCGAACATTCCTGATTCACTGAAATACCAATTGACCATCGGCGGTCGCCTGGTGGCCATCGTAGGTCAGGCGCCGGTCATGACAGCATTGCGCATTACCCGTGTCAGCGCAGCGGCATTCGAAACCGAATCGCTGTTTGACACGTACGCCAAGCCATTGCGCGGGACCACCGTTTCCCATTTCAAGTTCTGATCCCTTTGTATCGCCACCTTTGCCCGGCGAAGGCAGCAAAAGAGACAGAAAGGCCGTTGCGGCATCTGCACAGGGCAGAATGCGGCAACGGCCTTTCTGTCCGATGATTACCGGGTATCTTTGCCCCGGATGGCGTTGACCAGTGCCGTTGTCGAGCGCTGAAAGCGAAACGGAATGGCCACAGCGCGGCCGCCCCAGCTTTGCACCAGTTTGGTTTCCGGCAGCTTGGCCATGTCATAATCTCCCCCCTTGACGATAATGTCGGGACGCAGCTGTTCAATCAGCTCATAAGGGGTATCTTCTTCAAATACCGTCGCAGCAGAAACGCAGGCCAGCGCAGCCAGCATGGCTTGCCGATCCTGCTCGCCGTTAAGCGGACGATCGGGGGCCTTGCCCAGCCGACGCACCGACTCATCGGTATTGACGGCCACGACCAGGCTGGCACCCAGCTGCGCGGCTTCATCCAGATAACTGACATGCCCGCGATGCAGAATATCAAAGACCCCGTTGGTAAATACCAGCGGCCTGGGCAATGTACCATTGCGGACCGCATCAATGCATTGCTGTCGGGTGAGAATACGGGTTTCGAAACGTATACTCATTATTGCCAATCCAGCAAAGTGGCCACGAGCCACAGAATGAGTCCGGCCTGCAGCGTAAGAATGAGCGTCATCACAACGAAAATGCGTTCGCTGCGGCGATGGCTTTTGCCCAGTTGAGTCAGTTCCTTGCGTATGGCAGGCAGGCTGTCCTCGCGCGCCAGTTGCGTATGCACCAGCCTTGGGATCTCGGGCAGCAAATGCGACCATTGCGAGGCTTCTTTGCGCACCTGGGCCACAAACGCGCGCGGACCGATGCGATCCCACATCCAGCGCTCCAAAAACGGCTTGGCCGTTTGCCACAGGTCAAGATCAGGATCGAGTTGACGACCCATGCCTTCCACATTCAACAGGGTTTTCTGCAACAACACCAGTTGCGGCTGGATTTCCACATTGAAGCGACGCGAAGTCTGGAACAGTCTGAGCAACACCTGGCCCAGTGAGATTTCCGACAGTTTCCGATCAAAATACGGTTCGCACACTGAACGCACGGCAGCTTCAAGTTCTTCCTCGCGGGTGTTGGCCGGCACCCAACCCGATTCAATATGCAACTGGGCCACGCGACGATAATCGCGGCGGAAAAATGCCAGGAAATTTTGAGACAGGTAGTTCTTATCAAACTCAGACAGGGATCCGACGATTCCAAAATCGAGCGCGATATAACGCCCCAGCGTTTGCGGCTGCAGCGAGACAAAAATATTGCCGGGGTGCATATCCGCATGAAAAAAACCGTCTTCGAACACCTGAGTAAAGAAAATCTCCACGCCGTTACGAGCCAGTTTTTTAATATCAACACCCGCCGCCTGCAGCTTGTCAATCTGGCTGACTGGCACACCGTGCATGCGCTCCATGGTCATGACGGTCTTGCTGGTATATTCCCAGACCACTTCGGGCACCATCAGCAGATCGGCACGTTTCGGGTTGGACTCAAAGTTGCGGCGCAGCTGGCTGCAGTTGGCCGCCTCTACCTGTAAATCGAGTTCGTCATGCAGATATTTGTCAAATTCGCTGACCACTTCCCGGGGCCGCAGGCGACGACCGTCAGGCAACAGGCGCTGCACAAAACCAGCAAACAGGCTCATGAGCGACAGATCGCGCTCGATCACCGCCAGCATGCCCGGTCGCAATACCTTGACAGCAACCTCGCGACCGTCGTGCAATACAGCAAAATGCACTTGGGCAACAGAGGCCGAGGCCACCGGTTCGGTTTCAAACAGCGCAAACAGCTCCGATGGATGCATGCCGAATGCCTTTTGAATGCTTTGCATCGCCTGTTCAGAAGGAAAGGGGGGGACCCGGTCCTGCAAGGCCGACAGCTCATCGGCAATATCCAGCGGAATCAGATCACGCCGGGTAGAGAGCACTTGCCCGAATTTGATAAAAATCGGCCCCAGCGACTCGAGCGCAAGTCGCAAGCGTTCGCCGCGCGGCTGTGGAAAGCGACGACCCAGCCGTACTACTTTGAGCAGGAAACTGGCTATGGGATGCTTGAGCCCGCTGAGCACCAGTTCATCAAGGCCATAGCGCAGGCACACGAATAAAATACGCAATAGGCGCAAGCCGGACATGATCATCGTCCACTCCTGCGCTGTCGCGCTTCAAGCGCCCGCAACCTTGCGTCAAGCTGGTCCAGTTGCACGGTCGCAGTCCGCAGCGTATTTTCCCAGGCATGCAGCGCAGGCTTGCCCAGCACCATGCCGGCTTCTTCAGAGACGTATTCACTGACATTCTCCGATAGACGACCGGCGATTGCGGTGGTGCCGACTATTGCCCGCTGCAGCAGCAAATGAATTTGTTTTGACAGCATGCCGCCGGTGAACCGCGCCAGCTCGTGCTCGGAATCCCAGCGCAAATCGCGCGCCAGCTCGGAAACCAGTTG
This sequence comes from Advenella sp. S44, assembly GCF_002810445.1. Classification (GTDB taxonomy): domain Bacteria; phylum Pseudomonadota; class Gammaproteobacteria; order Burkholderiales; family Burkholderiaceae_B; genus Advenella. The sequence goes on along the minus strand of NZ_NEXS01000003.1, from coordinate 218,063 downwards.
CGCCAGGCTGGCGTCTCCTTCCAGATGCAGCAGCGAGGCCAGCTGTGCTGGATCTTGCCGATTGCGCAACGCCGCCGGCACTTCGGACAGTCGGCTATCAGGGATAGTCAGGGCGACATCGGAAATCACCGCCGGATCGGCACGCGCGAGGCCGCCATCATGCCCAAGGGTAAATCGCAGGTCAAGCCGGCTGATGCGAATGCGTACGGTTTTGCCGGCGTGCGCGGCGATACGCTTCTTGGCCCAGGGCTCACGATCCAGAAGCAGGTTCAGGGCGCGCACGATGGGAACGTTAGGATCAGGTAAGGCGGAAAGCAACATAAAAATCCGGTAGACCACGCAAGATTCTGAATCCGATAGTGTACCCTTTTCGTGCCTGGACCAGCCGAAATTTATGCCCGCTGCATTGTGACGCAGCCATGTCGGCAACAGTGGCGCGACGATCTGAGAGAGGATCTTAAAAAAGTCTGGAAGGGGATCTGAGCGCGGATCTCAAATAAGGTTTAAGACAGGGTCTGAGAGGAGACAGAGTCTGAGCGAAGATCTTAAACAAGGTCAGAGACAGGATCTGAAATAGGGTCTGCGAACGGTTCTGGCACAGGCAACGACCACTTAGCCGTGGCAGTCCGGCACTTCCTGGTCCAGATAGACGTCAAACGCCACGTCGGTGGCCCACTGTTTACTGAATGACGCCCACTGTCCGGCACTGTCCCACTGCTGCATCCTGGCTCGCAGCCAGTCCGCTTCCTGCGTATGTTCAGACGACACCAGCCAGGTGAGTGTACGCGGGTGGTCGGACAGCTCAATGGTGGCGGAAAACTTTTTCCATTCCGGATAATCCATCAAGGGCTGCCAGACCGTCTGGTCAATCAGGCCCAGGTCACACCGGCCCTCGCGCACCGCCACCAGCGCATCTGAAGGCACAGCAAAGGGCAACAAGACCGCTCCCGCTGCGGTGGCTTCTAAGGCAGCATGCTCGGCAGTACCGGCCAAACAAACGGTGCGCCCTTTGAGGTCGGCCCGGGAGTCAATGTCGGTATCGGTGCGAATGACGGCCTTGGGATAGGTGCGATAGGACGTGGGCACCCGGGTCACCCCGGGCGGCTCGGGCGCCGTCGCAGGCAGGCTGTACAGGGCAAGGTCAATGGACCCTTCTGCCAGGGCAGCCGCCGCCTCGGCCGGCGCAAGCTGCATCAGCTTAACCGGCAGATTCAGGATTTTGGCCAGCGCCGCGATTGCAGGCGCATCAAGCCGGTCTGCGGTTCTGACTTTGGCGCCGGGCACAGCGGGCGGCGTTACGTGGGTGACCGCCACGCGCAAGTCGCCCCGGGCCGCAGCCTGAGCGAACAAGTCCGCTGCCGCTGCATGGGCCCATTGGGGCGCGAGCGCCGCGGCGCAGGCTGAAAGCAGCAGCATGCCGAAAAGAACAAATCGGACGTACGCAATGGTCATGGACACACCTTCCTGCGCTGCCCCAGGCAGCACTTGCAGGACATGATTGAGACTCAGACGTATTGGTAACGCAGCAGGCGATGCTTGATGCGCTCCAGAATCAGCTGATCGATAAGCGCCGCCAGGATGGCGATGACCAGAATATTGGCCATCACACCCGTCATATCGCCGGTATCGCCCGAAAAGCTCAGCGAGCGGCCCAGGCCCTTGCCAAAGTCCACCAGCATTTCCACGGAAATCAGGGCGCGCCACGCGTTGCCGAAAGCCAGTTGCGCACCAGTGATCAATTCAGGCATAACCGCAGGCAAGTACACTCGGCGAACCAGACCCCAGCGGCTGGCGCCCATGACGCGCGCAGCGGAAATATGAACCTTGTGCACCGACTCGGTGGCGTTCATGACACTGAGTGCCGCCGGAAAAAAAGCCGCCAGCGCCACTACGACAATCATGGGTTTGTTGCCAAAACCCCAGATAATCAGAAACAGCGGAACCCAGGCAATACTGGGCAGCGACTGCAGAATCACAATCACATTACGCAGCACTTCGCGAAAGAAATTCAGACTGGCCGCCAGCAGGCCAAAGGCAATGCCGCAAATCAGGGCAATGCCATAGCCGGTGCCAAGACGCGCCAGTGATCCAGCCAGACCACTATAGAACTCTCCGCTGCGAATGCTCTCGGACAGGCGCTCGAGCACCGGCAAAATGCCAGGCATCAGAAAGTCCGGCAGTGTCAGCGCGACAAGTTGCCAGACCAGAAGAATGAAAGCGATGGCCAGCACCACCGCCAGCGGCTTTTTCAAGCCGCCGATCCGGGTGTTATTACTCACAGTTTACGTGCCTTCTGCCATTCAAGATCCAGGACACTGCTAACGTCAAATGGCTTGCCATCCTTGGTTTTCAGGGAACCATCGCGCTCCATGATACGAGCCAGTTCGGTCATACGCTCTATGTCCTTGTCGGTGACAGTCGGCGTAAACTCCTGGGTCTTGATCGCCTCTTCGATCACGGTCTCACGCGTCAATTCGCCCTGCTTGAGGGTCTTGAGCGTCGGCTCGGCAATGAAATAACTGGCAATCAGCTTGGAGGCCTCACCCGGTTGCTTATCCAGCAACTCGATCGCTTGCTGCTGGGCATCCAGCACCTTCCAGATATCGTCCTTACGGCTGTCCAGCACTTTGCCGGAAGTGATAACCACCATGCACGGGAATGGCCAGCTTTGTCCAACCTCATAGATTTGTTTGACCGGTGCAACCAGTTGTGCGATACGGTCATACGGTTCGAACAGGAACGCCGCGTTCACCCGATTGCCCACCAAAGACTGCACGGCGACTGCGGGGCTGACACCCATCACGCTGACATCGCCCTCGTTGAGTCCGGCTTCCTTGAACACCACGCCGCGCAGCACGGTGTCTGCAGTACTGCCCTGGCTCTGGGATGCCAGCGTTTTTCCTTTCAGATCGGCCACAGCGTCAATCCCGGCATCATCACGCACCACCAGCGAGTGGTAGCCGCGCTGAGCGCCGCCCACAACCTTCAGGTCTGCGCCGCGAGAGGCCCACGCAATGGCGTTGGTAAAACCCAGTACGCCCACATCGACCTGGCCGCCGACAATCGCCTTGATCAGGTCAGTGCCGGACTTAAATTCCATCAGCTCTGTGTCCAGTCCCTGCTTTTTGTAGAAATCGCCTTCGTGCGCGACCATCGCCTGGGCGTCATCCATCACACGCAGATAGCCCACCTTGAGCTTGTCGGCCGCCATGGCGGCGCCAGATAGCAATAGTGAAGCCACCAGTGGCAATGCACTCCATTTGCGAATATTCATGTCTGATTCTCTCTAAAATTGAATGTTTTTTGTTATTGGCACATCTCTGGTCCGTAAGCCGCAGGTCGATTCGATCGCCTTTCATCCGAAAGTCCAAGCGCCTCTTGATACCGCCAAAGACGACAGGAACAGAATTACGGGATTACGAAACCCAAGGCGATCGCCAGTAAAGCGGCAGCAATCGCCTTGCGGCCAATCAGCTAGTCATTTCGACAGGCTTGGTATCGGGCTGAGCATCGGGCTTGCTTTCATGCTTGACCGAGATTCCCAGCAGACTGAGAATCTCGCGTTTTTCAGCCGCCAGATCCGATAGATCGTGCGAGCGTTCCCGATGGGTCAAGTTAAACTCCTTCAGCACGCTAGCGGGCCTTGCACTGAACACCATGACCCGATCAGCCAGGAACAGCGCCTCATCGACATCATGCGTGACCAGCAAGACGGTTGGCCTGGCCTGTTCGACCAGATCAAGCAGCACATCCTGAAGACTCAGGCGAGTGAGCGCATCCAGCGCGCCAAATGGTTCATCCAGCAAAAGCACTTCCGGCTCGGCTATAAAAGCGCGGGCCAGGGCTGCACGCTGGCGCATACCGCCAGAAACCTGATGGGGATAATAATTTTCGAAGCCGCCCAGCCCCACTTTTTGCAGCCATGCCGCAGCGCGGTCATAGGCCTGCTTGCGGGCCACTTGCTGAAACTCCAGCGCCATGGCCACATTTTGCTTGATTGTCAGCCACGGATAGAGCGCGTGCTCCTGAAATACGAGGGTGCGGCTTGGATCCGGTTTGATGACCGGCTGCGTATCGGTCTTGATATTACCCGATGTCGTGTCCTCCAGCCCTGCAGCCATATGCAAAAGCGTGGACTTGCCCGACCCGGACGGTCCCACCAGCGCAACGATCTCGCCGGAGCGAAATTCGGCGCTGAAGTTTTCAACAACCGAAAGCGAACCGAACTGCTTATAAACATTGTTGAAGCTAAGATTCACGATTTTTTCCCTTTACGACTGGACACTATAACCAAATCTTCTTAAGAGAAAAAATAATTAGTAATTATTTTTATATAGCTATTAGTTATAATAAGAATCGGCAGCCGGCAGTCATCAACCGGTAAGGCGCCGGACACAAAAAGGGCGCGACCATGGATACATGATCACGCCCGCCGTGCCGGCCAGGTAGCCGACTATCGCGTTAAAGGTGCGGTCAGGAAGCGTTTTCCACCGGGATCTGCTGAATACCGGCCAGCAACCAGCCCGAGTTGTTTTCCTTGTAAAGGTTCCAGACTTCCTCGAAGCGGAAGGCCGCTTCCTGCGCATCTTCGCGCAACATGCCCGAGAACCGCACAGAGGCAAGGTGGCCATCCTGGACCTGTTCAATACCAAGCAACTCCGCGTTCAACAGCACCACCTCTGTCTGGCTTTGGCCCGCGCGGCTGGTAATTTGTGGTGTCAGCTCTGCAACCAGGTCTTCGGTCAGATAGTTTTTCAGGTCTTCAATATCGCCCGTGTCCCATAAGCCCTGGATGGTAACGAACTGCTTCTTGGCTGTTTGCAGGAAGGCAGCCGTATCAAAATCGCCCGGAATAAACCAGCTTTTGTCTGCGGGGTCGGTCGCTGCCTGCGTTTGGCCGGCAAAGTCTGTGGCTGACAGGCCAGCTTGCTGTTGCATGCCACCATTGTTATTACCCGCGCTTGCCGGCGCAGTGTACTCATGACGCGAACCTGGTGCAGGCGTGCCGGCTTGACGCTGCATGGACGATGGGCCCTGAAAGGCCGGACGGGCCTGGCCACCACGCAAACGACGCACGATAAACATCACACCAAAAATGACAATGGCAATAAGAAGCGCACTGGACAGGAATTCAAGCATCGCGCCGCCCAGCCCAAGGCTGGACAGCAATGCGGCAATACCCAGGCCGGCGGCTATGCCGGCTATCGGACCCAGAAATCGCGAGAATCCACTGCGCTGAGTCGCTGCACCCGCATTGGCAGAATTGCGGGCTGGCGCTGCTGAACTGCGATTAACCGCATTGGGGGCCTGTGCGGCCGGAGCCCTATTCTTCATAATGTTGGAAGACTGGCGACCGAAGCTGCCGCCACCGCCCATACGGCGGGCTTCAGCATCAAAGGTCACGGTCAGCAGACTGACCGACGAGACGACGATCAGCGCAGCTGAAAGAAATTTAGACCACTTTTTGAACATTGATTATTGCTCCGGTGGGATTGACCCACAATGAATAAATTAGCAAACAAGCCAATCTTACAAAAACCTGAATAATTATGCAAGCAAGATTGTTTCGGTACGCAAATGCGGTTCCCTTCTGTGGGGACGTGAGGCAACCTGGTCAGAGACCGGCCACGTCTGTAGGCGTCAGAACAGCTTGACCCCTTCGTGCAGCGCCACCACCCCTGCGGTCAGATTGAAATAATTAACGCGAGGCAGGCCGGCGTCACGCATCATTTGCGCCAACGTTTCCTGATCCGGATGCATGCGTATGGATTCTGCCAAATAGCGGTAGCTGTCTTCATCATCGGCCACTTTTTTACCAAGCCATGGAAGAATATTGAAAGAATACCAGTCATAAGCCGGCGCCAGTGGCGGCGCCACCCGGGAAAACTCCAGCACCAGCAATTTCCCGCCGGGCTTGAGCACTCGCTGCATCTGTTGCAGGGCCTGCTCCTTGTGCGTCATGTTACGCAAACCGAAAGCCACGGTGACCACATCAAAGAACGCATCAGGAAACGGCAAGTGCTCCGCATCGCAAACCACGGTAGGCAGCAATACCCCCTGGTCAATCAGGCGATCCCGGCCTACCTGTAACATAGAAGAATTGATATCGGTATGCCACACCTGACCGGTGGGCCCGACCTTAGCGGCAAATGCCAGAGCCAAGTCGCCAGTACCGCCGGCGATGTCCAGCACTCGCATGCCCGGCCGCACTGCGGCACGCCCGATCGTAAAGCGCTTCCAAATGCGGTGCATGCCGCCGGACATCAGATCATTCATGACATCGTAGCGTTGCGCCACCGAATGAAACACTTGCGCCACCTTTTCGGCCTTCTCCTGTTCATCAACAGTACGGAAACCGAAATGCGTGGTACCGGATTGCCCGGCCGGCGTAGGGCGTTCTGAATTCATATGCAATCTTTATTGAAAGTAGGCAGGGTTGTCACAAACATGACACAATCAGGCAATACTATTGAGGCTGGTATTTCCGGTTAATGTCAATTGGATGACTTTTTAATTTTACTTCATTATGGCCAGCACAATTCTTGTCGTTGAAGACGAACCCGCAATTCAAGAGCTCATTTCTGTCAACCTGTCCTTTGCCGGCCATAAAGTGCTGCGTGCGCTGGATGCCGAACAAGCAAAGGTACTGATCAACGCAGAACTGCCCGATCTGATTCTGCTGGACTGGATGCTGCCCGGCTCCTCCGGCCTGAATCTGGCGCGCAACCTGCGCGGCAGCGAGCGTACGCGCGATATCCCCATCATCATGCTGACCGCCAAAAGTTCGGAAGCCGACAAGGTCGAAGGGCTGGAAAGCGGCGCCGATGATTACATTACCAAGCCGTTTTCTCCTAAAGAGCTGATGGCGCGCATCAAGGCCGTCCTGCGCCGCCGTGCGCCTCAACTGACTGACGACGAAATCGAAATCGCGGGTCTCAAGCTAGATCCGGTCTCGCACCGCATCACGGGCAATGGAGCAAACCTGCCGCTGGGTCCGACCGAATTTCGCCTGCTGCATTTTTTCATGACACACCCGGAACGCGTATTTACCCGGGGTCAATTGCTCGACCAGGTCTGGGGCGACCATGTGTTCCTAGAGGAACGCACCGTTGACGTGCACATCCGCCGCCTGCGCAAGGCCCTGGAGCCAAGCAATCATCATAATCTGGTTGAAACTGTTCGCGGGAGCGGGTATCGTTTCACCTCTAAACTGCCGGCCTGATTCCCTAACAGGCCCGGTATACCGGGCCCGGTTTGTTTGCTATTGAAGCTGGTTAACTGCCGGCGCGCCAGGCTTTTCGTCAATGTTGGGCGGCTGGCACATAGCCCGCTGTTCAGGAAATAATCAACCATGCCCCGCTCCACTCTTTTGCTCGCCTATCTTGTTGTTGTCGCGCTGGCGCTGGGCATCCAGTGGTTCGCGGGCGGCGTCAGTGGCGTTGTGTTTCTGGCACTTTGTGGCTTGGCCTACCAGGCCAGGCAGTTGCGTCATCAGAAGCTGACGCGCAAGTGGGCCAGCCAGCCTGCCAGCGCGCCGCCGCCCGACTTGGGCGTTTATGACGAAATTGTCACGCCCATCTACAAATATGTGCGCAGCCGGCAGAACGAATATACCGCGCTGCGCGAACTGACCAACAACGTCCTGTCGGCAGCCCAGGCCCTACCCGCCGCAGCCGTCACCCTTGACAAATCCTTTCAGATCGAATGGTGCAACGCCCAGTCCCAGCGACTTCTGGATCTGGTGTATGAGAAAGACAAGGGCTATAACATCTTCAATATCATTCGTCTGCCCGAGTTTTTCGATTACGCGCAAAGTCGCCAATGGAGCCGGCCTTTGCGCAGCCGCAAGGAAATCGGCGGTCAGGTCTGCTCCTTGCAGTTTCAGCTTACCCAGCACGCCAATGAAGGATATCTGCTGCTGTGCCAGGACATTACGCAACTGGAAAAACTGCAAACGACCCAACGGGACTTCGTCGCCAATGTCTCGCATGAAATCCGCACGCCGCTGACCGTACTGATCGGTTTTCTGGAAACCATGCGCGATCTTCCGAACGACGCATTGACAAAAGAACAGCGCAATCAATATGAAGTACTCATGCACGAGCAGGCGCAACGCATGCTGGCCATCGTAGCCGACCTGCTTACCCTGTCTACGCTGGAGTCAACCGAGATTATCGACGGCACTACCGTGCAATTGGCGCCCATTATTAACGAGGCCGCCGTACAGGCCCAGTCAATCTCGCGCGAATCGCACGCCTTTGAGTTTGACGTTGATCCGGTACTGGCTGTCGTCGGACAGATGAATGAGCTGGCGTCTGCCGTGACCAATCTGCTGACCAACGCCGTACGCTATACCCCGGAAGGCGGCAAGGTCTCCATCGGCTGGGGCCGCAACGATCATGGCGAAGCTGTCTTTAGCGTGACCGACACGGGACTGGGGATTGAAAAGAAAGATATCCCACGCATTACCGAACGCTTTTACCGCGTGGACAAAAGCCGTTCGCGCGCCTCCGGCGGAACCGGACTGGGGCTGGCCATTACCAAGCACATTGTGATCAGGCATAACGCCAAGCTGGTCATCGATAGCGAGATCAACAAGGGCAGTACATTCAAGATCGTTTTTCCGACAGAAGCCGTGGTATACGACCCGCAAGACAGTAGCGCCAAAAAGGCCGGGATTGCCGATGCCTGAGTGCTGACCGGTAGTCCGCGACAGGCCGCACTGCGGTCCATCAGGTTTTACCCGTACCGTGCGCAGCGCCCACGGTATTGCTGATAAACTGTGTCGAACACACATTAACAGGTTCCGCTTTCGAACCGCATTTGCACAAAGCATGAGTTCACACACGGTCAACTCCACCGCTCCCTGGGCCTTTACTTCAGAAGGGGATCATTGCCTGATCATCCGCTTCGGCGATCGGATTGATCCGGGCATCAACGCGCGAGCGCGTCAGGCGGCCGAGCTGATTCATCATGCCGGTCTGCCCTACATCAGCGATCTGGTGCCCACCTTCACCACATTGGGGGTATATCTGCACCCCTTTTATCCGGATCCGCCTGCACACAAAGACCTGATCAACACCCTGACAGGCCTGCTGGCGCCGCTGTCCGGGCAGTCGGGCACTGACAATACCGCGGGCGCCCTTGCCCAGGCCACCCGGCTGATTCGTATCCCGGTCTGCTATGACCTGCAACTGGGCATCGATTTGATTGATATCGCCCAGCATTGCAAAATATCCGTCGATGAGGTAATCCGGTTGCACACCGCCGCCCCGGTTCGCGTTTTCATGCTGGGTTTTGCGCCAGGCATGGGCTACATGGGCCTGTCCGACAGCCGTCTTGCCATTGCCCGACGCAGTACGCCACGCAACCGCCTGCCTGCCGGATCGGTTGCCATCGCCAACTGCCAGACTGTTATTTATCCGAACGATTCGCCGGGGGGCTGGCATATTGTCGGCGCGACACCGCTGCGCCTGTTCGACCCGGACACCGCTCCCTATGCGCTTTATGCGCCGGGCGACGAGGTTCAGTTCGAAGCCATTGATCGTCACGAGTATGACCGAATCAAATCGGAAAGTCATGATACGCAATAAGGAAACAACATGACGTTGCAGGTGCTCAGGCCTGGTCCGCTGTCGCTGTATCAGGATGCCGGCCGCCACGGTTATCAAGCCTATGGCGCGCCGGTGTGCGGCGTCATGGATCAGGTCGCCTACAGGCTGGCCAATGCCCTGGTGGGCAACCGGGAGCCCTTGCCTGTACTGGAAATGACGCTTTCAGGGCCGCAAATCAAATTCACCCAGGACGCCTGCATCGCCGTTTGCGGCGCGCCATTTTCGATTCGGTGCGACCAAAAACCGCTTGCCATCAATCGTCCTCACCTGATCCGCGCCGGCCAGATTCTGCAAATTGATGCACCCCCTGCCACGACGGACCGGCTCTCGGGACACGCCCGGGCAAGCATGGCGATTGCCGGCGGCGTACAGCTGACCACCAGCATGGAAAGCGCCAGCACCGATCTCAAAAGCCGCATGGGCGGCGTGCACGGACGCGCACTGCTCAAAGACGATACGCTTGTCCTTAACCGGAGCATTCAGACACCGGCCGTGGGCGCGCTGGCCCAGTTTCTGGACGATTTTCGGATTTATCTGCCCGCGGGGCTCGGGCTGGCCGCCAGAAGTCGTATCCGGGTGACGCGTGGCGCACACTGGATGCTGTTTAACACCAGACAACAAAACCGATTTCTTAACGGCTCCTATACCATCACCGCGAACTCCGATCGCATGGGCTATCGCCTGCAAGGCCCCTCGCTGCAACCGGAACCCGACCTGCAGATTCTTTCCGAACCTACCGCTTTTGGCACCATTCAGATCCCGCCAGACGGGCTTCCTATCATCCTGATGGCCGATCGCCAGACCACCGGCGGCTATCCCAAAATCGCCAATGTCGCCAGCGTCGACCTGCCTGTTCTGGCGCGCTGTTTGCCTGGTGAGACGCTGCATCTGTCACTGATCAGCCTGGGTCAGGCGCAACGGATCTTCCAGGACCGCGAAGCCTTGTTCGAGCAATTACACCAGGCCCTTGATCCGCTGGCCACACAAATTGCTGCCGCTTTTTCGCAGCAGACATAAGTTGATCCCATACACACGGCGTCAGGCCACTGGCGCTATTTGCCAGACCGTTAGGTATAGAATGCCAGTATGATTTCTGTGTTTTCACCTGCCTCTGGCTCATGGAATAGACGTATGAAAAAAATCGATCTCAATTGTGATATGGGCGAAAGTTTCGGCGCCTGGACCATGGGCGATGACGCTGCCATCATGCCCTATGTGACTTCGGCCAACATCGCCTGTGGTTTTCACGCAGGCGACGCGCATACGATGCGTCGCACCATGCAGCTGGCGCTGCAGCAAGGCGTCAAGCCAGGCGCACACCCCGGCCTGGACGATATACGGGGATTCGGGCGACGCCCCTTTGCGCTCACCCCCGCCCAGGCCTATGACCTGATCGTGGTACAGGTCGGCGCCCTTGCCGCCGTCGCCCGCTCCCAAGGCGGCAGGCTTTATCACGTGAAAGCACACGGTGCCTTGTATAACATGTCAGCCAACCATGCAGAGCTGGCGGCAGCCATCGCGCAGGCGGTGCTGGATGTCGACTCGCAACTGACACTGTTTGCCCTGGCCGGCAGCAAACAGGCAGAGATTGCCCGCGGCCTGGGCCTTAACGTAATGCAGGAGGTCTTTGCCGACCGCTCCTACCAGGATGACGGCACGCTGATGCCGCGCAATCAGCCCGGCGCGCTGATCGAAGACGTTGAAACGTCGGTCGCGCAAGCCCTCACTATGGTAAGAGAAGGATATGTGATTACCCAGTCGGGAAAAAAGGTAACAATCGAAGCCGATACGCTATGCCTGCATGGCGACGGCGTTCATGCGCTGGAGTTTGCGCGCCAAATCCATGCCGTCTTTGAAAAAGAAGGCCTGCTGATGGCCCTTTAAGACAATGGGCGCACGATTTCCCTGCACTCCAGATCCCGCGATGCCGCCTCGGATACAGCGAACAGGCGGATTTTCGCAAACAAAAAATCACCAGGCCTTGGACATGCCACCCGGCCTGTCACTCGCTGCCAAAAGGAATCCTTCATGAGTACGAATCAGAACCCGTCCATTGAACCCATTGTTCTGCAACGCTACCAAGAGCGCATCAGCACCAGTCTGCGCAATTATCTGGCCGATAACGGTTTTACCAAAGTGCTGGTCGGCAGTTCCGGGGGCCTTGACAGCGCCATCACGATCGCCCTGGCTGCACAGGCGATCGGTGGCGACAATGTCACGGCGATCACCATGCCCTCGTCCTATTCCAGCAAGGGCAGCGTGCAGGATTCCATTCAGTTGTGCGAAGGCCTGGGCGTTGAACTGCTCACATGTCCAATCATGGATATCGTCACCCAGGTCTCGGACACGATGCAAGCCAGCCTGGGAGCGCCTGCCAGCGGCGTGGCCCTGGAGAATCTGCAGGCACGGGCGCGAGGCATTGTACTAATGACCTACTCCAATATGAATGGACATCTTGTCCTTTCCACAGGTAACAAGTCCGAAGCGTCGGTAGGATACTGCACGTTGTATGGAGACACCTGCGGCGGCCTGAACCTGATCGGCGACCTGTACAAAACCGAGGTCTACGCGCTTGCCCGCCATATGAACACAAGCGCCGGCAGGCAAGTGGTTCCACAGGCGATCATCGACAAGGCGCCGTCAGCAGAGCTTGCCCCGGGCCAGAAGGATTCTGACAACCTGCCCGATTACGACATCCTGGATCCGGTATTGCAGGTGCTTTTCGGAACGGTGAATGAAGGCGCACTCGCCCAGGAAATCCTGGACGATAAAGTGCCCAAATCGGAGCAGGACGCACTTTTTGCCAGGGTGTCGGATCTGGCCAACAAGAGCGCCTTTAAACGCCTGCAATTGCCGCCGGTAGTCAGCCTGCGGGAAACGGACGCGTCGGTTTGAGCGATACAAGAAATCGCCTTCATGCGTAATAAAGAACTCGTCAATCATGCCGAGTACTAACGAACCATCAACGGACGACGCTACTGTCAGCGCGCTGATGATCGTAAAGAACGAGCGCGCGTCCGGCTCTGGACATATATTGACCCTGAAGCCGCCTGTCCGACTATCGTTCTATAGTGGACAAAACAGCTACAAAAAAAGTAGTTGAGTAGCCTGACACCGCGCAACTAAATCAGTTCACTTCCTGACGTTGTTGGCCCAAACCTTGAATACCCAATGTGATTATGTCTCCCCTATTCAAATAAACGGGCGGCTTTTGGCCGAGCCCGACGCCTGGCGGAGTGCCTGTAGAAATAAGATCACCAGGTTCTAAAGTCGTAAAACGGCTGACATAGCTGATCAGATGATTCACATCAAAAACCATTTGTTCCGTATTGCTATTCTGGAACTGTTTACCATTTACCTCAAGCCATAAACTCAGCGCTTGCGCATCAGGAATCTCGTCCGAACTGACGAGCCAAGGCCCAATCGGACCAAAAGTGTCACATCCCTTGCCAATATCCCACTGACCGCTTTTCTCCAGCTGATATTCGCGTTCCGAAATATCATTGACAACACAATAACCTGCAATGTATTGCGCAGCATCCTGAGGTTCAATACACTTCGCTTTTTTCCCAATTACTACGCCAAGCTCTACTTCCCAGTCCGTTTTCTTGGAGTTCAGGGGAAGCTCGATAGGGTCGTTGGCGCCCTGCACGCAGCTAGTCCACTTGGTAAAGATGATGGGCTCTTTGGGCACTGGTTGTCCGGACTCTTCTGCATGATCGCGGTAATTTAACCCTATGCAAATGAACTTGCGCATGCCTGTGTATGGAACACCCAACCGGACCCCATCCGGAACTTCGGGTAGAGCGTCAATATCGATGGAGCGCAGAGTGTCCATCGCTTGGGGCACCAACTGTTGGACAGTCAAGTCGGAAATAACACCGGATAAATCGCGGATCATCCCTTTGGCATCCAGCACACCAGGTCTTTCTGCCCCCTTCGGGCCATAACGCAATAATTTCAATTTCTTTCCTTTATCCATGAATAAATACTAAAAACCGCCGATCATTTCTGCGGAAGATCAAAGTCGGATTTTTTCTATCTTGGCAAGCTTGATAACATTCGTCCATTTTATTATTTCGCTACGAACCCTTTCTTCAAGTTCTGCAGGCGTCGAGCTAACAGCAATCGCTCCTTGTGCTGTCAACCTCTCTTTGACCCCGGCATCTTTGAGGGTCTTAGCTGTAGCGTCTGCCAATTTATTCATAATTGATTCCGGAACCCCTGCGGGAGCGGCCAGTGCAGTCCATGTATAAGCCTCGAACTGGGGAAAGCCGGCTTCCTTAAAGGTTGGTACATCAGCAAGAGAAGAAAGTCTTTCGGTTGAACCAACACCGAGAGCGCGAACGTTGCCGTTTTTTATATGCTGAAATGAAGCCAGCGCGTTATCAAACATGACGGTAATCTGCCCGCCTATAAGGTCTGTAATTGCGAGACTGCTGCCTTTATATGGGACGTGAACAATATCCAAATTATTTTCATGTTTGAATAATTCCATTGTCAGATGCGGAGGCGACCCCACACCCGGTGATGCATAATTAAACTTTCCAGGATTGTCTTGCACCCAAGTCACAAACTCTGGCAGATTAGTTGCCGGTACGGATGGATGCACATTGAGAACTAGCGGCAAGATGGACGTCAGGGAAATTTGCGCAAAGTCTTTCAACGGGTCATAAGGCATTGGATCAAACAGCCCAGTGTTTACGGCATGTGGTCCGTTCCCCGTTAACAAAACAGTGTATCCGTCTGCAGCCGCACGCGCTGCAGCACTCTCACCTATTATGCCGGAGGCGCCAGCGCGATTGTCCACGACGAAAGGCTGCCCAAGAAACCTTTCCAGATTTGCTGCCAAAATACGTGCGATGATATCGGTGGCGCCCCCGGCTGGAAACGGTACGATCATCCGTACTGGTTTCTCAGGCCAGTTTTCGGGCAAGCTTGCACCTACTGCGGGGGCCAAACCCGTTCCCACCGTAGCAGCCAGCAAAGCCATAAAATCTCTGCGTTTCATGCGGATCTCCTTAATACTACTGCACTGAGTTGTGTTTTCTTTCTGATCCGGTCGCAGTCAGTTGGGATGGTAAAAAGGCTCGTCGCCTAGAATCGTTGTACGGCGCATCAGCCGAAGGTACTTATCATCGAATTCTGTTGCGCGATGCATGGTGGATCGGTTGTCCCAGAAAACCAGATCGCCTGGCTGCCATTTATGGGAATACACAAATTGCGGTTGGGTTGCAAAATTACTCAATTCAACGACAAGCTTTCTGCCTTCTTCTTCGTCCATACCATCGATGGTCCTGGTGAGACCCTCACCGACATACAAAGCCTGACGCTCTGTACTCGGATGAGTCCTGATAACCGGATGTAAGACCGGTGGTGTTTTCGCCTCTTCTTCTGTCGTCAGCGGAGTCCGGTGAGACAGATAAGTACGATAATGCCAAGGATAATCGTGAACACCTTTTAAAGATGCGAGGCGAACTTTACCTTCCGTTGAAAGCGCATCGTAAGCGGCAAACATACTTGCAAATTGCGTGTCCGCACCAACCGGCGGACATTCGACACAATAAAGCAATGACCCTAGGCTCGGCCGCTTAACAAAGGACATATCCGAATGCCAGATCATCCCGGCACGGTCAGCCCCGATTTTCTCGCCTTTATCGTTCACCGCGTTCGAAAGAATGGTGACTTCAGGACACTCTTCCATATTAAATCGGTTGAGTACGTGCCCAACCAAGGGACCGAAGTTGGCGCTAAAGTCTCTGTGGGCAACGGGTGACAGAGCCTGATTGCGAAACACAACAACCCCGTTTTGCTCAAGCGCTTCTTTTATTGCGAGTACGGTGGCTTCGTCCAGGGGATCGGATAAATCCACACCCTCGATATTTGCTCCTATGTGCTCAGTTAATTTCGTGATCTTGAGATCGTTTTCGAAATTCCGACAAGTAGTTTTCCCGAATGTCATTACGCCTCCTCCTTTTTATGTCTCATTGTCGACAATTATAGAATAAATTAATTCCCCCTATTATTCAAGTATTTTTTCTATTATTTTAGTGATTCAGGGAATATTATTTTTTTGTCGACAATATGTTTTGTATTATCTACAATAATGACAACGCGTGGTCTAAAGTGTCGTTAACCATCTTTTTTCCAACACGGTTGGCCTGCGCTGCATCGTGTAACCTGAACGCATCGAGTACTTTGTCCCAATTGTGAATTGATTGTTGGCGACGAATCTCGGTCGATAAACCTAACAACGTGTACCGGGCCACTTGCAAAGACATTTGATTCAGTAAAGCTGCGAGCTTCTTATTGCCGCAATTCTGGAATACGAAGTCGGCCATACTCGCCGAAAGATCCGCATGAACTAAGGCTTTAATGTCATCGCTGCTAGCAACAATAGCTCCCATTTTTACTAGTTTTTCTTCGAGGAATTTCAGATCATTGATATTTACGCGAGCAGCATATAGCTCGAAAGCGACGCCCAGTAGTGCAGCCCTGATTTGGTAGATTTCAGCCATTTCAGTAGCTGTCAGCTCGGTGACTTTGGCGCCATGTCGCGGACGGATAGAAACTACCCCATCCCGTTCCAAGATCCGAAGCGCTTCCCGGACACTGCTTCGGCTCACGCCAAACTTTTCAGCCAAGGGAATCTCCCGGAGGCTGGCGCCTGGTTTTACTTCATTTTTCATGATTGCATCTGCTATCGAACGCGCGATTTGGCTGGGAAGCGTGACAAATTGAGGAGATGGAAAATGCGTCATGAATGATTTGAGGTCTCGAGGTTATTCAATATCGGAGATATTACACCATGCTCATTAGCTCTCAGCACGGAGACCGGAAAAAGCCAAGAGTCTTCGACAAAATTTGCCAGGAAATCCGCAAGAATATCGCTGCCAAACAGCTAAAGCCAGGCGACAGATTGCCATCGGAGCGCGTTCTGGCTGCACAATTCAATGTTGGGCGCCCTGCTGTTCGTGAGGCGCTGCGAACTCTGGAGCAAGCGGGCATTGTTAAGTTTGATGCGGGTAAAAATGCAGGGGCCTTTATATGCGATGGTGATACTGCAACTTTAAGTCAATCGGTGTGCGATCTGCTGCTTCTTGGCCGGTTTACGATTCAAGAGCTGTATGCTTTTCGTACCATGGTTTTAGAAATTACGGTACGGACGGCATGCGCGCGTGCCACGGAAAATGATTTTCACGCGCTGGACGAATGCGCCAATCAGAGTCAGCCGCTTAAATCCCGAACGTCTGCTGATAATGACCTACTCAAACTCATCGCTCGCGCGGCCCACAATCAATTACTCTGTATATGCGTAAACCTACTTATCGAAACGCTAATGTTCCCACAAAAGGAAGTAGCACAAAATGAAGGTTTCAATGATCTGAGACAAAGTCTTGTAAACAGCATGCGCTTACGAAATCCAGAAAGGTCTTTGGAAGATTTGTCAAACTACATCGACGCCATACACGCGATGCGAACAGAAGTAAATCGGCCAGACTAGTCTGAGACCAATCAACCTAGTCGCGGCTACTACCCTCAATATATGTCGATGGACGTCGTAATAGCTCTACCGCGCCGATCAACCAACGCATGTATTGCCACTTTATCCGTGTAATCCCTTGTTGTCCACCGTTCCTTCTGACATCTAATATATTACACATTAGATTGGCTTGGCATGGCCTTCGGGTTGATTACTCCACCTGTTGGTACATGCCTTTTTCTTTGCTCTGGTATCGCACGCGTGTCTGTTACCAAAGTAATCGCACTGACGGTCCCGTTGCTTGGCGCAATGTTACTAATGTTGCTTTTAATCGTGTATTCCCCTGCCATAGTTACGTGGCTGCCATCCCGGATAAACTGACTGACAAATGGTGGCCTGTAGCGCTTGGGGCAACATTCATCCGGCTCCCCATATGAAGGCACCCTTATGTCTTCCTGGCCTCCTACCAGATCCACAAAACGGCAGCGGTCATCAGCACATAGCGCAGAAATTTGCCAATGGTCATAAAAACGATGCACGGCAGCACGGGCAGGCGCATCCAGCCCGCAACACCGCATAATGGGTCGCCTACTCCAGGCAACCAGGAAAACAGCAGTGCGGCAGGACCGAAGCGCTCGAAATAATAAGTCATCCTCCCATGCCACTTGCCGCCTTCTTTGTGCTGGGCGGCAGGGACCGGCAAGTCGCCTTCAGACAGATATTTTTCTTCGGCCGCCACCGCCCGGCCGATTTCATCTGTAATTTCGCCTGCAGCCATCGCCTGCTTTTGCTGAAATTTCTCGTAGGCGACCTTTGCCGCCGTACCCATATAAAAGGTAATCACACCACCAATGGTGTTGCCGACAGTGGCGACCAGGATCGCGGGCCAGAACATGTCGGGCGCGATCTTCAGATAAGCAATGACCACCGGCTCGGAACCCAGCGGCAACAACGTGGCCGACACCAGGGCCACTACGAAAATGCCGGGCAAGCCGACAGCTGGAAGGGACAACACAGCCAGCATTTCCCTGACCCACAACATTACTTCATGTTCCATAACTTCCCTATTGGACCGACTTTTTGAAAACGATGGTTCCGGCTTTAATCCTAAAATCAGATCCGCTATGTTAACCTTAAGCGCTCGCCTGTATTCTCTTTTCTTTCAAAAATAACATGTCAACCGACTACCTGAAACGCATATTGACATCCCGTGTATACGATGTCGCAATCGAAACATCCCTTGAACCGGCAACCCTGCTCTCGCAGCGAATTCAGAATACAGTGCTGCTCAAACGTGAAGATACCCAGCCGGTGTTCAGCTTCAAAATCCGCGGCGCCTACAACAAAATGGCCAATTTACCCCCCGAAGCGCTCAAGCACGGGGTCATTGCCGCCTCTGCGGGCAACCATGCCCAGGGGGTCGCCATGTCCGCCAAGCGACTGGGTTGCCGCGCCGTGATCGTGATGCCCACTTCTACACCCGCTGTCAAGGTAGAAGCCGTAAAACGCCTGGGTGGCGAAGCAGTGTTGCACGGCGACTCGTATAGTGACGCCTTTGAATTTGCATGCACCCTTGAAAAAAAGGAAAAGCTCACGTTCGTGCATCCGTTTGACGATCCCGACGTGATCGCCGGACAAGGCACGGTTGCCATGGAAATTCTGCATCAGCACCCCGGCAAACTTGATGCGGTCTTTGTCCCCATTGGCGGCGGCGGCCTGCTTGCCGGCATTGCTGCCTATATCAAACAGTTGCGTCCGGAAGTGGCCGTTATTGGCGTTCAGACCGAGGATTCGGACGCCATGGCGCGCAGCTTTCGTGCCGGGCGTCGCGTCCACCTGAATGATGTCGGTCTGTTTTCCGACGGAACAGCCGTCAAACAGGTGGGCAGCGAAACCTTCCGCCTGATTCACAAGTATGCCGACGACATCATCACCGTCAATACCGATGAGCTGTGCGCCGCCATCAAGGATGTCTTTCAGGATACCCGCAATGTGGTCGAGCCGGCCGGCGCCCTCGGTCTGGCCGGGGCCAAGCGCTACGCTGCCGAACACGGCTGGAAAAACAAGACCGTGATTGCCATTGCCTCGGGCGCCAACATGAATTTTGACCGACTGCGCTTTGTCGCAGAGCGGGCCGATGTGGGCGAAGCCAAGGAAGCCATTTTTGCCGTGACCATGCCCGAAGAGCGCGGCAGTTTCCGACAGTTATGTATGCTGCTGGGCAACCGCAGCGTGACCGAATTCAATTATCGTATCTCGGACGCGCAAAAAGCGCATGTCTTTGTGGGGATTCAGATCAGTTCACTGGCCGAAGCCGAGAAACTGGCCAATACCCTGCGCCGCAAGAAGTTCGAGACGTTGGACCTGAGCCATGACGATTTGGCCAAATCACATTTGCGATACATGGTGGGCGGCCATTCGCCGCTGGCAGATAATGAAGAATTGTACCGTTTTGAGTTCCCGGAACGCCCCGGGGCCCTGATGCGTTTTCTGAACACCATGAACCCCGAGTGGAATATCAGCCTGTTCCATTACCGCAACCAGGGCTCTGACTATGGCCGGGTGCTGATCGGCATTCAGGTTCCGCCTGCCGACAAGAAGGCGTTCAGGCAATTCCTGTCGCAAATCGGCTATCCCTACGAGAACGAAAGCAAAAACCCGGCATACAAGCTGTTTCTGTAAAGGCGGCCGGCTTTTGAGGCAATTGGATACAGGCAGTCAGACAGGGACAGTTGGATGCTGGTACCCTGGCACTGAGTGTCGCGCACTGGCAGTTGGCGCTGGCAATTGAAACGCCACCAGAAAAGACGCAACATCGGTCGGCGAAGTCCGTCTGAACCGGACTGGGCGCAAGTCTTAGAATTCGCAGACAGTAAAGACCGACGCGCCATTTTCGCGCAACAGTTTGGAGCCGCCCAGTTCAGGTAAATCGATAATGGCTGCCGCTTCCACGACATTGGCTCCCAGCCGCTGCAACAGTTTGGCGGCCGCCAGCATCGTGCCGCCGGTCGCAATCAGATCATCCACCAGCAAGACCCGTTGCCCGGGCCGCACCGAGTCGGTGTGCATTTCAACACTGGCATTGCCGTATTCCAGCGAGTATTCTTCAGCCAGCGTCTGAAAGGGCAATTTGCCCTTCTTGCGCACCGGCACGAAGCCCAGTTTGAGTTCATAGGCCAGCACGCTGCCCACGATAAAGCCCCGCGCGTCAATACCGGCGATCAGGTCCAGGCGCTCGCACATATACCGGTAAACAAAAATATCCAGCAAGACCCGGAACGTACGCGGATCTTGCAACACAGGTGTGATATCACGAAAGGTGATGCCCGGCTTCGGCCAGTCAGGCACGCTGCGGATGGCGTTGGTCACCATTTGATGCGGGTCAATCATGGTCATGATGTCGGAAACTCCTGTGACGGTGAAAATCAAACAACGACACTATAGCCGATTCACCGATAGCAATACCGGCTATATTCGCATCGTGTCTTAATCGACAGCCGCCACCGTAATGGTCGAGGACACGCGCAAGGCTTTTCCCCGGGCCAGCTCGCACGTGTCGGCCGCCGCCAGCGCCACGCCCATGCGGCGACGCACGAATGACTGGGGTTTGCCGAAAAGGCGCACGTCAGTATCGGGCTCTGCCAGCGCTTCGGCCACATGACTGAAACTGACGGCATCGGCATCTACACCCCCATATATCACGCTACTGGCCCCAGCGGCGCGCAAAGCGGTATTGACCGGCAGCCCGAGCAGCGCACGCGCATGCAATTCGAATTCGTTCTGGACCTGCGTGATCATGGTCACCATACCGGTATCATGGGGTCTCGGGCTGACCTCGGAAAACCAGACATCGTCGCCTGCGACAAACAGTTCCACTCCGAAAACGCCCAGTCCCTGTAAGGCGCCGGTCACCGCCAGGGAAATGTCCTTGGCCCGTTGCAGCGCAGTGGGCGACATCGACTGCGGTTGCCAGCTTTCCACATAATCGCCCGCTTCCTGGCGATGGCCGATAGGCTCGCAAAAATGCGTGACGATTTCACCGCTTTTGGGGTCGCGCGCCCGCACGGTCAGCAGCGTGATTTCATAATCGAAACGGACAAACCCTTCCACGATGATTCGACCCTTGCCCACGCGCCCGCCTTCCTGGGAATACTGCCAGGCCTGCTGCACCTCGTCAGCATTGCGAATCAGTGACTGACCCTTTCCTGACGAAGACATAACCGGTTTGACCACACAAGGGTAACCAATATCCTGATCAATGGCCTGCTGCAGATCCTGCTGTGTATCGACAAAGCGAAAGGCAGAGGTGGGCAAGCCCAACGTTTCCGCAGCCAGCCTGCGAATGCCTTCCCGGTCCATGGTTAGTCTGGCGGCCAGTGCCGTGGGTATCACCCGTACCTGCCCTTCAGCCTCCAGCTCGACCAGCAGATCGGTGGCAATGGCCTCGATCTCGGGCACAATCACATGCGGCTGTTCGGCGTCAATGATCCGG
Source organism: Advenella sp. S44 (assembly GCF_002810445.1). Lineage (GTDB taxonomy): Bacteria > Pseudomonadota > Gammaproteobacteria > Burkholderiales > Burkholderiaceae_B > Advenella. Next base: position 196,474 of record NZ_NEXS01000003.1, on the reverse strand, counting down.
CGCAGGGCGTCTTTGTCTGTCATGCTTACGACATGGGCGCGATGGGCCACCTGGTGCGCTGGCGCATTTTCATAACGGTCCACGGCGATCACTTCGACGCCCAGGCGCTGCAGGGCGATTACGACCTCTTTGCCCAGCTCCCCCGAACCGAGCAGCATCACGCGGGTGGCCGCGCTGGAAAAAGGAGTACTCAAAACGGGAGAAGGAAAATGGGTGGTCATGATAAGAAGGGTAAAATCAATGGGTTGTGCTGTTTGCCGCCGGCAGAAAACCGCAAAAAGTACCGTATTGCAACCAAAAGCACAAGCACGCGTGGCCCGCAAACGCTTACGGCAACGGCGGCTTGCCGGCACCGGCAAACAAAGCAGGAAATACAGGGATTATAAAACGGCGGCATCACAAAAACAGCGGGGCACGTCCCCAGGCGCATTTACTGTCTTTGGCGCGGGCACATATACTCGTGTAAGCGCCGCATCGACCAAGACATAGATATGCGTGCCGCCAGTGTCCAGCTTTCCGGACATTAACTGCATCTGCGGGGGCACGCAAGTGGCCACGCCGGTGGCACCGGCATGACCTGCCCCTTACGATAACCTGCGATAACCTGCTCCCTTACGGCAGGCCCGCGGGGCAATGGCCTGCAAGCCGGCGCACATTTTGACAGAAGCCAGTAAATTATCCATCTTGCCGTGCAGTTACGATTAAAATCGGCAGATGGTCACTGAAATTGCATTTACCTCTGACGATGCCCTTGCCTCTGCGCATCGCACGCTGCAGACCGAGATTACCGAGCTGCAGCAGCTTGACGCACGCCTGGACGATCGCTTTGCGCAAGCGGTTACGCTGCTGCTGGCCACCTCCGGGCGCGTCGCTGTCACGGGCATCGGCAAATCGGGACACATCGCCCGGAAAATATCGGCCACCTTCGCCTCCACCGGCTCGCCGAGCTATTTCGTACACGCTGCCGAAGCTGCACATGGCGACCTGGGCATGATTACCGGCGACGATATTATTATCGCCGTGTCCTATTCAGGGTCTTCCGCCGAACTGGCGACTATTTTGCCAATCGCCCGACGCCTGGGTTCAAAAATCATCGGCATTTGCGGCAATCGCTATTCCGAGCTGGCCAGCCTGTCGGATGTTTTCCTGGATGTCGGCGTCACCCGTGAGGCCTGTCCGCTCAATCTGGCGCCTACCTCCAGCACCACGGTAACATTGGCGCTGGGCGATGCGCTGGCGATTGCATGCCTGGAAGCCCGGGGCTTTGGCACTTCCGATTTTGCCCGCTCCCATCCTGGCGGCGCACTCGGTCGCCGCCTGCTGACGCATGTGCGCGATGTCATGCGCCAGGGCCAGGAACTGCCTATTGTCGGCCCCGATACGCCAATGCAGAACGTACTGGAAGAGATGACCGGCAAACGCATGGGCATGACCGTGATCGCCGATCAGACACGCAAGCCACTGGGCATTTTCACCGATGGCGACCTGCGGCGGCTTATTATGCAAAGAGGGGATATCCGACCCATTACGGTCGGACAGGTCATGACGCCCAATCCCCGCACAATCGGGCCCGAGGCGCTGGCCGCAGAAGCGGCCGCCGTCATGGAGCAACATAAACTTTCCACCATGCTGGTGGTCAATCAGGAGCAAACACTGGTCGGCGCCCTGCATATGCACGACCTGATGGATGCCAAAGTAATCTGACGTATGAAACCTATCACCACCCCCCATCCGGCCGAAGCGCTGGTGCTCTCCAAAATCAGCCAGCCCGTGCGCGAACTTGCCGCCCAGGTCAGGCTCATCGCCTTCGATGTTGACGGCATCCTGACCGATGGCAGCCTGTGGTATGGCGAACATGGCGAGCTCATGAAGCGCTTTTGCGCGCTGGACGGCCATGGCCTGAAAATGCTGCACCAGGCAGGCGTGCGCGTCGTGCTGATTACCGGCCGCGAAGGCGAGATCCTGACGCGCCGCGCCGCGGATCTGGGACTGTCCAATGTCTTTCAGAATGTACGCGACAAGGTTTCCGTACTCAGCAAATTAGCTGGGGACATGGGCCTGGGTTTAGAAAACGTTGCTTTCATGGGCGACGATGTCATTGATCTGCCGGCCATGCAAAAATGCGGCTTTGCGATTAGCGTGCCAAACGCTCCGCTATATGTACAGCAGACGGCGCATTGGACCACTACGTTACCGGGCGGCAGCGGCGCCGTACGCGAATGCACCGATCTGATCCTGGCGGCCCAGGGCACACTTTCCGGTTTTTTTGCGCCGGGCCGCATTTCAGGCAACGTTATCCAATAAGGTCATGAAAGAACGTTTCCCCGCGCTTATCGCCCTGTTCATGCTGATTACACTGGTGATCTCGACCTGGTGGGCGGCCGACTATGCGCAGCGGGCAATTGACGTTGATCCGCCGGCACGCAAGACGCAGGAACCCGATTCCTGGTCCGAACAGTTCGTCATGCTCAGCTCCGATGCCAACGGGGTGCCTATCAATCGGCTGGAAGGCTCGCATATGCAGCACTATCCGTACAACGATAGCTATGTGATTACCAAGGCCACAGCGACCGGCCAGCGTCCAGACTCGCCGCGAACAATCGGCACGGCTGATACGGCCACCGTGCTGGACAACGGCAACAAGATTATCATGCAAGGCAACGCCCATATGCATCGCTTTCCGCATGGCGAAGACAAGGCACTGGACGTCACCAGCGAGCAATTGATCATCTACCCCAATGAAGATATCATAACGACTGATAAACCGGCGCTCGTGATCAACGGAAATTCCCGTATGAACGGCAACGGAATGATGTATAACAACAAAACAAGAAAGCTCGACGTGTATTCGTCTTCCGATGTTTCCATCTCCGGGCAGGACAGTCAGCGACGTCGCACCACCATCCCCAACCAGCAAGGAACCTCCCCGCAATGAATGCGTCCTCTTTCAGAATCACGACACGTGCGCTGTGCCTTGGCCTGTGCGCCCTGCTGGTCGGCACCGCCACGGTTGCCCAGACACCAGCCGGCGCAGCAAGCTCGGCAAACACGGCAAACAAAGAAGAGCCCGATACCCAGGTGCTGTCTGATACTCTGAGCTATGACGATGCGAATAAAACCAGCGTATTTACCGGCAATGTCATCCTCACACGTGGCCTGATGAAACTGACTGCAGACAAGCTAAGCCTGCGTGAAGATGCACAGGGCTTTCAGCATGGTATTGCCACGGTCAGCGACTCACGTTTTGTCTTTATCCGGCAGGAGCGGCCTGAAAACTACGAAGTCGTTGAGGCGCGCGGGGATCGTGGCGAGTACGACGGCAAACTGAACACGGTCAAAATGATCGGCCATGCCACGGTGACTCGATTTATTTGTGGCAAACCATTCGATACGGTCAACGGCGAAGTCGTCACTTTCAACAACGAGAACAACACCTACTCGGCAACCGGCGGCCCTGCCTCGGCCGCGCAACCGGGACGAGTGCGCTCCATTGCACAGCCGCGGGCAAAAACCGATCAGGCAGTCGCCGAATGCCGCAAGCGGTATGACAACAAACCTATGCCCAGCACCAACCAGACGCCCTCCCAGGACGCGGGCTCAACTGCGCCCGGCGCACCCGGCAAAGCAACCCAGAATTAATGCATGAATACCTCATCCAGCTCTAGCCTGCAGACCAACGCCATTGACGCGCTGGGGCAACTGAAGGCCATTGGCCTGCAAAAAATCTATAACGGGCGCAGTGTTGTCCAGGACGTGTCCATTTCGGTATCCAGTGGCGAAGTCGTGGGCCTGCTCGGTCCCAACGGCGCCGGCAAGACCACCAGCTTTTATATGATTGTAGGACTGGTGCCTGCCGACTTTGGCCGGATTGAAATTGATGGTCGTGACATTACCGCCCTGCCCATCCACAAACGCGCTCGGCTGGGTTTGTCCTACCTGCCCCAGGACGCATCCGTATTCCGGCGTCTTAGCGTGGAACAAAATATCCAGGCCGTGCTGGAATTGCAGATTGACCCGGACACCGGCAAAACACTGACCCGTAAGCGGGTTCAGGAACAACTGGAGCTGTTGCTCGAAGAGTTGCAAATTACGCATATCCGCAAGAATGCCGCCATTTCCCTGTCGGGCGGCGAACGCCGTCGCGTGGAAATCGCCAGAGCGCTGGCCACCAATCCGCGTTTCATTCTGCTCGATGAACCCTTTGCCGGGGTGGATCCGATCGCCGTGATCGAAATCCAGCGAATTGTCCGCTTTCTTAAAAGTCGCAATATCGGCGTGCTCATTACCGATCACAACGTGCGCGAAACCCTGGGCATTTGCGACCGCGCCTACATCATCAGCGCAGGAAAAGTGCTGACCGACGGCGAACCCGATTCCATTATCATGAATCCCGAAGTGCGCAAAGTATACCTGGGCGAACACTTTAAAATGTAACTGTCGTTGCCTGCAATCTCGCCCCTGCGCAGGGGCGCAGGCCAGGTGCGCCGATCCCTTGCAGGGGCTTGTATAACTCTGAATAAGGTTTAAACTATTCATAAAGCCTGGAAAACAGAGTTTCATCAACCCGTCATAAAAAGGAGCCATATCACTCTCATTTTTTTACCGACGCCACGCCTTGTTCCGGCGTCTGCCTATTCAACTTTCAAAAGGAGCACACTATGAATCTTAATATCAGTGGCCATCATGTGGATATTACCCCTGCCATTAAAGAATACGTAGTGACCAAGTTTGCCAAAGTCCTCAGGCACTTCGATCATGTGATAGATACCCAGGTTATCCTGTCCAGGGAGCCGCTCAAGCACAGCGCAGAAGTCACGCTGCGCGTACCGGGCAAAGACATCCATTGCGAGGTGACAGACGAAAACCTGTATGCGGCCATTGATTTGCTTTCGGACAAAACCGACAGACAAGTCATCAAATACAAAACGAAAGCGTCAAACCACTCCAATGAATCGGCAAAAAGAATGAGTTTCGGCTAGATACGTTGTACTTTTTTTCCCGTTTTCCGCATAAACCCGGCCCGGCGGCCGGGTTTTCGCTTACCCTTCTATTTCTTACTGTAAGAACATCCTATAATTGCGGCATGAACCAACTATCCCGTATCCTTCCACAGGAAAACATCCTGCTGGATGTCAATGTCACCAGCAAAAAGCGCGCCTTTGAACAAGCTGCGCTGCTGTTCGAGAACAATCAGGGCATCGCCCGTTCCACCGTTTTCGACAGCCTGTTCTCGCGTGAACGTCTGGGCTCGACCGCGCTGGGCCACGGCGTTGCCGTGCCCCACGGCCGCATTGCCAACCTCAAAGAGGCGGTAGCTGCGGTTATGCGACTGAGCACAGCCATCCCTTTCGATGCCCCAGACGGGCAGCACGTGCAATTGCTGGTGATCCTGCTGGTGCCCGAAAGCGCAACCCAGCAACATCTGGAAATTCTGGCCGAGCTGGCGCAGTTGCTCTCCAGCGCTGAAACACGCAAGCACTTACTGGCCAGCCCCAATGCAGAAGGCATTTATCACCTGCTGGCTCATCCTGCCGGCAATTAATCAGGGGCGCGCTCATGCTCAGTATTCAGGACCTGGCCGCAGACAATGACGAGACGCTGCGTTTTACCTGGATCGCGGGCAAGGAAGGCCGGACCCGCCATATTCAGGACTCGACCGCCAATACTTCCGCCGCTGACCTGATCGGGCACCTGAACGTCGTTCATCCGTCTCGTATCCAGGTGTTCGGCAAGGAAGAACTCATTTTCTACAATCGCATCTCTACGGTTCAACGCGAAAAAATCCTGATTGAACTGGCAGAAGGTGGTGTGCCGGCCATGATTCTGGCCGAAGGACTCGACTCCCCGCCCGATCTTGTCGGATTCTGCGCCCGCAGCAGAATTCCATTGCTTTCCACACCAGTGGATGCCGCACATCTTATTGATGTACTACGCATTTATCTGAACAAGCGTTTCGCCCCCAAAACCACGGTGCATGGTGTTTTCATGGACGTGCTGGGTCTGGGTGTGCTTATCACCGGCGAATCCGGACTGGGCAAGAGCGAACTTGCGCTGGAATTAATCTCTCGCGGGCATGGTCTGGTGGCAGACGATGCCGTCGATTTTTCCCGTACGTCCCCCACGCTGATCGAAGGCCAGTGTCCGGATCTGCTGCGTAATATGCTTGAAGTGCGCGGCCTGGGCCTGCTGGACATTCGCACCATTTTTGGCGAGACATCCGTGCGCCGCAAAATGCGGCTCAAGCTGATTGTGCATCTGGTGCGCGCCAACAGCGAAAAATTCGAGCGTTTGCCGATACAGGATCAGACCCAGGATCTGCTGGGCATACCTATTCGGCGTGTTATGCTGCAAGTTGCAGCGGGACGCAATCTTGCTGTTCTGGTCGAGGCGGCCGTGCGCAACACGATTCTTAAATTGCGCGGCATTGACACCCTTGGAGAATTCATGGAGCGACAGGCTGCTGCGATTATGGAAAACAGCAACCTTTAATCCGTCGTCCGGTTCCACATTGACGCTGACCATCATCGCCGGTCACCGACCGCAGGGTGCCGGTCGACCATACTAAACCCGCGCCGCGCCAGTTTTATCACGCCAAATCCGCATCGGCGAGCGTCCCTGTCTATTTTGTCACGTGGCTATGGTTAAATAGACAATAGAGACATACCCCCTTTCGGCCATTACGACTGCACACAAACGAAACAACAGGCCATTTTTTCGACCACCATACCGTTTTGTTCAGGATTAATACCTATTATGCTTCATGTTGTTCTTATTACCGGCATCTCAGGATCAGGAAAGTCCGTTGCGCTGCGCCAGCTCGAAGACCTCGGCTACTCCTGTATCGATAATCTGCCGGTCAGCCTGCTCCACGACCTGGTAGCCAACGCCAGGGAAAACCGCCTGAAGTCGGTAGCTGTTGCAATCGATGTCAGGACACCAGGCGAATTGGCCGGCCTGCCGGGGGTCATTACCGCCCTTCGCAGCATGGGTCTGCCCATGCAGGTTATCTTTCTAGACTCCGATGACGAGACCCTGATTCACCGCTATTCCGAGTCGCGCCGCAAGCACCCGCTAAGCAACCGCATGCGCGAAACCTCAGGAATTACGCCATCCCTGGAGGATTGCATCACTCACGAACGCAATCTTCTTGCGCCGTTGCGCGAGCAGGAACACGTTATCGACACCTCGGGGCTGACGCCGGGACAACTGCGCGCATGGGTCAAAGATGTGGTCGATCATGAGGAACCAGAGGTCCTTTTGACCTTCGAATCCTTCGCCTACAAAAAGGGCGTCCCTAATGACGCCGACCTCGTTTTTGATGTAAGATGCTTGCCTAATCCTCATTACGACAGTAACTTGCGCCCGCTTACGGGCCGTGATGAACCCGTGGCGACATGGCTGGCTCAATTTGACAGCGTACCCGCCTTAATCAACGATATTGCCGCATATATTGAAAAATGGCTTCCCTTATATATGCAGGACACGCGTAGTTATCTCACCGTTGCCATTGGCTGCACCGGTGGTCAGCATCGATCGGTCTATGTAGCCGAAGAACTAGCCAAGCGCTTCAGTTCGTACAAACCCTTACGCGTTAGGCATCGTGCCCAGTTGACACTATGACATGATGAAACCAACGACTTTAATACGCAGCACATTAGCATCCCTTATTACCAGCCTGTTTCTAGCGCCATCGGTCCATGCCGCTGGCATAGAAATCCGCGAAAATCAAGATTTCTCCGAACATATGGTTTCTCCGGCTGAGGCCGTCGCGCCCGGCGCGAAAATCGAGAAGCCTGTCGCTGCACCGCAGAAAATGCGCATCACCGCCAACGGCATCGTCCCCGAAGCGGCCGATGAAACCGCAGCAGCCAGCCCTGTGGCAGCAGACGGCAAACCGGCAAAGGCCGACGTGGCTGCCGCAACGCCTTCTACCAAGCCAGAGCAGCCTGCCTCGGAGGCCCCAAAAGGTAGCGATGAAAACGCAGTTGCGCCGGCCAGCGCGGCAAAACCGGCCAGCACCTTGGCCGGCAATTCCGTGCCTGCCAATACCGCTGCGCCGGTAAAGCCGACAACGATAAAGGCGGAGCCAACGGCCACGACTAAAGCCGCTGCCACGGCGACGACAAAGACAAGCGACAGCATCAAGCCAGACGCGAAAGAACAAGCGCACGTGGCAAAGAAAGACAGTGAGCCTACTGACGCAACAACGCTGACCCCCGAAGCGGATGAAGACGACACTACAGCGCAGGTTAAGCAAGCGGCTGTGGCCACTGCACCTGTTGCCGCTACGCCGCCTGCCCCGGCCCCTGCCGAAAGCGGCAAGGCGGAATTGGTCGACGGCCTGACCATGCGCATTACGGAAGACGGCATTATCCCTGAAAGCGAGTATGAGATTCAGATGCCCAGTGAAGATGTCAGCCTGGCCGAGCGTGATGAGCCCGAGCCGGCAGGCGAAGACATTGCCAGAAAAGCGCGCAAGGCGCTGACTGGGACCAGCAAGTCCTACACGGTCAGTGGCATTCGTTACAAGCCGCTGAGCATTGACGAGACCTCCGGTTTTTCACAAGAAGGCATTGCCTCCTGGTACGGTCCGGGCTTTCATGGCCGCAAAACCGCCAACGGCGAGACCTTCAACCAGAACGCGATGACAGCTGCGCACAAGCGCCTGCCCATCTCTTCCTATGTGCGGGTGACACGCGTGTCCACCGGCAAAAGCATCGTAGTGCGTATCAATGATCGCGGACCCTTTGTCGGAAACCGGGTCATCGACCTTTCCTATGGCGCCGCCAAACGGTTGGGCATTGTCAATCGCGGCAGCGACAAAGTGAAAATCGAACGCATATCCAAGGAAGCGGCTGCGGGCGAACGCAGTACCGAAACGCAGGCCAAAGCCAAGAAAATGCTGTAACCGACACGCGGAAAAAACCGACAGGCCGGAACAAAGAGAGGGCCGTTTTCCTATACAGGAGAACGGCCCTTTTGGTTTTTGCGAAGTTCGTGGCTCGGAGTGTGCTGCCTTGAAGTCCTGCCTTGAAGTCCTGCTCCCCAGCGCTGCCCAGGATTCCCGCGCGGGCTTTCGGCATGACACGGATTCCGTTGCCGACAACAATGCACCATCCTGAGCTTGACGCATTCTGGACGTCACCCGTCCCAGGCTTGATCCATCATGGACTTCACCGTCCTAGACTTCATTCATCCCGAGCTTCGCCTTCCTGCGCTTCTTCCCCCTGCCGCTTCAGCACCAATGCCTTGGCGTACAGCACATCACGTGGCAGCCCGCTGAAAGCAGCAAGCAATCGGGCAGTATCCTTGACCGAGTAGGAACGCAGCATGGCGGCGACAATTTGCTCTGCCTCCTGCCCCAGGGCCGCCGCTTCTTTGCCTGCGGCCTCGTGCACAATCAGGACAAATTCGCCCATGGACCGCTGACTGTCTTGGGCAAACCAGTCTGCAAGCTGTCCGGCCGGCATCGTGGCAATTTGCTCGAACCGCTTAGTGAGTTCGCGGGCAACGGTTACCGCACGCTCGTTCCCCGCGATCGCGGCAATGTCGATCACGGTGCTGCGCACCCTGTGCGGTGATTCAAAAAACAGAATCGCAGCCGGCACCGCGCACCAGGTCTTCAGCCAGGTCTGCCGCGCCACGGATTTTTGTGGCGCAAAGCCGGCAAATACGAAGGCAGGGTTCTGGTCGCTGGTGGCCCCGCTTCCCATCAGGGCCGCAATGACCGCCGACGGGCCCGGAATAACGCGCACGGCGTGCCCAGCCGCACGCACTTCGCTGACAATGCGCCCGCCCGGATCACTGACTGCCGGCGCGCCAGCATCGGAAATCAGCGCCACGCGCTCGCCCTGGGCCAAATGCCGCAACAGGGTCGCCGCAGCCTGGGCTTCATTATGCCGGTGCGCCGCTATCATGGGCGTCTCTATGCCCCAGGCATTGAGCAATACCCGGGAGGAGCGCGTGTCTTCGGCCGCGATCAAGTCGGCCTTTTGCAGCGCAAAAAGCGCGCGGGGCGACAGATCGGCCAGGTTGCCGATGGGCGTGGCAACCACATACAAACACCCTGCCGGCCAGTCCTGGCTGGACAGATCGTGCAGCACACGCTGCCATCGGGCATCAAATTGTCCGCTTTCGATAGTCATGGACATCCCTGTATGAAAAAATCCTATGCGCACATTATCCCCGATAGCCCTCTCGCCCCCATGGATCCGCGCCATGACCCGAAAAAAACCTGTCGCACCGGCCCCGGCTGCATACCAGACAACTGGCGGCCCAAATAGCTCGAATAATCCGAGTAGCTCCGACCTCCCGAATAGCGCGACCGGTCACGATACAACCGCGTTTACGCTGGCGATGGGCGCGCAGCGCAAGCTACAATCGCGCCGACGCAACAATGCGCGCGGCAGCAGGCACGGTGGCTCGCGCGCTGCCACGACCTGCGGGCAGCGGCTGTCAGCAACACAACGGCGCGGCCTGCAGGCGGAAAGTCGCGCTATTGCGTGGCTCTCGGCCCGCGGACTGATATTGCTGGCAAGAAATCTGTGCTGTCGATACGGGGAACTGGATGCCGTCTTTCGGGCCGATGACAACACCATGGTGATTGTCGAAATCCGCTACCGTTGCAGCGACCGTCACGGCGGCGCGGCAGCAAGCATCTCACGCGCAAAGCAGCAGCGCCTGCGCAGGACAGCGACCTGGTTCCTGCCTCAGCTGACGGCCATGGCTTTCGGCGGCAAAACGCCACGGTGTCGCTTTGATGCAGTCTGTATTGAAGGCGATACCGTCAACTGGCTGCCTGCCGTCTTCTGACTTGCACAAAACCGTTACAATCGATGTTGCGAACGCGTCAAATCCCCTTTTTTGCGCACCTTATGCGTCCCGAGGACGACCACTGCTCATGCGGTTTTTTTTAACACGTGCGATAATATCAACATGGACATTTCTTCCCGCATTTCCTTTCACTTCGATGATTCGGCCCGCGTCATCAGCCAAAGCCACCTGGTGCTGGCCGAGCCGCTGGCCCGCGCCATCGAAATGCTGGTTAACGCCATCAGCAATAATGGCAAGGTGCTCGCCTGCGGCAACGGCGGCTCGGCCGCCGATTCGCAGCATTTCATCGCAGAGCTGGTTGGCCGCTTCGAACGTGACCGTATCCCGTTTGCCGGCATCTCGCTGAATGCGGACACCTCCATTCTCACGGCCGTTGGCAATGATTATGGTTTTGACAATATTTTTGAACGCCAGGTACAGGCGCTGGGCCAGCCTGGCGATGTACTGGTTGCCTTCACCACCAGTGGCAATTCTGCCAACGTGATCAAGGCGATCCGTGCAGCCCATGAACGCGAAATGCATGTCATTGCCCTTACCGGCAAGAAAGGCGGCAGCGTCACCGGCTTGCTGACCGACCAGGATGTGCATCTTTGCGTGCCGCATGAACGTACCATGCGTATCCAGGAAGTCCACTCGCTGGCACTTCACGTTCTATGTGATGGCATTGATGCCATGTTACTTGGAGATTCCGAATGAGCGTATCGCGCCCTTTTACCCTGTCCCGTCCCGCCACCGCCCTTGTTGCCATGGCATTGTCTTGCACCATGCTGGCAGGCTGCGTGCCGCTGGTGGTTGGCGCTGCAGCGGGCGGCACGGCAATTGTGGCCGTTGACCGGCGCTCTGCTGGCATGCAATTGGTAGACAAGAACATTGAACGCCGCACCCAGAATACGATCAACGAAAGTATTGGCGAAGCCGGCCGCGTGATTGTATCGTCCTATAACCAGCGCGTGCTGCTTACAGGCGAAGTGCCGAACGAGGCAGCCAAGCAGTCCGCAGAAACCATGGCGCGCAATGCCACCGATGTCAAACGCGTAGATAACCAGCTGACCGTGGGGCCTCGGGCCTCTTTCTCAACGCGCAGCAATGAAACGTGGATTACTTCCCGGGTCAAGGCGGAACTTCTGGCCGCCAAAGAGGTCCCATCAGGGTCCATCAATGTGATCACTACCCGCGGGGTCGTGTATCTGATGGGTCAGGTCACCGATCTTGAAGGGCAGCGCGCGGCCTCGGCCGCAGCGGGCGTCAGTGGCGTGAGCCGGGTTATCAAGGTCTTCGACATTGTATCCGGCAATCGCGTGAATTCCGCAGCAGGCAACGACGGCGCACCCACCACGGTGCCAGGCACTGAAGCGAACCCTTCTTCGGGCGGCGTACAAACCTTCCCTCTGGAATAAACCCGAATATCCATGAAAAAAATTATTCTTCCTGCCATCCTCGTTGTGGCCGCCATCGCGGGCGGCTTCATGATGACCTCGTCCAAGGCGGCGCCCGAAGTCACGTTTACCGCGCTGGACGGTCGACAGTTCCACACGTCAGACCTCAAGGGCAAAGTCGTTCTGGTCAAATTCTGGGCGACCAGTTGTGTGACCTGTATCGCACAGATGCCAGACACCATCGGTTACTATAATACCTATCACGACAAGGGTTATGAGACTGTTGCCGTCGCCATGGCCTATGATCCGCCCAATTTCGTGAAGAACTATACGGCCGACAAGCAGTTGCCTTTCACCGTTACCCTTGACAGCGATGGCAGCGCTGCGAAAGCCTTTGACGATATCAAGTTCACACCGGTAGCGTTCCTGCTTGATCGCCAGGGCAACATCGTCAAACGCTATATCGGCAATTACGATAAGAAAGATTTCATCAAGACGCTGGAAAACACTCTGGCACAAAACTAACTTTTTCAGCAAACGCGAGCTAGCATGTCTGACACCCCCCTGGATATCAACGCTGTTTCCCCTGCGGTCAAAGCCGACATTATTTCGGAGTCACTGCCGTATATCCGCAAATTCCATGGCAAGACCGTGGTCATCAAATACGGCGGCAACGCGATGGTCGAGGAACGACTGCAGCGCAGCTTTGCCAGGGACGTCGTGCTGCTCAAACTGATCGGACTCAATCCGGTGGTGATCCACGGCGGCGGCCCGCAAATTGACAGCGCCCTCAAGCGCCTGGGCAAGCAAGGCAACTTCATCCAGGGCATGCGCGTAACCGACGCCGATACGATGGAAGTGGTCGAATGGGTGCTGGGCGGCCAGGTGCAGCAGGATATTGTCATGATGATCAATGAGGCGGGCGGCAAGGCCGTGGGTCTCACGGGCAAAGACGGCGGCCTGATCCAGGCGCGCAAGAAGCTGATGCCTAATAAGGAAAATCCCGAGGCACCGCTGGATATCGGCTTTGTAGGCGACATCTCCAGCATTGACCCTTCTGTCGTCAGAGCGTTGCAGGACGATCAGTTCATTCCCGTGATTTCCCCCATCGGATACGACCCCGAAGAAGGCGACGTATACAACATTAATGCCGATCTGGTGGCCGGAAAAATGGCCGAAGTGCTGCAGGCGGAAAAACTGCTGTTGATGACCAACACGCCAGGCGTGCTGGACAAATCAGGCCAGCTGCTACGCAAGCTGTCGGCCAAAACGATTGATGAACTGTTTACTGACGGCACAATATCAGGCGGCATGTTGCCGAAAATCTCATCGGCCCTGGATGCCGCCCGCAATGGCGTCAATTCCGTACATGTGGTCGATGGCCGGGTTCCCCACTGCCTGCTGCTGGAAATTCTGACCGATAAGGGTGTCGGCACCATGATCACCTCATGACGGTGCTTGCGGCGTTATCTCGCGTCGCGGACATTGAGATTGCGGCATGATATGTACGCCATTGATCAAACCGCTGCAGCCTTTGGTTCGCCATGCCCGCACCTCGCGGGTATGGCTGTTTGACCTGGACAATACTTTACACGACGCATCTTACGCCATCTTCGGTCATATCAACCAGAGCATGACACGGGCTGTCATGCAAACGCTGGATGTGGATCATGACGAAGCAACGGTCCTGCGCAAAAAATACTGGGCCCGTTATGGCGCCACGCTGATCGGCATGGTCAAGCACCACGGCGTCAGCGCCAGGGACTTCCTGCATCTGAGCCACGATTTCGATATCGCCGGGAGCACGCGTGTGGAAAAAAACCTGTCTGCCATGCTCAATGCGGTGCCTGGCATCAAGTATGTGGTGACCAATGCGCCCATGCATTATGCCAGGATTGTGCTGGAGCGCCTGAACATTCGTCACTGCTTTGCAGGTATTTGTTCGATCAATGAAATGTGCCTGCAGGGACGCTATCGTCCCAAACCTTCACCGGCGCTGATGCGCCAGTTACTGGTTCAGCTGCAATGCGAGCCGGCCCATACGATATTGGTCGAAGACACTCTGAAGAACCTGAAAACGGCCAAACAGCTGAACATGAAAACCGTGCACATTTTTCACCGCGGCACGCCCTTTAGCTCCATGCATCGCATGCGCCCGGCCTATGTGGATCTGCGCGTCAATTCGGTACAGCGACTACTGACCCACCCCTTTGCTTTGACGGCATAAATGCCATGTAGGCATGGGCCCGCCACGGCCCACGGTTACGCTCTGGCGCAGTCAGGCCACAGCGTTATGACCATGCCTCGGCGGTGCCGCCAGGCCCCGCCGATAAGACGACGCCACAGCGATACAAGCACGCGACGGCGTTACGGCCTGACTATGGCGAACCGGCCAAGCCACAGCGGCATGGTCATATGCCTGCCGCCCCTGGGCTTTTCCGACTATTTGCGATCCAGTTCCTGATTCAAACGCGCGGCCGGCACATAGCCGTTGACGCGGTTACCGCTCTCGAAGAAAATCGCAGGCGTACCCTGGACTGCCAGTTTCTGGCCCAGTGCGAGATTTTTCTCGATGGGCGTCTCGCAGCTGGCATCAGGAGGAACAACGCCCTTATTCATCCAATCGGTCCATACCGTGGCCTGGTCTTTGGCGCACCATACGCTAGTGGCCTTGGTCATTGAATCGGGCGCCAGGATTGGAAACAGGAAGGTGTACACGGTCACATTATCCAGCGTAGCCAGTTCCTTGTGCAGCTTTTTGCAATAGCCGCAGTTCGGGTCCTCGAACACAGCCATCTTGCGAGCGCCGTCACCCTTGACCAGCTTGACGGCCTGGGCCAGTGGCAGGGTAGAAAAATCCACCTTGGAAATTTCGTCGATTCGATCGGTGGTCACATCGCGCTTCGTTTTGGCGTCGACCAGATTGCCCGCCAGCACGAACTCGGCTTTTTCATTGGTATAGACGATGTTGCCGCCCAGCTGGACTTCGTACAGATTGGCATAATCTGTGGGCCGAACCTGGGTCACTTCAACATCGAACGCCTTGTTGATTGCATCCCGCACGCTTTGCAGTTTCGCGTTATCGGCCGTTTGTGCCTGTGCTGCCGGCACAGCCAGGCCGCCGGCTGACAGAGCCAGCAGGCCGGCCATCACTGCCCGTCGATATTGCCGCAAGATGGGCGCTTTCATCCAAGTCAATCTCATTACCTTACATCCTTACAACAGAACACCATTGAGTGGCGTCACCGCCAAAAAAGCCTTGCACGATGCGCGAAAGGCGACGCTGTTCCCGGCACGTCCGCCGGTATGTCCATCTGCATAACGGCCTGGGCCTGAGGCCTGAGCCCAGCTATGTGGCCCTGTCGCCATGCTTCCAAATCTGTTCCCGACAATCGTCAGTCAAAGCCCTGAAGCGCCGGCAATAAGTTGTCGCTTGACCCAGGGAAGCTGTTGCACCAGCCTCATGCCCGCATTGCGCAACAACGGCAACGCCGGCAGCTCACGGGAAAACAGCTGATACAGTCCATCGGTTGCCACACGCATGGCCATAACATCGGCAGCACGCGCGCGGGCATAGCGTTCAAGGACACGTAGCTCCCCATAGGACCGGAACGCCTCTTTTTGGTTCAATGTCTGCGCCAGTACCTTGACATCGCCCAGGCCCAGATTGAGTCCCTGCCCGGCCAATGGATGAACCCGATGCGCGGCATCGCCCACCAGCGCGACGCCCGAAGCTGCCATTTGCGCCTTTTCCAGCGTCAGGGGAAAGCCATGCAAACGGCTGCGCACGCTTAGCTTGCCCAGGCAGCCTTGCGCCACTTGATCGAGCGCCTGCGGCAGCGTCAGCGCCAGCGTTGCCTCGTCCATTTGCAGAAACCGGTCCGCCGTTGCATCGTCGACCGACCACACCAGCGACACCTGATGTCCTTCGCTGGTATCGGGCATGGGCAGAAAAGCCAGCACATGGTGATTGCAAAACCATTGGTACGCCGTATTCATATGGGGTTTTTCGCAGGTCAGATGCGTCACCAGCCCCTTGTCGCCATAGTCTTTTTTCGAGTGCGCCATACCGGCTGCGCTGCGCAACGGCGAGCGGGCGCCATCGGCGCCGATAAACAACTGGGCCTGCAGCGTTGCGCCATCAGCCGTGGTGACCTGTCCTGGCTGCCAGGCCTGCATCGTATCGTTGATCCAGGGCAAACCGTAAATCGTGAGCGCCTGAAACAGGGCGCGTTCAATTTCACCAGACTCCACAATCCATGCCAAATGGGGCTTGGCAGCTTGCCAGGCGTGCAGCACGACCTGTCCGTCGCGGTCGCCATTGACCTGCATGGCATCGACCTCGGTAACCCGTTCCTGCGGCATGGCGTCCCAAATACCCAAAGAGGCAAGAAATGCCTGGCTGGCTTCAGAAATTGCATAGACACGCGCGTGATACTGCTCGCCCTGCATGGGCTCGGGCGCACGTCGTGGCGCCAGCAATGCCACGTTGACGCCGGCCCGCACCAGTGCCAGCGCAGTGGCCATGCCGACAATACCCGCACCGCAAACGATCACATCGTATTTCATCGTGTTCATCGCGCCTCCGGTGCTCCCGCAGCGCGCGGCCATAGAATCCAGATCTGGCCAGGCTGTTTCATGCGACCGGCCAGCTCGCCGGCCGCATCACCTGATCCCCAGAAAAAGTCTGTTCTTGCCACGCCTTTGATCGCCGCCCCGGTATCCTGGGCGAACACCACGCGCTGCATGGGCTGCTTAGAGTGAGGGCGTGTGGTTGCCAGAAAAAGTGGGCTGCCCAATGGCACGTAAGCGGGGTCCACGGCGACAGAGCGCTCAGCCACCAGCGGGATACCATAGGCGCCCTTGGGGCCGGCCGCCTCGTCAGGCAACGCCTCTTCACGGAAGAACACCATAGCCTGGTTGATGTTGAGCATTTCATCGATCCGGTCTGGATTGGCCTTGGCCCAAGCCTTGATGTTTTGCATATTGGCCTGTGCCAGTGGCAGCTCGCCCTTGTCGGCCAGCCACTTGCCGATTGAGCTGTAGGGGCGCCCATTATGGTTGGCATAGGCCAGGCGAATCGTGCTGCCATCGTCCAGCCGTACCCGGCCCGAGCCCTGCACCTGCAGGAAAAACGCTTCGACCGGATCATCCAGCCACACAATCACCGGCGGCTTGCTATCGCGCTGCCCGATCTGCGACCGCGTATCATAGGGCACAACGCTATTGCCCGAGAGCTTGCCGCGGATGCGCTTTCCTGCCAGTTCGGGATACTGCTGGCCCAGGTCAATGGTCAGTAGATCATCAGGAACCGCATACATGGGCCACTGGTATCGGCCCCCCTGCGAACGGGAACCATGCACCACGGGCTCATAATAGCCCGTCACGGTATTGGAAGATTTACCGTTTTCTGTCACTTGCCAGGGTTGCAAATGCTGCTCCAGAAACGCTTTGACCGTGGCCGCGTCATCGCTGTGCGGATCAATGCCAGATTGGGCAGCCGCCTGGCACACTGGCTGCCACACGGCAGGCGTTGCGCGTGCGGGCATGGTCTTGGAGCCGCTGACGGGCCGCATCAGGCCACGACAGTTGTTATAAAAGGTCAGCCACAAGTGGCGAGCATCATCTTGATTCCATCCGGGCAACGATGACCAGTTGACCTGATGATATTGTCCGGCTAGCGGTCGCGCCGGCGTTGCCGCAAAAGTGGAGATGTCAGGCACCGACAGCGGGGCCGTCATGGAAAACGGCGCCTGCGACGCGGGGTCGCCCGCTTTTTGCGTTGCGCAACCTGCCATCAGGGCAAGGGTGGCAAGAGCCACTGGCCAGAACGGAGTGCGCTTTTGCGAATTTTTCATGTTTACATTTACCCAGACAAATAATGAAAGACAAGTCCAACCATCCTGGCACTCGCCGTGGCCGATCAGTGCAGCGTTCGGGGCAGCGACAGGACGAATTCTGGGATGCCCACATCAAACGGCACGCCGTTCTCACCCACGCAATGAAAGCTGCCCTTCATGGTGCCAAAGGGGGTATTTAGCGGACAGCCGCTGGTGTACTCATACATATCGCCAGCAGCGATAAGCGGCTGCTCGCCGACGATGCCCAGCCCGCGCACCTCATGGGTTTTTTCATCACCATCGGTAATGACCCAGTGGCGACTGATGACCTGGGCGGCCGTTGTACCGGTGTTGCGGATTCTCACGGTATAGGCAAAGACATACTGCGAGCGGGACGGGTCGGACTGTTCTTCGAGATAACGCGGGGTGACTTCCACCGTCATTGTATTTACCATTCGTGCCGGATCCTCGGAAAGCTAAACGTGTTTGTATGGAATAATAGAACTTCATTGTACTTCGTGCGCCCCCTTACAGGAGAAAAACGCTGTCATGGAATTACAACCCGTTACCCGCATCGCCCCCAGCATTCTGTCAGCCGATTTTTCCCGTCTGGGGGAAGAAGTCAGAAACGTGATCGACGCTGGTGCCGACTGGATTCATTTTGATGTCATGGACAATCATTATGTCCCAAATCTGACTATCGGTCCCATGGTGTGCAAGGCGATCCGCCCCTGTACTGACGCGCCTATCGATGTGCATCTGATGTGTGAACCGGTAGATGACCTGATCCCGCAATTTGCCCAGGCGGGCGCCAATATCATTTCGTTTCATCCGGAAGCCTCGCGCCATGTGGACAGGTCGCTTTCGCTGATCCGCGACAATGGCTGCAAGGCCGGACTGGTACTGAATCCGGCAACGCCGCTGTCCGTGCTCGATCATGTCATGGATCGGCTTGACCTGATCCTGCTCATGTCGGTCAACCCGGGATTCGGCGGGCAGTCGTTCATTCCCGCCACTCTGGATAAACTGCGCGCTACGCGCCAGCGCATTGACGCCTGGCAGGAAAAAACCGGCAACACCATTCTTCTTGAAGTGGACGGCGGCGTCAAAACCGACAACATTGCAAGCATATACGAAGCCGGTGCCGATACCTTTGTGGCCGGATCGGCCATCTTCGGTCAGCAGGACTATGCAGCGGTCATTACCGATATGCGTAAACAGATTGCCGGAGTCAACCGGTCATGAGTATCCGCGCCGCCCTGCTCGACCTTGACGGCACACTGGTCGACTCCATTCCCGATCTGGCGCAGGCAGCCAATGCCATGCGCGTCAAGCTCGGGCTGCCACAACTACACCAGGAACGGATTGCCCAGTTTGTCGGCAAAGGCATCGATCATCTGGTGCGTCGCGCCATGACGGGGGGTGACGACCAGGCCATTGTCACCACAGAGGCATTCGTCGTTGCCCGCGAGCATTTCGTCGATGCGTACCATCTGGTCAACGGCGACCGGGCCACGCTATTTGACGGGGTCATAGATGGACTCAAAGCCCTGAAAACGGCAGGCATTCTGCTGGCGGTGGTGACCAACAAGCCTACGGTCTTTACCGAACAATTGCTCATTCAAACCGGCCTGCGATCATTTTTCGATGCTGTCGTATCGGGCGACACCTGCCCAACCCGCAAGCCGGATGCCGGCCCGGTACTGCATGCGTGCCTTCTGCTGCAAGCCGAACCCAAAGAGTGCGTTTTCATCGGCGACTCCATCAACGACGCCCAGGCGGCGCAAGCGGCGGGCATGCCTGTTCTCATTGTTCCTTATGGTTATAACGAAGGAAACAGTGTACAAAACCTGAAAGTCAATGATATAGTAGAGACTATCGTCGAGGCGGCCCAGTGGATTGAACGCCACAACGCATCGGCAGACCAACCTGATTTATTAACGTAATGACTGCAAGCTCCCTTTATGCCCGTTCTGCTATGGTTGCCATGTATTGGCGCTGGTGGCGTTCGTCTGCCGGGAGTGTCACTCATTAGACTGTTCCGGATGCCGTTTTTTTTGCGCATCCGAAATTCGTAGTCAGTACGCACAATACCCGGTAATCCCTTAAAACAGGACCGGGTATTTTTGCATCTGCCCGGTCATTCAGGAAAACACAAACAGAGACCGTTATGATGACTGAAATTGAATTTAACGCACTCGCGGCCCAGGGTTTCAACCGCATCCCGATCATCAAGGAAACCTATGCAGATCTGGATACCACACTTGGTATCTACCTGAAACTGGCCCATACCGGCAAAGAAGCCGGTCGCATGACCTGCCTGCTCGAATCGGTCGTCGGGGGCGAGCAATTCGGCCGCTATTCTTTTATCGGCCTGCCGGCCAAAACAGTCATCCGCGCTACCGGCGATTTGACCGAAGTGCTGACCAACGACGAAGTGACCGAAACCTATCGGGGCGATCCGCTGACTTTCATCCAGGAATTCAAAAAACGCATCAAGGTCGCCCTGCGCCCTGGCATTCCCCGTTTTGCCGGCGGCCTGGCCGGCTATTTCGGCTACGATACCATCCGTCATATCGAGCCGTCCCTGGGCCCCAACGTCAAGCCGTTCCCTCATGGGCAGAAAGAAGGCGTGCCCGACATCATGCTGATGCAGGTGGACGAGCTGGTCATTGTCGATAATGTCATCGGCCGCACTTACCTGATGATTTACGCCGATCCGAATGAGCCCGAAAGCTACAGCAAGGCGCAGAAACGCTTGCTTGAACTGCGCGCACGACTGCGCCATCCGGTCGAAATTCCCTACAGCCTGCCCAGCCTGCAAACAACAGAAATTCGCGACTTCAAGAAAGAGGATTATCTGAAGGCTGTGCTCCAGGCCAAGGAATATATCGCTGCGGGCGACCTGATGCAGGTCCAGGTCGGACAGGTTATTGCCAAGCCCTTCCGGGATTCACCGCTGTCGCTCTATCGCGCCCTGCGCTCCCTGAACCCTTCTCCCTACATGTATTTCTGGAACTTCGGTGACTTTCATGTCGTGGGCTCGTCACCGGAAATTCTGGTGCGCCAGGAAACATTCACCGAGAATGCCGAAGAGAAAACCGCCATCACCATTCGCCCGCTTGCCGGCACGCGCAAGCGCGGTGAAACGCCCGAAGAAGATGCGACATTGGCCGACGAGCTGCGCGCCGATCCCAAGGAGGTCGCCGAACACGTCATGCTGATCGATCTGGCCCGCAATGATGTGGGCCGCGTTGCCGAAACCGGCTCTGTGCAAGTGACCGACCAGATGGCCATTGAACGCTATTCACACGTGATGCATCTGGTGTCCAACGTCAAGGGCATTCTCAAGCCAGGGATGGACGCCATCGATGTACTGCGCGCCAGCTTTCCCGCCGGCACCCTGACCGGCGCACCCAAAGTGCGGGCCATGGAACTCATTGATGAACTGGAGCCCGTACGCCGTGGCATCTATGGCGGCGCCGCCGGTTATCTGAGCTACAACGGCACCATGGATGTGGCCATCGCGATCCGCACCGGCGTTATTAAAAACGGCATGCTCTATGTGCAGGCTGCCGCCGGCATCGTGGCCGATTCCGACCCCGAAAAAGAATGGCAAGAAACCGAGGCCAAGGCCCGCGCCGTGCTGCGCGCCGCCGAACAGGTGCAATACGGTCTGGATCAACCCATCTGAGGAACTGTCATGCTGCTCATGCTCGATAATTACGATTCGTTTACCTATAATCTGGTGCAATATTTTGGCGAACTGGGACAGGACGTCCACGTGGTGCGTAATGACCAAATGACAGTCGATGAGATTGCCGCGCTCAACCCCGAACGTCTTTGCGTCTCTCCGGGACCTTGCTCGCCAGCACAAGCAGGCATATCAGTTGAACTGATCAAACACTTTGCCGGCAAAATACCGGTGCTGGGCGTATGCCTGGGCCACCAATCCATTGGCGTGGCTTTTGGCGGAAACATCATCCGCGCCAAGCAAATCATGCACGGCAAGACATCGGAAATTACCCACGACGGATCTGCGCTGTTTCGCGGCATTCCTTCACCGCATACCGTGATCCGCTATCATTCGCTGGCGATCGAACGTCACTCTCTGCCCGAATGCCTGCGCATTACGGCTGAAACGGCCGATGGAGAAATCATGGCCGTGGAGCATACCTCCCTGCCGGTTTATGGTGTGCAGTACCACCCCGAATCTATCCTTAGCGAACATGGCCATGCCCTGTTGCAAAACTTTCTGGACATCCACCCATGAGCATTTCCTACACAGACGCGCTCACGCGCTGCATTGAACATCGCGAAATTTTCCATGACGAAATGCTGTACCTGATGCGCCAGCTGATGCGCGGCGAAGTGCCGTTGCCGATTGCCAGCGCCCTGCTCATGGGGTTGCGCGTCAAAAAAGAAACCGTCGGCGAAATTACCGCGGCCGCTACCGTGATGCGGGAATTTGCCACTCCGGTCAAGATCAGCGACCCCGACGACCTGCTCGATATGTGCGGCACCGGCGGCGACGCCAGCCACACTTTCAACATTTCCACCACGGCCATGTTCGTTGCCGCTGCCGGCGGCGTGCGTATTGCCAAGCACGGCAATCGCAGTTCATCATCGTCTTCAGGCAGCGCTGATGTACTGGAAGCGCTGGGTATCAATCTGGCCCTGACGCCCGAGCAGGTTGCCGAATGCGTAGAACAAACCGGCATCGGCTTCATGTATGCACCGGCGCACCACGGCAGCATAAAAAACGTGGGGGAAATACGCAAGATGCTCGCTGTGCGAACCATCTTCAATATACTGGGACCGCTAACCAACCCGGCCGGTGCCGGCAACCAGCTCATGGGCGTGTTTCATCCGGACCTGGTCGGCATCCAGGTCCGCGTACTGCAGCAACTGGGCTCCAAACATGTGCTGATCGTTCATGGCAAAGATAATCTGGACGAAGCCTCGCTGGGCGCCGCAACAATGGTTGGCGAACTCAAGAATGGCAAAGTGACCGAATACGAAATCCATCCGGAAGATTTCAACATGCAAATGGTCTCCACTCGCAGCATTACGGTCAGCAACAAGGAAGAGTCACGCGACCTGGTCATGAGTGCATTGAACAATGATGCGGGCACGGCCCGTGACATCGTCGTGCTCAATGCCGGTCTGGCCCTCTACGCCGGCAATCAGGCTGCCACCATACAGGATGGGATCAATAAAGCACGCGAACTGATCAAATCCGGCGCTGCTCGTGATAAATTAGAAACATTCCGTGCCTATACCAGGAAGTTCACATCATGAACGATATTCTCGAACAAATTCTCAATGTAAAAAAAGAAGAAGTCGCCATGCAACGCCAGTTCCGCAGCGAGGCCGATTTGCTGCGCGAAGCCCAGGCTCGCAAGGATGTTCGCGGTTTTGCCAATGCGTTGCGTGAAAAAATCAAACAACAGAAAACCGCCGTGATTGCTGAAGTCAAAAAAGCCTCGCCATCAAAAGGCGTGATCCGACCCAATTTCAACGCGGCCGAAATTGCCCATACCTATGCCGCCCATGGCGCCACCTGCCTGTCTGTGCTTACCGATGTGCAGTTTTTCCAGGGATCCAGCGACTATCTGCGCCAGGCACGCGCCGCCTGCCCGCTACCAGTGCTGCGCAAAGACTTCATGATCGACCCTTATCAGGTCATCAATGCCCGTGCGCTGGGCGCTGACTGCATCCTGCTGATCGTTGCCGCCCTGCCCGCCGACCAGCTCAAGGAAATGGAAGCCGTGGCGCAGGAACTGGACATGGACGTCCTGATTGAAGTGCACGACCGGGCCGAGCTGGATATTGCACTTGACATGAAATCGTCACTCATCGGCATCAATAACCGCAATCTGCGAACCTTCGAGACAACCCTGCAGACCACACTGGATCTGCTTGCCCATATTCCCGAGGGCCATTTCGTAATTACGGAAAGTGGCATCCACTCGCCGGACGACGTGCGTCGCATGCAGGACAGTGGGGTTTATGGCTTTCTGATAGGCGAAGCATTCATGCGGGAAACCGATCCTGGCATGACGCTCGCGTCATTCCTTGTGAATCACTAAACCGCCACACAGTATATTCAGGAGAGCCCTTGTCATGACCGCCCATACCGATTGTCCGCTATGTAACAGCGATGGGGGCGCCGTGCTGTTTCGCAACGCCTTTTTGCGGGTCGTCGATGCGCAGCAGGCCGATTATCCGGCCTTTACCCGGGTGATCCTGAACCGCCATGCGCAGGAAATGACAGACCTGAATCAGACCGAACGCAGCAGCCTGATGAGCGCGGTCTATCTGGTTGAAGCGCTGCAACGTCGTCATTTTCAACCCGACAAAATCAATCTGGCCCAATTGGGCAACATGGTGCCGCATGTCCATTGGCACATCATTGCTCGCTTTGCCGACGATAAACACTTCCCTAACCCGATCTGGGGCGTCCCACGCGAGCCGGCCGGCGTGTCCGATAGCCACGAGCTGCAACCGGTCCCAAGCCGCAGCGCGCAAACCAGCCAGCATGTCAAGGCCTACCACCGGGACATCACCCAGTCGTTTACTGCGCTCTTTGATCACCCTGACCAAACCCTGCCACAGCAAACCCTTTTCGAACAAACGCTGCAGCAAATTATCGATTCCTGACGTCTGACGCAGAACCAGCCGAGGCTGGGGCGGGGGCTTAGCTGACGCTGAGGCAGAGGTGGGCGTGTTGGCCTACTCGCTTGCTTGTCTTACGGTCTCACGCGCTTACTGGCGTTCTGACTGCTTAGCGGTTTACCGGTATGCTGACTTGCCGGCGTATTGATTTTGTTCTGTTTTACTGGTTTGCCAGCCTTCAATAATAGACCGGCGATAACAGACCCGGCGCGGCAGTCTTTTACCCGTGTGCACCACGACCCGCTGGATATTGCAATAATAATGCTTGCTTTCTAGGGAAAACACTTATATAATCATATTCTTTGCAGCAAGAACTATTTATTTTTGCTGCCTGGCTTATTAATCAAAAGCCATCATCGCTCCTACCTCCAGACCCGCATGCGTATTTCCTCTGTCATGCAACGGTTGATCCGGTCGGCTCGATGCTCCGATCAACGATTCGTCTGGCTATTTCCCATTCGTTTGTTCATCCTGATCAGTAAAGTGCAGGTATGCATTGTGCATATCAGCAAGACTTTGCTGCGTGACAGAATTGTCGTTTTGTCCTGTTTGCCGATGGTCATCTCCATCGCGCGGCCTGGGTTTTTTATGCAATCGCCCAGCATCACAACCGGAACCAATGGCCTTCTGCACTCCTGATGAACAGGCCTTGCCTGACACCTACTTAGGATTACAAATGTCATTTGATACTCTGGGTCTTTCACCCATTCTACTTGCTGCCCTGAACAAGGCCGGCTTCACACAGCCTACGCCCGTCCAGTCCGAAGCGATCCCCAAAGCCCTCGAAGGCAAGGATCTGATTGTCTCTGCTCAAACCGGCAGTGGCAAAACCGCAGCGTTCATGCTGCCCTCATTACACCGCATTGCCGGCATGCCTGGCAACAAAGGCGTTGGCGTGCAGGTACTGGTCCTGACTCCTACCCGTGAACTGGCCCTGCAGGTTGCAGAAGCCACCAAGGCATATGGCAACGGCATCGACGATTTGCGTATCGCCACTGTGGTCGGCGGCATGCCTTATGGAGCGCAAATCAAAGCCCTGTCGCGTCGGGTCGACGTACTGGTCGCGACTCCCGGCCGTCTTATCGATCACCTGAATGCACGTCGTGTCAACCTGTCGCGCGTTCACACCCTGGTGCTGGACGAAGCCGACCGCATGCTGGACATGGGCTTTATCGAAGATATCGAGAGCATTGTTGCCCAGACACCGAATGATCGTCAGACACTGATGTTCTCCGCTACGTTTGAAGGCACCGTGGCCCGCCTGGCGGCTGATATGCTGAACAATCCGCTGCGCATCGATATTGCCGGACAGAAACAGAAACACGCCAACATTACCCAGACTCTGCTGTATGCAGACGACAGCGGCCACAAGCTGCGCCTGCTGGGTCATTTACTGCGTGATGCCTCCATGGATCAAGCCATTGTCTTTACATCAACCAAACGGGGTGCCGACGCACTGGCCGAACGCCTGGAAGATGAAGGCTTTGCCGCTTCAGCGCTGCATGGCGATATGAACCAGCGCCAGCGTACACGCACATTGGGTATGCTGCAGAAAGGTCGCCTGCGCGTGCTGGTTGCAACCGACGTTGCCGCCCGCGGCATCGACGTGCAAGGCATCAGCCATGCTATCAATTTCGACCTGCCCATGCAGGCTGAAGACTACGTTCACCGTATCGGCCGTACCGGCCGCGCCGGTCGCAACGGTCAGGCATTTACCCTGGCAACCCATGGCGAACGTCATAAAATCCGCCGTATCGAACAGTTCACCGGTCAGCCTATGCCTGCCGAGGTCATTGCTGGTCTGGAACCGGTCAAATCGGCCGAGAGTGGTCGCGGCGCCGGCGGCAAAGGTCGCAGCGGCAAGCCTAACGGTTCGCGTCAAGGTCGTCCAGGTGGCGGTTCGCGCGAGAAAGATCACGCCCGCACAGGGTTTGGCCATCGTAAA
Organism: Advenella sp. S44; assembly: GCF_002810445.1. GTDB lineage: Bacteria > Pseudomonadota > Gammaproteobacteria > Burkholderiales > Burkholderiaceae_B > Advenella. Next base: position 169,802 of record NZ_NEXS01000003.1, on the reverse strand, counting down.
GGCGGCAGCGCCCCTTCCTACGGCGCCCGTGAAGATTCACGCTCTGCCGAGGGACGCTCCGAACGCGCTCGTCCGGCACGCAGCTATGACGCACCTCGTGAATCACTGATTGACCGCGCAGCCACTTCGCTGTCGCGCAATCCGTTTTCATCTGATCGTCCACGTACCGAAAAAAGCGGTTTTGTCAAAGCCGATGCAGCACCGGCAACGCGCAAGCCACGCACCGAGTTCGCTCCTGCGCCGGCCCGCAAGCCTCGCCCTAGCACCCGTTCCGACGGCGGCTTCGGTGGTGATCGCGCAGCACGCTCAGACAAACCTGGTTTTGCTCGCAGCAAAAAGAAACCGAGTTCGACACGCGCCTGGGCGTAAGCCTTTATAATGATCTTTCCCGAAGTCACGTTGGAAAGATATGCGCGCAGACCCAAGCGGACCTGCGCTGCCCCAAATCCAGGAAGCAGCGCAGCGCTATAGCGAAAACGCCCGGCACAAACTTGCCGGGCTTATCAATGAAGGCGGCCCTCATGGGCTGCCTTTTGCGCGCTGGATGCATACCGCGCTGTACGATCCACAGACCGGCTATTACGCCGGCGCACCTCTCAAATTTGGCGATACGACTGCCGCCGCAGGCTCAGCACTGCAAGGCGATTTTGTCACAGCACCTGAGCTGACGCCATGGTTTGGCCGCAGCCTGGCCCGGCAGGTCAGCCCCATTCTTGCCCATCTTGGCACCCCTCACATTCTGGAATTTGGTGCCGGCTCCGGCGCTCTTGCCGAGCACTTGCTGCAGGCGCTGCTACCCGATTTTCCAGAACTTCGATATTACATTCTTGATATTTCTCCGGACCTGACACAGCGGCAACAGCAACGCCTTGCCCCTTTCGGAGATAGCGTGCAGTGGCTGCGCAGCCTGCCTTCGGGCTTTACCGGCTGCGTTATTGCCAATGAAGTGCTCGATGCCATGCCCGTTTCACTATTCGAATGGGGCCAAGACGAGCAAATTTATGAGCTGCATGTCGTCAACAAACAACCGCAGCGAACGCCGGCGCCCACCGCGCAGACAGCCCCAGACAACCAGAGCTCGCCGCATTTTGATTTCGTGCGCGTTCCGGCCAATGCCGTGCTGGACCGGGCAGTTCGCGCCCGCATGCCTGCGCTGCCGGGCTATCGCTCCGAAATCAATTTGCAAGGCGAGTCATGGGTAACCGGCATGGGACAGTGGCTGAAACAAGGTGTCGCCCTGCTGATCGACTACGGTTTCCCCGGACATGAGTACTATCATCCACAACGCAGCCAGGGCACGCTCATGTGCCACCTGCTGCATCATGCGCACAGCCAGGTCCTGCTCTTTCCGGGCATACAGGACATTACGGCACACGTAGACTTCACCGCCATGGCCGATGCCGCGCTGGCCGGCGGCCTGGATGTGCTGGGCTATACCTCGCAAGCGCGTTTTCTGCTCAATTGCGACCTGCTGCAGATACTGACCAGCCTGGATCCCGAAGACACAGTGCGCTATGCGCGTGAAATCGGTCCGGTGCAAAAATTGCTGTCCGAGGCGGAGATGGGAGAACTCTTCAAGGTTCTGGCCATCGGCAAGAATGCGGATATGGACCTGGTCGGATTTGCCACGGGTGATCGTCGCCACCGACTGTAACGCCGCCTCCCCTTTGGTCCGACCCAGTACATTACTACCCATCTTGGGAGCGACAGGATAGCGATTGGCGGCGACTGCTTGTGACTGATGTGATGGATTTAATGTGTGTGACTGTTCGTGCTTGGTCGTGCTTGGTAATGAAAGCACGGCGGCTTCTTTTCGCATTCAATGCCGCGCGGTGGCTGAACCGCCAAGCGATCAGAGCGATTCTCACACCGAGAGTTGGAAGTCGACAGCCATGCCCGTTGGATCAGGAGCGCGGAGCCGAAAACTTTGAATTGGGCGCCGAGAGCCGAGCTAGAAGTTGAGGCCTTGCATCGGTGCCGAAAACGCGCCGAGTGAAAGGCCATGATACAGGCCCACTATGCGCAAGTGGTATAGTATCAACTGATTTCTCATCACATCATCGCACCAGCGAACCGACAACTCGCAGCACGACGGGGGAACTGCCGTTGACCCGAAGCACGCCGCAAACCGATCACGCATCGAATATGGTCATTTATGTTGCCTTGGCCGGCAATATTTTGGTGGCTATCAGCAAGTTTGTCGCCGCTGCCATTACCGGCAGTTCTGCTATGCTCAGCGAAGGCGTGCATTCAGTGGTCGATTGCACCAATGAAATCCTGCTGCTGTATGGCGTACATCGCAGCCGCAATCTGCCCGACAAGGATCATCCCATCGGCTATGGACGCGAGGTCTACTTCTGGAGTTTCGTCGTCGGGCTGCTGATCCTTACCTTCGGCGCGGGCGTCTCGGTGTATGAAGGCATCGTTCACATCCGCGAACCACGGCCCGTAGAATCGCCCCATGTCACCTATATCGTTCTGGCGCTGGCCTTCCTGTTCGAGGGCTTCTCCTGGGCCTTCACTTTGAAAAAGTTCAGGGGAAACCGCCCTTACTCCGCGCTTTTTCGTATGATCATACATAGCAAGGACCCGCCCACTTTTATCGTCTTGCTGGAAGACTCCGCAGCCATGCTCGGCCTGCTCATTGCCTTTGTCGGCGTGTATCTGTCTGTGGCGCTGGATATGCCGGCACTCGACGGTGTTGCCTCGATACTGATCGGCATCACACTGGCCCTGACCGCGCTATTGGTGGCCCGCGAAACCAAGGGGCTGCTGATCGGTGAAGCGGCCAGCGCGAAAATTCGCGATTCCATTGTGACGCTGGCACAAGGCACGGTTGGCGTATCGCAAGTCAATGGCCTGATTACCGTGCAGACTGCGCCGCAGCAAATCACGGTTGCAATGAGCCTCGAATTTGACGATTCGCTGCGCGTGCCCGAGCTCGAAGCGATTGTGATTGCACTTGAAAACAAGATCCGCAATGGCCATCCGGAAGTCGCAACGCTGTTTATCAAGCCGCAATCGCATGAACACTACGATCGATTGCGCCCGCAAGATGACCCCGGTTATATCGAACCGTGAGTACAGCGGGCATCACATTGCTGAGCCGCGGCTCAGCGTGGCCTATGACATGCGTTATAGTGCGACGCATTGCGATCCCAGCCGCCATTAGCCCTTGAGCGCGCGCTCAAGCAACTGACCGATAATGTCGTTGGCGCTGACACCATCCTGCGCAGCCCGCGCGCGAATTTGCGCGATCACTTCCTGCTTCAGTTTCACGGGGAAGGACACCAGCCCCTGTGCCTGATCCAGCTTGCGCTTGGCACGACGATCGGCTGAGACATCGGCAGCGGCCCCAAAGCGACCCGGCGCACCTTCCTGTTTCATTTTTCCCACTGTTTTAAGCGCTTTGGCTTTTTCAAGGTCCGTCTTTTTCATTGTTATAGTCCATAGTGTAAGAGTGGAATAGACAGCAATGCAGCCATGCCGCAAGCGGATTTATTCGATAATTCAGTTTATTGATTTATTCAGCTTATTCGTCGTAGTCATCGTATTAACGCAATCAACGTGATCGACAGCATCGCCGCGCAGAGTCTACAGCATCCCTTATGACTGTGCAAACAGTTCATTCCGGAATGCGGATGTGCTGAATGTTATTGAAATACAATATCAATTTGGTAGAGCTGTAAACCGGGTTAAAGTAGTTGTCACGACAGAACCTAAAGGAAGACACTGTTATGAACGAAGAAACCAGCCAGAGCCAGGCTCCGGTTCCCACACCGGATAATACCGCCCGCAATTTCACCTGGATAACCTATGCCATGTATGCATTGGGGCTGTTTACCGGGCTGTTTACCGTGGTTGGCGTCATCATGGCCTACGCCAAGCGGGGCGAGTTCGCCAATAGCGTTTATGCCGACCATCTGCAATATCTGATCCGCACCTTCTGGATCGCGCTGCTTGGCGTGATTGTCGGCTTTTTGCTAATGATTATTCTGATCGGCTGGGTCGTGCTTATTGCGATTTGGGTGTGGTATATCTATCGCATTGTCATGGGCGCGATTCGACTAAATGACGGCCAGGGCGTGTCAACCACCTCCTGGTTCTGACCCGGCCATTGCAACCAGCGGCTCAGGGTCGGCAGCAGCAGCGATGCATCCGCAGCACTGCTGCCGGCAGCGGCTTTATTACCCCCGTTTTCACCATCACATGGACATGGATGGAACGGGCCTGCCGCACGTATGCCTTGTACAAGTCACCATCGTTGTCAATGTAGCACACCGGCTGCGGCCAGCACGATCTGATGGGCGTGCTGCAATGCCAGCCATGGGTCCGGTGTCTCTTCGGCGTCCTCAACGCCTTCGGCGGCAGACTGCGCGCACTGCGCTTCGTAGTGCGCCACCACCCTGACCGCTGTCTGTTCCAGCACCGCCAGCCGGTGGGCATTTTCTGTCGTATCGGCCAATGGCGCTGGCGAACCCGGCTGATGGTCTGATCCGTTATTATGCGGCCGGCTGGCGGCCGACGCAACTGACTGGGCGCTTGGCGAGGCGGCTGACTGTATGCTTTGTGACGCATCTGGCTTTGCATTTTGCAACGCGGCTGACTCTGCGTCTGGCGATGCCTCTAGCCCTGCCGTCGCCAGCGCAATCCCGTGCTCATCTGCCTTCTGCTCACCTATGACGACCGATTGCTGCTTCACCCATTGCGCCAGCACATCCTGCTCTATGCGTTCGGCATTCAGCTCCAATCGCTTGATATCCTGTCGTAACTCATCTGTCATGATGTCCGGTGCCGGCGACGGGCCGTGTTTGAGTCGTGTGCGCAACTGGCGCAGGGGTAGCACGATCTGCTGACGCCACTGGCTAATGCTGCTATCGGCATCGGCGATCTGTTCTGCTGTGGGCGCACGACCCCACTGTCCTGCTGCCCACAGCATCAGTAACAGGACATTGACGTCCAGCCCCAGTCTGCGCTGCAACTGCAGACAATGCGCGGCCACGCCCTGTTGCCCATAGACAGCCAGCGAAAATTGCCAGTAATCCGCTGCACTTGTATTCTGACTCATTCTTATCTCCCTTCTCTCGTCTGCCGGCGCCTTGCTTATCGACACCGCCAACGCAGCTTTATGGCGCCACCTGCTGGCTGCGCCACGCACGGCACCAAACAACATACAGCCCAGAAGGCGACGATCGGCCCCTTGCTGCACCAGCGTCCATCGGCGCTGTCGTATACCCCGCAGGCCATTTTTCGGCGTTGACCGCAGTTGGTGCCGCCACGCCTCGCCGATGCCGGCGCGGCCAGCCCCGGACGTCAGCCTGATCGCAGATCGCGACGTCGCGCGGGCGCGCTTATTAAAACGGCCTGTGCTCCAGCGGGTATAATACCCTTTCGCAACCGGGCTTTAACCGTTAATGCCCAATATCAGCCCGTCCCTATTCTTACCGGAACCGCAGTTTTTTATGGCAACCTCCGCTACTGCGCCAGCGCGTATTATTGTCGGCATTACCGGCGCCTCTGGCGCTATCTATGGCGTGCGCGCGCTTGAGCTGCTCCATCGGGCCGGCTTTGAAACCCATTTGGTCATGAGCCGCTCGGCCAGCCTGACCCTGTCCCAGGAACTGCAGATGCATCCCGGCGATCTGGCTGACCGGGCCACGGTCGTGCATGCCATTCAGGATGTGGGAGCCGCCATTTCCAGCGGTTCTTTCAAAACCAGCGGTATGTTAATCGCGCCCTGTTCTATCCGAACGCTTTCGGAGATCGCCAGCGGCGTCACCTCGTCGCTGCTTACCCGAGCCGCCGATGTCGTACTCAAGGAACGACGCAAGCTGGTGCTGATGGTTCGCGAAACGCCGCTGCACCTGGGACATTTGCGTAGCATGGTTGCCGTCACCGAAATGGGCGCCATTGTCATGCCACCGGTCCCTGCCTTCTATGCACGACCCGACAGCCTTCAAGCCATGGTAGACCATAGTGTCGGCCGGGCGCTGGATTTGTTTGACATCGATACCGGTTCGGTCACCCGCTGGGAAGGCATGAATACGCCCTGACGTCGCCACTGCAATGGGCGCCGCCAGAAACGTAGCAGCTGCGCTTGTCGCAACCGCTGCTATCGCCTGCGGGCCAGGTGCCCAACTTAGCGCGGTGTCATTTTTTCCAGGCACGCCACAACGGCCTGTAATCTGGCATCGCGAACCGCCGCTTTGATGGCATGGGGCGCCAATCCAGGCTGCCGGGCGACAGCACCGGCGTCCACCTGCAAATAACAGCCCAGAATTCCGGTCCACGATTCAATCCGCGTAATTTCCGCCTGCAGGTTTTCTGCCGCCGACTGGCGCGTACACAATACAACTTCGAGCAGATCGCGAAATCTTGCCGGCTTGCGCAAACTGTCGGTGACTTCTAGTGTTTCCAGCACATATTGCGCCCGGCTGGACAAATACGCCTGCGCAGTGGGACTAGGCGGCAGTGGCAGCATATCAAAGCGCGCAGAGAGCACCTGCGTCAAGCGCGCGTAGTCGGCGCACTCGGCAGGCACTTTAAGGTGCGTACTCAGGGCGGCATGTTCCTGCGTTTGCGAGAGCGATGCTGCGTAGCGCGAAGGTAAAGACAGAATCCTGGCGGCCGACAAATCGGTCGATTGCGCCACTTCTGTATTCCATTGCAGTTGCGGCATCACGACAGCGAGCGCGTTGGTGTCCTGCAAAACAACAAACATGCGCGATGGCTTTTCGTTCATGAGCCCGCGCGAGACCTCTTTCCAAACCCGCTCGGGCACCAGGGCGTTGACCTCGCCATTGCGCACCATCTCGCGACACAACTGCAGGGTGTCGCCGGCCAAGGTAAAGTCAGTGAAGCGTGCAGCAAAACGCGCCAGACGCAGTATGCGCACGGGATCTTCCGCAAACGCATCGCTGGCATGCCGAAATACCCGTCGTTCAAGATCATCACGACCTCGCAAGGGATCGACCAGCGTACCATCGGCCCGGCGCGCCATGGCATTGATGGTCAGGTCACGGCGCTTCAAATCCTCTTCCAGCGTCACGTCGGGACCCGTATGGAAGGTAAAGCCTTTGTAGCCGCGTCCCGCTTTTCTTTCGGTACGCGCCAGGGCGTATTCCTCTTTGGTTTGCGGATGCAAAAACACCGGAAAATCACCGCCTACGGGCTGAAAGCCGCGCCGAACCATTTCCTGGGGACTGGCTCCCACCACGACCCAGTCGCGGTCCCCTTGTGGCAGCCCCAGCAGCTCGTCACGGACCGCGCCACCTACGACATAAACATCAAGCCCGTCTGTGACTGCCATCAGGGCCTCACCTGTCCGAGCCGTTCGACAATCGATTGAGGCCGTCCGCTGAAGCGGGCGTCATACCAGGTGGCATTGGACAAGACATGTTTGACATACAGGCGGGTTTCGGTAAAGGGAATGGTTTCGGCGAAAATTGCGCCTTCCAGTGGCTGGCTCAGCGAGTCGCGCCAGCGCCTGGCCCGGTTCGGTCCCGCGTTATAACCGGCAGTAGCCAAAACCTCAGAGCCGTTCAAATCGTCCAGAGTCATTTTCAGATAAGACGTGCCCAGCAACGTGTTGGTATCAAAATCATTGGCGCTGGCCGCTGAATAACTGAGCCCCAGTTTGCGCGACACCAGTCGCGCCGTGCCGGGCATCACCTGCATCAGTCCGGCGGCGCCCACCGACGAGCGGGCTGCCGTCACAAACCGCGACTCCTGGCGGATCAGCCCATATACCCAGGCAGGATCAACGCCGACCGCTCGCGCTTGTTTGCTGACGCGGCCTTCGAATGGCGCCAGGTATCGCTGCCGGAAATTGAAAGCATTTTTGGTCAGCATAGAGGTATTGATGGCACGATCATAGACCTGCTCGCGCAAGGCCCATTCGGCCGCCGCCATCAACTCTCTATCGTTCATGCCGCGGATCGCAAAATTCCATTCGCCTACCGCTTCCGGGCGCCAGCCGAGTCGGAACAGGGCAATAGCGCGCTGCAGGCCTTCGTGCGTCATCGCTTTACTGATTTCAGCAGAGGTCGGCTCTGCCGGCTGCGCCGGAACGGTAATTTTTTGCCCCAGCGCTTCGGTCGCGAGCTGACCGTAAAAACCATGATCATGCAAAATGGATTGCCAGGCACTTGCCGAGCCGCCCTTGTCACCCTGGCCGGCGCGGGCTCGACCATACCAGTAGACCCAGACCGGTTCTTTCTGTTGCTCTGGCCCCATCATTCGGATGGTCTGCTCCACCCACTTCCAATCGATGGTGGGCTGGCGTAGCGCCATGCGAGTGCGCCAGGCGTGGTTGTAGTCGCTCAGGCGAAAGCCGCCGCCAGCCATCCGATACCATTGGTCGGCACGCGCCTCCAGGTTCAGAGCCGCAATCAGTCCGAACTGCGTCCAGGCCCACTGACGATTGCGTTCGCTTAGCAATGTACTGCCTTGCGCCTGCAGAAAAGCCGCTCCGCCGTCTCTGTCCTGGCGGGCCAGACGACTGAAGGCGAGGGCTCGCAACTGCTGCAGTTCGCCATCCGCAGAGCCGCTCTGGGTTGCCAGCCAGCCCATGGGATTGGCTACCAGGGCATCATAGGACGACAGCCCCGCAGACGAGAACGCCAGCGCCGCATAACGCCTGGCGGTGACCTTGCTGTCATATTCGACGGCGTCGCGCAGCAACGGCTCCAGGTGCTCACCAGTGATGACCTTGGCTGTCGTCAGTTGCTGGAGCATATTCCAGCAGGCATCGCCCGGTTGGAATACATCAAGCGCCTGTGCGGCCGAGACCTGTCCGTTGCCCAGGAAACGCGCGTGCAGGATAGCGCAATCGACCTGCGATGTTCGGCTGGCCACCGTACCAATGCGCCGTATGGTGTCAAAATCTCCACGCTTGGCCAAAGCCAGGATCCAGTCCGATTTCAGGCGGTTTTCCAGATAGGGGTTCTTATTTTGCTGTAAAAATGTATAGATTTGCTGTGTCGGAACCGGCTGTGCGGGGTCGCTCAGCATCTGGCGCAAATACCAATACATCGGATAGCTGCCAAGTTCATGGTCGTCACGGGCCTGTTGCGCCAAGCTGGGCAGCGCCTCCCATTGGCGACGCTGCATGGCCTGTCTGGCGGACACCACTGCCGCCCTGGCCGCTTGCGGCACGGCGCGCGGCGCCTGACCGTACACAACGGCAGTGGAGGCAACCGCCAAATTTTGCGCAGAAAGCGATGTTCTGCCGGCCTCAGTGTTCTGTACGGATTCGGCGCAGCCAGCCAACAGCATGCCCGAGCCGAGCATGCCCCACAGGGCCTGCATCGACCGTCGGCGCAGCCTGCCTGCGACGCCTTTGTTAAATCCGTTATCTGCTCGCGCCTGCTGTTGCATATGCTGTCCTGTTATAGTCATGTTCTGTACCACATTCTATATCGCCACAGGTCATGACATCCGCCGATACACCGACTTTACGTCAATCCCTGCTCGCGGCCCGTTCGGCCATCTCCGACTCGCGTCGCCAGATGCTAAGTGTACAAATAAAACAGCATATTTTGGACTGGCTGCAGGGCCGCCATCAAGATTGCCGGTTACCGGCACATGGCGCCATCGGCTCGGTTGCCGGTTTCTGGCCCATACGGGGCGAGCCGGACCTGGTTTCGCTGCTGCATGATTTGCACGCGCTCGATCACGAGGTGAGTCTGCCGGTCATTGAACAGCGTGATGCGCCGCTGCACTTTTATCGCTGGTCGCCCGACGCCCCCATGCGCGCCGGCGCCTTCAACATACCCGAACCGCAAATGAGCACGCCGGCTACGCTGCCTTCCCTGATTTTAGTGCCGACCCTGGGCTATACGCGCGACGGCCACCGGCTTGGCTATGGGAAAGGTTACTATGACCGTACCCTGCATGCGCTAATGCAGCAAGGCCACAAGGCGATGAGTGTGGGCATTGGTTGGGATGAAGGTCTGATTGATACCGCGTATCTGCCTGCTGCCCACGATATGCCGCTGGACGCCATTGTGACACCGGGCGGCTGGATCATACCGCAACGGCCTGCAAGCAACGATGCGTGACGATCAATAGCGCAGGTTCTTCCACACTGACAATGTGGCCTCGGCGTTATTCAAGGTATAAAAATGAATACCCGGCACGCCCCCGTCAATCAGTCGCTGGCAAAGCTGCGTGATCACCTCGGTGCCAAAAGCCCGGATAGAAGCCTTGTCGTCACCAAATTGCGCCAGGCGCAGGCGGATCCAGCGCGGCACCTCGGCGCCGCAAGTTTGGGAAAATCGCAGCAATTGCGTATGGTTGGTAATGGGCATAATGCCCGGCACGATCGGAATACTGACGCCGCGCTGCACCGCCCTGTCTGCAAAGTCAAAATAGGCATCTGCGTTGAAGAAATACTGCGTAATGGCGCTGTTTGCGCCTTCGTTGACCTTGGTCACGAAGTTATCCAGGTCCTGTTCGGGACTGTCGGCCTGCGGGTGCATTTCGGGATACGCGGCCACTTCGACATGAAACCAGTCGCCTGAATGCTCGCGAATCAATTTGACCAGCTCGGACGCATATCGAAAATCAGAATCATTGCCGCCCATGCCCGAGGGCAGATCGCCGCGCAAAGCCACAATACGACGAATGCCCTTGGCTTTGTACTGATCAAGCAACTGCACCAGCGATTCGCGGCTGGCGCCGATGCACGACAGATGCGGGGCAGCTTCGCAACCCAGTTGCGAGAACAGGGATACGGTTTCTGCCGTCCCGTCCCGGGTGGAGCCACCCGCCCCGAAAGTGACACTCACATAACGAGGATGCATGGCCATCAACTGCTTGGCCGTGCCCACCAGCCGCTCACGCGATACCTGATCGCGCGGCGGGAAAAACTCCAGGCTGAATGCCTCGTCGGAAAAAGAACTCATAACGTTAATTCAGAATACTCAGCAAAATTGCAGAAATGATGGAATACAGGATGGCGCCAATCACGGCCCACCAGAAGCCATCGACTTTGAAACCATTGAAGACCGAACCGGCCAGCCAGAACATCAGTACGTTGAGCACAAGCAGGAACAGCCCCAGCGTAACGACGGTGATCGGCAACGTCAGAATGGCAAGAATGGGATAAACGACCGTATTGACCAGCCCCAGAATGACAGCGGCAATTAGCGCCGATACAAAACTGGTAACGGTAATGCCAGGCAGAATATAGGCAACAATCATAAGGGCCAGCGCCTGCAGGACCCAGGTTAACAGCAATGTCATATTACTTCTCCTTTCATTTCCCTAATAGAACACTAACACCAATGAACATTAATACCAACGAACACCCATACCAATACAACGTGCGCCCTGTGCTCACGCTGCTATTCGCACTTGCGTTCAGTTGCACAACTTTGCCGGCAATTGAACGCACTGCGCAATCCGCAAAATCTGCCGCCTCCACAACACGTCTGCCCGGCAATTCCGTGACGAAAACGCCTTCGGCCAGTCAATCACAGTTGTAATAACTCAAAACCGGCCGAATACATCGCGCGCGTCGATCAATAACGATAATGATCCGGCTTGAATGGACCCTGCGCCGGCACTCCGATATAGTCGGCCTGTTTCTGCGACAACGTTGAGAGGTTGACGCCCAGTTGCTTCAGATGCAGGCGAGCCACCTTCTCATCCAGATGTTTGGGCAGCACATACACCTGACCTTTCTGATACTGGTCCGTGCGGGTAAACAGTTCGATCTGTGCGATCGTCTGGTTGGTAAACGAGGCCGACATCACAAATGAAGGATGGCCTGTTGCGCAACCCAGATTCACCAGACGGCCCTTGGCCAGCAGAATAATACGCTTGCCATCGGGAAAGATAATGTGATCTACCTGCGGCTTGATCTCTTCCCATTGCAGGTCTTCGACCGCAGCCACATCGATCTCGTTGTCGAAGTGACCAATGTTGCAGACAATGGCTTCGTTTTTCATGCGTTCCATATGATCACGGGTAATCACATGATAATTGCCGGTTGCTGTGACAAAGATATCGGCCTTGTCCGCTGCCTCTTCCATGGTAACGACTCTATAGCCTTCCATGGACGCCTGCAGCGCGCAGATCGGGTCTACTTCCGTGACCCATACCTGCGCACGCAGGGCGGACAGCGCCTGGGCGCAGCCCTTGCCCACGTCGCCGAAGCCTGCGACCACGGCGATCTTGCCTGCCACCATGACATCGGTCGCGCGTTTGATACCGTCTACCAGCGATTCGCGGCAACCATACAGGTTATCGAATTTGGATTTGGTGACCGAGTCATTGACGTTGATGGCAGGGACTTGCAACTCGCCTTTTTGCGCCATTTGATACAGGCGATGCACGCCGGTCGTGGTCTCTTCGGTCACCCCGATGATATTGGCCAGCCTGGTCGAATACCAGGTCGCATCTGTGGCCAGTCGTGCGCGAATCGCGGCAAACAGCACGGTTTCCTCTTCGCTGCCCGGATTGTCCAATACGGAAATGTCCTTTTCGGCCTTGGCGCCCAGATGCAACAAGGTGGTGGCGTCGCCGCCATCGTCAAGGATCATATTGGCCTGCTCACCCGGCCAGTCGAAAATGCGGTGGGTATATTCCCAGTAATCGGCCAGCGTTTCACCCTTGATGGCGAACACCGGTACGCCACTGGCGGCAATGGCCGCCGCAGCGTGATCCTGGGTGGAGAAAATATTGCACGAAGCCCAGCGGACTTCCGCGCCCAGCGCAGTGAGCGTCTCGATAAGCACGCCTGTCTGGATAGTCATGTGCAGGCTGCCGGCAATGCGGGCGCCTTTCAGAGGTTGGGATTTGGCGAATTCTTCGCGCGTGGCCATCAAGCCCGGCATTTCGGTTTCGGCAATAGACAGTTCACGTCGGCCCCAGTCGGCCAGCGCGATATCGGCAATTTTGTAATCAGCAGTCATAGTTTTCATCCTGAAACATACTGCGATGCCGACTGTGAGTTGCGTCTCACCATAGACCAGCAAAGCAGTATATGATGAGCGCGGTTCGTTACCTGATCGTATCCTGAGCCTGGCATGACCGTAAGATCATGTCGCAACGCCCCTCAGGACACGACGATTATACCTTAAGCGATCGCTTTTTTCAGAACCTCCGCCTTGTCCTGCGCTTCCCAGCTGAACTCGGGTTCGGAGCGACCAAAGTGACCATAGGCGGCAGCTTTGCAATAGATTGGACGCAGCAGATCCAGCATCTGAACGATGCCGCGTGGACGCAGGTCAAAATGCTCGTGCACCAGTTTGGCGATTTCGTCATCGGGGATCACACCGGTGCCTTCCGTATACACAGTAATGTTGATCGGTTCGGCCACACCAATGGCATAGCTGACCTGGATCTGGCACTGGCGCGCCAGGCCCGCAGCAACAATATTCTTGGCGACATAACGGGCCGCATAGGCTGCAGAACGGTCCACCTTGGACGGATCCTTGCCCGAAAACGCGCCGCCGCCATGAGGGCATGCGCCGCCATAGGTATCGACAATGATTTTGCGACCAGTCAGGCCGCAATCGCCCTGAGGACCGCCAATAATGAATTTGCCTGTGGGATTAATCAGAAACTTGGTCTGTGGTGTGATCAGGCCTTCGGCAAACGTGGGCTTGATAATTTCCTCAATCACCGCTTCACGGATATCGCTTTGGGAAATGTCCGGCGAATGCTGGGTTGAGAGAACCACGGTATGGACTTCCACGGGCTTGCCATCGACGTAGCGGAACGTGACCTGCGATTTGGCATCGGGACGCAGCCATTGCAGCCGGCCGTCCTTGCGCAGTTCGCTCTGGCGCTGCACCAGGCGATGGGCATACCAGATCGGGGCAGGCATCAGGTCAGGCGTTTCGTCGCACGCAAAACCAAACATCAGGCCCTGGTCTCCGGCCCCCTGGTTCAGAAGGTCTTCTTCACTACGATCTACCCCTTGCGCAATATCGGGAGACTGCTTGTCATAGGCGACCAGAACCGCGCAGCCCTTGTAGTCAATGCCGTATTCAGTATTGTCATAGCCGATGCGCTTAATGGTGTCGCGTGCAACCTGGATATAGTCAATATTGGCCTTGGTGCTAATTTCACCAGCCAGTACGACCAACCCGGTGTTGCACATCGTTTCGGCGGCCACACGGGAATTGGGATCCTGCTCAAGCAGTGCATCAAGAATAGCGTCGGAAATCTGGTCAGCAACCTTATCGGGGTGACCTTCGGAAACGGATTCGGAAGTAAAGAGAAAATCGTTGTGGGCCATGTTGCGTCCAATTAATAGTGTCAAAAAAACAAAACCGACATTCTTTAAAAGAACGCGCAGCACCGAATGGGATGGATACTGGCGCGACGCTTTAGCGGAATGTATCTGGAAGAACACAAGCCAAGTCTGACATGTGTTCTGTGTTTCCAGCCGTCGCCCCGCAAGTTGTCGGTTAACTCAGCGACCGGAAATCATTTTAAGACAATTTGACACTGAAGGCCCGAAAAACCCTGTTGACGGTAGATAAAAGAGCGGCGGCTGGGCCGCAAGGCCCTGACCGCGATGTCATGGGCGATGTCATGGGCGATGTCATGGGCGATGTCATGGGCGATGTCATGGGCGATGTTCTGGGGAATTCGTGGACGATGGTCATGCCATGTCATTGTGGGTAGCGGCGATGCAGAAAACCGGGGCGGACAATGTGGACGCAACGGCAGTTCACGAGGATACGGGCTTGGGGAGCCTATCGCTGTGGCGAAGGACATGCGCCTTGGCCACAGCGCTGATAACCAGCCAACGGTAAAAGGCCCGACCGAAGCCGGGCCAATCTGATAGGAGATTACGATGAATCGGATCTTATCGTACTTCTACTTACCCTGATCGTATTGATGCTGGTGTCTATGATACCCACCTATTGATCAGGGACCGCTGCGGTGTACGCCGCATCGGTTCAGGTGCCAATATATCGAATGGTCACGGATTTTGCCAATTGTGAAAAACCGAGGGTGATGATGTCCGTCAATCGTCCAGGGCACCCATTCGGTCCTCGTCAATACGCGGTCATCAAACCCGTGTTTTACCAGCCCCGTCTTGCTTCTGAGCGCCTGTACCCGGCCAATGCCATCCCTTTCTCCATTACAATCGAAAAAATCCTGGATCGCACCCGTCTGCCGCCTATGCTGTCAGACCCGCAGCCAGCGACGTGCCTGGCACAACGCATTGCGTCTGCTGTCAGTACGCCTTAGCCTTATCTTCAACTATTATGAAATCCGCATTACTCGTTTTTCTTTTCCGCGCCATCAATGTATTACCGGACAGCCTGCGCCTTGGCCTGGGCAGTGTATGCGCGACCCTGATGCGTGTTCTGATGAAGCGTCGCCACTTCATCGTCAGTACCAATTTGCAATTATGTTTCCCGCAAGCGTCGCCGGCGCAGCGCGAACGCTGGCTGCGCGAACACTTCCGTGCGCTGGCCCAGACCATGATCGATCGCGCGGTGTTGTGGTACGGCTCGGAAGAAAAAATCCGACGCATGATCCATCTTAGTGGTTATGAACACATTCAGAACAGCATCGACTCCTGCCGCCCCACCTTGATGTTTGCACCGCACTTTGTCGGCCTGGACGCGGCCGCTACCATATTGTCTATGCACCTGGCCAAGTCAGCCACCATGTATACGCCGGCTTCCGATCCGCAGGTCGATGCCGTGATGCTCAAGGGACGCGGTCGCTTCAATGACGTCACCCAGATTTCCCGAAAGGAAGGAATACGCGGGCTGATCCGGCAACTGCGACAGGGCACGCCGGTCTACTACCTGCCAGACATGGATTTTGGCCGTAACGGGGCCATTTTTGTCCCGTTCTTCGGCGTGCCGGCAGCCACCCTGCCTGCGACTGCTCAGATCGCGCGCACCTGGAAAGCCGATGTGATTCCGATTGTGACTCGCTGGGATAGCGTCACCGGGCGCTATCACACGCGCGTTCTGCCCGCCCTTGCCGACTTTCCGGGTCAGATGAGCCTGGAGCAGGCCACGCTGTTTTGCAATCAACAGCTCGAAGACTGGGTACGCGCCGATCCTCCCCAATACTACTGGGTGCATCGGCGCTTCAAGACCCGCCCGGAAGGTGAAAAGAAATTCTACTAGGGCGGCGCTGCCATGGTGCGACCGCGCCGGATCGGTGATAATAATGCTCAACCCCGCGGTTTAATCAGGAATACGTTCAATGATCTGGTCTTTCTCGAAAATGCATGGCGCCGGTAACGATTTTGTCGTGCTCGATGGCGTGCGACAGTCTATCGACATGACGCCCGAACGCGCCCGTGCCCTGGCTCATCGCCAGTTTGGCATCGGTGCCGACCAGATCCTGCTGGTTGAAGCGCCAAACCATCCGCAGGCCGATTTTCGATATCGTATTTTCAACGCCGATGGCAGTGAAGTGGAGCATTGCGGCAATGGCGCACGCTGTTTCGTCCGGTTTGTGCACGAGCAGAAACTGTCGTCGCGCAATCCGCTGAAGGCCGAAATTGCCACCGGCCTCATCACGCTTGAAGAGGCGGACGACGCAACGGTCACGGTCAATATGGGGCAAACCCGCTTTGAACCTGAGGCCGTCGCATTTGACTCAAGCGATCTGACCGGCACGCGCGAACATGACGACACGCTATGGTCATTGCCGCTAGCCAATGGCGACACAGTAAACTTGTCATTGGTGGCAATTTCCAACCCGCATGCCGTGCAGATTGTGGACGATGTCGCCACCGCACCTGTCGCCGCGCAGGGACCGCTTATCGAACAGCATCGGCGCTTTGCCAATCGGGTCAATGCCGGATTCATGCAAATTCTGGATAGCCACAACATCAATTTGCGGGTTTATGAAAGAGGAGCAGGCGAGACGCTCGCTTGCGGCACCGGCGCCTGTGCGGCCGTCGTCGCAGGCATCCGTCGCGGGCGCCTGCAATCGCCAGTGACCGTCCATACCCGAGGCGGCGATCTGCACATCGCCTGGGACGGCACCCAACTTACCATGCGCGGACCGGCCGTTACGGTATTTTCAAGTGAAATAAACATCGATCGCCTGGTTACGCAATATCGCAACCGCACCGCTTTATAAAGGAATGCATTCATGTCTGAAGCTGCCACACTGACAGCAGAAACCGTTGCTCAATTTCTGCAGGACAATCCTGCTTTTTTTGATGAACACGCCGATATTTTCACGACGCTGAAGGTGCCGCATCCTCATGCGCGCAGCACGCTGTCATTGGGCGAACGCCAGATCCTGACACTGCGCACCCGCAACAAGGAACTGGAATGGAAATTGTCCGAATTACTGCACAATGCCCACTCCAATGAAACCATCAGTGATCACGTCACCCTTTGGTGTACTCGCATGCTGGCAGAACCGGATGCGCAACGCCTGCCGCAACGGGTGGTCGACGGCCTTCGCCTAGAGTTCGACATGCTTGAAGTCGCGTTGCGCTTGTGGAATCTTCCGGCCCTCAAAGACGAGCGCTTTCAAAGCACCGACGATATGCTGCAGGCCTATGTGAGCACATTGCAAAAACCCTATTGCGGCCAGGAAGGCTATCTGCCCGCACATGACTGGTTCGACAGCAAGCCGGGCTCGGTGGCAATTGTGCCGCTAAGCTACAACGCGCACACGTTTGGTGCGCTGGTGTTTGCCGCAGAAGGAGCCGAGCACTTCAAACCCGACATGGGCACCACGTTTCTTGAAATTCTTGGCAAGCTGGCCAGCGCCAGCCTCAGTCGCCTGAGCAGCGCGTCCTGACTGCTGCCGCGCAGCCATTGAACCGGGCGCGGCAAAACCTGAGACAAAACCCATGACACGCACACTGCCCGATCCCATGGAAAAATGGCTGCAGTATTTGCAGACAAATCAGCGCTACGCCAGTCACACGCTGGCTGCCTATCGGCGCGATCTGGTATTGCTGGTGGGTTTTTATCCGGACGTTGCTGCCGAGCGTCTGAGCAATGCACAAATCCGACATGCCATTGCGCGCTTGCACGCCCAGGATTACAGTGCGCGCAGTCTGGCCAGGATTCTATCGGCCTGGCGTGGATTTTATCAATGGTGGATCCCGCAAACCTCGGTCAAAGTCAATCCCGCACTGGACGTGAGAACCCCGAAAATCGCGCGCTCGCTGCCCAAGGCGCTATCGGTGGAACAAACCCAGGCGCTGCTGGACCACCCCACCATTGCCACTGGTACAGAACCGACTGACCTGCGTGATCAGGCCATGTTCGAAGTGCTCTACTCCAGCGGCCTGCGCCTGGCCGAACTGGTCAGCCTGGATATCCAGTACACGCGCAAAGATGGCTACGAATCGGTCAGTTGGCTTGATCTGGACGAAGGCGAGGTGTCGGTCACCGGCAAGGGCGGCAAAACCCGCAGCGTACCCCTGGGTCGCACGGCGGTCAATGCAGTCAGGCAATGGCTTGCCGTCAGGCACAAACTGCTTCCCCCTGCCAGCGCCATCGACGATCAGGCCGCCGTTTTCCTGGGTGCGCGCGGTCGCCGCATTGCGCCTCGGGTCGTGCAACTGCAACTGAAGAAACTGAGCCTGCGCAGCGGCGTGCCGGCCCAGGTACATCCTCACGTCCTGCGCCATAGTTTTGCCAGCCACGTGCTGCAATCGGCCCAGGATTTGCGCGCCGTTCAGGAAATGCTGGGACACGCCAATATTGCCACCACGCAAATTTACACCAGACTTGATTTCCAGCATCTGGCACAGGTCTACGACAAGGCGCACCCGCGGGCGAAGATGGACGATAAAGACAAAAAAGAGTAAGGCGATTGGTTAGCGACCCGAGCGCAGCACGCCGTGCTGATTGCCAAACAGCATCGACAATATATACAGCGCGCCTGCTGACAGGATGATGGCGCTGGAAGCGGGCAGACCGAAGTGATAGGACAGCACCAGGCCGACATAGGACGCCACGATGCCCAGGCAAACGGCCAGGACAAGCTGTCGACCCAATGTCCGTCCCCAGAAACGCGCGGCAGCAGCCGGCAACATCATCATCCCCACCACCAGAAGCGTGCCCATGACCTGGTAGCCGGCCACCAGATTGACCACCAGCAGAATCAGAAATCCGACGTGAACGAGCGATCCGCCCCCGCCTTCCATTTTCAGAAAAGCCGGATCCAGGCATTCAATGACCAGCGGCCGGTACATCAGCGCCAGCACAACCAGAGTCGCACTGGATACGCACATGATAAAAAGCAGGTGGTTGTCATCCAGGCCCAGCACGGTGCCGAACAGGACATGCAACAGATCCAGATTTGAGCCCTTGAGCGAAATCAGCAGCACGCCCAGGCCCAGAGAGATCAAGTAGAACGCGGCGAAACTGGCATCTTCCTTCAGGCCGGTAGAACGCGCAACGCTGCCGGCGAGCACGGCAACCAGCAAACCCGTAGCCAGGCCGCCGATCAGCATGGCCGTCATGGAAACACCGGCCAGCAAAAACGCCACGGCCACGCCAGGCAAAATCGCATGCGACATGGAGTCGGCCATCAGGCTCATGCGACGCAAAATCAAAAAAACGCCCAGGGGCCCCGCCGCCAGAGATACGAATACCGAGCCGAACAGGGCCCGACTCATAAATGCAAACTCAGTAAACGGCGCCACCAGCACCGCTACGACCGCCTCTGTCATCAGAAGCCCCCCAGCGCCAGCGAACGGGCCCGATTCAGATTGGCATCGGTAAGCACACTTGCCGTGTCTCCCCAAGCTACCACTTGCCGCGCAAGCAACAGCGTTTGCGGAAAGCACGCGCGCACAAGCCCGGCATCATGCAGTACCACCAGTACGGTGCGCCCTTCGCGGTGCCAGCCCAGAAGAATCTGCAACAACAAATCACAGGTGCCCTCGTCAACCGCGGTAAAAGGCTCATCCAGAATCATGACCGGCGCATTACACACAATAAGACGGGCAAACAGCGCACGCTGCATCTGCCCGCCCGACAGGCTGGAAATCAGGTCACGGGATTTGTCTGTCAGGCCAACGGTTGTCAATGCATCACAAATGCGCTGGCGTTCCTCCTTGTCGTAACGGCGAAAAGCGCCCACGCGGCGCCACGCGCCCATGGAGACAAGATCGTAGGTGGTAATGGGAAAACTGCGGTCAATATCACTGATTTGCGGCAACAGGGAAATACCGGCTTTGAACGGTTCGTGGATAGTCACCCGCCCTGCACTTGCCGCCAGCTGGCCCGTCACGGTCTTGAGCAGTGTCGATTTACCAGCGCCATTAGGCCCCAGAATGGCCGTCAGCGACCCCTCCAAGAAAGCACCGGTTACGCCGCTAAGCGCCGGCACGCCGTTCCATCCCACACTCACGCCATCGAGCTGAATTACCGGCCGCGGGGATGTCGGGGAGGCGTCAGCCAACCGGTCAGCCGGCGCGCGAGGGGTCGTGGCGAAGGTTGGCATAAGTATCGGTTTCTGTCCGAAATTGCGGGTGATGGGCGCTCAGCCCACCAATGCACCCAGCCATCCGGCCGACCAGGCAATCAGTCCCCATAAGAGCAGGATAACACCCAGCACAGGCCCGAGCCTGGCGAGCGCAGAAGCCAGAAAAATCGTGGGCGTTGAATCGGCCTCCCGGCGCGACGCCCTGGCGACCGCCGTCAAAGATGAATTCAATTGTCCGGCAGGTACGCCGCCAACGGTGTCTGCCGCAGCCGCACGAGCCGGTTGAACGAATGGCGTGGCAATCGTTGCGGGATAAACGCGTCGCAAGGCGGGGAACAAAGTTTCATTTTGCATAATTGTCGGATTCAACGGATATCTGGGTCGCAAATGTCAGGCAGTGCCGGATACTGCACAGCACGGCCAAAAGCGCAAGACAACGCCTTATTCACCGGTTAAGCGTATTGGCAAGTGAAGGCTGCGCATCGAAAATGATATGTTATATCATTATATACACATCTGTCGCCCAATACCTTAAAATATAAGCGGAAAGTTTCCTCCTCAAGCCGGATGGCAGTATCATTGCCCCATCACCGTCCAACGAAAGCCTGCCATATGACTTCCAGAACGCTGCCCGACCACGACCACCTGCAACACACCCACTCGCATGCTGCCCATCCCCATTCGGTCGCTTACCAGTTACTGGAAGCCATTCGCCATTGCGAGCAACGCGGAACGCGTCTGACACCGATACGCCAGCATGTGTTGACGCTGCTGCTGGAAGCCGGCCGCAGCCTGAAAGCCTATGAATTGCTTGAAGCCATGAAGCAACTCTATCCCCAGGCAAAACCGCCGACCGTCTACCGCGCACTGGACTTTCTGGTGGAAGAGGGACTGATTCACCGGCTGGATGCCGTCAACGCGTGGACCGCCTGCCAGGACGTATCGGGCCATCATCATGATCTGCTGGTCGTATGCACCTGTTGCGGCAAGGTCGCCGAACTGAGCGCACCACTTATCAGTCATCAACTGCAGGACATGATACAGGCGGCTGGATTTGTTCAAACCACCAGCGAAACCGAATTGCGCGCCATCTGCATAGACTGTAGCAACAAGCAGGAACAAACGACGCCGTAACGACTGCGCCCGACCGTCCTGATCACTCCTTCTGAAATCGCAACTGAAATGCGCTGCTGCACCATAAATAATCCCAATCTGCAGGTAAAGGCACCAGCCAACACCATACCTGCGCGATTGGGATGCGTTCCGCGTCGTGTAAATCCAGCGTGATCCGTGGGCTCGCCAAAATGTAAATTTCATTACACAAATCAAGCCGTTAGGGTTTGTCCCGAGTATTCGCGTTTATTTTGTCCGAGAGACAATTAACGTTTGCTACATTTGCAAAGCTATGATGTAATCCTGCGATTGACTTTAGGGACGTCTTTTTGGAACCAGCCGGTTTCTGTTGCTGGTAGGACGTTTAAACGCTATGACAAAAACGCAAGCACAAGCAGACAAAATGATCCCCGTCACCGTTCTTACCGGTTTTCTGGGAGCAGGTAAAACCACACTCCTGAAACGCATCCTGACCGAATATCACGGCAACCGCATTGCCATCATCGAAAATGAATTCGGACCGGAAAGCATCGATAACGAACTACTGGTGCAGGAAAGCGATGAGCAGATTATCGAGCTGTCCAACGGCTGCGTCTGCTGCACGGTTCGCGGCGATTTGCTCAATACGCTTACCGATCTGAAAAATCGCCGCCAGAAAGGCGAGTTGAAATTCGAACGCGTGGTGATCGAGACCACCGGCGTGGCCAATCCCGGTCCGGTATGCCAGACGTTCTTCATGGACGACAGCGTGGCCGCTTTTTACCGGCTTGATGCAGTAATTACAGTCGTCGATGCCAAACACGGCATGGAAACGCTGGATACCCAGCCCGAGGCCCAGAAACAGGTAGGATTCGCCGACCGGATCCTGGTATCCAAAAAAGACCTGGTTACCGACGAGGAATACGCCGCCTTGCGACACCGCCTGCTGCACATGAATCCGCGCGCTGAAATCATGCCGGTTCAATTTGGCGAGATTGACATCAACAAAGTGCTGGATATCAGTGGATTTAACCTGAACACCATTCTGGATATCGATCCGGCGTTCCTGAAAGACGAGCATCCGGACGCAGCCCATGACCACGATCATGGACACAATCACGATCATGAGCACGGACACGCCCATGACGACCATCACCACGGACACGATCATCACGATCATCATCATCCCCATCATGATGATGAAATCGGCGCTTTTGTCTTTAAATCCGATAAACCGTTCATACCGGAGCGTCTTGAAGAGTTCCTGAGCGGCGTTGTCCAGGTATTCGGTCCCGACCTGTATCGGTACAAGGGGATCCTTTATATGAAGGGCATGCGTCAGCGCATGATTTTTCAGGGTGTGCACATGCTGATGGGTGCAGAACCCGGCAAACCATGGGGGCCTAAGGAGAAGCCTTCAAACACTATGGTGTTTATTGGTCGTAAACTGCCCAAGGATGTCATCCTGAACGGGCTGAACCAGTGTCTGGTACAAAAGTAGCGGGCACCGGCGGCATCAATCGCGCACGAATGTGATCGCGCTGTTTCAATCCCATTCGGCGCTTTGTTCAACATTATTGAAGTGATATATGGAGTGTTTTATGGCTAAGGCAGCTAAAAAAACAGATGCAACAACGCAAGCTCCTCTTCTGACCGAAGAGCAACTGCTCGCCATGCCCGAATCTGACTATATGAACGATGAGCAACTGGCGTTTTTCCGCGACCGCTTAAAGCGCCTGGAAGATGAAATCATCAATAATGCAGGTGTCACTACCGAGAACCTGCGTGAAACCCAGTTCGTTCCTGATCCGGCCGACCGCGCCACCATTGAAGAGGAACACGCGCTGGAATTGCGTACGCGTGATCGTGAGCGCAAGCTGCTCAAAAAAGTGCAGCAATCGCTTGCCCTGATCGAGTCGCGCGACTATGGCTGGTGTGAGGAAACAGGCGAACCCATCGGCCTGCGTCGTCTGCTGGCCCGGCCTACCGCTACCCTGTCGCTGGAAGCGCAGGAACGGCGTGAAAAACGCCAGAAAATGTACGGTGATTAATTAATTGACCCGGGTTCCTTGAAATCTTTCTGCCCCGCCCCTATCTAACTAGGGAACCAACAGGAAGGCTCTATGGAACAATTTCACGCTACTACCATCGTTTGCGTCCGACGCGGCAATCAGGTCGCGCTCGGCGGCGATGGTCAGGTTACTCTGGGCAATATTGTCATCAAAGGCACTGCCCGCAAAATCCGCCGCTTATACCACGATAAAATCCTCGCCGGCTTCGCAGGCGCCACGGCAGACGCCTTTACCCTTCAGGAACGCTTCGAGGCCAAGCTCGAAAAATATCAGGGCCACCTGATGCGAGCCGCCGTAGAACTCACCCGCGACTGGCGAACCGATCGTGTACTGC
The DNA here is from genome assembly GCF_002810445.1 of Advenella sp. S44. Classification (GTDB taxonomy): domain Bacteria; phylum Pseudomonadota; class Gammaproteobacteria; order Burkholderiales; family Burkholderiaceae_B; genus Advenella. Next base: position 145,901 of record NZ_NEXS01000003.1, on the reverse strand, counting down.
GCCGACTCGAAGCCATGCTGATCGTGGCCGACGCCGAACACACCCTGATCCTGACCGGCAACGGCGACGTTCTGGAACCGGAAAACGGGATAGCCGCTATCGGCTCCGGCGGCGCCTATGCACAGTCTGCTGCGCTTGCGCTCTTGCAAAATACCGATCTGCCTCCCGAGACCATCGTCAAAAAGTCGCTGGAGATCGCAGGTGATCTGTGTATTTACACGAACAGCAATCACATTGTTGAAACACTCTAACCGGAATATCAGAATGTCAGCGAGTGTCATGACCCCTAAAGAAATTGTGTCTGAACTGGACAAAAATATTGTCGGACAGAACAAGGCAAAAAAATCCGTCGCAGTTGCTCTTCGCAACCGCTGGCGTCGTCAGCAGGTGCCTGAGCCCCTGCGAAATGAAATTCACCCCAAAAATATCCTGATGATCGGCCCAACCGGCGTGGGCAAAACGGAAATTGCCCGCCGCCTGGCCAAACTGGCCAATGCGCCGTTTATCAAGATTGAAGCGACCAAATTTACCGAAGTCGGCTATGTTGGTCGCGACGTAGATACCATTATTCGTGATCTTGTTGAAATTTCCATCAAGCAAACCCGCGAGCTGGAAACACGTCGTGTGCGGACTCAGGCTGAAGACGCGGCCGAAGACCGGATCCTGGATGTACTGGTGGCGCCGCCACGCGACAGCAATGGCGAGCCCATGCGACAGGAAAATACCGCACGCCAGACATTCCGCAAGAAACTGCGCGAAGGCCAGCTGGATGATACCGAAATTGAAATTGACGTCAACCAGCCTATGCCACAGATGGAAATCATGGCGCCGCCCGGCATGGAAGATATGACTGAACAGCTCAAGGGTATGTTTGCCGGTTTGAGTCGTGACAAGAAAAAAGCCACGAAAATGACCGTCAAGAACGCCTTCAAGCTGCTGGTGGACGAAGAGGCTGCCAAACGGGTGAACGAAGAGGAAATCCGCGCAGCCGCAGTCAGAAACGCCGAGCAACAGGGTATTGTGTTTCTGGATGAAATCGACAAGATAGCGACACGTCAGGAACATGGCGGCGGCGATGTGTCACGCCAGGGCGTCCAGCGCGACCTGCTGCCATTGGTGGAAGGCACGACCGTCAACACCAAATACGGCATGGTGCGCACCGACCACATTCTGTTTATTGCATCCGGTGCATTTCATCTGTCGCGCCCTTCCGACCTGATTCCCGAGCTGCAGGGCCGGTTCCCGATCCGCGTAGAACTCGAATCGCTCACCACTGCGGACTTTGTTCGCATCCTGTCGGATACCGATGCCTCTCTGACTAAGCAGTACACCGCACTGATGGCCACGGAAGACGTTGCGCTTGAATTTTCCGACGAAGGCATACATCGGCTGGCTGAACTTGCCTTCGATGTGAACGAACGCACCGAAAACATCGGAGCGCGTCGCCTTTACACTGTCATGGAAAAACTGCTCGAAGATCTGTCGTTCGATGCCACAACCAGTAGCGGCAAAGTCGTCAAAATCGATGCAGAATACGTCAACAGCAAGCTGGAGGAAGCCGCCAGCAGCCAGGACCTGGCGCGGTACGTACTGTAAGCTGTTAGCTGTTAGCTGTTAGCTGTTAGCTGTTAGCTGTTAGCTGTTAGCAATGGCAGTAGACAGACGGCTGAAACGAAAAAGGTGCAGTTCGCATTGAACTGCACCTTTTTTATATCGGCCGCTGGCTCGTATAAATTGACCCGATACGCTGCTCATCACACAGGCCTCGCGCCAGACGGGCTCTGGATGACGACACTCGCACCTACCGAATCATTGCCGCGACCGGCGTCACGGAGAGGTCTTCTGGCTAGTTGCTTATTTCCTTGATGACGTAATCTTTGCCAACCCGTTCGGCCGTAAAACTGACTGAATCACCCGGCTTGATATTCTTGAGTAGCGCGGCATCAATCTTGTAGGACAGCGTCATGGCCGGCAGCTTCAGATCGCTGATGGCGTCCTGTTTGATGGCAATCTTGCCCTGTTCAGGTTGAATGCGGCGCACTTCTCCACTGCCACGTCCGGTTTCCTGGGCGTAAGCCACACTGGTAACTGCCATAGCCGCAGCCAGCCCCAACATTACAGTTGCAATTGACTTTTTCATGCACATCTCCGGTATTTGCGTTTCAATGTTCATTTTAGGACAAAAGACAGCGCCCGATGACACAGGGGCGTTTCAATCGTTACATGGCGATTCAGGGCGACAGGACACTTGGCGTTCATGGCCCTACTGACCCGCGGCCAGGTAAAATCGGACCATACCTGTTGAAAGGTCGATGACAGGGTGACTTTGCAGGATGCAGCTCTGTAAACGATTAACAAATTATCGATCGACAAACTATCCAAATTGCGTGACAAGGCTGTCGGCAATGTATCTTCACCGATTAAAAGGAGCTTCCCTGCACCATGAATGACCGACTGACTTCAATCATTACCAAAACCGGCGACGACGGCACCACCGGTCTGGGTGATGGTTCGCGTATTTCCAAAAGCAGTATCCGTATTCAGGCAATCGGCGATGTAGACGAACTCAACAGCCAACTTGGGTTGCTGTTGACTGATCCATCCCTGCAGCAGGACATCATCCAGTTGCTGCAGCAGGTCCAGCACCGATTGTTCGATCTGGGCGCTGAGCTTAGCGTGCCTGGCTACACCGCACTGGCTGAAGAACACATCACGATGCTCGAGCAGGCGGTGCAAACACATCATACGACCCTGCCCCCGTTGCGCGAATTCATTCTGCCTGGGGGCTGCACAGCGGCGGCGCAAGCCCATGTCTGTCGCAGCCTTTGCAGACGCGCAGAACGTAGCGTAGTTGCCGTCAATGCGACCGAACCCGTTAGCGACACGGCACGACATTATCTGAACCGACTGTCCGATTGTCTGTTCGTTATTGCGCGTGTGCTGAACCAGCGTGCAGGACAAAGCGATATTTTCTGGCAGGCGGCAAATAAACAATCGGCCCCTTAATCGCGCCGCCTGGCCCCGGCAATCACCCCCGTATGTTGTGCGTGCGGCTTGGAAGACTGCAAAATTCCTGCACATTGCCTGGGGTCGTTATGCCCCTGGCATCCGGCTGGAAGCAATGCCCTGATCCCTGAATTGGCAGAGCACGAATGTCGTAGCTATCTGTAATTTTAGAGTCGATTGCGCCAGGCGCCACCAACCCACACATCATGCATGCTTGATAAAAGTTGCCGCGGCATAGGTCGCCTAAGCATCAACAGCCGCAATATAAGCCGCCGTAGCGCCCAAAACAAAAGCCCCGTTGCACCCATAGCAAAAGTATGAGTAACAACGGGGCGTTTGAAATTCTGGTGCCGGTTAAAGGAGTTGAACCCTCGACCTTCTGATTACAAATCAGCTGCTCTACCAACTGAGCTAAACCGGCGAAAGAAAGATTATATGTGATGCGTAGCGGATATGTCCAGTTTTAAGGCCCAGGTGATCAAAAAAGTGCTGCCGCTGTCTGGTTTTGGCTGCAAAAGCCCGCATTCGGCGCATTTTCATCACGCCCCGATCTTTCCAGGCAACGGCTTTTTATCACCGCCGTTTCCACAAAAAGCCGCAAGCCTTCAGATTACTTGACAACCTTAAGCCAGGGCGCCTTCTCTTTCGGACTGGGAGGCGGTGGCGGATCATCATCGGGCCCTGTCGAATCGTGAGCATCTGAACCGGTATCAGCGGCCGGATCATAATCCTCGATCTCAAATTGCATCCCTTCCTGTGTTTCACGCGCGTAAATGGCTTCGACTCGCGCCACGGGAACGGAAATTTGCCGGGAAACCCCGCTAAAACGCGCCTGAAACTCGATCCAGTCGTTGCCCATGATCAGGCGGTTGGTCGCCATGGCGCCTACATTCAGGGTAACACGCTCATCACGGACAAATTCCCTGGGTACCTGGCAGGCCGCATCCACATGGACCACCAGATGAGGGGTGTAACCGGCATCGGTACACCACTCATGCCAGGCACGCAACAGATATGGTTTGGTAGATGGTTTTTCCATTCACTTTCCTTTGGTCTGCGGCTGTGCTAACTGTCCTGCAACGGATCAGCGACGCATTACCTTTTCTGACGGCGTCAATGCCTCGATATATGCAGGACGGGAGAAAATACGCTCGGCATATTTCTGGATAGGCGCTGCATTTTTTGGCAACTCAATACCGTAATGGTCCAGACGCCACAACAAAGGCGCCATGGTCACGTCAAGCATAGAGAATTCTTCGCCAAGCATGTAACGATTTTTGATCAGCAATGGCGCCAGTTGAGACAGGCGATCACGAATCATGCGACGGGCATTTTCCAGCTTTTTCTCGTCGGAACGGGCGGAACGATCTTCCAGTACGCCGACATGCACAAACAGTTCCTTCTCGAAATTATGCAGGAACAAACGGGTGCGCGCGCGCATGACAGGGTCTGCGGGCATCAGTTGCGGGTGCGGAAAGCGCTCATCAATATACTCGTTGATGATATTGGACTCATACAGGATCAGGTCGCGCTCTACCAGGATGGGCACGCGACCATAAGGGTTCATCACCGAGATATCTTCGGGCTTGTTGAACAGGTCTATATCACGAACCTCAAAGTCCATGCCTTTCTCGTAGAGAACGAAACGGCACCGTTGAGAAAATGGACACGTGGTTCCAGAATAAAGCACCATCATGGTGTGCAGTCTCCCGCAAAAAATAAAAAAAAGAAAAGGTCAGTGCCATCATACAACAAGCACTGACCCGGATCACAGTGGTTCTGACATGGGCAGCAAAGGAAGGACGTCAACATCCTGCCCAAGACTGCCCGGAACGCTTACTTAACGTGTTTCCAGTAAGAGGCGTTCAGTCTCCAGACCACGATAAAGAACAGACCGAGGAACAACAGAACCCATACGCCCACCTTCTTGCGCAACAGTTGTTCCGGCTCTGACATCCAGCCAAGGAAAGCGGTCAGGTCAGCAATATCGTTGTCAAACTTCGCCTGCAGGGAAGGATCCAGGTACTTCAGGGTAGAGTGCGACGATGCGCTGCCATGGTATTCGGGCAAAAGCTCATCGCTCACAACAGACTTGAAGCCCTCGGAATCCACTTTCGTGGTGACCTTGTGCCATTCCTGCTTGCCGTCTTTTTCCACAGACTGGACGTCAACGGTGATCAGCTCGCGCGGACCTTGCAGATTCCACATGGCATGGGGCATGCCAACGTTCGGAAATACCAGGTTGTTCCAGCCCAGCGGACGGGAAGCATCACGGTAAAACGTACGCAGATAGGTATAGAGGTAGTCAGTACCGTCCTGACCCATATTGTCTGCCTTGGCACGCGCCATGACTGACAAGTCAGGGGGCGCTGCGCCAAACCAGGCCTTGGCGTCAGCCGGGCTCATGGCAACATGCATAAGCTCACCGACCTTATCGCCAGTAAACAGCAGGTTTTCCTTGATCTGTTCGTCGGTCAGGCCAAGTTCCGTGAGCTTGTTGTAGCGCATGGAATTGGCACTGTGACAATTCAGACAGTAGTTGACGAAAAGCTTTGCCCCATGTTGCAGGGAAGCCATATTGTTGATACGGCTGGGCGCACGATCCCACTCCACGCCACCTTCGGCGGCCAGGACAGGAGTAGCAAAAGTGACGGCCAGTAATAACGCGCCTATTAACTTTTTAAACATGTTCATTCCTGTATTTTTCAACTTAGTGGGGACGGAAGGTCACACGATCAGGGACTTTCTTGAATGTGCCCAGCCGGCTCCAGATTGGCATGAACAGGAAGAAAGCCAGGTAAATCAGTGTACCCACTTGAGAAATAATATTCAGGACTGGACTTGGCGCTTTTGTACCAATAATACCCAGGATCACGAAGTTGATCAGGAATACGGCATACAACAGCTTGTGCCAACCCGGACGGTAGCGGATGGATTTGACCGGAGAATGATCAAGCCAGGGCATAAAGCCCAGGATAACGACGGTGCCGCCCATGATAACCACACCCCAGAATTTCGCATCGTAAGCACGCAGTGCAACAGCAAGCAGCACCAGAATGACAGGGAAAATGATTTTCCAGATGCCCTTGAGGTTTTTGCTAAACAGCAGGCCCACGGCGAAGATCAGCGCCAAGGCTACCAGCACCCAGGTAAACTCATCTGTCGTGGCACGCAGCATGGAGTAAAACGGTGTGAAATACCAGACAGGCGCGATGTGCGGTGGTGTCTTGAACGGGTCTGCCGGCAGGAAGTTATTGGCTTCCAGGAAATAGCCACCCATGGTTGGCGCAAAGAACATGATTGCAGCAAACACAATAAGGAAACCGACCACGCCCATCAGATCGTGCACGGAATAGTAAGGATGGAATGGAATACCATCCAGCGGACGGCCGTTGGCGTCTTTCTTCTCTTTGATTTCAACGCCATCGGGGTTGTTCGAGCCAACTTCATGCAGAGCAATCAGGTGGGCGGCAACCAGGCCAATGAGCACCAGGGGAATTGCGATCACGTGGAAAGCAAAGAAACGATTCAGTGTGGCATCGGATACGACAAAGTCGCCGCGAATCCAGATAGACAGGTCAGGACCGACATAAGGAATGGCGGAGAACAGATTCACAATGACCTGCGCGCCCCAGAAGGACATTTGTCCCCATGGCAGCAAATACCCGAAGAAGGCTTCGGCCATTAGACAGAGGAAAATGGCCACGCCGAAGATCCAGACCAGTTCGCGTGGTTTGCGATAGGAGCCGTAGAACAGGCCACGCAACATATGCAGATACACCACCACAAAAAACATGGAAGCGCCTGTCGAGTGCATATAGCGGATAATCCAGCCATAAGGCACTTCGCGCATGATGTATTCGACCGATGTAAACGCCAGGGCGGCATCGGGTTTGTAGTGCATGACCATGAAAATACCGGTCACGATCTGGATAACCAGCACCAGCAGAGCCAGTGATCCGAAGAAATACCAGAAATTGAAGTTCTTGGGTGCGTAATACTCGGACAGATGAGCTTTCCACAGACTTGTCAGTGGGAAACGCCGATCCACCCAACCCAACAATCCTGTTGTTTCAACAACTTTTTCGCCAGCCATTTTACAGGGCTCCTTTTCTAACTAGGCAAGAGAATAGACGGATCATTTGGATCAGCCTTCCGCTTCTTCTAAGCCAACCATAACTGTATTATCGTCGACGAAGTAATAAGGGGGAATGAGAAGATTGTCAGGCGCGGGCTGATTCTTGAATACACGGCCGGCCAGATCGAAATGAGAACCATGGCAGGGACACAGAAAGCCGCCTTCCCAGTCGGCGCCCATACCCTCGGAGCCGCCGATGGCGAAACGGGGTGAAGGAGAACAGCCCAGGTGCGTACAAATTCCAACGCAAATAAACCATTCCGGCTTGCGTGAACGCATTTCGTTCTTGGCAAAATCAGGCGTATAGTCAGGACGCTCGGAATTGGGATCGGCAAGGTGCGTATTTTTGGACAGGCCATCAATCATGGCTTGCGTGCGATGGATGATCCATACCGGCTTGCCCTGCCATTCGGCAGTAATCATGGCGCCGGGGGCGATGCCACCCAAAGCGATTTCTACCGGCGCGCCCGCTGCCTTGGCCCGATCGGACGGGCTCATTGAAGCGACGAAGGGAACGGCTGTTGCCACTCCGGCGACACCACCGACCGCACAGGCTGTACCCAGCCAGAAGCGTCTTTGCGGATCAGAGGGAAGCACCGCAGGCGTAGCGGGCCCCTGATTATCATACTGCTGTATAGAATCCTGACTCATTATCCATCCTTGTTGATACACTCAAGGTACTAAAATTTACTATATTTTATGTGTACATAATTTGGCAACCGTTTATTATATACCGGTGCCCGTGCCGGGCGTGGAAAAAAGGACATAATCATGAGTAAAGGTTTTATAAACGAGTTCAAAGAGTTTGCAATCAAGGGCAATATGATTGATCTGGCGGTCGGTGTGATTATCGGCGCCGCCTTTGGAAAGATCATTGATTCTTTAGTAAAAGACGTTATCATGCCCATGATCAATTTCATCCTCGGTGGATCTGTTGATTTTGCCAATAAATTCATTGTCTTATCCGAGCCCGAAGGCTATACGGGCGCGCGCACTTACGAAGCCATGAGCAATGCCGGCGCCAATCTGCTGGCCTACGGTAATTTCGTGACAATCCTTATTAATTTCATCCTGCTGGCCCTGGTTATTTTCTGCCTGGTCAAAGCCGTCGCCAAAGCGCGCGCCACCTTTGAAAAAGAAAAAGAAGCCGAAGCTGCCGCCGATCCGGCCGATGTCGCTCTCCTAAAAGAGATCCGCGATCTGCTGCGTCAGAAACCTACGGTCTGATCTGCGATATTCGTAGCCACGGCTGGCCTTGGCTCACGAGGCCGGCCCTTGATGGCAAGGCTTGGAGAAAAAACAACATCTGTCATTCATTGCAGATGTTGTTTTTTTTGTGCTTACCACATTGACGCTACCTGACTATTGTCGTATTGAGTAAAACATAGCGTGCCTGCGGGAGCGCTTTGCAGCTGGCCGGCGAGTGTGCCGCATCTGCGGCCCGCACCGGCTAGACCGGGTTGGGCAGATCCACGAATTCTACATCCAGACCAAACTGCTCTGCCACTGCCTGCCCCAACGCCTGGACGCCATAGCGTTCGGTCGCATGATGACCGGCCCCGATATAGGCCACGCCAGACTCCATCGCTTGATGATAGACCTGCTCCGAAGCCTCTCCGGTCAGATAGACGTCAACCCCCCGCGCAATCGCCTCCTCGAACATGCCTTGAGCGCCTCCGGTACACCAGGCGATGCGTTTCACGGACTGGTCACTGTTGCCTATAAGCAACGGAGTCCGCCCCAGAGCCGTCTCAATCTGCGCGCCCAGATCGCCCAGCGTACGCAGCTTGGGCGGCAAGGCACCTGACCAGATCAACCCGCCCCTGCCGAACACGACCGGCTGTCCGCTGCCATCATCGGCCCGGTCGGGAATCAGGCCCAGCACCCGTGCCAATTGCGCATTGTTACCCCATTGCGGGTGCGCATCCAGCGGCAAATGGTAGCCTATGACGTTCAGGCCGTGCCGTATCGCCAGTTCCATGCGGCGATATTTACTGCCGACCACACAGGGATTTTCGCCTTTCCAGAACCATCCGTGATGAACCAGAACGGCGTCAGCCCCTTTATCTGCGGCAATTTGCAACAGTCGCGCCGAGGCCGTGACGCCCGTAATCACTTTTTTTATTTCGGGCTTACCCTGCACCTGCAGCCCGTTTGGTGCATAATCTTGAAAGAGAGCTGGTTGTAAGTGCTGGTCCAGCCAGCCCAGCAAATCCTGCACGAGAATTTTATTCACGACGTCTTCCTATGTATCGTTTTTGGTTACTGTTATCTCAGGCGGTCACCGTCTGCCTGGCGTTGGTCTTTACTATTACAACATTGCGCCCGGGCTGGCTGACGCGTAACGCCGACGACCATCCGCGCGTCTTGCCCGCCACGGTGCTTACCTCAGCCAATGAGAGCCTGAGCTTCGCATCGGCCGTTGCGGCCGCCACGCCTTCCGTTGTGAATATCTACACGACGAAAAACATCGAATCGCCCTTCAAGAACCTGCCTGATGTTCCTGCGCTCAAGCCTTTCATTAAGGATAACAAGGATTTGAATACAATGGGGCCCACCAACCTGGGCTCCGGAGTCATCGCCTCTGACAAGGGCTATATTCTGACAAATTATCACGTGATTGAAGCCGCCGACTCGATAGAAGTCGGCCTTGCCGATGGTCGCAAGGCGCCGGCCAAGCTGATCGGCACCGATCCGGATACCGACCTGGCCGTACTCAAGGCCGATCTTCCTGATCTGCCCGTGATTCACTACAACGCCGGGAATACACCGCGCATCGGAGATATGGTGCTGGCTATCGGCAACCCGTTCGGCGTAGGCCAGACTACGACAATGGGCATTGTATCGGCGCTGGGCCGCACCGGGCTGGGAATCAACACCTATGAGAATTTCATCCAGACCGATGCCGCCATCAATCCGGGCAACTCGGGCGGCGCGCTGATCAACACACGGGGCGACCTGATCGGCATCAACACTGCCATCTACACCGAATCGGCCGCCGGCGGCTCGCTGGGCATCGGCTTTGCCACGCCGGCCGATACCGCGATGCGCATCATGTATGAAATTATTAACACCGGCAGTGTCTCTCGCGGCTGGCTGGGGGTGGAGCCTCAGGACATTACCACTGATCTGGCTCGCGCATTCAATTTGAAAAACACCAATGGCGTGATTATTGCCACGCTGGCCTCCAACGGTCCGGCCGGACAGGCTGGCCTGCTGGTGGGCGACATTCTGCTTGCTGCCAATGGCGAAGATATTACCGGTACCGATCATTTGCTAAACAAAATCGCCGAGTTTGCCCCCCAATCGAAAGTCACCTTCACGGTTTTGCGTGGCGGCAAAAAGCATGACTTCATCGTAACGCTGGGCAAACGCCCCCAGATAGCCACCACTAACTGACCGCGATAGATACGGCGCACAGAAGGTCCCGCCAAGGCCCTGCCAAGTCTTTCTGCGGTCTGCTTTTTGTCGCTCCTGCCTTGAGATCCCCCGCAGCCGGTCTGGGGCACCAGCACAATAGGCGGGTGCGAATCGGCGCCACTGATAATCATCAATTGACCCTCTGTCCGCTTGCCGCTTGAACGCCGGCAATGCGGCTATCGCGCCCGTGCACAGTGATGTGGATGCGGAGCGAAAAAATACAGTGAGAAATGACGACAGGACAATTGAAGCGCCAGCGCTAAACACAAAGCAGCAGGAGGCCGGGACAGCCGATTCGACCTTGGCTTGATCGGAGTGCGGCTATGGGACAACGCGCGGCTACGGAACAGTGCGCCGCGAAGGGGCGGCGCACGCCAATGCGCAAACCGTTCTAATCTTCGGCTTCGGAATCCTGTTTATTCAGCTGGCGAACTTTGATAAAGCGTGCGGCAAACAGCCCCAGTTCAAATAACAAGCACAGCGGAACCGCCAGCAAAAATTGCGACATGACGTCGGGCGGCGTGACTATTGCCGCCACGATAAAGGCCCCGACAATGACATAGCCACGCATGGCCTTGAGCTTATCCACGGAAACCATGCCCGTGCTGACAAGCACGACAACGACAATAGGCACTTCAAAGGTGACACCAAACGCCAGAAACATGGTCATCACAAAACCAAGATAGGCCTCGATATCCGGGGCGAAATTGATCGACTCGGGCGAGACCATGGCGATGAAATGAAAGATGGTATGAAAAACAATGTAGTAGCAGAATGCCATTCCAAAAAAGAACAGCAACGTACTGGAGACAACCAGCGGCATAGCCAGTTGTTTTTCATGACGATACAGGCCCGGTGCGATAAAGGCCCAGGCCTGGTATAGCACGTAAGGCAGAGTGATCATGAATGCCAGCAACAGGGTTACTTTGAGGGGCACCAGAAACGGCGTAATCACGCCGGTGGCGATCATCCGGTTGCCGGCCGGCAACGACGCAATCATGGGCTGCGCAATAAAATCATAGACCGTGCCGGTACCGGGATAGATACACAGAATGGCAAAAACCCCGATCACGGCCAGCAATGCCCGGATCAGCCGGGAACGCAATTCGATCAGATGGGAAAAAAAGCTGTCTTCAGGCAGATTTTCCTGCGCGTTATCGGGAGGAAGAATTGGATTGGCCATCAGGAATGCTTATCGGAACGGGTAACGGCAGAAGCCGGCGCATCGGCTTCGGTGGGTTTGACATGAGGTTCAGCCTCGTCAGGCGCGGCTGTCGCAGTCTTGTCGCCAGACGCCGGCCCGGCCGGCGCCGTTGCAGCCGATGCTTTTCCAGCGGTCGCCGCATCCGATCGCACGGCCGGCTCGACTGCAGGCTCTGCAAGAGGCGCCATCAGATCGGCGACCCCGGCAGTGGACGACTGCGGACCGGCTGCCGCGCCGGCATCAGCACAGGTGCCATCCACCTTGTTCTGGGCTGCAGAATTTTCTGCGCCTGCGACACCTGCCCGTGTATCCGCAGAAAGATCTTCTGCGGTGGAGGCATCCACCCGCCCATCGGCCGCAATATTTTCTACGCCGGGGGCGTCCGTGCGCGTATCGGTCGAACGGTTTTCTGCACCGGCGGCATCCAGTTGGTCTTGCGATGTTGTCATGGTGTTCGGACTGACGCTATCGCGCAGCGAATTGCCGGTATGCTCCAGATCGTCCCGCAAGGCATTGACCGGGTTGCGCAAGGCGCTGGCAGTGTCTTCCACCGACGATTTGACATCGCTGACGGCAGACTGCATTTCTTCTTTTATTTTGGAAATTTCCTGGATATCCACTTCCCGCTGAATATCACTTTTGACATCGTTCACGTAGCGCTGCGCACGCCCCACCAGGTGGCCCAGTGTGCGGGCGACCGTCGGCAGGCGTTCGGGGCCGATCACAATAAGCCCCACAACACCAATAACGAACAGTTCTCCGAAACTTAAACCAAACATGCTTGCTACTTTTCAAGAAGATCGGCGGGATATGCCACCACTGATGCCGACCATCGGCACGACGTGTTTACTCAGACTTTTCGCGAGCCTGCACGTCGATCGCATCCGGATTGGCGCGCGCTGCCGCGTCGGGCCTGGCCGGGTCCTGCGTGTCGGCTACCTTGCGATTGAGTCCATCGTCGTTGGATGAATCAGCTTCTTCATTAGCATCCTTGATGCCTTTTTTGAACCCCTTGACTGCACCACCCAGATCTTCGCCTACGTTGCGCAGCTTTTTGGTACCGAAAATGAGGGCGATGATGACCAGTACGATCAACCAGTGCCAGATACTTAGACTGCCCATGTTTTACTCCTGAAATCAGATTGCGTGAATACGCATACTATACCAATTAATTGGCGAATCAATAGGGAAATATCATGACCGTAATTGCAGTTATGCACTGCGATCCGGTGTGTTGTCGGCGCCTTCGTGGTTACGCGCCGCCTTTTCCGCCAGCCCTGACAGGCCCTCTCGACGCGCAAGCTCAGCCAGCACATCTTCAGGCCGAAGCCCATAATGGGTTAACGCGACCAGGCAATGAAACCACAAATCAGCCGTTTCAGACACGATCCGCTCGGGCACGCCATCTTTTGCGGCCATAACCAGCTCGGTTGCTTCCTCTCCGATTTTCTTCAGGAAGGCGTCAGGCCCACGCGCCAGCAATTTGGCCGTATATGACGATTGTGAATCACCGCCGGCCTGCGGCCGGCGCGTTTCAAGCACATCGGCCAGACGGGTCAGAATGTCGGCACCGGTGGGGGTAGACGAGTGCGCTTGCGTCATTTGTACATACTCTCGGGGTTTTTGAGCACCGCGTCAGTGACTTGCCATTGCCGCTCCTGCGCCGTGCCGGCAAGTTCACGATAAAAACAGCTCTCTCTGCCGGTATGGCACGCCACACCGCCCTGCTGCTCAACGGTAAGCAATATCACATCTCCGTCGCAATCCAGACGCAGCGAACATACCCGCTGGGTATTGCCCGACTCTTCGCCCTTGCGCCACAACCGCTTGCGCGAACGCGACCAATAAACGGCCCTGTCGGTTTGCGCGGTTTCGATCAACGCCTCGCGGTTCATCCAGGCCACCATCAGGATGCGGCCGCTTTGCCAGTCCTGCGCAATGGCGGGCACCAGGCCGTCTGCATCGAATACGACGTCATCTATCCAGTTCATTGCGTGTTCCTGACTTGTATTCCGCGTTCCGTCATATACGCCTTGGCTTGCGCGATACTGTAATCGCCGTAGTGAAAGATGCTGGCAGCCAGCACGGCGCTGGCGCGTCCTTCATTGACGCCATCGCAAAGATGCTGCAAATTGCCTACGCCACCCGAAGCGATCACCGGCACCGCAACGGCGTCGGAGATGGTCCGGGTTAGTTGCAAGTCAAAGCCGGCTTGTGTGCCGTCCTGATCCATGCTTGTGATGAGTAGTTCACCGGCGCCGTATCGCGCCATTCGCACAGCCCACGCAACGGCATCAATACCGGTAGGTTTGCGTCCGCCATGAGTAAATACCTCCCAGCGCAACGGCTCACCCGCAGCCGAAACGCGTCGGGCATCAACGGCCACCACAATGCATTGCGAGCCATAATAATCGGCGCAGGCACGCACCAGTTCCGGCTCATTGACGGCAGCACTATTGATGGATACCTTGTCGGCGCCGGCATTGAGCAGGCGCTGCACATCGGGTAGCGCGCGCACCCCGCCGCCGACGGTGAGCGGAATAAATACTTCGGATGCCACCTGCTCTATCATGGACAAGGTCAGATCCTTGCCGTCGCTGGTGGCGGTAATATCCAGAAAAGTGAGTTCGTCGGCTCCCTGCTCGTTATAGCGCCTGGCGATTTCCACCGGATCACCGGCATCGCGCAGCTGAACGAAATTCACGCCTTTGACGACGCGGCCAGCTGTAACATCCAGGCACGGTATCACGCGCGTGGTCAGGGTATGCGCCGGAGCCGTTGAATGTGTCACTCCAGTTCATCCCCGTTCAACTCGTCGGCCAGATCCTGCGCTGCCTGGAAATCCAGGGTGCCTTCGTAGATGCTGCGTCCCAGAATGACGCCTTCGACGCCTTCCTGCTCCACCTCGCATAACGCTTCAATATCGGTCAGGTCTGTGACACCGCCAGAGGCAATCACCGGAATCCTGACGTGTTGTGCCAGACGCACGGTGGCTTCGATATTGACGCCAGTCAACATGCCGTCGCGGCCGATATCGGTATAAATGATGGACTCAACGCCATAATCTTCGAACTTGCGGCCCAGATCAAGCACATCGTGCTTGGTCAGCTTGCTCCAGCCGTCAGTGGCCACCTTGCCATCCCTGGCATCGAGCCCCACGATGATATTGCCCGGAAAAGCGCTGCAGGCATCCTGTAAAAATCCAGGATCCTTCACCGCGGCGGTGCCGATAATAATGTATCGGATGCCGAAATCCAGGTACCGTTCGATGGTATCCAGATCCCGGATGCCCCCACCGATCTGGACAGGAATGTCGTCTCCAACGGCACGTACAATGGCCTTGATCACGTCTTCGTTCCTGGGCTTGCCGGCAACGGCTCCGTTCAGGTCGACCAGATGCAGGCGTCTTGCGCCCTGGTCATACCATTGTTCCGCGACGGTAACCGGGTCTTCGGAAAAAATGGTGGCGTCCTGCAAGTCCCCTTGGCGCAGGCGGACACAACGTCCGTCCTTCAAATCAATGGCTGGTATGAGCAGCATAACAATTAGATTATCAAAATGAGAATAAAAATAAAATCATGAACGCATGAGGCGATTTCACAATTCACCCAACTGCCAGGACCGTAATGGTCAGATATTCCAGTTTACAAAATTCCGATAAAGACGCAAGCCATATTCGCCGCTTTTTTCGGGATGGAACTGTACCGCAAAAATATTGTCCCGCGCCACGGCGCAGGTAAAATTGTGTCCGTACACGGTCTCTCCGACCGAAATGGCCTCTTGCGCCGGGTCTACATAATAACTGTGTACGAAATAAAAGTAGCTATTGTCCTCAATACCATCCCACAGCGCATGGGCCTTTGCCTGCTTCACCCGGCTCCAGCCCATATGCGGCACTTTGAGCGGACGTGCTTCGTGCTGCACGAGCATGACAGACGTATCGGACTGCTCCTGTAGATTCACGGCAAATTGCGGTCCCGAAAACTTGCGCACCGTCCCCGGGAAAATGCCCAGGCACGGTACATCGCCCTCTTCGCTGTGCTGCATCAACATTTGCTCGCCAACACAGACGCCCAAGAGGGGCTTGCTATCGGCCGCACGAATCACCGCTTCCATCAGTCCACAGCGTTGCAGGTTGCGCATGCAATCTGGCATCGCGCCCTGTCCGGGGAAAACGATCCGATCCGCTTTGTCCAGCGCCGCCACATCAGATGCCAGGTAAACATCGGCATCGCTTGCGACATGACGCAGGGCGCGTGCTACTGAATGCAGGTTCCCCATACCATAATCAACAATGGCAATTTTGCTGCTCATCCAGGCATTCCCGACATTACAGCACGCCTTTGGTGGAAGGAATCACGCCTTGGCTGCGCACATCGGGCGTCAGCGCCATGCGCAAGGCGCGTCCGAATGCCTTGAACACGGTTTCGGCCTGATGATGCGAATTTGAGCCACGCAGATTGTCGATATGCATGGTCACCAAAGCATGGTTGACAAATCCCTGGAAAAATTCACGCGTCAGGTCAACATCGAAGCGCCCCACATGCGAGCGGGTAAACGGAATGTGGTATTCAAGTCCGGGCCGACCCGAGAAATCGATGACCACGCGTGACAACGCCTCATCCAGCGGCACATAGGAATGCCCATAGCGGGTGATGCCTTTTTTGTCGCCCACGGCCTTGGCTACGGCCTGGCCCAGCGTAATACCAACGTCTTCCACCGTGTGGTGATCGTCGATATGCACATCGCCTTCACACTTGACATCAAGGTCAATCAGGCCGTGGCGGGCAATCTGGTCGATCATGTGATCCAGAAAAGGCACGCCGGTATCGATGGACTGTTTGCCTGTGCCATCCAGGTTCAGGGAAACCGCAACGCGGGTTTCATTGGTATTTCGGGTAATGTCAGCGGTTCGCATAACTTATCATCAGGTAGTGGAATTGAGGCGGTAACGCGCGCTCTGTGCATGCGCCGGGAGGCCTTCGCCATCAGCCAGCTCAGCAGCAATCGCCCCTAGTGTAATCGCTCCTGCCTCGGACACCTGGATAATACTGCTGCGTTTCTGAAAATCATAGACGCCCAGCGGCGAGGAAAAGCGAGCCGTACGCGCCGTTGGCAGCACGTGGTTGGGTCCGGCGCAATAGTCACCCAGTGCTTCGGAAGAAAATGGTCCCAGAAAAATCGCACCCGCATGGCGGATTTTTTCAGCAAGCGCCGCGGCATTTGCCGTGGAAATCTCCAAGTGCTCCGGGGCAATTTCATTTGCAATAGTGACCGCTTCGTCAAGATCACGCACCAGAATCAGCGCGCCGCGAGCCGACAGGCTTTGCCTGAGAATATCGGAGCGCGGCATGGTGGGCAGCAGTCGCTCAATCGCCTCCTGCACCTGTTCCAGGAATCCGGCATCGGGGCACAGCAAAATGGCCTGGGCCAGCTCGTCGTGTTCGGCCTGGGAAAACAGGTCCATGGCAATCCAGTCTGGCGGCGTTGTGCCGTCACAGATAATCAGAATTTCACTCGGACCAGCGACCATATCAATGCCTACCGTACCGAAAACCCGGCGCTTGGCCGCAGCCACATAGGCGTTGCCAGGACCGACGATTTTATCCACGGCGGCAATACTGTCGGTCCCATAGGCCAGCGCGGCCACGGCCTGGGCACCACCGATGGCCACCACGCGGTCGACCCCGGCCACGGCCGCAGCGGCCAGCACCAGCGGGTTGCGCACGCCATCGGGCGTGGGCGTGACCATAATCACTTCGCTCACCCCGGCTACCTTGGCCGGAATCGCGTTCATCAGCACTGAAGAGGGATAGGCGGCCTTGCCGCCCGGCACGTAAAGGCCGACGCGATCCATAGGCGTGATTTTCTGACCCAGCACGGTGCCATCCTCTTCCTGGTACTGCCAGGATTCGGCTCGTTGCCTGTCATGATAAATGCGCACGCGATGCGCGGCCTGCTCCAGCGCCTTGCGACGGGCCGGCTCCAGCGCGGCCAGCGCGGCCTTGCAGTCTGCAGCGGAAATTTCCAAATCCGGCATACCGGCCACCGCCAAGCGGTCGAAACGGGCGGTGTATTCCAGGACAGCGGCGTCGCCGCGCTGCCTGACGTCTTGCAAAATATCGGCGACCGCCTGCTCAATATGGGCGTTTTCGCCTGCCTCGAAAGCCAGCAGCCGCCGCAGCGCTGCGGCAAAGCCGTCGCTACGGGAGTCCAGTCGATTAATTACAGGTTTCATAAGCTCAGATTAATCCTGCGAGGGCGTCGCACGTTCAAAAGCATCCAGGATGGGCTGCAGTACCGCAGCACGTGTTTTGAGCGCCGCCTGGTTGACGATCAGGCGCGAAGAAACCGGCATGACGTCTTCGACGGCGACCAGGCCATTGGCACGCAGCGTACCGCCGGTAGAGACGACATCGACAATGGCGTCGGCCAGTCCCACCAGAGGCGCCAGCTCCATGGAGCCATACAACTTGATAATATCAACATACACACCCTTGCGGGCAAAATGCTCGCGCGCGACGTTGACATACTTGGTCGCCACACGCAATCGCGCGCCCTGGCGCACAGCGGCTTCATAATCAAAGCCTTCACGAACGGCAATGGCCAGCCGGCAACGTGCAATATCCAGGTCGATCGGCTGATACAGGCCGCCCGGGTGCTCTTTGCTGTATTCGTACAGCACATCTTTGCCGGCAATGCCGAAGTCGGCCGCGCCATATTGGACATAGGTGGGCACATCGGAGGCGCGCACAATCAAAATCCGCAAATCATCGCGGCTGGTGGGCAGTATCAACTTGCGCGACTGGTCGGGATGCTCGGTCACGACGATGCCTGCCTGCTCCAGCAGCGGCAGCGTTTCTTCGAAGATACGCCCTTTTGACAGGGCCATGGTCAGTTGAGGATTCTGTGTCATGATGATCAGCTCCGCAGTCGCTGGATGTCGGCGCCCACCGCCTGCAGCTTGTCTTCCATTTTTTCGTAACCCCGATCCAGATGGTAGATGCGATCTATGATGGTTTCACCGGTCGCTGCCAGGCCGGCAATAACCAGGCTGGCCGAGGCCCGCAGATCGGTCGCCATGACCTGGGCCCCCATGAGCTGCGACACACCGTTGATAACTGCCGTGTGGCCGTCCAGCTCAATATCTGCCCCCATACGCATCAGTTCGGGCACATGCATGTAACGGTTCTCGAAAATATTTTCCACAACCACTGCCGTGCCGACCGCCACCGTGTTCAGCGCCAGCAATTGGGCCTGCATATCTGTCGGAAACCCCGGGTATTCGCGAGTCCGAAAGCCCACGGCCCTGGGCCGTGAATGCATTGAGGCCCGAATCCAGTCTGCACCCGTTTCGATTGTCACGCCGGCGTCAATCAGCTTGTCCAGCGTGGCGCCCATGGTATCGGGCGCGGCATTGCGCAACATAATGTCGCCGCCGGCTGCGCCGACCGCACACAGGAAAGAGCCGGCTTCGATCCGATCAGGCACCACAGTGTAGTCTGTGCCGTGCAGGCGCTCAACGCCGTCAATCACGATCCGGTCCGTGCCGTGGCCGGAAATACGCGCGCCCATGGCGATCAGCATTTCGGCCAGATCCACCACTTCAGGTTCGCGCGCGGCGTTCTCCAGCACAGTCTGTCCATCGGCCAATGCCGCTGCCATCAGGAATTGTTCAGTACCGCCAACCGTCACCATATCGGTCATAATAGAGGCGCCCTTCAGGCGTGTGGCGCTTGCCACGACAAATCCGTGCTCTACGGCGATGTCTGCGCCCAGCGCCGTCAGGCCCTTGATATGCTGGTCTACCGGGCGCTGACCGATGGAGCAGCCGCCGGGCAGGCTGACCTTGGCCTGCCCAAAGCGCGCCAGCAGCGGGCCCAGTACCAGGATGGAGGCGCGCATGGTCTTTACCAGCTCGTATGACGCTTGCAGACTGCTGATCTGATCAGCCTGCAAATGCACAATACCGCCGGGTTCCTGGGTGATCTTCACGCCCAGGTCAGCCAGCAGGCGCACCGTGGTGCTAATGTCGTTGAGCTGCGGCACGTTGCGCAGCGTCACGGGCTCTGCCGTGAGCAGTGCCGCGCACAGAATCGGCAAGGCCGCATTCTTGGCGCCGGAAATGCCGATTTCGCCGTTCAGGCGTCGCCCGCCGACAATTCTGAGTTTATCCATGCTTGCGGTACTCGTCGGGAGTCAGGGTTTTCATTGAAAGCGCGTGAATTTCGGCCTTCATTCTTTCGCCTAGCGCAGCGTACACTGCCTGGTGTCGCGCGATAAGGCGCTTTCCTTCAAAAACGCTGCTGACGATCAGCGCCTCGAAGTGCGAGCCATCGCCGCGCACTTCGATGTGCTCACAGGGAAGGTGCGATTCGATGTATTGCTGAATCTGTTCGGGGGTAGGTAACATAGTCATGTCCGGAGTTTATATCCCTGAGCAAGCAGACGCAGGGCGTAAGCAGAAAGCAACGCAAAAAAGGCCGCGACCACGGCAACGCTGTGCCATGGCGAGACATCCGATACTTCGAAAAATCCGTAGCGGAAACCGTCAATCATGTAGAAAACCGGATTCCAGTGCGATACCGACTGCCAAAAAGGCGGCAGCGAGTGAATGGAATAAAACACACCCGATAAAAAAGTCGCGGGCATGATCAGAAAATTCTGAAACGCCGCCAGTTGGTCGAACTTTTCCGACCACAGGCCGGCAATAATGCCCAGCACCGCCAGGATACAACAGGAAAGCACCGCAAACACCAATACCCACACGACGCTGGCTGGCCAGATGGGCACGAAGAACGTGGCTACAATCCAGATTCCGAGCCCGACCGCAAGAGCACGCAGGACGGCGGCGATCACATATGCCGCAAAAAATTCGTAATGCGACAGCGGCGGCAGCAGCACAAACACCAGATTGCCGGTAATGCGGCTTTGAATCAGCGACGATGAGGGATTGGCAAAAGCGTTTTGCAACATGCTCATCATCATGAGCCCGGGAATCAGGAAGGCGGTATACGGGACCGAATCGTACATGCGGACACGATCTTCCAGCACGTGCGCAAACACCAGCAGATACAGCATGGCTGTCATGACCGGCGCGGCAACCGTCTGGAACGCCACTTTCCAGAAACGCAGCAATTCCTTGTAGAGCAGGGTCGGAAAGCCGGAACCGAACTTGATATCCTTCTGCAGCGGGCTCATGATGCGGCGCGCTCCTGCATGCCGTTATGCATAATGTGTACAAAAGCCTCTTCAAGGTCACGTCCGCCCACGCGCGCCATAAGCGCCTGGGTCGTATCCAGGGCGACGATTTGCCCGCGCTTGAGCAGCGCGATGCGGTTGCACAAGGCCTCGGCCTCTTCCAGATAATGGGTGGTCAGCATGATAGTATGGCCGCTTTTGTTCAGTCTTGAGATAAAGTCCCACAGGCTGCGGCGCAGGTCGACGTCTACGCCGGCCGTCGGTTCATCCAGAATAATCACGGGAGGGCGGTGCACCAGTGCCTGGGCGACCAGCACACGCCGCTTCATGCCGCCGGACAACGCGCGCATATTGGCCTGCGCCTTGTCAGTGAGGCCCAGGTTATGCAGAATCTCGTCGATCCAGTCGTCGTTACGGTGGATACCGAAATAACCCGATTGCAGGCGCAGCGTTTCGCGCACCGTAAAAAACGGATCGTACACCAGTTCCTGCGGCACCACGCCCAGCGAGCGGCGAGCCTGCTTATACTGCGATGCCACATCGAAACCGTAAATGCTTGCCGCGCCAGCGGTAGGACGCGACAGACCCGCAAGCAGGGATATAAGCGTGGTCTTGCCGGCCCCATTGGGACCGAGCAGGCCGAAGAATTCGCCTTCTTCGACCGTGAAACTCACATCATCGAGCGCCCGAAACGGCTGGCGCGAGGCGTCATCCCGCGGCGGCAGGAAACGCCGCCAGCCCGCATTGCGGGCACTTTCATAGACTTTGGAAAGATGTTGTACGTGAACGGCAGACATGGCTATAAAAAAATGCTTGCCTCACCAATGAAGCAAGCATTCCATTATAGCCCAAACGCCCGCACAATCAGCGATTGAGCGCCTTGATCAGGCCATCAATGCCGCCTTGCGAAATCTGGCCGGCAAACTGATTGCGGTAATTCTGTATCAGCCAGATGTTTTCCACATTCAGGTCATAGATTTTCCAGCCGTCGCCGGCTTTTTCCAGACGATAATCAACCGAGACAGGCCCCTGCCCTGCGGTAATCGTTGAGCGCACGACAACATCGCTGGCATTGGCATCACCACGAAACGGCTGCATTGTGATTGTGGTGCTGGGCGTCACATTACGGAAGGCCCCACTGTAGGTGCGCAACAATGTCTGCTTGAATCCATTGACCAGCGCCGAACGCTGTTGCTCGCTGGCCTGGCGCCAGGGCTGGCCGACAGCCAGCCGAGTCGTTTTTTCCATATTGATATGCGGCATCAGATATTGTGTGACAATGCCGTTGATGGCACTGACGTCGCCGCTTTTGGCCGCATCGTTCTGGTTCACAGCCTGCAGGGTGTTATCGGCGATCTGCTCAACAAACTGATTCGGGTCCTGAGCAGCCACGGCCGCCTGCATGGCTCCTGCTGACAGAAACCCGGCGATCATGGCGGCCTGCGTGGTCCTGAGAATACCTGCGAATTTCATACGTGATCTCCTTTCTGATCTGTGACGTGGCAGCCCGGGTGGCCGGCTCCTGCCCCAATTAACTTATTGTATTTCCGAGCATACATGGGAAATGTCAGTAAGAGTAAAAGAACCTGCCGAATGAAACAGCCTGAAAGCGATGGGATCAAAATCGCATTTCAGGCTGTTGTTATCGTGCGCGCAATTACTTGCTTTCCGGATCAGAATAGACCGGCAAAGACGGATCGGCACTGGCCGGGCCAGATGCTGGCGCGGAAACCGGCTTCTGTCCAGTTTGGGCAGGGCCTGTCACGGGCGCACTCGACGGTCGGGAGTCCGGCTTCTGTCCGGTTTGGGCAGCGCCAGCTGCCGTGGCAGCATCCGCTTGCGGATCGTCATATACCGGCAGATTTGGATCGGCGGCGCCGCCAGCTGCACCAGTATTGTCGGCCTCGGGGTCATCGTATGAGGGCAGACCGCCATTGCCTCGGTCCTGCGCATCTGGCTGGTTCAGAATCACAGGGCCCAGTTTCTGGTTCAGCAGCGCCTCACGACGTTGCAAATAGGCATCACGCAGGAAGCTGTAACGATCCAGCGCGACATCGTCCATCAGATCACTGGCGTTGAGCAGATTGGCTCGGGAATTAACAAGACTGATTCCCCAGACTGTATTGCGGACCGGGACGTCGTTGATTGCACCCGGCGACGCATAGACCGCGGATCCGCCGAATCCATCGCCCACCGTACCGGCGGTATCGCGGATCGTAGAAGGGCCCAACAACGGCAGGACAAAATAAGGACCTTGACCGATCCCCCAGACGCCCAGGGTCGTACCGAAATCGTTACGGATGCGCGGCGCGCCTTTCATAGATGCGACGTCGATACATCCACCGAGGCCCATGGTGGAGTTAAACAGCACCCGCCCAAAGGTATTGACCGAATCCAGGCCACGGCCCTGCAAAAAGCTGTTGACGCCGGACCAGATATCACCAAAGTTATTGAAAATATTGGTCACGCAGGTGCGTACCGGACTAGGCACAACCGCCTTGTAGCCCTTGGCAACGGGTGTCAGAAGATTACGGTCGACGGCATCATTGAATGCAAACATGCTGCGGTTATAGCTTTCCAGCGGATCGCCAGGCGTGGGATTTTTAACCGTCGCACAACCGGCAAGCAGCGCCAGCGTGGATCCCAGGCCGATCAGGCGTATTTGTGTTTGTTTCATATGACACTCGTTGTTGTATTTGGCAGGTCGATTCTGGGTCTTTCCAGCCAGCGGCTCAAAACACCAGACTATCCCGCCCTTGCGTTAGCCTAAATATACCAGTAATTGAACGATTATTGCACAGGCGCCGGTGCCGATGCCGGTGGCGTTAGCGCCGGTGGCGAGTCGTCCTGCTGCTCTGCGCCAGAACCGCCCGGCGCACTGGAGCCTTCAGACTCGGCCTTGGAAAACAGGAACTTGCTGATCAACTCTTCAAGCACGACGGCACTTTGCGTATAGGTGATTTCACTATTATCGGCCAGATTCTTTTCCTCGGCGCCCGGGGTCAGGCCAACATACTGTTCACCCAGCAGACCCGAAGTCATGATAGACGCCGAGCTGTCTTCGGGGAACTGGTAGCCGGCATCGATATCCATGCCCACGACCGCCTTGAATACTTTATTGTCAAACGCGATATTGCTGACGCGGCCGACTACCACGCCGTTGCTCTTGACCGGAGAACGCACTTTAAGCGCGCCGATATTTTCGAATTTGCCGGTAACATGATAGGTCTGCCCGATGGAAAAGGTCCGCAGGTTGCCGGCCTGCAGCATCAGGAAGATCGCAGCCACAATACCCAGCAATACGAACAAACCAACCAGAAAATCTGTTTTCTTACTCATTTGAAATTAACCTTTTTCGTGTGCATGTCACAAAACGCGACTAACCACCGAACATCACTGCGGTAAGCAGGAAATCGAGCGCAAGCACTAATAGCGAACTGACCACAACTGTGCGGGTCGTGGCGCGGGCGACGCCTTCGGGGGTGGCTCGCGCCATCCAGCCCTCATAGACTGAAACCAGCATGACTGCCAGACCAAAGACGACGCTTTTGAAAAATCCTGCCAGAATATCGTTTCTGATATCGACCGCGCTCTGCATTTGCGACCAGAATGAGCCACCATCCACGCCAATGAGCACTACGGCGACCAGCCAGCCTCCAGTAATACCGACAGCCGAGAAAATCAGCGCCAGAATTGGCATGGCGATCACGCCCCCCCAGAAACGCGGCACCACAATACGCTTTAACGGATTGATCCCCATCACTTCAATGGCGGCAATTTGTTCGCCGGCTTTCATCAGGCCGATTTCCGCGGTAATGGAGGTGCCAGCCCTGCCGGCAAACAGCAACGCAGTCACTACCGGCCCCAGTTCGCGCACCAGGCCGAGGGCTACCATGACGCCCAGCGCCTCTTCGGAGCCATAGCGGGTCAGCGTATAGTAACCCTGCAAACCCAGCACAAAACCCACGAACAGGCCGGATACCGCGATAATAATCAGCGAATAGTTGCCGATAAAGTGGATCTGTTCGATCACCAGCCTTGGGCGTCGGAACACAATACTCGTACGCGCCAGTACGGCAAGGAAAAACCGAAAGAAAACGCCCAGCGTCAGAATGGGCCGGGTAATGCGTGTTCCCAGCGCCGTAATCCAATTGACGATCATTTGATACCCTCGCGATGACGGCGCAGCCAGCGATCAAAATCGTCGGAAGGCGGATACTCGAACACCACCGGTCCGCTGGATGCGCCCTTGAGGAACTGTCGCGCCAGTGAATTGTCCGTCTGGCGCACCTGCTCGGGCGTGCCCGATACCACCAGGCTGCCGTCACCCACCATGTAAACCTGGTCAGCAATCAGAAAAGACTCTTCAAGATCGTGAGTAATAAGCACGGTGGCGCATCCGAGCTTGTCGGTCAGACTGCGGATCAGGCGGGCCGTCATGCCAAGTGAAATCGGGTCCAGACCGGCAAACGGTTCATCGAACAAAATAATTTCCGGCTCCAGCACAATGGCCCGGGCCAGCGCGACGCGGCGTGCCATACCCCCGGAAATCTCCGACACGCTCAAATGTGCCGCGCGCCGCAGGCCAACCTGATCCAGCTTGTCCAGCACCTTGTCAAGGATCACGGCTTCGCTGTCCTGACTCAGTTCGCGCAGGGGAAACGCAACGTTGCCAAAAACGCTCAGATCGGTGAACAATGCGCCTTGCTGAAACAGCACACCCATACGACGACGCACGCCGCCCAGTTGCTGGGGCGTCATGCGATTGATGTCATGTTCAAAAACCGTGACGGTGCCTTTTTGCGCGCGAAGCTGGCCGGTTGCGGCCCGCAACAGCGTCGTTTTTCCGGAACCGGAACCACCAATAAGGGCAACCACTTCGCCTTTGTGTACTTCGAGATTCAAATCCCGCAAAATGACGCGTGTATCGTAACCAAGGGTGACATCCGCGAACCGGATTAGCGGCGAGGAGGAGTGACGTGACTCTGCTGTCATCAAAGAATTTTCTTGAAAAAGAGACCCTATTGTATCTGTTTAAAAGGAGTTGGTAAAAGCAAAACGCACAAATGCGCAAGTGTCTGTGCAGGTTGCAAACAGACACTTGCGCAAATAAAAGAGAGCTATCCGAATTTGCGTAATCACGCGTAACAATTACCGAACAGCCGCGCCAGCAGAAAATCAGCGCGGCAGCAGCGAGCTGCCCATCAGAAATTCGTCCACTGCACGCGCGCACTGACGCCCTTCGCGGATGGCCCAGACCACCAGTGATTGGCCGCGCCGCATATCGCCAGCAGCAAAAATTTTGTCACGGGATGTGCGATAGTTCTGCTCATTGGCTTTGACATTGCCGCGCTGGTTCTTTTCTACACCGAACGCATCAAGCACCGCTGCCACAGGAGAAACAAAACCCATGGCCAGAAAAACCAGGTCCGCCTTGAGTTCGAATTCGGAACCTTCGACTTCCTGCATTTTCATCTGGCCGGTGGTTTCGTCCTTGATCCACTCCACCCGCACACAGACTATCTTTTTCAGCTTGCCCTTGTCGCCTTTGAAGCATTTGGTGGTGATCGCCCAGTCGCGCTCGCATCCCTCGGCATGAGAGGACGACGTGCGCAGTTTGGCGGGCCAGTAGGGCCATGTCAGCGCCTTGTTCTCGTGCTCCGGCGGCCGGGGCATGAGCTCAATCTGCGTGACCGATGCCGCGCCCTGGCGGTTACTGGTCCCAACACAATCGGACCCGGTATCGCCGCCGCCAATCACAACAACGTGCTTGCCGGCAGCCGAGATCTGGTTTCCCATGCGGTCACCCGCGTTGCGCTTGTTCTGCTGACGCAGAAAATCCATGGCAAAGTAAACGCCAGTCAGCTCGCGTCCGGGCACCGGCAGATCACGCGGCATTTCAGAACCACCGGCCATAACGACCGAGTCGAACTGCTTGTCCAGTTGTGCGGTCGTGATCACGTTCAGCCCGTCTTCGGTGGCATCGCCTGCGGCGCCCACATACGTAGAGGCCTGAAATTCAACACCCTCGGCCTCCATTTGCGCCACCCGACGCTCGATCAGACTCTTGTCCAGCTTGAAGTCGGGAATGCCATAGCGCAACAGCCCGCCAATACGGTTGCTTTTTTCAAAGACCGTCACGCTATGGCCGGCGCGCGCCAATTGCTGCGCGGCGGCCAGCCCGGCTGGGCCGGAGCCGACAACGGCGACTTTTTTACCGCTTTTTCTCAGGGGCGGCTGCGGCACGACCCAGCCTTGGCTCCACCCCTTGTCGATAATGGCATGTTCGATAGACTTGATACCGACCGGATCATTATTGATATTGAGCGTACAGGCCTCTTCACAAGGCGCCGGACAGATGCGGCCGGTAAACTCCGGGAAATTGTTGGTCGAATGCAGCACGTCCAGCGCCTGCTTCCACTCATTACGGTACACCAAGTCATTCCAGTCGGGAATAATATTGTTGACCGGGCAGCCAGTATTGCAAAACGGAATGCCGCAATCCATACAACGCGCACCCTGCACCTGCGCCTGTTTGTCTTCAAGCGCCAGCACAAACTCTTTATAGTGTTTCAGGCGCGCACCCGGCGCCTCGTATGATTCAGCGACCCGCTCAAATTCAATAAAACCGGTAATTTTACCCATAATAGATCGTTCCTTAAGCTGCTTTGCGCGCGGTTTGTTCTGACTGCCAAATTTCTGCCAGTGCCCGTTTATAGTCGGAAGGCATCACCTTGACAAATTGCTTGCGGGCCTTGCTCCAGTCTCCGAGTAAATCGCGCGCGCGGAAGCTGCCCGTGAGGCGAAAATGGTTTTCCACCAGTGTGCGCAGAATAGATTCATCGGTCTGGCGCTCCTGCCCGCGCTGGACACAATGCCAGCCGTCCTGCCGGTTTTCCTTGAGCTGATCTTCATGGGACAGCACTTCACCCAGCTCGACCATGGTCATGTTGCATCGTGATCTGAGCTCCCCTTCTGGATCCCATACATACGCCACACCGCCAGACATACCCGCGGCAAAATTGCGGCCGGTCTGCCCAAGCACAACGACCGTGCCGCCGGTCATGTATTCACAACCGTGATCGCCCGTGCCTTCCACAACGGTGGCTGCGCCGGAGTTGCGCACGGCAAACCGCTCGCCGACAACGCCATTGAAGTAGGCATCGCCAGCCAATGCGCCATAAAGCAAGGTATTGCCCGCAATAATATGATCAGGACCATAGCCGCGAAAATCATTGGGGGAGCGCACAATAATGCGCCCGCCAGACAGCCCCTTACCCACGTAGTCATTGCCTTCGCCGACCAGATCAAACGTAATGCCATGAGCCAAAAAGGCACCAAAGCTCTGGCCTGCGGTGCCGTTCAACTGAACGTGAATGGTGTCTTCGGGTAATCCTTCATGGCCATATTTACGGGCGACAGCGCCAGACAGCATAGCCCCCACCGTCCGGTTGCGGTTGCGAATCGGCACAATGAACGACACTTTCTCGCCGCGCTCCACCGCGGCCTTGCTGCGCTCGAGCAATTGAATATCCAGCGCCTTGTCCAGGCCATGATCCTGCTCTTCGGTGTGTCGCACCCCGGTATCCACCTCAGGCTGGTGAAAGAGATTGCTAAAGTCCAGGCCCCGCGCCTTCCAGTGCTCGATACCGGCACGCATGTCCAGCAGATCGGCGCGACCGACAAGCTCATCAAACTTGCGGATACCCAGTTGCGCCATGATTTCGCGCACTTCTTCGGCGATGAAGAAAAAGAAATTGACCACGTGTTCGGGCTTGCCCTGAAACTTTTTGCGCAGCACCGGATCCTGTGTTGCAACACCAACCGGACAGGTATTCAGATGACATTTGCGCATCATGATACATCCCTCCACAACCAGAGGTGCCGTCGCAAAACCGAATTCGTCGGCCCCCAGTAGCGCGCCAATGACCACATCGCGTCCGGTCTTCATCTGGCCATCGGCCTGCACGCGTACGCGGCTGCGCAATTTGTTGAGCACAAGCGTCTGCTGGGTTTCAGACAATCCCAGTTCCCACGAGGTGCCGGCGTGCTTGATGGAAGAGATCGGCGAGGCTCCTGTGCCGCCGTCATGCCCGGCAATCACGATGTGATCGGACTTGGCCTTGGCCACACCGGCCGCCACCGTGCCCACGCCAACCTCGGACACCAGTTTGGTCGAGATGGACGCAGAGGGATTGACGTTTTTCAGATCGTGAATCAGCTGCGCCAGATCTTCAATAGAATAAATATCATGATGCGGCGGTGGAGAAATCAGGCCCACGCCCGGTACCGAATAACGCAGCTTGGCAATGTATTCGGATACTTTGTGGCCAGGCAACTGGCCACCCTCGCCGGGCTTGGCGCCCTGCGCCATCTTGATCTGAATCTGGTCGGCGCTGGACAGATATTCTGCGCTGACGCCAAAACGGCCCGACGCAACCTGTTTGATTTTTGAACGCAGTGAATCGCCTTCCTGCAGCGGCACATTGACTTCGATGCGATCCGTGCCCAGCACCGATGCCAGCGAGTCGCCTTTTTTGATGCCGCTGGCGCCAGTGCGCAGCTCGTTACGGTAGCGCAATTCGTCTTCGCCACCCTCGCCTGTGTTGGACTTGCCGCCAATGCGGTTCATGGCCACGGCCAGCACCGAGTGCGCTTCGGTAGAGATGGATCCCAGCGACATGGCGCCGGTGGCAAAGCGCTTGACAATTTCCTTGGCCGGCTCGACCTCTTCGAGCGCAATGGCCTTGGCCGGATCAACGCGAAACTCGAACAGGCCACGGAAAGTCATGTGACGGCGCGACTGATCGTTGATCAGCTGGGCGTACTCCTTGTAGGTGCGATAGTTATTGGCACGCGTGGAATGCTGCAGCTTGGCAATGGAGTCGGGCGTCCACATGTGGTCTTCGCCACGAACGCGATATTCATACTCGCCGCCGGCGTCCAATGCATTTTTCAAGACCGGGTCTTCGCTGTAGGCTGCCTGATGCAGTCGCAACGCTTCTTCAGCCACCTGGAAAATATTGATGCCCTCTATCTTGCTGGGCGTGCCGCTGAAATACTTGTCAACCAGCGCCGATTGCAGGCCGACGGCTTCGAAAATCTGCGCGCCCGTATACGACATATAGGTCGAAATGCCCATTTTGGACATGACCTTGTTCAGGCCTTTGCCCACCGCTTTCACATAGTTTTTGACTGCTTTTTCCGGTTCGGGAAAGCCCGCCAGGGTTTCCATGATCAGATTCGGATAAATAGCTTCGGCGCCAAAGCCACCGAGCAGCGCAAAGTGATGCACTTCGCGTGCCGAGCCGGTTTCCACCACCAGGCCGGTAGCGGTGCGCAGGCCCTCGCGGATCAGATGCTGGTGCACGGCCGACGTTGCCAGCAAGGCCGGAATGGCCACCCGTTCGGCATCCATATTGCGATCCGACAGAATCAGGATGTTGAGCCCGCTGCGCACTGCGTCTGCGGCGCTGGAACACAAGGCGGCGACACAGGCTTCGATGCCTTCACTACCCCAGCTTGCCGGATAGGTGATATCCAGCTCGGCACTGCGGAACTTGTTGTCGGTATATTTTTCAATATCGCGCAGCACCGCCATGCCGGCAAAGTCCAGAATGGGCTGCGACACTTCGATCCGCTGCGGCGGATTCACGTTATTGATATCCAGCAGATTCGGCTTGGGCCCGATAAAGGACACCAGCGACATCACGAGTTGCTCACGGATCGGATCTATAGGCGGATTGGTAACTTGCGCAAACAGCTGCCGGAAATAATTGTAGAACGACTTCGGACGGGATGAGAGTACGGCCAGTGGCGTATCGTTACCCATGGAGCCAATGGCTTCTTCGCCGTTGTTGGCCATGGGCTGGACAATAAACTTGAGATCTTCCTGAGTCCAGCCAAAAGCCTGCTGACGATCCAGCATGGCGGACGGCGCACTGATCGCTTGCGGGTGATTCTTCTCGTGGATGAGAATGTCGTCGAGCTTGACGCGCAGGCGCTTGATCCACTGGCCATACGGACGGTTATTGGACAACTGCGATTTGATTTCATCATCGCCGATGATGCGACCCTGCTCCAGGTCAATCAGCAGCATACGACCCGGCTGCAATCGCCATTTTTTGATGATGCGGTTTTCCGGCACGGTCAGCGTGCCGGCCTCGGAAGCGAGGATCACCATATCGTCGTCGGTAATCAGATAGCGGGCGGGCCGCAGGCCGTTGCGGTCCAATGTGGCGCCGATCTGCCGACCATCGGTAAACGCCACAGCCGCCGGGCCATCCCAGGGTTCCATCCTGGCTGCG
This sequence comes from Advenella sp. S44, assembly GCF_002810445.1. Lineage (GTDB taxonomy): Bacteria > Pseudomonadota > Gammaproteobacteria > Burkholderiales > Burkholderiaceae_B > Advenella. The sequence continues at coordinate 114,625 of NZ_NEXS01000003.1, read as the reverse complement.
TTGTATTCGTAGAATGCACGTCGGTTCTCATCCATCGTGGCATGCTGCTCCCACGCTTCGGGAATCATCATCATCATGGCATGGGACAATGAATAACCGGAAGTGACCAGCAGTTCCAGGCAATTGTCGAACGTGGCAGTATCAGACTGGCCCTCGTAAACGATCGGATACAGTTTTTTCAGGTCGTCGCCCAGCACGGCGGACTCCATCATGCCTTCACGAGCACGCAACCAGTTGAAGTTGCCCTTGACGGTGTTGATCTCGCCATTATGCGCGATCATGCGATAGGGGTGGGCCAGCGGCCAGGCCGGGAACGTATTGGTGGAGAACCGCTGGTGAACCAGCGCCAGCGCAGAGATAGCGCGCGTATCGGCCAGGTCACGATAGTAGATGCCAACCTGGTTGGCCAACAGCAGTCCCTTGTAGACAACAGTGCGGACTGAAGCCGACGGCACAAAATATTCCTGGCCATGCGCCAGGCGCATGTTTTGAATCGCGTGGCTGGCTGTTTTGCGGATAACGTAGAGCTTGCGCTCCAGCGCATCAGGCACCATGACGTCGGGCCCACGGCCAATAAAGAGCTGGCGAATAAGCGGCTCGCAATCGCGCACGGTGGGCGACATTTCCATATCATGGTCAATGGGCACATCGCGCCATCCCAGCAGCACCTGGCCTTCGTCGCGCACGGCGCGTTCCAGTTCTTTTTCACAGGCCAGACGCGAGGCGGTTTCCTTGGGCAGGAACACCATGGCCACACCGTATTCGCCCTCGGGGGGCAGTGTCACGCCCTGCCTGGCCATTTCCTCGCGATAAAGCGTATCGGGAATCTGGATCAGGATCCCGGCACCATCGCCCATGAGCTTGTCGGCGCCCACTGCGCCGCGGTGATCCAGGTTTTCGAGAATCTTCAGGCCCTGCTGGATAATGGCATGGCTTTTGCGGCCCTTGATATTGGCCACAAAACCGACACCACAGGCGTCGTGCTCATTGGCCGGATCGTACATGCCCTGAGCTTTTGGCATGCGATGGGGGCGGTGCCCGATGGCGGGCGCGTCGATAACCGACACCTGTTCGGTGCAAGAAAGTGAGTGAACTGACATAGGAAACTCCGCAGGGTGCTGCGTAAAAAAAGGTGCTGCGTAAAAGCGGCCACGCAAAAGGTGCGCCGGGATAAACGCGCGGGATCGAAGCGCTTACTGCGGACCTTTATCGTGCAGCGCAATAATGGATGAGAAAGAATACCGCCATTACGACAGTCGTGGCAAGCAAAATAATTAGGGACGTACCCTATCAATTAGCGCACTATTTTGGTTCAATTTTAAATAGGGACAGATTAAAGCTGTGCATCGATTACGGTACAATAAGTCGTCGATTTCATTGCGCTTTTCCTATCGCGCTTATTCACAGAAAGGCAAACCCCTGCCTTTCGTCACCACCAGGTCACCATGTCTTTTTCCACCCTTCCCCTTTCCGATGCTCAGCAGAAAAACCTGGCCGAACTGGGCTTTCAGACCATGACGCCGATTCAGTCGGCCAGCCTGCCAGCCGTACTGGAGGGCCGCGACGTGCTGGCCCAGGCAAAAACGGGTAGCGGTAAAACCCTGGCTTTTGCACTGGGCCTGCTGCAACGGCTGAACCCCGCCTATTTCGGCTGCCAGGCGCTGGTCCTGTGTCCGACGCGGGAATTGGCCGAGCAGGTCGCACAGGAGGTCCGCAAGCTGGCGCGGGCACTGGGCAACATCAAAGTGCTTGCACTATATGGGGGCACGGCGCTGAAACCGCAGGCAGAATCGCTCCAGCATGGTGCACATATTGTGGTAGGCACGCCCGGTCGCGTGCTGGATTTGGTAGATCGCGATGTATTAAATCTGTCTGCCGTCAAGGTACTGGTGCTGGATGAAGCCGATCGCATGATCGACATGGGCTTTTACGAAGACATCAGTGCGATCACGCAGGCCTGCCCGCTCAAACGGCAGAATCTGCTGTTTTCTGCAACGTTCCCGCCCGCCATCCTGAAAGCGAGCGAGGGATTTCTGGTGAACCCGGTGCACGTTCGGGCAGACGACAAACCCGATCACCCTGAAACCGACTCCTGGTTCGTGTCTACCGAAGACACCGACCGATTCGACACCACCGCCACACTGCTCCATGCCTATCGCCCCGTCTCTACGCTGGCCTTTTGCAACACCAAGGCCCAATGCGAGGCGCTGACCAGTTCCCTGCTGGAACGCGGCATTGAAGCGCGCACCCTGCACGGCGATATGGACCAGCGCGACCGTGAAGATGTTCTGGTCGACTTTATCGGACAGAGTTGCTCGGTTCTGGTGGCGACCGATGTGGCGGCGCGAGGCCTGGATATTTCCACACTGGATGCCGTCATTAACGTCGATATGTCACCCAACGTGGAAACCCATATTCATCGAATCGGCCGCACCGGTCGGGTGGCCGGACGAGGCGGGCTGGCCCTGACCTTATGCACACCCAAAGAGAAATTTCGCGCCGAGCGCATCGAACAGGCACTGGGCAAGCCGCTGGCCTGGCTTGACATGGACTCGCTGCAGCGCGCTCGCGGGACCTTTACGCCGCCCATGCGCACCATCTGCATTCGTGGCGGCAAAAAGGACAAGCTGCGACCAGGCGATCTGCTGGGAGCCCTTACCAAAGACCTGGGCCTGCAGGCAGATCAGGTCGGCAAAATCAGCCTTTTTGATTTCGTGGCGTTCGTGGCCATTGATCGCAAAATAGCAGAAGATACCTTGCAGCGCCTGAGTCAGCGTCCCGTCAAGGGCCGATCGTTCCAGATGCGCTTTCTGAGCTAAACAAACCGTTCGAGCCTGCGCCGAACAGCTCAAGCTGGCTTCCAAAAACTCAGGCTGGCTCGCCAGCATTTGCGCGCGTGCCGCTTACCGTTTGTCCCACCGCCTGTTCCCACTGCGCCATGCGGGCTTGTGCCTGATCCCGGCTCATGGCGGGCTCAAAGGTTTTGTCGATGCGCCACATCTGCCCGATCTGCCTGACATCGGACCACACCCCAGACTGCAGGCCCGCCAGATAGGCAGCGCCCAGCGCCGTTGTTTCAACCACTTGCGGCCGCAATACGGGAATACCCAGCAGGTCGGCCTGAAATTGCATCAGCGCATCGTTCACACTGGCCCCGCCATCGACCCGTAGCTGCTCCAGCCCCACGCCGTCGCGCGCCATCGCCGACAACAGCGCAGCGCTTTGATAAGCAATACTTTCGACAGCCGCGCGGGCAATATGGGCTGCCGTGGTGGCACGACTGATTCCGACCAATGTTCCGCGAGCCTCGGCGTTCCAGTACGGCGCACCCAGGCCGGTAAAGGCGGGTACAAACACCACTCCGCCGCTGTCGGGGACCGACAGGGCAAGCGCCTGCACATCACTGCTTTTTTTGATAATGCCTAGTCCGTCCCGCAACCACTGCACGGCCGCCCCCGCCACGAAAACACTGCCTTCCAGCGCGAACTCAGGTTGCCCCTCACCGTACTGTGCCACGCGTGTCGTCAGCAGCCCGTTTTCCGAACGAGTAAAGTGTTCACCGGTGTGCAGCAAGGCAAAGCAACCGGTGCCGTAAGTATTTTTGGCCATCCCGGCACGCGTGCAGGCCTGGCCGAAAAGCGCGCTATGCTGATCGCCCGCCACGCCACAAATGGGCAGCACATGGCCTAGCAGGTCTTCCCGGATGTCTCCGTAATGAGCACTGGAGGGCAGCACCTGCGGCAGCAGACTGCTGGGAATGTGAAACAAGTCCAGCAGTTGCTGGTCCCATTGCCCCGTATGCGCATTCAACAGCAAGGTGCGCGAAGCGTTGGTGACATCGGTGGCGTGAACGTTCCCGCCGGTCAATTGCCAGATCAGCCAGGTGTCGATTGTGCCGAACAGCAATTCGCCCTTTTCAGCACGCGCCCTGGCCTGCGGCACATGCTCCAGCATCCAGGCCAGTTTACTCGCGGAAAAATAGGCATCCAGACGCAGGCCGGTTTGCTCGCGAATCAGCGTTTCATGTCCCTGTTCACGCAACTGGCGGCATAGCGCTTCCCCACGACGATCCTGCCAGACAATAGCTGGGCCCAGCGGCTGGCCGGTTTTCCGGTCCCATAGAACCGATGTTTCGCGCTGATTGGTAATGCCAACCGCGCGCACTCGCTCGATACTCACGCCGGACTGGTGTAGTACCTTTTGCATCGTGACCAGCTGGGTGCGCCAGATTTCCATGGCATCATGCTCGACCCAGCCCGACTGCGGATAATGCTGGGTGAATTCCTGCTGGGCAATGCCGAAAATACGGCCATCGCAGTCAAACAGAATACTGCGGGAACTGGACGTTCCCTGATCCAGCGCCAGCAAATAATCCATACTCGGTCTCCGCAAATGAAGCCAGGCAGCTGCAAGCTCAAATGGCGTTCCGCCGCCTGTCCTTAAGGTTGTTTCGGTACAGTATAGCTTTTATCCCGGTAAACACTAAAGGGCCAAAGCGCGTGGGCACGTGCCAATTGAATCAGTGTCTCGTCAGGCGATATGGGTTCGAACGTTTCCGGCGCAGTATAGCGGAACTGTCGCGGATCCAGATGGGGCTCAAGAACCGTGAGGCGATCGCCTTGCAGATAGCCGTAACGGTCACCATATTGCATGATGGCCCGGTCGGGCGTCTGGCGAGTCAGATCCTGGCCGATCATGGGATGCTCGCATGCAGCGCCCGCCAGCGACAATAACGTAGGCGCCAGATCAATTTGACTGATAAGGCGGTCATCGCGGCGCGGCGTGATTGTGCCGCCAAGAATGACAGCCGGAATATGAAAATGCCTGAGCGGAATCAGGTCTGCGCCGAATACGCGGGAATCATGGTCCGCTACCACCACAAACACCGTATTGTCCCAATATTCGCGCGTTTTGGCCGTATCAAAGAAACGGCCGATGGCATAGTCCGCATAGCGCACGGTATTCTCTACCGACGCCGGATTGCCCGTGGTTTCAATACACCCCTGCGGATACTCCCAGGGCGAGTGATTGCTGACACTGAATGCCAGAGTCAGCGCCGGTTCGCTGCGCGTCTGATCTTCCTGCAACAGACGATCAAGCTGATTGAACATATCTTCGTCGCAGTAGCCCCAGGTACCCAAAAACGCCGGATCCTTGAACTGGGGGCCGTCCACCACCTCACGAAAGCCATTGCCCAGGAAGAAGCCTTTCATATTATCGAAATGCGCTTCGCCTCCGTACAGAAACCGCGAATGGTAACCATGGTGCTGGCCCAGCACATCGGCGATGGTAAAGAATCCGCTTTGCGCGCCTGGCAGCTTAAATACCGACTGGGTGATGGTAGGAGGAAACCCGGCAGACAGCGCTTCGAGCCCTCGCACCGAGCGGGTTCCCGTCGCATAGGCGCGGGTAAAGCCCCAGCCCTGATCATACAGGGCATCCAGGTTGGGGGTCAGCGGCTGTCCACCCAGCGTCTGCACATATTGCGCACCCAGGCTCTCCTGAACAATCAGCACGATATTAAGTGGCCTGGCCCCGTTGCACGTTACCGGCTGCACATGCCGTGTGGCGGCACACTTGCCGGGATCGGTCGCCACTTCGATACCGGCCTGCTCACACACGATCCGGTTCATTTGCTCGGCCGGCATTTTGCCATAGACGTCTTCAGCCGACATTTCATATTTCATGGCATAGATCGCGTACTGCAGGCTATACATGGAATTGAGCGCCAGGCTATTGACCATGCCGTCGCCGGCAAACGCCACAGTAGACGGATTAATGGGGCGCTTCTTGAGCGTACCGCGAATCATGAGAAAGCCTGCGCCCGCGTATACCAGCGACTCAATGGGCCTGAGCCACCAGGGTCCCAGCGGCGTTGGCATATAGCCTGAAAACAGATGCAGCGCCAGCACAATCATCACAGCAAAAACCAGCAACCCCGCAGCCAGCACTTTCTTGTAGCCGCGCCACAGCATGCCGCAAACTTCTTTGGGGTGCTTCAAATATTCGACAAAGAGCCGATTCGGACGCGAGTCATATTCGTCGATGAACTGGGGGGTACATATTTCCATGAATACGCAACCGAGCCACCAGACACCAAACCAGATGCCCGTCACTGTCACGAACCACTGGCGCTCTTGCAGCCATGGCGTAAGCACCGCCGGCAGCACAGCATACGTTGCTATCTGATTCAGGTCCATGCGCAAGCCGCCCAGAAATACCCGGGCAAAGCCATCGGCTGCCGCAACGCGCTTGCGCTGCCACAGTACTAATAGAATACGGCTGACGAAAAACACAAGAAACAGTGTCAGAACAAACGTAAGCAGTTGATATCGCAAAATAACTTCCAGAAGCCGCAGCAAACGTGGAGTATACGCAACTCTACTGAAAAGCAGTGTAATATTTTTCTAAAAGCCTGACCGGTTGCTACGGTTTGAACACGTCCTTTTCAAAGCCAACACCAGAGGCCAAAGCATCTGATCAGCCGCCAGATCCTGGCCAAGCCAGCCGGTCGAACTGCGCTGTAACGGACTATGCTTTGTGTGACTCGCCCTCGTGCGCGATAGGCCGGGTGCGCGGACGACCTCGCCTGCCCTGCATGGGGCGACGGCTGGCCACCGCATTCAGCTGCTCGATAAATTCGGGCGAACCCAACGCCCATTGCCCGTGCAGGGCCTGTGCAATCTGTTGCAATTGTCCCGAAGACAGGCCTTCAGTGTAGTGGTGCTTATAGGCCGCCTGCCGGTCAAAGGGCGTGTTGCCGGAAGACCAGTAGTCGGCGTGGTCGTTCAGTGCCGGCGAATATCCCATAAAGGCCCCCGTATGAAAACCCGCAGAAGACCACGGCCATAACTCGCTGTCGCTGGCGCCCTTTTCCCTGGCAACCCATGACTCCAGCCAGATCATCGACGGAATGACCCAGGCTCCCGGCTCAACCAGCGTTGAACGGTAGCGCCCGCTGAAGACAGGACCTTTGCGCAGCGTGGTGGCCAGATTCCGACCCAGCATCTGGATCAGGCGCGACAGCGATTTGTCGTCGCCCGGCGTGGCCAGCAGCAAGATTCCGTCATCGGTCAAAGTCCAGGCATGCAACATGACGCCATGCCTGGCATAGCCATCGAAAAGCCATTGCTGCAGCGTATCGAGCGTGCGGCTGCCCGACGCTGCTCGCGTTGAAAGCGGGAATAAGAACCGTGCGTGAACCAGTTGAGGGATGCCAGGAGCGTAAAGCCGGGGTAAACGGGCCATGAGATGTACTGTACACTGGGTAAGCAGCCGCAATGGCCGCAAGAACCGGTAAACCTGTGGGTTATCGGCGATTTTTTGCATGTATTGTAACCGTGATCGAAACAATGCTATGGTAGAAGATAGCCTTAAACTTGGCAAAAATCGACAACAATCATCATATTTTGGAGCAAGGGCTTGACCATGAGTGAAAAATTCGAACTTTTAAGTGAACATTACTGCTTTAATGGCTCGCAGCGTTTTTATCGACATACGTCTAGCGAAATTGGCCTGCCAATGCAGTTTTCTGTCTTCATACCGCCGCAAGCAGCTCGCGGCCCGGTTCCTGCGCTCATTTACCTGGCCGGCCTGACCTGCACCGAAGAAACATTCATGACCAAGGCCGGTGCGCAACGCATGGCAGCCGAGTTGGGCTTGCTCCTGATTGCACCAGACACCAGCCCGCGCGGCGCGAATGTGCCGGGCGAAGACGAAGGCTGGGATTTTGGCACCGGTGCCGGATTCTACCTAGATGCGACCGAGCCAGGCTGGAAAGACAATTACAAAATGTACAGTTATATCACCCGTGAAGTACTCCAGTTCATCCCCGAATTTGGCGGCGATCAAAGCCGCACCGGCATTTTCGGCCATTCCATGGGCGGGCACGGCGCACTGACCATTGCACTGAAGAATCCCGAACTGTTCCGTTCCGTATCGGCTTTTGCACCGATTAGCGCTCCAATGGAGTGCCCATGGGGCGAAAAGGCGTTCAGCGGCTATCTCGGACAGGATCGCACAACTTGGGAAAACTACGACGCCAGCAAACTGATAGAAAAAGCCAAAACGCCTTTTCCTGACGGCATCCTGGTTGACCAGGGGCTGGCCGACAAATTCCTGGCCGACGGCCAACTGCTGCCCGAGTTGCTTGAGGCGGCCTGCGCCAAGGCAGAACAACCATTGACACTGCGCCGCCATGAGCATTATGACCATGGCTATTATTTCATTTCCACGTTCATGGAAGATCATCTGCGTTTCCACGCCGAACGCCTGAAATAACAAGCAAGAGGCACACCGGGGACCAGCGGGTTCCCGGGCCGCTGATATCTATTAATACCGGCAGCCATGATGTCCCATGTGCTCCATTACGCACGCCGCTGTCATAATCTGAACAAGACAACTGAAGGAACTACCCAGGCATAGCGGCGGTCTTATAATAAAGAGCGTTAGCCTGGATGAACGCAACGCGGTCATTTGTGGTTTTATGACGGCCAGTTGCTTGCTGGCACTGGCTCACAGCAGTCGCGTTGCCGGCAATCGCGGAACCCGATAGCTCTGCGTTGCATGTGAGCAACCGAATGCTGGCTGTTTTATCCCGGTGTAGCCGGTGCGGCTGCATAACCGTTCGAAACGGAACTTTTTAGCTTATGCGCAGTCAATATTAGCACTCGGTGACAGAGAGTGCTAATATATAAGTACTTTGAATATTCCTTGTCAGGAGATATACAAAATCATGTCAAATCAAGCGCTTACGCTGCAAAACTCGATTGCCTCAGCGATTTCCAATCCCGGGGCGCTAGGCACGATCGAATCTTATATCAGTGCAGTGAACCGCATTCCCATGCTTACGCCAGAGCGCGAAAGGGAATTGGGAGAAACGCTTCAGGAAAAAGGCGATCTGAACGCCGCGCGCGAACTGATCATGTCTCATTTGCGGCTAGTTGTCTCCATTTCCCGCCAGTACCTGGGTTATGGGTTGCCTCACGCTGATCTTATCCAGGAAGGCAATATCGGCCTCATGAAAGCGGTCAAACGTTTCGACGTGACCCGCGGTGTGCGGCTCGTCTCCTTTGCCGTGCACTGGATCAAAGCCGAAATTCATGAATACATCATCCGCAACTGGCGGCTGGTAAAAATCGCGACGACCAAGGCGCAGCGCAAACTGTTCTTCAACTTGCGCAGCATGCGTGCCGATGGTCAGACGCTTACGCCCGAGCACATTGAAGGCATTGCCTCCAAACTTAATGTGCGTCCCGAAGACGTCAGCGAAATGGAAGTTCGCCTGACCGGGCGCGACATGTCGCTGGAGTCCCAGGACGACGATAGCGATGACTTCGCGCCCATCTCCTACCTTTCCGATGATGGAGAGCAGGAGCCCGGCATGGTGCTGGATCGCCGCGCCCATGACGATATGCAAGGCGCCGGCGTATCCAACGCGCTGGCGGTCCTGGATCCCCGCTCCCGTCGTATCATCGAGGCGCGTTGGCTTCAGGACGAAGGTGGCGGCTCTACGCTGCATGAACTGGCCGACGAGTTTGGTGTCTCGGCAGAGCGTATCCGCCAGATCGAATCGGCTGCGCTCAAGAAAATGCGTGGCGCATTCGCCGCATAACGCAATTGCTTCAGCCACAAAAGGGCGTCCTTGTGATGCCCTTTTTCTATGGCGCCGACGCTCGCGGGGTGCTGCGTTATCGTGCTCGCAATGATTCGTGCGACCCGGCTCGAGCACGCTCCTCACTCCTCACTCCTCACTCCGCACTCCGCACTCCCCACCTTAGTCCGAAGCCCATGCTCTAAGCGTAACCGGCTGAAATATTCCGGATAGAACTTTCGGAACTTCGCAGGGCCGGCCCTGACTAATCACCATGATTCGCTCATCCGTGTCCTTGACACTTGGCCGGATCCGTCCGTTTCTGCTTCTCCTCTTTCCCCTCCCCTTTGAAACGGATGTTCAGGGCGCTTCTTTTGAAGCCCCTTTTTTTTGTCCGCACCAAAAATATCTGTCTGCACAAAAAATTATCCGGGTATAGTGGGTTTCCGCAGTATCAGAATATTGTTCTCTTATGGAAATCCAATACTTCGTATTTGCACTGGCCGGATTATTGACAATTGCCTGCTTTATGCCATCTCTGGCAAGTCGGCTGGGTCTGCCTCATACCGTCACACTTGCGATTTTGGGCGCTGCGTTGGGGCTGGTAGTCCAGGCCAATGGCGTTCACCTGCCTTTTATTGGTGACTTCCTGCACGCCCTGCACGGATTTTCCATCTCCTCGCAAACATTTCTGATTGTTTTCCTGCCGATCCTGTTGTTCGAAACCTCCATGGCCATGAATGTGCGCCGCATTATGGTCGACATCAGTCCAATATTGACCATGGCGATCGTGGCCGTGCTGGTTTGCACTGTCAGCGTGGGCCTGATCATGGCCGAGTTCTCCGGCCACAGCCTGGCGATCTGTCTGCTGCTTGGAGCGATTGTTGCCACGACCGACCCGGTGGCCGTAGTAGGTATTTTCCGAGAGGTGGGTGCCCCAAAACGCCTGACGACGCTCGTGGAAGGCGAATCCCTGCTCAATGACGCGGCGGCCATTGCCCTGTACACCGTTTTTATATCTGTCATAACGCGTCAGGCGGAACTCAGTATTGAAAGCATTGCCGGCCACTTCCTGTACAGCTTCCTGATTGGCGGCCTGATCGGTTTCGTATTCGGTCATATCACGTGCCGGCTTTTTCATTACATGCGCGGCTGGCCGACCGCCGAAATCAGCCTGACAATCTGCACAGCCTATCTGACCTTTTTCATTTCCGAACACTATTTCCACGTTTCCGGGGTCGTTGCCACCGTGGTTGCGGGGCTGGTCGTGGGTTCGGCCGGACGCACAAGAATGTCGCCGTCCACCTTTGAGCAACTTGGGCATGCCTGGGAGCAATTCGGCTTCTGGGCCAATTCCTTGATTTTCATTCTGGCTGCCATGCTTATTCCTCGATTGGTCGTGGATATGAGCCTGAAGGAAGCATTGCTGGTCGTCCTCCTGTTTATCACCACGCTGGCCGCACGTGCCGCCGTGGTGTTCGGCGTGATCCCGCTACTGACACTGCTGAATATGTCCACCCACGTAAGTCGTCCTTTTCGTGCCGTCATGTGCTGGGGAGGCTTGCGCGGCGCCATTTCGCTGGCACTGGCGCTGGCAGTCACCGAACAGACCGCAATTGCCGCAGATGTGCGCCATTTTGTCGCAGCGGCGACCACCTGCTATGTGCTGGCAACATTGCTGATCAACGGTCTGACCTTGCGGCCGCTCATCTCCAGACTGGGATTGGATCAGCTGAGTCCGGTCGAACAGGGACTGCGCAATCAGGCACTGGTCATCGCCCTGGATGACGTCAAGGAACAGACCGATGAACTGGCCGGCCTGCTGAAAGTGGAAACCAGTGCCAAGAAGCAGGTGGATGCGGTGTTCGCCAAGGGGATGGCCGATATTCAAAAGGACGAAACCGATCACCTGAACAAGGGCGAGCGGTTGTCGGTTGCGCTAGCCATTATCTCCAACCGAGAAGAAGAGCTGTTTTTTGATTCGCTCAAGAAGCAGCTGATCCCATGGCAGGCGGCACAGACACTCTTATCCAATGCAGAAAACCTGGGCGATGCCGCGCGCGCTGGCGGCGCCAGGGCCTACACCCGAGCGTTGCGTCACGATATTCGTTATACCAACGCCTTCAAAATTGCACTGCGCTTGCAGACCAATTTCAATTTCAGCCCATGGCTGGCTCATGAACTGTCCCAGCGCATTATCAAACTGATCAGCAAGCACTCGGTAGTCAGCCAGTTGATCCGCTTCTGCAAGGACGACCTGACGCCATTGCTGGGGCAGCAGATCGCCGGCAAGGCAGAACGGATCCTGGTCGCGCGGCTGCACGCCATCGATAACGCGCTCAGCGCCCTGAACCTGACCTATCCGGTTTATGCGCATTGGACACAGGAAGACTACCTGGCGCGTATTGCCCGTTCGCTGGAAGTGACGCGCTATAACGAAATGCTGGAACAGTCGCTGGTTACCAAAGAGGTGTATAACAATCTGATCTCCCAGGTCAATATGCGCTGGGAGCCCCTGTTTCGCCATCCCAGCCTGGATGTATCGCTTAGCGCCAAGGAACTGGTCAAGCGCGTGCCCTTATTCGAAGAAATGGACGACACCGCGCTGACCCCTCTGAGCAAGCTGCTCAGGCCACGCCTGATGTTGCCCAACCAAACCGTGCCGCAGACCGACAGACATGGGCATAAAGTCATGTTTTTTGTGGCGTCGGGCGCCGTGACGATCACCCTGCCCGATTCGTCTCGCGTAGAGCTGGGCTCGGGGCAAATGCTCGGAGAACTGAGCATGCTGACCGACAAGACCCTCACGCAAAGCGTGCGCTCCATGGGTTACTCAAAACTGCTGTTTCTGCAAGCCAGGGATTTTCATGCGCTGATGAAAAAATTTCCCGATATCAAAGAGAAAATCGACCTGGTGGTCAAACAGCGCTTGCGGGCGCTGGAAGTATGGGAACAATACGCGGAAAAAACCGCAAGCAAAACCGATCATAAGAACGAATCAGAAACAGCCGCCGCACCCGGCGGCATATCTGCCCGGTCAGAAGCGCAACGCGAGGAGTCGATGCCTGTGTCAGGAACGGTGCAGCCAGATCTTCGCACCGCAGGGACGGGCACTTCAGCCACCAATATGCCGGGAACCGACACCGCAAGCGATGCCATGCCCGGAACTGACACTTCAAATACTGGCGAACCGGAGACAGACACCTCAGGCACCGGCACGCCGGAAAACGAGCATCTCAAGCACTGATCGCCGGGAACAGCACCTGGACGCCCTGGCAACGCCCAAACGGACGCCTCACGCACTGTGGCGGGTTGGCGGGCCGGGAAAACGGGGGACCCGTCCTGCACCACAGTAGGGGGATTGCGAGATGAGGGAACCGCAACACAGGGCCGATGACGCAACGCATAAAGGCGAAGTCACCGCTACGCTACAATAAGTTCTGGATATCGGCCGCGATCGCTTCCGGTGGCGTATTGGGCTTGATCAGCAAGCGGGACTCGCCTTCCGTATCCAGCACATACAAGCCGGAACTGTGATCCATCGTGTAGCTCTGGTCGCTCTCGACTTTTTTGTAGTAGGCCTTGAAAGAAGCGGCAACCTTGGCAATTTGTTCAGCCGATCCTGTGAGACCCACAAATGACGGATCAAAGGCGCTCACATACTGCTTCAGGACGGCGGGAGTATCACGTTCAGGATCGACACTGATCATGATGACCTGCACCCGGTCGCGCTGCTCGGGCGTGAGTTTTTCCTTTACCTGCGCCAGCTCGGCCATGGTAGTGGGACAAACGTCAGGACATTGTGTAAACCCGAAGAAAATCACCATGACCTTGCCGTGGTAGGCCTGCTGCAACTCAATTGCCGTGCCATCGTGATCCACCAGGTCAATATCCTTGCCGAACCCGGTTCCTGTGATATCGGTGCCGGTGAAAGCAGCTGAAGACGCCGGCGCGTTCGCGGTGGATGCATTGGCAGATGTTGTGCCGACATTGTCTGGCGCACCATTGTCACACGCTGCCAGCATGACAGCCATCGCCATTGCCAGGACCGTTCGGGTCGCAAATCGCAGGGGCAGAAACCGCTTCATTATTCACTCCAGGAAACAACAAAAACCGTGCACACGGAACTTCACATACATAAGCTACCGCCGGGAACGTTGGCCGGCGCAGTAAAGGGAAAATCACACTTGTCGTCACCCTCCGGCTTGCCGACAGGACATGACGACAGGAAGCAAATTGGTTAGCCAGCCAGGCCGGACATCAAAATCCAGTGATCGACCAGCAACGCCAGAAACAACAGCGACAGATAAAGGATCGAATAGCGGAAGGTCCTGCGCGCCAGCTCATCACTGTACGCCTTGTAGAGCTTGTACGCATAGCCGATGAAAATGGCGCCCAGCACAAGTGCGCTGATCAGGTACATATAACCGCTCATGCGAATCACAAATGGCAATATGGTGATGACCAGCAGCATCAAGGTATACAGCAGAATATGCAGGCGCGTGAAGTCCTTGCCGTGCGTGACCGGCAGCATGGGCAGACCGGCATTGCGATAATCATGTTCGCGGTACAGCGCCAGCGCCCAGAAGTGCGGCGGGGTCCAGACAAAAATAATCAGCACCAGCAGCCACGCTTCAGCCGGCACCGCATTGGCAACCGCCGCCCAGCCCAGTGCAGGCGGCATCGCGCCGGACAAGCCACCAATCACGATATTTTGCGAGGTGCGGGGCTTGAGAATAATGGTGTAGATCAGCGCATAACCGATGAAGGTGGCAAAGGTCAGCCACATGGTCAGCGGGTTCACCAGATGATACAACACCAGCATGCCGGCTCCGCCTACGATGCCCGACAGGACGATGACCTGCAAAGATGTGATCGTGCCCTTGGCCGTGGGCCGGCGTGCAGTTCGCAACATGCGCGCATCAATCTCAAACTCAATCAGGCAATTGATGGCAAATGCAGCGGCCGCAAGCAGCCAGATACCGACTGTCGCAGCAATCAGTGTCTGCACCGGCGGCAGCCCCGGCGAAGCCAGGAACATGCCGATAACTGCGCAAAACACGGCTAGCTGGGTCACGCGCGGCTTGGTCAGGACCAGATACTGTCGCAACAGTCCGGCATCAGAATGAATAGCAGTTGTCATAGTGGCAGAAATGAACCTTTGCCGCCGCGGGACATACGCACCAGCAGCGTGACGCAGGCGATGGTCAGCCCGGCAGCGCCGCCTGTGTGCAGCACCGCGATAAGCAGCGGCCATTGAAAGAAAATGGTTGTCAGTCCGGTCAGTACCTGAACAATAAGCAACGCGATCAGCAGATCGGCAGGCCCTTTAAGACCGGGTTCCCGCCGCGCGACACAGGCCAGCGCGAACAGGAAAACAAAAACTAAAACAGCAAAATTGCGATGGGTCCAGTGTATCGCGGTCAGCGCTTCCTGGGAAATAATTTCACCGGTCGGCAACTCGCCCAGCGCCCGCACAAGGGAATAACCGCCAGCATAATCCATCTCAGGCACCCAGGCGCCGTGACACGTCGGGAAATCCATGCATGCCAGCGCCGCATAGTTGGTGCTGACCCAGCCACCGAGAAACAACTGCACGATCAGAATCACAAACCCCACAGCCATCCACGGTCGCCAGTTGCGCGCACGGGCGGCAATACCCACATGGGGCTTTTCGCGTGCAGCCAGCCATGTCATCATGGCCAGCAGCAGCATGCCCAGCACCAAGTGCGTGGTCACCACCAATGGCATCAGTTTGTGCGTGACCGTCCAGGCGCCAAAAGCGCCCTGTACGCAGACAGCGATCAACGTCACCGTGGCCAGCGCCGGTGACCGGCCAAGCTCGCGCCGATAGCGCCAAGCCATGTACACGATGCCGATAATCATCATGCCCAGCAAGGTGCCCCAGTACCGGTGAATCATTTCAATCCATGCCTTGGACATGGAAACCGGGCCAAAAGGTTGCTGCTCCAGCGCAGTGGCGATATGTTCGGAGGCGCCCAAAGGGCTGGCCTTACCGTAGCAGCCGGGCCAATCGGGGCAGCCCAGCCCGGAATCAGTCAGGCGCACAAAGGCGCCGAACATAATCAGATCCAGCGTAAAAAACCAGGTCAGAAATACCAGCCTGCGGTAGCGGGTGCGTATGCGCTCAATTGCCGAATTCATAAGCATCAGCCAATGGTCGAAGCGTGCAGCAGTTTGGCCAGGTCACCGCGAAAACGTATGGGATCTGTTTGATTGCCAGGGTAATGCATAATCAGGTTGCCATTGGGATCGATAATCCACAAATAAGAGTCCATTTTCTTTTCCACTGCAACTTCATCGCCGGTCCTGTCGGCTTCGTCCAGCAGAAATTGACTCAGCGCCTTGGGATCAGCCCGCAACATGATCGTGCCTTTATAGGCTTGCAATACTTTATCGGGCACAGGCTGGTCATCCGTGACGAACCAGACTCGCTGAATGCGCTGGACGTTCTTGCCCTGGCTGGCGTGTCCGTTACGCGTAAAATGCAGCTTCTGGGCGCAGGAATCGGGGCAGGCGCCGCCATCGGAGGTCAGCAGCAGCCATTTGCCCTTCAGTGTCTGAAGATCAAAAGGTTTGCCGTCCAGCGTGGTCAGACGCAGCGTATCTGCTGACGGCATGGGGCGTTGCGGCTGCACGAAATTGCCGTAATTGGTCGAACCATCAGGTCTCAGCGAAGGCACATAATAAAGCAAGACCGCCGCAAGCATAGGCACGATACATGTCAGCATGATCAGATACAAGGGCATATTGGAGCGCTTTACGGCCGACTTTACGGCAATCCCGGATTCGGACGGGCGGGTGGTATTCATGACGACGACGTTTCCTTTGTACTTTTCAGACGCAGCCGGATCAGGCTGATCAATAAGGCCAGTGCAGCAATGGCGGCAAAAGCGAACCACTGAATTGCATAGCCCGTATTCGTATCCGCATCAATGGAAGGATGCGGCCAATCGCGAACCAGCCCCTGCTCAGAGGGACCAGTCTGCATCAACACCAGCGGCAACATATGCAGGCCGCTGACCTTGGCAAACTCGGCCAGATCCAGATTCTGTACTTGCGGCAGCGGTCCGCTGCTTTGCGGAATCTGTTGTGGCAACTGCGCGACCGGCTTGGCGCCAAAATTCCACAGTTCAAACAGGCGCGGAACACGCAGGGCAATGTCGCCACTTACTGTCTGGCGCCCTTCGGGCAAGGGGAACTCGGGCATGGCATCAGGTGTTAGCACCTGTGGAAACCACCCGCGCAAAACCATGACAGCCTCGCGCGAGCCTTCCTGCAATAACATGGGCGTTGCCAGCCAGTATCCGGGGCGACCATTCTGGTTTCGGTTAAGCAGTACGCTGAACGCGCCCAGCCAGTGCCCCGCTACAGTGGCAGGACGCCATTGGACGATATCGGAAGACCGGATATGTTTGTCAATGGTCAGCGGCGGCAGCGCTCGTCCGCTTTCGATACGCTGAGCAATCACCCGGCGCTCATCGGCGCGATGCAATTGCCATCGGCCCAGAGAAACGAAAATCACAGTCAGCAATGCCAGCAGAATCAGCATCGTTACTGTTTTCCAGTTTATTAATTTCCGTTTCATTACTACAATATTCTATTCCAGTCAGGAGTTAACCCATGCGTATCTTTATCGGACTCGCCTTTCTCGTGATCATAGGCAGTCTGGCATCCGCCTTTTTCTACCTTATGCGCGACAAAGGCACAACCAATCGCACAGTCAACGCACTTACCGTGCGTATCGGACTATCTATTGCGCTGTTTCTTTTCGTACTATTTGCCCATCATATGGGCTGGATCGACAGTACCGGCTTTACGCAGAGCGCGCACTAAACAACGGCCACGATCCATTACCAAATATTTGCCAGGGCTTGCCAGCCCGTTGGCAACATGCGCCAGAGCCTGCCATTGAGGCAGCGGGGCAACACCACTTGACATCATACCGCCAATGACTGCGCTTTGCTGTAACAGCGTCTTTTTATGCTGAAACAGCAAAGGGTCGGCTGACCGACCCTTTGCCTTATTTTGTCGCGTAGCTGTGTATCAGAACCAGTAAACGAACAAATACAAGCCCAACCACACCACGTCCACAAAGTGCCAGTACCACGCGGCGCCCTCGAAACCGAAGTGATTGTCGACGGTAAAGTGACCGCGAATCAGACGAAACAGGATGACTGTCAGCATGGTTGCGCCCAGCAGGACGTGGAACCCGTGAAAGCCCGTAAGCATATAGAACAACGAACCGTAAATACCGGAGTCAAAACGCAGGTTCAACTCGGAATAGGCATGAATGTATTCCTCAGCCTGGAAAAACACAAAGGTGAAGCCCAGCGCGATCGTAATGAACAGCCAGATAATTGCGCTCTTGCGGTGCTCAGCACGCACTGCGTGGTGAGACAGCGTCAGCGTCAGGCCCGAAGTGAGCAGCAGCAAGGTATTGATCGTTGGCAGCCAGAAAGGACCCACCGTTTCAAAGTGACTCACAATGCCCGCAGGACCCAGGTTCGGCCACTGGCCGGTAAAGCCGGGCCAAAGCAGCCATTGGTGGTCCATGTCGCTAAGCCAGGGCGTCGTCACTTCACGCGCATACCAGAGCGAACCGAAGAAAGCAGCAAAGAACATCACTTCGGAAAAGATGAACCAGCCCATACTCCAGCGGTAAGACAAGTCCACGCGCTTGCTGTTCATACCTGTTTCGGACTCGCGGATAGCATCGCCGAACCACTGGTACAGCACCACGAATAAACCAAGAAAGCCGACCAGCACCACATACTTGCTGTACGGAACATGGTTAACCCAGCCTACAGCACCAAGCAAAATAAGCAGCAGTGTGAAACTGGTCTTAACCGGATGGGCCGAATCGGCCGGCACGTAATAATACGGTGCTTCTTTTACCTGAACCGAGTGGCTCGCACTCATAATGTTCTCCCTCATGGAACGCTTTCAACAACTAGGTGAGGCTGGTAATTGCCCAGCGCGCCACCATCACCAATAAAATAATAAACAGGACTGTCGCTATGATGCCACCCAGGATCAGATGTACCGGATTGAGCCGTGAAATATCGTCCTGATAGCTGGAGCCGCGGCGCACGCCGAACAACCCCCACAGCACTGCTTTCATGGTCTGAAAGAAGTTCAGCTTTCTCTTGGATAATTCCCGCAAATCGTCACTCATTGCCACATCCTTCCTGAATGTGTCAGAAGCCTTTACGCTTCTGACAACACATGACCGAAAATAGCCCACAGGAAGATGACGATTACCAATCCAAACAGGATCAAACCGGTAATTCTGTTCCTACGTTTTTGCTCTGGCGTCATAGCGTTACGTTACTTGACAACAGGTGGCGTTTCAAATGTATGGAACGGCAGCGGAGAAGGCAATGTCCACTCCAGCCCCTCTGCGCCTTCCCATACCTGGGCAGTCGCCGTTTCACCGGATCCACGATATGTTTTGAGCACAACGTACAGGAACAACAGTTGCGAGATCCCGAACCAGAAGGCGCCAATCGTGGCAATCTGGTGGAAATCGGTGAACTGCGGCGCGTAGTCAACATAGCGACGCGGCATACCGGCCAGTCCCAGGAAGTGCATCGGGAAGAACGTCAAGTTGAACGAAATCATGGTAGACCAGAAGTGAATCTTGCCCAGTTTTTCGTTGTACATGCGGCCTGTCCATTTTGGCAGCCAGTAATAAGTGCCTGCAAACAGCGCAAACAGGGAGCCGGCTACCAGCACGTAGTGAAAGTGAGCCACAACATAATAGGTATCGTGTACAGCGATGTCGATCGGTGCCACCGCCAGGATCAGCCCGGTAAAGCCACCTACGGTGAACACAAAGATAAAGCCGACGGAAAACAGCATTGGCGTTTCAAATGTCAGCGAACCGCGCCACATAGTCGCAACCCAGTTGAACACCTTCACGCCAGTCGGAATGGAAATAAGCATGGTGGCGTACATAAAGTACAGCTGGCCTGTGACCGGCATACCGGTCGCAAACATATGGTGCGCCCAAACAATGAACGAGAGCACAGCGATCGCTGCAGTCGCGTACACCATGGAAGCGTAACCAAACAGGCGCTTGCGCGAGAAGGTAGGAATGATTGCCGAGACAATACCAAAAGCCGGCAGAATCATAATATACACTTCAGGGTGTCCGAAAAACCAGAACACGTGCTGATACAGAACAGGGTCGCCACCGGCAGCGGCGTTGAAAAAGGCCGTACCAAAATGGCGGTCAGCCAGCAGCATCGTGACTGCGGCAGCCAATACGGGCATCACAGCGATAAGCAGGAAAGCCGTAATCAGCCATGTCCAGCAGAACAGCGGCATTTTCATCAGCGTCATGCCAGGCGCACGCATGTTCAGAACGGTTACCATAATATTGATGGCACCCATGATGGACGAAGCACCCAGAATATGGACAGCAAAAATGGCCATATCCATACCAGGACCCATTTGCAGGGACAGCGGCGCATAAAGCGTCCAGCCGGCAGCCGTTGCACCGCCAGGAACGAAGAATGATCCTGTCAGCAGAATGGCGCCAACAGGCAGCAGCCAGAAGCTGAAGTTATTCATCCGCGCAAAAGCCATATCGGAAGCGCCGATCTGCAGAGGAATAATATAGTTGGCAAAACCAACCAGCGCGGGCATGATCGCACCAAAAATCATGATCAGACCGTGCATGGTCGTGAACTGATTGAACAGGTCGGGCCGGAAGAACTGTATGCCCGGTTCAAAAAGCTCGGCGCGAATCAGCAACGCCAGCGCGCCACCTTCCAGTAGCATCAAAAACGAGAATAACAGGTACATCGTACCGATATCCTTGTGATTGGTGGCAAACAGCCAGCGGCGCCAGCCCGTTGGGGCGGCGTGGTGATGGTCATCATGTCCGTGATGATCAGGAGCGTGACCCACTACAGTACTACTCATTTTTGACTCCTTGCCTGCTGCGTGCCTGGCTTGCAGATATCACAGGCGCAATATTGCGAATATAAAGTTCTGAATGTCATTTTCATTGTGCTGCTACTTTCTGCTGCTCGGCAATCCACTTGTCGTAGTCTTCAGCAGACACGACGCGGACAACGATTGGCATGAATGCGTGGTTCTGACCACACAACTCGGCACACTGGCCGCGATAGACCCCGATTTTATCGGTACGGAACCAGGCATCACGCAGGAAACCAGGAATGGCATCTTGCTTTATACCCAGCTCAGGTACAAAAAATGAATGAATGACGTCATCGGCTGTCAGCACGACGCGAACTTTTTTACCTGCGGGAACAACCAACTCGTTGTCCACTTCCATCAGGTAGGTATTGGATTTCTCGGCGCCGCCATCAATCTGGTCGTAAGGCGTCGTCAGATTAGACATGAAACTGATGCCCTTGGCCTCGCCATCGACGTATTCATAGCCCCACTTCCACTGATAGCCGGTCGCCTTGACCGTGATATCGGCATTACTGGTATCTTTCATTGCCACAACGGTTTTCGTTGCCGGCAACGCCATGGCGATCACGATAATGAACGGCACGACCGTCCATGCCACTTCCACGCCCATGTGCTCATGGAATACGGAAGCCTTGAAACCCTTGGATTTGCGGTGCGCCCAGATCGAATAGAACATGACGCCAAAGACGCCAATAAAAATAACAGTACAGATAACCAGCATCATGGTATGCAGACTGTACATGCTCTCGGCGATTTCGGTGACACCCTTATGCAGATTGACTTGCAATACCTTAGGACCACCTGGCATATCCTGGACGTCAGCCCAAGCCGTACAGGCTGGCAGGAGCGCTCCAAGACCAAGTAAACCTTGCAACTTCTTCATGTTGACCTCATTTTTGTGCGCTTTTCCGTTTTTCGTATGAAACTGATCGGATCGCGCCTGATTATCGTAGCTGACGGCAACCGCATAAAGCGTACCAATCACAACCCTTTGCGGTACAGGATTATACCGAAGACGCCTTAACCTGTGTCAAAGATAGTTCATTTAACCATATAAAAGCGCACGCGAAGCGGCGCGGGAACGTTTTGCGAATACAATCGTTGCATGTTTGACACGACATTGATGCAACCTTGAACCGAATTCCCGCCCTTTACGCCGCCCTGTTGCAATCAATACAGGAAGTGCCGCCAGAATATTCATTGCCGCTGACCATCGCTGGCAAGCTGGCCGGTTTTATCACGCCACAGGCACTTGCCGCCATCGCTCATTTGCCGCAGGTGCGGACCACTGCAACCGCCGTACACCTTGCCGATCCAGGGACGCCCCGATTTGAACTGGAGCCGCTGCTGGCTGACATCGCTATTATTTTGCGCGACGCAGGTCTGCTCAAAACCTGGCGAAATGAACTGCTCACAGTATATGCCGAAGGAGAGAATCTTGCAAAAATGGAACGTTCGGCCATGCGTCCGCTGGGCCTGCTGACACATGCCGTCCACTTGAACGCCTGGACGCCCGACCTGCAACTGTACATCGCCAAACGCGCCATGACCAAGGCAACCGACCCGGGCATGTGGGATACGCTGGCCGGCGGCCTTGCCAACGGCTCGGAAGATCGGGAACAGGCGCTGCTACGCGAAACGCTTGAAGAGGCCGGACTGCCTGAAAGCGATCTCACATGCCGCACGCCATTGCGCACGCTGCTGCGCATGCACCGTCGGTTACCCGAGGGCTATCAGGTGGAGGACATTTTGGTCAGCGACTGCATTCTTGCGCCACACGTCGCGCCGCGCAATATGGACGGCGAAGTATCGGAAATCCGGATCGTCAGCCAGCAGCAGGCAGTTCAACTGATAGCCCAGAGACAGATTACCCTGGAAGCATCCCTTGTTATACTGGAAGGCATGCTCAGCCGCAGCTCTGAAACATTACTCGCGCAGTTTGCCGCACAGCATCAAAACGCAGGGAGAACTTCATGACGAACAGCAATCCGTTTGATCGACCGGGCCTGGGGGCCGACAGCGCCAGCAATCCCATCATGCAAAGCCTGGACATGATGAACAAGGCCTGGCAGCAGTTTGCACAAATGCAGCACGCAGGCAATCCGGTCTTTTCCATGCCACCCGCACTGAATCCGGAAGACTTGGATAAGCGCATCCAGGAACTCAAGAGTATAGAAAGCTGGCTAACCATGAACCTGTCCATGCTCTCGGGCACGATCCAGGGACTGGAAATCCAGCGCGCCAGTATTCACACCCTCAAAACGTTTGTCGACACCCTGCAGACACAGAACCAGGATCGCTCGCTGGACGATCTGTTTGGCCTGAAAAAGACGGCCGCCGCCGAACCGGCCAAGCCAGCCGGCAAGTCCAAGACAGGCGGCAAAGAAAAAGCCACCGACAAAAAAAGCAAGGATTTTGCGGCCGACTCAGTTAGCCAGGCCTCGCAGGCATGGTGGGACATGCTGCAGGGACAATTCTCGCAATTGGCACAGGCTGCAACCCAGGCTACGCAGGCCATGCATAAGGAACCCGCTCCCGTAAAAACACCGCCCAATCCGGAGCCCGATGTACCGGCCGACCCGCAAGAGCCGGTCAAACCCGCGGCGAAAAAACGCACCGCTGCCAGCCGCCCTGCCACAAAGCGCCGCGCTGCAGGGCGCAACACGACCTGACACATCTCTTTATACAAAAGGACGCCATCGCTGCGTCCCGTCTCTTGTCCTATTTTTTTCCAATTCCAACTTTACGACACACCTATCTATGTTAAATATCGTCATTCTCGCAGCAGGTATGGGTAAACGCATGCAGTCGGATCTGCCCAAGGTTTTGCATACCCTGGCCGGCAAACCCATGCTCGCTCAGGTCATCGACAGCGCACGGCAACTTTCTCCCGACCGCATCATTGTGGTGGTAGGACACGGCGCTGACACGGTAAAAAATGCCTTTGCCGATCAAACCGACATTGAATATGCTCTGCAACAGCCCCAATACGGCACAGGCCACGCCGTCCAGCAGGCGCTGCCGCTCCTGGTCGGAGGCGACGATGCCGCCGACACCACTATCGTGCTGTATGGAGACGTCCCGCTGGTGCAGCCGGCCACACTGAAACGATTGCTGCAGGCTCGCGCCGACGGCATGGCGGTGCTGACAGAAACGCTGGCCGACCCAACCGGGTACGGACGCATCATTCGCAACGACAGTGGACAAGTGCAGCGCATTGTCGAACACAAGGACGCCACCGAGCAGGAGCATAAAATTTGTGAGGTCAACACCGGCATTTTGGCTGCGCCCACGGCAAAACTGAAAGACTGGCTGGGTCGCATCAATAACAATAATGCACAGGGCGAGTATTACCTGACCGACACCATCGCCCTGTCGGTCCAGGACAACGTACCCGTCAATGCTGCCCAGCCCGATGCCAATTGGGAAACCCTGGGCGTCAACAGCCGCGTGCAGCAGGCGCAGCTGGAACGCGCCTGGCAGGCTGAACAGGCACAGCGCCTGCTGGTACAGGGTGTCACGCTAGCCGATCCCGCCCGCTTTGATCTGCGCGGCACGCTCAAATGCGGACGTGATGTCTTTATTGATGTCGGCTGCGTTTTTGAAGGCAAGGTGATATTGGCTGACGGCGTGCGCATCGGCCCGCATTGCGTGCTGCGCGATGTGACATTGGGCGCCGGCACCGAGGTAGAAGCATTCAGTCACCTGGAGCAGGCCACGGCAGCTGAAAACGTCAAAATCGGCCCATACGCCAGATTGCGTCCCGGCGCAGAACTGGCTGCCGATTCTCACGTCGGCAATTTTGTTGAGCTCAAAAAAACGAAACTCGGCCAGGGCAGCAAGGCCAATCATCTGAGCTATCTGGGCGATGCCGAGATCGGCGCCCAGGTCAATATCGGGGCAGGCACCATCACCTGCAACTATGACGGCGTAAACAAATCCAAGACCATCATTGAAGACGACGTCTTCGTAGGGTCCGATACGCAACTGGTAGCACCCGTTACCGTGGGTAAAGGCGCTACACTGGCGGCCGGCACTACCTTGACCAAAGATGCACCGGCCAACAAACTGACGCTGTCGCGCATTCGCCAGACAACCGTGGAGAACTGGACACGACCGACAAAGAAACAAGACTGATGGCATGAACCAAGCCTCTGACCGCAGTTCCGATACATCCGCGCCCGCCGCGCCCAGAAACTCCACCGGCCTTCCCGCTCCCGCCCGTTACTGGGCGGCGGGGGCGCTGCTGTGCTGTATCGGCGTCACGGTGCTGGATGCCAATATCGCCAATATCGCCCTGCCGACCATCTCACGAGAACTGAATGTCGGCGAAGCAGACTCCATCTGGATCGTCAACGCTTATATGATTTCCGTGATGGCGACCCTGTTGCCATTATCGGCGGTGGCAGAACGCGTCGGCTTCAAGCGGATGTTCCGGCTCGGCCTGGGACTGTTTACGATTGCCTCGCTTCTATGCGCGCTGTCGGGCAATCTGCCTAGCCTGGTCGCCGCGCGCATGCTCCAGGGGCTGGGTGCCTCTTCCATGATGTGCCTGTTCGGCGGGCTGGTGCGCCATATTTACCCGGCGCATAAACTGGCTGCGGGCATCAGCATCAACGCCATGACGGTCGGTGTCATGTCTGTGGTGGGCCCTTCCGTGGGCGCGGCTATTCTGTCTGTCGCCTCGTGGCCATGGATCTTCGGCTTCACGGTCCCGATCTGCCTGTTTGCTATGTATGCAGCCGGCTATCTGCCCGAAGCGGCCTCACCCCGTAAGGGTCGCTTTGATTATCTGAGCGCCATACTGAATATTGTGACGTTCGCGTTGTTGCTGATCGGCCTGGATGCTATCGGCCGCAATCCCGGACGAGGCCTGTTGGTGCTTGCAATTGCGACTACCTGTGGCTACTTTCTGATCCGGCGCTCCTTACCGCAGACCAACCCGCTGGTGCCCGTCGATCTGTTTCGCTACCCGATTTTCAAATACGCCGTCATCGTCTCTGCGCTTACGTTTACGGCACAAATGATTTCCATGCTGGCTTTGCCGTTTTATTATCTGCATAATTTGGGCATACCCCTGCAAAAAGTCGGACTCCTGTTTGGCGTCTGGCCCGTCGGCAGTGTCGTCATCGCTTCACTGTCAGCCAAACTATGCCGATATTTCAAGGCGTCGCTACTGGCCGGTATCGGCGCGGCATTGATGGCTATCGGGATTATTTCGCTGATGGCGCTGCCTGCTGACATTTCCCTTTGGTATTACGTTGCCCCCATGTTTGTGGCTGGTATGGGATTCGGCTTCTTTCAAACGCCCAATAACCGCGCCATGCTGCTGTCCACGCCGTTAAAGCGCAGCGGTGCGACAGGTGGCGTGCAGGCGACCACACGTCTGTTCGGCCAGGGTATCGGCGCAGCATGCGTGGCCATCAGCTTCCATATCGACCAGCACAACGGCCCGATGTATGTCATGGGCTTTGCCAGCGCACTGGTTATAATTGCGGTTATCATCAACCTGTTCCGCTATGTCAAAGGTCTTGACAGTGATGCCTGCTGAAGCCGCCAATCCCGCAAGACGCGCCACACTGGCCGTTGCGCTGATCGTCAAGAATGAAGCGCATCACCTTGCGGCGTGCCTGGATTCGGTTGCTGACTGGGCCGATGAAATCGTCATTCTGGACTCGGGCAGTACCGATGCAACTGAACAGATTGCGCGCCGTTATACACAGGCTTTCTACACCAGCGCCGACTGGCCGGGATTTGGCCCGCAACGGCAACGCGCACAAACGCATGTTACCGCCGACTGGATTCTGTGGCTGGACGCTGACGAACGCGTCACTCCAGAACTGCGCGCCAGCATTGAAGCCGTACTGCAAAACCCGGCACCCAATACGATTTATCAGGTGGCGCGCCTGTCCTGGGCCTTCGGTCAATTCATTCGTCATTGCGGCTGGTATCCCGGTCACGTTGAACGACTACATCCCAGGACGCTGACGCAATACGATAATGCCCTGGTGCACGAATCGCTGGTGCTACCCGCCGGGGTTGACCTTGCCACCCTGAAGGGCGATCTGCTGCACTTTACCTACGCGACGGTCGATGAGCATTTGCGCAAATCGGCGGGCTATGCCATTGCCTGGGCAGAGCAACGCGCTGCCGCCGGAAAGAAGGGATCGCTGGCAACCGCCACACTGCATGCGGTCGCGCGTTTTTTTAGAACCTATTTTCTGCGCCTGGGCATATTGGATGGCAGGGCCGGCTTTCTGCTATCGGTCATGGCTGCGCAATCGGTCTTCAATAAATATGCCTGCCTGTGGTCCCGCACCAGGCAGGCCAAGCCACCGCGCTAATTCAGCACAAGCATAGTCATCATGAAAATCCTGCAGGTAAATTTCGAAAAAGGCTGGCGCGGCGGTGAACGCCAGACACTTTACTGCATGCGTGCCTTTCGCGATGCCGGCCACCAGGTGGCTCTGCTGGCGCGAGCCGGACAACCACTGGCACAGGCGGCGCAACAGGAAAACTTTACCGTTGTGACACGCCAGCGGCCATTTGAACAGGCATTGTATTTGCTGCAGCATGCCCGTGACTTCGACATCGTCCATGTACAAACCGCTGGCTCGCTTACCTGGGCAGCCATCACGCGCCGTTTTTTCGGCAAGGCGCGCTTGGTATTTACCCGCCGCACCTCCCTGCCCGTCAACCCGCAACGACAATGGCGCACCCTAAGCAAGTGGCGCAAGGCAGATCTATTTGTGGCCATCAGCCAGATGGCTGCGACCGAGCCACGCAGGCTGGGGATCGATCCCATCCTGATTTCCAGCACGATCGAACCCAGGCAGATCAACACAGCGCATGCGCAGCAGGTCCGTGACGAATTTGCCATTGGCCACAAAAAAGTGCTGGCCACCACGGCCGCGCTCGTTTCCGTCAAAGATCCACTGACGCTGGTTCGCGCCATCGCCCGGCTGCATGCGCTGCGACAGGATTTTATTTTCCTGCACTTTGGCGCCGAGGGAGATTGCTCAGACCAGGCCCGGGCACTGATCCGGGAGCACGGCCTGCAACAGGTATATCACCTGGCCGGCTTTCGCCAGAACATCGAAGATCTATACAGCCTGTTTGATATTTTTGTCATGGCCAGTCGCGAAGAAGCATTAGGCAGCAGCGTACTGGACGCGTTCGCATTGCGCATACCAGTAGTATCGACCAACGCCGGCGGGCTGGCCGAGCTGCTGGATGATGAGCGCGGTTATTTATGTGAGACAGGCAATGACGCGGCAATGGCCGCAGCCCTGCAACAGGCGCTGGCGCACCCATTAGAGGCCAAGTCACGTGCCGACAAGGCATGGCAATACGTACAGGACCACCATGATATTGGCCGCATGAGCGCACGCTATCTGGCTCAGTTCGAGCAACTGACCAGCCTGACTCGATAGCGCAGATCTCGCCACACGAATCAAGCACGGGGATGAACGTATCTCCCCATAACTCGCAGTAACAATTTATGGATTAATCAAGCGATCACCTCATCGCCCCCACCATGCATTCTCGTCAACCACGTTAGGGGGAAAATTTTCTTGTACCGATTTCAACTATCAAACACTGGTGCCTTAGCATTAAATTTAGCCGATAATCAACCAGTTTCTCATGAGAATTTGAGACTAATTCCGCTATAGCTTCGCAGCAGCCAGGATAGTAAAAAAATTACAAGTACACGCGCTACGAAATCTAGGGCACGTTAGTGCCCTTTGTTTTTTGTACTGAGACAGAAAAATAATTTATTCACACGAGACTTCGGCTTTTACTAATTTCT
Source organism: Advenella sp. S44 (assembly GCF_002810445.1). GTDB lineage: Bacteria > Pseudomonadota > Gammaproteobacteria > Burkholderiales > Burkholderiaceae_B > Advenella. Next base: position 86,252 of record NZ_NEXS01000003.1, on the reverse strand, counting down.
ATGGCATTACGTACCCAGTTTCTACAACACCTTATTTTTCGCCGTGAAACCGTGGAATCTCATAATATTTATCCCTATAACTTAGCAGCGGTTAAATCTCTGGATCGTTTAGAATTTCACCCAAAAATTACCTATTTGGCCGGAGAAAATGGATCAGGCAAGTCCAGGCCTCTCGAAGCAATTGCTGTTGCCTATGGCCTCAATCCAGAAGGTGGGACCCAAAACTTTAACTTTAATACGAGACCGTCTCACAGTTCGTGAGCAGACCATATTCGGCTGGCCAAAGGACTCAAGCCCAGCAGAAAATTCTTTTTGCGTGCAGAAAGTTTTTTAACGTTGCTACAGAAATTGAAAACCGCAATTTTTGATGTTAATTCTTGTTAAGAAAATTGCTGGGAATTTTCGGCAGTTTCAACCGTCTGAGCGTAAGATTTTTCCGTTTTCTGAGATGCCCTCTGGTGCATTGCCCGTCATTGCTGCATATTGCTTGCAATGCGCGGTACGCCTCAATCTATGGCAACCTGCGTTTCGAACTTGCTGCGATGAACCGAGAAGAAACTGCGCACGTTCCGTACATTTTTCTGCGCGGTAAAGAATCGATGAACCAAAGCATGATAGGCCGGCATATCCTGAACCTGCACAATCAGCACGAAATCGGGACCGCTGGAGACCCGGTAGGCCTGAAGAATACTTTGCTCGCGGGCCACACTTTCTTCAAAATCGCGATAAGCCTCTGCCGTTTGCACGTCCAGAGTGACTTCAACAATCGCAGTCAATGTCGTAGCCACACGTGTCGGATCAACAATGGCCACCGTTTTCTGAATGATGCCCCGCTGGTGCAACTGGCGTACGCGCCGCAGACAGGTAGGGGCTGACGCATGCACAATCTCAGACAACGCCTGGTTGGTCAGATTACTATCTTTCTGCAGCTGCTGCAGAATGCGCTTATCCAGCTCGTCAAGTTCCATTTTTTCCTCTCAATTCCATTAAGCGGCCTGCCGGCGTGCAGTCTGCCCACGCGCGACCTGTCACAGTGCGCAAAGGTCGGCTCAGCCATTTCGCCCCGAGCTTAATTTCACCTTGCCCGCGATGCCGCACTGTTCGCGATTCGCTATCTCATTCGTCGCCATGTGCATGACTTCGCTACCCACAATGCGCACAACCCCATGAATTTGCTATCGGTGATTCGTCCTACTTGCGATTTTGCCGTGTTTGGAATACCACCGTACCGGTGATATCCGGTCCATGGTTGCGCACCGTCCACAATATAGGACTATGTTAGCAGGCCACGACAATCTTGCTTCTTATTACAGCTTTGTAATGAAATATAATTTCAAAAATCTATACAAATGAAATAAAACGTCTATTTTATAACTTCATGAATTAATATTTCATTTTTAACAAAAATAAGATTATTAATTTCCCCACGGAAGGTGCACAATACACCTTTCTTATTCAGAACAAATGGAGTTATCGCATGTGCGGAATTGTTGGCGCTGTGGCGCAACGTGACATCACACCGGTCCTTGTTGAAGGCCTGAAACGGCTCGAATATCGTGGTTACGATTCATGTGGTGTCGCGGTGCATATGGACGGCCAATTGCGCCGCACGCGCAGCACACAGCGCGTATCGGAACTCGAAACCCAGATCCGGGAAGACCACATCGCCGGTTTTACCGGTATTGCGCATACCCGCTGGGCCACGCATGGTGTGCCTGCCACGCGTAATGCACACCCGCATTTTTCCGGTCCTGCCAACAGCAAACCACGTATCGCGCTGGTTCATAACGGGATTATCGAAAACCATGACGAACTGCGTGACGAACTCAAAAGCCATGGCTACGTTTTCGAGAGCCAGACCGACACTGAAGTAATCGCCCATTTGATCGACCATCTGTATAACGGCGATCTGTTCGAAACAGTCCAGCAAACCGTTCGCCGCCTGACCGGCGCCTACGCCATCGCCGTATTCTGCCATGATGAACCCCATCGCGTCGTGGGCGCACGCCACGGCTCACCGCTGATTGTTGGTCGCGGAGAAAACGAAAATTTCCTGGCTTCCGACGCCCTCGCCCTGGCCGGCACCACCGACAATATCGTCTACCTGGAAGATGGCGACGTGGTTGATTTACAGTTGCAGAAAATCTGGATTGTGGATATCGACGGCAAACCCGTAGAGCGCAAGGTCAATGTCGTGCACGCTCATACCGCCGCTGCCGAACTGGGCCCCTATCGCCACTATATGCAAAAGGAAATCTTCGAACAGCCTCGCGCCGTGGGCGACACCATTGACGGTATCGAATCGATCGAGCCAGAACTGTTCGGCGATGATGCGGCAAAAATCTTCAAAAATATCGACAACATTCTTATCCTGGCTTGCGGCACCAGCTACTACGCCGGCCTGACCGCCAAATACTGGATAGAATCCATTGCCAAAATCGCAGTGAACGTGGAAATTGCCAGCGAGTATCGTTATCGTGACAGCGTACCCAACCCCAATAGCCTGATCATTACCATTTCCCAGTCTGGCGAAACGGCCGATACACTGGCTGCGCTCAAGCACGCACGCACCCTGGGCATGGAAAACACGCTGACCATCTGCAACGTACAGACCAGCGCCATGGTGCGCGAATGCAAACTCAATTTCATTACCCACGCCGGCGTGGAAATTGGCGTAGCTTCAACCAAAGCCTTTACCACCCAGCTGGTTGGCCTGTTCCTGCTGGCCCTGACCATCGCCAAAGTCAAAGGCCGGTTAAACGATGTGCAAGAAAACCAGTACATCAAACAGCTGCGCCACCTGCCTACCGCGATTGGCGCCATCCTGGCACTGGAGCCACAGATCATTGCCTGGGCCGATCGTTTTGCCAACAAGGAAAACGCCCTGTTCCTGGGACGCGGCATGCATTATCCGATAGCCATGGAAGGCGCGCTCAAGCTCAAGGAAATCAGCTACATCCACGCTGAAGCCTATCCTGCAGGCGAACTCAAACACGGCCCGCTGGCACTGGTGACAGAACAAATGCCGGTGGTCACCATCGCACCCAACGACGAGCTGCTGGAAAAACTCAAATCCAATATGCAGGAAGTGAGCGCACGGGGTGGCGAGCTGTATGTGTTTGCCGACAGTGATTCAAAAATCAAGGCCAGCGAAGGCATGCACCTGATTCACATGCCAGAGCACTACGGCAAACTCTCTCCGATTCTGCATACCATCCCGCTGCAACTGCTGTCATATCACACGGCGGTGGCACGCGGAACGGACGTAGATAAACCACGAAACCTGGCCAAGAGCGTGACGGTGGAGTAAGAAGGCAAGCTGTTGTTGGATGTTGATAAGGAGCAATAAAGTCTGTCTAAAGAAAATAAAGTCCGTCGTTTTTATATTCCCTCAACGTCTCCTAATTACAGAAACACCATTGAAATAACATCAATTTTGATGGTGTTTCCTATAAAGGCGTAAATTATGTAAACTGCCTTATGCACCGAAATCTGGGCCTCGCAATGCAGCTTTCTCAGATCGATGAGAAAAAAGAACAAAGGGCGCGAAAGAACGCAAATCACTGCCACCTATCTTGGGAGATAGGTTAGGCCGTGAAAAATCACCTGCATCCACAGCGATAGGTGAGGTGAGCAAGTCGCCCGGTGCTGTAGCTCCTCAAGCCCTCATAAACCTCAAAAAATCAGTCAGTTGCTTTGACTTCGCAATATCGTCGTGTGGCACCAGCAGATAACGCCAAGGCTTACTATCGACCGAATCAGCATAGTCTGACTCATGCTTACGCCAATTGACAGCCGCATCGGCCTTGACCTGTACTTCTTGCGTGTTGATGCCTGTACGAAGTCTCAACCACAAAGTGGGGGATGTACTCCGGTTGCTCGCTACCCAATCTGTAGAAAAGCTGAAATTGCCCCTTAGCAGGCTTGAACCACTTATCAGCATCGCGCTCAAGGATGACAGCAAAGCGGCGCTCCGTATCCGAATCAAATTTCTGGAGGAGGTGCAAGCATTTTGTGAAGCCGCCGAACAACATCGCCTTAATGCGCCCCGCCTCTCCCACTGTTTCTCAAAAATAGTGTGGCGCCTGACCCGCTGTAGCCGTGCAATTGCATGATTTGAGCTCTGTGAAGCCGCCGCTGACCTGGACATCGAATCCACCCGTCACGCTCTCTTCGAAATGCGCCATCATCTACGCATGAATTTCTCGCGCAATTAGGCGTAGATCCCGGCCCACACGGTCCACACTGCTGATGGCTTCATCCTCTGACAAATAGCCGCGCAAATGCTGCACCATCTGTCCTGAAATATCATAGAGCAGATCGGCATGCATGAAGTAGTAAATATCGTCAAAACCCACCAGTGCGTGGACGATATCCATTGGCGTAACACGCATTAATCATAGGTTCCTCAAGAGCTAGACGCGGCGGGGGGCCCGAGCCACAACGGCTTCCACAACCGAGCAATCATCACTCCGATTTACATTCGGCCATTAATCTATTGTTATTTTGTTAACAAAAAGATTCTATCGTGAGCGCTGACAACTATTTCAACCCCGACCTGCAATTGCCCTAGCCCAAAATCTACGATCTATCTAGAGCATTCATCGTTTACCCTAACTTGACGCTATTTTATTTTGATTTTAATATTCTGGGAACGTTCCCAATTTAATGCTATGAAAATACCAAAACGTCAAATTACTATTGTGGATATTGCCCGGGAGACTGGGCTATCAAAATCAACGGTGTCACGCGCGATTAACTCACCAAAACAGGTGGCAAGCGAGACGCTGCGCATCATTGAAGAAGCAATCAAGGCACATAATTACATTCCTGACGGTAATGCCAGATCGTTGGTAACACAACGCTCATTTACCTACGCCGCAGTGGTTCCAACGCTAGATAACGCCATATTTGCCAAGCTTCTAGAAGGTTTCCAGGCTATTATGGCTGAGCATGGGTTGCACGTATTGATAGCCGCCAGCAACTATAATTCAAAAGACGAGATGGCGCAGTTGCGAACGCTGGCGCAACTTAATATCGGAGGAATCGTGCTGGTAGGCGCTTCTCGTGCCTCTGAGGTTTATGAATTTCTTGATAGCCGTAAAATTCCTTATGTTATTACGTCGGTATTTGATGAGAACGTTCCCAGTATTGGTTGGAATAATAAAAAAGAAGCATTCAGGCTGGCCGATTTGCTTCTGGATCTTGGGCATCGACGCATCGGAGTGATAGGCGGCATCACTTGTGACAATGATCGTGCTGTAGCACGCATAACCGGGTACCACGAAGCGATGCGTGCCCGGGGTATCGAACCGGATCAGTCGCTAACGATTGAGTGCGCCTACGATATTCCATCCAGCAGAGCGGCCATGCGTAAATTTCTTGAGCTTCCACAGCGGCCCACCGCAGTCGTGTGCGGGAATGATGTACAGGCATTTGGTGCAATCTTGGAATGCCAGGCGCAGAAAATCAGTATTCCGAAAGATATCTCAATCACCGGATTTGATGATTTGGCTATGGCGGCACATTTTCACCCTCCTCTTACAACCATGAGATCACCAGCCATACAGATGGGACAACGAGCAGCCGAGATGCTGTTGGAAGTCAGTGGCGGGAATCCCATGCCGCAAAGTACGCGACTCGAACTTGAGTTGATTTTGCGACAAAGCACCGGTCCTGCGCCAACCAAACTTACTTCAAACTAAAACAAGAGAATTACATGAATGTAATGTCAGACACGCCAATAAAACGTTCTGCCCAGAGTCTTGAACTGATGGCATATGAACTTCGCTGTAATGTCGTCACACTGGTTGCCGGAACCGGCCAAGGTTACGTGCAACAAGGTCTGGGAGCCGCTGATCTATTCGCTGCGCTTTATGGGCGAGAGTTGAACTACAGGAAAGACGAGCCAAACTGGCCGGATCGGGACCGGTTTCTTCTGTCTACTGCACATAATTCAGCAATCTTTGGCGCTGCGCTCGCCCAGGCCGGTCTGCTGCCCAGCGACGTATTAACGACATATTGCCAAGATGGCTCACCGTATGAGATCAATATGTCCGAACGATTAGGCCCCATCGTCGAGGCAACCTGCGGTTCTTTGGGACAGGGTTTATCAGTCGCTGTAGGCATGGCATTGTCAGGAAAACGCAAGAAAAGTTCTTATCGCTGTTATGTGATGCTGGGTGACGGCGAATTGCAGGAGGGTCAGGTCTGGGAAGCAACCATGGCTGCCGGCCATTATGGCCTGGACAATCTTTGCATGATCATAGACTGGAACCAGATGCAGGTGGAGGGCGATACTGAATTGGTCATGAACATGGAACCTGTAGCTGACAAATTCATTGCATTCAATTGGAATGTTCTCAAGATTGATGGTCATGATATTGATGAAATTGTCGATGCCTTTGATAAGGCAAGGCTGTTTCGTGGTCAACCGACAGTAATAATCGCACGTACGTTAGTGGGTAAAGGCGTCCCAAGTTTGGAAGGGATACTTGGACATAATTTGAAGTTACCTCCAGATATGGCCGACAAGGCATTACGTGAATTACATGAATCAAAACCGGCCGTGAGGGAGAACTAATATGGGTGCTAGTCTGGATGATTTGAAGGTTGATGATTTTATTGCTCGAGGGCAGGCTGAGGAAATGCCTCGCGCATACGGCGATGCCCTGTTCGCCGAAGCCGAACGTCGTCCTGAGCTGATCTGCCTTTGCGCTGACCTTGTGGCCTCAACGGAAACAGATCAGATTCGGGATCGACTCCCAGATCAGTTCGTTCACGTCGGCATTGCTGAAGCTAACATGATGGGTATGGCTGCTGGCATGGCACGCTGTGGCCACATTGCTGTGACCCATACTTTCAGTGTGTTCTCGACACGCAGAACGTTTGATCAAATAGCCATGCAGGTTGCCTATCCTCGCACCAATGTAAAAATGGTCGGCTTTTTGCCCGGCGTCTTAACCCTCTTAGGTGTGTCGCATCAGGCCATCGATGATATTGCCCTGATGCGTGCATTACCAAATGTTGCGATTGCCGAACCATCCGGTCCAGAACAGATTGCAGCGATAGTAAAGGCAAGTTGCGCCCGCCCTGGCCCCGTCTATATGAGGATGCGTCGTGATGCGCTATCCAAACGTCCAGAAATGACTGCCGGTGATTTTGATTTCGGAAGAGGCAGCATATTGCGAGAAGGTTCAGATCTGGTCGTTTTTGCGGTCGGCATCATGGTCGAGACTGCACTGGAGGCGTCAGATCGGCTTTCCGCGGACGGCATTGAAATTTCAGTGGTTAATATGGCATCCATCAAACCGCTGGATACAGCGCTCGTCCTCGAACAGGCGCGTCGCTGCCGTGCCGTGATAACCGCCGAAAATCATTCCATTATCGGAGGCCTGGGAAGTGCTGTGGCCGAGTGTTTGGCTCAAGAGGGTGTGGCTGCTCGCCTGCATAGAATCGGGTTGCAGGATACCTTTGCTGAAGGAGGATCACGGGCATTTTTACTCCAAAAATATGGTATGGATACAAATGCTATCGTCGCCGCAGCAATCGACCTCGTCAAGAAAAAGGATCTATGATGCGTATCGCCTTTTTCGGCCTTGGAAAGATGGGAATTCCTATGGTCCGGCGCCTTATTCAGGGCGACCATCAGGTTGTTGGTTTTGATCTATCACCCGAGGCCCAGACGCGTTTGGTAGATGAACGGTTTACCTTTGGCGAGACGCCGGAGAAGACTGCTATCGATGCAGATATCATCATCACGATGCTTCCGAATGAGAAAGCCGTTGAGCAGGCCTTATTTGGGGCTTCAGGTGCAGTAAAGGGGCTTCGCTCAGGGGCCTTGCTTCTGGAGATGAGCACATCGGATGCAAATTATATACATTGCTGCGCCGAACGCCTCAGCGCATTGGGTATTCGGTCCATGGATGTTCCCGTTTGTCGGGGCATGAGTGAGGCGGCCCGAGGTGAGTTATTGGTGCTTGCCGGCGGCGAATCCGACGATTTGGCAACCGCTATGCCAGTGTTGAGTCAGTTGGGTAAAGAAGAAGATATTTTGCATGTCGGCCCGTTGGGTACGGCAATTCGACTCAAACTCATAAACAACTATATCTCAATGGTGAATATGGTCGTCGCTGCCGAAGGCCTCACTTTTGCGCGTCTTGCAGGCATTGACCGGGAGATTGCGATGCGTGTCTTTGGCTCAACACCAGCTGGAAAGGGTCAAATGTTGACGAACTTTCCAAGAAAAGTTTTGCGTGGTGACGTCACTCCCGAGTTCCCTTTGAAAATGGGCTTGAAAGACATTACGTTGGCGTTAAAGCTGGGAGACCAATTGGGTGCTCCGTTGTTTATCGGAGCGGCGGCGAGACAATCTTTTGGATTGGCGGCCCCCTGGGGAAGATCAGAAGAAGACTGCACTTCTATGCTTCACGTACTTGAAGATATTGCCGGATTGCGGCCAGCATAGAACCATGCTTGCTTGGAATTTGTTCAAGCAAGTGTTCGCTTTTATTTATATTTATACAAACCGGCGTCAGACCGGACAATATCAGGAGACATGCCATGAAATCACTATTATCATCCAAGCGCGAGCATTTCACCACCATATTACGCCAGCCATCCTCGCTTCTAAAAGTCGGCTTGTCATTGATTGCTCTGAGTCCGCTGGTATCCGCCCACGCGCTCGAATATAAGAGTATGACGATACGTGCAGCAACTTCAAGCCCGAATGGAGGGGTGCACACTTATGCTATTGATAAATTCAAAGAGATCGTTGAGAAGGAGTCGAATGGACAGATTAAAGTTCAGACTTTCTATGGTGGCGCCCTTGGCGACGAGCAATCCAATGTCCGGCAATTACGGGATCAGGAAATTCAACTGGCTGTTCTGGCAGTCGGCAATTTAACGCCGTTTGCAGCACAGGCGAATATATTTTCACTCCCTTATATGTTCCCGGATACAGATGCTGCGGCCAGATTATTCGGAGACACTGCTTTCACGGACAAAATCGGCGAAACCATTGCCAAGCAGAGTGGTGCGCGCCCGTTGTCCTGGCTTATTGGTGGCTATCGTCACATTACCAATTCAAAACATCCTATAACGAAAATCGATGATTTGAAAGGATTGAAAATCCGTGTTCCTTCTGTTGACGTGCAATTGGATGCATTTCGTTCCTGGGGAGTAGAGCCTCATCCTCTGGCTTGGGCAGAAACTTTTAATGCTTTGCAACAAGGCGTTGTTGATGGACAGGAGAATCCGTACTCAGTCAACCGCGACAATAAATTCTGGGAAGTTCAAAAGTACGTGACTGAAATTCCGTACATGCTTTGGGTTGGACCTATGCTGGTGAGCGAACAGTGGTTTCGTCGTTTGGACCAACCATCTAAAGAACTTGTGACTAAAGCAGCAAGGGCAGCAGCTGAAGCAGAATGGCAATACGCTGAGAAGCTGGAGGCACAGGCCAAGAAGGAGTGTGTGGATCACGGAATGCAGGTCAGTACTCCAACTGACGGACTTATTTGGCAGGAAAAAGCGCGCGCTATCTGGCCGAAGTTCTACAAGCAGATTGGAGGCAAGAGCATGATGGATGAAGCCCAGGAAATCATGTCGAAGAAATCGTGAGACCTTATAAACGATAAGGAGTCAGATGATGAAAAAAAAACTGTCAATTCGATGGCTGTATGATCATTTTGAAGAAATACTCAGTGTTACCTGCATGGGCGCAATGGTGCTGTGTCTGGTGGTTCAGGTGGGAATGCGTAGTTTCACAGGAGCTGGTGTGCCCTGGAGTGAAGAGTTAAGTAGATATACTTTTCTCTGGGCTACGTTCGCTGCGGTTCCGATGGTTGCCAAGCATGCCGCGCATGTACGTATCTCAGCACAGTTTCTGCTATTTCCGCTCAGATACCGGCTGTATTTCAGAATTTTGTGTGATCTAGTATGGGTGGTATTCAATATATTGATTGCCTGGTGGTCATGGGATGTCATTCGTTCTGGCATCGAATTTCCTGAATTATCACCGACATTAGGTATTGTACGTGCCTACATAGAAATGATTATTCCGCTTAGTTTCATAGCGATGAGCTGGCGGATCATCGAGAATTATTACATAAGATGGCGAGACGGCACTTTGACAGGACTGGTCAGGGAAGACATTGAGCAGCCGCTCCAATAATACATACTAGAGGAAGCTCCCATGGAAGTTTCAACCCTCGTTCTCATTTCACTGGCAGTGCTATTCCTTATGGGCATGCCAATATTCATGAGTTTGGCAATAGCATCGATAGTTGCATTGGTGGCTGGCGATTATTTGCCAATGTCCGTTATTCATAATTCGATTTTTGATGGCTTGAATATGTTTCCACTACTGGCCATACCCTGCTTTATTATTGCAGGGGTAATAATGGAACATGGAAATATTACTTCCCAGATTGTGGACGTCGTCAAGCAGCTTGTCGGCAGGATGTATGGTGGCCTTGGTATAACAACGATTATGGCGTGTACGTTTTTTGCTGCAATCTCTGGTTCCGGACCAGGCACCGTGGCAGCTGTCGGTGCATTACTGGTTCCGACGATGATTAAAAATGGATACAGCAAAGAATATGCCGGTGCTGTTGCGTCGTCTGGCGGCACGATCGGAATCCTCATACCTCCAAGTAATCCTATGATTATTTACGGCATTTTGGCGAATGTTTCCTTAACTGGTATGTTTACTGCTGGATTTATCCCTGGGTTTGTCGTGGCCTTTTCGATGTCCGCGATGGCTTGGCTGCTCGCCCGCAGAAATGGGTTCAATGGCGGCCAGTACGCCCAATCGTTCAATTTGGGTGTATTTCTACAAGCTTGCAAAAAGGGTTTTTTTTCGTTAATGACACCGGTCATTATCCTGGGTTCAATATATTCAGGTGTTGCGACAACTGTAGAGGCTTCAGTACTTGCTATCGTTTATTCGTTATTCGTGGCCGGTGTTGTCAATCGTGTATTAAAGCCAATCCATATTTATAAGGCGCTGTTGGAGGGTGTCAATATGTGCGGTGCCGTGCTGATCATCGTCGGCACGTCCACGTTGTTCGGAAAAATCATGACATATGAACAAATTCCGCAAAAATTGGCCGAAGCAGTTTTGAGTATATCCACACAGCCGGAAATTATTCTTTTAATGCTTATCGTTGTGTTGATTGTACTGGGCATGTTTATGGAAACATTATCCACAATCATTATCCTCGTACCTGTGGTACTCCCTATGCTCCATCTGGTAGGTATAGACCCTATTCACTTTGGTATTATCCTGGTCATCACGAATGAAATGGCGTTGCTCACTCCGCCACTGGGGGTAAATTTATTTGTAGCATCACGTATTTCGAAGGTTTCCGTAGAAAGGCTAAGCTTGAGTGTATTGCCTTATCTGGCAGTACTGTTGTTTATAGTATTGCTTGTTACGTTCGTTCCAGAAATAGCTACAGGTCTGCCGAATGCACTTGGAATGGGAAAATGACGGCTGGAATTGTGTTTTAAAATTGGCGCTGCTGCTAAAAGTCATCCTTAATAGATCAATTTTCTCAATCGTTCACGCAGTGAATGGAAGCCGCGCTATTCACATCCTCGCTTCCTGCATATTTTGGCCAGCTCGGATATGTCCCGGTGGTGATGTTCAATATAGACAACGGGGGCGTAGGGGCCCCTACTTTTATGAAAATTGCAAACCGGTGTACTTTCGGGTGCATTCGGGGCTTCTATTTATGCCAGTATGGATAACTCGATAAAATATATAACGCCTGATTTTGCCGGTGTCAAAAATGGGCATTGGTTATGCGGGGAAAAACTCCTACTCGGGATATATCGCATGTTCATACCTATCGTATTTGCTGTCTCCTGTTAGTTGAAATGGTGCATTTTGTATTAATAGTATAGATTAGTAGCAAATAGACTGAGTGCATGGACTAGAAAGGAGACAAAATGGCAATGACTTTTACTACCCTGGTAAAGCTAGGAAATTTTCAATCGACAGCAAGCACTCACTCGACGCCAGGCCCAGGCACAGATGAAACGCACAATAATAATCAGAATGACAAAAAGCTATCGAATGATCACACCACAAGTCTACGATGCTCTGTTCCAAAGTCTCCGACGCCATCTGCTATGACCTCACCAGAAAGCCTCCTGTACGAATTTGTATATCGAGCACATCTCACTGAGCAGGCGCTTGATACTGCAGGACGGCGGAACCGCCGACTCGCAGAATTCGATTCGTCCGAGATTGCAAGAGTTTTGTCGTTAGATCTGCTTGACGACCATCCCATAGATGATGCCCGCGCTATGGCCAACATATATATTGCTATTGCAGGTTTTGAGAATTCAGTACACGATCTAATTACCAAAGTGCTGTCTGAAGAAATCGGTGCAAACAGGTGGGATGCCTGTGTATCGGAGAAGATTCGCAGGACAAAATCCGTTGGCATGTCCAACGAGAGGACAATCCGATTAACTACACCCTAATGGGAGACCTTGTCAGCATCCTGAGGCAAAACTGGACACTCTTTGAAGCTCACATTCCAACAATCGAGTGGGCCACCGGACTTATGGACGTTATTGAGCGGTCACGGAACGTAATTATGCATAGCGGCACACTGAATCGAACAGACATTGAGCGTGTTGGAATGAACATACGCGACTGGATTAAGCAAGTTGGCGCTTAAATTGCTGGCCGCGCAGGCTCCATAGACAAGGTGACCACAAACGTGCGCCAGCGCGTGAGCATATCGGGTCGAAAATTGCCCAAGCGGACAGTGTCAACGCCATTGTTGTTGAAGGGAGAGTTCGACCATATGGTGATACCTGACGCATCTCATTTCGGAACGCACAAACAAAGCTCTTTTATGTAGCGATATTCCGACCCATTCGACGCAAGGACGGCATAACTGTCGATCTGAACATTGTCTGCCGTCGTACCGGGCGCAATGCAGCCGTGCTACAGCTCCATGACGTGTCCAGGAATGTGAATGAGAACAAGGTACGGTAAGCAGTGGTAGATGCTGGCGGCGAGCGAAATGACACTTTCAAGTGCTAGATAAGCATCCTGACACCAGCAGATACGGCTGAACGCGGGATTTCTTCCAGGATCAGATCAAGCATAACTTCGGCCGCAGGCGACAGGCTGCGCTGATCGGGCTGAACCAGACATACCTGTCGGTGATATGCTGGTTCTTCAAGCAGCCGGCATTCCAGTTTATTCAACGGTACTCTTTGCGCAGAAAGTGACGGCAATGCACATATGCCCAATCCCTGGTTAACCAAAGATTCAATTGTGGCCGTATGACTGACCTGACATAGCGGACTTCGTACATGATTGGGCACGGTCGGCGATTGCATCTGCCTCACTTGCATTGCGAGTCGGCTGTCCTGTGAAAAACCAATAACCGGATACGGATTCAAATCACTCCAACAAACACGTTTTAAGTTTGCCAGAGGATGCCCGGTATTGAATACAACCGCAAATTGATCGTCAAAAAGGGGCGTATAACGCAGATTTGAGAGGCGGTTCAATGGACTAGTGATACCAAAGTCTGCTTCCCGACTCAAAACCCGTTGCTCTGCAGCGGTGGAACCATCTTCCCGAAGATGTACAGTGACATTCGGGCATAATTTCATAAATTTGCCTATCATTTTTGGTATCACAAGTGCCATGATTGAAGGCACCACGGCGATATTGACGTGACCCCGAGTCCGTGCCCCGATCGCGCGCATCTTTCCCAAAGCAGAATCGAAATCCTCCAGTAGCCTGTGCGCGGTGGGAAGAAACTCTTCCCCCGCCGCCGTGAGTAGCAGCGTCCGCGTCGTTCGGTCAAATAACCGCACGCCGATGGACGCTTCCAGTTGCTGCAGTGTGAGTGTAAGCGCCGATTGTGATACGTTCAGTTGAAGCGCCGCTTTGGTGACACTCTGCCAGAGCGCCACTTCCACAAAGCATCGAAGGTGTCTGAGTGTTGCATTCATTGTGGCAATTCCTATCTATAAAACTCATTAATCGATATTATCATTGAATTGGACTGATGACTCGGACACGATTAAAGTACGCAGCATGCATATCAAACCATTCGCATGCATACAACCAATCGATTGCAACAGGCCAGGGGCCTCTTCTTTATCCATACTCCAATATGAAAATTACTGATATTAAAGCTTCACTACATCGAAACGAAATAGACCTTCCCGGAATCGGGAAGTCCATCGAAAGCAGATCATTTGTCTTCGTCGAAGTTGAAACCGACGAAGGGATTTCGGGTCTCGGTATTACGGGCCAGTTCCTGCCCTGGGCAGTCATCTCGGCAATCACCGATCATCTGCTCCCAACGCTCAAGGGGATGGACCCCTATCACACGGAGAAGATTCACTCCACTGTATGGAAAAAGTTGAATAACCGTGCATATACAGGAGTTATATCGAACGCTTTATCGGCGATCGATATTGCCCTTTGGGACATACGAGGTAAAAAGGAAGGGCGCACCGTCTGCGAATTGCTGGGCGGATACCGTGACTGGGCCGATACTGTAAATACCCCATCTTTAATACACCACACACATAGAATTTATAATGTTAATTTATAGTCAATGGGTGTCATGTCATTGAGTGAATCGTGCGGTCTTTCGGTGTTGTAAATCGTTGTCCAGTGTTCCGTGATGTGTTGAACTTGCTTCAACGACGTAAAAAGATATAAATCTAATACCTCTTGGCGGTACGTACGATTGAAGCGCTCAATATAGGCGTTTTGATAGGGGCAACCGGGCTGCGTATAATCAATATAAACGCCATGTTGATGTGCCCACTGAACGAACTCCGCGGAGGTGAACTCGGGGCCATTATCGACACGAACTCTACGTGGGTAGCCGTGCCAAGAGGCCAGCCCATCTAGGTAACGGGTGACACGAGCAGACGGCAAGCCCGTGCCAATATCGATTCCTAGCAACTCGCGATTGCAATCGTCAATCACATTAAATGTACGAAATCGCACGTTATTTTCTAAGCGGTCCGACATAAAATCCATCGACCAACACTGACCCGTACTTTTAGGTACGACGAGTGGTTCGGGTTGGCGAGCAGGCACGCGTTGCTTGCGCTTTGTCTTTATGTTGAGTCGCAATGCATTATAAACACGCTGTACACGCTTATGATTCCAGCGGTAACCTAAAGCGCGTATGCGCTTAAAACACTTGGGGAACCCCCAACGTTGATGTCTTTCAACCAGCGTGTTTAGCACTGTAATTACCTCGCTATCATCACAACGTTTAGGCTGATAGTAAAACGCGGTGCGACTCATCCCCGTAATCATGCAGCTTAAAACAACGCTGATGTCATGCTGTGCCTGTAGCGCTTTTGCCCAGTCTTTACGCGTCGCAACAGGCACTACAGCTTTTTTATGATTTCTTCCTGCAACTGAGACTTCAAACTTAAATCAGCATACATCTGCTTTAAGCGACGATTCTCCTCCTCGAGCTCTTTGAGTCGTTTTACGTCGGAGAGCTCCATGCCGCCATATTTGGCTCGCCATTTATAAAATGTGGAGTTACCTACATGATGCTTGCGGCACAGCTCTTTAATCGGTATCCCAGCTTCCGCTTCTTTCAACATCGCCACAATTTGGCTTTCTGTCATCCGTTTGCTCATCGTAAAAATCCTTTTTTCTTAGTGTAAGAAAAATTCTACGCTTCAGCTGTATTATTTTAGGGGATAGTTACAATACGTATACTACCTTCGGATATCCGTTCTTCGACGAAGATCAGCTAGCCGAATATGGACGTAAATTCGTGGCAGAAGGACACCGAGCTCTCAAAATGGTCGTGGGCGAACCGTCCCGGACATGGCAGGACGATGCGCGACGAGTGAGGGCCGCCCGGGATGCGATCGGACCGAACGTACAGCTGATGATTGACGCCAACTGCTATTTCAACCTCCATGAAGCACGGCTATTGTGCAGTGAGATCGAAGAGTGCAATCTTACGTGGTTTGAAGAACCCATTCAGCAGAACGATGCCCGCGCGCTTGCAGACTTACGTCAGCATACTTCGATTCCTATCGCTGCTGGACAAATGGAAGGACACCGTTGGCGCTATCGGGAGCTGATCGTCAATCAATCCGTAGACGTAATACAGCCAAATGTGCTTTACAACGGAGGCTACACAGAATCCCTGAAAGTGGCACACCTGGCACAAGCTTTCAACTTGCCCATGTCAAACGGAGGCGGCTGGCCCATTTTTAATATGCATCTACTGGCTGGTGTGATGAATGGCGGGCCCGTCGAGTTTCACTACGGGATGTGGCAGACTGGCAAGCGGTTTTTCGTCGGCACGCCAGATCCGATTAATGGCCGTATGGAAATACCCAAAGGCCCCGGACTGGGTTTTACCCCAGATTACGAACAACTGAAAGATGCCCAGGTCAATTCACCAGACGAAGCAATGAATGCTGGTCGTGATGGGCATGGCTATCTGCTTCGTTGACACAAAATCAGTATGGAGAAGACAAAAATGAATACTCTCATTAAAAAACCAAGTATCAGGTCGGCTTTATTATTGGTACTTTCCAGTCCGCTTGCCACAAGTTTCCCCGTTCTCGCTCAGACAGATAGCTACCCTGACCGGCCTATCACACTTGTCGTGCCGATGGCGCCAGGGGGCCCCGCCGACACCGCGGCTCGCACTGTTCAAGTAGAGATGAGCAAAAAGCTGGGCCAAACGATTGTGATCGAGAATCGCGCCGGCGCTGCTGGCTCTATTGCTGTGACCAAAGTACGCCGGGCTGCGCCTGATGGATATACACTTTTGATCGCCAATGCTTCAACTCACGCTATCGCACCGAGCATCTACGAAAAGCTAACGTATGATCCCGTAGGCGATTTCGCGCCGATTGGCCGGATTGTAGTATCCCCAGGCATCCTGATCACATCACATAAGATGGCACCAGACTGCAAGATGCAGACTTTTGTAGACAACCTTAAAAACGCTCCGGGAAAAGTTGCCTTTGGCTCAGCGGGTACGGGCACGCTCTCTCACTTAACGGGCATGCGTTTTCAGGCAGCGACAGGCACGCAAATGCTTCACGTCCCCTATAAAGGACTGGCTCCGGCTATTAACGATCTCTATTCGGGCCAAATCGACGCCGTGTTCGATAGCGTGAGTTCGGCTCTATCGCACGTTAAAGACGGAAAATTTTGCGCATTGGCAGTCCAGTCCGAAGCGCGTCTCAATGATCTGCCCGACGTGCCCACGTACACTGAGGCAGGCCTCCCGGATTTGAATAACCCCACCTGGTACGGTGTCGTATCCCCTGCCAACACACCACCTTCGGTCGTCACAACCTTGAACGCAGCGCTAAATGCTGCACTCAATGACTCAAACGTGAAAAAAACTTTTGAAAGGCTGGGCGTATTTCCTGCTGCGACTACCCCACAGGCGTATGGAGAGCAGATCAAGCAGGACATCTCTGCGTGGCGCGAAACCACGGAACGGATAGGGTTTGAAAAAATAAAACAGTAATCTGGTGTACATAAGGTGTTATTGGTGCTGATCAGTTTGAAAATCTCAGGCCGATTTCGGGATAAAACGCCATCGAAATCGGGCTACTCAGCACTTAAGCGACTGCATTTTCTTTTCATGACCGGAACATAACAACAGTAAATTATGCATATAACTGGGCTTTACCTTGTTTCACAGCGACGGTACAAAAGAACTTCTCTATGTAAAAATCGACAAACTGTATTCTTTTCTTTCAACCCCGCCGAGCTAAGCGAAGTGCTTGTCCAGCATGTCGCCGGCAGCGGCATTGCGTTCTTGTGGGAGCAGCAGTTGCTCAATACGCCCGTGCCCCGCAACGCGGGTTGATTGGAGCAAGCATGACAGCGTGCTAAATGGCGCGCTGTTAAGCACCACGGTAGCCGTGTACTGCTCACGAAGATGAAATGATCAGTCCCGGCTGTACTAAGCGGGCGAAATCACAGTTATTGCCCGGGCCGCTGCGGTCGATAACAAGAAAATCGCAAACGACCTCAAGAGCCAATAAAGGATGATGCCAGACACCAGCTGCGTAGTTCACACCCTGGTTCCCCTGACACAAAAAAACGCGTACAGCTTCGATCTCAGGCTCTGCGTCAGGCCGTGCTACAACAGCGAGATAGGGTTTCCCGGAGAGTGGCATAAAAGTCTGGCTGCCTAATGGATGTCGCTCCAGCATGCTGATTTCGATTGGCGCCTTGTGCGGCTGGCCGCGAAAAATGGAGACAATGACCTTGCCTTCCGGGCCGGGGTCAAGCCGCGCCAAATCATGGTAGCGCTCCGTATTACCGTCATTGATCGTGAAATGCTGTGTCGCGCCATGCACCTCGATAACATCGCCATACGGGGAAAATTCGCTGTGTGTAAGTGGCTCTATCCTCAAAGTCCTGAAATTCATATTTGTCTGCTCAGTTCAATAAGCCGGCTGATCTCGGCAACCACAGTGACATTTCAGGGAAAAAGGTAATAAGTGCTAATACCACGACCATGGCTAATATGGGCGGAAATGATTTTTTCCATACCTGGATTGGCGATCGGTTGGCCACGGTTGATGCCACCAGAAGGCAGATGCCATACGGTGGCGTGACAGTGCCAAGTGCACAATTGAATACGACAACCAAGGCAAAGTGAATCGGATCAATGCCAAAGCTGGCGGCAATCGGCAACAGCACAGGAGCAACAATAAGAATGGCGGCAATGGTCTCCATGAACATGCCAATCAGCAGGAACAAGCCGTTGACGAAAAGTAAAAACATCAGCGGACTCTCCGATACGCTACGCAGCCAGCTTGCCAACATGGTTGGTACGTTAGCATTAGCAACCAGCCACGAAAACACGGTAGCGGTGCCAATGATCAGCATGACGGCTGCCGACAGCGAGGCTGCCCGCAGGACGAGTTGCGGAAGATCGCTGAGTTTCAGTTCACGGTATATAATCAGACCGACAAGCATGCCATAGAAGCCCGCCATGGCAGCCGCTTCGGTCGGCGTGAAGATACCGCCGATAATACCGCCTACGATAAGTACAGGCATGCCGAAGGCCGGTAGCGCGGCATAGGTGGCCCGTAGCAGCTTGACAAATGAAAAGGGCTCCGCTTCCTTGTATTGCGCGCCCCCTTTTCGCGCAAAGAAGTATGACACAATCAGCAAAAGCCCGATACACAGCAACCCCGGCACCACTCCCGATAGAAACAAAGCGCCAATCGACATATTGCCGATGACAGCGATGACAACCATCGTCAAACTTGGCGGAATGACCTGTGCCATCGCTCCCGCGCACGCGATCATTGCCGCAGAAAAATCGACATCATATCGACGGCGTCGCAATTGAGGCTGCATAATGGAGGATACAGCCGCGACATCCGCCGAACCTGATCCGGATACCGCAGCCAGGCCCGCTGATGTGACGCAGGCCACGTGCAACAAGCTTCCTGTCATCCAGCCGATCAGCGCAGACGAAAAATCGACAATGCGGCGCGAGATGCCTCCCGCATCCATGATGACACCGGCAAAAATAAAGAACGGAATCGCCATCAGCGTAAACGAATTCAATCCGGCGAACATGCGCTGACTGATCAGGGTCAGGGGAACGTCGGTCGTCACCAACAACGTGATCATCGCCGCAGCCCCCAATACAAAGACGAGCGGCACGCCAAGAGCCAGAAAACCTAGAAAACAGATCATGATCATGCTCATCATGCCACCTCTACATCGACGATTTCGGGAGCGGCAAACGGATTGTCCCAGCGTCGCACAACCGAGACCACCAGTTCAAGCGCAATGTACGCGGCACCGATAGGCAGACACGCATAGACCAGCCACAGGGGCACCCCCATGGCAGGAGAAGACTGTACCGTACCCAGTCTGACCAACGGAATGCTGCCATAAGCCATCATCCCCAAAAACAATAGAACAACGAGCGCAATCAGGATACTGGCGATACGAGCATAACGAAGCGGGAGCATGGCCGGCAACAAATCGATTGCCATGTGCTGGTTGCGGGCCATGGCGACACCAGCTCCCAGCAGGACGAGCCACACTTGGCAGAATGTCGATAGTTCCGTTGCCCAGGCAGTGGCATAACTCAAAAGATAGCGGCTGCCGATCTGTAAAAGGACAACACCCATCATAACGGTGAACAGGACAACCACAATCGCCGACATCAATTGCTGTAATCTGTTTACCCAGCGCGCAAATTCCTGTAGATGTGATTTCATTCTGCCTGCTCCTTCTTTTAGTCCATAGTTCGGATAGTCTGTAGTAATTGTTTTTGCCCGTCCGTCTTGACATAGCTCTCGTAGATCTTTTGCGAGGCAGAACGGAAAGCCTCAATATCCGGGTGAGTAATATTGACTTTCAGTTGTTTCAATTGCGCCAGGCGCTGTTGGTCGCTATCGCGATACACTTTGCGTTCCATTTTCGACGCCTCTGCGCCTGCTTCAAGTAATGCAGTTTGAATATCTTTGGGTAATGAATCGAACTTCGCCGCACCAATGACAACAGGCGAAACCATTTCTATCCAGCCCGTCATTGCCCAGTTTGGCGCGACTTCGTAAAATTTACGGGAGTGATAATTGGTATTGGCTGCCTCCGCGCCATCGACCACACCCGTTTCCAAAGCCCCATAAAGCTCGGTATACGGCATGGGAGTGGGGTTAGCGCCAAAGCTTTTGAATGCTTCGATATGGATCGGATTATTCAAAGTACGGATCTTCATGCCTTTTATATCGTTGATCGATCCTATTGGCCGTTTTGACATAATGTGACGGGTGCCTGCAAAGAAAATGCCCAGCAATCGATATCCTTTGGCGGTCAGGATCTGGTCGACTTGGTCATGTACCTGTTTGGAACCAACGGCGCGATCCATATGCTCCGCATCTTTAAACAGGTAGGGCAGGCCGAACACGCTCATATCAGGGGCAAAATTGGCCATCACTTCATTGGCAGTAACGGCGATATCGACAATACCCAACTGGGTTCCCTGGACACTTTCCATTTCATCGCCCAGTTGTGCATTCGCAAATACCTGAATTTCGGCCTTGTCTCCTGTCTTCTGCTTCAGGAGTTCCCCCATGCGTTCCATCCCGGAGTGGTACGGTTCATCCTGGTTAGCATTATGACTGGCCTTGAGAACGATATCGGCGGCACGAGCTGGCGCTATAGAAATCATATATAGCGCCAGTAACGCCAACAGCGCGTGAGTCAAACTCGTCTTGAGCACTTTCATCTCCAACTCTCCTTTTATTGAATAAAGCAGGCCGGCCCGACATCTGCCGGCTTTTTGCGCACAGATTATTTCGTCAACGGCGCTGACAAAATGCTTCAGTTTTCGATAAGACCCAATCCGTTCAGGACTGATTTGAGTGGAGCCAGTCGGCAGGCGGGTAATGGCAAGCGTGGTGCTCTCGGCTCTCCAACCGGCATACCGATCAGGTTCAGTGCCGCTTTGGTCGCCGATACATACAGATCCCCACTTAATGCATCCAGCAACGGGAGTACGCGATGGTAGATTTGACGACCGGTCTCGGGATCCTTACGTTCGACCGTCGCGTTGAACAATTCGGTCGATAATCGGGGGGCGATATTAGAGAAGACAGACACGTATCCCTGCGCCCCGACCAAGTAGCTTTCCCAGGGATGATAGCCCGCGAATACGGTGATCCTGTCGCCACATAAGTCAAGGATGCGCGTGGTACGAGTGACATCTCCACTAGATTCCTTGATATAGGAAACATTGTCAATGTGCGATAAACGAGCGACCAGCTGCGCACTCAAGTCCACATTGGAAGTACTAGGGTTGTTATACACCATGATCGGAATACTCATGACCTGAGCGATCCGTTCGTAATGGATAAAAATTTCGTCTTCTGTCGGAGATGAGTAAAAGGGAGGCACAATCATCACGCCGTCCGCTCCTAGCCTTTCGGCTTCCCGACTCATATCGACTGCCTCATCCGTCCACTCCGCTGCCGTGCCGACCAGCACCGGCACGCGGCCTGCAGCCTGCTGAATAACAACCGATGCCACCTGAGTACGCTCTGCACGCGTCATGGACAGAAACTCCCCCGTGCTGCCAAGTGGAATCAGACCTTGCACGCCTTCGGCGATCTGCCAGTCGACAAAGCGGCGCAAGCCGCCCTCGTCCACCTTTCCAGCCTCGTCAAAGGGTGTGACCATCACCGTGTAATTGCCTCGAAAATCCGCCATCGGTTCATTCCTCCTACTCTGATATGATTATTTTGATCAAATATCTTAGTTATTAATTGACATTTGATCATCATATTATTATGCTTGTCAATAAATTTTCAGACAAAACAAAAGCAGCAGGAGGCAATATGCCATTCATAGAAGTATTTGATTTCGAAGCCACGTCCGCACAAAGAGAAGTTGCAACAGAACTCTTAACCGAAAGTTTATGCATGGCGTACGACATTTCTCGATCCATCGTATCAATCTATTTTTTTGATGTAAGCGCACGTGGGTACGGCCACGCGGGACGATTTCACGATAAAGCGTCCGTCAATCGCATTTTCATCAAAATCCATGCGTTCATGCGAACCGAAACAGACCGAATGGTAGCCGCAGCACGCATTACCGAAGCGACGATGCTCGCGTATGACACCACTTCGCCCAAGCAGATTGTTGTGTATTTTCTGGATCGCGATCCCAGCGAAGTTTCACATGGCGGGATACTCGAATCCAAAAATCACATAAATACCTAAATATTTGATCAAATTATTCTCAATTCAGGGAGATGCACTTTGGACACTTTTTATACCGAGGAGCAGCGACAGCTCCGTGATTCCGTACGTCGTTACGTCGAACATGCCGTCATGCCTGCCGCCGCAGACATTGACCGGAATGACTGCTTCCCGCGCCAGCTTTATCAAGGGCTCGCTGATATGGGACTGTTTGGCGCCGGCCTGGCGGAGTCCGGGGGTGGTAGCGATTTAGGTACCATGGCCACTTGTATTGCCATGGAAGAAATTGCGCGTGGCTCCGGCGCACTTGGCAATGCGTATGCGCTACCTGTCGAAGCAGCCCTATTTCTACAAGAACATGGCAATGACTTTCAGAAATCATTTATTCCCGGTGTTCTTGATGGCTCGATTCTGCCTGCTTCTGCCGCCACGGAGCCGGACCACGGCTCGGATGTTGCTGCAATGCGTACAACAGCCGAGCGCGACGGCGATGAGTATGTCATCAATGGAGTCAAGGCCTGGGTGACGTTTGGGCAAATAGCCGACTTTATCATGGTGTTCGCAAAAACAGATAAAAACGCCGGTCATAAAGGCATCAGTTGCATATTGGTGGAAACCGACAGGCCAGGCGTCATACGCGGAAAATCTGAAGAGCTATTAGGCATGCATGGCCTCGAAGACTGCCAGGTTATTTTTGACAGCGTGCGGGTACCGATAGACCATTGCATCGGACCAGAACATCAGGCGTTCAAAATGGCGATGAGAAACTTCAATTTTTCACGGCTTATGATGTCGTCCATGGCGCTGGGAATGGCGCAGGCCGCTATGGAAGACGCAATTTCGTACGCCCAGACACGCAGACAGTTTAATTCGCCGATTATCAAATTCCAGGCGGTGCAGTTCATGCTGGCCGATATGTCCACAGATATTTCCGCCGCCCGATTGCTGATCCATCACGCTGCCCGTCTTCACGACGCCGGGTTACCCATAGCAAAAGAAGCAGCACATGCCAAATTGTTCACAACGGACATGGCGATAAAACATGCGTCGAACTCCCTGCAAATCCATGGGGGCAACGGCTATTCGAAGGAATATCGCATCGAACGGATTTTCCGCGATCTTCGGCTGGCGCAGATCTATGAAGGCACGAATCAGATCCAGCGCTTGATTATCGCGCGTCAACTTGAGAAAGAATTCGCATAGGAGATCCCTGACATGATCAATCTGATGACCGCGCAGGAAGCGGCCGATCTGGTGAAGAACGACGACGTTCTTGTCGTGGGCGGCAACGGCGGAACCGGCGTGCCTGAAAGCATATTGCAGGCGCTTGAACAACGCTTCCTTGACACGCACACGCCACAGAGATTGACGTTGTTTCACGTCACAGGCGTCGGCGCCGTAACCGAGCAGGGTTTTTGCCGGCTGGCATATACCGGCCTGATACAACGCGTGATTGGCGGCAACTTCGGTTTACAGCTTCCTTTCATGAAGCTGATTCGCGAGGAACAGATCGAAGGGTATAACTTTCCTCAGGGTGTGATGGCACAACTATGCCGGGCGATGGCGGGCAAACAGCCCGGCGTACTCACCCATGTGGGACTGCATACTTATATGGACCCACGGCAGGAAGGCGGTCGAATGAACTCGCGCACGCACGAAAATCTGATCGAACTGTTCGAAATCGGTGGGAAACAGTATCTTTTTTACCGTGCTCCTACACCGACAATCGCACTTTTGCGAGGCACCAGTGCCGATGAAGACGGCTATGTCTCCATGGAACATGAAGGTACAACGCGCGAGGATCTGTCTATCGCCCAGGCAGTGCACAATGCGGGTGGAATCGTGGTATGTCAGGTGAAACGCCTGGTGCGCCGCGGAACCCTGCATCCTCAAATGGTCAAAATACCCGGCTTTCTGATTGATCATATTGTCCTGGACCCCGATCAGAAGCAAACTTACGCAACGCAATACGATCCCAGCCGCAGCGGCGAAACCCGTGTGCCGATATCCACATTACAGCCCGATCCGCTGACAGAACGTCGTATAATCGCGCGCCGCGCTCGAATTACGGTACGGCGACGTCGTGAATCTGGGCGTGGGTATCTCGGCGATGATCCCCAATGTGGCAGCCGAAGAAGAAATTGATGACCACATCACGCTGACCGTCGAGTCCGGCGTCGTCGGCGGCGTGCCCGGCTACGCCCGGGAATTCGGGACAGCTTACAATCCGCGTGCAATTCTTGATCAGCCATATCAATTCGACTTTTATGATGGAGGAGGCCTGGATTGCGCCTTTCTTTCTTTTGCCGAAGTTGACGTCGACGGAAATGTCAACGTCACCCGGTTTGGTGAACGCTATGATGGCGCCGGCGGCTTTATCAACATTTCCCAGAATGCCAAGCGTATTGTATTCAGCGGCACCCTGACCGGCGGCGGCCTTGGCGTCGCAATTGAACAAGGCAAGGTCCATATCAGCAAGGAAGGCCGGTTACGCAAATTCGTTGCCAAAGTCGGTCAGATCAGCTTTAACGGCAGGCTGGCCCGCGAACGCGGCCAGGACGTAACCATCGTTACGGAGCGTGCTGTCTTCAAGCTTGAGTCAACGGGACTGACGCTGACTGAAATTGCACCGGGGGTGGATCTTCAACGCGACATTCTGGACCAGCTCGAATTCACACCGGAAATATCTCCCAATCTCACATCCATGGACCCCCGCCTGTTTGTCTCAGGACGCATGGGCCTGAAAGAAAACCTGACAAGGAAACCGGCATGACCAATATTGTACTGAATGAAGTCACTGTAGCCACGGTGCTGCCGTTTAAGGCAGACTTCTCAATCGATTGGAGCAGTTACGACCGGCTGCTCGAATATTGCACCACCCCCACCGGGATCAATGCTGTCTTTGTTAACGGACACGCCGGCGAGGGCGCCACATTGTCGCCCCAGGAGCGTATTGAAGTGATTACGCGCACACGCTCTTTCATCGGCAAAGACAAACCTCTGCTGGCAGGCATCATCCCCTATTGCACTTCGGACGCCATCATCCAGGCCAAGGAGGCCGAACAGGCCGGAGCAGACGTCGCCGTGCTCTTTCCGATGCCGCAATTTGCTGCAGGGGCCTCGAACGATCCGCGTTATCTGCTGCATTACGTCGACAGTGTTCTTGATGCCACCCAATTACCTGTATCCATTTTCCAACAGGATGTCCGTGCCGGTTTGGGCTTCAGCACCTCGGTTCTGGCCGAACTCGCAGGCTATGAGCGGATTATCGCCATCAAAGAAGGTAGTGGCGATATCCAGCTATATGAAGACAACTTGCGCATGCTGCGGGAAAAAGCGCCGCACATATCAATTTTGCCCTCCAATTACCATTGGCTATTTGCCCAGGTCGCCATTGGCGCCGACGGCATTCTCTCGGGAATGGCCAGCATGGTTCCCCATTTACTGTGCGAACTATGGCGTGCCGCAAGCGCCAATGATTTCAATGCTATGAGCTCCGTGAACGACAGACTGTATCCGATCGTCCGTTCCATTTACGGAGCGCCGCCCCTGATCGATATGCATACGCGCCTCAAAGTCGGCCTGGCCCATATGGGTGTCATCGAAAATGCAACGCCGCGCCCGCCGCTTCTGCCAGTAACGGCAGACACCGCGAGACGAATTGCTGCGGTAGTAGACAGCGCAGGTCTGAAATCACTTTAAATTACTTCTTTCGAGACATTTATCATGCAAACCAAACCACGTGAAGCTTTCGTCGACCTTTACTACGAAGATGTCGAAATAGGTGATGTTGTTTTGACAGATTCCCACACTTTTACCAACCAGGAAATCAGACGATTCGCTGATCTCACGCGCGATCAGCATCCACTGCACACCGATGAGAAATACTGCCGCAACACACAGTTCGGCGTCCCCATCGTTCATGGGCTATTCGGCCTTTCGATCATTGAGGGCCTGAAGGCGGAATTGCAGCTTTATCAGAACACGTCGGTCGCCTCGCTTGGCTGGGACAAAGTCAGATTCAGAAAACCAATCGTTACCGGCGATACGGTACACGTACGAGTAGAATTCATCAGCAAACGAGAAAGCCGTAACGGCCCCCACGGCATCATTATCGAGCGCACCACTCTGATCAATCAGCATGACGAAACCGTGATTGACGCCGAGCATGCCTCGCTACTATATCGAAAACCAGCCCAGCAGACATCGGCCTAAAGGAACGACTATGCCTAACATCCAGGTCTCTGCGCTTGCCCCGTCTACCCAGGTGATCCGATTTAACCGGCCACATGCCCGTAACGCACTCAGTCTAGCCCTGCTACAGGAGACCGCTACTGCATTGCATGCAGCACAGAATGACGATTCAGTACGCGTCGTTGTACTGACCGGCGACGATAAGGCCTTTTGCGCGGGCGCCGATATTAAAGAAATGTCAAACACGGGAATTCCCATGTGGGGCCAGAGTGAACGGCTGCTCGCCTGGAAAACTCTGGAGAACTTTCCCAAGCCCCTGATCGCCGCCGTCGAAGGTTACGCTTTAGGCGGAGGCTGCGAGATGACATTGCTATGCGACATTGTCATTGCTGGCCAGAACGCCAGGTTTGGCCTGCCCGAAGTCAAAATCGGGGCGTTCCCGGGCGATGGCGGTACGCAACGCCTGCCGCGTGCGATAGGCAAATCCCGGGCTATGTGGATGATTATGACAGGCTCGCTAATAGACGGCCCGAAGGCCTGCGATTGGGGTCTGGCGACCGAAATCACGCCTGCGGGCGGCGCGCTCGCTCGCGCCTGTGAAATTGCCCAGACGATCGGCGACATGTCGCCGATCGCCGTCCGAATGATCAAAGAAGAGGTTCTAATGACTTACACCAAATCGCTGGACGAAAGCCTGAGTCTCGAACGTAAGCTGCTACTATGGCAGACTCATGATCATAATGAAGGGATTGCGGCATTTCTGGAAAAAAGAAGACCCGTTTTTTCAGGCCGATAAGCCTCTGTCTGGCGTAAAATACTCTGTCACCGCACCAGATTCTTTACATGACTACCCGTACAAAAAAAACCATCCCTGCCAAGGCTGACGACATTTCGTCGACTGTCGTAGACAAAGTCACTGAAGTCATACGAGAGGCTATTCTCGCGGGACGCTACTCTCCTACCGAACGCCTGAAAGTAGCCGAACTGTCCCGCCAATTGAATTTCAGTGCCATGCCCGTTCGTGAAGCCTTGCGCACCCTTGAAGGGGAAGGCCTGGTCGAAATCGCACCGAACCGGGGCGCAACCGTACGCCGGTTGGACCGCCAATTCATCGAGGATTTGTTTGAATTGAATACGGAGTTGCGCATTTTTGCGATTCGCCGCAGCATCAAATACCTGACAACCGCCAAACTTCAGCTACTCTCAGACATTGTTGACGACTTTGCCGAGGCGGTGGAACGAGACGATCTTGACGCTTCACTCAGGCTGAACCGCAAGTTTCACGGTAAGTTAATGGAAATCGGCGGCAATATGGAGGCATTGCGTGTTTTCGAACGCGGCTGGGAGCTGATCGGTTCGTTCCGGCGCCAATTTGGTTATGGAGAGGCACGCCAGCGTGGTCTTGTACGCGAAAAACGCATGCTGATCGAGGCGCTGCGGCGTCATGACCTGCAACAGGCCGAAGCCGTATTGCGTATGCAACATGCTGCGGCCGTCGAAGACCTCATCCAGCGGTTCGACGCAGAGCCATCCTAATTTGCGCGAGTATCGTTAACCCGTGGCGTAGCGACATTCACTTCGGCATCAACCCGTCGCTCTACCACCGCCTCCCGTTCACGCCGATGTGCGGCGGCAAGCAGCATTCCCTGCCATCAACGGCTGGCGCAGTCAATAGCTTCGCGTCTCCTGGAAACTTCTGGCCGCGCCAGTCTCGTGTCAGCGTAAGCCGATTCATGCTTTCATCCGATAGACCACGCCCTCGGAGCACTAGCGCAATCTGTCCCTGCAAATGCCAATCCTGAGAAAACATCTCGGCTGTCACCTCGGGCGTCAATACGGGGGCGGTTGGCCGTTTGTTCGAAAACCAGTAGTCAAAATTTTTAAAAACCAATTCCGCCATTGCTTGGCAAGCACCTGGGTATTGACGAGATGATGTGTGCGAGGTCCTCCTGGCACGCAGCATCAGCTTTAGCACTCGATACGGCAGAAGATGATTCTGCGGTTCAGCGATTCACATCCACCACCACCCGGCCGCGCACTTTTCCCTCCAGTAATTCACTGGCCGATGCAAGCGTCTGCTCCAGCGATATGATTTTCTGGCCGATCACCGCCAGTTTGGCCGGATCGAGATCGCGAGCAAGCGAATCCCAGGCAGCCTGGCGATGTTTACGGGGACAATACACACTGTCAATGCCCGCCAGGGTAATGCCACGTAAAATGAACGGTGCTACCGTAGCCGGAAAATCCATTCCTTGCGCCAAGCCGCAAGCGGCGACAATACCGCCATATCGCGTTCCCGCGCATACATTGACCAGCGTATGGCTGCCCACACTATCGACAGCGCCCGCCCAGCGCTCCTTGGCCAGCGGTTTGCCGGGCGCGCTCAGTGTATTGCGGTCAATAATATCCGCTGCGCCCAGACACTTCAGGTAGTCCCCCTCGTCGGGCCGACCGGTAGAGGCCATGACACGGTAGCCAAGTGTGCTCAGCAACGCCACCGCCACACTGCCGACGCCACCTGCGGCGCCCGTAACCAGGATGTCGCCATCGCCGGCCTCAAGGCCATGCTTTTGCAGCGCCATAACACAAAGCATGGCGGTGTAGCCGGCTGTGCCGATAGCCATCGCCTGCTCGGATGTAATAGCATCCGGCCGCCGTATCAGCCACTCGCCTTGCACTTTCGCCTTCTGCGCCATCCCACCCCAATGCGTCTCGCCCATGCCCCATCCATTCATAATGACGGCATCGCCTGTCTTGAAATCGGGATGCCGGCTTTCCCGTACAGTGCCGGACAAATCTATGCCCGGAATCATGGGAAATTGACGAACAACCGGTCCCTTACCGGTGATGGCCAGGGCGTCCTTGTAATTTAAAGTAGAGTGCTGAACGTCGATCAGAACGTCCCCTTCGGGCAGTTGTGCAGTGTCCAGTCGGGTCTGAACGGCTCTATACCCCTTTTCATCCTTCTCTATTACCAATGCGTTAAACATTTTCGCTCCTGTGATAATACGATTTAATTTTGTGCCGCCCGCCGCGCGTGCAGTTTTAACCCTGTCGCCACGCTGCTAAATATTAGTCAACCGTTAAAGCTGCCTGATGCACGCCATTTCCCCAACGTTCGTACTCGGCTGCCATGAATCGACGAAACTCGGGCGTTGGCATAGTGCGCGGGACGGCGCCTAACGCGGCGTACTTGCTACGTACCACTTCTGACTGGATTACCTTCATTGCAGCTTTATTCAGCCTGGCCACGCGATCCGGGGACACTCCCTTAGGCATCATCAGTCCAAGCCACGCGCTAAGCCTAAAGTCCTTTACTCCCAGCTCGGCGATGGTCGGCACATCCGGAAAGGCCGGTAATCTTTCAGAATAAGTCGTCGCCAGAAGCCGTAAGTTGCCAGCGCGTATCTGTGTCTGAGTGACAGCTACGGTATCGATGGCGGCCTGAACCCCGCCACCAACCACGTCTGCCATCGAGCGAGCACTGCCTGAATAGGGTATATGTGCTATTTTCATCGCTGTATGCTGCTTGAGCTCTTCCATTCCCAAATGCGACAACGTTCCATTACCCGATGACGCATAATTCAATTTACCCGGGTGGTCTTTGACATAGCTGACCAGTTCCTGATAGGAACGCGCGGGCACCTTGGGATTGACGACCAACAGCATGGGAAGATCTGCCACCAACGCTACAGGCTCGAAATCACTGAGCGTCGCATATCCCACATTTTTATAAAGATGAGGATTGACTACCAGCGAAGCCAGCGCTGCCAAAACCATGGTACGACCATCCGGCTCGCTGCGCTTGAGTGCCGCCAGGGCCACGCTGCCGCCTTGGCCCGGTCGATTTTCCACAATGAAGTTTTCCTGCAGTTCGCTTGACAGTTCCTGCGCAAGCAGGCGTGCAACCTGGTCTGTCGCCTGCCCGGGAGGAAACCCAACAATAATCTTATTTACCTTATCGCTTTGCGCCTGGGCGATTGAAGCGATCATCGCCATCACCAGGAAAAAAATCAGCTTTTTCATCAAAAGTCTCCTTCACTTGTTGTAGACCTGATCTCGTTCTGCTGCCGTCTATATCACGCCCTGATGGCGCATTTCTTCAATTTCCTGATCATTAAAGCCTAACGAGGCATAAACGGCCTCGTTATCCTGACCGATGCCAGGCCCCGTGCTGTGGACCCTCCCTGGCGTTTCGGAAAAGCGCGGCACAACACATTGCATACGTACGGGCCCCAGTTGGTCGTCGTCCACAGTAACGATGGCTTCCCGTGCTTGAAAATGCGGGTCAGCCATGACATCCGATGCATCGTAAATGGGTGAAAAACCGACATGTGCACGATCCAGCCGTTGCTGCAGCTCCTGAAGTGTCAGGCTGGCGATACGCTCGGATAGCACGCCATCCAACACCTCTCGATGAATTACACGCGTGGGATTGTCCACGAAACGGGGATCCTCCAACAAAGCCGGTAAATCCAGGGCATGGCATAGCCTTTCGTAAATGCTTTGGGTGGATGCCGCAATGGACGCCCATTTACCATCCTGAGTGCGATAGATGTTGCCCGGAGCTGCGTACTGACTCAAATTGCCCGAACCGACGCGTGTTGCTCCCAACTGGTCATATTCGATGGCCAGAAAATCCAGAGTCCGTAACATGGCTTCGGTAACAGACACATCAATTTCCTGACCGCTGCTCTCCGGGTGCGCGCGCAAGCGACTGAGTTCAGCCAGGATGCCGATCGCACCGAACAGGCCACCGACCGCATCCGAGACGGGATAACCCAGATGCAATGGGCTGCCTCCCACTTCGCCGCACATGCGAGTAAAGCCGCTCATTGATTCAAAGACGCGCGCAAAACCGGGACGATTGCGATAAGGACCTGTCTGCCCAAAGCCTGTTACACGCAAGATGATCAGACGTCGGTTAATACCATGCATCCATTCCTTGGTAATACCCCAGTGGTCCAGGGTATCAGGCCGAAAGTTCTCGACGATCACGTCGAATTCTGGCAAAAGCCGTTCCAGCACGGTTTTCGCCCCCGCCTTGCGAAGATCGAGCGTTATGCCGCGCTTGTTGCGATTGGTCACTTTCCACCAAAGGGGAACGCCATTCTTGTGCGGCGCCAAGGCGCGCAAGCCATCACCTAGGCCGGGCAATTCCACTTTAATGACTTCGGCTCCTAAGTCTGCCAGCAACGTCGATGCATAAGGCCCTGCTATAACCGTCGACAAATCAAGAATACGTAAACCATGCAGCGGGCCGTGAGCGTTGTCAGAAGTCAAAATTCTTGTTCCCTGAAAGTTATAATCTGTAGACGATTCTAGAGCCTCTGATATATGATGAATGCGTAGTTTCGGGATATCAGATATGTGATTTATGCAATTCTGCCCACAGCCCAAAACAAACAGGAAAAACGACCTGAAATGACCGATACCGTCGACTCTTCCATCGCAGTTGCAGGTTTAAAAGCCGCTATCCGGGTAGCCAGTCATAGCAGTTTCTTGCGTGCCGCCATTTCGATGGGTGTCTCGCAATCCCAATTGAGCAGACGGGTGGCCGGTCTGGAGAGCCGTTTAGGTCAAAAACTCTTTCATCGCCACGGTCGTGGCGTGGCCTTGACCGATTTCGGGCAACGTATCATGCCGCGCGTTCAATCCCTGATAGCCGAACTGGAAGCTTTCGATGCTCTGGTGTCTGATACCCGTGCCCAACTAACCGGAGACGTCACGGTTGGCGTCATTCCGTTGGTCTCGCGCCATTTGGCATCCAGCCTGGTACGCCGTCTGCAATCCACGCATCCGGGCATCCGACTGCGGATGCTGGAAGCCTACAGCGGGCAGGTCGAGGAATGGTTGAGTTCGGGGCGCGTTGATATCGGTGTGTTCAACCGCTACGGCGGCGCCCGACCGGTTTACGCCGACCCGCTTATGCGTGGACAGGTGTCAGTCATTGGCACACCCGATCATCCCTTATTTCGGCAGAAGGATATCCCCTTTAATGTTCTGCAGGGAATTCCAATCGCCATGCCAGCCCGTCCCAATAGTCTTACAGACCACATCCTTGGCGCTGCGGCCGATCACGAAATCTCGCTCAATATTGCCTTGGAAGCCGGTACCTCGTCGCTGATCCAGGAAGCCATGCTGGCGTCCGGCCTTGTCACTCTGTCCCCGGCAGGCACCTACGTCAAAGCTATCAGCAATAATCAGTTAACTGCCCGACACTTGTGCAGCCCGAGCGTGCAGCAAACCACCTGGATCGCGACATCCAGACAACATCCATTAACAGCAGCCTCGCGCGCCGTGGAAAAATTCATCAAAGAAATTTTGTATACATCGACTCAATGACAGTCAGGCAACAGATACAGAAAAAATGCCAACTGTGGTTGATGCACAGCGCCAGCACCCTATCGCCGAAACCCATACCAATTTTGGCGATTTTTGCGGCACTTTCGCGGCACGACGCATATATTGTTTCCATCCGGTTCAAACCAGACATTCCATGTTGCTTCCCAACGCGGCCAAGGTGTAATGGTACAGGTCGTTCAAAAGCTATATGCTCAAGCCTCAGATCGCGCTACGGGACATCGATACGGATATGTTTGTAGATTGTATGAAGCAAGCTTTCAAAGCAACGCTGGATGACTAGCGACAGGGGAAAATCGCCATTTCAAATCGGTCGCTATTGATACTGTTGTTGCTAAGGCATAATTTCGCTGTCAAGGCCAGATAGATGAACCTAAGCGCCTGTTAACTATTGGCTTATCATTTGCTATCCTGCTCCGCCGAAATCGATTTGACTCGCATGATGATGCGAATCAACTTTCGGCTTCAAAGCGTTTTTTGACCAGATGCTGCCAGAAGGCTGCGCCCAATAATAAATTATTATCGCAAAAATCATAATTCGAGCTGTGCAGTGGGCTTTTCTCCTGACCCGGCACGTTATTACCAATCCATCCGTAAGCGCCGGGCACACTTTCCAGCATATAGGCAAAATCTTCGGCCGTCAGGGCCGCAGGCAGCTCGAAATGTGCCGCCTGCGGTCCCACCATGTCTTTCATTGCCTCGAACATGAACTTGGCTTCAACTTCATCATTATTCGTAGCAGGATATCCATATTTGATCTTAATCTCCGCCTGGGCAGCATGAGCCTGTGCAACGCCGGTCGAAACGCGATGCAGACCCTCTACTAATACAGCCTGTGTTTTGGTCGTTAGCGTACGACATGTTCCGAAAATTTTTGCCTCATCTGGAATAATATTTTCCATGATGCCAGATTCGATTTTACCCACAGTCAGCACGGCCACATCTTGCGGATTTTTACTTCTGGATATAAGCGTCTGCAGCTGGCAGACAATAGCGCACGCGATAGGTATAGGATCAATGGCCTCGTGCGGTAAGGCGCCATGCCCTCCCTTTCCGCTAATAATAATTTCAAAACGGACAGAAGCACCCATGATCGGCCCAGGCCTGACCGCCATCTGGCCATAAGGAAGATCTGGCCAGTTATGGAGCGCAAAAATAGCGTCGCAGGGATATTTGTCAAATAAGCCCGCTTCCATCATGGCCTTTGCGCCTGCCCCGCCTTCCTCAGCAGGCTGAAAAATCAGATGGACCGTTCCATCAAAAATATTATTGGAAATCAATAATTCGGCCGCGCCAAGCAACATGCAGACGTGGCCATCGTGCCCACAGGCGTGCATTTTACCGGCCACTTTGCTGGCATGTTCAAAGCGATTAGTTTCTTGCATTGGCAACGCGTCCATGTCCGCGCGCAGTCCGATCGTGCGCCCCGGGTTAGCGCGATCGCGGTTAAATCCATGAATCGTCGCAACAATGCCAGTCTCACCAATTCTATCTTCATATTGAATATTCAAGGCGTCAAGGTGCTCGACAATGAGCCTGGCGGTACTGACCTCTTCGTACTTAAGTTCCGGGTTCATATGAATTTTTCTTCTGAGCGTCTGCAGTCTTTCCAGATCAATGACCTCAGATGCCAAACTTAACACTTCCATTACCATCTCCTTGACGATATAACCTGGCCCGGCTCAATCCAATGTGATATTGGCAGACTTGACTACCTTCGTCCAACGCTTACTCTCAGCATCAAGCATATTCTTGTAGTCAGCGCCGCTCCCCATCACCGGTTTTCCAAATTGCTGGCCGAATTTCTCGCTCACAGTTTGGCTCGAAAGCGCCTTGGCAAGGGCGCTATGCATACTCTTTTGCACACCATCGCTTAAACCCGCCGGACCAACAAGCCCGTATTCGCCACTCAAATATACGTCGGGCAGACCGACCTCAGGTGCGCTAGGAAGGTCAGGAAGCCATTCCATCCGATCTTTGTCTACTGTAAACAACGCCCGTGCCTTGCCGGCTTTAACCATTGGAAGAATTCCTGCCGCGTCACCAATAAAAATATCGACCAGGCCACTCATCAGCTCCTGCAGCGCAGGCGCTGCGCCTTTATAAGGCACGTGCAGCAGCTTGACGTGCGCCGATTGCTCGAAAAGGGAGGTCAGTACATGTGAGGTACTACCAACGCCAGTAGACGCATATGAAAATGCACCGGGCTTCTCTTTCGCTTTGGCGATCAGATCGGCAATATCGTTCACTTTCACATGGTTTCCTATAATGAACACATTAGGCGTTGCCACCACGTCCCCAATGAACGTCAAATCTTTGTCGGTATCGAATAGGACTTTCGAGGTTAGCAGGGGAAGAAAAACGGTTGCGCCCATGCCGGCCAGCCCGAAGGTATAGCCATCGGGCTTTGATCTTGCAACGTACTGAATGCCCAATGCACCCGAAACGCCGGGCTTGTTGACAACGATAACGGTTTGCCCCAATTCCTGCTGTAGTGCAGAGGCAAGGATCCGCGCGTAGTTATCCGAGGGGCCCCCTGGCGGAAATGGAACAATCAGTTGAATTGGTCGCTCAGGATAGTTTGCCATTGCAAGGCCGGGCGTCAGAACCGCCAGGGCGCCTAATCCTTTGATTGCGCCGACCAGCGCCCTTCTTCTTTTGATATCCATTACATTCCTCCTTGTTATTGGCCGCCGGGATCTCCGGTGCAGCGCATTCTTTCATTTGTGATTTGAATCTTCATGCCGGCTATATTGCTTCTCTATATTCTGTTGCCCGTAAAGGGCATAAGATTCGATGCAGGTCGTAGTCGATCTTCTCTAATGCATCCATAAGTGGAGCCGGATGTGGCACTCTCTGACTACCGCCGGCAAAGGGGAGAAGACTTCGAACAAACCTGAATACCTTGGTTGTATTGGCTCCCAACATAGTCTGCACTTCCCTCATTTCCACCGCTTGGGCCGCCACCTGCAGTTCAAACGCCAAAATAGATTTTGACAATGTGGCCATTTCCATGGAGCGCCGAGCGGACAAGCTCGCCATGCTGACGCGATCCAGATTCCCATTGGAATGACTTGAACTGGCCAGTTCATTAACGCTCGGTGCGGCCAGAAGCCGGGCTTCGGAGGTCAATGATTTATGCACCTGTGCCAAGCCATTGAATCCAGGCAGACCCAGCTCGTCCGCATTGATAAGCCCGATACTCAGGCCGGACCAGTACGAGTCGACAAGCTTTGCCAGTCGCTCCGTGGAGCCAGTAACCACAGGTGCCAGAGCAAGCCGAAGCGCATCAAGTGCCATCGAAAGCGAAAGCATGTCAAAATTCGCTACCGACACCATCGCGTCGTCTTCGATGGAAACAACAGGATTATTCTGGCTCGCATTAAGTTCGATGCCAATCTGCTTTTTCGCAAAATCGAGCACATCGAAAGCGTTGCCATAAGTGATTGGAAGCGACCTGAAACAGAGGGGGTCCTGTAAGTGCCTGGGTCCGTGCTCTTTGTAAAGATAGCTGCCTTCCAGTTCGTTTTTAATGAGTCGGGTCGCCAGAGCCAGCCCCTCAAATGGACGGGACCTCACGGCAGCATCCGACAGAATAGACGGGTTGGCCGCGAATCCTTCCATACTCAACGCAGCGACGACACATCCGTTATGAAGCAGCTGCTCGATATCGTAAATGGCCAGTGCTGCAGATCCGATCGACAAGGCACTGGAGTTGATTAACGCGATCGCCTCCCCGGCAGCCAATTGCACATCATCATAGAGATCCAGAACAATATCAACGACCGGCGACATATCGCTTTCACCGGTAGAGCCCCATAAGTGAACGGTAAAATGGCGATCACTATTGAGCGCGTCCACTATCTTTTCCGCCAAAATCGGTCGAACACCCAATCGTCCGCTAGCCATACTGTTGAGCAATATGACAAGCATGGAGCGCACCACCTCTGGCGAAGCTGTCGGTCCATGACCAAAGTTGTGCGTCTCCAGAAGCCGCCAATTAAATTCAGTGTAATGTTCAGGATCCAAAAGGACGCCCGTTTTGGCGCCAACGCTGCTCGTTACGCCATACACCAGATCTCCTCTTGAAACAAGGCGTTCAACGACTTCTCGCCCGCTTCTGATCTGTTCCCACGCAAGCGGTGGCACTCCAACTGTAGCGCCCTGGCGTGCGACCCTTAGCACGCTCTCAACGGAGAGTGACCGGCCGTCAATGTCGACTTTGCTGTTTACCTCGTTTCCCATACGCCTGTTTCCTGTTTTCAAGCCATTTCCATCCATAAAAGTACGTTGCGCCTCTTCCTTCCCAGCACCGGTAGTGATTTATAAGAAATATTCTTTCTCGTCCAATTTCAAGGCGAGCAATGCAACTTTCCGCAAAGAGG
Organism: Advenella sp. S44; assembly: GCF_002810445.1. Taxonomy (GTDB): domain Bacteria; phylum Pseudomonadota; class Gammaproteobacteria; order Burkholderiales; family Burkholderiaceae_B; genus Advenella. The sequence goes on along the minus strand of NZ_NEXS01000003.1, from coordinate 48,567 downwards.
CGATGGACAATGCCGTTCCTGATATGCTGGTATAGTCTTACAGAAAGAGTGCGAACGCCCTATTCATCGGGGTAACGACAATGTAATGGCACTTGCAATGCAAGATAAATTAATTTAGCTTTCCAATATATTAATTATTCTTATGGATATGTTTATTAACAGCCCCGTTACCCTCAAGCAGCTTCGAATCCTGTTATCGATAGCAGAAACAGAAAGCTTCAGCGCGACCGCTCACGCGGTAGGATTGACGCAATCGGCGGTAAGTCAGGCAATCAAGGCGCTTGACGAGAACCTGGGCATTTCATTGATTGAGCGCACTAGTCGGCAAGTGTCGCTTAGCGCAGATGGCCGCGAACTGATCGGCCCCTTGCGCGAAGCCCTTTTTAACCTGGACTTGGTGATTGAGCGTGCGAAACAGAAAGGTTCGGTTGCCAGGGGGACACTCACGGTGGCCTGCGGCTCGACAGTCACAGGAAGAGACCTTGCAGGTCGTCTTGCTTTCGCCCAACAAGCCTATCCTGATATCAGGCTACAGCTAAGAGATCTCACCCACACCTCGGTGATTGATGCTGTCCATTCTGGTTCGGCGGAACTTGGTATTTGCGCAGACGATTCCATCCCTTCAGACCTTCATTCCGAGTTGCTTCTACACGACGATTATTCTGTTTTTTGCTGTGTCGACCACCCTTTTTCGCGACGCTCCGAGATCCCCGTCGGTTTACTTAAATATGAGACTCTTATCCTTCTGAGCTGCAACAGCGGTGGTGTAAATACCCCATCTTTAATACACCACACACATAGAATTTATAATGTTAATTTATAGTCAATGGGTGTCATGTCATTGAGTGAATCGTGCGGTCTTTCGGTGTTGTAAATCGTTGTCCAGTGTTCCGTGATGTGTTGAACTTGCTTCAACGACGTAAAAAGATATAAATCTAATACCTCTTGGCGGTACGTACGATTGAAGCGCTCAATATAGGCGTTTTGATAGGGGCAACCGGGCTGCGTATAATCAATATAAACGCCATGTTGATGTGCCCACTGAACGAACTCCGCGGAGGTGAACTCGGGGCCATTATCGACACGAACTCTACGTGGGTAGCCGTGCCAAGAGGCCAGCCCATCTAGGTAACGGGTGACACGAGCAGACGGCAAGCCCGTGCCAATATCGATTCCTAGCAACTCGCGATTGCAATCGTCAATCACATTAAATGTACGAAATCGCACGTTATTTTCTAAGCGGTCCGACATAAAATCCATCGACCAACACTGACCCGTACTTTTAGGTACGACGAGTGGTTCGGGTTGGCGAGCAGGCACGCGTTGCTTGCGCTTTGTCTTTATGTTGAGTCGCAATGCATTATAAACACGCTGTACACGCTTATGATTCCAGCGGTAACCTAAAGCGCGTATGCGCTTAAAACACTTGGGGAACCCCCAACGTTGATGTCTTTCAAACCAGCGTGTTTAGCACTGTAATTACCTCGCTATCATCACAACGTTTAGGCTGATAGTAAAACGCGGTGCGACTCATCCCCGTAATCATGCAGCTTAAAACAACGCTGATGTCATGCTGTGCCTGTAGCGCTTTTGCCCAGTCTTTACGCGTCGCAACAGGCACTACAGCTTTTTTATGATTTCTTCCTGCAACTGAGACTTCAAACTTAAATCAGCATACATCTGCTTTAAGCGACGATTCTCCTCCTCGAGCTCTTTGAGTCGTTTTACGTCGGAGAGCTCCATGCCGCCATATTTGGCTCGCCATTTATAAAATGTGGAGTTACCTACATGATGCTTGCGGCACAGCTCTTTAATCGGTATCCCAGCTTCCGCTTCTTTCAACATCGCCACAATTTGGCTTTCTGTCATCCGTTTGCTCATCGTAAAAATCCTTTTTTCTTAGTGTAAGAAAAATTCTACGCTTCAGCTGTATTATTTTAGGGGATAGTTACAGTGGGAGAGCGAACCTGGACAGTTTTCTCAGTCGTTACGGGATTAATCCTGCAGTTGCACAGGAAGTTGCACAACCTGCCATGGCCATGTCTCTGGCATCCGAGCGCTTTGGCATAGCGGTATTGCCTACAAGCTGCGGTGATGCGGCGCCAAATCCACGGGTCTGCTGTATAAAAATTACCCCGCAACTGGATCGTGGTGTTTCCATTGTGACGCGTCAAGCCGCAACCTTATCTGAAGCTGCCCGCTTAATGAAAGGCGCATTGACACGACGGCACCCCAAAACATCTAGCGACAGCGGCATTACATTGATCGTGCCCTTTCCGCCCAACGGACCTGCGGATCGGTATGCGCGCTATTTTGCCCAGGTATTCAGCGAAAAAATAGAGAGACGCGTGTCAGTGGACAACGCAGTTGGATTGGGTGGCCTGTTGGGCGTGCACAAGATTACCAGATCCGCACCGGATGGGCTGACTATCGGTCTGGCCGGAACAGGCGCTACAGTTTTCTCTTGTCTTGGGAACGGAGACGATCTGTTCGACGTTTTTCACGATGTCACTTATTTGCATGGGCTGGTCAACGTACCAAACATATTGTTGGTCGGATCCCATGTCGCTGCATGGCGAATGACGGATCTAATCGCCCAGGCACGGATGCGTCCTGGGAGGTACCAAATTGCGCATGTCGGTCAGGGCAGTTTAAGTGTATTGGCAGATTTGTTTCAGAAAAAAACCGATCTTCTTCTGAACGCACGTAATTATGACGGTTTGATGCCCGCCATGACTGATTTAATGAAACAGCGGGTGGATATCGTTTTCGCTGAAGCTGCTGGCGCGATGTCTGCCATCAGAAACGACGTTGTGCGCCCCTTGATGGTTGCCGGCTATGAGCGACCCTCGTGGTTGCCGAACACCCCCACTTGTGAAGAATGCGGTCTTCCTGATGTTTTTGCAGACGGCGGATATTGTCTGGTGGCGCCTACTGGGTTGAAGGATGATATTCAACATTGGCTGATTCGCGCAATCGTTGAAACTCTTGAATCTCCAGCGATCAAGCACGATTTCATGTCTCTTGGAGGAACGCCTGATTATCGAACAGGAAACATGTATGTCGACTATCTCAAATCCGAGCACGCAAGATGGCGGGCATTGAACACATGAAAGCGCGACTCGAAATCCAGCACAGGCACGCATGACAGCGATGTCAATGTGCCAGCAGCCGCAGCCGTACGAGCGAGAGAAAGTGTCTATATTTCAAGAAAAGACACCTGTCAGGACTGTGGCGAGATCCGGGCTGCTTTCACGATAGCCCCGTAGCGGTCGAATTCGGTTTTGCAAAAAGCAGCGAAGGCATGCTGTGTACCACTCATTGGATCGGCACCCGCCTGCAAGAGCTTGGTGCGAACATCCGGATCTGCCAGCGTCTTGTTGATTGCCTGATTGATTTGCGCCACGATGTCCGGCGGCGTATTGGCTGGTGCCCAAACGCCATACCATGTGGTAATGTCAAAGCCTTCCAGACCGGACTCTTCCATCGTGGGTATCTCCGGTGTGACTTCGGATCGATGTTTTGAGGTTACACCCAACGCCTTGAGCTTGTGCGAGCGTACAAAATTAAGGGACGACGGCGCACTGTCGAACATCATGTCCACTTGCCCCCCGATAAGATCAGTCAGCGCAGGTGCACTACCCCGGTAAGGAACATGCAGAATGTGCAATGAAGTCAACTGGTTAAACAACTCTCCGGCCAAATGACTGGGGGCACCAATGCTGGACGAAGCGAAAGTCAGTTTTTTTCCGGCTTCTTTCGCTTGAGCAACCAGCTCCTCTACAGAACCAGCCTTATTGCCAGGGGCGACAACAAGCATTTGAGGGGTGGATGCAAGACCGGCCACAGGAACAAAATCCTTCATGGGATCGAATGGCAGATCGCTTTTCAGATACGGATTGATCACATGCCCGGAATAGTTAAACAGTAAGGTATAGCCATCTGCCGCAGCACGAGCAACATGGCCGGCGCCGATCACGCTGCTGGCACCAGGTTTGTTGTCAATCACAATCGTCTGTCCCAATTGCTTGGAGAGTGACTGGCTCACAATTCTGGCGACAATATCCGTAGGTCCGCCTGGGGGAAACGGCACCACCACGGTAATCGGTTTATCGGGATAGATGTCAGCAGCCAGCGCTGCTGAATACGGCGTGGCTGCAAACACAGACAACAGAAATACCGCGGCAATTTTCATCATTTTCATTATGTCTCTCCTTTATTGTATTTTCATATTCAAGGGTCATACGCCTCTGCCGCGCATGCCACGATCTTTCTATGCACCAGATCTTCAATTTCGTCCGGATTCATTCCAAGTTCATCAGAAAGAACCTGGTGGGAGTCCTGCCCCAGGTCGGGGGGCGCCATACGATATTCGATGGGCGATTCCGAAAGTTTTAAAGGATTCGCCACCGAGGGAATTTCACCCTTGTTTTTCGATGATATTGTGAACTGTGCCTGGCGCTGTTTGACATGCGGATCCGCAAACACGTCCTGAATGGTGTTGATGGGACCACAAGGGACGCCTGCCGCCTCCATGACCTCAATCCAGTATGCTGTAGTCTGTTCGCCAATGACGTTCGCAATAGCATCAATCAACGCCGTACGATGCTGGATCCGGGCAGCATTGGTAACGTAACGGGCATCCTCGGCCCACTCGGGCCGGCCAGCTACCTGGCAGAACCGCTTGAATTGCGTGTCGTTACCGATAGCCAGAATCATGTATCCATCCAGCGTGCGAAAATCTTGGTACGGCACGATATTAGGATGCGCATTTCCCAGCCGTTGCGGCGCCTGGCCGCCAACCAGATAATTCATGGCCTGATTCGCCAGGCTCGCGATCTGCACATCCAGCAGTGAAACGTCAATATGTTGTCCCGTGCCGGTTGCCCGGCTTTTGATGACCGCCGCAAGAATGCCGGTGGCAGCATACATGCCAGTCAGAATGTCTGTGAGCGCGACTCCCACCTTCTGTGGGCCGGCTCCCGGTTTGCCGTCAGGCGTCCCGGTAATGCTCATCAGCCCTCCCATACCTTGAATCAAAAAGTCATAGCCTGCCCGCTGCGCATAAAGCCCCTGCTGCCCAAAACCGGTAATGGAGCAATAGACCAGAGCTGGGTTAACCTGCTTCAGGTCTTCATAGGACAGGCCATAGCGTTGCAAGTCGCCGACCTTGAAATTTTCGACCAGCACGTCGCTACGTGCAGCCAGCTGGCGCACTAGTTCCGCTCCTTCCTTGCTGGATATATCAATGGCGACCGATTTTTTGTTGCGGTTTGCGCTCAGGAAATAAGCTGAATCCCTGTCCTCACCCGGCGATTTTTCAAGCCAGGGCGGGCCCCAGCCCCGTGTATCATCGCCGGTTCCAGGCCGCTCCACTTTGATGACATCGGCCCCCAAATCTGCCAGCGTCTGCGCGCACCACGGCCCTGCCAATACGCGTGACAGATCCAGCACCTGTATTCCGGACAAAGAACTCATATGCTTTTCTTCCTGAAAGCAAACACCTGGCGGCACAAGCCGGAACATAACTGAACCTGTTGCACAGGCTCATATCGGCGCAGAGCAATGCCGGGGGATGCATTTTTTAATCGGGTGTAGATCGAGTTTGCAGATAAGCATCCGCTGCGCCGCTCTGCTCTCCCATCCACACGGCCTGGGCCTGCGTGAAGATTTGCGCTACCCGCTGCGCTATCTCTTCCATTGTGATTGAGCTGACCGGGTGGGAAATAATGACTGGCTCCAACTCCGTCATACCCAACGCCTGCCGGGTGAGCACGGTTTCCTTAACAAATTCCGTTGTAACGATGACAGCCGTTGGCACGTCACGCTGTTCGAGCGCAATGGCATCACGCAAGCAGCCCGATGTGCAGGACCCGCAATCACCAATCGCTGTTAGCACGATATCGTTCTCTTCAACGATTTTTTCGATCAACTCGGGTGCTGCATCTTTCGAGAAACTGTGCTTCACGTAGTAGTGAATTTCGTTAAAATCAATTTCCTTGCCTAGCACCTCTATCGCGCCGCGCAACAATTTGTTGGCGTTCCACTTGGAGTTATCCAGCACGCCCAATCGCAGTCCACTAAGCGTGCCAATACGTTTAGCGGTTGGAATAGCTACGGATCGAACCACGCCGCGTGGATCGTAGACTTGTGGCTTCAGATTTTGAACGTTCATCAACATGGCATTCTCCTTATTTATTTCTGTTAAAGCGCGCACGTGCCGCTGGCGCAATCAGGCGCAGTCGGCGTTACGTTCAGATCTATCGGGCGGTGTACAGGCGTACTCATATGGCCCCAGCCGGGCATGACGGCAGAAAAACGGCCCGCTGCTCCACCCATCACAAACAGATGAATATTGTCCGGGCTGTGGATAATGGGAATACGGGTATTGTCGTCGCGCTTGTACCATTTGGGAATATTGCGGTTGTAGACTTTGCCGTAGCGATGACCATAGGCCAGGTCAATGAACCGGTTCCCATGATTCATGAAAATATAATTGCGAATCTCGGCGCGGGTCCAGCCGTGTTGCGCGATCGTTTTGGCATGTTCAAGACCCAGCGCTACTGCCATGTGGCCGCCCAGAACGGCCGTGTTCGAACCAATAGTGCTCATGACAGAACATAAGGTATCCAGAATGCCTTCCGGATCATTTGACACATGATTGGTAGCGCTGTGCGGCGCTTCGGCCGCAATAGCGAACACGGTGGATTCCTCTGGCTTGTAACCGTGCTCCACATGGTATGGAGCAAATGGGCTTTGCGCTTCGTTTTCACAGACGCAATATGTGTATTTACCAGGATGCCCAAGCGTGCTCTTGTCCAGATCGCCAGGCCAGGCTCCGCCCACGTTCAACATGATAAGGCGCACGGCGCGCCCTATCGTCGCATTGGCGCGATTTCCGGATCCAAACGCATTGGCACCACCATTCATACCCAACTCACTGGCAATCGGGCCGTTGACAATAATAAGCGGCGAGGCTACATGCGTAGTTGCCTGCACACCATTCAAATTGAATGCGGAATCGGTGAGCGCCAGAATGGCTGCCCGCACGACCGGCGCATACGTCGCCTTACACCCGGCCATCACCATATTGATGGCCAGGACTTCGCGAGTGAGCTCTCCCCAGCGCGGAGCAACCTTGCATTCGACAAAATCAGGGTCGCCGCCGAGTGCCTGCACGACCGCATCAATTTTTTCCTGGGTTGGAGGAACCACCGGCAGACCGTCGCTGAAACCGGCATCGTAATAGTATTCGACAAGATCGACATCCGCCTCTAGCGTTGTTGTTTGCATCGTTGCGCTCATCGTTTTGTTCCTTTTCAATATGGATGAGGCAATTTTATAGACGGGCTCAATTATTTCCAATTAAAGTCTATTATCATAGATAATTGCTTTTTTGACATAAATACCGTTGCGAATTCATATTCACCTTATTCCCTTCACGATATTGGCTTACCCATGATCCGTTCCAAGCAACCCAATCTGAGCGCCAGAGAAATGCTGGCCGTCAAGACCGTTGCAGACTATGGCAGCTTCAACGCGGCAGCCATTACCCTGAACATTTCGCAACCGGTACTGACCCGCACCATTCAGCGCGTCGAAGCACAACTGGGAATTACACTATTCGATCGCAATACGCGTAGCGTTGAGATTACAGAAGCCGGTAAGGAGTTCGTAGCCCTGTCCGAAAGGGTGCTCAATGATATGCAGATATATATGCAAGCTATCCGGCAACGCTCGGACCAGAAGCGCGGACAGGTCGTTATTTCGTCTGTCATGTCCGTGGCCTGCACTGTCCTTCCAAAAATCGTCGCTCGCTACAAGAAAGCCTATCCGGGCGTTGATTTGTATGTCTATGAAGGAGTGCACGGCAATGTGATCGAAAACGTCAGGTCCAGTGTCGCTGATTTCGGACTGACCTATTTGGACGATATTTCAACCATGTTCGAAGTCAAGCCGCTTAGCACCGAAGCATTCCACGTTGTACTTTCCAGGAAACATCCTTTGGAAAAGCGCAAGCAGGTCCCCTGGGAGGCCTTGAAAAATGAGCAACTCATATCCCTGCCGGCGGATTCGCGCACCCGGCGGCTGATTGATGCCACGGCAACAACGTCGGGCTTTCAATTGAAACATAACATCACCGTAACGCAATTTACCTCCATGATGCAATTTGTCGCCGATGGCGTCGGCATTGCCATTGTTCCTGAAGGCTCGCTTGCCGGTGCGCTGAACATCGGCTTGGCCACCCGGCCGCTCGTACAGCCCAAAGTCAGCCGCGTTCTTGGTCTTGTTACACTGAAAGAACGTAACTCATCGAGTTTTGCCCAGGCAATGATGCAACAGATTGAGCAGGACTGGAGATTATTGCGGAGCAGCTAGGAAGAATGCAACCGCATGCCATCGACCATTGTGCGCCTGACGCTGGACATGACCGGTGTGATCCTGATCGCCGCAGGTCTTGGCTTCCTGGGTCTGGGCGCGCAGCCGCCGTTGGCTGAGTGGGGTAGTATGGTATCAGGCTAACGCGGCTATCTGGTGGATTGCCACCACGCCTGGCATCGCAGTTGTCGTTCGGAATATCACAAATGACATCAGAGGCTGCGTAAATCATGACATCCCCAATAGCGACATCAACAGGCCAATTGCGTAATCATAGAATCTGTCCCGAGCTTGTTATCCGTTGGACAGCCGAAATAGTTACTCGCTCGCGTTATTCGGAATACGATGAACCAGCGCTCCCTTTTCCGCGCTTTTATAACGTTTCTCGACGTGAATATCGAATATTTCTGACAGTACGCTTTGCAGGGTCCCGAACGGCCGGCTTTCGGCGTCGGGCTTGCGCATGACCAAGGCGAAGCGAATGACAGGCGCATTGCGCAGTTTCTGAATGCGCACGGGATAGTTCAAATGAATACCAGGCTCAGTCAACTGCACGACAGACACGCCCAGGCCCGCGCTCACCATTGCAAGAATCGCCCGGACCCCGTCAAACTCGACGCTTGCCGGCTGCACCGTCGAACCAATATGGTGATTGACATAACGGGTGGCCAATCGGCCCGCGATCGTACGTCGGTCATATCGTATCCAATCATAGCGCTGAAACAGCTTGGTCAGGCGCTGCTCTGATTCGTCAGGTGGCACCACCAGCGCCAGCTCCTGAGCCTGTAGAAAATGCCAGTGCAGGCGTGAGGAACCGCCAGACTCAGGTTGAGCAACAACGGCTGCATCCAGCTCTCCGGCCTTCACCGCGTGTGTTAGCTCAGCACTCTTTCCACGCTGAATCTGCAAATGCAACGCCGGATATCGGCTACGCATAATGCGAGTCAGATCTGGCAAAAGCAAGGGTTGCATGGACTCGATGATACCAAGTCGCACATGCCCTTCCACCACATAAGTGCGATCACGCTTGAGCAGTTCCAGTTGTTCCAGGGCTTTTTGCATCACTGCAGACATTTCAAATGCAATCGGCAAAGGCTTGACCTCCAACCCGGATCTGTCGAACAGCTGTTGTCCCATATACTGCTCCAACTGCTTCATCTGAATACTCACAGCACTGGGGGTGAGGTGCAAAATGCGAGCCGCCCCTGCCAGCGTCCCGGAACGCAGCACCGCAGCCAGCGAAGTAAAAGTCTCCATCTTCATAAATTTTTTTTAATTAGTGCTTAACGAAAACTCGATTGTATCTTAATAGGCCATGACTTATTCTTGTATACATCCCCTTGATTTTATTTACGATGGAGACAATACATCATGAATTCCGAATTGCCTCGTGCATGGACAGCCCAGGATATGGTCGATGACCAAAGCTGGGTCCAGCACTTAGATGCCGATGCCATTGCTGGCTTTGAGCAGGCTTTGACACACGTAAAGAACGTGAACAAGCCCATGCTCGACATGACCGAAAATGATTTCCCTCTTAATGAGGCGGCGAAAAAAGCCCTGCGATCAGCCTTCGGGGCAACGCAAGGGCGCTGGGGCGTGTGCCTGCTTAAGGGATTTCCGGTGCACAATTGGTCCGAAGACGACGCGCGTCTGGTCTACTGGGGCATTGGTTTGCACGTCGGTGTAGCGCGGACCCAAAACCGGGCCAGTGATGTCATGACTTCAGTACGAGACGTTGGAGCAAGCTATAAGACAAAAAACGGCCGCGGCTATAACACGAATGCGAAGCTGGATTTTCACGCCGATTCGGCTGACGTTGTTGCCCTGTTGACGCTGCGCACAGCCAAGAGCGGCGGCGAAAGCAAAATCACAAGTTCGATCGCCGTTATCGAGGAAATCGAGCGGTGCCGCCCCGAATTGCTTGAGGTACTGCGTGCCCCTATCCACCATAGCTATCAGGGAACTCAAGCGCCTGATCAGCCGCCATATTATCAATGCCCTATTCTGGGCAGCCAACCCACCCATTTCGCGTTGCGTGCCAACCGCAAGAACACTGTCGCGGCAGAGCGAGACTTCCCTGAGCTACCACGCCTGACCGAACAGCAAAATCAGGCGCTGGACTTGCTGGACCAATTGCTGGCTGATCCGCGCTTTTGCTATTCCATGTGGCTGGAACCTGGTGATCTTCAACTGCTCAACAACTACGTGATATTGCACTCACGCACTGAATTTGAAGATTACGAGGAATTTCATCTCAAACGTCATTTATTGCGTTTGTGGCTGGCCATTCCCGGCTCCCAGCCGCTACCTGAAGAATGGCGGGATTACTTTGGCGACGTGCGTGCAGGATCAGTACGGGGCGGCGTGCGTGGACAAGGTATTTCAGATGAATTTCTGGCCTACGAACAACGCCAGGCCGACCACATGGGCATGCCCCTGAACATCAATCAAAACCTTCAGACCTCAAACAACAGGAAATCGGCGTGACTCATCCGACGTTGAAACAACGACTCCAGCAAAATCGTGCCATCCTTGCCCCGGGCGTTTACGATTCGCTGACCGCCCTGATTGCCGAACAGGCAGGTTTTGACGCGCTTTATCTGTCAGGTGGTGCTGTCTCCTACACCCGCTTCGGTCGGTCCGATGTGGGTTTGACCACCGCCTATGAAGCTGTGGAGGCGCTGGCACAGATCACAGACAGGGTTCAGACGCCTGTGATTGTGGATGGAGACACTGGCTTTGGCAATGCCCTCAACACGCAGCGGACTGTACGCAGCTTTGAACGTGCTGGCGCAGCCATGATCCAGCTAGAAGACCAGTCATTTCCCAAGCGTTGCGGCCACTTGGCCAATAAATCGCTAGTTGCAACGGCTGAAATGTGCGGCAAGCTCAAAGCGGCGCTCGATGCACGTCGCAGCGAAGAAACGCTTATTCTGGCACGCACGGATGCACTGGCGGTTGAAGGCTTCGAAGCGGCTCTGGACCGCGCCGAACGTTACCTGGAATGCGGCGTGGACGCCCTTTTTGTGGAAGCCGTACGTTCGCCAGAACAAATGCACACGGTTTGTCGCCGCTTCGCCGACCGCGTACCGCTACTGGCCAATATGGTTGAAGGCGGCAAAACGCCGATTCTAAGCGTCAGCGAACTCGAAAAATACGGCTACCGCATTGTCATTTTTCCTGGCGGCACGGCAAGGTTTGTCAGCAGTCGCCTGCAGACGTACTTTACCAGCCTCAAAACCCACGGCACCACCGAGCCCATGTGGGATCAAATGAACGACTTTAACCAACTCAATGAACTCATCGGCACGCCCGAACTGATTGCATTGGGCCAGCAGTACGAACAGGGCTAGCCATGCCCCGGGGGAAGGAGATAACACAATGACCACTTTAAAATTGAAAAAAAATCTGCTGGGCCTGGCCACCGGCCTTTCGCTGATCGCAGCACCTTGTAGTTTTGCGGCCTCTTGGCCGCAGCAACCCATCCGCCTTGTCGTCCCGTTTCCTGCAGGTGGCAATATAGATGCCACGGCCCGCATTATCGCCAAGGGACTGGCTGAACAGATGAAGGCCACTGTTGTGGTCGAAAACAAAGCGGGTGCAGCCGGTTTAGTGGGCGCGCAAAGTGTCATGCGAGCCAAGCCCGACGGCTACACTGCCCTGCTTGCCTCTACGGGTTCACTGGCTGCCATGCGGGCGCTAGACCCAAAGGTGCCCTTGGATCCAGCCAAAGACTTTGTTTCGGCCGGCCCGATTTCAATCGCTCCGATGCTCTTGATTGTCAATAAGGATTTGCCTGCCAGAACCTTGCCTGAGTTTCTGAAATACGCGCATAGCAGACCTGGAGAACTCACGATGGGCTCTGCCGGTACCGGCACCTCCAACCATCTGGCAGGGGAAATGTTTCAAAATCTGAGTAAAACAAAATTCCTGCATGTGCCCTATAAAGGCAGTGGCCCGGCCATGACCGACCTGATTGGCGGGCAGATTGACTTAATCTTCGACCAGATGGCGTCCTCATTACCTCAAGTGAAAGCCGGCAAAGTTCGCGCACTGGCTGTTACCACAAACGAAAAATCGGAACTCATGCCCGAACTGCCTACCATAGCCAGTGCAGGATTGAAGGATTATGAAGCAAGCACGACGACCGGCATTCTCTTTCCTGCTGGCACTGCACCGAACGTCACGAAACAAGTGAATGATGCCTTGCGCACGATCCTTCAAAACCAGTCCATTCGCACACAGCTTCAACAGTTAGGCACCGAAGCAAGACCCGGAACGCAGGACGACTTTCAACACATTCTGCAAAACGAAACAGACAAATGGACCGGCATCGTAAACGCGGCCGGCATTACCACGAACGCACACCCGTAACAGAGGACGACATGACCTACCCAACATGCCTGGCACCCCTTACCAACGCCACTCGGCCAACAGTGGTGCTGCCCGCAGGCGCTACCGACTGCCATTGCCATGTTTACATGCAACCCGAGCGATATCCGCTGGCGGAACCGCGCAGCTACACGCCGGCTTGCGCTACCCTGGACGCCTATCTGGACGTATGCAACCAACTGGGCCTGCGACGAACAGTGCAAGTGAGCGCCAGTGTATACGGCTTTGACAACAGTCTGACCACAGACGTCATACGGCACCTGGGCCAGGACCGGGCCCGCGGTGTTGCGGGCGTCTCTTCAGATATCGACGTAAAAGCATTGGGCCAGCTGCATGAAGATGGCTTCCGGGGGCTGCGGCTCTCAACCTACCTGAAAGGGTACGGAGGAATGCAGGCCATGCAATTGCTAGCTCCCAAACTCAAGCCGCTGGGCTGGCACCTGCAGATACATTTGACGCACATAGCAGAATTGCCTGCACTCAAGAACGAACTGCTTGCTTTGCCCGTACCACTGGTTTTTGATCACATGGGTAGCGTGCGCGGAGACGAAGACCTCCACAGCCCAGGGTTCAGGACATTATTGCAGTTGTTGACCGAACGCGAGGACTGCTGGGTCAAAATTTCCAGTTGGTACCGTCGCTCCTCACTGAAAGATGGCAGCGGAAACGATATGCGCCCATTCGCCGAGAAACTGGTCGCTACTCGCCCCGACCGAATATTGTTTGGCACCAATTGGCCGCACCCTAATCTCTTCAGAGGCGACCTCATGCCAGACGACGGTTTACTTCTGAATCGTTTCTGTGAATGGATTCCCGACAGCACAATACAAAAAGGCATATTCGTAGACAATCCTGCCGAACTCTATGGCTTTGATGCCGTGTAGAAAAGCGATACCCAGGCCCGACGCAGATTGTCAGGCTCGGGTCATGCATCAAAGCGTCACATTCGCCTGCTTTACAACTTCTGCCCAGCGCATAATTTCAGATTGAATAAACTTTTCAAAATCTTCAGATGTGCCGCCCACCGGCGCACTGCCTTCGATTTCGATCTGCTTGATCAGCTTGGGCTCTTTCAGAATTTCGTTAATTTCACGATTAAGCTTCTCTACGACTGCTGGTGGCGTGTCCTTACGCACCATCAAACCGTTCCAGGAACTGACCAGAAAGTCCTTCACGCCGGATTCAACCAAAGTTGGTGTAGCGGGCAGCAAAGCAGAACGCCTGTCGCTTGCAATCGCAATGGGACGCAGAGCGCCAGCCTGAATTTGGCTGATCGCACCCGGAATGGTCATGAAAGACATGTCAATAAAACCGCCCATCAGATCATTAAGAACCGGCCCCGCCCCTTTATAGGGAACATGACGAATGTCGATATTCGTTTTCATTCTGAACAGCTCGCCGGCCAAGTGCGGTGATCCTCCCACTCCGGTCGAACCAAAGGTCATTTCGTTCGGTTTTTCTCGAGCCTTTTTGACAATATCATCCACTGTTTTAATCGGCGATTTGGCATTAACGACCAGCACACTTGGTGCGGCAGAAAACTCGATAACGGGCTTGAAGTCACGCAAGGTATCATATTTCAGGTTTTTATAAACCGACATATTGGTCGCGTGTGCAATTGTCCCCAATAGGATGGTATAGCCGTCCGCCTTTTCGCGTAGCACCGCTTCTGTGGCAATATTGCCGCCAGCACCGGGGCGATTTTCCACGACAACAGGCTGACCCAGACGTCGCTGCAAATCTGCCGCCACCAACCGTGACACAATGTCGCTCGCTCCACCAGGTGGATAGCCCACGACAAATTTGATGGGGTGTGTCGGGTAGCTGTCGGCTGCAGACTCAGCAGCTCCGGCAGCAAAATTGGACAGAACGGCCAACCCGGCGAGCGTCAGTTTTATCAATATTTTGTGCATTATCTTGCCTTAAATGGAAAACCAATATAAACCACGGAAAGCTAAGGCACAATTTACGTTTTATTGATAAGCAATTAAATTATTTTTATGTAGAACATGTAAACGTGCGCTTGTCCAAGTTCCGCAACGCTTTATCAGCCCGCACCATTCATGACAATCGCACTGTTGCCGACCAGGGCGTAATTGTAGCCATGGTCTGACCAGTAGCGGGCGAGCAGCGACCCATCTTGTCTTTGCCCTTCGGGAAGCAACTTGTTTCCGGGGCCAGGGGGCCGGATATAGAATCCGGTCTGCTGTCCGGCGTCATTTTTATATATGACGACAGCCGCAGGCCCCTCCTCTGTTACTAACATACGAGCGGAAACAGGGTAAAAGCCCTTGGCCGTCAAATCAGGCAGGCGTTGCGCATTTGAAAAATTAGTAGTCACCCATTGCTGCAAATCCGTCTCTGTCGCGAGCGCATCGGCGCGCAAAGCCGGATTGCCCGCAAAGACACGGTATGCAGCAATGGCATCCTGCATGGGCAGCGGGCGAGCGGCCAGGCTCAATTGCGAAGCCGTCGGCACGGGACGCAGTTGCCAGCCCGACAGCCCCCCGATACAAAGAGCGACGAAAACGCTGGCCGCCAGTTTCCAGCGCATGTTTGTGCGTTGTTTTAAGCGCATGCGGATAGCTGCCGGGTCCAGTGCAGGATTCAATGGGGGATCGGCTGATGGCCATGCCGCCTGTAATTGCGCTGCGTCCTTGCGCCAGGCGTCCAGTTTACGCGCCTCTTGCGGGTGAGTGGCAAGATATAGGTTCATCGTTTTTTGCTGTTCTGCGTTCAATCGCCCATCCACATAGGCGTGGCGCATCATGTCGTCAATGTGTATATCTTCATTCATTTCAATATCCTCAGATGAGCTCTGGATTCGCCGTCACAGGCGTCGCGCAACGCGCCTCGCGCCCTTGACAGACGGGACATGATGGTGCCCAGTGGCACATCAAACATATCGGCTACCGCCTTGTAGCTGAGCCCATCCACGCTGACCAGCCATAACAGGATCCGCTGCGCTTCCGGCAACTGTTCGAAAGCATGCAGCGACGCTCGGGCCTGCACATGGCGCTCGGTCGACGGCGCATCATCGGCTTTGCGGAACCATTCCAACAAACGTGCGTAGCGTTTGGCGTGGCGTTTGCTATCAATGAACTGTCGATACAAAATGGAAAACAGCCAGGCGCGCAAATCCCCGTCTGGCCTGCGCGTATGCTGGTATCTGAGGGCACGCTCTATGCTTGCCTGCACCAGATCGTCCGCTGTGCTCGGGTCTTTGCTCAGCCACAGCGCAAAGCGGTAAAGCCGCGGCAACATTTCACGCAGCGTCGCATCGGACATGTCATCGGCGACATCACCGTTGCATTCGATGTCCGGCATCAGCGGTAAATCCTCTGAGCTGGGAGCATATTCCCTGTCCTTTTGATTGAAAATTCGTTGCTTGTTCATATTCTGCCCAGGTGATTGCAAACAATGCAAGGCTTCCGTATGACGCTTGTGGTTCGATATTATTCCATTTTGGAATAAAAAATATATGCAGCCGTCTATACCCACATGTGCAACAGGCCGCCAGGCCAGGGAAGTACGATGCTGGAACACAAAGAAACCCGCCCGCCCGGATTGACTGCCGGACAAAAACTCATACGATTTACCGTCATCGGCGTTGCCGTGATTGGCCTTGGCGCCGTCTTTGGCTATACAGGCGGTTGGCTCGCCCCGCAACGCCTGACTGCCGATCGCATTGCCAATACATTCGAACCCGGTGACAAGACCCACCCGGGCTTTCGTCGCAATCACGCAAAAGGCATTTGCGTGACGGGGCACTTTGAAAGCAGTGGCGCGGCGCAGGCGCTATCGAGCGCGCCGATGTTCTCACCTGGCTCGACCACCCCACTGGTCGGACGTTTGGCACTGCCAGGACCCAATCCCTATGCTCCCGACTCCAGTGTGCCTATCCGCAGCTTCGCATTGCGTTTCACCATGCCCGACGGTCAGCAGTGGCGCACCGCCATGAATAGCATGCCGGTTTTTCCTGTTGCGACACCGCAAAGCTTTTATGAACAACAGCTCGCGGGTGCGCCCGATCCAGAAACCGGCAAACCGAACCCAGCCAGAATCAATGCCTTTTTTGCCTCTCATCCTGAAACAGCCAATTTCCGGGAGTGGATCAAGACAGCACGCCCATCGGCCAGTTTTGCCACTGAAGCCTACTACAGCCTAAATGCATTTGTGTTTATCAATAGTGAAGGTGCCAGGCAGAACGTGCGCTGGCGCGTGGTGCCCGTGGGCAAACCCGTCGCGGTCGACGCCTCGCCAGAGCATGACCAAAACTATCTGGATAAGGATCTGAATCAGCGGTTGTCAGCGGGACCATTGCGCTGGCGATTGATTGTGACGATTGCCGATCCCGGCGATCCGAGCAATGACGCCACGAAACCGTGGCCAGACTCACGCCGGCAGGTGGAGGCAGGCACGATCGTGATCGAAAAAAGCCAGGCCCAGGATCACGGTCCTTGCCGCGACATCAACTTTGATCCTACCGTCCTGCCAAAAGGGATGACAATCTCGGACGACCCCTTGCTGCCCGCCCGATCCGCCGTTTATGCCGTCTCGGTCGACCGGCGAACCCGTGAGGGCCTGAGCCGCCCCTCTCCATCCTCTTCTGCCGCCACATCGGAGCATTCAAAATGAATCAGTCTGTTGATCAAACCCAGGGAACGAGTTTCAGTCTGCCCGCCAGAGTGCTGCATTGGTTGATGGCCGCTGGGATCCTGGCAATGCTGTTTATCGGGGTAGGTATGGTCGCCTCGGTTTCCGAGCAACACAACTGGCTGTTGGCCATTCATAAACCATTGGGTGCCGTGCTTTTGTTGCTCGTGTGCTTACGGCTTATTGTGCGCCTGGTCAAAGGCACCCCACCGTTGCCGGCTGATATTCCTGCGTGGCAAAAACGAGCCGCGCTTGCCTCGCATTGGCTGCTTTACCTGCTCATGTTTGCCATGCCGCTCATCGGCTGGGCAATGGTTTCGGCCAGCGGCACGCCCATCACCCTGATCGGTGTCTGGACTGTCCCGGCCATTGCACCAGAAAACGCAGACGTTTTTGCAATGTTGCGCACAGCCCATCGCTATCTGGCCTATTTATTGTTTGCAACGGTGTTACTGCACCTGGCGGCGGGGCTATTTCATGGGTTGATCAGGCGCGACGGCGTGTTGGGGTCGATAATCAGCAATCGTGCCTGACATGCTATTTTTTCAATCGGAACGCGACCACCGAATCGCCCTGCTGGGTGCCTAGCGAACCGTGGCCGCCGGCTGCGATAATCACGTACTGCTTGTTATCGGCCCCCATGTAGGTGGAAGGCGTGGCCTGTGCGCCGGCCGGCAGTTCTGTTTCCCAAAGCAGCTCACCGGTATTGATGTCATACGCTCGGAAGAAATTATCTGCCGTTGCCCCATGGAACACCAGATCGCCTGCGGTCGTGAGCGGACCGCCGTGCGCCACCATGCCCATTGGGAAACCAATGGGGAAACGCATGGGCAGAAAGCTGGTCTGCAGGTTCTTGGTATTGCCCACGCGACGCATCCAGACGGTTTTTCCGGTGGTCAGATCAACACCGACCATACGACCCCACGGCGGCGCAATGCATGGAACGCCCAGGCTGGAAGAAAACTGCCCGATTTGGGTTGCATACGTGCCTTCAAAATTCTCGTTCCAGTATGGGCTATCCTCCGGGGTGAACAGCCGCTCGTCCGCTGTCTCGGGTGTGCGCTTGATGAGATTATATTTGTATGCCAGACGGACCGGCGCCCCGATCAGGATTTGACGCTCGGGATCAATGGCAACCGACCCCCAGTTGAATGTGCCGATATTGCCCGGGAAGATCAAGGAGCCTGTTTCAGTTGGTGGCGTCCAGGGGTTGCCATCATAGCGTAATGAGTTGAATTCGATGCGACATGCCATCTGATCGAATGGCGTCATGCCCCACATGGATTTTTCGGTCAGCGGCTCGGGTATAAAGTTCAATGCAGAGACCGGCTGCGTCGGCGCATAGGTTTCGCCTGTTAGCCCCTGCGTCGAGACATCTGTCTGTGTGACTGGATACACTGCCTCGCCGGTCAACCTGTTGAGCACAAACAGGTTTCCGACTTTGGTGGGCACGACGACCACGGGCTCTTTTTGTCCCTGGTAATCGATATCCAACAGCGAAGGCTGGGACGGAAGATCACGGTCCCATAAATCGTTCGCCGCAGATTGGAAGTGCCATTTGAGTGCGCCGGTTTTCAGGTCCAGGGCAACCAGCGAATCGCGGAACTTCTCGGTATTGCTGTTCGGGTCACGCTTGTCGCCCAACAGGTCCGGAGACGCGTTGCCAAATGGCACATAGACCAGGCCATTTTTCACATCAGCGCTCAGCGTTGCCCAGGCGACAGGCGTGTCCTGCGGATAGGTCTGTCCTTCGGCAATCGGTTGCGTGTTGTCCGGGTCAGCCGGGTCAAAGTTCCATACCAGACGACCATCGGTCACGTCATAGGCGCGAATGACGCCCGAAGGATTACCCTCGTCATAACCGTTATCCATGACCGAGCCGCCGACAATAACCAGATCGCCGGCCACCAGAGGCGCGGACGTCTGCATGTATGCATGAGGACGAACTTCGCCCAAATTCGCGTGCAGGTCCACTACGCCACCCTGGCCGAAGTCTTCGCAAAGCTTGCCTGTATCGGCATCCAGCGCGATCAATTTGGCATCTGCCGTCGCGCTCAGGATGCGCTTGCTGCATGCGGCTGCCTGATTCGGCGCGGGCGCGACTGGGGCCGTTGAGTCTGCCGGCGGCGCGTCGACAACGGCGGCAACCTCATTGCCGTCAAAATAGCTCACGCCCCGGCATGTCTGGTGCTGCTGCAAATAGGAGCGATTTTTCTCAGGGACATATTTCCATTTCACCTCGCCCGTTTCCGGATTGAGGGCGTGAATTTCATTATGCGCAGTACACAGATAAACAGTACTGTTCACCTTCAGCGGTGTGGCTTCAAAGGTGTACTCGGTGGCGTCCTCGTCCTGGCGCAGGTCGCCGGTTCGATAGGTCCAGGCCACTTCCAAATCGCCGACATTATCTTTTGTTATCTGTTTAAGTGCGGAAAACCGCAGGCCATTGTTCGTGCCGCCATAAGCTGTCCAGTCATTCTGCGCGACATCAACATCAGCGGCATTGCGATTCGTCGCCAGATTACCTTGCTGCGGATACGGATCGTAGAACATCATACCGATCACGAGAGCGATGGCGAAAATGACTGTGCCGCCCAGGAAAGGATGGAAAGAACGGACATTGCCCGGGTTCTGTCTCTTGAACAAAGGGCGCACTACCCACGGCAATGCGAGCCAGAGCCCGATCAGGCCGATAATATCGCCACGGGGAATCCACTGCCATTTGTCAAAGCCGACTTCGTAAACGATCCATCCCATCACAATCCACATAATGACGGCATAGACAGACAACGCGATAACCCGATTCATGAACAGGAGAATGGCGGTAGCCAAAAGACCAATAGCCAGAATGGCATAGAATGGCGAACCGCCCACCAGCAATAACTTGCCGCCCATGTAAAGCATCGCAAGCCCCACGAGTGCGATAACGAGGCTTGTTAATTTATTAATCATGATTGCTCCTTGCTGCTGGATTCTTTAGATAACAATGAACGTTTAATACGGATAATGCGGTAACAACAGTCTTTGCGCGTAAGTGCCGAGAGATGGTATGAAATTAAATTGCATTTGCATGTGTGAATTTTAGGCGATTATTACGCTCCCGGGCAGGATTCTCGCATACAAGAATAAAGTCCAAGCGAAGACGCTTCAGAGTAATGTCGAAAGTATAGATAAGTTAATTGACAAAAGTCGGCGGCATGGAGTGCCATTCATTTGACCGAACCCGGTTCTCGGCAAACCGACCCAGCGGTCGCTGGATCGGATGCCCAAAAAACGCAAACAAATGTCCGTCGTCGTCTTCGGTCGCATGAGTCCAATTATCAGGCAAAGAACAATTGTGATAACCGAAAAAGTGCCACGGTATACCTTCTGCTCCGATTGCATACGTTCCCAAAGCAACCATCGGACGTTGAACCCTTGGCCTCTTGCGGTGTCTCGCCCTCTTCTATCGTACCCTTCACAAATTGTTTCCCGGCAGAGGGATGACGAAACGCGAGAACCTCCAAGCCATCTTCAGAGGTTCTGACGACGACGGAGCAGGCGTTCTCCATGATGCGATCCTATAACAACGGCTTGCGTTGCAAGCGGCCGTGGGTTCTGGGGACCGTTGCGTGGCCTTTGAATCCGCGCGTCGGCGCACGATGCCGTGCCCTACAGGAATGTCTGCGCAATTTCATCGGCGGTACGCTCCAAATTCGGCATCAATTCCATTAGCTGCTCAAACGTTTTTTCCTCTTCAAATGCCTGCACCGCAACGGCTGCGCAAACCCGGTTTTTTCCCAGCGAGACAGGAACGGCAATTGCATTCATGCCCTCCACATGCTCGTGGCGACTAATACCGTAGCGTCGCCTGCGGGTGCGCGTAAGCTCGGCCTGCAGCTGCTCTGGCTCGGTAATGCTGTGCGCCGTTCGAGCACGCAATGGCAGGGTGTGCAGCAACCGATCACGTCTTTGCTTGGGCAGCAGGCTAAGCAACAGTTTCCCGCTGGCCGAGCAATGCATGGGCACGTGAGAGCCGGGCTTGAGGCCCAGCCGGATGGCTGCCGGGTGCTGCGCGCGGTCCAGGTAAATAATTTCATGACCGCTAATCGCCGTCAGATTGCAATTGAGTTGCACCCGCTCGACCAGCTCGCTCAATAGCGCATGTCGGGCAACAGCCAGGCTGCCCGCGCTCATGAGCACCTTTACCGAAAAATTGCGAATCCTTGCGGAACACTCATACTTCTTGCTGTCCGAGACCTGCACAATCAGCCAGGCCGCTTCAAGCTGCTTGGCAATACGATGCACTGTCTGTTTGGGCAGATTGATCTGCTCCACGATTTCGCTCAATTGCATGGGTCGGCCAGCCATGGCCAAAATTTCCAGCACACGAAACGACCTGATGGCGGCCGCGTTTTCCGTTGCGCTCATTTGCTTGTTTCCTCCTTGTTGCCGGGCCTGCAGCCTCTTCTTTTTCCTCTTCACTATAAATTTTTTGTCCCGAAAATCAACAAAAAGCATTTATTGTGCCCTGCGGCAAATGCGAAATGTCAATTTTCGGGACTTTTGAGCATTGAGCATAACCTATATTCATTGAAATATTACAAATTCGATTTCATCAGTGCAGGGAGCAACAATGGATACCATTCACAGCAGTAGTCCGGAACATGTTACGCAAGCGATCAGGCAACTGGTAGAGCGGGCACGCACCGCCCAGCGCCGATTTTCCACGTTCGACCAGCAGCGCATTGACGAGGCGGTGCTGGCGGTGGGCTGGGCGATCATGGAGCCCGAACGAAACCGGCGCCTGGCCGAACAGGCGGTCAGCGACACCGGGCTGGGTAACGTGCCCGATAAAATCCGCAAGAACCATCGCAAGACATTAGGATTGCTGCGTGATCTGGAAGGCGCCAAGTCGATTGGCGTTATTCATCGCGACACGAACAAGGGCATTACCGAAATCGCCCGCCCGGCGGGCGTGGTTGCCGCTATCACGCCCTCGACCAATCCGGGTGCTACGCCCGCCAACAAAATCATCAATGCAATCAAATGCGGCAACGCCATTATCGTGGCCCCGTCACCCAAGGGTGCAGGCACCAGCAGGCTGTTGCTTGAGTTCATTCACGCAGAATTCGACTTGATCGACGTGCCTCGGGATTTGGTGCAGATGCTACCCGAGCCCATCAGCAAGGCGGCGACCGCGGCGCTGATGCAGGAGGCAGATCTGGTCGTGGCAACCGGCTCGCAGGCCAACGTACGGATGGCGCATACTAGCGGCACACCGGCGTTTGGCGTCGGCGCAGGCAATGTCACCGTGGTCGTGGACGAGTCAGCCGACTTGCAGACGGCGGCCAGCCTGATCCGCCAATCAAAGACGTTTGATAACGCCACAAGCTGCTCTTCAGAGAACAGCGTCATTATCGAAGCGTCGGTATACGACGCCATGCTGGCCGCACTCAGCGATGAAGGCGGCGTCATGCTTGATGCGAACAGTAAGTGCCGACTCCAGGATCTGATGTGGAAGGACGGCAAACTAAGCGCAACGTTCTCTGGAAAAGATGCCGCGCAGATCATGCAAACGGCCAATATCGATAACACGCAAAACGGGACCGAACCGCGCTTTCTTATGGTGCAGGAAGAAGGCTTTGGACAGGGGCATCCGTTTTCCGGCGAGAAGCTGGCGCCCGTGCTGACCGTTTACAAGGCGGATGACTTTGAGCACGCAAAGCGTATCGCCGAGGCTATTTACGGCTACATGGGAGCCGGCCATTCAATCGGGCTGCATACGTCCCGGCCCGAGCGCGCGCAGGACCTGGGCCTGACGCTGCCAGTATCCCGCGTGATCGTGAACCAGGCCCATTGCTTTGCCACCGGCGGCAATTTTGACAACGGCCTGCCTTTTTCGCTGTCGATGGGTTGCGGTACATGGGGCGGCAACAGCTTTTCCGACAACATGAATTATCGCCACTATATGAATATCACACGCGTGGTTCAGACGATAACCGCTCAAGAACCACAGGCTGAGACGATGTTTTCCCACTATCTGGAGAAATTCCATCATGTCTGATACAACGACCATTACCGAACTGCTCGACCACAATGCAGCAAACTGCAGCACCGACCCATACCTGATTGATGCCATCAACGAACAGGCAATGGCCTATGGCGATATCACCACCGAGTGCCGAGTCTTCGCCAGACAACTGGCCGCGCTTGGCATCCAGCGTGGCGATACGGTTTCCGTATTCATGCCCAATGGCGTGAACACCGCAAAAATCATTATTGCCACCATGTATGCGGGTTATGTCGTCAATCCGATCAACCTGCTGTGCCAGGAAAAGCAACTGGCGTACATCCTTGGCCATTCTGATGCAAGAATCGTCTTTACGACAGCGGAACTGGCACCCGTGGTCAACGCCGCGATGGCAGCCAGTGGCGCACAGGCGACAGTCATTGCCACGTCGCCCGAGGCGCCCTCCCTGCCCTCCTTGACGCTGTCGCCTGTACCGTCCAGTACCAACGAGCCTGTACTGGCAAGCATGCCCGCCCTGCTCATGTACACGTCGGGCACGACAGGCGTGCCCAAAGGTGTGGTGCTCACGCACGCAAATCTGCTGGCCAGCGCGCGTGCCATTGCAGCAGAGCACCTGTTGCAAAAATCGGATCGCTGCCTTTGCGTTTTGCCGCTCTATCACATTAATGCACTGGTGGTAAATATATTGACGCCGCTGCTTTCGGGCGCAGCCGTGATTATCGATTGCAAGTTTTCGGCCAGCCAGTTCTGGCCCCGGGTTGAAAAATTCGGCTGCACCTGGATCAATGCCGTTCCCACCATCATCAGCTACCTGATCAACGATGAGAAGCCCTCCACTGTCAATGGCAGCCAGATCCGCTTCTGCCGCTCTGCTTCAGCAGCCCTTGCGCCTTTTCACCATAAGGCTTTTGAAGAAAGATTCGGCATCGGCATCATCGAGACCATGGGAATGACAGAGACGGCAGCGCCCATATTCAGCAACCCCTATGATCCGGCACAGCGCAAGATCGGCAGCATTGGCCGTCCGTCTGGCGTGCAGGCACGGGTCATCGACAAACAGGGTAACGATCTCGGGCCAGGAGAGAAAGGAGAAATTCTGGTCAAGGGCGATAACGTCATGCTGGGCTATTACAAATCGACCGAGCAGACGCAAAAGGCCTTCACCGAGGATGGGTGGCTGCGCACCGGAGATCTGGGATATCGGGATGCCGACGGTTTCTATTTTATTACCGGACGCGTCAAGGAGCTGATTATCAAGGGGGGAGAAAACATTGCACCGCGCGAAATCGATGAAATTTTGCTGGCCCATCCTGACGTGCTGGATGCGGCCGTCGTCGGTATAGACGACAAGCATTACGGTCAGAACATTGCCGCTTATATTGTCAAGCGCATGCCTGCGCGCAACGATGATGAGCTGATCCAGGACATCAATCAATTTTGTCTTAAGGAACTGGGCAGCTACAAATCGCCTGCCGCGTTTCGTTTTGTTACCGAGTTGCCAAGAGGTCCCTCAGGGAAAGTGCAACGCCTGAAATTGCTGGAGCTGTAGATATTGCCGAAATCCAAACCATGATTCAATCATCAAGGAGACAACATGATCAGGAATATAAAAACCAGACATATGATACTGGGCCTGCTTTGTGCAATGTATTTCATTGCTTACGTAGACCGCGTCAACATTGCCGTGGCAGCACCGTTTATCGCGGAAGAATTCAATCTGTCGCCCACCGAGCTCGGTTTCATTTTTTCCGCCTTTGCCTATCCGTATCTGGTCATGCAGATACTGGGCGGCTGGCTGGCCGACCGCTTCGGGCCTAAAAAAATCCTGCTCATTCTGTCGCTGATCTGGGGCCTGGCCACATTGCTGACCGGCTTTATCGGCGGACTTATATCACTTGTGCTCATGCGGGTGCTGCTGGGGGTCGGCGAAGGAGGCGCCTTTCCAACAGCAACACGCGCAATGACATCATGGATGCCCAAATCGTCGCGTGGTTTTGCCCAAGGTATTACTCATAGCTTTTCGCGACTGGGTGGGGCTATTACGCCGCCGATGGTGCTGGCCATCGTCTACTATGCGGGTTGGCGCGAGGCGTTTATCGTACTTGGCGCCATCAGTCTTTTATGGACTCTGGCCTACCTGCTGTTGTTTACGGATACACCTCATCAACACAAAACCATTACGCCGGCAGAACTTGAAGAGATAGGCGAGCCGGCCCGCAAAAACAAGGCTGTAGGCAAAACCCCATGGAAAGACATGATCAGCAAAATGTGGCTGGTCACTTTTGTGGACTTTTGCTACGGCTGGTCGCTGTGGGTGTTTCTGACCTGGCTACCTTCTTACCTGAAGGACGACAGAGGATTCGATCTCAAATCGATGGCGCTATTCACGACGCTGCCGCTTCTGGCTGGTGTCATTGGCGATACGCTTGGCGGCGTCATTTCCGACAAACTGTTTATCCGCACTAAACGACTGCGTTTTGCACGAGTATCGGTTCTTTCGATGGGCCTGTTTCTGGCCTTCGTGTGTATCATGCCGATGATATTTATCAGCGACCCGCTGATTGCCATTGTCCTTATCTCTGCCTGCTTTTTCTTTTTGGAGTTGACCAATCCTGTGCTGTGGAGCCTGCCTATGGACATTGCCGGCAAGTATGCAGGTACTGCGGGCGGAATGATGAATTCCGGATTTGGGCTCGCTGGGGCCATCTCACCGGTGGTTTTCGGTTTTCTAATCCAGACGACGGGAAACTATACCCTGCCGTTTCTAATTTCCGGCGGTTTGCTTCTGGTTGGCGCCATTGCCGCGCTGATGATCGATCCGAACCGGACCGTGAATGACGCGGCACCCAAACCGGTGGACTTTCAGTTCAAGGCCACGCCAACGCCCGCCTTTGCTCTTGGTGCCTCGCCAGCGCCCAAGCGCTGAGTCTGGACACTTCGGGCTGATTGATGCTCTCGGTCAGTCGGGCCAGGTCAGGCCGCTCATAAGCAACCACAACTGGCATTAAAAAATACGGGCCTCGCTTCAACGAGGCCCGTACTTCGTTCCAGCTTCACTACTTGAGCAGCAGATCCGGCAACCATAACGAAAAGGCGGGAATATAGGTAACCCGCCCCAATGCAAGAATCAAGGCGCCATAAAATGCTCAGGGGGTGCGCATCTTAGGGCCGGACGATAAATACTGACAAATCGGCGCAAGACGAAACAATAGCGCATCGCAGCATTCTATAAAATGCCCGTTTATGAGCGCCAGATTGCCAGCACAAGGGTAAACGATAGTTTTTGCCAAAAATGGAATTAGATAAAATTTATTAACCATTTAATCTGACTATTGTTCCATTATTGGAATTAATAATTCTGAAATACGTATTTTTCTATCAATTCGATAAGCCCATAATGAAATCACTGAAACCCGCAGTGTGTCAAAAATGGACACAACCCGCAGATTTCACCCAATTATTTATGGAGTTAACAACATGAAAAACGTATTTGCTTCCCTTGTTCTTGGTGCTGCTTTCATTGGCGGCGCTGCCCACGCTTCCGGCTTTTCCGAAAGCCAGTATCACTTCCCTGAAAATGCAGTCAGCCCCGTGCAGCAAAATCTGATCGTTGAGCAGAGCGATACCAACGACACGTCATATCCTGCCATTCTTGTACGAAGCACTGACAGTCGTGCTAATGTGCAACGCGATCTGGCTGCTTATCGGGCAGAACATCCTGCCGACGAATACCTGGGTGATTAAGTCCGGAACGCCAAGTTCTCCACACTTGGCATAGCGTGACAAAAGGCCATGGTCCCATGTGGATATGGCCTTTTTTGTTGACGTTTTGCGGTTTATTTTACGGTTGAGCAGCCAGCACCGCGTTAATGTCTGCAATCCGATATGCGGCATTTCCCTTCATCACCTGGCTAAACACCTCAATAAACGCCCGGGTAGCGGGTGACAGCAGCCGGCGCCCCGGTGTAACGCACCACACAATCGCTTCAGGCAAATTCCAGCCGGGCAGAACAGGCACCAGCGTGCCATTTTGCACGAACGGCCTTGCCATCGGTTCCGGCAAGCCGCCGATCCCCATACCATTGAGCGCCATGGTGCGCTGTAAGCCCAATGAGTTCGAGCTGAACATGCACGCAGGCGAGCCCTCCCAGAAGTCAGAACCGCGACTCAGGCGCCAGCGTCGGATTTCGCCCATGCTATTCATCAACATCAGGCCTCGGTGCGTTTTCAAATCTGCCGGCTCTGTGGGCGCGCCGTATTTTTGCATATAGGATGGACTGGCATGCAGCGATGTCACGAGTGTGGCCAGACGACGTGCGACCAAGGTATTGTCATCCGGTAAAGACGAAGCCACCCGGATAGCCGCGTCGAAGCGCTCGGTCAGCAAATCCACCCGCCTGGCCGACAAATCCAGCTCCAGCCGTACATTGGGATGCTTTTCCGAAAAAAGGGGCAGAAACTCCGCAAGCGCATGTTCGAAAAAATCGGGAGGAAATGACACACGCAATGTACCCTGGGGCGTCGCCTGGCGGTTCCGGGCAAATGCCATTGTGCATTCTGTTTCATCGACGAGTCGCTTGGCGTGCTCTAGCACTTCGCTGCCAAACTCAGTGATCATGAGCTTGCGCGTGCTGCGCGTGATCAACCGCTCGCCCAGTTCGGTCTCCAGGCCGCTTATGCGGCGCGACAGAGTGGATTTGGGCAGGTCAAGTCGCTCCGCGGCGGCAGAAAAACTGCCCGAATCCATGACCTGGGCAAAAAGAATCAGGTCGTTTGCGTTAATTGCCATGGCAGTTTTGATCGTTCCAAGTCGATAAAAGTGATTGTTGCAAGTTGAGGAAATTGGATATTTCAGTACAGAAATTGGATTGTTCCAGGTAAAGGAAAAAGCGTTCCGAATTTCGGTCTACAGAATCTGTAATATACCCCATACAATAAAAGTATCAGTCATGCAACAGAAGCTGTGGAGCATTCAGCGAAAGTCCATCGTAACGGTATTGCCCATGTGCTTCAAAAGGCGTTCCGATTATATTGAAGGAATCAATAAAATGTTAACACTCAGAAAAAGTGAAGATCGCGGCATTGCCGAACATGGATGGCTAAGCTCGCGCCATTCGTTCTCGTTCGGCGGCTATCATGATCCGGCCCATACTGGCTTTGGCCCGCTGCTTGTCATCAACGAAGACCGAGTGCAGCCCGGGCGCGGATTCGGCAAGCACGGCCATCGCGACATGGAAATTATTTCTTATGTACTGGAGGGCAAACTCGCCCATTCGGACAGTATGGGCAATGGATCGGCCATCGGCTATGGCGACGTGCAGCGCATGAGCGCAGGCACCGGCATCATGCATAGCGAATATAACCAATCTGCCGATGAACCTGTCCATTTTTTGCAAATATGGATCACACCGGACAGAATCGGTATCGCACCAGGCTATGAAGAAAAACATTTCACTGCTGCCGAGAAAAAAGGCCGTCTGCGGCTGATCGCTTCACCCGATGCGGAACACGGCTCAGTACTGATTCATCAGAACGCAAGAATCTACGCTAGCATCCTGGATACAGATCCGACCTTGACCCATGAACTTGCAGACGGGCGTGCCGGCTATGTTCATGTGGCCAAAGGCAGCGTGACTGTCAATGGTCAGCCGTTGCAGGCAGGTGATGCGTTGAAAATCACAGATGAAAAATCCGTGATTCTGGAAAATGGCAGCGCTGCAGAAGTGCTGGTCTTTGACCTTCCTGCGTAACCGTGAATATCTTGTCAGATTTTGGACTGGGCATTGGCGAACGAGGCGCCACGCGCGCGCCGGTGCCCTGCATTATGCTCCATGACAATATGACAGAGGGCACACCGACGAAATAGCGCAGGCCAATATGCCAAGCGACTACGCTCCAGGCCAATATGTCACAAGCTTGTACGGCGAACGATGAAAAAAATGGTAAAGTGAAGCTGCCGTCTTCAGTATCGATGGCTGCTTATTTCAACTGAAATCCATGCCAAGGACCAGACCAGTTTCCATGAACAGCCGAGACCCCCTTTTCGAAAATGAAACTTTGCAGGCGATACTGACCCGCAAAAGCGTACGTGGATTTTTGCCGGATCCTATTTCCAAGGAAGCAATCCGTACCATACTGCATGCAGCAGCACGGGCCCCCAGCGGCAGCAATATTCAGCCATGGAAAATCCATGTGGTCTCGGGCGCCGCCCGCGACGCGTTATCGCAGGACTTGCTTCATGCCCACGATAGTGGTGTGCCGGAGCAACGCGAATACCAGTACTACCCGGTAAAATGGCGCGAACCTTACCTGGCCCGCCGACGTGAAACAGGCTGGTCACTATACAACACGCTAGGCATTACGCGTGAAGACAAGGCCGGCATGAAACGCCAACACGGACGCAATTTCGTATTTTTCGACGCCCCTGTTGTTTTGTTCATTACGCTGGATAACGACTTGGAGACCGGCAGTTGGATGGACACCGGCATGTTCATCCAGAACATCTTGATCGCAGCCAGATCACTCGGACTGCACACCTGTCCTCAGGCTGCCCTGAGTAACTATCCACAGATCATCCGCAGTCACCTGCATATCCCGGACGACCAGATCATTGCTTGCGGTATTTCACTTGGCTATGAAGATACCGGCCACCCCGCCAACCAGTTTCGCACCAGCCGGATTGAGGTTGACGAATTTGCGGTGTTTCACGCCGATGCACAGGAAAACTCGTCATCATGACCGAAGCCACGCACCCGACTGAATCCGCGCTGGCCAATAGTGTACTTCGGACGCTGTTGCCCGTTTTGCAACTGTCCCCCCAGTATGTGCAGGCGCATCTCGAACTGGCGACGGGTAATTATTTGCCCTCGCGTCTGCAGGTCAATGAACTGGCTTGCGGCGCAGTCGCTGCTGCCGCATTGTCCGCAGCTCAGTGGCGCCAGGCCCAGACCGCGAAGGTGGAGCCGGCTCAGGTCTCGGTTGCCTTTCGCAATGACCAGTTGCAAACCATCGACGGCGAGCGAGCTGCCGTCTTCAAGGACCATTCGGGCTTTTTTCAAACAAAGGACGGCTGGGTCAGGCTGCATGGCAACTATCCGCACCACCGTCAGCGCCTTCTGGAGGCGCTGGGCTTGCCCGATAAATGTCCTCGCGAGCAACTGGCCGACACGCTCAGGCAATGGCGAGCCATTGATGTGGAAGACACGGTGACCGCAGCCCAGGGGATTGCCGTCAAAGTTCGCAATGCGCGGCAGTGGCAGCGCTCATCACAGGCCAAAGCAGCCGCCTCGGTGCCGCTGCTATCCATTGATAATATCGCAGCAGTTGCGCCAATCCCGCCGAACGCACCTCACGGACGACCCCGCATTCTGGACCTGACCCGCGTGATTGCCGGGCCGGTTGCTACGCGTACGCTGGCCTATCTGGGCTGCGATGTGCTCCGTATTGACAATCCATCCATGCCTGAGTTACCGGTTCAGCACGTGGATACGGGGGCAGACAAACGCTCGGCGCTACTGGACCTGCGCGATCCTGGCGCCCTTCACATACTGCATGAACTGCTGGCCAGCGCTGATGTCCTTGTTACCGGTTACCGCCCGCAGGCCCTGCGCGCTTTCGGGGTGGACAGCGCCACGCTGGCCCATACCTATCCTCACCTGATCCATGCGACGCTTTCGGCATGGACGTTCGAGGGCCCGTGGGGCGATCGGCGCGGATTCGACAGTATTGTGCAGGCCGCTACCGGTATCGGTATGCTGGAATCGAACGATGGCATCGTACCGGGCGCGTTACCGGCGCAGGCGCTGGATCATGCCACCGGTTATCTGCTGGCAGCGGGAATCCTGCGCGCCCTTAAGTGGCGCAATGAACAAGGCGGCACTTGGCGCGTACAGGCGCATCTGCTGGCCACCGCTCACTGGCTGCTGGCCCGTGGGCCGGCCAGGGATATAGGCCAGCCTCTTACCGATGTGTCGCCGTGGCAGTTCAGCCAGCCCAGCCCCTCGGGAATCGTTATACAATCGCGTCCTGCCTTCACTGTAGACAGCCATGCGAGCTTTTCTCAAGCCGGCGGTCTTTGGGGCAGCGATGATCCGTCCTGGCGGACGGACTAGAACGCCATTGCGGCCTCGTGCCTATTCCACCTCACGACTCTATATTTCATGCAACAACCCACCTCCGGCGCAACGCCACATAACGTGGCTCTGGCCCTGCTCGCCTTGTCCTTCGGCAGCTTTTGTATCGGCACCACCGAATTTGCCAGCATGGGCATATTGCCGCTCATTGTCACCGATCTGCAGGTAAGCATACCTTCAGCAGGCCATGCCATTTCCGCCTACGCCGTCGGCGTGGTGGCCGGCGCCCCATTACTAACCATGGCAGGCGCCCGCCTGCACAGACGACCATTTCTGCTTTTACTGTTTTTCATGTTCATCGTGGGCAATGTACTCTCTGCACTGGCGCCATCCATCGAATGGCTCATTGTGGCACGGTTTCTGACGGGGCTGCCCCATGGCTGCTATTTTGGCGCGGGCGTGGTGGCCGGCGCCCATCTGGTTGGCAAAAGTAAAACCGGCAGAGCCGTATCGCTGATTTTGCTGGGGCTGACCGTAGCCAATATCATCGGCGCGCCTGCCGCCACTTTTGCCGGGCAGGCGCTCGGTTGGCGCAATACCTATTTTCTGGTCGCCCTCTTCGGCCTGCTGGCATTCGGTTGCCTGTGGCGCTGGCTGCCCAAATCTGCTGCACTCAAAGGCAATCCGGTCAGCCAGGAACTGCACGGTCTGAAAACCCCCAAAGCCTGGTTTCTGCTGCTGATCATTGCCATTGGCACCAGCAGCGTTTTTGCCGTCTATACCTATATCGGCCCCATGGTGACCGATGTCGCCCGTTTGCCTGCAGCAATGATACCTGTGGCATTAATGACTTTTGGCGCAGGCATGACCAGCGGCAATCTGCTGGGCGGACATCTGGCCGACAAATATCCACAGCGGGGAATCATTATCGGCTTCTGTTGCGTGTTGATTGTGCTGGCGACGCTGGGCCTGACCGCCAGTTCGTCATGGATGCTACTGATCTGCATGTTCGGCATCGCCTTCAGCTCCATGCTGGTAGTGCCTTCCATGCAGGTTCAGATCATGCTCAGTGCCCCACAGGCGCCGACATTGATGGGTGCATTAACGCATGCCGCTTTCAATGCCGCCAATGCCCTGGGCGCCTGGCTGGGCGGCCTGACCATCACTGCGGGCCTTGGGCTGGTATCACCGGTGTGGGCGGGCCTGTTGATGACTCTGATCGGCCTGGTGATTTTTCTGATGCGAGGCATCATTTTGCGCAAAGACCAGCAACGTGCCTAGCCAATAAATTGCTTACCAGCCGGCTTCATCGGCCAGCGTCTGCACCATTTGCGCTGCCGACATCGGCCGGGCCAGTGCCGCCGCCTGACCGGCCCATTGCGCAGCAAAGTCATAATTGCCCCTGGCGCTGGCGACGGCATTGAGCGCCTTGGCCGCGTCATAAGTCATGGAATAACCCGGCGTTGCCGGACGCGCAGCGGATGGCTCGTCAATATACAGTCGATTGCGCAGGCCCCGCGCTGCGCGGCCCGAGAGCGTGATCGTAACACGGGTGTCATAAGCGCGTTCGCTTTGCAAGGCCTGCCGGTAAGCGTCATTGGCGGCCGACTCAGGGCATAACACAAACGCCGTACCGCATTGCACCCCAGACGCTCCCAGGGCCAGCGCGGCCTTAATCGCATCGCCGTCCATAATGCCACCGGCAGCCACTACGGGCAATGAGGACTGTTTAGCCAGCATATGCACCAGCGCAAACGTCCCAAACTGGGCATCACCGTTTTCCGGATCGAATACGCCACGATGTCCACCGGCTTCATAACCCTGGGCAACCAGCACATCAATACCGGCGGTCTCAATCTGCCGGGCCTCGGCCGGCGTGGTCGCGGTGGCCATCAACACAATACCCGCATTTTTCAGCGCATCAATATACTCTTGGGAGGGCAGCCCAAAATGAAAACTCACCACGGCGGGACGAGTTTCCAGCACCAGTTCCAGCATCTGTGCGTAGCCCGGAAATGGCCGGTAAATATCCCTGAGCTCTGATGGCGGCGTTGCGCCAAACTCGTCAAACATCGGGCGCAGATGATCCAGCCACGCCTGGTTGGCGACAGGATCCGCCACGGTGGGCTGATGACAGAAGAAATTGACGTTGACCGGTTTGCGCGTCAGGCTCTGCACTTCGCGGATCATGCTTGCCGCCTGATCGAGCGAGGCTGACGCCAGCCCCAGTGAGCCGAGAGCGCCGGCTTCTGAAACCGCAGCAGCCAGCGCAGGCGTAGAGACGCCGGCCATAGGAGCCTGAATCAATGGATATGTGGTATTCAATAACTGGATCAGCGACTTGCTCATGACGTTTCCCTTTTGCGTGACGGCGTTGCCCTTGCCGGGACAAAGCCATAAGGGACTGGGCCCGCCGTGCTCCACGATATCCGACATCAGGTTTGCCGGCTCATCATACCAAATCGACAGGTGAAATTTGTCCTTGCCATACCTCGCGTCGTGGTTTTGGGCGTTCCGTCTTACAATTGCCGTGTCAGTGGCCACACTAAACGTATTATCAGATTGACAGGAAGCCCGTCGTATCATGTCCATAGCTCCCCAAATTGCGATCAATGCCACCTATATGCGCGGTGGCACCAGTAAAGGCGTATTTTTTCTTGAGGATGATCTTCCGCGGGAACCACAACTGCGCGATGCACTGCTATTAAGAGTCCTGGGTAGTCCGGATCGCTATAGCCAGCAGATCGACGGTATGGGAGGAGGCAGCTCAAGCACCAGCAAAGTGGTAATTCTGCGCAAATCGACCCGTCCCGGTTGCGATGTCGATTATCTGTTCGGCCAGGTTGCCGTCGACAAGCCGCTCATTGACTGGAGCGGCAATTGCGGTAACCTGAGTGCGGCGGTAGGCCCGTTTGCCATTTTCTCGGGTCTGGTGCCGCCTGGCAGCGGCAGCCACGCCACCATCCGGATTTGGCAGCGCAATATCGAGCAGGTCATCGTATCCCGTGTGCCTCTGGTCAGCGGACAGGTGCAGGAGACCGGTGATTTTCACCTGGACGGCGTCACTTTTGCGGCAGCTGAAATAGAGCTGGACTTTATCGGCGGCGCCGGCACAGGCTCGCTCTTCCCGACCGGCAGGGTACTGGATAACCTGGACGTGCCAGGCGTTGGCCTGATCGAGGCCACGCTGCTTACCGCCGGCAACCCGGCGGTATTTATTGATGCCTCGGTACTGGGCCTGCACGCGACCGAATTGCAGAAAGACGTGAACAGCAACACGCAACTGCTTGCCAAGCTGGAGCAAATCCGCGCGCAGGCGGCCGTGGCCATGGGAATGGTAGAAACGACCGAACAAGCCAGCGCGCACATGCCATCCACGCCCAAGATCGCCTTTTTT
The DNA here is from genome assembly GCF_002810445.1 of Advenella sp. S44. GTDB lineage: Bacteria > Pseudomonadota > Gammaproteobacteria > Burkholderiales > Burkholderiaceae_B > Advenella. The sequence continues at coordinate 13,655 of NZ_NEXS01000003.1, read as the reverse complement.
GCTGCGCCTCAATCCTATACGGCATCAGATGGCGCGCACGTGTTGGCAAGCAGCGTGGATATTTGCGCTCGCATTTTGTCCATGGGCAAGCTGCATCATGCCATGACAGGCACCGGCGCCATCGGCATTGCAGTCGCAGCCGCGATTGCGGACACCGTGGTTTCGCGCATTCTGGGAGGCCCGGTTCAGTCGCTCACGTTTGGCCATCCTTCGGGATCCTTGCGGGTTGGCGCCAGCACCCGTAAAACCGCAGACGGCTGGCAGCTGGACTGTGTCAGCATGAGTCGCAGTGCCCGCCGACTGATGACAGGGCAAGTGTGGGTGCCTGGCGATGTCGCCCCGGCGCAGGTACGCTGAAGGAAAGACCCGCCATTCAATACCCTAGCGTCACCCCATCCGGATTGCGCGGATCTGAGTAACCGTACATCATATTGTCGCGAATCTGTATGGTTTGCGTACGGCCCATTGTGGGCTTGACCACAACCTTGTAGCCTTGTTTTTTAAGTAGTTCGGTGGTGTCCCGGCTGAATCCCGGTTCCAGTCGCAGCTCGTCTGGCAACCATTGATGGTGAAAACGTGGCAGCGCTGCGGCAACAGCAGGATTCATGCCGAAATCAATACTGTTGGTGAGCGTCTGCAATACGGTTGTGATAATACGGGCGCCGCCGGGACTGCCGGTCACCAACCATGGCTTGTTGTCCTTGAGCACCATGGTTGGCGTCATGGACGACAGCGGCCGCTTGCCGGGCTCGATCGCGTTGGCCTCACCCCCAATCAGACCAAAAGCGTTGGGCACGCCGGGTTTGGAAGAAAAGTCATCCATTTCGTTGTTCAGCAAGATACCTGTATTGCCCGCAACAATACCGCTGCCAAAATTCAGGTTCAGGGTATAAGTCACTGCAACCGCATTGCCGTCCTTGTCTACGACCGAGTAGTGCGTGGTCTGATCGCTTTCGTACTTCTGTGGCTCACCGGGCTTGATCTCCTTGGCTGGCGTCACTTTCTCTTCGGCAACCAGCTTGGCCAACTCATCGGCATAGGATTTGGCGGTCAGCCCTTTTTGCGGCACTTTCACAAAATCGGTGTCGCCCAGATGTTCGGAGCGGTCAGCATAAGCGCGCTTCATGGTTTCGGCCATCAGGCGAATGGTTTTGGCGCTATTGGGGCCCGACTCATTCAGCGGGAAATGTTCCAGCACGTTTAGCATCTGGATGATATGGATGCCGCCAGAACTGGGAGGCGGCATGGAGACGATCTTATAGCCCCGGTATTCGCCGGTAACCGGCTCGCGTTCCATCACTTTGTAATTGGCCAGGTCTTCTTTGCTGATCAGGCCCTTGTGCTTGCTCATTTCCTGCACGATCTGATCGGCAATGGCACCCTTGTAAAAGGCGTCGCTGCCCTGCTCGGCGAGCATTTTCATGGAGGCAGCCAAGTCTTTCATGACCAGTTTATCACCCGCCTTGAGCGGTTCGCCGTCCTTGAAGAAAATGGCCTTGGTCGAATCCCATTTGCCCAGGTTGTCTTTTTCCACCTCCAGGGCTTCTGCCAGTGTCGGGCTGACCGCATAGCCGTTTTCAGCAAGCGCGATGGCCGGCTGAATCACATCGGCAAGCGACATGGTGCCCCATTTTTTCAGGGCATGTTCCATTCCCTTGACCGTGCCGGGCACGCCAACGGCAAAGTGGGTATACAGGGATTTATTGTTGATGACCTGGCCTTTGTCGTCCAGATACATGTCGCGACCTGCCTTGGCCGGGGCCATTTCCCGAAAATCGAGCGCAATGGTTTTGCCCGACTTGGCGTCATTGACCAACATAAAGCCGCCTCCGCCCAAGTTTCCGGCGTTGGGCAGCGCGACTGCCAGGGCAAAGCCGACCGCCACGGCGGCATCAATAGCATTGCCGCCCTTTTTGAGGATTTCCAGGCCGATTTCCGAAGCCAGACGCTGTTCGGATGCCACCATGCCGTTTCTGGCGCTGACTGGATGGAAGATATCCATGTCATAGTCATACTTGATGGTAGGCGGCGCGGGCAGGTTGACGGTGCTGGCGGGCTGCTGTTGCGCCGCGACAGGGCCAACACTCAGCGCCAATGCGACACTCATGCAGATTGCCGACAGCGAAAGCCGGCTTATTGTTTTATTGAACAACATGTCTGTACTCCTCGGTTTTTTAGATACGTATCCTGCACTAGCGGTACGACCTGGCGCTGTGCTGGCGCGCGTGTGTGTCAAATGATTGAACAAGATTGTAAAATCATCCACCATAAATTGATAGATGTGGATACCGCTGTTTAACCCTTCTTACAATCTGTTTTTATTCTCATGCAAAAGGGGGCCGTTTCACCACTCGCCGCCCTTTTTCACCTGCTCCAGCTGGCGACGATCCCGCTTGGTAGGACGGCCTTGCATAATACTGAGAGCCGGTTCGCCTGCCAGACGCCGCTGCTCCTGCGCAGCTTCGCGGGCCAGCCGGCTCGCTTCGGTCTCTTCATAAAGCGTTCGGGCAACTGGCGCGGGGCCCCGGACCGCAGACAACGCCAGCACCTGGACCGTGGTCGTGGTCTGGTCGCGCCTGACCGCGATCAGATCGCCTATATTCACTTCGCGAGCAGGCTTGACCGGCTGGTCATTGACCAGCACCCGGCCCTTGCCGATTTCGGTGGCGGCCAGCGAGCGCGTCTTGTAAAAACGTGCTGCCCAGAGCCATTTATCAATACGTAGTTTTTCCATAGGTTGATTCGTAAGCGGTTGTCGACAGAGGGACCTGACAGACGATGCGCTGTTGTCTCGTGTTGCTTTCGGACGCAGCAAGCTGCGAATCTATTGTAGTCGCATTTGGCAGCAGGCGCGGTGGCGATTTTCGCGTCCATGCCAGCCCGGGTCATCCAACTGTTGCGTGGCTCCGATTGGGTGTAAACTCTTTGCCGAGATCAGACTCCTTTGCCCCTGGAAATCATGAAACTATTTTTACGAGCGCTTTTTGTCGGCGCCGCAATGCTCTGCACGGCCGGTCCCGCCAATGCCCGTGCCGTTGATATCGGCTGTGTCAGCACCACCTGGCGCATCCTGAACAATGACAAGGTCTGCGTGCAGTCTTTCAAAGATCCACAAATCGACGGCGTAACTTGTCACTTGTCCTACGCAAAAACGGGCGGAGTGACCGGTGCGCTGGGTTTTGCTGAAAATCCGTCCCGGTTCTCTTTGTCGTGCCGTCAGACCGGCCCGCTCAAAGCAACGCAGCCCGTGCGCAAGGTACAGCAAGACGTATTTACCCAGCGCATGAGTTTTCTGTTCAAGGGACTGAACGTCTCGCGCCTGGTCGACGTCGAGAACCAGTCCCTGATCTACCTGGTTGTGAGTGAAAAGCTGATTGACGGCTCGCCCTTCAACAGCATATCCGTGGTCCCGTTGATGCCCTGGCGCGAGGTCGAGCCGGCCATCACATTCAAGTGAACCGGTATGACAGGTCATAGCATGCAAGGCCGCCTGGCATGATTGTCGATGTACTCGGCAGCCTGGATACCACGCGTCCATGGTGGACGCCGTTGCGCGCATGGCTGCCGGGCGGCACGCGCTGGCAAGCGCAACTGGGGCCGCTTGCCAAAACGGCTTTGCCGGATGCGCCTGGCGCGCAGCCAAGCCCCACCGCGTCCATACCGGTGGCGCAGTTGCTCAATGCATTGGCGCCGGCGGCATGCCCCGTGCGCTTCACCGATCAGTGCTCGTTGCCGGCAGGAGTGGCCTATGAGTCATTTATCGGACAAAACGGCCTTTGCCCGACGCGCGACAATCTGCATGATTTTTTCAATGGCCTTTGCTGGTTCAGATTCCCTAAAGTGAAAACCCTGTTCAACAGGATCCAGTGCCAGCAAATTCTTCACCAGGGCGTAGGTCAGCGGCGCGGCGTGATCCGCGATACGATCACGTTGCTGGACGAAGGCGGCGTTTTTCTGCAGGCGCCTCAAGCCTTGTGGGAGTCTATTGAGCAACGTGACTGGCATCGCGCTTTCGTGCAACAGCGCGACTTGTGGCAGCAAACGCAAGTGGCCATTATCGGCCACGCCCTGCTGGAAAAATGCGTCACCCCCTACAAGGCGATCACAGCCAATGTGATACGCATCCCGGCTGGCGTCAACGCCTGTGATATTGACGAAGTCATGGCGAACGCGCTGGATAAAATCCTGAGGCAGGAACCCCTGCTGGTCAAACCTCATTGCCCCTTGCCGGTCATGGGCATCCCGGGCTGGGATGCCGCCAGTGAAGATCCGGCTTTTTATGAAGACAGGCAGGTCTTTCGGCCGCCGCGCCGTTAAGGCCAGGCCGCCGGCGATTAACGTTGTTACTGTGCAAAAATACCAAACTGCTGCATGGCCTTGAACAGCATGTACGCAGCTAGCGCAAACAACAGGCAGGCAAAAACCTTACGCAATTTGTCCACAGGCAGGGTATGTGCCTGGCGCGCTCCTACGGGGGCCATCAATACGCTCATGATGACCAGCAGCACCAGGCCGGGCCAGTAAACATAGCCCAGCATGCCGTCGCCGATGCCAACTTCCCTGATTCCCGACAGAATATACCCGACGCTATTGGACAGTGCGATGGGAAAGCCCAGCGCGGCGGATGTCGCGACCGCATTACGCAAAGGCACATTGCACCAGACCATGAAAGGAACCGACAGGAATCCGCCGCCGGCACCCACCAGTCCCGAGATAAAGCCGATCCCCGTGCCGGCGGCCGTGCGCCCCGCCATGCCAGGCAATTGCCGGGACGGCTTGGGCTTCTTATTACGCAACATGTTCATGCCTGAGTAGCCCACGAACAGGGCAAAGAACAAAGACAGCGCCGCGCCATGCAAATAGGCAAACACCGCCCCGCCGGCCAGCAGGCCGCCCAGCACAATGCCCGGCGCCAGCGTAAATACGACAGACCAGAGCACAGCGCCTTGCCGGTGGTGGGCTCGCATACTGGAAATTGAGGTAAACAGAATCATGGCCATGCTGGTCGCAATGGCTGAGTGCACGGCAAGGTCAGGCGACATCAGTGAGGCGCCGAACAGCAAAGTCAGAAACGGCACCAACACCATACCGCCGCCCACGCCAAGCAGGCCAGCCATGAAGCCGCCAAAGGCGCCCAGCGCCAGTAGGGCAATAATGGTCAGGACGGTCATCGACGGCTCTCCGGCTCGCACCGTCCCGGCTGCAACAACGCACGCGTAAACCCACGCCGGCGAGCCGTGCGATACCCTCGCATTATTTCAAATTCCCCGACAGGAACTGCTGCAAGCGCGGGCTTCGTGTATTGCCAAAAACGTCATCAGGAGACCCTTCTTCTTCGACCGTGCCCTGATGCAGGAACATGACATGACTGGCCAGGTTGCGGGCGAAGCCCATTTCATGGGTGACCACAATCATGGTTCGTCCTTCTTCGGCCAGCTTTTGCATGACGCGCAACACTTCACCGACCAGTTCAGGGTCCAGTGCTGATGTGGGTTCGTCAAACAGCATGACTTCGGGCTCCATCGCCAGGGCGCGGGCAATTGCCACGCGCTGCTGCTGACCGCCAGACATCTGTGCCGGATACTGATTTTCCACGGCCGGGGGCAATCCCACCTTGTTCAGATACTGACGCGCGCGCTCAACGGCGTCAGCCTTGGATACTCCCAGCACATGCATGGGCGCTTCAATAATGTTTTCAAGCGCGGTCATATGCGCCCACAGATTAAAATGCTGAAACACCATGGCCAGCTTGGTGCGAAAGAGCTGCAAGCGCTTTTCGTCCGACACACGCAAGCGTCCCTTGGCGTCTTTGCTGACGGTGAGCGTTTCACCATTGAGCGATACCGTACCGCTATTGGGTTGTTCCAGGAAGTTGATGCAGCGCAGGAAGGTACTTTTTCCGGAGCCACTGGAACCGATCATGGCGATCACGTCCCCCGCTTTGGCCTGCAGCGATACGCCTTTCAATACTTCGTTTTGTCCGTAAGACTTGTAGATGTTCTGAACATCGAGTTTATACATAACGATCCTAGTGTTGGCTGTGGCCCAGAAAGCCCAGCGTTCTTTTTTCCAGCCTGCGGAACAGTGCCACGAGAACGAACGAGACACACATATACAAAATGGCAGCCGTCCCGTAAGCGGCAAACGTCAGATAGGTGGCGGCGTTGGCATCGCGCGCCACCTTCAGGATATCCGGAACGGTGGCTGTAAACGCCAGTGAAGTGGCATGCAGCATGAGAATGACTTCGTTGCTATAGGCCGGCAGCGCCCGGCGCAGCGCCGAAGGCAGAATAACGCGCGTGTACATTTTATACCGGGACATGCCGAAAGCTCGCGCCGCATCCAGTTCGCCGTGCGCGCTGTTTTTGATGTAGCCGGCAAAAATCTCGGTGGTATAGGCAAGCGTGTTGAGTACGAGGGCCAGCACCAGGCAGTTGTAGCCGCTCATGAAAAAGGATTGCAGCAGCGGCGTCTCGCGCACCACCTGCAGGCCGATGACACCACTATAGATAAGCAATATCTGCACATACAGCGGCGTGCCACGGAAAACATAACTGAAAAACCAGATCGGCCAGGCGATCCAGCGATTTTTCGAAACCCGGCCAACCGACATGGGAATGGCAAGCACCAGCCCCAACACCAGGGCCAGCACCAGCACCCACAGGGTGACGGCCAACCCGGAAAACACCGTACCGTCCCAGAATAGCAGCGGTTTCCAGTAATCATTCAAAATGACCAGGAAATTATTGAGGGACTCGATCACAGCTGCGCCTCCCGTACGCCCACAGCGTACTTACGCTCAAGCAGCCATAATGCGACATTCGAAACCGTGGTCAGCACAAGATAGATGAATCCCGCCACGCAAATGAACAGGAACATAGACGAGGTGGCGCGACCTGCGCCCTGAGTCACCTGAACCAGGTCGGTAAGCCCGATAATAGACACCAGGGCCGTCGCCTTAAGCACGACCTGCCAGTTGTTACCTATGCCCGGCAAGGCAAAGCGCATCATTTGCGGAAACAGCACACGCCAAAATACCTGGGTACTGCGCATGCCGTAAGCTCGTGCCGCCTCCAACTGACCTCGCGGCACGGCAATGAATGCGCCGCGAAAGGTTTCAGCAAAGTAAGCGCCATAAATGAAGCCGATGGTAAGTACGCCGGCGTAGAAGGGCTCAATTTCAATCACTTCCATGCCCAGCATATCGGTAATTTCATTGAGCCCCATCTGGATGCTGAAAAAGATAAGCAGCATCAGCACCAGATCGGGCACGCTGCGTATCAGCGTGGTGTAGACCTTGGCCAAGCCACGCACCAGACCATTGCCAAATAGCTTTGCGCTGGCCCCGATCAGGCCCAGCACGAACGCGACCAGCAGTGACAATAGTGCCAGTTTGATGGTCTCCCAGGTTCCATGCAGAATCTGTGCGCCATATCCATACAAAAACATGCTATTGCTTCACATTTTTCAGGTCGACTTCGCCCGGCTTGAAGTATTTTTCGGCAATATTGGCCATACTGCCGTCCTGTTGCAACTCACTTAACGCAGCATCAATGGCTTGCTTGAGTTTGCTGTCGGATTTGCGCAAGCCGATGGCAATTTCACCCGTCAACGCCGCATCGTCTGTAATGGGTTCGCCCAGGAACGCAAAATCACTGCCCTCGGGCCGGTTCAGGAATCCGCTCTGCCCGTTGGGTTTTTCAATAATGGCTGCATCAATGCGCCCTGCCGTCAGATCAGCAAAGGTCTGGTTCTGATCCTGATACGAGATAATGGTCACGCCATTGCTGCCCCACTGCTTCTTGGCATAGGTTTCCTGGGTGCTGCCCTGCAGGGCGCCCACCCGTTTGCCCTTCAGGGATTCGACAGTAGGCAGCAGCCCGCTATCTTTGCGCGCCATCAACTGGGTAGGAATCCCATAAATGGGGCGACTGAAGGCAAGCACTTTTTCGCGCTGCGGCGTAATCTGCATGCTGGAGTGAATCAGCGTGATCTTGCGTGCGGTCAGGGCCGGGATCAGGCTATCGAAAGACTGTTCGACCCACACGCACTTGGCCTGCAATTTTTCGCAAACCCGGGCCATGACGTCTGGGTCAAAACCCACAATTTCGCCTTCGGCGTTTTTATATTCGAACGGCGCGTAACCCGGTTCGATGCCAATTTTAAGTTCTTTCCACTCACTGGCCAGCGCCGTTGCGCCAAAGCCAGCAGACAGGCCTACCGCGACGGCGAGCAGCCAATTTTTCATATTCATCATGATTTCACTTCCTGAATTTTTCTACCAAGAGAGGCGTTCGGGGGTGATCGTCTGTGTCGACCAGCCTGCACCCACGCTTCCTGAATCCGAAATAGTACTGATTTGTCGACCGTCTGACCACTAGGGATCACCTCTAGCGCGAATTTTGTCTGATCGGTATTGCCCAGGGCAGTCGCGGCACGACCATTCACAACTGCCGGTTATTCTTTATAATGGCATCTTTCGACCTTCTGTCTTTGCTGGATTTTCCCATGATCACTCCCTTTCCCAAGCCCCTTGCGCCGATTCAGCTCGAAGGGCACGGCATTGTGCTTCAACCCATGCGTCTGGCCCATGCAGAAGGGCTGCGTAACGCAGCGGCAGACGGCGAACTATGGAATCTGACCTTCACCTCGGTGCCTGAACCCGGCGAGGAAACCGCGTATATAGAAGCGGCGCTCAAGGGCCAGCAGGAAGGACACATGTTGCCTTTCGTGGTGCTTGATGCCAAAACCCGCAAAATTATCGGAACCACCCGATATCACGACATTGTCCCTGATATCGCCCGGCTTGAAATCGGCTACACCTGGTATGCCCAGTCGTGGCAGCGCACCCATGTCAATACGGTCTGCAAATACCTGATGCTTTTTTATGCGTTCGAATCACTCAAGGCCAATGTGGTCGGCTGGCGTACCGACAATCTGAATCAGCGCTCGCAGAGCGCCATCGAGCGCCTGGGCGCTAAAAAAGATGGTGTGCTGCGTGGCCATGCCCTGCGTCGCGATGGCACGGTTCGTGACACGCACATGTATAGCGTAACGCAGGCTGAATGGCCGACAATCAAACAGAAGCTGAAGGAAAAGCTGCCCAGGTAGTTCCTCCGCTCCTGCCGGCGGCACTTACCGTGCCGCTCCCTTGTCTTTTCTTGCTGTTTTCATGACCTCTGTACTGACATCCCTGTTTCCGATTGCCGCCTGGCTGCTGGCCGGCTATGCGATTGGCTATCTGCTACCTTCTCGTACGGTCACCTTCCTGTCGCGCGCCATCACGCCGTTCGTCTGGATCATGCTGTTTGCCATCGGTTATCGTTTCGGGCAGCAATTGTCAGTCATGCACCAATTGCTACTTATTCTTCAAACCGCAGCGCTGTATTCTGTAGGCATTACCTTATTTTGCGCGCTGGCATTACTGGCGCTATTTCGCAGTAACAGGCGCTCGCAGGCGACCGGCCATGACCTGGGAATCATGCACGTCATCCGCGAATGCGGCATAGCCCTGGGCTTTCTGTTGGCCGGCCTTGGCCTGGCGGTGCTTATGACTCGCTGGGCCATCGCGCTGCCCATCCCAAGTTCGGAATTTTTTCTATACCTCCTGCTCTTTCTGATTGGCGCCGATCTGGCGCATACGCCTTTGCAACGCAGTGCGATCCGTGCGGCGATGTTTACGCTACCCCTGATCGTGTTGGTTGTTTCTTTACTCTCGGGCGCCTTCATCGCCTGGGCTACCGACACCGATATCCGCCATGGGCTGCTGCTTGGCAGCGGTTTTGGCTGGTTTTCGCTGTCGGGCGTGATGGTTACGGCAAAACTCGGGGAGTTTTACGGCGCCACAGCGCTGCTCACGGACTTATTCCGGGAGCTGCTTGCCATCGTGGTGCTGTTTTTTGCCGGGGCTCGTTACCCAATGACCGGTATCGGCGCTGCCGGGGCGACCGCGATGGACACCACGCTGCCTATTGTTCGAAAAACCGCCGGCAATCCGTTTCTGATGACCGCAATATTTTCCGGCGTCGTACTCAGCCTAATCGCCCCTTTCCTACTGAGCTACGTGCTTTCCTTATTTGACTAAATATGGTATAATTGTTGCGAAATATAGGCTAAGTTCGCTTAGTTTACGTTATTATTCGGCATTTTTCAGTATTTATTAAAATGCTGTTTTGAATAATTTTGCGTTTGGCGCGTGTTTATTGCATTTGTAATCGCATTTCTGGATTTCATTTGTAATGACATTTCGCAGTTCCCTTTGTAGCGGCGTTGGGGGAAAAACTTTGGTTATTGCCTTAACTAAGGCATTAGTTATTACATTTGCGAATTACAGCTGCGAACGAGATCTGTAATGACATTTGTAATGGCATTCGAAAGTGCATGGAGAGCATTTCACGCATTTTACTTGTCATGACTTTAGAAATTGCGTCTGTGTTCGCATTGGAAATCCTGTTTGCAATGGGATTGAAAACCGCATTCGGTTGTCACATTCTGCTATTGCATTCCGTTATTGCTCCCTACGCCCTTCACAATGCTTTTACGCTCAAGGTCCAATCCGATGCGCGTGAACTGAGCCGCTCTACAGGTTCTTGCCTATAAGCGATTGTTCTTGAGTTTTTACTGTTTAGCTTTTGGTATCACCACTGGCTGTTGTTCTTTACACCACTGTTGTCAGGTGTGGCGCCCCGCTCATACTAAAGAGCGCCGGAACGCAGCCAACCTTCACATAATCGCTCGTATATGCCTGCGCGGGAAATTTCGGGCACGAGACAGCGCTATATCCAGAATGACAGATCGTCATAATACCCGCGCACCAAACGTCCACGTCTTCCCGACGGCGCGTGCAACCGAACCCGAAGAGCCATTTCAATGAATGGATGCCCGCCAGGCAATAGGCGTTTACTATTGAGCTCTTTTCGCGATATTTGTTTTTAACTATCACCAATATAAATATAATAAATTTTACTAATCACAATCCATTGCGTACAATGGATACATCTGATGAAACAACGCTGTATTACCTAGCGGTGTCCGAACCGGCAGCGGCTTGCTCATCTCACTGTTTGTTTCACTAACATAAGGAATCCAATATGTTGCAGAATAAAGAAGGTCAACGCGTCCCATCCGTAACATTCCCGGTTCGCGCCGGCGATGCATGGAAAAAGGTATCTACTGATGATATTTTCAAAGGCAAAACGGTTGTCGTGTTCTCATTGCCTGGCGCATTTACGCCGACATGCTCATCAACGCACCTGCCTCGCTACAATGAACTGGCCAAATCATTCAAGGAACGCGGCGTCGACGATATCATCTGCGTATCTGTGAACGACACCTTCGTCATGAACGAATGGAAATCGCAGCAAGAAGCTGAAAACATTACTGTTATTCCTGACGGCAACTGCGAGTTCACCGAAGGCATGGGTATGCTGGTCGACAAAAACGACCTGGGCTTTGGCAAACGCTCTTGGCGCTATTCCATGCTCGTCAAGGACGGCGTGGTTGAAAAAATGTTCATCGAACCGGAAAAAGAAGGCGATCCGTTTGAAGTGTCTGATGCCGACACCATGATTCGCTATATCGACAAAGACTACCAGGATAAGCCATCTATCGTCATGTTCAGCAAGCCTGGTTGCGGCTATTGTGCTAAAGCCAAAGCTCTGCTGAAAGAAAAAGACTTGCCATTCGAAGAAGTCGTACTGGGCAAAGATGCCAGCACGGTCGCCATTCGCGCCATTACCGGCAAAACCAGCACACCACAAATCTTCATTGGTGGTGAATATATCGGCGGCAGCGACGAACTGACAGCGCATTTCGCAGGCAAGTAAGCCTGTTGACCATGTCATGGCGACAGTTCGCACAGTCAGGCCAGCGGCCTGACTCGCGATGCAGTCTTATCTGTCCCGGGTCATTTGCGGCAGACCATGACTGAAATTGCGTTGCGCGATGTTATTGACACGCGTGCGTGACAATACAAAGCCGATGTATCGGCAGCGGGCACACATTCGTGATGCCGCTGCTTTTTTTTCGCCCGCAAACCGGTAGAATCCAATCTGGTTGCGTCAAAAACTCCAATATCAGGGACCGAATATGAAATCAATCAACGCCGATGCTGTCATTCTGGGCGGAGGCACTGCCGGCATGAGCGCGTTTCGCGCCGCCCGCAAATCCACAGACAGTGTATACCTGGTAGAAGACCACCAGTTTGGTACTACCTGCGCGCGCGTCGGTTGCATGCCTTCAAAATTGCTTATCGCCGCCGCCGAAGCCGCGCATCATGTGCGCCAAGCCGAGCAGTTCGGCGTGCATCCGGATGGCGCCCTGCGCATCGACGGTCACCAGGTCATGACGCGTGTGCGCTCCGAACGCGACCGATTCGTCGGTTTCGTGCTTGAAGATGTACAAGCCTTTCCCGCCGACCATCGCATTCTGGGCAGGGCCCGCTTTAAAAACGAACACGTCGTCATAGTAGACGATCATACGGAAATCACAGCAAAACGCATTGTGATTGCGACCGGATCTCGTCCATTTGTCGTACCTGCCTGGCAGTCGCTGGGGGAACGCCTGATTGTCAACGATAATGTCTTCGACTGGGAAACCCTCCCGGCCAGCGTTGCCGTGTTTGGCGCTGGCGTCATCGGCCTGGAAATCGGACAGGCGCTACACCGGCTTGGCGTCAAAGTGCATGTATTTGGCAAGGACAATGCGCTCGGTGGCATTACCGATCCCGTTGTACTGGAAAAAGCGCTGGACATTTTTGGCCAGGAAATGGACCTGCACCTGGATGCAGACACGCAGGTCAGTCTGTTGCCAAGCGGCAAGGGCGTGAAAGTAGACTACTCAGAAAACGGCACTAGCGGCACGGTGACCGTGGATTACCTGCTGGCTGCCACCGGCCGCAAGCCCAACGTAGAAGATCTTGGCCTGGAAAATGTGAATATCGACCTGGACCAACGCGGCGTACCCAAGGCCGATCCCTACACGATGCAAACCAGCGTGGCACATATTTTTATTGCGGGAGATGCCTCCAATCAACTGCCCCTGTTGCATGAAGCCGCTGACCAGGGATTCATCGCAGGCGTGAATGCCGGTACGTTCCCCACCGTGACCGAAGGCCTGCGCCGCTCTCAAATCAGCGTGGTCTTCAGTGATCCGCAAATTGCCAGCATCGGCATGCGGTACAAAGAGATAACCGATAAGTATGACAGTTGTGGTTGCTACGCTGTTGGCGAGGTGTCTTTCTCAAATCAGGGACGCAGCCGTGTGATGGGCGTCAACAAAGGCCATCTGCGCATTTATGCGGAACATGGCAGCGGACGCTTGCTGGGCGCTGAAATGGTCGGACCCGCAGCCGAACATCTGGCTCATCTGCTAGCCTGGGCCCATCAGCAGAAAATGACGATTACGCAGATGCTTGACATGCCGTTCTATCATCCGGTTATTGAAGAAGGCGTGCGCACCGCCTTGCGTGATCTCAGCGCCAAGCTGCGCCTGACCAAAGACCTGGCCGGCGAATGTGTCGAATGCCCGGGACAATAAGTTTCATCAAGACGGGCAGCCGCTGTCCGCTGACGGCAAACATCGTCGGACGATAGCGAAAAAACAGGGACTCGTGCTTATTGCGCCGTCCCTGTTTTTTCGTATGCACACATCCGACG
>NZ_NEXS01000004.1 GCF_002810445.1 Advenella sp. S44 | reverse complement strand
CTATTTATTTAGCGGATGAGTCTAATGACAATCAAATTACTAATAATGTTTTTAAGGTATTCTCCGGTTCGCCGATCAGGGTGCGAAATGCATCTCACAACACAGTGGTAGAGAATAATTCTTTTTCAACGCCTGCGAATTATAATGTGAATCAAGGTGCCGTTTCACAATGGTTTTGTGATCCATTGGCTAAAATACCTTGCAAAAACAAAGCCGAATCCCCGTCAGATAATATTATTATGAGAAATAATAAAATCGATAATAAACTGGAGCTATATAGAAATTTACCGGAAAGGTAAAAGTTAAATGGTATGCTGCATGGGGTTCTTGCCTAGCAAGCTACTGCCCAATAACCGAAGGACGGCGACTGTTGTATTATCGCTCTGATCGATTGGATGAACTTCGGATCAACGTTGCCGCTTTTTTCTCGCTTGTAACGCACTGTCTGGATACGCTTAAGCGGTGGTATAGTTCGCTCGTCGAGACATCGAATCGGTCTTCTTCCGATCCTTGGCGAATCGACTCGATCATTTGTTATTCTCGTCCAGCAGGGGCTATTGTTTGGTCAGTAATTGTTTTCTGCAACTTCGTCGGTTCGTTCGAGTCCAGGAACTGATATTTCGAATTTCTCGCCTTTCGTGTCATTTCGTAATGTAATAGAAATTGGCCAGCATTATGCGTGAGCTATATTTTATCGAAGTGACAGCTTAACCCGCTCGCTTTTGTGCTTCAGGCATACGCTTCCAATTCGCTCGTTTTAGCAGCTTCGCACGGATCGCCTCAACAACAGGACCCTTACGTACCACAGTAATGCCCAACACCTCAGGACGGCCTTCTGCCGGCCCAAAGTCAGGGTTCATTGCCACCTCATGCGCATTCTGGAACATGTTGCGGTTACCAGTATCAACGTAGGACTCGGCCGGCGCACCTTCGGCCAGGAGAATATCGAATTGCTCGAGCTCCACATGGAAATACTTGAAAGATTGCATTTCGAATTGCTGCACAATTGTCTTGCCATTAACCAGAGCCATTGCTGGCACAAGATTCCCATCGAAGAAAACGTGGTGGCCTGGGGACATGATCAAATCACGATGAGGGACGTTGTCGGCAATGCAGCCCTTTTTGAACAGAATCGGGAAGGCGCGCTTGGCGTCTTTTTCTGGAATGCGCTTTTTGAAGAGGGTTCGATATCCCAGCCATTTAACGGTCGCTATGCCGCCACTAGCAGTCAATACTTTATCACCAGCTTTCAGATCTTCGACTTTAACTTCGCCTTCGGGCGTCGCGATGTGTGTGCCTTTGAGGTAGCATGCGTAACTTATATTACCGCTATCATCCACGCGTATACTCGACATATCGGTCTCAGGGTCAAAAACGATTTTCGACGAACTAGAGGGACCGCTTCCATATTGGAGTTCGTGATCGTTGCCAGTCCTCCACCACATCTTGTCTCGGGAAGTACTGTTCATATGAATCGTATCACCTGCTTTCATACCAGATATTGTTACGATTCGTGAATGGCCTGAGTCTTGTAAACGATCAGCCTGAAGAATAAGATGATGTGGTCCATCTCCTTCCATGGTGATATCCACGGTCCCCGCGTTCCCGTCGCTGTAAGAATCACCAACAAGCTCCCTCGAATACTCAAATGTCGAATTCGGTTTTAGCGTTACAGAAAGGTTAACGGCATCATGATTATAGTAGTAGTAATCTCCAAGTTCAGGGTCGCGTTCCCCAGCATAATCCGGATGAAGTTGTGCGTTCACACCCTCAGAAATTACTAAATCCACATTTGTTATATTTATATAACCCTCCGATTTACCTACTATCCGAAAGTCAAATACGTCGTCAGTTTGGAACTCATTGGTTATTGTTATATGACTTGGCTTATCCTTATAACCACTATTATCGATGACTAATTGGTCGTCCCCTTTATGTTCAGATTGGTCGATAATTAAATTGCCGTCTTCGTCGGGTTTTACAATGCTATCCAAAGGAGACGGGTTGTATGTGTCATCGTCATAACTAACGGTGCCGCGATCATCGACGGTGAATTTTGACATGTCTGTGTCCTGATCAAAGTGCACAGTCATCACACGACCACCATCGGGCTCAATAAAGGTCATTGCATGAGATTCATAACCGATAATCGTACCAAACGCGCCGTATACCTTTAACGTATCCCCATCACCCATTCCCGCCACATTAACTTCTCTGACCAGGTCGCCACCTTGCAATATTAAGTGATGTGGCCCGTCACCCTCCATGATTACGTTGAGCGTATCAACATTTGCCTGGCTAGTGTTATCGTAAGTGTTCCAGGAATAATTAAAGGTTGAACCGGTCTTTAGCGTTGCGTTAACATCGATCACTTGCGGAGTCGAATAGTAAGGCTGTACATTTTCGTCATCCCATCCAAATCCCTGCTCGCCACCTGTTGGAATTAATCGGGCACTGGCTCCTTCTAATATTGTGATATCTATATTAGATTTCAGCTCACCCATACCCTTTGCCACAACGTACATATCTAAGACGTCCGAGCTTTGCGACTCGTTGCCTACCGTGAGATGACTAAAGCTGTTGGTATAGTCAGTATTGTCGATTAGTAACCGCTGGTCACCCGTAAAATCACTTTGATCAACGGTAAGCATCCGGGCAACACACATTGACAAGGCCGCGTTAGCGGCCCTTATCTTTTAGTTCGTTGCCTGGGCAGTCCAGTTTTGTGGCAGCAGTTCTTCAATTCTGCTGTTCGGATGTGTGGGCAGGCGCGTCAGCACATCCTTCAGATACGCATACGGATCATGCCCATTCATTTTGGCAGACTGTATCAGGCTCATCACAGCCGCAGCTCTGCGGCCCGCTCGCTGCGAGCCAGCGAATAGCCAGTTCTTTCTCCCCAGAGCAATGGGGCGGATCTGATTTTCAATCCAATTATTATCAATCGGCAATCTCCCATCACTTAGGTATCGAGTCAGCGCGACCCAACGCTTCAGGCTGTAGTCCAGCGCTTTAGTGATGCCCATGCCTTCTGGCACTTTAAGTCGATTGGTCTGCAGCCACGCATGCAGCGTTTGAGCAATGGGTCTAGCCTGTTGTGCCCGCAACTGTTGACGCGCTTCTGGTGTCATATTCTGACCCTTAGCCTCGATATCGTACAACTGGCCGATCATCTCAAGCGCCTGCTGGGCAATCAGGCTTTTACCCGATTTGTGCAGTTCGAAGAACTTGCGCCGAGCATGCGCCATACAGCCTACCTCGGCAATCCCTTGCTCGAAGCACGCTTTGTAACCACCGTAGCCATCACAGACCAGTTCGCCTTGCCAGTTTCCAAGGAAGGCGCGCGCATAAACACCGGCGCGGCCTTCAGTAAAATCATAGACCACGGCACGCAGATCCTGGAAGGCACCTGGCGCATACGCCCACAGATAGGCACGATGTGTCGTTTTACTACCCGGTTGCAGTACCTGTACGGGTGTCTCATCTGCGTGGATCACGGGCTGGGCCAGGATCGTCTCGCGCAGCGCATCAACCAGCGGCTGCAAACGTACGCCACAGACGCCGACCCAATCGGCCAGTGTTGAACTGGCCAACTTGACGCCAGCGCGCTCAAATATCTGCTGTTGACGATACAACGGAAGGTGGTCCGCATACTTGGCTACCAACACCTGAGCGAGCAACCCTGAGGTGGCCTGACCCTTGTCAATGACTTGCGCCGGCACCGGTGCCTGGATCAAGGTGTCGCATTGGCGGCATATCCACTTGCCGCGGATATGGCGTTCAACGCGGAACACGCCGGGTATAAAGTCCAGCTTCTCGGACTTATCCTCACCGATGCGCTGCATCTGGCAGCCGCATCCACAGGTCGTCGATTCGGGCTCATGGTGCACGTCAATACGAGGCAGTTCAGGCGCCAGGATCTGACGTCTTGGAGCCGCAGTGCCAGCGGCACTTGGCTTGCCGCCCAGATTAATCAGCTCCTGCTCGATAGCTGCAATGTCGGCATCGACCGCATCCTCCAGCAACAATCCCTGCACACCAGCCAATTGTTCGCTCTTCTTGCCGAAGCGATAGCGACGCAAGAGCGCAATCTCATGGTTCAGTTGCTGGATATGGGTTTGTTTAAAGTGGATCTCATGCGCTTGCTGGGCAATCTGCTGATCCTTGGCATGCAGTACCTGATCCTGTTGATTCAGCTTCCCCATCAATTGGCGCGCCAGTACCCGCAGGGCATTGGCATCGAGCTCATCAATATTGGTAACGGGGGATCGTGACATGGTTGATATCATGCCATACAAATGCGCGGCTGCACCATGCGTACACGCCCCGATTGCCGAACTGTGTTTTATGGGTTTGGATGATTATTACAGAAGATCAATCGTATCCATCTGGCTCAGACGCTGCCATGGCAGGCCGATGACCAGGGCGCGAGCCTGCTCTGAGGTCAGTTGTGCATGTTGGTCGCCTGCATCGGGCCAATGCAAGCTGCCCTGGTGTAGCCGGCGCACGGCCAGCCATACACCGAAGCTGTCGCACACCAGCACCTTTAATCGCGTCCCCCGACGATTGGCGAACAGATAGGCATGATAAGGGTGAGAAGCACCGAACACCTCAATCACCCGGGCCATCAGCCGGTCCATGCCGCAGCGCATGTCTACCGGCTCGACTGCTAACCAGATCTGATCAATTCGAATCATCGCAGTATAGATTGCAACAGATTCACGCATCGATCCAGTGCATCCACTGGCAGCGTCAATGTGGCCGAGACCGTCTTGCCCTGTAATTGCAATTGACATGTCTGTGCTGGTGTATCGTTCATCGGCACGGGCACAAACGATGGTCCGCACGATATCGTCGGTCTATCACTGGAGGAGTTCGCGCCATCAACATGCTCTCGGATCCAGCGCCGCAACATGTTGGCATTCAGTCCGTTGGCCAGCGCCAGGCCTGCCACCGAAACGCCCGGCTGCTGGCTTGCAGCAACCATCTCAGCCTTGAAGGCTGCTGAGTAGGCGCGCCGAGTGCGCTTAATAAGGATTAATTCGTTTGTCATCGCGTCCACTTATATTTAGTGGACGCTATCCTGGCATTCTTAATAAGGCCGTGCAAGGTGGTTTTACCGGATGCTTACGATCAACGTTTAAAATTCCCTCTCCATCGGGAGCTAATACTATATCGTTCTCGTCCACGACCCTCTCCAAATACAAATTCTTTATTATTTATGCTCATAAATTGGATAACAGTCGATCATTACCCGACTGTTAAGTCGGATAGTATCAGAAATTTTACACAAAGATAAATTTATTACAAATATTGTGAACTCATTGAGAGTCCTTACGCTTCTTTCTCAGCCCAGTATTTCGCCTTCTCGGCCCAGTATTTCTCACTAGGCACTGAGCTTCAAGTTATCAATTTAGGGGCTGGAATATGACTATTACCGGCACATCTGGCGTGACATAGGGTGCACCGAATGGAATTACGTTGCCGCAATATGGGAGAGCCACGATTATCAAGGTAGATGCATCAACTTGGGTATTGAGTCAATAATCTGTGGAAAATTACCTGCGTTTATCGATACGCTTCAGAAGCCGCTTGCTGTTAGCTCCTCATGTGGCTTTTTTTATAAGGGAAAAATGGTAATTAAATCAATACATCCACGGCTGGTAGTCGACCTCTGCCCCCCTTAAAGCACGTTTGACGGGGGCTGCTATCTGGGCTGGTGAACGAAGTGGCCGATGCGACATGGATTAAATTATGGATTCTTCGGCCGGTGTAGACGCGACCACGTCACCAATAAAAAGAGAATCCTTGATCTCGGATTTCTTGGTCGTCAGATTGAGTGATTGGCGATTTATATCCGTGGTGTGTGCACCACTATCTCATGTGAATGCCCATTCACCGTACCGACCTGTCCTACTCTTCAATATGGCCAGCGCATCGGTATTTACCAGCAAACCGTCTTGCCTGGCCGGGCTTTGCTTTATCCGCCCCGAAGCCGCGCAATGTTTCTGGATAGAATCCACGTTGCGCCATTCATGATTGAGGAGGATGTCTTTCATCCGAGGCTACTTTAAACATCCATTTGATAATTTGGCAAATTTGTGTTTAATCAGCACATTCATTTGAAACAATATACATTATTTGTCATATTTTTATGGATAAATGTTAAATTATTGATACGTTTATCGAGAGTACTATTTCAAACTGACAGCTTCAGCCATGGCTGGCACCAGTTGTGAATGCATGATGATAATCAACTTATATATGGATAGACGGAATGCCTTCGCATTGTGCCAACGCTGGCAAGCAGACAGTTGTATTAGATAAGAGTGGGCTGACTAAAAAAGTCTATATAGTTAAAGATGCAGATCTACCGCTATCCTCTGGATCGTATCTGGAAACCAACCCAGCCCAAGTCGGATTGACTTCTGTTATTCATACGTCTAAATATAGCGATCGAAAAGGTATCTGGAACTACGAGGGCTATAAATGGAACTATCAAGCCAGCACTAAAACTGCCATATTAGTCTACCGAAGCGGCAACGAACTACGACGGATTGACATCGGCCCAAAAGGTGTAAATGGTATTCCTGATCTGAAAGCTGTTTTCCGGGCACCTCTAGGAGATCCAGAAAACGCAGATTGGATCGCTATCATAGACGCTTCAACTGGGGGCGATATAGCAACGCCTCCCATATGCAACTTTGCGTTGGCTAATGAAAATGGGTCTACCGCGTTAACCTACACGGGCGGCAACCATGCAGACTCAGGTGGTGCTTGGGGCAACCCCACAGCCCGAAATATTTCATTTTCTTTTCTTCCCGACGGAAAACAGGTTACCTCTGATGGATCGGGAGTAGCAACCAAAGTCTACTTTTCTTTCTTCAATAGAGTTCAGGCGGCTAATACCACAACTCTTAATAGAGAAACTATGGAACAGCGTGGCCTGTATCAGTTCGAGTCTGGCGTTTTCCTAACACATATCATATGGATCGCCCTTGAGCTCGTGAGAGTGGTAACCGACAACGGTCCTCAGGTTATTACAACGGGTTTTCGTCATGGCACATTCAAGTATTTGGGCAAGAAGAATACGCGTTCGGCGTTTACCAGCGAGACAAATTCAGGGGCGAAGATTTTATTTCCTGATGTATGGGGTATGTCTTTTAAGGACGCCACAAATGGAGAATTAATCGTCTGGATGGACAGAGACTATGAAGCCGGGGACGGTAGATATGTCGGCACGATGCGCCCGATGATCAAAGGTGGCGGAGCATTTAATACGAAATTTTACAATGCTGCTGTATCAATCCCTGATGCCGAGTTAATCCTTCATGCTGGAGACTCCTACGAGTGGCGAGGTGGATATATATATCGATCTGAGCAGCAAGAAGTTACAGGGTTCGATAACGTAGTGCCAAACAGTTGCCTACAATCGGCTCTTCGTTTTTTAAAGTTTGAAGGGGCTGACAACCTCCTAGTAAGGAAGAAAAGTTTAGTTAGCCAAATAGATGACCCGCCTGCGCCTGATCTTTTCCAGCACATATCATCCATTCAATTTTTTAAAAATATTTCAATGAAGTGGACCAATTTACTACATTTCATTGGTTTTGACCCTTCGGTACGGAAAGCAAGCAACTTAAAAGATGCGAAGTTGTTAGAACCAACATATCTAAGCGGCAAAGAAATTGTCCGTGAATGTGCCGACCCATTATTGGTTTCAGGTTGGGGATCCTCATCTATGTGGTTGGCACGACAAAAATTTGCCGACATGTTCGCTGAAATGATTCCAGGGTCAATTTTTTTTAAAGGTGGGAGTTCGGGTGCTTTCACGGACGAAATTGCGGGAAGACTTGGCTCTATTCCATTACTAGTAAAGGTGGAGCGCAGTAAAATTGTCAAATCAGGGGCAACCCGTATATTTGTTTCAAATTGCCAGCCGCGAGCTAGCTTCAAGCCTTTTACTGGCACGTTGAATGGCATACAAGGGACCATTTCTTGCACCACTTCGGGCTTTATATTTACTCGTGAAACGTCAGGAAATACTGTGTTCTCACCTGATGAATACCCCTTTATCTCGGAATTAGGTAATTTCTTCAAAAACGGCATTATGTTGTTATGGATGGGGAAAAATGATATCACTCAGGGATGGCCAGTTGAAGAAATTATTGCCCGAACAGACGCCTCTTTTGACTTTCATAACCTCCGCCATGCACGGTGCTTGGTAATGGGACATTTTATTGACAGTAATACTCCAGATATTGATCGCCGTCGCGACGCTATATATCAAGTCAACGCCGCTCATGAATCGAGATACGCGCAATTGTTCGTTGATATTCAGAGGTTTCTTACTTCCCCAGAATGGTGGGCATACACGGGATTAACGCCGACACAAGAGGATTTAGAGCTCCAGGCAAGGGGGAATAAGCCGTATAGTGGTTCTCAAGATGCAGGACATTTAAATGATATTGGAAGTGCCGCGGTTACTTCCTTCCTAAAAGACCACATCCAGTCACTGGGCTGGTTTGATGATGTACAAACGCGCAGAAAAGATCATTGATGGAGCGGTAGGCCACCCGGGCTCTCTTCACACTAAAAGCTTCGTACCCCTTCAAATTAGCGCTTTGGGCTCGAGGCGGTTAATTTAATAATAGTCAATACAATAAAACGTCTCGCGAATACTGACAGCGGTGCACTGGCAAGAAACAGGGATGGCGCACAAATTAATAATAAACAAAATCGCCTCGCAGGAGCTCGGCTCCACGGGGTGCCAATTGGTTGTATACCATCTGAACTCTATGCAAGCAATTGCGGCTTAATTATATACACAAGCAATGGCTTCGGCTGGGGGGTTCCTTTTGGCCCGCGAGTGGATAACCTGATAAAAATTTGGCCAATCTGAGTGCCGGTGGCATCACTGCCACGGTCGTTTACTTTGAATGCAAATTCGTTTTACCAGATCTATGAGAAGTATCGGAGAAGTTACTTAATGCGATTAACATTAGGACGAGTAACGGGCACATGACAACAAATCTATGTTCCGTAATTTTTTTGCTAAAATCTAGGATTTGGCGGTATGAAACGATCAATTCGTTCAATCGGGCTATATTAGTTCTTTTAAACTCATAAATTCCGCATGAAAGATACAACCGACACAATAAATTTGTACGATGCTTTCCAATGGAATGTCAAAGTGATCGACCATCATGTCGACGAAGTAACGCCAAGCTCTTCCTGGGATCAGGATGGCGTTCATCGAATATTAGTTTCGGATGGAAATTCTATTGATCTGCGCCTGCAGAATCACAGTTTACTCCGTGAGCGTAGCTCTCTAAGGGAGCGTGTGTTGCTGGTTGAGTTTATCGGAAATCTAGAGCGTCGAGATGAACAAAAAGATCCTTTTTCCTTTGGGCTTGATGTTGCGGAACGATTGCAATTACCCGTTTTGGCAGTTGCCGAACCGACAATTTCAAAATCAAAAGGGCTTTGTGTTGGGTGGTACACGGGGAACGAGAATATGCCAAAGACGATCGAAATTATTGGCACTTGGCTCAACAAGCTTGCTCGACACTATAGCGCACGGTTAGTATTATTTGGCGGATCTGCTGGAGGTTTCGGCGCATTATCTGTTTTACCGTATATGACTGAGCACACGAGCTGCTTGGTCTGGAATCCCCAAACTTGTATAGCCAAGTGTGAAAAGAAATTTGTCATTAGCTATTTGAAAAATGCATTTCCTACACGTAATTCGGAATTAAATATAAACCAAGAAATTTCACAAGAGGAGTTAGCCACCCGCCTCGTGTGCGAGGGCATTTATTACGACTTACAACGCAATTTTCAGATTCCGAGTTTTGTAAAGCTTCTCTTTCTTCAAAATGACACAGACCGGCAATTCGCGTCACATGCTAAACCATTCTTGGAGAATCTAGGGTTTACAATACACGCCGATAATCTCGTCAATGACAGAGTTGATGATTTGTTCGTTAAATTTGGGACGTTTGGCGACAAGCATAATGCGCCGGACAAGGAAATTATCGAGGCCTCCTTGACGTGGTTGATAGACGATCTCGGAACATCGACCGACTTGGCCTTTTCGGAAAAACAACGCAACACATCAGTTGACTTAACCTTTGCTGAAAAACAAAGTACCAATGTTACACAAGAAGAAACATTCGAAGTAACCGCAACACTGGAAAATTCGACATTACTCGCGTCTATCCATGCAGCTCCTGCGGTTTTTATAAACCCCGTTTTCGCGTTCTATTTGTTTATAGATGGCAAACGAACATCTATCAAACAGTATTCCTCTGAAAACAGCACTTTGTTTGAAGTCAATGGGCATCCTAAGAAAATCGAAATCGTTGGCTACGTACTTGATAATGGGAAGCGTAAAAGCAAGAAGATTAACGTTGATATTTCTGCTGAATAGTTATGCCATATGGCGACGACTTTAGAACTGTGATGTGGTCGTCCAGGTTATGAATTCGTCGTGATGTATGACTTCGTGATCAAACAGTGATAAAAATCTGATCACTTCGATCAACGTTTAAAATCTCATCCCCATTGGCAGCTAATACGATATCGTTCTCATCCATGACTCTCTCCACATGCAAACATCATTAGTATTCAAGATTTAATTATTTGGTGTAGATTAATTGTGGCCTACGCCTTAGTTGATAAGATCAGGAATCCAAGAGATTCCGACATCGTAGCAAAATACAAAGCGCAACTCATAATTTCCTAAGCCGATAATTTCATTTGATGCCTAGAGTGGACAGAGCACGCCACTTTTGACCTTTTATAACGGGATGTTTCCGTAAGTGTTGCGTTTTGGGCCGCTCGTAGTAGCCAACATGACTTTCACCGTCATAGACACCGGTACAGAATAGCCGTCTAAACGCAAGGTTGGCTGCATCGTTTAGCCAAATTTTTACACAATTGTAGTTTTTATTGCCAATATAGCAAATGCTATTTGTCTATGCTAGTCGCAGGCGTGACGCCCATCCAATCCAGAAACCTCGGCGGGGGATTAACGAAATCGATTACCTTCGTCACTTGCACATTGGCACCGTAGCAGCAAACTATACCAGTGAGTGATTCGATGTCGCGGCGTGGCCGCACAAACTCGGCTTACCGTTCTTAGAAAATTTTTATAACTCAAATTCCTGCTGCTCATGGCCGACGAGGTCTAGCTCGTGCTCAACCAGTCCGCAAAATTCCAGGTCGCGGCATTGGGTTCCGCAACCGGCTGTGAGGACTACGACGAAATCCAGGACGTACCCCAACCATCCACGCTGCTGCTCCTGCCTGGCCTATTGCAAGTCGGCGACGTGGATTATGACTGGTTCAGCTTGTCCGATCACAATACGGTCTTGCTTGGCAAAAGCGTTAATGTCCGGAGATAGCTGGTATGCACCTACTAAAGGTCAGGATGGCACGAATTGTGAATCGCGCTATCGTTGGCCAAGATACAGCGATTGTACTTCATCGGCCGCATCGTTGGCGGCGCCAGATAGTGAAAACCCCCATCGAGTACGCTTTAAGGGGGTAAAGGATGGCCGCCGAATGCGGCAGTTGCCTGTCTTTTTGGGCTGTCATTTAGCTTTCCTATTTGGTGGCTTTTGTCAGAGCTTCAGACAAAATATTTTCAGTTTTGAGTTCGTATCCATTGGGACCTGAATTGAACCAAATCACCCGTGCGAGCGTATTTCCTGAATCATAAGTTTTGACCTCAACAACAGTCATGTCCGGACCACCACTTTTCAATCGTACGGTATCACCGGTCTTGAACGTTTGCGCAACGTCACCTAATCGTGCTGCCATAAATGCCTCCAGTTTGAATAATTTCTTGTACAGCAGGAGGTATTATGCATCAATTTCGTGAAGGAAAGGGGAGCTAATTCGTTTCAGTACCAACGCGGTTTCGTGTTTGGTTGCCCAAGGTTTGACCTGGTTTTCCATGATCATACTCATTTGTACGTTTTTCCTCTTTTAACGTGGCCTAGTTTTTCACTGGGTCATTACATCTTGTATTTACTGCTGCGTTCGACATATTCTTTATTGTCGATTGCTGTATAGCGACATTCCGTTCTCGGATCTTGTAGTTTGCGGACGGAGCTTCAGTATAGCGGTGATTTCGTTTGCATTTGGTAACGCTGAGCGTGTTTTCTTCTTTTACTATTCTATGTATTGTGTGAGTTTTTTCGTATTACTTTTGTTTCGGCAATTTTTCATAATGCGGTCGTAGCTATTCTGAGGAATAGTGCGCCTCTTATGAGCGATTAAGCGTGCAAGTTTCATCATCCTTGAGTGGTGGAGTTTTCACAAAAAATTGATTAATTATTGAATGAGTGAGAATGCAATGAGCGTTGATGCAGAAACTACAATCCTTTCAAACCATGGTGTGAACACTTGGCTGGAGCAGCTTCAGGTCGCTTTAGATTGTGCCGTTCCTTCTGCTTACGACATTTGGTGTTGTGCCCAGGTATATCTGAAGGCTGGAGATAAAAAAAATGCTATGCGATGTCAAAAATTAAATTATGTGCTACATAATTCTTCAATTCCCAATTCAGTAAAGATGGGCGACGACGTTCATTTTGGTTCGGGGGGGATGGGTGTGACCCTCCATGCGTTGAGCGAAATTGGAAATGGCGTTGTGATCGGCACTCAAGTTACCGTGGGCGGGAGGGGGAGGGGTAAACGTGTAGGCGCAACGGGAAAATCGGCTTCTGTCCCGCTTATTGGGGACCATGTTGTAATTTCTACCGGTAGTAAGGTGTTGGGAGGTATTGAGATTGGTACTTTTAGCGTTATCGGAGCTAATAGTCTCGTTACTACTAATATTCCACCTCTATCTGTTGTTGTTGGCACTCCAGGGCGTGTAGTCAAGGAGATTACGCTGGAGAATTGCATGGCATACAAAAATATGTATTTGGCCCTGCGAGGGCTTGACAAGCAGGATTACGCAAAGTTGATTAAGGCCGCAATTTTGAAAAAAAAGGCTTTGGCTAACAAATCTTCCCTACGGTAGAACGAGTTATGTTTTACAAATAGTAATTTCCGCTCGTAGCAGTGTTAGTAAGAAAGGACTGAACGACAAAAATAATGTACATTTGACCGCAATTAACTGCCGTAGTCTTGGTAGCAATTTGGAAGGTGATTTCCAATTTTATCTTTGACTGCTCAGTTAGATTAATACGGTGTCCGCTTAAAATGCATCCCTATCTCTAGGACCAATCAGTATTGATTTTATCTTTCGGGGAAAATGGTCTCCTGGCAGCTTAGTCGCGCATGTAAACAGCAAAGCTATAGTATTTTTATAATAAACCTCAGTCATCTAACATACGCTGACCAAGTATGTGATTTTATGGCACTGTACATTCAAAAAGTGCGAAATTCACGTAAGTAACAGACTTAATATGTAATTACTACTGCCTTAGTTTTGGACGAAGTAGAAATTGAGATAAACAATAAATAGTCTATCTTGGCTTTATCGTTACTTTCTAGATACGTAGCAGCCTATTTTGGGGATGTTTGAGCATCCTTAGACCGCGCCGAATAAAACCGGGTAAAATCCGTTTTGGTATTAAGTTGCTGTAATTTCGGTAAAAAATAAAATAGGGGGCATTTTCGATGACAACGAATCAGAATCAGTTATGCGACGATAGAGTTCAAATTCTATTCGAACTCACTGACGACAAATTGACTATTAAAATTGATGATTCGTTGTCGACAGAAGCAAAAGTATTCGCATGCTATCTGATGTTTAACCAAACGACAATAGACAAACAAGGTTACCGCAAGGAAAGGGAATTTTATTTCCAGATTAGAAAACCTGGATTGTATCGTGTAAAAGTATTCACGCTCGACCGCAGTACATCGAAAAAAACGAGCCAAATAATTGATCTTGGATTTCTATTTGTCTTATCTCAATACTATAAGTCTAACCGGCCTCGTTTCATAAATGAGAGCTTTACGCAGAGAGGTAGGGAATTTATTAATGAGTCCAAGATCAGGCTTGGTGATTTTTCAGAGTACAAGTTTGACATACATGAATTTTGGGCTGCTGACCCATTTTCAAATCGAACGTGGAGATGGCATCTGCATCAGTTGACGCTATTGAGCCAGCTTGTTAGTGCTCATAGCGCCGATTCGAAGGACGTTTTTCTCGAGGAGGCCTATCGGCTGCTAGTCGATTGGCATGAGTACGCAAGCATAGCTGTATCTGACAAAATGCTGTGGCACGACCAAGGTAGTGCATTGCGTTTAAAGCATATCTGTATGTTTCTTATGTATACGCTTAGTGTAGGGTTTGTCGTGTACGGAGATACCAGATTTGTGTTTATTTTAAACTTAATCAAGATTCATTTGGCTAAACTGAAGGATGACAGTTTTTACAGTCAGTTTACAAACCACGGTTTTGATCAATCGCTTGTTTTGTTCCAAGTTGCTCTTGAATTGGAGTATATATTGGATTTGAAAGAAGAAATCACGCTAGCTGCTGAACGTATACAAGAAGAAGTGAATTTTGTCTTCTGTTCAGATGGTGGACACAAAGAAAATAGTCCCGGATACTTATCGCATGGGATTAAACAGTGCATCACTGCTCTCAATATTGAGAGAAGTTACAACGAGAGGATATCACTCTTTAAGTCGTTGGAAACAGTAATTGCTAAAGCAACTCAAGCGCTATGCCATACTATGAAGCCGGATGGATATTTGCCCTTAATAGGGGATACCACATATATTAAGCAAAAGAATATATTTCACAGCTATAAGCCGATTAATTTTCCCCAATTTCAATACGCTTTAACTGGAGGAAAAAGTGGGATTAGCCCGAGAGAAAGGTTTTTTGTTTTGCCAGATACCGGATACGCATTCTTTCGAAGCCATTGGAATAAGGCAAACTATATAGATGCAGTCCATTTGAGTTTAAAGGCGGGCTGTTTGAGTCGTGGTCACAGACAAGATGATGATCTGACATTTACGCTGTATGGTTACGGAGAAGATTGGTTGGTAGATGGCGGGACTTATAAATACGATGATACTGACCCACATCGGAAATACATTCAATCCCACTTGTCGCATAATCTAACAGCTCCTCTTGACAATCCAATTGCGAAAAAAATGGGAAGTAAACCTAAATTTGTCAAATATACAAAAATAGAGGAAGCGGGAGGCACCATTTTTTATCTTCATGCGACTACGGAGATGTTTAGGCGCCATTCTTATTCAAGAAAGATCGAGTTTCGAGTGCCGTCTGAAAAAATATCAATAGAGGACGAAATTAGCCATAACGAATCAGCTGAGGTGCGCTATGTTTCGAGGCTTTTTTTTGCCAAGGAGAAGGAGGTTCAGTGTGGAACAGATTTTATTCTTGTTAAAGGTAAGCGCAAATCTCTAATGGTTCGAGTTGCTTCGAGTGAAAAATTTTCGATAGAGCTGGTCAAAGTGCCTCAGGAAGAAATCATTGGTTGGCTCTCTGATACCAAATTTTTACTATATCAGAGTAATTTAGTCCAAATTCTGTTTGATCACACGGCTAAACCAATGAATGTAAAGTTCTCGTTGGAGTTTATTTAGCAATATCGTTCAGATCTGCCGTAAAAATGGCTATCTGATTGTCTTCCCGGTATTGAATGCTTGCGTTGTGAATATGTTGGTGTCGAAGCGCTTTCTGTTTGGTCGCAAGGTAATATCAGATTACCTTTGCTGACTACGGCATTTCACGACCCAGTATCTGCAGCCAAGTGTACCTTCTCACAAATAGCTTGGCTGTTCCACTTTTTAGGTGCTCTTATGTCCGCGCTTATCTTTCTTGTGAGCCAGCAAATTTTTTTTCAGATTCCTGCCCATTGGAATATAGTACGGTAACCCAGTACCAGCAAGGCTTCTTGTGTCTGTTGTGAGTGTATAAACCTTCAGATTCGCTATTTGAAGTTATATTAGCGATAACGATCGCCGTTTCTGGGTCGTTGGTTACGCGGGCGTAAATTTTGACCGAATCAATTCCTTCGGCAACTGGGCATTTCCATTTTATGAGGGTTTTTCCATCATCGTCAAAAGTGCGTGCTTGCAGTACTGGTAACGGATCTATATCGGATTCTACTCGCAGCGGCTCATCGGCAGAGTCATTTGGAAGATACGGGGAGTTCGTGTTTAACTGTTCATACGTGTTTTTTTGTAGTTTCATGCTAATTTTAACGATTAGTATGACATACAGTACAAAAATTACACTTAGCGCAAGCAAAAAATTGTTCATTATTTCCCTTCAATTGAAACAAGATCTTCAATATTTCTATTTAAAAAAAGTTCCGGCCAGTCGTAAGGTGATTGGGTTAGAGATTTCAATAGTGTTACTAGATACCCAAAAGGGGGCGCTATATGGCCACGACCATTGTCCAGAATTTTTAGAAATTGAGTGTCACCGAAAAAACCTCCATTTGCAATTAATTTCTTCGAGTCGCGGATGTTAAGGTTGGCTAGAAATGGCTTTAAATGGGACTCAATGTGATGGTAGTCAGATGCATTTTGCAAATAAAGTAGATAATTTGCAACTCCAGACGCTTGGTATCTTTTAAATAAATCGGTATCAACAGTTCCTTTTAATAACGTTCTTGCGTCTTCCATCGTACCTTCGAACCCCCAAGCGCTATATAGGTAAGCAGAGACTGACTCGGGGATAAAGTTGAATATATCAGTTTGAGGATTCCATGGAAGGGCAAGTGAACCTGGAAAAAAAGAAGCGTAATACATTGCTGCAAAACCACCTCCCGATCCTCCCACAAAAATGACGCGGCTGGGGTTTTCCTGGCTTATTATTTTCTGCAGCGTTCGAACAATAATTGACTGAACAGGCAGCTCCTTGGAGCCCAAATACCATGCGAGATTCAGAGATTCTGATAAATATAAGGTTGGGTCATTGACGCAAATGTAAGATGCGTCAATTTGCTCCACCAAATTATAGCCACTAAAAGAGGGCAACCTCGAATCCAATGACCTCCCGGGTTGGGAATCTGATGTTTCTAGTTGTAAGGGGATGATTTTCCGGTAAGCGGTGTTAAAAAAAGAAACTAGGGGCTTGACATGTTTAAGCTTTAAAAAAAAATTAAGCCTCTTTCGTTGGTTAGATTCGATTTTTTGCGGTTTTGAATATGCGGCGTTAAAAAAAATTATTAACGGTTTTTGTGGCTTTATTTTTAAGAGAAAATCAAATCTTACGTCATTGTGCGGAAAGCTAATGAGTGCTGAATGTAAAGATGATCTCTCAAACTCTTCAATTGAACTATATTCGGAAAGGCTTGTTTGCCATTTCTCAGCTAGCCGTTGATATGGAGCCTTAATTTTTTGCATTTAGGATAGGACGAAAATAGGATTCATAAAAGGCATATATTATGCTATTTTAGCAATTTTTGGCCTTCTAATATAAGCTCGAAATTGAGCGTAACCCTTAAATAGTGGCCATTCTTATTCATGGGTGACCTCTTGCTGGTGGGGTAGGTCGCTAAAGCCTTGAGCAGTAGTTAACTCATTAAACTGCTTTGGACGGGTATGCTACTGTAATTATATTAAACTCACCCACTCCACAATATTTTATTCGAATAGAGCTTTTATGGAAATTAACATTGAATATACTCGGGGTATATCTAAGATAACAGCTACCGTGAATGATCCAGCCGGTCAGGATCTGGATGAGTATGCTTTTTATCTTATGCGTAAGTCTGGGGAGTTGCAACCTGTTAAGGTAGCTGTTGGGTGGTACAGCACACAGCGGTCATATTGTTTTAAGCTTCCTATTATTAAAGGCCATTACTACACAATTTGTTTCAAAAAAGCAAGTGCTAATAGCGAACAGAGTCGGGTTATTTCTGATCATATCTACGTAGACGATTTTCCAGATTATAAGATACCTTCAAAAGTTTATGTGTATGCAAATGAAAGGGAATTTTTTAATACCCGTGAATTTCATGATGGAACGCATTATGTAACTTTGGACTCGGCGACATTGTCTTTTAAAATCGTAAATAAAAAAACTGAAACCTGTTTCGTCTCGCTTGCAGCTGCAGCGAAGCGAGACGGGACTTCCGACCCGATATTTACTGGAGTGGGACTATCAAAACAAATAGAGTCAAGTTCGATTTTAGTTAGTGATCCGTCTGTTCACGCAGACCCTGCATTAACTCTGGGCTGGTATGCAGGCAATAAGAATTGTGAGTTGCAATTAGATCTACCTAGGTATATTAACCATATTCTGTGTGCCCTCAATGCGGTACGAACTATTTTGTTTGGATCATCCGGCGGCGGATTTGCAACTCTTTTTTACTCCACCAGAATAACAAACGCTATTGCGTTGGCTGTTAATCCGCAAACAAGTATTGCTCGATTTCATGCCCATTTAGTGTGGGATTATATGAAATCATGCTTTAACGTTAACAAATCTAAAGAGCCTTTAGACTCTGTGTTAAGCAAATATCGAGTGCAATATTCTCTGGTGCCGGTTTTTGAACGGCTGGGCTTCATGCCCAAGGTTGTTTATCTTCAAAATAGAAGTGATTGGCACTATGAAGAACACCTTATGTACTTCCTAAAGTCTATTGGTGTAAATATTCAAAGCGAACCTCAAAATGTTGAGCTGTATTCCGATAGCTTATATACAATCGTAGGGAGGACTTGGGGTGATGGTCATGTCCCACCTCCTAAAGAGTTAATTGTTGATCTGATTCGTGAACTGGAGGGAGATCCTACCTATTGGGCGGGGCAAGGATTCGTACAGAACAAAGAGCAAATAATCAAGGTGGTTTCTGGTTGTAAGATAGAAGTTGAAAATGACCGATAGGAAGTGTCTACGATCGCGTGATGATAGGAGTTTGCATTGTATTGATAGCTGTCGCTGGCATTACAATTACTAGAGAATGCGAATCATTTGGCAATATTAAATGAGCAGGGGAAACTGGCAGAAATGGAAGTTAAATTAATAAATAATAATTTGGTTTTGGATGTAATAGTCGATAATCCATCAGAGGTTAATGATGATGAGTATGCTTTCTATCTAATGCACTACAAAGAAAAGGTGGATGAGCAATGGTATTCAAAAAACAAGCATATTCAGTTTCCTTTGCCAGACAAAAAGGGGGAGTACTATGTAATATGCTTTCAGCGGAATTTGAAAAAAAATACGAAGTCGAAGTCAAATTCGAATCGGCTATTACTCTCTCCTGCTATTCGTCTGAATTTATCGACAGGGTCGTCTAAAGGGCACTATAAGCAGTTAAAGTATTTTAGGAGAGTAATTCACGGCGATTATGTGTCATTGAAAAGAACAGGATATATTCCCAGAGTTGGGGCGACACCGATCCCTTTGCGCATACCTGTAAATTATGGCCCACGCAACGATAGAAACATTGAGTTTGCATTAAATTCATGGAAATTCCTTGCCCCTGTATGGAAACGTTATTTTGAAACTAAAAAACTCAGATTTCTAAAGGAAATTTATGCTTTCATGCTTGATTGGAGCCAATCATTATCCATAAAAAGCGGAGAAAATACGTTCGCTTGGTATGATATGGCTGTCGGAACACGAGCGATCCATTTGGGACTATTTTTGTATGTCTTGAGCGAGGAAGCAATTGAGTTTTCGCCTCGTGACAGTAGGATTTTAAATAGCATAGTTGAAAATCATATTGTTTATTTAGAGAATGAGAAAAATCTGAAATTCAATAATCACGGAGTATGGCAAATTTTAGGATTAAGATTGCTATATTGGTCAAAAAATGAATCAGATAAAAGCAAAATTAAATTTTGCGAACAACAACTTGATAAGTTGATTGAGTTGAACTTCACCGAGGAAAATGTCAGCTCGGAAAACTCGCCTTTTTATCACAAATATACAGCGGACCTAATATGCCAACTACCAACCCAATTATTTAAAAAAACCCAAGCTCGGATAACTGCCATCCAAGATCAAAAAGACGAAGTATCGGGTTGGCTGACTAGCCCAAGTGGGTTCTTTTTTCTAATAGGGGATTCCGATGACAAAGGTATGGAGCTCAAGACGAAACTTGAGTGCGATTTTGTAAAAGATGGTAAGTGTTTTGTCTCAAAGTATTATCCAGGCTCCGGGTATGCAATTGTTAGAACTCATCCGAATGTTGATATTCAAGACAGCTCTGCTTTAATCTTTCACGCAACTTCGTCTTCCTACTCGCATGCTCACGCCGATAAATTAAGTTTTATACTTTTTCAGAAAGGACTCGAACTAATTACCGATTCCGGAAAATACAGCTATGAGAACGACCAGTGGAGGCGATACTTTGTCAGTGACCGGGCTCATAATACAGTCGGATTTTCGCAGAGAGTGGTTATGCCAAACGAGATCGAGTTGGGAGACTCAAGCATTTCCGAATGCACGGAATTGAATGGGGAGTATATTTTATCCGGATTGACGCAAGTCAGGTCTCTGGGTTTTAAACATAATCGGAAAATAATTTATCGGCCTAACACCTATATGCAGATTGTGGATACCGTTAGTCATAGCGCCGGTAAGGGCGGTGGATTGGAGGTTAGGCTTCATTTCGGTCTCAATATTTCATTGCAAGAAATTAATAATAGAATAGTGGCACTCCATGAAAATAAAATTATTGCATCCATTGAAATGGATGCAAGGCTGCAGAAGTATGAGGTGTATTGCGGATCAGAGAAGCCTATTTTGGGTTGGACCAGTCGAGTTTATAAAAAGAAAAAACCTATCAATACACTTATAATGACGTTCGCGGCAAATACCAAGGAAATTACGACTAAAGTGTATTTGTGTAACTACCCCGTAAAATAATACAGATTACTCGTAGAATTTCTTTTAAGCTAAACGAAAGGAGTTTGACGATGAGCAAACGAAAGACTGAAAGCCAAATTGTGGCGATTTTGAAAGAAGCTGAAGTTGGTATGCCGATCAAAGACTGCGCCATAGATGGCGTCGATCACGCCGCTGCCATTGGGTATTCGCTGTGCAATGATCAAATCAACCAGCGCAGTCAGGATCGCAGCCGCAGTCAAATCGCCTGCCTGCTCACGGGCCGCTCTTTCTACTTTCTGCGCCTGTACATGATCCTGGTATAGACGGAACAGAAAATCATCTTTCTCACGCAAGGCCAAATCTCGCAGCTCGCGGGTGCGCACATATCCGAGTCTTCGCTGATAAGGCCGGATGTCTGGCCCGAACAGCCGGGGCAGTCGTGTCGCCAACAGATACCAAATGTGCGCACCAATCTGACGCAGCACAGGCAGAACGACCGGAATCACGATGGCAACGGAGAAGCTGAAGGCTACGACAACGAGTGAAAGTCAGCCCACATCGCCCAGCAGTTCCATATCGCCAGCGGACCACTGCCAGAGCCCGCGTCCGACACGGAGCATCATGGCCATATCCAAGAACAGTACGGCGCAGGCTAGCCGTAATGCCCATTGAGAAGCCCATGCCCGATCCAGCAGCCCGACGCCTTTCTGAGCCAAGCTAGTGCCAACCGCTTTATCTGCGTCTTCTTTTGGCATCTGTGTTTCCTCGGACTGAGTGATCCGGATATCACCCGCTCGCAGCGGTTTCACCGGTTTGGTGGTTAATCAAGACCTAAAGACGTGGGCGAACAGCTGTTCGCCCAAACCACCGCCTCCGCGTTGGATTAGACATGACGAGAAAAACTGCAGCTATGCCCTACTGCCAACAGCCTTAGCAGGTCTATGCGGCTAGTTCTGAAGGTCGACTTGAGCATAGCCTGCCTATCCCCGAATACGGTGGGGAAGCACGCTCGCGCAGTGATGTTCACCGTTTAACCGTCAGTAGCGCTTCAATAGTAGCACCCATGGCCCGAGCATTAAGCACCAGGCCTAGCGGCTCGTAGACATGTTCCTTCAGCCAACCTAACGCGCCGGCCACATCGGCGAAAGTGGCGGCTGGCACACCAAATAACTTTTCGGCGTTCATTTTGCGCAGACGCTCATAGCCGCTGGGCGGCACCACGGTGGCCATGCCCATCACTAGCTGGCGGATTGCCTCGCCCTGTTGGTTTAACCATTGCTTAGCTAGCGGGGCCGACCCGGGCGGGTGCACCAGCGCCTCGGCATCGGCGAACACGCGCAGTGTGACGAACGATTCCCCACGCGCGAGCCAGCGCCTCCATTCCTCGATATACGCTTGCATATCGGTCAGCGAGGCAGGCCCCTGCTCCACGGTGATGACCAGCGGCCAACGGGACAAATCATGACGAATCATGTGGCAACTCCTTGAAAGCACGATATCTGAACGCTCAGGTTGCCTGAGCACGTTCGGCTTCCCAGTTCAATGGTGTGGGTCGGCAGCCAGATCGCAGGGTCGCGATGGGTGACGAAAATGACGGTAGCGGGCAGCGCACGCACCACGGCGGCAATTTTGTTTTCAGTGTCCTGGTCTAGGGCAGCCGTGGCCTCGTCCAGCACTAGGATAGGTGCCTCCTTGAGCAAGGCGCGAGCCAGAGCCACGCGCTGGCGCTCGCCGCCCGACAGCGCCGCGCCCTGGTGACCCACGGGCTGATGGATACCCAGCGGCGAACGGTCAAGAAGTGATCCCAGCTCCGCTTGCCGCGCCATAAGCTCCACCGCGTCGTCCGACGCCTGCGGTTTGCCCAGGCGGATGTTCTCGGCCAGTGTGCCTGTGAATACCACAGCATCCTGCGGCACATATGCAATACGCGCAGACAAATCGGCATAGCGCATGCGCGTCAGTGGCACGCCTCCCAGCAGGATGGAGCCTTGCTGCGGGTCGTCGAAGCGCATCAACAACCCCAACAGTGTGCTCTTACCACTGCCGCTAGGGCCGCGCACGCACACCTTGGCGCCAACAGGAATATCAGCGTCGATGACGTCCAGTGCAGGGGCATGCCCAACCTGGCGCAGCGCCACGGCGTGGCCCTCGGGCTGGGTCGCTTCCCCTTGCGCAGGCTCGGGCAGTGCGGGTGCATCGGACACTTGACGGTAATCACGCAAGGTGTTGCGCAGGTCGTTCAGCCCTAGGCCAGCCAAAGCTAGCTCGCCCAACGGCGCCGCAGCACGCGCTACCAGCACCAGCAACGCAAGCACCGTGGCAGGCGCATCCTGTCCGACCAGCGCCGCCCAGGCCGCCATGCCCGCCAGTGGCAGCACGCTGGCCAGGGTGGAGACGAAGGTGGCGCCAGCCGCGGCGCGATTGGTGACTGCCAGCGCGCTTTCCTGGGTTCGCCAACGATGCTCGATGCGTTGCAGGGCGCGCTCCGGCCCCGCAGTCGTCCGCATCAACTCCAGGTGATCGACCAGTTCCAGCGTGGCTTGCGCCGCGCCTTGTTCGGCAGCGTGCCGGTCGGCATCGGCGTGAGCTAGCGCTCGCTGGGCCAGGTATTGCATCAGCAGCGACAGCGACAGCAGGCCCGCCGCTACACCGGCCGCAGCGGGGCCGACCAGCCAGGCTATGCCCGCCAGCAGGAACAAGGGCATCAACGGCGCGTGCAGTAAGGTTTGCAACTGGTGGGCGGGAATGCTCATGAAACCGGGAATGCCGCGACCTGCTATCAACGCGACCTGCGCGCGATGCTCGTCGGTGAACCAAGACAACCGAGCGCGCGCCAGCGCCTGGCCTAGGGCGGCATAGAGATCGCCGGCTAGCCGCGCCCCCGAGAAAAATCCGGCTCGCGTCACCAGTACGGTGACCAACACGGCCACGGCGGCAGCCAATAGGACCGGACCTGCGGCATGATGCCCAGCAATAGCCTGTGCCAGAATCGTGTAGGCAGCGGACTCCAATGCCGCGACGATGACCCAGCCGAATCCGATGAGCCACAGGCGGCAGCGTGCGGTGCGGGGTAGTACTTGTATGGTAGATGGTGATGTCTTATTCATTGCTGGACCTCCGGTTGCGTGACGGTCTTCAGTTCGAGCCGCGCATCGGCACGGGCGGCCAATGCCAGATCGTGCGTAACCATCACCAGGGTCAGGTTGCGATCCTGGGCCAGCTCAAGCAGCGCCAACATGAGGCGCATAGCGCTGGAGTCATCTAACGCACTGGTAGGTTCATCCAACAGGATCACCGGTGCTGGCGCCAGGAAGGCGCGCGCCAGCCCTACACGCTGGCGTTCGCCGCCGGAAAGCCGCGCGGCATCCACTTCGAGGGGCACATCGATCTGTGCCCGCGTCAGCGCCTCAGCCATTTGCGCATCGGAGGCATTGGGTACGGACAGCGCTAGGTTCTCGCGCACCGTGGCCGGCAACACGTCGCCGCCCTGGGGGATTAGTAGCGCGGCAAGTTGGCGCGCCTGTATATCCAGCGTAGCGATGTTGACCCCTGCCAGGAAAATGGAACCACCGTCCAATGGCTCCAGCCCAGCCAGTGCGCGCAGCAGTGTGGTCTTGCCTGCGCCGCTGGGTCCGGTGATGGCCGTCAACGTACCTGGCGCGAAGCGGTGGTTCAGGCCATCGAGCACGTGCCGACCGTCTACAGCGAGGACCGCGTTCTGCACATCGAGCACGGGTGCGCCGTCCGGCAAGAGCGCATCGCCGGACGGCAGTGCCGGTTCGTGCAACAACGCCGCCAGTCGGCCTGCCGCGGCCCGGCCTGCCGCCACGTAGTCCAGCCCATGTCCGAGCCGCAGCGCGGGCGTGACAATGGCCAGGCTGAAGAGCAGCGCCGCTGCCAACGAGGGAGCGTCTTGGCGCCCGGCTACGGCATAGGCGATGGCGAAGGTGGTCGCCGCCTGCAGTAGCGCTACCGCCACCGCTGCCGGCGTGGCCACCTTCGCCACCCAGGCCACCATGCCTCTGGTGAAACGGTCGGCAGCATCATGGTAGGCCGCCAATGCGCCCGACTGGGCACCATAGATGCGGTTGATGCGGATGCCGCGCGCGTAGTCATCCACGGCCGTCGTGATCTCGCCCATCACCCGCATGCGCTCCGCGCCGTGGCGCGCCGATACGCGTGGCATCCACACCAAATAGTACAGCGCGGCCAATACACCCGGCAGCAACGCCAGCAGTGCGGCCGGCCCCGCCAGCGCCACCAGCAGCGCGATCGATGCCAACGGCACTGCGGCGAAGGTGGCAATCTCCGATGGCAGGTGCGCGATCATATGGTGCAGTGCGGCAATGTCATCCGATACCAAACGTCGAAGGGCGTCGCTTCCTTGTCGGGCCAGAGTGCTCGTGGGCAATCGAGTCAGATGGCTGGCGACCTCCCGGCGTAACCGTGCCGAAAAGTCTGCTTCGGCGTGGTGCGAAAGCCAGGAGGCCGCGGACGCCATCAACGCGCCAGCGATCCACAGTGCCAACGCCGAGACCACCCAGCCGATTGTCAAGTCGGCAACGAACAGGACAACGCACCACAGCGCGCCCAACATCGCCAGCCCAGACAGAACAGCGGCCAAGGTGCCTGCTGCAAGCCTCCGTAATACCGGGCGAAGTGCAGGCGCCAGGCCTGTCTCGGTGAAACGCTTGAACATTAAAAATCCTCTCATATAAAATCCTCTCATATCAATCGCTGCTCTCATGAGGCTTTTAAGCGATTGCGATGTGGTCAGCGAAAAAGCGCTTCCAATTTTCGGTCGGTTGCACCAGAAACATTAAAAAGCGCGAATATCCTATTGATCTCAGCAAAAATTGCACGTACCAGAGGTCTCGAATAACGATCCAAGCGGTATGTCACAACCAAACGAAGATCACGCTTCCCATCAAACACGTCTTCCATGATCTCGAAATGCAATCCGAACAAGGATTCATCCTTGTCAGGTAAGATTTGCCGATAGCGAATGCTGGTACCATCCGGATCGATCAATATTCCGTTCAGTGCGTTGTTGGCGTGAATCTGGACATAGACGTCGAACAACAGGTCGTCCTCGGCAGTCATGCCGAGCTTGCTTTGAATAAGATCAATCGGAATATCCGCATAAGACATCGACTCATTGATCGTTCGAGTAACTTCCCTGATCAAGTCGCCGACCGATTGATGGGGGAAAAACTGCACACGGTGTGCCACCATCGTGGTGAAGTAACCCACCGTATCGAAGAACTCTGGGTCTGTCCGTCCCGAAGCCGACGTGCCTATCACCAAATCCTTCAGGTTGCCCAAGTTATGCAAAGCGAGGGCTATAGCCGTATACACGACACCGAACAGCGACGACCTCTGGTCTTTGGCGACAGATGAAAGCTGTTCGTAAGTGCCCGGATCAGGCACCAGCTCCATCCACTGTGCCTTGAAGGACTGTTCGTCGAGGGATACGGCAGATTGATCGATATGATCGCTCAAATCAAGCCCTCGCGTTGCATCTCTCAACATACGCGTCCAGTAGTCGAGATGCTGTTGGTTGATGCCTTGTTTCTTTTGCCGAAGTGCGAAGTCTACTATCGATTGCGCCTGTGTTTCCCAGCTCGGAGCCTTGCCAGAAGCACGAGCACAATAAGCTTGTGCCAGCTCCCTCATCATGGTGTTAAGCGACCATTCGTCAATAACCATGTGGTGAACCAGGAACGATAGAACTTGACGGCCATTTCCGACGTCTGGAATAAAGCGAATTCTTATCGGAAGCTCCTGGGAAAGATCGAACACATACGACGCTTCGTCAGCGAGTGTTACACCCTCACTCTCATCGGACTTCCAGCACCATTTGTAGCGACCAAGTTCCGAGTCGAGAACGATCCGCTGATGGGCTTCGCCATCTTGCACATGAAAAGTCGTTCGTAGCCCCGCATGGCGCACTAGGAGATCGTTAAACGCATCGAAGAACAGATTCTCATCCACACGGTCGAGAAAGCTCAGGGCAAAAGGCAAATTGAAGATGGAACTGAATCCACATCCCGCGTAAGCACGCCAGAGAAAAGTCTGGGCCAGAGTCAAGGGAGCCAGATCTACGTTGCCCGATGCTCCTGACGACGCCTCCTGGGCGTCATCACGTATGTTGACGATCGCGCAAGTTGCCAGGGCCGCGGCCGAAGGAGATCGGAAGAAATCGTTGAAGCTGACTTCAATACCGTAGCTGTTTGCCAGTTTGCCAATGATGCGAGTCGCTACCAGTGAATGGCCACCACGATCAAAGAAATCGTCGTTCGGTGTGATATCAGGGTCTGCAAGGGCAGAGCGGAACTCGTTAAGGATGATGCTGCCAATCTGCGCAACACTAATGCTGTGCTCGCCATCTCCATGAGCCGTCTGGTTTCCAGGCTCAGAAACTTGTACCTGTACCTCCGTCAAGACCAAGCTGTGCAGATGCTTCACAAGTTCATGGTAGCAGTCTTGTAATGCGGAAAGAATTTCTTCTTGGCGGCACGTTTGATCAAGAATCGGATGATGGACGAAGGCCAATAGATTGTTTTCTTCAGTAATGACGATCCACGCTGTGAATGGCGGTTGGGTGGCAGCGTCCCAAGATACTTCGCCCAAGGCGTGTAGCTTGGACATCAGGTTATTCGGCTGGGTTTCGAGAGTCTGCAGGCAATGGGCGGGATCTGCCATTCTGAACTTCTGCAAGTCCCCCTCATCGCTGAAAAGATAGCGGGCATTCAGATCCGGCATTCTCTCTACAACCTCAGTGATTGCCTGTGCGAGCAAAGATGTGTCGACGGCTTTATCTAACGTCCAGACCGAGCGGCGCTGGCCAATGCGCTCCGGGTTTTGCTGTTGCAATAGCCAAACCTGTTCTTCATGCTCGCATGCCACCAGTGGCGATTGAGCTTCCAAATTGTGTGTGGACATGGATTACTTCCTCATTTATCAATAGCCCGTCTCATGTATCCCGGGTCGGAATAGGTCAAGGGCGAAACAAGTTTGCCTATGTGCGCTTGGGCGTTGACCACGATACCCAGGCTAACGGCCAATGCGACAAGACGGATCTTTGTTTTCATGGGACCACCTACGATTATTGATTAGGAGAAACGTGTGCGTCATAACTGCAGTCGCGCCACGCTTTCGTTGTTGCCTTTGGAGTCGTCCGGGCCATTTTTGATGGTGACGTACACGGCGCCGGTCTGTGAATTCAAAGCCAGACTGTTTGGGTGGGTGGGCAGTTCTACCGTTTGCAGCGGCGTATAGCTGTTGCTGTCGTATACCGTCACCGTGCCGGACTCGCGGTTAGTGACGTACACACGGTCTCTTGACTCATCCAGCAACAGGGCAACCGGACCCTTTCCTGTGGATATGCTGTGCAGTACGCTGCCATCAGCCGGATCAATGGCCACCACACGGTTCCCTTCACCTCGGTTCTGGTAATCCAGCTCTCCCAGCTTCCCACGCATACCATCAATTTGCGTCATACCCTGATCGGTAGCCAGCACACGATTGAGCCTGCCGTCCAGCGTCAAATTCAGCAACTGATCAGCTTGAACCTCGGCCTTTTCCTGAATCTCCAGGGTGCGCGTGTTCACCGTGTACAACTGCCCCTGGAGATTGGAGACATACAGCGCGTCGCGCGATGCATCCAACGCGATGCCAGTGGCCAGAAACCCAAATCCGGGAATCACGGTTTCCAGTGTCAGATTCTGGGTATCCACGACATACAAGGCACTGTCCTTGAACCACAGGCCAGGCGCGTAAAGGCGGTTGTTGGCCTTATCCAACACCATTTCACGGAAGTTATGCGGATAGCGCTCTTGCACTTTGCCATCGGGGCCGGTGTCGCTGATTTTCTGTGCCAGTTGCATCACTGTCAGTACCCGGTTTGCACGTGTGTCGATCACGGTGATGGAAGCATCGTTGGTATTGCCTACGTAAAGCCGATTGGCCTCATCGTCCAGCACCACCCCAAAACCGCCGTTCGCCAAGGCAATCTCCGCTTGGACTTGAAGCGTTTCAGGATTCAGGCGCAGTATCCTGGGTGCGTCGGCCCCCTCGCCCCGACCACCGGACGACGAGACGAACACCGCATCCTGCCGCGCGGAATACACCAATTCATACAGCCCGTTAGCTACCGCTTTTCGGCTCACCTGGGGAGGTACGGTCTGTTGCGCGGCGGACGCCGTAACGGCAGGCGCGTCTGAGGTTGCCACACCGGACTGAGAACCAGATGGCGTGCAGCCAGCGGCAACCAGAGCCATGGCCAGCAACATTGAAAGGGACAAACGTTTCATCATCATTCCTAGTAAGAACACAACATCACAATCATCAGCGGCCACGCCTGCAATTCAAAACCACAAGCATGATGAAAACCAGACCAGCCGCAACGCTGGTATGGCCGCTGTAGGCCGTCAACCCGAAGCTCCACCCCAGACCAGAAACAGCCAACCCTAAAGCCAGCAGCAACAGCAGCCAGCCAGCGACGCGTAAACACCGGGTCACATGCGGGCGCAATGCCGCGCCGTACAGGTCTTCCTGATGCCGGATCATAGCCAGTGCCAGGCAGGCAAACCCTAGCAGCGAAAACAGCAGCACCGCGCCATGCGTCAACCAGGAAAGCGCCAGCCCACTCATGTACGTTCTCCTGGTGTTAGACGATCCAGTGAAACAGCGTCCTGTCTAGTCGCGACACCTTTTCGCCGCGCCGATTTAGCCCTTGGCCGGTGACGCGCCGTGCGCACCGCAAGGTAGGCATGCAAAGCGGCGAAAACCAGCATCATCAGGTCAAAGCCCACAAACAGCCAATCGCTCTGACGCAGGCTATGCAGTAGATGCCGATCTGTCGTAAAAACGTTCAACACTGGCAGCAACGCCAGCAGAACGGCAGCCAGCCAGAACAGTTCCATCCAGGCGCGCTTGGCGGGGCGCACCATCGCCCAGATCAGCGTGCCCGCCCAGACGATGAAAAAGCCATGGATTTCCCAGGCGGCGCGCTGCACCATATCCAGCGGCAGCAGGCGGTTGAACCAGAAAAATGATGTCATCGACACCGACAAGCCCGCAATGGTGGCAATGTTCAGGCGCTCGACCACTCGAAAGCCAAAGTAAGGTTTTTCAGAATCGGGCAGCCTGGCCCGGCGTTTAACCGTCCATAGCACCAGACCGGTACCCACCATGACCGTGCCAGCCATACTCACCAGAAAATACAGCCAGCGCGTGACGATATCGGCAAAACGCCCCAGATGCAGCCCGTAGAGCACGCCCTGAGTGGTGGCCGCTGGTCCAGAGCTGTCCTTGGACTG
Organism: Advenella sp. S44; assembly: GCF_002810445.1. Taxonomy (GTDB): domain Bacteria; phylum Pseudomonadota; class Gammaproteobacteria; order Burkholderiales; family Burkholderiaceae_B; genus Advenella. Next base: position 11,222 of record NZ_NEXS01000004.1, on the reverse strand, counting down.
CAGCATCTCGCCCGAAACGCCATCGAACATCGCGTACTGCGGCGTGGTCGATACGCGTTGGTTCTGCTGGCGGGCAATGATCACCCTGGCTGCGGCATCACCAGGGTGATTGACCTGCACAGCACCAACGCTGTCCACGCCCCAGCGCTGTTCAACCTGCTGTATCAAGGACGCCAGAGGCACCAAAATAGCCGCCTCGCCCGTCGGCTGGCCTGCAGGTATGAAAAACCGCATTTCGCTGGTAACGGCGGCGCGATCATCTGGCGAAGGCAACACCTGCAGGCCGAACGGCATGTACATCACCATCAGGGTGATCAGCCCGCTCCAGGTAATCATGAAGTGAAAGGGCAGCCCTAGTACTGACAGCCCCGCATGCGCATCCAGCCAAGAGCGCTGCCCCTTGCCCCAACGGAAGGTAAAGAAATCCGTAAAGATCTTCTTGTGTGTGATGACCCCACTGATGATGGCCACCAGCATGAACATGGCACAAAAGCCCGCAATCCAGCGCCCCCAAATGGCGGACATGTAGTGAAAGTTGAAATGAAAAGCGTAGAAAAAATCCCCGCCTTGCGTGGCGCGCACCTGCAAGGCTTGGCCGGTCTGGGCATCGAATACGCCATTGTGAAAGCCGCGTCCCGGTGCTTGCGGATCACGCCAAAAGGCGCTGGCGAAGGGCTTGCGTTCTGTCGGCAAGGTGATGCTAACTTGCGTGGTGACCGGGGATTGCGTTCGTATGCTTTCCAGTACCCTTGGCACAACCTGAGCCGCCGGTGGCGGCACGGCCGCCACCAGTTCGGGCCGCATATAGCGCGTGATTTCCTCGCGAAAATAGGCCGTCGTGCCGGTCAGGAACATGGAGTACAAAATCCACCCTACCAGCAGGCCAGCCCAAATATGCAAATCAGACATGCTCTGGCGAATCCCGCGTGACTTAGCTTGTTCTTTAGAGGACATGACTAGCAGTGCGTCGACACGCGCCCTGAACGTTTTTTTCACGTCCATCACAGTACGCCTCCCGCTCGCCATACACACAAAGCAAATGGCAGCAAAGCCACTACCACCAGAAGTATCCCCGCCCAGGCACGCCATGCGCTGTGCACGGCAAACACCCAAACCACCGTACCGGCATAGGCGAGAAAACTTAATTGCATGCCCCACAGCACGGCCTCAGACCGTGCGACGGGTAGCGCCAGCGCTGCCAGAGAAAACAGCGCCGCCAACACATAACCGCCAAGTACAGCGGCGACGATGCGCGAGGCCAGGCCTTGCCAGCGCTGGCCCCATGCACGAAACCCCAGCAAACGTTCTATCATCAACGTTCTAGAGCTTGTAAAAAAACACCCACCAAACATGCCAATCAGAAATCCATTGAGGCCGAAAGCATGAAGGTGCGCGGCGCACCCAGAGCCAGGCTCGTGAAGTGCGGCTTTGCCCAATAGGCCTTGTTGGTCACATTGGTGACTGCAGCTCGCAAGGTCACTGGATTACCTGCAACCTTGGTGGCATAGCGCGCACCCACATCGAACACAGTACGGCCGGGCACCGAGAGCGAGTTGTCCGCACTGAGGTACTGCTTGGATGCCGTCGTTGCATTCGCGGTAAGCGTCAGGCCTTGCAGTGCCGGGGTATCCCACTCCACGCCCATCTTGGCCTGCCATTTGGGCAAGCCGGTGGCCTGCTTACCTTGGTTAGCGGGGCTGGCCGCTTTCGTCACTTGCGGATCCGAATAGGCGATACCACCCATCAGACGGACACCCTGTAGCGGCGAGCCGAAAAAGCCCCATTCCACGCCTCGGTTACGCTGTTCGCCTCCAAACGAAAAGACGTTGGTGAAGGGGTCGGTATAGCTGCTCGGACGCTTGATTTCATATAGGCTAACGGTGTGCGCGAACTCTCCAAGGTCAAATTTGAGGCCGACTTCTTTTTGCTTGGTCTTGTAGGGCGCGAAGACTTCGCCCGCATTGGCCGCCGTATTGGGTGCGATGGAACCTTGGCTCAGACCCTCAATGTAGTTGGCATACACGGAAATTTGGTCGGTGACCTTAACCAGCAAGGCCACTGCTGGCGTCGTGGCGCTTTCCTTGTAGCGTTCGCCCATGCGCGCACCGGTCATACCGTTGAAACTTTCGTTGATGACTTGCTGACGGCGCACACCAAGCGTCAGTTGCACTCTGTCCTCGGCAAATGACAGCGTGTCCGCTAGGCCGAAGCTCGTCAGGCGGGTTTCTGTCTTGCTAATCGCTGGAATGTCGCTGGGCAGAGCAGGCTCAGGGCCCCACACCGGGTTATAGATATTGGAAATCCAGTCCTCCGATAGCAGACCTCTGAACCCACGGAGGTGATAGTCCTCGCTATAGTGTGTAGCGTTGATTGCGAACTGGTGGCCCACCGAGCCCGTGCGAACTTTGCCCATCAGGCCCACTTCAGCCGACTTGCGCTTCATCTCGTCGGACACGCCACTGAAGTTGGTCCGGAAGTCTCCCGCCTGATTAAACACCTGCGGCGCGCCCATATTGGAATCAAACTCGGTCTTGCTGATGCCCGCTGCGGCATAGGCGGTCAATTGGTCGGTCAGGTCAAACTCACCTCGCAGCATCGCCCCTTTATCCGTGGTGTCATAAAAAGCCCACGGTGGGTTCCACGAGACATCTGGTTTCTTTGGAGGTTTAGGTAAGGGCAAACCAGGGGCAAGCGTTAGGCCTCGGGTCATGCCCTCCGTGCGATCCTTGCTCTGGTACAAGTCTGCGGATACACGCATACGCTCACCGCGCCAGTCCAGCCCAAGAGACGCCAGCGAGATCCTCTTATCCTGCTTCTTCACAGAGGTCTCGCCGTCGCGATAGACACCGTTAAAGCGGATACCAAACTGCTTGTTCTCGCCAAAACGACGCCCCATGTCGATATGACCGCCGAAATGCGAGTCGGACATGTAGCTAGTCGTCAAGCGCGTCAAAGGCTCCTCGCCCGCACGCTTGCTCACCAAGTTGATTGCGCCTCCCGCCGATCCTTTGGGCGGCATGCCATTGAGCAACGCGGAAGGCCCCTTGAGCACTTCAACACGCTCAAACATCTCGGGTAAATTACGGTAGTAACCCGCCATGCCGGCCAAGCCATTGAGAGTCACATCGCCCACGTCTGATCTAAATCCACGGATTGAATAGCTCTCGTTACTCTCTCCTGAGATGCCGCTCATGAATACAGTCGGATCGGTCTTAGCGATCACTTCCTGAATGTCGCTGGCTTGTTGATCCGCCATGAACTTCTCTGTGTAGCTGATGGTGTTGAAGGGTGTTTCCATGAAATCCTTGTCACCCAATAGCCCGACGCGGCCCCCGGTGGTCACCTGTCCACCGGCATAAGGAGTGCTTGCCGATTCCGTGCTTCCCTCCACCTTCACCGCTTGCAATGTTGTAACGTTTTCTGTGACATCGGCGGAGGCGTGAGCTCCATTTGCTCCACTGGGCGTTTGAGCCAGTGTTGAGGGAGTGACCCCGACTAAGGCGCCGAATGCCAGTCCGAGCAGCAACGCCATCCGCACAGCGGCAGCAGTGCGATTCAGAGTAAATGTGGGAAGTTGGTCGGTTGTCCGCCGTAAAGGATTTTCTATGTGGTAGTGATCGTGCGGTGTGTACATGCCGGTTTCCTTTCAATATAGAGGTTGATTACTGCTAGATAAGTAAACGAAACAACAATGAGATCGAGAATGATTAACTTCCATATCTAAACGCTGAGATCAGCGTTATGAACTGAATCAGTCCCGATAACCCTTGAGCACGTCGTCGATGACAAGCTTGATGGAGGTCGGACTGGCGGCAGTGATGTACCAGGCTTCCGCATCGGCGAAAATCACTCGGCCGTTCTTCCAGGCATTGGTTTGCCGCAGCAGCGGATTGCCCAGGCTCTCGGCATCCATGGCGGGACGGCTCTCCATCACGGCGGTGCGATCCACTATGTAGATGATGTCGGGGTTGGCTTGTTGGATGAACTCGCTAGAAATGGGCTGACCATGCAGGCCGGTCTCGACCGCCGGACTAGCAGGCTTGACTCCCAGAGCGTTGAAGACGAAGCCGTAGCGGGACTGCAGTCCAAAAGAGCTGAAGGCGCCGTTGTTGTGCAGGACGATCAGCGCTTTCTCCGGGCGATCCTGGGTGATGCGCCGGGCTTCATCGACCTTGGCGTCCAGTTCGGCAACTTTCTGGCGAGCAAGATCTTCCTTGCCGAAGATCCGTCCCAGGGTCATGAAATGCTGCTTGACGACCTCAATATGGGCGACCTGGCTGTCGCGGTAGTCCACATCAAAGTGAATTGTCGGGGCAATCTCGCTCAGTTCCTTGTAGTGGTTCGCCTGCAATGAAGTAATCAGGATCAGATCGGGCCTGGCGGCGTGAACCTGCTCCACGTTGGGCTGAACGATTGCGCCTGTGTCCTGAATGTCCGGCGCGTTTTTGTACCCCCCAAGGAAGTGCGGAACGAAATCCTTGGGCATGCCTGCCACCGGAATACCCAGTTGGTCGAGAAAATCGACCTCGTTCATGTCGAGTGCCACCACACGCTGCGGCAGCTTCTTGATCACGGTCGTGCCCAGCTTGTGCAGCACCGTGATGGGCTCGTAGGCTGGATGCGAGGGCTGGCTGGCGGCGGCGGTTGGTGTTGACGCCTGTGGAGAGTCGGCCGCATTCCGGTCGCAGCCTTGTAACGCAATGATGACGGTTAGCAGCAGGGCCAGCACCCCATGCCTGTGTCTGTGGTTGAAGGTCATTCCAGTTCTCCTAATGGGTTGAAGTAGTTGCACAGGCATCCGCGCTCGCCGCGTGTGATCTCGAAGTCCAGTCCGTACAGCTCCCGCATCCGTTCCTCGGTCACAACTTCCGACACCGAGCCGGCGCAATGAATCGAGCCGCCTTTCATCGCAACGATGTGATCGGAGTAGTTGGCGGCGAAATTGATGTCGTGAACCACCAGGATCACGGTGCGACCTTGCTCGTCGCACAGGCGGCGCAGTGCACGCATGATGTGGACGGCGTGCTTGATGTCGAGGTTGTTCAGTGGTTCGTCGAGCAGCAGGCAGTCAGTTCGCTGTGCGATGGTCATGGCCAGGAAAGCCATCTGGCGCTGCCCGCCGCTGAGTTCGTCAAGGTACGCTTCGCGTAGCGACTGCAGAGACAGGAAGGCGATGGCCTCGTCGATCACCCTGTGGTCCTCGGCTGTCAGCGATCCGCGGCTGTAAGGGAAGCGCCCGAAGGCGACGAGTTCCTCCACCGTCAGCCGCAGGCTGAAATCGGGAGACTGTCGCAGGGTGGCCACCTGTCTAGCGTAGTCGCCGATGCGGATATCCGTGATCTTGCGGCCTTCGATGAGGATGTCGCCCTGGCTCGGCGCCAGCAACCGAGCGATCATCATCAACAGCGTCGTCTTGCCCGCGCCGTTTGGGCCGATTAGCGAACTCAACTTCCGTGCCGGGAAGCGCGCGCTGACATTGGAGACGACGGCCTTGGCGCCGTACGCTTTGGAGAGCTTGTTGACAGTGATCATGCGGTTCCTCGTGTACGCAACATCAGCGCAAGGAACCAGACGCCACACACCAGGTTAACCAGAATGCCGACAGTGGTCCGGTAGTTGAAGACGTGCTCCACCGCGAGCTGAGCCAAGATGAACATGCCGACCGCAATGGCGCATCCTATTGGCAGGGTGATCCGGTGCCTGAAGGTACGGGCCAGCGCATACGCCATATTCGCGACAAAGATGCCCATAAAGGCCGTAGGTCCAAGCAGACTGGTCGAAACAGCCACCAGCACGGCGATCAGTGCCAGGTACAGCCGCACGGTGCGTTGGTAGTCCACGCCCAACGAAATGGCTTGGTCGCGGCCCAGCGAAAGTACATCAAGCGTCGGCAGCGTCTTGACACCGGCAACGCACACTGCCGCAACGACGATGGCTGAAGTGAGCAATTGCCCGGGCTCCGCTCTGCCAAAGGACGCCTGGCTGAAGCCAAGAAGAATGGAAAATTCGCCGGGGCTGACTTTAAGCTGAACGAATTGCGTAAAAGTGCCGATCACCATGGTCAGCACCAGACCCAGCAGGAGCAGGAGATAGACATTGTTCCGGCCATCACGGAACAGCCACCGATGGATGACCCATGAGTAGCCGAGCATCAGCAGAACAGACAGAAAGAAGTTGCCGTTCGCCCCGAGCACGACCAGACTCTGCGTACCCATGAACAGGATCAGCAGAGATTGCAGCAACAGATAGATCGCCTCATAGCCCATGATGGCTGGCGTCAATATCCGATTGCCGGTGATGGTCTGGAAAGCGATTGAAGACCAGGCGATGCAGACCCCACCGATTAGCATCGCAGCCAGTCGAGCCATCCGCTTGGGGATGACATAGCCGAAGTCGAAGCCGGAGCGCACGAACAGGAATGCTGTTGCCAACGCAAGAACAAGCACCCAGACAGCATGTCGAGGAACTCGTGCTGTAAGAGCGCTCATCATCGGTTCCTCCAGAAGATAAGCATGAGAAACAGCACGCCGCCTACGCCGCCCGCAGTAAGCCCGATAGGCACCTCGAATGGATGAATGAGCAAACGCCCAAGGATGTCGCATGCCAGCAGTAGCGATGCACCGCCCAGCGCCACGACAGGCAAGGTACGCCCCAGGTTGTCGCCGTAGTACATCGCAACCAGATTGGGAATGACCAGCCCGACGAAGGGAATGGCTCCGACGGTGATCACCGTGGCGGCCACGGTGACGGCCACCAGCATCAGGCCCAGCGCCACCGTAGCCGGATAGTTCAGTCCCAGACTCGTGGCCATGCCTTCACCCATGCCCAGCACGGTGAAACGGTGCGCATACAGGTAAGTGACTACCACGATCGGCAGAATCAGATAAATGATTTCGTAGTTGCCCTGGACGATCTTGGAGAAGTCGCCCAACAGCCAACCCTGCATGCTTTGCAGGATGTTGTTGCGATAGGCATAGAACTCGGCAATGGCACTGAGAACGCCGCCATACATCAGGCCTATCACTGGGACAAGCACCGTATTCTTGAACTGGATGCGACGCACGATCGCCACGAAGATCAGGCTGGCGGCGAAGCAGAAGGCCAGCGCGAACAACATCCGGCCTAGATTGCCTGTCGTCGGTACCGTGGTCAAAGCGACGAGGATGCCAAGCTTGGCGGCGTCCAGCCCACCCGAAGTAGCCGGCTCGACAAATTTATTGCGAACAATGTGCTGAAGGATCACGCCGCAGACAGACAGACCCACCCCTGTTAGTACCAACGCGATGAGACGCGGCAGGCGGCTAGCTGTTAGGGTCAGTAAAATATCATCTGATGATTGTAACTGTGCCCAAGATAAGTGATTTGCTCCGATTAGCACAGAAGTAAAACAAAGAGTGACAAAAAAAAGAAGTAAACCTCTAATAGAAGGCAACATTTTGTTTTGCTTTAATGTGAGGGTATCTGTTTGAGAAGCAGTTATGTGGTTACTTCGAAATCTGTCATTGCGTGGAGGAGGATTGGAGTCTTGACTCATTGGCTACGTTACTTCATTACAAGTAAAATAAGATTAGTTGCATCATAGTAAACTAAATGATTGTAAATGACAACCATTCTCAATATTGGCGTTAGCCTTATTTTCATGAGGAACAAATATGGCAGTTGAAAAGCAGGTGCCTACACGCGGTCGTCGGGGTCGTCCACGTATCATTACGCCGGAACGTATAGCGGAAGCAGGTATAAAGATAGGCCTAGCAGATATCACTTTTGTCGGCGTTGCGGCTGAACTCGGTGTTAGCCACATGGCGCTCTACAAACATGTGCCTAACTTGCAAGAACTCAAACGGATCGTGGCTGCAGAGATCTTTAATCGCTGGCAGATTCCCGAGGTCGGTGATGGCGAGTACGACGGCTTAGAGAGTTACCTGGCCGCTTTTACAGCCTCATTGCGAACATTAGTCAAGACTTACCCAGGATTAGCACCGTACCTGATTCGGCGTGCAGCTGCCACACCATCAATGATGGCCAAGATCCACGCTCACCACTGTCGTGTCGGACAAGTCTTCGGCATTTCCAAAGCTGATGCCCAATGGGTGCTGGCCATGGTGGCGTTCCACTGTATAGCCGTAGCCGACACGGTCTACTCGACGGCAAAGATCTCGAGTGCGAGTCTTTCAGAAGACAGCGCAGATAACGCTGAGATTGAAGCAGACTTTGAGTTGGGCATGCGCACGCTCATCGCCGGCGCACTTCTCCGCCTCAACGATGCCAGTGCCAGGCTGCGCTGAGCAGAGACGGACGAGGGGACTGGCTCCCCTCAGCGCAGCCTCGCTGCGCATATTTACCAAGTTTCGTAATGATTTCTCGCGTGCGTGTCGGGTAAGACGTGTTTGATTATTCAGATGGGGTGACTGATCTATGAGAGAGCTAACTGCGATGCAGGCAGCAAACTGGTTTGGGCGTGGTGCCGACGTTGCTCTGGGCGGCGTCTCCGCTCATCTTTATGCCGAGTTCGATGGACATGCCCTTGATCTGCAACGCTTGAGCGCTGCTCTTGAGCAAGTGTGCCTTACACATTCGATGCTACGACTGCAGGTGACTGCGGACGGCATGCAAGTCATAGCACCTTCGGACAGAACCCCACGCTTAGAAGTGGACGACTTCACAGCGATGCACGCACCAGATCTAGAGCGGGCGCTACTAAATAAACGCATACACTGGACTCATCAAAAGCTCGATCTAACCATAGGCCAAGCTTCGCGCTTTTCCGTCACCCTGCTGCCGAACGATGCTTTCCGCTTGCACATTGATACAGATATGGTCGCGGTCGATCCTTCCAGCTTCCAAAGGCTGATGGAAGACCTGGCCCTGGTTTATGAGAACAAGGACGCTACCATTGCACCCCTCCCATCGTTTTTCGATTGGTACGACAAGATGCAGGCTGACGCGCAGCTTAAGGCGCGTCGCGACAAAGATCGCTCTTGGTGGCGAGAGCGTCTCTCGCAGATAGCGCCAGCCCCGTCCTTGCCCTTGCAGATGTCCGCGTCGGAAGGCGCCTGCAGCCATCGTTTGAGCACTTGGCTGCAACCAGATGAGCATCAAACCCTGCGTCGGCTTGCCCGTGAACAACGCATTACCTTTTCCAGCATGATGCTGGGATTGTTTGCGATGGTTCTTGGTAACGCCACGGGAGACCGCATGTTCCGGCTGAATGTCCCATTATTCTGGCGGCAACCGCTCGTAAATGATGTGGAGAGAATCGTCGGCGATTTCGTCAATCTGGTGATCCTCGACGTGGACCTCACCATTGCGGACGACCTTGGTGCGTTGTGTCAGGACTTGGCATCACAAATGATCGAGTTACTTGGCCACAGTGCATATTCTGGAGTGAATCTGATGCGCGATCTTTCACGCCATCATGGTTCGCCACAGCTATCACCTGTAGTTTTTACTGCCGCCCTGGACTTACCGGACGGTGATCTGTTCTCGCCTTGCGTACAACGTGCTTTTGGCACGATGAGCTGGGCAATCTCTCAAGGGCCTCAAGTTGCACTAGACGCGCAAATCGCAAGCTTTGAAGGTGGAATTCTCATAAATTGGGACGTTCGCCTTGACGCGCTGCCCGGGGAGTGGGTAACGAAATTGTTCGACAGTTTTGTTGCTCTCCTGAAGGACGCCGTTGATGATCAAGGAGTCATGGCTCGTCCGGTGAAGCCTGCCCGGGCACTATCGAGCAGCAGCGAGGTTGAGCAGCCACTGACTCCCATGCAGCGAGCATATCTGTTTGGACGCACCGCCCAACTACCTCTCGGCGGCGTAGCCATGCAGGAGTTTCGAGAGTATCGCGGCGTTATGGATCCTGCGTTGCTGCGAAGTCGACTTGCTGAGATGGTGCGGCGCCATAAAAGTCTACGTACCTTAATTGATGCAGAAAAATTGGTGAAGGTTGTCAATGATCTGGCGTTACCCAATCTGCAGGAGATTGATCTCACCGAACTATCATCGCAAGATGCCCTGAAACAAGTTCAGGAATACCGCGATATCTACAGCCACTCGATTTTTGACCTCAGCCGATCCCCATGGAATATCACGATATATCGGTTGAAAAATGATCTATTGATTGTGTTTGTGCGCTTTGATGCACTGATTCTGGATGGGCAATCAATCTCAGCATTGCTAGTCGAGCTTTTCGAGGGTCGGTCGCCCATCCTGGAATCCATTCAGAAGGATTCGTCAAACCCCGAAGATCTCGCCACCTTACACAAGGTCGATGCTGCCTACTGGAAAGCCAAGCTCCTAGGAATAAGTGATACTGCTCAACTGCCATGGAGTATGCCCTTGGCTCAATTGAGCACATCACGTTACGAGCGACAAAGCATAACGATCAATCGAGAGGTATTTAAGCAGCTATGCAGAACCGGGGCAAAACAAGGCTTGTTCAAAAACTCAACAGTAATGGCTCTTATTCTGGAGGTACTGGGCCATTGGAATGCAAGAAAGAAATTATGCGTAGCAATACCCGTGATGCCATTGTACGCAGAGACGTTCTCCAGCAGTTCCACCTTTATCGCTATTGGTTGGGATATCGGTCACGATAGCTTTGCTAACCGCGCAGCCAGACTACAGGCAGATGTCCTTGAAGGCCTAAATCATTTGTCATTTTCTGGCGTGGATCTGACCCGACTATTGTTCGAGAATTGCGGTCGCAGCCCAGTTCTTCCGGTTGTCATTACCAATGGGTTGTCATGGCCGAGCCTTTCCGAAGCCGGTCCCATGAAGCTATGTAATGGCTTGACACAGACGCCACAAGTCGCAATTGACATCCGATTCGTCGCCGCCCCAGACGGATCTCTGGTTTTTGATATTGACTATGCTCGTGACGCAATAGCGTCCGCAGTGATAAATGGTCTGCTTAGAGACATCCAAAAAGCGATAAAACAACTCGACGAACCCACAAACTTTTCTATCGACACTTCCGAGTTTACGCGAATTTCAAATGACTCCAAATCAAACTGTAAATACCCCATCTTTAATACACCACACACATAGAATTTATAATGTTAATTTATAGTCAATGGGTGTCATGTCATTGAGTGAATCGTGCGGTCTTTCGGTGTTGTAAATCGTTGTCCAGTGTTCCGTGATGTGTTGAACTTGCTTCAACGACGTAAAAAGATATAAATCTAATACCTCTTGGCGGTACGTACGATTGAAGCGCTCAATAT
>NZ_NEXS01000011.1 GCF_002810445.1 Advenella sp. S44 | reverse complement strand
TCAGCATACATCTGCTTTAAGCGACGATTCTCCTCCTCGAGCTCTTTGAGTCGTTTTACGTCGGAGAGCTCCATGCCGCCATATTTGGCTCGCCATTTATAAAATGTGGAGTTACCTACATGATGCTTGCGGCACAGCTCTTTAATCGGTATCCCAGCTTCCGCTTCTTTCAACATCGCCACAATTTGGCTTTCTGTCATCCGTTTGCTCATCGTAAAAATCCTTTTTTCTTAGTGTAAGAAAAATTCTACGCTTCAGCTGTATTATTTTAGGGGATAGTTACACAATGACATAGCTCGTGAGTTTGTCTTTAGCATTTGTTGTTGCCACGTTTGTCGAGGGGGACCAAGTTGGGCTTAGCGACTCTAGCTCTGATAAAAATAGCCGGGCCTGATTACGTAATGCTGCATTTCTTATATTATTCAAGATGTGGGTGGAGAGTTTTGTTGGCTCGGCTAAGTCGCCTAGGCGACAATAAGTCTGTAACGCCTGGTTTAGAACGGCTGGAGCGTTTGGAAATTTTTTTGTTAAGCATGCGAGCAGCGATCTGGTTGCTGTTGACGGTAATTCCGTATCAGTCAAAATGACATCATATGAATCCTGAGTAACCCTTTCTGGTATGAGGACGTGAAACTGCGAAAATTTTAGTTGAACATTCGAGATTGTTACATCGGCGCTATTTAATATTTTTATTCCTAAATGGCGGCATGTTTCAGGAGGCTGAAATAGAGCAACCGATGTGATTATGCTTTCGGATATTTCGGTTGCAACGGATTCCGTATCAGGTGAGAGTATTAATGTAAACGAGTCGATCTGAAAAATATGGCCAAAAACGGAATTATGAGGAGCCAGATCTATCGAAAGCGGAGTATGGCTTGCATCATAGAAAGTAATTAAGGTTTCTACATTTGGCGAAGCGACGTATGGTTTTGCTTCACGTGGTGTCGAAACTTGGAGTAGGGATTTCCACAAAGGTGAAATTTCTAAAAGTACTTCGTCATCAAACCGGGCTCTGGGTTGGCTATGTGCGAAGGTGAAATTCTTGGTAATTTTTTTTAAAGTGTTAGCTATCTTTAGAAATACCGTGTCAAATTGGGACAGCCCGAATGTAAGATCAAGATAGTTTGCATTTTCCGGAACATAAATATTCAGTTTTTCTTTGTGCCGTTTGTTACCTGTGTCCGAGAGCGAGATGGACTTTTCGTGAAAATTAAAAAGCGTGGTGCCGTCTGATGAGCGTTTGTCACTGCCGGTTCGTGTTAGCACTTCAAATGTTTCATTGTCGCAGTAGGCAACATATTGCAGAGGCAATTCATATACTTCGCCGCCAATATGGCCGGGCGGAACTGCGATTCGGATCGTCTCTTGCGGGCTGATTCGCTGCCAGCTGTGAGAATCCATGAGATTCGTGTAAATGGGATATACCTCAATTTTAGGGCTTCTTTTAAACTCAAAATTGATTGCACTTTCTAAACCATATACTCTAAGCTGCATCGATGTGGCTGATTTTGGGGGCAGTAGGCACAGCTCAAATACGTTTGCGTCGCCAGTTCGATGTATATATTTGAAATATCCATAGCGAGCAGAGTATGCAAGGTTTAGGTGTGGACCTTGAATTTCATTTTCATCTTGATCTAAATATACTATTGAAATTAGACCTGCGTTGCGTGTATCGATTTTCTTGGTGAAGTACAAGGTCAGTTTATTTGGTAGTTGCGAGGTTATCGGTAATCTGGTTTCGAGCAACGGCAGATTGCCGCTAATACATTCAATACTTTTTAACGGCTTTAGGTGGTCGATTTTTGATTCACCTTCTAAAATTATTAACCGCACAGTGCGAGCAAGTTTCGGTACGGTTATTGTTCGTTTTAACCATTCCCCTTTTTCAGATCCCGTTGTTGAGGGTATATAGAGAAAATTTCCATAGATGGGGGAAAAAAAAGCTCCGTCGTAATTCTCCTCGATTGGTTTTGATGTTGCATCTAAAAAGAGGATGCGGCATAGTAGGGCGCGTGCGCTAGTTGTTAGATCCTTTGAATTGGCGGTAATACGGATTCTGAGCTTTTCATTCGGCTTTGTGATGAAATCTTTTTGCAACAAAGGATTGTCAAGTCGCTGTTGAGCTTTGCAGCTGATTGTTGTTTTTTTCATGGTGTTTCCGTACTTACCTGTTCATGTCTTCCATTAAATTCGATGTGACAGCGTCAAAAAATCTTTTTGAAATGTCCTTTGGTCTATGGTGTTTCAATATATCTATAAATTTGCCCTCCGAGATTCTGTAAAAAATCGACCGATGAAGCGCATCAATTAGCTCATCGCCTGGACGTTCGGTATAGAGCAGTGTGGTGTCTGTATTGTAAGTCTGTTTGATTCCAGGAGAATAAGGGGCTACAAGTTCCTTTTTGAACGTTGCTGCTAATAACGCAATACCTGAGTTTAAGGTTTTCTTATACGGCGCAACTACAACGTCAGCGGCATTGAAGAAAATCTGAATATCTCTATCTTCCATCGAATCCTGAATAAATGTTATCGAATCAGCCGCCCCCATTTCTATCGAAATTTCACGTATGTATTCAGTATCCACAGGTTTTCCAGCGATCACTAATCGAAGTCGCAGTGTAGGGTTCTCATTCTTCATAATTTTGAACGCACGTACTAATTCCAGTACGCCCTTGTATCTCTGGATTGAACCGAAAGCTAAAAATATAAACTCATTAAAACCTAGTCCTAAGTACTGGCGTGCGCTTGTGCGGTCAATAATATTGGGGTACCAGCCCTCATAGGAGGGATGAGGAATATGAAAAATCTTTTTATTTTCGATCGGATAAAACTCACTTGCAATCTCGATGGAATCCTCTGAAAGGATATGTATCGCGTCGCAATAGTTGATGATTTTTTTTCGCAATGCGATTTCTGCTTCAAAAAAAACACTTTCATGTGGAAGTACGTTATGCATTGTCCACAATAATTTATGACCTAGTGCACGCCAATTTTCTAATTTCTTTTCAAATTGTTGTACACAAAAATCGGCATGGCCTTTACTCGTGCAAGCTTTTAGAACGGAGGCTACCCAGTGAAGGTGAATTACGGACCGATTGCGCCAATTTACAGTACTTAGATTTTTAAATTTGGTTGTCGGGACAAGTGCGTAACCTCCAGCTGTAGCGCTGCAATATAACAGCTGCTGAAAAGGATTTAGCACCGAAACGGGCGAGTACGATAAGACGTACGGCAGTGCCGCGTCTTTCTGGGCTTGGGCACATACGGCATTTAAGAAAATGTCAGTAGAAGATCGCCCGCCATTTAGTAAATCTTGATTAATCATTTGCTTTATTTAATATGTATAAAATTTTTATAAAAGAAAATTTTTGTCGGCTTTATAGACTCTTCGGCAAGAATACATTAATCTAAGAATACTATTTCTGAAATTAATCGAGGAGCAAACTCCAATTTGAGCGCTGCACTTATTCTTATAGTCAAGGTTAAATCATAATAGTTGAAAGTTTAAACGTTGGGCTCATTATGTAAATGTGACCTTCTGGAATCCGCCCGTATATTGGCATGTAGTATGCAACGGGATGTGGGAATGGGCCAAATACATGTTGTTATCCAAATGGAGAAAACTAGCATTGATGTTCTTCGGAAAGGAATGAACAGATAATTAGGGTACAATATTTCGCGCAGGCTAGCGCGACGATTCGTAATTAATGCGAATCTGGCGGTCAGCGATACTCTAGCTATACGCTGAAATAGTGATCGACCTGGAAAAGAATAATGAGTCTAATAATACCAGTGATATTGGCAGGTGGGGCTGGAACGAGATTATGGCCACTGTCCCGGGAAGCATATCCAAAGCAGTTCTTAACCCTGGCTGGTGAACGATCACTGTTGCAACAAACGTGGCTGGGTATTGCCGGGCTAGCAGGTCGATCGCCAATCGTGGTCGCCAGTGAAGAGCATCGTTTTATCGTCTCAGAACACTTACGCCAGGTTAACGTCAGCCCGTCTGCATTGCTATTGGAACCAGTTGGTCGCAATACGGCGCCGGCAGTTGCAGTAGCGGCACTGCAGGCGTATGAAATGGGGCTTGATCCACTATTGCTCGTCTTGCCATCAGATCACGTCATTGCGGACGCCGATCAATTTACCTTAGCGGTCAAGCTTGCTGCCGACGCGGCCGAGCAGGGCAAGCTCGTCACTTTCGGGATCAAGCCTACGCATCCGGAAACGGGTTATGGATATATCAAGCGGCATCCGGGAAGTGGTATTCAGCCAGTAGAGCAGTTTGTTGAAAAGCCTGGCCTGGCGGTCGCGCAAGAATATGTACACAGCGGGCGTTACGTCTGGAATAGCGGGATATTTTTGTTCAAGGCCAGTATCTATCTGGCCGAATTAAGAACGTATCGTCCCGATATTCTGTCGCTGTGTTATGAGGCGCTTAAGCAGTCCAGTGTGGATCTGGATTTTATAAGGCTGAACCGCGAGCTGTTTGAAAAAATCCCCGCAATATCCGTCGATTATGCAGTGATGGAAAAAACCACAAAAGCAGTGGTGCTGGAACTTGACGCTGGCTGGAGCGATATCGGCTCCTGGGATTCGCTGTGGGAGGCATCGCATCCAGATGCAAACGGGAATGTGAATGTTGGGGAGGTCATTTCCAGAGATTGTACGAACATGCTTACTCTATCGGAATCAAGACTCGTTGCAACGCTGGGCCTGGACGATATTATTGTTGTGGATACGGTAGATGCACTGTTGGTTGCGCATCGCAGCCGCTCGCAAGACATAAAGCAAATCGTCGCTGATTTGAAAAAACAGGGACATGTCGAGGCGACAGCTCATCGCAAAGTTTACCGGCCCTGGGGCACTTATGAGCTGATCACCGAGGGTGCGAACTTTAGCGTTAAGAAAATCATGGTCAAGCCGGGCGCAGCACTTAGTATGCAGACGCACCAGCATCGTTCGGAGCACTGGGTGGTCGTGGTTGGTACCGCTCAGATCACGAGGGACAATACGCTGCAGGTGCTTCATGCAAACGAAAGCGCATATATCCCGGTGGGCGTTCGCCATCGCCTGGCAAATATTGGCGAATCGCCTCTGGAGGTGATAGAGGTGCAGTCGGGAACCTACCTGGGGGAAGATGATATCGTGCGGTATGACGATGATTACGGCAGAGTGCCCGATCAGGTCTGAAAGGCCGGCCATCGTATGGCCTGGAGTGCCGAGTTAGTGACGTTGGCAAATCGTTGTTTTGTGAGCAGCCTGCCCATCGAAAAGTCATTTGACAGTCCTCGCAATGACAATTTTATTAGGTGTTTACCCTTGGAATATCCCTGAAAACAAGTAATTGTCGCAATAAGTAAAAATTCGAGACTATGGTAACTTGTTTCATTCAATTTCCCATGTAATAATCACATACGAAATATTTCAATTGGACTATCTTTGTCCTGGATATTTCCGCTCTACGGCAAATAGGGACGTTGTCTGAACCAAAGTCTGCTCCCAGCTTGCCGAGATATATCTGTATAAGCTAGTTGATGTGCTTCGAGTTGCAATTCATGCAACCAAAATTAATAAATTCAACTTTTATGGATAGGTGAATAATGGCTACAGTAAATTTAGATATTGGTGGAGTGTTACAACCCACTACAGCAACCGTTGATCAAAGTGATTACGATGGCGATACGCTGCTTAATGCACGAGCATTAAGCCCGACTACTACGTTGAACGTCAACAATTCAACAGGCAGCGATGATGTCCTCGAATTGCAGCAGACGATCTCAGTTGGTTTGCTTTCAACCAGCACAGTGAATTTGGGTGACGATGCGAATGTGAAACTGACCGGCCTGGCTGGCGTTAACGTTGGTTCTACGTTCAATTACAACCTTTCTGAGGGCTCAACCCTCGAAATGACATCGGACTTTCTGTCTCTGGGATTGGGAAATTCAATCAATGTAGACTTGGGTGAAGACGCCACATCGACTTTTATCTATGATTCTACTGGCATCAATGTCGAGCTCTCTGGATATCCTAACATCTCCGGTGTGACGGCAGGCGACCAGATTCAGGTTGTTGGCGCGACTAGCGGTGAGTATGTTAACGGCGATCTGATCTTTAAAAATGATCAGGGCGTTACGGTCGGCCGTTTCAATGCCGATGACCTGGACCCTGATTTGGTCAGATTTGAAGGCGGTAACATGACTTATGCTTGCTTCCTCAAAGGCACGCATATCGCGACACCAGAAGGCGACGTTCAGGTTGAAACGTTGAAAGCCGGCGACAAAGTGCTGACTGCTTCTGGCGGTGTTGCTACGGTGAAATGGCTGGGTCATCGTACGCTGTACAAAAGCCGTATTCCTGCCAAGGATGCGGTACGTGCATTTCCTATCCTGATCAAAAAAGACGCCATTGCAGACAATGTGCCACACGCTGATTTGATTGTTTCTCCTGGCCACCACCTGGAGTTCAACGGCGCGCTGGTTCCTGCCATGATGCTGGTCAATGGCCAGACAATCGTTCAGCAGTTTGAGCGTCGCTCGTTCGAATACTTCCACGTTGAGCTGGAGCAGTTCGATATTATCCTGGCCGAAGGCGTGCCTGCAGAGTCTTACGTAGATATGGGTAACCGTTCTATGTTCCAGAATGCAGACGAAGTTGCCATGAATCCGGATTTTGGACCATCAGAAGGCCGTCCGAACATCGAAGGTATTGTGATTGCACGTGAGGGCGCGATCGTTGAAGCCATTCGCAAGCAATTGCTGGCGCGTGCAGAACAGCTGACAGGTGCACAGCGCACGACAGATGCAGCCCTGTGCGTCGAAGTTGATGGTCACATTATCCAGGCAACGCCAGAGTTCGTCAAAGAAGGTGTATACCGCTTTGAACTGCCTGAAAATGCCGGTGACGTGCGTATCGTTTCGCGCTCTTCCCTGGTGCGTGACGTAACGCATCTGGCCCGCCGTGATATCCGTCGCGTCGGTGTTGGCCTCTCGGCAATTGCCTTCACAGACAGCAACGGTCGTCACGATATTGACCTGATGGACAGCCGTATCAGTGGCATGAACAAAGCCCAGGACGTTAAGGGGACTGCCATGCGCTGGACAACAGGCTCTGCAGTAATTCCAGCTGGCGTTATTCAGTCAGCCGGCAAAGCCACACTGGAGTTGACTGTGCTGCGTACGTACACGTACTGGTTGGACAACGCTTCTGAACAGGCAGCTGTAAAAGCGGCTTAAGACGAAGTTCCAGTCCGATTTGCGGGTTTAGTCGCTTTTTAACCAGGTCCGCTTTTCAGGCGCAGACAAATGGGCATGCAGAGTTTTCGGCATGCCCATTTTTTATGGTGTCCGTCACGGCGCCCATCATGGGAAATTCCTGCGGGCAACTTGCGGCGTACGTGGCTTGGCAGAACCGGCCTGGGCTGGCTCGCATGCCAGTGGTTTGGCAGGGTAGCGAAGGAACGAACTGGCGCTTATCCCGATTGTTGTTTGTCGTTGTCTATCTTTGCAATCATTGTACTGAGCAGTAAGAATAAACGTTACAATTATGACGTGCAAAAGAACAGGCGAATTGCCCGGTTCGTCGTCTAAAATAGCCCGTTGTCATAAATACTACATACGTGATAAGTTTTCTGAACTCTCTAAAGTCTCCGCTGGGAGGATCGCCAGTCCTTCCTGGCGGTTGCTTTGCCCATTTGAAAATCGCGTTGATCTCTGATGAATTTACGCGCGTATGTATCAGCCAAAACGCCCGTGTAAAGAACTTGTCGCCCCTCAACTACAAGCATTTGCTCAAATTCTGGAAACCCGATCTGGTTTTAGTGGAATCGGCCTGGAAGGGAATCGACGAATCGTGGAAATTTCAAGTCGCCAGCTATCCGGATCATCCCGAAAGAAATAATAAGTCTTTGAAAAAGCTGGTGAAATACGCCAGAAGCCGTGGTGTTCCGACGGTTTTCTGGAATAAGGAAGATGGCGTGCATTTCGAGCGGTTTATCGACTCGGCCCGCTTATGTGATTATATTTTTACCGTCGATGAGACTTGCGTGCCCCGTTACCGAGAGCAAGTGGCCGATAGCGTGTACGTGGGTACGCTGCCGTTCCCGGTTCAGCCGCTTTTTCACCGGTTTACCGGGTTTGATTTCAAATATCATACCGCGAACTTCGTGGGCAGTTACAGCCGTCATATGCACGATAATCGCCGGTATTGGCAGGATAATGCCTTTCAGGCATGTTCAGATTCCGGCCTGGGACTAATCGTTTACGATCGTAATTCGGACCGGAAAGCGGCGCATTACCGTTATCCAGCACTGCCTTGCGTGCAGGTGCGCCATGTCATCAAGCACGAAGCAACGGCCATGGTGTACAAGGACAACCTTGTCACGTTGAACGTCAATACGATCGTGGATTCACCCAGCATGTATTCGCGCCGCTTGATAGAGGCGCTGGCTTGCGGCGCAATCATTGTTTCCAACCCCAGCCTCTCAATGGAGCGCATGTTCAGCCAGTTCTGTCATATAGTCAATACCCGCGAGGAAATGATGGCTACGTTCGAGCGGCTCAAGCATGGTCCTTCGCCAGACGACCTGGAACGCGCCCGCGCCGGTGCTCATTTTGTGCTGGCCAATCACACCTGGGAAGATCGCTTGCGTCAGCTCGTGCAAACGCTGGGTTTGAGCGCATGACAGACAGGCAGCAGGTGATCTCTGGCAAAAGGGTGTCATTCTATGCTGTCAGTGCGCTGGACATCGGCCTTTGGCGCAATCGCAAGTTACCTGCATTTCTGGATGCTCCACTCAAAATCGCTTGCTTTGGAACGCCCAACGGGGCAGTGCGTCTGGGTTGGGGGCGCAAAAAGAGCGGCCTGAGGGCCGTGCGTATGGCCGCTGCGGCCGGGACGCAATGCTGTTTGCTCGAAGACGGGTTTTTGCGTTCTGTCGGCCTTGGTGTTGACGAACCTGCCTTGTCCCTCTTGTTTGATCACCAGGGGATCTATTACGATGCAGGCTGCCCGTCCTGGCTTGAGCATCTGGTTGCGCAACCGCTGGACGTGGCTGCTATTGCCCGAACCCAATCGCTTATTTCACTATGGCGTCGGCATCGCGTATCCAAATATAACCATTTACCCGAATTTGACGGTCCGTTGCCCGCCCGGTATGTATTGCTGGCAGACCAGACATTTGGTGATGCGTCGTTGCGTTATGGCCAGGCTTCGGCGCAAGACTTTACCGCAATGCTAGAGAGCGCGTTGCAGCAGCATGTCGATTGCAGCGTCCTGATCAAGGTCCATCCCGATGTGTTCGCAGGCCATAAAACAGGGCACTTTGATCTGGCATCGCTACAGAATCATCCTCGTGTCACGATTCTGGCGGATAACGTTCATCCGGTCCGGCTTATCGAACAGGCGCAGGCAGTGTATACCGTGACTTCGCAAATTGGGTTTGAGGCACTGCTTTGGGACACGCCGGTATTCACGTTTGGCATGCCGTTCTATGCAGGCTACGGGCTGACGACGGACGCGAAGGTTGCGCCGGCACGTCGCCAGCGCGCCTCACGCGAGCAATTGGTGCACGCCGCACTGGTTCGCTATGCGCGCTACCTGGATCCGGAAACCGGCGCATTGTGCGAGCCCGAGAGGCTGATCGAATGGATGGGATTGCAACGGCGCATGCGTCATCGTTTTGCCGCGCCCGTCTATGCGCCGAATTTTTCGCGTTGGAAAAAACCTATTGTGCAGCGGTTTTTTCAGGGTGCAGAGGTGCAGTTTTTGGAAAAGGCCAGTGATTTTCCCGGCGAAGGCACCTTGGCGGTCTGGGGGCGAGCTGCCGACACGCAGCAATTTGCCGACCAACGCGTGTTTCTAGAAGACGGGTTCCTGCGCTCGGTCGGTCTGGGCGCCGATCTGGTGCAGCCGCTGTCGTGGGTGATTGATCGCTCTGGCATTTATTATGATTCGGGCAGCACCTCGGATCTGGAAAATATTCTTCAGGCCTCAATCTTTGACGACGCGCTGCGTCAGCGTGCCAGGGCGCTTCGCGAACGGATTGTGGCGGCGAACCTGACCAAGTACAACGTCGGGTCCGGGCGATGGCAGCGTCCGGCCAGCGCCACGCGTGTGATTCTGGTGCCGGGTCAGGTGGAAACGGATGCGTCCATCAAGTATGGATCTCCCGTGGTTCGGCGCAATATGGATTTGCTCAAGGCGGTGCGTAATGCCAATCCGGATGCCTACGTCGTTTATAAGCCGCATCCGGATGTCGTGGCCGGCCTGCGTGATGCAGGGCAGAATGAGCAGCAGGCGTTGCAATGGTGCGATGAGGTGGTAGTAGATTGCCCGATTGGCGAGCTGTTCGCATTGGTGGATGAGGTGCATGTGCTGACCTCACTGGCGGGTTTCGAGGCATTGCTGCGCGGGCGCCGGGTGGTCACCTTTGGGCAGCCATTCTATGCCGGCTGGGGGTTAACACAGGACCAGTATCCGGTTGCACGCCGTACCCGCACATTGACGCTGGACGAATTGGTGGCAGGCGTTCTGATTCTGTACCCAGCCTACGTGAGCCGACGTTCAGCCCGTTACACCACGCCGGAAAACGCACTGGACGAATTGCTGGACTGGAAGGCGTCAGGAGTAAGCGCCATGCCGCCATGGCGCAAGGCGCTACGCCCTGTATTGGGGTTTATTGCCTGGCTCCGCGGCAAACGCTAGACCAGCCCACGCGCGTCTATCCGGTTGGCACAAGGCTTCGCGAGCGTGATTAATTCCCGTACTTAGCCGGGTCTGAGAGCCCGCTCTTCTATTTCCTGTTCGAACGATTTACCGCAGAGTTTGCAACGGTCTTCATAACTCGGATCGCAGGAGATCTCTATCATTTCATCGGCGTCTTCGAACGCGCTCATTTCAGAAACAGCACAGGCGTTGCATACCAGGACATTCGTATGTACTGCATTCAATTCTTCGGGTTCCTGACCTGAGTAGACAGAAAACATTTTCATATCGTCTCCATTATAACGAATTGAATTTCTTAGTATTTCTGTCATTATAGCGGCTTGGTCGGTATTTGAGTTATTGGTATTTTTGCCGTTGTCTGTGATTTCTGGCCTGCCTAATTCACATGAGTGGCGGCGCAACAGACCGTCAGTACAACTGTTTTCGTTATTTACCCTTCAAATACGCCATCACCTTCTCCGCAATCACACTCGACACCCGCTCATTAGCTTCTTCTGTCAAGCCGGCAATATGCGGCGTCAACATCAGGTTTGGCATATCGGGCAGGTTATTGTCCGCTTTGACCGGCTCATCTTCGAACACATCCAGGGCCGCGCCGCGTAGTTTGCCCGCCTGCAGGGCAGCCACCAGCGCCTGTTCATCCACAATCCCTCCACGCGAGGTGTTAATCAGGACTGCGTTCTCTTTCATCAGGCCGATACGACGGGCATTGAGCAAATGCCGGGTCTCCTTTGTCAAAGGCGTGTGCAGGCTGATCACATCGCTGTGTTGCAGCAGATCGTCCAGCGACATCGGCGTTGCGCCGGTTTCAGCCCAGATCGGGCTGTTGGTATTGATCATGGGGTCATACGCTGCAATCTTCATGCCCAGCGCGCTGGCCAGTGTCGCGGTGAGCCTGCCTATGCCTCCAAATCCGACCAGGCCCAATGTGCGTCCGGCCACTTCCAGGCCATGGTTTAACTGAGGCCGCGGCCAATTTCCCGCCCTTACCTGGCTACTGGCCATGTAGGCGCCGCGCAGCAACACGAATGTGGTGGCAATCACATACTCGGCCACCGCCTGGGCATTGGCGCCCACCGCAGGGTAGACCATGATGTCCTTTTCTGCGCACAGCTCCATATCGATATTATCCAGTCCCACACCCAGTCTGCCGACGACCCGCAAGTGTGGGGCGTTCGCCAGCAGTTCGGCATTGACCTGGGTGCGATTGCGCACAATCAGGGCAGAGGCATCGCTCAGGCTCTGACACAGCGTTTCCGGGTTATCGACAAGTTCCGGTCGATAGTCCACCTGCGCCACCTGGCGCAGGCGTTCCACTGCCGGTTCGTCCATGAATTCAGAGATGACGATTGTGTTGCTCATGTTAACGGCCATATTCCATTTGTGGTTTAATTGACTTTGATGTCTGCGTCTTTGATCGTTTTGGCCAGTTTCCCAATCTGGTCATGCAGATAGGTTTTGAATTGGTCTGGCCCCATTGGATCGGGGATGAAACCGAGCTTGATCAGTTGCTCACCCATGGCTTTTTCGCCCACGACGCCGGTGACCTGCTCGCTTATCTGCTTGATCAGGGCCGGGTCTGTGCCTTTGGGCGCTAAAAGGCCAGTGAAGTTGTCAACCATCAGTTTGGGCATTCCTGCTTCTGCAGTGGTTGGCACGTCCGGCACGGCAGCAGAGCGTTTGTCGGCTGTGAGCGCCAGCGCCCGCAACTTGCCTTGTTGTACATAAGGCAAAGACTCAGGATAGTTGGAGAACACAACATCCAGCTGGCCGCCAATCAGATCGATCATGGAGGGCGCGCCGCCTTTATACGGGATATGCGTCATTTTGGTTTTTGTCAGGTCCTGGAACAGTGCCATGGCGATATGCGGAGGCGTACCGGTACCGCTGCTGCCTACGTTCAGCGTTTTGTTCTTGGCGGTGTCTATCAGGTCCTGCAGGGTTTTGATGGGGCTGTTTTGCGGCACCACGACCATGATGGCAGAGGAGGCGATTTTGGCGACGGGGACAAAATCATTTTCAATGTCGTAACCGGCCTTTTGCCCGAACAGGGTCTTGTTGACGGCATGCGTCATGGTAATAGCCAGCCAGGTTGTGCCGTCCGGTTTGGCACGGGCCGCTTCCGATGCGCCCAGGTTGGCGTTGGCGCCGGCCTTGTTGTTCACCACAATATTCCAGCCGGTTTTATCGCCCACGCCCTTGGCGACCATGCGGGCGGCAACATCGGTCAGACCGCCCGGGGCAAACGGCACGATATAGGTAATATATTGATCCGGTTTCCATTCAGCCTGTGCCGAAGGGACCACAATCGCGGTCCCTGTGCAGAACAATGACAACACTGCGAGTTTAAGTATGCTGCGTTTTGTTGCGTTGTGACTATGCTTCATGGGGTGTCTCCTCCACGATTGTGATTGGCGGCCGGCCCGTTTTTTTTATGCCGGCCGTCCCGTTTTAGGCGCTCTCAAATAGCCGTGTCAGGACAAATTCGCGATGACCCAGTGCTTCGGCAGATGTCCAGCGACCGTTGGCGGTTGCCAGCATGCATTCGAGCAGTTTGTCTCCTGCCTGATCCAGGTTGATTTCACGCTGCAGCAGGCCAGAGGTGTCCACGTCAACGTGTTCCGACATGGTTCTGACTGTACGCGGGTTAGCGCATATTTTGATGACAGGGAGTATCGGATTGCCGATGACGTTGCCCTGGCCGGTGGGGAAAAAGTGCACCGCATAGCCCGAAGCCGCGCAAAGTGTAACCATTTCGGCGGCAGCCGACGAGGAATCCATGAACCACAGGCCCTTGCCAGTGGGCATTTCCGCCTTGTCCAGCACACCGTCCACCATGCATTTTTTGCCGATTTTCTGGATATTGCCCAATGCCTTTTCTTCAATCGTGGTCAGGCCGCCTGCGATATTGCCCTTGGTGGGTTGCGATTCGGACAGATCAGACGTTTTCCAGCGATTGATCATGTCCTGATAGCGATTGAACATGAACATGAAGTCTTCGCGCACTTTGTCGTTGGCACAGCGGGCGGCCACGATTTGCTCACCGCCGGTCAGCTCGGAGGTTTCACCAAACACAAGTGTGTTGCCGGTGGCATATAGCTTGTCAAAGGCGTCACCCACCGTCGGGTTGGCGCCACAGCCTGATGTGGTGTCCGATTCACCACATTTTGTAGAGACCCATAAATCGGAAATGGGGCATTCAACACGCTCCAGCGCCGTGGCGTAATGCACAAATTCCTTGGCTTTTTTGGACGCGCGCATAATCGTGTCGTGATCGCCATGCAGCTCGATGCTAAAGCCGGCTACCGGTTTGCCGGTTTGCGCGATGGCATCGACCACTTTTTTGGTCCAGCCCTCTTCAATGCCGATGACGACGACAGCAGCCACGTTGGGGTTGCATCCTGTGCCAATCAGCGTGCGAAAGTGCAGGTCCAGGTCGGCGCCAAATTGCAACCGGCCGTAAGGGTGAGGGATGCCGATTGTGCCCTTGATGTTGTTGGCAACAGCTTCCACCGCTGCATTGGAGATATCGTCAACAGGCAGAATCACAACGTGATTGCGTATCCCGACGCGCCCGTTGTCTCTTTTGTATCCGCGAAATGTGGTGTTTGAATCAATAATGGCCATGAGTAAATCCTTGCTGTAAGTTCTCAGTCGATAGCGGTTGCGGCAATGCGTTTGCCGTGCTTACCAGCGCTTGGTTTTGATGTTATGCACGTGGGCGTGGTCGCCGGCGCTGATGGGAGCCACCACTTTGCCGATATCGACGCTGTATTTGAAGACAGTATCGCCATCTTTCATGTCTACCAGCGCCACTTTGTGTCCGATAGGGATGTCCTGGGTGGCTTTGACAGTAATGATTTTGTCTTCTTCCATATTCCAGCAGCTCAGTTCCATTCCGGCGGTAATGCCTTCGACGACGGCAACGGCAACGGTGTCCTTTGAATCATGCAGTACGGCATGGATCATCGTTTTCTCCTTAAATTGACAATTGATATGAGTTCGATTGCGTAGCGATTTTCAATAAATAATAAATGCAATATTCATTCAAGTCAACTATATCATCTATATGAATATTTAGAAAACGGAAAGGCGTGAATTCTGCTGGCGTCAAAGGCGAAAGCCGTGGCATCATTCATGCAAGTCATTTAAAATTTGCCACCTATGAACAACAAAGATTTCTTTTTGCCGGGAACTCCCCTTTATTTCGCAGTCAAGCAGTCGCTGCTCGCAGCGCTGGCCAGCGGCGAATGGGTGCGTGGTCAGGCCATTCCGCCTGAGAATCAGCTGGCCGAAAAGTTCGGTGTCTCTATCGGTACGCTGCGCAAGGCGGTCGACGAACTGGTCAGCGAACATATTCTGATCCGTCACCAGGGACGCGGCACGTTCGTAGCCACGCACGAGAGTGATCAGCATTTTTTCAAGTTCTTCCGGATCCAGCGCAAGGATGGTTTCAAATCCTATCCCACAACACGTCTATTGAAATTTCGTCGGCGCAAGGCAACACGCGAGGCCAGCGAACGGTTGCAACTACCCAAAGACGCAAGCGTGTTCCATTTTTTCAATTTACTAAGCCTCAATAACGATCTGGTCATGATCGACGAGATCCAGGTGCCGGAAATTCTTTTTGCGACACTGACAGAGAAAAGCCTGGCAGAGCGATCAAGCACGCTATATAACTTTTATCAGAATAATTTTGGTATCAATATTATCGACACCCGGGAAAAGCTCAGTGTGTGTGTGGCCGATAGCGCTGTTGCCGACTGGCTGGAGATCGCTCAGGCGACGCCACTGCTATTGATCGATCGCACCGCCTACACATATCAGGATAGGCCTGTGGAGTGGCGCCAGACGAGGGTCAATACTGCCAAATACGAATACATCGCAAAAGACTGAAAGTGCTCAAATGAAACCGGCGTTAAATTGCTTCAAAACCAAACAGAGCACGGCGTTTATTAGCGAAGCATTGGTCTACGGCATTCCGGTACAAATGCAGCTGCCGCCCGCTTACGCGCCCGGGTATTGAGGCCTTGATGAGCAGGCGCGACCGGCTTGAAAATACCGCGCCAAATGACCACATTTCGTTAAAATCGCGTAATCAGTCATTTCAAAAATTAACCTGTGGTGTGTAAATGACAATGTTGATTGCATTATTTACAAAAAATGCTAAATAGGTGTTACAACGCGCCGGTAATCTGCGTTGTTTTGTATAGAATACGCTCCGTACGAGTGATATTCACCTATCCATCGTACTTTTGCGCCCTGGCTCTTAAAGAGCCAGGGCTTTTTTTGGCGCGCTTCGTGGGGGGAGTCCGCCTGTGGGACTACTTTGACGCCAGTTGGGAAGCGCATTCGTCAGTCCGGTGGGTTCCTGATGTGGCCTCAGGTTACTGAGCCGGTTTCAGGTAGGCGCGGATACGATCCTTTAGGCCCGGCGCTGCTGCAGAACGAACCAGCGCGGCCAGGTTCTCGTCCGATTCCGCCTGGCCGTACAGCACTCTGTATAGATTTTGGCGCGTGATGTCGGACAAGATCGCGTTATCGGTTTCCGCCTGTTCGATGATGCCCTGCCAGTCAGCTTGATCCTGCAAGGTCTGCATGAATCCTGTTTTGAGCGCCTCTTCGGCATCAATCGTGCGTGTACTTGACAGAATTTCCAGCGCGTTCTGTGTGCCCACAATATTCTGAAAGCGGCGTGTACCCAGGATCAGTCCGAATTTGATGCCTGGAAAGCGAAACGTCGTGCCATTGGCCGCAATACGGCGCTTGCATGAAGCAATAAGATCGGCGCCGGCGCCAAAATTACGTCCGTGACATAAGGCCAGTGTCATGGCAGGCGAGGTTGCCAGCAGGTCCAGCATGATTTCAATCTGCACGATTCGCCGCAACAGGTCGCCCTCGCTTGCCGTTTCCAGATCGCTAAAGTCAAACCCCGCGCAAAAGTTTTTGCCATTGCCCCGGAATACCAAGAGTGAAATATTTTCCTGATGAGCCTGCTGTATTCCTTCAGTCAGAGCCTGCACCAGGGCAGGCGACAGGGCATTCATTTTCTCGGGCCGGTTCAGGGTGAAAATCCATGACTGCTCCCGTCGTTCAATAAGTAAAGGCTCGTTCATGCATTCTCTCCCTGTGTAGTCATGCGCGACAGGACCTGTTCGTTGTGTTGGCCCAGTCGCGGCGGGCGGACAGCGATGCGTATTTTTACGCCTTGCAGCGTGGTTTCTTGCTTCATAGTTATTGGCTCACAGAGGGGTTCGTATTCGTTTGATTCGTTGAAATGGCGGGGACATATCCTGCCTCGCCGGAAATGTCGCGGGCAGCCGCCAGCACCAGCGGCGACCACCGTTTCATATTCTCGATAGTCAGTCTTTCCAGCGGCCCCGAGATCCCGAGCGCGGCGATGACCTTGTTGTGCCCGTCAAAGATCGGCGCGGCGATTCCTCCCACATTGCTGCGCCACTCTCCCCGGTTGATGGCAAAACCGGCGCGCGCAATATTGGCCAGTTCTTCTTTGAGTGCGGTCAGTGAGGTGAGGGTGTTCTCGGTATGACGGATGAGGTCGGCCGTATGGCGGTTGAGATATTCATCACTCTGGAAAGCGAGCATGGCCTTGCCGGTCGCTACCGCATGTGCCGGCGCGCGCCCGCCAATAATGGAATAGGCGCGAACTGGATTCGGGCTGTCAATTTTGTCTATGTAAATGACATCAAGCTGGTCTAAAACAGAAAGATGCACGGTCTCCCGTGTGTGCTGGGCGACGCGGCGCATGAGTGGAGTGGCAATTTTGCGCACATCCAGCCGGGCAAGTCGTTGTGCTGCCAGCTCAAAGACTTTCAGAGTCGGTTTGTAGCCGCCTGAATGGCTGCTTTTTTCCACGTACCCGGCCGCGATCAGAGTCTGCAGGGTGCGGTGCGTGTTGCTCCTGGTCAGCCCGGCTGCAACGGCAAGGTCATCAATCGTATTGGGTTGATCTTCCTGAGCGCAGATGATTTCAAATAGCCCCAGGCCTTTGAGCAGGGTTTTGTCCATGAAAATCTCAAGTAATGACGCTTTGGGTTCTGAGTTTTAAAAATCCGAACTGGAACCACAATTTCTCGACGGCTTTTCATTATATGCAATTTTATTTTTTATTCAAGAAATAGAATGGTTATCCTATATGTTGGGATTAAACGGCTGTTCCAGTCGGGAAAGAGAGTCGGCTACCGTGACCTTGTCACGAAGCAATTTCAGTATCAGCGCACGATGCCATGTTTTAGGAGGGTATTGATATCTTTTGCTGAATACCCGTATTCCGACAGTAACTCGCTCGTGTGTTCCCCGAAATCGGGCGCCGCCCGTTCCGTGGCGCAGGCCGCGTGATCCATTTTAATCAGGCCGGTAATGCTCTTGTATTTACCGATTTTGCTGTGTGAAAATTCGCGCACCAGGCCTTCGGCCAGTACCTGCGGGTGTTCGAACATATCATCAACCGGTCTGACCATGGCGCAAGGCACCCGGGTGCCAAAATGCGCTTCCCACTCTGACGCGCTGCGTTGTTGGAGCGCATTTCTTATGATGGGGATGATGATGTTGGCATGTTCGGCGCGCTTGCGCACCGTGTCGTAGCGTGCGTCCGTCGCCAGCCACTGCAGGCCCAGCAAAGTGCACAGTGCTTCCCAGAAGTGCGGGGTATTGGCCGACAGATAAATGAACCCGTTCTTCGTCGGATGGATGCCGGTGATGCCACCCGAGCGCATATCGCGTTCGATATTCTTCGGCTCGCCTTCTGCCCAGACCAGGCGCGTGGACTGCATGGTCAGCGCGCTGGCAAGTAGTGAGACTTCCACATACGAGCCCTGGCCGGTGCGCTCCCGCTTAAACAGCGCCGCATTGACGCTATTGGCGATCATCGCACTGGCGTAGAAATCAACAACAGAGCCATAGACAATTTCCGGCCCGGCTTTGCCCATCCCCTGTGAGTCGCAAATACCTGACATGGCTTGCAGCACCTGATCATATCCGGCATTGTCGGCCATGGGGCCGGCCGAACCATAACCGGTCATGGCGCAGTAAACCAGTTTCGGATTCAGTTGTGATAAGGCTTGGTAGTCAATTTTCAGGCGGGCCGGAACCTTGGGTCGGAAATTATGCACCAGGACATCCGCCTTACACACCAGTTTCAAGAAGATGTCGTAGCCTTCCGGGGTTTTCAGGTCAATGCTGATCCCGCGCTTGCCACGATTGACGCCGATAAACGCCCGGCTTTCATGTTCCAGCGTAGAGGGGTATTTGCGCAGATTATCGCCCTCGGGCGGTTCGATCTTGATCACCTGTGCACCCAGGTCGGACAGCAATGTGCAACCATAGGGGCCGGCGATGTAGGCGCTTAAATCCAATACCTGGATACCGGCCAAAGGCAATTCATTATTTGCTGAAACTGTTGATGTCATAAAGCTGATCCGTATCTATTTCTGTACATGAATATCGCTATCGCGGGCGACGTTTTTCCATAGTGTGATGTTTTCTTCGATTTCCTTGTCAAAATCGGCCGGCGTCATATACGCTGATTCTGCGCCCTCTCTGACAAAGAATTTTTGGAGTTCGGCATCGGCTGTGACCTGTTTGAGCGCATCATTCAGTTTTGTCACAATGGCGTCGGGTGTGCCTTTGGGCGCCAGAATGCCCCACCAGATCTTGAAGTTGTAGTTGGGTATGTCGTCTGCGATAGTGGGCAAATCAGGCGCCACCGCACTTTTCTGGCTGCTGGTCACACCCAGGGCAATGGCTTTGCCGGTGCCTACTGCCGGCAACAGCGACGGGCCGCTGGCGATCAACACATCGACCTGATCGCCAATCAATGCATTTGTTGCCGGCCCCATGCCCTTGAATGGAACGTGCGTCATGTCTATTTTGGCTAGCGAGTTCATCATTTCGGTCGCAAACTGGTTGCTGCTGCCAGGACCTGAAGACGAATAATTGAGTTTGCCCGGATTTGCTCTGGCATATTCAAGCAGATCGCTGACCTTGTTGAATCCGAGCGTTTTGCGCACGGCCAAAATAAACGGGCCTTCGGCCATCAGGCCCACGCCTCGCAGATCGCCAATGGGATCAAAGGGCAACGATGGCTGGATCGCGGCATTGGTTGTAAAACTGGAGGACACGGCCGCCAGTGTGTAGCCGTCCGGCTTGGCGCGGGCAACCTGCATGGTGCCGATAGAGCCGCGGGCACCGCCTTTATTCTCAATCACAACCGTCGTCTTAAGCAGTGTACCCAGCTTCATGCCTACGGCCCGTGCGAACGTGTCATTGGAGCCGCCTGGAGGATAAGGCACTACAAGCGTGATGGGCCGATCGCCCGGAAAGCTGGCGGGGTCGGCGGCAACGGCGGCGGCCGGCAACGCCATGACAGAGGCAAGCAATGTGGCGCTGGCCAATCTCGTAACGTGCTTATGGTTCAACGGATTTTTTCTCACTTTTGTCTCCTGGGGTTTTTCTATGATTCGCCGATTTGGCGCAGAATCATTTTTGCTTTGTTGATAAATGGGACATCAATCATCTGGCCGTCAAGGACATAGGCGCCATGACTGGCCTGGTCTGCCGACTCCACGATTTTTCGCGCCCAGTCAATTTCTTTGCGGGTGGGTGTAAATACTTCGTTTGCAATCGCAATCTGGGAGGGATGAATACAGGTTTTTCCCAGAAATCCGACAGATTTTGCCAGCAGCGCTTCCTGGCGATAGCCTTCGCTGTTGCTGATATCGGTATAGGCGCTGTCATAGGCATATATACCCGCGCTACCTGCTGCCAGTCGCACACTCATCATCACATGATGTACGGTGGCCGGTTCGTAGCGATGGATGCCCAGCGGTTCAAACAAGTCGCCAAGGCCTAGCTGCAAGCCGGCGATGCGCTTGTCTGTCGCCGCAATGTCCTCGGCGTTGACCAAGGCCAGGGCGGTTTCGATGTTGACCAGAATTGAGGGCGGTTTGTCCAAAACGGCGGCAAGGCTGTCAAAAGCCACGAAAAAATCCCGCATTTGCTCTGGCGACTCGATCTTCGGAATGTTGATCAGATCCACAGACTCCACCATGCAAGCCTTCAGATCCTCTTCGAACCAGGGAGTGCCCATGTCGTTGATACGCACGATGATGGTCTTTGTCTGTGATTCGGGTGCTACTGCGTGCAGAAAATCGCTTAATTGCTGCCGCGCCTGGTTCTTGTGAGGCTCCAGTACGGCGTCTTCCAGGTCAAACGAGATGCCATCGGCCTGACTGTGGATCGCTTTTTCGAACAATTCAGGTCGTGATGCCGGCACGAATAATTTGCTTTTCACTGTCTGCTCCTTTTGTATGCGCAGATCATAAGGCAGCGACGATAGAAAAAACGCCTCTATTTTTATCTTAAAAAGATAGATGTTCTATCTTTTGTGGGGTGCGGTCCGAGAGATGGGGGAGCGAAAGCGCTTGACCTTCCTACGGTGGCAAGGTTTATTCTTAAATCCGTAATCACTTCACCCTATAGGAACGATCGTATGCAATTTCACATCGAGAACATGACTTGCGGCGCTTGCGTGCGCAGAGTGACAGCAGCAGTCCATTCCATTGATCCGGCGGCCCAGGTCACGGCAGATGTGGGTGAGCACCGTGTACAGGTGCAGTCCGCTGGCACACAGGAGCAGCTTATGGCAGTCCTTGATGAGGCGGGGTATCCTGCGCGCCCCGTCGGCTAAACGGGCGCGGTCCAGGCGATGTCAATAAGACCCAGGCGATTGTGCGACAGCGTTTTCCATTGCCCGGGAACTGATGAAAGGTCAAAATCGGACAAAGGCCTATTGAATTTTGAGGTTGTTAAATGAAAACGTACGTAATTGCAGCAGCGCTTTTGACGGCTGCGTCCGGCGCCTACGCCAGCGACAAATCACTCACGGTGTATTTCGATCCTAATTGCGGTTGTTGTACCGGATGGGTTCAGCACATGCGCGAATCGGGCTTTGCGGTGAATGCCGTCAAGACAGGCGACATGGCTGCTGTCAAGCAAAAGCTGGGGGTGCCCGCAGGGCTTGAGTCCTGTCACACAGGCGTCATTGATACCACCGGACAAATTGTTGAAGGTCATGTACCGGCGTCCGTGGTGAATAAGCTTATCGCTCGCGAAACAACAACCGGAGTATCAGCGCCAGGCATGCCCGCCAATTCTCCCGGCATGGGGCCCATGGATGGCAATCTGGTCACAGTGGACTTCACCGGGCAACCGTTTTCCAGAGACTGATTCAGGAAAGTTGATCGAGGTTGACATGGCGCAGGCAGCGGTGCCCTCAAACGGTTTGGGCTTTGCCTGACACAGCCTGGCCGACGACGGCGCGGTGCCGCAGGCCGCGCGCAGCTTCTGCGTTTACATGTTATTTTTTAACCATTCCAGGGAATGATTATGCACAAAAAAACAGTACCAATCACAATTGGCTTTGTTTGTCGCCGCCTGTCTATCGCAGCGCTTATGGTGGGCCTGGCTGCTACGCCAATGCTGGCGCAGGCCCAGACAACGGGGCATGCGCATATGAGCGCGGGTGATGCCCCCCGGGATATGCATGGCTCCATGATGAACATGCAGCAGCAAATGGATTCAGTGAAAGCCTCGGGAGATATAGATTATGACTTTGCCGTTATGATGCGTATTCATCACCAGGGCGCAGTAGATATGGCTCGCATGGAACTGGCAAAAGGCAAAGACCCGCAAATGAAAGCCATGGCCAAAGAGATTATTGCTGCGCAGGAAAAGGAAATCGCCCAGTTCGACCAATGGATCGCCCAGCATAAGAAGCAACAACATTAAACAACATTAGTCCGGTCCAGGCGGTAACGCTGGTTTTTTAGGCAAGTCCATTCAAGCGGCGCGCGTATGACAAGCGTGCTGTGTTGCCACAACCGTCGGGAGTAGAATGGTTAGTTATGAACACTAACTTTATCCGCAGTTTTCTGCTGGTTCACCAGCTTGGCTCTATGGCACAGGCTGCACGCAAGCTGAATGTGACCCACGGTACGGTGGCGCAGCAGATTGCCTCGCTCGAACAGGAGATCGGCGTCGCGCTGGTAGCGCGTGCAGGCCGAACCGTTCATGTCACCGAGGCCGGCCTGCGTCTGATTGACCGGCTGGCTTTCATCGTGAGCGAAGTAGATGCATTACCGGGTCTTGCCAATTCAAATGAAATCCGTGGCGAGCTACGGATCGGCGCGGGCAATAGCGTGCTAAACAGCATTCTGCCCGATATTCTCAGTCTTCTGGTGCAGCGTTATCCCGAAGTGAATGTCGTGGTGCAGCCGGGCGTGTCGCCCGATTTCTATCGTGATATCGAGAATGGTAATCTGGACGCCGCTATCGCCATCGAGCCACCGTACACCCTGCCTAAAACGCAGCAATGGTTTTTGCTGCGTGAAGAGCCTTTCATGCTGCTCGCCTCGGAAGCGCACCGGGGGAAGAATCCGGCGCAGCTGCTGCGCTCAGAACCGTTCATTCGATATGACCATCATAGCTGGAGCGGCAAGCTGATCGAGCAATATCTGCGTGCCATGGCCATCGTACCGACCGAGCGTTTCGAGTTAAACGCAATTGAATCGATCGCACTTATGGTCAATCAGAACCTGGGCGTTGCGATTATTCCGGACTCGGCCAATTTGTATAAGCGTGACCTCAAAATCATCAAGCTGCCTTTGCCCGAAGTGAGTGCGCCCAGGCGCTTCGGCCTGGTCTGGTCGCGCAAATCGTCGCGCATTCGCTTGCTACAGGCTTTTCGCGAAGCGGCGCAGACAGCATATCAATCATTGAATGAAAGAAATCGTTAAAGCAAGGGCTGACGGTCTGCATTACGGCAAGCGGTCATGCATGTGCTTGCCGGTTACAGTGGCGCATTCTAATTTTCTCAGTGCAAAATATCAGCCATGAATTTGCGCGCTCGTTCGTGAGTGGCATTGGTAAAAAAATCGTTGGTGCTAGCATCTTCCAGAAGTTGCCCCTGGTCCATAAACCAGACTCGGTCGGCCACTTCTCGGGCGAAGTTCATTTCATGGGTGACGCAGACCATTGTCATGCCGTCGGCTGCCAGTTTTTTCATCACGTTCAACACTTCGCCTACCATTTCGGGGTCCAGGGCGCTGGTCGGTTCGTCAAATAAAATCACGGGCGGCTGTTGCGCAAGTGCCCTGGCGATCGCCACCCGCTGCTGCTGCCCTCCCGAAAGATTGGCTGGCATTTCATCTTTCTTGGCATAAAGACCAACCTTGTCCAGCAACGCCTCGGCGATCTCATAAGCCTGCTGTCTGGATTGGCCCGCCACTTTGATCGGCGACAAGGCCACGTTGTCCTTTACAGATAGATGGGGGAACAGATTAAAGTGCTGAAAAACAAAGCCGATTTTTGCACGCAATTGATTAATATTAACGCCTTTGTCGTTGATGCATTGGCCCTGGATGCTGATCGAGCCGCTTGCAATGTCTTCAAGCTTGTTGATTGTGCGGATCATGGTTGATTTGCCGGAACCGGATGGCCCGCAAACCACGACCACTTCACCGGCGTTGACTTGCCCATTGATATCGCGCAAAGCGTGGTAGTTCTTATACCATTTGTTAACGTTTTCAAATTTAATCATGATTAGTCTCCGTAATATGAGTCAGGTGGCCGAGCCCAGGCGCTTGGCATTCAGATGGGTTTCCAGAAGTTTTGCCAGTCTGGAAAGCAGTGCGCATATGAGAAAATAGAACAGCGCCAGCACAAGGTAGGTACGTAGCGTGCCAGTCAGTTCAATGCTGTTGATCTGCTGCGCCGAAAAAGCCGCTTCATTGACGCCGATGATATAGACGATAGAGGTGGCCTTGATCGTAGAGACAAATTGATTCAACAGCGACGGAATCATATTGGTCAGGGCTTGCGGAATCTGGATGGTAAACAGGGTCTGAAAATAGCCAAGCCCCATGGCTCGCGCCGCCTCTACCTGCCCGGCAGGAAGCGCCTGTAATCCTCCGCGGATGATTTCGGCCAGGAACGCCGACTCATAGATGATAATGGCCGATACGGCAGTCCAGAACGGCGGGATTTCTGTTTTCATGATCGTGGGTAGCAGGAAATACGCCCAGAAAATGATCATGATCAGGGGAATGGAACGAAACACGTATACCCATATCGTGGAAAGGCCACGAATGATTTTTATTTCGCAAGTTCTGCCAGTGCCGACCAGCAGCGCAATCGGAAAAGCGGCAGACAGACTGAGTGCTGCCAGAATGAGCGTTCCGGCAAAGCCGCCTATCGGTCCCTCCGGCCAGGAACCCACCAGGAACAGCATGCCGTAGGTATCAATAAAATCCAACATATAAATGTGCTCCTATCTTCTGAAGCTTGCCGGATAGCGGCGCGCAACTTGTGCGCCGAGCAGGGCAATCAGCAAGGAAATGGCCAGGTAAAGTACTGTCGAAATCAGAAAGATTTGGAAAGTCTGGAACGTAATATTTTCAATGCGCTTGACTTGATATGTCAGTTCGGTCACGCCGATGACCATGGCCAGGCTTGTGTCCTTGAACAGAATCAGGGAGCGGTTGATAATGGGTGGTACGGCGATACGAACCGCCTGGGGCAGCACAACGCACTGTAGCGCCTGCACCGAACTTAAGCCAACCGCCCTGGCCGCTTCCAGCTGTGTGCCGGCGATGGCTTTGATCCCCGAACGTATGTCCTCGTAATAATAGGCGCTGACATTCAGAGATAAGGCAATCAACGCGAAGGAAAATTCTGAGTTTCCCTGGTTGATCCACAGCTTGAGTGCTTTGGGCAAGACCTCGGGCATGCCGAAGTACCACACCATGATTTGCACCACGGTCGGCACATTTCTGTGATATTCCACATACAGGCTGATGATGGCGCGCACGATGCGCAAGGGAATAAGATTGACGGCTGTCAGCAGCAAGGCGACACAAAAACCGCAGACAAGCGCGCCGAAAAAAAGACGCAGCGTCACTGACAGTCCCGTTAGCAATAAAGCAACGGTTTCAGGATCCGAGAGCAGGGATAGCGAAAAATTCATGGTAAGCCAGGGAATGGTCATTCCCTGATCCTCCTGGTGGTGTAGTGCCGGGGTGGCTACCGCCACGCACCGGTCATGCGGATATCAATGGGTTGATGCTATTTGTTCGTACTGGAGTCCGATTGGGCAACGGGCACCACTTTGAACGAGCGTGTCAGCTTGTAGATGGACTCATTCCCTAGCCATTTATTGAATATCTGATCCAGCTCGCCAGACTTTTCCATCGCTGTCAGCGCCTTATCCACAGCGGCTTTCAGTTCGGGCTCTT
The DNA here is from genome assembly GCF_002810445.1 of Advenella sp. S44. GTDB lineage: Bacteria > Pseudomonadota > Gammaproteobacteria > Burkholderiales > Burkholderiaceae_B > Advenella. The sequence continues at coordinate 323,719 of NZ_NEXS01000011.1, read as the reverse complement.
CCTTGTTCATGATAATGCCGATATGCTCTGTGGCCGTGGGCTCATCCAGCAACACGGCAGGACTGTCGGTTTTCTGGGAGTCATTGGCAAACCGGATTAAGACCAGTTCGCCTGCGGTCATCGCCTGCACTTTGTCGTTTTGCAGGCCAAGATAACACTGGGAGATATTCTGATAAGTGAGAACGTCCGCGGCAGGTAAAGTTTGTTGCGCAATGGCGGCCGAGCTGGAGCCTGATGAAGCGCAGACTTTTTTTCCATCCAGGTCAGCCAGCGTTTTGATACCGGCGTCTTTTTTGACCAGCACCTTGATATTTCCCTGTAGATACTGCAAGCTGAAATCTACTTCCTCTGCGCGTTTTGGTAGCCATGCCACCGATCCGGCCACAATGTCCACACGCCCCATTTTGACCTCCGGGATACGGGCTTCGGTGGATAGCGGTTTATGCTGCAGTTTGACGCCCAGGTCATTGGCCACTGCCTGGCAGATATCGACATCGTATCCCACGTATTTACGTTGCTTCGGGTCCTGATAGCCGTAGGGAGAGCTGGCATTTTGCGTTCCGCAAATCAGGGTGCCACGGCTTTTGATATCTTCAAGGCGGTTTGCGAAAGCGCCGGTGCTCCATGTCGTGGCCAGCAAGGCTAGCAGCAGCCATGCGCTTTTGTTTCCCAAAGTGGGGCTTGTCGGGGTGCTGCGGTATTGTCTCTTCATCGTTCGCTCCGTTGGTGTTTTATTCAAATGAGAACGTCTGGCGTTCCAGGTCATCGATCTGCGATATGAGATTGGTTTCCCATTCCAGATATTGTCTTGCTGCTTCCTTGTTGCCCTGATGGCGGTCGTGAACAAAGAATAAAAAATCAATACATTGTTCATCCGGCAGTTCGGACTCGTTTGTGTTCGCTGCCAGGCCACTGTGCCTGATCTGTTCATTGTCCATGCAGGCGCAATATATTGCCGTATGTCCGTCGTGCTCAAGATCGGCTGCAAGAATTTGCAATTTTCCAGGGTGCTCGCCGATCAGTAGTATCGCTGTGTCTTTATCCTCGGGAACAACTGCCGCCATTGTCGGACGAATTGCCCACCTGGATCCCTGTAGCCGGAGTTGACGAAATTGCATACTGGGGCGCGTATCGATAATCTTTGCTTCGGGATGCGCAGCGACAAATGACGCTATCTGATCGCCGGCAAGAACCGTTGTGTGTCGCAGCACGGGTCGGGGCGAGACAGCAGGTGCTGTCATCTGCAGATTTTCCGGATTATTGAGTAAATAGACTTCCCAGCCCAGTTGCCTGAGCCAGCTGGCAATGACGGGTGCGCGCACGCCGTCGAAATCCAGAAGCACCAGCCGTGATTTTCTGACGCCCACATATTCGTCGGTTGCCTGGATAAGCTGGCCGCCCGGCGTATGCTGCACGCCTGCAGGCAGGTTGGTTTGCGTAAACTCTTCGGGGGTCCTGACATCGCACAGGAATGTTGTGCGGTCCGTTTGGGCCAGCCATTGCTGTACCTGCGCGACATCGACTGCCTGGACGTTGTAACGAGAGGCAATTGCTGCTGAGCGCTTTTGCAATATCGGCAGGTTTTTGTCCTGTATTGATGGCGGATATAGCCTGTCGGACTGATGCTCCAGCGGAAGATCGGCCAGATACCATCCTTGAGTGCCGTTCTCCAGCGCGTAGACTTTATTGGGAACGCCCAAATTGATCAGGGTTTGCGCGCCCACGATGCTGCGCGTGCGGCCCGCGCAATTGATGACAATGGTTGTTTCGGGGTCCGGTGCAAGTTCGCCTGCACGCAGCGCCAGTTCGCCGTTAGGACAGCATATTGACCCTGGAATATTCATTTTCCTGTATTCAGGCACCGGCCGGCCATCGAGCACAACGATTTTGTTGCCGTCATCGGAAAGTAGCGCCTGCAATTGCAGTGCCGATATTCTTGGTGTGTCGTAAACATGTTCTGCCAACTCGCCAAATGTTTTGCTGGGCAGGTTTACGCCAGAAAAGGTTGCGTAACCCGCGGCTTGCCACCCCTGTACCCCGTCTTGCAGGATGCTGATATCGTTATAGCCCAGGGCGCTTGCGGCAGCATACGCGCATTTGACCACTTCATCCTCATGCTGATTGCCATACATGACAATGCGTGTGTTTTTTCGGGGAACCAGTCTTTCGATTTCCAGTTCCAGTGCGCTATAGGGAACAGAGACAGCAAAAAAAAGATGGTTTTCTCCATATTGGCCATGCTCACGTATGTCCAGGACTGCGATCTCATTGGCGTCATGGATTTGTTTTTTCAGCGCGTGGGCGTTGATATATTTCATTTTCAGTTCTCGTGCCTTTCTTGAAGAAGGGTGATAAGTATTAGAGGTGCGATGGATCACGCAGCGGCTTATGTGATGCGGCTGAGCATGGTATCAAGGTCGCGTATCAGGTCTGCGGTATCCTCCAGACCGATATGCAGGCGTAGCAGGTAGCCATGGTCTTTGCTATGGCGCAGCCTGGTGCGACCCGGATCCACGGGAAGGACCAGGCTTTCAAAGCCTCCCCAGGATGAGCCGATGCCAAACAGTTGCAGTCCATCTATCGCCTGTTCAATTTTTTCCGAAGCAAGGCCTGGATCAAATTCAATGGTCAACAGTCCATTGGAACCGGTGGCATCTCTTTGCCACAGGCTGTGGTTTGCATCCCCTTGCAGGGCGGGGTGAAATACAGTGCGTATAGCGCTGTGTGTGCTTAGCCATTGGGCAATGTGCAGGGCACTGCTGGCATGACGTTGCAGTCTGAGTTCCAGCGTACGAAGACCACGCAGCACCAGGAAGGCGTCTTCGGCTGATACAGTCTGTCCGAGATTGATGCTGGCCTGTTCTATTTGCGCAAAGCAGGCCTGGCTGGCCGTGACAGAGCCCATCATCACATCCGAATGGCCTCCAAGGTACTTGGTCGCTGCCACAACTGAAATATCACAACCCAGGTTCAGCGGCTGATAGTTAATGCCGGAGCCCCATGTGTTGTCGGCGCAAAGCAGGATATTGCGTTGTCTGCACACCTGCGACAACGCCGGCAAATCGAGCATGTCATAAAGCAGCGAACCGGGCGATTCAACATAGACCATTCTGGTTTCTGGCCGCAACTGGCTAGCCCAGTCTGAATCAGTCGGTGCAAAGCTGCTGTATGTGACGCCAAACTTTGCCAGCTGCGACTCGCACAGCTGGCGCATTGGCTCATAGACGCCTTCTGAAATCAGCAGATGATCTCCTGATTTGAGGCATGCAAACAGGGCTGTGGCGATGGCAGCCAGACCGGTTGGAAAAAGCTTGCTCCGATAACCGCCCTCAATGGCGGTGATTGCGTCTTCCAGTGCGTAAACCGTTTCGTTGCCGCGCGCGCCGTACGACAATACTCTGTCGGTGTCGCGCTGCGCACGAACGGCGCGCCATTGAGCCAGATTGTCGAAAAGATAGGTGCTGCCTTTGACGATAGGCGTATTGGCCCATCCTGATTCAGGGCGCCCCAATGAGGCCAGTTGGGTTGCTCTGGAGACAACTGACATTAGCCCTGACTCCGTTGGGTCTTGACGCCAACATCCATGATCTTGCACGTGTTATTTGTGGTGTCGAAGGCCATGCGCTCTGTCAGGGTTTCCAGTGCTCGCCCATACATATGCAGGTGGCGGATATTGTCGTCTTCGATACGAACGGCATGAATATCATCGGGCATCAGGGCAATGCCATGACCGGGCTCTACCGCCTGCATGCCTGTTTGTACAACAGTTGCATGGCCAGGCACGCTGCCATCGTCAGTGCGTTCATACAGGTAGTTGCTTTCTACGCCTTCGACTGCGGCAATACAGGCCCAGGTCGTGTGGTTGTGCGGAACAATTTTTTTACCCGGCTTCATCACATTCAGATAAAGCGCGTAGCTGTTATCGGGTTCTGTATGAATAAGATAGCGCGCTTGCAGATCGTCGCCGGTGGGAGCCGGGTAGGTATCCTGTCCCCACCACTCTTTATGTGCCGCCACATCGATCAGCGCGTCGCGAATTTTGGCCAGCTTTTCCCGGTTCAATTCGTCTTTGCCCATGTCCTTGGCGATGTTGATCAGTTGCGCAACAGCGGTCTGCTTGTCTTGTGTCGAACTCATATATTTCTCCTGTGATTTTTCCAAAGTATAGATAGTTAAACGTGCATTTACTAATTAGAATTTTTTGAATTCATATAAGCAGTGCTAATATGTTATCTATGAGTCGTCTCCTTTCAAAGGCTTGTTTTTAAGGGTATTCCCTATGAATAATCTGGATCTTGGCTTGCTCAGAACCTTGGTAACTGTTGAAAAAACTAATACATTCTCGGGTGCAGCGCAGGTGCTGTTCAAAACGCAGTCGGCCATCAGCCAACAGATGCAAAAGCTGGAACAACAAATGGGATATCCCCTGTTCCAGAAAAAAGGGCGGCGCCTGGTGCTGACCATGCAGGGCAAACAGTTGGCTGAATACGGCAGGCGTTTGCTGGCGATCAACGATGAGGTGCTGCGCACGGTTGGTCAGCAGCAGATGGAAGGACAAATCCGTCTGGGTGCGACTCTGGATGTGGCTGACACTATTTTGCCGCTCATGCTCACTTATATTGCCCGGCAAGCGCCTCGGGTGAAGCTGGAGATCCAGGTCGATCGGAGTCCTTCGCTCATGATTTCACTGGAGGCCGGCGATATTGATCTGACGATTTCCACTCGCGATGATCCGGCCTTAAACGGATTTGTGCTGCGTACTTCGCCGACGGCGTGGGTCTGTGCCGCAGATTTTCCGTACAACCGCCGAGCTCCGTTGCCGCTGATCCTGGCTGACGAGCCCAGCATTTTTCGTCGACTGGCGCTTAGCGCACTGGAAGGCACGCAGATCAAGTGGCATATCAATTACCTGGCCCCGTCGCTTGTGGGAATCAAGGCGGCGGTGCGCGCCGGGCTCGGGGTGACAGTCAGAAGCGTTGAGTTTCTGGGGCCCGATATGCGAGTGCTTGGCCAGGCCGAGGGCCTGCCCCCACTACCCTTTGTGACTTATCGCTTGCTCACGCGCAAAGACACGATCAGCCCGCTGACGCTGCATATTTATGAAATGTTGCGTGCTCAGTTTGAATATGTTGATGGTTAGCAAGTGGAGTCGGCCACAGTGTCCTGTCTTGGTGTCAGGATGGCTGAAAAAAAATAATTTGAGATATCATGTGCTGATTCGAGTTTTTCGCGTGTCGCGTTTGGTGTGTTGTGAAAGCTGGTACTACCGTTAAAGAGATTTCCGTTCTCGCCTGGCCACTGGTTTTAATGCAGTTGGCTTCGATCGCTCTTACTACCACCGATTTGATCATGATGGGAATGCTGGGCGCCACGCAGATCGCCGCGGGTGGCATCGCCATTGCCCTTTTTGGATTGCTCAGAACTTCCAGTGTCGGACTGGTCACTCCCATGGGAAACTTGTTTGCGCAGACTTGGGCAAAAGGCGGTATCAGTGTCAGGACTCGTCTGGCCGGGCAAGTCAGACTGGGGCTATTGTTGGCAACGGCCTGTGGCACGCTGATGGTCGGGCTCATGCTTATCGCCTTTCCCTTTTTGCATTTTCTGGGCCAGGATCCGCAATTGCTGGCGCTGGGCTATTCGCTGCTGATATTTCTGGCTCCCAGTCTTATTCCGCTGCTGTGGTTGCAAGTGCTGCGCAATGCTGCGGTGGCGCTCAAGCGGCCGGGTCCGTTGTTGTTGATTACGCTGGTCGCTGTTTTGGTCAATATTGGCCTGAACTTGCTGTTTGTGTTCGGGGTCGGAACCTGGCCTGGTATGGGATTGCCGGGCGTGGGGCTGGCGACGCTTTTTACGCAAACGTTGATGGCAGTTGGGTTTTATGGGCTGGTTTGTCGTGATGCGCTGTTGGCCCCGGTTCTGCGGCTACCAACGCCGAGCTCAGTGTCATTGCGTTCAATCCGCTCGCGTCTGTTCATTCGCGATACCCTGAAGTTGGGAATCCCCACGGGCGCGGCTTATGCCAGCGAAGCGGGGTTTGTATCCGTGCTGACACTGGTGGCCGGCACGCTTGGTGCAGCCAGTCTGGCGGCTCATACGCTTGCATTCCAGTATGTCAATATTGCATTTATGGTTTCTATCGGTCTGTCTCATGCGGTTTCCATCCATATGAGCCATGCATTGCCGCAGGGCGATACAGCGCGAATGCGGTTACTGGCCCGGGCCGTTATCCTGATGGGCTTTGCGGCAATGGGCGTGGTGGCCCTCATATACGTGACAATTCCGGAAATGCTGATCGGGCTGTTTTTGAAAAACAACACGGCTAACGTGGCGGGTGTTCTTCATCTGGCCGTGCCTTTGCTGGCGCTTGCCGCGCTACTGCAATTTGCCGATTGTCAGCAGAACCTGGCGGTAGGCGCCATGCGCGGTCTTCTTAAGGCGCGCGACACGTTTTTCCTGACTATGGTCGGGTATTGGCTGATCGGGGTGCCGGTCGTGCTGGTCTTTACCTATGTATTTCACATGGGCGTCAATGGTATCTGGCTGGGATTTTTTATTGGGTTGAGCGCGACAGCATTCCTGTTGTGGCGACGGTTTTATTATTATGTGAGAACGATGGAGCGCAAGGCGCTCAATTGAGAAAACCCATTGGCGTATGCCAATGCTCAACGAACTTGATTTAAGGGATACGGACTGATGAACTCCGCTGCAAGCAATGAAGATGTGCTCAAAAGGGTGCGAGGCATTCTGGCCAGGCAGCCATTTAGCGCGCTATTGAAGACCGAAGCGACACAAGCGTCAGCCGATGGCAGATGTGAATTTCGCATTTCCATTGACGGCAATCTCATGCAGCATCTGGGTACGGTGCATGGAGGCGTGCTCGGGTATGCAGCCGATACTGCGCTTACCTTTGCGGCCGGTATTGCTTACGGCATTCCTGTTATCACGTCCGAATTCAAGATCAACTTCCTGCGCCCTGTGGTCGGAGAGCTGCTGATTGCAAGAGGACAGGTGGTGTACAAGGGGCGTTCGCAGGCGGTCACGCGTTGTGATCTATTTGGCGTCAAAGACGGCACGGAAAAACTGTGCGCAACGGCCCAGGGCACAATCGTCGTGCTTCCCGAGCCTGGCAGCCGACCCGCATCCTGAGCGCGCAGGCGGTGCTTCGCGTTTTTATGCGGATTGCGCCTCGCCATCGCGCTGTTCGACCACGTCTATGCTGAGGCCGGCTGGATCCTGCAACATGAAATGCCGCTGGCCCCAGGGTTCGTCCTTCAGGGGCAGAAAAATGTCGCAGTCCGGATTGCCGGCCAGACGCCGAAATTGCTGCTCGGCATTCTCCACTTCGAGACTCAGAACGATACCGGCCCCCGGGTAGGAACCTTGTAACTGGGGCGGCTGACTGGCGGTGTTTGGCGCCATGAACGCCAGCTCAGCCCCGCTAGTCTCGTGAACCAGGTGCACGTACCAATCTTCTTGAAAGACAACGGTAAAGTTAAAGTGCCGGGTATAAAAATCGGCACAAGCGTGCAATTTGTCAGTGATCACAATTGAATAGACTTTTTTCATCATGGGCTCCATGGCTCAAAGCCTTGATCATAGGGGCTCTTGCGGGGCGCGTATTGTATATTTTGGCCATTGCAGGCTATCCATGCAGTTTCATATAGCCCGATCATCCCAGACCATCCCAGTTCGTTCCTGGCCAGTCCAATACGTCTGCCATGTTATCAGCGGTATCGCTGCCGAAATGCCACAGGTGTAATACCCGTAATGCGCTTGAACTCTCGGATAAAATGCGATTGGTCGGTATACGCGTCAATGCGATGGGTTGCCAGCGCCTGATGAAAGCGCAGGATCTTCAAAAAGTCATGGGCAGAAAATCCGGTATTCTCGGGGAAAAGTCGTTGCAGCTGCCTGCGGCTGTATCCGGAAATGCGAACGAAGTCGTCCACACATGTCAATCTGTCGGAACAGGCCAGCAATTGGGGCATCCATCCCGCATCGTTAATGATGCCGTGCGTGGACAATTGACGGATAAAACATTGCAGAAGATGGTGCTGTTGTGCTTGCGCTCCATCGCGCAGCGCGTTGCACAGTTTGGCGATGTCGACCTCGCCCAGCGAATACAACGTCTGTGATTGCGCGATGATGTTCTTTGAATTGCGCCAGACGCCGGGGTAAAGCCGGATCCCGCAATAGTGAAACTGCCGCCCCAGATTCAGGTCAATCGCGCGGATGCCAGGCGACATGACAAGAACGGTTGGGTCGGCTTTGTCCGCCAAGTCAAATACCAGATCGATGCACGCATCCGGAACCACCAGATAATGGCAGTCGGCGGGCAAGGTGTATTGAGATCGCAATTGCCAGAGGCAATATATCTGCTTTCGGAATGCAGCATCAGGATGGTGTTCGTCATAAGAAACACCATCCTGCAGAAAGCGGGGAATGCCGGGTTGAATGGGCGCGTGCATGAACGCGAGTGTACCCGCCCGGCATGCAAAGTGACGTTATTTTGCTGTTGGCATGGCAAATTCGGCGCCTTTGTCTATACTTTGCGGCCAGCGCTGCATAATGGACTTCTGGCGTGTGTAAAAGCGCACGCCTTCTTCGCCGTAGGCATGCATGTCGCCAAACAGACTTTTCTTCCAGCCGCCAAAGCCATGCCATGCCATCGGTACGGGAATCGGCACATTGATGCCCACCATGCCAACCAGGATTCGGCGGGAGAACTCCCTGGCCGTATGGCCGTCACTGGTGAAGCACGACACGCCATTACCGAATTCATGATCGTTGATCAGGCTGATCGCTTCGCCCAGGTCTTTGACCCGGATGCAGGCCAGCACCGGACCAAAGATTTCTTCCTTATAGATGCGCATGTCGGCGGTGACGTTGTCAAACAGCGTACCGCCGGTAAAAAAGCCTTCCTCATTGCCGTCTACTTGGTGACCGCGTCCGTCAACGACCAGTTTGGCCCCTTCTTTCACACCAATCTCAATGTACGATTCGATTTTCTCCAGCGACTGGCGCGTCACGATAGGGCCCATTTCCGCTTTGGGATTCATGCCATCTGCAATAACAAGCTGTTTAGCCCTTTGGGCAACCCGCTCGACGATCGTATCGGCAATATCGCCCACCAGTACGGCCACCGAAATCGCCATGCAACGCTCGCCCGCCGACCCGTAGGCAGCGCCGATCAGGGCATCGACGGTGCGGTCGATGTCCGCATCGGGCATGATCACCATGTGGTTCTTGGCCCCGCCCAGCGCCTGCACCCGCTTGCCAAAGTGGGCGGCGCGTTCGCTGATGTAGTGCGCGATCGGTGTGGATCCGACAAAACTCACGGCCGACACATCTGGATGTTCCAGCAGGGCGTCCACCGCCGGCTTGCCGCCCTGGACGACATTGAAAACGCCATCGGGCAGGCCGGCTTGCTTGAACAGGCTTGCCATGAACAGGGAAGCGCTGGGATCACGTTCGCTGGGTTTAAGGATGAATGTATTGCCGCAAGCGATGGCCACGGGGAACATCCAGCACGGAACCATGCATGGGAAGTTGAAAGGGGTAATGCCGGCAACCACGCCCAGGGGCTGGCGGACGGTCCAATTGTCGATGCCCGTAGACACCTGATCGGTAAAGTCGCCTTTGAGCAATTGAGGAATGCCGCAGGCAAATTCAATCACGTCGATGCCGCGTGCGACTTCGCCCTGAGCGTCGCTAAACACCTTGCCATGTTCGGCCGTAATCATGGCGGCCAACGTATCGGCATGCTCGTGCATCAAGCCCAGAAAACGGTTCATGATGCGTGCCCGGCGGATAGGTGGGACATCGGCCCACCCTGCAGCTGCAGCCTTGGCCGCGCTGACTGCCTGATTCACCTCAGCTGCACCTGATAACACAACATGGCGTGTTGTCTGGCCGGTTGCCGGGTTGTATACCGCCTGTTTTTCCGTGGAAGTCGGTGTGACGGTGTTGCCGTTGATATAGTTGACGACATCGGCGCTGTCGGTAAAAGCGGGTGTGGATGGGCTATTCATTCGTGGCTCCTTTGTAATGTTCCCAGTATAGGCATGCGCGCGCGAGCGGATCAATACGCCGGATGTGGATTAATTGTTCAAAATAATGAACAATAGAGGTATGAAAACATTGAAAAACGAACCCTTGTGGTCCCATATCTACTGGCTTGGCATGCTGGAGGTCGCCGGCAGCTATACTGCGGCCGCGCAACGGCTGGGTGTGAGCAAGGCGGCGATGAGCCAGCGTATTCAGGAACTGGAAAGTGCGCTTGGCATTGCGCTGGTCCAGCGCACCACACGCAGCGTACGACTGACCGAAGCGGGACGCGAACTGGTTGCTGAAACTCGTCCGGCATTCAGTAGCATTGAAACCGGGTGTGCACGCATACGCGAACTGGCCGACACGCCGCAGGGTATTATCCGCCTGACTGCGCCGGTGGCGCTGGCCCGTCAGCAAATTATTCCGCGCCTGCCGCAATTTATGCGGCAGTACCCGCAAATCCGTATTGAGATCGAGTTGTCGGATCATATCAGCCCGCTGGCCCAGGAAGGTTTTGATTTGGCCATTCGTCATTCGTCCACAGTGCCGGAAACTTATGTCGCATGGAAACTGTGTGCCACTCGCACGCTGTTGCTTGCCAGCCGCCAATATCTGAAAATGCATCCGCAGCCCTTGCAGCCGCAGGATCTGGCAAATCACAATTGTCTTACCTATTTGCGGTCGGGCGCGCAGCCCGCCTGGCATTTTGAGCGCCGCAGATCGTCGTCGCGGCGGGTGAGCGTGCAGGTCAATGGCTCATTTGCAGCCAATAACAGTGAGACACTGCGGGAAATGGTGCTGGCGCATCAAGGCATTGCCCTGGTCCCGGATTTCTCCGTGGCGCGGGGAATCGATCAGGGCACGCTCATTGAACTGCTGCCGCAATGGCAGTCGGTCAGTGTATTCGGTGATCACATTTATGCGCTGCGCCCATACAGCCCGCATGTGCCGGGTATTATCCGCTTGCTGGTGGACTATCTGAAAAGCGCGTTTCGCGAACAATCTTTCCTGTAGCGTCTGCATCAGGGCGGGCAAACGCTGCCCTGCGTACCGCAGCCGGTTTGGCAGCTCGCCTTGCCGGCAGTTGTGGCCCGGCTCCAGCGACGCATCCTTGGTACATTTTCTGGCCGCCAGTCTGCCATTGCATATGTAATGTGTCCGCACGAACGATTGCCGGCATAGCCGTTGCATTGTCCAGTGTGCGTTGCATTGTACAAAACGACATTGCAAACAATGGATCGCACCGATAGCATTCGTTCAGCTTCAATGATCGTAATAATCAGAAAATGACGGAGACAACGATGAATACAGGCTCAAAACTGATATTGGCACTGGCGTGCCTGCTTGCGGTGCCAGCCGCTCACGCACAGGCTTATCCGACCAGAGCAGTCAAGCTCATAGTGCCATTCCCGCCAGGGGGCGGAACAGACTATATTGCCCGCGAGCTGGCGTTGCATATGGGTAAGCAGAAAAACTGGAATGTGGTGGTAGAGAACCGGCCCGGGGCGGGCGGAAGCGTGGGTCTTGCATCAGCCGCCAATGCAAGACCGGACGGATACACCATCGTGTTGGGGCAGACCAGCAATCTTGCCATTTTGCCGACGCTGCAACCCAAAATCCAGTATGACGCGGTAAACGGCTTTACACCGGTTGCCTTGGTGGCCGAAGCGCCGCTGGTCTTTGTCGGGCCCAAGCAGGCGACATATTCGAATGCCCAGCAATTTATCGAGCAGGTAAAGGATGCTGCGCCAAACAGCATGAATTTTGGCATTCCGGGCATTGGAACGGTGGCCCATTTGACGTCCGTGCTGTTTCAGCAAAAATCTGGCATCCAGATTGAAAATATCCCATACAAGGGCGCCGCCGACGGCATTCCTTCGCTGATTGGCAATCAGATTCAGGCGTATATGTCATCGGCATCCACCTTGACCGGTGCGATTGATGACAAACAGATCAAGCCGCTGGCCGTTACCTCCCTGGCTCGTATGAAGACCTTGCCCGACGTGCCGACACTGGATGAATCGGGCTTCAAGGGCTTTAACGCAACCACCTGGTTTGGCATTTTGGTGCCCGCAGCAACGCCTGATGAAATTGTGAGCGTATTGGGTCAGGCCATCCGAACGGCCATGGACGATAAAAAGTTCCAGGAACAGATCGAGAACTCCGGGGCGATGGTGGTTGATGGCGATCAGCGCGTATTTGCTGAAAGAATTAAAACCGACACCGCAATGTGGGCCGATGTTATCAATACCGCAAATATCACACTCAAATAATCAGGAGCAGCCAAGCGTCATGAAGGACTTACCATTTATTCGCAAGGACATTCGACGACCGGATCCGGAGCTGGTCAGGCGGGCTGCGCAGTATCAGGCAGCCATACTGGCCGACGTGGGCGGGCGTCGCGGCGCACTGGGCGGGCGCATTCAAGCGCGGGCCCCGGGAATGAAGATTGCCGGACCGGCATTTACGGTAGAAGTGCGCCCGGGCGACAATCTGATGTTTCATGCCGCGCTGGCCATGGCGCAGCCCGGAGATGTCATTGTGGTTGAGGGCAAGGGCGATTTGACTGCAGCCTTGTGTGGAACCATTATGGTTACCCAGGCACAGGCCGCAGGTCTGGCTGGCTTTATTGTTGATGGCGCGACCCGCGATACAGAAGAAATCGCCGCGGGCACGTTCCCGGTGTTTTCAGCCGGGACCAATCCGAATGGCCCCAGCAAGTCGCTTGGTGGTCGCATTAATTGGCCGATTACGCTGGCGGGTACAACTGTCAACCCAGGTGACTTGATCGTGGGCGACGATGACGGTGTGGTTGTGGTCCCCGGGCAAAATATCGAAGAAATCCTGGTGATGGCAGAGCAGAAAGTGAAGGCTGAAGCCCAAAGGATTGCGCAGATCCTGGACGGCAACCTTGGTGCACCCTGGCTGAACAATGCCCTTGTGCAGGCCGGTGTATTGCGACAGGGGGAAGTATTGTGACTGCGCCACGCCACAAGATCCTGGTCACTGGGGCGGACCTTGCTGTCCAGGCACTGCGAGTGCTGCAGGACTATGACGTCATTTATGCCGGCGCTTTGCCGACCGAACAGCAACTTATTGCACTTGTGAAAGCGCATGATCCCATCGGCATCATTGTGCGATACGGCAGAATTACCAGAAGGGTTATAGAACATGCGCGCAGCCTGAAGGTGATTTCCAAGCATGGCAGCGGGATTGATACGATTGATGTGGTTGCAGCCAAAGACAATGGTGTTGTTGTGCGAGCAGCGGCGGGTGCCAACGCTGCTGCAGTGGCCGAACATGCACTGGCGTTGCTGCTGGCGTGTGCAAAGTCCATTTCCCGACTGAATGCACGCATGCATGACGGGCACTGGGACAAAGCCAACCACAAGAACATCGAACTGCGAAGCAAAACCATTGGTTTGATCGGACTAGGCAGCATTGGTCGCAAGATGGCCGCAATGTGCCGCGCGATGGAGCTGAATGTGATTGCCTACGACCCCTTTGTGACGCAGGAGGACAACCTCGCCCTGGTACCCCTTGAACAAATCTGGTCCGATGCGGATTTCATCTCGCTGCACTGTCCACTGACCGATGATAACCGTAATTTGATCAGTATGAACACACTGGCCGCGTGTCGGCAGGGAGTCATACTGATCAACACCGCCCGCGGCGGCCTGGTCGATGAGGCGGCACTGCTGGCAGCGGTGCGATCCGGCCAAGTGTTTGCCGCCGGGCTGGACAGTTTCGCTAAAGAGCCGCCGGATAAAAATCATGCATTTTTCGGTGAGCCGCAAATTATCCTGAGTCCGCATATAGGCGGAGTCACAGGACAAGCTTATATCGATATGGGTGTGGCTGCCGCAGAAAATCTGTTGCGCAGTCTTGTGGATAGTGGTATCCATGAACGGAAAGAAGCAACGGCGTAGCGTGTCATTGGCATGACATGATCAAATGTCTATAAACTGACGAGTGTGACAGGCCACAAGAAGCATGCCGCCAGTGATTTAATGGTGGGTGTGCGTCCGGGGCCCGCAGTAATATTACATGGTACGTAGCAGGTAGTAGACGGCGCAAAGCGGCTCATGACGGGATGCGTAGCGGAACGCACGCGCTTTTGTGGTTTGGGCAGTGGATTGAGAGGAGGGCTGGTGTTTTGAAGAATAAAAAAGATCAGGAAAAAGATGGCGAGAAGGTGATTGCCGTGTCGCGCGCCATCAGCCTGCTTGAAAGTTTCCAGCCGGATGATGAATATCTGTCTCTGCTGCAACTGAGCACCAGAAGCCAGTTGCATAAGTCGACGGTATTGCGCATTGCGCGTACCCTGGCGCATCACCGCTATCTGGTGCAGCGAGAGGACGGCGCATGGCGCCTTGGGCCGGCGGCTGGCTGGCTTGGCGCGAGATACCGCTCGTCTTTTGATGTCTCGGCTGCGGTTGAGCCCGTCCTGCAGGAGTTGTCGGCCCTGTCCTCGGAGAGTTCCACCTTTTTCGTACAGGAAGGGGAGGCACGGATCTGCTTGTATCGCGTCGAAGGTCCGCAGGCAATACGGTTCCATATCAGCGTCGGCCAGGTACTGCCGCTGGACAAGGGCTCGCCGGGCAAAGTTATTCTTGCCTTTTCCGGAAAGCCCGGCCGGCAATACGATGTTATTCGCCGCAGCGGCTACTATATTTCAATTGGCGAGCGCGACCAGGATGTGGCAAGCATTTCAGCGCCCGTTTACGGCGTCAATTGGAAACTGCTTGGGGCCATCAGTATCTCCGGGCCCTCCAGCCGATTGTCCCGTTTCATTCTCAAGGGGTATGCCGAAACCCTGATCGCCAAGGCCAATAGATTGTCTCTGGCCCTGGGTGGCAAACACAAAGGTCTGTCGGCCGGCGCACAGCGGACTACCTGGCACCCGTAACCGCCACAGATTTGCCTGCGGCTCATACGAATTTGCCCCTTACTCATATCGCTTTTCCCACAACATATAACAATGGTGATTTCCTTGCCGGCAAGGTTGATCGCCCGAGATGGCGCAGCAGCAAATACTTGTTAAAATCGATTCAGCAAATTCGTAATGACATTGATACCGGCAGGTGCAAATGAAATACGTTGACTATTACAAGGTCCTGGGCCTGGAGCGCGATGCAACTGAGGCTGATATCCGCAAGGCATATCGAAGCCTGGCTCACAAATATCATCCCGATGTGTCCAAGGAACCGGATGCCGAGAATAAATTCAAGGAAGTTGCCGAGGCCTATGCCACGCTCAAGGATCCGGAAAAGCGCGCGGCCTATGATGATCTTGGTCGACACCAGCCGGGCGATGACTTTGTGCCGCCGAACCAGTGGCAGCAGCACTTTCATGAATCAACCGGTGATTTTTCCGATGTCGACCTGTCCGATTTACTCAAGGCGTTCGCCGAGGCGCAGCGCGAGGGTGCCGCCAATTACGCCCGTCGTCCAAGGCACGGAGAAACGTTTGAATTCACCATGCCGGTGACGCTGGAGCAGGTTTATAACGGGGCGGAAACGGAAATCTCGGTCGCGGTTCCGGATTATGATGCGCAGGGTCTCTTGCATCGTGTTCCCAAAACGTTCCGAATCCGGATTCCCAAGGGCGCGGCCGATGGGCAGCGGCTCAGGCTGGCGGGCAAGGGTGGTCAGGGTATGAATGGCGGTCAGCCCGGCGACCTATTTGTCACAATGAAGTTGCAGCCGCACCGGTATTTTCAGCTCGACGGAAACGATCTTACGCTGCAAGTGCCGCTGGCGCCGTGGGAGGCCGTGCTGGGCACGACAGTAGAAATTCCCACGCTGGGCGGTCCGGTCGCCTTGACCATTCCGCCCGGTACCGTCGCCGGACGCAAAATGCGCCTGTCAAAAAGAGGTATGCCGGGCAGCGGCGGCGTACAGGGCGATCTGTATGCCGTCATCACAATTGAAGTACCCGCAACGGTCACCGAGCGCGAAAAAGCCTTATATACCGAACTTGCTGCCGCGTCCTCGGCATTTGAGCCGCATCGGCAGCGCTTTGCAGGAGACCAATCATGAGTATACAGATCACCGAAACGATCTGGCTGAATCAGGACGAGCTGTGTTCGCTGCAGCATGTGGCGGCCGTCTCGGGACTGAGCGAAGCCGATATCATGGACCTGGTTGAAACCGGCGTGCTCTCGCCTGTCAGCGGACACGGCGGCTCCGACATGTTTTATTCCGAATGTATTGTCATGGCGCGCAAGGCCCGCCGGCTGCGCGAGGACTTTGAGTTGAATGCTGACGGCGTGGCGCTGGTGCTTAACTTGCTGCGTCGCGTGGATGCGCTGGAGTCGGAATTGGTGGCATTGCGTCCGATGCAGGCCCGGCGCCCGTCAGGCAACTAATCCGCCTGCCGGGTCGGTGTGCAGCCCGTGATGTGATCGATTCCAGTTCAATACTGATACCGTTCCTGAGAATAGGCAGAGCGGTGCTTTTCACAATAGCGCTTGAGCGATTGAGTAAAACGCAGATCAACCTCCCGCGTGTTCCGGTCTTTCAGGCTGAACAGGGCAATGGGCGATAGCGCCCACTGCAATGACCATGGCACTACGGCGACGCCCGCAATACGAACCAATTCTTCTGCAATATCGTTGGGAACGATGGACACCACATGGCCGCGGGCAGCAATAATCTCGCCTGTCAGTTTGGCTGAAAGGCTTTCTATCAACGGCTGCGGCGGAACCACACCGGCACTCAGGAACATATCGGCCACCTGCTCGCGCAGTGGCGCGGGGGCCGGCTCAAGAATCCAGTCAAGTTCCGCCAGATGGCGCCAGTCAGGGCGGCGCTGGCCAAGTCGCGCCGCCAGTTCTCGATTGGTAATCAGGCGCGGAGACTGGTAATAGAGTACCTCTTGCTGTAAACCGGTCATGTCCATTGAAGCCGAGGCGCGCCCGATGACAAAATCCAGCGCATGCTCTCTTAACATGGTCATCAGGCTGCGGCTGGTTCCATCGTGAATTGTCACTGTCATGCGCTGGCGAGCAGACACGGTATTCTCAAGGGCGGCGGAAAGCATTTGGCCCGGGATAAATGGAATGGCGCCCACGTGCAGATGGGCAACGCGGCCTGCATTGACCGCCACCATTTCACGCGAAAGCGCGCTGACATCATTAATCATGGAGCGGGCCCGCGCCAGCAGCACCTGTCCGGCAGCGGTGGGGGTCATGCCGCGTCCGGTGCGCTCAAACAGAGCAACACCGAACATATCCTCCAGTTCAGCCAGTGCGTGTGTAACGGCTGGCTGGCTGGTGCCCATGTGTTGGGCCACGCGGGTTAATGCACCCAGTTCACCGATGTGTAGCAGCAAAGTGAGATGGCGCATTTTGAGGCGCCCGGCCAGCCGGTGCTCAAGGATATCTGCGGTGGGAGTGTTCAAAGTTTAACCAGATATAAGGTATTTGATATATCAGTATCATAATTCAAAATAATTTACTTATAAAGTGGACCTACACTGCTTGAAGAATCTATTCTTCAGGAGGCTACTGCCCATGAGTACCATCGATCGCCAATCTGCTTTGGATTATCACGAATTTCCTGTGCCAGGCAAAATTTCCATTACGGCTTCCAAGCCGCTGGTCACCCAAAGGGACCTTGGGCTGGCGTATACGCCGGGAGTCGCCGCCGCCTGTGAAGAAATCGTGGCCGATCCGTTAAATGCGTTCCGCTACACGTCGCGTGGCAATCTGGTCGGCGTCGTCAGTAACGGCACTGCGGTGCTTGGCCTTGGAAATATCGGCGCGCTGGCCTCCAAGCCGGTCATGGAAGGCAAGGCAGTGCTGTTCAAAAAATTTGCCGGCCTGGATGTTTTCGATATCGAAATCAATGAGACGGATCCGGATAAGCTGGTGGAAATCATTGCAGGGCTTGAGGCCACGTTTGGCGGCATTAACCTTGAAGATATTAAGGCGCCCGAGTGTTTCGAGGTGGAGCGCAAACTGCGCGAGCGCATGAGCATTCCGGTATTTCATGATGATCAGCATGGCACCGCGATTACCGTTGCTGCCGCATTTATCAATGGTCTGACGGTGGTCGGCAAGGATATTTCAACTGCGAAGGTGGTGTCCTCCGGGGCAGGCGCCGCAGCGCTGGCGTGTCTGGATCTGATGGTGGATCTGGGCCTGCCGCTGGAAAATATATTTGTGACAGACATCGATGGTGTGGTCTATGAGGGGCGCGATACCCCCATGGGCCCGGAAATGAAGCGCTTTGCGCAGAAAACAGAGCATCGCACGCTGGCCGATGTGATCGAAGGCGCCGATGTATTCCTGGGCTTGTCCGCCGGTGGCGTCCTCAAGCCAGAGATGGTCAAAACCATGGCGGCACGCCCGCTCATTCTGGCGCTGGCCAATCCGAATCCGGAAATTATGCCGGACGTGGCCATGGCCGCGCGTGACGATGTGGTCATGGCTACCGGTCGCTCTGATTTTCCCAACCAGGTCAATAACGTATTGTGCTTCCCGTATATTTTTCGCGGCGCGCTGGATGTGGGCGCAACCACAATCACGCGGGAAATGGAAAAAGCAGCGGTCTATGCAATCGCGGGACTGGCCAAAGAAGAAATCAGCGATGTGGTTGCCACCGCCTATGGTGGATATGACTTGTCGTTCGGGCCGGAATACCTGATTCCCAAGCCTTTTGATCCCCGCCTGATTGTCCGGGTCGCGCCCGCTGTGGCCAAGGCAGCCATGGAAAGCGGTGTGGCAACACGTCCGCTGGATGACCTGGAAGCCTATGCCGAAAAACTGCAGCAGTTTGTGTATCATTCAGGCGCTTTCATGAAGCCGCTGTTTGCATCGGCCAAACAAATTGTCCGCGACGGCGGCAAGGCGCGCATTGTATTTACTGAAGGCGAAGACGAACGCGTATTGCGCGCCGTACAGGTTGTTGTCGATGAGAAACTGGCACGCCCGATTTTGGTGGGGCGTCCGTCCGTGCTGCTGGCCCGTATTGAAAAATACGGCTTGCGCTTAAAGCTGGGCGAAGATGTGGAAGTGACTAATCCCGAGTTTGATTCCCGCTTTCATCAATACTGGACCAATTACTGGGAGGTCATGTGTCGCCGTGGCATCACCAAGGAGATGGCGCGCGTGGAAATGCGCCGCCGCCTGACATTGATCGGCGCCATGATGGTTCATGTTGGCGATGCCGATGGCATGATCTGCGGCACGGTCGGCTCCTATCATGAGCATTTGCGTTTTGTTGACCAGATGATCGGTAAAAAACCGGGCACGACTTCGTATGCGGCCATGAATATTCTGCTGCTGGATCAGCGTATGGTGGCATTGGTCGATACCCATATCAACGACGATCCGACTGCGGAGCAGATTGCCGAATATACCTTGGAAGCAGCGCGGGTACTGGCACAGATGGATGTCGTGCCCAAGGTGGCATTGCTGTCGCGCTCGAACTTTGGTTCAGGTAGCTCGGCCTCGGGCGACAAAATGCGGCGTGCGCTGGAACTGGTACGTGCTCAAGACCCTGAGCTTGAGGTTGACGGTGAAATGCATGGCGATTGCGCACTCAACGAAGTGTTGCGCGAACGCATTCTGCCATCTTCGACCTTGAAAGGATCGGCCAACCTGCTGGTCTGCCCGAATGTCGACTCGGGCAATATTGCTTATAACTTGCTCAAGACCGTGGCTGGGGGCAATGTGGCGGTTGGGCCCTTCCTGCTAGGCGTTAATGCCCCCGTGCATATTCTGACGTCCAGCTCGACGGTACGGCGTATCGTCAATATGGCTGCGCTTACCGTCATTGACGCCAATCGCGTCGAAGGCTGATCGCCAGGGCTGTTTGCTGCGGTATTTCGTCTGTGTTTGCACCCGAATCGGCGGTATGTCGGTAAAAGGATGGCGGATAAGCAAGGCGGGCATGCAAACAGTGAAGGCGAATTTGCGCACAGGGACGGCGGGCTACACATAAAGAAAGTGGCTTGCGAATACGCAACGCGGACTTGCGAACAGGCGCATTCGCAGGTCCGCTCCGGTCACCCGCCCTCATCTTGCGTGTCCCATGTCGAATTCACAATCCGATACATCATTTTGCGGTAAACCGGGCCATCGCCTATTGTCTGGGAGACAGATCTAAAGTAAAACCAGGGCTTAGACCGGTCAGCACACGCTAATATGAATGAAGAAACGGCAGATAACCGGCTGGCCTATGCGGCGTTTATCAGTTACAGCCACGCTGATAACAGACAGGAGGGTCGCAAATGGGCAGACTGGCTGCATCACGAACTTGAAACCTATGAAGTGCCTGCCGAGCTGGTTGGCCGGCCCAATCGTGCTGGCAACCCGATTGCGGCACAAATCTATCCTGTCTTCCAGGACGAGAAGGAATTGTCGGCCAGCGCCAATTTAACTTCGGCACTGACGGCCGCACTGGACGCCTCCTCCTACCTTGTTTATCTGAGCTCGCCGCAGTCGGCTCGTTCGGTCTATGTCAGCCAGGAATTGCGCCGGTTCAAGCAAACAGGCAAGGGCAATCGGATTATTGCGCTGATTCTTGCGGGCGAGCCGGAATACGGCGCCGAGTCTTCCGCACAACAATGTTTTCCTGAGGTGCTGCGTTATCGCGTGGACGAATCGGGCAATATCGATCACAGTGTGAGCCAGGAGCCCATTGCTGCAGATGTTCGCCTGCCCGGTACAACGGAACAGGGTTTTACGACGCCCGAAGCGTATCGGCAATCTTTACAGAGTGATAAAACGCTTTCCCGAAAGGAAGTGGAGCGTCGCGTTCAGGCCTACAAGGATCGGCTTGACCTGGCCAAGCTAAAGATCATTGCCGGTGTGCTTGATGTGCCACTGGGTGATTTGACGCAGCGAGATCAGGCCTATCAACTGGCCAAGGCCAGGCGGCGCACGAAGCTGGTCAAGCGGATTGCGGTTGTGATTGGGATGCTGGCTGTCATGGCGATGGCGCTGGGTATATATGCCTGGACAGAGCGCAATGCTGCGCAAACCATGCTGTCACGCTCCTTGTTTCTGTCTGGCCTGAACAAGATTGAACAACGGGAAGTGGGGGAAGGAGCCGCGTATATGGCGGCCGCCGCACGCTACGGTAACGAACGGACCGCGCTATACCTGCAATCGATGCTGATGCGCCAGAACGGCATGACGCCAATGCCCCGGCTTGATTCAACCCCCGTATTCAGCCCCGACGGCCATTGGATTGCGGCGCTTAATGCGACGTCGAACGAGCAGCGCAGCCTGCAGATATGGGATGCATACACGCAAAAGCGGCATGCCATATTGACTGATGCCAAGGCCAACGCCTTTTCGAAGCTTGCATTTGACGGCCAGAACGCGCTGTACTTTATGACGGCGGACAACACCATCGCAAAATGGCAGGATGGCAAGCCGCAAGAGACGGTTTTTGAAGCGCCCGACGATTTGCGTATCGTCTCTTTTGCGCCGGCTGCGGATGGCAGATGGCTGGTCATCCAGGGCTGGCATGTCGTCGGCGGCAAGATGCAGTACATCAAGTCAATACTGTTCAATATGCAAGATGGGCAAACCGTCGTCGATCAGGCGCCGGAGCGACAACGCGAGGGCGGCAATACCCAACGCGTGCTGTTCGCTCCCCAGGGCAACGCCATTGCCTTTCACGAAACTGAGGACAATGACAACCGTGTGCGCGTGTATCCCGTGGATGTTGATGGGAAACTGCAGCAGGCAAGGGATTATGTGGTGCCGGCCGGCATTATCTGGGTAAGGTTCAGTCCGGATGCACGCCATGTGTTTGTTCGTGCGACCAACGGTCTTTACCATATTGACTTGCGGCGCGACGATAGCCAGATTGCCAAAGTGGCTGTCCAGCCGATTGCCGAAGATGTTTACTTCCCCGAAGACGGAGAGTTTTTTGTCGCGGTCTGGCAGAGTAACTACACGGTATACGATATGAACAGCAATGCGCCGGTGGCCTCTGGTGACGCGGGTGTTAGCCTGTCTGCCATGCTGCGTGATGAGGTGGCCAATGCGTCGCCCGATCTCACACAACGGGTGGAAAATCAGGAGGGGATATTTTTTCTGGTCACCGATCTGGCACCGCCATTATTACGCTCGCAATTGAATCTGGGATCTGATCTGTTGTCATTTCGCGCCATGCCAGATGGCAAAGGCGTTGCGGTTCTGAAAAAAAATAGCCATAACCTGCAGTACGCCGCGCTGGCTGGCACAGGCAAACTCACAAACTTCATACACAACCCGGAGCAGATTGACCGATTTGGCGTTGCCAGCGAACAGGACTATATCTACGCCATTTCTGTTCCCGAGCAGGGGGTGAGTACATTGCGATTTTATCGTGCAACAACAGGCAAACCGCTGGGCAAACCCTTGTCGGTCAAAGGCGTGATATCGTTCAGTCATGATGGCCGCAAAGTGTCCTCCCGGGTGGACGACCATAAAATGGCCATCTGGGAAATAGAGTCTGGGAAACGCTTGCAGACTTTTGGACTGCGTAAAAATGAGAAATATAAACTGTCTGCTGACTTGTCGACCATTCTGGTTCTGGAAGCGCCAAACCAGTGGCGAGTGCAGCATGTTGGCAACGGTCAGGTGCTGCACCGGGAGCAGACAGAGCTCAAGGGCGCCTATTTCACGCCAGACAATAAATACATGCTGGCTTTTTTCAACGGCAAGGCCCAGTTGTATGATCTGAAAGATTTTGTCAGCCGTCTGACGCTGCCGACTTCAGGAGATACGCCGAAGGCGCAATTGAGCCCGGACGGCAATATGCTGGCCATGGCCGAAGACAATAAATATATCCGCTTGTGGAACCTGGAGCGCAAGCAGGCCATCGGACAAAAAATAAGAAATGATGCGGCGGGCGGCTATTTGGAATTTTCCCGGGACGGCAAAGTGCTTTTCGCATCGGATCCGCTGGATATGCGCAATGACAAGGGCATTGCCATGTATGACACCAAAACCGGAATGCCCGTTGTGATGCCATTTGCCATCAGCCGCATAAACGACGTGGTGCTATTGCCCAATGGTAAAGATATCCTCACGCTGGATGCGCGCAGCAATCAGGCAGTCTTGAATGTTTGGGCGGTGCCCGATGCCTTGCTCGGTCCGGTGCAGGAGCTGGCCGACCAAAGTGAAGTTTACTTTAGCAAACGGTATGACAATGACGCAGCGGCAGTGATCGATGCGCCGACGGTGGCGCAGCGCCCTGAATCATGGTTCTTTCAGGATCCGTACATTCGTCCTCTGGTACCGGACTCTTCGGTGCCGCTGACAGCTTATATTGAAAAACAACTTCCCATACGCAATGTAGAGCAATTGCGCTTGATCTATAACTATTGGCGCTTTCACCCGTTAGCGCGGGCTGCGCTTGCCGTATATTTCAGTCGGAATAAAGACACTGCTTTTGTCGCCAACAGCCTGATACGCATGACCCGCCTGCAGCTGTCCAGGGTAACGGATCAAAGTGTCAGGCACAAAACCCTGGCCCTGCTTGGACAGGCGCAGAAAAACATGCAAGAAAACATGCAGGAGCAACCATAAATGAAACTATCTCGCCGCACCAAAAGCATTCTGGTCATGCTGGGCGGGCTCGCTGTCATCGTGCTGACCTGGAGCGGGCTGGGGCAACATTACCCACAGATCAATGAATGGCTTTATCTACCCGAAAGACTGTATCGAACACTACGAACGTTGATGGGCTCGGATCCCGTATCGTCGTCATTGCCGCCGGAAAACCTGCCATGGCAACTGACATTAGTCAAAATCGTGGTAACGCTCGCGTTGCTGGCCGGGATGTACCGGATCGCCCAAAAGCTCTTTGTTGAGTACTACACCCAGTTCCGACTACTGTTCAAGCGCAACCAGATACTGGTAATTGGTATCAACCAAAAGGGCCAGGCATTGCTGGGCGATCTGAAGCGCACCCACGATACAACGGGGGTGGCTATTGAGCTGAATGAAGATCACAGCAATGCGGGGGCGCTGCGGCGCGACGGCCATCTGGTTTATTTTGGCGATGGTACGCAACGCGCGGTGCTGCAGGATGCTGGGATTCGCAGCGCGCGATTTATGATTTGTTTTCTGAACAAAGAGCAGACCACCATCAACGTGGTACGGGCGCTGCATCAGATCACGCAAAAGCATCCGGAGAAGTATCAGGTGCGTTGTTTCCTGCATATAGGCAACGCCAAAGTCAGCGCCATGCTTCAGCAATCGGACTACTTTGAAGATGAAAAGAAAAACGGAATTGACCTGCGGTTCTTCAATCATCATCAGATGATTGCGCGGCAGTTTTTTTCGCGGCTTGCATATGAGTATGCCCAGCCTATGCGCGACCCAGATACTGTCTTTCGGCTGATTATCTTTGGCACCGGAGACACGGCCAAAGCCTTGCTGGTACAGGCGCTGCAGGTAATGCATACGATCAACCCGGCCTCGCCCGATATCATCGTGTATGGCGCCGACGCCGAGCGGACCGGCAGGCAACTGGCTGCCGAGTATCCTGGTGCGGCAATGGTGTCGTCCATAAAATATATGACGTTTGATGGCGCCTATGATCATATCCTGAATGAGTTCGTCATTGATCCACCGGACCGTCTTATCCCCATCGTGATTGTCGCATTCGACGACGATTCGGCCAATCTGAAACTGTCGCTGGAAATATTGCACGCGACGCCGGCGGCTGCATTTCGCGTATTCGCATTGAATTATCACAATGATGGCCTGAATGCACTGCTGCGGTCGCGGCAGAGAAAACTGAACCGCCTTACCTTTTTTGGCAGCCTGGAATCGGTGTGCCAGGTGGAGCTGATTACCCAGGAACGCCTGGATATCACGGCTCGCAGCATTCACGAAGACTATCTGCAGCAACTTGCACCGCCGCAGGGCTCGGTCAGCGAAAGCGAGGCCTACAAGCAATCGTGGGACCACTTGAACGAAGAGGCCAGGAACGCGAATCGTGCGCAGGCCGATCATATTGCTTACAAGCTGGCTATGTGCGGGAATCTGGCCGTCACGCAGGAGCGTGGAGCTGGCCTGCAGGAAACCTTGTCATTGACTGACGATCAGGTGCAGATGCTGGCGCAGGTGGAGCACAGACGCTGGATGGCACAACGTTACCTGGCAGGCTGGCGCTATGGCGCCCAGCGCGATGATCGCCGGCGTTTGCATCCTTCGCTGGTGGACTGGGCGATGCTTTCCGATGCTGAAAAACAGAAGGACCGAGACGCGATATTGCGTCTTGCATATCTTACGCGTCCCAATGGAGCCCAACCGACTGTCTGAGCCCGCCCGTAGCGCGCGCCGGCGGCGCTTTCGGTGTATATTGTGCCAGTTCCCGGTAAATGACGCACATCCAGTTTCACCGTGGCCCGATAGTGCTGCTGCAACGTCAGTGGCTATTTGACGGTTGTCTCGCGATGCCGTCGCCAACGATGGTAAGCATAGTAGTGGTAACTGACATTTCAGAAATAAAGACGAGTGCATTGCTGCAGGCAAGAAATCTCACTCGCAAGGACCCTGTAAACGGCCATATATTGCTGTATCCGGCAGCCTGCACCGTCAGGCGCGGTGACCGCATTGTGCTCTCGGGCGCCTCCGGGTCCGGAAAAAGTGTATTCGTACGAACACTGGCCTTGCTGGACAAGCCCGATGCTGGTGGTCTGATTCTGCGCGGCAAGGCGGTGCAACCGTCCGACGCCTGTCGCTACCGCGCTCAGGTTGCCTATATCCGGCAAAGCCCGGTGTTGCTGCATACCAGTGTCGAAGGCAATCTGACTTTTCCTTTCAAACTTGCTGTGAACCGGAATAAAAAATACGACAGGCACAAAATTGCACGGTTTCTGCAGGCCATTGACCGTCCATCCTCTTTTCTAGACAAGGATTCGGGCGCGCTGTCTGGTGGAGAAAAGCAACTGGTTTGCCTGTTGCGCGTATTGCAGCTGGATCCAAATTTTTTGCTACTGGACGAACCTACCTCGGCGCTGGATGAGTCTACGGCGCAACTGGTGGAAAAGCTGATCGATCACTGGATGCACATGAACAACCAGCAGACAGCGACACTGTGGATCAGCCACGACGAACAGCAAAAGGCTCGTGTCGGTAATCGTTTATGGCAAATGCAAAGTGGGCACCTCATGACCGATGAAACAGAGGGAATGGCTGAATGAACCTTGAATACATGGAAATATCAATCGGCGAAATCGGTCTGGCGGCAATGCTGATCCTGGCCAATGGGCTGATTTCAGTGTTCATGCGGCTAAAGCTGGAGAGGCAATTGTTCATTGCCTCTGTACGGATGGTGGTGCAGTTGTTTGCCATCGGTCTGATTCTCAAATGGGTGTTTGCGGCCGACAAATGGTATATCGTGCTGTCGATCATGACTGTGATGACGATTATTGCCGGGCTTGCTGCCAGAAACCGCAGTCGCATCCGTTACCGGGGCATGCAGTTCGATGCACTGTTTGCAATCTGGATTCCGTCGTGGCTGACCATGGCTATTGGGCTGGTATTGATTATGCGGATACAGCCTTGGTATTCCCCTCAATACGTGATTCCGGTGCTGGGCATGATCATGGGCAATACCCTGACTGGCGTTTCCCTGGGGCTGGATCGCATCACCAGCGAACTGACCCAGCGGCGCGATCATGTCGAGATGATGTTGTCGCTTGGTGCCAGTGGCTGGGAAGCCTATCGCGAAGCGGCGCAGACGGCGGTGCGGGCAGGCATGATGCCCACCATCAACAGTATGATGGTTATCGGACTGGTCAGCCTGCCGGGCATGATGACCGGTCAGATCCTGGCGGGGCAGGATCCTGAACAGGCTATCCGCTACCAGATACTACTGATGTTTCTGCTGACCGCCTCGTCGGCTATTGCCTGTGTACTGGCTATCCTGCTGGTTTATCGCCGCGTGTTCAGTCCACAGCATAATTTTCTGTATTGGAAGCTGCACGAAACCGCTTGAACGCAGGGGCAAGTTACCCATACGAAGGGCAGAGTTCCCGTCCGAACAGTAAGTTTGCGTACGAAGACAAGTCCCCATATGAAGAGCAAGTTCATATGGGGTGCTTGTTTCCCGTCACGACGTCTTGCAACTTACTCCAGCGATTGTCCGGCGGTATGTTTCATTTTTGGAACATACCGCCGGATTTTTTATGCACCGCGGAAAGTGCAGGGCTCGTGTAGCCGAAAAACGGCGTTTTCTGATTCATTTGTGATTATTTCAACCGTCATCAAGGGTTTCCCCTAGCTGGCTGGCCTGCGGAATCTCTATACACTAAATCCATAGTATAGAAATAAATCCATATTATGGATTTATGGGGTTGTGAACGAGGCAACGGGCGCCTGCTTTGTACCGTAGACCGTGCGCGAGCCGCTTTCCTGTCTTATTGCTCCCACATCGAATTTATTGAACCCCGTTCGAATCCTTATCAAATTTTTATTGAACCCCCGCTGTATATACCCAGGAGACAAATCCGTCATGATTTACCACCGTCGCGCCTTGCTTGCTTCGCTGATTGCCTGTGCCTCCCTGGCCACAGTGCCTTCTCTTGCCAGTGCTGCACAGGCCTATCCCACCCAGCCGATCACACTTGTGGTTCCGTTTCAGCCCGGCGGCGGCACTGATGCAGTCGCCCGCAGCTTTGCCAAGGCAGCGGAAAAGCATTTTCCCAAAGGCATGATTGTGCTTAACAAAGCCGGTGCGGGTGGCGCTGTAGGATGGAAATATGTACTCAATCAGAAGCAGGATGGCCATACACTGGCTGTGGTGACCGGCGAATTCGTGACATTGCCACTGCTTAACCTCTTTGATCGCTCCTACAAGGATTTCACGCCGCTGGTCCAGCTCAATGCTGACCCGACAACGCTGGTCGTGCATAGCGAGTCGCCCTACAAGTCGGTAGAAGAGTTTTTGGCTGCTGCCAAAAGCAATCCGGATGGCATGAATGTCGGCACGCCGGGAACGGGTGCCGTTTATGACGTTGCGCTCAGTGCGTTCGAGGTCAAGTCGGGAACCAAAGTCACCCACGTTCCCTATCCGGGGTCGGGACCGTCGCTCTTGGCGTTGCTTGGCAAGCAGGTAGACGCGGTGGCAACCAGTCCGGCCGAGGCGGCCGAATACGTTCGCAGCGGCAAAATGCGCCTGCTTGTAGTCATGAACGAGGAGCGTGTGCCCGAGTTCAAGGACGTACCGACAGCAAAAGAAAAAGGGATTGATGTCTCTTACGGTACCTGGCGAGGTGTTGCCGGCCCCAAAAATATGCCTGCAGAAGTAGTTGCGGTGCTCAAGGAGGCATTTGAGAAAGTGGCACAGGACCCGGCGCTGATCCAGTCGATTAAACAGCAGAATCTGGGATATGTGTACACCGATGGCGAGACATTTGCAAAGAAAATGGCAAGTGAAACCGAAGGGTACAGCAAGGTCCTCAAAGAGCTGGATATCAAGTAAGCAGCCTGTAATCAGAACTCACAGTTGACATATCGCCCCATTTGAACGGGGTCCAAGGAATTGTTATGACAGAACCCACTCCCTACCGTTATCCGAATCCTAAAGAGGCATTGAAAGACATTGTCGTGCCCAACGCCGTTCCCGAAGATGAGCGTATCTGGGTGCCGCAGGCCCCGAATGTCTGGTTTCGACCGCTCTGTTTGAACGTGTCGCAGGGTTACTGGATGAATCTGCTGCGCGTCAGAAAGTCCGGTGTACTCAGTTGTCACCGTCATCCGCAACCGGTGCACGGCTACGTGATCAAAGGCACCTGGCGATATCTGGAGCATGACTGGGTGGCCACCGAAGGCAGTTATGTTTTCGAGCCGCCTGGTGAAACGCATACTTTGTATGTGCCCGAGGATGTGGAGGAGATGATCACTATGTTCCAGGTCAATGGCATTATGTATTACGTGGACAGTGAAGGAAACCACACTGGCTATGAAGATGTATTTACCAAGCTTGACATGTGCCGCAAGCATTATGAAAGCGTTGGTCTGGGCGCCGACTATGTCGACCAATTTGTGCGCTGATCATGACTGCCAAAGCCATTTATGATTTTTCAGATCGCTATGCGATTGTGACTGGCGGCAGTAGCGGTATCGGACTGGACATTGCGCAGCATCTTCTGGCTGCGGGCGCCAACGTGACAGTCTGGGATCTGGAGGCACCGCCGCCTGCGTTGCAGCAGCAAGGCGTGTACTTTAACCGGGTTGACGTTTGTGATAACAGTTCTGTCGAAGACGCCTGCGAGGCCGTTGTTTCCCGTCACGGGCGGATTGATATGCTGGTCAATTGTGCAGGCTTTGCCGGTTCCACATTGCCGCTGGAGCAAACGGATCCGCAGCAATGGCAGCGCGTGATTGCGGTCAACCTGATGGGTGTTTACAACGTTTGTCGGGCGGTAGTGCCGGTGATGAAGTCGGGCAGGGCGGCGCGGATCGTGAATATCGCCTCACTGGCTGGCAAGGAAGGCACGCCAAACGCCTCGGCCTACAGTGCCGCCAAAGCTGGGGTGCTGGCGCTGACCAAGTCATTGGGCAAGGAACTGGCGCAAACCGAGGTGCGTGTCAACGCCATTGCCCCTGCCGCCGTCAATACGCAGTTGTTGCAGCAAATGTCGCCAGCCCACGTACAGACGATGATAGACAAAAGCCCGATGAAGCGACTGGGCGAGTGCAAAGAAGTATCAGAACTGACGCTGTGGCTGCTGTCGGCATCGTGCTCGTTTAGCACGGGGGCAGTTTTTGACCTTTCTGGTGGGCGCGCCACTTATTAATAATCGATAATGATGGAAAATCCATGAGTTTCAGAACAGATTTGCTTGAAGGAAAAACGGCAGTGGTCACCGGCGGGACCCAGGGTATCGGCCGCGCTATCGTAGAAGCGCTGGCCGGCCTGGGCGCAAGAGTATATGCAGCGGGGCTGCCGTCGACCAACCCCGAACCATATCACCAGGGCACGGTAACAGAGGTCACGCTTGATGTAACCAGTCAGGAGCAGGTCGATGCGTTCGCAAAGTCTGTCGACAACATTGATATCCTCGTCAACTGCGCCGGCATTATCGTCAGGACGGAAGAGTTCAAGCTGCCGGTATTCGAACGGGTTATTGATGTCAATCTGACCGGGACCATGCGTTTGTGTGAGGCCATGCGCCCATTGCTTGCCGCATCAAGCGGATGTATTGTAAATATGGCGTCGATGCTCAGTTTTTTCGGGGGCGGATTGGTGCCGGGCTATAGCGCCAGTAAAGGCGGCATCGCGCAATTGACCAAATCGCTCGCCATTGCTTATGCGGCCGATACCATTCGCGTAAATGCGGTTGCGCCTGGCTGGATTGCAACGCCCTTGACGCAAGCGCTGCAGAACGATGAGTCCCGCGCCCGGCCGATCCTGGATCGAACGCCGCTCAAGCGATGGGGCACCCCTGAAGACGTGGCGCTTGCAGTAATATTTCTTTGTTCGGACGCATCTTCTTTCATGACGGGTGTTATCATGCCGGTTGATGGTGGCTATATGGTAACTTGATTTTTTGATCATGACGACAACGACTTCTACGCAGAACAGAACCGCTCAACCAGTGGCTGGCACCGCTTCGTTTTCCAAATTCATGCGTGTACTGGACGCCATTGCAGGCAATACCGGTGCCGGTGTCACGATCCAGGATCTGAGCGTCTGCGTAGGTTATCCCAAGCCCACGCTGTACCGGATCGTCGATGCTCTGCTGGCTGAAGGTCTGATCATGAATAAAGGCGGACAGCTGTTCGGTCTGGGCCCGCGCCTGATCAGCCTGGCCAGCCAGGCATTGGAGAGCTCTGACCTGCGCAAGGTATGCCGAGAGCAATTAATGGCGTTGCGCGACCAGACCAGCGAGACTATTCATCTGGCGGTCCCGGTCAATGGGGCTATGACCTATATCGACAAGATCGAAAGCCCCCAGGCGGTGCGCATGAATTCCCGGCTTGGCAGCCAGGTCACCTTTTATTCCAGTTCAGTCGGCAAGGCGTACCTTGCTGCGTTGCCGGATGAAGCCCAAAGGCGCACGTTGATTGACGGCATCACATTTCAGAAATTCACAGACAACACATTGCCTTCGGTCCAGGCGCTATACCAGGAACTCCAAGACATCGAACAACAGGGGTTTTCAGAAGATCGTCAAGAGAACGAACGTGACATCTTTTGCTATGGCTGCGCCATTGTTGACAAGAACGCCCGTCCGGTTGCGTGCGTCAGCATCAGTATTCCCTTGTTCCGCATTGCCGCCGATCGTCGCCAAACCTATATCGAGCCGCTCTTGAATGCGTGCAAAGCCATTTCGCAAAAGCTGCGGCTGCTGGATATAGAAGCATAACAGCCGCCATTGCTGATACGCCGATGCTTGCCTGCTCCGTATCCTGTGGCCGCGCAGGCACGCGCCGAATCGAGAAATGCAGCTGGTGAGCATCTGACGGATTAGATTCGAAGAAGGATAACGATAAACCGATATTGACTAATCAATTTCGCGAATATGCGCCGTGACAATATACCGTCAAACGATACCGTCTAAATGATGCGCTATGAAATAGCCCAATAAATGCCGCGAACAATATCGGCCACTGAGTACCCGCCGACCGATAGTCTCAATCCCACGCGTTGCCGCTCAGTATTTGCGCATATGCTGAACATCAAATGACGCAAACCACAGTCGTCATAGCCGAACGAATAAAAAAAGCCCGTCGCAGCGGCGCCGGTTGACAATCCGATTTGAAAGGATAATAATCCAACCTGTACGTACAGGTTGTGCGTACAGGTTTAGCATGCAAAGTCATGGCAGAGATAAGAAGCACGATCACAACGCCATGCATCAGACTATTTACTTTCTTAAACCTCCCTGTGAAAAAAGGCTGGGTCGGATGATGACACAAGAGCGTTCTATATTCCCGATGTTCCAAACCATGCAGAAAATCCCTGGCGGATTGATGCTTATTCCGCTGATTCTGGGTTCGATATTGGGCACATTCGCCCCCGAAGCCCTGGGTATCGGCAGCTTTACCACAGCGTTGTTCCAAAACAGTGCGCTGCCATTGATCGCCTTGCTGATTTTTGCTACCGGTACACAAGTCAATATGCGTACCGGCGGCCCGATCCTGGCAACAGCGGGCACCATTCTTTTTTGTAAAACCATTATTCCGGCTAGCCTCATTGTGCTGCTTGGCAGCTTCGTGGGTATTGATGGCGTATGGGGTGTATCCATCCTTGCGCTGTTGGCTGCATTCGATAACAGTAATGGCGGCCTGTGGCTGGCGTTTACCGGTCAGTATGGCGATGCCAGAGACCGGGGCGCCTATGTGGCCAGTGCGGTGAATGACGGTCCGTTTTTCAGCCTGCTGTTTCTTGGGGCATCGGGCCTGGGCGATATTCCGCTAATCGCGCTTGTCGCAGCCCTGGTGCCCTTCCTGCTGGGCGTGCTGGTCGGTAACCTGGATGTGCAATGGCGCAAGGTGCTGGACCCTGTGCCTAATATTGTGATTCCGTTTTTTGCCTTTGCGCTGGGTACCGGCATTAATTTGTCGGCAATTGTCAGTGGTGGCACCACAGGCATTATTTTGGGCTTTTTGATCAGTCCGATTACCGGTTTTCTGGTCTACCTTGGCTACAAAATAATATTAAGACGCGGTGGCAAAAGCGGCATCGGCTTTGCGGCCGGCACAACGGCGGGTAATGCCATTGCGACGCCTGCCATTGTCGCGGCAGCCGATCCGCGCTTTCAGGTTTATGTCGAGACAGCGACCGCGCAGGTGGCGGCGTGTGTGTTGATTAGTTCGATAATGGCACCGCTGCTGGCATCCTATTTCCTGAAAAGATCTGGCGAATTAAAGCCGGTAGACAGTGGGATTGCAGACGCAGAGGCGACGACTGGGGAACCAGTGAAGTTATGAAACCGCAGATAGCAATCATTGCAGATGATCTGACTGGCGCCGGAGATTCGGCCGTACAGTTTGTTCGTTGTGGCTGGGAAACACAGTTGTATGTTGGTGGTTCCGAAGAGGCTTTTGCACTGGGCGATATGCAGGCGCAGGTGGTCTCGGTCAATAGCAACAGCCGTGCAATGACTGCGCAGGCTGCCGCAGAAGCCGTCGAGCGCGAAATGCAGACTTTTCGCAGGCATGACGTTCGTCATGTTTTCAAGAAAGTCGATTCTACCTTGCGTGGCGCTTTTGCGGCAGAAATCGAGGCAGCTCGCCGACAGTGGCACGACAATGCAATCGCCGTGGTGTGCCCGGCCTATCCGGATACCGGACGGACATTGGAAAATGGCGTGTTGCTGGTCAACGGCAAGCCCGTTACCGAGACCTCAGCCGGGACAGATCCGGTGACGCCGGTAACGGAAAGTTGCGTACCAACCATACTGGGCGGGGCGCTGGTCAGCCCCATGCCGAGCGATACGCCCGCCACCCTGGCGCAGAAAATCGGCCAAGCGGGGCCGATCGTAGTCGTCGATGCCAGTACCGATGCCGATCTGAAGCGCCTGGCGCAGGCCATTGTCCTGCTGGGCGAGCGGGCGTTGCCGGTAGGTGCAGGCGGACTGGCCATGGCCATGGCTGCCGCCTGGGCCAGCAATCCGGATTCAGGTGAAATTGTGCTGGCCGTGGTGACCTCTCAGCATAGCGCAACACGCGCACAGGTCGTGGCTTTGCAGGGGCAGGGTGCGACGGTGCTCACGCCAGAGCCGCAAGTGCTTGGCGATGAGACCCAATGGCAGCAATGGCAAGCACAAATGCTTGCCCAGGGCATTGGTGTCGATGACGGTAGTCGCGTTTTGGTATTGCTGGCCCCATCCAGGCAAACGCCGGGGTTGTCGGCGGCAACGGTTGCCCAACGTCTCGGCCAGTTTGCGCTGGCAATCGTGCGCAAGGGCAAGGTCCGCGGACTCATTGCTACCGGTGGCGATGGCGCAGAGCAGGTGATGGCGGCCCTGCAGGCAACCGGTATTCGCCTGATTGATGAAGTGTCTGGCGGTGTTCCCCTGGGCACGCTGATCGGCGGGGAGTATACCGGCATGCCCATAGTGACCAAGGCCGGTGGCTTTGGTTCGGAAAATGTATTGATTCAGGCTGCAGAGACCCTGACGAAAAGGAAATTCAAATGAGTACGAAAAAATTACCAGTGTTGGCGGTCACCGTTGGCGACGTTGCCGGTATCGGACCTGAAATTACGGCCAAAATGCTGCTGAACCATCCAAGGCTGCGCGATATTGCATGCTTTGTCGTGATCGGTGATGTGGCCGCATTGCGCCGGGCGGTTCGCGAACTGGACGGCGACCAAAGCAAGGTCAGGGAAATTGCGACCCCAGCCGAGGCCACCAACGAAGCGGGCACCATTGAAGTTATTCAGGTCGGGCCTTCTCTTGAGAATGTCGAGCTGGGCAAGCTGGATGCGCGTGCCGGCGCCGGTTCTGCGCTGTTTGTCATGAAGGCATGTGACCTGGCCCGCAAGGGCGAGGTTGACGGCATTGTCACTGCGCCGCTCAATAAGGCCGCCATGCATCTGGGCGGCCATAAATGGCCTGGCCATACCGAATTGCTGGCTCACGAGTTCGGCGTAAAGAATTACTCCCTGGTGTTGTCGGCCGGAGACTTATATGTGTTTCATGCAACCACGCATGTGTCGCTGCGCCAGGCGATAGACGATGTGAACCCCAAACGCATGGACGATATTTTGCAATTGGTACACGCTTTTTCCCGTGCGCTGAACCGCCAGGACGAGCCTATTGCCGTCTCGGGCCTTAACCCCCATGCTGGAGAAAACAATATCTTCGGTACGGAAGATAGTGCTATATTAACGCCTGCCATCGAGCGGGCCAACGCGGCGGGTATCAATGCGGTAGGCCCCATTCCGGCCGATGCGCTGTGGCCGCAGGCCGTGCGCGGCAAATGGAAATTCCTGGTGGCGTGCTACCACGATCAGGGACATGCTCCGTTTAAGGCCGTGTATGGCGATGATGGTGTGAACATCACCGTCGGCTTGCCGGTTGTGCGGGTGTCTGTCGATCACGGCACGGCATTTGATATTGCCGGCAAAAACATGGCCCGTGAAGAAAGCCTGATTCTGGCCGCAGAGCGCGCTGCCAGTCTTTCTCTGGGCTGGTCTTCGGTGTGGGAAGCGGCTTCAAAATCTGAAGGGGTATAGTTTTATTTTGGCGGAAATATCGTGCTTTATCTGAAGAAAATCGACGAGAAAAACAAGGGTAAAGAGGCGTTGTACCGGCAGGTTGCCAATAGCCTGAAAACCGCCATATCCGAAAACCGGTTGCCTCCGGGCAGCCCGATCCCGAGTGAAAACGCACTGTGCGGGCATTTTAATGTTGCGCGCAGTGTCGTGCGCCAGGCGCTGTCTCTGCTGGTCGATGATGGCTTTATCCTGAAACAGGCAGGCCGCGCCTCGGTGGTCGCTCCCCGGATGAAACATCGGCGTAATCTGCAAAATTCGCTAAGCCTGCACGCTCAACTTGAACGCGAAGGCACGCGCCTGCAAACATCTGTGATCCGCCTGGAAGAGGCGGCCTTCCCGGCTGAAGTTGCTGCGTTCTATGGCGACATTAAAGGGCTGCTGCTTGAGCGCGTGCGGTATATTGATGATGAGCCGATTTCATATGTGAAGACCTGGCTGCCCAAAGAATTCGCTGCGCTAAGCACGGTGGACCTGACCGACAAGTCGCTGCACCGTCAGATGATGGAGCGCTTCAGGCGTGGGCCGCAGCAGGGCCGCAACCAGATTCAGACGGTGCCCGGCGACAGGATACTGGCCAAGTATCTCAATGTGAGAAAAAGCGATTCACTGCTTCAATTGCAGGCGTGTTATTACGATCAGCATGGGCTGCCGCTGGAATGGTTTACCGCGTGGCATCGGGCAGACCGCGTCGTTTTCGATATTGCTGTTGATGCGTCTCTTGATAATAATATCCAGGTCAAGGACTTTGAGTCGGCGATCAAATAGCTTTGCCGTTGGCGCATGTCCGCCGGCAACGGCAAACGCCGGCGGTCGATGGCCGGGCACAAGTCGTTTTCAACAATTTAATGCCCTGTAAGCGGCTTGGCGTGGGTCACTATCTGGCACAGGCGACTTTAAGTGATCCTATGCCAGGCAAATCGTTTTCAACTATTCCATGGCACGCGGATTGTTTATCGGGACTCACTGTCAGGGCGCACACTTCTTGCAATGACGTCTGGCAATTATCCGGATCAGCGGCCAGATGTGTCCGTGCCCGAGCTTCTTCACTTACAACCAAAAAAGCCCAGTTTTTCCAGCGCGATTCGGATCTGGCTTAGCGCCTCTTGCGCGCCCATGGCCAGCGCTACATGTTTTGTTCCCTTGTCCACCGTCGCTTCGTGAACATTGATACGAACCATTGGCGCCTTCTGGCGTTCGCCAAAATAGCGCACCGTCGCAATGGCAGTGCCCGCACCCAACTCAACAATGACAGGGTGCCGGGTTCTTTTCAACCACGCCTGCAAATGCTGATGCTGACGGCGGCTGCGGGTATCGACCCAATGCCAGTCATTGAACATCATGATGTTGGGCCGCGCCACCGAGCCGCAATGCGGACAGCGCGGCGGCAGATTCACTAGTCGGCCTTGTTCCATGTCGACCTGGGGTTCAAACTCATCTGCCGGCCAGATATCCTGACGACAAGTTTCTGTGCACTGCAAGTGGTGAATTGATCCGTGGCATTCCACGATCTGCTCCGGCGCAAACCCCGCTTTCTGAAATTGTCCATCCACATTGCTGGTAAACACAAATGCATTATTGGGCATTTGCGATGCGATCTGCTGCAGAACTTGAAACCCCGCATGAGGTGTTGTATTGCGATACAGGGCCAGTCGGTGACCATAAAAGCCCCAGGCCAGTTCGGGGCGTTCGGGAAAATAAACGGGGGAGGCGATGTCCTCGAAGCGAATGCCCGAGGCGCGAAGTGCCGGGTAATGACGCCAGAAGCCTTGCGCGCCGCGAAAATCCGGCAGCCCGGAATCTACCCCCATGCCCGCGCCGGCGGTAATAAGCAGCCCGTCGGCCTCACTGATTAGCGTGGCCGCGTTGTGTATGCGGGCCTGTTGTGATGAAGAAACCATGGGCGGCGAAAACGGTCAATGTAAAGGGCTGGAAGCGAAGATCTATCTTCCCATATTTTCAGAATATGCGCCGCTGAAAAATGACGATGAGCCGGATTACTTTCTTAAAAACAGATTGCTCTAGGCTTTAGCCGTTGTAAGAATCCATTCTCGAAATGCATCAAGCGGGCCACTATGTTGCATATTGTTAGGATGTACAAAGTAATAGGAATCTTCGGCTTGAATGGATAACTCATGGGCACGAACAACGCCGTTGGACCACACTACATCTGGGACCAGAAAATCGGGAACTAGAGCAATTCCCAATCCCGATTCAGCAGCCTTAACCAACATAGAATGAAGCTCGAACCCAACAGACTGTACGGGCAGCGAATCTGTCGGGATATTGGCTGCGGTAAACCATTGTTGCCATGACTCGGGCCGTGTTGTTGAGTAGAGCAAAGGATATTTGAGCACATCTTCCGGCTGTTCAATACAGTCACCAATAAGCTCCTTGTGTGCAATCACGATCATTTTTTCACTGAACAAAAAATCTGCTGTTGCTCTTGGCCACACAGGTTTTCCATGATGGATTGCCGCTTCGAAGTGCTCTTCTTCAAACGAAAACGGGTGAGTACGGACTCCTAAATTGACTCTGATATTTGGACATTGGGCATAGAAACCTGATAGCCGGGGAATTAACCATTCCACAGCGAACGTTGGCAATACTGCGAGCTCCAGGCTACCTTCACCTGAACCATGTGCGGCTATTGATAGTGTGTCTTGCTCGATTGTTCCAAGAACTTCTCTGACTTGTTTGCTATAAAGACGTCCCGCTTTGGTCAGCTCGACGCGTTGCTTGACGCGCGCGAAAAGTCTGATATTCAGATTTTTTTCCAAGCCATTAACTTGCCGCGAAATGGCACTTTCTGTCAGGTAAAGCTCTCGCGCCGCCAGTGCAAAACTCTCATGGCGTGCCGCTGCTTCAAAAGCAATCAACGTTGCCATGGGCGGAATTCTAATTTTCTTCATAGTCTTTACCAGAACTCATTACACGACAATTTTATATCGCTTTACGACTTACTGCCAGATTGAAATAATACAGTTGAATAACGTCGGTTAACAGGTCGTTTTAAAAGTATAACGGCAGGCCGCGACACAGTCCCGAATCTCCCTTAATGAGTAAATTGGAATTTTGATATGAATGGTGCACATAGTTTGGTTAAGACATTACTGAGTTCAGGTGTAGATACTTGCTTTGCAAATCCTGGGACAAGTGAAATGCACTTTGTTGCTGCGCTGGATCAAGTACCAGGAATGAAATGTATACTTGGCTTACAGGAAAATATTGTCACAGGAATGGCAGATGGCTATTATCGGATTGCTCGTAAACCCGCGTGCACACTGTTGCACTGCGGGCCGGGTTTGGCAAACGGTATGGCGAACCTTCACAATGCGCGTCGCGCGCGCAGCGGAATAATTAATATTGTCGGGGATCAGGCGACATTTCACCGCCCATTTGATGCACCGCTAACAGCTGATACCGATAGTATGGCCAGAACGGTCTCCCAGTGGGTGCAAACAAGTACCCGGTCCGACGAGTTGGGTCGGGATGCCTCCATGGCCGTTCGTGCTGCAAAAACGTATCCCGGACAAATTGCAACGTTGATAGTACCGGCTGACATTTCATGGGAGGAAGCAGCGGTTGTATCGGAACCCATTGCGCCTGCGCCACCGCCAGCCACTGATTTTAATGTCATTGAAGTTGCCGCAAATATACTTCGCAACAATAACAATGTATTGATCTTACTGGCGGGAACCGGATTGTCAACACAGGCCCAGTTGCTCGCCTGGCAGATTGCCAATGCCACTGGTGCCGCCGTACTTGCAGACTATGTCATACCCTCTATTGCGCGTGGACGTGGTCGCATGCAATTGGAACGTGTTCCTTATTCCAATACATCTGCAATCAAAACGCTTGAGCGATACGAGCATATCATTCTGGTCAATGCCAAAGCGCCGGTAGGTTTTTTTGGGTATCCTGGAATGCCCTCAAGACAGTACTCTGCCCGTGCGCAGGTGCATGTCCTGACGCGAGCGGATCAAGACCCGATTTTGGCTCTGCAGGAGCTGGCAAAAATACTTGATGCGCCAGCTATCGATATTCCGGACCCCGGCCCACGACCGCTTCCGTCCAAGGGAAGCCCTACAGCCGAAAAACTGGCGCAAACGGTGGCTGCGCTCATGCCGGAGCACGCTATCATCTCTGACGAAAGCATTTCCTATGGCAGAGACTTTTATCGATTTACTCACGCGGCGCCACCGCACGACTGGTTGCATCTGGCTGGCGGAGCAATTGGCGATGGGATGCCGGTCGCAACAGGCGCGGCAATAGGAGCCGGCAAGCAGCGGCGTGTCATCAATATTCAGGCTGATGGTTCAGCGATGTATTCATTACAATCCCTTTGGACACAAGCGAGAGAAAAACTGCCAGTTACAACGATCATTCTTAATAACAGTAAATACAATATTCTGATTGGTGAATATGAGAATGTTGGCGCGGCGCCCGGCGCCACCGCGATGAGTATGCTGGATATCGGCAATCCGAATCTGAGCTGGGTTAAGCTTGCCAACGGGATGGGCGTCGAAGCAGCGAAAGCGACCACACTGGAGCAATGTGCCGATCTCATGCAAAACAGTTTTAAAAATACCGGCCCGTTTTTGATAGAACTCATGATATGAGTCATCCGGGTGCGCTGAAAGCGGTTCATTAACGTACTAATATTCCACAACGATTTGTGCATGTTCCCGGGTCATAAGGCTGGCCCGGGAACGTTTCAATATGGCTGGTGATTATTGACCGCGAACTAGAAGAGGTGATGTATCCCGATCCCGACTAGCGTTGATTTCAATCTGACGTTCTCCTGATTATCAAATTTCAACCTTCCTGAACCATAAGATGCGACGGCGTACAAGCTGGTCCGTTTGGACATATTGTGTAAATAGGCCAAACTGTAAATGTCGAGCCGTCCTTTCGCGCCATCAAACGCATCCTCTGTATTTTTTGTGGCACTACCCTGATAGGAAAAAAGAATCTTTCCTTGATCGCCCACTGGCGTAGTCAGGCCCACGAGCCAGGCT
This sequence comes from Advenella sp. S44, assembly GCF_002810445.1. Classification (GTDB taxonomy): domain Bacteria; phylum Pseudomonadota; class Gammaproteobacteria; order Burkholderiales; family Burkholderiaceae_B; genus Advenella. Next base: position 283,455 of record NZ_NEXS01000011.1, on the reverse strand, counting down.
TGCTGCCGGTAGCCATCAGTCTGAGCGTAGTCCAAGCCATGGATAGAGCTGACAGGATCTTTAACCACAGTAAATTTATTGAAAGCACCATTTAGCCCGGTGCTGCCAGGCCCTTTCTCTACAACTATATCGTTTGATGCCGCGCCGTGAACCTGGCCATATCCCAAATGCAGCTTCACCAGATCAAAATCATATGATCCAAACAGGTTCCACATGTGCGCGGTTCCTTTGGTTTCTTCGCCCGCCTCACGGAAATTGGTACGAAAACGATCGTAAGATGCGCCGATCACTAGCGGACCCTTCGCATAGTTTGCGCCCAACGAGATCCAATTTGACGTATCCCCGCTATGCACGTCATCCATTCCATCGCCGGTTGTCGTCTTTGTATTCTTACCGGCATAGACCATGCCAAAAGTGAACCCGGACAGTTCAGGCGAGACATATTTAATTGAATTGTCCATACGCGCGTTGGTGGAGCTGCCAAAAGCGCCATTCAGAACCCCGGCTTGCTTGAAGCCGACTGCAAATGGGTCGATTGATGCAATAAATTTGGCAGCAAGGTTATATTGACGTCCGAATGTCAATGCGCCCCAGCTTTTACTTTGTAAACCAACGAACGCTTGTCGTCCGAACAAACGACCCCCGATCGTGGCATTACCATTTCCCAGGTCAAAGCCGTTTTCCAGCTGGAAAATCGCACTCGTGCCGTTACCAATATCCTCAGCGCCTTTTAACCCCCAGCGGTTACCCTTATTAACGCCATTGACCACCCCGATTTCCCGAGTTTTGTTCCATTGGTCACCCTGGCTGACTCGCGTTTGCTGGTAGCCTATCCCCGCATCGACCAATCCGTATAACGTAACTGACGTCGCTGAATGGGCGACTCCGGCAATGCCGGTAGTCAGCACTGCAATAAGCAAATTTCTTTTCATTGGAACATGTCTCCCGTGTACTTTTTTATTGAATTGATTGTGATTTTTTGGGACTTGTCTTAAGGCGCAGAAACAGACACAGCCCCACTGCCTGCAAAAAGAATGAACTCTCACACCGCGCGTTTTCGCACGGTGCAGAAAGTTCATTTTTTGCCGATTAATTTGCTGCTGTTTCTTCCTTGTACTGAAACAAAGTCGATCCGTTTTCAATTCGACGCCACTCCTTGGTCGGTTTGCCATTACGAATCGCCTCGAGTTCCCGGAAAAGAATTCGTCGTAAAAATGCAATGCCTTGATCGGATACGCCCAGACATTCGTGGACACGATCGGCAATTTCACCCTGGCCGACCAGGACAACATAGTCTTGCGCGCTGGTTAGGCGTACTAATGGATCTTCTGGGTAGTTTCCTGCGAATAAATCGTCGTGGTGGTCGGTAGAACAATAGTCTTCACACCCGTCAAAATATTCGCTAATTTTTGCGTCTGCGTCCGGTGTCGTCGAAGGCACAGCTCGCAACGAGACACGAAGGGTATGCGTATCGTCAATCGGAACCATCCAGTTGGCCGTTTCAATCCATGCGCCGCCTTCATGGACGGCAGGTATGGAAACGTGATTACCATAGGGGAACGTCCAGTCGCTTACCCGTACCTGAGTTTTTCCGTCGATTACGCGAACAGCGGTCTGCTTGATTCCCGCCGATGTTTCCTCGTAACTGAGCGTTGGCACCTGATCTGTGATGGCATCTCCGAATACGCCCACTTTGCCCATTTGGTGCGCGAAGCTGACATGCACTGCGTCCAGTGAGTTTTCGGCATGCTGCAGCCAGTTACATGGCCATATTTCCTGACGTTGAAAGAGTAAAACGCCATCTTCTTCAAATTTTGGCTTGCGATACAAGTCGAATTCAGGCGCTTCCCCCTCTCCCAGGTATGCAAAAACGACGCCACAGTATTCGTGAACAGGGTACGAGTTGACCCGGATGCTTCCATGACTACCCGCACGCTCTGCTGGTCTGTCAACACATTGCCCGTGAGCGTTGTACTTCCAGCCATGGTACATACAGCGTAATTCGTCCCCTTCGACCCAACCCGTGTGCAACTTGGTCAGGCGATGAGCACAACGGTTCGCCAGCAAATGGGCTTTTCCGCCTTCCCCGCGATACAGTGCCAAATCTTCACCTAAAAGCCGAACAGCACGGGCTTTTCCCGGGTCAATACTTCTCGATAGCGCGATGGGATGCCAGAATTTTCTGAGCAATTCACCCATCGGGGTGCCGGCAGTGGTTTCTGCCAACGGCTTCATTCTGTCGGAGAGTTTTTGAAGGCGTTGCTGTTCTGATGTCTGCGTTTGCTGCTTGTCTAGTTTCTGAGAACTTGAATTGTCGAGCGTCATTTGAGTGTTCCTTCCAGTTGCTAAAGATTCATTGAGTGTTAGCCAATGAGCCTTAAGTTAATGAGACTTTTGTTTGGTCGATGACCGTTTTCCATCTGACAATTTCTCTGCTTAGAAGCGCGTTCGCCTCATCTGCCGTACCTAACTGAACTCGAACGCCCAATTCGGTAAGCCTGTTCATCACATCGGGTTCACCAATTGCAGAATGGATATGTTTGTTTAAATATTGAACGATGGTATCCGGGGTATTGTTGGGCGCAACGATCATTCCCCACGATGCGACATTGAAATCCGTAAACCCCTGCTCGGCCAAAGTTGGCACTGTCGGTAAAATCTTTGAGCGATCCGCATTGGAAATCGCGAGCGCCTTGATCAGACCATTTTGTATCTGCCCCAGCATAGGTGGAACAAATTCAAAAGCCAGCTCAATATCTCCCGAAGCCAGTGCCGCCGAAACAGCCGAGGCCGTTTTATATGGCACAATTGTCATTTCAATACCGGCCATACTTTTGAAGGTTTCCGCAGTCAAATGCTGAATTGTCCCCAGCAGACTGATCCCTACCATCAAGCCGCCCGGGGTCTTGCGGCTCTTGTCCAGAAAATCGCCGATATTGGACAGCGATGAGTTTTTTCCCGTGACAAGGATGACGTCGTTGCTCGTGATGGTGGTAATCGGCGTAAAACTTTCAATAAGATTGAACGGCTGAGGTTTGAACAATGTCTGGCTAATGGCTGAGCCGGCTCCCATGTACATGAGGGAATACCCATCGGGTTTCGCTGACCCGACGTGTTTGACGGCGCTGATTCCGCCTGCTCCCGGACGATTTTCCACCACGATTTGGGTCCCAATGGATGCACCCAAATGTTGGGCGAGCAGGCGTCCGATGATATCGGCTGTATTGCCTGGTCCGACCGGTAAAACGAGGGTAATCGGATTTATCGGATATTCATTTTTCGCGTGGGCTGCCGACATTGCTGTGCCCGAGATAGCGAAGGGGAGTGCACCGATAGCCTTAATAAGCGCTCTTCTGCTGACGTGTTTCATTATGATTTGAATCTCCGGTCAAGAGACGGTAACTTTCAGGGCGTCCAGACCACTGACTTCGAATTCCAGTCTATCGCCACTTTTTAAGAACCGGTTGCGCGCGACACCTACGCCCGCTGGCGTTCCGGTTGCAATCACGTCTCCCGGCAAAAGCTTCATGTATGAAGAGAGCGTGGCAATGATCTGTTCGGTCGAAAATATCATTTCGCTCATCAGTTCCGACTGGACAGTTTCGTCGTTCAAACGAGTTGTGATTCTAAGGTTTCTATCGCGCAGTTCTGATAACACCTTCGTTCCACAGGTAATGGTCGGCCCTATTGCAGAGGCTGCGTCAAGCGCCTTGTTCGCTGTCCAGTCCGGCCAGAAGGCCGTAGGCGGGTTCGCATCACCAAGGGGGACTTTGCCAAGATCACGTGCACTTCCGTCATTGAATGCGCAAACGCCAGCGACAAAATCGAGCGCATTTTGCAACGTCGCGTTTTTACACTCGCGACCGATAACCACTGCAATCTCGCCTTCATAGTCGAACTTGGAAGTCAATTGACTATTGGGATTAAGTAGCTCACCATGCCCCACAAAATTAGACGGCGCTTTATAGAACATCAGTGGACGTTGTGGAGGGGCGGCCTTTGCCTCGGCTCCATGGGCACGATAGTTAACAGCGATGGAAAAGATTCGAGCATGTGGATCCAACGGTACAAGTAACTTAGTGTCCGACGCGGTAACTCGCCCAACAGCAGCAATATCCGATTCGAACAAACTCAGTACGTAAGGCAGATCGTCGTGTTCATGAACTATCTCGATAAAGTCGTTATCGGGTCGCCCAATGACTATCTTTTCGTTGACTTGATAGCGTCCAAGATTGAAATTTTGTTGACTCACATTTATTCCTTTTGTGATAAATTTTGATTACCAATTATGGGTGCTAAATGCAGTCTTTTGCCAAGCAAATAACGCGTTAACTGTTGTGTTTGTTTCTATTGACTGAAAACGGGGGATTCCATGATGTATATTGAAAAAAACTGCGCACTATCACAGTTGTGATAGTGCGCAGTTAACTATACGGATCGGTATAAATGAATCTTGAAAGGGCCGTGTTATAAGTCCAGCTCAATTTCCGACGATTTCGAACGGGAACAGCAAATCAACATGACTTTCCCCGAGTCTTTTTCCTCCTCGGTCAATACGAGGTCTCTGTGATCGGGCTCGCCCTTAAGAACATTGGTCATGCAGGCACCACAAATTCCGCTCATGCACGAATAGGGAACATCCACACCTTCATCCAGTAGCGCCTCAAGAATGGTCGTATCCTTATCAACCGCGACCGAGCGCCCGCTCTTAGCGAGTAAGACGTTGAAGGCTTGGTCTGTATGTCCGGCCATTTTCGATGGAGTGGCCGGCACGGCGAAGTATTCCCGATGCACTCGGTCTTGCGCGATGTGAAGTTCAGTCACTACTTGCTCAAATGCCTCGAGCATCCTGACAGGGCCACAACAGTAGATATGCGCTCCCGTCGGACAGCTGCCTACAACGCTTCGCAGATCCATATACCTGCCCGACGGTTCTTGATCAAAATACAAATGGCATTCTGACTGATCCGGCTGCTGTAGCATTTCGAGCTGTTCAACAAATGCAGCGTTAACGCGTTCGCGCGCTGCGTAATGCAGGGTCCATGGCGAGCCCAGCTGAGTCAGTCGCTGAATCATGCTCCAAAGTGGCGTGATGCCGATCCCGCCTGCAATAAATACTGAGTGATTCGCTGACTCATTCAACGGGAAGGTATTGCGTGGCTCCGAAATCGACAAGCATGTCCCAACACGAAGCGTATCATGCAGATAACGCGAACCGCCTTTTCCATGTTCGTCCCGATTTATGGCGACAACATAGCGATGGCATTCTCCTTCCGGATTGATTAGCGAGTAGCTCCGAGATAGTTCATCCGCGAAGTGGATGTCTATATGTGCGCCGGCCGAAAAGCGTGGCCACGCAGAGCCCTCTAGCGGTCTGAATTCGAAGGAGTGGATGCCGCTGGCAACATACTCAATAGAATGTAATCTTGCTTTAAGTGTATTCATATTATGATAATGCCTGGTCGATTGCGATTGCGCCATTCGGGAATGATTGCAATCGTCTTTAAGGTGACATTTTTCCTGTTAATTTTCTGTCTGGAATCCTCGCTCTATATCAGGCAAACACTATCGGAGATCCGCCGAATCGAGCCTGACTTCGTACAGATGCCAGGCCGGAATCCATTTCGCGAATATGCTCTGGCAACCACCTCAGCAGTTCCATCGCCAGACTAGACAGCATTTGGTTGGCCTTTTCCGATGTGGTCGCTGGATCGCGCAATATCTCGAGCACTTCTTCAAGCGATTTCAACACTAATGCATGCTCATCTAGATGACAAACACTGTTGTTGCCTCCCAGTCGTCGAAGGTCGGCGTCTTCCAGAGAGAAGTGCTCACGAGCCGCTGTATAAAGCGCTTCCAGCGCAAGCACATTCCTGTCGTTCGGTACATCCAGGAGCGCCTGGCTCAGGCGCATGAGTTCGGAATGATCCCGGTCTAACTGGGCATCGCCCAGGTTGATTTCTGTATGAGTGTCGAACATTTAGATGCAGCTCCACAACTGATATTTCACTGGATGATGGGGTATAAGTTGTCAATCAATTTTTGAGTAAATTGAATTCTTTGAGGACATCTCCCCAGCGGTTGTACTCATTGGCGACGAATTTCTGAAAATCAGCCGGTGTCTTCATCGGCGCGGTCAGACTGGCTGACTGCAGAAAAATGGCTTTTACTTCCGAATTATTAGAGACGTTTACCAGCGCCGCATTGACCTTGTCAATCACAGCTGGCGGCGTTTTGGCCGGAGCGAATATGCCGAGCCAGGAATCGACGGCAAATCCTGAATAGCTTTCAGCGACAGCTGGAATGTCTGGAAATTCTGCGAATCGTTCCTTCGATGTCACCGCCAGAACGTTCAGGCGTCCGCCTTTTAAAAACGGAACGAATGGCCCCAAATCCGACGCGACGCCGTCAATCTGGCCTCCTATCGCATCGTTAATTGCGGCACCCAGGCCCTTGTAAGGCACCGTTTCAAACTTCGCGCCCGTAAATTTATTCAATTCTTTTACCATCAAATCCGGCGCACCGCCGATGCCCGGGACACCAAGCATGACCTGACGTGTTTTTGACAGCTCGACCAGGGCTTTGAAGTTTTCAACTTTCAGGGACGGGTTTATTGCGACTGCCATTGGACCTTTCGTTACCATATTGATACCCACTATTTCTTTAACGGCGTCGAATGAGTCCGCGGTTTTTTGAGTTTGAGGCCCAACAATAGAAGCGCTTGGTCCTCCAAACATTAAGGTGTAACCGTCAGGCGGTGCTTTCGCGACATACCTCGTGCCGATAACGCCCGTTGCACCGGGCTTATTCTCAACAATGACCGGAACCCCCAGCTCATCTGAGAGGGACTTGGCGACAATTCTGGCGCCAATATCGACTGATCCACCAGAAGATGCACCCGCGATTAGTGAGATAGGGCGATTTGGATAGGCTTCGGCAAATACAGAGAGCGGCGCCAAACCGAGCAAAGTTATGCCGCCAATCAATAGATGTCGACGAGTTCTCTCTGTCGCACAGGGTATATACTTAACAGCGGTCTTGTTAGGATCAGTCTTTTTTTTATAAAACATAATGTCTCCCAATATATATTGGCTATACAAAATTCGAGTTTTGAATAAAATACACAGCAGTGCTTATAGCAAATACAATTTTGGCTATATTCACGACATGGTGATTCCACCGTCGACAATGAGGTTCTGACCGGCGAGCATGCCGGCGTCGGAGCTGGCAAGGAAGGTTACCGCGCCAGCAATATCGTCAGGAGAAATATCCCGCTGTACCGCACGCTGACGCCGAATGTCTTCCCGCAGTTGATCTCGTGATGCGCCGCCGGCCAAAATTCCATCGCTCTGTGTAAATCCTGGCGAAACCGTGTTTACCCGTACACCGTACTGGCCAAGTTCACGCGCCAACGTTCGAGTCATTGCCGCCACGGCAGCTTTACTGGCAACATAATGCAGAAAGCCGGGCGTACCTTTAGAAACAACCGCAGATGCAATATTGACGATATTTCCTTCGCCCGCTGGTTTCATGTAACGCGCGGCGGCGCGGCAGCAGTACCATACTCCCTCCACATTTACACTGAAGACTTTCTTCCATTCTTCCGGCGTAATCTCGTCGAATGGCGTTTTGGTCAGTGTTGTATAAATCCCGGCATTGTTAACAAGCACAGATACGCCACCCGTTTTTTCGGCCGCAAAAGCCATCATGGCGTCTACCTGGTCGGCGTTGCTTACATCTACATCGAATCCCAGGGCATCGTGCCCCAGTTTGCAAGCGGCCTCTTCCGATCCGCGCAGATCGGCGATAACCACTCGTCTGCCCATGGCTGCAAAGCTTTGTGCAATCGCATAGCCAATTCCTTGCGCAGCGCCAGTCACTACAACGGCTTCACCTTTCACTACATTATTCATTATTGAGCCTCTCTACACCCTCCTGAACTCCAACGTCCCAGGCAGGAGCAGGAAGTCTATCACGCACTATTGCGTCAGCGCAGACGCCAAACGCAACAAAAAAGACAATCCCCGCAAATTGACTCAAATAAATTCTTCCGAACAAATTTCGATCGAAATATCTGTTATTCGATGGGCGATAGCAAAGTCAAACAGTATCAATGCGGACATTTATACAAACATAAACCTTGTATTGGCTATCAGCGCTGGCGATACTGCCCTATCACAGATAGACCAAGCTTAATTTGAACATTGCACCAATATAAGTGATAAGAAATTACAGATGAAAAATATAAATCCACAAGCCATACCAGTGATTCCTGACATTCAATATCCGGCTATAGGGCTGCATATAGACGGCCAATGGGTCTATGACCGCCCGGCTTTTGCTGAAGTGGTCAACCCCAGTTCCGAAGCCATTTTGGGCCAAGTACCACAAGCGTCTACCGAGGATATATCTGAAGCACTCGTTTCTGCTGAACGTGGCTTCCAGGTTTGGAAAGACACAGCGCCCCAAAAGCGGGCGTCAGTCATATTACGTGCTGCGCAGATCGTACGAGAACGGTCCGAATCGATTGCGCAAATTCTTACGCTTGAACAGGGCAAACCGATAGTCGATGCCAGAAACGAAATTGCGAGGGCCATTGGCTTTCTCGAATGGGATGCTGCGCAGGCACAGCGCCTTTATGGCAGTATTGTTCCCGCCGGCCGACAAATGCAGCAGATGGTACTTAAACAGCCGATTGGTCCGGTCGCCGCATTCACGCCCTGGAATGTTCCTATCGGTTCTCCTGCAAGAAAAATGAGCGGCGCACTCGCTGCCGGCTGTTCTGTCGTTATCAAAGCCGCCGAAGAAACACCCGGTACCGCTTGTGCCTTTGTCCAGTGTTTTCTGGATGCTGGCTTGCCTGCTGGCGTTGTCAACCTGCTGTTCGGTAACCCGTCTGTGATCTCCTCCATCCTGATCGCCTCTCCAATTATCAGAATGGTGACATTTACAGGTTCCGTTGCGGTTGGAAAGCATTTAACGCAACTGGCTGCTGCAGTCATGAAACCGGTGTTAATGGAACTCGGTGGCCATGCACCTGTTTTGATAGGTTCAGACGTTGACGCTGCGTCGGTGGGGCGATTGGCGGCCAGCGCAAAAATGCGCTTAGGGGGGCAAGTCTGTGCCTCACCAACACGATTTATCATTCATCGTAAATCCTATGATCAATTCGTGGACTCATTTTCTCAGTATGCCAAAACGTTACAGGTTGGTGACGGTTTCGAATCCGGAGTCCAGATGGGCCCTTTGATCAATCAAAAAAGACTGGACGCAATAGACGAGCTGGTGAAAGATGCAGTAGCACGTGGAGCAAAACTCACTGCTGGTGGCCGTCGCATTGGTACGCACGGTTTTTTTTATGAGCCCACTGTGCTTGCTGACGTGCCCGCAGACGCCAAAGCAATGACTAGCGAACCCTTTGGGCCGCTTGCTTTGTGCGTACCAATGGATGACCTGGATGAAGGCATTGCTCTTGCCAACCAGATTTCAGTCGGGCTGTCCGGGTATGCATTCACCAACTCACTTGATGAAGCCGAACGCTTTTCGCGGGAACTTGAGTGTGGTGTTTTATCGATCAACCATTTCGGCATGAGCGGCCCGGATACACCATTTGGTGGCGTTAAGGAAAGCGGTATCGGCCGGGAAGGGGGTGCACAGAGCCTGGATCCATACACCATCACCAAAACCGTTTTGCAACGGACCGCTCGCGTTTGATCAAAATAATTCTCCACATTAAATATTTAATAAGAAATGACAAAGGTATTAAAAGGAAATGGAAATGCTATTACAAGTGCTGCAACCAACAACCAGCCTGCAACTTGACGAAATCAATCTAGCTGATCCGGACTTTTGGCTTAGAAATGATTTTCATGGCGCACTTGCTCTTCTACGCAGGGAAAAGCCGATTTCATGGCACGAACATCCGGAATCCGGCAAAGGGTTCTGGTCGCTGGTGGACTATGACGATATTGCTGAAGTGAACAAAGACTGGGAAGCCTTCACGAGTAAGTATGGCGTTCGTGTCTACCATGATGCCAATACAAAAATTCGGCCTGGGACAGGCGCACTGATCGAACTTGACCCGCCGGATCATACCGTTAACAGAAAACGTGTGAACAAGGCATTCATGCCGCGCCAAGTGGGCCAGCTGGAAGGATACGTACGGGAGAAAGCGCGAGAACTCGTGTCAAATTTTTCTGATGGTCAGGAAATAGATTTCGTTGATGATCTGGCCGCCATTTTGCCATTCGAAATTGTAAGTGACCTTGTTGGCGTTGACCCCGCGGATCGCCCTCGCTTGCTGGAACTATCTAAAATTGGCCGATCAGAACATGAACCCGAATATGCCGATAAACCGGATGCCCCGCAGCAGGCCGTTCTCGAGCTGAGGGAGTACGGCATCAATATCGCTGCTAAACGGCTACTTGACCCCAAGGACGATCTCATTTCAGAGCTTGCTCAGGTCAGAGTTGATGGTAAGCCGCTGGACAAAGTAGAGCTCGGTGGATACTTTGGTTTGATGATTGCCGCAGGGAGTGGAACAACGCGCGCAGCGATTTCGCATGGAATGCTTGCATTCACGCAATTTCCAGAGCAGCGCCGCCTGTTCATCAACGATCCGTTAGCGCACGAAAGAACAATGGCCGAGGAAATCATTCGCTGGGCAACGCCCATCAAGCATATGGGTCGCATTCTTACGCGAGATATCGAATTCAAAGGCGTACAGATGAAGAAAGGGCAAAAAATTGCCATGTGGTTTGTTTCCGCCAACCGGGATCCCCGACTCTTTGCCGATCCATTCAAATTTGATATCACGCGAGAATTGAGCCCCCACCAGAGTTTCGGAGCGGGGGGGCCACACTTTTGCATGGGCGCACACATTGCGCGCCGCGAAATCTGGATGCTTTTCCAGGAGCTGTTTGCGCGGTTTCCAAATGCACAAGTTATTGCAGATCCAGTTCGGGAGAGGTCACTGCAATCGAGTGGTTTTAAACACATGCAAGTTCGTCTGTCCAGTTAAATTCGCGTTTTCATTAAAGATACAGATTCATTAATTTTTGGGAATGGAATACTATGCCAAATGTAATTTTTATGGATTCCGATGGGACCTCGACATCTGTCGATTGTTCAGTTGGAACAAGTTTGATGAAAAGCGCGCAGCTTCGTGGGATTGGTGGTATTTATGGCGATTGTGGGGGCGAGCAGATGTGTGCGACCTGTCATGTGTATGTCGATGAAGCGTTTCTGCATACCTTGCCGGAAATATCTGATGACGAAGACGAAATGCTTGACGCCACCGCTGCAGATCGTATGTTTAACAGTCGCCTGTCGTGCGCCATCATCATTAAACCAGAACATGAAAACATGATTGTTCATCTTCCGAAGTTTCAGCGATGAGTCGCGTCGTCATTGTCGGCGGGGGTCACAGCGGCGTTGAACTGGCTTTCAGTCTGAGACAGCTTGGTTACACGGGCGCAATTGCCGTGCTCGAAAAAAGTTCATTCCCACCTTACGAACGCCCACCCATGTCCAAATCCTGGATCAGCGGCACAGCCGGGCCGGATGAGTTGGCATTACGTAACCAGAATGCCTTTGCTCAATCCACAATTGATCTGATGCTCAATTGTGAAGTCAATAGTATCGACCGGAAGCAGCAGACCGTGACAACGAACGACGGCGTGATTGAGTACTCAGTACTCGTGCTGGCTCTGGGGTCAAGTCCAAGACAGCTTCGAATTACCGGTTCTGAACTCTCTGGCTTGCATCAATTTCATACCCTGGAACACGCGCTTGCGCTAAGAGATGATCTTGCACGAGCAAGTCGGATAGCTGTCATTGGTGCCGGGTTCATCGGTCTGGAGTTCGCTTCAGCCGCAGCAAAACTCGGCAAACCTGTCGTGATCCTGGAAACGGCTGCGCGAGTGATGCCCAGAACCGCAAGTGAGTTAACCGCTTCCTATGTCCGCTCCCGACATGAAGTGAGCGGCACAGACTTTCGCTTTAATGCCTCCGTGCTGGAAATACGGGGCCAGGCCGGACGGGTGAAGGAGATTGTACTCTCTGATGGTACCTGTGTAGAGGCTAATCTTGTAGTACAAGGTATTGGTGCGAATCCTAATGGCGAGTGGACTGCCGATCTCGGCTTGAACTTCGACAATGGAATTGTCGTCGATACCTGCTTGCGAACTAACGACCCGAATATTTATGCAATTGGAGACTGCGCACGCTTTGTCGATGAAGAGGGCCGCTCTGTGCGACTGGAGTCAATTGGTAATGCATGTGATCATGCCCGGCGTGCCGCAGCTGCCATAGCAAATACACCCGTGCCCCCGATTGAAACCCCATGGTTCTGGAGCAATCAAGCTGGTGTTCGTTTGCAAATGGCCGGTCGAATTGACCGGGTAGAGGACTGGCTGCTTACGGGTTCGGTCGAGACAAACGCATTCAGCATGCTTGGCTGGAGAAACCGGAAACTGGTCTATGGAGAATCTGTTAACTGCCCGGGCGATCATGTCGTCATCCGCAACTTACTTGCTACTGATACAGTCCCAACACCGGAAAAACTTAAGCCCATTTCCGGAATGGGCTTAAAGGCAGGGATCAAATTTTTGGCACAACAGCAAGCCGAATCCGGCTCGGTCTATTGAAAACGGGCTGGCTATCCCAGATGCACCGTCATTTCTTCAAGTTTACCGATATTGCTAATTAAAATTTGTTTATATTTGATGCTAATTGCCCCCTCCGATTCCATATCACGGAGTACCCTGTTAATCACCTGGCGCCGCGTACCCAGCATCGTGGCAATTTCCTCTTGAGACAGGTTCACCGAGGAAACGCTGCCAGCACGAATGCTTTTTTTATATATAGTATTGAGAAGTGTGGCGACTCTTTCGCGAGTCGATAGTATGGCAGCGCCTTCATACCTGTTGAGCGCATCACGATGGCGATTGACCATGGCACTCATTAAAGAAAAGGCAAGATTGCCATCATGACTGAGTATGTCTCGCAACAATTCGCCCGGAATACGAACCAGAACCGTTTTCTCTCGGCATTTGACCGTATATATGTGAGGCGATTGGGTGATGACGGGCCCGATGCCGTGGAAATCTCCCGGCAAGTGTATCCCAGCAGTGAAATTACGCCCTGCTGGTATTTCCCGTATTAGCTGCATCGAGCCGGAAGCGAGTAAATACACATAGGTCGGGACGTCATTAGTCAGGTGAATAATTGTATTTTCTTCGACCGTGATTGAGTCGGATGCCTGAACGAGCCGCGAGATCGCCGCTGTTGGCCAATTGGCAAAGAGTTCCGATTGCGAAATTGCCAGCCGAACTAATGTTTTTTCCATAATAGCAAAACCAGTTAGATGCCGTATTTACGACTCCCCAGATGCATCTGGCGGCCAAGCGATCTGTGCGAACATCCCACGTGGTAGCCAGCCAGTTACAGTTTCAAATCGTAGAAATGCAGCCGCATGACGAGGGAAGCGCCTAAAGACCGAATATGACATATTCTAACATGACGGCATTGTAATTCGTTACAACTGGACTACCCAGGAAGTTAGGACACATGCCAGTCTCACGCCACAGCCTTCTCGGAGCTCCTGGTGGCTTGGGCGCCGACACTCCCGGTGACCAATGAGAGCGTGGCTTGTTAAATCACCAATGTTGTCCACATATGAAGAGGCAAAAGTGACTATCCGATGGCTCACTAAATACGATACTAAAGTGCTGCTGTCGCACATCGAACTTGAATGGATGAATCAGGTTTGTCGGTTTGCGTCTGCAACCGGTGCGCGTGTAACTGAAATATTATCGCTGACTTTGTATAAGGTGGATACTGATCGGGCCATGGCGTGGATGACCAATGATCTAGCAAAAAATGGTAGATCGATACCTATGCGGTTTAACAATGAGGTACTCGTTTTACTCGAACAGAGGAAGGCTTTAAAAACGGAATGGTGCTTTACCCGAGAAAATGGCATCAAGGTCAAGCAGGTGGGTAAGAGAATGATTGGTCGCGCAGTGAAACTGGCGGGTAGGAAACCGCTCAAGTTTTATGATTTGCGGCATATTTGGGCAAACTGGCATGTTCAGTCATGGACGCCGCTTATGTTGCTCAAGGAGTTGGGTGGTTGGGAACCATTCAGATGGTGCAAAAGTATGGCTATCTGGATGCGGGCCATTTAGCCGTTACGTGGGAGTGACCGAATTCATGACACACTCCAATCACAAACAATAAAAAAGCCGCTTGATGCAGCGGCTTTTTTATTGAATCGAAATAGGGTTTTGGTGGCCTGGGGCAGAATCGAACTGCCGACACAAGGATTTTCAATCCTCTGCTCTACCGACTGAGCTACCTGGCCAACAAAGAACGAAATAATACACTAGTTTTTGGCTTGTGTATATATTTTGCAGCCTTCTTGACATAAATATTTAAAAAACATGCGCGGAAGGACTATAATCACACCAATACCAGATCATAAAAGAAAATTCAAGATATTACGGCCATGTCACTTGACGTTCTTACCTTCGGTTTGAATCATCATTCGGCGCCGGTGTCAGTGCGCGAACGGGTTTCCATGCCCGAACAGCTACTGCGCCCGGCGCTTGACGGCTTGCGTTCGGCGTTCGGCTCCCGGGTGCAGGAAGCCACGATTCTGTCTACCTGTAATCGTACCGAGATCTACTGTGCGGCCCAGCCCGAAGTGGCCGAGCATATTCCGTCATGGCTGGCCGACTTCAATTCGCTTGAAGCCAACGATCTGCGCCCGCACCTGTATCAATACAATAAAGACTTGGCGGTACGCCACGCCTTCCGTGTTGCCAGCGGGCTCGATTCCATGGTGCTCGGAGAGCCGCAGATTCTGGGACAAATGAAAACCGCGGTGCGCGCAGCAAGCGATGCCGGGTCACTGGGCACTTTGCTGCATCAGCTTTTTCAGAAAACCTTCTCGGTAGCCAAGGAGGTTCGTACGCAAACGGCCATCGGCGCCCAATCGGTGTCCATGGCGGCCGCATCGGTGCGGCTGGCCCAGCGGGTGTTTGGCGATCTGTCCAAAACCCGGGTATTGTTTATTGGCGCCGGTGAAATGATTGAGCTGTGTTCGACGCATTTTGCCGCGCAAAAGCCCGCCTGTATGATCGTAGCCAACCGCACGCGAGAGCGTGCGGAAACGCTCGCCTCCCGGTTCGATGGCAAGACCATGAAGCTGGCCGACCTGCCCGAGCGTTTGGCCGAATTTGACATTGTGGTCTCCTGTACGGCCAGTTCCCTACCCATACTGGGCCTGGGGCTGGTGCAAAAAGCGTCCAAGTCGCGGCGTCATATGCCCATGGTTATGATAGACCTGGCTGTGCCGCGCGATATCGAGCCCGAAGTGTCGCAACTGGATGACGTCTATCTGTACTCGGTCGACGATCTGGGCCGTTACGTGCAAATGGCCAGTGATTCGCGCCAGGCAGCCGTGGTTCAGGCTGAAGCCATTATTGACAGTCGTGTTCAGAATTTTATGCACTGGATGGATTCCCGTGCCGTTGTGCCGGTCATTCGCAATCTGAATGAGGGAACCAATGCCATGATGCAGGCCGAGCTGGATCGCGCCCGTCGCCTGCTGGCCAAAGGCGAAAGCGCAGATCAAGTGCTTGAGCAGTTTGCCCGCAGTCTTACCCAGAAGTACCTGCACGCCCCTATGGTGGCGCTTAACCGAAGCCAGGGCGATGATCGCGCCGCGCTCATGGATATGCTGCCCCATCTCTTTCCGTATCAGGATTCCAGTCATTAGCGACGCTCTTGTCCGTTAGCATTGGCGGTGGCGCTAAGCAGGCGTCGCCTTTTTCCTGAACACGCCGTTTTCTCCCAATATTCGTTATGAAACCATCAATGCGCTCCCGTCTGGAGCAAATCTCGCATCGCCTGATCGAAATCGACGCGCTGCTTGCCGAACCCGATATCGCCGGTGACATGGACCAGTTTCGCAAACTCTCGCGTGAACGCGCTGAAATCGATCCGGTAGTCTTGCTGTTTCGCAATTATGAGGCCACTGAGTCAGACTTGCAGGCCGCCACGGAAATGGCTTCGGATCCGGAGCTGCGCGAAATGGCAGAAGAAGAACTGAAGCTGGCTAAAGCACGCCTGGAAACGCTGCAAGAGCAATTGCAGATGCAGCTGTTGCCTCGCGATCCGGATGACGCCCGCAGTGTGTTTCTTGAGGTGCGGGCCGGCACCGGCGGCGATGAAAGCGCCATTTTCAGCGGGGACGTATTTCGCATGTATAGTCGCTATGCCGAGCAAAAGGGTTGGAAGGTCGAAATTATCTCCGAACATGCCTCTGAAATGGGCGGCTATCGTGAAATCATCGCGCGGATCGATGGCGACGGCGTCTACGGCCGGCTCAAGTATGAGTCTGGCGCGCATCGTGTGCAACGGGTCCCCGAGACGGAATCGCAGGGTCGGGTTCATACGTCGGCCTGCACGGTGGCAGTGTTGCCCGAGGCCGATGAGGTCTCTGAAGTGGTGCTTAACCCGGCTGACCTGCGGATCGACACCTTCAGGGCCAGCGGCGCCGGCGGCCAGCATATCAACAAAACCGATTCGGCTGTGCGTGTCACGCATATTCCTACAGGTATTGTGGCTGAATGCCAGGATGACCGATCACAGCACAAGAACCGCGCCCGCGCCATGAGCGTGCTGGCAGCGCGCATCAACGATATTGAACGTCAACAGCAGCAGCAAAAAGAGGCCGCCGAACGCAAGAGTCTGGTCGGCACGGGGGATCGTTCCGAACGCATCCGCACGTATAATTATCCGCAGGGCCGGGTCACGGACCACCGAATCAATCTGACTTTGTATAAACTGGCACAAATCATGGAAGGCTCGCTGGACGAACTCACCGGAGCGCTCATTGCTGAGCGACAGGCCGAACTTCTTGCAGCTCTGGGTGATGATTCCCTATAAGCAACATGCAATACTGAATATTGGTTACATCATGCAGTCGGTCTGGCACCGGCAGTAGTAGAAGGAGCAGGAATGGCGCTGGCCATCACGATTGAATCTTTGACGCGAACCAGTGGGCTCCCGCCGCTTGAGACCCGGATGCTGATCGGGCTAACGCTCGGTGTGTCGCGTTCCTGGATGATTGCACACGACCGTGATCCCCTGAGCGACGAACAGGTGGCGCAAATCCGCGCCCTGATCGAGCGGCGCCTGAGCGGAGAGCCCATGGCTTATATCATGGGCGAGCGCGAATTCATGGGTCTGGCATTCGAGACGTCTGCGGCCGCGCTCATTCCCCGTCCGGAAACCGAGCTGCTGGTAGAGACGGCAATAGAGTATGTGCGCGAGAACCCTCGGGCCAATGTGCTCGATCTGGGGACAGGAACCGGCGTGATTGCAGTATCAATTGCCCGGTTTTGCCCGGGTGCGCTGGTGCTGGCAACTGACAAAAGCCCGGATGCCCTGGCGCTGGCCCGACGCAATGCGCAAAAGCATCGCACGGCCAACGTGCGTTTTCTGGAAAGTGACTGGTTTGACGGGATTCCGCAGCAGGCGTTTGACCTGATTGTGTCCAACCCGCCTTATATCCGCCGCCACGATCCGCATTTGCAGCAGGGTGACCTGCGTTTTGAGCCCCCGATGGCGCTTACGGACTATTCCGATGGTTTTGCCGCCATCCGTCGCATCATTGCCGGCTCACGCGCTTATCTGGCCAATGGCGGCTGGATGTGGATCGAGCATGGATGGGAGCAGGCCGAGCATGTCCGCTACATGCTGGCCAAGGTAGGCTTTACGAACATTGAGTCCCGCAATGATTTATCCGGTATTGAGCGCATTTCCGGCGGGTGCTTCATGATTTAGCGTTAAACTGTTTAAAGAAACGGCCAGATGATTGAACTGGTTTCTTTCAATGCTGACACAGGTGATTACAATGAGCGAAGTGAAGAATTTTATCCGCGAGACCGTTACAGAACACCCGGTTGTGTTGTTCATGAAAGGCACGGCTCAGTTTCCGCAATGCGGTTTCTCTGGCAAGGCCATCCAGATTCTGCGTGAATCCGGTGTAAAAAAACTGGTCACAGTCAATGTGCTGGACGATCAGGAAGTGCGCGAAGGCATCAAGCAGTTCTCCAACTGGCCGACCATCCCCCAGTTGTACGTCAAGGGCGAGTTCATTGGCGGTTCGGATATTGTGAGCGAAATGCACGCAAGCGGCGAACTCAAGTCTGTGCTGCAGCAGGCCGGCGCGTTTGAGTCCTGAGGCGACAAGCTCAGGGCAGGCGGCCTGTCACGCGAGTGTTGCCTTCAATAGTCAATTGCTGCTGTGCCCGGACCGCCTTGACTGCCATCAATCCATAATGCGTACACACCAGTATGGAAAAGACGGGCATCACGAAGCCGGCAAACGGGATTAGCGCGATTGCCGCGCAAATCAGGCCGATCGTCCAGAAACCACGACTGTAATTGCGCAGAACATAGGCCCGCTCTTGGAGCGTGGCATGCTCTACGATGGCGTCCAGCCGCGTCATATGTGAAAACGCATACGCCCCCCAGAATAATGAAAGGGCGATGCCTGCAAAAGGTATCAGCCATAGTGGCAACGTAATCAGCCAGCCAACCACGAAGATGGTACTGACCTTTATGGTGTTGGCCAGGCTGGTCACGGTGGCGTTTTCGCCTTCTCTTTGCAGTTCCGGATAATTGGTTGTGCTGATGGCCTTCAGGGCCATGGGCATGACAAGAATCGCGGCAGCCGCCAATCCTGCAATCCCGCTGACGACCAGCAATGCGACAAATGACAGCACACCGGTGAACCAGTCGCTCATTGTGGCAAATCCCCAGCCCGACAGTCTTGTGGACACCGACTGGAACCAGCCCCAGTGCATGGCCGTGTTATCCAGCCAGTTATCCAGCGGCCCCCAGACGAAAACCAGCAATATGATGGCCGTCATCAGGGCAATGACAAATGGCAAGATGATGGCAAACAGCATGGAAGGGCGCATTTGTGTCGCCAGACCTTTGCTGAATGCGGCAGCAACACTGACATAGGGGGCTTGTTTCATGGGTACGACCAGCTTTTGGGATGGTTGAAATTACTGACGGGCGTTGCGGCCGGCAGAAGGGGTAAAATCGGCCTCTGTGCTGCGCCACGGGTTAATATCCAGACCGCCGCGTCGCGTGTAGCGGGCATATACGGTCAACGCCTGGGGGGCGCAAACCTGCATGATATCGCAAAAAATCTGTTCCACGCACTGTTCATGAAAGCCATTGTGCCCGCGATAGGAAACAATATATTTGAGCAGTGACGCGTGATCGATCGCCGCGCCCGTGTATTCGATTTGCAGGCTGCCCCAGTCGGGCTGGCCGGTTACCGGGCAATTGGATTTGAGCAGGTTTGAGCGCAAGGTTTCATGACGCGATTGGGACGCATTGGCCTGTAGCAAGGTCGGATCCGGGTGATAGGCGCAAACGTCAATGTCCAGGGTGTCGAGCAAGGTTCCGTGCAGCTCGCCCAGCGCCTGGTCGGCAAAGTCGGCAGCGTTAAAGAGCGTTACGTCAACCGGTCCGCCCGCCGCCTTGCTCAGGTCTTGTTGCATAGCAGCCAGCAGAGCATCACTGTCCGGCAGCGTTGTCTGGTTGAATGAGTTCAGATAAAGCTTGAACGACTTTGATTCAATAATATGCGTGGTGTCGGCGGGAAAACCAAAGCGGGCCAGGGCCACTTGTGGCTTGCCCTTAGTATTCAGCCACGACAGCTCGTAGGCATTCCAGATATCGGCGCCATGCCAGGCCGGGTGCGGCCGCAGATTCAGGTGCGCGCGCCCCGCATCGCGAGCAATGGCAAACAGCAGCGACGGGTCATAATGCTCGGCGTATTCGGTTTCTTTTCCCAGTGGCGCGTGCAGCAAGGTCGGATCTGACATGGAATGACTCACAGTGATTGAATGCGGATCATACGCGCACGAGATGAGGCCCCGGTTGTGGCGGTGCTTGCCACGTGTGCGTCGGCGTCGTGGGCTGATGCGGAACGGTGGCGATCATGATGATCGTCTTGGTTGTCGGGATCGTCAGGATGGCCGGTGTTATCGCCAGCCTGCGCCAAGTCGGCGGTGGTATCGGCAAAGGTTTCCGTGTCGAACGCCTTGTCACCATTCTCGTTGGCAATGCCGGTAGGCCGCAGGCCAGCGAAGTCAAACAGATTACGGTCCATCAGGTGCGAGGGCGCGATTGCGGACAATGCCTTGAAGGTATTCCAGACTTTCTTCGGACTTTCCTTTTCCCATGCAGCAATCATGCGGCTGACTTCCTTGCGCTTGAGGTTTTCCTGCGAGCCGCAAAGATTACACGGAATGATCGGGAACTGTTTGAGTTCCGAATAGGCGATCAGATCCTTTTCAGCGATATAGGCCAGGGGGCGGATCACGGTATGCCGGCCGTCATCGGAAACGAGTTTGGGCGGCATGGATTTGAGTTTGGCCGCATAAAACAGATTCAGGAAAAAGGTCGCCAGAATATCATCACGGTGATGACCCAGTGCGATCTTGGTTGCGCCCAGCTCGCTGGCAACGCGGTATAGGATACCGCGGCGCAGGCGCGAGCAAAGCGAGCAGGTGGTCTTGCCCTCGGGAATCAGCCGTTTGACAATGGAATACGTATCCTGGTTTTCGATATGGAAAGGCACGCCCCGTTCGGTGAGATAGTCCGGCAGGATATGTGCAGGAAAGCCTGGCTGTTTCTGGTCCAGATTCACTGCGATAATATCGAAATGAATGGGAGCGCGCTTTTGCAGCGCCAGCAGGATATCCAGCATGCTGTAGGAGTCTTTGCCGCCCGACAGACACACCATGACTTTGTCGCCGTCTTCGATCATGTTGTAGTCGACAATAGCGGTGCCGGCCTCGCGCATGATGCGCTTTGTCAGCTTGTTATCGTGTTGGCGCTGTTTCAGTGCAGCCTGATGGCTGGCGTTGGCAACTGATGTCATGATGGTGGCGTATTTGTATCCGGTTTAGGATGTGGCAGGAACATCTGCGCGATTGGCCTCAACTTCAATGCCCACGGCGGCGCAATCGGAGAAAGCCAGGGGTTTGCCGATACGCAAGCGTACGCGGAAAACCTCTGGGAAGTCATTCAGGATGCGCTGCATAACCATGTCGCCCAGCGTTTCCACCAAATGCACGTGCGCGCGCGTACATTCCTCGATAATGGCTTCGCGCAGCTTGCGATAATCCAGCACGCTGCGAATATCGTGATCGTTGACCTGCTGGCCAACGTGCATATCAATATCGGCGTCAATGTGCAATGGCTGGGTGGCGCGCAGTTCGTGCTCCAGAATGCCAATACGGGCATCAAGCGCGAGCCGGGTGAAAAAGATACGGCGAGTGGTCATGTGAAATCGGTAAAAAGGTGCCGGAAAAATCCGGTTTTTATTAGAGACGCTATTGTAGTGTTTTAGTGTTGCAGCCGGGGGTACAATAGGGTTTGTTTAGATAAATTCATGATTAAACGAGGATTTTTCCCCAAATGCAGCAGGCTGTCTACGATGCAATTGTGATTGGTGCAGGCCCGGCCGGAGCTTCCTGCGCCGTCTGGCTGGCCCATATGGGATTTTCTCCCCTGGTTATCGAGTCCAGTGGTCGGGCCGGCGGCTTAAGTGCAAGCAATCCGTTTGAAGATACCTGGAATGTGACGGCGCCGGGCTTGACGGGTGAAGAAGTCGCCGCCAGAATCAAACTGAGCCTGGACAGTGCGCGCGTGCCGGTGCTGCTCAATTCACACGTGACGCGGATTGAACGCGAGCGTGGCGCAGGCGGCAAGGATCAGTTCAAGGTGTATTTCGGTGCAGATCTGCCGCTGTGTGCCCGCTATGTCGTTATTGCAAGCGGGGTAGAACCCAGAAAGCCGCCCGAGTGGGAACAAGACCACTATGAGAACGTGCTGGTGGGTCCGGGCAAGCACGTCGCCAATTATGAATTTGCCCTCAAGGATGTAGCCATTCTGGGCGGCGGCGACAATGCCTTTGAAAACGCCCTTTTCCTGAAAGAGCGCGGCGCCAAGTCGGTACATATCTATGCGCGCACGCTGCGATGCCAGCGGCACTGGATGAAATTTCTCAACGAATCGGACGTGACCACCGGCGCCTATACTTTTGATCCCGAAACGCGCCAGGTCAATGGCCGTGCCTACGATGCGGTGTTGATCCTGTACGGATTTCGTGCCCGATTGCAAGGCATGGAAGATCTGGGCCTCGATTGCAATGAACTGGGTTATGTGCGCACCGATTTTGAGACGACACAAACCAATCTGCCTGGGATTTATGCCATTGGTGAAGTCACGCATAGGCAGCATCCCTGCGTGGTGACGTCTATGGCAGATGGCGTGGTGGCGGCAAAGGCGATTCAGAAGCAGCTGGAGCAAGGCGACGCCTGATTCGGTCAATCTTGCTGCATAAGGCTGGCAGGCTGCGAATCAGCCTGTCTGTCGGGCGAAAGACAATGTCGGGATTCATGCCGATCAGTTGATCGTGCTGCAGTGCCAAGTCCATGGCCGCAAAATAGCGACCGATCTGGTTTTTGTTATGTTCGCTGCTGTCGCTGTCTTTGATCTTGTCATTGTGATTGTCGTTGTTTGCAACGCCGTCATTGGCGGCAAAGAGCACAGCCTGGGGCTGCGCAAATAACAGCTGTTCCCGGCTGACAACCGGGGCTGGCGTCGTCAGGGTTTCAAATGCCGATACTGCACCGCAGGCATGCAGGGCATCAATGACAAACGAATTGGCGCCGAGCGTATACAGGGGCTCTTGGCTGATCATCACGAAGGTTTTTATCCTGGCCGCATTTTGGTATCGCTGACGCGTGGTTCTGACGACTTTCCGCAACTGCTGTGTGGTGGCGCGCGCAGCTGCCTGAGTACCAAACAGTGCGCCCAGCTCCTCAATATCGTTAATAATGGCGTCCAGGCTGGCTGGCGCCTGATAATGCATCGGAATATCGAGTTTGCGAAGGGCAGGGTACAGATGTTGGCTACTCTTATAGCCCCAGGCCAAAATCACGTCGGGCCTTAACACCGCGATTCGTTCGACATTGGGCCTCACGCCGCTGCCCACTTGCGGCAAGCGTGCCGCAGCGGGCGGGTAGTTACTGTCTTGGGCAACGCCCAGCAGATGCTCGCCAGCCCCTGCGGCATAGATGAGTTCGGTCAAATGTGGCGACAGGCTGACCGCGGTTTTTTGTGTCGCATGTGCTACGGATGCAGCGCTGGCAAACAGGCATAAGAGTGCCGCAAGCACAGTTCCGATTCTTGCAACCGTCATGAACGGCAAAGAAGGGCGCTTGCGGCAGGACATGGTTTACATCCGGAACGCAAGGTTCAGGAATACATTGGAACCGGCCGAGTTGTAGCCATATGAAGTTTCATATTTTTTGTTCAATGCATTGTTCCAGTACACCTGGGCTTCCACGTTTTTGCTAAACGCATAGCTGGCACGCAGGTTCAAAACGCCAAAACTGCCCAGTCTTTTTTCCCGCGTATTGTCCTTGTCGTCATAGCGTCTGCCAGTATGGACAAAGTCTGCGCCGACTGTGGCCCGACCGAAAGTATGATCTGCGCCGATTCGATAGACCTGCCGTGCGCGGCGTATCAGCAGCTTGCCGGTTTCACGGTCCTTGGGGTTCATGAAGTCTGCGCCGGCGTACACCCCGGTATTGTCAAATTGATGTTCTGCATTAATTGAAATACCACGGATTGTGGCCCGGTCTACGTTCTCGGCGGTGCAGTTGGACATCTGGTCACAGACATAGCCATCGATAAGATCCCGATATCGCGTTTGCCAGGCGTTGACAGACAGCGAAGTACTATCTGTTTTCCATGACGTACGCAATTCAATATTGCGCGACGTTTCCGGTTTGAGGTTCGGATTGCCTTGATAGCCAAAACTAAGCGGTGTGTACAGATCGGCGAAAGTGGGAACACGATAGCCGGTGTTGCCGGCAAGCCCGGCTGACCACTGCTCTGTAATGTCAAAATCATAGCTCAGGCTGCCTGTCGTCTTGCTCTCATAGCCCGAGACATTGTCATTGCGCACACTGGCCTGGATATGATGGCGATCGAAATCACCACGGTAGATCAGTCCGACTGCGTTAGTGTGGCGCTTGTCCTGTTCGTAGGTGGTGGTGCCAAATATGCTTTCGTCTTTGCGCTCCAGTATCAGCGACAAGCGGTTCTGGCGGTTGAGCGTGAAGTTATTCTGCCACGAATAAGTGCGCTGTATGCTGCCCAGCACCGAGTCGCCATATGACGCTCGTGAATCATACACGTTGCGATTTACGCTGACCTGCAGCACGCTTTCCCACCAGCGCGTCAACTGGTTATTGCTGGTGACGGCAACCGATTGCTGGCGCATGATGCCAAAGGTGTTGGTATCGTAGGCGCCGCTATCGAAGTCGCCGTGTGTGTAGCCGTTATAAAAGGACACGCCCAGGCGGTTGCCGGGTTTCCAGGTGTAGCCCAGGGCACCCGATACGGATGCCTGTTCATAGCCATCATGATCCGGATTGTAGGTAAACGTTCCCAGTTTTTCCCGCGTCGCATTAAAACCGTCGCTGCTGGCATAGCTGCCCGCTATGCGGTAGTCCCATCCGTTGCTGGCGCCCGACAGGCCCAGACCAGCCTTGAACAGGCTGTGTGTGCCCATGCCGATGTTGCCAAAAACACTTAGTGGCCTGTCCTGTTCATTACTGCGCGTAATAATATTAACAACGCCGCCCATGGCGTCAGAACCATACAGGCTGCTGGCTGCACCGCGCAAAATCTCGACACGCTCAATGGTGGCCGGGTCCATGGCGCTCAGATAGGTGCTGCCGGTCGCCGGATCATTGATGCGCTGGCCGTCCACCATGACTAGGGTCTGTTGCGGGCTGGCGCCGCGTACGAAAATGCCCGACAGTGTCTGTGGTCCGCCGAGTTGGTAAGTCTGTATCTGTGGCTGACGGCCAAGCAATTGGGTCAGCGACTGGGCGCCGGAATTGCGCAACATGTCGTTTGTGATAACACTGACATCGCCATAGACGTCCGACAGGGGCTGACTAACGCGTGCAGGCGTGGCAATAATGGTGTCAAGACGAGCAAACGGGGTGTCTGGAGAGAGTGCCGTAGGGGAAGACTGCGCCATAACGGTGGCAGGCAGAACCGCCAGGGCAAGCGCCATGGGGTTGAGAGAGAACGTCATATGTCATACCGGTAAAGATGCGCGACCCCGCACATCAGGTTCGAATGGAAGCTGTCCGAATCAACAGACCAGCGGCAGTTTCAGGGCCGATGTCGGGCTGCAGGCCAAAGCCTGATTACCGTTGCGGGGGCAGCACAGGTTGCAGCGCAAGATTGCGTGTCCTGTTTCCCGTTTATCATTCACTTCATGCACCGCATGATGAATGCACCCTGAACGCGCAATTGTAATTGATTGGTACCGGTCATGACAGTTGCAAACCTGTTTTCCATGTGCTCACTCGCTATTTGACAGCCGTTTGCAGGGGTTTGCCGGTAGTGCGGTTGCAAATCCGCTACAATTTTGCATTGAATTCAACTATTTAGATCGAGTCTTAACGTGTCTTATCCTGCCTTGCCGTACCCAGTCGAATCCTATACCTCCGGTGCCCGTTTTGTACAGGAGCTGCAAAAGGGGCGGATTCTGGTGCTGGATGGGGCCATGGGGACCATGATCCAGCGTTACAAGCTGAGCGAGACCGATTTTCGCGGCCAGCGTTTTGCCGAGCATCATCAGGACGTCAGAGGCAATAATGAATTGCTGTCCCTGGTTCGCCCCGATATCATCAGTGAAATTCACGAACAGTATCTTAAGGCCGGGGCTGATGTGATCGAGACCAATACCTTTGGTGCGACATCGGTAGCCCAGGGTGATTATGATCTGGCTGATCTGGCCTACGAACTGAATCTGGAGTCGGCACGACTGGCGCGGCAGGCCTGTGATGCGTTCAGCACGCCGGCGCATCCCCGGTTTGTCGCCGGTGCGCTCGGCCCACAGCCCAAAACCGCATCCATCTCGCCCGATGTCAATGATCCGGGGGCGCGCAATATCACCTTCGAACAATTGCAGGCCGCCTATGAGGAACAACTGAACGGGTTGCTTGATGGTGGCATTGATATTGTCCTTATCGAGACGATTTTCGATACCTTGAACGCCAAGGCCGCAATCTTCGCAGTGGAAACGATATTCGAAGTGCGCGGTATCCGTCTGCCTGTCATGGTGTCGGGAACAGTGACCGATGCTTCAGGCCGTATTTTGTCGGGGCAGACGGTGGAAGCGTTCTGGAATTCCGTGCGTCATGCGCGGCCGGTCACCATTGGACTCAACTGCGCCCTGGGTGCCGCGCTGATGCGTCCATACATTGCCGAACTGTCAAAACTGTCCGATACCTGGCTCTGTGTCTATCCCAATGCCGGCCTTCCCAATCCCATGAGTGATACCGGGTTTGATGAAACGCCAGAAGATACCTCGTCCCTGCTGGAGGAGTTTGCCAATGCGGGATTTGTCAATATGGTCGGAGGCTGCTGTGGCACCACGCCGGAGCATATTGCCGCCATTGTGCAGAAAGTGCAGCAGTTGCCTGCGCGCACCGTACCCGATGTGCCAGTCAAGACTCGTCTATCGGGCCTCGAAGCTCTTAATATCGATAACGAATCGCTGTTTGTGAACGTGGGCGAACGCACCAACGTGACTGGCAGCAAGATGTTCCTGCGCCTGATTCGCGAAGAAAAATTCGATGAGGCGCTGTCGGTTGCGCGTCAGCAGGTAGAAAACGGTGCCCAGGTCATCGACGTCAATATGGACGAGGCGATGCTCGACTCCAAGGTGAATATGCGGCGCTTTCTGAACCTGATTGCGTCCGAGCCGGACATTGCCCGCGTGCCGATCATGATTGACAGTTCCAAGTGGGAAGTGATCGAAGAGGGCCTCAAATGTGTACAGGGCAAGCCGATCGTCAACTCGATTTCCATGAAGGAGGGTGTTGAACCTTTTCTGGCGCATGCCAGGCTCTGCCGCAAGTACGGTGCTGCTGTAGTCGTCATGGCATTTGATGAAGAGGGCCAGGCCGATACGCTGCAGCGTCGCAAGGACATTTGCGGCAAAGCCTACCATTTACTGGTCGATGAATTGGATTTCCCGCCGGAAGATATTATTTTCGACCCTAACGTTTTCGCGATTGCGACGGGGATCGAAGAGCATAATCATTACGCTGTGGATTTCATCGAAGGCACGCGCTGGATCCATGACAATCTGCCGCATGCACGCATCTCTGGCGGGGTCTCCAATGTGAGTTTTTCGTTCCGCGGTAACGAAGCCATGCGCGAAGCGATTCACACCGTGTTTTTGTATTACGCCATCCAGCAAGGCATGACCATGGGCATTGTGAACGCCGGTATGCTCGGCGTGTATGCCGATATGGATCCGAAAACGCGTGACCTGGTCGAGGATGTGATTTTGGATCGTCAGGTGCCGGTGGGCAAAGCCGACCCGGGCGACGAGCGCACGCCGACCGAACGTCTGGTGGAGTACGCCGACGAAGTCAAGGGCAGTGGCACCAAAAAAGAAGCGGATATGACATGGCGTGAACAGGAGGTGGAAAACCGCCTGTCGCATGCATTGGTCCACGGGATCACGCAATTTATTGTTGAAGATACCGAAGAGGTGCGCCAGAAAATTGCCGATCGCGGCGGGCGCCCCATCGAAGTGATTGAAGGGCCGCTGATGGACGGCATGAACGTGGTGGGGGATTTGTTCGGCGCAGGCAAGATGTTCCTGCCGCAGGTCGTCAAGTCTGCCCGGGTTATGAAGCATGCCGTGGCGCATTTGATCCCGTTCATTGAAGAGGAAAAACGCCAGATCGAAGCGGCCGGCGGCGATGTCCGCGCCAAAGGCAAAGTGGTTATTGCAACTGTGAAGGGCGATGTTCACGATATTGGTAAAAATATTGTGACTGTGGTTTTGCAATGCAATAACTTCGAAGTCGTCAATATGGGCGTGATGGTGCCATGTGCGCAAATCCTGGCCAAAGCCAAAGAGGAAAAAGCCGATATTGTCGGACTGTCCGGCCTTATTACGCCGAGCCTGGAAGAAATGGCCTATGTGGCCTCTGAAATGCAGCGTGACCCGTATTTCCGTGAAAACAATATCCCATTGCTGATCGGCGGCGCAACCACCAGCCGCGTGCACACGGCAGTCAAGATCGCACCGCACTATGACGGACCGGTCATCTACGTTCCTGATGCCAGCCGGTCGGTCGGCGTGGCCACCAACCTGGTCTCCGACCAGGTGGAAAGCTATCTGGCACAAGTGCGCGAAGAATATGAACTAGTTCGCCAACGTCATGCCAATCGCAAGGCAACGCCTATCATCCCGTTGGAAGAGGCTCGCAAGGGGGCGCCGGCCATTGACTGGAGCAACTATACGCCGCCGCGTCCGAAATTTCTGGGGCGGCGCGAGTTCAAGAATTTCGATCTGGCGCAAATCGTGCCTTTCATAGACTGGACACCGTTTTTCCAGACCTGGAGTCTGTTTGGCCAGTATCCGAAGATTCTGAAGGATGACGTGGTCGGCGAGCAGGCGCGTAAACTCTTTGAAGATGCGCAGGCCATGCTAAAGAAAGTGGTGGAGCAGCGTTGGCTGAGCGCAGGCGGCGTCATTGCGTTCTATCCGGCCAATAGTGTCAATCACGAAGAAATCGAAGTTTATGACGATGAGTCGCGTGAACAGGTGCTCTTCACCTGGCGCAACCTGCGGCAACAAAATGCCAAGCGTGAAGGCGTGGCCAACAAGTGCCTGGCCGACTACATCGCACCCAAGGAAACCGGCGTCAAGGACTATATCGGTTTGTTTGCCGTTACCGGCGGCATTGGCATCGAAAAGCACGAGCAACGGTTCGAAGCCGATATGGACGACTATTCGTCGATTCTGCTCAAGGCCCTGGCAGATCGTTTTGCTGAAGGTTTTGCCGAATGCATGCATGCGCGCGTGCGTCGCGATCTTTGGGGCTATGTAGCGGATGAAAATCTGGACAACGAGGCGCTGATTGCTGAAAAGTACCAGGGCATCCGCCCGGCGCCGGGCTATCCCGCCTGCCCCGAACATCGGGTGAAGATCGATATGTTCAAGGTCTTGCAGACCGAAGATATCGGCATGCAATTGACCGACGGCATGGCGATGTACCCGGCCTCCAGTGTCTCCGGCTTTTATCTGAGCCACCCGGCTTCGAGCTATTTCAATGTGGGTACTATCGGTCAGGACCAGTTGCAGGATTATATTGCCCGCAGCGGCCTGGCCGAAGAAGATGTCCGCCGTTCGCTGATGAGCGTGCTGGGGTAATCGCAAGTCAGCTAGCATAACCAGGCAGGAGTGGTATGGCCGACAAACAGGGAGCATTTCGCAAGCAGGCACTGGGTGCGTTTGTGCGCACTATCCGGGATCGAGTCACACCGCAACAGGCCGGGATCGCCGGCGGTCAGCGCCGCCGCACACCGGGTCTGCGCCGCGAAGAAGTGGCCCAGCTTTGTGATATTAGCGTGACCTGGTACACCTGGATTGAACAGGGGCGTGATGTCTCTGTGTCGGCCGCGGTCTGGGCGCGGCTGGCCACGGTATTGCAAATGAGCAGGGCAGAGCGCGCCTATCTGTTTGAATTGGCCGACCTCAGCGATCCGGACCATGGCAGCGCTGTGGTCTCGGTCCCGACCGCCTCGCTACAGGCCTGCGTCGATAGCATCAATGCGCCTGCGTACATTCTGGACCGGCACTGGGATGTGCTGGCGTTTAATGCAGCACTGGACGAGGTGTTTGCCGGATGGATGAGTGCCCAGGCGCAACCCAATCTCCTGCGTTTTATTTTCCTGGATGCACGGGCGCCCGACATTGTCGTGGACTGGGAAACGCGCGCTCATCGGGTCGTGGCCGAATTGCGTGCAGATATCGGGGCCTATCTGGATGAGGCTGAAACCTCCGGTCTCATCGATGAATTGCTGGCCGGCAGTCCGGTGTTTGCCCATTGGTGGGCGCGGCAAGTGGTCGTCGAACGCGAAGGCGGCCTCAGGGAGTTCAATCACCCGCAATCCGGTATCCGGCAATTCGAACAAATCACTTTTCGCCTGGCCACCCAGTCCGACTGCAAGCTGGTGATGCTGCTGCATCAAAGCATTTGCCACGATATAAAAGGGTCCCGATGATCGCTTGCGCTTTGGCGGATGCTCGGTTATTGTATTGACACCATCAAGGTTGCCGCGCTCGTCCGTTCTGATTGCCGATGCGCGCCGTGGCACCCCGCTCTGTCGTATGACAGAATGAGTCGGATTGCTGTCGGTCGGGCCCGGGTGGAACAGGATATGCAATATGGCTGATTTTCAGGCTGGATATTCAGATTTTTTAGTACAGCAAACAAATCCAATAAGGAGAAGTCAATGATTATTCATCGAACTCGAATCGCGGCAGTACTGGTGGCCGGCGCGCTGACGGCAGGATGTGCAACGCAAGGCGGCAATACCGCTGCAGGTACCGGTGTTGGGGCAGCGCTGGGCGCAGGCCTGGGCGCACTCATTGGAGATTCCTCCAAAAGCGCGGGCATTGGCGCCGGTATTGGTGCTGTTGGCGGTGCCATCGTCGGATATAACTGGGATCGCATCGTTGGTCGCGTGAATGACGCCGGCGGCAAAGAGCTGGGCATCTCCACCACGAAAATGCCAGATGGCAGCCTCAAAGTCAATATTCCTGAAGGCGCAACCTTCGACACTGCAAAGTATGATTTAAAACCTGCGCTGTTCCCGGTTCTGGATGCGCTGGCGCAGTCTATGAGCGAGAGCCAGCAATTGCGTCTGAAATCCGTAGGACACACTGACAGCACCGGAAAAGCGGCATTCAATCAGCAGCTTTCGGTTAATCGAGCGCAAAGTGTCGTCAATTACCTCAGCGGAAAAGGTGTCAACTCCAGCCGCATGAGCATTGAAGGGCGCGGGCCCAACGATCCGATTGCAGATAATGCAACCGCAGAAGGCCGCACGCAGAATCGTCGGATCGAACTGTACCTGTACGCCGTCAAATAAGTCTGGCCCGCTGCATCTGCAGCCGCCATTTAAGAAAAAGCCCGCTGACCGGTCTTATCACCGGCAGCGGGCTTTACATTTCAGATCAGCAGTGGGATCTGCTATGGACGGCTGTCAGAAAATTATTTTTCCGAGTGCATACGCATTTGCGGGCGATGCATGGCGATGCTCAGCTTGAAACCTGTCGGTTTTGCGGGCGTATTCACAGCAGCATGCTGCTGGTTATTGTGATTGTTTTGTGTGCCAAATTCCTGGCGAAAACGTGTTAGTAATTTCATTATGTTTTCCTTTATTATGAGATTATTGTTGTTGGTTTTCTGCGCCGAAGATAATCCGGCTCAGCTATGCATAGCGTAGCCGATATTTATTGCAGAATCATGATTGCGCCGCCAATCTTTGTAAGTGTGGGCATATAGCGCATCAAATTGTTAATTGTGCACTTGGGATGATGATTCCGCAGGGTATGGCGGGCCTTCAACCACAAGCAATATAACAATGACGATATGGAGTTCTGTCTCGCGTTGCGGTGTCGTGAGAAGGACCCGCAAACTTAGTAAGAATAATTATTCAGTATGAATTTGGTATAGCATACCGGCAGCGTGGCGTTTGGCGTTGTGATCGCCAGACCCGGGGTCAAATTCCGGTATGTGGCCTGCCGGGCGATGCCCCGGTTTTTATGCGCGAGCGATTGCGTGCAAGCCAACAGAATTTCAAACTGCCAATAAATAGATTGCCAAAAATAATTTGCAAAAATACTACTGTTCAAATTACCAATACAAATACGTCATGGTAGCTGGCGATAGTACCAGTAACTTTTGAGTATGTCAAGCTAAATTATTGATTTGTCTATGGGTTTTCTAGGATCCGGCCGTGGCGTGAATCACGCCGTACCGTTGCTCAAGCTCCCGGCGCAGAGTCCGTCGCATTTTGGCGGCTTCAAATCGGCAATGTTCGACATCATTTGAAGGCGTCAGCGGCGGCACTGGCACCGTTTTGCCATCGTCGTCCACGGCAACCATGGTGAAAAAGCAGCTGTTGGCATGGCGGATCTGCTTGCTGCGGATATTTTCCGTGACTACTTTGATGCCGATTTCCATGGAGGTATTGCCGGTGTAGTTGACCGAAGCCAGGAAAGTGACCAGCTCCCCCACGTGAATGGCCTGGCGGAACATCACCTGATCGACCGATAGTGTGACAACATAGCGGCCAGCATATCGGCTGGCGCAGGCGTAGGCAACCTGGTCAAGCAGCTTGAGAATGGTGCCGCCGTGGACATTACCCGAAAAATTGGCCATGTCAGGTGTCATCAATACAGTCATGCTAAGTTGATGATTGGGCAGGTCCATGTCAGAGGCATCCTGTAAGAGTTGCAAAGGCGACAGTGTACCGATATTGTGCGCCTGGCGCTATACAGGCGCATCAAATCCTTTTTCAGCCAGAGGCAGTTTAAACCGGCTTGAGCATGTTGAAACCAGGCGCAGCGGGGCGCTTGACCTTCCCATCATGGTAAGCTTTATATTGAAGAACATCAGCCGTTACCACGTTCGCGCTGTCAATAGTAGCCAGCCAGGGGCCGGGATTGGTCGTGATGACTGGGACCAGGGCGTACGCCGCTGCCGAGAGCAGGCCAATAAACGGCAAATTTCTTCGAAAAGGACGCAATCATGAGTGCCAATATGAATTCCCGCGCGATAGCGGGCCATCCTGTCCCCGGGGCGCAGGACGACAGCAGTCTGATGGAACTGTCGGTTGCCGGGATGAGCTGCGCCTCTTGCGTGCGCCATGTTGAGAAGGCGTTGGCGGCGGTGCCGGGCGTGCAGGCAGCGAGCGTGAACCTGGCCACTGAAAGGGCGCAGGTGCGTGTTCCTTTGGGCATGGATGGGGCGCTGCTGACTCAGGCGCTAGAGCATGCCGGCTATGAGGGGCAGATTGTCCGCAATCCCCAGCAAAGCAGTGCTACGCAGGGCGAAAGACGACAGCAAGAGCGGACCTCTCTCAAACGAGATCTGTTGCTTGCCGTGATTCTGGCGTTGCCGGTCTTTATCCTGGAAATGGGTGCACACGTATTTCCAGCTTTCCATCAGTTCATCGCACAAACCATTGGCACACAAAGCAGCTGGTATATCCAGTTTATTTTGACCAGCGCGGTGCTTGCGGGCCCCGGACGCCGCTTTTTCGTCAAGGGGATGCCGGCGCTGCTGCGTCTTGCGCCGGATATGAATTCACTGGTTGCAGTGGGAACCTCTGCGGCCTATCTATATTCAGTGGTGGCCACCTTCGTTCCGGCATGGCTGCCCGAAGGCACCGTGAATGTTTACTTCGAAGCTGCGGCGGTGATTGTGGCGTTGGTGCTGCTTGGCCGCTATCTTGAAGCGCGGGCGAAGGGAAATACGTCGGAAGCTATCCGGCGACTGGCGGGATTGCGAGCCAAGACGGCCAGGGTACGGCGCGGCGATTCGATCAGCGAAATCCCCATTGAGCACGTCATCGTCGGCGATGTGATCGAATTGCGCCCTGGCGAGCGCATCCCGGTTGACGGGCAGGTCACAGCAGGCAGCAGTTTCGTGGACGAGTCCATGATCAGCGGCGAGCCGATGCCGGTGGAAAAAATGCCCGGCGCATCAGTGGTGGCAGGCACCGTCAACCAGAACGGGGCGCTTAGTCTGCGCGCTACCGGTGTCGGTGCCGATACCGTGCTGTCGCAGATCATTCGCATGGTTGAACAGGCGCAGGGAGCAAAGCTGCCGATCCAGGCCGTCGTAGATCGCATTACCATGTGGTTTGTCCCGGCGGTTCTGTCAGTTGCATTAATTACCTTTGTAATATGGTTGATGTTTGGACCACAACCGGCCTTGGGTTTTGCGCTGGTCAATGCCGTTGCCGTGCTCATTATCGCCTGCCCCTGCGCTATGGGCCTGGCAACACCGACTTCGATTATGGTGGGAACGGGCCGCGCCGCGCAATTGGGTATCTTGTTCCGCCAGGGCCAGGCGCTGCAAACGCTGATGGATGTGCGTGTGGTTGCGGTCGATAAAACCGGTACGCTGACCCGCGGTTATCCGGAGCTGAGTGACCTCACCTTGGCAGAGGGTTTCGAGCGCAACGAGGTACTGGCATTGGTGGCTGCTGCAGAAAGCCGTTCCGAGCATCCGATAGCCCGCGCTATCGTGGCTGCGGCAGAGAAACAAGAACTATTGCTGGCGCCAGTGGAGAAATTTGAATCGCTGACCGGGCTTGGTCTTCGCGCGCAAGTGGCAGCGCGGCAGATCCTGATCGGCTCGGACCGTTTAATGCAGCAGCACAATCTGGACCCTGCGGCATTTGCGTCGGTGGCGGACAAGCTTGCCGATGAAGGCAAGACGCCGCTTTACGTCGCCATCGATGGCCGGCTCGCTGCGATTGTTACCGTAGCCGACAGCCTTCGTGATACGACTGGCCAGGCCATTGCGGCCTTGCATAAACAGGGGCTTAAAGTGGTCATGGTCAGTGGCGACAATAAACGCACGGCGCAGGCCATTGCACGTCAGTTGAATATCGATGATGTGGTTGCGCAAGTGATGCCGGACGCCAAAGCCAATACCGTGCGGCGCCTGCAAAAGACACACGGGCCGGTGGCATTTGTCGGCGACGGCATTAACGACGCGCCAGCCCTGGCGGTCGCTGACGTCGGGATTGCAATCGGATCGGGTACCGATATTGCGATGGAGTCGGCGGACGTGGTGTTGATGTCAGGCGATCTGACACACGTCTCGCAGGCGATTGCCATGTCGCGGGCGACCATGCGCAATATTCGCCAGAACCTGTTCTGGGCCTTTGCCTATAATGCAGCGCTGATTCCGGTCGCGGCCGGGGTATTGTATCCCTACAATGGTGTATTGATGTCGCCCATCTTTGCCGCCGGCGCCATGGCGCTATCCAGCGTCTTTGTCGTGACCAATGCCTTGCGGTTGCGCCGCTTTGCCGCCTGACTGGAATCTTCCGGGGAGAATGAAGTGAACATTGGAGAAGTGTCGGCCGCCACAGGTGTAAGCGCCAAAATGATCCGCTATTACGAGAAAATTGGCCTGATCGGGGCCGTCAATCGCAGTGATTCGGGCTATCGGCAATATACCGTGCAGGAGCAGCGCATGCTTGCCTTTATCCGGCGAGCACGCGAACTGGGATTTTCGCTTGAGCGCATCAAAACCCTGATTGGCCTTTGGGAAGATACCTCACGGCACAGCGCAGATGTCCGGCAACTGGCGCGCCAGTACATTGACGAACTGGATGAAGACATTGCAAAGTTGCGCACCATACGCAATGAACTGGCCTATTTGGCTGACCATTGCCATGGGGACGACAGGCCAGATTGCCCCATCATAGAGAGGCTGGCCAAGGGCGACTGAGCCGAAGTGTTCCCGACGCTGCCCAGGTATGCTACAGTCAATATACAGTGCCTTTGGCACTCAGGTTCCGGCTGCTGTGCGGCTAGCAGGCCGAGACGGCAGCGGGTATTGTGATCCACTTGCTGACGGAGGCTCACATGGTTACCGCAACATTCATTACCCCGGACAATCAAGTCCCCGATCTGAAAAACTATAACCTATTCGATTGTGATCCTGCGTTGCACGAAGCGCTGGATGCGTTCTCTGCTGCGCAGGCTACTGAAGCCTGCCGCCATTATGGCGAGCGGCTGGGGTCCGAACAGGTTCTGCATCTGGCGCAGGTGGCCAACCAGAACATACCCCAGGCCGCAATTTTCACCAGAACCGGCGAGCGCCAGGATGTGGTGGTGTTTGATCCGGCCTGGCACCAGCTGCTGACTATGCTGTTTGACGTGGGCGTGCATTCCTCTGCATGGCAGGACGGTCAGCATGTGCGCAGAGCGGCGCTGTTTTATATGCATGCTCAAACCGAGGCCGGCAGCCTGTGTCCGGTCACCATGACATTTGCCGCCGTCGCTGCGTTGCAGGGCCAGCCGTTGTTTACGCAATTGGCACCTCTGTTATACAGTCGTGATTATGATGGTGCCAACGCACCCGTTTCGCACAAGCGCAGCATGATGATCGGAATGGGCATGACCGAAAGACAGGGCGGCTCTGACGTGCGCAGCAACACCACGCGCGCCGTCGCAAGCAGTCAGGCAGAGCCTGTTTATGAACTGCATGGACAGAAATGGTTTTTCTCTTCTCCCATGTCCGATGCGCATCTGGTGCTGGCCTATGAGCAGGACCAGTTGAGCTGCTTTTATGTGCCACGCTGGCACCCGGACGCCAGCCTGAACTCGGTGCATATCCAGCGGCTGAAGAACAAGCTGGGCAACCGTTCCAATGCCAGCGCAGAAGTGGCCTTTGCCGGCGCCTGGGCGCTACGGGTGGGAGAGTCCGGGGCAGGGGTGCCCACCATTTTGCGCATGGTCAACCAGACGCGGCTCGATTGCGTGCTGGGCAGCGCCGGGTTGCTGCGGCAGGGACTGGTGCAGGCCATGCATCACGTCCGCTATCGTATGGCATTTGGCAAGCGACTGGCGGACCAGCCGCTAATGCAATCGGTACTGTGCGATCTCGCCCTCGAAAGCGAAGCAGCGCTCTGGCTGGGTATGTCGCTGGCCAATGCCGTGGCAAAACCGGATGACCCCTTGCAAAAGGCATATCTGCGCATTGTCGCGCCCGCCGCTAAATTCTGGGTCTGCAAGCGCAGTATCGCGGCCATCGCCGAGTGCATGGAAGTGTGGGGTGGTAATGGTTATATTGAAGATGCGCCGCTGGCGCGACTGCTGCGGGAAGCACCGGTCAATTCGATCTGGGAAGGCTCGGGCAATGTGATGTGCCTTGATCTTTTGCGGGCCCTCGCCCGAGATCCCGATGGAGCTGCGCTCTTGCTGGAACAGCTTGCTGAAGATTGTCGTGCCGATCCTGTGTTGTCACAGGCCATGTCGCAATTGCAGCAGTGGTTGTCAGAATCGGGACAGGTGCTTGAAGCCAGGGCGCGCGAAGTTGCGCAGCGATTGGTCCTGCTGGTGCAGGCGACGCTGCTCTACCGGCACGCGCCTGCATGGCTGGCAGAGGCGTTCGTGCGCGCGCGTTTCGAAGAGCATGCCGGCGTATTTGGCGCTTCAATCTACACCGATGCGGCCGCGATACTGGAGCGGGCATATCGTCCTCAATAACCCGCATCACCCGCCTTATTGGTGACGCGGAGGAACAGTCAATGCAGCTTGACTTTGGGGGTGCTGCGTTTGAGCAGCAGGCGGCCCAGGGCGACAGCGCCGGTACGCGCGATACCCAGGATCGCCATGTGATGCATCAGGTGCAGGCTCATGTACATCCAGCGTGCCAGCAGGCCTTCCACGAAAAGGCTTTTACCGGTCAGCACGCCCATCAGGCTGCCCACGCCCTTACTATGTCCCACAGATACAAGTGAGCCATAATCCTTGAACACGAATGGCTTGCTGCCAGTTGCCGTGCCTTTGATGCGGGCCGATAGCTC
Source organism: Advenella sp. S44 (assembly GCF_002810445.1). Taxonomy (GTDB): domain Bacteria; phylum Pseudomonadota; class Gammaproteobacteria; order Burkholderiales; family Burkholderiaceae_B; genus Advenella. The sequence goes on along the minus strand of NZ_NEXS01000011.1, from coordinate 245,889 downwards.
TCCGATCAGGTAATCGGCCTGCTGATGGGCAACCTGCGCCCTGGCCGGCAGATAGCGTCCCGGCTCCCATTCGACCTGGGCACAGTCGCCCATGGCGTAGATAGACGGATCGCTGGTGCGCAAGGTTCGGTCGGCAATCACCTGATTGATTTTGTTGGTCTCCAGACCCAGTCGTGTCAGGAAGGTGGGGGCCCTGATGCCCGCTGCCCATACTGTCAAATCGGCCGGATACTGATTGCCATTGGAATCGGACAGACTCTTTTCCTGGACAGAGGCCACCAGGACTGATGTTTTGACAGTAATGCCGCGTTGCTTGAGCAGCTTTGTTGCTGCGGCCGACGTTTTTTCCGGCAGCGCCGCAAGAATGCGCGGACTGCCTTCGAGCAGCGTAATGTGAATGTCGTCTTCCGGATTCAGTTCGTTGATTCCATAAAATCCCAGATTTTTTCCCGCCTCCAGCAGCTCGGCAGCCAGCTCAACACCCGTTGCCCCGCCGCCCACAATCGCAATATTCAGGCCTTGGGCCGGATCCGTTTTTTTACGCTGGTCGGCCGCGATCAATTCACGTAGAAATTTCAAACGGAATTTTTCCGCTTGTTCGGTCGAATCCAGTGCGGTTGCGTACTCTTGCGCGCCCGGTGTGTTAAAGAAATTCGAGCGGCTACCTACCGCAAGCACCAGCGTGTCATAAGGCAGATCCCTGTCGGGAAAGATTTCTTCGCCTTCGCTGAACACTGGTTTGACGTGAATGCTGCGGCTCTGGCGATTAATGCCGTCCATTTGACCAGGAACAAAGGTAAACCCATGATCTTTTGCCAGCATCGCGTAGGAGAGTCCTTCACGATGGATATCCAGCGTGCCCGATGCCACTTCGTGCAGCGACGGTTTCCAGATATGAAATACCCCTTCGTCGACCAGAAAGATGTGCCTTGGGCCGAATTTGCGTCCGAGCTTGGCGGCCAGTTCAAGACCGCCCGCGCCGCCTCCCACTATGATGATTCGGTGTTCCTGCATTTGCATCGTAATGTCCTGAAGTTTCAGTTGAAATAGAACGACTCTGCTTCATTCTATTAGAAAACCATGAGGATTGGCAGTTAAAGCCGACCTGTACGCGTCAAGATCGGCTTGGCGACGCGTCTGGTCAGCAGCTTATTTGGCCTGTAGCAGCTCGGGTGTTTTCAGCAGGATCAGTTCATTATCGTCCTGTTTGTTGGGTTCGCGGCTGGATGAAAAGGGAAAGTTGTTATCATTACCCACGATAATGTGTTCGCTATCGACAATATCCACGTTCTCGATGGTAAAGAACGGGAACTGCAGCACGCCGTCAGTCAATGGCTTGCGCGCGACTTTGGATGGATCGGCAATGTTCAGTAAATCGATATACGCCACTTTACGCACAGCCTTGCCGGCACTCTGCGGGCCGAACTCGACTTTGTAAACACGTTTGAATTTGGGCAGATCCGAAAAGCATGACTGCGTATCACCGCCTTGTTTGCATGCTTTGTCCGGCGTGCCTTCGCCATTGTCCCGTTCGATGATCAGGCCTGTGGTGGCGTCGATCATATTGAAGTCGCCAATCGCATGATGCTCGGCTTCCAATGGGTACAGCCAGTGGCGACCCGTCCATTTTTCCGCGGCGACATCAAACTCAAGCATGCGCAGTACGGTTTTTCCATCCGCCGTCTCCCAGGTTTTCTGACTGTCGTCCCAGACCGGTCCTTCCAGCAGCGGATATAGAAACTTGCCATCGGCCGAGGCGGCCATGCCTTCATACCCCTTGGAGCGTTTCAGATTGACATCTTTATAGCTTGCGTTCGGTGCGCCGGGGGTCGCGACCTGGTAATGGTCGGGCGACTGGATTTTGCGTCCGTCAATCTGCGTCTCGAAGATGGCCTGTACCTTGCCCTCCAGATCAGCCTTGATCAGGAACGGCCCAAATTCCTCGCCAATCCACAGGGTGTCGCCGATAATCTGAAAGCTTTCCGGATCAAAATCCGATCCTGTCAGGTATCTGCTTGTCGTGCCTTCGTGCACAATCCGAAAGGGAACGTTCTTGTCCGGATCGCTCAGGAATACGGATTTAATATGTTCAAACTTACCGGATTTCCAGTCGATTTTGTACTGGTTCAGATAGAGCATGGAGTCCGGAGAATTCGCCTTGTTGCCAGAGCCATTATCGGTCAGAATCCAGACGCTGCCGTCTTTCATGACCTGGATGCCTGAATGGCCCTGTAGCGGCTGGCCCTGGATAGGCAGACTGATTCCAGTGTGGCGACCATTAGATTTTCCCATGACAGAAGCCAGTTGTTCTACGCGGTTGCCGGTGGTGTATTTGCCTGCAAATTCCAGGTCTTCGGGAGCGTTCTTCGGCGCCGGGATGGTGCTGCTGGCCGGCAATACAGCGTGGCCTTCAAGAACAGCCGGCACCTCGGTTTGTGCCTGAGCCAAACCGGTAATGGTGGCCAGTCCAAGCGCAAGTGCTATCGTCGAAAAACGGAATCGGATTGTCATGGAGTGCTTCCTGCATGAAGTTGGAAAGCCGCAAGGATAAAGCACCATTATGACAAGTGTGTGTAAGCAGGAAGACAGGGCTCGCTCGCGCCACTGCGCGGGCAAAGCCGGTCTGCTTGTGCTAACAACATCTGCGAAGGCTAAAGCGAACAGCTAGGGCTAAAGCTACTACGTAGGTCGAAAGCCGTCGGGGAGGGCTGGACTGCGCTACGCGTGCCAAAGCTATTGGGGTTCAATGCCGGCATCGGTCACAGCCTTGCGCCAGAACACGTGTTCGTCAGCAGTGATTTTTTTCAGCTCCTGGTCGTCGCCGAATTTCAATTGCGCTCCCTGGGCCGCCATTGCGCTGATCAGCTGCGGCGCTTTCAGACTGCGGTCCAGGGCGTCCGCAAGTTTCTTGACGATTTCTGCCGGTACGCCCTTGGGCGCGAACAGCCCAAACCGGTTTTCCGCCAGCACGTTTTCTGCACCGGCTTGCTTGAGCGTGGGAATATCCGGAAGCAGACTGAGGCGCTCGGTTGAGGCGACCGCAAGAATTTTAAGCTTGTTGCCTTTTACCAATGGCATGGATCCGGTGACGCTGTCGAACATCATGACGGCAAGGCCATTGACGACATCCGGTAACGCCTGGACGCTGCCTTTATAGGGAACGTGCGTAATATCAAGTTTGTATTGCGCCTTGAACAGCTCCCCTTCCAAATGTGAAAGCGTACCTACGCCTTGCGAAGCGAAGTTGTAGGAGCGCGGCTTTGCTTTTATGTATTCGACAAGCTCCTGGACTGACTTGACGGGCAGGTTTTCAGGCACCACCAGCGCATGAGGCACTGATCCGATCAGGCCGATTGGAACGAAATCTTCAACCAGATGGGCTGCCTGATTGCGGTAGATAGCCGCAGCAATGGCCTGGTTGGACGTGGCCGCCAGATACAGGACGTAACCGGTGGGTGCCGCCCGGGCCGCTGCTGTCAGGCCGATGGCGCCGCCGGCGCCTGGCCTGTTTTCCACCACAACAGGCTGGCCCAGTTCGCGCGATAGCTGATTGCCGATAGCTCGAGTAAGCACATCGGTTGCCCCGGCTGGCGGGAAGGAAATAATGACTTGTATCGGACGATCAGGATAGGCGGCAACCGCTGGCGTCGCACAAAGAAACAGAAGCACGGCACCTGCGCAGCCGCAAGCACGAAGCACTGTCCTGATCGCCGCCAAGGTGTGCATTACTGGGGATAACATCATTACGACCTCCGGAAATCTTGATGGTTAAGACGGGGACTGAGATGAAAGACAACAATAAGGCAATGGGAAAATCTGGCCGAGACGCATTGCGCCGCTGGATGGCCGATCAATTTGCTTTCGGCCAATGCCATTCGTACTGCTGTGGCGACAGCATGCAGTGGCTGCCTACTGGGCCCGACCATTGCTGCAACCCTTTGTCCTGAACGTCTTTGGGATTTCAGACATTCTTCAATCGGGTAGCTCCCGGCAGGAACCATTCACCGAATGCGTACGGGCATGAGGGAAGGGATCAATAAGGAACCATTCGTTTTGCGATTTGCAGTTGTTTTAATTATGGCACCATCTTTCTGTAAATGGAATTATTTATTTCATATTAAATAATTAATTTGGATAATAGGGAAAAAACGATTGGATTCGGTCTAAAAATGGTTCATTATGGTACCATTTCGATCTCACTGATTCCGGAGCATCCCATGCAATACAATATGGAGACCATCACGTTATTTATACTCGCCATATTGGCATCAGGCATTATCGCCGGGCTTATTGCCGGATTGCTTGGCGTAGGCGGCGGTATTGTTCTTGTTCCGGTGTTGTTCTATTTATTTACATTGTTGCAGGTCGACGAATCAATTCGGATGCATATGGCCGTGGGTACCTCGCTAAGCACCATTGTTGCGACGGCGATTTCCTCGACCCGGGCTCATCTGGCCAAGGGATCCATAGACATCGGCTTGCTCAAAAGTTGGGGCCCTTGGCTCTTGTGTGGCGCGATAGCCGGTATGAGCGTTTTCGGTGCGGTCGATTCCGGTTTTCTCTCTATCGTCTTTGCCGCCGTAACGCTGATGGTTGCGGTGTATATGCTTTTTGCCAAAGAGCCCACGCAGGAAACAACTGATAAATTCCCAAAGGGCGTCGTACGGGGGCTGTTAGGTCTTGTGGTTGGCGGGGTTTCATCGATTATGGGAATCGGCGGCGGAACGCTTAGTGTGCCCTTGCTGACTGTATTTAAGTACCCTATGCGCCGTGCCGTGGGGACCGCGGCGGCGATCGGGCTTTTGATTTCCATACCCGGCGCAATTGGTGCGTTTTTAAGCGGCCTGGGCAATCCGAATCTGCCGCCATTTAGTGTCGGATATGTGAATCTGCTGGCTTTTATTGTTTTGGTGCCCGTCACAGGGTTTGTCGCTCCATATGGCGCACGCATTGCCCATGCGATCAAACCGGTATATCTGCGCCTGGCCTTTGCCGCTTTTTTATTATTCAATTCAATAAACATGTTTTTAAGCGTACTTTGAAATCAAAGAAGCATTCAGGATAAAAACGATGCAGCCGTCCTTTTCATTGGTACAAAAGCGCTCCGACAGAGTGTTGCAACTGCTGCGGGAGCGATTGGATCAACACGATGCGACCCAGGGCTGGCGCCTGCCGCCCGAACGTATCCTGGCCGCTGAGCTCAACGTCAGTCGGCGTGTACTGCGCGAAGCATTGCAAAAACTCGAAGATGAAGGCATGATCCAGCGCACGCCGGGACGCGGTACGGTTATCGTCGATCCCGCTCAGGCGCCGCTGCCGCCAGCGGCCGTCGATATCCGGCAATACACCAGCCCGGTTGAATTGATGGATGCACGCTTTGCCCTGGAGCCGGCGATCGCCGCGATTGCTGCGGCACATGCAACATCTCGTGATATCGATGAAATGCGCCTGTGTATCAGCAAAAGCAAAAACGCAAACGCCGATCACCGGGAGTGGGAAAAATGGGATGGTGCCATGCATGCAGCAATTGGCCGCGCGACGCATAACGAATTGCTTGTACGATTCTTCGATATGTTGACGGCGGCTCGTGAACAAACGGCCTGGGGGAAACTGCGCAAGGCCTCGCTCACGCCGGAGCGCCAGGCTTTGTATATCCGCCAGCATACCCTTATTGTGACTGCAATCGAAGAGCGAAGCCCCGAGAAAGCAGCGCAGGCCATGCGCCAACACCTGTCGACGGTACGGCGCACTATGTTCGATCAGCTTGACGAGCACGAATCTGATTGATAGGGCGGAGCCCTTGCGGATTTGTGGCCGGCTATGAATCTGTCCGTTGGTATCGACAGGCGCCACGGCACGGAATTGCGTTCACGGTTTTATATATTTGGCTGCCAGGGCGTCCAGCGCTTTGCTGTTGAACAAATCGATGCATTTCATGGACTCATAACTTCCACCCGTAGAGCCGCTGCGTGTCGTATTCTTCAGAAATTGGTCTACCAACGCCTGGGCAGCTTCATTGGCTTGAAGCGGAACGCTAGAGTATTCCAGATACGCTGCAGCTGTGTTGCTCCAGTCTTCTTCCAGCGCAGCACTGCCAGCCTGTTTGCTTAGTGTTGCACCGCATCGTGCCAGTGTCCAGTATTTGAAGAGTTTGATCTGGTTACCGGGAGTTTTCAGTTCGTCCTGGGGAAGGCGGGTGAACGATTGCATCGGGCCAGTATCGTGGGCGGCCTCTGCCGCATATACCGCACTGCCGGTTATGCAGCCGACCGCGCATAGTATGGTAATAAAGCATTGTCTGCTGTTCATTTCAATTCCCACAGATAGGCTCTTTCAGGCACGAAGGTCCCGTTGTCCGGGTCAGCATGCAAATGGCAGGAATCGGCGCATTGGCTGCCATTCCAGAGCGTGATGTGGCCGGCTGCATTATCCCAGCCATGGCCCTTCACGACGAGCAGCCCTTTTTTGCCTGTCAGTTGCGCCGGTGTGGGCGCGCCGCTTATTTCAATATCGGCTTTGCCAAATGTGTGTTCCAGAAAACGGATCATGTCATTGACGCGATGCATATACCATTGGCCATCGGCACCGCTGCTGGCTGCAAAGCCGGCAGCATTCGAAGGGATGCGGATGCCGCTGCGATTAAGCACATAGCTCATGCGGATCGGGCATGCGTTACGAAAAATCAGGCTCTCGGTATTGAATTTGACCTTTCCTCCAATCAACTCGCCAACCATTCTGACGGGTTTGTTTACCTGGGCGAAAGTGTTCCATGCGTGGTCGAATTTTGGTCTGGTGGCCATTGGGCAGTCTCTGGTTTGTATGCTCGGCAATGCTAGAGTATCGCATATTGTCGCTGCAGAAAATTCATATTTCAGATGGCATTTTGTTACTATGTGAATGATTGTCCGCATCCGGTTTTCAATATATTAAGGTAAAAATGAATACGCACGACATTGCACAACGGTCTTTGTGGCAGGCTTGGGTGCTGCAGGCGCGCAAGAACCCGCGCGTCACTGCAGGTCTGATCGCAGCGGGCGTCTGCTTGCTGCTTTTGTTGCTTGCCGGCTCGTACCGTGCCATGACTTCGGTGGACGATGCTGCTTTCGATTATGCACTGATCGGCGGTTTCGCCGGATTTGGCGCCACTGCGCTGGGCGCGGTAGCAGTGTTTGGCCTGCGCAGCGTCCCCATTCGTACTCAGGACACCATGCTGGGATTTGCTGCCGGCATGATGCTGGCAGCCAGTTCGTTTTCCCTTTTGCTTCCGGGCCTGGAAGCGGCCCAGGAAATCACGGGCAGTGCGCTGCTGGGCTCTGCCACTGTTGTTGTGGGACTGGGGTTGGGCGTGCTGTTGATGCTCGGACTGGATTATTTTATTCCGCATATGCACCAGGAAGTGGGTACGCAAGGGCCCGAATACAAACGTCTTAACGGGGTCTGGCTGTTTGTACTGGCGATTATCTTACACAACTTGCCAGAGGGCATGGCGATCGGCGTCAGCTTTTCCCAGGGCGATATGAAGGTTGGGTTGCCTCTGACCACGGCCATCGCCATCCAGGATATCCCGGAAGGGCTGGCTGTGGCGCTTGCACTCCGGGCAATCGGCATGTCAACCGGGCGCGCGTTCTTGCTTGCGGCAGCTTCCGGTCTGATGGAACCGTTAGGGGCCATTGTGGGAGTGGGGATGTCCAGCGGGATGGCGCTGGCGTATCCGGCCAGCCTTGGACTGGCAGCGGGCGCAATGATATTTGTGGTATCCCATGAGGTGATACCGGAAACCCATCGCAATGGTCACCAGACTTTTGCCACCATCGGCCTGATGGTCGGGTTTGCCGTCATGATGTTTCTGGATACCGCGCTGGGCTGATATACCCGCTCGCGGCATCCGCCCGCGATGATGGCTAGGGTTTGATAACGTGCCAGACGTCTTTGACCCCGTCGCCGGTCATATCGCCAGGCTTGCTGTCTTTTTTGAATAGATACAGCGGTTGTCCCTTGTATGTCCATTGAGATTGATCATCATCACGCTTGATCACCTCATAGTCACCGGACTTCTCGTCCTCTGCAGTGGCCATCAGGGGCGGCCAGTTCTCTGCGCATTGACCCGAACATGCGCTTTCCCCCGGTGTCTCTTTATCCTTGTCAAAGGTATATAGCGTCATGCCGTTGCTGTCGACCAATATGCCGTTTTCTGTTTTAACCGGTGGTTCTGCAGCCAGGGCTGCGTTGCTGATAAATCCCACGCCAGCCAATGCGAGCACACCGGACAATAGTGCTTTTTTCATGAGCAGTCTCCTTGAAGATGATCGCCACCAACGACGATACATAGCAAAGGATACGCCTTCTCGGATCAATTGCATATGACATGACAGATGCCCGGCGCTTTTTTTGTGTATGCCTTGCGTCGCTACCAATTTCGCACTGTCGCACCCGTGGCATCGACTGCCGCATCCTGTCGCTGTCCGGTTACCCTCGCTCCCGGTCACATGAACGCAACGCGCAGGGCGTAGTATAGTAAGGCTGTGCTAGCTTTCGCATTTTTTCGGAGAAACCGACAGTGGCCCATGATAATTCCTACCGTATCGGCAATATTGATCAGTTGACGGCTTTGTTTGGCGCGGCCAGCGAGGCGTCTCTGAAAAAGGAAGTGGATTATATCCATCCGCTATACCGGCCTTTGATTGAAGCCTCGCCTTTTGCCATTTTGGCCACTAGCGGTCCCGATGGCCTGGATGCGTCACCACGGGGCGATCCGGCCGGTTTTGTTCAGATTGAAGATGAACACACGCTGCTGTTGCCGGAACGACGGGGAAATAATCGTATCGACAGCCTGCGCAATTTGCTTGATGATCCCCGCATTGCCCTGCTTTTTCTTGTTCCTGGCCTGGGAGAAACGCTGCGCGTCAATGGTACGGCGCATATCAGCATTGATCCGTCATTGCTGCAGCGCCTGGCCATGCACGATAAGCCACCACAATGCGTCATTGTTATGAAAGTCGAACGCGTCTATTTTCAGTGTGCTCGCGCCATCCAGCGCTCCGGGCTGTGGAATCGAGCGCCCGAGCGAGGCGAAATGAAGGTGCCGACTGCGGGCACCATTTTGGCAGGACTGACCCAACATCAAATCGACGGCCAGAAGTATGATCGGGAACTGCCGCAGCGGCAGCGCGATACGCTATATTGAGCTGCCTATGTCGGGTGTGTTTGAAGCCCTGCCGTGCCTAAGCGCAAGCATACAAATCAGCGGCAGTACGGCGGTGCAGAAGCGCACCAACATCTGATTACAACTTCCTGACGCTTCTTTATGTGCAATCAACGTGCTTAGATAATATAATGTGTTTTGTCAAAAAACCATTGTAAGCACCTGATTTTGCGCATATTTCACCGGCGGCTATTTTCCGTCTTTCCCACCGTTCTAAGGAACTGCATCGCAGCGGCCAGCGCCCGGCGCCCGAATTTTCCTGCCCGAGCCCTGCGTTTGACTGCGATTTCGCTTGTCATGGGGCTGGCGGGCTGTCAGTCCCTCGTGCTAGAGGGCTCTTCGGCGGGCGCGGGGATTGCCAGTGCGGCCCTTGCCCAGAAGGTCACCGACAACGCGGCAATCACGACCGGCATCGGCGTTGGCGTACAAGCGGCCACTCGCAGCGCAGTGCAATATGTCCAGCGCGAAATGCACGGCTATACCCAGGAGGTAATTGCCACTGCGGCCGGCAAACTGAACGAAGGCGACGTGGCCAACTGGAAGTCTATCCATTCCATTCCCATGGAACCCGATGAACAAGGGCGGGTAACGGTCAGTCGCGTTATCAGTCAAGGCCTGCTCGAATGCAAGGAAATCGTCTATTCTGTCGATAGCGAAGAAAATTCGGTACCTCGCAACGAGTTCTATGTGGCTTCCATCTGCAAAGATGGCGCTCGCTGGGCGTGGGCAACGGCAGAGCCGGCCGTCAGCCGTTGGGGAGCCTTGCAGTAATGCGGGTACCAGCGCGAATTATCGCAATCACACTTATCATTGGTGCCTTTGGTGGCCTTGCCGGTTGTTCAATGATCGCGACGCTACCGGGCATTACGGCCGGTGCGGCGACATCTTCGGTAACGGGCAACCCCGCCCTGGGGCTGACCGTTGCAGTGGCCACTAATGCAGCAGTGGATGCTGGCGTCAAATATGTGATGAAGCGGTTCAGTGCGGCGGAGCAGCAGGAAATTGCAAATGCGATAGCGCAAAGCGTACCTGGACAAGAGCGGCGCTGGCAGGTTGAACAGCCGGTGCCTTACGGCAACAACAAGGGTCGCACAATTGTCGTCAGTGAATCGGTCAACGCATTGACCACATGCAAAAAGGCATTGTTCTCGGTAGAGGATATCGCGGACGGCAAAACAGTAGAGCGCTGGTATACGCTGGATGTGTGCAAAAACGGGCAGTACTGGCTGTGGGCGCAGGCAGAACCGTCAGTCAAGCGCTGGGGATCGCTGCATTGAGCATCCGCGTCTCATACGCGAACACATTGCGACAACAGATAGCTCCAATGGCGTGTTCCGGTGGCCGATTCAACGTGGCGATCACTGAGCCATAGCGAGCCAGGGTGCTTGATCTGGAGCGCTGCAATGGACGAAAACTGGACTTCACTTCGGCTGCGGAATCCGCTTGCGTTTCGTTGCGGCGCACCAGATTAATGCAATGCACAACCGCCGCAAAGCACAGACATCGTAAGCTGGCAGGCAAACCGGCGGAAAAAGAGGATGCCGCCTGGTAAGGGTGTGCCAATCTGACATTGTGGATCAAAACAGGCCCACAAGACTGGACTCAACGAAGTGAGGGAACTGGATCTAGACCAACGAGTCAACTTCTTCTATCTTTGATCGACATATCAAAGCAGGAGAATACAAAATGAATAACGAAGTCAATATCCAGACCCTTGAAGCCTTTTCCCAGGCATGGAACGACCATGACATTGACGCCCTGATGTCATTCATGCATGACGACTGTGTTTTTGAAATGGTGGCGGGCGATCAGGTCTGCGGCAATCGAATTGAAGGGCGGGAGGCTGTCAGAAAGGCCTTCGCGGCCGCCTGGGAGAATATTCCCGATGCGCAATGGCGCAATGGCAGTCACTGGGTCAGTGGCGATCGTGGCGTATCGGAAACCACATTTACGGGTACCCAGAAGGACGGATCGCGCATCGAGGCGAACATGGTCGACCTGTTCACTTTCAAAGACGGAAAAATTCTTGTTAAAAACGCATTTCGCAAGAACCGTCCTGCGATTGCGGCCGGAAAATAGGCGGGAGCATCGTCATGGCAACTCTGATGCGTGCATACGATCCGCTGTTCGATCCCCTTACCGATACTCCGACGCAGGGCCAGCAGTACGCACCGACGTACTGGGTTGCGACAGCCGGAGAGCCCCCGCCCGATGACGGGCCGGCACCTGACGGGCTTATTGCGGACGTGGTTGTGGTAGGTTCGGGTTTTACCGGACTGTCCACCGCGCTTCATTTGGCGCAGGACCATCAGGCCGACGTTGTCGTGCTGGAGGCCAATGCTGCTGCCTGGGGATGTACCAGCCGCAATGGCGGACAGGGACAGAACGCGATGGGTCGCCTGTATCGCTCTCAGTGGCTTGCCAAATGGGGCGAGCAGACGGCAAAGCGCCTGGATGCGGAAATACGCTCCGGTTTCGAGTATTGGGAATCACTGGTGGCGCAATTCGATTGTGATGCGCAAACAGGTGGCCACCTTTACACGGCGCACCGGGACAAGAAAATTGATTTTCTGCGCAACGAAAGTCGGGTGATGAATGACGTATTCGGCTACAAGACGCGCATGCTCAGCCGTGGTGAACTGCATGAAGAATATGTGAATGACCAGGAGGCAAAAGCCGCGTTATGGGAGCCCCAGGGTGTCGGCGTGCATCCGCTGAAGCTGGCGTTTGGCTATCTGCGCCGGGCTCGCGAACTCGGCGTTAAGGTGCATACCTCTAGCCCGGTGATAAGAGTGGAAACGCGCGATGGCCTGCACCACCTGCATACACCAGGCGGTATTGTCAAGGCGCGCAAGGTGGCATTCGCCACAGGTGGTTATACAACTCAGGGCGTGCATGCAACGACACGTTCCAAACTGATGCCGATTCAGTCCAATTCCATGGTAACTCGTCCGCTGACACCACAGGAGCTGGCTGAGGCTGGGCTGAAGTCTACCGTATTTATCACGGACACCCGTACGCTCCGATTTTATTACCGGCTGTTGCCGGACGGTTCCGTGCAAATTGGCAGTCGCAGTGCCATTACGGGTAAAGACGCAGCGAACCCGAAACATCTGGAGCTGCTTAAAAAGGGCCTGTACCGCAAGTTCCCCTCACTCGAAGGCGTGCCTGTGGCCTATAACTGGAGTGGATGGGTTGATGTCAGTCACGATATGATGCCGCGCATTGTTCAGCCCGACCCAGCACTGTCAATTTATTACTCATTTGGTTATGGCGGTAACGGCGTGTCGTCGTCGGCATGGGCAGGGCGCCGGCTGGCACAGCGGATCGTGGGGCAGGACGGACTGCAGTGGGACCTTCCCATCTACAATTCACCGCTGCCTGGACATCTTTTTTCTCCTTTCCGGCGCATCGGACAGGCCATGCTTTATCACTGGTATTACCTGAGAGACGAGGTGATCTGATGAAACCCCGCCATTGCTCGCGCTACAAATCTGCAGGTTTGGCCATTACCGTATTCCTTTTTTTGATGCTATACGCAGTGATGCCGCCAGGCGCCCGATCAGCGCGGGCAGAAACGCTGGTGGTTGCCACCGATACCGCCTTCCTGCCGTTCGAGTTTCGTGAGGCAGGAAAATATGTGGGGTTTGATATTGATCTTCTAAACCTGATCACGCGTCAAATGGGGGTCTCCTACTCACTGCTTCCCATGGACTTTTCCAACATCTTTGCGAACCTGACAGCGGGCAAGGTGGACATGGCCATTGCCGGCATTACCATCACGCAGGATCGTGAGCGCAGCGTCGACTTTTCAGACCCTTATTTTCGCAGTGATATTTCTCTGGTCGTGGCCAGTGACAATGGCACGATCAACAACTTCGCTGATCTGGCCGACAAACGGATTGGCGTAAAACGCGGCACTGATGCTGCCGATTATGTGAGCCGGACGTTGCCGCAGGCCAAAGTCACATATTTCCAGAACATGGATGCAGGTTTTCCGTATCTGGAGGTGGCAGCGGGCAGGCTGGATGCGCTGGTTCACGATACGGCAAATGTGCGCTATTACAGTCAGCATAAAGGTCAGGGCCTGATTAAGGTGGCCGATAGCGTTGCGACGCAAAATGATTTTTACGCAATAGCGATGCCAAAGAACAGCGCCCTGACGTCGCGCGTGAACAACGCATTGCGCCAGACCATAAAATCCGGAGACTACGCCGCAATCTATCGCAAGTGGTTTGGCGTGGCGCCTGAACCGGACAGACTAATGATTCGCTGATTTTCCAGCAAACAGCACAGGACAAAACAAGGCAAAAACAACACCGGGCAGTATCCGCCAAGGGCCGCGCGACAAGACAGTACTCACAGGAACTAACCGTAGCAGCTGACAGAAATAACCATAGAAGCAACAGACAAAAGTCACCGATGGAAGTACCGACGGGACCGACAGAAGTCACCGATAGAAGGAACGGGCAGATGAACCGACAGAAGCAACCGCAGAAGTCATCAATCTAAGTCTTTGACCGAGAGCACCAGGAGAGCAGTACAGGAGGGAGCAGCACAATAGACAAGAGACATACCGCAATTGCAATATGAATAAATCTATAAAAAACTCATCGTTGCGCATATCAGGCGCACTTACTACAACGTTGTAAACCACCGTTCATGGAGACAAACATGAAAAACACGTTTCTGAAAAAAATGCTGTGTATCTCAGCAACCGTAGCAACGCTTGGCTGGAGTGCCCACGCAGCCGCGCAAGAGGAAGTCACGATAGGCTATCAACAGATTGTCGGACCTTATGTGTCGGCCATCGCCATGAAAAAATTCGACGAACCGCTAAAGGCTGCCGGATACACCGTGAAATGGCGTCAGTTCAGTTCAGCCGGCGATATTTCCAGTGCACTGGCTTCGGGCGGCATTCCGATTGGTGTCCTGGGCTCTACCGGTATTGCGGCGGCTGCCACTCGCGGCGTGGATATGCAGCTGTTCTGGATCCTGGATAACATCGGACATTCAGAAGCGCTCGTGGTTCGTAAGGATTCGGGCATCAGCAAGCCCGAAGACCTCAAGGGCAAGCGCATTGGCGTGCCATTTGTGTCAACGTCGCATTTTCATCTGCTCGTCGCGCTCAGTAAAGTATGGAAAATGAATCCACGCGACGTGCGTATCCTGAATATGCAACCGCCGCAGATCGTGGCCGCCTGGCAGCGTGGCGATATTGACGCAGCCTATGTGTGGCCACCAGCGTTGACGACGTTGCTGAAGGACGGAACCGTGCTTACCGACTCCGAGGAAGTCGGCAAGTCCAGTGTGCCAACGTTCGACGGCATTGTGGTTGACAAGGGGTGGGCGGAGAAGAATCCTAAATTCATGCAGGCCTACACCAAGGTCCTGGCCGATGCCTACAGCGATTACAACCAGAATGGCGCCAAATGGACACAGGACAGTCCAGAGGTCAAAGGTATTACGCAAATGATCGGTGGCGATTCCAAGGATATCCTGGAAGCGATGAAAATGCTGGTTTTCCCGACGCTAGAAGATATGGCCTCTGATACCTGGCTGAGCGGTGGCGCCAATTCCGGCGCAGCCAAGGCACTTACCGAGAGCGCCGCGTTCCTGAAGGAGCAAAAGCAGATCGACTCTGTCCTTGACGACTATAGCGGCTTTGTAAACGCAAGCTGGGCAGAGCAGGCCGCAAAGCAAAAGTAATTGCGGATGCCATATGCGTGAAAGGTGGGCTGACCACCTTTCACTGAACAAAAGTGTAGTTGGAGACAAACGCAATGCAAACTGTAGCCGAAAACTTGTATGTAAAAGATGTCAATGTGGTGTATCCCGGGATTCGCCAGAATGACAGCGTACTCGCGCTCAAGGACGTCAATCTGACCATCGACAGCGGCCAGTTCGTCGTCGCGCTTGGCGCCTCGGGTTGCGGCAAGACAACCTTTCTGAACCTGCTGGCCGGGTTCATGTCGCCCACATCCGGTTCGATCATGCTGGGTAACGAACCGATAGCCGGTCCCAGTGCCGATCGTGGCGTGGTGTTTCAGAAACACGCGCTGCTGCCATGGCTCAATGTCATCGACAACACGGAGTTCGGGCTCAAGTTGCAGGGTGTACCCAAGGCGAAACGGCACGAAATTGCGGCACGTAATTTGGAGCTGGTGGGCCTGAAGGACTTTCACCAGCATATGATTTATCAGCTTTCTGGCGGGATGCAGCAGCGGGTCGGAATCGCCCGCATTCTGACCTGCAATCCGGCCATGCTGTTAATGGATGAACCCATGGCCGCGCTGGATGCGCTGACGCGCGAAACCATCCAGGAATTATTACTCAAGGTGTGGGAGGTGACCCACAAAATGTTCTTCTTTATTACGCATAGCGTGGAAGAAGCGTTGTTTCTTGGCTCGCGGCTGATCGTGATGTCGCCAAGGCCCGGACGCATTACCAATACCTACGATTTGTCGTTCAACCGTGAATTTCTGGCAGGCAAAAGCGCCAGGGAAATCAAATCCAGCCCCGAGTTCATTCAAATGCGCGAGACAGTCCTCAATATTATTTACAGCGATGAGCGCGAAGGGGGCGAACATGCTCAATAAACTTTTCGGCAAGTCCGCAACTGTGCCCGGACAAGTCTATGGTGCACCCGGTGCCGGCGCCAGCGTTTTCATCAGTATTTCAACTGCAATCTCGCTGCTGTTGCTCTGGTCCATTGTGACTTATTTTGGCTGGGTAAAGCCCTTGTTTCTGCCATCCCCCGTCGCGGTTTACAACAAATTTCTGGTCGGCATGACAGATGGCATAGCGAACGCTACGCTAATTGAGCATACCGTAGCCAGCCTGACGCGGGTGTTTTCGGCTTTCTTTCTGGCGTTGCTCACTGCTGTGCCGGTGGGCATTATGATGGGCGTCAATCGCGTGGCGCGCGGGCTGTTTGATCCTGTGATCGAATTTTACCGGCCACTTCCACCATTGGCATACCTGCCGCTGGTCATTATTTGGTTCGGTATTGGCGAGTTCCCGAAAGTGTTCCTGATATATCTGGCAATCTTTGCGCCCATGGCGATTGCTGCCCGGGCCGGCGTCAAGTCGGTATCGATGGAACAGATCCATGCTGCTTATTCCATGGGCGGCAGTAACCGGCAGATCGTCTGCTACGTGATATTGAAATCGGCCTTGCCCGAAATCTTCACTGGGATGCGTATCGGTATTGGTGTGGGCTGGAGTACACTGGTTGCTGCCGAAATGGTCGCTGCAGACCGCGGACTTGGGTTCATGGTATTGAACGCCGCGCAATATCTGGCCAGTGACACCGTAATCATGGGGATCATCATTATCGGGTTCTTTGCATTTATCTTTGATGCCCTGATCCGCTATATAGAAAAAGCCATGGTCCCCTGGAAGGGCAAGGTATAGGCAAATTGTGTGATCGCCGCAGATTTAACGACATGGGTCGCCTGAGCATGGCGGCCATGTCCGTTTCAGGGATAATCGCAAGCTGTTATTTCGATTGAAATTGTCGCGAGACCGCAAGCCTACGCATCTGCCAGGCGCCGGATCGCCTACTTTGGCCTGTTACAAGATAGAAGCAATGAGTAATCACAGAAAACGTGTTAATCCAGAATCGGACAAGCTCATGGCGCCCAGCCGGGCTGCCTTGAGCGCGCTGCTTTGGGAAAAACTCTTTCGTGAAACCAGCGAGTCTCTGGGTCTGCAGGGCCGGATCAGGCAAATGCTGGTCGCCGCCATTACGCAGGGACACCTGACGCCAGACTCGCCGGTGCCGTCCAGCCGGTTTATGTCGGACACACTCAAGGTCGCGCGCAATACCGTTGTGTTTGCCTACCAGGAGCTGGTCAGCGAAGGGTATTTGATCACGCGCAACCGCAGCGGCCATTTCGTGGGGCAGGCAGCGCAACAACGCAATATGCTGGATATTACTGCCAGGGTCGGCAATGATGATGAAACCGATTTCTGGCACGAGCGCATTCACGCGCGTCCCAGCCAGCAACGCAATATCCGCAAGCCGGCCAATTGGCAAACCCAACCCTATCCCTTTGTATATGGCCAGTTCGATCCCGCCTTGTTTCCGACCTCGGAATGGCGCGAATGCTGCATGAAGGCGCTTTCGATCGTGGACATTCGCAGTTGGGCGCAGGATCTGATCATGATGGATGATCCGGAAATTATTGCAGCGATCCAGAACCAGGTTTTACCGCGACGGGGCTTTTCGGCAACGAAGGACGAGATCATGGTAACGGTGGGGGCCCAGCATGCGCTTTATCTGCTGGCGGACCTGTTGATCAGGCCGGGCAATAAAGTGGGTGTGGAAGAACCCGGCTATCCGGATGCCCGTAATATTTTTTCGAGTCGCACCCGTCATGTGGTGCCCGTGCCGGTTAACGAAGAGGGCGTGGATGTGCAGGCCATTACCGCTGACATGGATATGATTTTTGTCACGCCCAGTCACCAATGTCCGACCGGCGTGACGATGTCAATGGCGCGACGTCAGGCGCTGCTTGAAAAAGCGGGCGCCTGCAATACCGTGATTGTTGAAGACGATTTTGAATTCGAAAACAGCTTTGTTGATAAGCCCTTTCCTGCGCTTAAAAGTCTGGACCAGAATGGCCGCGTCATCTATGTCGGCAGCCTGTCCAAAACCTTTGCACCTGGATTGCGTCTTGGTTTTATCGTCGGCCCCAAGCCGCTGGTCGACGAATTACGTGCCCTCAAGCGGCTGATGTTGCGGCATGCCCCCTCGTTTTTGCAACGCGCTTTCGCCCTGTTCGTGTCGCTGGGGCATTACCAGTCTTTTCTGCGAAAGCAGTCACAAATCTACGGACAGCGCGAGCGCGCTCTGCGTGATGCGCTAAGGCAGTATCTGCCCGCGTTCCAGATTATTTCTTCGCCGGGCGGATCGTTTTGCTGGGTCAGGGCGCCGGAGCATATCGACACGACGGCATTGACGGCAGTGGCATTGCAAAACGGAATTGTCCTGGAGCCGGGAGAGGTGTTCTTTAGCCGGGTCTCGAAAAGCGCCAGGCGGTACATCCGTTTCGGCTATGGCTCCATTGACGAGCCCAAAATTGCCGCTGGCATCAGCACGCTGGCAGAACTAGTTACTCAGCATTTTCCGTCGGCCACACGAAAACATTGATAGATATTCCATTTATTGGTATAATTTATTTCAATAACTGAAATAAATGACGCGCATGAGGCGCAAGAATGGCAATTTCTATGGATATGATCGAATCTGAACGTGTCGAAGGCAATACTCCAACGCTGCGGCTGTTTGCTCTGTTAGAGGTTATTGCCGAAAAGGACAGCTACTTTTCGCTGCAAAGCCTGAGTGAAGAACTGGGTATTCCCAAGCCGACCTTGCATCGTATGTTACAGCAACTGGAAAGCGCCAGGCTGATTATTCGCGACGGTGATGGCAGGCAGTACAGCACGGGCCGCCGGCTGCACCAGATGGCAGAAAAACTGCTGCTCAATAACACCATTCACGGCTCCAGGCGCGCGGTGTTGCGACATCTGGTCGAGGAAATCGGCGAAAGCTGCAACATTACGGCCTGCTCTGGCAACGAGGTACTGTATCTGGACCGCGTGGAAACCGTTGCGCCGCTTCGGTTCTACCTGCATCCTGGATCGCGTGTGCCGCTGCACTGCTCGGCCAGCGGCAAACTGTTTCTTTCGCAAATGTCGTCTTCTCAGTGTCGCCGCTTGCTCGAAGCCGCGCCGCTGGAACAGTACACCCCGAATACCCTCACGCGCTATGACGCGATAGAGCAGGAAATTGAACTGGTGCGCCGGCAAGGATACGCCATGGACAACGAAGAGTTTTTGCCTGGTCTGATCTGTATTGCCGTGCTGGTTCCGGGAGAAAACGGCAAATCGAATGTGGGCATTGCCGCACAGTCCCCCATCATGCGCATCAACCGCGAAAAGGCGTTGGAATTTTTGCCGGTATTGCGTCGTGCAGCCGACTCGCTGGCAGAAATTGAAAAAGCCAACGCGGCTGCATAAATCATTCACGCGCAGTGGTCCGCCATTGCGCTCCGCCACGGAGGCTAAACCTCATGATCACCACGCAAGACTCACACCGCGCTGTTCGCGAGATTTCCGTCAGGCAAGTCTTCGGCCTTGATACCGACCTGACCGTGCCCGCATTTTGCGAGCCCACCGAACATGTGCCGCAGATTGACTCCGCCTATCATTTCAATCATGATGTCACGCTCGCTATCCTGGCCGGCTTCATACAGAACAGGCGCGTATTGATCCAGGGCCTGCACGGCACCGGCAAATCCACACATATCGAACAGGTCGCCGCCCGCTTGAACTGGCCTTGTGTGCGGGTCAACCTGGACGGTCATATCAGCCGCCTGGATCTGGTCGGCAAAGACGCTATTGTGTTGCGCGAGGGACGCCAGGTCACCGAGTTTCAGGAAGGTATCCTGCCTTGGGCGTTGCAGCAGCCCATGGCGCTGATTTTTGACGAATACGACGCGGGTCGACCCGACGTCATGTTTGTGATCCAGCGGATCCTGGAGCGCGACGGTCGTTTCATGTTACTGGACCAGAACCGCAGCATTGCCCCGCACGCCAGTTTCAGGCTGTTTGCGACGGCCAATACCCTGGGCCTGGGCAATCTGAATGGCCTGTATCATGGCACGCAATCGCTCAATCACGCGCAGCTGGATCGCTGGAATATTGTGGCCGCTCTCAACTACCTGCAACCCGAGGACGAAGTGCAGATTACTGCCGCCCGGGTGCCGCAGATGGACAACGCACAAGGGCGCCAGACAATTCGCAAAATGGTGGATCTGGCCAACCTGACGCGCAAGGGGTTCGAGGCAGGCGATATTTCCGTGCTTATGTCGCCGCGTACCGTGATTACCTGGGCAGAGAACCGGCAGATTTTTGGCGATACCGGCCTGGCATTTCGATTGTCATTCCTGAACAAATGTGATGACGCCGAGAAAGAGCTGATTGCCGAATATTATCAGCGCTGCTTCGAGCAGGAGCTACCCGAAGCATTTATGGGTACCATGCTCACGTGAACGATATTGCGCAAAGCATATTCCAGCAGCATACCGACGAGTTGTGCGGCGCTGCCGTGCGTGCCATCAGCGGACGCACCAATGCCCATTTCAGAAAGGGTCGGTTATATCTGGATGACGACCTGGTGCCTGTACTG
Organism: Advenella sp. S44; assembly: GCF_002810445.1. Lineage (GTDB taxonomy): Bacteria > Pseudomonadota > Gammaproteobacteria > Burkholderiales > Burkholderiaceae_B > Advenella. The sequence goes on along the minus strand of NZ_NEXS01000011.1, from coordinate 225,490 downwards.
GCGCCGCATTTGCGGCTGGAGGCCGACAACCAGAGCTTCAGGGATTTTCGAGCGGTGGCCGATGGCATGGCGTTGCGTCTGCTTGCCAGCGATCCGACAATCTATGAACAGGCGTGTCCGCAGGACGAGACTGCCCGTCTTCTTTATGATTTTTTCGAACAAGTACGCCTTGAGGCAACGGTCGCGCCAGACTGGCCTGGCGTACACGCCAATGTACAAGCACGCTTTCGCGCCTGGGCCGAGGCGTTTGAACATTCGGCCTTGATTGAAAGCAGTCTGGGCATTTTGCTCTTTACCGTCATGCTGACCGTGTGGTCAAGAGTGACCGGAGGCGTGCCCAGCGAAGCCCAGCAGGATCTGCAGGAAGCTACGCGCGCCGGTATGGCAGATGAAATAGGCGAAGAACTCTATGCCTTGCGCCGTTTGCGTAATGATCAGGCCGCCTACGCGGTAGTGGCGGCGCGGCTTGCGCAAAAAATCAGCGCAAATTTGACGGCGGAAATGGCGCTGGATCGGCGGCAGAAGGATTCCGACAAAAATAGCCGGTCGCTGTTTTCGCTGCTGCTCACGCCGGATGCGCAACTCGAAGAAGGTTTTGATGTTGCGCCGTCCGGGCAAAGTCGGATCTTCGATCAGCATCAGTCCAGCTATCGTGTGTTCACACGTCGCTACGATCGTGTCGAGCTGGCGTCCTCGCGCGTGAGACTGGCAGAACTGAAGCAGTTTCGCCAGCAAATGGACCAGGATCGTGCTTCGTTGTCCGTCGGGGTGGCTCAATTGGCCAGGCTGTTTCGCCGCATCTTCCGCAAGCCACAGGATGACGGCTGGATATTTGGCCAGGAAGAAGGCATTCTGGATGGTCGCGCGCTCGGCCAGCTGGTTGCCAGCCCGGCCGAAACACGTATTTTTCGCCAGGACCAGGTCATCGACCGGGTCGATCAGGCTGTTACCGTTTTGCTCGATTGCTCAGGCTCCATGCGCACGCACGCACGCCGCTTGTCTGTGCTGCTTGACACCTTATTGCGGGCGCTGGGAATGGCCGGCGTGCAAACCGAATTGCTGGGTTTTACAACCGGCGCCTGGAACGGCGGCCGCGCCATGAAAGACTGGCAGCGCCAGGGCAAGCCGGCCCATCCCGGCCGCCTTAATGAGATATGTCATTTGTTATTCAAGCAGGCCGATACGAGCTGGTCACGCGCGCGACTGGATATCGCAGCGTTGCTCAAGCATGACTTGTATCGGGAAGGAGTCGATGGCGAGGCCGTTCTTTGGGCCTCACAACGGCTACTTGAGCAACCGGACAGGCGGCGCACCCTGATTGTGATCTCTGATGGTTGCCCGATGGACAGCGCCACGCAGCATGTCAATGATGACTTTTATCTGGCCAGCCACCTGCAACAAGTGATCCGCCAGACAATCAGCCAGGGCATTGACGTTGTGGGACTGGGGGTCGGACTGGATCTGAGTGCGTATTATCCTAGAAGCCTGGCGGTGGATTTGCAGCAGGCGCTCACGCCCGCTGTCTTTTACGATATAGCGCGACTACTGGCTGGCGGACACCGGCGATAATTCAGCGGTGCCGGCTTGCTGCTGTTGTTGTGCCTGCACGCAAGTGACGGCAATCACGTTGTAAACGTCGTCGGCACTGCAGCCGCGGGACAGGTCATTGGCCGGTTTGTTCAAGCCTTGCAACAGAGGGCCGATCGCAATGGCGCCGCCCAATCTTTCTGCAAGTTTGTAGCCGATGTTACCTGCATTCAGATCAGGAAAGATCAATACATTTGCTCGTCCATGGATTTGCGATTCACTGAGTTTGCGCGAGGCGATGTCGGGAATAATGGCGGCATCCAGCTGTACTTCGCCATCGATCAGCAGATGGGGCTGGGCCTGCCTGACCAGGGTGGTGGCTTGCTGCACTTTGGTAACGTTAATATGCTGGGCGCTGCCCAGGGTCGAAAAAGATAACATGGCAATGCGGGCGTCTTCGCCCAGCAGCGCTTTTGCGCTTTTTGCCGAATCCAGGGCGATGCGGGCCAGTTGCGGCGCATCCGGATCAATGACCAGGCCGCAATCGGAAAAAATCATCCCGCCCTGAGTAGGGTGGTGATCATGTTCGAAAATCATCAGAAAAAAACTGGACACGATGCTGCCAGGCGAGGCTTTGGCGCCTACTACCTGAAGGGCTGTGCGAACGACATCTGCCGTGGTATGGATCGCCCCGGCGACTGAGCCGTCGGCATCACCGGTTTGCAACATGATATTGGCATAGCACAGCGGCTGCGTAATGGCCTGCTGCGCTTGTTGCAGTGTCATGCCTTTTTTTTCGCGCAAGCGGTGCAACTGCTGTGCATAGCGTTCGCTCGCCGGGCTGGTGGCCGGATCGATAATGGTAATGCCAGAGAGATCCAGGCCGTGTCCGGTTGCGGTCGCGGCCGCTTGCGCCGGATCGCCCACCAGGATGACTTGCGCAATACGGTCCCGCTGGGCCCGTATTGCCGCTTCAAGTACGCGCGGATCCTGAGCTTCGCAAAGCACGATGCGTTTTGGGGCGGCTTTCGCCGTTTCGACGATGCGTTGCAAAACGCCCATGATTTGCTCCTCAGGTTCTCGCAATGGCTTAGACGTAGTCTTTGTATTTGTCCAAGAACCGTACCGGTTTGGACAGCGCATCGCGACGGAATGGGTCCCCAAGTTCGCGGGTGCACATGATTTCAATGACGCAGGTTTTGCCTTCGTTCATCTGCATGTCCACAGCTTTTTTCAGGGTCGGCCCCACATCTTCCAATTTGTCTACGACAAAACCGGTAGCACCCATGGCTTTGGCAATTTCGGCAAAGCTTTGGTTATCCAGTTCACCGGCGACAAAGCGGCGGTTATAGAAATCCACCTGGTTTTTCTTCTCGGCACCCCATTGACGGTTATGGAAGACGACGGCGGTCACCGGAATATCATGGCGCACGCAAGTCATGATTTCGACCATGCTCATGCCCCAGGCGCCGTCGCCGGCATAGGCGATGGCAGGACGATCAGGTGCGGCCACTTTGGCGCCGATAATCGTTGGCAGGGCATAGCCGCAGTTGCCGAAACTCATGGGAGCAAAGAAGCTGCGTGGTTTCTCGAAACGCAGATAACTATTGGCCACAGAGTTGATATTGCCGATGTCTGTAGAGACCATGACATCTTCTGGCATCGCTTTTTCCAGCTCACGCAGCACCTGGCGCGGATGCAGATATTTGCCACCTTCTTTCTTGGCTTCTTCGATCATGTCCAGACTATATGCATCTTTCTCATGCGTCCATTCGTCCAGTTCTTTTTCCCATGCCGCTTTTTCGTCGGCAATGGTTTTGGCGCGTGCTTCTTTGGTCGAATCTGAAGCCAGTTGCTTGTCTTGCAGGCGCTCCAGCAAGGCGACGGCTGCTGCCTTGGCATCGCCGCAAATGCCAACTGAAATTTTCTTCACAAGGCCCAGCATTTTGTTATCGGCATCAATCTGGATGATCTTCGCTTCCTTGGGCCAGTAATCCATGCCATGTTGTGGAAGGGTACCGAATGGGCCCAGACGTGAACCCAGTGCCACCACGACATCGGCCTGTGCGATCAGCTTCATGGCTGCCTTGGACCCCTGGTAGCCTAGCGGGCCGGCCCACAGCGGATGGCTGGCGGGGAAAGAGTCATTATGCAGATAGCTATTGACCACTGGCGCGCCCAGCCGCTCGGCCAGGGCTTTGCACTCTTCTACAGCATCGGCCATGACAACGCCGCCGCCGGAAAGGATAACGGGGAATTTGGCGGTAGCCAGCAGTTCGGCCGCTTCGTTCAGGCTCTTTTCGCCGCCGGCGCCGCGATCCAGGCGCTGTGGCTGCGGAATTTCGGTTTCAATTTCACCGTAGAAATAGTCACGGGGAATGTTCAGCTGGGTCGGACCGATTTCAGACAAGGCGCGATCAAAACAGCGGGCTGTGTACTCAGCCATGCGTTTCGGATTATTGACGTGGCCCTGGTATTTGGTGAACTCCTGGAACATCGGCAACTGGTTGGCTTCCTGGAAGCCGCCCAGTCCCATGCCCATGGTGCCCGTTTCCGGTGTAATCATGACTACTGGAGAGTGTGCCCAGTAGGCGGCGGCAATTGCTGTCACACAGTTGCTGATGCCGGGACCGTTCTGGCCGATAACCACGCCATGACGGCCACTGACACGCGCATAGCCGTCTGCCATGTGCGCGCCGCCTTGCTCGTGAACCACGGGAATCAGCCGGATGCCTGCCGGCGCGAAAATATCCATAGCGTCCATGAAGGCAGAGCCCATGATGCCAAAGATATTGGTGACGCCATTGGCGACCATGGTTTCAACAAAGGCCTCTGATGGCGTCATTTTCTGTACGCCGGTAACAGCTTTCTGCTGGGCTTGCTGGGGTGTTGACGTGTTCATGATTAACGTATCCTCACTGTGTTCGTTTGAATATTAATATTCGGTATGAAAAATTCCGATTTTTGTTAATCATACGAGCCAAACCCAGGTCGGGTCAACCTAAATTTTAAAAAACGAGATAAATAATCTCGTAATATAGAATTTTTGTTGCCGCCTATTGTAATATGATGCGGATCAAAGGAGGAGCGAACATGTCGCAATCGATATCGGACCGTGCTGAGATACGCATCTATCGTGCACTTAGTATTATTACTATGAATCCTGCGCAACCGCACGCTACGCATGTGGCCGTCAAAGAGGGCCGCATATTGGGTGCGGGGGACCTGGCGTCACTGCAGGGCTGGGGTAACGCGGTCGTCGATGACCGGTTTGCGGACAAATTCATTATGCCGGGCCTGATCGAAGGCCATAGCCATTTGCTCGAAGGCGGTATGTGGAGTTTTGTCTACGTGGGGTTTTACGACAGGCGCGGTCCGGATGGTCGGCTGTGGAAGGGCCTCAAAACGCTTGATGCCGTTGTGCAGCGGCTGCAGGAGGCGGAAAAAGCCATGACAGATCCGTCCAAAACGCTGTGCGCCTGGGGTTTTGATCCCATCTATTTCCAGGGCGAACGCATCTCGACCCGTCATCTGGACCAGGTGTCTTCCAGCCGTCCGGTTGTGGTGCTGCATGCCAGCGTCCACTTGATGAACGTAAATACTGCGATGTTGCAAATGGCCGGGATCACGGCTGACTCGGGCGTGGATGGCGTCGAACGTGACGCCACAGGACAGCTGACGGGCCAGTTGCAGGAATTTGCGGCCATGTATCTGGTATTTCGCAAAATTGGCAACGTGTATTTTGACGAAGGGCAGACCACCCATGGCATCTGGAATTTCGCGCGAGTTGCGCAACTGGCAGGCGTGACCACGGCGACCGATCTGGTCAATGACTTGAGTGCTAAAACCCTGGCCAGTCTGGAAGACACCACCGGTAGCGACACTTTCCCTTTGCGCCTGGTGCCGGCCTATGCGCCCTTGCGCGATCCCGAGGGCAAGGGGCTGGACCGAGTCTTGCCCAGCATCGCCCGCAACACGGAAAAGCTCAGCTTTGGCATTGTCAAGCTGATCGTGGACGGTTCCATCCAGGGCTTTACCGCCAGGCTGCGTTGGCCGCATTATTACCAGCCGCCGGCAGGCGCCCAGGAAAACGGTATCTGGGTGATTCCTCCGCAACAGCTGCGCGAGCTGATCCAGACTTATCACGACGCCGGGCTGACCGTGCATATTCACACGAATGGCGACGAGGCGACCGATGTGGCGCTGGATGCCCTGGAAGCGGTGCTTGCTGCCAGTCCGCGCCGCGACCACAGGCATACCCTGCAACATTGCCAGATGGCCAGCACGGCGCAGTTTCGGCGCATGGCCAGTCTGGGTGTGTGCGCCAACCTGTTTGCCAACCACCTGTACTACTGGGGCGACGCTCATTACGAGATGACTATGGGTCCCGAGCGTGCCAACCGGTTGAATGCGGCGGCCACCGCACTTGCCTCAGGGGTGCCGATCTCTTTGCATTCGGATGCGCCGGTGACTCCCATCGCGCCATTGTTTACGGCCTGGTGTGCAGTCAACAGAATGACGGCCTCGGGTCGCATACTGGGCGAGGAAAACCGGATATCTGTGCAACAGGCACTGCACGCCATGACTCTGGGCGCCGCTTATACGCTCAAGCTGGATGATCAGATCGGCAGTATTGAGACGGGCAAGCAGGCTGATTTTGCCATTCTTGAAGAAGATCCGCTGGCGGTAGATCCGCTGCGGCTCAAGGACATCCGCATCTGGGGCACCGTGCTGGCCGGTACGGTATTCCCCTGCCCGGGGACCGAAGCATGACCGGGCCTATCGCACTGACCGTGCTTGGCGGCTTTCTCGGAGCCGGCAAGACGACGGTACTCAATCACTTGTTGCAGGCGCCTCACGGACTGCGGCTGATGGTGCTGGTCAATGATTTTGGTGCCGTCAATATCGACGCATCGCTGATTCAATCGATCAGTGGCGACGGTGTGATTTCCATGCGAAACGGCTGTGTGTGCTGCTCTATGGGCGGCGAGCTGATGAATGTCCTAATGGAAATTGAAAAGCGTGCGGACAGTCTTGATGGCTTGATTATCGAAGGAAGTGGTGTGAGCGATCCCAAAAAAATCGCACAGATCGGTGCTCTGGGGCAGGGGTTTGCCTTGCAGTCCATTATTACAGTTGTGGATGCGGGGGCGGTGCTGGACCAACGCGATGATCGACACATCGGCGATATGGTCAAAACGCAGATTGCCGGCGCTCATATTATTTTGCTTAACAAAACGGATCTGGTCGACGCCGTGCAACGCCAGCAGGTAATGGACTGGCTGCATCAGATCGCGCCCGCAACTGCGGTCTTTGCCGGTAGCAATGGCCGGTATGACTGGACACTGCTGCTTTCGCCCACAGAGCAGCGCACCTTGCCAATGCCTGTAATGGCGCAAGAGGCCAATGTTGCGACCGGGCTCTTTGGCGGCGCACCGGCAATGAGGCGGGTGGCATCTTCCTTTGAGTCTTTCTGTTTTGAAGAGACCGGTGCATTTGATGAGAAGCGGTTAATGAATATTTTCAGTCACATGCCGGCAGCGGTTCTGCGCGCCAAGGGGATCGTGCTGGTTGGACCGGAAAAAAGCCGTTGCGTGCTGCATTATGTGCGAGGCCATCCCGTGACGCTGCAAAATGCGGCACACGTGGTAACGACCGCCTCACTGGTATTTATAGGAACGCCTGAGTTGGATCAGGCATCGCTGAATACAGCGCTGCGGCAGGCGCAGCTTGTCTGATTTCTGAGAGACTGCGCCGGTTTCGGCTGTGCATATATATGGGGGGCGGCTTTGCAGTTTGCCGAGTCGCCTCATTCAATGACGCGAATGCGCCAGTTGCGTCTGACCACCAGGCCCTGCTGTGCCCAATCAGTTCGCCTTGAAGCCGGATTCTTTAATAATCGGCTCCCACACTTGTTTCTCCTTCTCCAGTAATGTTGTCATGCTGACTGCTGATTCGCCGGTCAGTTCCAGCCCCAGTTTTTCGAAATTCTTTTTCAGTTCGGGATTCTTTGCAACTGCAATAAAGGCTTTTTCCAGGCGAGCAATGGTTTCCGTCGGTGTGTCTTTGGGCACATACGCGCCGTACCAGATTTTCACATTTTCAAATCCTTTGACACCTTGTTCATGCAACGTCTTGACATCAGGCAGAAAGCTGACGGGCTGTGTGCCGGCCAGGCCCAGAAAGCGGATCTTACCGGCACGATACAACTCCATTTGGGCGCCGGCCGCATCCACGCCCAGCGGAACATGGCCGCCCATCTCGTCATTGACCAACTGCGGGCCGCCCGAATAGGAAGCAGGCTCAAGTTTGATGTTTTGGTGCTTTGCCAACTGCAATACACCAAAATGCGTCGGACCGCCCAAACCGGCCAGGCCAACGGTGCCCAGTGCCGCGTCCTTCTTGACGGCTGCCAAATATTCATCAATTGTCTTATAGGGCTGTACGCTTCCGGTGGATATCACAATCGGCACGTTCGCCAGATTTGCGACGGGCACCAGATCATCGGGCGAATAATTGAGTTTGGCGTAGGTGTACGGATAACTCGTGAACGGCATCGAGTGCGACAGCAGAACGGTGCGCCCGTCGGGTTTGGCGCGCGCAACTTCCGTTGCCGCCATCATGGTTGAGGCGCCCGGTTTGTTTTCGACATAAGCCTGGCCATGCCCGGCTTTCCTGTAGTCCTCGGCGACGGCGCGCGCCAGAGCATCAAGGATTCCGCCAGCCGGGTAGCCGACAACAATTTTGATGGTTTCGTTTTGAGCCCAGGCCTGTGAAGGCAGGGTCGTGACCAGCGCAAAAGCAGACAGAATCAGGGATTGCAAAATAGGACGGTTGTTCATAAGATCACCTTCAGATCGGTTATATAAGACTGTGGGCACGGCTTACGGTTGTGGAAAAATCGATGGAACAAGGAACAAGGAACAAGGAACAAGGAACAAGGAACAAGGAATAAGGAATAAGGAATAAGGAATAAGGAATAAAATCAGCGTCCATCGGACTCGGTATCTACATCCAGTCTCTCGGTAAGCTTGGTATTGCCTGCCAGCACCTGGCCCAGCGCCAGGGCGGTCGTTTTCATCATGCTGGAAAAGGTAAAAAGATCGGAAAATGAATGCGTGGCGGTGGGAGCGTGGCAGGCGACGGCGGCAATCACGCGCCCGCGGTCATCCTGGACCGGCACCGCGATGGCCACCATGCCTCTGACAAACTCTTCATTGTCAGTGCCAATTCTCTGTTGTGCGATCAGGTTCAACTCCAGGGCCAGACGCTGGCGATCTGTGATGGTTTTGGGCGTAATGGCCGGCAGCGGCAGGTCATCCAGCAGGCGCTTGCGATGGACATCGGGCATCATGGCCAGGAACAGTTTGCCGCTGGCCGTGCAGTGCAAAGGGACGTGGGCGCCAGTGCGCAAATGCAATTGCAGTCGCATGTCGGTCTCGGGCTCGACCCGCGCCAGGTAGTGGACCTGGTTATCGATGAGTGCGGTCAGATTGCAGGTCTCGCCGGTGGCAGCCACCAGTTTGCCAAGCAGCAGTCGGCACATGCGATCAAAGTGGGTGGAGCTCAGCACAGACAAAGCCAGTTGATGCGAACACGCGCCCAGCACGTATCCACGATCTTCGGGCAGGCGCGTGACATAGGCAGCCTCCTGCAGCTGTTGCAAAAGCCTCAGGACACTGGCCTTGGGCAGTGCTGTTCGCTGGGCAATCTGGGCAAGCGATAACGGATAACTGGCACGGGCCAGCAGCTCTATCACAGTCAGAATACGCAGATGTTTTGGATCTTGATTGGTCATGGTCATAGTTGTCTCTTTATTATTGATTGTCGAATAAAAGAATTGAAATATCCAATAATTTGAAACGATCCATTTTGGTTAATGAAATGAAAATGGCGTATATCGTTTCAAAATTGAAATGATTGGTGTATACCCCTAATAAATAACGGTCCGCCCAACGCACACTTGACACACTCAATAAATAAAAACTGACAGGCAGACAAAACGATGCAAGAGTGTGTGGATTATGTAGTAGTGGGTGGCGGCTCGGCCGGATGCGTCATGGCCAACCGGCTGAGCGAGAATGGCAGGTACTCGGTGTGCCTGCTCGAAGCGGGTCCGGCTGATCGCAATATGTGGATCCATATTCCTATCGGTTATGGCAAGACCATGTTCAATCCCCGATTGAACTGGGGCTTCTACACTGACCCCGACCACAATATGCTGGACCGGCGTATTTACTGGCCGCGTGGTAAAACGCTGGGCGGCAGCAGTTCCATCAACGGCCTCATTTACATACGGGGCCAGAAAGAAGATTACGATCATTGGGCGGAACTGGGAAACTCGGGATGGGACTGGGATGCGTGCCTGCCATACTTTCGCAAACTCGAGAATAACGATCTTGGCCCGGGCCCAACCCATGGCACGCAGGGCCCGCTGAATGCGACATCGATCCCGACCCGGCACGAACTGGTCGATGCGCTTATCGCTGCCGCCAACAGTCTTGGTATACCGTCGCGCAAGGATTTCAACACGGGCGATCAACGCGGGGCCGGGTACTACCAGTTGACGACTCGCAACGGGCGTCGTTGTTCTACTGCCGTTGCCTATTTGAATCCGGCAAGACGACGATCGAATTTGCGTATCGAGACCGAAGCGCAGGCTATGAAAATTCTGTTTCGTGGCAAAAAAGCGGCGGCAGTCCAGTATCGCCAGCACGGGAAAGTCAAGACGCTGAACGTGAACCGCGAAGTCATCCTATGCGCCGGCGCTCTGCAATCGCCTCAGTTATTGCAATTGTCTGGTGTGGGCAATGCCGAGCATCTGACGCCTTTGGGCATTCCCATGGTGCACGAACTCAAGGGCGTGGGTGAGAACCTTCAGGATCATCTGCAATTTCGACTGATCTACGAAGTGAGCAAACCCATTACGACCAATGATCTGCTGCGTAGCTGGAGCGGCAAGGCCAGGATGGGTCTGCAATGGGCATTGCTGCGGGGCGGCCCGCTAGCCATTGGAATCAATCAGGGCGCCCTGTTCTGTAACGCTTTGTCCAACACAGACACGCGCCCCGATGTGCAGTTCCACTTCGGGACGCTGTCGGCAGATATGGCAGGTGGCAAGGTCCATGATTTTTCCGGATGCACGTTTTCCGTGTGTCAGCTGCGGCCCGAGTCGCGTGGCTATTTGAGAGTCCGCTCGGCCGATCCGTTTGAGCCGCCAGCAATGCAACCCAATTATCTGGCCACCGATCTGGATCGCCGCACGGCCATCGCCGGTGTGCGGCTGACCCGAAAACTGGCCGACGCCCAGCCTATGCAGACCTTGATGAAAGGCGAAGTCAAGCCAGGCCGGGAAGTTCAGACAGATGAGGAGATTTTGCATTTTTGCAGAGAGAACGGCGCCACGATTTTTCACCCGTCGGGAACGGCAAAAATGGGTCCGGAAAATGATCCGATGGCAGTTGTTGATCACCGGCTGGCCGTTCGCGGCCTGCAGGGATTACGTGTGGTTGATGCATCGATTATGCCTACGCTTGTGTCGGGCAATACCAATGTGCCGGTTGTCATGATTGCCGAAAGGGCTGCCGCCTTTGTGCTTGAAGACGCGCTGGCTACCGGTCATGCCATTGGCGACGACGCACGGGTGTCGTGCACAAGGGATAAGGCTCCGGCTGAAAATCTTGCAGCCGCTCACTTGCAGGACCAATAGAAGCGACAGAGCGACGAAACGGAGTGCGATCGCAACTGAAATATGTCGGATCGAATCGCCGCTGTATCTAAATTAATACAAGGGAGACAACAATGAGTGACAAAAAAGGATTGCGCAGGGTCGTTGCAGCTTCGCTGGTGGGGGCAACGATTGAGTGGTACGATTTTTTTCTTTATGGGGTGATTGCCGGGCTGGTGTTCAATCAACTGTATTTCCCGGGTGAAGATCCCTATATCGGCACCATGCTGGCGTATGCCACCTTTGCTGTAGGCTTTCTGGCTCGTCCGTTAGGCGGAATCATATTCGGTCATCTTGGTGACAAGGTGGGCCGCAAAAGTGCATTGATCATGACCTTAATGATCATGGGCGTATCCACCGTGGCAATCGGCTTGATTCCTTCCTATGCCAGTATCGGGCTGTGGGCGCCGGCGCTGCTGTTGTTCTTTCGTATTCTGCAGGGAATCGGCCTGGGCGGCGAATGGGGCGGGGCGGTGCTCATGACTTACGAGTATGCACCGCCGGAGAAAAAAGGACTTTATGCGTCCCTGCCCCAAATCGGCCTGTCTCTGGGATTATGTCTGGCTTCTGGCGTGGTCGCCTTGCTCTCGTCGCTGCTGACCGACGAACAGTTCCTGAGCTGGGGCTGGAGGATCGCGTTTTTGTTGTCTACTTTGCTGGTTTTCGTTGGTATGTACATCCGCCTGGCCGTCAAGGAAAGTCCGGAATTTGAACGGATCAAGGCAGAGAATGCCGAAAGTAAAATTCCATTTGTGGACATGATCAAAAACTATCCGCTCAATATCCTCAAAGGGATGGGCGCGCGTTATATTGATGGCGTCTTTTTCAATATTTTCGGTGTGTTCATTATCAGCTACCTGACGCGGAACTTGAACATGTCGCGCACCGACGCGCTGACCGGCGTGATGGTTGCCGCAATCGTCATGTGTGCAGCCATTCCTTATTTTGGCGCCATGTCCGACCGGCTGGGACGCACTCGCACCTATTTCTGGGGATCCTTGATTACAGGTTTTTCGGCCATTCCTGCATTCTGGCTCATGACCAATTTTTCCGATAATGTATTCGTTGTCTGGCTTTCCATCGTGATTCCTTTCGGTATTCTGTACGCAATGGTGTATGGTCCCGAAGCGGCATTGTTCTGCGAGTTGTTTGATACACGGGTACGGTATACGGGTATTTCATTTGTGTATCAGTTTTCGGGCATCTTTGCCTCGGGTATTACGCCGCTGATTGCAACAGCGCTATTGCATCAGAATAATGGTCAGCCATGGCTGGTGGTGGCCTACACCGTTATCGTGGGGATAATTTCAGCCCTGAGCGCAGCATCCATCAAAACGGTCAAAACGGTTACTCAGCCGACAGCGGTACGATCCGCAGTTGCGCCTGCACGTTAAGCGGCTTTTCTGTGGCGGGCCCGCAAATCCGGCAACGTTGCCGATGCGCGGGCCTTGTCTTCATTGTGCGTTGCGCAATTAAAAGGCCCTCGTGAGCAATTTCAACTGCAATATCATTTTATGCGACTGCACAAAAAATGTTCCTCAAATGCCGCGAAGGAGTGCTGGGTATAGCTCGCAAGAACGTAAAACCGGCAACAAGTTGAAACGCCGGAACCAGAAAGCGTACACATTAGGGCCATGCGGTATTAGAATGATGCATCATTGTGGACTATTTTCATTTGCGCGCTATGGCGGGGCCGGTCCGGGCGCCATACGGCATTGTTTCAACAGGCGCCTTCGAACGAGGCGTTTTTGCATTTGACAGATTACGGAGATCCAAACCCTATGAATGCAGCTCGTCCTGAACCTTCAGTTCAAATCAATGCGCCCGAATGGGTGCAGCACGCCGGCCTGAAAGCCTGGGTGGAGCAGATCGCCATGCTTACCCAGCCCGACCACATTGAATGGTGCGACGGCTCCCAGGAAGAATATGACCGCCTGTGCGCGCTGATGGTCCAATCAGGCACGCTGCGCAAGTTGAACCCGCAGAAGCGGCCGAATTCTTATCTGGCCTGGTCCGATCCCGACGATGTAGCGCGCGTGGAAGATCGCACGTATATCTGTTCGGAAAACGAAGAAGACGCTGGCCCGACCAACAACTGGGAAGCCCCAGCGCAAATGCGCGAAACGCTCAACGGCCTGTTCGATGGCTGTATGCGTGGCCGTACCATGTATGTAATTCCGTTTTCCATGGGACCGCTGGGCTCTCCCATTGCCCACATTGGCGTTGAACTGTCCGATTCTCCTTATGTGGTAGTCAATATGCGGTCAATGACCCGGATGGGCCGCAAGGTGTACGATATACTGGGCAGCGACGGGGAATTTGTCCCTTGCGTGCATTCCGTAGGCAGCCCGCTGGAACCGGGGCAGGCCGACGTCCCCTGGCCGTGCAACACCACGAAATACATTGTGCATTATCCCGAAACACGGGAAATTTGGTCTTACGGTTCCGGCTATGGTGGCAATGCCTTGCTGGGCAAGAAATGCTTTGCCTTGCGCATTGCCTCCAATATGGGGCGTGACCAGGGCTGGATGGCCGAGCATATGCTGATCCTGGGCGTTACATCACCCGAGGGTAAAAAAATGCACGTCGCCGCGGCGTTTCCTTCAGCCTGCGGCAAAACCAACTTTTCCATGATGATTCCGCCGGCATCGCTTCCCGGATGGGAAATCACAACCGTGGGCGATGACATTGCGTGGATCAAGCCCGGCGAAGACGGGCGCCTTTATGCGATCAATCCGGAGGCGGGTTATTTCGGCGTCGCTCCGGGCACCAATGAGAAAACCAACTTCAATTGCATGGCTTCGCTGCGGGAAAATGTATTGTTTACCAATGTCGCGCTCACAGATGACGGCGACGTGTGGTGGGAAGGCATGGGACCGGCGCCGGCACATCTGATTGACTGGCAGGGCAAGGACTGGACTCCCGACAGCGGACGCAAGGCGGCTCACCCCAATGCCCGCTTCACGGTATCGGCAACGCAGAATCCTGTGATCGATTCCGAATGGGATAATCCGGCAGGGGTCGCTATTGACGCGTTCTTGTTTGGTGGTCGCCGTTCCGACACGGTGCCGCTGGTAACCGAAGCGCGCAACTGGGTTGAGGGCGTGTATATGGCTGCGACGATGGGCTCGGAAACCACTGCGGCTGCAGCGGGCGCGCAAGGCGTAGTCCGACGCGATCCTTTTGCCATGTTGCCGTTTTGCGGCTATAACATGAGCTCCTATTTTGAGCACTGGCTGAATCTGGGCCGCAGGCTTGAGAAAGCCGGTGCGACGCTGCCCCATATTTTCTGCGTAAACTGGTTCCAGACGGACGATAACGGCAAGTTTATCTGGCCCGGATTCGGAGAAAACATGCGCGTGCTCAAGTGGATGCTGGAACGCATCGACGGCAAAGCACAGGGAGAGGAAAACCTGTTCGGTGTTTCGCCGCGTTTTGAAGATATTACCTGGGACGGTTTGTCTTTTGACCAAGCGCAATTTAAGCGCATCACCTCCATTGAACAGGATCAGTGGCGCAGGGAGCTGGAACTGCACGCAGAGTTGTTCGATAAGCTTAAAAGTCGTTTGCCCGAAGAACTGACCCAGATCCGCGAGCGGCTTGACAGCCAGGTCAGCGCCTGACTGTTGCCGGCATGGCAGGCGCGCCCATGCAGGGCGCTCCTGCCGACTTGCCTATTGGCAACATTTGCATGACAGGCGTGCAGGGTACCGTGCCGCTGGAGCAGTATCAAGCAAGGCTGGCCGCAGGCGCTAGCCAGCACGGGATTTGACGAAAGATGGGTCAAGGCCGAAAATAACGAAACACCAGGCAGTGCTGAACATAACGAAAGAATGGCGCCACCGAACACAACGGAACACCGTCCCGCATTTATTTAATCAAATCCTGACCAGGGCCAACATAAGGAAACCTGCGGCAGGGCTGAACATAACGAAAGATATACCCGATAGAAAAGAAGGTTACCTTTGTAGTTTTCCTTGTTATCTGCTATCATAGTGGTATGGATAGAAAATCGTTGAGTCCCGAACAGGCGCGTGTATCAGAACTGGCGGCAGAATTGCGCATTCTGATTTCCTCCTTCACCCGCAAGCTGCGGGGGCAGGCTAGTGCCGGGGATTTCACCCCTTCGCAACGTTCCGTTCTGCTGCGACTGGAACGCGATGGGCCAACCACAGTGACCGCGCTGGCGCGGGCCGAAGGTGTCAGGCCGCAATCGATGGGTGCAACGGTGTCAAGCCTGGAAGCGGCCGGCCATATCAAGGGAAATCCTGATCCGGCTGATGGTCGCCAGACCATTTTGTCGCTGACGCCGCGCTTTCTTACGATGATCCAGGCAAGTCGCGCCGCTCGGGAAGACTGGCTGGTACAAGAAATTCACACTTGCTATAACGCCAAAGAGCAGGAATCGCTGGCAAAAGCGATAGAACTGCTCAAGCGGCTCGTCAATCACTGACCGCAACTGCGGCGGCACATATATACACGCAGCAATCTCGTCGACGACCTTGCGTCGCTTGTCGTTGCCCCTGCAGGGTCACGGCGGCGTACGCATTACGTCGATCTTCATAACCGTTATTTGGCTTAGCCGGGAGGAAGTGTGGGTACCATAAAAAGCGGCACGTTCCGGTCTCTCGCCATACCCAATTATCGAATATGGGCAGGCGGTGCGATTGTGTCCAACGTGGGCACCTGGATGCAGCGGACTGCACAGGATTGGCTGGTGCTCACTTATCTGACCCAACATAATGCGACGGCAGTGGGTATCGTCATGGCATTGCAGTTCGGCCCTCAAATATTCCTGCTGCCGGTCACCGGTCTGGCCGCCGATTATCTGGACAGACGCAAGCTGCTGATTGCCACGCAGGCAGCCATGGGAATACTGGCGCTGGGCCTGGGGCTGTTGACCCTGACCGGTCTGGCGCAATTATGGCATGTTTACGTTTTTGCGCTGCTGCTAGGCTGTGTGACCGCCTTTGATGGTCCGGCGCGCCAGACTTTCGTGTCCGAACTGGTCGGCGATACGGATCTGTCCAATGCCGTTGCCCTGAACTCGGCTTCGTTCAATGCTGCGCGCATGATCGGCCCGGCGGTGGCCGGTCTTCTCATCGCAGGGGTTGGCACCGGCTGGGTGTTTCTGATCAATGCCGTCACATATCTGGCAGTGATTGCTTCTTTATTTCGCTTAAACGTAAAGGGTCTTAACCGGACCAAGCGGTCGCCGCGCACGCCGGGCAGCCTGGTCCAGGGATTTCGTTATGTGTGGAACCGTCCCGACCTCAAGGCACTGTTTATGATGCTATTTCTGATCGGTACGTTTGGCCTGAACTTTCCCATTTACATCTCGACCATGTCCGTCACCGTCTTTCACGTGGGCGCCAATGAGTACGGCTTGTTGTCTTCTACTATGGCAATCGGTTCGGTATGCGGTGCGCTGATGGCGGCGCGTCGGGCGCGGCCCCGTATTGCATATGTGCTAACCGGCGCGGGCATTTTCGGGTTTGGCTGTGTGCTGGCGGCTGTCTCGCCGAACTACTGGATATTCGGCGTGGTCCTGGTCGTGCTGGGGGTCGCCGCGCAAACGTTCAACACAACGGTGAACAGCACCGTGCAGATGTCGACCGATGCGGCAATGCGCGGACGCGTGATGGCAATTTATATGGCAATTGCATTGGGTGGCACGCTTGTCGGTGCCCCCATTGTGGGATGGGTCGCCGACGCCTTCGGTCCCCGCTGGGGACTGGGCGTAGGCGCGGGGGCCGGCGTATTGGCTGTGCTGGTGGGATTGCGGTATATGTTCAAGTATCGTGCCCTGGCCGTAAAGCTGGTGCAATATCGTGTGCAATTTAGCCTGGACGGTCACCAGGTGCAACTACGCGCGCAGCGCCGGCGCCAGGCTCGCATTCAGGCCAGGTAGCCGTATAGCGCAATGGCACTCAGATACATGGCCAGGCTGAACACCACGTGGTTGATGAGGATGCGTAGACGCATGCGCATCGGATCGGGCGTTTTGCGCGCTGCCACGCCCAGGCCCATGCCCGGTTGCATCACAAACCAGGCGGCGCATGTGGCCAGAACCAATCCGATGAGCAGCGGCGCCAGCAACGTGGGGTAGACGGCGTTCTGAAAGAACCAGATTGCTACTACCATCAGCCCATACACGATGCCAACCGCGTAATGGGCAATCCAGCCGATGGCCAGTTCACCTCGCACAGGTATTGCATCTGCGATATTGTCATGATGGTAGCGACCGTGCTTCATGTGAGCAAACCAGCGACCGGCCAGCGCCCAGTTGGGACGGGCTGCATCGTATGCGCGCTTTGCCACAATCGCCCATAAATCCAGAATAACGGTGGCAGCGATGCCGATAACTGTGCCGTCAAAAAAAAGAGCTGCAATGCTTTGCATGAGAATTGCCGTTGCCTAATAAAAATGAAAAAATCGAAATAGGAGCGCATGGACCAACGCAGCCTGAGAACGTGTGCACCAATTTTATGCCATTCTTGAGGCGCTTATTGTAGAGGCACCGCTTCAGAAAGCCAGCCACAGCCACTCTTAAGCTTGCTCCGTTAGTATAAAGCCACTGCTTCAAAACCTGCCACAATATCCCCATTGGCGTTCAGCAAATCCAGATGTTCGGCGCGGATCTGATAACGGGCAACCGTGAGCAGCGTCTGGGTAAATTCGGTTTCCATGACCACTCCTGGCGGGCAGGCCATTCTGGTGCCGCCTATTTGTGTCAGTTTCAACTGTTCCCCGTTTTCTTCGAAGCCGCCCATCATACGGTTGCATCCACTATTGCCAGAGAGTCGGTTACCTTCGGCCGAGAACACGATATGTGCCTCACGCTGCTGACTCTGAGTCTGTATCGCCTTGCCATTCAAGCTGACCAGCTTCCAATAAGTATTGCGTAAGGGGCTGTCTGGTTTGGCCGTCGACTCTGCTGTGGGCGATTTCGCTGCAGAAGCGTCGGTGGAGACATCGGGAGAGGCTTCGGAATGAGCGTCGGAAGAAACGGCGGGTGCAGCCGCCTCTTGCGATGCACCTTGTGTCATCATGATCCTTACCGGTTTGTCGCCGGTCTGGTCAAGTGTGATAGGGGCGCTTCCGGAAAAAAGGGTACGGCCCTGCGCAGTGAGCAGGACACTGATGCGGTACGGCAGGCCAGGTTTGACCGCGTGGTCGTCGTAGACGATCGAAAAGTGAAATGGCGTCTGTCCTGCCGGGTTCAATGCAGCGTGACCCACTACCTGGCCCGGGGTGCCATCGGCCTGCATTTGTTGCAGGCGTGCTTCGAGTATCGCGTCTGCCGGTGCTGCAATGCGTTCGCGATAGGCTGCTGTTGCCTGAAGCGAGGCTGCTGTTGCATAAGAGCCTATTACACATGTCATGGCCAGCAAGGTGCGAAGCAGGGGATGGATCATGTTCAGTCCTGTAGATCAGTTTGGTTCACGTCATCATAACCGGGCAGCGTGCCATAACACAATCGGCAAGCGAAACACAGGCGTCCCTCCCTATTTTTAGGAGCGGGACAGGCGAGGGTTCGCACCGTACTTTCCTGGCATGCCGCAATGCCAGTCAGCTTCATGTTGCCGGACTGGTCTTTGGCGACGATCCAGTTTGTTCTGTCGCAACCGTTGGAAGACCCATCAGGGGGCCGAGACATCCATTAGGGTCGTATCCTCTGGTCAAAAACCATATAATAAACAGACCCTTGGCTGTCCAGTGTATGAGTGGCCACTGCCGCTGACGCTCTTGATTCTGGCTGGCGCGGTGATTCGGGCCTGGGTAGTCAACGCGGCGTGCGCCTTGCGGCAAAGCGTCTGTTAAACGAAATAATAGAGCCTTCTATGAAAAGCAACACCGATACCAACAGCAACACCGATATGCTTGCGCTGACTCCTGAGATTGACCGTCTGCACCACGAATGTCTCAGTCTGATCATGGCGACAACGAATGCGACGCAAGCGCCTTGCGCCAGTTATACGCCGTTTGCCTATCTGGATGGTAAATTCTATGTTCTGGTCTCGGGACTGGCGGTTCATGGCAAGAACCTCAAGACGTTGCCCGAGCTCGATATTCTTCTGATTGAGGACGAAAGCAAAACGCGGAATATCTATGCGCGTCTGCGATTAAATTACCGCGCTGCGGTTTCACCGGTAGAAAAGGGAACCGCCGAACATGCCCAGGCGCTTGCACTGCTAACCGAAAAGGCGGGAAAGACGGTCACTTTGCTGGACTCCATGAACGATTTTACGTGGTATTGCCTGACACCTTTACTCGGAACTCTGGTACAGGGATTCGGGAAAGCGTTTGTTTTTGATCCTGCAGATCTGTCTGGCGGGGCGGTGCAATTGAATGAGACCAATATTGAGCAATTCCGTTGAACAGGCGCCCCGGCCGGCGCAGTAGTGGAGAGTCCAAGGAGAGAAAATGGTAGCGAAGCGGCACGAAGCAGTCAGTTAAGCCGCGCTCGCCTACCGATGTCGGCTATATTAAATTTTTAGAGGAAACGAGCCGCATATGCAGCAGCGGATAAGGCCGGCCCTGACCATCGACCGGAGACCTTCCAAAACTCTCAAAGCCCGCGTGCCGATAAAAGCCGACTGCCTGGCCATTTTGCTCATTGACATCAAGCAGCCGAATGGACATCTCTGAGACTGCATGATTGAGAAGCGCTCTGCCGACACCGCGCCCACGCGCAGACGGAGCCACGAAGAGCATTTCAAGTTTTTCGTCAGCTACCCCGCTAAAACCAAGAATGGCATCACTTTCATCAGTGAACACCGTGACGGCCAGAGAGGGAAGCCAGTCATTGAGGATTTGTCCACGCAGCTCAAGTACATCTTGCGCCGATAGAAAATCATGAGTGGCTCTGACTGACGCTTCCCAGACTTTTGTGATATTTTCAAATTCAGATCGTAATGCAGGCCGCAGCTTCATTATTGAGATCCTCCTACAAGTACGCAATCATGTAAATGACAAAGCGTTGCCCCGTCGGGACAACGCTTTCTTGAGACCGCAATTTGTCGTGCAGCAGCCATGAGGGTGACCGCTGCATAGTCGCCATCAGGTTATGGCAACTCGCCCGCTTTGCGCTTGGCAACAAAGTCGCGGGTTTCCTTGACGATCACACCGGACAGCAACACCAGTGCGATCAGGTTGGGAACCGCCATCAAGCCGTTGAAGGTGTCGGCGGCCACCCAGACAAGGTCCAGGCTGGCGATCGTGCCGATCATGACACTGGCCACATAAATAATACGGTAGGGAAGCACAGCCCACTCGCCCAGCAGATAAGATGCACATTTCTCGCCGTAATAGCTCCAGCCCAGAATCGTGGAGTAGGCAAAGAATACCAGGCCAATAGTAACGATCCAGCCGCCGGGGCCTGGTAGCAGCATATTGAACGTATTGGTTGTGAGTGCGGCGCCCGTCTCGCCATTTGTATAAATGCCACCCATGACCAGCACGATCCCGGTTATGCTGCAGACAACGATCGTATCCAGAAATGTTCCAGTCATGGAGACCAGCGCCTGGCGCACCGGATGATCGGTCTTGGCTGCGGCAGCCGCAATCGGCGCGCTACCCATCCCGGCCTCGTTGGAGAATACGCCGCGCGCCACGCCGTATCGGATGACCGTGCCGATGGCGCCGCCTGCGACCGCTTCACCGCTGAATGCATCACGGAAAATAGTGGCAAGTGCCGGGCCCAGCAGATCCAGGTGCATGATGATAATGATCATGCCGCCGGCAACATAGAAGATCGCCATGAACGGTACAATGAAAGATGATGCAGTGGCAATGCTTTTGATGCCGCCCAGAATGACGATCGCGGTAAAGATGGTGAGCACGATGCCGGTGAGCATGGGATCAATCCCGAAACTGGCCTCGATGGAATGAGCGACCGAGTTGGACTGTACCGAACTGCCAATCCCAAAGGAGGCCAGGGTGCCAAAGAGCGCGAACAGAACGGCCAGCCACTTCCAGTTCAGGCCGCGTTCAATGTAATACATTGGGCCGCCGGACATCTGGCCGCGTTCATTGACGATCCGGTATTTGACGGCAAGCACGCCTTCGCCGAATTTGGTGGCCATGCCGAAAATAGCGGTAATCCACATCCAGAACACGGCGCCCGGTCCGCCCAGAACGACCGCAGTTGCGACACCGGCAATATTACCGGTGCCAATGGTTGCCGATAGCGCAGTCATCAGTGCGCCAAAATGCGAAATGTCTCCTTTATTCTCGGTGCCGTCGCGGTTTTTGCCATGTGGTGTGAAAGCCTGCTTCAGCGCGAAGGGCAGCATGGTAAATTGCAGAAACGCCAGACGCAGCGTCAGAAAGACACCGGTGCCCACCAGAAATACCAACATGACGGGTCCCCACACCCAACCGCCAACGGTATCAAAAAATGTTTTTAGTACGTCCAAATACTGCATCGTACTTAACTCCTTTATCGTTAATTGAACCTGCGAAAGCGTCTCCGGGCCTTCGCAGGCTCAAGAATACTCCATTCTTTATTTCCGGAAAAGGAAGGAAAGCCTTTTGATCCTTCAAAATCGCCAGCTCCATTGACGATTGGTTATGTTATGTTATAACATAACCAAGTTGCTATTCTTATCTGTTCGTCACGGTGCTGCCGGTAGCGTGACGCCTTTTCCCATTTGAGGTTTCACGTGAAGATCCCGTTCAAGCAGCTTTTTATTTCAAGTGCCATAAGCATGGCGTTCATAGGCGGCGCAAATGCTGCAACGCTAAATGTGGTAGCCAGCTTTTCCATTATTGAAGACTTCGTTCGCAATGTTGGAGGCGATCGCGTCTCGGTTACGTCCATTGTTCCGGTCAATGGCGATGCGCATAGCTACGAGCCCAAGCCTGCTGATGTGATTGCACTCAAGCGCGCCGATCTGGTCCTGGTCAATGGCCTGCAGTTTGACCCATTCATGCAGCGCCTGGCCAAGTCCAGCGAGACCAAGGCGCCGGTTGTGGAGGTGACCAAAGGCATTGAACCGCTGAAAAATACGCAAGAGGGAGACGGCCACGCAGAGAAGTCGGATCATGATGACCACGACCACGACCACGACCACGACCACGACCACGACCACGACCACGACCACGACCACGACCACGACCATGATCATGATCATGATCACGGACATGGCCACCACCACGGGCACGATCATGGCGAATATGATCCTCACGCCTGGCAATCGGTCCCCAACGCTATCACTTATGTGAAAAATATTGCAGATGCACTATGTCAGGTGGACAGCGGGGGATGTGATTCATACAAGGCAAATGCCGGTGCGTACACGCAAAAATTGCAGACGCTTCACGAGTCCATCAAGGCCGCGTTCGAGACCTTGCCGAAAGACAAGCGCACCCTTATTACTTCACATGACGCTTTTGGATACCTGGGCGCCACCTATGGTCTGACTTTGCTGGCGCCAGAGGGCACGTCTTCGGCGACGGAGGCCACCGCAGCAGATGTGGCAGCCATCATTCGTCAGATTCGCCAGGACAAAGGGTCTGCCGTATTCGTGGAAAACATCAGTAATCCTGCGCTGATCAAGCAAATCGCGTCGGAGGCCAATGTCGCAGTGGGCGGCAAGCTATATTCAGATGCCCTGTCCGGCCCGAATGAGCCTGCTTCCACTTATCTGAACATGATGCAGTACAACGCCGATACGATTACGAAGGCGATCCTGAAGAAATAATGGTACGGCGGGCATCGGCGTCAACGCGGACCAGTAACCGGTTGGCGCAGGCTGTGTTGGCATACCGGGGCGACATGCGACGCCCCGGGTTATTCGATGAAGGGAGAGAGCGATGCAACTGTATCTCAATGAAATGACCGTGCTTGGCGTTCTACTTGCTGATCCGTGCCTGCGCTATTTTCCCGACGGCACGGCCGTATTGCGCATCACGCTGGAAACGCGCAGCAGTCAGCGTGACCAATACTCAAACGATATATTTACATGCAGTGAACATCACGATGCGGTGTTGTATGGCGTGCAGGCAGAGCAGGTCGCCTGGTCAATGCGTCGAGGCGATTCCCTGTGGTTAAGAGGTCCCTTGCAGCGCCGCCGTTTTCGTGATGACTTAACCGGCCGCAGCGGGACGATCTGTGAGATTGAAGCGACGCAGATCAGGATCATTTCGGTCAAGGAAAGCCGGGGCCCGTACATGTCGGTGGTCCTGGCAGGCTGGCTTGCTGGCCACAACGTTCATTATGGCGCCACCTTCAATGGGTTGCCCAGCCCTGATTCAATGTCAGGCGGGTCGGCGTGAACCGCAAGGCAGTCCGTTGTCCGGCGCGCCTCTGTATGTGAGCGCGCCGGAGGCGCATACCAAGGGTTTGGCGCTAGCCTTCCAGCGCGCTTTGGGTAACACCCGGCTCAAACGTTTTTTCCTTGCGCCAATACCTGGAAAGCAAAAAGGCGAGCGCACACACGCCGAGGCTCACCAGGCCGAACCAGAAGGCTTTCTTCTGCTCGGGTAAAAATGCCATGGCGCCCAGGATGCTCAGCATGCCTGCGATGGCCAGATAACTGAGATAAGGGAAACACCACATGCGAACCCGAATTCGTTCAGGGCAATTTTTTTCCATCCGTTTGCGCAGCCTGATATGAGAGACGGCGATCAGGATATAGACGACCAATGCCACCGTACCATACGACTCAACAAGAAACGGGAAGATGCCGTCGGGTGAGTAATACGACACGACAATCGCGCTATAGCCGAACAGTGTGGAAAAGATAATGGCTCGTATCGGCACGCCGTTTTCTGATACGCGTGCCAGCGCCTGTGGTGCATCGCCATTGCGGGTGAGCGCAAATATCATGCGCGATGCGGCGTAAAGTCCTGAATTGAGGCATGATAGTACGGCCACAAGAATCACGGCGTTCATGATGTGCGGCGCGTACGGAATCTGCATGACCTGCAACGCGCTTACATATGGGGTTGAAATAGCCTCTGAGTTCCAGGGCACCAGGCAGACGACGAAAAATACCGAACCCACGTAGAAGAACAGCACCCGGCTGATGACCGAATTGGTTGCCTTGGCGACGGATTTGGCCGGATTTGCTGTTTCTGCAGCGGCAATGGTGACAATTTCAGCGCCAAAATAAAAACCCGTTGCTGCTACAGCGCCGGAAAGCACCGGCCCCCAGCCGTTAGGCATGAAACCGCCATGATTGAGCATTTCCCCCAAGCCGAGCGCCTGATGATTGGGCCACATACCCAGCAGGAACAGTCCGCTCAGAAAGAGAAAAACAACGATCGCAGCGACCTTGATGGATGAGAACCAAAATTCGAATTCGCCGTAGGATTTGACGGAAAAAAGATTCGTAATGGTCAGGACTGCCATGAGCGTGAGGCTGATTTCCCAGGAAGGGATATTGGGCAGCCAGAACTGGATAAGCTTGGCGCCGGCTATGGCTTCAATAGCCACCACAATCACCCAGAAATACCAGTACATCCATCCTGACATGAAGCCTGCAAACTCAGCCTTGCCCGGCTGTTCGCGAAAAGCGCTGCGGGCGTACTCGTAGAATGAGCCGACCACGGGCAGCGACGATGCCATCTCGCCGAGCATGCGCATCACCAGAATGATCAGAATGCCGGTAATTAAAAATGAAATCAGCGCGGCCGGACCTGCATTTTTCACCACAACAGAACTGCCAACAAATAGCCCTGCGCCAATCACACCGCCCAGTGCAATCATTGACATGTGCCGCGGCTTGAGCGAGTGCTGCAGCTGGTTTTTACTATCCATATCCATCTGTATTATCTCCTGTATACACGCTATTATTATTTTTGTGTTGGGAGACGAATGTACAGGTAATACAGCCGTATAAACAGAGCCAGATGGTCTTTTTCTATGAGTCCACGCGATGCGCTGGTCCATACAGATTTTGCGGAGGGTGGGAATAATGGCCGGGTAGTGTAATCAGGGCAAAAGCGCGCGATGCGCGGTGTGGCTGCTGTCGGCGGCGCGCGCGGGTTCTCTTACGAATCAGTGGTCATCGCGATTGTAGATAAACTTGGGCATATTCCATTGATATCGCAACGCCAGCATGCGCAGTGTCAGCCCGCTTATGAGTGCCACGCCCATCACCAGCTCATGATTGAGGCCGGCATGCAGACCGGCGACATACAGCATTCCGGTCACGATGGAAACGCTGGCATACAGCTCGCTGCGAAAAAGCAAGGGAATGTCATTGCACAGGATATCGCGCAGAACGCCGCCCACGCAACCGGTGATCATGCCTGACACGATCACAATGATCAAAGGCAGATCAAGCGCCAGCGCCACATTGCAACCGATGATAGTAAAGACGACCAGCCCGATGGCGTCCAGAAACAGAAAGAGCTTGTGCAGACGGTGCATGATGCGCGCCACTGCAATTGTGGCCAGGGCGGCCACTGTAGTAATGACAAGATAATGGGGATGCGCGATCCAGGTCAGCGGATGATGGTCCAGAAGGATGTCTCGGACCGATCCACCGCCCAGTGCCGTAATACACCCAAGCAGACAGACACCAACCCAGTCCATGCTGCGACGGCCCGCAGCCAGCGCGGCCGTCATGGACTCGGCAACAATGGCAATGACATAAAGTACGGACAGAATAATCATAAGTGTCGGATACGCGGCCGGCGCCAGTGGTGTCCGGATCTATTGATGACGTTGTCCGATTATATCCGTCGTGTGCCCGCACGCGACGCAATATGCCAAATGGGTATGTATTGCACTTGTCGTAATGCGCTGGCGGCACGGCTATGCCGGCACCAGCGCCGTCGAATCGCTCCCGACTTAAGCGGCGAGCAGCTCGTCAGCCGGTCCGAAAAACTCGTAATGGATACGATCGGCAGGTACGCCTTCGGCCGCCAGTCCGTTGACAAAGACCCGCAGAAACTCCTTTGGTCCGCAGATATAGTAATCGGCATCCTGCACCGGTGTGTTACGGGTTAGCCAGTCAAGCGAAATCATACCCGAAACATCATGGGTGTCTCCCGGCTGGTCGACCGCTTGCGGCTCACTGTAGAACGTTGACACTTTGGTGTGAGCCAGTTCTTTGGCCAGCGACTGCACGTGCTGGCCCATGGCGTGGGTCCGGCTGCTCATGGTGCTATGTACGTAGTGCACTTGCAATTGCGGGTGTTTATGATAGATGGTTTCAAGCATGCTGACCATAGGGGTCAGACCAACGCCGCCGGACAGCAGAACAATCGGTCGGTCAGGCGTATCTGGCAAATAGAAGTCGCCCGCTGGCGGCGTTATCTCAAGTGTGGTTCCTACCTGAACCTCGTCATGCATGAAGCGTGAACCGCCCTGGCTGTTTTCTTCGCGCTTAACCGAGATTCGATAGTACTCGCCATTAGGGGCACAAGAAATGGAATAGTTGCGCTTGATGCCGGCCTGTTCAGGTGCGTTAAAGCGGAAAGTAATATATTGGCCTGGCTTGTGGTGCATGACGGGCCCGCCGTCTACCGGACGCAAGATAAAAGAAGTAATGATGCTGCTTTCGCGAATTTTTTCGCTGACCACAAATTGGCGCCAGCCGGTCCAGCCCCCGGGCGCCTGCTCAATGGCGTCGCGCAGCGCACTTTCCCTGTTTTGCAGAATACCAGCCAGGAACCAGTAGGCTTGGCCCCATGCCTGAAGTATTTCATCTGTGGCTGCATCGCCCAGTACGTCTTCAATGGCGCCAAGCAGGGCCGTTGCTACGTAGGGATAGTGCTCGGGCAGGATGTGGAATCCGACATGCTTTTGGGCAATACGTTCGACCGCCGGCAGCAGGGCCCCCAGGTTGTCGATGTTGCTTGCGTACGCAACAATCGCACCGGCCAGCGCATTGATCTGTTGGCCATTGGCCTGGTTGGCGTGGTTAAACAGACTTCGGATATGTTCGTCGCGGAAAAGCCGGTCATACATTTTTGCGGTAATATCCGCGCCATGCGCCTGCAACGCAGGGACAGTGGCTTTTACCACGGTAATGGTATTGGGATCCAGAGAAGTAACAACGGGTTGAGGCATGTTGGGGTCCTGTGGTTGGGTGGGTGAGAATATTGCAATCATAATATTCATTTTAAATGCATGTTATTGCAAATATCTTTAATATGCAAGACAAATGAATGTTATATTGCATATTCCTAATTTCCGTAATGGCCCATCAAAAATTCCCTATGAGACTGACTCAATACACAGATTATGCGCTGCGGGTACTGATTTTCCTGGGTTCACGCAATGAAGGGCTTTCGTCCATTGCCGAAATCGCACGCGCCTACGACATTTCCCAGAATCACCTGATGAAGGTGGTGCAGCACCTGGGCCAGTTGGGCTATATCGACACGCTGCGCGGCCGCAAGGGCGGGATCAGGCTGGGGATGCGGACAGACAAAATCGTCATTGGGCAGCTTGTGCGTCACACTGAAGGCGATTTTGATCTGGTCGATTGTTCCTCCTGTACGATCACGGGTCCCTGCAGACTACCGTCGGTATTGCGGGAAGCGACCCAGGCGTTTCTGGCTGTATTGGATAAATATACGCTGAAAGACTTGCTGGGCAAGCGCAGCGAGCTGCGTGATTTGCTGGGGCTAGCTACCTCGGAACTGCCGTTAAGGCAGGTGTCTGTGCGGGGCCTGCACTGAGTTTTTTGTGTTTGTGTGTTGCGCTCTTTTGTCGGTTGTGATTTCTCACTGTGTTTGACTTGCCCCACCATACGCGTTTATCTGTTTTAATCCGCTAGAATAATGGCCATGATCCATGGCTTGGGGTTGCGGCCTCTTGTCGCTGCCGTGAATAGTTCAGGCGATAACGAAAACAGGGAGACACAGACAAATGGCAAATTTCAAACCATGGCTGCTCGCAGCCACACTGCTGCCGGCAGCCTTCGGAGTATGGGCGCAAGCGCCTGTATTTACGGAGCCGGTGACGTTGACAGTGGGCTATGTACCGGGTGGCGCAAGTGATAATGCGGCCAGAATTGTAGCCAGAGCGCTGGCAAAAGAGATCGGCGTTCCCGTGATTGTGGAAAATAAACCGGGCGCGGGCGGGCGGATTGCCGCGGCTGATCTGAAAAACAAGAAAAAGGGCGAGAATGTGCTGACACTGGGGAACCCCGCCGTCACGGTTATTGCCCCGATCGTGTTTCCCGATCTGAATTACAACGCGCAAACCGATTTGAAACCAGTGTCTCTTGTCACGGAGTATAGCTTTGCGCTCGGCGTGCCGGCATCAAGCAAGATCACGTCGGTCGACCAGTTTGTGCAATGGGCCAAAGCCAATCCGCAACAGCTTAATATCGGCGTTCCCGCAACAGGTAGCCTGCCGCATTTTTTCGGACTTATGCTGGCTGATAAACTTGACCTTAAGCCGGAAATTGTGGGCTATAAAGGCTCGTCACAATTGCTGACCGATCTGGCCGGTGGCAATATCCCAGTTGCAATCGATACGCTGGATACGTTCATTCAGATGGAAAAAAGCGGGAAAATCCGGGTGCTGGGCGTCTCCAGCGAAAAACGCGATGCGAACCTGCCCGATGTGGCGCCGTTTCATGAAGCCGGAATCAATATCCGAGCGACAGGCTGGAACGCGGTGTTTGCTCCGTCTTCGATGGATGACAAGGTCGTGACGTACCTGGGCGACGCCATCAGCAAAGCCATGGGCCAGGCGTCGGTTCAAAAAGAGATGCGTTCAGTCAATCTGGTTCCGGTGCAGGCTAATGCCGCCCAAACGAGCCAGGCTATAGAAGCGTTCAGGCAGCAATGGGAACCGGTCATTCGTGAATCGGGATTCAAGGTAGGCAAGTAAACAAATATGGCGAAAATCAAGAACGTGCTTTTTATCATGGCTGATCAGTTGCGGGCCGATCACTTGAGTTGTTATGGGCATCCCCATCTACAAACTACGCACATGGACCGGCTGGCCAGTCGTGGCGTGCTGTTCGAGCAGGCGTTTGTCAACTCGGGCGTTTGCGGACCGTCGCGCATGAGTTATTACACCGGTCGCTATCCTTCTACGCACGGCGCAACATGGAATCGCGTACCGTTGTCCATTAACGAGGTCACGTTGGGCGAGTATCTGAAAGCGCGCGATATTGATCTGGTGCTGGCAGGTAAGACCCATGTGATGCCGGATAATCACGCACTGGAACGGTTGCAAATAGATGGTCAGAGCGAGCTCGGTGTGCTTCTGAAGCAAGGCGGTTTCGTACAACTGGATCGCTATGACGGACATCATGAACCGGGAGCAGAAAGCGGCTACCCCGCTTATCTGAAAGCGCAAGGCTACGATAGCCAGGATCCATGGACCGATTATGTGATTGCAGTGCAAGACGATCAGGGCCAGGTGCAAAGCGGCTGGAATATGCGCAACGTCAATTTTCCTTCACGAGTAAAGGAAGCGCACTCCGAAACGGCCTACATGACCGACTGCGCCATGTCATATATGCAATCTGCCGGTGATAACCCCTGGGTTATGCATTTGAGCTATGTCAAACCACACTGGCCATATGTGGCGCCGGCTCCATATCATGCCATGTACACGCCGCAGCAGTGCCTGCCGGTCAAGCGCAATGAGACAGAAAAAGAAGGGGCTCACCCTGTCGTGCAAGCCTATCGCCAGCAGGAGGAAAGCCGAAGTTTTTCGAGCCAGGAGTGTGTCGAGCGCGTGCGTCCGGCTTATCAGGGCCTCATCAAGCAACTGGATGACCATTTGGGCAGGCTATTCGAATACATGGGATCGAAAGGGCTTATGGACAACACACTTGTCATCATTACTGCCGACCATGGCGATCTGCTGGGCGACCACTGGCTGGGTGAAAAAGAGCTGTTCTATGACGTAGTGCAACGGGTCCCGCTGATTATCTACGACCCGTCCGGGCAGGCAGACTCAACGCGTGGCAAAAGGGAGTCGCGACTCGTGCAAAGCGTAGACATAATGCCTACCATATTGGCTGCACTCGACATGGAAATACCATCGCACCGGATTGAAGGGCGACCACTGCAGTCTCTTATCCATAATGAGCCCGTAGCGTGGCGCGATTGCGTATTTTCAGAGCTCGATTACAGTTATCGAGAGGCCAGGCTCACGCTTGGCAAAGCCACCAATGAGTGCAGAGCATGGTCGGTGCGCACTGACCGCTGGCGTTATGTCTACTGGAGCACCGAGAGGCCACAGTTATTTGACTTACGGAATGATCCTGACGAATTCAATGACCTGGGCGAGCACCCAGAGTATGAGAAGATCAGGCAGCAGATGAAAGAACGATTGCTGCAATGGTTTGCCAGCCTTAAACGGCGCACCACCGTGACCGAAGAGGAAGTGGACAGGCAGACCAATAAATACAAGCAGGCCGGCGTGTTCTACGGACAATGGTAAAGCAACGGGCGTTGAGATCAATCGCGACCTGTTATGACAGCTGGCCAGCACATGGCGGCTAGCCGCAGTAACGCCGCCAGTCAGAACAGCGCAGCCGGCAAATCTATTGCAAAGATATGGTTCGTTCAGTAAACCGCTTGCAGATATTTCACAATGCATTTCCTTACGTATTGCGTTATCTGATCCTTCTGCTGTTAATCAGGCCGGTACCGGCGTATGCCGCTAACTGGCTTGAAGGCTGGGTTGTGGCCATTGCAGACGGCGATACCATCACCATTTTGGACAAAAGTAAAAAGCAGCACAAGATCCGGCTCGGTCAAATTGATGCGCCGGAATCCGGTATGGCATACGGCAGGGTCGCCAAACATTTTTTGTCGGACAGGGTGTATCGCAAGATAGTGAGAGTGCGGGTGCACGAAACAGATCGCTACGGCCGGCTCGTCGGCATCGTTTATCAGGATCGGAAAAATATCAATATGGTAATGGTAGCCCAAGGTTATGCATGGGCGTATCGCCACTACGTCACAGATATTGCCTATTGCAAGGCAGAAGATTCGGCCCGCCGCCTGGGTCGCGGCTTGTGGAAGGAAAAAGAACCTGTGGCGCCATGGCAGTGGCGTCGCATGAAATCAGCGCGTCCAGCCGCCAGGCAGCAAAACGCGGGTGTTTATACCGTACCGTCTTGCGGTGTGGCTGCCCCGTCGCGTTGACAACACTAACCGGTAGTCGCCGCCTGTGGGCGTGCGCGGCTGCGCAGGGCATTGCGATACACATTCTGGGTTGCGCTGACAAATCTGTCTTGGCCGAAGCGCTGCACACTCTTGGTGCGAGCAGCACATCCCATGTCGGTTAGATTGTATTGTCCTTCAATAATCTCCTGCAACAGTGCGGCCAGCACTTGCGGGTTCCGCGGCGGGATCACCCATCCATCCTTTTCTGCATCAATATTCTCAGGTAGGCCCCCCTGTCGGGTCACAATCACCGGTTTACCCATGGCCATCATTTCCCGGCATGCAAAGGATATCGTTTCAACCCGGTAGGACAAAACAAAGCCAACGTCAATGGCGCCGATAAACGACCTGACGTCCTCAAGATCGCCCACGAAGCTGATATGCCGCGTCATGCCCAATTGCCGCACTTCGTCCAGCAGTTTCTGCGGCGCGCGAGGGCCCGCGATTGCAATATGCAGGCGGTCCAGCTGATGTGAGTCCAGTCGGGCCAACGACCGAACCATGTCGATCCAGCCCTTGTATTCTGTTGTGCCGGCGTTGCTGCCAAATAAAACGCGGGTATCGCTGGCCGACCCCAGTATGGTCTGGCGCATCTGGCCGGAATCATTGCCATTGGGAGCGTTGAAGTAATCTGTATCAATGCCGTTGTGTATTGTCGTGATTCCGGCCTTATCGTAGGGACCGCCAGCCAGCCTCTCAGCGACAAAATCACAAACGGCAATACAGTGATCGGTGCCGAAACGGGCGCGCAGCCGTGAGCCCAGAGAATCTGTCGCATGGTCATTATGTTTGGTGAAGATGATGGCCGGCTTGCGACGCATCCCCAGCATGGCGAGCATGGCCAGACGGTGATCAGCGGTTCCGTTTACGTGGATAACATCGTATCGACCTTTCCTTAGGATATTGCGCAAACTGCCTGCGGCTTTGGGCAAATGCTGCAACTTACTGGGGTAATCCTGCGCATGCACGTGCACACCGGGCATTGCACTTGCCATTCGATGGAGCGCGCTTTGCGAAGGAACCGCGACGGCAATATCATGGTCTGCGTTGAGTGCGGCAATCAGTCGGCTAATGTACGAGGTATGGCCCCCGATGCCAGGGCTGGAATGGAAATTGGTATAAAGTATTTTCATTATTGGTTGGCGTTGGTTAATCTGGAAACGCTGCACTGCAGATGATTTCAATTGTAATTACGGCTGACTATCAGTAGCAGTAGAGGGTTGCAGTAAAGGATGGTGCACGGCACAAAGCATACTCCCGGCGCACAAGGCAACATAAAACCCGTAACAGGACGAAAGATTCATCGGAGATTACGGCGAGAAAATGTGTAATAAAAAGCGCAACTTGTATCATTCATTTCATCAGGGCTCTAAAAAGTTGCAAGCAGTAAACAGTAAGCAGTAAGAAGGAAAGGGCAGAGCGCAAAGCAACAAAGCGTAAAGCGCAAAGCAATAAGGGAATAAGGGAACAAGGGAATAAGGGAACAAGGGAATAAGGGAATAAGGGAATAAGGGAATAAGGGAATAGGGGAATAGGGGAATAGGGGAATAGGGGAATAGGGGAATAAAGTAGTCAATCAGGAAAGCGATAAAGTAGTAAAGCAGAAAATGAAAACAGGACAACAGGACAACAGGAGAACACGATGAAAATTCTGATAGTGCTGACTTCGCACGGTACGTTAGGCTCAACCGGCAAACCAACCGGATTCTGGTTGGAAGAGTTTGCCGCTCCGTATTACGCGTTTCTCGATAGCGATGCCGATATCACGCTGGCCTCTGTGCAAGGCGGACAACCACCGCTGGACCCTAAAAGCGATGAGCCGGACGCTCAGACCGAGGCTACGCAGCGCTTCAAGAAGGACCGGCAAGCGCAGACGGTATTGGCAACAACACATCGCCTGGCTGATGTGAAGACCGAGTCTTTCGATGCGGTCTTTTTTCCGGGTGGCCACGGACCTTTATGGGATCTGGCGGAAAATGAACATGTGATGACGTTGATAAAAGATTTTTATGAGAATGGGAAAACGGTATCTGCGGTGTGTCACGCGCCGGGCGTATTTCGGCATGTGAAGTCGGCAGAAGGACATTTTCTGGTCAAGGACAGAGACGTGACCGGATTCAGTAATGCGGAAGAAAGTGCCGTAGGATTGACTGACGTTGTGCCTTTTCTGGTGGAGGATATGCTGAAAGACCATGGCGCCCGCTATAGCAGCCGCGCTATTTGGCAACCCCATGTTGTGGTTGATGGTAAATTGATCACGGGACAAAATCCGGCATCTTCGGTCGGCGTGGCCGAAGCGGTACTCAAACAACTACAGGGGAGCCGGGAATAAGGCGCAAACCGTTGCCCGACCACGTTCGCTACGCTCATGGACATCAAGCATTCAGTGGTGGTGTGTTGCCATGTCGGTTGACGTCGCCCGGAAGAGATCCCAGACTAGTTGCCCGGTACTGGAAAATGCAGTAAAAACTAGGATTGATAAAAATCACACTCGAAATTATCGTTGAGGAGACGACATGAAATTCAGATCAAGACAATCGTGCGCGACAAGGTGGAAAATCGCCACCGGTGCAGTGCTTGCCCTGGCCGCTGGCGCCGTATTGGCGGCGCCTGTGGCTGCGGTGCATGATCTTGCCAAAAAGGAACAGCAGGCGTATTTGGACACATTGCGCGATCTGGTCCACATCGAGTCCGGCAGCAAGGACATCGAAGGCGTGAACAAGATTGCGCAGTTTGTTGCGGACCGGCTCAAACAATTGGGCGCGCAGACCGAAATCATCCAGCCCGAGGACGTTTATCGCATGGACGACACGCCGGAGAAGACCGGCCCGATTGTGCATGGGACCATCAAGGGAACGGGGAAATCGAAAATCATGTTGATTGCCCACATGGATACGGTGTACCAAAAAGGGGATTTGAAAGATCAGCCGTTTCGTGTTGATGGCGACAAGGCGTATGGCCTGGGCATTGCAGATGACAAGCAGGGTGTGGCCGCCATACTGCATGTTGTCGATATGCTCAAGAAGCTGAACTATGCACAATTTGGCACTCTGACGGTGGTGTTGAACTCTGATGAAGAAATCAGTTCCCCAGGCTCACGTGCGTTAATCACAAAATTTGCTGAAGACCAGGATGCGGTCTTTTCGTTCGAAGGCGGCGGCAAGGACGGGGGCGTGCGATTGGCGACCAGTGGTATTGGTGCTGCATATCTGAAGGTACATGGGAAATCTTCCCACGCGGGCGCCCGACCCGAGGGCGGCGTCAATTCATTGTATGAATTGGCGCACCAGGTATTGCAAATGAAAGACCTGTCCAAGCCCGAAGACGGGCTTAAGTTGAATTGGACGTTGGCCAACGTGGGCACCGTGCGCAATATGATCCCGCCTGAAGCGACGGCCCAGGCCGATGCGCGGGCACTGAAGGTTCAGGACTTTGATGCGCTGGAAAAAGCGATGCAGGAAAAAATCCAGAACAAGCTATTGCCCGACAGCAAGGTGGAACTCAAATTCGAAGTTCGGCGCCCGCCGCTGGAGGCCAGCGATCTGGCCCGAAAACTGGCCGGCCATGCACAAAGCATCTATAAGGACGAGCTGGACCTGGAGATGACTGTCGCAGATAAAGCCACAGGCGGCGGAACAGACGCGGCCTTTGCCGGTGTCAAAAGCCGAGGAGGTGTGGTGGAAGGGTTTGGATTGAGCGGGTTTGGCGCGCATTCGAACAATGCAGAATATGTTCAGATTCCCACCATTGTGCCGCGTCTGTATCTGGCGACGCGCATGATCATGGATATATCAGAAGGAAAGACGAAACCATAGTACCGGCAAATGATATGCCTTCAAGGCACGCTATGTCGCTGGCAACACGCACGATCACGGGCATCTCAGATGGAAAGATGAAACCATAGTGCCAGCAAATGAAATGCCTTGAAGGCGCGCAATGGCTACTGCTGCCGTTGTTGTCGCTCAGGAACGCCAGGGCTGATACGTTGTAGCATTATTCATCCTGCGATTGGCGTACCAGTAACTGGCTACTTGCGTCGTTTTGCTGGCAGGCTTTCCAGTTGCAGCAGCGCCCGTTTTGCATCGAGCCCGCCAGCGAAGCCGGTCAGCTTGCCAGTGCTGCCAACGACACGATGACATGGTGTCACAATGGACACGGGATTGCGTCCGACCGCTGCGCCGACGGCACGGCAGGCAGCAGGGTTGCCTGCCAGTTCTGCAAGTTGTTGGTAACTGCGAGTCTGCCCGAACGGGATAGACAGCAATAACATCCATACCTTTTTTTGAAAAGGGGTACCTTCCATATCCAGTTCCAGATCGAAGCAGTCTCGCGTGCCGGCAAAGTATTCGTTGAGCTGCTGCTGCGTTTTCTGCAATACGGGATGCATGTTGTCCTGCTGTAGTGTTCCCAGTCGCACACGGCCCGGCTTGTCGTTCTCCCATAATATGGCTGCCAGGGCAGCGCCTTTGGCGACCAGTGTCAACTGGCCAACGGGCGAGGGCATAGTGGTGTAAGAGTAGGTCATTGAGTTTTCTCCGGCAATAAAGACTGGCGCGATGACAAAGAACAGTATATCCATCGCGGAAATATCTGCGTGGCGGTATGAGCGCAACCAGACATTATCAAGGGCTGTTGTCAATATACTGCGATTCCGGTTCGATAACACTCTGCCTCTTGCGTTTGAACCCGGCTTTTACCTTGGCGGACGGCGGGTCGTGGTCAAAGCATTCTGGACCGATGATGGCTGCGCTATACTTTCGAGATCCATCAACATGACGGTTGCAATAAGCACGAGTGAAGTAACCCGCGTACAGGAGCATACAGAATGCCACAGAACAGTCAGATTGATCCTATCGCTGAATCGCCGGTTTCAGCCACGAGCAGCCACGGCCTGAGTTACCAGAGCGGATTCGGTAACGAATATGCCAGCCAGGCGATTGCCGGGGCGCTGCCACAAGGAAGGAACAGCCCGCAACATACTCCTTGCGGACTTTATACCGAATTGGTTTCTGGCACCGCATTTACCGCAGCGCGCCATGAGAATCGACGCAGTTGGTTGTATCGCCGCCAGCCTTCCGTGGTTACAGGACGTTATTCGCCTTTTGATCAGCCGCATTGGCAGACTGGAGCAGATCCGACTGTCGCCGTGCCGCCCGAGCCATTACGCTGGGCGCCCTGGACCAATGACAATCCCCAGGCAGACTTCGTCGATGGCGTGCGAACCATTGCCGCCAATGGCGGCGCCGACACGCAAAGCGGGGTGGCCATTCATACTTATATTGCGGATCAATCGATGAAGCGTCGCGCATTTGTTAATGCCGACGGTGAAATGTTGATTGTGCCGCAACAGGGCGCTTTATTGATCACAACCGAAATGGGCCTGTTGCGTGTGGAACCTGGCGAAATCGTCGTTATTCCACGTGGAATTGCGTTCAAGATTGAGCTGGAGCAGGACGCCGTTACGTGGGCTCGTGGTTATATCTGCGAGAATTACGGCGCGCATTTTCGTTTGCCGGAACTGGGCCCCATCGGCTCCAATGGTCTTGCCAACGCCCGGGATTTTCTGGCACCGGTCGCGGCGTTCGAAGACGCAGGGGACCAATACGAACTGATTCGGAAGTTTGGCGGGCGCTTCTGGCGCGCGCCATTGCACAGCTCTCCGTTCAATGTGGTAGCCTGGCATGGCAATCTTAGTCCGGTCAAGTATGATACGGCGAATTTCATGACGATCGGCTCCATCAGTTACGACCATCCTGATCCGTCCATATTCACTGTTCTGACTTCGCCCAGCGATACGCCGGGCACTGCCAATTGCGATTTCGTGATTTTTCCGCCGCGCTGGCTGGTGATGGAAGACACCTTCCGTCCTCCGTGGTTCCACCGAAATTTCATGAGCGAGTTTATGGGGCTCGTATATGGTCAATACGATGCCAAACCCGGCGGCTTCAAGCCGGGTGGCGCCAGTCTGCACAATTGCATGGTGCCTCACGGCCCGGACCAGGATTCCTATGACAAGGCAACCGCCGCTGAACTCAAGCCGCAAAAGCTGGACAATACACTGGCATTCATGTTTGAAAGCCGCTATCGCTTTGTTCCCACACAGTTTGCGATGCAGGCCCCCGAGCTTGACCAAAATTATATTGACTGCTGGACGGGGCTGAAAGATCGGTTTGCACCTTGACCAGGCAGCGGTGCAGCTGCGCCGTTCACGTCTTATTCCCGCGCACCGCCGTTTCGTGTTAATTTATTGAGAAGTTCATCGCTGTTCATGTATCACAAGGAGACGTGCCATGGCTAAAAGTACGAAAGACGATGCGAATCAAACCGCAGGCAATCCTTTTGCCGAACTGAGCAAAATGTACGAGCAGTTTCAGATTCCCGGGCTGGATTTGTCTGCCGTCGCAGATGCGCGCCGCAAGGATGTGGAGGCATTGGTGCAGGCCAACAAGGCGGTATATGATGGCATGCAGGCGCTTGCTGCGAAGCAGACAGAAATGTTCCGCCAGGCGATGGCCGATATTCAGGGAGCAGTGGGCACTGCCGGAACCAACCCCGCTGCACAGACTGAACTTGCACGCAAGGCCTACGAAAAAGCGTTGGTCGATATGCGTGAACTGGCCGAAATTGCGCGCCAGTCGCAGACGCAGGCAATGGCCAGCATCAGCGAACGGGCCACGCAAAATTTACAGGAAATTCGCGATATGGTCAAAAAGCAATCGGGATAACGGTGTCTTGACGCGGGTAAGCATGGGACGAGGAAAGAAGCGATAACCATAATCATCACGCCCGTGATATATTTCACTTATTGCAAAATGTGAACAAAATATATCGGGGATGCATGCCTTTGTTCTATCCAAAAATCCGTGTCGCAATTTCAGTGTTCGGATGGGCAGCGCTCTACTACGTCGCTGCCCATGTGTCCCTGCTGCTGGATGATCCCCTGTCCCATGTCGGATTCGTCTGGTTTCCGGCAGGCATAGGGGTTGCAGCCTTTCTTGTGAGCGATTATCGACGCTGGCCATGGCTGCTGGCAATGTTTTTCAGCGCCCAGATGATAGCCGACACCCATTTCGGTCACGAGATGCCTATCGCCCTGGTACTTGCTGTCATCAATTTGAGCTCTGATATGGCTATAGCCTGGGTGGTCAGCCGGTACGCACAACATAAAGACAGTCTGCAGATTGTCGTGCGCTGGATTGTCGCCACATTTGTCATTAGCGCAATTGCTGCCGTACTGAGCGCAGGGTGGCTGACGTTCTTCGATAATGCGCCTTTTGACCAATTGGTGTGGGTCTGGTGGGGAGCACACGTCTCGGGCGTACTGTATTTGACTGCCGTCGTGATGGGTTTGCGTGGTTACCAGCTCGGACGGAGAACCGCCGGCATCAAAGCTGCTCTGGTGGGGGCGATCGCGCTTATATTGATGGCAATCTGCGCCTGGTTCATTTTTGGCGCTCAGCAGGTGGACATGACGCGTAATCAGGTCCCATGGCGGGCCACGTTGATTTTTGCGCTTACCGGCATTCCGATCATTCTGGCTGTTGTCGCCGCCATTTGCTGCGGTAACCGCAT
Organism: Advenella sp. S44; assembly: GCF_002810445.1. Taxonomy (GTDB): domain Bacteria; phylum Pseudomonadota; class Gammaproteobacteria; order Burkholderiales; family Burkholderiaceae_B; genus Advenella. The sequence continues at coordinate 186,558 of NZ_NEXS01000011.1, read as the reverse complement.
CGGATCGCTCGCCCTGTTATCGCTTGGCGCCATTGTTATCTATCACTCTTCGCAAGGCACGGGGCCATTCTTCATCAGGTCCCTGCGGCCAGGCGAGTCTCTTCTGCTTGCGCAGTGCTATTTGGTGGCCACGGCGCTGTTGATTGTCTTTCTGAGAGTTTTTACGCAAACGGTCAAACGCTTCGACGGTGTTCAGCCTCACAGGCAGGAGATTTCCTTCATGTACAGACATGATGTAGCTACCGGCCGCATGGACTGGGACGGCCGTATTCACGAGGCGTTGCACACAGACCCGCAGACCATGAGCGACGCGCAGCGGGTTCTGGCGCTGGCGCATCCCGATGATCGTGCGACGCTTGCCCGGTTGCTTACCGCCGGAAGTGATAACCCCGAGAAACGCGATTTAACCGAATTCCGGATGAAATCGTCGGCAACAGACTGGATCCGGATCCGCGCGAGCTGGCCGGTCGTTGTCAGCGAGCCGACCAGCGCCATACTGGTGGGTACCTGGCTGGTAGGCCAAAGGACGGAATCGTGAATGGCGTCATCCGGCGGTTTCCTTTGTCGCATGGGAGAATGCGATGATACAGATCGCTTTGTTACTGTTCGGCGCCAATTTTGTACGCCGTAATGCGTATCTGTTGGGCGTTCTGGGGCTTTTATGGCTGGTCGCAGGGCTGGTAATTTTTATTGATGCGCTCGATGGTGTGCGGTATTTTCCGTTAGTGCTTTTTGGTGTCTTGCTGCTGATCGAAAGCGTGATTACGTTGAGCGTGGCGGCCAGTGGCATCGGAGCACAAAAAGCCGTGCTTTATTTCAAGGGCGGCGGGTTCTTTTTGATTTCCCTGCTGATCCTGGTCAATGACACTATCAGTAATATCCTGCTTGCTATTATCCTGGGTATGGCCTATTTCGTGATGGGCACATTACAAATGGCATCGGCATGGTTAGTCCGGTTTCCCAATTGGCGTACGGCATTTGGCTTTGGCCTGGCAAAGGTCGTTTTCGCAATTGTCATGTTCGGGCCTTATCCAAGCCATTATTCGGCAACAATTTCGGTTTTCATGGGAGTCATCCTTATCACTGGTGGCATTGTTACCCTGAACGTGTTTTTGAGAGCGCGGCAATTGAAGGACGGCACATCTGTCTTCGAGCTATTTATGCCGTCGGACGTATTGCCTAAGATACGCCGCATGCAGTTGGCCCTGCCTGAGAAGGACAGTGCACCAACCGCGCAGGTCCAGAGCGAACCGCTGACCGTGCATGTATGGACGCCGGAAGGATCGTCCAAAAACGCACCGGTTCGGCGCCCGGTCATCAATCGGTATATTGCCGCCGTCGATGTCAATGGCGTCATCTCGACCGGGCACGCTGCGCTGGAAATGCTGCCGCAGACGTATATCAGCCTTTACCCGGCCGCCGATATTGACCGTTCTCCGTCCGAGTTTTTCCGCATCCTGAAAGCGACTGGCGAGAACGACGTAGCCGGATTATTCCAGCCTGACTACGCCACGGAATCAAAGGCGTGGTGTCCGTCCAATTGGCAAGTGAAATTTCATGCATACAACCGCGACGGGTTACTGCATTTTTGGCAGGAGTACAGGCAGCACGAGGTCTACAACCTGACCTACCGAAATTGTTCCAGTTCCGTGAGCTACGCGCTGGAAGCTGCCCTGGACGGGGCCCTGCACGACAGGGCATCTCGTTCGTGGACAGAGGTATTGCGGGTAATGCTCATGCCCGAGTTATGGATTGCAGCTCAAATCAGAAAGCGTGCCACGACAATGGCATGGACGCCAGGACTAACATTGGACTACGCCCGTGCGTTGTGTGCCATTGTCCATCCCGTCAGTACACCCTGGTTTTCGCGTTTGCTGCGTGTGAGCAAGGCGTCGAATGTCTCGGTTTCGGGGTGAGCTGGCACGCCAGGTTCAAATACCGGGTACGTTCTGCCTGATGGCCTGTGAATACCGGCCAGGATCCGTGTTGGCTCGCGCGCGGTCCGTATAACGCGCGCGCCGGCGATATTGCTTTATGGTGTCAGCCCCCTGCAGGGCGCCAACTTTGTACAAATACTCAGGCAGATAGCCCGAGGCCAGCAGCCGATAGTCTAGCGGCAGCCCCGGTACAATGCGATCCAGCATCCGGAAAATCAGCGTGGTACAGTTGCCCGTGATAGTGTGATAAAAGCGCGGAGTGTGTACGAGGCGGTTGGCCTCGTCCAGGTACGCCAGCAGCAGAGATTGTCTTGCCGTCTGTTCCATGTGTACGCGATACAGATAACCGTCTTCCTGCCGGATGTTGCTTCGCACGAAAAGAACATCTCTTTCATCAGCAGCGACAATGCTTAGTTCATACATTTTGAAAAAACCGCCGAGCTCAGAGAAGGCATCACCAACCTTGCGGCGGATTTCAACTGAAAACACCAGATATTCGTTGTCGCTGAAACCGAAGGAAACCATTGCATGGGCGATGGCAGGACCGCCCCAATAGGAAAGCGCAAGGTCGACCGATTCGAGCTTGGCCAGATCATACTGCCGGGTTTCCCATTGTTCGGTGAACTGATCGGGCGTATGCCAGATGAAATTGCGCACATTCTGGATTGTCACGCTGTTGCCGTCAACGCAGCCGCGCGCCTGCCGAGCCACTTCAGGCATCCAGTGACGGTTATTGGAGGGACGAATATTGCGCCACCAGTACACCAGAGCCAGTGCTGCCAGCACGAAGGTGATGCCTGCTACCGTCTGCCATGCCCCGACTATGGGATTGAGCAGGGAAGTAAAAAAGAACGCGCTAACCAGCGCCCACAAGCCAATGAGCAGGCCGCCGCAAATTTTGTGGCGGACAAACTGAACCCATAGCGCCAATGTGCCCCACGCAAAAATGACAATCACAAGCAATGCGAGGGAGACTATCATCTGATAACGGCCCGTGCAAATAAAGAAGAATCATATTACAGTAAATCTGCCAGTCTTTGCAGAGACTCTCGCATGCCTGAGAGACCGGATTGCTAGTCCAATCGTGAGCAACTGCGCGACACGGAAAAGTTCGACACGGCGCTGCGCGACAAGATAGAGTGCAACAAGGTAAAGCGTTCAATCGGCCTGGATGCGCGGGTGCCAGCGACCGAATTGGGTTCGGGCCTGGCGGCATTCCGGCGCGCGCAAAAAAACCACACCGCCAGCAAGGACAGTGTGGTCAATTCTGCTAAACGTTTGGACCGTTGTGGTTACTGAATGACCACGCCGGCCGTGCTAATACGCTTATTTGAGTTGGCCGTCTTTGTTGGTGTCAGCAGCGTCAAAATCACTTGTTACTTGCGTGATCATTTCATCGTTGCTGATTTTGCCGTCCTTGTTGGTATCCACCGCAGCAAATTGCTCGGGTGTCAAAATAGAGCCGACCTCGTCCGGTGTCAGGGCGTTGTCGCCGTTTTTGTCAAGGTTCTTGAAGGCAGCGGCCATCGCCTGGTTATATTCTTCTTTGGAAACCGCGCCGTCTTTATTCAAATCCAGTTTCACCAGCTGATCTTGCGGGATTTCGCCGCCACCTGCCGGCATGGCGCCCTGCGGCATGGGCTGGCCGTTAGCTGAAGGCGCAGCCGGATCGGCAGGCTGTTCCATGGATTGGCCGGTACCCTGATTCGTCGTCTGGGCCGAGGCGCTGCTGGCGAGAAACATGGCAGAGCCAAGGCTGGCACTGACTGCAAAAAAAGCGGCGGCAGTTTTGCTTCTCAATAGTGTGTTACTCATAGATGAAACTCCTTTCTTTAACGGCGACAGGCAAAACAAATACCTGCATATGCCCGTTGCGACAGGTTTGTGGTGAACGACAGAATCCTGCAGCACCAGTGATTTTTTATACTAACACCATTCATTCGGCGATTTCATTTGGAATAATGAGGAGATGTAACGGTTTGAATCGCAGCGATGGGCTGGCGTGCGCATCGCCGCCTTGGCTTGGGGCACGGCTCCCGCAAGGGAGCGCCGGCCCTGTATTCTCTGGCTGCAACGGGTGGGCCGGCTACGCCCGGCGACTTTTATTGGCGTTTTCGCTGTACTCAATCCAGAAATCGGCGTTATCAACGCCCGCTATCCGGGGGTCGAATACCGGATCGACACCGGCTTTCTTCTGTCGATCATAGTCCTTCAATACCTTGATAGCCGGCTTGCTCAGCAGGACAATGGCCACGAAGTTCAGATAGCACATGCTGCCAAAGCCGATATCGCCCAGACCCCACATCAGGCTGACCGATTCTACGCTGCCCAGATAGACGACGACAAGAAACACAATCTTCAATAGCAGTTTCAATATGGGATAGCGTAATTTGCTGTCCAGATAGACCATGGTGGTTTCAGCGATATAGTAGTACGCCATCAGCGTTGTAAAGGCGAACAGGAAGATGGCAATGGCCACGAAGCCGCTTCCGTAGTTTGCAAATACGGTGGAAACGGCAGCCTGGGTATACGCCGTACCGGCCTCCAGCCCTGGAACGTGCTCCACCAGGGGAGACGCGGCATCTGGCGGGATGACGTTGTACATGCCGGTGATCAGGATCATCAGAGCGGTTGCTGTGCAGACAATCACCGTGTCGATATAGACCGAGAAACCCTGGACCAAGCCCTGTTTGGCGGGATGAGATACTTCAGCGGCAGCTGAACTGAAAGTGGCTTCCCCTGCGCCGGCTACGTTGGAAAAGACCGCGCGACGCACACCCCATGCAATGGCAGTGCCGACAATACCACCGAAAAGGGCATGTGTTCCGAAAGCACTGCTAATGATTAATGCCAGTAGCGCTGGTATTTTTTCGATGTTCGCACCAAGAATGAGGGCCATGAGAATAACATACGCGATTGCCATGATCGGCACGACTTTATCAGCGACCCGAGCGATGCGCTTGACGCCCCCGAAGATAATCAGGCCGAGCAGTACCGTGATGAAAATGCCCGTGAGGTATGCCGGAAGCCCGAATGCAGTGGTAAAGGATTCGGCAATGGTATTGGCCTGAATGCCGGGAACCAGAACGCCATAGGATAGGCAAATGACCGTCGCTGCAAGCACGGCGAATGATTTGAGCCCCAGTCCTTTTTCAATATAGTAGGGGGAGCCGCCGCGATACTGATCGTCTGCGCGCGTCTTGTACACCTGGGCCAGCGTGGATTCAATAAATGCACTGGCGCCGCCAAGCAATGCCATCACGATCATCCAGAATACGGCACCTGGCCCGCCTGCCGCGATTGCGGTAGCCACCCCGGCAATATTGCCCACGCCCACGCGCCCTGAAAGCGCCATGCAGAATGCCTGGAAGGAGGAGATGCCATCGGAAGACTCCTTGCGTTCGCGCAGCAGGCGAATCATTTCAAAAAAGTATCTGAACTGCACGGCACGAGTGATGACAGTAAAGTAAAGACCTACGCCCAGTGCAAGGTAAACCAGGGTGTTACCCCAGATATACCCCACGATGGTATTGACAAGTTGCTCCATGATTGACTTCTCCTTTGTTGTGACAGTGATTGTTCTGTCGGCTTTTTTGTGGTTAAACGGTTATGGCAAATGAAAACGGGGCGGATCAGCCATGGTGATTCGCCCCGTTTTTGTGATCAGTTCACATACCAGATGGTTTTGGTCTGCAGATATTGGTCCAGCGCCTCCAGCCCCTTATCTCGTCCCCCGAAACCCGACAGCTTGTAGCCGCCGAAAGGCGTCGCGATGCTACCTTCTGAAAAGCCGTTAACCGATACCGTGCCGGCCTTGATTGCCGTGGCAACGCGAAGGGCCCGGCTCAGGTTGCGGGTATAAAAGGAAGCGGCCAGCCCGTAGCGCGAGTTATTGGCAAGCGCAATCGCCTGATCGTCTGTGCTGAAATCGGTGACTGCCAATAATGGACCGAATACTTCTTCCTGGAAAATCGTCATTTCGGGCGTGATATTATCGAAAATGGTCGGTTCGACATACCAGCCGCTACCCATGTTTTCACGGATGTGACCGCCCTCAACCAGCGTGCCGCCCTGGGCCAGTGTTGTTTCCAGATAGGCTTTTACCTTATCGAAATGCGCCTGCTCTATCATCGGGCCGATGGATACATCCGCATCGCGCGGGTCGCCCATCTTCCAGTCGGCCAGGCCGGCCTTAAGTCTCTCCAGAAGCGGTGCTTTAATCGAGGCATGGACAATCAAGCGGGAACCGCAACTGCAGTTTTCACTCATATTCCAGAAGGCTGCCGCCAGGATGGACGGCACGGCCGCATCCAGGTCAGCATCTTCAAAAACAATCTGCGGGCTTTTGCCGCCGCACTCCAAGACGATTTCCTTCAGATTGCTTTGGGCCGAATATTGCAGAAAATAGCGACCCACCTCGGTGGAACCGGTAAAGGACACCATGTCGACATCGTCATGCCGCCCCAGTGCCTCGCCGACTTTTTCTCCTAGCCCGCACACCAGGGTGAGCGCCGCTTGTGGCACGCCAGCCTGGTGCGCAAGCTGCACCATGCGATAGGCACTAAGCGAGGTCAGCTCTGCTGGCTTGACCACAACTGAATTGCCAGCGGCCAGTGCCGGGGCTACTTTCCATGCAAACATCTGGGCCGGAAAATTCCATGGCAGAACAACCCCGACAACGCCCATCGGTTCCCTGACAATCAGACCCAATGCGTCTTTGCCGGTCGGCGCGACTTTGTCGAATAACTTGTCAATGGCTTCGGCATACCAGTAGAACGTCTCGATTGTGGCCGGCATGTCAGTATTGAGGCATTCGGTAATCGGCTTGCCGGCATCAATGCAATCGAGCGCCGCCAGTTCTTCCTGATTGGCTTCAAGCAGGGCAGCCCAGCGCAGCATGATCTGCTTTCGCTCTACCGGCGCGAGCGACGACCATTCTCCCGAGGCGAACGACTGGCGCGCCGCCGCAACTGCTGCGTTTATGTCGCTGGTATCGCCATCGGCAATATGTCCGATTACGGTGTTATCGATGGGACTGCGGTTCTCCAGTTTGCCGCCTGTGCTGTTATGGCTGGGAATCAGATGGCCTGCCCATAATTGCTTTCGGGCCGCCTGTTCAAATACGGTATCTTTGCTTACTGTCATGGCTTTCTCCGTTCACTTGAGCAGTGCAAGGAACTGCTGTTTTTCAAGGTCAGACAGATTGGCCAGCGGCAGACGGACGTGGCCGGCGTCGAATGAACCCCGCAGGCAGCCGATTTTCGCTTTCTGGTTGTAGTTCCCCGCTTCCATCGAATGAATGGCCGGATACATATCGCTCATAATTTGCCGCGCCTTTTCCCAGTCCTTGTCTGTTGCTGCCTTGAACAGTGCAATCTGCTCATCGGGAAAAACATTAGCCGCACCGGCAATCCAACTGCTTGCGCCCCAGAAAAAGTAATCGACGGGCTGGTCATCACAACCGCAAATCACCTGAAAATCGTCAAAGCCGGCCTGGATCATGCGCAGCGCCTGACTGAAGTTGCCGCTGCTTTCCTTAATGGCTTTGATGTTGGGATGGCGAGCCAGGTGCGCCACTGTATCGAATTCGATTTCGACCCCGACGCGTGCCGGAAAGTTGTACATGATAAGCGGCAGGTCAGTGGCCGAGGCGACATGCTCGAAATAGGCAATGATTCCTTCCTGGCTAGGCAGGCTATATGGTGGGACCGAGAGCATCAGGCCGTCGTAGCCCAGGCGCTGGGCCTCGTGCGCGCGGCGCACCGCGACGTCGGCAGACAGATCGCTGATACCTGCGATCAACGTGACTTTGCCTTTGCCGGCCTCGGCAATCGTTTGCAGAACCGTGGCACGCTCCTCTTCGGAAAAAGTGTAGTATTCGCCGGTAGTGCCGCAAGCGACAAGACCGGTCACTCCTTTTTCGATATAGGCCCGTGCCAGTTCGTCCAGGCGCGGCGCATCGATATTGTTATTTGCGTCAAACGGCGTAACCATGGGTATCAAAATGCCATTCAGATTCATTGTGTTGCTCCTTTAGGATGTAAGACTAAAAACGGTGTAAGCGATAGGGGCGCATGTCAACGCCGGTATCGGCATTGAAATACAGTGCCTGGATCAGTTCAGCAGTAAACGCGGCCTGGGTCAGGCCAAGGTGCTGATGGCCGAAAGCCAGCAGAACCGGGCCGTGCCTGTCGATGACAGGCAGTGAGTCGGCAATGGAGGGGCGAAAGCCCATCCAGGACACCGCATTGGCGGCATCCAGCCTCGCTGTCAACATCGGCTGGGCCAGTTGCAGCAACTGGCGGGAACGCTGCATGTTTGGCGGCGCTTGCAAGCCGGCAAATTCCACGGTGCCGGCCAGGCGCAGCCCGTTTTCCATGGGCGTCATGATGAAGCGCCGATCAATGCTGGAAACGGGAATAGATAATCGCGCGGTTTCGTTCGGCAACATCAGGTGATAGCCGCGTTCTGTATCCAGCGGGACATTGATTCCCGTGAGCTGGCGTGTCAGTGTCCGGGAAAAAGCGCCTGTGCAAACGACAACATGCCTTGCGCACCACTGGCCGGATGACGTTTGCAATAGCACCGTGTGACCGTCACGTCTCTCAGCCTGCAAGACCCTGCAGCCTTCGTGCAATTGACCGCCCATTTGCATGAATCTTGTACGCAGATGATTGATCATGGCATCCAGATTGATCACATGGCCCGTGTCGGGATAAAAAAGCGCACCGAGCTGGTTGTCGGCTAAAGCCGGCTCTCGTTCGCGAAGTGCCCGTGCATCGAGCCAGGCGTTGGAGATACCCATGGCATTCAGTCGTTTGCCATGCTGTTGCAAGCCCGGCACGCTGGCAGGGTTTTCTGCCACCAGCAGCGAACCTTGTATCCGGATCCACCGCGAAAGCTCCCACTGGTTCGCAAACGTCTGCCATGCGCTCAGACTGTGCTGGTTCAGGGCGAGTAATGCCCGGTGAATCTGTGCATAGCGGGCAGGACGCATATTGGCAAGCAGCCTGACAAGCCATGGCATGAGCCGTGCAAGATAACGCCAGTCCAGTCGCAGCGGGCCCATAGGGTCAACAAGCATGCGAGGCAGTTGCCGGATAATCCCCGGGTCCGCAATGGGAAAGACCTGTTCGATTGCAATATGGCCGGCGTTTCCGCCCGAAGCCCCGCTGCCGGCAGTGTCCGCTTCCATCAATACCACTGGGACACCTGCTCGTTGCAGATTGACAGCAATACTCAGCCCGATAATGCCGGCGCCAATCACGATCACCGGGCAGCAAGAGGGTTCCCGGGTCATGACTGATTGCGCCGGTGCTCGGGCCTGGCCGGGGTGTCTGGAACAATGATCTCGTTCATGCCGCAGGAATTCCCCATTTGAACGGGTCGCTGTCATCAAGAATCAGTTGGTTCTCGGCGCAGATATAGGCATTGCCGCGTATCACAGGCGTGATTCCGTCGCCGCTTGCGTCAGGATGATAAAACGCAGAAAAGTGGCTGCCGATCACACTGGCCTGACGCCAGACCTGTCCCGGGGCAAGCAGCTCGTCGGCCGCCAGACATGCCAGTTTCGCACTCGTGCCGGTACCACAAGGCGAACGATCATAGGCCTTGCCAGGACACAATACAAAACTCTGGCTATCGGCGTTGGCGGCCGAACCAAACAGTTCGATGTGGTCGATCTGTTCACCGTCTGCTCCGGTAATGCCCGACGTCGCGAGTGCCTGTCGAATAGCCCAGCTGATGCCGGTCAGCAGTTCAACATTATCTCTGCGGATATCCGCGAGCGCCTGATTGACGAGGAAAAACCAGTTTCCTCCCCAGGCAATATCGCCCGTGACCGGTCCGATGCCGGGCACCTGTACTGTGACGCCCTTGCGGTAGCGCCAGGAGCGCACATTGCGCACCGATACACTGCCGTCGTCGTGCAGAGTGCACTGCACATTGCCGACGGGTGTCTCTATCGTATGTTCACCCGGTTGTATGCGATCCAGATAGGCCAGAGAGGCGATCAGGCCGATCGTGCCATGACCGCACATGCCCAGATATCCGCTGTTGTTGAAAAAGATGACTCCAGCAGTCGCTTGCGGGTCTGCGGGCTCGCATAGCAACGCGCCCACCAGAATGTCGTTGCCGCGCGGCTCCAGCATGATGGCACGGCGCAGGCGGTCGTGCTTTCCCTTGAAAATGGCCAGTTTTTCTGCCACGGATCCTGTGCCAAGATCGGGGGCTCCTGCGTAAACCAAACGGGTGGGTTCTCCTTCGGTATGAGAGTCGATGACGTGCAATTTTTGATATCGGTTGTGCATAAAAACGTAGTGGCGAGTATGGAAAGTGTTGATGAGTGATCGATTGCTTATTAGCTTGATCGAATCGGCACAACGTGTCTTGACCGATTTCTCCACTTCTTCGTCGAAAACGGCACAGCCAGGTTTGCGCGCCGGTGGTAACATCGCCAATAGGCGCCATCGAAGGCGATCATCGGGATTTTCCCGTGTGATGCAGTTCAGTGCAGCGCGGGCGATATGAAATGACACGTATGGAAAACGGAATTTCTCTATCGAATCGGCCTTCAACCGGTTCAGAAAAGCAGGCAGATTCGCCGTTCATTGAGCAACTGATCAATGCGCTGGCGGTCAGTTTTCGGCCCGACAGTCTGGATACGCTTTTGAATCACTTATCGATTCTGGCTCCTATTCTGGATGCGTTGCCCAACGTCGTTTTCTTTATCAAAAACACGCGTGCCGAATATGTACTGGTCAACCAGACTTTGGCCAAGCGTTGTGGCCTTGATCGTGTCGAAGACGTGCTGGGACGGCCTTCGCGAGACGTATTCAATACCAGACAGGGGACTGAATACACAGAGCAGGACTATCAGGTTTTGAAAACGGGAATCTGCATCGCTGACAAACTTGAATTGCATTTTTACAGTTCAGGCGAGCTTGGCTGGTGTCTGACGCACAAAATGCCGATATACGGCGCATGCGGCAATGTGATTGCGATGGCGGGCGTGTCGGTTGATATCCAGTCAGATGAATTGAATCAGCCGGGCACTAACGAACGACTGGAGAAGGTGGAGTCTTATGTACGCACGCATTTCGATCAAGTGATCCGAATGGAATCATTGACCGAGATCTCGGGATTGTCGATGTCGCAGCTGGAGCGAAATTTCAAGAAAATATTTCATATGACACCGCTGCAGTTCATCCAGAAAACACGCCTGGAGCATGCACTGCGGCTGCTGGCGCAGGATATGACCATCACAGAGATTGCCGCCAGTTGCGGTTACGCGGACCACAGTGCATTCAGTCGTCAGTTCAAGCAGCTTACCGGCGTGTCGCCTTCACAGTTCAAGGAGCGGAAGGCGATCAATAGCGCGCCCGCCTAGTGCTCAGTTGGTGGGTTTGAATCAACGATTTTCGTGGGCGCGCTGGTACAGTTCATAGCCGTGGCGGCGCAGCTCGCAGGCCGGGCATCGATTGCAGCCGTAGCCCCAGGGGTGGCGGTGTTCCCGGTCTCCCAAATAGCATGTATGGGTGTGTTCCTCAATGAGTTGCACTAGCGGCTGCCCGCCGAGCAAACCGGCCATGCGCCAGGTGGCTTCTTTATCGATCCACATCAATGGTGTTTCGATAACCATTGGCCGGTCCAGACCAAGACTGAGCGAGACTTGCAGTGATTTGAGCGTATTGTCGCGGCAATCGGGATAGCCCGAGTAATCAGTCTCGCACATGCCGCCGACCAGCACTTGAAGGCCGCGGCGGTACGCCAGCGCAGCGGCAAAATTAAAGAACAGCAGATTGCGTCCGGGCACAAAGGTATTGGGCAGACCGCTTTGCTCAAATTCGATGGCTTTATCCTGGGTCAGGGCGGTATCGCTGATTTGCCCCAGTACTGAAAGATCAAGCATATGGTCATCGCCCAGCTTTGCGCCCCAGACTGGAAATTGCATCCGGATTTGTTCGATGACCTGTTCACGGCAGGCCAGTTCAACGGCGTGTCGTTGCCCATAGGCAAAGCCGATGGTTTCGACATATTCGTAGCGGTCAAGTGCCCATGCCAGGCAGGTGGTGGAATCCTGACCACCGGAAAAAAGGACGAGCGCCCTGTGATTCATAGTTGTAGATCCTAAGAGAGATTGCTTGATCGCTATCATATCAAGCCAGCGTAGCATCGGTGCCTATATAGCCCAGCGCGCCGTTGCTTTGCGTCCACGTCAGAGAGCGAATCAGGGATTATGACGAATGCGGTTGCTCTAGGTCAGCTGTCTTAATCCTCTTCGAGTGCTTCATATCGCTGCACAAGGTAATCAATCAAAGCGCGGACTGCTGGTATTTGTCCGCGCCGTGAAGAAAATACTGCATGAATAATTTCGCGTCGGGGTGCCCAGTCGGACAAAGGCCTGACCAGCGAGCCTTGTGAAAGCTGGTCGCAGACCAACAGTGTTGGCAGTTGCACGATACCGACGCCTGCCATGGCGGCAATCCGCAGCGCAACCATGTCAGTTGTGATCAGTCGAGGGAAGTGATGGATAACGGCCCGGGCACCGGATGGTCCGAACAACGTCCATGTGTACTGCTGTTGCGGCTGGCCCAGACCCAGGCTGGGCCAATCTGCCAGGTCGGCCGGTACGGTAGCGAGACCAAGGCGCTCGACGAGCGTCGGGCTTGCAACCAGGCACTGGCTGCGATCAGACAGGGTGCGCATTACCAGATTGCTGTCCTGTATCGAGGGCGGACGCACGCGCAGCGCAACGTCTATGGCTTCGGCGACCGGATCGACGCTGCGGTTTGTAGCCTCGATAAACACGTTTACGCGCGGATGCAGCGCCATAAAGTCGGCCAGCATGCAACCAACATGCGCCTGCAGCAGCGTAATCGGACAGCTAATGCGGATTGTCCCACTCGGTTCTGCCCGCGTCATGTCAATGACCGCCTGGGCTGCTTCAGCCTCGATAAGCATGGCCTTGCAGTGCTCGTAATACGAGCGACCGATATCGGTCACGCCAAACTGCCGGGTTGAACGCTGAATCAGCCGGGTGCCCAGTTTTTCTTCCAGTATTTTAAGCTTGCGACTGAGCGTAGACTTGGGGATACCCAATGCCCGACCGGCAGGTGCGAAACCCTTGTGATCGACAATTTGCACGAAGTAATAAAGATTATTAAGGTCTTGCATTCGGTTTGTCGTTCTATAAATGGAACACTGTTGCTAGTTTTTAGATCTATCGCAAAATTCGTTCCAAGTTTATGCTATCTATACTGTCACGACAAGGAGATGACGATGAAAAAAGTACTTGGAGTCTATAGCGCCCCGCGCCCTCACTGGGTTGGAGACGGGTTCCCTGTGAAATCCATGTTTTCGTACCAAAGTCACGGCAAGCACTTGAGTCCGTTTCTGTTGCTGGACCATGCCGGGCCGGCGGATTTTGCGCCGGCGCAGCAAAAACGGGGTGTCGGTCAACACCCGCACCGCGGGTTCGAGACGGTAACTATCGTTTACAAGGGCGAGGTGAGCCATCGCGATTCGACCGGTCAGGGCGGCACAATCGGCCCCGGTGATGTACAGTGGATGACGGCGGGCGCAGGCATCTTGCATGAGGAATTTCACTCTGAAGCGTTCACCGCTGACGGCGGCTCAATGGAAATGGTGCAGCTTTGGGTAAATTTGCCGGCCAAAGATAAAATGGCCTCGCCCGGTTACCAGGCGATACTCGATAGCGACATACCCGTGGTGGCTTTACCCAACGATGCCGGCTCGGTCCGCGTGATTGCCGGGGAGTACGCACACAAGAAAGGGCCGGCGCGCACTTTTACCCCGATGCATGTGTGGGATATGCGGCTGACGCAGGAAAGCATGACCGAGCTTGAGGTTCCCGAAGGCTGGAGCACGGCGCTAGTCGTGCTGCGTGGGACTGTCATGATCAATGGCGATGCGCTCGCACGGGAAGGTCAACTGGTGGTATTGGACAAATCCGATCGCCATTTGGCGCTAGAGGCAAACAGCGATGCCGTTGTGCTGTTGCTCAGTGGCCAGCCGATTGATGAGCCGATTGTCGGCTATGGTCCGTTTGTCATGAACAGCCAGGAGCAAATCGCCCAGGCCATCAGCGACTTCAATAGTGGCCGCTTTGGCCAGATGTCAGAAACAACAGCGCCATAGCGGCAGTGCTGTTTTTAACGCGATGGGCATCCCGCTCATCGCGTAACGAAGTGTGTTGCAGTATTTTTACATTCAGGAGATTAAGCGATGAGCACATCACCCACGAAATCAACAACACCATACAAGCGTCTGGACAAGGATCAGGCTGCAGTGCTGCTGGTTGATCACCAGACCGGCCTGCTTTCTCTGGTTCGGGATATTGATCCGGATAAATTCAAAAATAATGTGCTGGCTCTGGTCGATCTGGCTAATTATTTCAAGCTACCCACAATTCTTACGACCAGCTTCGAGGAGGGCCCCAATGGCCCGCTGGTGCCTGAGCTCAAGGAGGCCTTTCCTGACGCGCCCTATATCGCACGTCCTGGCCAGATCAACGCCTGGGACAACGAGGACTTCGTCAAGGCGATTGAGGCTACCGGCAAAAAGCAATTGATTATTGCAGGCGTGGTAACTGAAGTATGCGTTGCCTTTCCAGCCTTGTCAGCCATTGAGGCCGGCTATGACGTCTTTGTGGTGACGGACGCTTCAGGCACCTTCAATGAGATCACGCGCCATTGCGCATGGAATCGCATGTCGGCAGCCGGCGCGCAACTTATGACATGGTTCGGGCTGGCATCTGAGCTGCATCGCGACTGGCGCAATGACATAGAAGGACTGGGAACGCTGTTCTCCAACCATATTCCCGACTATAGGAATTTGATGACCAGTCATGCTACGCTCACTGGTCAAAAGTAAGCCGCGAAGCGGCCGACACTGGCCTGAACGCCCCAAATAAGCCAGTGTCGGCGATCGGCAGTTGCACATCTGATCCTGATTCAAACGCAGGGTACTGCCGGTGTTTTCTAGCTTGTTCTGTCGGGCGTTTTCCGCTTGCCGTAGCGTCTTAGCACCAGCAAGTAAATAACGACGTTCAGGATAATCAAACCGGCTGCCAGGAGCACTTGTACCTCACGAGTTAGCCCAGGTGGGTAAATCGCGAGCAGCAAATAATGCTCCAGGAAACTGCCGGCATAGGTTTGTTCTCCGGCCATATCCCGCAACATGCCCTCCAGTGGGGTCAGCGGGCAAATGGCCCCGACGCCGACAATGGTGGCCCCCCAGACAAGCGCAGGCACATGCAACCAGATTATGCGCAAGCGGTATAAAACCAGCAGCCCCCCGAATATGGCAAATAGAATAAAGGCAAAATGGATAACAAGAACCAGATCGGCGAGCACGCGGTAAATCATGGATTTCCTTTTCGCTATAGATAGACGCGGACGGCACGCTACATGGTTACGACCGAGCAGCCGCGTCTGCCAATCACAGGGATAAACGCAGCGCTCTGCTGCCGACTGCCAGCTCGGTATCGTATTGCGATTGCGGACCGGCCCAGACGGCAGACAGGAAAACACAGTGTATGCATATTTTATGGCAGTTGAACTAGTATCACAATTGTGTATCCATCACGTTGATGACTACGCTCCACAGCCCAGCTCTTTGCTTAGCCATTGTGCCAGTGCAGCGCAACGTTGATTGGACCGCGCTCGCGGCACGCAAAGACTCAGCCTTGCTGCCGTCTGGACAAAGCCCCAGGGCGCTTCCAGCCGGTGTGCGGCCAGGTCATCGGCCACCACCTGTTGTGGGGCAATAGCGACGCCCAGCCCGGCCGTGGCCGCTTCCAAAAGATAATAAAGATGCTCAAACGCCGTACCCAATTGCAGACTGTCTGCGGGCAACTGGTTTGCCTGCGCCCATTGCGCCCAAGCCTGTGGCCGGGAGGCCGGGTACATCAGGGGCTCCTGCAACAGTGAGCTGACCTCGGCGCTGGCCAGTGCCGTATAGTTTGCATATCTGGGGCTTATCACGGGGCCGATGTGTTCCGGACCAAGGTCGTAAACATGCAAATCATCAGCCCAGGGTGGGGTGGCAAAGCAAAGCGTCGCGTCAACATTGGGATTACGAGGATCCAGTTCCCCTTCCCCGGCAGTCAATTGCAATCGCAATTGCGGCAAATCCTGATTGAGTCTGTCCAGTCTGGGGATGAACCAGCGAGCCAGCAAGCTGCCCGGACAGGCCAGCACAAAGGGCAAATTACTGTTGCGATGACGAATCTCGGCGCAGGCGGCGCGCACCCGCTCGAAGGCTGCGCCACTGGCATCACGCAGCAGAACCCCCGAATCCGTGAGTTTTATGCCACGTCCGTCTTTTTCGATCAGCGCGACCCCAAGGGCGGATTCCAGCAGCCGGATTTGCCGGCTGATCGCCCCGTGCGTGACGTGTAGCTCAGCGCCTGCTTTGCTCACGCTAAGCAGGCGTGCCGCCGATTCGAACGCCTGCAGTGCATTAAGAGAAGGAATGTCTTTTCGCATAATATGTGAGTTTATTTGACGTATTGAAGCTATTTTATCGCTTTTTTTTCTGCAGCGGCTGGCTTATCCTTTGTGTATGTAAACAGGTTTTGCACCATGCAAGGGACAAGACACACGACAGGAGAATTGAGACCGATGGCTTCATTGACCACAGATACCGGCCCGACGGGAATGTTCGGCGACTTCGGCGGACAATACGTTGCCGAAACACTGATGCCGCTGATTCATGAACTGGCTGCCGAATACGAAAAGGCCAGGGTAGATGAAAACTTTCAGAAAGAGCTGGCTTATTTCCAGCGTGACTACGTGGGCAGGCCAAGTCCGCTCTACTATGCCGAGCGGCTGACCGAACACCTGGGCGGCGCGAAGATCTATCTCAAGCGGGAAGAGCTCAATCATACCGGCGCCCATAAAATCAATAACTGCATTGGCCAGATACTGCTGGCGCGACGCATGGGCAAGAAAAGAATTATCGCCGAAACCGGCGCCGGGATGCACGGAGTGGCAACTGCCACTGTTGCAGCCCGTTTCGGTTTGCAATGCGTCATTTACATGGGCAGTACTGATATTGACCGCCAGCAGGCTAACGTATTTCGTATGAAATTACTTGGCGCACAAGTGCTGCCGGTGACGGCGGGCACAGGCACGTTGAAGGATGCCATGAATGAAGCCTTGCGCGATTGGGTTACCCATGTCGACACGACGTATTACCTGATAGGCACGGTGGCCGGCCCGCATCCCTATCCGACACTGGTTCGCGATTTCCAGGCCGTGATCGGCAAGGAAACCCGCCAGCAGATGATGGCTCAGGAAGGGCGCCTGCCCGACTCGCTTATTGCCTGCGTAGGGGGCGGCTCCAATGCCATTGGGCTATTCCATGATTTCCTGGATGACGAAAAGGTGAAGATTATCGGCGTGGAAGCGGCCGGCCATGGTATGGAAAGCGGCAAGCATGCCGCGAGTCTGAACGGGGGCGTGCCCGGCGTGTTGCACGGCAATCGCACCTTCCTGCTGCAGGATGATGATGGACAGATCATTGATGCGCATTCGATATCTGCCGGTCTGGATTATCCGGGCATTGGTCCTGAGCATGCGTGGCTACACAGCATTGGCCGGGTGCAATATACCGCAATCACAGATCACGAAGCGCTTGACGCCTTGCATCAATGTTGTCGCCTGGAAGGGATTATTCCTGCGCTGGAAAGCGCCCATGCCCTGGCCGAGGCATTTAAGCAGGCGCCTTCTTTGCCCCAAGACCACCTGATGGTCGTCAACCTGTCCGGTCGCGGTGACAAGGATATGCAAACAGTAATGCAACATAGCCAAGAGAAGGAGCAACAAGCATGAGTCGCCTGCAACAGCGTTTTGCGCAATTGAAGAATGAAAATCGCGCGGCCCTGGTCACATTCCTGACCGCCGGTGATCCCGATTATGATACGGCAGCAGCCATTCTTGATGGGTTGCCACAAGCGGGCGCCGATATTATTGAGCTGGGCATGCCGTTTACCGATCCCATGGCCGACGGTCCTGCCATCCAGTTGGCCAGTCTGCGAGCCCTGGGCAACGGCCAGAATGTGGCCAGAACCCTGAAGATGATCGCGCAATTTCGGCAGAACGATAATGAAACGCCGATTGTGCTAATGGGGTACTTCAATCCGATTCATCGTTATGGCGTGGACCGGTTCATTGCAGATGCAGGTAAGGCCGGCGTGGACGGATTGATTGTGGTGGATCTGCCGGCCGAACACGATCATGATCTATGTCTTCCGGCGCAGGCTGCAGGCATCGACTTTGTTCGCCTGACCACACCCACCAGTGATGATGCCCGCCTGCAGCAGATCCTGGGTAATGCCGGCGGCTTTATCTATTACGTTTCTGTTGCCGGCACCACAGGCGCTGGCTCAGCGACCCTGGAGCATGTTGAGCAAGCCGTCACACGGATTCGCAGGCATACTGATCTGCCGGTCAGCATAGGTTTTGGGATACGCACACCGGAGCAGGCTGCCAACATCGCCCGAATCGCTGATGGCGTGGTGGTGGGGTCGGCGCTGGTGCAAAAGATTGCTGAAGCCAGCAGCGGCGACCAGGCCAGGGATGACGTACTGGGCCTTTGTAGTGAGTTGGCGCAGGCGGTGCGCAAGGCGCGCGGCTAATTGGCGCTCATTGCGTATGTAATACTGGAAAATGGCCGGCCAGCGAACGTTCGCTGGCCGGCCATCTGTCTATTGAGCCAGAAATAATCTGCGTTAGCTACTCATGCGATTCGACCATAAGCCGCCCGCGCAGTTTTTTCTTCGGTATTAGGCTGGCCGGAAAAATCACTGCATTGAATCGGACGGTATGGTGATTCCACTGGCGGTGCGGTCAGGACGCATTCAACGCTCTGCCAAAAAATACAAATCCGTAGTATCAGGCTCCGGCGTTAGCCGAGCGATCCCAGGCATTCGGTATGACGGCAGAAGAGTATCCGGAGATAAACGTTTTTGGCTGTCCCGTTGCCGGATCGAAAACATGACGACTGACCGCGCCGATATTGCCGCCATAAAGATGAATGCTTATGGAGGGCTTATCGTCGTAAGCGTTGGATACCTGATGGATATCGCCTTCGGCCGGTAGCAGGGCGTCGAGCATACCCGGCTCCAGTCGATCTGGATCACCTGCAGCAGCCAATGACCCATCCGGTCTGGCGCGGTAGCGCTGACTAATTTCTGATCCGCGCAACATGCCAATGAACCCCCACACCATATGGTCATGAACCGGGGTCTGCTGGCCCGGACCCCATACAAAGCTGACCAGAGAGAATCGCTCCAATGGATCACAGTGAAGGAGGAACTGTTGATAAAAAGTGGGGTGGGGAACAGTACAGAACGCTGGTAGCCAGTCATCGTGTGCAACCAGATCGGCCAATAAGGATTTGGCTCCTGTTGGCGGGTTTTGATGGTCAATCTGCTTGTCCATGAGTGTGGTCATGGCTGTAATAAATTCACTCAGGCGTCTCAGATTTGGTTTATCCATCGTTATTTGTCTCCTTCTGGTTGCAGTATCCTGTGCCTGCCCTGTTCAGACAAGCCAATGACGCATGCTCTTGCAAGGTCGGCAGGTGCATTGGACGCATGCCGGTACTTGGTCGTCATCCCTTCAGTTTGACAGCCACTTTTGCGACGTATTCGCCCTGGTGCGCAGCGATCCCGAGCTCCCGCGTGTCGGGCTGGCGTGATCCATCCCCGCCTGCAATGGTCGACGCGCCATAAGGCGTGCCGCCGGCACCCTGTGTGATGTCGGCCAGTGCTTGGTCTGTGTAGCCGATGGGCACCAGGATCATGCCGTGATGAGCCAGTGTTGTCCAGGTTGAAGTAATCGTCATTTCCTGGCCGCCACCGGTGCCGGTCGAAGTAAAGACACTTGCGACTTTTCCGACCAGGGCGCCTTTTGCCCACAGGCTGCCGGTCTGGTCCAGAAAGGTACGCATCTGGCCAGCCATATTGCCAAAGCGGGTTGGCGTACCGAAAATAATGGCATCGTATTGAGCAAGTTCCTGGACAGAGGCAACCTCTGTACCCTGGTCCACTTTGCCGCCGGCGTTGCGAAAGTCTTCTTCATTCATCGTTTCGGGAACGCGTTTGACGGTGACCTCGGTCCCCTGGACACGGCGGGCCCCGTCTGCAACGCTGTTTGCCATGGTCTCGATATGACCATACATGGAGTAGTAAAGTACGAGAATCTTGGTCATGCATAAGCTCCTTTCATTGGTAATGTCCGGCTCATGTGAGCGAACCGGCCAGGAATGGAATGCGATACGTCCAGTATAGTAAAAACGCACTTTCTATATGGGCGCAGATGGGCCGAGTCGAACAAACAATGTGCAGGAATCGTTATGATTGGAATGCGTCAGAGTTGATATCGCATCGTTTGGTGCGTTATGTTTGCAAGCCCTTTAACGCAATGTCATTGAAGGAAGCAATGGCCTGCGGGAGCTCTTGGGGGCGATCAGGATTGAGCCAGATATAGCTGTAATAGTACATCCCCAGCAATGCTTTGATCCGTACGCGCGAGTATGGCAGTAGCACGCCTGCTTGCGCACCCCGCTCAACCGTTTGTTTCCATAACGATTCGTACGTGCGATGCAGATGGACAACTTTTTGACGGCGTTCGCTGTCCAGGCTTTGTATTTCGCGAAAGCATACGGTGAGCTCGGGCAGGTTTGCCGCGATAACTTGCAGCAGATCCTGACCGAGGCGTTGCAAACAGCGTGTGGGATCCGCTTCATCTTTTAATGTTTGCTGACCCTTGTGCACCAACTCTGTCATATAGCGGGTGCAGATGTCGTTCAGCACATCGTCCTTGCTGCGAAAGTGATGATAGAACGCCCCACGACTGATTTCTAGCGCTTCGCACAGGGCTTGCATGCCGACGGCATGAAAGCCCTTGGCGGCAAAAAGCTGCGCGGCCGTTTTCAGGATACGTTCTTGCAGGGTTTGCCCGGATGGATCCGTAGCGACGGCTTCGGTGTAGCTCATGTTAAAGCGTCAGGTAATGTCAATCCGTCAATTTTAACAGCAAGCGAGGCTTGCCAAGGAATGTAGATGTCTATATGATGACAAAAACCGATCGGTCGGTCGGCTTTGGCGCTTAGCATGTGGAGAGACAATATGAACGACAATGAAGTATCTGCACCGGGACTCATTGAGCCGAGAGCGCAGCAACGAGAGCAGGCGATCGCAGATAAACGGTCCACCCGACGGAATTTTCTTTTGCATAGCAGTGCTATTGTTACGGTAGCAGCCACCGCTGGCGTTACGACAGAAGCGCTTGCAAATGATGCGGCCAAGGATGCGACTGCTGATGCTGCTGCCAATCTGCCACCGAATATTCCAAAATGGACGCGTTCTCTTGGCAGCCCGACAGCAAGCCCTTATGGCAAGCCATCGTCCTATGAAAATAAAACGATCAGAAATATGTATCCGGGCCTCAAAGAGCCCATGTCCGCCTACAGTACGTCGCCATTGCAAGAGCTGGATGGCGCCATCACACCCAACGGTCTGTTTTACGAAAGACACCATGCCGGTGTTCCGCAGATAGACCCGGCAGAGCATCGATTAATGCTGCACGGCCTTGTGAAGCACCCCCTGGTTTTCACGATGGACGAGATCAGGCAGTTCCCTTCAGTTTCGCCTATTTATTTTCTGGAATGCTCGGGCAACCCGTCGTTTCTGCCACCGTATGGAAAAACAGCAGCCGAGGTGGCCGGTTTGGTCAGTTGTGCCCAGTGGACGGGTGTCCCCTTAAAGACTTTGTTGGAGCATGCCGGCTTGAAAAAAGAAGCCAAATGGATCGTGGCAGAGGGCGCGGATGGAGCAGCCATGACCCGAAGTATTCCAATTGAGAAATGCCTTGACGATGTATTGCTCGCCTATAGCCAAAATGGAGAGCGTCTAAGGCCGGAGCAAGGGTATCCGATCAGGCTTTTCGTTCCCGGTTATGAAGGCAATATGAGTATCAAGTGGCTGCGCCGGCTACACGTGACCGATCAGCCAGGATACACCAGAGAGGAGACGGGAAAGTATACCGATCTGATGGCTGATGGGCGCGCACGCAAGTTTTCATTTGTGATGGATTGCAAATCCATTATTACCCAGCCATCTGGTACGCATAAGCTGACGCGTAAAGGGACTCATGAAATCCGCGGCATCGCCTGGAGCGGACACGGCAAGATCACAGCCGTTGATATTTCAACAGACGGTGGTAACACCTGGAAGCCGGCGACATTGCAGGAGCCAATTATCAGCAAAGCGCTTACGGCGTTCCGCTTTTTGTTTGACTGGAATGGCGATGAGCAGATCATCATGAGTCGGGCCGTTGACGAAACCGGCTACGTACAGCCATCTCTGGAGCAGTTGATTGAGGCGCGCGGCACGGTATCCTTTTATCACAACAATGCGATCCAGCCATGGAAAATCGCCACTACCGGAGAGCTAACCAATGGACGGACTTAAACAAACAATATTCGGTGCTTGTCTTATGGCAATGTCATCTGTCATTTACGCCCAGCAGGGCAATGATTTCAAGGGTTTGGGCTCCCCGGCCGGCCACGAGCAAGTCGCGGGCTGGAATATTGATGTCTTTCCGGACGGAACCGGGCTGCCGCAGGGGCAAGGATCGGTTGCGCTCGGGGAAAAGGTGTATAAAGCTCAATGCATGAGTTGCCATGGCGTCAATCTGGAGGGTGGTTTGGGGCCCAGATTGGTCGGCGGCGCTGGTACGCTGGCCAGCGATAAACCGATCAAAACTATCGGAAGTTACTGGCCATATGCAACGACAATATTCGATTACGTGCGACGTTCCATGCCGTTCCAAAACCCACAGTCACTCAGCAACGAAGACGTGTATAGCGTGACGGCCTATCTGTTAAGCAAAAATAACATTGTGCCTGCCGATGCAACAATGAATGCCAAGTCGTTGGCAGCAGTTAAGATGCCTAATCGTGATAATTTCTATATCGATGACCGACCAGATACCAAGAACGAACGGTGCATGGACGATTGTTTGAATAAATAATAGAGTTTTTGACAGGACCGAGGTAATACGATTTGGCTACGTCAGCGTGATAGTACTCGGCGTGGCCAAGTCGCGATCTACGATTCAGTTCGTGTACAAGGATGGCGGCCAGCTCTTTGCGTTCCCGCAAACGCCTGTCCGTTGTCTCGATAAAAGCCCCTCACATAAAACTATACGCAAATAACATAGGAAATGTAAGTAGATAAAGCCGAATATCCCCTATACGGTACGCTCGATACCGGCAGGGCGCGGTGACCATATGGGAATACGAGAACAAAGTACTGCGAGCGAATCTCCAAATAGAAAATTTACTCTACTGACTTGGGAGCTCGTTTGAAATTATCATCGTTTTTACAAAATTCGAGTGCTTGCCTTAGCAATCCAGCTAACCTATATAAATTTTCTGGTTTGTCCAGCACGATTTGATTTCCGCTTCCCAACTGAAGCCCAGCCCGTAGTACTTCGGCTTTTAACGCTTCTGTAATAGGCTCGATAAACTGCACAGTCGGGCGACGCCGATCACCCCAGAACCGAAATAACCATCTATTGGACTTTCCTTTATGCACAATGGAATAGTAAGTTTCCGTGTCTCGTGCTTGCAGGTCCTCGCCGACCAGAATGTCGCAACAAATTTTATACAAATGTTGTTCTTCCGCTGTCGTAATAATGTTCGCATTATTTGGGTCAGTAATGGATTCGTCACTTGCTAGTAACGCTGCTGCTGCGCTGTCATCCCTCAGCACCGTTTCTTGTTTATTCTCTGTTGTGGATAAGCTTGTGGCTACCATTGTGCTTACTGATTGGGCGACCGCTTGTTTAACTATCGGCTGCACACTTTCAAGAAAACGTCCAGTGAGAGTTCTTTGGATTTTGGATTGTGAAACTACGAATCGCACAAAATCCAAATTACAATCCTTCAGCGCGGTGGTAATTACGTCTTTAAATGAACTCAGGTAAATATTTTCTTCTGCAAGTGCGCGCAATGCTTGTGGTTCGAGTTCATCGTAGTGAAAGCGGCGCAATTGATTCGCAATGTCAGGGTTGCATTCTTCAAAGTTGATTGTCAGAAACGGATCGGCGTCCATAATGTTTTTATTGACCAAATCAGTGAAAAATCGCCATTCTTTGCCATTTGTAATGGCCGCAACAGTCACCTCAGGCGTCGCATTGTAATACCGCGAGAGCTGTGGGCAATGATTTGTCAGGTTCTGCGCGTAACCTTTTGCTTCGATGAATATGACCGGAATCCCCGCGCTGAATAAGGTATAGTCGACTCTTTCGGTGGCTTTTACACCGGGAAAGTCGGCTGCATATTCGGCTTGGACCCGCGTTGGATCATAGGGACTGAACCCCAATATATCGAGAAGTGGCAAAATCAGTGCTTGTTTGGTGTAAATACCCCATTTATAACACAGTCATCTCGTAGAGAATTTATGCCGCATTTCGGTACTCTAACGGCGTCATGTCATTCAGTGAGTCGTGTGGTCGTTCAGTGTTATATAACTCAATCCAGTTTTCGGTTATTTGCTTTACCTCATTCAGGTTGTTGAAAATATATAAATCCAGTACATCATCACGATACGTTCGGTTAAATCGCTCAATGTATGCGTTCTGGTAAGGGCAACCAGGTTTGATGTAATCAATCATAATGCCATGCACTTTTGCCCAGCTGGTGAAGACTTCTGAGGTAAATTCACTGCCCGTTATCAACGCGAATTTTCTCAGGGGTAACCGTGCCATTCAGCCAGTTGGTCCAGATAACGTATTACACGCAACGATGGCATACTGGTCGCGATATCAATGCCGAGTATTTCACGGTTAAAATCATCAATAACATTGAATGTCCGAAACCGGACTTTGTTGTGCAAGCTGTCGCTCATAAAGTCCATTGACCAGCACTTACCCAGCGCACTAGGCGCAACCAAAGGCTCAGGGTTGCGGTTAGGCAAGCGTCGCTTTCCTTTGCGCCGTAGGTTCAGTTTTAACTCAGTATAAACACGATACACTCGTTTGTGGTTCCAGCGGTGGCCTAGCTTGCGAAGACGTTTGAAGCACTTAGGAAAACCCCAGCGATGATGTTTTTCAATCAACGCATTGAGTGCATCAATGATTGCAGTGTCATCGGTTAACTTAGGTTCGTAATAATAAGCGGTACGGCTGATGCCAACCGCATTACAGCAGGTTACAACGCTCGCGTTATACTGCACCTGTAGCTCACGTGCCCAAACTTTTCGTTCTGCCACAGGTGCTAAAGCTTTTTTATAATATCTTCTTGCATCTGCGATTTTAGGCTCAAATCCGCATACATTTGTTTGAGCCGACGGTTTTCTTCTTCAAGCTCTTTTAAACGGCGCACATCGGATGCTTCCATACCGCCGTATTTTTCGCGCCACTTATAAAACGTTGAATTGCCGATGCCATACTTACGGCAGAGGTCTTTGATCGGCATACCAACTTCAGCTTCTTTCAAAATCGCCACAATTTGGCTTTCAGTCTTTCGTTTGCTCATCGTCAAACTCCTTTCGTTTAGCTTAAAAGAAATTCTACGAGTAATCTGTATTATTTTACGGGGTAGTTACAGTACGTCTCTTCTACTTCTGGGCTACTAAGCGTAATATCCGCATCGGAAGACCAGCTAATATTATTCTTGTGAAAATGTTCCGAAGATTCGTCCACGGTTTTTGTCAGCGTGCTGTTTTCATGAATAAAGTCAGCGTTTTTTTCATAGACGTCGTGGGCGTTCCCTTTAAATCTAGCCATTTTTATAGGCCCCACATATGTAATTGATAGAGCAGAGTACACGTCTTGTCTATTATTACACTCTCCTTAACCTTGTTTGTGCGCCATAGCATATGGATCTCGTGAACACGACGATGCTCTCTTCTGTGGGCTCCCTTCCGCGAAATTTTAATGGGTGAAGGGTTAACAAATAACCCTCCGGCCAGATTATAAGAAGTAGAGGTTTCCGTTTTCCAGCCAGCTATTGCCGTATTTGCTATATTTGCCTGAACGTTGACCGCTGCAAATCCAATTTGAGCGTATCCATGAGTTTCAGATGTTTGATAATCCAGTGTATGTTTTGGTACTTCAATATCGACTGCATTAGCTTTTCGATAGAACGTTTTTCCTGTGGCATCAATAGTGAGTCCATTGGTGTAGTTAAACGCCGTTTTGTCTTTTACATAGACCGTCTCTATGCCATCAATATCAGATGTCAGATCTTTCTCATATACATTTTCGAATTTCTTTACATACACAGTCATGATTCTTTTCTCTATAATTCGCAGGGCATATATTATTTATATAAGCCGTGTTATCTTATTCCGCCAGACCGCTTTTCCGATCTTGCCAATAAAAAGCCCAACTTTGGTATTTTTCATCTTTGCTTGCGTTTTATTTTCATGAATCCCATCCTTTGCAGTTATAGTAAAAAGAAGCTGAACTAGATTTACATTGCGCCAGTTGGATTTTCCATTGCTAACAATCACCCCCGCGATTGAATTCGTATCGACTGTGGATAGAAAAAAAACACCATACATATTAATATTCCCACCCAGATACGTCTTTGTATGTGCCCAACCTATCTCCCATTTTTTCAAATTGTGCTTACATTCAAACCACTGGGTAGTCGTTTCATCAAGCGTGTCCGCTTTGATCGTCAGTTTGCCATTAGTGACGGTCAGATCCATACCAGCCTGGAAGTT
The DNA here is from genome assembly GCF_002810445.1 of Advenella sp. S44. Taxonomy (GTDB): domain Bacteria; phylum Pseudomonadota; class Gammaproteobacteria; order Burkholderiales; family Burkholderiaceae_B; genus Advenella. The sequence goes on along the minus strand of NZ_NEXS01000011.1, from coordinate 159,852 downwards.
GCTATTAGATTCTTCTTTTACTGTCTTGGTTTCCTTCCCGTCTATGGTATAGGTAGCCGTATCTTTAAAGCGATCTGTGTAATTGCCTTTGTAGCGAGCCATAGCCAAGTGCTCCTATTGAGGATGACAAATGGATGGTTTATCCGGTGCATCCGGGCCGTCTGGTTCGTCCGGATCATCCAGTTTCGGGGCTGAAGCGTCATCTGCAGTCCACTCGCCGTTTACAACCATATTTACCGGCCCTTCTTCGATTATCAGGTTTGTTGCCCCCTTGATATAAAAAGTTGTTGCTCCGTCCATCGATACCGTGGTAGCTCCAACCCGCTGCAGTTCATACGCAGCTTGCTTTTCTTTTAACGTTCCGGAAGTGGTTATATCTCGCGTTTTGTATTGTTCCTTCGTCGCACCGTCTACCTTCTGCTCAAGTCCGCCCTTGTATTTTAATTTGGTATTTCCTTTGACAAAATCATGGCGCTCGCCCCCGGTAGATTTATATTCATTGTCGCCAATTGTGGTATGAGAACTACAACCAACGAAGGCTCGTAGTTCTTTTTCCACGACAAGCTCCATATCCCTTACGCTTCTAATAACCATATCCATCTGAGCTTTCAGCGTGATCAACTCCCCACCCAACGTATCATCAAAAAGCATCATATTCGTGGTGCTCATATCCCCGAACACCGACTGGCTCCTGAACCCGCTAATGGTCGCTTTCCCAGGCAATTCCACCGGCGGCATATTATTGGCGTTATAAACCCGTCCCAATACAATAGGCCGATCCGGGCATCCGCCGATAAAGTCGACGACAACCTCGTCCTTGATGCGAGGCAGTTGCAAGCCGCCAAAGCCGCCTCCAGCCCAGGGGCTGGATACGCGAACCCAGCAGGAGCTGTTTTCATTTTTCTTGCCGTAGCGATCCCAATGAAACTGCACTTTGATGCGGCCATATTTATCGGTCCAGATTTCCTCTCCCTCGGGGCCAACGACGCGCGCGGTTTGCGGTCCATGGGTTCGGGGAATTGGCGTGATACGTGGGGCACGATACTGGATAGAGGCGGGCAGGGCGATAAAGGATTCTTCGTAGAAGTCCTCGGAGTTGGTGCCGGTGGCGTAGCCCGCAACGCTCATGCGGTAATTGACCGACACGACCAGGTATTCTTTATTCTCTGCAGATCTGGGGTGGTTTTTCAGGTTGAAGGTATTGCCGGTGGCGATACCACGCGCGTTAGCGATGCCCCGTACCTGTTCCTGGATGCTTTGCAGCTCCTGCAACCGTACCCGCGAATATTGCTCGCCATGATCGGGCTCCTGAAAGCCGCCCTGCCATTCGAACATTTCCAGATTGCCGTTTTGCGACCCGCCAGCACGCTTGGAAACAGAATCCAGGCTCGCGCCAGGTTTGGTGAAATCGTAATCAGTCGTCGCATATCCATCAGGGGTGATCTGGGCGACCACTTCCCACATGGATATGTATTCTTCTTGCGGCTTGCCCAGGCGATCCGGGCCATAATAGGGAATCGAGTCGTATCCCGGCGTGGCCTTGTGCGAGGCAATGTCATCTGTCATGACCAGGGTATGCTGGCCGTTTTCATGCTTGAAGTAATAATAGATGCCTTCATGTTCCATAAGGCGGCTGATAAACGCAAAGTCCGTCTCCTGGTACTGGACGCAATACTCCCAGTTACGATACGAACCACTGAGCTTCATTTCAAACGGGTATCCGTATTCGCCCAGCACTTCCTTGATGACATCAGGCACGGTTTTTTGCTGGAAGATCTTGTTGTCGGAAGTCTGGGTCAGATACCAAAGCCAGGGTCGTACGGTCGCCTTGTAGATGTAATAGCGGGAAGTTGCGTTTTCGCGGCCGATCAGCTCAAACCGCGTGACCTGGCCATTCAAATAGCGAGATCCGGCGACTGTTTCAATTTCCAGTGTCAGTGGCTTGCCCAGCAGACTCTTGAGGTCCAGACTGTAATTGTCGGCAATCAGCTCGATGTCGAAATCAAATAATTGTGACAGACCTTCGGATCCACTCATCTGACGAAAGCCAAGGCTGCCTCCCAGTGGAGTGTGCGCAACAATGGAGCGAAATTGTATCGAATTTGGAATATCCACGAATATTTCCTTGGGTAAAAAGGATGCGTGCGTCGCCGGAAGGTTTGGAAAAGTGTTTATTTACAGTCGGTTAATGATTTATTGGAGTATTGTTTCACTAACATTACTTACCGAATGAATGTACGCAATCTGGATTTAAATTACAACTGGCGTATACACCATATAAGTAACAAAGTTTTAGTGTTTCTGTCATGCAGATGTAAATTGTTTCATTTGCTAATTATTAAGCGTAGCGGTTTTGGGTAAGGCGATTATGAGGTCTTGCGTGTTTATTCTCCTTTGCATAGGCGTCCTTTGATATCAAGAAGGCGCATGCCATCTATGAAGGAAGCTTTTTTATATAACTTGTATTGTTATAAGTACATCTTTATAATTAAGACAGACTTCGTATATTTCTCAGAAAGGTTTTTCATGACGGCGCAGACGCTTGCACAGAAACTGATCGCACGGGCCAGCCACCGCCCCGAAGTGGCGGTGGACGAGATAGTGACGTGCGCAGTGGACTTGGCCATGTTCCATGATTCCAGCGGCCCGCGCCGGCTCAAGCCCATGCTGGAAAAACTGGGCGCGAAAATCTGGGATAAATCCAAGGTGGTACTGGTCATGGATCATTACGTTCCCGAGGAGGATGACGATTCACGCCGAATCCTGAAGATTGCGCGTGACTGGGCATTTGATCAGCAGCTTCCCAATGTGTACGATTCTATCGGTATCTGCCACGTTGTGCTGCCGCAAAAAGGGCATCTTCGGCCCGGCATGTTTTGCGTGGGTGGCGATTCCCATTCGCCTACGGGGGGCGCGTTTGGCGCGTATATGTTCGGGATCGGCAGCACAGAGATGCTGGGTGTGGTCGTCACCGGCGAAATCTGGGTTCGGACACCATCCACCGTCGCCATGGACTGGTCGGGACGATTGTCTGTTGGTGTGACTGCCAAGGATATGATGTTGCATATGATCGGGCAGTTTGGCACTAATGGCGCCAATTACGGCGCCGTGGAGTTCACTGGCGCGGCGGTGTCGGCGCTTTCCATGCAGGAGCGTATGACCCTGTCCAATATGAGTGCAGAACTGGGCGCCCAGGTGGGCCTGATTGCGCCGGACCAGACCACTGTGGATTATCTCGCCTCGGTAGGCGTTGATGAACCCATCGATCTGGATTACTGGCGCACGGATGACAATGCGCAGCGTGAGATCCGATCATTTGATGCCGATTCGCTGTCGCCGATGGTGGCCGCGCCGCACAGCCCGGACAATGTACATTCAGTAGATGAAATGCATGGCACGCCGGTACAAGTGGCATACATAGGCGCGTGCACCGGCGCCAAACTGGATGATCTGCGTGCGGCGGCGTGTGTGCTCAAGGGGCAGCGCGTTGATTCCGGTGTTCGCCTGATGGTCGCGCCGGCAACCCTGCGCGATCAGCAGGATGCACAGGACGAGGGGATCATGGATATTCTGATTGATGCCGGGGCGCAAGTGTTTGCTACATCCTGTGGCGCCTGTTCAGGTTATGGCAATGCGCTAAAAGGCGCGACTAACGTCATTTCCAGTACAGCACGAAATTTCAAAGGTCGAATGGGTTCTGCCGAGACCCAGGTATATCTTGCTTCACCGTACACCGTCGCGGCATCGGCTCTGGCTGGGCGCATAGCAGATCCGCGCATTATGCTAGCGGAGGGCAGGCAATGAGCAGGCATCGCGTTTGGCGAGTCGGCGAAAATATCGATACTGATGCGCTTGCGCCTGGCGCCTATATGAAACTGGAACTGCCTGAGATGGCGGCACACTGTCTGGAGGCACGGTATCCCGGTCTTGCCGCATCCTTAGGTCCTGGCGATGTACTTGTGGCTGGACCGGGTTTTGGGATTGGCTCTTCACGGGAACAGGCTGTGGGCGTGTTGGTACAGTTGGGTATAAAGGCGGTTATCGCGCCGTCATTCAGCGGGCTGTACTTTCGCAATGCGTTCAATCTCGGGCTGCTGGCGGTTGTCTGTTCGCAGGCCGAATCCATCGCCGAGGGTAGCCATGTTGAAATTGATACGGGTCGGTCACTATTGCGAGTCTATGAAAGTCAGGGGGCAGAGACGGCAGAGACGACAGTGACACAGATATATGCCTGCCAGCCGATTCCTCCATTCCTTGTTGAGATGGCGGCAGCCGGCGGTCTGCTGGCTCAGCTTTCACGAAAATTGGCTCGTACATAGTGCGAATGTCGTGTCGATGGGGGCGCCCGTCTTGAGCGAAATGATGTTTGTGTTGGCGTTGCCCCCAGCACGCAAAGAATGCGCGCCGTTCTATTACCAGATCAGACATGCAACGGCCGATAGCCGTCAGTCGATAACTTTTTTCTGTCCCACGTACGTGGGACAGAGCTGAATACGAATACTTTAATGCAAATGAAATCACTCAAAACCCTTCTGAAATCGTCTTCCTGTCTTCTTGTGCCCGGCGTTTATGATTCGTTATCTGCGCTGATCGCAGAACAGTCCGGTTTTCAGGCGGTGTATCTTTCCGGCGCCTCGGTTGCCTACACCCGGTTGGGTCGTTCCGACGTCGGACTGACCACTTATACCGAAGTAGAGCAGACGCTCTCGCGGATTGCAGATCGCATCAGTTTGCCGATTATTGTGGACGGTGATACCGGTTTTGGCAATGCGATGAACGTCATGCGAACCGTAAGGGGTTTCGAGAAGGCCGGCGCGTCCATGATTCAGCTTGAAGACCAGACATTCCCGAAGCGCTGCGGCCATCTGGCAGGAAAATCGGTCATCCCGGTTTCCGAAATGTGCGGCAAGCTCAAAGCGGCGCTGGACGCGCGCCACAGCGAAGATACGTTAATTCTGGCCAGAACCGATGCCGTCGCAGTGGAAGGGCTGGACGCGGCGCTGGAACGAGCCGAAGCCTATCTGGAATGTGGTGCGGATGTCCTTTTCATTGAAGCGGTGCGCTCCGAGGAACAGATGAGCCAGACTTGCGCGCGGTTCAACGGGCGCGCGCCATTGCTGGCCAATATGGTGGAGGGCGGCATGACACCCATTCATGCGGCGAGCGATTTGAGCAAAATCGGATTCAGTATCGTGATTTTTCCCGGCGCTGCGGCGCGCGCGATCGCCCATGCACTTGAACGCTTTTATGGCCAGTTGTACCGCAATGGCTCGACCAGTGGGTCGGCGGGTGCGATGCTCAACTTTGATCAGCTTAACGATTTGATTGGTACACCGTCATTGCTCAAGCAGGCTGCGCGCTACGAATGAGGTGCAAACACTGCTCGCACGACAATGCCAGGACAATAATCATTCACTTACGAAGCTTGTGATCAGTTCATGTTTACTAACGGCACGGCAAGTCGTCTCTTTGGAGCCAGGTGTGACTATTTGTGAAATGGTAGAATTGTCAAACAAATATGTAATTTATATTTAACAAATGATACAAATATATGAGGAATCCGGTTATTTCAAACGTTTGGTTACTTTTATAGCGTATACGCCGATTGTAATATTTTTTCGGATTGCCTAAAGTCGCACGGGCACTTGCGCCAAATGCGCGGGTTGAGTTCGGCCACTAGTTCCTGAATGCATACAAACCGCTACGGGAGGCGTTGCTAAGTTCTGAGGAGATCAAACCCATGGCTTTATATAAACAGCGTTACCACGATGTTCACAAAGGGCCGGCGACGTATGAGATCACTGGAAAAGAGACAAAAATTGTTGATGGCCAATCCAAACAGGATTACAAAGGCGGCATGAAGCTGACTGTGGGCGCCGGACAGTTGGAAATACGCGCTGCTACCTTGCGCGACATCAGTTTAATGCACTCCGATATCGATTGGAACCATTGGTCTACGGCGGGCGTGGCAACGATTTCAAGTTACGGTGTCAATCTTAATGCCTACGGCCTATTTCATTTGGCCGCCGTGCTTTCTGCTGCGTCGGGCATGACGGTGACCAGTTGCGGTATTGCTTTATGGGGAAATTATCATTTGGTGCAGGTTCTGGTGACCCTGTCAGGCAAAAAGTTTTCCAATACGATAAAAGAAGAAAGGACGCTAAAACGGAATGTGCTCAGCGCAATCAAGTTTATCACCGTCAATAAACACAATATTAACGCTGCAAGATCCAACACGACCTGATCGGGTAAGGCAATACAGATGGCATTCTACAAGAGCAGTTTTACGAACAGATATCAGCAAGACGTGCAGGCTACGTTTGTGCAAAAAGAGAATCTGACGTCAAAAGCTTTCACGACGTTGAATTATGACAATGGTCTCTTGATCGATGCCAGCGGCCAGGTTTATAGCCGCAATAGCCAAACATTCAATTTCGATTGTGGCGATGTCACAACGACTTATGATCGATCCATGTCTATGGCCGCCCTCAATGTTGGAATGTCGGCATTGAACTTGCAATATAACGTGGCTACGTATACCCATTCGTTCTCTTATAAGACCGAGATAGCCGCGCTCTATGGGCTGGCCGGAGTCTTATTCCTGAACCCCTCTCCCTTGAAGGTCGTGCATGCGAACACGGGTTTTGCATGGTTCAAGGGTGGGATCACCACTTTCAACGCCATTCATAAGGAAAAAACGAAGGCGTTTGTGGAAGATGAAAGAAAGAACGACATTAATTTTTTCGCGTTAACGTTGAAGTGGTGAAAGAAAATGGCGCTTTTCATTAAAAATGCAACTGATCAATATGATAAAGATGCGACGTTTGACTATAAGCAGCCGTTGTCCAGAACGGTTGGCCAAGCCTCGGTCCACACTCACAGTAACGACATTCAATGGCTGACAGATACAAGCATTACCTGCAAATCGCCTAAAGTCACGGAGACGTACGAGACTATTGAAAAAATTTCCGGGCTGGACTTCTATATGTATCTATCGAAAATGTCCGCCGCTCCGTTTAGCCTCGGTATGCATGGCTACAGCATCAATATGTCGGGGTTGTATGCAAACACATCGGTCATCACAATTAACCTGGGGCGCAGATTTCTGTTGCCTTCACCTAATCGACATAATGTCGGCTTGTGGCAGGTAAAGGTGGAAACGATTAACACTGAAAATAACACCAGAGCGCGTTCACGAGCAAAGCAGAAAAAATCAATGAGCGCGGTGTACGCGGAATATATCAAAAGCAAGAAGACGCAAACGTAAATTCATGAAAACAATAAAACCAATGCGCGCCGGGGTGCTGACCAGGCCATACCAATGGAGGGGTCAGACCCGATTGTCCTGCGGCGTATATGTGCTGATTTCCGCAGACGGTAAAGGGCCATACTTGCAGTCGGATCAGAAAATCTGGGCCGAAGTGCTACCAACACTCGATAGTGGTGGGGTACTTGATCAGGTTATGCCAAAGGCGCACCCCGAATATCTTGTGAGTGGGTTTGCTTATACGGCGCATCAGACCGACAAAAAACAGTGCATGGTCAGGGTGGAAGTGGGAGATCTGCACAAAGAGCTACGTGTTTATGGAGACCGTTACTGGGTTGGCAACTCACTGACACAGGCCGAGTCGTTTGAGCAGATGCCGTTAGATTGGGCGCATGCCTTCGGAGGCCCCGCCTTTGAACAGAACCCGCAGGGAAAAGGCATCGATCCCATTCAAGTCAATGGAACCAGTACGGTGCCAGCCCCCAACGTGGAAGATCCGTTGCACGGGGTCAATAAGAAAAGTGATCGGCCTGCACCGGCGTCATTTGGGCCTATAGGGCCGAGCCATCCCATGAAAATGACCCTGCAAGGAAGTTACAGCGAGGAGTGGCAGAAGTACGATTTTCCCGGATTTTTGCCGGATATGGATCCGACTATCTTCAATAGTGCGGCAGATAACCAGCAGTGGCGCCATCAGGAAGAACTGCCGCTGGGAGAAACGTTCCGTGTGTGGAATATGCACCCGCAAGTCGAATGCTGGCAGAGCAGCATTCTGCCTCTTCGGGCAAGGTTCCTGCTGCTGGCGCGCGACCAGCAGCATCGTCAATATCTGCGGGAAGTGGACAATATGCGCGCTTCAACAGTCTGGCTGATTCCTGAACTTCAGTCATACATCCTCATGTTTCATGGTTCCGTCGAGATTCTGGATACAGAAGCGGATGACGTAGAAGTTGTCATGGCTGGCGTTGAATATCGCGACAGCCCGAGAAGTTTCGAGCATTACGAAAATGTGATGATGCAAAGGCTGGATCCGGAAAAGGTCATGCATCATCTTGAAAAAGACGAAGAACTGGTGCCGCAAGCCTTGTTGCGCGCGGATGACGAGACCGATTACTCGGTCGGTAAAGATAAACTGGGGGAGCGTCTGCGTCTATACATTAGTCATCAGGAGAAACAGGCTACGTCATGGTTCGACAACCAGGGGCTGGACTATAAAGCCGTGATACCTGACTTTGTCGGGCCGCCAGAAGCGCCGGATGTTTTTTTCAATAACCCGGATCGGCAAACCAAATTAGCAGAAGATGCACAAATCCAGGCTATGGCGCTGATGCGTGAGTCTTCCGATCCACAGATGGAGCACCTGGCTGATATGCTGGACGGGGCGTATGCCGGCACGGACGGCCCGCCGATCGATATTTCCGGCCCTCCCGACATGAGCATGATGCAGAATGCAAAGGCGCTGGCATCAAGCGGCACGCAGGAGTCGGCCCGACCTCAGACAGATGAGACGTTCGATGCGCTGACGTCCTCGGTGCGAAAATCCTATCTTTATTCTGTGCAATATCAAGCGGCAGCACCTGCGCTGGATACGGCGGCCAGCTCGCCATTGCGTGAAGAAGTGATGAGGCGGTATCGGCTGGACGGCAATCTTTCGGAAATGGATCTAACTGGCGCGGACCTGAGCGGCCTTGTTCTGGACGGTGCCGATTTTTCGGGCGCGTTTTTGGAAAGCGTCAATTTTGAGGGAGCGCGGTTGACCGATGTCAACTTTTCTGAAGCGGTGCTTGCCAGGACCAGGTTTAGTCATTGCGTGCTCAAGTCGCTGGATTTCACAAAGGCAAATTTGAGTGAATCCTTGTTCAGCCAAGCGACTGTTGAGCACTGCAAGTTTCGGGAAACGCAGTTTCTTAAAATGAAGGTAAGGGCCTCAAAAATTGTCGGATGCAGTTTTGCGAATCACATCAGTGACGAAATTGAATTTGATAATGCAATGTTGGTGGATTGCCGTTTCGACTCGTGCATCTGGTCCGAAATGAAAATGCGCAAGACGGAGTTCCAGCGCTGCACATTCAATAAATGGGCGGTTGTAGAATCAAATTTCGACGGCTCGCGGTTTGATGAAACTCGGTTGGTGGATGTGTCTTTTACGACGTCCGAACTTAACGATTGTATGTTCACCAGGAGCGATCTGAATAATCTGCTTATTGAAGACGATGTGAATATGACAGGTGCCCAGTTTATAGGAAGCAGATTGAAAGAATGTAATTTTATTGGTACCGAAATAACGGGAGCGCAGTTCAACTACAGCGATATATCAGAATCTGATTTCTCTCAGGCGATTCTGAGAGACTGTTGTTTTGACCATGCGATTGCTCGCGAGGCCATTTTTCACAAATCGGATTTGAGAGGTAGCAGTTTCAGAAATGCGAATTTGATCCAGGCTTCACTTGAAAAAGCCAATTTGATTGGGTGCTGTTTTGATGGCGCCGCCATGTTCAGGACGAACGTGTCGAAAGTGGATGTAGACCACTCGACCAGCACGAGCGGAGCCTATAAAGACCAGTTGGAGCTGTATCCTGTATTTCGCGATACTGAAGCTAGCGTGTTTAGGGTGTTCGACAATGGATAACGTCAAGCTTAATGGGTACCTTGAGCGCGGAGAGCCATGCACCAACGAAGTATTTTCCGGCTTGGTATTCAAAGACCTGGATATGTCTGGAATGATTTTTGATCATGTCGATTTTTCCAGGACGCAATTTATCAATTGTGATCTGCAGGACTGTACACTGGATGCATGCAAATTGACGGGTTCTATTATGGAGTCTGTTAATTTGAATGATTGTATTTTTACCAATTGTGAGATGTCGCGCGTTCACTTGGTTAGTTGCCAGATTGTTGATACGACGTTCAACGATAGCGTGATGAATGAGTCGGTTTGGGAAAATTGCCAGCTAACGCTTTCTATCGTGCGAACGTCCCCATTGCAAGGGGCTCGCATCGATTGCAAAGAGATTGTCAAATGTATTTTTCACGAAACCAACCTTGACCATTGCCGGTTTGGCCAAGCCGATCTGGACAATGTCGTGTTCCTGGAAAGCGATTTGCGACAGACTGAATTTGCGGGAGAGTTGTTCAGCCAGGTGGTGTTTATCGGCTGCGACTTGCGTGAAAAAGACTTTTCGGGCAAGACGTTTGTGGCATGCCAGTTTACCGAAGCACGTTTGGAGGATTCGAATTTTACCGGTGCTCGTGTCAGCGGTTCCATGTTTGCCCAATGCAATTTATTGCGCGCCAAACTTGATAACCTGGAAGGTGACGAGACGATTTTCACCGGTGCCAGCCTGGAGCACGTATCGGCTACCCATGCCAAATTGAACAAGACGATTTGGTCAGAGGCCAATGCCAGCAATGCCAATTTCCGTCATTCGGAGCTGGAATATGCGGTTTTTGAGAAGTCAGATTGCGAAAATGTCAGTTTCGAGCAATGCAAGCTTTCCTATTCCAATTTTGACTATGCCAATTTAGCTGGTACGAATTTCAAAGGTGCAAGTTCGGTGTATATGCATACGCATGGTGCGACGGGTACGCCAAAGCATTCCGGCAATGTGACTATCACAAACGACATGCCTTTACGTCGTGCCGAGCTTTATAGCGTACGGCATAAAAACCCTTTTTTCTAGGAGAATAACCATGTATAACACGACTTCACTGGGGGGCGGATTTCTGGGGTTCCCTGATTGCTGCAAAACGCCTCCTGCCGGCATGGCGCCCCTTCCGTATCCGAATTTCGGCACGCATCTGCTTGCGCCAAACCCATGCTTCCGAATCCTGTTTTGCGGTGCGCCCGTGCACAATAAAGGGACAACCAAGGTGATTTCTTTTGGTGATCAACCAGGCGTGGCAGGAGGTATTGCCTCACAAGTGTTTATGAGTAAAACGAGTCATCTGGCCAACTACTCTAAAACCTATAAACTCAAGAACAAACCCTCTGTTCGATTTACCGGGATCGAAAAAAGCAATCGCCGCAACGTGATTGTATTTGATGCAGCCCCCAGTGTGCAGTTCAAAGTGGAGACGCCAGCTGCTTGATGCTTTCTGACGGGATTTGATCCACAAGGATCACAGCAACTTGTTCCTCGGGAAGATATCGTATGGGTATTTTTCCTTGTCCGCACACCAGGGCATAGGTTTCACTTGTCATCGCTTCGAACGCGGTTACTTTGATCTCTGAAGATTCCGGACGCAGCTCGAAGGTATAGTAATTATCGATGTCACCGCCGCTGCCTACCATTTTGGTTGAGATAATTTCGGCATGACTGCTGATGCCCTGTGTGATAATCGACTGGCGGCGCTGCTTTTTCTGTTTCAGAAGTTTGGCGTTGCTGAAGAAATACGGGATAACCAATAATTGAAAGAATAATATAAAAGACAGATAGTAGACGGGCAGATTGATTGTGTAGATAAGTATCCCGATCGTGATGCCGGAAATGATCATCGCGATCTGTGCAAGCAAAACCAGATTCGCGCTAAAGTCGTATTTATCTAAGTCGGGGTCGTTTTCGTTTTGCGTTGTCATCTGTACGGTGGTTACGATATTTTCTTTGATTCAGCACAGACCGCATGCCCTGGTCATTCAGTGATTGCTATTTCGACATCTGATGCAAGTTAATCCAGCTTTTTACGAGCTTTGAACAAGCCAATGCGATGCGTGCATAGTAGTTTATCTGCTACGTTCTCACAAGTATCAATATTCGGATTGAAGCGGCACAGAAGAGGTTCGCCATTGTCGGGATAGATCGGCTTGGTATTGTGCATTGGCCCCGGGGTTGCTGCGAGTGCGATCTGTGCACGCACTTGGGCGCTTCAAACCTAACTATGTGTGTCGTTCACAATCCAGCCGTCGATTCCTTTGGAGCGCTTATTCGATAGCGCCATGCGATACTCGAAGCGTTCCGGGTTGTAGACAGCAATCAGATATTCGACCGGGCGTCCCAATGTATCGCGGGTTAAGCGTTTGATGCACAGCAGGGGTGATGAGATACCCACATCCAGCGCATCAGCATGATGCACGTCTGCTGCCGTTGCGGTAAATGATTGTTCTGCCGAACCAAGCTTGATGCCTAATCCTTTCAACAACGCCTGCAAGGGCTGCTGCGTCATATCGTCTTTGGTATAGCGCCGACCAATATCCTCGGGCACGTAGGTGATCAGATAGGAAAAAGGCTTGTCGTCGTGATAACGAACGCGTATCGCCTTTTGTACTTTGCTTTTGGCCGGCAATTCCAGCTGGTGTGCAGCCATCTGGCCGGCTGTCTCATATTCAAAACTCAGCAGGCGCACCTGGGTGCCGGTGCCCATTTTATTCAGATGATCTACCAGCTTGTTGATGTCTGCAGACAAGGGGTGCGTGGCGACGTTGCGGGCTATCGGAAAGGTCCCTGAACCCTGACGTCGCTCTACCAGGCCTTCGCTTTGCAATAGGTCCAGCGACCGACGAATGGTCAGGCGCGACACCTGGTATGTTTCTGCCAGTATGTTTTCGCCCGGCATCGCCTCTTGATGGTCATATTGACCGTTCTCGATCGCTTGTTTGAGCAAACGATAAATTTTGTAGTAGCGCGGCGTGGGATTATCAATCATATGGGCAGTCAGTCGGCAGTTACTCCGGTGAATTTTACGACGTCGGCGTAGCGTTTAATGTCTTCGGACACAAACCGCGCAAATTCCTCTGGCGTGCTGGTGACCACGACACCGCCTTCGGGTTCAATCATTTTCACAAAATTCTCGTGTTGCGCCCCTTTTACTGCAGCGTCGTTCAACTGCGCCAGGCGTTCTTTGGACATGCCGGCAGGACCAAACATGCCGAACCATGCCTTGGAAGAGAAGCCTTTGACGGTGTCTCCGATTGGCGGCGCAGAGGGAAACTGCTTCATGGGTTCGGGGCTGGTCACGCCGAGAATCTTGATGCGCTCTCCACCGGCTAGCGGCATGACGTTGACCGCACTGGCAAACATCAAGTCCACTTGTTCGCCCACGATATCCTGCATGGCGGGGGATGTGCCTTTGTACGGGACGTTCAGACCCTTGATGTCTGCTCCCATCTCAAAGCTGGCCGTCGCCATGTGCAGGGATGAACCCATGCCGCCAATCGCAAATGAATACTTGCCCGGCTCTTTCCTGGCCATTTCAATCAGCGATGAAATGTCTGACGCCGGGAAGTTTTTACGAGCAACCAGTACGCTGGGCACTTCGGCGAGCATGGTGATGGGTGTGAAATCTTTTTCCGGGTCGAATGGCAGCTTTTTGTAAAGCGTGGCATTGACCGTAAAACTGGTAAAGCTGATCAAAAGTGTATTGCCATCCTTGGGAGCACGGGCAACCGCATCGGCGGCGATATTTCCGCCGGCGCCTGGTCGGTTCTCGACAATGACGGTTTGTCCAAGTATGCCGCTCATCTGCTGGGCAATTCCCCGGGCCACACGGTCGGTGGTGCCGCCTGGTGTGGCTCCTACGACTAGTTTAAGTGGCGGTTTGTCTGCTGCGTAGGTGGGAAGGCCGGTGGTGCAGGCAAGAATAACGGCGAGCAGGCCAGCACGTAAATAGGATTGGTGCATGCAAAGTCTCCTCTGATTATGTGCATGTAAAGAATGTATTAAATCATATACATGTACTGATAACAATACAAGTGAAATATGAACTGCAGTAGCGCCGGAAGCTATATTTCACTTGTCGGGCAGCGAGCCATCACAAATGGAATGGTGCAGTCCTTTACGGTGTGGAGGGCTTTTTGTTACTTGTATGCTCCCTTGGTATGTTCCTTTATATCTGCCGGGGTTTGCGCAAGTTGCTAAGGCGGGCCACGGTTGCCATATGCATCACAAATGCAATGCCGGCTGCCGTTGTGATAAACTTCAAGGCTACTGAATGTGCCGTGCCTGCTCGCTTTTTTGCGCCCAAGCATGCGGCCGTTGCATCGTCGTCGTGCGAATGAAATCGGCCGTCACCATGTGGCCCACTCGCAGGTAAATGCGTGGCCGAAACAATACCTAATGCGTCTTTTCCATTCTTCTCTTGTATTCATATCCGTTCTGATCGCCTGGTTTGCCGTCTCCAATCTCGGGTTGGTAAGTGCGTTTCTGCTACCTTCCCCCCAACGGGTCTGGTCCACGTTCATCACGCTGCTTTCCAATGGTAAGCTCGCTCAGCATATCGGTGTATCGCTGGGGCGGGTGGGGGCGGGGTATGCGATCGCCGTATTGCTGGCTTTGGTGATCAGCCTGGCGATGATCAACTGGAAGGCGCTGGCTCGCCTGCTGGATCCGCCAATGGAGTTCGTGCGTCAGATTCCGCCCCTGGCGCTGATGCCGCTTTTAATGCTCTGGCTGGGTATTGGCGAAACACAAAAAATCGGCATTATTATTCTGGCGTGCTTTTTCCCCATCTTCCTCAGTTTCCGCGGCGGCTTTGCGCAGGTGGATCCCAAGCTGCTTGAAGTCGGCCGCGCCGCCGGTTTCAGCCGCATGCAGTTGATGCGCCGAATTGCCATCCCGGCCGCGTTGCCGGCGATGTTTGTTGGTTTGCGCGTAGGCCTGGGCTACGGGTGGCGCGCACTGGTCGGTGCAGAGCTAATTGCTTCAGCTGCTGGTCTGGGCTATATGATTCTTGATGCCCAGGACCTGGCACGAACCGATATCGTGCTGGTGGGCGTTCTGGTGATTGGCATCATCGGCCTGTTGGCCGACAGTGGGCTCAAGGCATTGGTGCGGTGGCGTTTCCCCTGGCTGCGCCAGGAAATGGAGCTGCCCCATGCCTGAGCTGCGTAATATTCGTCATGGCTATTGCCTGCCCGACGGCACGCGGCGGGAAGTGTTGCAGGGCATTGATCTGAAACTGGATAAGGGCGGATTTTACGTTCTGCTGGGCCGCTCCGGCTGCGGCAAGTCAACGCTGTTGCGTCTGATGGCCGGGTTGGAAACGCCCAATGCTGGTCAATTCGAACATACCGGCGAATCGGTGGGTGTGGTCTTTCAGGAACCGCGGCTGATGCCCTGGCTCACGGTGGCGCAAAACGCCGGTTTTCTCCTGCAATCAAAGCTGGCCCGTCCCGAAATAGACTTGCGGGTCGACCGGGCATTGAAAATGGTCGGTCTTCATGATGTTCGTGATGCCTGGCCGAACCAGTTGTCGGGCGGGATGGCGCAGCGCGTGGCCATTGCCCGTGCGTTGGTGGTGCAACCTGCGCTTTTGCTGATGGACGAGCCTTTTGGTGCGCTCGACGCATTTACGCGCAAGCAGATGCAGGATGACCTGATCAGGATCTGGCGCGAACTGGGGCAAACCATTGTGTTCGTTACGCATGATCTGGAGGAAGCCGTTCGTCTGGGCCAGACCATTCTTGTGATTGATCAGGGCCGCTTTACCCTGCGCCTGGATCTGGATGCCGCCTACCCGCGCACCGGGGCTGAGCCCGCGATCAATACGGCCCGCCAACATCTGCTTGACCGGCTGTTCGCCTGTCCCAATTCAAACTCTTAAGGAATTCTTATGAATAAACGCATTTTTGTGCTGGCTACGGCACTGGCCGCGAGCTTGCTAGCCTCTGGCGTCAGCTTTGCAGAAACGACAAAAGCCGCAGTCTCCTACGTGACGGCGCCTTTTAACGTTCCCTCAATTGTCATGCGCGAAAAGGGCTATCTGGACGAGGCCTTTGCTGCCCATGGCGTGAAACTGAGCCATCCGGAGATTACCTCTGGTGCGGCGCAGACCCAGGCGCTTGCCGCCGGCGAGCTGCAGATCGCCTCGGTACTGGGGGGAACCTCTGCGATCCTGGCCAACGCCAATGGCGCGGATGTTGTGATCATGGGCGCTTATGCCCGCGCGCCCAAAGCATACTTCGTCATGGCAGCGGCCAATGGCCCGACCGATATCAAGTCACTTAAGGGTAAAAAGGTGGCCGGGCCCAAGGGAACGGTGCTCAATCAACTACTGGTGGCCGCACTGGCGGCCGAAAAATTGACTTTGGATGATATTGAATATATCAATATGGATCTGCCAACCGCACGTGCAGCTTTGCTGGCTGGTCGTGTTGATGCAGTGACGCTGGCGGGCGCCAATGCCACGCAGGTTGAGGCCGCGGGTGGTCATATCATTGTCAACGGTGAAGGACTGATCGCACCCACAACGGTCATCGGCACCAGTCGCGCTTTTGCCAAGGCCAATCCTCAATTGCTCAAGGCCTATTTCCAGGCTCACCTGAAGGCGCTTGATTTTATGCGCGAACACCCGGACGACGCATTGGCCATCGCCGCCGAAGATCAGGACATCAGCCTTGACGAAGCGCGCAAGCAATATGCGCTTTATGATTTTGATCCCAAAATGACTGACGCAGATGTTGCCAATCTTGACGCCGACCAGGCATTCATGATTTCTGCAGGTATGCTGGAAGCATCCAGCAAGATTGATATTCGCAAGGATTTGATTCTGCCATCAGCTTTTGACATCAAATAATAAAAATGAGGCGGGTGGCAGCCGCTATCCGCCCCGCTTGCGGGTAAAAATATGAAACTTTCGCTGCTTGACCAGCTCCAGATCGGCACTGGGCGCGACAGCGCAACCGCGGTTGCCGATACGATCGCGCTCTCGCGTCATCTTGATGCGCTGGGATTTGCACGACATTGGATCGTCGAGCATCATGCTGTCCCATACGAGGCTTGCGTTGACCCGATGGTGCTGGCGCCGGCCCTGGCGGCAGCAACTTCTCGTATCCGGATAGGTATTGGGGGTGTGCTGCTGAACAATTACAGCCCTTATAAAATCGCAGAAAGCGCCCAGACCCTTGCTGCGCTGTATCCGGGGCGCTTCGATCTGGGTATGGGCCAGTCGGTGTCGGGACCCTTGCCCGACCTGGCGCTGCAACCGGATCGCAGTCGTCCGCTGTTGCACGATCAGGGTGACAAGATCCACGAACTGCTGGGCCATCTTTTTGCCGATTTGCCGGCAGATCACGCTTTTGCGAGTCTTAAGGTTATGCCCGATGTCGCACCTGTTCTGCCCTGGATCATGGCCGTTAGTCCAAACTCGGCGGCGCGCGCGGGGGCGCTGGGTTTGCCGCTTGCGCTCTCGGCCTTTCATAAACCGGAATTCGCAGTTGAGTCTGCAGCCAGTTATCGCCGCGCCTTTCGGGCGTCTGATCGCCTGGGCTTGCCACGATCGCCACAAATTTTTCTGGCGATCAGGCTGAGTACGGGTGTTGACCAGGATGAGGCCGAACGGCTGGCCATGCCCATGCGCTGGTGTTTTGATCAGCGTCGTCGACTGGAAACCATGCCCGACCGCTTGCCTACAGTGGATGAAGCGGTAGCGCTGGCCGGCGGCGTCTGGCCTGCAGAAACGGCCCAATGGCCGATGTATACGATCTGCCCCTTGGAGCATTTGCGTGATCGGTTGCTCATGATGGCGCAAGCCGTTGGCTGCGACGAGATCATGCTGCAAGATGTATTGCCTGACCCAGCCATGAGGCTCGCGCATTACACCGCAATCGCACAGGTGATGGCCGATTGAGTTCGCCTTTTTTGCGCAGAAGCGATAGCAGTTTAACTACGCTAAGACGCGTCTAAATACAAGGACGTAACAAACAGTATCAATTCCGGATTGCTGGTTAAGGGTTTTTGTCGCAGAATATGATTACGTAGTCATTTTTTGACAAAAGTGCTATCGCATGCCGTGTTGCTTCGGCGTTCGGCCGTCACCTTCGGAAATTGACCTGCCTGTCTGTAAGAACTAACAATAATTCACGAGCCTATTGCTGCTTTAGAGGAGGATTCATCATGAGTTTATCAATTGCACCCGTTCACCCCCATTTTGTTGGTGAAGTGAGTCACGTCGATCTTCGGAGTGCTGACAATCAAGCGTTGCAGGCGATCCGGGATGGAATGGACAAGTACGCAGTACTCGTTTTTCATGGTCAGCCGATGACGAACGATGAACAATTAACATTTGCTCAGCGTCTGGATGGCGAGCTGCACACTAAAACGTCGCTATCTGTGTTGGAGAAAAGCCGTTTCGGAACCAATGCCATTACGGATATTTCAAATGTAAATGACAAAGGCGAGGTGCTCAAAGCCGATGACCGCCGTCGTGTCAGTTCATTAAGCAATCGGCTTTGGCATACGGACGCGTCTTTTAATGACCCAGCCGGGCGTTATTCTATGTTGTCGGCCAAGGTAGTGCCTCCGGTCAGTGCGGATACGGAATTTGCGGATATGCGTGCTGCCTATGATTGTTTGGATGAAGAAACCAAAGAGAAAATCGAAGGTCTGGCTGTATTTCATTCCATCGTTTATTCGCGTCATGTGCTGGGCTTCGAGTTTGCAGAAGAAGAAAAGGCCAAGTTGCCCGGTGCCGTTCATCCTCTGGTTCGCGTCATTCCCCGTTCTGAAAGAAAATCGTTGTATTTGGCCTCACATGCCTCGCATATTGTTGACTGGCCTGTGCCCGAAGGTCGCGCCTTGCTGCGCGAGCTAACCGAACATGCAACCGCCCGTGAGTTTGTCTATCGGCATGCCTGGAAAGAAAATGATTTTGTAATATGGGACAACCGGGCGACGATGCATCGGGGTTTGCCCTTTGATGACAAAAAATACCCCAGAGAGTTACGCCGGACGACCACGCTGGACCTTGAAATGGTAACCGCCTGAACCACAGTGGCGATGCAGCAATAAGATACTTCGAAAACTAGTTGGCTGCATCACAGGCGAAATAATGACTTATAACAAGGAAGAGACAAAGCTATGACTGTAAATGCAACTGACATAAAAGCGTCAGGGAAGTCGGGTGTGCCGCCGTTTGCTGAAAATACGGCCTCCAATGCCGATCCGGCATCCGTGGGCGCGCCCATACCTTCAACATTCTGGGGTTATGTGAAGTCCTTTGGACCTGGTATTGTCCTTGTCCTTACCTGGTTAGGGGCGGGAGACCTGGTCGACAATGCGGTGGCAGGAGCCCATTATGGGTACACTCTGATGTGGGGGCTTGCGCTGGCATTGGTTGTGCGATATCTGCTTGTCAGCATTATCGCCAACTATCAACTGATGAATATACAGGGACATACCATCTTTGAAGGGTATACCAAGGTATGGAAGTATTATCCAATATTGCTGGCAATTGGCGGCGTCGTTCTTGGCCACTTTTATGAGTCTTATACCATCAAAGGGTCAGGAGAGGCCCTGTATTATCTGACCGGCCAATCGGGTTCCGTCATGCTCTGGAGTATTGTCGCTGTGATCGCGGCGGTGCTGATTACTGGTAAGGCGGTATACCGCTATCTGGAAAATGTAGAAAAAATTATTCTGGTGGTTCTGGCCGCGAGCCTCATAGGCGGTGCCATTGTGGCAAAACCAGATGTTAGCGCGATTGTCGCTGGTACTTTGGCGTTTGAGGTTCCTCAGACAGTGGGCTCTTATGGCGCTTTACTGATTGTTATATCCCTCATTGGTGCGGTAGGTGGTTCGCTGGCCAATTTGCTATATCCCACATTCATGAAAGAAAAAGGATATATCCGACCGGAGCATCGCAAAGTGCAACGGTATGATTTGCTATTCGGAATTTTTGTCATTATTGTGCTGGATCTTGCCGTCTGGGTAATGGGGGCAGAAGTATTGCACCCGCGCGGTATAACAATATCCAATTTCAATGACTTGGCGCATCTGCTCGGTCAGGTGGCTGGACGCCTTGGCGAATTAATTATTTATTTGGGGGTGTTGTGCGCCTGTTTCAGTTCGGTCATTGGCTATGCGCACGGGTTTCCGAAAATGGCAATGGAATGTGTGTATTGTGTTGCCCCTGAGCGCAAGGAAAAGTACAAGGCTGCACCCAGCAAAGATCCCCTGTTTCGCCTGACTTACTTTCTTGTTGCCATTTTGCCTTTGATGTGGGCAATTCCCGGTATGCCGGGTTTTATTCTGTTGACGATTTTTGTGAATGCAGCACAGGTTGTGCTGATGCCTCTCGTTTCCATTGGTTTGATAGTGTTGATCAACCGTAAAGATCTCATGGGTGATTTGGCGGGCAATAAATTCCATACCATCATGCTTGTATTTCTCACCGCACTGGCAATTTGGGGGTCGTACGTTACTTTCGCTTCAATGCTGGAAGCTTGAGTGCAGATGCGTATAGGGGTATTGCAGGATGAGGGCGGTGCGGCAGGCTATTGGCCGTTTTTGCTGGTGGTCTCTCGAATGACGAGTTCGTTGGAAAGCCTCACTGTCTCTGGCTTAAGTTCAGGGTTTTCGATCCGCAGCAGCAGACGGTCGACAACCAGAGCAGCCATGCTTGGCAGTGGCTGCCGGATCGTTGTGAGACCGATCGCTTCCCAGCCAGCCATTGGGATATCATCGTATCCCATCACCCAGAGATCTTCGGGAACGCGCTTGCCACACGCCCGGGCGCCATCGAGCGCACCGATTGCGATGATATCATTGGTACAAAAAACGGCGTCAACATCGGGCGCTAAACCCAACAGGGCTTGCATCGCCTGATAGCCATTTTCGTAGGTAAAAACAGTGAATTGAGAAGGAGGGTGAATAAGTCGAATGGGCCTGGTGGCATGCTTCAATTTCTCCATAAACCCTTTTTCTCGATCCAAAATTGTGCTGGCTTCGGAAAATCCGGTAAGCAGGCCGATATGCCGGCGCTTGCCTTTGACAAAATATTCCGCCGCTATCTGGCCGCCGTTGTAATTATCGCTGATCACGGCATCATAGGGCCGACCAGACAGGTTACGGTTCAGAAATACAACCGGCTTGCGATGGGCAATTATCTGGTGTTGTAGCCGGGAAGAGGCAACAGCTGTCGCGAAGATAACGCCGTCAACATCACTTTCAGCAATTGCGCTCGCCGTCGCATCGTCCAGCTCAGTGCTTGTTTCCCATATCGTGGTTTTTAAGCCATGACTCGCTAGCTGGTTGACGAGCAGATGCAAAAGAGACGGGTATAGCGGATTCGTCAGGTTGGCCACGACCACTGCGATGGTGCCACTGCGATTGGTCTTCATCTGACGTGCTGCAGCATTTGGCATATAGCCATGTTCTCGGATTACTTGCAGCACATGTTCGCGTGTTTTGGTCTTGATACTGGGGTGATTTCTGATCACACGTGATACTGTGCTTTGCGATACGCCTGCTAGAAGGGCGATATCCTGGCTGGTCAGGTTTTTTTTCATTTGGCGAAATAATATTGTTATGTCATGATAAGCGAATATTTGATTGACCCGTCATCTAGCGGCTCGCTTTGTGTAGTTCATATGAAATAACGTAGCAATGGCGCGTCATATGATATCTATCCATTGAGTAATATAGCAGACGAAAAACTACGACGAGAAATTGCAATTGCTATATTTGAGCGTGCTCCAGGGGTTTGATGTTAGCCAGTACTTCGGCTAGTGCGTCTTTTGTTCGTGCCTGATCGTAGTTCAATTGCAGGCCAGTCCAAAACTCATCAGACGTGCCAAAATAGCGTGACAAACGCAGGCCGGTGTCCACAGTCACAGCTCGATTGCCCGCGATAATCTCACCGATGCGCCTTTGTGATACGCCAATCTCTTTTGCCAGCCGATATTGGCTGATGTTCATCGGTCTCAAAAATTCTTCCAGCAAGATCTCGCCAGGCGTTGGGTATCGTACGGTACGCATAGTCACCTCCTGGTGCTAGTCCACAATTTCAACGTGCTCGATGTCATGCTCAGTTCAGACAAAGCAGATGCGCCATTGATCATTGATACGGATGCTGTATTGTCCTTGCCGACTCCCTTTTAGTCGTTCTTGCCGATTATTCGGTGGGTGCGCCGGTCTGGAATGTTAGCGGCCTTTTCAAGCACGGGCACCGTTTCAATATTGACGAAACGTGCAACTCGGATGCGGTCAAGCATGGTTCTGGTGTTCTTACAGGCAAAGGACTTGATCGTATAGTAACGTAAGGCGTTAGTAACGTAAACAGATAGTATCAAGATCGTGGATAAAGTCGATTCGCCGCTTCCAAGCATTGAAGTCAGCTGAGCGAAGAACAGACGCCACGACCCACGGATGTTCTCTCACATTCTTCCCGACGTGCTCGACCAGTTAACGTCCTGGAAATGTTTGCGTAAATGGTCGATAAATAGTCGCACCTTGTAGGGCAGGTAGCGCTTGCTTTGGATGACCGCATAAATATCCAGTCCTTCGCATTTATAGTCGGGGAGCACCACCTGGAGTCGGCCCTGGGAGATCAATTCTTCGACCATATAGCGCGGATGCATGGAGATGCCGTAGTGGCGCAGCGCCAGATGCAGTAAGGATTCGCCCAGATTCGAGTTGAAAGATCCGCCGACCTGCACTTTATGCAGCTTGCCCTGGGCATCGGTCAATTGCCAGGTGGAGGTGGGGTTTTTCAATGTATGAACCAGGCAGTTGTGGTTTTTTAAATCGGCCGGATGTTTGGGGTTTTTTGCCCGTTCAAGAAAATCGCTAGTGGCAACCAGCACTTGCGGCACCACGGCAATCTTGTAAGCGATCTGGCTGGTGTCACGCAAATGAGGAGCAATTCTGACAGACAGATCCATATTTTCTGCAATCAGGTCGCTTCTGCCGTCATCAAGCTGCATGGTGATTTGTACTTCCGTATAGGCTTCCAGGAACGCCTGGACGGCGGGCGCCAGGTGAACGGCACCGAATGAAGGCGGCGAACCCACGCGAATTCTCCCGGTCGGCAGTTGCACTGAGCTGCGTACCAGATCTTTGAGTTCGGTGAGTGCCCGCGACACGCTATCGGCATTGCGCAATAGAATTTCACCGCTTTCTGTCAGACTCACGCGTTTGGTGTTGCGCTGGAGCAATTGCGTTTCGAAGGATTGCTCCAGCCAGGCGATTTTCTTGGAAATAACCGAGCGGCTGGTGCCCAGCCTTTCGGCCGCTTTGGTAAAGCTCAGGCCTTTTGCTACTTCCACAAAGACCCCAATACATTCGACAGTGTTCATGGTCGATCACAACCTTTGTTCGTGATATGGAAACAGTCATTTTGCCATCTGTTCCTATGCACAGGCAATCGTGCTGCATAGAATGGCCATAATTCTTGACTACCGTTACGCATCATGAGTATCCCACAGATTGATTATCACCTGTTCGGCACGCACGTAAAGTTCGGCCCCGGCTGCGCCCGGGATTTGCGTAGTGAACTGGATGCGCTGGGCAGCAGGCGTGTGCTAGTGTTAATGCAACAGCGCATGGCGCACTCTGATAGCTGGGCTGCCTTGCGGCAAACGCTGGATGGTCTGCAAATGCAGATGCACAGTTCGGTGCCGAACCACAGCAGCGTTGCCTGGGTCGAGCAACTGGCTAGCGAGATGGCTCAATTTCAGCCGGACAGTATTGTCGCGCTGGGCGGCGGCAGTGTGTCAGATTCGGCCAAAGCGCTGGCCATGTTGCATGCCGAAGGAGGTCCGCTGGCCGACCATGTGACGCGCTTTACGCCGCCGGCCCGTGTCCACGTGCCGCTGCGCACGAAACCCAAGCTGCCGATTATTTCACTGCCCACCACCGCATCCGGCGCTGAGTTGACACCATCGTTCGGCGTAAGGCAAGACGAGCACAAGCTGCTTTTCTGGAACCGCCAGCTGGCCAGCCGTACGGTGCTGCTGGATCCGGATTTAAGCGGCGATATGCCTTTGACGCTATTGCGCTATACCGCCATGAATGGGTTGGCACACTGTTTTGAAGGCATGTATTCGCGCAGCCGATCTCTGATTTCCGATGGCATTGCACTGCAATCGATCGAATTGTTTGCCCAGGCGCTCACCGACAATACGCTCGATGAGAAGGAGCAACGCTGGCGTCTTCTGCTTGGCGGACATCTATCCGGCATCGTGCTATCGATGGCCAAAACTTGTCTTCATCATGCCATTTGTCATGTCATTGGCGCCCGGCATAACGCAGGACATGGGCAGATCAACACCATTATCCTGCCTCACGCGCTTCGGTTCAATGACAGCGTTGCCGGTACCAGCCTTGCTCCCGCACTGGTCATGCTGAATCGAGTATCGGGCACAAGCCATGCAAGTGTTTCCGACTGGATTTCAGCTGTGATTGAGCAACTGGGGTTGAGTGCATCCCTGGCAGATATTGGCCTTACCAACAATGACTTTTTGCCGATTGCGCAGCAAACCATGACAGAGCGCGGACTTGCGGTCAACCCCCGTCCCGTCAGCCACGCTGATGAGATCTTATCCATTCTAAGGCAAGCCGCCTGATACTTTGTAGAGGACTAATTTATGAGAATCGAACCAAAAGACGCCAGCCTGGGTGCGACGATTTACGGAATTGATTTATCAATGCCGCTAAGCGCCGATAATTACAAGGCAATTGAACAGGCGCTGGGGCGGTATGGTGTTATCAGTTTTCCCGAGCAGGAACTGACTGCCGGCCAATTGCGGGATTTTTCGGAGAACTTCGGCAAGCTGGAGGTCAATGTGGCCAATCTGTTCCATGACGAGCAGTATCCGGAAGTGATGATTCTGTCGAACATGAAAGAAAATGGCAAGCCGATCGGGCTAAGCGATGCCGGACAGGACTGGCATACCGATATGTCCTATAGCAAAACTATCGCGTTTAGCAATGTATTGTATGGCATCCGTATCCCCTTTCGTGACGGAAAATCGCTCGGTAACACGGCCTTTTGCAATATGCACGCGGCGTACGACGGTCTGACTGAAGAACTGAAAGAAGAGCTCGACGGCATGACCATTACACATGACTTTAATAAATTCTGGGACATGATGCGCCGGGAGAAGGGCAGTACACGCCCACCACTGACCGAGGAGCAGCGTAAGCGCAAGCCTCCCGTATCGCATCCTGTTTTTCTTACGCACCCGATTACCGGTCGCAAGGTGTTGTATGCCAACCCGGGTTATTCCATGCGTATCAATGAGTTATCCGAAGCACGCAGTGACGAGGTTTTGCAATTTCTATTCGAACACCAGGTACAGGAAAAATACTGCTACCGCCATCAATGGGCCCAGGGCGATGTGCTGATGTGGGACAACATGGGCACGATCCATAACGCGGTCGCAGACTATGGGCCGGATGAGCATCGTTTGATCAAGCGCTGTCAGGTTATGGCCGATAAATATTTTCCAGAGCAGTACTGACACTGAGCCGATCCGCGCAGGTGTCACTGCGCAAATAACACAAATCCAATTGGAGACTAACTATGAAGCTGATCAAAAATCTGGCCATCGCCGCTGCAGCGATGGCATGTTTTGTGACGGGCGCAGCTGCGGCTGCAGACTATCCTGACCGGCCGATCCGCATGGTGCTCGGATACTCTGCGGGCGGCCCGACCGATGTCGTTGCCCGTGTGGTTGCCAAGCACATGAGTGAAACGCTGGGCCAGCCTGTGGTCGTGGAAAACAAGCCCGGCGCCAGCGCACATATCGCAGCCAATGATATTATCAATTCAGCCCCTGACGGCTACAAGGTGCTGGTGACCTCGCTGACCTTGAATGTGAATCCGCTGCTGTATCCGGATCGTTACAACTATGAGCCGACCGAGGTTTTTGAGCCCGTTAGCAACTTTGTGACGCTTCCCATGGTTGTCGTCACGAATTATAAATCGCCGTATAAGGATATGCAGAGCCTGATTGCGGATGCCAAAGCGAACCCGGGCAAGCTGACTTTCGGGTCATCGGGCTTCGGCGGATCGGCCCATCTGACGGCTGAAATGCTTGCGGCGCAGGCGGGCCTGGACATGGTTCATGTACCCTTCAAAGGGAACGGCCCGGCGTTGCAGGAGATGATTGCCGGTCGTATTTCCTTTATGTTTTACCCAAGCGTTGGCATTGCCGATTATGTTGCGGACAAACGTCTGCGCATTCTCGCTGTGGGGACAAGGCAGGCGCATCCGGACTTTCCTGGCGTGCCGACCCTGGAAAGCATGGGACTGACCGGTTTTGAAGAAGCCGCTTCCTTTATTGGCATGTTGGCGCCGGCAGGCACGCCCAAGCCGATTGTGGCCAAGCTGAATCAGGCTGCCGTAGCGGCTCTCGACAAGCCGGAGGTGCAGGCACAGCTCAAGCAACTGGGTGCGCAAATCGTCGGCGATTCGCCCGAGGAATTTCGTCAGTTCCTGATTACTGACAAGGCACGCTGGCAGTCGGTGATCAAGAACGGCAATGTAAAGCCCGAATGAGGATAGAGACAATGAGCCGGTCCACCGTGAACGACTGTTATTGCATCGCGCGTCTGCGGGACATGGCCCGGGCCAGGCTGCCGCGCGGGGTGTTTGATTTTTATGACGGCGGCGCCGAGGACGAAATCACCCTCAATGACAATTGTGCTGCCTTTAGCCGGGTGCGATTGTTGCCTCGGGTGTTGCGCAACGTCTCCCAGGTGGATCTGGCAGCACAGTTATTCGGACGTCGCATGGGGTTACCCATGGCCATCGCGCCGACAGGCGCCGTGGGGTTTGGCTGGCGTGGCGGCGATATTGCCTTGGCACAGGCCGCAGCCAAGCACGACATACCGTATACGCTTTCAACATCGGCCACGGCGTCGATCGAGCAAATTGCCGACCAGGCGCCAGGCCGGTTATGGTTCCAGGCTTATATCCTTCAAGACAAGGAGCGTCTGAATGCCTTAATCGGTCGCGCCGCTGCAGCTGGCTATGAGGCGCTGGTCATCACGGTAGATCTGCCGGTGGGCGGCAAGCGGGAAAGAGACTTGCTCAACGGGCTGAGTTTTCCCATGAAGCTGGGGTACCGCAACATTGGACAATTTGTCAGAAAACCGTGGTGGTCGCTTAATATGTTGCTGCAAAAGCCGCCCGTGATGCCAAGCCTGCAGGGATTGGCATCACGGCAGGCGGACCGAACCAGGATGCAGGGCGTCGCCGGTATGAACTATGATCCGGCGTTTGATCTGGCAGCGTTACGTGCCCTGCGCGATCGCTGGCCTGGCAAGCTGATCGTCAAAGGGGTGGTCAATCCGCTGGATGTCTCGTCAATACTTGATGTCGGCGTGGATGCGCTGGTCGTTTCCAACCATGGCGGGCGGCAACTGGATACGGGCCTGGCCACGCTGGATGCCTTGCCCGGCATTGTGCAGGCCGTAAATCGTCGTGTGCCCGTGTTGCTCGACGGCGGTATCCGCCGGGGCAGTGATGTATTCAAGGCATTGGCCCTGGGCGCATCCGGTGTGCTGTCTGGTCGTGCGACTCTGTTTGGCGTACTGGGTGGGGGGTACGATGGAGTAGACCGCGCCTTAACGATACTGACTGATGAATTGAGACGAACGATGCAGCTTTGCGGCACGCCCAGCCTGGCTGATATCGACGCTTCGGTATTGGCGCAATCGCCTTTAAACCACGGCAACGGAGATCTGCTGATATGAATGTCGCGATGAAGCAGTGTGAGAACCAGGTGTTGCTTTTTTTCCGCCATCTGGATGAGCGCCGGTACGATGCGTTGGCGGCGCTGCTTGCGCCAGATGCAATATGGCGCCGTCAGGGCAAAGTATTGAAAGGGCCGCAGCAAGTGCAGCAGGCATTGCAGCAGCGGTCTGCGACCATGAGAATCGCCCATATTATTACGAATCTGGTATTCGATGAATGCGAAACGCAAAATTGCACCATCCGGGCCTATATGCTGGTTGTCCGGCATGAACCGGGCGAGCACGGGGCGGGGCCTTGTCCCTTGCGCGGGATTGAGTCCATCCGTAACGTTCTTGTTCAAATGAAACGAATCGACAATAGCTGGCTGATTGCGGAATTGACCGCCGAAGACACACTTTTTGCGGCGAACGCGTAAGGGGAAAAAACGATGAGATGGCTTAGATATAGTCTTGAGGGCAAACCCGGCTACGGGATATTGAGCGATGAGGACATCGTCACGGCGGTCAGGGGAGACCCGCTGAGCAATTATGAAACCACCGCTACAAGACTGAAACTGCAGGACGTGAGCATTGAAGTGCCTATTGTCCCGCCCACGTTCTACTGCGTGGGGCTCAATTACGTCAAGCATATCAGCACGGAAGGATTAACGATTCCAAAAAAACCGGATGTGGGCTACCGGGCAAACAACGCCCTGGTTGCGCACGGTCAGGATGTGATCATGCCGGCAGACGCCACGCGCGTCCATTACGAAGGCGAACTGGTGGTTGTGATTGGCAGCAAAGTGCGCAACATCGCCGTGGACGAAGTAAAAAGATGCATTCTGGGCTATACCATTGGCAATGACGTGAGCGAACGCAATTGGCAGGCGTCGGATCGCACTTTCTGGCGTGCAAAAAATTCGGACACTTTCAAGCCGATGGGGCCGTGGATCAGTACCGAGGCCGATCTGGCAGCCATGCAAACGGTCGTATCGGTCAACGGCGTGGAAAGCACCCGCTTTGACACAGCGGACATGCTTTTTGGCATTGAAGAATTTATCAGCACAATGAGCCGGTATCTGACGCTGTATCCTGGCGATATGGTGTGGATGGGCACCGACGGTCACTCTCCGAACCTGCAGCCCGGCGACCGTGTGGATGTGAGTCTGACCGGGCTGGGCACGCTGAGCAATCGGTTCGTGAAAGCGGCGCTGACATGATGCTGGCGGCGTGGTATACGGCAAACGGCCCTGCCGAGCAGGTGCTGCAGGTGGGCCAACAGCCTGTTCCAGAGGCAGGTGCCGGCCAGGTACGGGTGCGGCTTGCCTGTTCGGGCGTCAATCCATCAGATGTCAAGTCCAGGTCTGGTGCACGTGCGGTGCGCTGGAACTTGATTATTCCGCACAGTGATGGCGCGGGCACGATCGACCAGACCGGCGAGGGCGTGCAGGCCGGTAGAGTCGGCGAACGGGTCTGGCTATGGAACGCACAATACAACCGCCCGCATGGAACTGCTGCCCAGTATATAGTTCTGCCTGCGCAGCAGGCGGTCGTATTGCCCGACAATGTGTCGTTTGAAGCCGGGGCCTGCCTAGGCATTCCGGCATTGACCGCTTATCGTGCTGTGGAGCTTGCCCAGCTGGAAGCCGGGCAGACGGTATTGATTATTGGCGGTGCCTCTGGTGTAGGTTACTATGCTGCGCAAATAGCCCGGGCCCGGGGCGCTCGCGTGCTCACTACCGTTGGCTCGCAGACCAAGGCGGCATTTTTGCGGGAAAGGGGAATCGACGAGTCGATCCTGTATAAAGAAGAACCGGTTGCTGAACGCGTGCTGGCAATGACAGGCGAAAAGGGCGTCAATGCCATTATTGACATGGATTTGTCGACAACCATCGCGTTGGTGGAGCAGGGGGCGCTCGCGTCACATGGCAGGTTTGTCTGCTATGGTTCCAACGAGCGCGGCACAGTACCGCTCAATTATGGTGCGTGGCTGCCGCGATCATTGTCGCTGCACTTTTTTCTGGTGTATGAGTTGACGCAAGCGCAGCGAACGCGGGCAATCGATGGCATCCAGGCTCTGTTGCGTGATGGCCAGCTGCAACACAATATTGGTCCGGTCTATGATTTGACTCAGATTGTATCGGCTCACCAGACAGTAGAGGGCGGTACGTCGTTCGGGAATGTGATAGTGAATTGTGCCGGCAGATAGCCCGCAGGCTCAACTGACGTGTTAGACAAAGCCCAGGACGCCAACCCGCCAAGTCATTGACCGGCCGGGCCCGGCGCAAGCTGATACGGGCTTCAGAAGGGAGCCGGGAAACCCGTCGCAGCGAATCAAGCCCTTTTCTGAAAGACGGTTTTCGGGCTTTTGCCGTAGTAGCGCATAAAGGCAACTGAAAAATTGTTCGGATATTTGTAGCCTACTTGCCACGCCGTCTGCGCCACTTGCTGACCCGATTCGAGCAGCGTGTAGGCCTTGCGCATGCGCAATTCCAGCACGACACCCGACGGTGTATTGTTATATAGGTAACGGAAGCCTTCTTTGAGCTTGTTCTCGTTCATGCCGACCTGCGCTGCCAGGTATTGATTAGTCAATGGCAAGTGTAATTGGTGCGCAATCATGTCCCGGGCCCTTTCCAGACGTTGTACTTCCTCAGACGAAAAGGCGCTGTAGCCTTCTGTCTGTATGGGCGCCAATGCCTTAAACTGTTCTGACAGTAAGCTAAGCGCGTGAATATGGAGCTCCAGCTGGTGCGGGTTGGGTTGCTCGCCGGTAGCTGCCTTCATATACCGATTGATGGCAGCTGCGTGCGCCAGGGTTGCGCTGCTGCTGCCGTAAAAGGCCAGTCGCTGGAACGTGCTGTCACCGAGTATTTTGTCGACTCGCTCATCTCCCACGTATTTGCGCAGCGTGCTTGCACTGATAACGACCCTCAATTGGGATACCGGTTTGCTGCCTTCGTAACTGCGTTCGCCTCGTAATGCCTGAAAGGATGTGACGGTTGTATGGCCGGCTTTGAACAATACCTCAGGGGTATTGTCGCCGCGATAGACAGACTGTCCCTGCAGGCCCACCGTGACAACAATAACCCGGCCCTGATGCGGCCCCAGCGTTTCCTCCACGATCGGCCTGTCCGGATGATAATGCAGACGTCCGACCAGAATGCCCGATTCAAGCATGATGGACTCTGTATAGCAATTGCCCAATTCCTGGGGCAATTGCTGCCGGACATGGCTTTCATGTCGTTGCTGTGGTGCATGCAGCTCATTGGCCGTCAATCTGCACGTATATTTTTCCACACGATTCTCCATCTATCTTTTTTCATACGAATTGCTCCCGATTTCATAGCAATTAATGAAAATGATTCTCATTCCGGATGATACCATTTTTCCTCAGGATTGACGACGCGAAGCTGGATTTTTCAGATTGGCAAGGATCACAGGAGAGAGACGTTATGGGAAAGAAGCCAGTCGGCACGGTGCAAATCTGCCTGATCAGTCAGGACAGGCAGTTGCAGGAAGATGTCAGGCAGGTAGTGCATGAGATCAATAGTTGGCTGAACGAGAGTCCGAATGTTGCTGCGTCAGAGCTGCAGGGTGACTGCCGGCCGCTTCAGTGCCAGGCGCAACGCTACTTGCGACAGCAGCAAGGCAAGGGGGGGCCAAAACAACTGGTTTTGCACTGCTTTGCATCTTTGGAGGCGGCATCGATCGCGCAGAACGACGATACGATTGCGGCCGAATGCGTTTATCTGGATTCGCGCGGGCTTGGGTTGGCCGCTAACGAAGATCCGTTTGCGAAATTGTTGTCGGTACGGTCCGGCCTCAGGTTTTCTCCATCTTCTGCGGTGTTGTTCTGCGCCGAGTCGTGTCTGGCCAAATGGATGCTATTGCTGGGCGGGAACCGCTTGATACGCACTCCGCTTAGGCAGCGGGATCAGCGCTGCGCAGATCTGTTGCGTCTACTGCTGGATCATCTGGAGCACGCCTATTTCAACCGGCTTTTGGTACGCACCACGCAGCCACAAACGGAACCTGTGGCAGCGGCCAGAGCAGTCTTTGACTTGATGAGAGCGCGCTGGGGACAGGGCTGGGATTTTCATTTTTTTACCGGCTCCATGGTTGCCGGATTTATTGATTCCATGCATGATCTGGCCGAAGGCACGGACATCGGTTTATATAGCGGATGTAATGAACATGCGCTGGCCGTGGGCGCAATGGCCGGCTGGCAATTGTACGGACGGGCCTATGTGATTGCCGTCACATCGGGGATGCTGGATGAAGCCCGGGGGACACTGGACAACCTGCGGCGGACCGGCGCGCCGGGTATCGTTATCTGCGCCGAATCGCCCGAAACGGTATGGTATGCGTTCCAGGGCACACTGAACGCGGACAGCAACGGTCATGCCGTCATTGCGGCCAGAGGGTTGTGGTCTGACTTCCTGCGTGAGCCCGGCGATCTTCAAAGCGGTCTGGCAAATGCCTTTGACGCGCTGGACAATCGCCCCGGGCCCACTTTCGTTTTTGCTTCCCAGTCTGCGCTGGAATCGCGCACGCCGGTGGTCGTGCCGTTAAAACAGAGGACGCCCGCCCCGTCTGCGATCTCGTCGATAACTGAAGTCAGGCTTCGGGAACGATTGAACCACGCCGTTGCAGTTCTTAACCACGATCCGGCTCCCATCCTGTGGCAATGCGGAAGACTTAGTCCGACCCAGCGTCAGCGCGTACTATCTATTGCCAGGAAAACCGGCGTGGCACTGGCCGATAGCATTGTTGCACCGGGTTCTGTTCCAGCGTGGCAGGACGGTATGCCGGTTGCCAATTACCTTGGTCCGCTTTCTATGTATGGCTTTAGCCGGCGCATCTACGAATTTCTGGAACATCGCCGTTGTGTGCCATTTGAGGCGCAGACGCAATCGATTGCGTCCAACGGTGATGTCTCGGGCCTCGCGCACTGCGCGAATGCTCGATCGGCCCGTGAGACGACCGAGACGACGCCGTGGCTGTTTTTCCTTAAGGGCAAGGCCGACCAGTCTGCGACACCTTATTCCGAGGGTAAATTGCGGCGCAGCTTCAGGATCGCCCAGGTAAACCGCAATCCGGCCCATATTGCGCCCTTTGCCGATCTGGGGCTCCAAATGTGCCTGGATGATTTCCTGGACTACCTGGAACCGCGCATCGCGCCTGACCCCCTGATTCTTCGGCACCGTCAGTCGCATCTGCAACGGTTGCAGTGCGCAGCAGAAATCATGCCTAGCGACTGCATTGAAACACTGCCCATGACACCGAATTACTTCTTTCAGCGCCTGGGCCAATTGGTCACGGAACTGATTCGTGACGAAGGCTACCGCTACACCGGCGTTTATGACGTGGGGCGCTGCAGCCTGTCGGCGCTGCGCAATATTCCTCGCACCGATCCCGGATTCTCGGGCTGGTACGGACGCGCGCTGATGGGCGATGGCCTGATGGCGCTGCCCTATCTTGCTGTGCGGAACCAGCGCAATGTGCTTGCGTTTATTGGCGACGGCGCGCGGGCGCTGGTGCCCGATATTGAACAGCGCCTGGCCATGTGCGCAGCATCGTCGCCGCATGCCGCCGGACGCAACATCAGCCTGTTTTACTTGAACAATGGAGTTCTTTCGATGATTCAGACCTACCTGGACAAGCGCTATGCCCTTAACGGCAACCGCCAGGTCAATGTTCCGCAGCCAGGCGCCAGAGCGGGGCTGCATGAGGTGGCCGCGCAGCATTACGTGAGCTACCACAGCATCAAATCGTTTTGCCCGGAAACTCTGCGCACGGCGTTGATGGCGCGCGGACAGATCAATTTTTTCGACGTTATGTTGAGCCACAATTCGGACGGCGACGGACTTAGTCTGGTGTCAGAGGAAACCTGGAGCCGTCAGCCGGTGGAGCAATGGACATGAAGTTTGGATTCATTGCCCATCCCACATCGCCGGCTTTATTGAACCAGGTCAAGCTTATTGATCTGGCAGGCCGGATGCTCAAAGAACAAAGCCACGGCTACCATTCGCAGTTCTGGTCCCGGCACAATCTGGTTCCCTTTGCAGACTTTACTCGTATCACAAGTGCTTGCGGACAGCAATGCGACGGAACGATTCAGTTCATGCCCCTGACGGCAGAGCAAATGATGGCCCAGCCACGCAGGATCGCAGAGCGTGTGTTGGACGGGGTCAATGCCTTGCACCACGGTGGCGCTGAACTGGTCGGCCTGGGCGGGTTCACGGCCATTGTCGGCAACCGTGGTCTACAGACGCTCGAGCGCGCGCTTGTACCGGTGACTACCGGAAATTCCTTGACCGCCTTTGCCGCGTACCGCAATGTTGTTGATTGTATGGAGCGGCTGGGCGTATCTGCAGAAAGTGCACAAGTGGTCGTGGCCGGCTATCCGGGATCGATTGCCCAGGCGGTGGCGCGCTTATTGCTGGCCCATGGGTGTCGATTACACCTGGTGCATCGCGGTCCAACGTCGAACCTGCCCAGCGACCTGCCGCTGCAGAGTCCGGATCAGGTCCAGTACCATTCCCGGATGGACGTATGCTACGGCATTGCCCGATTTTTCGTGACCGCCACATCAAGTGGCGGGGTTATTGATCCGGCCCGATTGCAGCCGGGGTCAGTGGTCGTGGATACCGCCCTGCCCAAGGATGTCTTGCCCGGGGCTGGGCAGCGGGACGATATTCTGGTCATTGATGGCGGCCTGGTTTCGGCCACCTCCGACGTCAGTTTCGGAGCCATGGCGCTGGGCCTGGACCCCATGCGAAATTTAAACGGCTGCATGGCAGAAACCATCATTCTGGCCCTGGAGGGCAGGGCGCAGCCATTTTCCATCGGACGGGAATTGCCCGTTGAGCGGGTGCTAGAAATTGGCGAGGTGGCAAAGCGACACGGTTTTGTTCCCAACCCCATGGCAAGCGATTCGGAACCGGTGGCCGGTGCGCGCTTTGACGGTTTGCGCCAATATCATCACAATCCCGAAATCGGCCAGCCTGATCACCCTTTGCCAGCGCATGCTCTGCGCCAACAGGTATTGGACGATTTCGGCAAACACATCAATCCGGTGCTGCGCGAGTTTTACCAATTCAATCATGTGGAGCGCGTTTTCGTTAAGGGAGAGGGGTGCTGGCTGACAGACCTGGACGGTCGTCGCTATCTGGATTTTGTGGCCGGCTACGGTTGCCTCAATACCGGGCACAATCATCCCAAAGTGAGTGCGGCTCTGACCGAATACCTGCAACAGCAGTATCCGACGTTTGTTCAGTATGTGTCCGCGCCCCTGCACACCAGCCAGTTGGCCCGGCGCCTGACACAAATGGCGCCCGGCAAGATGCAGCATGTTTTTTTCAGCAATTCCGGGACCGAAGCCGTGGAAGCGGCAATGAAAATGGCACTGGCCGCCAGCGATCGCAAGGTGATTCTTTATTGCGGCAATGGCTACCACGGCAAGACCCTGGGCGCACTATCGATTACCGGGCGAAGCAAACATCGTAAGCCGTTTGAACCGCTACTGACCCATTGCGAGCAACTGCCTTTCGGTGATGCCCAGGCGCTGCGCGCCAGGCTGGCGCAAGGCGATGTTGCCGCTTTTGTCATGGAGCCGATACAGGGCGAGGGCGGCGTCATTATTCCGCCGGACGGCTATCTTGCGCAGGTCAGGGCCGCTTGCGACCAATACGATTGCCTCTGGGTGCTGGACGAAATACAGACCGGTCTGGGCCGTACCGGCAAGTTGTTCGCCTGCGATTGGGAAGGGGTGGCGCCGGACATCATGGCGTTATCCAAATCGCTTTCGGGGGGCGCCGTACCGATAGGGGCGACGCTGGCCACAGGCGATGTCTGGCGCAAGGCCTATGGCACGATGGATACGTTTGCCTTGCATACCTCTACTTTCGGGGGCGGCAATTTTGCCGCTGCCAGTGCGATGGCGGCACTGGATGTGCTGGAACAGGAACAGCTGACACAGAACGCTGCTCACGTTGGTCCTTATCTGCAACAACAATTGCAGGATATCGCCGATCAATACGGGTTCATCCGACAGGTTCGCGGCCGGGGCATGATGATTGCCATTGAGTTCTCTTATGACATGACTGGTGGCGCTCGCGCCTTGCTGCGGGAGATGGCTGCCCGGATCCCGGCACAGGCATTCATGACGTATCGGATGATGTCCGATAGCCTGCACATGCATCTGAGCCAGGCAATGAAAGAGCTGGAAGGCAGTATGGAAGATCTGTTTGTCTTGCGTTTCATGACACGCCTGTCGCAAGAGCACGGTGTGCTCACCTTCGTGACGGCAAATAATAATAGGGTCATGCGCATACAGCCTCCGCTGATATTGACCATGGAGGAAGCAGATCGCTTTGTTTGCGCGTTTGCTGCGGTGTGTGCGGATATGTCCACAGTTCAACATTGAGCGCCGATCGTACAAATGAATAGATTTTTCTCCTTTATGCATATGAATGGGCGGTATTAGGGCCTTGTTTTGCCGTCTGCAAAAGGTGAGAATAATAATTATTCGTATTTAAATAAAAGGAACGCGATATGAACATACCGGCCATTGTTGAGCCCGGCGAGCCGTTGAGTCGAGAGGAAATCGGTCGCTATAGTCGTCATCTTCTGATTCCGGATGTGGGCATGACGGGTCAGCGCCGGCTGAAAAACGCCCGGGTGCTGGTGATTGGCGCTGGAGGATTGGGCGCGCCCACGCTACTGTATCTTGCCGCCGCCGGTGTAGGCACTATCGGTATTATTGATTTTGACCGAGTTGATGTGTCCAACCTGCAGCGCCAGGTGATTCATTCTGTCGACACGGTGGGAGAGCTCAAGGTAGAGAGCGCGCGACAGGCCATTGCCCGGCTAAATCCCCTGGTGCATGTGGAAACCTATACCGATAGGCTGGAGCCCGACATGGCCGTAGCCCTTTTTTCCAGGTACGACCTGATTCTCGATGGCACCGATAATTTTGCCACACGCTACCTGGTCAATGATGCATGCATTCTGGCCGACCGGCCTTATGTTTGGGGGTCCATTTTCCGCTTTGAAGGACAGGCTTCGGTTTTCTGGGAGAACGCGCCAGGCGATGCGGGCCTGAACTATCGCGATTTGTACCCCGAGCCACCGCCGCCCGAGCTGGCCCCATCATGCGCAGAGGGCGGTGTGCTGGGGATTTTGTGCGCCGCCATTGCTTCCATTATGAGCACTGAAGCCGTAAAACTAATTACGGGCATCGGCGATCCGCTGCTGGGGCGTTTGCTGGCCTACGATGCACTTGCAATGACTTACCGTGAACTGCCGATCCGACGCCTGCCCGAGCGCAAGCCCATTACTGAGCTGGCCGATTATGAATTTTTTTGCGGCCTGACCCAAACCGCGACACCCGACCGAACCACTGACCAGATGACGGTCAAGGAATTGAAGGCACTGCGCGATGCGGGCAAGGCGCCAATTCTGATTGACGTGCGCGAACCGCATGAACGGGATATTGTCAGTATTCCCGATGCTGTGCCGCTGAGCAAGTCGCCGACCGTGGCGCAGGAAATTGTCGAGCGCTACGGGCAAGAGCAGCCGCTGGTCATTTCCTGCCGCTCGGGCGCCCGTTCCCAGGCGGTGCTGGAAGAGCTGTTGAAGATCGATCGCCGCAATGTCCGGAATCTGGAAGGCGGCGTACTGGCATGGGTGCGGGATATTGACCCATCGCTGCCAACGTATTGAATCGAAGACAGGTATTGAAAACACCATGGCCCTTATTATGAACAAGGCGGTTTACGCCCAAATCATGAAGCAGGCGCAGCAGGCGCATCCTGTCGAATGTTGCGGCATGCTGGTGGCGCCGGCTGGCCGCAGCCACGTTGCCAGGTGCATTCCGATGCGCAATGTGGCGGCATCGGAAGTGTACTTTTCCTTCGATTCGACGGAGCAGCTGCGGGTTCTGCGCGATCTTGACGAGCGTGGCGAACAATGTATCGGTATCTATCATTCTCATACGGCAACCCACGCCACGCCCAGTCGTGAAGATATCGAATTTGCCAACGACCCCGATATGCATTATCTGATCGTTTCGACCTGGCACGCAAGCACGGTGCCGTTTCGAAGTTTCCGCATCATCGCCGGCAGCGTATTTGAAGAATCGATCCACCTTGTTGCCGCGACACAGGCACAGGCCGTGGCATGAGCGCAACGCGCCTTCCCGCTTGCGCTCAGACACTTACTCATTAACTCATTAACTCATTAACTTGAACAAGGAATCACTATGTCGATATCTATTGCCGTTCCCACCATTTTGCGCCCATTGACCAACGGAGAGAAAAAAGTCCAGGCTCAGGGCGAGACGGTCGCGGACATCATCAAGCACCTGGATACGCAATTTCCAGGTGTTGGCGAGCGGCTGGTCAAGGATGGTCAGGTTCATCGCTTCGTGAATATTTATGTGAATGACAATGACATCCGTTTTTGCGAGGGGCTGGACACGAAGACAAAGCCGGGCGACAGCCTGACCGTATTGCCCGCCGTGGCCGGTGGCTGAACCGGGCTTGTTCCGCGTGTCGCATCCATTCATTGAAACCTATTTTTTGTAGATAGCAACAACCATCATGGCAGAAACAATTTTAGAAAACCTGGGCGTCAACTGGCGGCCGGGGACGGTCCCGCAGGATTGGACGGAACTGGGGGCCAGCGTGTCCCGGCAAGCGGCATTGCTTGGCATGCAAGAGGCCAACCTCGTCGATAATCCGGCAGATGCGTTGTGTAGTCTGCACCATCCCAAGGCAGGTGCGGTACATGTCGGCCTGGGAGACGATATTGGCTCGGGCAGCCCACATATCACCGAATCTACCCTGCAGGCAGTTTGTGGTCTCATGTCTGTCCATGGCAGGGCAAGCGGAGGCCCGCAGCCGCTGGGCTTGCCTTATCTGTCTGTGCTGACGGGCGCCGTGACCCTGCAAAGCGGTCTGGCAGGTTTGCTCGGGCAAATGAATGGAGGTGCATTCGAAAAAGTCGAGGTCTCTGCGCTCGCTTGCGGCCTGCTCAGTGTCAGCCAGTACCTGGCCGGTGCTAGCGCCCAGGAAGATCCGGAACAGATTGCGCCGGGCAGCACCGACCCGGTATTGCGTCCACCTTTTACGTCTGCCGATGGCGTTGTCTTTGAAATCGAGACATTGGACAGTGCGCCGTGGCGACGCTTCTGGGAAATACTGGGACTGGATCCCGAAACGGCAGGGCGCGCCTGGACCGCATTTTTGCTGCGCTATGCCAAGGCGATTGCCCCCATTCCTGGCGTGTGCCTGCAACTGTTGTCCGAAGTGCCTTATAGCCGTATCAGCGAGGCTGCCGGCAAGGCGGGGCTTGCCCTGGTTCCGGTTCGCACACTTGACCAAAGACGCAAAGACCCCGACTACGCGCGTGATGCGGTATCGCCCTGGAAAATATCGTGCGATAGTGGTTTGCCATATCTGCGGCATGGGGTGCGGCCCAATGAGTTGCCCTTGCAGGGAATTCGGGTGATCGAATCGTGCCGACGTATCCAGGGGCCTCTGGCTGGGCATATGCTGGCCATGCTTGGCGCCGAAGTGATTCGTCTGGAACCGCCAGGCGGGGATCCCTTGCGGGCGATGCCGCCGGTAGCCAATGGCTGCTCGGTCCGGTTCGACGCCCTGAACCATTTGAAACAGGTGCGGCAAGTGGATATCAAAAGCGAAGCCGGCCGCCGGCAAGTTTATGAATATGTCCGTGAGTCGGACGTGTTTCTGCACAACTGGGCGCCCGGCAAAGCGGCCCAGTTGCGACTGGATGCCCAAAATATGCATGCGATCAGACCTGATTTGGTTTACTCCTATGCGGGTGGCTGGGGCGATGCCAATATCGCAGCGCCGGGCACTGATTTCACGGTCCAGGCATGGTCGGGGGTGGCTTCGGCAATTGCTGCAAGCAATGGTATTCGGGGCGGATCGCTCTTTACCGTGCTCGACGTGCTGGGCGGGGTAGTCGCCTCTCTGGGCACGACAGCCGCATTACTGAGACGCGCCAGTACGGGCCTGGGCTGCAGCGTGGAAAGTTCCTTGCTGGGCGCGGCAGACTTGCTGATGCAATCGGCATCGCTGAGTCAGGCAAAGGGCGGGTTTTCCAAAGTGTTGCCAACGCGGGACGGCATGCTGGCGATTGAATGCACAACCGAGGGGCATAGACAGGCGCTGGACAGGATTCTTGGCATGACGTGTTCAGGGCAGGCCACTCAGGCGCAGCAAATCAGTCTGGCCAGCGATCTCAGTGATATCTGGGTCTCGCGGCTGCGGCTTGAGGGTATCCCATGCAGCCCCGTTGTGAGCAATCTGGCCGATATGGCTACCCATGGTCAACTGGCCAGACATCTTAACCATAAGTCCTATTCTTCCGTAAATTGTCCTTGGAGCTTTTCATGAATTCAGCCGGTATCATCGATCTTGTTCCCCATTCACTGCGTCGGCGCTGGGCGCAAGAGTCCCTTTATCCGGACAAACCGGTATTTGAGCTGTTTCGGGAAAAAGCACAGAACGCCCCCGATAAGCCGGCCGTCTTGTCCGAGGAGAGCACCGTCAGTTATGGTCAGTTGTACGAGCATGCATTGCGCCTGGCTACAGGGTTGCGCGGCGCCGGCGTCATGCCTGGCGACGTTGTGGCCTATCAACTGAGCAATCATTGGGTGTGTTGCGCCATTGATCTGGCGGCTGCCGCGCTGGGAGCCATTGTCGCACCGTTTCCGCCAGGGCGCGGGAAGCTGGATATCCAGTCTTTGCTGCGTCGCTGCGATGCCCGTGTGGTCATTGTGCCGGAAGTTTTTGCCGACACGGCGCTGTGCGAAATCATCGAGTCGCTGCGACCAACGCTATTGTCGTTGCGGGCGTTAGTGGTGCAGGGCAATGCCCGCGATGGCTGGGTCACGCTCGATTCATTACTGGCCAGTGCTCCGGCGGATCCTGCGCAGTTGCCCCAGGTTGATCCCGACTCTCCGGTGCGATTGCTGGTGTCTTCCGGTACGGAATCCGAACCCAAGCTGGTCGCCTATTCGCATAACGCGCTGGTGGGCGGGCGTGGCCGTTTTCTTGAGCGAATCAACCCGAAGAACAGTGAGTTCCGAGGCTTGTATCTGGTTCCGCTGGGCTCCTCGTTTGGCTCGACGGCGACCTTCGGGGTGTTGTGCTGCCTTGGCGGTTCTCTTGTTGTATTGCCTCGCTTCGATGTGCATAGCGCCATTGATGCCATTCGAAAATTTAAACCGACTTTCATTCTTGGTGTTCCTACCATGCTGCAGCGTATTGCAGCGGAGCCGGCGCTTGCAGCAGTGGACAAAAGCAGCCTCAAGGGGCTGATCGTGGGCGGCTCCGTGATTGACGAGACGACCGTCAGACGTTGCAGCAAAGCCTTTGACTGCGGTTTTATCAGTCTCTACGGATCGGCCGATGGCGTCAATTGCCATAATACGCTGAGCGATTCG
Source organism: Advenella sp. S44 (assembly GCF_002810445.1). Classification (GTDB taxonomy): domain Bacteria; phylum Pseudomonadota; class Gammaproteobacteria; order Burkholderiales; family Burkholderiaceae_B; genus Advenella. The sequence goes on along the minus strand of NZ_NEXS01000011.1, from coordinate 118,712 downwards.
ATAGAAGTGGCGTTCAATAGTGTTGGAACCCCCAACCCTTCCGTTTGCGAAATACGGATCGTTGATGATAACGGTGTCGAACTTGCCCGCGGCCAGATTGGTGAAATTTACGCCCGGGGGCCCGTCAGCCCCATGCAATATGTCAATGCACCAGAGCTGGATCAGACATATCGCGACCAGGAAGGTTGGGTCAAAACAGGTGACCTGGGCTATATCAACCCGCAGGGGCATCTGGTGCTGGCCGGCCGCAAGAAGGACATCATTATCCGTGGCGGCGCCAATATCAGTCCGGTCCAGATAGAGGGGCTGGTGACTCGCCATCCGGATGTCGTAACGGTCGCTTGCGTGCCGGTTCCCGATTTCGATTTGGGCCAGCGGGTATGTCTATGCGTGACGCTGCGGCCCCAGGCTGATCGTTTCTCGCTTACCGAGATCACCAATTACTTGCGCGAACAGGGCCTGGAAATCAATAAACTACCCGAATATCTCAGGTTCTATCGAAGCCTGCCGCTGACGCCTGCCGGAAAAATCGATAAGCGTGCCTTGGCCGAGGATGCTGCGGCCATGGTCAATCCTCAAAGGCTGTCTGCATAATGAATGCCGTTACCGAACCCCTGGATAATCCGGTGACTTACCTTTGTCAGCGTGTAAAGCAATTTGTTGATACGCAAATCATTCCCAAAGAAACCGCCTTGCTTGCCGGCGACGACAATGCCAGGCAAATCGCTGCCGCGTTGTCTGCACAGGCACGCCAGGCAGGGCTGTTTGGCAGTTTTTATCCGAAGGGACATGGCGGTATTGTCAACCGATTGAGCGATTATCTGCCTATCGCCGAGCAGGAGGGCCGCTCCGAATTCGGGCCGGCCATTATGGGCGCGGATGCCACGCTTGATGCTCACATGCTGTTCTGGCATGGCAGCCCGGTCGTACGCGCGCGCTACTTTGATCCGTTGGTAAAGGGGCGTGCCGTCTGCAGTTACGCCATGAGCGAGCCGGACAGTATCGGCTCAATACCCGATACTATGCAGACGCGTGCAAGGTGGCAGGATAGCCACTGGGTGTTGACTGGCAAAAAATGGTTTGTGTGCCGCTCCCTGCACGCCGATTTCATTACCGTAGTGGCGCGTACGTCAGACAAACCGGTGGAACAGGGGCTCTCGATGCTGATTGTGCCTGCCGACGCACCCGGTTTCGAGGTGCTGCGCGAACTTCCTGTGCTGGGACGCATGCAGGGGCAGGGCGAGTTGTCCTTTACCAATGTTGTTGTCCCGTCGGATCATGTGCTGGGCGTGCCCGGGCAAGGCATCAAGCTGATGCAGCAAAGGCTCGGACTGGGCAGGATACTGCGAGCCAGTCAGTGGCTGGGTATGGCGCAGCGCAGTTTTGAGCTGATGTGCGAACGTATCCATTCGGAACGGGGCGTTCAGGCCCGATTAGTGGAAAAACAACTGGTTCGGGCCCGAGTATGCAATGTGTATCGGCATATTGCCACGGCCCGTGCGTTACTGCGAGACGCAGCCCGCAAATTCGATGACCGGCAGGCCAATTCCATAGAAGTCAATATTGCCAAACTGGCCGCTTCCGATGCCTTGAGCGTGGCGACCGATAATGCCATCCAGATCATGGGGGCAGAGGGATTGAGCGACGGGACACCCTTGTCCAGCCTGTATCGCAATGCCAGGACGACCCACATTCTAGACGGAACAGACGATGCGCTGGTCAGCTCCGTGGGGCGCGCGCTTCTTGCCAACAGTCGCAACCCTGAGCTATTTGACAGTGATTATCCCTCAGTCGTAAACAGAGCAAGCAATCATGGATGAAGCCCGATATCCCGTTCAGTCTGCGCTGGCGGTCGGCAGCCTGCTGACCCTGGCAATGGGGATGCCGATGATGATATTTTACGGTATCGGTGTGCTCGGCCCGCAATTGATCCAGGAACTGGGCATATCGCGCGGACAGCTTGCCTGGCTGACCACCGCTTCCTTCGGTGTGGCGGCCGTTGTTTCTCCGTGGTCAGGCCAGGCAGTACAGCGACTTGGCATGAGATCGGGACTGATGGGGTTGTTCGGGCTGGTCGCGCTGTCTTTTTTTCTCATGGCTGTGTTGCCTGGATTCGTCGGATTGATCCTGGCCATGTTGCTGTGTGGCGCCGCGCAATCTCTGGCGAATCCGGCAACCAATATGGCGATCGCAAAACTGGTGCCTGCCCCGAAAAAGCCAGCCATGGTTGGAATCAAACAGTCGGGCGTGCAAATTTCTGCGCTTGTGGCCGGTATCTTGCTGCCGTTTTTCGCGCAATGGTTAGGCTGGCGAGGGGCGCTGGCGTTATGGGTCCCACTGGCGCTGGTCATGTTTTTCCTGGTAAGTCGACGGTTGCCAGCGGGAATGGCCAGCGCTCAACCGCTTGCCGGCGGCCGGGCCCTTGCGCTGCCGCGTCCCAATGTGTTGCTGGGATTGCTGATGCTCGTGCAGTTATGCGCCGGCCTGACGTTATCGTCCTTCATCACTTTTTTTGGCGTCTATGCATCACAGCTGGGTATGTCGGCCCAAATGACAGGTGCTATGATCAGCGTCTTCGGCGTTATGGGCATCGTGTCGCGGATCGCGCTAACTCCCCTGGGCAGCCGACTGCGCGACGAGACGCAGTTGATGGTCATGCTTTTTATTCTTGCCTGCTTGGCCGTCTATGTCACGACACTAGCTACCCCAACCCGACACTTTCCTTTATGGATCGGCATAACCGGCATGGGGTTGACAGTGGCGGCCACCAATGCGATTGCCATGAGCATGCTGTTGCGCGACGAGCGGTTCGGCAAGACGGCTACCGCTGCCGGTATGTTGTCTGTGGGATTTTTCGGCGGGTTTGCGGTGGGACCTCTATTATTTGGCGTTTTATTATCCCAGCCCCAGGGGTTTGGAATCGCCTGGTTCTTACTGATAGGCACGACCCTGGCTGGCGCCGCCTTTTCCTTGATGCTTTACCGGATCCGATCCCATGGCAGCACATGACGTACATGATGCACATGACGCGCGGGTCGGCGAGGCGCCGCAAAACCCGTTAGTGCATGATATTTTCCGGCATATGGACCGTATTGCCCAGGCGTGTGATTCGCAGTTTCCGCTATACCGCAAGGCACGTGACCAGCCTTGGAAGTTATCTAGACGAGGGTCCTGGCTGGGCGGATTCTGGGCGGCGCTCTGGTGGAAACGGGCGGCCGTTGAGAGAACGGCAACGTCCATTGATACGGCCCGCCAATGGAGCCGCCGGCTTGAACCGGTTCTGCCGCAAGCCAGCATAAATAGAAGCTTTGTCTTTTGGTATGGGGCGGGCGTGGCCAATCAGTATGATAGCGATTCGGCGTGGCACGCGCTGTCCAGTGCGGCATGCGCGCGATTGCGTAATAGTTATGATCATCAGCAGAAAATGTATCCGCTCGGACAAGACATGGGAGGTGGCCCTGAAGGCGATCGTATTTTGAATGTCGATTCGCTCGCCTCCTTGCTGTTGCTGACCCATCTTCACGGAGATCCGCTAGACATGACCCTGGGCAGACAGCACTTGGATACGTGTGTGGCACAATTGGCTGACGCCGATGGCCGATGGGCCACTCAAGTGATGCCCGGTGTTGCGCACGAGAATCGTCATGCATCATTGATATGGTCAGCCCGCGGACAGGCGTGGGCCATGCTTGGCTTGGCGCAAGCCGTCAGGTGCTATGGAGACGATTATCAGGCTGCGGCCCTGCTTGCCTGCCAGTGGTGGAGGCAGGTCCGCAGCCAGCAGAATCAGCCGGCAGAGAGTAGCCGGCCTTGGCCTTTGCCGTCGGCCGCGGCCGGCGCCAGCGAGTTTGATCCTTGCGCATCGGCGATTGCCTGCGTTGCGCTGGAACAGATGTCCCGGCAGATGTCCGGGCAGCCGTGGCTGCGCGAAGCGGCGCAGCAAGAACGGGCCAACCTGGTGAGCTGCATGGTTGGAGAAAATGGCATTTTTGCCGGTCACCTGTATAAAGTCGATGCGCAAGCAGCCTCAATCGTAGAGACGCCTTGCGCCCTTTATTTCCTGCTTGAAGCGGTCATGGCGGCCGTCAGCGATTGATGCCATGATGTCGTGGCCCAGGCGATGATCAGCGCGCCGGAAACCAGAAAGCCCATCATGCCGGCATAACCGGTACGATCCATCAGCACGCCGGCTACTGCAGGCATGAGCGTGCGGGTCAGGATAAACAGGCTTGACTGTATTCCATAATCGAGCGCCACCAGCGCTGGACGAACGAAATACATCATGACGCCAAACACCAGGCCCGATGCTGCTCCAACGGCAATAGCAAGCAGGATCGCCATGGCAATCAGTATGGTAGCGGATGCCCCGGCCAGAACAAACATCAGTAACATGGCCAGGGCCAGCACGTTCAGCCAGGCAACACCGGATAACATCTGGCCAATACCGTAGTGCTTTGTCATGCGCGCCACCACCAGGCTGGCCAGCGCCGCGAGTACGCCACCCAGAATGCCAACGATCATGGCAATCCTCTCGGTGGACAGTCCGCTATCCAGCAGTAGCGGTTTCATATAGACCCAGGCGCTGCCCACAAAGGGAAAATAAAACAGCATGAGTATTGCCCATTTGCCGTGTCCGGCTATCGTAAAGTACGCTTTCCACAGACGCCAGTTGATGCCGGTCTGCACTGGCTCACTGGAGACGCCGGGCAAGGGCTTGCGCTGCATGAACGCCAGCAGAACGCAGCCCGATAGCAAGGCCAGGGCCATGACCTGAAACGGTGCGGCCCAGCCAAAGCGGGTGTATAACAGCAGCATTAATCCGCCGCCGACAATAGCGCCCAGCGATGTTGCTGCGGACCGGATTGCGCCTGCCCGCATGCGTTGCGATTCGGGCAAATAGCGAATCGCCAGGGCGTTGATCGGGACATCCGTCCAGGTTCCCAATAAATTAATGCTGAGCGCCAGTGTGAAGAGAAAAGACCAGGGCGACTCCTGCAGGCTGGTGCGCGAAAAGAACAGAAGCAATGCTGCGTAAACGACTGACAACACGATACTCCAGTTTCTGTAACCGGCGCGCCCCAGGGGGTAGCGGTCAACGGGAGCGGCCAGAAGGAACTTGAGAATCGCCGGCAGGCCGGCCAATTGCAATAGGCCGATGTCTGTTCCGGACCAGCCATGTTGGCGTAGCACCAACGGAAGGCCGATATACAGATAGACTACCGGTGCAGTCAGGGTCAGGTTAATCCAGCCGAGCAACAATTGAAGCGGCCAATATCCGGATTCGGCCCGGATCACTGCCGGTTCGTTTGGTTGATGCTGGTTAGGCGTGCTTGCCGTGGTATTCATGGTTTGATTCCTGTGTAAAGCCAGACCGGCGTCATGGGGAACGCGATCGGTCCGAGTGACCGGATCTGTGAAAAGCCGGTGGCGACCAGCATGTCGTGCATCTGGCCGGTGGCAGGAACAAAGCGACCGCGCAACATCATTGACGCATAAAAGGGCAGTATTCGAGATGCGTCGCGCGCCTGCGAGGGCACTTCGGCATGCGCAATGTAGAGCACGCCGCCGCGACGCAGCCCCTGGCATATTTTGCTAAGCGCGGCCTTAGGGTCCTGCAGAAAGTGCAGGACGCAGGAACACCAAATCAGATCGTAGCCGGTCCCGATGTCGTCATGTTCCAGATCTGCTGACCGCACATTGATGCGGTCGGCCAGGCCGGCGTTGTCAATCGAACCCTGAGCGACGGTAGCCGTGGCCGGCAGATCACAGACGGTTCCCGTCCATTGTGGCAGGTGGTGGGCCAGCGCAATTGCAATATGGCCGGGGCCGCCGCCCAGGTCCAGAAACCTGCCCTGCTGGACAAGTGAAGACGCCGGTGGCAGACGGTCAAGAATCGAGGGCACGCTGACGGCCCGCTGTTCCTGGCTGATTTGTTGTTCCGCCGCTTTTGCCCAGTTGGTGTGAGTTGCCTCGCCGCCCGGTATGGTACGTTCGCTGCGCCCCGAACGAACGAAGTCCTCAAATTGCGTACCCGCGTGGCGCAAGATGCGTAGGCGATAACTCAAGGCGGCAGCGCAGTTCTCGGGCGAGGACGAAACCAGGTAGCGCTTTGCCAGACTGGTGCATTGATAGTGCGTAGCCGCGCCTGAGTCGCCTGGCGAGCCCGGGGGCAAGTTGCGAGCCAGTAGTTCCATACTCCATAGCAGGTCAAGCCAGACGGAAACAGGGCCGGGCTGCATGGCCAGTTTGCTGGCCACCTGCTTTGCAGTGGCGTCCTGCACAAGGTAATCGAACAGCTTGTTGTCCAAAGCCAGTTCCAGCGCGCTAACCTGTACGGGTGCGGCGGCCATGCTCCAGAAAGGCTGGAGCGCGTGTGTATTTACCAAATCCATCATTGTTCCTTAAAGACGCCACGTCAGGCGCATGCCCACTTCGCGCGGCGGACTGTATACGGTCACAAAGCCATTCTGATAACCAACGGCGTCATACTTTTTATTGGCGGCATTGTTGACGTAGGCTGCCACTTCCCAATTCTTGCCGGCATAGCCGGCCGTCAGATTGATCAGTCCGTAGCCATTGCGCTTGTATTTATTGGCTGCATCCAAATACACTTTGCCGGTGCCCACAACTTGCGCCTGCGCGTACCAGCCTTTTGAAGAGGTATAGCGTACGCCGGCATGGCCGCTCAGGTCAGGTGCAAAGGGATTACGTTTGCCCGAATAATCGGCCATGCCATCCTGAAAGCGTTCAAAGCGGGTGTGATTCCAGGCCAGGCCCGCATTGACGCGCCAACCCGGTGCCAGCATGTAGTCAAAATCCAGCTCAATCCCTTTGGCGTTTGCAGCGGCAGCGCTGGTGATATACATCATGCCGGCAGTGGGCATTTGCATCACCTGCATGTCACGCACGGTCATGTAATAGGCTGCGATTGAATAGCGTCCGCGGCGGTTATCGAACGAACCCTTGAGCCCGGTCTCGTACGAGAGGGTTTTCTCCGGACTGTACGGCATAAAGTTGGCCGCAGGAGACACCACATTAAAGCCGCCGGTACGTATCCCCTTGGCAACGCTGATATACCATTGGTGGTCTGGCGTCATCTGATACTGCAATGCCAGCTTGGGAGAGAAATGTGTCCAGCCCTCGCTCATTTTCTGCTTGTCGTCAGGGGCAATTGAAACGTTGTTGCGCTCAATGCGCCCTCCCAGCGATACGGTCCACGCATCCGAAAGCGGGACGTTCCAATGCGTAAACAAGGCCAGCGAGCTGCCTTTTTGACCGACTTGCAGATGGCTGCTGCCCATCATCGTTTTTGAAATATTGACCAGGTCATTGTCCTGCTTGTCCGCATACACGCCGACCAGCCAGTCTGCCTTGCCCGCCTTGCCTTCGATCCGCAGTTCCTGCGACAGATTGCGAAAGTGATGATCACGCCCAACATGAAGAACGTCCATGGGCATGAAGTCTGTGTCCTGCTGGACGCGATCCCGATAGTCGTTATAGGCGGTGATGGAGCGCAGCGTAAGCCCAGAGGCAAATTGATGCGAGGCGCTCAGCGAGAAAGTCTGGCCGACAGATTTGTTCCATCCCGCTGTTCCAGATGCCACTTCGTTGCGTTCGGCGCTGGGGCTGCCCCATAGGGCCGAACCATCATGAAACTCTTGCCGGGCATAACGCAAGACCACGTCGGTGGCCGGTGTCGGCGTCCAGCGCAGGCCGATGTTCAGGTTGCCGCGTTCGCGCCTGTCGTCTTTTTTTCCCGTATGGGAATTATTAATAAAGCCGTGCTGGCTGGACCAGCTACCGGAAATGGAACCATACAGGGTATCTTGTGTAATCGGCTGGCTTAGCGAAAAACTGCCCGCACGCTTGGCGCGGCTTCCAAATTCACCGGATATCGCAGCTCTTGGAGTATTGTCCATGGGCTGGGTGTGAATGGATACCACACCGGCCTCGGCATTGCGTCCATACAAGGTCGATTGCGGGCCTCGCAGCACCTCAATGCGATCCAGGTCCAAAAAACTGTTTTCGAATCCCTGGGCCGTCAACGTGGGCACGCCATCGACCAGCATCAATACCGACGTAGACGAAGTATTAAAGTTTGCGGTTACGCCGCGCATGACCGGCGAGTTCAGGCCCGACTGACCGAAGGGCTGAAAGGAAAGACCGGGCATGCGGCCCTCTAGCTGCTCCATGCGCTGGATGCCTGTCTGCTCGATGTCCAGGCCGTCGATGACCGCAATACTTGCGGGCACCTGTTCCAGCAGACGGCTGGTTTTTTCTGCCGTTACCGTAATGGGGGCCAATTCCGTGGTCTGTTGCTGATGGGAGGGTGGCACACTCTGCGCCAGCGCCGGCACCGGTAATGTCCAAGCCGCGCAAATCGCTAACGCCGGCCAGGCGGCTTCACAATAGGAAGATCGGATTTTTCTCATCAATGACACCTACAAATCTATACGCATTGCCGACGCGGCAAGAATATAAGATTGTAGATTATCAAGTGATAATGAGTCTTATTTAAAGCGTATGAATTCTGGAGTAATTTATATGAAAGTCGTCATACCGGTAAAAGCGGGAACATAATCTGCTGGATTGGGTTGCTGCTGGATATCAAGCCGGGTCAACGGAAAAGGTAGCATGCCGCGTTTATACTCCAGTATTCAATTTGCAAACCGGTATTTCGTCGTGAAGAAACATCAATCGTTTTCAGCACAGTCGCCTTGTCCTTGCGGCAGTTCAGCAAGCTATGAAAGCTGCTGCCAGCGCTGGCACCACGGCGCGCTTCGCCTTCTGGCGCCCGATGCGCAAACCCTTATGCGCAGTCGATACAGCGCCTTTGTGCTGGACGAGCTCGATTATCTGCTCGATACCTGGCACAGCAGCACCCGGCCAGCCTCGCTGGAACCGAATGCGCCGGGGACAAAATGGCTGGGACTGGATGTACGGCGCCATATGCTGCAGGACAATGATCATGCCACGGTAGAGTTTGTCGCCCGATTCCGCCAGAACGGGCGCGCAAGCCGACAACATGAGATCAGCCGGTTTGTGCGGGAAGACGGACGGTGGTTTTATGTAGACGGGCAGGTCTAATCACCGGCTAACATATTGCGAAGATCAATATCCTTTGTCGCCAGACATTGACCTGCGACATGCCAGCTTGTCGACTTCGACTTTGGGCAAAGCAGAATGTGCGAATTCTGGGTATGTTTGCCACCCTGGAAAATATTCACAACGGGATACTCTTTAAGCCCCGCGATATGCCTGGCTACAGTTGGCGCGATAGCGCCCGTCGCCGACCAGTATAAATGAAGGGTTACCCGATTGCCATTCATGCAAAATGCGTGAGTCAACCCGCCAAAACACATGCAGATTTACCTGGGTCTGTTGGAAAATGGCGCTATAGCAAATCATTTGCCAAAAAGCGTTGCCCGGCGTGCCGGAACTTTTCTTGTTATTGCATTTTCTTGTTATTGGGTTCTGTTTTATTAACGCGTTTGCTGCCCGTATGCGTGCTCGTGCCTGACCAGACGACGCACGCCGCCGATAAACTGTTTTTCCAGAGTGCTAGGCGGCCCCTGTTCGCGGTAGATGGCGACCAGCTCGAGCGTGATGGGCGGGTCAAAATGAATGTATCGGGATTGATCCTCCAGGACGAACTTTGCCGTAAATTCATCGACAATCGCAAGCCGATCTTCATACTCAGCGATGGCGGCAGCTACGTAATACGTTTCGACCTTGACTTGATTGGTAAATTGATTGGGGACAGCCATGGATTCTATGATGCGCGTCACCGGATCACCCTCAGAGTAGGTGATCAATTTGCTGAAATCGACCTGGCGCGGGTCTTTTATGTGCCCGCTCTGCGGACCGGCAAGCACCATGTTCACTTTCGCAATGGTGGAGACCATGCAGTCCGGATAGTCGTTCGGCTTGAAAGTGAACGCGATATTGATTTCGCGTGAACGCAACTTGCGGATCAGCTCCGATTCATGTCCCGTGGTTATTTCAATGTTGATATCCGGATATCTTTGCCGAATAAGCGACACGGCTCGCGGCATCAGGTGCAGGCCAAGGCTGGGCAGGCAGCCCAGTTTGAGCGAGCCTGCCGGATGCTGGTGAATATTGGTCGCCAATGACCGGATATGCTCCAGCAGATGCATCATTTTTTCAATATCGGGGGCGAGCGACTGCGCCTCTGGCGTCAGTTTGAGCCGACCCTTTACCCGTTCAAAAAGCTGGAAACCCAGCTGTAGCTCAGCATGCCCCAGGGTTTTGCTGACTGCGGATTGTGAAATATTCAACAGGCGAGCCGCCCGGCTGACCGAGCCAGTGGTGCGTATGGCATGAAAAATTTCGATATGTCTGAGTTTCACCTGCGCTCCAGGGTATGAGTTTTATTCATGGATGATATAACTTTTTTCCTTTGCATGCTATTGCTATTGCCTGCACAATAGCCTGCAAAGAGCAGCATCTTCCCTATTTGCCATTTTTAGGTGTGTCACCCGGAGAGCCGTTATGATCAGATTTCGTTCCCTATTGAAAATGGGCATTGTCTTTGCCTGTGCGATGAATGTCGCCCACGCTGCGGCGGACCAGTTCCGCCTGGGCCTGTCAAAGGATCTGCTCACGCTCGATCCGATTGCCTCTAGCGACAACCCGTCTATCTGGACGCAATTGCTGATTTACGATCAACTGGTGCGGCCCTCTGCCGATGGTACAGAAATAGTGGCCGGTCTGGCCGACCAGTGGGAAATCAGTCCGGATGGCAAAACCTACACATTTCATTTGCGGGAAAACGCCAAATTCAGTGATGGCCAGGCGGTAACGGCCGACGATGTGATTTTTTCCCTGAAGCGGGCTGCCGGAGAAACATCCGGCTGGGCCCGATTTTTCAAGCCCATTACCGGCTATGAAAAAGTTGACGACAGAACAGTAAAATTGAGTCTGGATGCGCCTTTTACGCCGATGCTAAATAACCTGGCGTTGTTTTCCGCATCCATATTGCCCGCAGCGCTACTGCAGAGCAAGGGCGAGGATTTTTTCAAGGCCCCCGTCGGCAGCGGGCCTTTCTCGCTCAAGGCCTGGGACAAGGGGCAACGCGTTTCCCTGGATAAAAACCCGAACTACTGGCAAGAGGGCAAGCCCGCTGTGGAGCACGCCACCCTGGAAATTATCGGCGACGATAATGCGCGCATTCTGAAACTGAAAGCCAACGAGCTGGATGCAGCCATGGATATTCCCTTTAACCAGGTGGCCATGCTGCAGAACGACCCCAATATCAAGACAGCCGTGGCCAAGGTGTTTCGCACCGACCTGGTGCAGCTCAATACCAGCAAAAAGCCATTTGATGACATTCGTGTTCGCCAGGCCTTGAACTACGCGGTCAATAAGCAAACGATTATTCAGGGGGTATTGAAGGGAAATGGCGAGCCGGCTTCGTCCTCTTTGCCCATCATGGCGCATCACAATACTGATATCCAGCCGTACCCCTATGATGTGGCCAAAGCCAAGCAATTGCTTGCTGAAGCCGGGCTGGCTGATGGTTTCAAGGCGACGCTGCTTGTACCATCGGGCAACGTTACTTCGCGGCAGGTGGGACAGGTGATCCAGAATGCCCTGAGCAAGATCGGCGTGACGATTCAGCTGCAAACCATCGAGAGCGGTTCTCAGTTTACGACGACCAAAGCCGGCAATTATGAAATGTCGCTTGCCTATACGACCAGCGATACGATTGACCCTGACCAATTGATCGGCTTTACCGCCGTCAATCCCGAGCGGGCCAATGCCATGCATACGAACTGGAAAAGCGATCGGGTCAACGAATTATATGCGCAAGAGCGCCAGACCCCTGAAGGCGCCGAACGCGGACGCATGTTCCAGGAGATCGAGGCGATCATTAATAAAGAAGTGCCGTTCATTTTCCTGTACCACCAGGGTGTGCCTTACGCCTACCGTTCTAATGTCGAAGGGTTCCAGGTGCTTCCCACATCAAACTACCGGCTTGAAGAGGTCCGGGTGAAGTAAGCGAAACAAATCTAGGGTGAGCAGATCCCGGTAGAGTAAGCAATACGAACCCAGGGCTGAACAGGTCCGGGTAGAGTAAGCAAAACGATTCCAGGATTGAACAGGAGTGGCTTGTGATTTTGCGTTTTATTGTCTTGCGGTTGGTGCAGTTAATCCCGGTGTTGCTGGGCATCACCATCCTGGCTTTTCTGCTTTTGCGGGTGATGCCCGGAGACCCGGCAACGCTGTTGCTGGGTAGCCGTGGCACCGCCGAAGATATAGCGCAATTGCAACGGCAGCTCGGTCTGGATAAGCCGTTGCTAATCCAGTATTTTCAGTTTTTGGTCAATTGCCTGAAGGGCGATTTTGGCACGTCTATCGCTTTCAAGTCATCTGTGGGACCATTGATTTTTGAGCGTCTGTGGGTCACGCTCGCGCTGGTCGGCTATAGCACCGTTATTGCGATTGTGTTGACCATACCACTGGCTTTCCTGGCTGCGCTGCGCAAGAACTCGCCGACCGACAACCTGATCAAGTTTTTGTTCATTTGCTTTATGTCTATGCCGGCCTTCTGGCTTGGCATTTTGCTTGTGCTGGTATTCTCGGTCTATATCCCGATCTTTCCGGTGTCGGGCTTAAATAGTGGATTTTCTGGTCTTTTGCACTCGCTGTTTCTCCCTGCCTTGGTGATTGCATTGAGTACGGCGGCGCTAACGGTTCGCTCCCTCAGAAGTTCGATTATTGCGGTTCTCAATGCCGACTACATTGATACTGCCTACGCCAAAGGCATGAGCCGCATGCAGATTTTGCGGCGTCATGTCTTTCGCAACTCGCTGCTCTCGACAATCTCGGTGCTCGGAGTGCATACCAGTTGGGTGATCGGCGGCACAGTTGTGGTTGAAGCCGTGTTTGCGCTGCCGGGCCTGGGCGGGCTGATGGTCTCGTCCATTGCTGCACGGGACTATCCCATGGTGCAGGGGCTGACGGTGACCTTTGCAGTACTGGTAGTTCTGATCAACCTGGCGGCAGATCTGGCTTATGTCGCGGCCGACCCAAGGGTGGAACTATCATGAACGCAATATTGAGTGGCTGGCGCAGTAGCAGGCTGGCGCAGAATTATTCTTTGTGGGCCGGTCTTGCCCTGTTCATTTTCCTGATCCTGGTCACTTACGTGGTTCCAGCGGTATTCAAGATTGACACGTCTGAAATCAATTTTGATAGCAGCCTGCAGGGCCCGACATTGCAATATCTGTTCGGCACCGACGACTTGGGTCGGCCGGTGTTTTGGCGGGCAATTGAAGCGCTCAAGACAGATCTTGAGATTGTTGCGGTTTGCGTGTTAATTCCATTTGTGACTGGCTCGCTGATCGGGCTGGTTTCAGGCTATGTTGGCGGCTGGTTTGATACGCTGATCATGCGCATTGTAGATATTGTGTGGGCTTTCCCGTTTTATGTGCTGGTTATCGCGATTGTCGGCTCGCTTGGCCCTAGTACTCAGAACATGTACCTGGCCTTTACGCTGGTAGTCTGGATTTCTTTTGCGCGGATTGTGCGCGGCGAAGTGCTGCTGGTCAAGACCACAGAATATGTTCAGTCGGCCAGGGTAATGGGATACAGCCACTTGCGAATACTGTTCCTGCACATTCTTCCCAATGTTATTACGCCTGCTATTGTGTTCATGATGGCCGATGTTGTCCTGACGATTCTGGCGGTAACCTCCCTGGGGTTTCTGGGCCTGGGGATCCAGCCGCCCACACCGGAGCTGGGCGTCATGATTGCCGAAGGCCGCAACTACATATTCGATGCGTGGTGGATTTCTGTGTTTCCCGGCATCATGATCATTTATATCGGCGTGACGTTTTCCCTGCTGGGCGACGGCATCGATAATCAGCTCAGGGTGAAATTATGAATGCGGCAGCAGAGCAGGTGCTGCAGGTGGAGAACCTGCATGCGGGCTTTGGCCAGCGTGGCCGAGCACAAATGGCTATTGAAGGAGTGACATTCCAGGTAAAAAAGGGCCGGGTGTTCGGGCTGGTCGGAGAGTCCGGATGCGGCAAAAGTACCACCTGTCGTTCGATTATTCGCTTGTTCGGCGGCTCGCCGTTTGTGATTGAACAAGGGCGTATTCTCTTTGACGGCAAAGATCTGGCAGCCATGGACGACCAGCAATTGGCAGGCATTCGGGGTCGAAAGATCTCCATGATTTTCCAGGATCCCATGACAGCGCTGAACCCGACAATGCGGGTGGGCGATCAGGTGGCCGAAATTGTACGGCGCAATCATGTCGGCCTGTCATCGACCCAGGTCCGCGAAAAAGTGGTGGGGCTGTTGCGGGAAGTGGGCATTACCTCGCCCGAGCGTCGTTTCAGTGCCTGGCCGCATGAGTTAAGCGGTGGCCTGCGCCAGCGGGTGCTGATTGCCATGGCCCTGTCCTGTGCGCCACAGTTGCTTATTGCCGATGAGCCCACGACGGCGCTGGATGTGACGATTCAGGCGCAGGTCCTGCGGCTGCTGCACGATCTGCGTGAACGCATAGGCATGTCGGTCCTGTTGGTCACGCATGATCTGGGCGTTGTGGCCCAGCATTGTGACGATATGGCGGTAATGTACGCAGGGAAGATTGTGGAAAGCGGTAGTGTGGCCGAGATTTTCGCCAATCCACGCCATCCCTATACCCGTGCGCTTCTTAATGCGCTGCCGGCGCATGTTGATCCCGAGCATAAGCTGGAGCCCATTCCGGGCGAACCTCCGGCCGCCGGACAGTATCCGGCGGGATGCCGTTTCCATCCCCGTTGCAGGTTTGCGATTGACAGATGTCATAACGAGATTCCTGATAATGAACAACTGACCCGCGAGCATGCGTGCGCCTGTCATCGCAAGGAGGAAATATTGTGGTAACTCAATCACAGTCTCCGATTCTGCTGACCGTGGACAAGCTGGAAAAGCGTTACGGCGGCAATCGCCGGCTTGGCGATTGGCTTGGCGGCAAATCGACAACAGCGCTGCAGGCCCTCAAGGGCGTATCGCTACAGGTGAGTCAGGGCGAGATCGTCGGCGTGGTCGGAGAGTCCGGTTGTGGCAAAAGTACATTGGGAAAATGCATCGTCGGCTTGCAACCGCCATCGGGCGGGACGGTAACCTGGTCTGATGGCAGGCCAATGCACGCGTTTTCGCGATTCGAGCGCAGCACCAAAATCCAGATGGTGTTCCAGGATCCCTACTCGTCGCTCAATCCCCGGTTTACGATCGGGCGTCTGCTTAAAGAGGCGCTGGCCACGCATAAAGCGGCGCACGATAAAAGCCCATTGAACACCGCGGTTGATCGCCTGCTGGGCATTGTCGGCTTGCCGCAGTCGCTGAAGCAGAAATTTCCACACGCTCTCAGTGGCGGTCAGCGCCAGCGCGTGTCTATTGCGCGGGCGCTCGCGGTCAGGCCGCAACTGGTGATTGCGGACGAACCGGTTTCTGCGCTGGATGCTTCTGTACAGGCGCAGATTATCAATTTGTTCGAGGATATCAGGCAACAATTGGGGGTGGCTTTCCTGTTTGTGGCCCATGATCTGAACGTGGTCAAACGCGTGAGCGACCGTGTCCTGGTCATGTACCTGGGCCAGATCGTAGAGGAAGGGACAAAAGAGGATATCTTTTCCACGCCCCGGCATCCGTATACGCGGGCGTTGCTTTCCGCCATTCCGGTTGCCGACCCGTCAATCAAGACCCCGTCCTCCATCCTGGAGGGTGAATTGCCCGATCCGCATGAGACTATTGCTGGCTGCGCGTTTTCCAGTCGTTGTCCTTATGTAATACCGGCTTGCGGGCAAAGCCATCCGGACTTGACGCCCGTCTCGGGCACGCACCGCGCCAGATGCATAAGATTGGCGCAAATCTAGGAAATTCTTTATGTATTACCATCAGACAGAACGATCAATGCAAATCGGACAACAACTGCTGTCGTCTGCCCGGCAGATCTTTGTGCCGCTTGGCCATGATGTGGCCGATTCGGGCCTGACGTTGCATTTGTTTCCGCGGTCGGATCCGGGCCAGCAGGCCAGCGGAAGTCTGGAAGGATTTTCATGGCAGGGGCAACGGCATTTTTACCCGGCCAGCGTTGTCAAGGTGGCGTACCTGGCGGCAGCGCAGGCGGCGTTGCGTGACGGTAAAATAACGCCGCATCCTGAATTGAATCGCGCTATCACGGACATGATTATGTGGTCTAGCAATAATGCGACCAATTATGTGATTGACTTGTTGACCGGAACTACCGGAGACACGCTATTGCCGGATGCGGAGATGGCGCAATGGATAGCGCAGCGCCAGGGCGTGAATCGGTTTTTTGCAGAATTGGGCTGGCCCGAGGCCCGGGAAATGAATATCTGCCAGAAGTTGATGGATGATGATCGCTACGGCAGGGAAAAACGGTTTGTCACACTGGATGGAAAGAATAATCACAACTGCCTTAGTAGCGATTTTGTGGCACGCCTGCTTAGTGAAATTTGTACCGGCAGGTTCCTGGATTCCGCGACAAGCCTGGCGGCAGCGCAGTTCCTGAAACGATCTCTGGCAGAGAACTTCAAAAGCCTTCCGCATTCTCAGGTAAACGGTTTTCTGGGAGAGCGTTTGCCTGAGAATCTGCAATACTATTCCAAGGCGGGGTGGAACGGCTGGACCGGCGATGCGCTCTCCAGTTACAACCGGCACGACAGTGCCCACTTTCTGTTGTCGCAAGCTCAATGCAATGCCTACGGCGCCATCACGATTGTGGTTTTTTCCCATGGCAAGGCGGTGTCGGAAGACATCTTGTTTCTGCCGCAGATCGGCCAGGCGCTAATGCAGATACTTGCGCAGTATTGACAGATTAATCAGGATGCCCGGCTTGTCAAGCACCATTGGGCGGCGGCCTGCGGCGTCCGTGTTCTAGGACGCTTCCACTGCGATGGCTTTTGCGCCGTTATGCGCGCTGGTTGAGTCAGCGCTCTGCGGTGTTTTTCGCATCAGGTTTCAAAATCGCTCTCCAGCGGGCAATTTCACTATTGATCAGGTCGCGAAACGCTTCGGGTGACGAAACTTGGACTTCGCCGTCAATAACGGCCAGTCGTCTGCCGACTTCGGGATCGGCAAGGCTTTTTTTGAGCGCGCTGTTTATTTTCACAACAATGTCCGACGGTGTGCCTGCAGGCGCAAGAATCCCCCACCATACCAGAGCCTCGAAGTCTTTCAGACCCTGCTCTGCGATTGTTGGTGTATCGGGCGCCGACTGCAGCCGCTGGCTCCCGGAAGTTCCCAGTAGTTTGACGCGCTTGTTATCCAGTTGTCCCTTGATTTGGGACAGTCCGGTGAATGTCATATCGACATGTCCGCTTGCGACGTCCAACAAGGCCGGCCCGGCTCCGCGATAGGGCACTTTCAGCAAATTCAGTTGTGTGGCCTCACGGAACAGCTCAGCAGCCAGATCGCTGGCTGAGCCAGCGCCCGACGTGGCAATTGTCAATTGCCTGGGATCCTTTTTGGCGTTGGAAAGCAGCGTCTGAATATCGTCGGCTTCCAGGCTCGAGCGCGCCGCCAGCCCCATGGCATAGGTAATAACCAGTCCGACGGGCATGAAATCCTCCGGCGTTTTATAGGGCAGTGAGGGCAGCAGCGTGGGATTGGTCGCAAAGCTGGGACTGACGATAAGCAAGGTATAGCCATCAGGTGCCGCTTTGGCCACAGCTTCAGTGCCGATCACGGTGTTGCCGCCGCCGCGGTTGTCAACAACCACGGGCTGCCTGACCTCGGCGGAAAACTTGTCCGCCCAGGCACGCACAATAAAGTCGCCGCCCCCGCCGGCAGCAAAGGGCACGATGATACGTATTGGTTTATTGGGGTAGTCGCTCGCGCTTGCGGCATAACCGGCCGTGGTCAGGAGCGAAGTTGCCAGTAGTACTGCCTTTAATAGGTGTTTCATCATGTCTCTCCATTGCATAGTTTGCATTTGTCATTTTTTGTAGAGTGATCAAACCTCAAGGATCCAGCTGTATACTATTGTGCACTAAGGTGTATTTAAAGTAAACTACATATACTCTCCCACGTTCGGGGTACTGGTAATGAAAAGTCCGATTGACGTTCTGCGCAGCTTTCCCCCTCACGGCGGGACGCTACACGAGGCATTTTCAAGTCGTTGCCAAAACAGGCAAGACGACACTTTTATTATCCAGTCGGAAGTATCGCTTACCTGGAGACAATTTCGCGAGCGTTATGACAGGCTTGCGCGCGTGCTAAAAGGGCGGGGCATTGGCCCAGGCGACCGCGTGGCTGTCGTGGGGCGCAATGACATATCCCATCTACTGGCGTTGTTTGCGCTGGCTCGCCTTGGCGCGACCATGGTGCCGGTCAACCCGGATTACAGCATCCGCGAATTAACTTATGCCTTGAACCATGCCGACGTTAAAGCCATCATCGCGCAGGCCGAACTGCTTAAACCTATTGAGCAGGCTACGCAAGCCATGGCGCAAAAGCCATGGGCCTTGCTGTGGGGTCAAAAATCGCCTGACGATGCCTCTCTTGAGCAAGCCATCGATAATGCACCTGACATTGTGCTTGGAGAAAATGGTAGCGCCTCTGATACCTGCGTCATCATTTATACCTCGGGCACGACGGGGTATCCGAAGGGCGTGATGCACAGTCAGCGAAATTTCCTGCTGGCCGGCGAGGCGAATGTGGCGCGTCTGCATATGCAGCCGGACGACCGGGTGATGATCATTCTTCCTTTTTTCCACATCAATGCGCTGTTCTATTCTGTAGGCGGTGTGCTGGCTGCGGGGGCCAGCATGATTATCGAGCCGCGGTTCTCGGCGACGCGCTTCTGGGATACGGCTGCTGAACACGGGGCTACCATTGTCAATATTATCGAAGCGATTGGCACCATTCTGTGTGCGCGTTCTCGGTCTGAGTTCCGCTCCGATCACCAGCTTCGCGTTGTATATGGCGTACGCAAGAAGGCCGCTGACGTGTTCCGGGAGCAATTTGGTATTGACGATTTATTCTCGGGCTTTGGCATGACGGAGATCCCGGGCGTGACCTGCAACCCTTACGGGCAGCCGAACAAGCCCGGCAGCATGGGCATCATTGGCACCCATCCGGATCCGGCCATGCAATGGGCACAATGCAGGGTCGTGAATGATGACGGTTGTGATGTCGAGACGAATCAGGTTGGCGAGCTATGGGTGAAGTCGCCCATTGTGATGCAAGGCTATTTCCGAGACCCCGATCAGACGCAGCAAGCCTTTCATGACGGTTGGCTCAAGACCGGCGATCTGGTGCGGCGAGATGCCGACGGGTTTTATTTTCACGTTTCCCGCAAGAAAGACATTATCCGGCGGCGCGGTGAAAATATCGCGGCGGCTGAACTTGAAATGGTGATTGGCGAACATCCGAAAGTTTTTCAGGTTGCCGCCCTGGGCGTGCCTTCCGACATGGGCGAGGACGATATCTTTGTGGCCGTTGTTGCCAGGCCGGGCGAGGTGCTGAGCGAATCTGACGTGGCGGCATGGTGTGCGGATCGACTGGCCGCCATCAAAATGCCGCGTTATGTGGCTTTGCTGGATGCATTGCCCCTGACTCCGACTCATAAAATTGCCAAAGCAGTTTTGCGCGATGATGCCCAAATACGCGCCAGGGCAGTGGATTTGCAAGGGTAAAGCGGTGTGCGCGACACGCTTTTGTTTGAATGGAATTGCCAGCAGGGCATAGTACGCCTGACTAATCTATTAGCGCAAAGGACGACGAGGTATGGCTAAACGTAAACAACTTAGAACCGATATCAGTTGGAGCACCGAAGACACTATCACCATCAAGGGCCTGGACCTGTGCAGGGACATCATGGGCAAGGTTTCGTTGGGCGATATGGCTTTTCTGGAGTTAACCGATCGCCTGCCCAACGAACGCGAATCCAGGGTATTTAACGCTCTGGCTGTCATTTTGGTGGAGCACGGCATGACGCCCAGCGCCATCGTGACCCGCATGACCATTTGCGGTGCCCCCGAAGCGATGCAAGCTGCAGTCGCTGCTGGCCTGAACGGGCTTGGCAGTGTTTTTGTGGGCAGCATGGAAAATGCGGCCTGTCTTTTGCAAACCGCATTGCCGGATCCTAGTGTAACGGTGGATACTTCTGCACTTGCCCGGCAAATTGTTGCGCAACAAATGCGTGATGGAAAATCCATTCCGGGGATTGGTCATCATATTCATAAACCGGTGGATCCACGTGCGCCGCGCCTGTTTGAAATTGCCGAAGACAACGGCTTTTCAGGCCCGTATGTGGCGCTAATGAATGCGGTAGCCGATGAAGCCGGCAGGCAACGGGGCAAGAGCCTGCCAGTGAATGCCACCGGCGCGATCGCGGCAGTCGCCAGTGAGCTGAAAATCCCGTGGGACATTGTCCGGGGGATCGGCGTGATGGCACGTGCGATCGGCCTGGTGGCGCATGTCCTGGAAGAATTGCGCGATCCCATGGCGCGGGAAATCAAGGCCATGGTCGAAGAGCAGGCGACTGCACATCATCGATGACCCATGACTGGATTGCATACCTGTCCGCCATGGGCCGCCATGTAGATTTTTCACGGAAGCGCTTATCGGGCCGACGATAGAAGATACCGCGCTCGCGACAAAGCCGGGTTTTGGGATGTTTCCCCGAGGACGCGCGCCTGCAATCGAAGGGGAATAAACACCGGTTGCACCATTAACAGTGATGATACGTATATCATTATGCGAATATTGATATTGATGACGGACGATAAGGCGGTGGCCATTTCGTCGCCTGTCCCTATTTGGAGTTGTTTTTAAATCATGAGTCAAGATTCTTCTACCCATGCCAAAACTAGCGGCGCAGCGCAAGACCTTCTGCACGCACGTTACCAGCAGGCTGCATTCATTCCGGATGAACTGAACGCAACCATCGAGACGCTGTTCAATCATCGCTCAGTGCGCGCCTATACCGACGAGGCACTCAAGCCCGGCACGCTGCAACTGCTGGTTGCTGCCGCGCAATCGGCCTCTACGTCGTCCAACCTGCAGACCTGGAGCGTGGTCGCGGTCCAGGATCCGGCGCGCAAGGACCGGTTGGCACAACTGGCGGGCAATCAGGAACATATACGGCGCTGTCCGCTGTATCTGGTCTGGGTGGCTGATCTGGCGCGCTTGAAGACGCTGGGCGTCAAGCGAGGCGTCGCGCATGATGGCCTGACATATATGGAGGCTTTTCTGGTGGCCGCCATTGATTCTGCACTGGCGGCGCAGAATGCGGCAGTTGCTGCCGAATCCATGGGATTGGGCGTTGTTTACATCGGCGGAATGCGCAACCAACCCGAGGAAGTGGCCAAAGAGCTTGGACTGCCCGACTATGCATTTGCGACCTTCGGCATGTGTATCGGTTATCCAGACCCGGCCAAGCCCGCTTCAATCAAACCACGCCTTCCGCAATCGGCGGTTCTGCATAAAGAAACGTACGATGCATCAGCGCTTGATGACGCCACCCAAAGCTATAACGCCACCATGGCAGAGTTCTATAAGGCGCAGGGAATGAAGAACGACGCGGCGTGGGACATGCATTCGCTGAACCGGCTTCGCGGACCGCAAGCCCTCACTGGCCGGCACCGGCTGGTTGAAGCGCTCAATAATCTGGGGTTTGAGCTGCGATAGCCAATTTGGCGTTTGAGCAGCGAGAGCAGGGCGTGTTCAGTTCTTCAAGCCGAAGGATGAGAGTGCACGAAAAGCTATTTCAAATGTAATCATTCTGACTCGGCCCTTCGTTTTAAAAGGCCGCTGCCTGCAAGCCGCTCTGCCGAGCATGGCACGGTACGAGGCAGTCCAGCGTGACACGGCCTGCCCCGTACCGGACAACCGGCAGAGAACGAGCCACAAGCCGCCGCACAGCGCAGAAAAGCGCGAACAATGATATCCAGAAACGCGAATGACTGACTTATGCAAAAACGTTTGACGCCTTCCATTACTTCCCTTCAGTGTTTTGAGGCCGTAGCGCGACACATGAGTTTTACGCGTGCCGCTGAAGAAATGCATTTGACGCAAAGTGCCGTCAGCAAACAGATTGCACAGCTGGAGTCAATCCTGAAGCACCCGCTATTTCGCCGGGTCAGGCAGCGGTTGCAGTTGACGCCGGCAGGATTACTGTATCAGTCTGAAGTCAAGGAGATCCTGACGCGAATCGATATGTCGTCGCGGTATATCCTCTCTTATGGCAGCGAGACCCAGGTGTTGACTATCGGCACCCAGCCAACCTTCGGCGCCCGCTGGCTTATTCCCCGCATCAACCGCTTCATGAAGGAAAATCCGAGTATCCACATCAAGGTGCAGAGCGAGCTAAAGCCGTTTGATCTGGTACAGGCCAAGATCGATATCGCTTTTTTTTACGGACGAGGCACGCTGCCGGGGGCCGAATGCAGGGAAATGTTTGAGGCAGGGATGATACCTGTGTGTCATCCCTGCCTGATACCACCAGAAGGAATACACGAGCTGGCGTGTCTGGCCGATATGATTCTGATTCAATGCGCATCGCGTCCTGAGGCATGGCATGATTGGTTCTATCACCAGCATTTTCATACTGATAGCAGCTATAACGGCCCCAGGTTCGATACGTTCTATATGTGCATGCGGGCCGCACAGGCCGGTTGTGGCATTGCTATCGTGCCGCGCCTGCTGGTTCAGGAAGAACTGCGCGACGGCAAATTGATTATTCCATGGCATTATGAACAGCCAAGCGATGGATCCTACTTCGTCGCGTATTCAGAACACTCTGCAGAAGTACCCAAGATCAAGGCTTTTGTGGCCTTCGTTCAATCAGAGGTCGCCACCGGGCTATAACGGGTAGTGGAGAGTTCATGGAAACGATCTGGTGGCTAGATCCATGAAAAGCCGATAGTGCATGGATTCATGAAAAAGTGATAGTGGACAGGTTCATGAAAAGGCATGATGAATGAGTTCATGAAAAAAAGGAATGATGAGCCCATATTTTTTCATTTGGCTGACGCGATCGAACGTGCTTTAATTGCAGTCTTTGTTGCTTGCGTTCGAGATTAATCCGGTGAACCGGCAACCGGTCAGTACGGGTCACGGCGACTAAAGCTTCCCATAGCGCCCCTAGGATTTTCGCCTGCTGTTCCGGATATTCTCGCCTTGGCATCCCTGGCGTCATGCATCGCGTGCAGGCAGGGTGTCGGTAGTCATAACAGCAGAGAAGTGCATGAAGAACCTTGATCGCTACTATTCCATATCCGACTTTGAAAAGAAAGCCAGAAAGCTCATGCCGCGTTGCGTGGCGGGTTACGTTTGTGGCGGCACAGAGGACGAAGCCTCATTGTCGGAGAGCCTGGCGGTTATGAAGCGTATCGGGTTCCGACATCGGGGTCTGCGGCCGGTCGAGCAGCGTACGAGCGCGGTATCCCTTTTTGGACAGACCTACGCGATGCCACTGGGATTTGCACCCACGGGCTTTTCCGCTATCGTGATGCATGAATGTGATTTGGCGCTTGCTACAGTGGCAACAGAGACCCGCATTCCGTTTGTGATCAGCGGAGCGTCGAACGTGCCGCTAGAGCATTTGCAGCAGGCCACAGGGAATCGATGCTGGTATCAGGCCTATTTGCCGGGGGATATTGCACGCATAGACAAGCTGCTGACGCGGTTGAAGCGGGCGCAAATTCCGGTGCTGGTTGTGACTATTGACACATGCGTAGCCGGCAACCGTGAGAACATCAAGCGGCTGGATTTTACCGTGCCCTTCAAAATAAGTCCGAGACTGATCCTGGACGGAATATTGCATCCGCAATGGAGTTTGAACGTTTTCATGCGAACGTTGATTAAAGGCGGTGTTCCCAGATTCTCCAATCTTTACGAGCAAATTGGCCCGCCCATCACGCAAGATCCGCCTAACGGATTTCGTGGCGGTCGCGACCGGTTATCGTGGGAGCATATGCGGTGGATACGCGATAACTGGGAAGGCAAACTCGTGCTCAAAGGAGTCATGCATCCGGAAGACGCCCGGGCAGCAGTCGTGGCAGGGGTTGATGGCCTGATCGTATCGAACCACGGCGGCAGGCAACTGGATGGCTCCATCTCACCGCTGCAAGCGCTGCCCGATATCGTTGACGCGGTTTCTGGCGCCATGCCGGTCATGATCGACGGCGGTTTCAGGCGCGGCGCCGACGTACTCAAGGCGGTTGCGATGGGCGCCAGTATGGTGTTCACCGGCAGGCCACAATTATATGGAGCGGCAGTAGCGGGTAGCGCAGGCATTCAAAAAGTCGTCGATATTTTTCATTCCGAAATCGATACGAACATGGCCTTGCTCGGCAGCAGCTGTTTGCAAGAGCTGACAGTCGATTGTCTGCAAACGGTCGACGCTCCGCGACTCGCGCGATTGTGATCAAACGCTCAACAGAGCAAGAAAACGATGCGCCCGGCGCTGCCGGGCGATGATACTTTATTGGAGGAACCATGAAACACATAAAACACCAACTGACTAACCTGGCTGCCGTATTAGGGCTGCTGGCCGCACCGCTGACTTATGCGGCCGATGCCGCGACGGACTACCCGGCCAAACCCGTCAAGCTGGTTGTTGGCTACGCGCCAGGTGGCACAACGGACATCAGTGCGCGTTTGATGGCCGATATGCTTTCCAAGGAACTGGGTCAGCCATTCATCGTGGAAAACAAACCTGGCGCAAATAGCAATATTGGCGCCGAATATGTTGCCAAATCCAAGGCTGACGGCTATACGCTGCTGGTCGGATCAATTTCAACTGCAATTAATCCCTCTCTGTATTCGAAACTGGGATATGACCCTATGAAGGATTTTGCGGCAGTCGGCCTCTTGAATATTGTGCCCAATATTATGGCCGTCAACCCCAAGGTGCCGGTCAAGACTGTCAAGGAATATATTGAGTATGCAAAGAAGAACCCGGATGCGCTGACGTGCGCCTCGCCAGGCAGCGGTTCCTCGGCGCATCTTGGTTGTGAGCTGTTCAAAATGAAAGCCGGTATTTCAATTTTGCACGTGCCTTATCGTGGCAGCGGCCCGGCAGTAGCCGATTTGCTGGGCGGACAGGTTTCTTCGATTTTTGATAACCTGCCCCCATTGCTGCCTCATGTGCGCTCAGGCAAACTTACCGGACTGGCTGTGACCACCGCAGAACGTGTACCGTTCGCTCCGGAAATTCCGACGATTGCCGAGTCCGGGGTAGCAGACTTTAACGTGGCCGCCTGGTTCGGTATATTGGCCCCCGCGGAAACGCCGCCGGCGATTATCGAGAAAGTCAATGTGGCGCTTAACAAGGCACTTGCAGATCCCGCATTGATCGAAAAGTACAGCAATAATGGCTTCTTGATGCCCACTGCACCCAACACACCGGCTTCATTCAAGGCATTCGTCCAGAGCGAAGTGAACAAATGGGGTGAGGTTGTGAAGGCAACAAACCTGAAAATAGACTAACGCCGGATCGTGCAGGCCGTGCTCATTGCGGCCTGCCGTTTCGGTGCGGTGGGGCCGGATTCTGTGAGATGCCACCTGATCAAAGGTGAGGCCCCTGCCGACCAACACAGCAGGGCCTCGGAATTCGGTTCATTGATACACGCTCTTCGACCTGCCGATGGCCTTGCGGCAGACCAAACAAGGTCGCAAAGAAATCCATGTTCTGCCGTGGACGTAATCACATGTGGCGTGCAGTCTTGTCTTTCGAACGGAATGCTGACACATCAATAGAAAGCGGTTGTGGCGGGATGAAACAGTGGCTGGGCGCTTTGTTCGCTTGGGTTGTTTGATGATGTAAAAAGAGTTGACACTTTTACATCGTATTTGATAGGCTACGGCTCACTATGAACATGAGCACGACCGAAAACACAATCAATAAACAAGAGACTCAAATTCCCTTGGCGGACACCGTGTTCCAACGCATTCTGGATGCCATATATGACGGCAGATTAGCTCCGGACAGTGTCATTAATGAAGCATCAATGGCGCAAGAGTTCGGCGTAAGCCGAGGCCCCGTGCGCGAAGCCATCCGGCGGTTGCAGGGCATTCAGCTTGTTACTCGTGAACCATACATCAAGGCGCGGGTTATGTCACTCTCGGCTGAATCCGCACTGGAACTGTTCCAGATGCGTATGGCCCTGGAGGGCATGGCATGCAATCTTGCGACACAACGCATGTCGGATCAGGAGATAGCCGCACTGCTCAATGAGATGGAGCAAGACCGCCAACTGCGCGCCACCGGAGCCGAGCCGCCCCGGATATTTGATTTTCACGAGCGTATTGTCCGCGCTTGCGGCAACCAGCGAATTATCGCGGCGCTCTGCAGCGATCTGTATCATCTGCTTCGCATTTATCGTCGGCACTCGGGCACCGTGCTTGAGCGTAAGGATGACGCATACGCCGAACATTGGCAGATTGTGCGGGCCATAAAAAGCCGTGATGGAGATCTGGCTGAGTCCCTGATGCGCTCACATATTGAACGTGCGGCAGCGCACCTTGTTCATCATTTGCCGGTTTAGGCGATTGATGAGTCTGCGACGATTTGATGACGAGGCTGCGGGGGGCGGTTTTACCACGGTAAGCGGAGCCCGATGGGGTCTGCTCGTCTCTGTTTCTACAGAAGCGCGATGGCCGCTTCCAACTCTTCTCGACTGAGCTTTTCAGTAATCAGCACCAGAGCACCTTGCTGCTGCTCTTCAACGGCACGGCGCAGTTGTCGGGGCGCGCTAAAAAGGTGGTGCACGCCATGAACGGCGTAGTAGTCGCCATCCTCCATGCACAGGATGCCCTTGGCGCGCAGCAATGCTTCGCCGTGCTGTCGTTGCATGACATGGACCCAGTTGGCATAATCTTCCCAGCATACTGGCTTATTGATGTGAAAGGTGTGCGCCGTAATCCCATATCTGAAAACGTGTCCCAGCAAAGAAGTTCGGTCACTTATGGCCGGCAACTGCCGAGGCCGGTCATCGGTATTCGCGAGTAGCCGGCCTATTCCCGCTGCGTCCAGCGTCGGTCCGATTTGTATTTCGGCATGAGGGTTGCGAATGCTCAGGTCCTGTTGCAGATTCCCGATTGCTGAAGGATTTTCCAGCAGATCGGTCTTGGTGAGAATGAGATGATCTGCTACGGCAAGCTGGGTCGCCGCCTCGCGATAGGAACTGATGGCTTCCAGCCCATGAATGGCGTCGATCGTGGTAATGATGCCCGCCAGGCGGAATCGGCGTGCAATAGCGGGATCGCCGCCAATCGCGTTGATAATGGCGCCCGGGTCGGCGAGCCCGGAGGTTTCGATGACAATCCGGTCAAAGTGAGGTATCTCTTGTCTGAGCCGGCGGTAATAAAGCGACTCCAGGCTTTCCTGCAAGGAGCCGCTCATGGCGCAGCACAGGCATCCGGAATCCAGCAAAACAATGTCGGTATCGCTGGACTGATCCACCAGAAGATGGTCCAGTCCAACTTTACCGAACTCGTTAATAATGACGGCGGTATCGGAGAACTCGGGACGATGTATTAAGCGGCTCAACAGGCTTGTCTTCCCGCTGCCGAGAAACCCCGTTAGCAGAAAGACAGGCGTCGGTTGCGAAGTGATCGAGCCTGTTCGGTCGGACATTAGACGAAACCTTTCGCGTTAATAGTCATGCTGCGCCACGTTCTGAATCCGGCAGCTCGCGCAAATAATCAGCAACTTCTGCAGTTGGGATCACATCTGCGTACTTGCAATTCATATCGAACAAGTTGACCGCGTGGCTTGCCTGGAACCGGTCGAAGGTCGCCTCTTCTGGAATGATTACCTTGAAATTATATGAATATGCATCGACCGTTGTCGCGCGCAGGCAGCCAGAGGTGGCGCAGCCTACTAATATCAGCGTATCGACATCGAAAAAATTCAGATGGCTCATGAAGATGGTGCCGAAAAAGCATGAGGGTTTCTGTTTGGTAATTCGGATATCCTGCGGGCGTGGCGCCAGCGGGGCAACGGTTTCGGTGGCGTGGGTATTGGCCACAACGGTTTTTTCACCGCCACGATGGTTTTTTCCAACCTGAACGCCGCTATCCAGAAGGTCAGGCCGACGGCCACTTTCTGTATAAAAAACTGGAATGTTCTTTTCGCGGGCCAGTTCAAGCAAAGGCACCATGTGCGCGACAGCGTCCCAGGCCTCTTTGCCGCAATGCGTGCGGTATTGCTTGAGGCCTTCCAAAATGTCTTGTGGCGTATCGCCGCAAAAATTGTATTGCACATCGATGATAAACAGAGCAGGGCGTTTGCCGAAGCCGCCACGTTTGCCGTAGCCGGCGGCCTGGAAAACCTGTTTGTCGCGCTCGGTGAGGAAATCTTCCCAAATCCGCTTGGTTTCACTCATGTTTGTTCCTATAAATCAAAGTTGGGTTATTAAGGATTCAGGCGACGCAGGAAGCGCCCGCCTGGGAGATTGCTAGCGTCTTGCGTGATCTTCCCATCCACGGCAACGGTCCGGCCCCGCACCAGTGTTCTGACCGGCCAGCCTTTGAGTGTCATTCCTTCGTAGGGTGAGTAGTCAGAGTTGGACTCCAGCGTGTCAGGATCGACCGTTTTCTCAAGATTTGGATCGACAATCAACAGGTCTGCGTCTTTGCCGATTTCTATGCTGCCTTTGTCCGGCATGCCGTAAATCTTCGCGGCATTTTCACTTGCCACTTTGATCAAGGTTTCAAGCGGAACCTTGCGCTTGTGATAGCCCTCGTGCAGCAGGATGGGCAAAATCATGCCGGTACCCGGAAAACCATTGCTGGCTGCCCAGATGTCCTTGTCTTTTGTTTCACGCTTGCGAGGCACATGATCCGAGCCAATGGTCGTTACCGAGCCGTCCAGCACGCCTTCCCACATTGCTTCGACGTCGTCCTGCCCGCGAACGGGTGGATTGACTTTGGCATAGGTGCCGGCAGAGGATTCGTCGTTCAGAAAAAGATAGTGCGGACATGTTTCGACGTACATGGGCGGCGCGTTCGGGGTAAGCCGGTGGCGGCGTACTTCGTTCAGCGCTTCGCGGCTGCTCAGATGCACAATGTTGACGGGGGTGCCTGTCTTTGTGGCGAAGTAGCACACGCGATGCACGTTTTCCGCTTCCAAGAAATCGGGACTTTGTTCGTTCCATGCTTTCAAGTCGTCACGTCCGGCGGCCCGCAAGGGATCGCGCAGCAAGGGGATCACTTCCACGTTCTCGCAGTGCACGCCGAGCACCGCGCCAGGAATCTTGGCTGTTTCGCGCAGCGCGGCGAACAACAGGCCGTCGTCGATGTCAGTGAAACCTTTGGACAAGCCCGATGCGCCTTTGTACATCATGTAGAGCTTATAGGAAGGGACGCCAAACTGATGGGAGATCTCGCTCAACGTTTCAACATGCAAATGACTGGTAATGCCAAAATGAAAGCCGAAATCAATACAGCTTTGATTCTGTGCGCGCTCGCGGACGGCATCAAATGAGTCGCGTATGTCTGCTGAGCGATGGAATGATAATACGGTTGTCGTGCCGCCCAGCGCAGCAAAGCGAGACTCAGTCTCGAAATCTGTCTCAGGAGAGCCGAAACCGAAATGCACATGCGGGTCAATAACGCCGGGCAATGTCCAGAGCCCCTCACAGTCTATCGTTTCCGCTGCCTGGAGGCGGGCGTTGGGCTCGACAATGAGTGCAATGCGGCCATTGCGTATTCCGATCTGGCCTGGTGTCAGGCCCTTGCCAGGCAGCATGATTTGGGTATTGGTCAGTACGAGGTCCAGTTCCATAGTGTCGTCTTCAGTATTGTTAAGTGTTGAGCCGGGGGTGTGCAGTATCGGGTTAATCGTTTGCTTGCAGGAAGCCGCGAAGCACGCTGCGGGGAATGCCGCCTTCCATGATCAGGTGTCGCTCTGCGGCCGTCAACACTTGCGGGCGTACCTGGAAGCGGATTTCGCGACCATCCTGTCGGGCGCTGACGTTGATGAGTTCGCTGTTCGTAATTCCTGCTTCAACGTTTTCGAAATGGAAAGATTCGCTGCCGGTCAGACCCAGTTGTCGCCAACCTTCTCCTTCCTGGAACGCCAAAGGCAGAACTCCCATGCCGACCAGGTTGGCGCGGTGGATGCGTTCATAGGACTCGGCAATTACCGCCTGTATTCCCAGCAGGGCGGTGCCCTTTGCTGCCCAGTCGCGGCTGCTGCCGGTGCCGTATTCTTTGCCGGCCAGGATAATTGTTGCATGGCCTTCCTGTTGATAGCGCGTTGCCGCCTCAAATATCGTCATTTCTATGTCGTCCGGAAAATACCGGGTAAAGCCGCCTTCAACTTCCGGCACCAATTGGTTTTTAGTGCGGATATTGGCGAATGTCGCGCGTGTCATGATTTGATAATTGCAGCGACGCGCAACGTAGCTGTTGAAATCGCGTGGCGTGATACCGGCCTCCAGCAGGTACTGGCCTGCGGGAGTATCGCTGGGTATCTCGCCCCCGGGAGAAATATGGTCTGTTGTCAAGGAATCGCCGAAGGCGGCCAGAACGCGGGTGGCATCCAGTGATTGCGCCAGCCTGGCCAGTCCGTCGCCATCTGACGGATGCTTGAAAAAGGGGGGCTCAATGAGGTAATGCGAGTCGGGATTCCAAGGGAACAGCACTCCCTCGGGGGCATGCATATCGCGCCACATTTGAGTATCGATCACTGCACTGTGATATGTCTCGGAAAAAGTCTCTGGCTTGCCGGCCAGCGGCAACAAGGCGGCTATGTCATCCGGCGTTGGCCAAACGTCCTGCAGATAAATGGCTTTGCCGTTGCTGTCGTGGCCCACGGGGTCACGCTCAAAATCGATGTCGATTCTTCCGGCAAGTGCATAGGCCACGACAAGCGGCGGTGCACCGATATAATTGGCGCGGATCAGTTTGTGTATACGACCTTCAAAGTTTCGATTGCCTGACAGCGCGGCTGCGACGACAAGCCCTTTCTTTTCGATCTGCGCTATGACCGCGTCATCCAGTGGCCCGGACTTGCCGCCGCAAGTCGTGCAGCCATATCCGATCAGATGGAATCCAAGCGTTGCCAACGGTTGAAGCAGGCCGGCATCTTTCAGATATCGTGTGACAGTGCGTGAGCCCGGTGCGAGCGACGTTTTGACCCATGCCGGGACAGTCAGCCCGAGCGCTACGGCTTTACGGGCGATCAACCCTGCGGCGAGCATAACGCTTGGGTTAGAGGTATTGGTGCACGAGGTAATGGCAGCCAGTACGACAGCGCCGTGATCGAGCTCGTCGATGCTGGAAATATACGAGCGCGGCGGGCGGGTGGCGTTGTTGTGCGCGCCGAATCCGTCTTCGGACAGGGGCTTATCCAGCCGGCGCCTGAAGTCAGCAGCGACGGCATGGATTGGCAGCCGATCCTGCGGCCGACGTGGCCCGGCAACCGAGGGTTGTGCGCGCGACAGGTCGATTTCCAGCACGCGACTGTACCGGGGTTCCTGTTCAGGCGAAGACCGGAAAAGCCCATTGGCTTTGCAGTAGGCTTCAATCAGATGCACGTGCGCCGGGTCGCGGCCCGAACTGAGCAGATACTCAAGTGTTCGAACATCGACAGGAAAGAAACCACAAGTGGCACCATACTCGGGAGCCATGTTTGCGATGGTGGCGCGTTCCTGGACTGACAGGGCCGGCAGCGCGGGGCCGAAGAATTCAATCATGGTTCCCGTAACCCCTTCCATGCGCAGCGCCTCAGTAATAAGCAAAGCGGCATCTGTTGTCATGGCAGGGGGCGCGATGCTGCCGACCAGCCTGACGCCGACTACCTCTGGAATAGGGAAGGTATAGGCATGTCCCAGCAAAGCCGCTTCCGCGTCGATACCACCCACGCCCCATCCCAGCACGCCAAGCGCATTGATCATTGGCGTATGCGAGTCGCCGCCGATGACAAAGTCCGGATACAGCCAGGCGCCGTCTTTTCGCTCGTCTTTCATGACCACAGAGGCAATGTACTCCAGATTGACCTGGTGGATGATACCTGTGCCGGGGGGAAATACACGCAAGCCGCGGAACGCTTGTTGTGCCCATTTCAGAAACTCATAACGTTCGTTGTTGCGCTCAAATTCACGACGCAAATTAAGCGACATCGCGTCTGCATTCTTCCAGTTGTCCACCTGCAGCGAATGATCCACTATCAGGTCAACGGGAACTTGAGTGTCGACGGTGGCGGGGTCCCCGTTATTGCGCGCCACGGCATCGCGCAGTGCTGCCAGATCCTGAAGCACCGGCAGGCCACTGGAGTCAGGCAGAATAACCCTGGCCACGTGTAACGCAAGTTCGGCGCCGACGTTTTCATTCCACTTGAGCAGGGCAGCGACTTCGTTTTCGGTAATGTTGGCGCCCCAGCTCTTATGGCGACAGACGTTCTCCAGAAGCACGCGTATGACGTACGGAAAGGCGGATAGGTCCTGTCCGGATGCCGCTGTAATGTCGTGTATGTTGGTATAGCGCAGGGACTGCTGTTGGATCTGTATTTGTTTTGTCATGGCATAGACTTGTTGGCGCATGAAGGATTTCATAAGGTTAAATTTAACGCCTGAAATTGTCAACAGTTTTCCCGGTGAAGGTAGATTTTGTCATCTATCAGTCAATCTAAATATATTCAATAAAAATTTAATATTGTTAATTATCAATCGATTATATACATAAAGCGCCTGGAGATGTATCGAGCATGCAGTGGTTTGAAAATTAAATTGATCAAAAGAGTTGACAGTTTAGTGAATGGATTGATATTCTGTTGGGCATTCGGGGGCGATAAGTGTTTAACGCCTCTCACGATTCGTGAAGACAGTCTTTATGTTTACTTTTGTGGGAATGGACAAAGAATGAATAGTGCCAGCAAGTTTCGGGCGTTACTGAAAAGTGAAGCCTTTATCGTTTCACCCGGAGTCTACGATGGCTATAGCATACGTCTGGTCGAAGCCGCCGGCTTTAAGACGGCATGCACCAGCGGGGCTGCGATCTCCAATTCACTGCTCGGCGTGGCTGACATCGGCGTTATGGGACTGGCAGAGAATGTCAACCATTGCCGCAATCTGGCGCGTTCGGTCTCTATCCCCCTGACGGCGGATGCAGATACCGGTTACGGCAACCCGGTAAACGTATTTCACACCGTCCGGTTGTTTGAAGAGGCCGGTGTGGCGGGAGTCAATCTTGAAGATCAGGTCAGCCCCAAGCGTTGCGGGCACATGCCCGGCAAAGATGTCATCAGCGAAGCCGAGATGGTCAAGAAAATCGAGGCGGCATGTCTGGCGCGTCACAATGACGACTTCGTGATCGTGGCTCGTACGGATTCCCTGGCAGTAGAAGGAATCGAAGGCACGATCCGACGAGCCAAGGCTTACGCAGCGGCGGGTGCCGATATGCTGTTTCCGGATGCTGTGCGCACCGAGGACGACATCCAGCGAATTGTCGATGCGGCGGGCATCCCGGTGAGCGTCAATATGGGCTTCGGCATTCGCGCGCGCCCCACCACGCCCCTCATTCCACTGCCCCGATTAAAGGAAATGGGTGTCAAGCGCATCAGCCTTCCGCGCATGTTGCCGGCCGCAGCAATTCACGCAATGCAGCAGGCCTTGGGCGTGATGCAGGAAGTGATTGCCACGGGCGAGCCGGCAGATCGACCGGATTTGCTTGTGGGCATTGAAGACATTATGAAGCTCATGGATTATGAAAACATGCGCGCCCTGGAAAAACGCCTGACGACTCTGGATCAGTGAGGAGCGCGGATGTGTGCTGAACGTGTCGCCGTCATTACCGGTTCGGCTTCGGGTATAGGGCTGGCGCTCGCTCAGCGCTTGCTAGGCGCAGGCTGGACGGTATGCGGGATCGACTGTCAGCCCTGGCCGATGTCGGCTTGCCCAGCCTATACGCATTATTCGTGCGATCTGACGGACCACGCTAGCATCGACGCAATGGTGACACAGCTGCCGGGGCAACTGCACGCTTTTGTGCATTGTGCCGGAGTCATGCGTAGCGGCGGGGCTTTTGATTCGCAGCCACAAGAAACGGAGTTGCTGTGGCGCCTGCATGGTGCCGCGCCATTGGCTCTGGTCGGCCATCTTGGCCCGCGTCTGGTCGAGAGGCTGGGACGAATTGTGCTGGTCTCAAGTCGTGCCATGCTGGGTCGTGCACGCCGAGCAGCATATGCAGCTACCAAGGCTGCACAGGTCGGTATGGCGCGTAGTCTTGCGGCCGAACTCATCGGGCGCGGCATCACGGTAAATGTGGTGGCGCCTGGGGTGGTCGATACGCCGATGCTGAACGATTCGGCGCGCGGCGCAGCCCCCGTGCTTGATCTGCCGTTAGGTCGCCTGATTCGCCCCGACGAAGTGGCCGCGACCATCGCCTTTTTTCTTTCGCCCGAGGCTGGTGCGATCACAGGGCAAACGCTATACGTGTGCGGTGGCGCATCCATAGGAGCAGCATCGGTATGACAGTCAACGCTGACCTTTCCGGGCATGTCGTTGTCATCACTGGTGCAGCCGGTGACCTGGGCTGGGGAATCGCCCAAGCATGCCTGGGCGCTGGAGCGCGGGTCGCGTTGGTTGACCTGGATGCTGAAGGACTTGCCCAGCGCAGCGGCCAGGACGATGAGCGCCTGTTGCGTTTGCCCTGCGATGTGGCAGATTCCGAACAGGTACGTCGTGTGATCGATGCTGTACTGGCGCGCTGGGGACGCCTTGACGTGTTGGTAAATAATGCCGCGGTCGTGACGCCCGGCGAGAAGTTGGGCGACCTGTCCCTTGAGCACTGGCAGCAGGCGTTGGACATCAACCTGACCGGGGCGTGGCTGATGAGCAAGTTTGCACTGGGGCCCATGCGACGTGCCGGTCGGGGCTTAGTGCTCAACATTGCGTCGCAGTTGGGCAGTGTTGCCGCGCCGGGACGAGGCGCTTACGGCACCAGCAAGGCAGGGTTGATCGCGCTGGCACGGGCTATTGCAGTGGATCACGCTGACGAAGGCGTTCGGTCCGTGAGTTTATCACCCGGCGCGGTATTGACCAGTCGAGTGTTGCGCCGTTATGGCGATGCCGAGACGGCGCGTCATATGCTGGCCTCACGCTATCCAGTCGGACGCCTGGGGGAAGTAGAAGACATCGCCCAAATGGCCTTGTTCCTCATGAGTAAAAGCGCTTCGTTCATGACGGGCGTAGATGTACGTGTAGATGGGGGATATACCGCAATATAGCGGCGATCCGTTCTGTTTTACATTTTTATTAACTACATTGATTCACGCACAGAGAGACACACGAATATGAGAAAGTTCTTCACTGCCGGCGCCAGCTTGCGTCGTACTCTGCTCAAAAGCACCGCGCTGGGTTTACTGGCCGGGCCGCTGGGTATATTTGCAATGACCGGCGCGGCGGCTGATGATGGCGTGGCGGGCTATCCCTCGCGTCCCGTTACAATCGTTGTTCCGTTTCCCGCCGGTGGCGCCACGGACATTACCGCGCGCCTGGTTGCCGATGGGCTTGCCAAAAAGTGGGATCAATCGGTTATTGTTGAAAACCGTCCGGGTGCCGGTGGTAATCTCGGTTCGGAATACGTGGCTCGCTCAAAGCCGGATGGTTATACACTGGTTCTGGGCGTGACAGGATCCCATGGGATCAACGTCTCGCTTTATAAAAATATGCGCTACGATCCGATCAAGGATTTTGAGCCCATTACCCAGGCCACGCTGTATCCCAATGCCATCGTGGTCAATAACAAGGTCCCTGCTGACAATCTGACCGAGTTGATCGAACTCCTGAAGACAGAGGACGAGGGAAAGTATTCCTACGGCTCGGATGGCAATGGTACAGCGTCGCACTTGGGCATGGAGTTGCTCAAGAACCGCAGCGGATTTGAGCTATTGCACATTCCCTATCGCGGTAGCACTCCAATGGTGACCGATTTGCTGGGTGGTCAGATTCAAGTCGGTATTACCGGCCTGCCGGCAGTACAGGCTTATGCCAAAAGCGGCAAACTGAAAATTGTTGCGCTCACGACCGCCGATCGCTTTGACAGTGCACCCGACTACCCTACGGTAGCGGAACAAGGGTTTCCTGGCTTTGCCGCACCTCCATGGTCAGGCTTTTTTGCGCCCAAGGGTACGCCCAAGGCACTGATCGAAAAAATCGCTGCCGACATGCGTGAAGTCATGGCCGACCCACAAGCTAAGGCGAAGATGATCGGAGCGGGCAGCGAATTCAAACCTTCCTCGCCCGATCAGTTTGGCACGTTTGTCGACGAGGAAATTACCAAGTGGGCCGAGGCGGTGAAAATTTCCGGTGCTCGCGTGGAGTGAAATCGATTTTTTCACAATGGCACGCTACAAGTAATAAGTAAGTTGATCTGTTCACTTGCTCTGCCGAGATATTCGGGAAGAGCGACAAAAGACGCAGTCGCAAGGTTATTCGGCCGGCTTTTGCGTCTTTTGTTTTTGACGGGGTAACTATGTGGTCTTTTTTCCGCAAGAAAGCCGGATTTCACGATTGGTTTCGGACGAGTAGACGCATTGAACTTTTGTGAGAGTCTACAAGAACTGACTTTGTATATCGGTAAATTTATGCTTTCCTCTATGTCTCCGGCGAGCAGTGCATGAACGGGCTTAACATAGACAGCTCAATGGCTCATCTTGGATACGGTGAGTAGCACATACGGTATTCGCGGTGAAAAAAGCGCTGACCGCCCGGGCAGCAGTTTGCCTGACCAGATATCTGGTTCGACAGATGACACTATTAGTTGATTTTCAATCCCAGGTCATTAATTACTTTGTGCCAGCGTGTGATCTCGGTATCAATGAAAGCATTTGATTGCTCCCTGGTCGATGACTTGGGGGTTGCGCCAAACTCAGCCAGTTGTTTGATAAACGATTCGCTCTTGAGTACTTCATTGACCTTGATGTTTAATTCGTCGAGATATTGAACGGGCGTCTTTGCGGGCGCTAGTAAGGCGAACCAGCTAACAACATTAAAATCGGCATAGCCTTCTTCAGCCATCGTGGGCACGTCAGGAAATTCCTTGAAACGCTGCTGAGACGTTACCGCCAACGGACGCAGTGCACCGCTTTTTATATGCGGCATCATCACGGCCACATTATCGAACATCATTTCTACTCTTCCTGCAATTAAATCCGAAAGTGCGGCTGAGCTTCCTTTGTAGGGCACATGAAGAATATTCACCCCAGCATCTTTCTTATAGACTTCGCCTGCCAAGTGCTGACCGGTTCCAGCACTTGCAGAAGCAAAATTAATTTCACCAGGGTGCTGCTTTAGATAGGCAGTCAGCTCATCCACCGATTTAACCGTCAACTTGGGATTGACGACCAGAACATAGGGTGAAGTGGCGACCATACCAATTGTGGCGAAGTCATTCTTTGCGTCAAAGCTCAAGTTGGAATACAAGGATGGGTTAGTCGCGTGAGTACTGGCTACGAACAGCAAAGATTCGCCGTTAGGCGTTGCGCGTGCTACTGCAGATGCCGCTATATTTCCGCTTGCCCCGGGTCTGTTTTCAACAACAAACTCCCGATGCATCTGTTTTGACAGTTCATTTGCTAACGCGCGCGCCATCACGTCCGTGGCGCCTCCTGGCGGAAACCCGACCATGACACGGATGGGATTCTGGGCGAAAACTGAGGTCGGGGATAATACCGTGGAAATTACAGACGCGCTAATTGCCATTGTCTTCAGTATGGCGTTGATACAGGTTTCCATAAGCGTTCCCTATTAATTTATTATGCAGGCTGCCATAGGTAGATGTTCTCTGCCGGCGTTACTCGTCCAACGCCGACACTATTGCATCAATCATGTAACAACGATAGCGCCTTGGCCAAGTCCTTGTTGCCCTTGGTTTTTATCGCTTCCGCTCCTGTAGCTTCATCTTCGTAGCGTCCATAGTAGTCGCCCATCGTTGATGTTCTCAGCATATGGCGGATTTCCGAACGATCGAAATCTCCTACCGCCAAATGAGTCAAGCATCGGTTATCCCACATCACAAGATCTCGGACAGACCAACGATGACGGTAGACAAACCTGGGAGAAACAGCGTGCTCGGACAGGTATTTAATCAGGGTGGCGCTTTCGGCTTCTGTCATGCCCACGAATCTGCGAGTCCGGGGGTTCACGTATAGCGCTTTGCGCTCGGACTCCGGATGGGTACGAATGGCGGGATGGATGACCGGCGGGTTCAGTCGGGCAAACTCTGCGACGATCTCCGGCGGTCGTTTTGCGGTAATTAGATTGACGTCATGGACGGCTTCCAGGCCATCCAGGAATTGTTGCAGCACAGGGGACAGTGTTTCGTAGGCATCGTACATATTAGCGAACATCGTATCGCCACCCACGGAAGGTTTTTCTATGCAATAAACAAGCGTCGCTTTGGCTGGCCTGATTGTATAGGACAGGTCCGTATGCCAGTTTTGTCCTCCGGTAGAGCCGGGAGGCACCTTGCCATTAATCGGTTTGTTCGAAAGCATGAATATCTCATCATAATCAGGATGCCGGTTAAATGGCTGGCTGGAAAAATTGTCCAGCTCCCCAAAATTACGGCTGAATGCAAGTAGCGATTCGGGGTTCAGGTCCTGATCGGGGAAGACCAGTACTTGGTGCCGAGTCCACGCATCTTTGATGTCAAGGATCTGCTGTTCGGTCAGTGGCTTGGAGATATCTACGCCGGTTATTTGAGCGCCTAGTGAATAACCCACGGGTTTGATCTGAATTTGCGCCATTGTCGTCTCCATAAGAATTTGCATAAATACATCTATTTAATACTAACCTTGTTTTATGTATTTTGTCGACATTAAATGTTAGGCGAAATTTATGGCCGCAGCCAGATAATTGTCGCTAAAATAGAACAAACTGCATAAAAAGGAATCGCATGAAACATCAAGATGCCTACTTTCAGAATGAAGCTATCCAGATCGGCCGTCATGCAAAAACATTGCCGGAACAGGTCGCAGAACAGCTTTTGAAAGCCATCCAGGAAGGTGTCATCGAGCCAGGCGAACGCATGAAGGAAGAGACCTATGCGGAACGTTTTGCTGTCAGCCGCAGCACCATACGGGAAGCCATGTCGATTCTTGAGCGACACGGTGTGGCCGAAAGGATCCCGCGATATGGCGTTCGGGTGACTGCCTTCGACCCGCTTGAAATTGAGCAAATCTTTATTATTCGTGCTCAATTGCTCGGATTGGCTGCGCGTCTTGTGGCGGAGAAGCATTCGCCAGATACCCTGGAGCAGTTACAGGCTGGTGTTGCTCAATTGAAAAAGTTAGCCAATGACCCGAAAACCCAGCCGGTGGATTACATGGAAATATCTGTCCACATGCAGCGGATTCTAATGTCGGCAAGCGGTATAAAACGTCTTCATACGATGTATGAGGCGCTGAGCGATCAGGCGCTATGGCGCTTTGCAATTAGAGAAAAGGCGGTTAGCTTCCGTACACAAAAGCGCAGAAAACAGTCAGCTTCCGATTGGGCAGCGGTGGTTGCAGAAGTTTCCAATGGCAACGGTGCAACTGCGGAGAACGCCGCCAAATCGTTGTTACACAGTTCCTATCTTGCTGTGAAGGAAACGC
This sequence comes from Advenella sp. S44, assembly GCF_002810445.1. GTDB lineage: Bacteria > Pseudomonadota > Gammaproteobacteria > Burkholderiales > Burkholderiaceae_B > Advenella. The sequence continues at coordinate 79,120 of NZ_NEXS01000011.1, read as the reverse complement.
TCTCCTTCAAAGACATAAATAAAGAGCAGGACCCGGCTTAAAAATTGCGCTATTGGTTGCGGCTACCGAACGTATCAATAGCCCGGTTCATTTGAATTTTCTCAGCAATTCCATCCAGTGGAATTGCGCTTGTGATTGTCAGTCAGGCGGAAGGTAGAATTCTTGAATAATAAAACGACAATGACAAGGAGATAACAATGAAGATGAATGACAAGCGTAGAGCGATTCTGATCCAGGGCGCGGCGGCTATGGTTGGCCTGCCTTTCGCTGCTCGGGTATTTGCCGCAACAGCAGAAGCAGTTGGCTATCCTGAAAAGCCGATAAAGATTGTGGTGCCATTTGCACCTGGCGGCCCGACCGATCTGATGGCTCGGGCGATCTCGAGGCCCATGAGCGAGAACCTGGGGCGGACCATTGTGGTCATCAATAAGCCAGGCGGCACAGGTGTCATTGCGCTCAGTGAAGTGCGCAACGCACCTGCCGATGGTTACACCCTGGCTTTTCCTTCTATCCAGGCCGTTACGACTCCGGCGCTGCGTTCTGATTTTCCATTTGATATGACCACTGACTTTACCGGCGTTTCTGTGGTGGGCTATATCTCGCATCTGCTCGTGGTCAATGTAAAAACGCCCGTAAACACTTTGAGCGAATTCATTGACATGGTCAAAGCCAAGCCCTCCGCCTATTTCTATGGCTCTTCGGGCAATGGATCGTCCGGGCACTTGGCGATGGAGATGTTCAAAGACCGGGCGGGCATCGCACTGGAGCACACGCCGTATAAAGGCGCTGCGCCCGCTATTCAGGACCTTTTGTCGGGCAGGATTCACGCCATTTTTCTGGATACTACGGTTGCCTTGCCCTTGTTGAAAGACAATAAAATCAAGGCGTTGGCCGTGCCCACGGCAAAGCGTTCACCGCTGGTGCCAGATGTGCCTACGATCGCTGAACAAGGTTTTCCGGGATTTGAGATTCATCCCTGGTATGGCCTGCTCGCCCGGGCGGGAACTGATCCGGCCATCATCAGCAAGCTAAATGAACATGTAAAAAAAGCACTGGCCGACCCCCGAGTGGCAGAGACATTTAAATCGATGGGTATCGAACCGGGTGGCAATAGCGTGGAAGCGTTCAATCAAGTCATTAGGGAAGATCTGAAAACCTGGCATGGGATTGCCAAAAAGCTTAATCTGAAAATTCAATAGACCTACTATGCACATCATCATTCCTGAAGATTATCAAGATTGCGTTCGTGATCTGGACTGTTTCAAAAAACTGCGATCGCATGAAGTGACTGTCTACAATGACAGTTGTAAAGATCCGGATGAACTGGTGCGACGCTTTGCACACGCCGATGCGTTGGTGCTGACTCGGGAAAGAACGGTGTTGACAGAAGACATGCTCAGACAATTGCCCCGGTTAAAGCTCATCAGTCAAATAGGCAAGGTGGCAGGGCACATTGATCTTGAGGCCTGCCGTCGCCTGGACATTGCCGTGGCGCAGGGAGCCGGATCGGGCACCGCGACGGCAGAGCTTACCTGGGCGTTGATCCTGGCCAGCCGCCGGCATATCGTGGCCGAGGCCAATCGTCTTAAGCAGGGCTTGTGGCAGGGAAGCCTTGGTCAGAAACTACACGGCCACCGGTTGGGCATATGGAGCTATGGCAGAATTGGCGAGCAGGTTGCGCGATATGGTCGAGCCTTCGGCATGAACGTTTGGGTCTGGGGCAGATCAGGATCGACAGATAAAGCCCGATCCGACGGCTTTGAAGTGGCGCCTTCCCGGGAACATTTTTTTGCACAAAGCGACATCGTTTCCCTGCATATCCGTCTTAATGATGAGACGCAGGGTATCGTAAAAGAAACCGATCTAGCCAGAATGGGCACCCACGCGTTGATCGTCAATACCAGCAGGGCAGAGCTGATTCAAACCGGCGCGCTGCAGAATGCGCTGGTTAATGGCGCTCCCGGCTTTGCTGCCGTTGACGTCTATGAGGAGGAACCGGCCACCGCCTCGCCGCTGCTTAATATGCCAAATGTATTGTGTACTCCGCACTTGGGGTATGTAGAGCGAGACAATTATGAAAGTTATTTCGCAACTGCGTTTGATAATATCAACCACTTTTTTGCTGGCGAGCCAACAAACCTGGTGTGAGCGCACACTCAAAATGAGCAGCACAAGGCGCCGTGCTGCTGGAGCATTCCTGGATGGATGTTCAGACGAGGCAGAACGGCAAATAGGGCTGATTTTAGGATATTCGGAAGAGGATATTCGCTTTTATATGAGAATACAAAGCGCCGCCGCCTTATTGAATATCGAGAGCTGGTTGACCTTGGAAAATAGATCCCAGAGCGGGGGTTGTTGAGGCAAACAAATTAAGAAATGAAATATTGGAATTGACGCGAAGGGGCAGCAGTCGCATCGCGAAAAGTATGTGAAGGCATTGAAACCCGCTGGGCGATTATGGCCTTATATGAAAGCCTACAAGGCAGGCAGTTTATTCAATTGCACGTTTGATCAACTGAATGCTTCTGAACAAAATCAGTTTATAAAGCAATTATTGACTCCAGCGGTAAGTCGGACGAGTACTCGACACGGATTACTTCTGTATTGGGCAAATATGACAGAGGCCTATTTGTCGTTTCAATTGTCATTGTCGCATGACGGGGTCGCATAGCCGGACGCTGGTCATGAACCTGCCCCCTTTACTGCATCCTCAATGTATCCAGAAACTTGGTAGCTGCGGCCGATAGCGAGCGCCCGCTACGCGTCAATATCCCAATGTCCCGATACACTACTGGCCGACCCAGCTTGAGTACCGCCAGCCCCGTACTATCCATCAGCCGCAAAGCCAAACGGGGAATAGGCGCGATACCGAGCCCGGCCGACACCATTGCACCAACCACCGAAATATTCGTTGCCTCGTACTTGGGCTGGATAGACAAGCCAAGATCTGCATACACCTGATCTACGATGGGGCGAATGCTGCTTGCCGAGCCACTGGCGACGATTGGGCGCTCGGCCAGTACGTTCCAATCGACCTGCCGGCGCCTTCCCAGGGGATCTTTGCGGCTGCAGATCAGTACGAAATCGTCTCGTGTAAAGGGTTCGAATACGACTTGTCCCTGTGGGCCTGGGGCAACCGATATGCCAAAGTCTGCCCGCCCGTCAAAGACCATCTCCCGCACGAATTCGTTCGATAGAGGTACCAATGAAATGGTTACTCGCGGATATGACTGTTCGAACTTGAACATGGTTTCTGGCAGTAGCGCAGCGGCCGATGGCAGGCAGGCGATCGTGATCAGACCCTTTCGCCCGGCTACAAATTCAGACAGATCGCTCAATGAATCGTGGAACTCGGCAACAATGCGGCGAGCGATTGGCAATAGCTCTTCCCCAGCGCGCGTCAACCCTACTTGGCGGGTATTGCGGTCGAACAGCCGCGTTACCAATTTCTGTTCGGCAGATTGGATGGTACGGCTGAATGCTGGTTGTGATACATGGAACCGTTCAGCCGCGCGATGGAAATTACAGGTTTCTGCGAGCAACAAAAATGCTTCCAATTCGTGGACAGTCAATGTTGAGCGCATCGGGTACTCCGGCTTATTGATAATTTATTAACATCAAATTGATAAGATAAATTCACTTCCGATATCAGTGTGCCCTATCTACACTGTCCGCACAAGTAATGACAACGAAGGCAAGCCCGGCGAGTTATCGCATTTGCTTATTTGCCACTAATCCAAGGAGACCTGATGAAATCGATTTTCTACTTGTGCGCTGCGCTGTCCATCGCCATGGCTCAATCGGCCGTAGCCCAGCCTTATCCTTCCAAGCCCATTAGAATGGTTGTGCCGTTCGGCGCTGGCAGCGGTACCGATCAGGTTGCGCGAGCACTGGCCCATGCGATGGGGCAAGCGGATAAAATCACGGTTGTGGTTGAAAACCGGCCGGGCGGCAACGGTTTTATTGCTGCACAAGATGTCGCAAATGCAAAGCCTGACGGATATACGATGCTATTGACAACCAATAGCACTCATGCCGCCGCCGAACATTTATACAAGAACGTGCCGTACGATCCGGTTAAGGACTTCACGCCAGTCGCCTTGCTGCGCAAAGGATATCTGGTGATGGTCACAAAGCCGGACTTTCCGGCTACCACGGTCGCCGATTTTACTATTCAGGCAAAGAAAGAACCCGGCAGGCTTAATTTTGGTAGCGGTAGTTCTTCGTCACGTGTTTCTTCCGAGTTATACAAGCAGATCGCTGGCGTGGATCTGGTCCACGTTCCCTACAAAAGCAATCCAAACGCGCTCAATGATTTGATGGGCGGTTTGCTTCAGGTGATGTTTGTCGATACCTCTTCTGCAGTCAACCTTATCAAAAGCGGAAAGTTGCGTGGCCTCGCTGTCAGCAGCCAGCGGCGACTGGAAATCCTGCCCATGCTGCCGACGATGGAGGAGGCTGGCGTCAAAGGGTACGAAATGTCTTACTGGACTGCCGTCTATCTGCCGGGCAATGCCTCGCCTGAAGTCACGGCGCAGTTAAGCCAATTGCTCAAGAAGGCGATGAATTCACCAGAATTGAAGCAATTGACGGAGAAAACCGGCACCGAAGTGGCCTTTGGTGATGGCGAGGTCCTTAAGCGGTTCCAGGCCTCTGAAACCGAGAAATGGGCCAGGATCATCAAGGCCGCAGGCATCCAACCGGAGTAAGCGGATTAATTGGAGTAATTGCATGACAAAAAAAAGCATACGTGTCGCAGCCGGTTCGGGCTTTTCCGATGACCGTCTTGAGCCGGCACTGGAATTGGCCCGACATGGTGATATCGATTATCTGGTATTTGAATGCCTGGCTGAACGGACGATTGCCCGTGAAACACTGACCCGTCTTAAAAATCCCGAAGCGGGGTACTCACCCTATCTCGTCGATCGCATGCGCATGGTCTTGCCAGACTGCATGCAGCGCGGGATACGGATTGTGACCAATATGGGCGCCGCCAACCCGCTATATGCAGCCCGGATTGTTCGTGAACAAGCGCAGCAATTGGGGCTGGAAGCGCCAAATGTTGCTTCTATTGTCGGCGATGATGTGACCGAGGTTATCCGCGCCAATCCACAACTGCCTTTGCTGGAAAGCGGTGAGCCGGTGGAGTCACTGCTGCCTCACCTGGCGGCGGCGAACGCCTATTTGGGGGCAGATATTGTCAGTGATGCGCTCAGGCAGAACGCGCAGATTGTCGTGACTGGTCGTGTGGCCGACCCGTCACTTTTCCTTGCCTGCATGTTGCATGGTCTGGGCTGGTCTTACGACGATTACACGCGACTTGCAGCCGGTACGTTTGCAGGTCATCTGATGGAATGCGCCGCTCAACTGACCGGTGGTTGTTTCGCCGACTTGCCTCGTAAATTCGTACCGGATATGGCCCGTATTGGATTTCCTTTTGCGGATATCGATGTCGACGGCAACGTCCGGTTCGGCAAAGTGAATGGCTCCGGCGGACGACTGGATATAGCCACCTGCACGGAGCAGGCCCTATACGAAATGCACGATCCGGCAAGTTACATCACGCCCGATTGCGTTCTTGATATTACCCAGGCGGAATTTGCACAGCTGGCCGAAAATCGTGTGCAGATGATGGGTGCACGCGGGCGCCCACGCACCCCCAGCTATAAAGTCGTGGTTGGCTACCACGATGGCTGGATCGGCGAGGGTGAGGTTGGCTATGCCGGCCCGCATGCATTGGCTCGGGCGCGCATGTCCGAACAAATCGTACGTGAACGTCTGACTTTGCGAGGATTCACATATCCCGAAATCCGAGTCGATTACATTGGGGTTTCCAGCCTGCACGGCGAGCTGCCCGACCGGCCAGAACCGTATGAGGTCCGCTTGCGCGTCGCGGCACGCAGCCACGATCGCAAGGCAGCCGAGGCTGTGGGGTTTGAAGTAAGGACGTTAAACGTGAACGGACCAGCTGGCGGTGGGGGCGGCACCAATACGGTGCGCCAAGTCATTGGCGTTAAATCCTTGCTGCTGCCGCGCGAGCACGTTCGCCCGGAAATTGTCATGAACGGAGGATCAGCATGACCAAAGTCTATGAACTGGGGCATTCACGTGCCGGCGACAAGGGCAATACATCGAATGTTTCGGTTATTGCTTATGATGCTGCGGCTTGGGAGCGATTGCGTCGCGACTTGACCGTCGAACGAGTTATGCAGGCCTATCAGCATCTGGTTGGCGGACCGGTGACACGATACGAACTGCCGAAGCTCAGAGCGCTTAACTTTGTGATTGAAAACGCACTGGGGGGCGGCGTGACGATTTCACTTGCCATGGACGCTCATGGCAAGACGTTGTCATATGTGATGCAGGATATTGATTTGCCGAAATAGGGAAAAAATCAAGTCGCTTAGCCAAAAAAAAGGAATCAGCCTTGATCCGGCCACGCGGTCATGGCTGTTTCCACCACTTTTTCAAGGACATCGCGTGGCACGCCATCCCGCATCTGTATGGCCAGCCCGTTCATGAGCGTTGCATAAAAACTGGCGAGCGCCGAAGTGTCCACCTTGTCCGAGATCTCTTTTTCCGCCTGCGCTTTTTGTAGCCGATGGCGGATAGCCTCGTAGTTTCCCTGTCGCAGTCCCTTCAGATAGTCGTCCACATTGCGATGTTCTTCGGCGCAATTGGCTGCGCCCAGCACCACCAGGCAGCCGTGGTTTTTGCTCTTGTTGGATACTGCGCCCAATGCCTCGCGCAGCATGACCTGGATGGCGCGGCGTGCAGTGGGCTCTTCGCGCAACGCGCGGGCTGTCGCGCTACCATCATGGGCAACGTAATATTCCACGGTTTCCCTGAACAGACCTTCCTTGCTGCCAAATGCATTGTACAAACTGGGCGCAGGGATTCCCATGGCGGCGGTCAGGTCTGCCATAGACGTGCCTTCATAGCCATGAGCCTGAAACAGCTGCATGGCGGCGCGCAGGACGGCGTTTCTATCAAAGGAGCGGGGGCGGCCTCTGGTAATCATAATTAAATTTTATAACGATTGATCAAAAAATCTGTTGACGGCGGATGCTCGTTCAAATTACGATTATATAACGATCACTAAAAAAGGAAATGGATATGTCGCTACTCACAGGAAAAATCGCGCTGGTTACCGGCGGCTCGCGGGGAATCGGCGCAGCCATTGTTCGTCAACTGGCGAAAGAAGGCGCGCAAGTGGCCTTCACTTACTCAAGTTCGTCCCAGGCGGCGCAAGACTTGGTGGGCGAGATCGAGGCCTTGCGTCGCAAGGCCCAAGCCGCCGCAGAACACGGCGCGCAGTCGGCAACATTGGCGCTACAGGTTGACAGCATAGATCCGATTGCAGTGCAAAAGGCCGTGTTGACCGCCTTTGAGCATTTCGGGCAACTGGATATTTTGGTCAATAACGCTGGCGTCTTTGAACTGAAGCCGACCGGCGAGTTCACAATGGAAGACTACGAAAGGCAAATGGGTGTCAATGCGCGTGCCGTCTTCGCGGCTATTCAGCAGGCTGCGCCGGTCATGGCCGACGGTGGGCGCATTATCAATATCGGCAGTAACCTGGCTGCACGGGTGCCCAGGCCGAATATGTCGCTATACGCCATGAGCAAGGCTGCGGTGTGGGGACTGACCAAAGGCGCAGCGCGCGACCTGGGCCCGCGTGGGATCACGGTCAATATCATTCAGCCGGGATCGACCGATACCGACATGAATCCGGCCAGCGGGCCCCACGCCCAGGAGCAGCGCAGCTTGCGCGCCATCCCCAGTTACAATACGCCCCAAGAGATCGCCGCCATGGCAGTTTACCTGGCCAGTGACGCCGCACGTTCGATTACGGGCGCCAGTATGGTAATTGATGGCGGCGCCAATGTCTAAGATCGAAGCGCAACACAGCATGCCAGTCATTGTTTATTTTCTGGCCATGGCGATTTTTGCCCTGACCACGTCGGAATTCATGGTGGCGGGCATGATGCCTTCGCTTGCGCAGGCGTTGGACGTATCGGTGCCTGAGGTTGGTTATCTTATCTCCTATTACGCAGCGGGCATGGTGATCGGCGGGCCTGTCTTGATGCTGGCTCTACTTAACGTGCCGCGCAAGCGCGCATTGCTGGTGCTTATCGGGGTATATACGGTGGGCCAATCGGCCGCCGCAGCCGCAATCACATATGAAATCATGGTGGCAGGGCGCATATTGTGTGGCGTTGCTGCATCGGCATGTTTCGGCCTGGCGCTGGCCATTTGTGCCCAGATGGTGCCGCCGGGCAAGATGGCCAGAGCCGCGGCCATCGTGATCGGCGGACTGATGTTTGCCACTGTGTTTGGCGTGCCGGCTGCAACGGCCCTGGAGCAAAACTTAGGCTGGCGCTTTGTGTTCTGGCTGGTGGCGGCAATGACCGCTGCATCCGGTGTGGTGCTGGCGATCACGCTGCCAGCCTCGCGTATTGCACAGCGGACCAGTGCGCGGGCAGAACTGGCCTCGCTCAATAACGGTCGCCTGTGGGCCGCATACGCTACCAGCGCCCTGATTATCGGCGCAACCTTTGCGGCCTTCAGTTACTTTTCCCCGATTCTGCTGAACGTGAGCAGGTATGACGCCTCAACCATCCCGTTGCTGCTTATGCTTTACGGCGCCGCAACGGTAGTGGGCAATTTCGTTGTCGGGCGGCTGGCCGACCGCCATACCATGCAGGTTCTGTTCTGGGGACAGGTTCTCTTGACAGCAGCCTTGATTGCATTCGCACTTTTCGGACAACTGCAGCCTGTCGCCCTGGGCGCTTTGATACTGATCGGGCTGACTGGTGTTGCGCTGAATCCTGCCATGGTGACACGCGTGATCAAGACGGCAAATGCGAGTCCGCTTGTGAACACGCTGCATGCCTCTGTGATTAATATCGGCCTGTTCGCCGGCTCTGCGCTGGGTGGTTTGGGCATCAGCCTGGACTTTGGCATGCGCGCCCCGCTGTGGGCAGGAGCCGGGTTGGCGGTGATCGGGGTGCTGAGTGTGGTGCCGTTGGTATTCAGGGAAAAGGTCAGTACAGAAAGCATAGAAGTAGCGGGGGCGTTGCGGTCGGAGTGCGCATAGCGATGCAAGTGAGTCAGCTCGATTTTGACAGATCGACGATCCGTTTCCATTTGGCTGCTTCGTCGGGCATCTGCCGGGCAAGTTCCTGATAGCCCACGACATCAGGAAAAATAATCTGTTGCTTGCAGAATGTTTTGTACTCTGAAGAATTCGCAATTTGGCTGAATTCATCCGTGAGTAATTGCAGGACAGGTTCAGGTGTTCCTTTTGGAGCCACGAAGTCCAGCCAGGATGATAGTTCGAAATCGGGGACACCTGCCTCTTGCACGGTAGGCACGTCGGGGAACTGTTCCCAGCGTTCTTCTCCCGTCACTGCCAAAAGCCGCAATTTGCTGCTTTGGATCAAGCCTAGCAATGCGGGTGCCGTTTGAGTCGTAAATGTTATTCGGCCAGCTGCTACGTCCGTGGTCGCAGTGGTGGTAGATTTGTAGGGCACGTGTTGCGCTTTGGTATGGCTCATGTGCGTGAACAGCACTGAACAAAGATGTGCTGTACTGCCAATCCCCTGGGAGGAATAGGTCAGTTCGTTTGGCTTTTTCTTCATTGCCTGGATCAGGTCATCTAACGTCTGATAGGGAGACTCTGGCGCCACGACGACGCCCAAAGATACCCTGGCGACTCGCGTAACTGGCGTAAAGTCCGCCCTGGCGTCGAATTGGGCAGTACCCGTCGATAACAGGGGCAACAAGTACATCGGAATTCCTGCAAGCATGAGCGTATAGCCATCAGGCTGGGTTTTGGCTGTGCTGGCATAGGCTATCAGCCCGCCGGTACCTGGCTTGTTTTCGACCACCACGGGGGTCTTGAGCTTTCGTGACAGGGGTTCGGTGAAAAATCTTGCAGCTACGTCGATGGAAGTGGCTGCCGATGCCGGCACTACGATTTTTATAGGCCGGGAAGGATATTGCTCTGCGTACGCTGTGGTGCCCAGTCCAATCATTGGGAGAGCGCCGGCTGTTTTCAAAAATGTCCTTCTATCCATTTTCATTATATTGTCTCCTTTGGTGTGTTACTGGCATGTCGTGTCATAGCATCATTCTAGGGATTGGATTTACGTTGTATATGGCACGAAACTGAAAATGTGTTTTGCATAATCAGGGAAGCTGTCGTATTTCCTGCGTACTCTCATGGCCTTTGCGTATGGAGCAAGATTGTTTACCGGGAACATCACTAGTTCCAGCTCGCCGTCACAACTAGAATTTCCTGACGGCGACAAGCCTGGGTAGAAAAGAATCCAACATGCTATCCGGCTATCCCAGGCTCTGTCGACGCCACTATACAGGAGCACAGATGCAAGATGACATGATCCTTGATCGAACCCGGCTGATCGAGAATACAGATATCGTTCGGGATTGGCTATCGCGTTTCGAGGCCTCGCTATGTGCCGGAGATCGCGAGCAGCTTCTTGATCTTTTTGCTGCGGATAGCCATTGGCGGGACCTGCTGGCTTTCACCTGGAACATTACGCCTCATGTTGGCGCCCAAGAGATTGTCCAGGGCCTGCTTGAGGCCCAAATGAGCGCGCATACCAGCATGTTTGCGTTGGATACAAACCGCACGCCACCGCGCCGCGTCACCCGGACAGGCGTCGATGTTATAGAGGCGATCTTCGGGTTTGAAAGCCGGGTCGGTCGGGGCCACGGCATCGTCAGAATCCTGGCAGATCAACCGGACCGGGCGTGGGTCCTGATGACCTCTCTTGACGAACTGAAAGGGTATGAAGAGCCTATCAATGGGCGTCGTCCCAGCGGGCAGGCATACTCTCGCGCCTTTGGCGGCGAGAACTGGACAGAAAAGCGGCAACGGGAGCGGGCTTTCGAAGACAGAGAGCCTGCGGTGTTGATTGTTGGCGCTGGTCAGGCGGGACTGAGCCTTGCGGCGCGGCTGCGCCTGCAGGGCGTCGATACTCTGGTGGTGGAACGACTGGAGCGTGTCGGGGATGTGTGGCGCAACCGGTACCACTCGCTGGCCCTTCACAACCGTGTTCCCCTTAATCATTTGCCTTATATGCCTTTCCCGCCCAGTTGGCCGCTCTATCTGCCTAAGGATATGCTTGGCAATTGGCTCGAAACGTATGCCTGGGCCATGGAGTGCAACGTCTGGACGGACACCGAGTTCAAGGGCGCCAGTTACGAAGAAGCAGCAGGGCATTGGTCGGCGCGCGTTCAACGGCGCGGCCATCCCGAACGGCTCCTGCATCCCCGCCACATTGTTTTCGCAAATGGCATCGTGGGAAAGCCCAAGCCGGCGCGTGCCCCCGGCCTTGAGGATTTCGCAGGGCAAATCCTGCATACGCACGACTACCGTGACGGTTCTGCCTGGAAAGGCAAGTCGGCGTTGGTGCTGGGCGTTGGTACAAGTGGGCACGATATTGCGCAGGATCTGCACGCTCACGGCGCAAATGTCTCGCTGATACAGCGTGGTTCCATTACGGTGGCAAGTGTCGAGGCTGCCGGAATCAATCATTCTCTTTACTACAACGAAGGCCTGCCGTTGGAGGACTGCGATCTGATTGCCACGGCAAGTACCTATCCTTTGCTAGTGCGTGGCTACCAGTTGGCTGTCGAAAAAATGCTGGAAATGGATAAGGCGCTTATCGCAGGCCTTCGAGCCAGGGGTATGAAATTGGATATTGGGGAAGATAACACCGGGCACCAAATGAAACTGCGTCGCCGCTTTGGGGGCTACTACCTCAATTGCGGTTGCTCGGAACTGATCATCAATGGCCAGGTCGGGCTGATCCAGTACGAAGACATCGAGCGCTTTGTCGACAGCGGGTTGAAAATGAAGGACGGGCGCATTTACAAGGCCGATCTGCTTGTGACGGCCACAGGCTACCAGAACCAGAACGAGGTGGTGCGCGAGTTACTGGGCGAAAACATAGCCGATAAGATCGGGCCGGTTTGGGGGTTGGCCAAGGATGGCGAATTAAGCAATATGTTTCGACCAACACCACAGCAGGGGCTGTGGTTCATGGGTGGCGGGCTTGCACACGCGCGCATTTATTCTCAATACGTCGCGTTGCTGATAAAAGCGAACGAAGTCGGGCTTATTGCATAACCCCAACAGCGGTTCACTAAGCATGAAAGGAGCAGCGATGCTTGATATGACAGGAAAGGTAGTATTCGTGGCGGGCGCCGGGGCGGCCGGGCCGGGATGGGGAAATGGCAAAGCGACGGCAGTGTTGATGGCCCGCCAGGGGGCGCATGTATTCGGCGTGGACAGGGACGACAGTGCGCTGCAAGGCACGAATGCAGCCATGCTGGATGAAGGACATGAAAACTGGGCTTGCAAAACCTGCGATATGACAGACAGCGGGCAAGTGCAATCGGCCGTTAGTGACTGTCTGGATCGGTTCGGGCGCATTGATGTGCTGGTCAATAATGTGGGCGGGAGTGCACCGGGCGACCCGGTTTCGATGCCAGAGGAGGCGTGGGATGCACAGATGGAACTGAACTTGAAAACGGCGTTTCTTGGATGCAAGCACGTTTTGCCTATCATGGAGCGACAATTCAATTCGGAATCAAGGGGAGGGGCAATTGTGAACCTGTCGAGCATCGGTTGCATGAGTTTTCAGGATCAAGGACGGGTGAGCGTGGCGTATGCTGCGTCCAAGGGCGGCGTGCTTTCCTTTAGTCGCGCGGTCGCGATCGCTTATTCGCGCAAGGGAATCCGGGTCAATACTGTCGTTCCAGGCGTGATGGACACGCCCCTGGTCTCAAACCGGCTGGTCACGCAACTGGGTGTAAAAGATACCCGGTCATTTATTGAAAAACGTCACGCCAGTGTTCCTGTGGGCAGGATGGGAGACGCCTGGGATGTGGCCCATGCTGTGCTGTTTCTTGCCAGTGACGAAGCGCGATATATCACTGCGACGCAACTGGTTGTCGATGGCGGCATGACCGCAGCACGTCCCACTACTTAGAATGATCAGGAGAACTGTATGCAACGCCTTCCCATGCTGGATCCATCTGAAATGTCTGCGGAGCAGGCTGCTGCCTGCGAGGCGGCGCGAACGGGGCCTCGGGGCAAAATTCCCGCTCCGATGATCGCCTGGCTTCGCAACCCGGAGCTGGCGCGGCGCGCCCAGGATCTGGGTGCCTTGTTGCGTTTTGATACGTCATTGACGCCCAGATTGACAGAGCTGGCCATACTGGTTTGTGCCCGCCACTGGACGTCACATCACGAATGGACCGCACACAAGAAACTGGCCTTGCAGGCAGGACTGGAGCCTGCCACTATCGATGCAATTGCAGACCACCGTGCACCGGCGTTTACCGAGGTGAACGAGAAAATCGTCTATGTGATTTCACGGGAGGTGCTCTCTAGCGGCCAGCTATCGCCCACGCATTACACCGAGGGTATTCAGGCGCTGGGAGAACGCGGCCTGGTAGAGCTGGTTGCGATACTGGGCTATTACTGTCTGGTATCGATTACGCTCAATTGCTTTGAAATAGGTCTTCCAGAGAGCCGGGCGTCCGAGCTGGAGCGCCCGGACTCCAGCGAGGCCGGAGTTCAGCCGTGAACGGCCAGAAGCAGTCCCAAGAAGGCACCTGTCGGTCCCCTGTTGCCCGTGAGCTCGCACTCGATCCGGACCAGTTGATTATCGATGCTCACCACCATTTGTACGACAGGCCCGGCATCCGGTATTTGCTAAATGATCTGCTCACCGATATATGCAGTGGGCATGATGTCCGGGCAACGGTCTATGTGCAGGCGCGCTCAATGCTGCGGGAACACGGGCCCGAAGCGTTCAAGGCTGTTGGCGAGACGGCGTTTGCCCATGATGTTGCCCTGGCCTGCGATAAGGCGCCCCCTGAAGTGCCGCGTATCTGTGCTGGTATTGTCGGATACGCCGACCTGACACTGGGCGAGCGGGTCCGGCCCGTACTGGAATCGCACATGAGCGCCGGCGGCAATTATTTCAAGGGTATTCGGCAACCGCTGGCATGGGACAAGGATACTGAACTGCTCAATCGTGCCTACCCATCCCATCCGGGATTGCTCGACGATAAAACCTTTCGCCGGGGGTTCGCACAACTGGGCCGCTTTGGCCTAACATTTGACGCATGGCTCTTTTTTCATCAACTGCCCAGGCTGACCGCGCTAGCACGGGATTTTCCATCGATTTGCATCATACTTAATCACTGTGGCGGCGTGCTGGGAACACGAGGATACGAAGGCCAGGCAGCGCTGGTGCGAACCCAGTGGCTGCAGAATATGCGCGAACTGGCTGGTTGCGAAAATGTGACGGTGAAGCTGGGCGGGCTCGGATTGCCGATGACGGGACTTGGCTGGCCAGGTCATGGTGGTATGCCGGCCAATTCGCAAGCGTTGGCCGATATCTGGCGACCTTGGATCGAGCCATGTATTGAGGCTTTTGGTGCAGCGCGTTGTATGTTTGAAAGTAATTTTCCGGCAGACCGAGGCTCCCACAGTTATTGTGTGGGCTGGAATGCGATGAAGCGAATTACGCAGGCTGCGACACCCGATGAAAAAGACCTATTGTTCTGGCGCAATGCCGCCCGGATTTATCGTCTGGCAGACGTGAGCAAGACGATCACGCAGACGCCTGCGATTCAGGACCAAACAGCTGCACCAAAAAGTCGATAAAAACCCGCACTTTCAACGGCAGACCGTGTCGATGGGGGTAAACAATATACAATGCCGTGTCCGTTTCAGTCGGGTAGGCTTCATAGTCTTCCATGACTATTTGCAACGACCCTTCCTGCACCGATTTGCGAACCATCCACCCCTGCAACATGACCAGCCCCAGTCCCTGTTTGGCGCCTTCCATGAGCACCACGCTGTTGGGCGTGCGTAACTTGCCGGTTACCGGAATGACAAAAGACTGACCATCCTTCTGAAAACGCCAGTCTTTCAGGTAGTTATGCTGCAAGTAGACCAGGCAGCTGTGCTGCAGCAGATCGTCGGGCTTGCACGGAATGCCATGGCGCTGCAGATAGGCCGGACTGCCGCATATCACGCGCCTGCTGCTGCTCAGGTTTCTTGCCACCATGCTGGAGTCTTCGAGTTTGCCCAGCCATACCGCGACATCAATGCCATTGGCAAGAAGATCGACACGCTCATCGGTCAGGGTGATATCAATTTCAATATCTGGGTAGCGGACGAAGAACTCAGACAGGGCCGGTACGATGACTTCTGTCCCCGCTGAGGTACGGGCATGAAAGCGTATGGAGCCACTGATCGTGCGCTGATAGGAGAGCGCTGTCCTTCTGGCCAGCTCCAGCTGCTTCAATGCCGGGTCAATTGATGTCAGATAGGTTTCCCCTGCTTCGGTCAAGACCAGGTTGCGAGTTGAACGTTTGAACAAACGTATTCCCAGGGACTCTTCCAGCGCGTTGATCTGGCGTGAGACCGAGCTCGTTGACATATCGAGCTGGCGCGCCGCCTCGGAAAAGGTGCCCACTCTGGCTACCCGGGCGAACACCCGGATTGCAGCCAGCTCATCCATCTGAGTCACGCATTTGCATCAGCCGATCATAGACCCGGCGCTGCACGAGAATGCCTTGTTCTTCTCTGATGCTTCGCTCTCGTTGTGACCGTTCTGAAGGGATGCGGATCTCGTCCACGCCGTCCTGCCTGGGCAGGTCTTTTATCGATTGCAGGAGTTCCGACAACTGGGCTTTGAACTCGGCCGCCGGCATTAATATTTCAGGGTCAAAGGCAATAAAAAGAAAGCCAAAGTCAGATACCTTACCAGAGCGTCGCCTGGCGCCTGCAAGCAGGCCTAGCGCCTGGATGGCTAGCGATAAGCCATACCCCTTGTGTCCGGCAAACGGAACCACGCCGCCTCTCCCAGGTGCACAGCCTGTTGGGGCTGCAGGCGAATTTTCTCAGGTGTATCCGCATCAATTAGACGCATGTTCGATGTCTCCTGGTTCTATTTCTATATTAAATACGATTATATAGTAGCTTGCTGCGGTACCGTCGCAAGCAAGTCATGGCCCGATTGTAGGCAGGACAGGCAGAGCAAACAATGCAGGGTGCCGGATATGACTTTTGCAATATTTGCAAAGACTGCACAGGCAGGTTGAACGACAGGCGCTCAGGTGCTTGTTGCCTGGCCATGTCAATTACGCTTCTCTATTCAGAATCGACCCGTCGCAGAGCGTGGCTGAGCTTCTCTGGTTTGCCATTTCGCGCACTAATGTGCGTGTTATTCGATTGTGCCATGTTCACGGTAAGTGCGTTCGTGTGAAGAGCGCCCTACATCTCCCGCTTTGCATCCAGCAGCAAAGAGAATCGGCCGCTGGGATGTAAAGTAATACTGATCTGCACAACGTCGTCATGGCTATCGATATACCGCCGGATCACTTTCAAGGCCGGAGCAGGAGAGGGGGTCTGCAGGACGGTCTCCAGCTCTGCCGGCAAAAGGATGGAATCAATTTCCTGACTCACGGCCTTGAGCGTAACGTTGAACTCTTCCTCCAATATTGCGCTGACCAGAACGTCTGGTTTTTCCTTGATCCTCTCAGCCAGTAAAGATAAATCCAGGCCGGCCAGCACGACATAAATATCGGTCCAGCCAATTGGCAATTTATCACCGGCCTTGCCATATCGCATTGTTGATATTTTCAGGGCATGCAGGCCGGGTTCGAGTCCCAGATCCGCAGCCAGTTGTTTGTCCAGTACAACCTGTTCCATCCCTTGCACCGCTTTTTTGTTCTCGTTGCTGAACTGCACCAGATCGTTGATGGAATCGAGCCGATGCAAGTACATGTTTTGCGGCATCGCAGATTCTACGCGTGTGCCCAGTTTTTTTGTACGACTGACAAACCCCTGGCGCGCCAGTTCCGCAATGGCAGATCTGATGGTCTGCCGGCTTGCGCTGTGCATGGCCGATAACTCAAATTCTGTTGGCAACAGGCTGCCGATTCCGTACTTGCCGGAGACGATGTCCTCTTTCAGGCTGAGCGCGATTTCGTTGTATTTCGTCAGTTTTTTCATGCTCGAAATTATACGGGCAATTGAGCGAGTGAGGGTTATTACCGATATTTAATATGTACGTACATAATATATTATATTAATATGTTCGTACATAATGGAAATAACCTCTTATGTTGTCTGCTTCTGCCTCCACTGTTTTTGACTCCCTGCTGTTTCGCGATACGTTTGGTACGCCAGCCATGCGCAACGTATTTTCTGATGCCAGTCTTATTCGCAAATACATTGCGGTTGAAATAGCCCTGGCAAAGGCGCAATCACGCCTGAATGTGATTCCGGCAACGGCCGCGGCCGACATCGAAAGTCGAATAAAGTTTGAGCAGCTCGATTTTGAGCGGCTTAAACACGAAACGGAAAACGTAGGCTATCCCATTTTGCCGCTGGTGACGCAGCTTGCCGAGCAATGCGAAGAAGCGGGTAAGTACCTCCATTGGGGGGCAACCACCCAGGACATTATGGACACCGCCAACGCATTGCAAATCAAAGAGGCGCTGGCTCTGGTTGAGTCGGATATTCGTGCACTTCGAACAATCCTTCAGGAGCTGGCTTCTACTTACAAAGACACGCCGATGGCAGGGCGCACGCATCTGCAACAGGCGCTTCCCATTACGTTCGGCTACAAATGCGCCATCTGGCTTGGCATGTTTGATCGGCATGAGCAACGCTTGCGCGAACTGAAGCCGCGTGTGGAGGTTGGCCAGCTTGCCGGGGCAGCAGGCACGCTGGCCTCGCTGGGCGACATGGGGTTGCAAGTACAGGCAGAAATGATGCGCGAACTTGGGCTGGGCATTCCGGTGACCACCTGGCATGTTGCACGAGACAATTTCGCAGAAGCCCTTAATTTTCTCGCGCTGGTGACCGGCTCCCTGGGCAAAATTGCGCTGGATATCATGCTGATGGCATCGACCGAGTATGCCGAAGTGTATGAGCCCTTCGTTAAAGGACGCGGGGCAAGCAGCACCATGCCGCAAAAGCGGAATCCAATTTCAAGTGAAATTATGCTGGCCTGCGCCAAGGGCGTGCGACAGCATGCCGGGCTGATGCTCGATGCGATGATTCAGGATTTCGAGCGGGCGACCGGCCCCTGGCATGCCGAGTGGATCGCCATTCCCGAAAGCTTTCTGCTTACGGCAAGCGGGCTGGCCCAGGCACGTTTTGCGCTGGGCGGTCTGGAAGTGGATGCCGCGCAAATGCAGAAGAACCTGGGTATTTCCAAAGGCCTGATTGTGGCCGAGTCCGTCATGATGGCATTGGCTGCCCATCTAGGAAAACACCAGGCCCATGAGGTTGTCTACGACGCCTGCCTTAGGGTCAACAGCGGTAGCCAGACGC
Source organism: Advenella sp. S44 (assembly GCF_002810445.1). Lineage (GTDB taxonomy): Bacteria > Pseudomonadota > Gammaproteobacteria > Burkholderiales > Burkholderiaceae_B > Advenella. The sequence goes on along the minus strand of NZ_NEXS01000011.1, from coordinate 60,720 downwards.
TGGCCGAAGTACTCATGCAAACACCGGCCGTCACACAACACCTATCCGACGAGCAGATCCACGCCTTGACCGATCCGGCCAATTACCTGGGACAGGCACCAGAAATGGTCGCTCATGCCCTGAATGCTTCAGCACGTATCTGAACGCCAATAAGGAACCTGTTATGAAAACGACTCATCTATTTATCACAAGTGTGGCAGCACTAATTTGCAGCAACCCATCTTTTGCCCAGTCTTACCCAGAGCGGGCGGTAACCTGGATCGTTCCCTTTGCCGCAGGCGGACCGACCGATGGTATGGCGCGGATGGTTGCCGCAGAAGTTTCGAAAGAGTTGAAGCAGCCCATTGTTATTGAGAACGTCGGTGGGGCCGGCGGGCAAATTGGTGCAGCGAAGGCCTCGAACGCCAAACCTGACGGCTACACGTTTCTGGTGGGGCATTTTGGTTATATGGCCGCCGCCCCTTCATTGTACAAAACAATGAAGTACGATCCTATTAAGGATTTTGACGCGGTGTTTCGCTTTCCCGATACGCCACTGGTGCTGTTGGTGGGCGCGGATTCGCAATACAAGACCGTGGACGAGATGATCGAGTTTGCCAAGGCAAACCCGGACAAGATCAATTTTGGCAACGCAGGCGTTGGCTCCAGTTCTCACCTGGTGGCGGAGTTGTTTGCCGCCAAGGCAAAAATCAAAATCACGCAGGTTTCCTATAAAGGCGCTGGCCCGGCGCTGAACGATGTAATGGGTGGTCAGGTTGACGCCATGTTCGATCAAACCAATACTGCCTTGCCCCAGACCAAAGGCGACAAGATTCGGGCACTGGCTTTGACGGCATCGCAAACCATGTCGCAGTTTCCCGATGTGCCGACGATTTCAGGCACCATGCCCGGCCTGGAGGCATCCACCTGGTATGGTATTTATGCTCCAAAGGGAACACCACGTGCCATGATTGATACCACCTATAAGGCTTATCAGAAAGTTATGCAAAACAAAGCCTTCACCGACAAGATGGAACAACAGGGAATATTTTTGTTGCCAGAGAAAAACTACGCGCCGGATGCGTTCCAGGAATTCACCCAGTCGGAAATCGGCAAATGGGCCGACGTTATCAAGCAGGCCGGCATCGAGCCTCAGTGAAATATGAACGTCATACGCCTGGAAGACCTGGAGAAAAGCATTGCCAGTGCATTGCAATATGTCAGCCATCATCATCCGCCTGACTACGTTCATGCGCTGAAACACGCCTATATTGAAGAGGACAACCGATATGCCAAAAACGCCATCCTGCAAATTCTGATCAATAGCAAGCTGAGCGCGTCGGCCAGGCGTCCAATCTGCCAGGATACGGGTATTGCGCATGTGTTCCTGCAAATCGGTATGGAGGTGCGTTTTTCATCCGACGTGCAGCCCATGCCATCCTTGCAGGAAGTGGCCGACAATGCTGTTATTGCAGCCTATACGCACGCAGACAATCCATTGCGGGCAACCACGGTCGGAGAACCGCTGGGTGCGCGCAAAAATACAGGAAATAATGCGCCAGCGGTGTTGCATATCACCATGTGCAGAGGCGACGCCTTGCGTGTCACCGTGAGCGCCAAAGGGGGCGGGGGCGACGTCAAGGCCCGGTTTGCCATGTTGAATCCGAACGAATCCGTCGAGGAATGGGTGATGAAACAAATGCCGAAACTGGGCGCGGGCTGGTGCCCGCCCGGCGTCCTAGGCATTGGCCTGGGCGGCAGCCCGGAGCAGGCCATGCAAATGGCAAAGGAGTCGCTGCATCAGCCCATTGATATTCAGCAACTGAAGCACAAGAGCACTCTTGATGATTACGAACGCTTGCGGCTGTCACTGTACCACCGTATCAATAACGAATTGAATATCGGTGCCCAGGGCCTTGGCGGCAAGTCCACCGTGCTGGATATCAAGCTGCGACATGCGCCGTGTCATGCGGCCATGCTGCCCGTTGCCATCGTTCCCAATTGCGCAGCCACCCGCTATATGACGTTTGAATTAGATGGGAGTGGATCGGCCCGCCTGCCAGTTCATGATGACAGTCTGTGGGAGGATATTCCGGATACGATCAATGTGGCCGAATCCATTGCCGTGAATCTGGATACGCTGACCAAAGAAGAGGTAAGAAGCTGGAAAGCAGGGGACATGCTGCTGCTATCGGGCAAAATGCTGACAGCGCGCGATGCGGCACATAAACGTATTGCGAATATGTTGCATCACAATCAACCGCTGCCTGTGTCATTGAGCGGGCGTGCTATTTACTATGTGGGTCCGGTAGATGCCACCGGCGATGAAGTGGTGGGGCCGGCCGGGCCGACGACGTCCAATCGCATGGACGCCTATCTGGAAGATTTCATCGACAAGGCAGGGCTGCTCATTTCCATCGGCAAGGCCGAACGTAGCCGGCATGCCATTGATGTAATCAAAAAGACAGGAACCGCTTATCTGAGCGCGGTAGGCGGCGCCGCGTACCTGATCGCCAAAACAATTACACACGCTCGTGTTGTTGCTTTCGAGGACCTTGGCATGGAAGCCATTTATGAGTTTGAAGTCCGCAACTTTCCGGTGACGGTTGCGATAGATAGCACGGGCGATTATATACATAAGGGAGTGGTGCCGATTATTGCACGCCAGTGGCGATAGGCTGGCGAAGCCCGGCAAGTTTGGCCTGGTTGAGGCGTTCCTGATCTTCTAGCACGCGCAAACCGGCGCGCACGACTTCGCGGGCGTTGTTATAACGGCCCGACTCTACCTGTTGGCGTATGAATACTTCAAAGTGCGTACTCAAAGCAATGCTTGTTGACATAAGTCATTCATAACAATAGATAATAGTGGGTACTATATTGGTGCAATCGACGCCGGGCAATAGCCTGGTTTTGCCATGCGGGCCCATCGTCTGACGATGGGCGCCTTAGCGATACTGCTGATTACGCTGGCGTGGCCCCCAGTTCGCTGGCTTTGGCCTTGGTCTGCTTGCGAATCAGGGCAATCAGTGCCATGCTGGCCCGGGTCTGAACGTGGCTGTCCATAAACAGCAGACCATGGGTTCGGATTGGTGTAGGCCCTTCTAGTGGAATGACGCGCAGGGGTTTATTATGTTCGGTCACAGCGCTAGGAGCGGCGATAAAGCCCACATGATCGCGCATAACCAGGCCCAGCATGGCCGGGATGGTATTCATTTCGGCAATGATGTTGGGCTTGGCACCAGCAGCGTTGAAGCATTCATCAAGCAGTCGGCGCGTTGAAAAGCTGGATGGCAATAACACCAGCGATTCCCGATGCAGCTCGGCAATGCGCAGACGCTTGCGTTTGGCCAGTGGATGCGTCTTGGCTACGACCAGGGCCAGTTCCTCGTTAAATAATGGCTCAAAGCGTATCTCCTTTTGCTGTTCAGGGCGATAGGCGATTCCTACATCAAGTTCCTCTGCCTTCAGGCCTTGTGTGATGGCGTCTCCCGACAATTCTTCAATAATGATCTTGACCGTTGGATTGTGCTTCAGAAACAGGGCGATGCAGTCTGGCAAAAATCCCAGATTGAACGTATGGGTTGTACCTATGCGCACTGTACCGGTCATGGGGACAACCGTTTGCTTTAACTCGCTCAGGCCCTGGTCAATGACCGTCAGGGCGCGGGCAGCGTAGATCAGGAATGATTCACCGGCCTCGGTCAGTGCCACGCGCTTGCTACTGCGATCGAACAAATGCTGGCCGATTTCTTCCTCTAACTGGCGGATTTGGTGTGACAGGGTGGACTGGGTGACATGGACCCGTTCAGCCGCGCGCGTAAAGTTCAGCGAGCTGGCCAGGGCAAGGAAATATCGTAAGTGTCTGAGTTCCATGACTATTCCAATTATCGATACTGTCGATCATATCAGACGAAAACAATCATTTCTATCTTTTCACCAGGTCGGCTAGACTTGCCCGTGTAGTAATTCATATACCAACAACCAATACAGTGCAAAAAGCACTACACAGGACGAGACAATGATGAATGCTCTTAAAGATGCACACTTTGGTCGCGCTGCGCGAGGCCTGCTTGCCGCGCTGGTTTGTGCGCCATTGTTGTGCGCGGCGGCCTCGGCTCAGACTGCGGAATATCCCGCCAAAGCGGTGCGCATGATCGTACCGTTCGGCGCGGGCACGACGACCGACACGATTGCCAGGCTGCTTTCGGACAGAATGTCCAAAGTCCTTGGGCAACCGATCATTATCGAGAACAAGGCTGGCGCAGGCGGAACGATCGGGACCGCGCAGGTAAGCCGAAGCGCGCCCGATGGCTATACGATCGTCATGGGTACGGTCGGCACGCATGCGATCAACAAGGAACTGTACTCAAAACGTGGTTATGATCCCGAGACAGATTTCGAGCCCATTGCTTTTGTGGGACAAACGCCGACGTTTCTGGTGGTAAGCGGCAGCTCTGCCTATCACACGGTCAAGGACCTGGGCGAAGCAGCGGCCACGGAGCCAGGCATCACGTTCTCGTCTGCTGGCAGCGGCACGTCGGGGCATCTCGCCGGTGATCTGCTGAAAGACCGGTTGGGCGGCACCATGCTGCATGTGCCTTACAAGGAAGGCAGCATGGCTTTACAGGACGTAATGTCCGGGCAAGTGCAGTTCATGTTTTACCACCCCGCCGCGGTATTGCCCCATGTGAAGGCAGGCAAGCTGCGGGCTATTGGCGTATCCAGCAGCCAGCGCAGTATCGCAGCGCCTGACGTGCCCTCTATTGCAGAGCAGACCGATAGCGAATTCGATCTGGTTGCGTGGTTCATGATGTACGCGCCGGCAGGCACGCCCGAGCCTGTCATGGCCAAGTTGAAAAAGGCGGCTGACGTGGCGCTGGCCGATCCCGATCTGGCTGCCAAGCTCAAGAACCAGGGCGTAGAGCCAGGCGGTGAATCTGTCCGGGATCTGGCCGGTTTCGAAGCGGCCGAAATTGAAAAGTGGGCTGAACTGGTAAAAAAATCGGGTGCAAAGGTCAACTGACGTGATGCATACGTTTCTATACACCGCCCAACAGGCACGAGTGGTATTTGGCAGCGATGCCTGGACCGTGCTGAAAGCTGAAGCCGGCCTGCTTGGCGCGCGCAAAGTGCTGGTGCTTTGCACGGCGCGCCAGCGGACGTTGGCTCAACGGGCGGTTGATGCCCTGGGTGAGTGCGCCGCTGGCATCTTTGATCAGGCAGTCATGCATGTGCCCGTTGCTGCGGTACGCGATGCGCAAGATGCAGCGCGCACAATGCAGGCCGACTGTATTGTGGCAATCGGCGGTGGTTCCACGATAGGATTGGCCAAGGCGCTGGCCGTTGAAAATGGTTTACCCATCCTGGCAGTGCCGAGCACCTATTCAGGCTCGGAGATGACCAGCATCTATGGCATCACCGAGAACGGCATCAAAAAAACCGGTAAAGGTCCGCGAGCCTTGCCGCGCACCGTCATCTATGACCCATCGCTGACCTTGAAACTGCCTTTTGCTGTCTCTGTCGTCAGCGGCATGAACGCCATTGCCCATGCTGCGGAAGGATTGTATGCCAAGGACGGAAACCCGGTGCTGGCATTAATGGCAGAAGAGGGTATACGCGCCATGGCCAGCGGCTTGCGGCAACTGAGCCCGAACACCAGCTCGCTTGCCGCAAGGAGCCAATGCCTGTATGGCGCCTGGCTTTGTGGCATGGCGCTTGCCGGCGCAGGCATGGCTTTGCATCACAAGCTTTGCCATACCGTGGCCGGCAGCTTTGATCTGCCGCATGCCCAGACTCACTCCATTGTCTTGCCGCACGCGATTGCCTATAACGCGCCTGCCGCGCCAGAGGCCATGCAACGGATTGCCCGCGCTCTGGGCCAGGACGGCGTTTGCGCTGCCGGCGCCTTATACGATCTGGCTCAATCGCTGGGTGCGCCGATGGGTTTGCAAGACATTGGGATGCGTGACAGCGATGTGGACAGGGCGGCCGATATCGCAATTGCCACACCCTATTGGAACCCGCGTCCGATTGAACGCGATGGCATACGCACGTTGTTGCAAGCCGCTTTTGAAGGGCAGCGGCCCGCCTAAGATGCCCTGTGCTTAAAACATCGATGACGATGAAAACTTTTAGCAAAACCTAATATGTTCAATGCGTTTATTCGGCGACAAGCGCGTGCCTGCATGCGTAGCCGACTGAATGCTTCTCATTGGAACCTTATGAAAATCGGTAAAGAAACCATTCCCCATTCAGCCATCTGCACCTCTAACGCCGAGACCATTGTCGTCAGGGGGAAAGACCTTGCCGTCGATCTGATCGGCAATATGTCTTTCACAGACTATTTTCATTTGCTGGTCACGGGACAGCCGCCAACCGCGGCAGCAACCGCAGTGTTAAATGCCACCCTGGTGGCCATTGCGGAACATGGCCTGGTCCCCAGCGTTCAGGCCAGTCGCATGACACTGGCCGCCGCACCCGACGCCTTGCAGGGCGCCGTGGCGGCAGGAATTCTAGGTTGTGGCTCGGTCATTCTCGGGGCTTCTGAAACCAGCGGCATTTTTCTTGAAGAGATTCGTACTCGTGCCGGCCAGAGCAAAGACTATGTTGAAGCAGCCAGGCAGGTGGTGGGCGAGTACCGTGCCGACAAGCGCGCCATCCCGGGTTACGGCCACCCGCTGCACAAAGCGCGCGACCCGCGTGTGACTGCGCTGTTCGCTGTGGCTGAGCGGGCCGGGGCTGATATGACATATGTGCACATAGCCGATGCGGTGGAAAAAGTGATTCCAGACGTTGTCGGAAAGCGCCTCATGCTCAATGTATCTGCGGCCATTCCAGCCGTCCTGCTGGGCGTGGGTTTTCCGATCACCGCGTTGCGAGGCGTGCCGATTCTGGCTCGTACGGCAGGTCTTATCGGCCATCTGACAGAGGAGTTCCAGAAACCTATCGGTTTTGCCTTGTCGTATCAGGCGACACGCAATTACGTTTACGATGGTCAGTTGCCCGAGGGCTTTACCCCCGATAACGCCTAGCATACCCTGATGGAGTTTTACCATGATCAAAGTACTTAACGGCATTCGTGTCCTGGAGCAAGGCACGTTCATTACGGGTCCTGCAGCGGGCATGCTCTTGGGAGATCTTGGGGCAGATGTCATCAAGATCGAGCAGCCAGGCACGGGAGATCCGTTTCGTGCCTTCAAAGGCGGCCTGTATAGTCCACACTTTCAGACATACAATCGCAACAAGCGCAGTATCACACTCAATACCAAGGAGGCTGACGATCTGGCCGCCTTCGATAAGTTGGTCCGTACGGCAGACGTATATATTCAGAACTTTCGTCCGGGCGCGGCCGAAAGACTTAACGTGGGCGAAGAGCGGCTGCGCAAAATCAATCCGGGACTGATTTACTGCTCAATCAGTGGTTTCGGACCAACCGGTCCGGCTGCAGGGCGGCCGGCCTACGATTCAGTCGCGCAAGCGGCCAGTGGTTTCCTGGGATTGCTCATCAACCCGGAAAACCCGCGCGTGGTGGGCCCGGCGCTGGCCGACTCCATTACTGGCTTTTACGCGGCATACGGCATTCTGGGTGCCCTGCATGAGCGCAATAGTACCGGCGTGGGGCGCAAGGTAGAGGTGTCTATGCTGGAGGCCATGAGCCACTTCAACCTGGATGCCTTTACCCATTATTATTCGGCGGGTGAAATCATGGGGCCGTACAGTCGCCCGAGCGTTTCCCAGTCTTATGTCTTGAAATGCGCAGATCAAAAATGGATTGCCCTGCATATGTCCTCGCCCGAGAAATTCTGGCAAGGCCTGGCAAGAGCGATTGAACAACCCTTGCTATTTGACGATCCGCGCTTTTGTGACCGCAACGGACGGATCCAGAACCAGGACGCATTGATCCAGATTCTGGGCGGGATATTTGCCAAGCACTCACGCAACGAATGGTGTCGCCGCCTGGAATCGGAAGATGTGCCGCATGCGCCCATGTACGACACCAGCGAGGCCCTGGAGGACCCGCAGGCCCGGCATTTGCAAATTCTTGTGTCGGCCAGACACGAAACCATGGGCGACTTCCATACGGTGCGACCGCCGGTTTCGTTTGATGGACAAAGAAGCACCGAGGTGATACCGCCACCTGTCCTGGGCGAGCACAATGAAGAGGTGCTGGGCGCTTTGCCTACAACCCCGACAGCGCCTCGTTAATCACCGCCAGCCCGGCAGAACTGTAATCCAGCATCAGTGCCTGCCGGCGGCCTGCATCATCCATCTTGAGCAACGACTTGCGAATGATACCTACGATCTTCTCTTCATTATCCAGCCGGAACGAGTCGAACTGATACTGGAGAAAGACCAGACACAGCGCATTTTCCATGACCTGAACATCGGCATCCTGCTTGATGCCGCGTTTGAGGACAATCATCTGTACGCGCCCAATCGTTTGCTCATCGTATTCCAATTGGCCCAGTATACGCGCGGCCATGTCAGCATGATGCCGGGCCAGCGCCTTGCGCCAGGTCAGGTAACCAATACGTCCTTGCGGGTACTCACGCCGGGGAATTTGCCAGCGGCCGATATGCTGGCAGCGCGCCGCCAATCGCAAGGGTTCAGACGCATTCGGGGCAAGTTTCAGAACCCATTCAGTCAGTTTGATGGCCAGGAATAACTCGCGCGGCCAGTCTTGTTCCTGCCAGTGGAAAGCGTTGGGATCGGTTTTGTTGACGGCATCAAAGGCGCTATAAGCCTGCTTCAGCCTGGAAGAAAAAGTCATTGTTTTATCTTAGCGTGTTGCGTGTCGATGAGTATGAATTTGACCACATTGATGAAAATAACGCTATGACATCTTGCGGCCCGTGCTCGTTGGGCAAGCGCTTGCACGTTGGTAACGCCAAATGCGTCCCATAGCCGATACAGAGACACCAATTTAACGGTTACTTCGTTTCCAGCGCTCACGTCTTGTGCCGCCAGCCCGCAATACCCTGCAGGGCGGTTCACCCGTTGTCCGTGTATTTCACTTGAATAAAAAAATCAGACTCAAAGGTAATTGACCGGACTGCCGGGTAAAGCTTTTGCTATGCCCCATTCCTATACTGTCGGTCACACGTTCATTTTCATCTCTGGCCATGCTGGCCCGATAGAAAAGTCAATAGAAAAAAAGACGAACAATGAACAGGAGCCAACACCCCGGGATAATCTGAGCGATCCGTCAGTTTGCCTGCACTGGCTCCAATCACGGTATTTTCGGAGGCAGTGCATGGGCACCGTTGAAAGCGCGCCAGTCAGTGGCGCCAGCAAGTTTGTCGGCCAAAGGGTCGAGCGGTTTGAAAGCATTCCGCTACTTACCGGAAGGGGTCGCTTCGGCGACGACCTGGCGGTCAAGCCAGGCACTCTGCATGCGGCGGTGTATCGCTCCAGCTACCCTCACGCACGCATCAAATCCATTGACGTTTCGCAGGCGGAAAAAATGCCCGGCGTCAGGGCGGTGCTCACGCCTGACGATGTGCGGGCATGGTCGCGACCGTTCATCAATGGGGTAAAAATGCCCATGGAAATGTGGGCGCTGGCCATGGACAAGGTTCGTTACGTTGGCGAGCCGATTGCAGTTGTCATTGCTGAAGACCGTTATCTGGCAGAGGACGCCCTGGACGGTATTAAGATCGAATTTGAGGCCTTGCCGGCCGTCAGCAGCATAGACGGGGCCATGTCAGACGACGCTGCAATACTGCATGAAGCCGTGGGCACGAATGTGCTTCATGAGCGCCAGTTCACTTACGGGGACCCGGAATCGCGTTTTCGCGAGGCGGAGCATACCCTGTCGCTCAATATTGAATATCCGCGCAACTCCTGTACGCCGATCGAATGCGGCGTCGTGATCGCCGAGCACCTGGCGGGCGAGGCGGGATATGACGTCTGTTCGAACTTTATGGGACCGTTTTCCATGCACGCGGTCATGTCGCTGGCGCTACAGGTGCCCGGCAATCGTCTGCGGCATCGTTCTGCACCTGACTCAGGCGGCAGTTTTGGCGTCAAGCAAGCTGTGTTTACCGCGGTGGTTCTGATGTGCCTGGCTTCCCGCAAGGCCGGTGGCGCACCAGTCAAGTGGGTTGAGGACCGGCTCGAACATCTGAGCGCGGCAACGGCGGCAAACGGCCGAAAAGCCACCATCAAGGCTGCTTTTGACAGTGATGGCAGGATTCGGGCGCTTGACCTGGACCAGATGGACGACGTGGGTGCCTACCTGAGGGCGCCCGAGCCAGCCACCTTTTACCGCATGCACGGCATATTGACCGGGGCTTACCGTATCGCCGACTTGCAGGTGCGCAACCTTGTGGTTGTCACGAACAAGATGCCTTCGGGCCTGGTGCGCGGATTCGGCGGCCCGCAGGTTTACTTTGCCCTTGAGCGCATGGTGCAGCGGATTGCGCAGCATCTGAAGATGGATCCGCTGGACGTCTACCGACGCAATTTTATCCAGGCGGATCAATTTCCGTATCGGGCAGCGGCAGGCGCACTGCTTGATTCTGGCGATTATCAGCAAGCCATGGATGCGGCCATTGCACAGGGTGGACTTGAAGAACTATTGCAACGAAGGGATCAGGCGCGCGCTCAGGGAAAACTGTATGGCATTGGCTATGCGGCCATTGTCGAGCCGTCGATTTCCAATATGGGCTACATCACGGTTGCGCTGACGCCGCAGCAGCGGGCCAAGGCAGGCCCCAAGAATGGCGGCATCGCAACGGCGACAGTCAATATCGATTTACTGGGCAGCGTGACAGTGATTATTGCATCCTCTCCGGCAGGACAAGGCCATGTCACGGTATGCGCCCAGGTAGTGGCAGATGTGTTCGGTCTGCAGCCGAAGGATATCCACGTCAATGTGGATTTCGATACGGACAAGGATGCCTGGTCGGTTGCCGCCGGCAACTACTCCAGCCGGTTTGCCGGCGCGGTTGCTGGAACGGTTCACCTGGCGGCAACGCGGCTGAAGGCAAAAATGGCCGACATGGCTGCCCACCAGCTTGGTGGCGAGGCTTCGGACATGGCATTTGAAGACGGGTTAGTGTTTCGCAAGGGCCAGGCGGACAAGGCAATACCGTTTGCAAGGCTGGCCAGCAGCGCTCACTGGGCGCCTGCCGAGCTGCCTGAAGGGATGGCCCCTGGCATGAGGGTGACCGAGTTCTGGACGCCCGAGTCGTTGGGCGCGCCTACTGAAGACGACCGTGTCAATACGTCGGCTGCCTATGGTTTTGCCTTCGATATTTGTGCGGTCGAAATTGACCGCAAGACCGGGCGCGTCACGATTGACCGATATGTGACCGCCCACGACGCAGGCAAAATCCTGAATCCCGCCATGGCAGACGGACAAATCCGGGGCGCGTTTGCCCAGGGATTGGGAGCCGCCTTGCTTGAGGAATTTCGCTATGGCGACGATGGTGGGTTTCAGTCCGGTACCTTTGCTGATTACCTCGTGCCTACAAGCTACGAAGTGCCCGATCCTGTCATTGTGCATCTGGAAACGCCCAGTCCGTTCACCCCGCTGGGCGCAAAGGGCCTGGGCGAAGGCAACAATATGAGCACGCCCGTGTGTATTGCGAACGCCGTGGCTGATGCATTAAGCCCGTTGGGCAGACAGCCGGATATCCGCCTGCCGCTGACCCCGAACCGGGTGCTCGATCTTATCGGCTTTGACGATCCGGCACCGTCTGGCGACGTGCAAGTGCATAAGCCGGCCAAAAAAACCGGACGCGGACACGCGTTGTCCGCATCGGGAAGTACGCAGATCCCTGCTTCGCCCGACAAAGTATTCGATGTACTGATGGATCCGCAAGCGCTGGCCAAGGTGATTCCAGGCTGCCGGGAACTGCAGCGCATCGGCGAAAACCAATACCGCGCCGACGTGACGATCAGCATCGGGATGATCAAGGCGCGCTATGAAGCCACGATCTCCCTGACCAATATCGACCGGCCGCATTCACTCCATTTGCAGGGTAAAGGCGTCTCATCGCTTGGTGGCGCAGAAGGCGGCGGCGACATTGTGCTGCAGGCCAATGAGCAAGGCACGCTGATGAAATACCAGTATGAAGCCGAAGTTCAGGGCAAGGTTGCTGCTGTGGGGGGGCGCATGCTCGAAGGCGCGGCCCGCATGGTGCTGGGTCAACTATTCGAGCAGCTTGGCCGTCAGGCATCGGGGCAGGACACCGCTAGCGGCTCGGAAGGCGTCTGGCACCGCGTGTTGCGGTTTCTGAGGATTAAAAAATGAAGCCACTGGCATTTGAATACAAGCGCGTTGACAAGGTTTCCGAGGCAGTGCAATGGCTGCATGAGGCAGGAGAAAACGCACGCATACTGGCTGGCGGACAATCGCTTGTCATCCTGCTGAACATGCGGCTGGCCCAGCCTGCTTATCTGTTGGATATATCGCGGTGTGAGGAACTCAAGTTCGTCCGTCAGGAAAAAGGCATGCTGTGTATTGGCGCCAGCACCACACAGGCCCAACTGCAATATTGGCCCGATCTGGCCCGGGCCGTCCCCATGCTGGCAGAGGCGATCCCGTTTATCTCTCACTATCAAATCCGCAATCGGGGAACCATTGCCGGTTCTATTGCGCACGCGGACCCCAGTGCAGAGCTGCCCTTGTGTCTTGCAACCCTTGGCGGCCAGGTTGTGCTGCGCTCACGGCAAGGCGCGCGCAAGCTGGATGCGGCGCAGTACCAGCAAGGCATGCTCACCACTGCCAGAAAGGCTGATGAACTGGTGACCGAAGTGCGCTTTCCGGTGGCCAAGGCCGGACATGGCTACGCGTTTGATGAATTTGCGTTGCGCCGTGGCGATTTCGCGATTGTGGCATGCGCCGTGGATGCGGGGCCGGAAAGGATACGGCTGGGCATTGGCGGGGTTGCCGACAAGCCGGTCGTTGTGCAATGGGCACGCAATGACCAGGCGTCGTTCACGGAAACATTGAATGACCTGGCCTGGCAACTGGATGCTCAGGACGATCAGCATGCTTCGGCAGCATACCGGCGTCACCTGGTGCGCGAGCTGGGGCAGCACACAATCGAAACGGCGCTTTCCCGCTGTGAAAAAAACAAGGACTAGTTATGTCGGAACAACGTACCAGGCATCCCATTAACGTTACGGTCAACGGTGTCGCCCGTACTGGTCACGCAGAAAGCCGCATGCTGCTGTCTGATTTCATCCGGCACGAATTGGGGGCCACTGGCACCCATGTAGGCTGTGAGCACGGTGTCTGCGGCGCATGCACGGTACAGATTGATGGCGTTGCCACGCGGTCCTGCCTGTGCCTGGCCCGCCAGGTGGACGGTTGCGATCTGCGCACGGTCGAGGGCCTGGGCAACCACGACGGCACGCTTGGTGCTCTGCAGCAGGCTTTCAAGAAACACCACGCTTTGCAATGCGGCTTTTGCACAGCCGGCATTCTTATGTCCTGTGTCGATTTCCTTGAGCGGCTTGCCGACCCGACCGAAGAGCAGGTTCGCGACATGCTGTCCGGGCACCTGTGCCGGTGCACCGGATATACACCGATAGTAGAGGCCATCCTTGATGTGGCTAACCAATTGAAAACTGAAAAATCGGAGACTTCACATGCTTGATCTGGGAAGCACTTTTATCCAAAGTGTTGAACGCAACCCGAACGCGCTGGCCCTGGTGGCCGAGGGAAAGCGGCTGACTTATGCGCAATGGTTTGAAACGATCAAGGCTGTTGCGGGCGGTCTGGAGAAACAGGGGCTTGGACACGGTGATCATCTGCTGGTGGTGATGCAGAATCGCTGGGAGATGGCGACCGTGCACTGGGCCTGCCAGTTGCTTGGCGCGATCGTAACGCCGCTGAACTGGCGGTCCAAGGCTGACGAGATCGATTACTGTATTGTCGACTCAACCGCCAAATTGATCATCTACGACGATTCCTGCATCGAGGCGGTGCGAGGCGCCAAGGCCATGTCGACGATCGGTGCGATCGCCGTTGGTCAGGGTGCGCCTGGCAGCCTGCGGTTCGAACAGTTGCTGGCGGCCACGCCGATCGAAGGCACATCGCGCGCCAGTGCGCAAGACGTCTCGCTCATGCTTTATACCTCGGGCACCACGGGCAAGCCCAAGGGGGTGCCGCGCAGGCATCGGCACGAGCGCGCCGCGGCTGTGGCTCACGTTGCACAGAACCTGTACGCCTATGGGGAATGTACCCTGGGCGTCATGCCGCTTTATCACACCATGGGCGTGCGCTCTTTGCTCTCCATGGCGCTCATTGACGGGAGTTTCGTGTGCATGCCCAAATTCGATGTGGCCCAGGCGCTGTCGCTGATTGAAGCTGAAGGCGTGACCAACCTGTACCTGGTGCCCACGCTCTATCACGATATGCTGTCGCATCCCCAATTTTCTGCTACTGACGTCAGTCGCGTACGCAAGCTAGGATTTGCCGGTGCGCCAATGTCCGAAGCGCTATTGCGTCGCATCGACAAGGCGTTTGCTCCCGATCTGTTTGTGAATCACTATGGCAGTTCTGAAGTCTACACCATGGCAATTACCCAGAATGCGCGGCTCAAGGCTGGCTCCTGCGGTCGCGCGGCCATCAATTGCCGTTTGCGTGTCATCAGGCTTGGCAGCAGCAATCCGGAGGAACGGGTTCAAGCCATGGAAGAGGGGCAGATCATTGCCCATCTGGATGGCGACGAGGCGTTCGAAGGATACTGGAATCGGCCGGACGCCAACGAAAAATCACTGATCGGCCACTGGTATTTCACTGGTGATATTGGCTATTACGATCCCGATGGCGAACTGTTCGTTAGCGGACGTGTGGACGACATGATTATCAGTGGTGGAGAAAACATCTCGCCGGTGGATATCGAATCTGTGATTTCCCTGCACCCTGCGGTCGATGAAGTTGCCGTGGCCGGCGTCAAGGATGAACGATGGGGCCACCGGGTGGTTGCATTCGTCAAACGTCAGGCAAAAGTGGACGCGCAGGAGCTTGACCGGTACTGCCGGTCCACTGACCTGGCCAACTTTAAGCGGCCGCGCGAATACGTTTTTGTGGCCGCCTTACCCAAATCCCCCGTTGGAAAAATTCTGCGTCGCAAGTTAGTGTCCGGTGAGTATGAAGCCGATACCGATTGCACGCCTGCCATCGATCTGACTAATTGAAATTTAAATAAGGATTACCGAATGACTCAAATTAAACACCCTGCGCACGACCTGCTGGAGCAACTGGATGGCTTCCGGGTCGATATCGATCCGGCCGGACAGCGTGCAGACATTGTGCTGCAGCGACCACCATTTAATATCATTTCCATGCCGCAGCGCGAGCAATTGCGTCTGGTTTTCGAAGCTCTGGACGCCAATGATGATGTGCGTGTCATTGTTTTGCGCTCGGAGGGCGAGCATTTTTCCAGCGGCGGCGATATTCGCGGTTTTCTGGATGCCTCGCCCGAGCATGTCTCCAAGCTGGCCTGGAATATTGCCTCGCCTGAGCGTTGCTCCAAACCGGTGATCGCGGCCAACCGCGGCTATTGTTTCGGGGTGGGGTTTGAAATTTCGCTGGCCTGCGATTTTCGTATCGTGACTACGACAACGCAATATGCGCTGCCAGAGCAAAAACTGGGGCAAATCCCAGGCTCCGGCGGCTCGGCCCGGTTGCAAAAAATGGTGGGTATCGGTCGCACCAAGGACATCGTCATGCGTTCACGCCGCATCCCCGGTCCGCAGGCGTATGACTGGGGGCTGGCGCTGGAGTGTGTACAGGATGATCAGCTTGAAGCGGCGACTGACAAATTGGTGGCAGAACTGTTGAAGTTTTCCCCGCTCGCACAACGCACCGCCAAAAAATTACTGAATGACAGCGAGGACGCTTCGCTGACGACCGCCATCGAACTGGAAGGTCATTGCTATAGCCGCTTGCGCAGTTCAGAGGACTTCCGTGAAGGGGTGGAAGCGTTCCACGGCAAGCGTAAGGCCAATTTCACGGGCAAATAAAACATCCGGCACGCCGGCCGGCAAGGCACGGGCATGCCGGTTACAACAAAAGGCTCGATCAATATCGAGCCTTTCAGGAGACAAGTATGGATACAAGACAATCTGCGGTTGAGCGCAAGGAAGCTCACAAAGATCCGGTCGCACCGGGGTGGATTGCAGGATTAAGAGGCTTGCCTGCCGCGTTGAATCTCAATTCGATAAGTGCAGGCCTGGTCGCCGCCATTTTTGGTTGCTCCGGCCCCGCGTTGATCGTGATCGGAGCAGCCCAGGCTGGACAGTTGAGCAACGGTCAGACCGTTGCATGGTTGCTGGCCATCTATTTGCTGGGCGGCATCATCAGTATTTTTATGGGCATGCGCTACCGTATGCCGATTACCGGGGCATACTCTATCCCGGGCGCCGCGATCATGGCTGCCGCCTTCGCCTCCTTTTCATATCAGGAAGCGGTGGGTGCCTTTATCATGGCCGGCGTGCTGGTGCTCATTCTTGGTGTCACGGGTGTGATCGGACGTATCATGCGCTGGGTGCCCATGCCAATTGTGATGGCGATGATTGCCGGCGCAATGATACGTTTTGGAATTGGTGCAGTGGAAGCAGTGAGCGCGGCACCATTGATTGCAGGGCTGGCTGCGCTTGCTTTCTTTTTGACTGGGCGACTGACGCGTCGTGTTCCGCCGGTGCTGGCCGCACTGGTTGTCGGACTGATTATTACCGTGGCCACAGGGGGACTGCAGACCGGCACAACGGATCTGGCCTTTGTCATGCCCCAGTTCACTGCTCCCGTATTTAGCGTAGGGGCATTCTTTGGCATTGCCGTGCCACTGGCCGCCTTGGTGATCGGCGCCGAAAATGCGCAGTCCATCGGCGTACTCATGGCCGAAGGTTACAAACCGCCTATCAATACCATGACAGTTATCAGCGGTATTGGCGGCATTGTTGCCGGCATGATGGGTGGACATAACGCCAATATTGCCGGGCCCATGACGGCGATTTGTGCTTCTGAACAGGCCGGAGAGGACAAGGACAAACGCTACGGAGCCACGATTGTCAATGGTGTTCTGTTCGGCGCGTTTGGCCTGGTAGCAGGTCTTGCGGTTCCTTTTGTCATGGCGTTGCCCAAACCCCTGATCGGCGTCGTTGCCGGCCTGGCAATGATTGGCGTGCTGCTCAGCTCGTTGCAGGGAGCATTCGGGCCAAAGCTGGGTAATCAGGTTGGCGCTTTTGTGGCTTTTGTTGTTGGCATGAGTTCGCTCAACCTGCTTGGTATCAGCGCACCATTCTGGGCGCTGGTATTCGGTGTGCTCGCCTCTGTGCTGGCAGACAGGCTCACATTGGAAAAAAGTAATGAGCCCGGATCTGGTTCCAAAAAACTGCCCAAGGTGTCCGGCGAGCGAGGCGCAGCCTAGCCGTTTAATCGCCAAATTGTTGATATAATTAACAAATATTGTGCGACAGGCTTACTGAGTCTGTCGCCTCCCGCGCGGGCGGGTGTTCTCATTTGGGTACCATGTCAACGGCGATTAAAATATTTCAAGGCGCCTTTGGCCGCGTATCGTTGCTCGATATGAGCAAACCGCTGGTCATTCATGCCCACCATCATTGCCACGCCCTGATCAAGATAAGCGGGGTCGACAGTTCGTTTCTGGTCAAGGGACGAAGCCAGCCGCTTACAAAAGACAGTGTTGTGCTCATCAATGCCTGGGAGCCCCATGCTTATGAGCATACGCCCAGCGGCGAGGGGCGATGCATCCTGATGGCGCTGTATCTTGAAACCGCCTGGCTGAGCAAGGTGCTGCGCTCGCTCACCGTGAGTGGGCACCCACAGTTTTTTCCCAAGCCCTGTGCCGCACTACCTGCTGGCGCGCGGCTGCTGGTCAATTCGCTGGCCGCCGAGATGCTGGTATCCCAGGAAATTGCATCTGACATCCTTGAGGGCAGGATTTTCGACCTGTTCATGGCAACCGCCGAGCGTCACTCATCCCTTCGCGATTCTTCGCAGTTATTTTCCAGCCTGCGATCCAATACAATGGATCCACGCATTCGACGCGCCGTGGCCAGAATGCGCGAGAACCTGGATTATGGCGAGAACTTTACGGAGTTGGCGGCCGAAAGCGGGTTGTCTCGCGCCCATTTCTTCGAACTGTTCCGCCGCTGCACCAATTTGACGCCAGCCGTGTACGCCAATGCGCTAAAGGTGGAATCTGCGATCGCAGAGCTTTGCAAGCCGGACATGCGAATCGGCGATATTTCCTATAATGTCGGGTTTTCGGCACCGGGGCATTTCACTCGTTTTTTTCGTCAGCATCTGGGGATTACACCCGGAGAATACCGGCGCGTGGTCGATTTGATGGATGACGGTATCGATTCGCTGCTGTAGGCGTAACCGAACCGGCAGCATCCGGGACATCTTTGAACTTGGAAAGGTGGGTAATCCTGAGGGTTGTATTGGCCAGTTGATAGCGCGGTCTCCGGGCATTGAGATGACCGAAACGGCATGCGTGGTTGCAGGCCTGGTTGGACCTGGGCAACCGATTACATCGTATTTTCGGGATGATATGGCAAATGTAATCGCCGGGCCATGCGCTTCAGCCAGCGGTACAGCAACGGGCTTGTCGGCATAGGTTTGCAGCCGCTTTTCAAGCGCCGCCTTTACCTGGACTTCCGATAGTTCGGTAGAAAAAACGACATTACCGCTGGCGATATACGTTTGGACCGCTTCGAATCCCTCGGCGATACACATGGCTTTCAATTCGGCCATCGGCAGTTTGCAGGTTCCGCCAGCGCTCACGGCGCGCAATAATGCAACATAGTTTGGCATCCTGTCTCCTTTTTCCGGGTCTGTCTGTGCATTTTGTCAGTGTATTCGGTCGGTGTTTTCTTTCCTTTCTATGCATGCTGTCTGTGCATGCCGGCAGTACATTACAAAAATGCATTAACGCTTGTTTATGAGCGATTTTTTTTGTGCGTTCCTCGTAATCGTAGACCAATAAATAGCGTTGCCGCACTTCAATCTCCGATCACTATCAGGAACGTTTGGCGTTGCGGACAGGCCAGCTCAATAGCGCCTGTTCGGCAACCGCTTGCAGCATGTCGCGGCTAAATCCTGCTTTGGCTTGCACCGCCATACCATGGAGCACAGCCATCAGAAATGCCGCAAGGGCTTCGGGTTTGGCGGTTTTGGGCAAATCACCTTCTGCCTTTGCCCGCTCGAAACGCTCACGAAGTTTGGCTTCGCCGGCTGCGCGGGCTTCTATCAATGCTTGTCGCAGCGGCTCGGCTTGGTCAGATCCGGCCATGACGCCATTGACGAGAAAGCACCCCATATGCTCAGGACTGCTCGTAGTCAGCTCGACCGAGCCAAACAGCAGGTGCGCCGCAACTTCCCTTGCGGTGGGCTTTGCGAGCGCTTCTGGAATAAAGCGCTGATGCTGCTCGTAATAGCGCTGCAGCGCCCGGCGAAAGAGGGCTTCTTTATTGCCGAACGCAGAGTACAGCGCAGGGCGCTCCACACCGGCGGCTTCGGTAAGGTCTGTATACGATGCGCCTTCATACCCCTTACGCCAAAAGACACAGAGTACGGCATCAAGTGCTTTGTCTACATCAAACTGACGACGGCGTCCCATTGAAGTTGATCCTTTTTTCTTAAACATAACAAGCATTACGAAAGTGCTTGACAGTATATCATACCGTCCGTTATCGTAATGATCATTACGATATGGATTCTGGATGGGTGGTTCAAGCCGAAACGCCGGCTTGCATCATCCCTTATTGGTCCACATAACGTAAATCAGGGCTTATCAGCCCACTGAACGTAAACCCAGGACTTATCAGTCCATTAACGTACCCCCGGACCCACCGGTCCATTTTTCAAAAAAGGAATTACCATGCACAAAGACCTCAACGGCAAAACCGTTCTTATTACCGGCGGCTCACGCGGACTTGGCGTCGCACTGGCACATGCGTTTGCCGATCGTGGCGCAGACGTGGCGATCAGCTACGCGACTTCGGCCGACAAGGCGGCAGCCGTCGTGGAAGCATTAAAGGCCAAGGGCGTGCGCGCCATTGCCATCCAGAGCGACCAGTCCGAACTGAAATCCGCTCAGCCGCTGATTGACGGCGTGATAGCGGCATTAGGCAGGCTGGACATTCTTGTGAACAATGCCGGCATCGCCATCCAGGGCCAGTTGGTGGACGATCCTGCGCTGGATGCAGAAAACTACAATCAGCAATGGCAGGTCAATGTCATGGGCACGATCGCCAATACGCGCGCCGCCGCGTCAAAACTGTCCGATGGAGGTCGGATTATCTTCATCGGTTCACGGCTTGGCACCAGCACACCCTTTGCTTCAGTGGCAGACTATGCCGGAACCAAAGCGGCGTTAGTCGGTTATGCGAAGGGTATTGCGCGTGATCTGGGATCGCGCAACATTACCGTGAATGTTGTCCAGCCAGGCATTATGCCAACTGATATGGCTGCCGAAGTCGCTAGTGAACTGCCAACGCGCGAGGCCATTCTGGACTTGCATCCGATCCGGCGCATTGCGACCCTGGAAGAGGTGGCCGAAACAGTCTGCTTTCTTGCCGGGCCTTCTGCAGGCTATATTACCGGCGAGACGCTGAGCATCTCCGGGGGTCTGGGGATCTGATATTTGATATTAAATATTGGATAAAGCACGCCTGCTGGCATAACGGTGGCAGGCGACAAAAACGCCGGCCGCGGGGAGGTCCTGTAAATACCCCATTTATAACACAGTCATCTCGTAGAGAATTTATGCCGCATTTCGGTACTCTAACGGCGTCATGTCATTCAGTGAGTCGTGTGGTCGTTCAGTGTTATATAACTCAATCCAGTTTTCGGTTATTTGCTTTACCTCATTCAGGTTGTTGAAAATATATAAATCCAGTACATCATCACGATACGTTCGGTTAAATCGCTCAATGTATGCGTTCTGGTAAGGGCAACCAGGTTTGATGTAATCAATCATAATGCCATGCACTTTTGCCCAGCTGGTGAAGACTTCTGAGGTAAATTCACTGCCGTTATCAACGCGAATTTTCTCAGGGTAACCGTGCCATTCAGCCAGTTGGTCCAGATAACGTATTACACGCAACGATGGCATACTGGTCGCGATATCAATGCCGAGTATTTCACGGTTAAAATCATCAATAACATTGAATGTCCGAAACCGGACTTTGTTGTGCAAGCTGTCGCTCATAAAGTCCATTGACCAGCACTTACCCAGCGCACTAGGCGCAACCAAAGGCTCAGGGTTGCGGTTAGGCAAGCGTCGCTTTCCTTTGCGCCGTAGGTTCAGTTTTAACTCAGTATAAACACGATACACTCGTTTGTGGTTCCAGCGGTGGCCTAGCTTGCGAAGACGTTTGAAGCACTTAGGAAAACCCCAGCGATGATGTTTTTCAATCAACGCATTGAGTGCATCAATGATTGCAGTGTCATCGGTTAACTTAGGTTCGTAATAATAAGCGGTACGGCTGATGCCAACCGCATTACAGCAGGTTACAACGCTCGCGTTATACTGCACCTGTAGCTCACGTGCCCAAACTTTTCGTTCTGCCACAGGTGCTAAAGCTTTTTTATAATATCTTCTTGCATCTGCGATTTTAGGCTCAAATCCGCATACATTTGTTTGAGCCGACGGTTTTCTTCTTCAAGCTCTTTTAAACGGCGCACATCGGATGCTTCCATACCGCCGTATTTTTCGCGCCACTTATAAAACGTTGAATTGCCGATGCCATACTTACGGCAGAGGTCTTTGATCGGCATACCAACTTCAGCTTCTTTCAAAATCGCCACAATTTGGCTTTCAGTCTTTCGTTTGCTCATCGTCAAACTCCTTTCGTTTAGCTTAAAAGAAATTCTACGAGTAATCTGTATTATTTTACGGGGTAGTTACAGTCCCACGGCCGGCGTTTTGTTTCGAAACTTGGGCGCCCTTACGATTAATACCATAAAACCCAGGTATCACTGCGAGCGGACGCGGGTGTTATCGCGTGAGGTTCGATTTAGCCGGTGTTGACTCCTGGACGGCTGGCAATTGTTCTCACGCGCAGTGGAAAAGGGCGGCAAATCGTCGCGTAGCATGGCTGCTTTTCGCATCAATAGCGCAGTATACCTCTCATATTTTGATTCCGCCGCACGGAACGTCGCAAGGATTCCGTAGCAGTAAACGCCGAGGTGGCCATATGATGGGACAAAATCTGTTCATATGAGAGGGACGTTATGTCAAAGCGCTGTTTGAATATTGCCACGCTTATATTGGCCACATGTGCCACTGTTTGCATGTCGGCCGCGAGCTATGCCGCCTATCCGGAAAAACCGGTGAAAATTGTTGTGCCGTGGGAGGCAGGCGGTTCTGCCGATATGCTGGGGCGGCTGGTAGCCGAACGTCTCGGGAAATATACGGGCCAGTCCTTCGTTGTCGAAAACAAACCGGGGGCATCCGGCAATATTGGAACGCAACAGGTGGCGCGTTCGGCGCCGGATGGCTACACGCTGGTACTAGGCTCGATGAGCACTCATATCTTGCAGCCCGCCATCGGCCTGAAAGGGCCTTTCCAGCCTATCGATGATTTTACGCCAATTGCACGCCTGGGTTTTATCACGAACGTGCTAGCCGTCAGATCAGAATTGCCGGTTTCCTCAGCAGGCGAGCTGATCGATGCTGCAAAAAAACAGCCGGAAGGTCTGACCTACGCCTCCGCCGGAAACGGATCATTCAATCACCTGAGCGGTGCGCTGTTTGAACAATTGGCGGGAATCAGGTTGCTGCATGTGCCTTACAAAGGAGGATCCAAGGCGGCGCTGTCGACTGCGTCCGCTGAAACGGATGTTGTGTTTTCTTCATTGGGTTTGGTCAAACCGTATGTTGATAGCGGAAAATTGAAAATTCTTGCCGTAGCCGAAGGGCAGGCCAGCCCATTGCTGCCAGGCGTGCCTACCGTTGCTGATGTCGCACCCGGCTATCGTGTTTCCGTTTGGTATGCCTTGCTGGGCCCAAAAGGATTACCGCAGGACGTGACGGCCGCGCTGGACAAAGCGATGCACGATTTGAATAACGACAGTGAAATAAGAAGCCAGTTGGCTCGCAACGGCTTTGATCTTAATGTTGAGACCGGCGAGACGTTCAAGGAGGAAATGCGTAGCGATACCGAGCAATGGACCGAGTTTTCCCGCAAACACGGTATCGCGCCTTAAGCGCAGAACACACAACTTACGGATAATGTCCGTAAGTTGAAAAGGCCCCAACCGATGGGGCCCATTGTTTTTTAAGGGTCAGCGAATCAGCGTTGTTCGACCGGATTGATCAGTCTTCCGATCCCGGAAATTTTCACTTCTATCGGTCCACCCAGCTGGGTAAGATCAATATTCTGCACAGCTTTACCTTCCGACCCGGCGGCTTTGAGTGCAGTACCCATGGAAATAATGTCTCCTGGCTCCAGCGTCATGAAGGAAGAAATAAAAGCAATGGCGTCGGCCACTTTGTACGTCAGATTGGCTGTGTTGTCTTCTGTGATTAACTCACCCTTGTGCAGGCAGCTTACAGTAAGGTTATGTGGGTCGGGAATGGAATCGGCAGTGGCAATCCATGGTCCCATCGGACCGAACGTGTCCGTACCTTTGTAGCGGCCTGGGTATGAGACCCAACTATCCTTGTATTCAATGCCGGTGCTGCCATCTGCCTTCGGATGTATGGCGCGGTAGTGGAACGTGTCCTCACCCCGCATCAATGGTGCGGTCAGGTCATTGATAATGCTGTAGCCAAAGACATGATCCAAAGCGTTTTCTTTTTGGATGTCTGCGCCGCCGGTGCCGATGATAACAGTCAATTCCGGCTCGGGATGAACTCGGCCAAAGCTTTCCCGTAAGCGAATCGGCTGACCGTGGCCCACCAATGATGAAGAGGGTTTGATAAAGGTCGCCGGATGGCTGGGGCCCTTCATGATCCGGTCTTTGTTCGCGCTGTTATTGAGCGCCAGGCAAACGATTTTCCCGGGACGGGGTACGGGAGGAAGCCATTTGAGGGCGTCGACGTCTTGACCGTGCCGCCCTTCAATTGCTGTGGCGATGGCCTTGAGTATAGGCTGGCCGTGGCTTATTACTTGAAGGATATCGGTGGGGGCATCCGACATAACGTCGGCTAAAACGGTTGCCTGGTCATCTGTCATACTTGCCACAAGCAACGGGATGCCTTCGCGTTCGATTGTTCCAATTTTCATGGGATTCCTAAATGTAGTTGAAGTCTCGTTAGTCCGTAGTCCAGTATAAGCAGCATCTGGCTTTTATCCGTTACAGATATTCATTTATTCCGTGGGGAGGAATTGGCGCGGTCTGTAACCCATGGGGCCATGCCATAATCTACTTTCATCTTAACAATGCTCATGCAGAAAAATGGCGACACAACAATCCATGTTACTCGTGGTTCGAACGCTTGAACTATTGCGCGCAATGAACAGACAGCCTGCCAGCACGCTGGTCAGCCTGCAGCAAGAAACAGGGATGCCCAAGACGACCATACACCGCTTGTTGGCGACGTTGAAAAATGAAGGGTATGTACGCTCTGACGTGGTAAGAGGCATTTACTCGCTCACAGAAAAGGTACGGTTGCTGAGCGAGGGTTTTAGCGAGCATGAAACCATCGTGGAGCAGGCGATTCCCATTTTGCTGCGTACCACCAGAGAAACGGGTCTTCCCTTTGCAATCGGCATTGCAGAGCATAGTCACATGGTCGTGCGATACAGCAGCATGCCATATAGTCCTATCGGGCCAATGCACACGACAGTTGGCAATACGCATAGTATGCTTGATTCGGCTCTGGGGCAGGTGTATTTGGCTTTCTGTAATGACGAGGAACGCGAGCGTTTGATCGCATGGCATGAAACCGGGGAATTAAGCGAGAACGAGTGGCGCTCAGTAGAGCGCGGTCTGCGCGCGCAGCTGGCGCTCGTAAAATCGCAGAAGTATGCTTTGCGCTTGCCCAACAGGCAACACCAAAATGCGACGCTTGCAGTGCCCGTTTTGCATGAGCGCAGGATACTGGCAGTGCTGTCGGTTACGACTTTCCCCAGTGTATTGATTGGAGCGAAAACAGGGGAATTGGCCAACTCGATGGCCCGCGTTGCAGATGAGGTAGCGTGCTTGTCTATAACTGCACAGCAGTTTCTGGATTGATGTTCTTGCGCCAAAGGGTGGCGTGCTTAATAGAGATTAATTTGTTTTTTATCGCAGGCACTTACAATATGGCCCCACTCGTTGCACAGCCGTTGTCAAAACGGTCCAGGGTGCAAAATCGGGTCGGCATGGCTAGTATTTATATTTCTGAAGTCGGGAGCCTGAACAAATTTATCCAGATCACAGCTCACGACAATTATGCCGCAATAGAAGCGCTTAAGCAGAGATTGGCAGCAAATGCTGAGTGGTGCGTTTCGCAATCATGCGGACGATCTTGTTGTTTCCCAAACCACGAAAATAGTCCGACAAATACAAATGTCATAAGGGCATTCGCGAAGCGATAGGGCAGTGATTGACCACCCCGGCACCGTGTTCTACTTCACAAACCAGTCCGTCTCAACATCAATAATCGGGCTTAGCATCTGCGAACTGCAGTACCCGCAAGATCGCCGGTCGCCGCTCCATCGGCCAAACTGGGACGTCCATTCACAAATACCCATTCGATGCCACTGGCGAACTGTCGCGGATTTTCATAAGTGGCGTTCGCTTGTACATTGGCGGGATCAAAGACAGTGATGTTAGCCCGATAACCTTGCTTGAGCAGCCCCATATCGCCGAGCTTAAATGTGCGCGCCGTGTAGCCGGTCATTTTGAATATACTTTCTTCAAGCGTCATCCACCCTTTGTCGCGTACGAGTTCCCCCAGGACTTTCGGGAATGTTCCGTATTGACGCGGATGCGGGTGATCGCCGACGTCCAGGCCGTCACTGCCGATCATGCTGTGTGCGTGCGTGAGCACATTCCGAAGGTCCTCGTCACACGAGTTTTGCATAATTTGGCCAACTTCGCCTTGTTCTGCCAGCATCAGGTCAAAGACAAATTCGCAGACCTCCTGGCCTGCCTGTTGCGCGGCTTCGAGTACCGTCAGGCCGACGTAGGCCTGGCGTTCGGCGTGCTTGAGATAGGAGATGGAAATGTTGTGCCAGCCCAGGGCCGCGATACGGTTTTCCCAACCTGGGAGGCCATGCGTCCAGTCGTGCCTGATGCGCGTGCGGCATTCGTGCGATGCCAATCTTTCCATCATCGCGTCCCGCCCGCCATCCAGTACCCAGGGTGGAAACAACATGGACAGGGTCGTGCTGCCGGCCAGGTAGGGGTACATATCAGAATACGTCCTGATACCGTGTTGGCGGGCCTTGTCCAGCTTGGCAAGCGACAGACGTGTCTTGCCGAAGTTTCTCGTACCGCTAGTCTTGTGATGAGAGATCAGCAACGGAATATGCGCACGCAGGGCAACATCCACAGACTCGTCAACGGATTGGAGCAGCCCATCTACCTGGTCCCGCATATGGGTCGCATACAACCCGCCATAGTCATTGGAAATGCCTGCCAGAGCAACGAGTTCGTCCGAATCGGCGTAGACGCCAGGTACATAACAAAGGCCTGATGACAAACCTAGCGAGCCCTGTTGCATTGTCCGATGAAGCAGGGCCTTCATGGATTCGAGTTCGGCCGGGGTTGGTGCTCGCGCCTCAAGCCCCATAACCGCAGCACGCAGCGCACCGTGTCCTGTCAGTGTGGCGACGTTGACGGCGGCGCCTTGCCTGAATACGCGCTCGAAGTAACCGTCGAGGTCCTCCCATTCCCACTCAATGGTGGGGTGGCCGAAGATGGGGGCAGCCTGTTCACGGAACGCAGCCGCGTTCGCACCAGCCAATGGAAAAGTGGACCATCCGCAGTTTCCTAGCACCTCGGTGGTTACGCCCTGACGAACCTTGCTTTCAGCGCCGGGGTTGGCAATCAGGGAGAGTTCCGAGTGGCAGTGGCAGTCGATGAATCCGGGCGCGATGATCCGCCCGCTACAGTCGATTCGCCTTGCGGCCGATTCGTCTGTCAAATCGCCGATTGCGGATATACGGCCGTCTTTTAAGGCAACATCGCCGGTTGCGCGTGGTTTGCCGCTGCCATCAATGATTGAACCGTGAGAGAGAATGAAGTCGTGCATAAGTGATAGGGATACCTTGGGGTTGGGTGAGCGCGATCAAGTACGCGGCCCGTATTATTGTTTTTCGATTTTGGCGCTTTCGATAAGCTGCGCCCATTTATGCTGCTCCTGGGCGATCAACTCGCTGTACTCTTGCTGAGTTCCCGGGGTGGGAGTGGCAAAGGAGTGCTTTAGCGTTGCCTGTACCGTGGGTGAACGCATCGCTGTGTTGAGCGTTTCACTTATTTTCATGACAATGTCCTTGGGCGTACCGGCTGGGGCGATCAGTCCACCCCAGGCGCTATTCTCATAATCTTTGAGGCCGCTTTCCGCGAGGGTCGGTATTGAGGAATCCATCTCCGCGCGCTCGCTGGTTGTAATTGCCAGTGCACGCAGCTTGCCGCTTTCAACCATCGGGTATGCGACCGTGGCATTAGTGAACGTATAGTCAAGCCGGCCTCCCACCAGGTCTGTCAGTGATTGAGGATCGCCGGTATACGGAATAAATTGGCTATCAATGCCGCTGAGATCTTTGAAGAGCTCACCCCCCATATGGCCGCTGCTTCCGATGTTGGAGGCTGCCCATGTCATCTGGCCCGGGGATTTTTTGGCGGCGGCAATCAGTTCGGCGATCGTTTTGTAGGGGGAATCCTTTCGCACCACGACTAGATTGGGTACTGTATACATCGGGCCGGCCGGGACAAAATCTCGGTTCACGTCGTATGTAAGTTTCTTGAACAACGCGGGATTAATAGCCAGGTTATTGATATTTCCATAACTCAGCGTGTAGCCATCAGGCGCTGAACGTTTCAAATGCGATAGCGCGATCGCGCCTGCGGCACCCGGCCGATTCTCGATGATGAAAGATTGGCCGGTGATTTTGGCCAACTCGGCGGCGACGGCTCGCGTCAATACATCAGATGCCGCGCCAGGTGTCGACGGCAGCACAATGGTAACCGGCTTTGTCGGCCAGGCAGTCTCGGTGGCGTGGCTGCATTGCAAGCTTGATATTACACCCAAGGAGACAATAAATGCGCAAATTATTTGGTTCATGATTCTTCCTTTTAGAATGGAAAACAAGCTAGAGCAAAGAGGTGTAAGCAGACAGTACGGCTGCGCCGCCGGTGTGGAGAAAAACAATATTCTGGTCCGCAGAAAACCTACCCGAATGAATATCAGCGATCAAGCCTGCCATGGCCTTGCCTGTGTACACAGGATCCAACAGGATGCCTTCTTGTCGTCCCAGGAGCTTGATGGCATCCAGGGCTTCGGGGGTTGCGATACCATATCCATCGCCGATATGAGTGTCATCGACCTCTATCCGGTCGGCGCGTACGGAGGGTGCATCCATCAGGCTCGTAGTCTGGTTGGCGATGGCATGAACGATTGCCGACATGCGATTCGAATCGAATCGCACGCTATAGCCTCGCACCCGGGTATGTTTGTGACGGCACAGTGCGGCAACCAGGCCCGCTTGCGTTCCGCCACTTCCGGCCGCATGCACAATGTAGTCGACCTTAATTCCCAGATCGGACGCCTGGGTAGTGATTTCATGTGCGCAGCCAACATACCCCATCGCGCCCAATGGGCTTGAACCTCCAGCGGCGACGACGTAGGGTTTGCGCCCTTGCTGGATCAATTGCGTTTCCAGCTCGGCAACAGCTGTCGCAATGTTCGCGCCTGCAGGCAACTCCTCGCAGAGCGTCGCGCCGAGCACTCGGTTCAGGAGCGCATTGCCTGCCCGGTAATATTCGGCGGGTTGCCCTTGCAAGCGTCGTTCCAGCAGCAATATGCAGTCCAGGCCCAACTGGGCGGCAGCCGCCGCGGTTTGCCGGGCATGATTCGACTGGGTCGCGCCCGTCGCAATCAGGGTATCGGCACCCTGGGCGAGCGCGTCAGCTGCCAGATACTCCAGTTTGCGAGCCTTGTTGCCGCCGCCGGCCAGACCTGTGAGGTCGTCGCGCTTGATAAATATCTTCGGCCCGCCCAGATGGTCAGACAGTCGCGAGAGCGGCTGCAGGGGCGTTGCATGTTCAGTGAAGCCGATTCTGGGAAATGCATTCCATTTCATGTGGCAGCGCTCGTTATTGGTATGAGGCAGCGTCGGTGCTGTCGGTAGGAGTGGCAATGGCGCGTCGCAGTGCTGGACTCATGGGGACCCGTAAGTTGATGGATTTGGGTGGAATCGCCGACTCGAACCATTTGGCATAAATGCCGTCGATGGTATTACTTGCAAATGTGGATTTGAGCACATCGTCCACCAGTCTCTTGAAGGAGGCATCCCCCTTTCTCATCATTAGGGCGTACGGCTCGACCGACAGGGGGGTCTTGGAAATCACGTATGCATCCGGCGTTTTTGCGTTGGCCACCAGACCGGCAAGTGTAATGTCGTCCAGGAAGAATGCGGCTGCCCTGTCGGTTTCCATCATCAGGAAGCCTTCGGCAAAATCGCGTGCCGGCGCGATACGCATGCCGTATTTGTGCGCGACGTTCAGGGCCGTGATCTGCCGAATGTTTGACGAACCCGCCGTGGCGACAACCGCCTTGCCGGCCAGAGAACTCAGATCAGCCAGGTTGGCGCTTTTCTTGGAGACAAATCGTGTGCTGGACACAAAGATGGTTGATGAGAAGGCGACCTGTTTCTGGCGCTCGACTGTATTCGAGGTGGTGCCGCACTCCAGGTCGATTGTGCCATTGGCCATGAGCGGGATACGGTTGGAAGAGGCTATGGGTACCATCCTGATCTTGAGATCGGGCTGATTGAGGTGGGTCTTTATTCCTTCTACGACTTTAAGGCAGAGGTCCACCGAATAGCCGACAAACTGGTGTGATGCATCGAGATAGGAAAAGGGTTGTGCGGTTTCCCGAACGCCCAGCGCGATCTCGTTCTTTTGCTTGATTTTGCTGAGTGTGTCAACTGGCTGGGCGGTTGCGCACGTGCTGGCGATCAGCGTAAGGGCTGCGACAAACATTGAAGTTTTCATGGGTGTCTTCTCCGGTGCCGCAGCGTGAATCGCTCACGGACTTCTTATTGTATCGTTACAAAACGATGAAATTCAATTATCAATCGATACATAAAGAAAGTCAATGGTATATATTGCTGGCGGACTAGGGGAAAATCCCAATGAAGGGGGGGTGTGGTTCTTCATTCAGCATGTCTGCAATAAGTAATCCAAAGTTGCGCAGCTCGGCTCTGTCCTGTGCTGCGCTGACGCTGATGCGCACGGCGTTGTCTACGGCGGGAAGACTCGTGGCAAAGGCTTCTGAGTGGGCAACTCGATAGCCCATCGTTTCTACCCGTCGGCAAAACTGGCTCGCAGTCCATGGATCGGGAAGTCGCAACCACGCATGGGAGCTAAACGCACTTGTCTGCAAATCGAATCCGGCAAGCGCCTGAGCAAGCGCCTTGTTTCGTTCGCCCAGCTCAAGCCTGTTCTCTTGCAGTACCCGTTCGGCACTTCCTGAAGTGACAAGTTGGGCTGCCACCTCAGCTGAGATTGGCGAGGCCATCCAGGTTGTGGCGCGTACCGCCTCGATTGCTGCTGCTGTTAGCTGGCGTGGTGTTTCCATGTAGCCTACACGCAACCCAGGGCCCAGGGATTTGGAAAAGCTGGTAATTCTGATGGTCAGTTCCGGAGCCAGGGATGCCAGGGTAGGCACGGAGGTCTGCGCAAGACACCCGTACACATCGTCCTCCAGCAGGAAAATGCCGGCCCGCTTTGCAATGTCGGCGATCTCCATTCGTCGGTCTGCCGGGATCGTTGCTGTTGTCGGGTTGTGGATATTGGGCACACAGACAAGGCCTTTGATCGGGTGTGTCGCGATTGCTTCGCGCAGGGAATCTGGTACCAGGCCGTGCTCGTCGATGTCGATAGGCACTAAGTTGAGTCCTAGCCGGGGCGCCAGGGTTCTCAGGCCCGTATAGGTCAGTTGCTCCGTGGCGATAGAGTCGCCGGCCTTGCTGCATGCCAGCAAACCGCATAAAAGCGCGTGTTGTGCGCCATCTGTCACGACTACCCGGGCAGGGTCTACGGGAGTATCGGCGTTGCGGCTGAGCCACTGGGCGCCAGCCTGGCGGTGGGTGGCGCGTCCGGCCGGGTCATCGTAGCGCAGGAGCTCACCAAAGGTGGGCGATTGGTGCAACACTGACAGCGCCTGCCCGATGTCGTTTCCCCAGCTTTTCAATGCAGCCTGGTGACCACGCAGATCTGCCATTCGATTTCTGGCAGTGGTTGCGCCAGCTGCTGCCTCAACGACATCTGCTGTGGCCGGATCCTTCACGCGCGTGCCGCGGCGCGCGCCGGTTTCGAGCAACTTTGCTCTTACGACCTCGCCGAATGCGCGGGACACAGTGCCAACGGTCACGCCAAGCTGGGATGACAGTTGGCGGTTTGGCGGTAGCTGGTCGCCGGGCTTGAGCTTGCCGCTACGGATGTCCTGAATGAGGGCCTGGGCGATTCTTTTGTACATCGGTCCGCTGGTTGCAGACAGATCTGGCGCCCAGTCGTTTGAGCTTTGCATATATTGCCTTTTTCGATTCGTAGCCTTAGCGCAAGGCTTGACAGGAATAAATGTACCCGTCTATTATCGGAACAATCTATTTTGTATCGATACAAAATAGAATAATGTGTGATACAAAACAATTAACCTATTTTACATGGAAAATAACATGCTGAAGATGATCCATACGCCGCGCGATAAGGCTTGCGGCGGCCACTATTCGCACGCGGTTCGCGCCGGAGACTTTATCTTTGTGTCGGGACAGACGCCGCGCGACGGCTTGCGTGCGGTAGTTGGAGAGACTATTGAAGAACAAACGGCGGTCACCCTCGAAAACGTGCGTCTGACGCTCGAGGCTGCAGGCGGTGTGCTGGAGGATGTGGTCAAGGTTGGTGTTTTTCTGAGTGACCTTGCAGATGCCGCTTGCTTCGATAAGGTCTACGCCAGACATTTTTCGACCTTCCGGCCGGCACGAACCACGGTAGGCTGCAAGCTCAACGGTGTGCAGGTCGAGATCGATGTGGTGGCTTACGTTCCCTTGTCGGCCCGTAAGCAGGAGGTGGTGCTATGAACCCGATTCTTCATGGCGTGATTCCCGCCGTGCCGACGCCATTGCGTGCTGATGGCCAGCCTGATACAGCAAAGCTTGTGGCGTTCATCGGCGATCTGTTCGATGCCGGTTGCCAGGGGGTTAATTTGCTAGGAACGACCGGAGAGGCGACGTCTTTTGACCGAACCACGCGTTTGCAGGTCATGGAAGCGGTGGCAACGGCCGGCCTGGCGCAGCGGATGATGGTCGGCACCGGTGGCGCTGCATTGGCTGACGCAGTTGCCTTGACCCAAGCGGCCGACACGATGGGCTTTGCCGGCGCGCTTCTGTTGCCTCCTTTTTATTACAAGGGTGTTGGCGACAGCGCGCTAGTGCAGTATGTTGAGGCCCTGGCGGAGCGCGCGAGCCTGCAGCGCAGCAGATTGTATCTTTACAACATCCCGCAATTTACCGGCCTGAAGTACTCGCTGGATGTGATCGAACGTCTGACACGCAGTCTTGGCGCATTACTGGCGGGCATAAAGGATAGCTCTGGCGATTTGCCGTATGCCGAGGTGGTAGCGACAAATTTCAGCCAGCTTGCCGTGTTTCCGAGTGATGAAGCGACGCTCAGGGACGGTGCCAGGAAAAAATTTGCCGGCTGCATATCTGCTTCGGTGAATGTATTCCCGCATCTGGCATGCGCGGCCTATCAGGCCGGTGTGGATACGTCCGATGAAATCTATAGCCCGATGGTCAATGCGCGCAAGGCCTTGACCAGTGTTCCCCTGGTGCCGGCGGTGAAGGCCGCTCTGGCCTGGCAGCGCCAGGACGAAAGTTGGGCAACGATGAAACTGCCCCTGGTTCCCCTGAGTTCAATGCAGCGTGCCCAGTTGCAAAACGGACTGGCTGCAGCCCAGCCTAACCGGCACAACAGCGACCAAGACCGTCTGGCCATTTAGAGAGGCAACAATGAACTACCACTGGAACTGGATGATTTTTGCAGAGCCCGCGCCGGATGGAACAGGCACCTACATGGACAGCCTGTTGTCGGGACTGAGCTGGACGCTCACCACCGCACTGCTGGCCTGGGCCATTGCAATGGTGTTGGGCGTGGTCGTTGGCGTTTTGAAAACCACAGAGTCAGCGACAGCTCGCCGACTGGCGTTTGCCTACATTGAGCTGTTTCGCAATATTCCGCTATTGGTCCAGATGTTTGTCTGGTATTTTGTGATCCCCGAGCTCTTGCCAGGTGCGATGGGTTACTGGATCAAAACCTTGTCTAACGGTCCCTTTGTCGCCGCTGTTGTGTGTCTTGGGTTCTTTGCGTCGGCCCGGGTTGCGGTCCAGGTATCGGCGGGTATCGACGCCTTGCCACGTGGTCAGCGTGCGGCAGCCAAAGCGCTTGGACTGCGGACATGGCAAATTTACCGCTATGTGCTTTTGCCTGTGGCCGGACGGCGGATGCTGTTGCCGTTGACGAACGAATTTCTGAACAATATCAAGAACACCTCGGTGGGGCTGACCATCGGTCTGATTGAACTGACCGCCACCGCCCGAGCAATGCAGGAGTTCTCGTTTCAGGTCTTTGAGGCTTTCACCGCTGCAACGCTGATCTACCTGGTGGTGAACTTGTCTGCTGTGGGGGTTATGCGACTGATCGAGTCAGCTGTGATACCTGGGCGCTCGTTCAGAAGCCTGCTGCCACGTAACCGACGGGTGAATCGTCATGCTTGACTCATTCGACTTTAGCGTGATCGTCCAGGCCTTGCCGTTTCTATTTGGCGTAGGCATGGTCTTCACTGTCAAATTGACGCTCCTGGCTATGGTGGGTGGGTTGATATTGGGAACGCTGCTGGCGCTCATGAGGCTGTCGCACTCAGCTACCCTGCGCACCGTCGCCGGCGTTTATGTCAACGTTATTCGCTCTATCCCGCTGGTGTTGGTAATTTTCTGGTTCTTCTTTCTGGTGCCGTATATCGGAGGCTGGATAATGGGTTCGGACACGCCTATCGAAGTGGGCGCGTTCAGTTCGGCACTGGTCACATTCGTTATGTTCGAGGCTGCATATTACTGCGAAATCATACGGGCTGGCATCCTGGGTGTTTCACGCGGACAAGTACAGGCGGCACAGGCGTTGGGCATGAACCACCGCATGGCGATGACATACGTGATTCTTCCACAGGCAATAAAAAGCATGCTGCCCCTGCTGCTAACGCAATCGATTATTCTTTTGCAAGAGGTTTCGCTTGTGTACGTGGTTTCAATCACCGACTTTGTCGGCGCTGCCGCCGCGATTGCGCAGCGCGATGGGCGATTGCTGGAAATGTATCTGTTCGTGGCCGTGGTCTATTTCTGCATCTGCTTTACGCTTTCATCCCTTGTCAGACGCATGCGTCAATTTCAAAATGGCTAAAAAATGATCGAAATAAATAATATTTCCAAGTGGTACGGCAATTTCCAGGTACTAAACCAATGTAGCGCGTCCGTCAGCAAGGGCGAAGTGGTGGTTGTATGCGGGCCTTCCGGCTCGGGCAAGTCGACCTTGATCAAGACGGTAAACGGTTTGGAAACTATTGATCGGGGCAGCATCGTGATCGATGGCGTTTCGGTTGCTGCGAAGGATACGAATCTTCCGCAACTGCGCGCTCGCATTGGCATGGTGTTCCAGGGCTTCGAGTTATTTCCCCACCTGAGTGTTCTTGACAATATGCTTCTGGGGCAGATGAAAGTGTTGCAACGTGACCGTGCGTCGGCGGCCGGGAAGGCGGTTGAGTATCTGGATCGCGTTGGCCTGGCAGGCCACGCGTCGAAGTTGCCTGCTCAGCTCTCGGGCGGACAGCAACAACGCGTCGCAATTGCGCGGGCGCTGGCAATGGACCCCATCGCGATGCTGTTCGATGAACCTACGTCTGCACTGGATCCGGAGATGATCAACGAAGTGCTGGACGTCATGGTCGGATTGGCGCGTGACGGCATGACTATGATGGTGGTGACGCACGAAATGGGTTTCGCCAAAAAAGTGGCCGACCGGGTTATTTTCATGGACGGCGGCGTTATTGTCGAGGACTGCGATAAGACCGCATTCTTTGAAGAGCCGCGATCCCAGCGAGCACAGGACTTTCTTGGCAAAATTATCCATTAGGCAGGATGGCCTGATCCACACTCACATCCCTCCACATCCAATGACACGACGCTGCCGCCTTCGGTCTGCAAGCGGGATAGATAACTCGCATGATCGATAACCTGGAAAGGAAAATACAATCCTGGCCGCGTTGGCGCTTTGCCGTCCAGCCCGGCCAGTCGCTCCAGAATCATGCTAACTCCCAACGCAGTCAACGGGGCGGCGCCGCCTGGATGGAACACGCCATGACGGGTGCGCAGCGGGTGGCCGTCACGGTCTTTGCCAGCCATTTCGATAATGATTTCCGTGGACTTGGGTTCGCTACGACGTCGTGATGAACTGACGCCGATGGCCAGATTAAATTGCACGTCCGACGCCCCGGTGGCGGCCGCCAGGCCGGCAACATCGATAGACGAAAAGCCAGTGCTTTCCATTTCGGTGCCATCGATCGCACGGAAGCGGGCTTTTGCATCGTCGTTACTGCGCCAGACATAGCTGCCGCCGCGGCGGGTGAAGGCAGCGGGCATCATCCGGCCCAGGCGTTCAAAATCTTCGGCAACCGCCGGACCGCCTTCATCCTGCTCATCAACAAGCGCATTCATCGTGATCTGATCCAACTGGGCAAATGGTTTGGCACAATTGAGCACGCTGATGGTTGTGGCGCCGACCAGCCATTCATAGCCCAGGACAATGGCCGCAGTACCGGGGGAATGCATATAGGTTGCCACTTCAGGAGCGATTTCGTAAATGCCCGAAGAAATGCTCAGGTGAGGTACGCCGCGAGCGTGCGCAAATCGCAGGCTCGCCAGGCGATGGTCGGCGTAAAAGACCGCAACCGCGCTGACCCGACGCTCGCCCAGGCCGAGATCGACTGCCTGCGGATTGATCACCACGCCTTCGGCGTTGCCGATCTCGTTGGCCACCTGTCGGCTTTTAACCAGATCGCGGCTGCCGATCAGTAAAGGAACATCGGGATAGGCGCTGCGCAGTGCACTTGCGGTCTGGCGTCCAATTGCGCCGGTGCCGCCCATCAACAAAATTGCGTCTGAAATCATTGTCATATTTCCTTGCAGAGGGTTAGAATCTACTAACAGTGGGGAAACCTACTTAAAGTAGCTTAACCTACTAATGGTAGGTTAAGCAAGGAGAAATTCGACTGTGATTAACGCTTCCGACCAGAATGCCCTGAATCCGCCCGCAAAGACAACTTCAAAGGGGTCTTCAACCACCGCTTCAAAGGCCACTTCAACAACGGCTTCAAAGGCGTCGACAACGGCTGCTTCAAAGATGCATCCAGGTATGGCTTCAAAAGCACGTGCAAAGAAGCCTTCAAAGCCGACTTCAAAGGCACCGACAAAGATTACTTCAAAGATATCTTCAAAGACGCTGCAAAAGACGGTTTCCAGGATGCCTTCAAAGCCGACTTCAAACGCGCCGGCACGCAGGATGCCGAAGGAAGAACGGCGCCAGCAACTGCTTGAAACAGCGTTGCTTATCATCCGTGATGAAGGCGCAGATCGTCTTACCCTGGGCAACCTGGCTGTCTGCGCCGGAGTTTCCAAGCCCGTGGTGTACGAACATTTCGGTACGCGCTCGGTGCTGCTTATCGAGCTATACCGGTGGATCGATACCGAGAGGGTAAGTGCATTTCAAGCGGCAATGGCTGCTGAAACGCGAGACCAGGGCGAGACCATTCGTTTGCTGGCAACAAGCTATATCCATTGCGCAACGGACATCACTGATGACTTTCACACCGTAGGCGCGGCCTTGGCCGGTAGCCAAGAGAAGGCAGCCGTTTTCCAGGAACTGCTCGACAACGTGATCATGATGTTCGTCGCGGTGCTAAAGCCTTTCGACACTTTGCCTGAGGGAGAGCTGGAAAAGCGGTGCATCGGCTTTGTGGGGGCAGGAGAAGCGTTGTCATCTGCTTTGGTGCGCGGGACGCTGGACGCGCGGGACGCCGAGGCTGTCTTTGCGTCGTTGATAAGTGGCGGGATGGTGGCGCGTTGAAGATGTCTATCGGCACAATCTCCTGAATTGGAGGTTGAGGATAGCTTTCGCTTTGCCATACTGCTCCAAGGACAGCGGTTAAATCAAACGTCAGTTTCTGTTTGAACCATAATGAAGGTGATTGCTGTTCTTGCCGATGGATATCACGGGGCTCATTTCAATGTTTGCCCGGGGAGAATAATATGTCTTTAGACTCGGTTGACCGTCGATTGCGTTTTTTTGTTTCTATTGCCGATTTGGGTTCTCTGTCAAAGGCGGCAACAGTCCTGGATCAAACGCAATCCGGACTTAGTAAACAATTGGCGCTGCTTGAGGCCCATGTAGACCAGCGCTTGTTCGTGCGGACCGGGCGGGGACTCAAGCTGACTGAGGCCGGAGAGATTCTCTATGAATCAGTCAAACCCGCCTTTCTGGAAATAGACCGGGCGATGGATCAGGTGCGCAAGCAAGGCATTACTCAGGGTACGGTGCGCCTGGCGGCCGTGCACACGCTTAGCTATTATTTCACGGCAGATTGCGTGGCCACTTTTGTCAGCAACCGGCCGCATGTCAATCTTTCACTCATGGGTAGAAGCTCGCCAGAAGTCGTGACGCTGGTCGAACACGGAAATGCAGAGCTGGGATTGGTCTACGATTCGGCAGTCAATTCTGATGTGCTAGTGTCTACTGCGCTGTTTGAAGAAGACATGGCGCTGATTGTCAGACAGGACAGCGCCTTGAGTGGGCCACAGGATCTGACCTGCACAACACTCCAGCTGGTCGGCTTCCCCCCACACTATGCCCTTCGCAAAATGATACACAGTGGCGGCCTGGAGCCACATTTCGTGACGGAAGCCGAAACGGTGGACGCCATGTTAAAGCTTGTTTCTTCAGGCGTCGGCGATTGCATTTTGCCGTCCAGGATTCCGACAAAAGTGCTGGCAGACTATGGCTTGAAGAAGGTGAAAATCGAACTGCCCTTATTGCGACGAAGAATGGTATTGATCAAGCATCATGACAAACCGCTGAGTGCTTTGGCCATTGCCCTGGAGCAATGCATATTGCAGTTGTCGAAAGCCATGAACGAACAGGTGGAATAGCTGCTATGAGTTTTGCTTTATAGCTATATTTGATTTGAATCAATAGAATCTGTCATAGAACCTTGAAAGTTTTTATATAAACAGATCATGTATGGAGGCCACAGCATGAATGCGCCATTAAGAGAAAAATCCTACTTCGATAAGCGTGCAACCCAGGAGATGTCCAAGCATCTGCAAATTGTAGAGCGGGACACAAAAGAGACTATGGCCTACGCCTGTCGAATCCTGGCCATGACCGAACAGGAAGCGGGCCTGGCAGGGCAGATCAGCGTAAGATCGGAGCGCCCGGGTGCCTATTGGACCTTGCGCTTTGGCCTGGGTTTTGACGAAGCGAAACCTGAAGATTTCATCGAAGTTGATCGCGATCTCAATACGTTGACGGGAGAGGGCATGGCCAACCCGGCGACTCGCTTTCACCTGTGGGTCTACGATGCCCGCCCCGATGTCAACAGCATTATTCATACTCACTCGCCCTGGGCGTCCGCCCTTGCCGCTGCGCGACAGCCATTGATTATCTCCCAAATGGATATGACTCCCTTGCATAACGATTGCGCATTTCTGGGTGAATGGCCCGGTGTGCCGATTGCCGATGAAGAAGGCGTCATTATTTCAAAGGCATTGGGACAAAAAAAGGCAATTATCCTGGCCCATCATGGGTATTTGACCGCGGGTACCTCCTGTGAAGAGGCGACCTACCTGTCGGTTTACCTTGAGCGCGCAGCTCGTATGCAGATCCGTGCGCAGGCATTTGGCAAGCTGACTCCCGTTGATGACAAGCTTGCCGCTGAAGCCCACGATTATCTGCTTAAAAATTCAATCGTCAAGGCGACCTTTAATTACTGGTGCAGGCAGACGCATGGTATTGCGCCGCTAGATCTGAAGTAGTTACTGGCACGTTAAACAGACGATAAAGTTCATTATTATTAAAAGGAACCGGGATGGCGAATAATACGACATCCGGGTCTGTCCGTTCGCGTTCGCAATATGTGACGGCAGGCCTGGCAAGCATGATGGGGACAACCATTGAGTGGTACGACTTTTTCTTATACGGAACAGCCGCAGCACTGGTTTTCAATACGATCTTTTTTCCTTCGTTCGATCCATTGACGGGGACGCTGGCTGCGTTTGCCACCTATTCCGTGGGATTCTTTGCCCGACCGCTGGGTGGTATTATTTTCGGCCATTTCGGTGACAAGGTCGGCCGAAAGTCTATGCTGCTCATTACATTGTTCATGATGGGGATTCCGACGATCCTGATCGGGCTCATTCCCTCGTATGAATCCATTGGCTACTGGGGCGCGGTGTTGCTGGTGCTCATGCGATTTATACAGGGTATCGCCGTGGGCGGCGAATGGGGCGGCGCTGTATTGATGGCCGTGGAGCATGCCCCCGAAGGCAAAAAAGGATTCTTTGGCAGCCTGCCTCAAGCGGGGGTTGCCCCGGGCCTGATTCTGTCTTCTTTGGCAATGGGCGCCGTGGCGTCATTGCCCAACGAAGACATGTTGGCCTGGGGGTGGAGAATTCCTTTCCTGGCCAGCGTTCTACTCTTGCTGGTTGGCTGGTTCATCCGCGTCAAGGTTGCCGAATCCCCAGACTTTGAGCGCATGAAAAAGAAAGGCGAAAAGGTTGGGATGCCGGCCATGATCGTCCTGAAGAAGTATCCGAAAGAAGTGCTTGTTGTTGTGGGCGGCAGGCTTGCCGAAGTAACCTGGTTCTACACAGTGGTCACCTTTGCACTGGCCTATACCACCAATACCCTTGGTGTTGATCGGATGGTGATGCTGGATGCCACTATCTGGGGCGCATTGGTATCGCTCTTTACCATGCCGCTGTTTGGCATTCTTGGCGATCGCCTGAGTTTTAAATGGGTATTCATGGCAGGTTCTATTGGCATATTGCTGTTTTCCTCCTTGTTTTTTTCTATGCTCGGCAGCTTGGACGTCGCGTCCATCAATATTGCAATGATCATTGCCATCGGTGTGGTCTACGCCTGCCTGTATGGTCCCGAGGGAAGTCTTTTTTCTGCCCAGTTCCCGCCTGAGGTCAGATATAGTGGTATATCGATCGCAGTGCAGGTCTCTGGCGCTATCGGCGGCGGCCTGGCACCACTGATTGCAACGTCGCTGCTTGCCTATGGTGACGGCGATCCACGCTATATCGTGTGGTACCTGAGCGGTTTGGGTGTGATTGCCATTATCAGCTCCATATTCATGCATGGCCCCGCCAAATTTGCGCCGCTGACGGAAATGCAAGAGGCCCGGTCATGAGTGGCAAAACCATAGACTATTATTTTTGGCTGAACTCCGACTGGGCCTATCTGGGGGCGGATCGCCTGGCGCGTATTGCGGAAAAATACGATGCAGCAATTAACTACAAGCCAGTAGACCTTCCTGATGTCTACGCCAGGACGGGCGGGATGCTTCTGCATCAGCGCTCGCCCGAACGCCAGGCCTATCGCATCGCCGAATTGAAACGGTGGTGCCGCAAACTGGACATCAGCATTAACCTGCAGCCTAAATACATGTGCCCGAATGCAGACCTGGCATCGTGCATGGTGATTGCAGCAAGCCAGAACGGCATCGATATCGCCCAATTGTCCAAATCCATTCTTCGTGCCGAGTGGTGCGAAGATGAGGATATTTCATCTGACATAACTCTGATTGATATTGCGAATAAACATGGCCTGGATGGCCTGACGCTGATGAACCAGGCACAAGCGCCGCAGATTATTGCTCTCTACCGGAAATTTACCGATGAAGCCGTGGCTTGCGGTGTATTCGGTTCTCCTTCGTATGTTTTTAAGAACGAACTGTTTTGGGGGCAGGACAGGCTGGATATGCTGGAAGAGGCGATCAGAAGGGCAGAATGAGCGTTTGGTCGATGGCTATCTACTGCACCGTAACGACTAGCAGTGTATCAACAACATCAACGCCGCATGTGCCCAATATTCGAAGAAAATTTTGAACTTGGCGGCGGTATCTGGGTCCAGAAGACTGCGGTTGTTGGAACTGAGGCGTGGAAAGAGTGGCAGGTAAAGTAATAGTGGACACGCGCAAGGACGTTGACACTGTCGATTTGGACCACGTCGAGCTGTCTGATTGACCGACGAAGCTGCCGCATTTTGACGCCACCATTCCGATTATGAGTATTGAGCCTCGGGCTGGGGGGACGATACGGCGAGCTTTGGGGAAAGTATTCCGGGCTTCAAAAGAGGGTTTGCGGCTGGCATCGAGAGGGAAAAAAGTCAGGCGGTGACAAATTTGAGCGTTAAGCTTGATAGTAGCCAGACGCCATACGATTTTCCGGGACATAGCAGGACGTGCGCAGACGAACTGCCATGTTTATTTATCAACAACATTGATAAACAGCTACTTTTTCAACGTTTAATACACGACTTTCTGCCAGCGACTGAGCGCTCTGGGCTATGAATCCAGAAACAATAACTCACTGGTTTGCGTTCGCTGGACAATTCGCCACGTGCTGTGTATGTTGCGTTTGGTTCTATCTCAGGATTGTGGGGTTTCGACCCAGAG
This sequence comes from Advenella sp. S44, assembly GCF_002810445.1. Classification (GTDB taxonomy): domain Bacteria; phylum Pseudomonadota; class Gammaproteobacteria; order Burkholderiales; family Burkholderiaceae_B; genus Advenella. The sequence goes on along the minus strand of NZ_NEXS01000011.1, from coordinate 18,808 downwards.
ATTGGGAGCAAGAGCATTGGAATAACCTGAGATGAATTGCTTGGGTTGTCCTGTCACGGGATCATACACGCTTCGTTGAATACGACCGATATTACCGCCGTACAAATGAATACTTATTGAGACCTGATCAGCGTAGGCGTTACTCACCCGATGAATATCGCCAATAGTAGGAGATACACAAGCAGTATCACCCGGTTGCAGTGTGTGTTGCGGTCCCGTCGGCTCCAGTCCATTCTCTGTTCGACGGAAGGGCTGGTCGACTTCCGCGCCTCGGAGCATACCGATTACACCCCAAACGGTGTGGTCGTGAACGGGAGTCTTTTGTCCGGGGCCCCACACAAAACTCACTAACGAGAATCTGTCTTGCGGATCTCCATACAAGAGATATTGCCGATAATAATCTGGATGTGGCTGCGCCATCTGATCAGGCAGCCAGTCGTCTGTTTTGACCAGATCAGCAATTAGCTTTCTGGATTCCTCAAGTGCCTGAGCTTCTGTCAGCCCTTTGCGTTCCACGAGGCGGCTGAGCGCCTCTACTGTTGTCTGGAGTTTGTTGTAACTCATTGCTCAATGTCTCCTTTAGTTGTTGAAAATTGTGATCGTATAAGATTGGTATGTGCGCCTAACGCGGGCGGATTAATACGAATCGGTAGTCCTTCGCCACTCAGCATAAGTGGTGACGCAAACGTTTTTATTTCAGTGCCATCCGGTAAATTAACCGCTCGCACCCAGTTCATATGTGCAACTTGCGGATCGTTCAAAGCAGACGCGTAATCATTAATATGTGCATGTGGTACGCCAGCTTCTTTGAAAGCGTTAATCCAGTGGTCCACAGATTGAAGATTAAAAGACCGCTCAAGCATCTCCTTGAGCGCTATCTGGTTTTGGGCGCGTAATGAGGTAGTGGCGAACCGTGGGTCCTGCTCCAATTCAGGTATTTGTACTACCTCGCAGACAGCTGACCAGAGTTTCTGGTTTCCGGCTGCTATGGCGAAATAACCGTCTTTAGCACTAAATGCCTGGTATGGCGCATTTCGGGGATGTGCAGAGCCGAGGCGGCGTGGATTGAGGCCGGTGCCAAAATACTCGCTGGTCTGCAAGGCAGCCACGCCCAAAGTACAGCCAAACATGGGGACGTCAATATGTTTGCCTGTGCCACCAGCGCGTACACTTGCTAATGTTGAAGCAATGGCAAAAGCAGCATACAGTCCAGACGAAAAATCGGAGATTGGCACTCCGCATTTGGCTGGGGCACCGTTTTCCTCGCCCGTCACGCTCATGACGCCCGCTGCAGCCTGCATGGTAAGGTCGAATCCCCCCTCAGTTGATCGAGGACCACTTTGGCCGTATGCAGAGATAGAGCAATAAATAAGAGCGGGCTTTTCCTCGGAGAACGTTTCATAACTCAGTCCTAATCGCTTCATGACGCCAGGTCGATTATTTTCGATTACGACGTCCGAACTTAAAATCATCTGTCGAGCCAGACGAAGGTCGTCCGAATTTTTCAAATTAAGCTGTACAGACATTTTATTTCGATTGAGCGATGCAAAATTTTCACTGTAACCGTTATTGAGGGGCGGCCATTGTCTAAGTGTGTCACCGTCTGGCGGCTCTACTTTAATTACTTCCGCACCCATGTCGGCGAGCAGCATGCCACAGAATGGGCCGGCAGCGACTGAACAAAACTCTATGATTTTGATTCCTGCCAGCGGTAGATCTTGCGTGTCAATTTCCTTCATTGTGCACCTATGTCAATTAATTTTTTTCTTAAAGCTTGCAACGAGTTTTACGAAAGTGTACCATTAACTTCCCGAAATACAAAACGTCGTTCTAAATAGTAGAACGAATCTTTTTTTGGAGATAAATAGATGCTTAATAACTGGAAAGATCAATTATCCAACTTACGCCAATCAGCCAAGACATTTGCCCAAGCCAACCCGGCGGTCGTTGAGGCTTATCAAGGGCTCAATAAAGCGCAGGCAAGTGGATCAGCGCTGGATGCCAAAACAAGGGAACTCATTTCCCTCGCCGTTGCTGTAACAACTCGCTGTGACGGATGCATCTCTTCCCATGCTGCAGCCGCCCGACAAGCAGGCGCTACTGAAGCTGAATTGAGCGAAGCGCTTGGCACGGCAATTGCGCTTAATGCCGGTGCTGCTTATGTGTACTCTGTTCGGGCGATGGAAGCGTTTGGTCAGTTTGATAAGTAAGGCGTAAAAGTCTTGATGGGCCTTTTGCGGCCCATCAAGTTTAGTCAGTCCAGCGAGTTTGCGAGCACCTGGTCCACAAAGTCTCCCGCATGTCCGATATAACCATGCGGCTCGAGCATTCGTTCAATATCGGCTTCTTTTAGCCGCCCGGATACACCGGGGTCCGCCAGCAATGCCTCTTTCAGTGACCCACCTTTTTCGAAAACATCCATGCAAATCCGGTATACGATGTCGTGTGCTTCCTGTCTGCCCAATGCATCACTCAATCCCATCATGACGGCTTCGGACATTAACAGTCCATTTTGGGCAAAAAGATTTTTTTCCATATTTTCTGTTCGCACGCTCAATTGGCCAGTCACAAAAATCATTTTTTTGACAGCGGCATGTGTCATGTTAAACACTTTTCCGATGAACTCTCTTTCAGTCTGCAGCACAACCTTATCACGTTCGTGATCGGCAACAATAGCCTCGATCGCCAGTGGAACAGTCGTCCGAACCACACGCGTAAGCGCTATGACTCCCTCACAAACAGGCGGGTTTCGCTTGTGTGGCATCGTACTGCTGCCAACCTTGCCAGGCGCAAACGGTTCTTCCAGTTCGGCGACATCCGTCTTCTGCAGGCTGAATATCTCATGTGCAATTTTTCCGGCGGTGCCGCAGGCGATAGCGAGGACACATATCAATTCTGCAATATTGTCTCGCGATGTATGCCACGTGATGGTCGGGCACTCGAGTCCAAGCTCATCAAAAAGTCTACGCTGTACGGTTAGGCCCTGGTCGCCCAATGCAGCCAGTGTGCCTACTGCCCCGGAAAACTGCCCAACAAGCACACGCTCCCGCATCTGTTTCAATCTTTTGAAATTACGCCTGAGCTCTTCGGCCCAGCCTGCCGCTTTAAAACCGAAGGTAATGGGCAGCGCATGTTGTCCATGACTGCGTCCTACCATGACCTGGTCTCGATAGGTTTCGGCCAGGCGACGGGTGTTTGCATAAAGTTCGCGATATGCAGCTTCTATCTCGTCTAACGCATCGCGCACCTGAAGAATGGTTCCTGTATCCATTATGTCCTGCGTGGTTGCGCCCCAGTGGATGAACTCACCGGCTTCTCCCTCGCATGCTTTTTTCATTGCCCTTAGCAATGGAACAATAGGATGAGCCGTTCGGTCCATTTCCCGCTTCAGCTCTGGAAGATCGATATTTTCAACCTTGCTTTTCCTTTGAATTTCTTCTCCGGCCTCCTTGGGAATAATTCCCAGCTCTACCTGCACTTTTGCCAAAGCGGCTTCTACATCCAGCCAGCGCTGTACCGTGGTTTCATCGCTGAACAACTCACGCATTGTATCGGTACCGAACTGATCCCGAAATAATGCACTATCAATGACATAAGCTCCCATTTCTATTCTCCTGTATTGGTGTGTTCATGTTGGTTACGGCGATGCTGGCTTTCCCATACGCGAAAGTCTTCCATCCACCCATGCAGATCAGGCGCCTTGTCGATACCAAGAATGCGATCATGCAAAATTTTTTCACTGCCCTCAATGTATAGATCCTGCAGTAGCGCAGCCGATTTTTCACAGAGTCGGTGCTGCTGTCGTTCAAGATTACTTTCTGGACGGCTAGCATCGACGGTGACACGCTGTTGTGTCCCATCTGTGAATTCAACATCGATACTGGAGTTAGCGCGGGCGATTGCTGCATCGCCATAGACCGCGATGCGTTCCCGCCACGCAGCGATCTGCGGATCCGTCAGGCATTCTGAAGAGAATGCGTGTTGGCTGGCGGTATTGAAGCCTTCGAGGGCCAAGGCCACCATATGGCGTATGCTGAATCGGGCTTGTGCCGCGGTCTTTGGTGTCTGAATATTGCATACAGACAGGTATTGTGTCTCTACACCAACTCGCACCGAACTGACGGACGCAAAATCTGGCCTATTGAACTTGAGCGCAGCCTCCACTGGAGCTTGCGTTCCGTAGCATGAGGCGTGATATTTGAAAATTACCTGACGGATATCCCAGTTGCCATCTTTCTGGATGACAGCATCCGGAAAAGTCTCATCGGCATAGAGTGCCGGGAAGCCGTCGGCGACATCAAAGACAGCGGATTGCGCGTCAAAAGCGTGTTTTGCCAATCCGGTAGCGAAAAGCCCGTTTGCTGCCGCACGGCCGGCATGTAGCGGTTTGCACGACGTGCCAAATGATGATCTTAAGCCGCCGGTCTGGCTGGCAGTGATACCAAAGGCATGACACATTTGTATCGGGGTGAGTTTACGTAACCAGCCAAGGGCAGCGGTAGCGCCAAAACTGCCTAGTGTGGCGGTATTGTGCCAGCCAAGCCGATAGTGACTTTCTCCCATGAGGGCAGCAAGTCGAGTCTGAATTTCTACGCCGATGACAAATGCGGCCAAAGCCTGCTTTCCGGACAACCCTTGGTGTTCGCATAGGGCGAGAATGGCCGGCCACAAGGGAACCGACGGGTGTACGCGCGATGGTAAATGGGCGTCATCAAAATCCAGAACATGGCCGGAAATTCCGTTGATGAGCGCAGCATGTGTCAACGATGCCAGGGAATTACTGCCGAGCAGGGTGGCTTGTGGTGCACCAGGTTCGTCATTCAGATATCGACGCAGGTTTGCAACCGCCGGCTCGTTCCAGCCCACCAGCACCATCGTATACCAATCCAATAAAGAATGGCTGGCGATCTTCAACACGTCCGAAGGTAACTGGGATTCGTCGACTGCGCATGCCCATTCCGCCAGCTTCAGGGTCAATGTGTTTTTCAGCTTGTCATCGTTCATTTCTTTGAGTCTGCTTTACTGGCAGGGATCGGACGACGGTTTCTGATCAGCGGAACCAGGAACGATAGCAGCGCCAACACTAACAGGACGACGGTAATCGGTTGTTGAAGAAAAATCATATGATTACCCTCTGCTACAACCAGTGCCTGTCGATAGTTTGTCTCGGCCATCGGCAAGAGTACCAATGCAAGTACGATTGGTGCCAATGGTATATTCACCTTGCGCAAAACATAGCCAAGAAAACCGAAGAAAAGCGTGACATAGACGGGAAACATGGAGTTTTCTGATGCATAGGCACCCACAATGGAAATCGCGGTGACAACTGCCGCAAGCAGCGAAGCGGGAATATCGATCACTCGAACCCAAAGCCTCGCTCCAAATAACCCAACAATGACCATCAGAGGTACGCCAATAATCAAAGAAGCAAAAATCGAGTAAGGAATCTCTGGATTCCTGACGAACAAAAGAGGTCCGGGCTGGATTCCCTGTATCATCAGCGCGCCAATCAGAATTGCCGCTGTAGCTGATCCAGGGATGCCAAGTGCCAATAGAGGAGCCATTGCACCGGACACAGCTGCATTATTGGCCGATTCCGAAGCGGCCACTCCTTTGGGATTACCCTCGCCAAATGATGCCGGGTCATGAGACGCACGTTTTGTCTCGTTATAAGAGATGAGACTGGCAATTGATGCGCCGGCTCCTGGTATAACACCAATAATGTATCCGATGCCCGAACCACGAAGGATCGTTATCCATAGATTCCGGTATCGGGACCACGGCAGCGACCAAACTTTACTGACCTTGATGGCCGGGGCGTTAGCATCCTGTCCTTCAAGCATGAATAGCGCTTCTGAAATTGCATATAAGCCGAGCAGTGCCGGCACCAGTGGAATACCGTCAAAGAGTTCAGGCGTAAATGCGAATCGAGGTGTACCATTCTCAGGATCCATGCCGATAACGGCAAAAGCGACCCCGATACACAGCGCCAACAAACCTCTTAGTGGAGATACGCCACCTAGGCTGCTGACCAGGCTCAATCCGAAGACTCCAAGTGCGCAATATTCTGTAGGACCGAACTGAAGAGCAAGTTCTGACAATGGAATAGCGGTTGCAATCAACAGGAATGCGCTGATTAGTGCACCAATGCCGGAACTGATAATTGAAATATGCAAAGCAAAGCCCGCTTCGCCCTTTTTCGCCATGGGATAACCGTCCCAGGCCGTAGCTACTGCAGCGGCCGTGCCGGGCGTATTCAATAAAATGGCGGTGATCGCGCCACCATATTCTGCGGCCATATATAAACTGACTAGCGCAACCATGGCTATGACAGGATCAATGCCGTAAGTAAAAGGCACGAGGAGCGCTACGCCAAGGCTAGGCCCCAGTCCGGGCATCGCCCCGATCAGGTAGCCGACGAGGGTGCCACCCATCAGAGCCAGCAAGACGTATGGGTGCAGGACCAGTGCGAATCCATTCATTAGATCAGCAAACACAATGACTCTCCTATGGAAATTCGACGCCCAGCAGCAACTGGAAACACAGATAAATAAAGAGGACAAATCCCGTAGAAGAGAGAAGCAGGCGCAATGGGCGTCGCTCGCCACCGACCAGCATCAATGCAGGCACCGCGAATACAGATGTGATATAGAATCCAACAAAGGGGATCAAAAGCACATATCCGGCGATCACCAGCATGCCCGATGCCACCGCAGCAGGGCGACGCAGTTCAATTCTGGTGGTTATTCGGCCTGCCTGTACAAACAGAACAACGCTGCAGATCATGCCGAGGTATGCGATGAGCGTTGGGACTTTTCCTGGTCCGACGTCTACTGGATTGAGGGGCGGCGGAAAGCCGTGGCTCAACCAGGCTATCCAGCCGAAAGCGAGCAGGCACAGAATTGCAACCACCCGGGTAGATTTCATTTCGCAGAGCCACGTATTCATGGCGAGTGTATCGTCCGTTGTTGAGCCGACAGTCATTTGGCCAGTCCCAATTTTTTCAGCCACTCGCTGCCGACACTATCTATTTTTTCAATATAGGCGGGGTATTGTTCTGGCCCCTCATCGCCTGCAATCTGCGCAGTGTCTTTCATGTATTTCTGAAAGGCCGGTGTTTGCATGGCTTTGAAGAAGCCGTCGGCGAGTTTTTTCTGAATTTCCAAGGGGATATCCTTCGGACCAAATATGCCGCGGATCTGCTTCCAGGAAGTATCCACGGGATATCCGGCCTCGGCGTAGGTGGGCGTGTCCGGCAACGACTCTGCCCGTTTATCATCAAGGATGCCCAGAACGCGCACACGGCCGGCTGCAGCAAATTGCAAGGCCGGGCCTGGATTAGTGTTGACGGCATCAATATGTTTGCCAAGCAGCGCGGTCATTGCCTGAGGGCCGCCAGTGTAACTGACCCATGTAAATGGCATATTTGCCTTGTCTGCAAGCAGATTAAAACCAATATTGTGAGCTGCACCAACCGTGCCAAATCCACCTATTTTGAGATTGACTCCTTCTTTCTTGCCTCCTTCGACCAGATCTTTCAACGTTTTGTATGGGCTGTCTGCTGCCACGACTGTGACATATGGATCCAGTTGATTCAACGTTATCCAGGAAAAGTCTTGCCATTTGTACACACCCTTCAAGTTTGACTGCATTGCAGTCAAATGCGAGGCAGTATTGACTCCTACGGTATAGCCATCAGGTGGGGCGGATTTGATAAATGCCATTTGCGTTGCACCGCTTCCACCTGGCCTATTGACGACAACAACCGGTTTTCCAAATACTTTGCGAGCGCCTTGCGCCAATTCTCTTGCAAATATATCCGTTGATGATCCCGCGCCAGTATGTACCACAATGGTAATTGGTTTGTTCGGAAAAGAATCCTCTGCCGCTTGTGCGCTCGCTCCGATCAGGCAGGTTAAAACGACCGTTGCGGGTACAAGCCATCGTCCGGGCCATAAAGTTTCGTGATTTTTCATGTCTTCCTCATGTTTTACTATTTAGAACGCCGTTCTTCTTTGTAATAAAAACACTATATACTTGACCTATTGAACGTGTCAATAATTATCTATAAGGGTTTTCCCAATGCCTGGCAAAACAAATCGTTGTGGCACGAGCGAGCGGTGAGGCGCTGGGTCTTTCAGAGATAAGGCACCGGCTGAGCGCAGATGAATGAGAATAATAATTGTTGTTCTAATATTTGAATTTTGATTACACTATATAAAATAAGATGAATTTGTTATATGGTTCAACATATGGATAAAACTTTCTTGAAAGGCCTGGTTCTGCTCGAAACACTTGCGAGAAGCGAGCGCCCCTGTGGCGTGACAGAACTGGCCAAGGAGCTGGAACTTACCAAAAGCAATGTACACAGACTGCTGCAAGGTCTGGTGTACCAGGGATTTGCGCGAAACGTGGCCAGCACCGGCCGCTACGAATTGACAATGAAATTATGGGAATTGGGTTCGCATGTTTTTGGCAAATTAGACGTGCGGCACGTTGCAGATCCTTTCATGAAGGAACTGGCCGCAGCAACGTCAGAAACGGTGCATTTGTCTTCGTTGGAGGGCATCGAGGTATTGTATCTTGCAAAAATTGACAGTCCTCAACCGGTTCGGGCTTACACGACCGTGGGAGGACGCGCGCCAGCACAGTGTGTGGCAACGGGCAAGGCTCAGCTCGCCTGGTCCGATCCGGCCACGATAGAATCCGTTAAGATCGCACTGGCCAAATACACATCCAAAAGTATTGTGCGTTCGGAACAATTGGAAAACGAGTTGGACCGGGTACGCGTGCAGGGATTCGCAATTAATATCGGAGAATGGCGCGAACAGGTCTGCGGCGTTGCCGGACCAATTCGCGATGGCTCCGGTAAAGTTGTTGCTGCATTAGGCGTGTCAGGTCCAGCGGACCGGCTTAAACCCAGAGTTATGCACAACCTGGCCCCTGCGATCATCGAGGCGTGCGATAGAGTTTCTTCTTTGCTCGGGTATCGACCGAGATCGTAAGGTTGGATTTGTGGATGCATCGGGGTTGTTCTGTTTCGAGTGCTTGCTCGAACATAGCCAAGGGGGCTGATGATTTCCTTACGCCGTTCGCCCACAGCGGAAAGCAATATTGAAGAGGACGACGACGAGCTGTTCTCGGCACGCGTGAAAGAGGTTGCGAAGGCGCAAGGTATAGCTCAGATCTCTGAAGCGACTGGCTTGCCTGGCGCGATCACCCTGCGCAGGTTGTTGTTGTTGTTGTTGTTGTTGTTGTTCGACGATCAATCAATTTATGTATCTGATCAGCGATCAATAACAACGGCCTGTCGGTCGCCGGCTTTCCGATAAGTTGTACGCCCAGTGGCAGCCCCTCGCGTGACTGGGTGATAGGCAAATGTATGGCGGGCCAGCCAAGCAGCGTCCAGATTCGATTGAATGTGGATTCTCCCGTATTTTCCAATCCACGGGGCGCAGGCCCTTTTGCGCTGGGCGTCAATATCACATCTGTATCCGCGAGCTTATGCAGCAAGCGCGCCTGACAAGATTTTGCCGCATCCAGCGCAAGCTGATAGTTGGCCGTTGAAATGCGAGAGCCCTGTTCGCAAGTAGCACGCAGCGTTGCACTGAAGTGTCGCCAGTTTGCCGAATGTGCCGTCTGGATGATGTGAGCCATTTCGTAAAACATGATCGTTTTATGTGCTGTGGTCAGCGTGTTCCATTCGTCTTCCATATTCAGACACGAAACGTTGGCGCCGTTTTCTTTCAAAGTGATGCATGCCATGTCCATCGCGCTCACAGTCTCGGCATCAGGGCCGGCATGTATTGCATCCACGCGAGCGACCCGCAACGCGTTCAGCTTGAAGGCAGAGGGTGCCGGCTGGTGTGGCAGCAGCACCTGGGCCATACGATCGGCCAGTCTCACATTTGTGGTAAACCAGCCCAGTGTGTCCAGGCGTGGGCTGACGCCCGTTATGCCTGTCATGGAGACAAGGTCATAGGTTGGCTTGAATCCAACGGCGCCGCAATATGCGGCGGGGCGGATGATTGATCCCCCGGTCTGGGTTCCGAGTGCTGCCGCTACCATCCCGCATGCCACGGCTGCAGCCGATCCGCTGGACGAGCCGCCAGGCGTATGGGCTACATCCCAGGGGTTTCTTGTAGCGCCGGGGTGGGCGTATGCCATTTCAGCGGTGACGGTTTTGCCGACAGGCACTGCCCCCGCTTCCCGTAAAAGGATTACGCAGTCGGCATCAGCGCCTGCGCATGGCAATGGCGTACTGTGTTTCACGCCATTGCCGGTCGGCATGCCGGCAACGTTGATAATGTCCTTGATTCCCACCGCCAGTCCTGAAAGCAGCCCTTCATGAGCCTGCGATTTCAGTCCTTTAAGCGAATCGGCAACAACGTCCTGGTTAAACCAGGCCCAGGCTTGCACGGCAGATTCGCACTGGCCCAGGCGTTCTAGCCATTGACTATATATGTCAGGATCGCGCAGGTCTTCGTAGGGTTTGTTCGCATTCATCGTCTGGAGTATGCTGCAAAACGGACCGGCCGCGGCGTGACTTTTTGGAAGCGCTGCCGTTCCGAATGATTGTTTGTCACGGCAGCGCAAGTTGGGCGAGAATGCTTCACATAGGAGGCATCTTCCATGCACACATTTTCTGATCAGCTGGGTTTGCCCTGCGTTGTTATGCGCGGTGGCACATCCAAGGGCCCGTTTTTTCTGGCGTCCGATCTGCCCCCGCCCGGCGAGCAGCGCGATCGCATCTTGCTGCGGGTTTTGGGCGCGCTTGAGCCCAGACGTATCGATGGCATTGGCGGGCCGGACCCGCTGGTGAACAAGATTGCGATTATCTCCCCGTCCAAACGCGCCGATGCGGATGTCGATTACTTGTTTGCCCAGGTCTGCGTTCACAAGAATACGATTGATTACAACGTCAACTGTGGCAATATGCTGGCGGCCGTGGGTCCGTACGCCATTGACCAGGGTCTGGTGAAAGCGCGAGGCAAGACGACCACGGTCCGAATATTCAATGTTAATACCGCCAAGCGCATCGTCGCGACGATACAGACTGATAATGGGCGCACCCTGTACCAGGGCGATGCGCGCATCGATGGCGTGCCGGGCCAGGCTGCGCCTGTCTGGCTGCGCTTCGAAGACATGGCCGGCGCCAAAACGGGCAAACTGCTGCCAACCGGACACGTTGTCGATGTAATGGACGGCTTCGAAGTGAGCTGCGTGGATGCCGCCGTACCCATGGCCATTGTCGCAGCCGAAGCATTCGGGCTGACGGGGCATGAGCCAGCCGAGGTGATCAATGCCAATGCCGATCTGCTGGCAAAGGTGGAAAATTTGCGCTGTATTGCCGGTCGCGCCATGGGCCTGGGCGATGTATCGCGCTCTGAAATGCCCAAGCTGACGCTGGTGGCAACACCTGCCGGCAACGACGCGACGCTGGCCGCCCGCTATTTCATGCCCTATACATGCCATTCGGGATTTGCCGTGACCGGCGCGGTTTGCCTGGGGGTAGCCGCGTTTCTACCCGGTTCTGTCGCTCATCGTTTTGCCCGGCACACAGCCGGTCCCGTCTGCATTGAGCACCCGCAGGGAAGTATTGAGGTGGATGTACAGGGCGATAGTGCTGACGCCAATGGCGATCCGGACATACGCGCCGTCAGTCTGCTGCGTACCGCCAGGCGTCTGTTTGAAGGGACCGTTTACGTCCCGGATGCCAGCTTAGTCCCGGCGCCGGAAAATATTCTTCAGGAGATAGTCACATCATGAACCGTCGCCAATTCCTTCTTAGCGGCTCGATCGCCGCAGGTACACTCGCTTTCCCGACTGCCTTTGCTTCAAGCTATCCCGCGCGTCCGGTGACGCTTATCGTGCCGTTTCCAGCCGGGGGCGGGACAGATATCCTGGCCCGTCGCCTGGCCATGTTTGTTGCCGATAAATGGGGTGTGCCGATCGTTGTCGAAAATAAACCCGGTGCAGGGGGCGGCATCGGCGCAGCCCAGGTTGCCTCCTCGAAACCGGATGGCCATACGCTACTGATGACTACGGCTGGCGTCAGTTCCATTAATCCCGAGCTTTACCGCAAACTGTCCTACGACCCGGCCACGCAATTTAGCCCGATCAGCCGCGTTGCCTCGACCGTGTTTGTTGTCGTGGTCAACCCGTCATTGCAAGTGCAATCGATGAAGGAGCTCATCGCTCTGGCAAAAAGCGAACCCGGTACCCTGACCTTCGGCACCGCAGGTAACGGTGCCGCCGGCCACTTGCCGGCCGAACTGTTCAAAAATATGGCAGACATCGATATCCAGCATATTCCCTATCGTGGCACTTCTCCTGCGCTTGTCGACCTGCAGGGCGGGCAGATCTCCATGATGTTCGCCATTCTTGGCGCGGCGTTGCCAGCGATCAAATCGGGTGCCTTGCGCGCGCTTGCCACCACTGGTGAACAGCGCTCGGTCGTCTTGCCGGATCTGCCTACCGTTGCGGAAGACGCGCTACCCGGTTACTCAGCCGACGAATGGTGGGGCGTGGCCGCGCCTGCAGGCACACCACAGGCGGCCATCGACCGCTGGAACCAGGCCATGGGCGAGTTTTTTAAGGACGCCGAGTCAAATGCCTGGCTTGTCGGCAGCGGTTTCGAGCCGGCGTATGATTCGCCGAGCGCGTTTTCGGACTTGATCGCCAATGACCGCAAGAAATGGAGCAAGGTCATTCACGACGCCGGCGTTGTCGTAGGTTGATTAGTCTGCTTTTGTCGTTCCCGTACTGCTGCTCAGTGTATTCAGCAGGCGGGATGCGGCTGGCGACATGATGATCCCCGGGTCGCAGACCAGGCACAGGTCGAACTTTGCCCACGCGTCTTTTAACGGCACCAGTGCGATATCCGGCACGGTAATCAACTGCGTCGGACTCAACGGCACCACCGCTACGCCGGCACCGGCGCGCACCAGCGAGAACACAGCAGAAAAACTGGTAACCAGCGAGTCCAGCGCAACCTCTTGCGGCGTGGCCGCTGGCGGAGCGCCGGCCAGGCGTCCAAGCGCGCTGTCGGCAGCGCGACCAATATGCGGATAGGCCAATGTATCCGCATAAAGAACGGCCTTGCGTTGACTTAACGGATGGTCTTTTGGCACCGCCAATACCAAAGGTGTGGACCGATATGGACGTGCCGTGAGTCCACCCAGTTCGGTTTGGGCACTGGCAATACCAATATCGGCCCAGCCCTCGGCGACCGCCTGCACAACGGCAATGCTGGTGGCTTCGCGAACCGATATCCTGACATCCGGATAATTACAGTTGAAAGAAACCAACTGATCAGCAAGCCCACAGGCCAGGCCCGATGTATTGGAGGCCAAGCGTATGCTTCCGGCCGTGCCATTCGTAAAGTCGGCCATATCGTCCTGAAGACTGTGAAACTCCTTCAGTATCGACTGGGCCCGGCGTGAGAGTGCAACGCCAGCCGGATTCAGACGTGCTCCCTGGGAATGGCGCTCCAGTATTGCCGTACCAAGTTGATCTTCCAGCTCCAATATCCGCTTGCTAACGGCAGACGCTGTCAAGTGCATGCTTTCAGCGGCACGCGCAACGCTGCCGGTGGCTTGGACGGCCAAGACCAGTTGCAAGGTGAACAAATCAAAGCGCGGCATGGAGGCTTGTACTTTTGTTTTCATGGGAGTAGTCAAAAGCGTTTGGTTCAGGGTTGGGGGGTTCTGAAAAAACGCTGCACCGAAGGCTATTCTAGCTGAGCTGTTTTGTATTTATCGTGCTTTTCATCATAAATGCGTTGTTTTTCAGATCCGTATATGTTTTTGCATCCTGTTGTCTTTTGTTCTTTGCCAGCCCGGCGCGCCCCTGAATGTACAGGAGTTTGCCGTGCCGGGCGATTGCCATTTATCCTGCCGATCTGCTCCAGTCCTCTCTAAGCCGCGCCAGTCGGTGATTTTTCCTGGACCGGTTCCGTGACCAACAACCTTAAGGCGACCACCAGGGCCAATCCCACGGCTATGGCACCGGCCAGATACACGGAAGCGATTCCCCACTTGCCGGCGAGAGCGCCGGCTGCCGGACTGGTAATGCCCAAGGCAATGTCCAGGAACGCCACATACGCGCCCATCGCCAGGCTGCGGGTCCTGGGCGGAGCGCGCCTGACTGCTTCAACGCCAAACCCTGGGAAGGCAAGCGAGTAGCCAAACCCAGTCAGTGCCGTGCCAAGGTAGGCGAATGGCGCAACATCGGCTCCCCAGATCAGCAATTGGCCCACCGCTTCGATGGCCACGCTCGCCAATGCGACCTTTGCACCGCCAATCTTATCGGGCAGATGTCCGAAGAAAATGCGCGCGCCAATGAAAGACAGTCCGAATGTGGTGAAGGCCAGCGAGGCGTTGCCCCAGTCCTTGGCGACGAACAGCAAGGCAATGAAAGCGGTGATCAGGCCGAAACCGACACTGGACAACGCCAGCCCCAGGCCAGGCATCCATACGGCGCCCAGCACCTTATAGAAAGGTGTTCTTCTTGTTGCTGAGGGCGCAACGGCACGCACGCCTGAAATTGCCGTCAGCGCCAGAAGCGGAATAAGAACTGTGGCAATGGCGATGCCGGCGAAGCCCCATTGGCTGTTGGCCAGCACGCCGATGGGAGCGCCCAGGGCATAAGCCCCAAAAATGGCGATGCCGATCCAGACCATGACCTTGCCGGCATTCTGCGGTCCGACCAGTCCAAGGGACCAGCCCAACGCTCCGGTGGTGATCAGGCTTTCGCCCAGCGCCAGCAGGATGCGGCCAAGCAGCAATATCCACAAGGAAGTAGACGGCATATCGATAAAGGCGAGTGACGCAAGGTAAGCGAGTCCGGAACTGGCCGCAAGCAGCAAGCCTGTAATCACGGCCCGCTTGGGGCCGCGCATATCGGCAAAGTTGCCCGCCCAGGACCGGGATAGCAGCGCCGCAACGAACTGCGAGCCGATTACCAGTCCCACGACGAGGGTTCCCATACCCAGCGTTTCATGCAGATGCAAGGGCAACACCGGCAATTGCAGTCCTATTGTGAGAAAGCCGATAAAAACCGCAAGTGTGATCGGCAGCAATTTTAGAAAGACGTTGACAGCTGGCGGCGTATCCATTGCCTGTGCTGTCGTGGATGAAGAATGTGCATTAGTCATATTGTTGTTCAGCCATTTGTTGAATGTCATCCCACTCGCATGGAAAGCTCTATGTCTTGTGCGAAAGGGATAGATAGATAACCGCTGTTGGCAGCGCACACCCGCGCCAGGTAGTCGGGGCTGTAGTCGGCGTTGTCAGCCACAATCATCGCGCCAGGGCGCAGGCGATGCTCCAACAGCGCCAGAATATCGCCGTAAAGCGGCTTGGCTCCGTCGAGCAGAACCAGGTCAATAGTTTCAGGAAGATCGGTCGCCAAGGTTTTGACCGCGTCGCCCTCACGGATATCCACGAGATCGGTAAACCCACCTTCGGCGATATGCTCGCGCGCCCGCGTCACCTTGGAGGGTTCGAATTCGCTGCTGATCAGGCGGCCGCCGCCGTTATTGCGTAGCGCCGCAGCCAAATGCAATGTCGAGATACCGAAAGACGTTCCAAACTCGACGATATTGCGCGCGTTCATGGTGCGCGCCAACATATAGAGCAGCCTGCCGGTCTCACGCGTCACGGGCAACCAGAGGTCCTTCAGGCGGCTGTAAAACGCCTGATACTCAGTCCTGCTGTGCATCAGACGTTCACGCTCCTCTTGCGTCAGTGCATCTATTTCGGGACTCGTCGCAGCAGCAGCTTGCGCAAACAGGCGGTCCAGCAAGGGGCCAAGCGTAGAAGCGGTGAGGGGGGTAGTCATAGTCATTTTCATGGGATGAAACTCTTTAGCAAAAGATGGTGGAAGAAATGCGATTAATTATTCGCATTGCGATCTATAATACGATGAATTATTCGCATTTTCTATTCGCATTATTGTTCGCGTTTGGCGTTTCCGAGCTTGCCCCGCAAATCCTTATTAAGCCTGCCTTCTAGTGGAGAATGAGCGCTTTTCTGGGGGTAAATGGATGCCTGCCTCAGGTTTTTACTCAGGAAGCGGCACAGTTGGAACTGCTGTGGACATGCACGACCTTCCCGGACGTTTTAGAATGAGATCAATCCATCGTATTGGGAATGCGGCGGAGCACCGCTTTGCATTCATCACCGTTTTTTTTCCTATTTATGCCGCCATGATTAAACGACACCGTCCGCAAATTGCCACTCGCAAACAACCCCAGCAAGCCCGTTCCGCGGAGCTGGTTGAGGCGATCCTGCAAGCGGCCGCCCAAGTGCTGGCCGAAGAGGGCGCCACGCGTTTCACCACCGGGCGGGTAGCAGAGAAAGCCGGGGTCAGTGTCGGATCGCTATATCAATATTTCCCGAACAAGGCGGCGATTCTGTTTCGACTTCAATCAGACGAGTGGAAAGAGACGGCAGGGATGCTTTGCCGCATCCTTGAGAACGAGAGCAAGCCGCCGCTTGATCGCCTGCGCGAACTGGTGCACGCTTTTTTGCGTTCCGAATGCGAAGAAGCCAGGATGCGCGTGGCGCTCAACGACGCTGCGCCGCTCTACCGCGACGCTCCAGAGGCCAAACAGGCGAGGGCCACGTCGGATCGCGCCTTCGAAGCGTTTATGCGGGACTTGCTTCCCACCGCCAGTGTGGATACCCGTGCAGTGGCTGCAGACTTGATCACCAGCACCTTCAGCGCGGTGGGAAGCCGCTTTTCGGAAACGCCTCGCACGCAAAATGAAATCAAAGTCTATGCGGATGCCATGGCTGATATGTTCAGCGCTTATGTCAAAGATCTGGGGAGACATTGAGATGCGGCTAACGCGTCGGCTGGTTGCTGGCACGGCGACGCGGATCATAATCCCCGCTCATACACATCTCATTACGACTGGGAATCCATGAGCCGTCGGTAATAGTCGCAAATTCCTGAACATCCAATAATCTTCGAATGAGCAGCCCTTGATATAGAGTTTGATGAAAATTACGATCAAGAACATCGGAATCCAGCCGTAATGGAAATAGAAAGCCTCGGGTATGTGCGGTACTGATGGCTTGCTTAAACTTTTCCTCTGTGCAGGGCTTCTTTGAGCTGCGTTCGTCCGGCCCCGCGGAGCCACGAACGCAGCGAGACAACTTCGGGATTGATTTCTCGCATGAGCTTAAGATCCACATGCTCTGCGAGTGGGCCATCCTCCAAACTCGAAGCCATGTGCGCCAAATCACCATTAGCTGCCAGGACATCATCCGAAAATCGAGCATAAGTGATGGGCTTATCTGCAGCCTCCGTAAAGATGGACTCCAGCTCATGGCCTGTTACTCGGTCGCTGGCAATCTTCAACGTCAATCCAGCAAACCGCGCTTTGTCCACGAACATGGCCGCAACAATTTTACCGATATCGTCCACAGCAGTGAGCTGTATCGAATGATCAGGACGGATCAGAGAAATTAAACGTCCTTCTTCTAGCCCAAATCCGGGGCGCACAAGCATTTCCATAAAGATCATGGGTCGAACAATGGTTGCAGTGAGCGGTAATGCGCGAATGTGTGCCTCGATACGAGGCTTGGCATCGAAGCGCGGAATGCCCGTCAATTTGTCGCCAACGCTTGCGCCCGACGAATAGATGAAGTGGTCAATCTGACTCTCTGCTGCCAGATCAGCGATAAGTGTTCCATAGCGGACCTCATCATCCGCCGACAGATTAGCTGGCAGCACGCTGAAAACGCCATGTACATCCTTCATAGCGGATGCGATGGTATCAGAATCTTCCAAAGACCCATGTACAATTTCTGCGCTTGCCTCTCGCAGCGCAATAGACGCGGGGTCTGAAGGGTCTCGTACAAAAGCGCGGACGGGCCATTGAATTTTTCGCAACCCTTTGACTACCGATCCGCCTTGCCGACCGGTAGCTCCCAAAACTAAAATAGGACGACGCACTGTAGCCATGATTAACCTCGGATAATGAAAGTACCCAATTCTGAACCCTGCATTAGGATTGCGCAAGACCGCACTTTTTTTAACCTCAGGCACAAAAAGGTAACTTATGAATAACTCAGTATCGGATCGCCTCAGCGAGAACCACGCAGACATGTCATCGTTCAAACCGCTTCCCTTAAACGGAATCTGTACGCGACTTGGTGACAAATGGACTGTCTTGATCATCTGGCGCTTGAACATAGCGGGTAATCGCCGACTTCGGTTTTCCGCGCTCAAGCGCGAGGTGGAAGGAATCACGCAGCGCATGCTCACATTAACATTACGAAGGTTGGAAAGAGACGGACTCGTAAAACGCCATTATTTCCCTGAAATTCCTCCACGAGTCGAGTATGAAATAACGAACTTGGGGAAAAGCATGTTGCACGCACTGGAAGCCGTTAATTTATGGATCAGAGAAAATTTGCCACATGTAGAAGAATCTCGGCGCGTTTACGATTCAAATGAGCGCTAATTCACAAGTCCAGGCTTATGAAGCTTAGGATTTACTCAAAAGCTCGTCTACATTGATATGATCCGGCATCCCAGGGTGGCTTTCATTTCAAGCGCCAGAATCATACTTATAGGTTCTTAAGGAAGGGCTGTTCTCCTTTTTCCTCTGAGTACATTGCTAATTTAGCTTGGTACGAGGGATGCACAACCTCCCTAAGCCCTTTGCCTAAATACGTCACCACGGTTGGTTACGATATGTAAAAGGGCAGCGGCTTAAGTAGTTGATTTTGGCTCCGATTTAAGAGCTAAAGCCAGGTCGCGTATCTTATGTGGGTTGTCCAATCCCCAACAC
>NZ_NEXS01000012.1 GCF_002810445.1 Advenella sp. S44 | reverse complement strand
GCTCTTTGAGTCGTTTTACGTCGGAGAGCTCCATGCCGCCATATTTGGCTCGCCATTTATAAAATGTGGAGTTACCTACATGATGCTTGCGGCACAGCTCTTTAATCGGTATCCCAGCTTCCGCTTCTTTCAACATCGCCACAATTTGGCTTTCTGTCATCCGTTTGCTCATCGTAAAAATCCTTTTTTCTTAGTGTAAGAAAAATTCTACGCTTCAGCTGTATTATTTTAGGGGATAGTTACAAGTTAGCGATTAGTGGCCTGGGAATCTGGCTGTCAGTAGATATCCATACAGGGCTGTTAGTTAGAGTCAGGGCGATATGGTCTTGTAATTCAACTGATATGGTCTACTCATCGGCGAAACCCAGTCGAACTGGTCATTTCCCAGGCGGGTAGGCATGTATCGATCGCTCCCAATAGTTTTGAGCGCAGACATTGTCGTTTTTGGACTAAACCCCACATGGATTCTGACCAACAGCGCCCGAGAGCGTGGCGAGCAGGGCATAGTTAGCGCAGTTTTGCCGAAAAAAACGGTGAGAAACCGCTGCCTGCGTTATTGCGATTGAGCGGTGATGTTGCATTTTTGTCGCAAAAAACGGACATCATTGGGGGGCGCGTAAAAAGAATAAGAAATGTCGCAAAAAAGCGAATCTGAATCAAATCATGCGCTTAGGGTAATTACGGATCAAAAAGGGATGGGGCGGGGCAAAGTATTTTGTCGATGAGGCTTGCCAAGGGGCAAATGGCTTGCTATAGTTTCGATCTTTCCTGCTTAACAAACAACGCAGGGCACCTCAAGAAGGGTACCGCAAGAGCGGCAAATTCTTTAGGTAAATCAAGGCGTTGTTAATATACTTCGGTATGTTTGGGGTGGGGGAATCGCAGCCGGTGTGGCGAGCAGTTATGAGTGGTTTTATGTTTTTGGCGGTTGCCTTGGCAGCGGTCGATAAGGAAACAGAAGGCTGATCATGAAGATCTAGAAAGTGAAAATAGTTCTTGCTTTTTATTTCAAAGTGATTCATAATAGCGGGCTACGCTACTGAGAAGTGAAGTGGTTTTGCAGTCAGTGGCAGGGTTTTTTTGGAAGTGAGTGAGAAAAGAAATTTTCGAGCTGTTGCAAAAAAGTCTTGACAATAGAAACCAGATGCTTCATAATCTCGTTTCTCTGCTGATGACACACAACGGTGTGACAGCGGCAAGAGGCAGAAGCGGTAGGGTAAGTTGTTGACTGAGTTAGTCGTCACTTACTTAGGTAGTACAGAATTTCACAGTATGCGATTCCTACTTTATTAAGTATGAACGCCGAATGTGACAGCGCAATGTCACCGCTTGGTCCAATGGGAGCAAGAAGAAAAATGTTCTTTAACAACTAACAGCCGATAAGTGTGGGCGCTTGGAATGAGTGCGCAACATGGTCTATCCGGGGGTACCTGGTTAGATTGTGATGCTAACAATATATATTTTAAGCGCTCACTTGAAATACAGAAGTAAGGTTTATATCACTATAAACGTTATTTCTTTTGAGTGAAGCAGCGACCATTTACCTATTTAAACAGTTAAATGGCAATTAAACAGAGATTAAACTGAAGAGTTTGATCCTGGCTCAGATTGAACGCTAGCGGGATGCCTTACACATGCAAGTCGAACGGCAGCGGAAAAGTAGCTTGCTACTTTTGCCGGCGAGTGGCGAACGGGTGAGTAATGTATCGGAACGTGCCCAGTAGCGGGGGATAACTACGCGAAAGCGTGGCTAATACCGCATACGCCCTACGGGGGAAAGGGGGGGATCTTAGGACCTCTCACTATTGGAGCGGCCGATATCGGATTAGCTAGTTGGTGGGGTAAAGGCCTACCAAGGCAACGATCCGTAGCTGGTTTGAGAGGACGACCAGCCACACTGGGACTGAGACACGGCCCAGACTCCTACGGGAGGCAGCAGTGGGGAATTTTGGACAATGGGGGAAACCCTGATCCAGCCATCCCGCGTGTGCGATGAAGGCCTTCGGGTTGTAAAGCACTTTTGTCAGGGAAGAAAAGGTTTCGGATAATACCCGGAACTGATGACGGTACCTGAAGAATAAGCACCGGCTAACTACGTGCCAGCAGCCGCGGTAATACGTAGGGTGCAAGCGTTAATCGGAATTACTGGGCGTAAAGCGTGCGCAGGCGGTTCGGAAAGAAAGATGTGAAATCCCAGGGCTCAACCTTGGAACTGCATTTTTAACTACCGGACTAGAGTATGTCAGAGGGGGGTGGAATTCCACGTGTAGCAGTGAAATGCGTAGATATGTGGAGGAACACCGATGGCGAAGGCAGCCCCCTGGGATAATACTGACGCTCATGCACGAAAGCGTGGGGAGCAAACAGGATTAGATACCCTGGTAGTCCACGCCCTAAACGATGTCAACTAGCTGTTGGGCCCTTCGGGGCTTAGTAGCGCAGCTAACGCGTGAAGTTGACCGCCTGGGGAGTACGGTCGCAAGATTAAAACTCAAAGGAATTGACGGGGACCC
>NZ_NEXS01000017.1 GCF_002810445.1 Advenella sp. S44 | reverse complement strand
AAAGATTTAGTTCTGCAGGCACTGCTCGCCGCAGTATGGCGTCGCAAACCCAAGCAACCCATCATGGTCCATTCAGATCAGGGTAGTCAATTTACGAGCTACGAATACGCAGCGTTCCTGGCCAACCATAATCTACAACCGAGTATGAGTCGACGCGGAAACTGCCATGATAATGCTGTCGCAGAAAGCTTCTTCCAATTACTCAAACGTGAACGAATTAAACGTAATATATACAAAACCAGAGAGCACGCACGACAGGATATCTTTGACTATATCGAAATGTTTTACAACCCTGTCCGCCGTCATAGCCATGCGGCCAACCTATCGCCGGTAAACTACGAACAGCAATACTTTTCTGAGGCTACGAACTGTCTATAAAAATCTGGTCGATTCAATCGGTCCAGTTATGCTGTGAAAAAGCATACTGGATTTTTTTTGTTGAGAATAAATTATAAATAGATTAGTTGCATTGGCACTTGCGCTATGTCGAATTCCTCCCGACGAGCGCAACTGGAAAAAAATCAAGAGTGCTTTCAAAGCGACAGGAATTGCCTTTCCTTGCTTATCTGTTACAACGAGCGTCAAGCATGATGACGCTCGAAGGCTGATCCGAATGTTTGCAGACCACAAAATCAATGCGTAAGCGCACCTTGATGCACAATGCCTTTTTTCAGTAAAATCTTAAATACTCCCGCATCAGAAACATGCATTACCATGCTTCACTAAAAGCCTGAGAAATTTGACTCCCCATCATGTATGAGTGACGCCAAAAGCAACCTAATTCACGCTCTGCCGATAAAGCGGGAGGAAGCTCCATCACTGCTAAATGATCCGGTAAATGCACATCTCTTACCCAGCCATACGGCAATAATGCATGACCATAACCTGCGGCAACTAAAGCCATTCGATGCTCAACACCAAGGCCATATGTACGAGTCAAGCCGGAGCTTAATAATTTACTTAAGCCTTCAGTAATTAGCGATGGAACAAAATCATCCTCGCTAAGTGGTAGTAATCCAGGCTCACAGAGCATAAGAGGATGGAGTTCAGGCTGAAGTTTATCGGCTCGCACTAGTAAGACAAAGTGTTCCTTGAATAAGCTTGTATATGCCATCCCCTCAGGAACCGACTGTGCTGCACTAATTAGCAAATCAATTTCACGGTTCTGTAAACGCCGTAACAGACCTTGATGCTTGCCACTAACCAACTCGACTTTAGTTTTACCTGAACGGTGAGCACAAATCTGGATGATCCGTAACAAGTTATCCGGTGCCAGTGAGGAAATCACTCCAATACGTAAGGTTTGCCCAAAGGGAAGAGCTAAGCCATCATCACGTAACCCCTCAAGCCGAGTCACGCCTTCTAAAATCACGGCGATTAAGTCTAAAACTTCCTTTCCAAAGGCAGTGGGTGTTATTTTACTCCCCCTTTCAAAAATGGGCTGTCCGAGAATTTCCTCTACTTTTTTTACTTGATAAGACAAGCCCGAGGTCGAAATACCCATGTCTATGGCCGCATAACGAAAACTACGTTTCATTGCGACGGCCTCAACTAAAAGCAAGTCACGCACAGACACTGCTGCTAGCTTGTTCGAAATTACTTCACGCACCGTCATAAACATTCGATTCCAATTGATGAAAAAAGCTTGCTATAATATTTTTAATCTATATGATAGCTATTCTCATTCTCATTCTCAATCTCAATCTCAATTGGAAAAGTTATGACCTCAATACCCCGTTGCTTTGCCGTGCTAGTAGCGACAACTTTGTTATCAGGTAACTTGTCAGCGCAAGAATTTAACTTTACTGATGTAACCGGACAGGAAATTAAGTTAGAAGCCCCTCCTGGACGTATCATTACTCTGCCCAAACCAGCTGCAGCTACCTTCATCGCAATAGATGGTTCTACCGAGCTGTTAGTGGGTATGAATGAGGGCTCTAAACGAGCCTTTGAGAGCAGTATGATGAGCGTTATGTTTCCTGAAGCTGTTGATATCTCCAGTGACATTGTGTCGGAAAACGGTGGTTGGATGCCCAACGTAGAGGCCATCGCAGCACTTAAACCGGATTTAGTCATCCAGTGGGGTGAGCGCGGCGATGATATCGTAGCTCCACTTCGCAATGCAGGTTTGCCCGTTGCTCTAATGGTAGGCGGTGGCAATGCGGGTACAGAAGAGCTGGCCCGAGCCAATATGAAAATGGTGGCTGATATCACGGGTAATACTGAAAAACTGTCAAAGCTTATTGATTGGCGTGACCGTGTACAAAGTGAAATTACTACTGGTTTAAAACAAGTAGGCTCTCATGCAACACCAAGCATTTTGCATTTGCGCTCTGCCAATCCCAAGTTGACTGCTACTGGTGAGAAAAGTTATCAACAGACCTTCATCGAGCTGGTTGGCGCTAAAAATGTAGCTCAAGGAGTTGGCGTACGAAGCACTGTTAGCGTGGAACAGATTCTTGAATGGAACCCAGATATTATCTTACTTTCCGCAGCAGAGACGGATGCTGGATTAGAAGTGATATACGACGACCCATTACTTTCTCGCTTAAATGCCGCCGTACAAAAACGCGTTTATAAGACACCTCAAGGTGGATATATCTGGGATAGTGCTTCCCATGAAAGCCCCTACACATGGATGTGGCTGGCCAATCTTACTCATCCCGATATTTTCTCTTTTGACCTACGTCACGAATTAAAAGAAGGCTTCAAATTACTTTATAACTTTGACCTATCGGAAGAGCAGATAGATCGAATTCTGCGTATTGATATGAACGGCGACAGTCACGGTTATCAAGTGTTTCGTAAGCAATGAACACATATAAGCGATCGATTCACTCGTCCTCAGAAATGGTTGAGCCAGTTACCCTGAGCGCTTGGCGTGCTAGTCATTGGCTTCTTTTGTCCCTACTGCTTATAGCGACTGTGCTAATCGGGCTATCAGTAGGTCGATACAGCGTAGCGCTAGATGAGATTGTAGCCATCCTATATGCAGCCTTACGAGGTGATAACTCACAGCATATGGATGCGTTGGTGATCTTGAATGTACGCTTGCCGCGCATATTATTGGCAGGAGTATGTGGGGCTGGGCTTGCCATCTGCGGGGTAGCCTTACAAACCTTATTTCGTAACCCTCTCGTTTCACCTAAAGTGCTAGGTTTATCCTCAGGTTCAGCATTAGGAGGATCACTGGCAATTTTGGCTGGAGTAGGGGGGCCGCTACTGATGGGGGCTACGTTTGTATCAGCATTTGCTGCTCTGCTTTTAGTAGTGCTGATTTCAAATATGGCGGGTCGTACTTTGATGACTATTGTGCTTGCTGGAATTGTTATTGATGCTTTATTTGCAGCAGGTATTTCGTTAGTTCAATATGCCGCGGATCCAGAAACGAGTTTACCTGCCATCGTCTTTTGGCTGATGGGAAGCTTTGCAACGGCGAGTTGGGAAAAATTTGCACAAACTGCTCCTATACTCATTGCCAGCATTTACCTACTGAATAGAATGCGCTATCGCATTGCTGTACTCGCTATGGGTGACGACGAAGCTAAGTCGTTTGGCATCCATGTTGCACGCTCCCGGATGATCGTCTTCGCGTTGATTTCTATCATTATCGGCGCCTGCGTAACCGCATCGGGCGTAGTGGGGTGGGTAGGACTCGTAATCCCACACTTTGCTCGTATGTTAGTAGGCGAAGATCACCGCCGGCTCTATTTCACGAGTCTTATGCTGGGTGCCACTTTCATGATTTTGACTGATACGTTGGCTCGTAGTTTAACTGCTGCAGAGATTCCTTTAGGCGTACTCACAGCTCTAGTTGGCGCCCCCGCCTTTGTGTACTTACTATGCACTCGTCGACGTGAAAGGGCTTAATCATGCAAACCGTCTTTACCTCTCATCTCAGTTTAACTGGAGCGTGCGTACGTTTTGGTGAACGTGTGATTTTTCAGGATTTAAGTTTTAACGTACAAAAGGGCGAAACGTTGGCCATTTTGGGCCCAAACGGACGCGGTAAGACTACGTTGCTAAAAGCTCTATTAGGCTCACAACGTTTAGATCAAGGACAACGGCAGGTACCCCACCTCATCGGCTATGTACCTCAATACCAATACGGTAGTGAAAACCATTGTTGCCTCGATGTGGTACTCATGGCACGAGCCGCCTTGCTCCCCATGTTCAGCCTTCCTTCACAGCGGGATCGTAAGCTAGCTCTTGAAGCATTGGAAAAAGTAGGCGGAGGGCATTTTGCTTATCGTTTATATGGCTCTCTATCCGGCGGCGAGCGCCAATTAGTGTTGCTTGCTCGTGCTTTAGCTACTGGTGCTGAGGTACTCATACTTGATGAGCCGGCTTCAGCTTTAGATTTAGCTAATCAGGACTTATTGCTTAACGTCTTATTCGAGTTACGCCGAGTACGTAGCCATTCGGTCGTTTTTACCACTCACCATCCGCAACACGCTCTGCATCTCGCAGACAAAGTACTGCTGATGCACACCAACGATCAGATTAAATTTGGTCCAGCTGATGAGCTGTTAACCGAGTCTGAGTTATCCCGTTTATACAACGTCAGACTACGCCGTCTAATGGTGCAAACGGGAGAACATTTTCAAAGCACAATCTGCCCGGTTTTTGGAATACGTGAACCGGATCAAGATATGCCCATTTCTTATCCTCTAAACAAAGGTAAATACAATGAGTAACGATACAATCTCCTATCTGGAAAATGGACATGAATTTACAGTCCACTTTGATGAGTTATTAAAATACCACGGTGCCGGTTATCCGGGTGGTGTAGCCCACGGGCTAAAAGTTATGCAGCGAGCCTGGCCCTTGCTAGATAATGGTCGTTTGCCTGAACGACGTGAAATTCGCTGTGTCACAGCCTTTGGAGGCCCAGGGGGTAGAGATGCGATTGAGTTTGTTACCCGCGGTCTTACTGAGGGTCGCTACATTGTTGATAACTCAGTAGGGCTCGAAGAAGAAGAGTCCCCCGGTGGTCGTTATTACTTCCGTTTCGAGTACCGTGGCACCGCTGTTGAAATCACCATCCGTCCCGGACACGTACGCCCCGAGTTCATTCAGTTAGCACGCAAGAAAGACCGCTCACCAGAAGAAGAGGTCATTTTGGCTGAAATGAAGCTCGAAATGGGAGAACGCTTGTTAGTCCAGCCCGCAGAAGATATTTACAACGCTACCGTATTATCGTAATAAGTCATAGCCATGAGTCAAGAACGTCAAACTTGGCTCGGGCTACTTGCCCGAGCTAACCGAGATTATCTGGAAAATATCTGGGCTACTTACAATCCGGGTGTGCCTATACAAAAACTCGCTGGCCCTGAAACGGGGTTGGTGCAGCTCAATACACAAGCTTGTAAGGCCTCAGTGTCATTTCAGTTTGGTGAGGCTTCTTGTACTCGCTGCGTAATCGCTATTGGGAAAATTCAAGGTTACGCAGTACATTTGGGCTCCGATCTACGCAAAGCGGAGTTAGCGGCCTATCTAGACGCCTTTCTACAAACGGCCCCCTCCCACCAACGTGAGCTGGTGCTGCACCCTATACGCCAACAGTTAGAGCTAAAAAAGGCTGAGAGGGAGCAGCTGACGGCTGCTACTTCTGTACGTTTCTACACCACACAAAAAACTTAGAATCATGAAAATACCTTTACGATCTGAGCACAGACATGACGATGAGTTACATCGGCAGACGCGTACTTATCGGCGACTACTGCATGCCTTTGGTTACCCAATGCGCATACAGCAACTAGAAGAGCGTGCTATTCATTGCATCGTTGACTGCCTTCTAGACAGCCAAACGACGGTAGCTATTGAGGTGGAAAATAAGGAATTAACAAGCCGTATTTTGAATACAGGCGCAACCTTGAGCCAAACTCCCGAATGGGTTTTTGCAGGTTCTCAACGGCATCACTTACAACATATTCCAGCAGGAAGCCGTGAGGCGCCTGAAAGTGGGGCAACCCTTGTCATGGAAATAGCCGCCATATCACCTACAAACGGGGGGCTTGCTATACGAGCCACCGGTGCAGGACTCAACAAACCACACACTTTATATTTTTCAGGGTTACATCAAAATGTAGTCATTGATCATATTGCTTTTCGTGCCGATTACCCGCGTGGAGTGGACCTACTACTATGCGCTGACACGCAGCTGGTTGTATTACCACGTCACTTAACTTTGGAGATCATTTAATGTACGTACCAGTAAAGGGTGGTGAACAAGCAATTGCTGCTTCCCGTATAGCCGTAGAACGGAGTCGCCGAGGCGACGACACAATCCCCGAGATTGAAATTAATCAAATCATGGCACAAATGTCGTTAGCTCTTGATCGGATCATGAGTGAGGGGGGCTTATACGATCGACGTTTTGCTGCTATTGCCTTTAAGCAAGCTCAGGGAGACATTGCCGAAGCGGTATTTCTCGTACGTGCTCATCGCGCGCAATTAGCCAATTTTGGCTCAAGCCAAAACATAGATCTAAAAACAATGCATTACAGTCGCCACATTTCCGCCACGCAAAAAGAGTTGGCTGGAGGGCAAATTTTAGGCGCCACTTACGACTACACCCACCGCTTACTGAATATGGATTTAGAACACTCTCGCCCTCAGTGCGAGTTACCTAAATCAGTGATAACAGCTCCCTCATCGCCCTCTAGCTCTGAGCCACTGTACGCAGATCTTATCCGCACCGAAATATCTAAAGCTCCGATAGACATTACGCGAACTGTTTTGCCTTCTTTACCTGATCCTTGCGAGCGTCTCGCTCATCTCGCTCGTGGCGAAGAAGGCTACTTAACTGGATTAGCTTACGAGAGTTTGCGTAAAGCCTCAACGAGTCATCCCTATGTAGCGCAATTAATGAGAGGGAGCGTTGAAATATTCGTAGAGCTGGAAGACCTCAATTTAACCGTATCCATTGGTGAGGTTGAGTTAACTGCCTGCACTACTGTGGCTCCAAATTTTAGCTCATCTCCACATTTAGAAGCGGGTTTTGGTATTGCTTTTGGAGCTAACGAGCGTAAAGCCGTCGCCATGGCAATCGTAGATCAGCACTTTAAAATTGAGGGTGCTACCAGTGATGCACTCATGCATACCGACGGAGTCGCTGCATCCGGCTATGTCAGCCATTTGAAATTACCTCATTACTCTGACTTTGATGCTGATTTAGCGCGTTTACGCCGAGTTCAGGCTAAGGAGGAAATATGAATTATGCCTACCTTGATCTACCGTCCAAACAAGAAATACGTCGTAAAACCCTAAAAGCACTCTGTCTACCTGGACGTCAAATACCTTTCTCAGCTCCTGAGCTACCCATTGCCTATGGTTGGGGGGTAGGAGGCATGGCTATTACCGCTGCCTTATTAGAACCGAATGACACGTTAAAGGTAGTCGATCATGGTTCGGATGATACCGTTAATGCCCTGAATATCGCGGATTTTTTTACTAAAACGGCAAACATATCAATTACGACAACAAGCTCAAAGGCTACTCTCATTCAAACGCGTCAGCGAGTCCCTGAAAGCCCGTTGCGGGAAGAGCAAATTGTGGTGTACCAAGTTCCTCGACCTGACCCTCTACGTGGATTTATTAATGATGCGGCCGAAGCACTGACACGGCACGCACATCATGATTACGGTGTCGTGTTAAGCGCTCTATTTGAAACATGGTTGCAACAAGATGAGGCGTGCTTAGGATACGACCACCCTGTGATTGTTAATGATGGGGTCTTAATGTCACCGTCGCCTATTCCTGCTATGGATAACCCCCGCATGGCGATGATGCCTGCTATTCAGATTTTTGGCGCCGCACGCGAGCGACGAATTTATGCATTGCCTGCCTATACACCCTTAGCAAACTTAGCTTTTGTTGACCTGCCTGCTAGCCTGAAAAAAGTCGATACAGCATGTTGTATCTGCGGCTCATCTATTCATTATTTGGATAATATTGGTACGTCAAACACCCCCCATTGGGTATGTTCCGACTCCGAAGCATGCAAGGAGCGCGCTCATGTTTAGCTTGCCAGATCCCGTGCTGACAGCACAGGCTATCTCACTTGAAATAGCTGGGCACCGTATTTTGTCGGATTGTCACCTCAAGCTTTATCCTTCCGAGGTTCTCGCTTTAGTCGGCCCCTCAGGTGCTGGAAAATCAAGTCTTCTGAATATACTTGCTGGACGACAGCTATCTAACAACTGTCAGGCTCTTTCCCTTTTAGGCCAGGATTTACTACGTACCAGTCTTTATCAAACTAACCTTTTACGTCGGCGGGCGTGTGGCTATGTGGCTCAGGATGCCAGCACAACCCTAAACCTGAGACAAAGTGCCGCCACTAATATCGTACGTCGTCTTTTTGATTTAGGTGACAACCGTGCGGTTGATGCACTCAAACAAGCACAAAAATGGGGCCAGCGACTTGGTTTATGTCCAGAACGATTACATGAGCCAGTGAAGAACTTTTCGGGAGGGATGCGCCAACGCGTACAAATCGCTGCGGCCATGATCCATCAGCCGAGCATTTTATTTTTAGATGAACCCACTGCTGGTCTCGACTCAGTCGCTCAAGCAGATTTTTTAGATGTGCTCTCTAATTTGAGAAACCAAACACAGACTGCCATGGTGTTTGTGACTCATGACTTACGTCTAGCTCGACTCATTGCTGATCGGGCCATCGTGATGGATCAAGGCCGCATCGTCAGCGAATCCATTATGGATCGTTTGCTTACTGAGCCTGAGCATCTCATCGCCCAAGCTCTTGTTAAGGCAATGATTTAATGAATAAACCAACTGTGATTTTGCAGTATGAAGGCAATGGCATACATCATGGGCCACTTCGCATAACGGCACAAACAGGGCAGATCGTACAGATCTGGGGAGCGTCAGGCTCAGGAAAATCGACTTTGCTCTCACGAATTTGGGGAAGTCGAAGCTTAGGAACGGCACACTTGTGCATACGAACCCACGATCAGCAGTTCACACCAAGCACAATGACACCCGCCCACTTTGCATTTCTACGCTCACGATTAATGTCGTACGTAGGGCAACATCCTACCGTACTACCTCGCGAAAAACTTGTGGATTGGTTTGCTCTAGTCCCCACAAAGACAGTACTCGACGGACTAAGACTGCTGGACCTCTCTCCTAGCTTACTCTCTCGCTATGCCTGTGATGTCTCTGGTGGTGAACTACAGCGTTTTATGTTGCTTCACGCTTATTTTTCTTCTCCTCCAATCTTACTTTTAGATGAGCCCTGTACAGGATTGGATCCAGAGCGTAGTCATCAGGTGAGCACGCTTTTATTACAGGCTAAAGCCGCTCAGAAACTGGTTATTTACACCAGTCATACGAGTGCCAGTTGGGTGGATCAGTCAATCTCTTTAGACGGTTAAACCGTCTACATTTAATTTAACCTGGAAAAGTACTCATAATGAAAAAAATTTTATTGGGATCTGCGTTGAGTGTAGGTTGCCTAAACTTCGTTCATGCCGATACCTCAGTCACACTGTATGGTGTGTTGGATGCTGGAATTACTCATCAACGTATTAGTGGCATGTGGGACGGTTCTCCTTACTCATCCAAATCCACTGGGCTACTCAGCGGTGGCCAATCCGGAAATCGATGGGGCTTAAAAGTCACTGAGTCATTGGGTAATGGCACGGCAGCAGTCGTACAGCTAGAAAGTGGTTTTGAGTTAACTACCGGTGAAAGCAAGCAAGGCGGACGTCTATTTGGTCGTCAAGCAACCTTAGGATTACAAAATAAAAGCTGGGGTCGAATCGACGTAGGTCGTCAAACCAATATGGCCTCGAAATTCCGCAGCAAAGTACTTGATACGATGGACTCTAGCTATAACCAGTTAGCAGTAGGCGCATCATTTAGCTCCATGAATACTGTCCGTTATGACAA
The DNA here is from genome assembly GCF_002810445.1 of Advenella sp. S44. Classification (GTDB taxonomy): domain Bacteria; phylum Pseudomonadota; class Gammaproteobacteria; order Burkholderiales; family Burkholderiaceae_B; genus Advenella. The sequence goes on along the minus strand of NZ_NEXS01000017.1, from coordinate 6,267 downwards.
CATGGTGTTATATCAAAGCCCGAATGTAAATGGCTTCCAAGCCGGTGTTGGTTACTCGTTTGCTATTGATGGAGAGCAAGTAGGCAGCATTAATGGTGAGAAAAAGGATAATACCGCGCTGACCTCCGGTCTGCGTTATGGGAACGGTCCTTTTGAGGCTTTTATCACGTACGATCAAATCAAACTTAGAACGCAGGACACGACGATGCGAGCCTGGTCATTAGGCATGGCTTATGACTTTGATATATTGAAATTATCTATGGCCGTAGGCAACACACGTAATGGCTGGTTCGCTGGACAAGATTTTGCCTCGATTAGTAGTGGCTCATTTGTTGCAGCCGATGGGTTGGACTTTAATTCTTATCTTATCGGTATCAACGCGCCTATCGGAAAAGGTAACATCCGAGCTATGTGGCAAATGGCGGATCCTAGCCATGGCGCCCAACGTAGTAGACGTAGCGCCTTTGTTGGCGATAACCTAGATACACAACAAATTTTTTCGTTAGGTTATACCTATAAGCTGAGCAAACGTACAAATTTATACGCTTATGGTTCTTATGCCAGACATGTCCTTTTCCAAAAGGACCTTACGTCTAAATTAGTAAGTGCTGGTATACGACACCGGTTCTGATGAAAAATAGCATGAGGCAGGGACTAATTTTTTTCAAAATAGCTTTATTTGCTGCACAGCTAATGATTGGTTTGAAACTAATGTTATGTCACCACATAGTTTAGATTTTGAATTCGAAAGGCAGAGACTGGGTGCCCTGATGGAGGCTCTTACTGAAGAATTCGGCTCCAAAGTCTCAGTGAATAATGATTCATTCGAGATTCCTGGAGCTGGGCCTGATGGCATGATCTCGACTTGGAAGTACAGACTCATTGCAAACAAGTGGTAGATAGCCCCTGATTTAAACCGCTGCATAAGCATCGGTCTATCGATGAAAGCCTCTAGTATTAGTCTAGGGGCTTTTTAATTGAAGTAGCAAGTGTCCCTAGTAGGGACACTCAACAGAGCCTGAATCTTTTGTGATTTAATACCAATAAAGCTGTCAGTGCTTAATTTCATTTATGTTACTCAGGATAAAAGCAGTCAGAATTAAAATTTTCGACCGTCGTAGAACGGTCATGGGCTAACCTTGAGAGCTGATGCATTTTGGTATAACAAGAGGATGAAATTAGTATGAGATCGAGCTTAAGAGCCAAGGCTATTGCTATCTGTGACGAGAAAATTTTGAAGAAGGGAGAGTCTGTAAGCCTGTCGTTTTACGCTTTCTTCGCTAATAAAAATAATGACCCAGATTTGCTGATGGCAATGCATATATTGACTAGATTAAGTGGTTTTTAACAGCCTGCCTTTTACTCTAATACCAATAAATCGGCCAGCGCTTACTTTTATCTATATTATTCAGGATAAGAGCAGTCAGAATTAAAATTAGAGAGCCAACCAGAACAGGAGTAATAAGAAAGAAATAATCATTCACTCCTGCCATCATGATGACTAACGGGTTGGCTCCTGCAGGTGGATGGACTGCCCGACAGAGCTGCATCAAAGCGATAGCAAGACCAACTGCAATAGCCATAGAGAGCGGACTATTACCGAGTAGTTGAAAAATGACAATGCCTACTAGAGCTGAGATGAAGTGGCCTATAACTACATTTCTGGGTTGATGGACTCGCCCCTGTATCACAGGGCCGGGAGTATTAGTTATTTAATCGCTGCTGCTCCCGGAATTGCCGAGGTGACAGGTATTGCAACGCACTGTGCGGATGGCTCTCATTGTAATGCTCAAACCACTGCTTCAAGGCGGCCATGACGCTCTGCGAGTCAGGTCGTTCAGCCAGCCGAGCATAATCGCGCTTGAATGTTTTTACAAAGCTCTCGGCCATCCCATTGCTCTGCGGACTGACCACAGGTGTGGTAACTGGCTTTAAGCCCAGCATCCGTGCAAACTGACGGGTATTGGCTGCGGTGTAACAAGAGCCGTTATCAGAGAGCCATTCGACAGGCTGAGCGGCGGTCTGACCAGGTCCGAACCGCGCTTCTACTGCCTGCATCATCAGATCGCCAACCAGCAGGGCATCAATCCCTTTGGTGGTCGCTACCCAGCTCATGACTTCTCGATCACAACAATCGAGCGCAAAGGCCACCCGCACGCGCTCTCCATTGTCGCAGGACAGCTCGAATCCGTCGGAACACCACCGTGTATTACTGGTGCCGACGGCAACCTTACCCTCATGCCGGCGACGACTGACGGGACGTGCACCATGCCGATACAGCAGCAGGTGGCGATCACGCATGATCCGATAAACCCGTTTATGATTAATCTGATACTTGCGCCCGTCCACACCCTGATGGCGCAATACAGCCCAGATCCGTCTGTAGCCGTAGCTGGCTCGGTCACGAATGGCCGTGATCAGATCGCTGATTAATTGTTCGTCATCGGCAACGGGCTGTGCTTTACGGGCATCGATCCAGTTGGCCGGACGGCGTAAACGAGTGGTTACATGGCTGCGCGACACACCAAGAACTGAGCAGACCGCTCTCACTGCTCGTCCCCGGGTAACAAGGGCGATCGCGCAATCCACTTTCGGGATTTGCCATAATCGACCGCCTCCTTGAGGATTTCATTTTCCAGTGTCTTACGACCCAGTGCCGCTTCCAGCTGCTTGATCCGTTTCATGGCCTCTTGCATTTGTGAGGCTGGCACTACCGGTTCATTGGCGCCCACAGCCACCAGAGAACCTTCGGCATAGGCTTTGCGCCATTGAAATAGCTGGCTGGTCGATATTTCGGCTTGTCTGGCAACCAACGAGACCGATTGGCCAGGTTCGAACGTGCGTTGCACCAAGGCTAATTTTTCTGCAGCTGTCCAGCGCCTGCGGCGCTGGACCTCGGTGATCACCTCAATCCGGTCATTGTTATCTGATGAGCTCATAGTCGTATACATAGGTGTATTCCTAGTCGTTAGTTTAAGGAATACTCCTGGCACTGTAAATCAAGGGGCAAATTCAGTTGAGCAAGCGGTGCAGTGGGGGCCGCAAAAAGTAACACACATGTAGCTCCAAATGGAGCAATGAGTAATGGAACGTTGGTTAACTGAGTTAACCAAGCGGTTGCGCCTATACCTAAAACCCCTCCAATGAGCCCTATTACTACTTGACGCATACTTGGGCGTGGGGGACAGGTTTGTATGCTGCGCACTTGATTAATCATCATCCTTTCCTTGCGGTTACTAATTTAAGTTTTAATCAAACTAATGGGCAGTATACAATGAGTGTACAGATCTGTATAGTTTTTGTGATTTGTAAGTATATGAATAAATAATTTGGAAAGAAAATGAGTAAGCGTAATCACATATTGAGTACGGCAATGAGGCTTTTTAACCAGCATGGTTACCATGGTGTGGGTGTGGATTTAATTAGGGATGTGGCTCAGGTTTCAAAAATGACGCTGTATAAGTATTTTCCAACGAAGGCTGTACTAATTGAGGAGGTTTTAACGTATAGGCATCAACTTTTTAAGTCGTCATTAGAGCAATCTGTTGAAAGTTTTATTGATCCTATTGACTGTTTTTATGAAGTGTTTAACTGGCATATTCGCTGGTTCATGTCAAAACAGTTTTATGGATGTATGTTTATCAAAGCAGTCAATGAGTTTCATGAGGAGCAAGCATATATGGCTATATGCAGTGCTCATAAGCAATGGGTTTATGAATATATACAAAGTATTTTGGAAAAAATGACGGTTGATAAGGCTGAGCAACAGGCGCGTTATGTGCAGGTTGTCTTAGATGGAATGATAGTAAATACCAGTGTTTTCCAGTCGTTGCAGCATGTTGATACTGCATGGGAGCAGTTATGTGTAGGTCTAGGTATTGTTAGTAGGGAGCTCAAGTTCCCTGACAAGGACTCTATCGTTGAGAGTGTTTTTGAGCAAATTTAGGGTCTTTTACCTAAGCAGAAGCTGCTTAATGTGATCTAAAACTGTGATTAGGGAGGGCAGGGAGGTTTTGAATGTCTAAAAATATACGTGGGTGAGAAGTTCCTTTGTATGGGCATTGCTCAAGAGTGGTAAATGTATTTGCTATGATCTTAGTTCCAAACTATTTTGTCATTTTTAACTTTCGAATCAAATTACTACCTTATAGTCAGTTCCCATCTATTTTGTCACTTTCCCTAAAATAACCCTTAAAAACCTCCATTTCCACCCCTCCCAGTTCCCAACTATTTTGTCCGTCCACAAAATAATTATTTAATTGAATAAATTAGCCCGTTTGAGCATGACCTTTGCACCAATGTCGGGGTCTCTATTGCTGAAAATTACGCTATCACTCTCTTTCTCAAATTTGACGTGGTAATCGGGTAATACATCAGCCTTGGCAAGGGAATTTATAGCGACCCTGAAATTGCGTAAAACATCGGTAATTCCAGTTTTTTTGTGAAGCAATTCAAGTGATATTTTCCATTCGGGCTTATTGCCGCAATGCTTACGGGCGATTTCATAAATCCTACGGTCTATGGGCTTCCTGAGCCGAAAATAATCCTTGGAGATTGCTAATACTTCATTATGTTCAACTGAGCGATAGAGCCAATTGGGAAGGGTGATTTCGACAGCTACTGTTCTACCTTGAATGTCTTCCTCTATCACCCTGGCATTATCAATTAGCCCTACAAAATCGGCCTGTCTTAAACCGCCAGTTTCAATTTCTGTTGAGATCCGAGTACCAGAAAGACGTTCCAGGCTTTGCTTAAACTGTTCGTACTGGCTCCCGCCTGTTTGTCGGTTCGTGGAAATAAGGAAGTCATAGGTTGAAAACCGAATATTGCGGCTAATCGGTAGATTTTTAAACTTAGCCTGCATGAGCTTGGAAACGCAGTAAATCCAAACATCTTTATCAAAAATAGTTGCTCGGCCGTATTCTGCACTTGCTGTAATCACAGTTTTGACATTATTGTGATCAAACCGCAAGGTTCTTGTATCACCAGCCTTTAAAGCGAAAATAGGGTACTCCATACTCGCTATATCGTCCCTGACATAGGGTAAATCGATACCGTCAGCAATAAAAAAGTCACCGTCTTGGTGCCGCTCCGGCAACAGATGCTTTTTTTCCGTTTCCCCTTTTATAGAATCATCCCGAGCTTTTATTCTTCTAAGAAGCAATTTTTCAGGAAGGGAAACAGACATATTCTCGCTAATAATCTGGCTCACTTCTTCCATGCCGATATTTTCTAGCTGCTCGATTTCTTCCCAAAAAGATTGGCTGTATTCCTTACCCATATTGCTATAATCGTCCATAGCCGTAGATCCTTCTCTAACAAGGGTTTGTGGTTAGAGCCAAGGAGATGTTCCACCATCTTTTTGGCTCGTTTCTTTAGTGCAGCTAAAGTACGAAACTATCGGCATTTCACCTGCACTTTATCGGCATTCTAGCTGCAAACTACCTCTGTAGCAACAAGATTCAAGAGATTAGATCCAATATGCTTATTTTTTGATCAATCAGGCAACTACTATCGGCATTTCACCTGCAAACTATCGGCATTCTACCTGCAAACTATCGGCATTTCACCTGCACAAACTCCCTCGTAAGCCTTTATTCATGCGGGTTTCAAAATCCTTAATAAGCTTTAATAAATAGTAATAAGAACAGGCTCGATATTTTTCTGTGGAAAAGTATCAAATTTGAACGGATTTCCGCCTAACCCTTCGGTCGCTACGCTCCCTTCGCCCTTTGCTTCGCAAAGCCTTTTAATTCATGTCCCGCTAAAGCGGGATTTATTGACCCTAACCCCAACACTGAGCAAAGCTAGACTATCCCAGGAAAACCGTAAGGCCCTGGCCGCGGGAACCGTGCCGGTTCCCCTGTCCTCCCTACGCTAACGCTTCGGTCGCGGCCTCGACCCCTTTTGTGGAAACCTACGGTTTCCCCCGTAAACGGCCCCCCTTTCCCTTTCGGTTTAGCAGAATAGGGGGTAATGGAAGTGTAATAATGCGGCTGTGGTTTGCAGAGCCGTCGTATGAGGCGTTTTTTCTAACAAACCCGTAGCAACCCTTGGGTTTTATAAAAAAACGCTTAAAACAGCTGTAATTAGGCTCTGGCTATCAGCACTTCGTCCCAGTTCGTTGTATATCCCTGACTCTTGCGCTCCTGGCGCATATACCAATGCTCCCGGTCGTGAAACCCGATACTTCCTGTTTTAACCGATCCTCGGCCATATCGAGCATTGATGCCGTCCAGGGCCACCATCAGCTGCGCCCGCTTATCA
>NZ_NEXS01000016.1 GCF_002810445.1 Advenella sp. S44 | reverse complement strand
GGCTGTTGTGGTGGACTTATTCTCGCGCCAGGTAGTGGGCTGGTCGATGGATTCACGAATGAACAAAGATTTAGTTCTGCAGGCACTGCTCGCCGCAGTATGGCGTCGCAAACCCAAGCAACCCATCATGGTCCATTCAGATCAGGGTAGTCAATTTACGAGCTACGAATACGCAGCGTTCCTGGCCAACCATAATCTACAACCGAGTATGAGTCGACGCGGAAACTGCCATGATAATGCTGTCGCAGAAAGCTTCTTCCAATTACTCAAACGTGAACGAATTAAACGTAATATATACAAAACCAGAGAGCACGCACGACAGGATATCTTTGACTATATCGAAATGTTTTACAACCCTGTCCGCCGTCATAGCCATGCGGCCAACCTATCGCCGGTAAACTACGAACAGCAATACTTTTCTGAGGCTACGAACTGTCTATAAAAGTCTGGTCGATTCAGCGTAGTCCAAGAAGGCTTGCTAGACGCACACAAATATCAGGATAGTTTTAAGTATTAAGCTAATATCACCACAATCCGAGCACCTTCCACCAAGTTATACCAAGCGTGGCGTAAATTGCCAGTTCAACTACGCACATAATGAACCCCACTCGCCACCAAGTACCAAGTGTTACGTATCCACTGCCGAAAATGATTGGCGAAGTGCCAGTAGCATAATGGGTCAGTGTCATCATGATGGTAGAACCAGCGACCATCATCAGGAGAAAAGGGGTTACATAATCGGGAGGGATCAACGTCACTCCCACACTAAGAAAAGCGAGCATCATTGCGGTAATGTGTGCGGTCGTACTGGCGAAGAAATAATGTGAGAATACGAACAACAGTACGAGCAGCGCTGCGGCCCATTCCCAACCCATTCCGGCTGAAGCAATTGCATTTTTCAACATGCCTGAAAACCAAGCGATGACACCAGTTTTATTGAGTTGCTCTGCCATCATGACCAATGCACCAAACCATATCAATGTATCCCACGCACTTTTCTCAGAGAGCACATCATCCCAATTAATCGTGCCAGTGATAATTAGGATGAAAAGACCGACAAAGGCCACGACAGTCGGGTCCAGCATATAGGTTGGCCCAAGCACCATAGCAGGAACATTGGCCCAAAGCAATAGCATAACCCCAAACGTGCCCATCATCACTTTCTCTCCCCCCGACACAGGACCCATGGCCTTGCGTTCGGCGCGCGCGTATTCGACTGCGTTAGGCGTTACCTTGATTTCAGGCGGAGCCAACAACGACACCAGGAGCGGCATTAAGAGAAGACAGGCTAAGCCAGGTAAGAGCATACATAAAGCCCAGGTTGTCCAGGATAGGTGAAAACTTTGGTTCGTCACTCGAGCAATAAAGTCCACGACCAGTGGATTAGGTGCTGTCGCCGTAATGAACATGCCAGAGGTAATTGTGTTGGCATGCATGTTTACAAGTGCAAGATAGGTGCCAATCTTATGCTCAGAATGCTTGTTAGGATCCGAATCGAAAGCAGAGGCTATTGATTTCATTATTGGGTGTACGATACCGCCGCCGCGAGCCGTATTACTAGGCGTAAACGGAGCAAGTACAAGTTCGCAGATTGCCAACCCGTAGCCAATCCCAACTGTCTTGCGCCCCAGAATCGAAATGAAGAGAAGGCCGATCCGCTTGCCAAGGCCAGTCTTATTCAGACCACGCGATACAAGAACCGCTATCACGATAAGCCAGATTAGGGGATTAGCCAAACTAGACAGTGCATCTGTGATCGCACCCTTGGAAGTTGTTGAGGTCACCTGTGTAAGAGCGACGATGGTAATTGCCATCATGGCCATTACACCTATCGGCATCACTTTAAGAATAATGGCTAAAATCGTGGTCAAAAAAATGGCTACTAATGCCCAAGCTTTAGTGGTTAATCCTTCGGGCACTGGCAAAATCAGCATAAGTACCAAAAAGGCGGTCGTGATTAATGCGGGCCCCAGTCGAAATGGTACTTTTTTTTGAAAATAAATAAGCACTTTTTTCAGCGATTCTTGCACGGGCCCTTCCTTTTAGTTAAAAAATAAGAACATTGAGACGTCGTTTCCAGGTTCTGTATCGAGTAAGTAATTAATTTTTAAAAAACCAATAAATTGGATCTTCCATGACAAAACTCTTCGATTGACATAGAAGGAGAGTTAACCACATATTTCCATTGAAAAAAAAACGCTAGTCAGGCCGCCGGATGGCAACCTGATACCTACATGTCCGCTGCGTAAACGACTATGCGCACGTGGATTCAGTTCATCCGGCATATTTTCCAAGCCGCAGCCACAGCGCCGCGAACTCAGTGCCTATATATAAGTTAACCGATCAAAAATTCCGATCCCAATTACTAAGAGTTATGGAATATTTAGCGCTTTAGAAAAGCACTTATCCTTAAGCACCTCTACTTTATAAGTGAGCTCGCCCTCTATCTGCTCAATGATAAGCCCATGCACGTCAGATTCAAAGCCTGGAAATTGAGCATTCTGTTCTCGAGCAATATGCAATGACTGTATGATTGGATCATCGCTACCCCCAAAACGCTCTCCTGGCATAATCGTGGGAATACCTGGTGGGTATGGCACTAGCATAGTGGCAGCCACCCTCCCGCCGATATGCTCAATATCGACCCGCTCGATTTTTCCTTTTACTAAATGGTCATACGCATCGGCAGGTATCATTACCGGCTCAGGCAAATTCACGTACATTTGACGCATCACATCAGCGACTGCGAAGTTTTTGTTGAATTCGTGCAACGCGTCACATAAATCTCGCAGACCTTTATTTTTGTATACTGTTGGATGATCCGACGCCAGTGTAGGCAAAGCCTCACTCAAAGAAGCGTTGCGGTCGTACAACTCTTTGAAGGCCATCAACTCAGCGACTAAGGTGCTCCATTTGCCTTTAGTGATGCCCATAGAGAATAGAAACAGTACAGAATAAAGATTCGTCTTCTCGACTGTGATGCCGCGACCCCATAAGAATTTGCTTAACACAGCCGCAGGGATTCCGATCTTGCCCATATCTCCCGCTACTGATAATCCCGGGGTGAGTAGCGTCACTTTGATTGGATCGATCAACACATAATCATCGACCAAATTCTCAAATCCGTGCCAATGGCCCTGCGGCTGAAGATACCAGTCCTCCCGTTTTACCACAATGGGCGTCGAAGTTTCACCTTCGCCCAGAGCACTTTCAACTTGAGACGGCTGCCATACTCTAAACCACCAGTCATCTCGACCTAACTCCTCATGAACATGAAGCATCGCACGCCGGAATGTGCTAGCTTCGTCGTGCATTTCCTGAACCAGTGATCGCCCCGCCCCGCCTTCCATCATTTTCGACGCAATGTCGCACGCAGCGATAATCCCATAGTGCGGGCTAGTGGAGGTATGCATCATGAATGCCTCATTGAAACGTGCAGCATCAAGATTTCGGTTAGCAGAATTGCGCACATGAATCATCGATGCTTGGGAGAACGCTGCCAACAGCTTATGAGTTGATTGCGTGGAAAAAATGATCGCATCCTGTTCCCTGGCCTTACCCTTGGCCATACCATAATGGTTCTCGTAAAATGGGTGGAAGGCTGCATATGCATACCACGCTTCATCAAAATGCAAATACTCGACTGCTTCACCAATTTCACTAGCAATTTTTTCGACGTTGTAACACAGACCATCATATGTGGAGTTAGTGACGACGGCCATGCGAGCTTTAGAACCTGCCTGATAGGCGCCATTTGCCAGCGGATTAGCCGCAATACGCTTCTGAAGTTCTTCAGGAGTGAATTGTTCTAAACTGATTGGACCTATGATCCCGTGCGCATTACGACTGGGTGTAAAATATACCGGTACTGCGCCCGTCATGATTAACGCATGTAATAAAGATTTGTGGCAGTTGCGGTCAACGAAAACCACATCTCCCCGAGCAACAGAACCGTGCCATACGATCTTATTGGCTGTCGAAGTCCCGTTGGTAACGAAAAAGGTATGATCAGCCCCGAAATTGATGGCTGCTTCCCGCTCCGCCTCGCTGACCGGACCAGTATGGTCTAACAAAGAACCCAGCTCTGGCACTGAGACAGATAAGTCACTGCGAAGCGTATTTTCACCGTAGAATTGGTGGAACGCGCGTCCAACGGGAGATTTAGTAAATGCCACCCCTCCGCCGTGACCTGGAGTGTGCCAAGAATAATTAGATTCTGCCGCATGATGCACTAATGCTTTAAAGAATGGGGGTAGTAAACGCTGCATGTACTCTTCAGCCGCACGCATCACTTGACGAGCAATGAAGCTTTTCGTATCTTCAAATAAATAGATAAAACCGTGAATATACTTGATCAATTTGGTTGGAACTTTTTCTATGGTGCGTCGGTCTCCGAAAAGGAAGACCGGCAAATTAGCACGTCGTTCGCTTTGTTTATGCAAAAAGGCATTTAACCGCTGAAACTCTCCCTCCGATTCTTCGCTGCCATCGATTGAAATTAATACTGCCGAGGCCGCAACGTAAGTACGCGCGCCTGCTTTTGCATCGTCAAGATTTAGTCCGCATAATACACGGTGGTTATTACTTCGTAGCTCGTCGGCCAAAGCACGGATAAGAATCCCTCCAATACGAGGCGAATCATAGTCACTATCAATAATGACAATAGGATAATCTAAGGAATTGAAATACATAAAACTCTCCGCAGTTAATTAAAACGCTAGATCAGAACGCTTGTTGCGACTGAATATTGTCAAAAAATTTCCATCTTCAATTCCTGCTCCATACCACGGATATTTCACTACGAATCAGCAAGCGCCCAATACATCTACGAGACAAAATTGCCATCCTAACCTTGCAGCGAGAGCAAGGTCGCCTTTGTGCTCCAAATGGCCAAAGGACTTAAAAGAACTGAACCAGAGAAGGATTGGGCTCTGAAGACCTTAGTACGGTTGCCGCAGGTCATACTTTGTTGAAACGATCTTACCGTACAACACCCAGCCGGCAAATGTGACCAATCCACCCCAGAACATAGCCTCTTGGCCTGAGCTGTAAAGAGCATAAAAACTGTAAATATTTCCTATGAATGCAATTGCTGCGACGAACAAGACTTGCTTTTGTGGAACTTGCGCAGATTTCAACAGTACGATTATTGCGGACATCGATAAGATGTAAGGCACCAGATTGGTGACGACCGCCAAATTCACGATGGAATTAAACTGGGTGCTTAAATCTGGACTTACAGTCATGAGAGAAAGCATTGTCTGTGCTATGGCCAATACCACCATACCGATTACCGGCGCGTTGCGCGAAGTCACTTTGCCAAAAAGAGGCACATAATAACCTTCATCCGCTCCCGCTTTGAATACCTGAGCGACAGTGAATTGCCAACCTAATAACGAACCCAGGCATGCGATAACGGTAAGGGCATTAATAACCTGACCGATGACTGGACTAAATAAGTAGCTGAACACTAAACCAAAAGGCGCATTAGAATTTGCTAAATCGGCATTCGGAATAATACCTGCGACCACATTTGTCGACAGGATATAGAGAACCGCTGTGAGCAGCGTTCCGAAAAGAACAGCAATTGGCACATTTTTTTCCGGGTTTTCCACTGCATCCGTATTCGCGCATGCCGACTCTAATCCGAGGAAAGCCCAAAGTGTTATGGCAATAGAAGCTGAGATTGCTTGCCCAAATGGTTCGTTATGTGGGTTCCAGGAGGCAGTATAAATATCTGGATCGAACCAAAACCAGCCAATCAATGAGATCCCTAATACCGGTAAAATGACGCCCCAGACCGTCACGCTACCCACCCGCCCCGTTATTCGGGCTCCCCAAAAATTGGGGATGGTCGTTAACCAGATAAAAATGATGGCTAAAAATGCGGCATCAAATGGCCCTAGCTGCCAGCCCATAAACGTCGAAAAGTAGCCTACTGCAGTAATCGCAATGGCAACATTTGCAATGACGAGTGAAACAGCGTAGGTATAATTGGCCATGAAGTTTCCTGACTTGCCAAAAGAATACTCAGCATATCCACCCATACCGCCCGTATTTTTGCTAAATCGTCCACATTTTGCAAACGCATAGGCAAGCGCCACCGAGCCGCTCGCAGTAATTAACCACGAGAAAATGGAGATCGTTCCGATTTGTGCCAATTTCGTGGGTAGCAACACAATGCCTGACCCCATCATATTTACTACCGTCAGTATAGTTAATTGAACTACACCCATCTTATGGTTCGATTGTTTCATTGCAAGCCTATTGAGTGGAATCAGGGACTGACATCATATTTTGTGTACCAAAACTCGGATAATAAAGAAAGCAGTGCATCTATCCTTTTAATACGTAGCCATAAGCTTTTTTTACTCCCTCTACATCTTTTTGAATATAAACGCCTTGCAGCTCTGGTTCAAAACCAGGTAATAGATTAAGGCCCGACTCAAGAGCTCGAAAGTACTTTAACGCAGGTCCTTGCCACTTTTCACCTGGAACCACGCATAAGACCCCCGGTGGGTACGGAAGCGCTCCCTCTGCCGCTATGCGGCCTTTAATGTCAGATAAAGAAACCAGCTCAACTTTATTGTGCACCAGTTCTTGATTTGCTTCCCATGGCGTAACTACCTGTTCAGGAAAATGATCTTTACGAAACATCTGTTTTTGCAGCGTTTTCATATCATTGAATTTATAGAAATCATGCATCGACTGGCACAAATCGTGAATATTTTTTCCAAAATAATGCTTTTCGTGATTTTTATATAGAGTCGGCAACACCTCACGTATGGGAAGTCGGTCCTCTAATACCTTTTCAAAGCGTGCTATATGTGCAATCAAGTGCTGCAATTTACCCAAGCTTTCAGAAGGCGTCAATAGAAACAAAATAGAATTCAAGTCTGCTTTTTCCGGGATTACCCCATTTTCTCTCAAGTAGTGTGCCAAAATACTTGCTGGCACCCCGAACGATGCATATTCGCCTGTGTCCTGATTAATCCCTGGCGTTGTCAATAGTAATTTGCACGGGTCTATAAAATATTGGTTATCTGTATAACCTTCAAAAGCATGCCAATTCTCGCCTGGTTTGAACTTGAAAAATCGTAGATCATCAATAATCATTTCAGTGGGGTAATCTTGCCAGCGTTTACCATCGACAAAATCTGGGACGAACGGCTTGATATATTTGCACGAGTTTAGCAAGAGTTTTCTCGCTTCCACTCCGTTTTTTACGCACTCTCGCCATAGTCGTTTACCCGCAACCCCTTTATGCATTTGAGCGTTCACATCCAACGCGGCAAACAAAGGGTAGAACGGACTGGTGGACGCATGCATCATATAGGCATTGTTTAACCGTTTGTGGGAACAATATCTATGTTGACCTTTGATATGTTTGTCTTTTTTATGTATTTGAGATGTTTGCGAAAACCCCGCTTGCTGCTTGTGAACTGATTGCGTGACAAAAATGCCAGGATCCTTTTCAGTTAAGCTCAGTAGAAGTGGCGAACTATCTTCCATCATTGGAATAAACTGTTCATATCCCACCCATGCAGAGTCAAATAAAATGTAATCGCAAAGATGCCCAATTTTGTCGATGACTTGCCTGGCATTGTAGATCGTGCCATCGTACGTACCCAGTTGAATAACGGCGAGCCGAATCGGACGCTCTAGATCGGCGCGCTCTGGACACACTTCTCTGATCGCTTCTCTTATATATGTTTCATTGAAACAATGCGCATCAATTCCGCCAATGAATCCATAGTTATTTCTGGCTGTTTCCATATATATTGGTAGCGCGCCAGATAGAACCAAAGCTCCCAAATGGACCGATTTGTGATTATTCCTATCAAACAGAACGATATCGTCTTTGGCTAATAACGCACTAGTCACGACTTTGTTAGAAGTGGACGTTCCGTTCAAGACAAAGTAGGTTTTATCTGCGTTATATATTCTTGCCGCATTTTTCTGAGCTTCTGCTGCAGCTCCCTCGTGGATGAGAAGATCCCCCAATTTGACATCGGCGTTACACAAATCTGACCGAAAAAGCGTCTCCCCATAGAAGTTAAAGAACTGCCTACCTAAAGGATGCTGAGTGAAGAATTGCCCACCTTGATGGCCAGGACAATCAAACTCTACATAGCCTCTACTGACGTAGCTATGTAGTTCCTTGAAAAATGGCGGGTACAGATTCTCAATATAATTATCGGCACTTGCCGCTAATTGTTTTCCATAGTAATGGCGATTGCCAGCACCTAATTGAAATACGCCTGTTAATTTTGGAAGCACTCCATCCGGAATTAACTCGTCAGAATAAAGTGCCAAGAAGATCGGTATATTAAATCCGGTATCAGCAATCTTATCGACTATTTTTTTTATATCCTTAGTCGTCGTCACTGCTGCCGCTACATCAGTAAAGTCAGTTTTTCGAATATCGATGACTTCATAGCTGACAATGAAATTTTCAAACAACTCAAAAGGCATTGCTATTTTTAGCGCAGACATTGGTGGGCTCCCATCAGAAAACAGGCTCTGACTCAGCAGGTGAGCAAGAGGATTTGCGATTAACTATATCAAATTATGACACTACCACGTTTGTGTTAAATCAAAAAGTCATCAAAAACTCACGCTCAATTTTCCTATTGCGCGCAATTTGGTTTAATTTCTGGTGCCACATTTTTGTCCTCTTTCACCTAGAGTGAATACCAGGAAAGATACCAAGCCACGTACAGCACATTTTAAGAATGTGCATAAAGATATATTTTTCATACCCCCCAACTACTCCGTTAAAGCGCCTGTATCCTACTTTAGCAACGGACTAGTTTGACTAAAGTTCTAAAATAATAGAAGCATTATTCAGCCCACTCAGAATCAGTGGTAAATACTATCGTTAGCCAGCGATTCGGTGTGTCGTTGCCTATCGCCTGTCCAATTTCATCTCGCAATTCGTCCCACTCTTCCAGTCTCTTCGGGGGCCGGCCTCGTGGAATGACAAAATACAACTCAATTTGCGTTCCTCTCCCTACTCGGGCAACATACGAGCGAAATGCTGTGAAGCAGTATCGCTCCGCCGTTTCTGTAGCGACTGAGTCCACATGGGCTTTTAGCGCTGCAGGCGTAATCAGCAAGATATCTGCTAGGGCCCGTTTAATAGTGGCCAAGGGCAATGGAATTATAATAAAACAAACCAATGCCAAGGCTGCTGGGTCAATGTAGGGTGAAACCCATTGCAATTTGGTTCCCCGGATTAGACTACCACTGCCAAAAGCGACCAGGAGTGCTGTGGAGATTAGCCCGGACATGAGCCAAGCTTTGGCATCTAACTCGAGGAATTCAGAACTGATGCGTTTGTTTAAGTGGCGTTCGATCAAGACCATACAAAAACAAATCAACGCAGTTATCGCCGTGTAAACGATAGCGTGAGTAAATACTAAATCGCGACCACCCGTTAAAAAACTCCCCATTGCGTTGATCAAAGCATAAACGCTAGCGCCCAAAAGAAGTACACCATTGAGCCCAAGCACAATAGGCTCTAAATGCCAAAATCCCATTGTGAAGCGTTCTTCCAATTTGCGCTTTGGCTTATCCAAAACAGTCGAGTTGGTAATTAGATTTGTTACCAGTAAGGCAACAGAGGTGATGACCGCATCAATCATCGAATAGATGCCTTCAAAGATAATTGAATGAGACCCCGAAATTAGCCCAAAAACAACCCCTAACAGCGCAATGCTGAACGTGACTGAGATCGATATCCGTAACACATCCTGTTCGCTCAAAATTCTCATGTCTTGATCCGACGTCTTAAGTCCTAGTGGAAACCAATTTGGAGTGTCTCAGAACACAAGACATTTTCTATGGCTAGTACGGCTATACTTTTTCCCACATTGGATCTGTTCGCTCGAGACTCAGTGCGCATAGAAAATTGTAAGCGTCCTAATCCTGTTTCTGAAAACGCACCAGGCGTCTACCTTACAGGTTGTGAATGAGTAATGGAATCCGCAAAATGTTAGTCTTGCCAAAACACATTTCCATCACAGAATAGATTTCTGATTACCCAAGATAAGGTTTTAGGTTGAATAGAAGTTGGACTGCCCAGAGATTTAAGACACTAGCCAACCTCACGCCGCATCCTTCTCGAAGGCCTCGGGACTGATGCCGCCAAGATGGGGTATGGCGGCGATTACGGTTGTAGAAGACTTCAATATAATCGAATATGTCAGCGCGAGCCATATCTCGGGTCTTATAGACGCGTTTTCGTATCCGCTCTTTTTTCAGACTGCTAAAAAAGGATTCTGCGACCGCATTATCCCAGCAATTGCCTCTTCGGCTCATGCTGGGCTGTAATTGGTGAGCGTCACAGAAGCGTTTCCAGTCAACGCTGCCGTATTGTGAGTTCTGGTCAGAGTGTACGATCACCGGTTTTACGGGTTTGCGACGAAGCACTGCCATCCATAAAGCATCAATGGCCAGTTCTCTGCCCAATGTTGGCTTCATGGACTAGCCAACGACTTTACGTGAATGCAGATCAATGACCGGTTGAATCCAAGGTCGCCTTTTTTAAAATTTCAACATCCATTCTGGCCTCTGCCCAGCACTCGAGGCGGAATTTTCAAGTAAATCGAATTGATTCTACTATACAAAATCGTACTGGTTACGCTCTAAGGCGGGAGGAGAAGGTAGAATTCTGGCATTAATAAACCTCGCTCTGAGCACATATCAAGAGCCAAGGGTCAGTTTTATTGGCTTTAACGTTTAACAAGGTGCAGGACCCGCCTAGTGGCGGCGGATTTTAAGAGGCAGATATACATTTTACCCATAGCCTAAGCGAGCTCGGAAATTGCACTAAAAGCCTGCTCCATTCCTTTCTCCCCTTCTGCTTTCTCGGTGCCCAGGTAAAGGCTGGTGGTGTGGATGCTGGCGTGCCCCAGCATATCCCTGACTTGCGCCAGTGGGGTGGTTTTGACCAGCATGGACGCAAACGTGTGACGTAGCCAATGCGGACTGATGGCTCTCAATGTCTGCGCATCAAACGGCGCCTCCGCTTCTATTTCATCGGCCAATCTGCCTAAAAACCGTTTGATATCGGCATACACCACGGTATGAAACACCCCGCATCTGCCCCACTGCCCGGCACCCTCCTCGATCTCGTCGGCCGCTGCTTCCCACTTTTGATACGAAACCAGTGGTATGTCTGGATCATTCAGGCGCGGGTCGCCTGATAAGCCAAGTACGGCCAGATACGTCTGCAGCGCCGCGAGTGCCGGTTTGACCAGATAGACTTGTCGCGTGCGTCCCCCTTTTCCGACGACGTTTAGGTACCACGCCATCTCGCCCACATCATTCTCTTGAACGTGGATGTCTCCTAGTTTGAGCGCGCAAAGTTCCGACAGGCGCAATCCGGTTAAATAGAAAAACCGAATCGCAAAGACTGTCCGGTAGGCAACCGTCTCGCCCACCGGCACCCGCTCTAAGGCATCCTGTATGCGCTGCCACAGCCGCTGATGGATCCGGTGATTGACACGCAGGCCGCGTTGGGAGGCCAGGCTGGGCAGGCCTTTAACGGGGTTGGACAGCAAATACTGCTGACTCGTCAAATATTCGAACAGGCCGCCTAGGACAGTCAATGCATGCGCAATACTCTGGCGGCTCATCGAGCCTTTTAAGACCACTTCCTGACTTGGATCGGCTGTGATGGCAGCCGGCTCATCGGGCGGCGGATTCGGATTGACAAAGGGTCGCCATTTCTCATGCGTTCTTGGATATTTACGCCTGGCCACCCAGACGCTGGCCGGCTGGGGATAAAATAAAAAGTCTCGAAACAACGCCAGATCTGCGGTGGTTAGCGATGAGAGTGGTTTTTGCATGGTGAACAGACACCACAGTAGCAGGCGCTCGGCTTCCTTGCGGTAGGACTGATAGGTATGCGATTTGTACAGGGATAACCATTCATAAACGGCCTGATAATCGTTCTGGGCGGCAAGACGATTATCCTGCTGCGGGGCCCGATTCGTACCCTGTTGGCCATTCAGATTGGGAGGGAATCTCAACGATTCTAGCGGTTCGATTTGCCGGCTGCCCGCCTCCAAAGCCACGAGCGTGTTAGCATCACTCGCTGGTGTCAGCGGTTCAGTTGATAACGTGCCCGGGAGTTGACTGGGCCGCTTGATGCCGCCAGGCACCTCTTTGGCCTTTTTCAGAAGATGTTGATAGACCTGTTTTTCTAAAAAATGCTCATTTTGGCTCAACCAAGTGGTTAATTTGACGGCGGTAACCTGCCCCAGCCCCTTAACGTGTTTGAACCACCACCAGCCGTACTCGTTCGCAAAATCCAGCAGTTTTCCCAGGGTATCGAGCTCAGCGCGGATCAATTTACCGGCCACCTTCGGATGAAACCACCCTGCGACCGGATCTGCTAAGGTGGGCGTCGAGGTCAATCCGCCAGCGAGCGCATTGATCAATGCCAAGCGCCGTCCTAGTTTTTTAACGTGTAACGCCTGCAGCGCTTTTTGCGCGTCGCTCAGGTTTTCTTCCTCAGGCTCGGGGACGAGGGCCAAGCGATCGCGATCTTCGCGCTGCGCCTCTGCCGTGGCCGAGGGCAGATGGCCGCCGACTTCGGCATAATAAAACGCCAGCTGCTCCTCTTGGCCCAGGATATGATCCGGGTCAAAGGTGGCCACAAAGTCCTCAAAGCTGATCGCCGCCGCAGACGGTTGAGCGCCGTCTTGAGCCAAGGGGCTTGGTGGGGCTTGCGTCGCCCGTCGCACTGCACGCAGGCGATCGAGCATTTTTTGCGTTTCGGTGACACTTTTTCGAACGTTGGACGGCAATTTAAGTAGGGCCAGCTGCTCGGGCGCCGTGCCTTGGCGCGCACCCATCACCAAGAGCGCATCCTGCACCAGGATCAGTGTGTGGCGGGCATCCACCAGATTACGCCCCGTCTCCAGATACTGGTCGGCGATATCGGCCAGATTCAGGATGTTTTCAAAAAAAGCCCGATAAAAGGCCAGGTGATGCAGACCGATCTTACGCACCGGCAGGAGTTCTTTAACACTGGCCATGATATTTTTAAAAAACCATTGGATGAACCGATAATGAATTCATACCATGTTATGTACCGCTGAAACTCGATGAGAGAGGCTGTTCAATGTAACCGCGCAGCCGGCGCAGCCGCGCCAAGGTTGTCAGCTGCTGGCGGCCCTCATTCAACCCAGCTAACGGCACATAGCGTAGGCGACCGCGCCGGCTGGTCAGACTACCCCAAACTTGCTGCAGTTCCCACTGGCCAAATAAGTTCAGCACCAGGCGGGCGGAGTAGTAGCGTTGGGTGATCGGGTTCACCCAGCGCATGGGTGCCAGCTCGTCGACGACGTCAAGACAGAGGCCGCCCACACAGGGAGCAAGAGACTGGGTTTGATTAACAACCCTTTTTTCAGCATGCTTCATCGGGACTCCTTTCTGATCACACGGTCTTTCATGGGCATCCGTCTGCGATCTCAATGGCATTTCTCGTTGATCAACGCGAGAGCTCATTGTCTTCGCCGCCTTGGCGCGGTGACGTGTCTGATGGCTGCAACCGGCTAGTAGATCGTCCACAGAGATATCTTCGTTTAGATCCGCGCAATACAAGTCCTGCGCCGCACCTGATCTGTTTCCCGTTCTGCGGCTGAGTGAGTGTTCCCCCTGAGGACACAAAGTACACCTCCCATACCTTCAAAGAAATTAGGGATAGGGCTGGCGCGAATGCATCACGCGTAGTACCTCAATCCGATCTATTTCGACTCGATAAACAACAATGTAATTGGGATGGGCAACAATTTCACGGCAACCGGGAATGCGCTCGCTTTGCCGGTACATATACGGATGATCGGGCACGCCTTCTACGCTTTGGACGATGAAGTGCCACAAGCGAGTCGCGGCATCGGCATTAAATTGGCCTACGTATGCGATGATTTCATCGAGGTCTAGGTCGGCCTCGTCAGACCAGACAATAGGCAGCATCAGGCGCTTTTACGTTGTCGCAATTTTGCCAGCCGTTCACCCATTCTCTTAACGACTTCATCATGAGGGAGTCGCGGTTTTTTACTGTCAATGGCTTCCTGCACTTTCGCGCGAAACCAACGATCATAGCTGTCGGCCTGCTCCTGGGTATCGAATTCAGAGACGCGAGGGTCCAGAGTTTTGGGGCTATTCATAGGCCTTTCCTTCGAGTGAATGGCGACTTTACTGATTGTACCCTGCAGGAGGGCATTGTCCATCTCTTGACCAGGCATTGGCGCGTTCAACGCCGAGGCCTCTCGCGCCGAGGTGGCGAACGAGCCAATCCACTGGCTATGTGTTGTCCTTATTTTACTAGAATCCTAAAACGCATACAATAATGTACTCGTTAATAATATTAATTATTAACTATGTCATTATTGTATGAATTATCTGTTTTAAGTGCAATAGGGCAGGGTGTTAGTTTATTTTTACCCGGATGAAAATTAGTCCTGTTATTGCGCCTAATAGGAGCCGATCATGAACACGCAGCACCATCCCTCGAATGCATTTCCGTTGGCTAAACATCAAGAATCAGTGCCCGGCGAGGTAAGCACCGTACCAACGACGTTATCTCATGAGCTAGCACCGCACTATTGGGTCAACGCCGAGACTGGCCGTTACTATGCAGCACGTCTGCTGATAAATTTGTTTGGCCAGTGGGAGCTGGAACAAGCGTGGGGTAGCCTATCGAGCCGACGGGGTCGACGACGCTATGTGCCCTTGGCCTCTTTAGCGCAAGGTCAGGCCCAATTACAGATCGTGTGCCAGCGGCGTCAGCAGCGCGGCTATGCGCCGAAATGATACAGAATGAACATTTAATGAATATTCAAACACTATTCTTTATCGTTCAGGAACGCTGATGGCCAGCGTCAAAGAACTGCTGCCAGTGCGCAAGATCGGCCTGCACCACATTGCGTTTTACAGGGCCTTTTTTGAAAACACCCTCAACCTGGCCGATATTGCTGATCAGTATCTGGAGACGGGCCGTAACCTGGTCGATGCACGCCATACGCTGATCCTGGTGCAGGACGCACTGCTGGTCATCGGCGCTCGCAAAGGCAAGGCCCCTGAACAGCTGGCCCGATTAAAACTGCCGGCCAGTGTGCGCAAAAGCGTCACCGAAACCCAAAAAATGCTCGATCGGCTACGGGGGATAAAGAAGCAAATCGCCGATCAGGCGCATTCACTGGATCCGGCCAAGGCCGCAGCGCCAATCTCATTTGATGACTTTATTGCCTCGTTTGACCCGGATAATATCCTCGGGCAGGAAGAGCAGTTGTCGTTTTATTATGCCGAAGTCGGGGGAAACTTAACGTCAGCCAGCCAAGAAACCGAAAGGGAAGACCGCGATCGCCAGGCACTGGTGTCTGAACCAGATGACCAACCGCTGTCTGACGCGCAAAAAGCGCTGCAGGCGCTGCACGTGAAAAACCTCGAACGACGCCTGGTGATGATCAATGAACTGGCGGGCGAGTTGACCTCAGACCCGACCCTGGGTGATCCGGTGGCGGGGTGGTTTCATCCGAAAGTGGCCGATAAATTGATCAGGGCCCAACTCGATACGCTCGGCAAGCTGGTGGACTTTGCGAACGAGTATGGTTGGTGGTGGTTTAAGCATGTCAAAGGGCTAGGGCAGGTGACTGCCGTCAAATTGACCACCTGGTTGAGTCAAAACGAGCATTTCTTAGAAAAACAGATCTATCAGCATGTGCTCAAAAAGAGCAAGGACTTGCCAGGCGGAGTTATAACACGGGTCCATTCTCCCGTATTGCCGCCAGCGGAGCAGGGCGACTCGACCGATCATTTGGTCTGGGTCGAAGGCAGTCGCCAGATTGAACCGCTGGAGTCGCTGCGCTTGCCGGAGCGGCTGGATGGTCGGCAGGGCACGAATCGTGCGCCGCCACCAAACAATCGCTTGGCCGCTCAAAATGATTATGAGGCGATTCATGAATGGCTAGCGCTCTATAAAACCCACACCTATCAGTCCTACCGTAAGGAAGCCGAACGACTCCTATTGTGGAGTTTGTTTAATATGCAAAAACCACTATCCTCACTGACGACCGCAGACTTGGCGCTGTTTCGTGATTTTTTGTGCAATCCTCAACCGGCTAGCCTGTGGGTGGCTCGGCGCAAATATCCGCGCACCCATGAAAAATGGCGGCCCTTTGTCAATCCGAATCCACCACCCGATGAGCCGGCTGCCATTTCGGCCGACCCTGGCCAGGAGGTAGAACTAAAAGGATCGATGAGTCGGGAGAGTATTGCTCATACGCTGACGGTGCTGGGGGGATTGTTTGAGTTTCTGACGAGCCAGCGCTATTTGTTGTCCAACCCGTTTAAAGGACTGCCGAAGTTGTCCTCGAATCGGAGTATGCGCGTTAATCATCGGATTAATCAGCGACTATGGCGACTGATTCAAGATCGGATCGATCAGGTTCCGGCAGCCGATACGGTGGCCTATAGGACTGTGTTTGCGATTCGGTTTTTTTATTTGACGGGACTACGGTTATCGGAACTGTGCGCGCTGCGTCTGAGAGATTTCCAGGTTCAAGAAAATGATGAAGGTAATCTGGCTTGGTATCTAGTCGTTGAGGGAAAAGGAGGGCGCAGCAGAAAAGTGTATTTGGTTAAACCAGCTTTGGAGCTGCTGCAACAGTACTTGGCAATACTGGGATTGGCGCTGGATCCTAGATTGAATGATGGCGAGACGCCACTGATCGGATATTCAAAAGGGGGATGCGGAGGCTCCGATGGAGAGGGCCTGATCGAGAGATCCCCTATTTTCCATACGGTGATTTATGCGGATATCAAGCGATTCCTAGCCGAATTAGGCACCGAGATAGAAGAGGAAGCTCCATTTGAAGCTCATGCATTAAGGGGCATTTCTCCACATTGGTTGCGGCATACATTTGCGTCCATATTAGTTAAAACAACTCCTCTTGCACAGATTCGCGATATGTTGGGGCACGCTAGCATTAACACCACAAGTCTTTATTTAGGCACGGAAAAAGAAGAAGGTGAGAAGGCAATGGAAAAGGCATTTTCATAGAATATAACGAAATGGCACACTACGGTAAAGACACCAGATTCTTAAGCTTCATAATTATCAATAGCCTAGCGTGACCGACACTTGATTTTCAAATGTTCTTTCGCCGTTCTCCAGTCGTTCTAAATTACGCAGAAGAATGCCTAGAGAACGCTCCACATAGCCAGAGGGCAGGTCGCATGAAGTGTGAGGAGTCAAAACCAAGTTTGGGGCATCCCAAAGTTCCGAGCTTTCAGTTAAAGGCTCTATATCGAAAACATCTAATATGGCACCACCCAAGTGTCCGGCTTTCAGAAATTTTATGAGCGACACACTATCAACGATAGGACCACGGGCTATATTGATCAATCCAGCGCCACGTGGCAATAGCGCAAATTGACGCTCCCCAATTAGATGTCTAGTTTCGTCCGTTAATGGGCATGCCAGAACTAGGATGTCGCAGTCTTTTAATTCTGCATCCATCTGGGACGGACCTACCAATCGATCTACTGCAGACGCGGATGCACCACGCTTGTTAATGGCGGACACTTGCATGCCTAAAACTTTCGCTGCGCGAATTACTGCACGACCTAGATTGCCATAACCCACTACCAAAACACGCTTTGTAGATGCCAGGGGGGTTAAAGATCGTTGCCAATGATGTGCTCGTTGATTTGTCATCTGATTTGGCATGCCAGTGGCTAACATTAACAACGCCATTAAAGAGTATTCAAATGCCTTATCGGCGTGTATTCCGCCGGAAATGGCTTGTACATCTAGCGGGTCCTTTGGGCACCACTGAGTGTTTTGGGTACTATTTGCCACGCCAAGGATATAGGACGTGGCCATGGCTGAACTAGTCTCAATCGGATCTCTCAACTGTGTTCCTGCACAGTGTTCGCGTTGCTGTTCTCGCTGTTTTTGCTCTTGTCGTTCCAGGATGTCAATTTGCCGCATCAATGTCCTGACGCAGCCCCTTGCTGTGCCACCAAAACGCAAACCGATACTCCTGCTTCCACTGCTTAGCAACATCTTCCATCTGTGCCTGGTGCTCTTTTTCACCTTTCAGAGTATGCTTTAACGATGATAGTCGCTCATCTTTGCGCTTTCCCGCGACCTCGGCCACATTCCACAGACTGAGCCGATCGAACCCAACATCGCTACGTGGCAACATCACGGTATTTGTTGGTTCAGTGGATGCATGATCGACCCGTTGTGTTCTCCTTGCTGCCCCGGTTCCATTTCCGTCCGTCCCAATCTGGGGATCAGCGTACTCGCAAGCGATCACCTTAAGTCTGGTGCATACACTTTTTCCGTCTCGTTACTTTTCGATAGATCATCAAAGCCATTGTGAAACCGTACGCCAAATAAGTCTGGTTTCTTTAGATTCTGCAATAGGTCGCCAGGCTAGATGACCGCGGAGGGAGTCAATCTCCACGTAGTCTGATTTAGGTGCTAAACGATGTATCATTTTAGCGCTGTCCACGCCCAAGAGCCTGTCTTGGTGGCAGGGCATGATTAACAGCCGTGCTCGTATATTGGCTAACACATTATCAAGGCTCCCCCGGCCCGCAGATATGTCGAACTGACTCGACGCTTCGTACCGACGTATAAGCGACCATGCATCCCATAGGGCGAAATTGTCGGCAACTGCTTGAGTATCTTCGGCCAGCGTCTCAGGGGTAACTGACTCGAGATAAGCATCTGTCACAGTCCAAGGGAAATAGTGATGGCCCGCAGCTCGCAATCCAGCGATGGGATTACTGCGATAGTTACCGCTTTGCCAAGCTGGGTCTAACTCAATTATACGGCGCATCTGTCTGACTGTTTCCTTGAAAAGTTGGCCAGCCCGTGCAGCAGGTACCAGCAACACTGCCGCTGATACCAAGTGAGGGAAACGCACTACCCACTCTAACGCCTGAAATGCCCCCATTGACGCGCCGGCAACTGCAGCCAGGGGAGAACCTTTGGTCAGATGTAGTGCCAGCGCATGCTGGGCTAGCACCATGTCAGCGACTGAATAGGGGGGGAAATCTACACCTAGCCCATCACCAGGCTGGGTAGAGTCCCCCCCCCCAATTGCGTCTATCGATACGACACAGAAGCGACCTGTATCAAACGCCCGCCCCGGGCCGATATGTAGCAAGGCGCCATGGCGTGTGTTACTCGTGCCAGGTAAAACCAACACAAAATTGTTGCGGTCCGCATTTGGTTTACCATAAGTTGTATAAGCAACTGTCAGTGGAGAAATGCAGGCACCAGAAAACAACGGGAACGATTGCAACAGGAACTTTTGGTGACTACCCCCATTAGCATTAACGGTTTCTGCCGCAATACTCATAGTCTTTCCCCCTCATGACTGAGGTTGTATACCAGCTTTACGAATAACGCTGTTCCATTTTTCAATTTCTGACCGAGTGTGCTTTTCAAGCGCTTCTCCTGGATATTCTTGGTCGGGCAGTGATTGTAGGCCTTGCTTAAACAAAGATTCTTGAAAAGCTGGGTCAGCGAGCGCGTTTTGGTAAGCTTTAAAGGAGCGGCGTATCGCGGACTGAGGAGTACCCGATGGAGCGTAGAGCCCATACCATGTCTGTGCTTCAAACCCCGGAATGCCTGCCTCTGCTACGGTAGGAAGATCAGGAAATTGCTTACTACGTGTGGGGGATGTCTGAGCCAGTGGCCTGATTTTGTCGCTGCCGACTAATGCCATGACCGTATTGGCTTGGTCAAATATAGCGTCGGCTTGCCCGCCCATCACGTCAGTTAGTGCCTGACCGCCACCTCTATAAGGAACTCCTTGAATGTCAATTCCAGCCTTCTGAGCGAACAAGGCTGCAGTCAGGTGTGATGCTGAACCAACACCTGCATGGGCGACATTTAGGCGCCCGGGTTCTGCACGAGCAGAGCTTAGGAAATCCTGGAGGGAATTGTAGGGGCTCTGGCCGTTGACGAGCAATACCATTGGCGTATCAGGAAAGCGGAACACTCCGTTGAAATTTTTCACAGGATCATAGCGCAGGTTTGCGTAGAGCGAAGGTGCTGCAGCCATGTATCCAAAATGGCCAACGAGCATCGTATATCCATCAGGTTTTGCACGCGCCGCCCGTGTTGCTCCGATCGTTCCACCCGCGCCAGGCGTATTTTCAATGACAATGGATTGACCTAATTCGCGACTGATTCGATCTGCCATCATTCTGGCAAGTGAATCGGTAGGTCCACCAGCAGCGAAGGGGACGATCCATGTAATTGGTTTGGATGGGTAGTCCTCCGCTTGGGCAATTGGTAGCAAAATGCACTCTGCAACGATAGTTAGAGTGAGCAGTTTTTTTTTCATCATTTGTCTCCTGGTTTATAATATGTCCACTACGTTTAGCCTTTTCAGGATCCTGCAACTTCGTCTGCAATAGCGCGACCGATATCTTCAGTCTGCGCGTTACCCCCAAGATCCGGCGTACGTGGACCTGATTTCAAGCAATTTTCGATAGCACGCAAAATTGCAGCATGCGCATCCTCACTCCCTAAAAATTGCAACATTAATGCGCCCGACCAGATCATAGCGATCGGATTGGCAATACCTTGCCCATAAATATCCGGAGCTGATCCATGGACAGGCTCAAACAGCGAGGGGAATTTGCGCTCAGGATTCAAGTTTGCTGACGGTGCGATGCCAATTGTCCCTGCGCAAGCAGGGCCGAGATCAGACAAAATATCGCCAAACAGATTCGACGCCACCACCACGTTGAAACGCTGCGGTTGCAAGACAAAACGTGCGGCCAATATATCGATGTGTTGCTTCTCAACCGTGATGTCAGGATAACTGGCCGACATTTGGTTGGCGCGGCCGTCCCACCATGGCATACTCACGGCGATACCATTGCTTTTGGTCGCAACCGTCAACTGTTTTCGTTTGCGACTTCGGGCAAGCTCAAACGCGAAGCGCAGGACCCGGTCAGTCCCGTGGCGCGTAAACACGGATTCTTGAATTACAATTTCGCGATCTGTATCGGGAAATAAGCAGCCACCTAGATTGGTGTATTCGCCTTCGGTATTTTCTCGCACGATATAGAAGTCGATGTCACCGGCTTGGCGGCCGGCAAGTGGACAAGGTACCCCGTCAAATAGGCGCACGTGACGCAAATTAATGTACTGGTCAAATTCGCGCCGAAATTTGAGCAATGATCCCCATAGAGAAATATGATCAGGCACAGTGTCGGGCCATCCGACAGCGCCAAATAAAATGGCATCGAAGGTTTGCAACTGGGTTTTCCAGTCTGATGGCATCATTTGGCCATGCTGCTCGTAATACACACAATTAGCCCAGTTAAAATTAACAATCTCCAATTTCATCCCAAAACGGATTGCGGCTGCTTCAACGACCCGAAGGCCCTCAGGCAAAACTTCGTTGCCAATTCCATCGCCCGCGATGGCGGCGATTTTAAACGGGTAGGACATAAGTATTCTCGGTAGAAGTAAAGATGCGAATTAATTGTAGGGAATAGCGCAAATGTATACAATAAAGCATTATGTGAAATCACTATGCACGAATTATGAATAATATATTACCCGCCGATCTGCGTGTCTTTTGTGTCGTTGTGCGTACTTCCAGCTTTTCGCATGCAGCGGCAGCTTTGGGCATGTCAGCGGCCTACGTCACAAAACGTATCAGAATGCTAGAGCAGGCACTAGGAACGGCCCTTTTTAACCGCACGACTCGTCGAGTGGTTACGACCGAGACAGGTGAGCGTATTTATCATTGGGCTCAGCGCATTCTGGATGACATCGATCATCTGATAGAAGAAGTTGGAGTTACTCGCAACGAACCGCGCGGCCTATTGCGTGTTTGCTGCAGCTTTGGCTTTGGGCGGCGCGTTGTCGCGCCTGCACTATCTGCTTTTTCTGAACAGCATGCTTCAGTGCAGGTGCATCTGGAGGTCTTTGACAGACTAATCGACGTGGCTGCCGAAGGCTACGACCTTGATGTTCGAGTCGGAGACGAGATTGCCCCTCATCTCATCGCGAGGCCGCTAGCAAAAAATTATCGCGTGCTTTGTGCATCGCCTGCCTATTTAGAAGCGCACGGCACTCCTAACAGTCTTGTTGATCTCGGCACGCATAACTGTCTCGTAGTCAAGGAGCGAGACCATCCGTTCGGCGTGTGGCGCTTGCAACGCGGCCGGAGAGCACACTCGGTCAAGGTGCGTGGAACATTGTCTACTAACAACGGAGAAATGTCAGTCAAATGGGCAATTGATGGCCGAGGCATCATTCTCCGATCTACGTGGGACGTGGGAGCGCTAATTGAACAGGGCAGTCTCGTACGGGTACTTCCTTCGTATCGCCAGCAAGCTAATATATGGGCGGTTTATCCATCTAGGTTAAATGCATCGGCTAAGGTTCGGGTTTGTGTGGAATTCTTGGCAGCGTATATGCGCCAGCACGGTGATTCGCAGTTTGGGCACCTAACGTCAGGTTAGGCTATATTTCAAATTGACATAGTAAGCTGGCGTTCCGAAGGGATCGTGAACGGATCGATATGATAAGCTGAAAAAGCTGTTTGTCTTGCTGTTTTTATTATTGCTTGCTTTTCTTACCGTGAGTGCCTCATCTCAGGAGCAGTCCATGAAGTTGATCCGGACACCGGAATTTTCCATTGAAGCCAATCCGATGTTCGAGACCATCCGGATACTGCATTCGGCCGCTTCGGTGAAACCACGGACATCGCTGCGGTCGTGGCTTTCCTGGCTTCGGACGAAGGCCGGTGGGTTACCGGGCAGGTGATCGAAGCGAGCGGCGGCTACAGGCTCTAATCGCCGTAAAACGCAAATATTCCTAGGTTTGAAGAAGAGAGCAACGCATAGTCGAGACAGTAAATCAGGACTTACTCAATAGTTCATCAACATTGATATGGTCGGGCACCCAAGAAGGTTTTGTCGAGTCAACTGCCTTGGGTGATTTATTCGGTACATCACCATTTGGTGCCGCTTGTCGTTGCCTGACCGTCTCAGTGGCTTTTTTCTTTTGCTCCTGACTATCTGCCTGCCTCCTCATATACCGGTGCAACGTCGATTGATTAACAACAACGTTATTCAGCGCCAAAAATTCAAGAATTTTTCGTTCTGTAAACCCCTCATTTTTGAGCTTGATAATGGCATCTCGAAAAGGGGTGAGCTGTGAATGTTTAGCCGACCTCTCCGAAGCATTCATTTTGATAAATTCATCAACATGCATAATCCAAACCCCATTAATGCACAATATTTAAATTAAAAAGCATATCTGATGCTATCATATTCGACATTAATGCGTCAAAATCCATTTAAATGCACAATATTTCTATTTGGTGATGAATCAACATGCAATATAGCGCACGTATAGACCATAAAATACGCATAGTATGCGCATAACATATGCAGTATCGCGCCAGCCACTAACCACAAAAGCACCACTAAAGGACTATATGCAGGATAGGGACTTTGCGTAAATGCAAGTTGTCCCGTGTTTTCGCACGCGAAAGGTCTTGGTTTGATTGCCTCAGGTGGCAACCTCCACATGGTTAAGCGACTGACAGGTCGGTGCAGATGGTACTAGAAGCTGCGCATCTTACTTCTCAAACTAACTGTGAAAGTAACTCGTCAAGTACACTTTGTCTTTTTAATCGATCATTTGTGACCGCCCCTAACGCAGCGACCATACTAACGGCTTGGGTAAAAATGGCCGTGCTTTCTGCACTGTGCAGTGAGAATTTATTAATAATTTTTTGTGCATAGCTATCCATCTTTTTTGCTTTCACGCTTGGCATGTTTTTACCCGCCGCTAATGCTGCTGCAAGTGGAAGAATATGCCATTTAAATCGGCGCATATTCTGGGGAATTGTCCCATTTGAAGTTAGTAAATGAAAGCGATACAGCGTGAGCGCACTTGCATAGTAAATAATTTCTCTATTTCCTATATCGAAAATAGTTTCTCCATAGCCGTCGTACATCTGTTTTGGGTACCGGTATGCTAAATCAGGCCGTTTAAGGAACATAGCGCATACGCACTTTGCAGCGCTATGCAGCGAAACAATTCGAATCGCCGAAATCCCCTTTCCAACATATTGTCGATCTCGTCTTTCAAAATAAAGTCGCCCATCTTGACCGTCAAATGTATTAAAGTAAGCTTCCACTCTCTTCGAAATCGGGCTTAAGGATAGAAATTGCGACTCCTCAATCTTTGATTGACTATTCGTTGCTCTTACTAGCTCGCTGAATACATCCTCATCGGTCGTTTCCACAACCTTTAGGGTGACCATGACCTCGTCAGTTAACTCTGCTCGATTTTCGTAAAGGACATGGGATGTTTGGCAGCCATTCACGATTTGAAAATTCGAAATATGCAACATCGTTCCCTGGACGCGTACATCAGGACTGACTATTGTCACTCCATTATTAAGGACTGGAAATCTAGTTTTGCTTTCTTGGTCTTTTAATGTTTCTGCAATTTGACTATTAACGGGATTCTCAGCGCCAAGGAAATGGCGTACGTTCTCCTCGAAAAGTTGTCCTCGTATACTGCCATCATCATTCACAAGAAGTTTCTCAACATAATCTTTAGCCTTTACAACAACAAGATATGCTTCGTCAATACCCGCAATTTCAGGTAATGATGCACTGCTATTCATTGTCAAACTAGCATCGATAGCACTATAGCTAGCCACCCACGCACTTACTAACTCGTCTCGTCCCATGAAACGGACGTCTATATTTTGAAAAAAACCTAACTCTTTGAGTTCATTAATCATTTTCAGACGTGCAGTCTCAAGTTCTTTTGGTGTTTCGTAATTCCCAGTTGTGACATATGCTGCTGCAACGCTCGGCTTACCATGCCGAATCTTTGGTACATTTGCAATTGCTACGTCAAAAGCGGCTCTGGCGTCTTGCTGTAGCTCGCTGTTGGTACTATAAGGATCTTCGCTGAAAAATCTGAGCACAGATTCTTTAAATTTTAAAAAATCTCCAAGATCAAAACCATCGGTAGTTTTTGCTTGAACAAATACAACTTCAACATCATTATTACGACGTTCGTTCGAAAATACTGTTTCAGCATCCTCTTTCGAAATCACGTGGTCTTCATTGATAATAACTGCTATCCCGTCAGTGCCATCGTCGTTTTGTTCAGTGGTTATGTCATCCAACTCAACGCTCGAAGCAATTCGATTTGACATGACAACGTAATTTGCAAACTTTTCGAATTGAACTGATTTTTCGTCAGCCTCAAGTGCATGTTCCGTCACAAAGCTATTTAAATGACTCGCAACTATCCGATGCATCATGTTCTCACAATTTAGTAAATTAATAATTGTTGCACTTTATCATTAATTGTAGCAACTGCGCGATTACGCAAATACATAAAAGTTGCCTAGATTGGAGTTCTGCAATCTGTTTTTTGGTGGATAATACTGTTTTTATATACAGTATTATCCACCATGAAAACCTACCTTGACCTGATCCCCCTGGTGGAAACCTCGGCCAGTGTTGGGCTGATTATGTGCAAGACGCCGGCAGGCTTTCCGTCCCCTGCCCAGGATCTGGCCGTGAACCGGATCGACATTGGCGAGATCCTCGTCAAGAACCCTACCTCCACCTTTTACCTGTGCGTCAAAGGCCACTCGATGAAGGAGGCAGGCATTGACGACGGCGACCATCTGATTGTCGATCGATCCCTGACAGCCAAGCACAACAGCATCGTTATTGCCGAAATCGATGGGGATGTGACTGTCAAACGTCTGCACAAGAAAAACGGCGTTATACGCCTTAAAGCCGCTAACCTCACCTACCCTGACATAGTGCCGATTCCTGGCCAGGAATGGATGATCTGGGGCGTTGTCACCCACGTTATCAAGGATATGATATGACCTATGGGCTGATCGATGGCAATTGCTTCTATTGCTCATGCGAGCGCGTGTTTAGACCAGCCCTTAAAGGCAAAGCGCTTATTTCGCTCTCCAACAATGACGGTTGTGTCATTTCGCGCACAGATGAAGCAAAGGCGCTGGGCGTCAAAATGGGCCAGCCCTGGTTTGAGATCAAGCACCTGGAAGAAAAGGGACTCATAGGGCTGAGTAGTAATTTTGCCCTATACGGTGACATGAGCGACCGCATGATGAGCATAATTGGCCGGTTCTCGCCTCGCCAAGAAATTTATAGTATTGACGAGAGTTTCGCTGACTTTTCGGGCATTACCGAAGACTTAACCACCTACAGCAAGAAAATCCGGGCCGCTGTCCTGCGCGAGATAGGGATTCCCACCTGTGTGGGCATCGGCGCCACCAAGACCCTGGCCAAGTTGGCCAACCATATTGCCAAAAAGCAGCCAGCCTGGTCCGGTGTGTGTGATTTGACGCAGCTGGACCGGTACCAACTGGCCGCCATGATGAAAAATATTGAAGTTGGGGAAGTCTGGGGCATCGGCAGGCGCATTGCCAAAAGGCTTAACGAGCTGGGCATTTATACGGTTTTTGACCTGGCCCGCTTGAAACCCGAAGTGGCCAGAGCCGAATTTTCCATTGTGGTGGGTAAGACCGTGCAAGAGCTGCGCGGGATCTCGCGCATCGATCTGGAAGAAGTGGCCGACCCTAAAAAGCAGATAATCTCGTCACGTTCCTTTGGTTTGCCAATGACCGACCTGGCCGGACTGCAAAGCGCCCTGTCTGAGTTTGTTGCCATCGCCTGCAACAAACTGCGCGGGCAAAATTCGGTGGCCGCCAGTATGCAGATATTCATTCGCACTAGCCCGTTTGACAAAGGCAAGCAGTATGGCAATAGCCGCCTAGTCACCCCGCCCTACCCGTCCGCTGACAACCTGGTGTTTACCAAACATGCACTAAAGGCGCTGGAAGCAATCTGGCGGCCAGGATTCAAATATAAAAAGGCGGGCGTCATGCTGATGGACATATCGCCTGCCGATACCGTCCAGGGCGAACTGTTTCCCGTGGAACCAGAGCATGATAAGCGGGCGCAGCTGATGGTGGCCCTGGACGGCATCAATGCTCGATATGGCCGAGGATCCGTTAAAACAGGAAGTATCGGGTTTCACGACCGCGAACATTGGTATATGCGCCAGGAGCGCAAAAGCCAGGGGTATACTACGAACTGGCACGAAGTGCCAATCGCCAGGGCCTGAATCAAAGATATAGGGTCCTAGAGCCAGGCTCTGGCACCCGATTGCTATCTTATCCGTTAGCCCGCGCCGAATTACAGCCGTTTTAAGCGGTTTTTCACCGCGACAGGCTTCAGGCATTAGGTTTTCAAAAAAAAACGCGCCATGCCTTGATTTACCCCATTGTTATCGATTTTGACGCTTTTGTTACCCTCTGTTCTGCAAAACAGGAGGGAAAGGGGTGCCGCTTGCGGGGGAAACCGTAGGTTTCCACAAAAGGGGTCGAGGCCGCGACCGAAGCGTTAGCGTAGGGAGGACAGGGGAACCGGCACGGTTCCCGCGGCCAGGGCCTTACGGTTTTCCTGGAATAGTCTAGCGATTAGCTCAGTGTTGGGGTGA
The DNA here is from genome assembly GCF_002810445.1 of Advenella sp. S44. GTDB lineage: Bacteria > Pseudomonadota > Gammaproteobacteria > Burkholderiales > Burkholderiaceae_B > Advenella. Next base: position 4,649 of record NZ_NEXS01000016.1, on the reverse strand, counting down.
GGGTTCATATTTCCCGCTTTAGCGGGACATGAATTGAAAGGCTTTGCGTAGCAAAGGGCGAAGGGAGCTTAGCGACCGGAGGGTTAGGCGCTTTTTTTCGTTAAAGAATAATAGTTAAAACCGCGCGCGCGCGTTACGGTCAAAAATATTGGGGTTTTCCGTTTATAAAACAGCGATCTAGCAAAAGACCCGGTGGGTGAAATGACGAATGGCCGGTGGGTGAAATGACGAATGAATCCACAGAAAAGGTGGGTGAAATGACGAACCAATCCACAGGAAAACACGGATTTTAGAACTTATCCACAAGGAAAAAAACAACGGTGGGTGAAATGACGTATCAAACAGGCATCTTTGTCATATCTTTGACGAGATTTTGCGAGAGTTGGCCAGCATTTCGCGCAGTGAAAATAACCTGATCATTCGCTTCGTCCAAAAACAAACTATATTCGGGCAGACTGTTATCCGCCTGAATTGCGCGAATGGCACTTCTGAACTCTTTCAATGTAGATTTGCTACCTGTTTTTTCCTGCAATAGACGTAGACTTATTACCCACTGAGATTGGCGTCCACAGTGCTTCCTTGCAATCTCGTATAACCGCCGAGCCATTGGCTTGCGCAGGCGAAAATAATCCGGGTGAATCGTTAATACTTCATATGCCTGAACGGCATTGAAAAGCCAGTCAGATAGCGTCACTTCCACAGCTATCATTCGCTCATCAGTGCGTGATTTTTCGATGATTTTCCAGCGATCAATAATGCCAAACCCTTCTCGTACTCGGGTCCCGCCTGTTCGTATATCAGTGGAAACAGAAGTACCGCGTAAGCGTTCAAATGCTTGATGCAAGAGCTTGTAACCTTCACCACTGGTTTGCCGATTAGTTGTAACTAAGAAATCATGTACTGTGAACCGTATTGTTCGGTTCTTAGCATCTTCACGGCCCCTATTTAGAGCCTCAGTCATTTGCGATACGACATATATCAGTACATCTTTATCGTGCTGAGTAGCCCGGCCAAGTACGGAGGGAGTGACTTTGACATATTTATTTCCGTCTTTGCTTCGCCATTCCCATATGCTTAGATCAGGTTTCGTGGATAAAGTAAAAATCGGGGCTTCCATGCTTGCACCATCATCTTTCAATGCATAATCAAACATGTCTGCCAGGAAAAAATCGCGATTTGGGTGCCTTACCCGGATCAACCCTTGCTCAGTAGGCTCATCAATCGTTTCGACCTCTACCATACTCTGCTTATGCAGCGACCGAAAATATTCAAGTTCTTTTTTTTCTTCTTCAATATTCTTTTCGACCTCGACGCGCCGAGCCTGGACCTTGACTAAGAGCTTCTTAATAATCTCTGCTTCTTCAGTATTACCTTTCCCCTTTGCGATCAGCCCGGCCAATTCACGATTGGCGTCCACAATTTGATCCGACAATGTGCGATGCCAGGAGCGCAAATGATCTAGGATCTCCTCAGATTTTCCGGTGGCCTCATAGGAATTAACTGCCTCAGGATATAGGCTTATCTGCTCCTCCTGCAAATCAGTTTTACTCATATAATTCACCTTTAATTAATATACTATGAATATTCAAAATATATTATAAATACTATTCCTGCAATGCTTTGAATACGGCCATTGATATAAATGCCGACCGCCCTGTTCCCATCGCCTCAGCTTTTGCATCAATCTTACGGAGCAAATCGGGTGAAATAGTAATACTGACTTGGCGCTTGTGGCCCTTCACGATTCCTTTATCATAGCCCACAGATGTTTCAGGTTTTACAGTCGCATCAGGCGCACCAGTTACAAACGCTTCGGCAGCCGCTTCTTTACTTAGGGGTTTTTTGGGTTTTGCATGTATCGCCATACTATATTCTCCTGTACTGCTTTGAATATTCTTTACACATTAAAAATAGATTCAATTAATTTATCAATTTCAGCTATTGCTTTTGCATCCTTGGGTTTCAATTCGGATACCGACAAGCCTGCGCCGGAGGCATTGCTAAAAGCCTTACGGCGGCGAATTGGAGTTGATAAATACTGAAATTGAGGGACTTCCGCGACTGCTGCGGCAGCCTCGGCATTATCGGTCGATTGCTCACCTGGATCAGCTAGGTTCAGAACAGCAAAAGCCCTAAGACCGTCCCTCACACTATTAGCCTCATCAACCAGGGCGGCCATATCATCCAACGCCCAAACGTCATATGATCGCGGCGCAAATGGGACAAGTAGGGTATCGGCCAGGGTAAGTGCCGCACGGAGGGCTGTTGAATCCCTACCCCCTACATCGATAATAATGTCGTCCCATTTATTGCGCTGCTGCTGCACTTGCGCCCTCAACTGCGGACCATCTGGATATTGCGCGCAGGCGATTCCAGGTATAGTTTCCCCTTCGGATCTTATGGCTATGGCCGCAGCTGCGGTTCCTTGCCGATCGCCATCAATCAACCACACGTCTCGCCCAGCACGCGCCCGAGCGATTGCAATCTGAACTGCTAGAGTCGTTTTACCAACCCCACCCTTTGTATTTGCTATAGCAACAATCACGGTTTCACCTCGTTTGAATATTCATTCAATGGGTAAATAATATCTAAAGTAATTAAAATGGTCAACACATTTTATGCCATTATGAATATGTTTTGAATATTCATTAAATGTGCATTTAGTGTGGCTAAGTCATAGCAGGGGATTGCATTGTAGCTACAATTGAGCTACAATATCGTTTTTACTGATCATTGGAGCAAAGCCATGAGAGCTGATGCCGTAGTCCGCGCACGTATACCCGCAGACATGAAGGACAAAGCCATAGCGACACTAGAACGCATGGGGTTAAGTGCGTCCGATTTAATCCGCCTGACTTTCCTTCGTGTAGCAGAAGAAGGGCGTTTGCCATTTGATGTACAAGTACCAAATCGCACAACACGAAAAGCAATGAAGGAATTAGAAGCAGGGAAGGGTAAACGTTTCGACAATGCCGAAGATCTGTTTAAAGATTTAGGGATCTAAAGTGCTGACACCCGTACGCTCCGGACAATTTAAGCGAGACGTGAAACGAGCAGAAAAACGTGGTAAAGACCTAGATAAACTGCGTACCTTGCTACTATTGTTGATTGAAGAAAAACCGTTGCCCGAAAAATACCGTGACCATCCATTGAAAGGTCAATGGTCAGGATATCGCGATGCCCATATAGAACCTGATTGGCTTTTGATATATCGCGTAGTGGGTGAGGAGCTGCAATTAAACAGAACAGGCACCCATTCAGACCTATTCGAAGAATAAATTACAAAGTAGAGGGCTTTATAAATAAACTTATATTGAATATATTTTGAATATTCATTATAAGTTGAATACACATTAAAATAATGTGCTATAGCTTTCTTTTTTCCATACTATTTCAAAATCAAAAGCCTGGGAGTCTTCATAGGGATGTGAATCGGCCAGGGTTTACTAGACACTTTTAAGCCTCATAATACTCACAGATGGAGATTATTATGAGCAAGGTCCGATTTACGGAAGAATTCAAACTCGAAGCGATAAAGCAAATTACAGAACACCACCGACCGGTGGCTGAAGTGTCGCAACGACTGGGCGTGTCGAGCCACAGCCTGTATGCCTGGATCAAGCGATACGGTAAGTCTGCGCAGTCAGGTAAGCAGGCTGGCACTGAGGCGATCGAGCTCAGGCGTCTACGTGCTGAGGTCAAACGATTGACCCAAGAGCGAGATATCCTAAAAAAGGCCGCCGCGTATTTTGCCAAGGAGTCCGGCTAAAGTACGCGTTTGTAGAACAATATTCGACTCAATACCCGGTGCGCAGACTGTGTCAGGTGCTAGGCGTTCATCCTAGTGGATATTACGCCTGGAGACGCAATGCCTATAGCACACGCCATCATGAAGACCAGCGATTGCTGGCTCTGATGAAGCCCTCCTGGCTTGAGAGTGGCCGGGTTTATGGCTACAGCAAGGTGCATTTGGATTTACTGGCATTGGGCGAGACCTGCAGCCGTCATCGCGTAGCGCGCTTGATGCGTAGCTGCGGATGGCGTGCTCAGGTTGGGTATGGTCGTCGTCGACCCGGGTCTTATGGTGGCGCTGCCCATAATGTAGTGGCTAACATTCTGGACAGGCAATTCGATGTCGCAGCGCCGAACCGAGTCTGGGTGACCGATATTACCTATATCCGTACCCATGAAGGTTGGCTCTATCTGGCTGTTGTGGTGGACTTATTCTCGCGCCAGGTAGTGGGCTGGTCGATGGATTCACGAATGAACAAAGATTTAGTTCTGCAGGCACTGCTCGCCGCAGTATGGCGTCGCAAACCCAAGCAACCCATCATGGTCCATTCAGATCAGGGTAGTCAATTTACGAGCTACGAATACGCAGCGTTCCTGGCCAACCATAATCTACAACCGAGTATGAGTCGACGCGGAAACTGCCATGATAATGCTGTCGCAGAAAGCTTCTTCCAATTACTCAAACGTGAACGAATTAAACGTAATATATACAAAACCAGAGAGCACGCACGACAGGATATCTTTGACTATATCGAAATGTTTTACAACCCTGTCCGCCGTCATAGCCATGCGGCCAACCTATCGCCGGTAAACTACGAACAGCAATACTTTTCTGAGGCTACGAACTGTCTATAAAA
>NZ_NEXS01000015.1 GCF_002810445.1 Advenella sp. S44 | reverse complement strand
TGTAACTACCCCGTAAAATAATACAGATTACTCGTAGAATTTCTTTTAAGCTAAACGAAAGGAGTTTGACGATGAGCAAACGAAAGACTGAAAGCCAAATTGTGGCGATTTTGAAAGAAGCTGAAGTTGGTATGCCGATCAAAGACCTCTGCCGTAAGTATGGCATCGGCAATTCAACGTTTTATAAGTGGCGCGAAAAATACGGCGGTATGGAAGCATCCGATGTGCGCCGTTTAAAAGAGCTTGAAGAAGAAAACCGTCGGCTCAAACAAATGTATGCGGATTTGAGCCTAAAATCGCAGATGCAAGAAGATATTATAAAAAAGCTTTAGCACCTGTGGCAGAACGAAAAGTTTGGGCACGTGAGCTACAGGTGCAGTATAACGCGAGCGTTGTAACCTGCTGTAATGCGGTTGGCATCAGCCGTACCGCTTATTATTACGAACCTAAGTTAACCGATGACACTGCAATCATTGATGCACTCAATGCGTTGATTGAAAAACATCATCGCTGGGGTTTTCCTAAGTGCTTCAAACGTCTTCGCAAGCTAGGCCACCGCTGGAACCACAAACGAGTGTATCGTGTTTATACTGAGTTAAAACTGAACCTACGGCGCAAAGGAAAGCGACGCTTGCCTAACCGCAACCCTGAGCCTTTGGTTGCGCCTAGTGCGCTGGGTAAGTGCTGGTCAATGGACTTTATGAGCGACAGCTTGCACAACAAAGTCCGGTTTCGGACATTCAATGTTATTGATGATTTTAACCGTGAAATACTCGGCATTGATATCGCGACCAGTATGCCATCGTTGCGTGTAATACGTTATCTGGACCAACTGGCTGAATGGCACGGTTACCCTGAGAAAATTCGCGTTGATAACGGCAGTGAATTTACCTCAGAAGTCTTCACCAGCTGGGCAAAAGTGCATGGCATTATGATTGATTACATCAAACCTGGTTGCCCTTACCAGAACGCATACATTGAGCGATTTAACCGAACGTATCGTGATGATGTACTGGATTTATATATTTTCAACAACCTGAATGAGGTAAAGCAAATAACCGAAAACTGGATTGAGTTATATAACACTGAACGACCACACGACTCACTGAATGACATGACGCCGTTAGAGTACCGAAATGCGGCATAAATTCTCTACGAGATGACTGTGTTATAAATGGGGTATTTACACATTCAAAGCACATTTATTCATTTTCTATTCTTGCTCGTGATTAGATGTCCTCTTTGCCCACCATATTCCTCTATATAACCTAGGACACCAGCAGGTAGTCCTCGAGGTAGTGATGCCGTGTGAGTTGACTAGACTGCATCGGATTAATAAATTGCTGGTTTGAAAAGGATTGAGAGGTCTGAGAATGTCTTTTGGAATATTTAAACAATATGCATTGAATATGTAAAGAAGATTCATTCAAAAGCCCTTTCCATTGCCTCCTCCCCTTCCTCTTTTTCAGTCCCTAAATATAGACTGCTGGTGTGGATACTGGCATGCCCCAACATATCGCGCACCTGAGCCAAAGGCGTGGTTTTCACTAGCATCGAGGCAAACGTATGCCGCAACCAATGCGGCGTGATGGCTTTCAACGCTTGCGCATCAAACGGTGCTTCCATTTCAATCTCATCTGCCAGTTCGCCTAAAAGCCGCTTTATATCCGCATAAATCACCGTATGGTAAATAGGGAGTCTTTCTACCCGCCCTTCTCCACTCTGTTCATCAGTCACCCACTTTTTATACCCGATCAGCGGCGCATCGGCATCACTCAATCTCGGGTCAGTATCCAGCCCCTGCGTTGCTAAGTACTGTTGCAACAGATCCAGAGCCGGCTTCACCAAGTATACCTCTCTTGTCCTTTCCCCTTTTCCCTCGACTGACAAATACCAGGCCAGCTTGCCTTCATCGTTTTCCTGAACCAGGAAATCCCCCATCTTTGCCGCACACAGCTCCGACAATCTGAGCCCCGTCAAATAAAAAAACCGAATCGCAAACACGGTCCGATACGCCACAGTATCGCTTGCCGGCACGTGATCTAACCCATCCTGAATCCGTCGCCACAGTCGTTGATTAATCCGGTGATTAACGCGCATGCTCCGATTCGAGGACAACTTCGGCAGCCCCTTAAACGGATTGGAGAGCAGATACTGCTGGCTCGTTAAAAATTCAAACAAGCCCCCCAGCACCGTCAGCGTATGTGCAACACTCTCTCGACTCATCGATCCCTTTAGTTCGACCTCTTGACTCGGATCGGCGGCCAGTGCTGCCGGCTCATCAGGCGGTCGATTGGCATTCACAAAAGGCCGCCATTTTTCATGGGTACGCGGGTATTTTCGTTTAGCTACCCACAAGCTGGCGGGCTGAGGGTTACATAGAAAATCCCGAAATAGCGACAGATCTCGCGTGGTGAGAGACGACAGCGGTTTTTGCATATTGAACAGACTCCACAACAAGAGCCGCTCGGCTTCCTTTCGGTAGGACTGATAGGTGTGAGCCTTATAGAGCGCTAGCCACTCATGAATCGCTTCATAGTCATTCTGAGCACTCAGTCGGTTATTTTGTCGCGGCGCACGATTACTGCCTTGCTGGCCATTGAACCGTGCTGGCAGTCGCAGCGCCTCTAATGGCTCAATTTGGTGGCTGCCCTCGGCGAGCATGCTAGAATCGTTCGCTGGTGTCTGCGGTGGGATCAGCAGTGTGCCCACCTTCGGGCTTCGCCGTCGGACACCGCCCGGCAGGTCTTTACTTTTTTTGAGCACATGCTGATAAATCTGCTTTTCTAAAAAGTGCTCATTCTGGCTGAGCCACGTGGTCAGTTTGACCGCCGTCACCTGTCCCAGCCCCTTCACATGCTTGAACCACCACCAGCCATATTCGTTCGCGAAATCCACCAACTTTCCAAGGGTATCGAGCTGGGCCCGGATCAATTTATTGGCCACCTTCGGATGAAACCACCCCGCCACCGGATCATCCAGTGTTGGGGTCGAGGTCAATTCGAACGCCAATTCATTGATAATGACCAGGCGTCGCTCGAGGTTTTTCACGTGCAGCGCCTGCAGCGCTTTTTGAGCCTCAGACAGGTTGTCGTCTTCGGGCTCAGGCACCAGGGCCAGGCGTTCGCGGTCTTCCCGTTTCGCCTCCTCAGTGGCCGAGGTGAGACTACCACCGACTTCAGCATAATAAAACGACAACTGCTCTTCCTGACCCAGCACATTGTCCGGATCAAACGCGGCAATAAAATCCTCAAACGAGATCGGTGTCACAGACACGGATGGCTCCAGTGAGTGCGCCTGACCGGCGACTTGCTTTTTAATCGCCCGCAGCCGATCGAGCATCTTTTGGGTCTCAGTGACGCTTTTGCGTACGCTGGCCGGCAGTTTTAACAGGGCCAGCTGTTCGGGTTCCTTATTCTTGCGGGCCCCCACCACTAATAAGGCATCTTGGACCAGGATCAGGGTATGGCGCGCATCAACCAGGTTGCGGCCGGTCTCCAGGTACTGATCGGCGATATCGGCCAGATTCAGGGTGTTTTCAAAAAAAGCCCGGTAAAACGCAATGTGGTGCAGGCCGATCTTGCGCACGGGTAAGAGCTCTTTGACGCTGGCCATCAATCAGGTTTCCTTCTACGGTCTGAGTTACTAATTATTTAGTTATATGGTTATATGGTTATACAGTTAATTAGCTGTTTAACGATACTGCACTATCCTGACAGTCCAGGACACCTAACCGGCCACATAACCGCGCTGAAGACGCCGCTGAACCACCCTCTGCAATTGCGCTTGGCCCTCGGCCAGGCCGGTCAAGGGCACATAGCGCAGTCGGCCCCGTCGGCTCGATAGACTGCCCCAGGCCTGCTTCAGTTCCCATTGGCCAAACAGATTGATGATCAGGCTCGCGGCGTAGTAGCGCCCGGTCCCGGGATGAGTCCAGTAGTGAGTATGTCTTTCGTCAAACGCTTGTGTTGCCTCGTCCAAGGTTGAGGTAAAAGCGATGTTGGCCATGGCCAGCTCCTTACCGTGTCACGTCTCGCGGGCAGTGAGACTGACTCGTTTGAGTATAAAAACGTTGTCATCGGCTGTGAAATGGTAGATTGTCGCCATGTCATCGTGGTGTTCTTTGCCCGCTCCATGCGATCCGCTTACGCACGTTTTATATGACACGCTCTCATATTCAACGGATACCCCCTCGCCAGTAACTGACCGCTATCGACCAGTGCGAGCGCCCGTTGATGTAACGTCAAATCCGACACCTGCCGGTACGGCGCGAGGCTGACGCCCAGGACATGTGCAATCACATAGGCCATTTGCTTCCAATCTGAGCCCGCTTGATCCAAGATCATGGGGTCGAAGTAGTCCAGCGGCGCGGAAACAAGTCCCGCCGGCGTGACAATGCGAAACGGGGTATTTTCAGTTAGAAGTCGCGTCCAATTGCTCCGATAGTGCAGCTCTTCTTGTGATGAAACTGCCCGTTCGCTTCCCAACAAGGACGCCAGTCCCTCGGGCCGTACAACGGCTAAAGCCTTCAAGGGCTCGGTCAATTCACCGGCATGAGACGGCACACGTTGGCCGGTCACATCGACCACATAATAGGGACGCTCACGAAAATGCCAGGCGAACGCGTGGCGAAATGCACACTCTCGCGCTGAGAACTGGCCAAACCAGACGACAATCTTAGCCTCACTTGCCACGATGTTCTGCCAAAAGGTCAGGATATTATCTTGAACCTCTGGCCAGTCAAACTGTTCATTCCACCAATTGATTCGGACAGAAGGATCGTCCGACGCGATGGGGCCCCCACTGAGATCATCAATAAACACAATATATTCATCGTCTCGGCCGGCCAGCGCAAGCGCGTGCCGGAACGAACTCGCCGCTGATTCACCCGGTATTATGTGTACGGTTTTGCCCACTGAATCTCCTTCCGTCTGATTTTTCCCCAACTATTCTTACACTTTGTGCCCGTCCACAAATCCGGGGCGCATAGTTGGTTACCTGTGCTCTATTCTACGATAAGCCGATAATTCGCACAATAATCGTATAGTTAATAATTATAGTTATTAACTACTACGTCTTGGAGAAAATGGAATATAGATCTTCAATCTATGTCAGTGACATATAAATCATGCTTTTTACTGAAATTACGCGTTCTACGGGTTATGGCGTTTGAGCACACTCAAATGGCAGTTGCTTAAAGTTGTTTAATTTTCCCATAAACTGGAAAAAGGTTGACAATTGAGTTTGTATGTATAATCATTGTCCTAAGTCCTAGGACGCAGGACGATAGGTTTGGAATAATTATGAAAGGTCAAGACATTTTATTACTGTTTAAATTAGCCAGCTTAGAAATAAGTGAACGAGGCAATGATTATGTCGACGAAAGCAATTGGCAAGATTGGGAAATAGAAGATCCCTATTATCCAGATGATGATATGGCATTCGATTTAAGTCAGCACACACTGCCTGGTTTGCCAGAATCTAAAAGTGATATATACAAAGTTCGCTCCCTAGCAAAAATGACTCCTATTAGTAAAGCTCAAGTAGCGCGTTCTTTAGCGAGATCTCCTGGTTTGCCAGAATCTATAAGTGATAAATACAAAGTTCGCTCCCTAGCAAGAATGACAGGTATCAGTAAATCGCAAGTAGCACTTTCTCTAGCGAGATGTTATGACGTCGGCTTAGCGGAACCTCAACGACTCACTGAAATACCGCGTATTAATGCTACTGCACTTGGTGAGTTTGTAATTTATGGATTGAAATATGTATTTCCAGCTAAGCGCGGAGCGCTAACACGAGGTATCGCAACAGCGTGGGCAGCACCAGCATTAAAAGGCAGCATTAGTTCGGCAGGTGAAACCCCTTTGGTATGGCCTGATGCCAGAGGAAATACTAAAGGAATGACATTGGAACCTATTCATGAGTCAGTACCAATAGCGGTAAAACAAGATGTAAATCTATATAAATTCTTAGCTTTAACCGATTCAATTCGGATTGGACTTGCACGAGAACGCGCTATTTCTTCTGAGCTTCTTCGTAATATGTTAGATATTTAAAATGTCTGAATTTAATACACAAAAGAGAATGATTCAATGTGTCGCTAATGCACTTGGCACAGAATTGCTCAACGAAGTAGTTTTTGTTGGTGGGTGTACTACCGGACTGTTTATTACTGATGAGTTTTCAATTGAACAGATTCGCTCTACAGATGATGTTGATCTAATTTTATATTTAATGGGTGGCAAAGCTGAATGGTTCAAGTTTCAAGCCAGACTGAGAAAACATGGTTTTGAAGTAAAAATGATTGAAAATGCCCCTACGTGCGCCATGTGGCTAGGCGAACTGCGTGTTGACTTTATGCCAGATGATGAGGAGATACTCGGGTTTTCAAATCGTTGGTATAAAGAAGCACAGGAAACATCCCAGATCTATGACCTTGATGGGACAAGTATACGTCTGGTCACTCCACCCTACTTCATCGGTACTAAGCTAGAGGCATTCAAAGGACGTGGAAATAGAGACCCGTTAATCAGTCAAGATATCGAAGATGTTCTCAATCTTATAGACGGACGAGAATCATTGATAGATGAGATAGCCGCAAGTTCAACTGACTTGAGAAAATATATAGCCGATGAGTTTAAGCTTTTATTGGAACTTCCATCAATGTCTCATGCGATTGATAGTGCGAGCCTAAGCGATCGGGGCCGTAAAGATCTAATTTACGAACGTATCGACAATATCATTAAGCTAGGTATCTAATGAAGTTTCAATATGAATTCACTGTAACGGTCCGGTGAGTACCGTCTTGCTTTAAAGCCGGATCTGCATCAGCCGTTCATTGACCTCTTGCAGGTCGAAGGCGGCCGGATCAAAGGGGTCGCCATACCATTGCTTCAGATCAGAATGGTCGGGGTGATCAGAGTCAGCCATGGCTTGCAGGAAGTCCATATAGCCCGGCTCCCCGCCCACGTCCTCAGGCGGACACGCATTGGCCCCATCCAAACACCAGGGAGAGTCCAGTGGACCTTCGAAGGGCATCACTTCGAGCACTTGGATTTGATGGAGCCAGTAATCCCCATAGTCGTAGAGGTATTCGAACTGGCCACTTAAGCCCAGCGCCTTGTCCAGGCGGACCCGGTTTTGGCTTTGTAGATCGGTCTCGGGGTAATCAGGGTCAGGCACGCCATAGTGCACATGGTTGATGATGAACTCATGCAGATGGCCGCCGAGCCAGCCCATGGCGTTCTGGATGGTGATGTGCAGCTTGGGCAAGGTAATGCGGCTAGGCACCACGATGGTGCGATGGATTGTCGGCTGAACGTAGCCCAATTCGATACGCAACACGAGCGCTTGCCCTTGCAACGCGAGGACCTTACTGACCATTTATGCAGCCCTATCAAGTGACAGCGAGTGCTTGGCCACATTCCACGGCAACAGCTCATCAATGCGGTTCACCGGATGATCGGCAATCACCGTCAACACATGACGCAGGTACGCCTGGGGATTGATGTCGTTTAACTTTGCGCTGCCAAGCAAGCTGTACATGGTGGCCGCGCGCTCGCCACCGGTATCCGAACCCAGGAAGAGATAGTTCTTTCTGCCTAAAGCTACGCCGCGCAGCGCCCGCTCGGCGGCATTATTGTCAATCTCAATGCGGCCATCATCCACGTAGCGCGCCAGAGCCTGCCATTGATTCAGGGCATAACCGATCGCATCGGCCGTTTTTGATTTGCGTGAGACGCTGGGCAACTGGTCGCGCAACCACGCGTAGAGCGCGGTGACGATGGGTTTGGCGTGCTCTTGTCGGGCGGCGTGCCGCGCGGTGGGGGGACTGCCCCGGATACCCGCTTCAATCTGGTAAAGTTCGGCAATTCTCTCCAGCACGTGGGTCGTGATGAAGGTGGCGTCTTTCACGTGAATGTCGTAGAACTTACGCCGGGCATGCGCCCAGCAACCCGCTTCTATGACGCGACCCGATGCGTAAACCTTGTTGTACCCGGCAAACGCATCCGCTTGCAAGATACCGCGATAGTGCTGCAGGTGCGTTTGCGGATGGATGCCACGCCGATCCGGCGAATAACGCATCCACATGGCCGGTGCGGTGGACTCGCCACTGGGCCGATCATCGCGGGCATACACCCACAGGCGCGCCTCGCGTGTCTTGCCGGTGCCGGGCGCCAGAACCTTGATTGGCGTGTCGTCCGTGTGCAGCTTATCGGCCGCAAAGACGTGGCGACGCAACGCATCCAGCAAGGGACGCAGCAATTCGTGCACGCCACCGACCCAATCCCCCATGGTGCTTTCGCTCAGGCTCACGTTTTCGCGTTCATAGATCTGGCACTGACGGTACAGGGGTTGGTGGTCCAGGTATTTACTGACCATCACGTGGCTAAGCAACCCGGGGCCGGCGAAGCTGCGTGCAATCGGACGGCTGGGCGCAGGGGCTTGGGCCATGCGATCGCAACAGCGACAGGCCAGACGCGGTCGCACGTGACGAACAATTCTAAAGCTTGCCGGAATGTGTTCGAGCACCTCGCTGACGTCTTCGCCCAGGCGAGCCCACGCGCCGCCGCAATCAGGACAGACAGCCTCGTCAGGAAGGTGTTCTTCAATATCGCGAGGCAGGTGTTCGGGCAGCGCCCGGCGTTGCGGTGCAGGACGTGAGGCAGGCGCCTGTGCCATTTCGACTTTCTGGGCGCGCTCGCCCTGATTGATGTGCAGTTCTTCCAGTTCGAGCTGTAATTGGTCGATCTGGTGTACGAGCTTTTCAGACTTCTGGCCAAACAGCATGCGTCGCAGCTTATCGAGTAACAGCGACAGACGGGCGATCTCATGTTTGTCATCGTGCTTTTGGGCACGCAGTGCATCGCGCTCCAGATGCCAGACCTCGCGTTCTTGCTCGAAGGCGGCGATCTGGGCTGACTTGGCCGACAACAACGCCTTTAAGGCATCGATAGTATCGGGAAGTTGGACGCGATTTAACATGGCGTTATTTTACCCAATAACGACCGTTTCTCCTAATGAATAAAGCGCCTGAATGCTAATAAATACGCCACTCTTAGCCTTTTTTGCAGCGATCAAGCCTGTGTCGGTTTATGCGTGCGCACAGGCCGTCGCCAATCAATGCCTTCAAGCAGCATCGAGAGCTGCGCCGACGTTAAATGCACGCAGCCCGATTCGGCACTGGGCCACACGAAGTGGCCATGTTCAAGACGCTTGGCGAGCAAACACATGCCATCACCACTCCACCAGAGCACCTTGAGCCGATCGCCCTTACGGCCCCGGAAGACAAACACATGACCGCTAAAGGGATCTTCGTGCAGCGTGGCTTGAACCGTTGCCGCCAGCCCATCAAAGCCGCGACGCATGTCCGTCGCCCCGGCCGCCAGCCAAACCCGCGTTCCCGCGGGCAGCCCGATCATGGACGTAACGCGTCGATGACGCACCGTAATGTCGCCGGATCCGCCGCGCCGCGGATGACAACGCACGCGGCGTTAAATACGAGCTCAATTTCGCTGGACCGGGCATCGGCTTGTCCGTCAATGCGCCTAGCCGGTAAGTTGGGCTTTATAGTGGACAAGGCGCTATCGGGCGCCACGTGTACCGGCACAAACGTCGGCATCGATGAAAGCGCGCCGAAATCGCCACGTCGATATTGCCAGCGCCAGTTATGCAACATATTGGCGTTGATTCCGTGGGCCAGTGCCACGCCAGCGATTGACGCGCCCGGGCTCAAGGACTCCTGTACCACCTGGCGTTTGTATTCAAGCGGATAACGCCGCCGCGGGGCCCGGCCAGCCGGAACGACAGAAAGAGAAGTGCTCATTAACGTTGCATGTCCATTTCATTTAATAGGTGGACACGTAGTTTGCGCGAATCTCAGTGAGATCTCCAGACGGTATTGGGCGGGCGCTTACAATTCACTCTTAATTCATGGCTTAGTAAAAAAGGGAGTAATAAACACGAAAATCGAGACTCGTGTAGTGTTTATTTAAACCACGATGTAGTATTTGCTATTTTAGTTGACGCTACAGATCACGGTTTAAATGGGATTGAATTTAGTAGCGACTGGAAAAATCACTTAATAAATCTTGTGAAAAAGCAAGGTAATCTTTCTCCTGCTCATATCCGAATGGGGATATTCAATGCCCATTGTATGCTTAGAAATAAAGGCTATATTCATGAGAAAGCTGCATATGCAATACTCGTGCTAGATAAGAAAGCTGGGGTTGGCTGGACTCTGAACTGTGGTGATTGCCGCGTTGGCGGTGTTAATAGGAATGGGGATGTGCTTTGGTTGACACCAGTTCATTCTGCGGCCAATGCATTTGGCGAAGAGTTTACTATTAAGCATGCGCAGTCTATAGAGCGTAATAGTCTAACCAAATGTCTAAGGATTCGTCATTTTGATGAACCAGCGGTAAGCCAGTTTGAATTAGATAATTATGAAATGTGGTGCATGGCGACGGATGGGTTTTGGGTTGACCACGTTCTTCTTGGTGAGGACATAACTACGCTAAAAGATGATGCCAGTGTTTTGACTCTTGCATTATCTGTAGGCGATATAAATTTACAAACTGATTGTGCAAATTTTGAGTACATAAATAATACTTCTGCTGAGTAATTTTTTATGTAAGATCTTAGAAACTTCATATTTTCTACCGACTGTATGGGAATTGTTCTATGTGCGGACGATACGAATTTTCAAAATCCTTTGGCGAAGAGTTTAATTTTGTCCAGTGGCCGAATTTTCAGCCTGATCTAAACATAAGCCCTACTAATAAAGCGCCGGTAATCGTGGAAACAAACCCAAATTCCTACGAAGTTGAATTCAGGCACTGGGGTTTTATTCGGCATTGGCCCGGTAAGACGGGAAAGCTAACAAAGAAAATCCTTTTCAATGCTGTGTCTGAGTCAATAACGAAAACCAGGAGTTTCAAACACGCTTTTGCTGAAAGACGTTGTGTTATTCCTTTAAATGCCTGGTTTGAATGGCCAGAAATTCCGGAAATCAACAACGGAATTAAAACTAAAATCCGGATCTTCATGCCTATGCGCCCTACTTTTGGTGCTGCAGGGATCTATGAGGATACGATAGACAAAGAGACTGGCGAAGTCACCAGTTTTTTTTCAATGCTCACCGTCGAGCCTGGCCAGAATTCCCCAATTAAATCGTTGCATGATCGGTCCCCATTAGTTCTGCCTGCGCATGAGTACGATACTTGGCTTACTGGTACTCCTGGTCAAGCGGAAAGTCTACTCCATCCGTACGAGACACCAGGAGCATTTGACTTTGAGATCCTGTATTAATTCACTTCACTGCAAATTAACGGTGATCGAAGGCCGCTTCGCAATCGTCGCCAATAGCCTTTGAAGCTCCTTTCAATGTGAATGTTGCTTCTTTACCATCCGGGTAACGTACATATACTTTGCTATGTTTTTTAAATTTATCTAACAAGTATCTAAAATTTTGAGCCCCTACTCTACTAGCAGACTCAATGACACTCTGTTCGTTGGTTTGAAAGGTTTCTGGTTTTTCATTATCAAATATGGTTAGGATTTCACCGTTTTTGAGCGAATTACCGGCTACAGTAAAGCTAATTTTGCTCCCACCCGGAAAGTCGAGTGGGGAAGCACATATAACATCAATACTGTTGCCGGAGCCTTGTGTAACTTGGAGTTCTGAGACTCCCTGCCCCCATCCAGAACGCCATTTGTCATCGGATGTTGCCGACCAAGCATAACAGTTGAGGCTTATTGTGGCGAGAAGCCCTATTGAAATTAGACGCATGATTATCCTGCTATATTTAATTAATTAGTTATATAGTTATATAATTGATTGCGAGTTATCTACTGTTTTAATTTTAAATATGCTTGTAATGCTTCCTCAACGAAATTATTGAATTTCATCCCCTTTTGCTGTGCGCAATAAACTTTAATATTGGTATGTAGATCAGCATCAAGAATAATAGTAGTGGTTTGGCGTGCTTTGGTGGTCGCTGCCGGTTTTTTCTCTTCCCTTCCTTGGTCAATCCATTCTTGTGCTGCTTTATCAATTGATGTCTGTAAGTTCGGTTTACGTATCGTTTCTGGTTTTGGGATACCCATTATTAATCCTTCAATTTTAAAATTTCATCGATCATAAACAGGATTTCATCCTGAGCGGATTTACTGTTTGCCACTTCAAAAACAGTAAGCCCTTGTGTGGCAGCATTTGCAAAGTTTTGTCGCTGGCCAATTACCGTATCGAAAAAGGTCCAGCCATTTTCTTGCATATCGGCCAGAACATCTTTTGCCAAATTCGTATTTGGAACAACACGGTTTAGCAACACGGCATGGATGATTTCCGGTTTATAAATTTTTGCTTCTTCAATCATCGACTTAAGTTCATCGGTCGCCCATAGATCAAAGCCCGACGCTTGCATTGGCATAACGACTAGATCACTAATGATGATTGCTGCCCTTGCCAAGTCGGTCATTCGGGGTGCGCCATCAATTACGATGAAGTCGTACCCATCTTGTTGCTTCATCCGAGTCAAGGTTTCGCGCATGCTTCCTGAGTCAATACCGATCACATTGAAAGATAAAGGTTTATTAGCGTTATTTCTGACGCTAGCCCAAGCCATCGAGCTGCGTTGTGGGTCACTGTCGGCCAGAATGACCTTGTGCCCTTGGTCAGCTAATGCATAGGCTGCATTTATGCTTAGAGTGGTTTTACCAACGCCACCCTTTTGATTAAGGAATGAAATTATCATAGTCGCTCTATATAGTAGTTTAGTTGAATAACTATACGGTAATTCAATTATATAATTAAATAATCATCTAGTAATATAACTATTTTAATGAATAACAAAGTAACTATATAGTTATGTTCTTAATTAGCAACATAACTATATAGTTAAATATGTGGGCGGACAATAAAGTCTTAAACTGAACAAAATAGATCTAAACTATGACAATAAAGTCTTAAACTAGACAAAATAGTTGTAAACTGAAATCAGTCCAGTTATGCTGTGAAAAAGCATACTGGACTTTTGTTATGGCTAAAGCAAACTCTTCATTTTCTGAAGTACAAATTGCCCGTCGTATTAAAGAGGGGCGTGGCCAAGGGCATGGTAAAGACTATATTCCATGGCTAACAGTACAAGAAGTTCCTTCCTCAGGTCGTTCCCACCGTATTTATTCTCATAAAACGGGACGAGTCCATCATTTGCTCTCTGATTTAGAACTTGCTGTTTTTCTCAGTCTTGAGTGGGAGAGCAGCGTGCTAGATATACGCGAGCAGTTCCCCTTATTGCCTAGTGATACCAGGCAGATTGCAATAGATAGTGGTATTAAGCATCCTGCTATTCGTGGTGTAGATCAGGTTATGTCTACTGATTTTTTAGTGGACTGCAAAGATGGTCCTTTTGAGCAGTTTGCTATTCAAGTCAAACCTGCAGCAGTCTTACAAGACGAGCGTACCTTAGAAAAACTAGAACTAGAGCGTCGCTATTGGCAGCAAAAGCAAATTCCTTGGTTCATTTTTACTGATAAAGAAATAAATCCCGTAGTAAAAGAAAATATTGAATGGCTTTATTCAGTGAAAACAGAAGAAGTTTCTGCGGAGCTTTTAGCACAACTATCCCCATTGGCCCATATCCTGCAAGAAAAAGGAGATAAAAACATTATCAATGTCTGTAAGCAGGTTGATATTGCTTATGATTTGGAGCTAGGAAAAACATTGAGTGAGATACGAGCCTTAACCGCAAATGGTTTTATTAAGTTCAATATTTATAAGTCTTTCAGGGCAAATAAGTGTGCAGATCTCTGTATTAGCCAAGTAGTGAATATGGAGGAGCTACGCTATGTGGCAAATTAATGAGGTTGTGCTATTTGATAATGATCCGTATCGCATTTTGGCTATAGAGGATGGCCAAGTTATCTGGATGCAAATAAGCGCTGATAAAGGAGTTCCACAAGCTAGGGCTGAGTTGTTGCTAATGCAGTATTTAGATGAGGGCCGCTTAGTCAGAACTGATGATCCTTATGTACATCTTGATTTAGAAGAGCCGTCTGTAGATTCTGTCAGCTTCCAGAAGCGCGAGGAGGATTATCGAAAAATTCTTCCTATTATTAATAGTAAGGATCGTTTCGACCCTAAAATCAGGAGCGAACTCGTTGAGCATGTGGTCCAAGAGTATAAGGTTACTAAGGCTACAGTTTATAAGTTGTTACGCCGTTACTGGCAGCGTGGTCAAACGCCTAATGCATTAATTCCCGATTACAAAAACAGCGGCGCACCAGGAGAAAGTCGCTCAGCGACAGGCACAGTAAAAGCTGGCCGAGCTAGAGAATATGGTGAGGGTGAGGGGGTCAAGGTTACCCCCGAGATTGAACGGCTTTTTAGGCTGACCATAGAAAAGCACCTACTCAATCAAAAAGGCACAAAAACTACCGTTGCTTATAGGCGATTTGTAGACCTATTTGCTCAGTATTTTCCTCGTATTCCTCAAGAGGATTATCCAACGCTACGCCAGTTTCGTTATTTTTATGATCGCGAATATCCTAAAGCTCAGCGCTTAAAGTCCAGAGTTAAAGCAGGGGTATATAAAAAAGATGTACGACCATTAAGTAGCACAGCAACCTCTCAAGCATTAGGACCTGGTAGCCGTTATGAGATTGATGCCACGATTGCTGTGAATCGGCCAGGGTTTACTAGACACTTTTAAGCCTCATAATACTCACAGATGGAGATTATTATGAGCAAGGTCCGATTTACGGAAGAATTCAAACTCGAAGCGATAAAGCAAATTACAGAACACCACCGACCGGTGGCTGAAGTGTCGCAACGACTGGGCGTGTCGAGCCACAGCCTGTATGCCTGGATCAAGCGATACGGTAAGTCTGCGCAGTCAGGTAAGCAGGCTGGCACTGAGGCGATCGAGCTCAGGCGTCTACGTGCTGAGGTCAAACGATTGACCCAAGAGCGAGATATCCTAAAAAAGGCCGCCGCGTATTTTGCCAAGGAGTCCGGCTAAAGTACGCGTTTGTAGAACAATATTCGACTCAATACCCGGTGCGCAGACTGTGTCAGGTGCTAGGCGTTCATCCTAGTGGATATTACGCCTGGAGACGCAATGCCTATAGCACACGCCATCATGAAGACCAGCGATTGCTGGCTCTGATGAAGCCCTCCTGGCTTGAGAGTGGCCGGGTTTATGGCTACAGCAAGGTGCATTTGGATTTACTGGCATTGGGCGAGACCTGCAGCCGTCATCGCGTAGCGCGCTTGATGCGTAGCTGCGGATGGCGTGCTCAGGTTGGGTATGGTCGTCGTCGACCCGGGTCTTATGGTGGCGCTGCCCATAATGTAGTGGCTAACATTCTGGACAGGCAATTCGATGTCGCAGCGCCGAACCGAGTCTGGGTGACCGATATTACCTATATCCGTACCCATGAAGGTTGGCTCTATCTGGCTGTTGTGGTGGACTTATTCTCGCGCCAGGTAGTGGGCTGGTCGATGGATTCACGAATGAATAAAGATTTAGTTCTGCAGGCATTGCTCGCCGCAGTATGGCGTCGTAAACCCAAGCAACCCGTCATTGTCCACTCAGATCAGGGTAGTCAATTTACCAGCTACGAATACGGCGCATTCCTGGCCAATCATAATCTGCAGCCGAGTATGAGCCGCCGAGGAAACTGCCATGATAATGCTGTCGCAGAAAGCTTCTTCCAATTACTCAAACGTGAACGAATTAAACGTAATATATACAAAACCAGAGAGCACGCACGACAGGATATCTTTGACTATATCGAAATGTTTTACAACCCTGTCCGCCGTCATAGTCATGCGGCCAACCTATCACCGGTAAACTACGAACAGCAATACTTTTCTGAGGCTACGAACTGTCTATAAAAGTCTGGTCGATTCATAGCGCACAATTGTTATATGCTATTTCTGGTACCTTGCTGATTGAGACCCAGAAAGGACGTTGGCTTGTCCCCACAAACCGCGCCGTCTGGCTACCCGCAAAACAAGAACATACTGTTGTCATGCGCAGTCACTGCAAAGTGCGAAGTTTGTTAATTAAAACAAACACGACCTCAACAGCTCTACCAAATAAAAGTTACGTCATCAACGTTACCCCTTTACTCAAAGAGCTCATTCTCGCCTCTACTTTGCTACCCATTGATTACGAAAAAGACAAACACGCTAATTTATTAGTAGGTTTGTTATTAGAAGAGTTGAAACGCCATAACTCGTTAAATTTGCTTTTACCTTGGCCCCAAGACGCCCGCTATCACAATATTTGTGAATACCTTATACATCACCCTTTCGACTCGCGCCCGATGGGGCAATGGGCTAATGAGCTACATATATCCACCAAAACCTTTGAACGACAGTTTGTACAATTAACGGGGATTTCTTTTGGTAAATGGCGACAACAAGCTCGTTTACTGTACTCAGTAGAAGCATTGAACGAAGGGCTCCCTATCACCGAAATTGCGCTGAACTATGGCTACAGCAGCCATAGTGCTTACAGTGCAGCATTTAAAGCTTTTTTTGGGCAACGACCTTCTGAGTTCATAAATGACAAGCATACGGCTTAAATTTTATAAAAATAAAACTCTCATCTTTAGTGTCATAGTTCTGAACTATTTTGTCCGTTTCTCAATTATATTGTCCGCCCACACCAGACTCGCTTAACCCTTTGAAAAGACTGCCTGCACTTGCACCTTGCTCGGTAGAGACCATGATACGTTGTCCAGCATCAAACCACGGGTGAGTAAAATCAATGCGCTGTGCCCGATCCTTAGTGACCGTCATGTTGGTAAGGGCAACGTCAATATCTCCTGATTCGGTTGCGCGAATTAACTCTCCAACATTGTCGAACTCGACATATGAACTATCAAGGTTGAGATGGGCGGCCATCTCTTCCCATAAGTCAATCGCCATGCCGGTAAGATCGTCATCCCCTTTCATGACAAAGGGCGGATGCACGTACACCCCAACGGTCGAAGGCTGTAGTGTTGCCGCTTCCGCGCTTTCTGGTGACTCAATTTGAGCGGATGTGTTTGCAACACAAGCAAGGCAACTGACCAACAAAAGAAAACGTATCAGGCTAGAAAACATATGCTTTCCGTGTCGTTATTAATTTTTCACCAAAGTCGTTTACATAGTGGGATAGTCTATCAGTCGTCCACTACGGTTTAGCGTTAGATTGTCGGTTCTCACTAATAAGAGAGCAGTGCATCGGCACCGGGGAAGCGCTAACCACATTCTTTAGTTCATCATCAATAAAGTCGCAGTCGAGAATATTGTCGTCGCTGGCTTTGCGAGACGAATAGAGATTGACGTTGACCTTTACTGAGTCGTTAATCCATGCGAGTCGGCTTTGCGTTATATCGTGGCCACTGACATGAATAGGTTCCCCCGGTACGTTTAGCTCAATCGTTTTTGAGACGAGTTCTACCGTTCCAATATCGTTTACGTATTTTTTACCAGCCGGTGACGGGTCACCATAGTAGGTGACAAGCATCGTTAGGTTTTCGCCGGTTTCATTGATTGTGGTAAGGGCTTGAGTTGACAGACTAATGTCGATATCAAAACTCATGGAAGCATCAGTTTGGGCAGACGCTGCAAGTGGAGAAAGCGCTAATACTCCAAAAACAATTGTTCGAACTCTATTTAACAAAGTGTTGCTTTTGTTGAAGCCTGTTATTCCTTTCAAAACCCACCCTCCTTGCTATAAATCGTCTGCTTCACTTTTCACAATCTAAGCTGCGTAGCATTAAAGTTCAACCGCGGGGAGTACAAAATAAGAAAAGCCCGAACAGCGGCAACCGTCCGGGCTTTGTGCTTCCGAGACGCAGGAGTCACGAAAGTAGCTTACTACTGAAAAAGTATAGTCCGAGACGTCGCCAGATCAAAAAAAGATATTGTATGTTGTATTGTAGTATGTATAATACAACATACATACCGTAATACAAAGAGGCTTCTAGCATGGCGATTACAAAATCAGATATTTGGAAGGTGGCAGATGCGCTCGATGCTGAGGGCATCCGCCCTACCCTTGCTGCTGTACGAAAAAAGCTAGGAAGTGGCAGCTACACTACGATTTCAGACGCCATGAGCGAATGGAAAAATCGTAAAGCCGAAGTTGCCCCAAGCCCTGAGCCAGCGCCGACAGAAGTGATCGACCAGCTTACCCAAGCTGGTAATGTCATTTGGGCTATTGCCCTTACAAAAGCACAAGAACAACTCACGGCAGAGCGTGAGCGCATCGAGGCCGAAAGACAGGACATTGCGCAAGGACTTGCTGAGACAGTAGAGTTGGCTGACTCATTGACGCTGGAAAATGACAGGCTTCGTGAGCGTGTTGAGCAGTTAGAGCCGGTTGTACAGGAACGCAATGACCTTGCTGGCCAACTGGCGAACCTTGAGCGCCGCAGTGTCGAAGAATTGAATCGCTGCAAGGAAATGCTTGCCGCCAAGGAAGCCGAGGCGAACGCGGCTCATAAAGAGGCGAAAGAGGCCAGTCAGAAAGCGGCAAATATGCAAGGGCAGATAGAGGCTCTAAAAGAGCAGTTCAGCAGCCTGACCATCGCCTTGAAGCCGGAGGCAAGCAAAAAATGATGCATCGAGCCGTGGCGCTGGCGTCGATCATCAACACGTCGGTAAGTGAAAAAACTAATGAATGGGAGGTTGCATGGAATATAGGCAAAAAAATGCACGTATGGGCACGGAATATGAAGAGCAGAACCGTCGCCACCATCAGGAATACCTAGATGCGCAGCGGGAACGCCCTATCAATGATCAACTTGCTTATGAGGGGTGAACAGGGAATTCGGACAAAATCGTACGCTAAGGTTTGCCTGTCGCCCGTAGCGGGCGAAACTGTCCCGGTGCGATCCCGCGATTCTGCTGCCAGACATAATCGCCGGTCAGATTGATATGGTCCCAGCCTAGCGGCGACAGATACTGTAGAAGTTCTTCGTCCACGGACTCGCCCTTGTCACGGAGGTGAGTCGTGATCCGCTCCAGATACATGGTATTCCAGAGCACGACCGCCGCTGTCACCAGATTCAATCCACTGGCTCGGTAACGTTGCTGCTCGAAACTGCGATCCCGGATCTCGCCCAATCGATTGAAGAAGACCGCTCGCGCCAGCGCGTTACGTGCTTCGCCCTTGTTCAGTCCGGCATGGACGCGGCGTCGCAGTTCCACGTTCTGCAGCCAATCCAGAATGAACAGCGTTCGCTCGATGCGGCCCAGCTCGCGTAGCGCGACCGCCAGGCCGTTCTGACGCGGATAGCTGCCGAGTTTGCGCACCATCAACGACGTCGTGACGGTGCCTTGCTGGATCGAAGTCGCCAGGCGCAGTATCTCGTCCCAATGCGCGCAGATGTGCTTGACGTTGAGCGTGCCGCCGATCATCGCTTGAAGCTCGGGATATTCCGAACGCTTCGACGGTACATAGAGCCGCGTGTCCTTCAGATCGCGGATGCGTGGTGCAAATCGGAAGCCGAGCAGATGCATCAATGCAAATACGTGGTCCGTGAAACCGGCCGTGTCGGTATAGTGCTCTTCGATGCGTAAATCGGACTCGTGATAAAGCAAGCCGTCGAGCACATAGGTCGAATCGCGGATGCCGACGTTGATCACCTGCGTATGGAACGGCGCGTATTGATCCGAGATGTGGGTATAGAACAAACGGCCAGGCTCGATACCATATTTCGGGTTGACGTGGCCCGTGCTTTCCCCACGGCCGCCGGCGCGAAAACGCTGGCCATCGGATGAGGACGTGGTGCCGTCGCCCCAGTAACCGGCGAATGCGCGGCCAAGCTGGGTATTGGTCAGTTCGGCCAGCGCCGCCGTATAGGTTTCGTCTCGGATGTGCCAGGCCTGGAGCCAGGACAGTCGCCCGTAGGTTATTCCCGGACAGGATTCCGCCATTTTTGTGAGCCCGAGATTGATGCCGTCAGCCAGTATGGCGGACAGCAACAGGACTCGATTCTTGGCCGGCTCCTCGCTTTTGAGATGGACGAAGTGTCGTGTAAACCCGGTCCAGTCATCCACGTCCATCAACAAGTCCGTGATCTTGATCCGGGGCAGCAACTGAGCGGTTTGGTCGATCAGCCGCTGCGCGTCCGCTGGCACCGCAGTCTCTTGTGGCGTCAGCTTCAATCCTGTTTCGGTCAGCGTGGCATCCGGCAATTCATTGTCCCGAGCTAACCGGCTGACCGTCGAGAGTTGGCGTTCGAGTTCCGCCAGCCGTTCTTCCAGGTATTGATCACCATCCGAATTCACTGCGATCGGCAACTGGTTTGATCGCGTGAGTGCCTTGAATGTCTCGCCGGAAATAAGGTAATCATCGAAGTTGCGAAACTGCCGAGAGCCGCGAACCCAGATATCGCCGGAGCGCAGTGCATTCTTTAGCTCGGATAACGCACAGATTTCATAGAAACGACGATCAATCCCGCGCTCATCGAATACCAGCGTGCGCCAGCGCGGCTTGATGAAAGCTGTCGGTGCGTTGGCCGGTACGGCTCTCGCGTTCGCAGCATTCATGGCGCGTAGCGTCTCGATCGCATCCAGCACGGGCTGTGCCGCAGTAGCGGCCTGAAAGCTCAGCACGGTCAGAAATTGCGGCGTGTATCGCCGCAGCGTGGGGAACTGATCACTGACCAGATGGAGATGATCGAACGAACCGGGGCGCGCCAAGTGATCGGCCTCCGTGATGCTTTGAATGAAGGCATCCCAAGGAATGACCTGTTCGATCGCCTCGAACGCATTCTCTCCGTTGTCCTTGGCCTGTAGCAACGCATGGCCGATCGCCGAATACAACCGGACCTTATCGTTAATGGCTTTGCCCTGACTGTGGAAGCGTTGCTGATGCTTGTTACGGGCATGAGCGAACAGCTTGATCAAAATGCGATCGTGCAAATCGATAATCTCATCGGTCACTGTGGCCATACTCTCGATCGCCAATGCCGCCAGGGTGGCGTGCCGGCGCTCCGGCGCAAACTTGCGCAGATCGCGCGGTGTCATCTGGGCGCCTTCTCGGGCGATTTTAAGCAATCGGTTCTGGTGAATATCGCGGCCGATGTTCGCCGGCAAGTCGAGTGCCTGAAAACATCGAAGCCGCTCAATGTGTTCGAGCATATGCCGTGAGTTCGGTTTCAATGGCGATTGCCGAAGCCAGACCAACCAAGTCGTTTGGCTCTCCGGTTTCATGTCTAGCAAACCATCGAGCCGCTCGCGATGCCATGCCGTCAGCGGCTGGATCAGCCGTCGATACAATCGACGATTGGCGCGGGTAATGGCGCGTGCGCAGGCGCGTTCAACGACCGGCAATGCGGGTACGACGATTTGGCGTCGACGCAGCGCTTTTAGAGCGTGCGACGCCAGGACCAGACCTTTGTCGGTCTGCAAAGCCAGCTCGGTGAGCTCATTCACCAATGCGCGGAACTCGGACAAGCCGAACGGCGCGAGCCCAAGGTACGCCAGGAGGACCTGTAGATGTTCACGCCGTGTCTCATCGCGATGGCCTTGTTGCGTGAGAGCACTGTGCCTGGATAACGCAATAAGCAGAGTTGCACGGCAAAGCCGAATCGGTTGGCCACCCCTCGGCGCTGCCGAATCAGCGCATGGTCGGTTTCCGAAAACGTGTAGTAGCGGATCAACTCGCTCTCGTCCTCCGGCGGTGCGAGCAGGCTGTCGCGCTCCGATGCGGACAGTACGGATCGTCGAGGCATGGCAGGCTCCGGGTCAAAAAGCGATTGCGCAAACGTATGTTTGTGCTACGGCCTTCTCGGTAACGGTGGAATGAGGGTTTGCGAGTTGCACAAACGTATTGCATAATAAACCGTATTGGCAATAGGTTTATGCAATCATGCGTATCGGCTATGCCCGCGTTTCGACCCAGGAACAAGACACCCGAGCGCAGATCGCGGCGCTCGAACAGGCGGGGTGCCAAAAGATTTTTCAGGAGAAGGCATCCGGCGGTCGGTGGGACCGACCGGAACTACACCGATTGCTGGATCAACTGCGTGCGGATGATGTCGTGGTGGTATGGAAGCTCGACCGGTTATCCCGCTCATTGAAGGATCTGCTACTGACGCTGGAGCGGGTTGAAAAGGTCCGTGCTGATTTCCGGAGTTTGACGGAATCCATTGATACTTCAACGCCCGCCGGGCGCATGATGATGCAGATGGTCGGCTCGTTTGCCGAATTCGAGCGCGCCATGCTGCGCGAGCGCACACGCAACGGCATGAATGAGGCTCGAAAGGCAGGACGAGTTGGAGGCCGACGTCCAAAACTTACGCAGCAACAGCAGAAAGAGGTCGTCAGCTTGGTTATCTCGGGTCAAAAGAGCAGTGCTGAGGCTGCCCGGCTATTTCGAGTCCATCCATCGACTGTGGGTCGACTCATCGCTCGTCACCGACCGACAACGCTCTTGAAACCGATCGGCTGAACGTCTTCGCCCCTTTGCTGCCGTTAATTTCTCTTGCAACTATGCAGTTGATCTCAATTCCCAGCTGTTTCCCGCCATGGTCAGCCGAAGCGGCATCGTTGTGAATAACCTCGTCCTTCGCTACCGGTCGTTCGGTCCGCCGCACGAAAGCCTAATGTTGGAAGAGGCCGACGTTACAACTACGACAGACGATGTTCTGCGAGTTGCTATGTCGGTCGTACCGGTCAATCCGTCCGACCTGATCCCGGTTACAGGAGCCTATGCCCATCGGATCCAGCTTCCAGCGATTGCCGGATATGAAGGCGTAGGCGTAGTAATCAATGCACCGTCTGCATACGCCGGGCTGGTTGGGCGACGTGTGCTGCCCCTGCGAGGGCCTGGAACGTGGCAACGTTTTGTGGATTGCGATCCCGCCTTTGCTGTCACTGTCCCTAACGACGTCGATGATTTGACCGCCGCACGCAGTTATATCAATCCACTAGCCGCTCTCAGAATGCTAAAAAATTGGCCAGTGCAGGGAAAGCGGGTTCTGCTGACAGGCGCTGGATCAACCTGCGCGAATCTGCTGGGGCTTTGGGCTAGGCTGCAAGGCGCTGCGGAAGTGGTCGGCATCTACCGCTCCCATAGCAGGGCGGAGCAGATACGGGAGCTTGGAATCATTCCGCTGGCTCTCAATGATAGCTCGGCTATCAAAAACATCGCCGCAGAGACAGATATAACTTTTGATGCACTGGGCGGAACAGTCGCTATATCCGTGATCGATGCGATGAAGCTCGGTAGTACGTTTGTCGGATATGGCCTGCTGAGCGGTTGCCCAGTTGTCCCGTCACGCCAGCCTCGCGCTCAGTTTACGCGCTTTCATCTCAGGGATGAGTTGGTAACGATGGAATCAGAAATATGGCAGCAGCAGTTTCAGGCCATTTGGCCACTCTTGCTTGACTCGAGACTGCCAGAGACTCGGAATTTTCCTCTATCGCACTGGCGCCGCGCGATCAAAAGTTTTGCGATTCCAGGCAGAAAAAAACCGATGATCGACTTCAGGCGATGTGCCATTTGAATTTCGACTAAATCTACTTTGTCGACATTCCATGCCAGCATCTAGGAGCCGCTTCTGGCCGACAGCCGACGAAAGCTAAGACTCTAGGTGTGACCTCTCAGTAGATTGTTCATCCGAGCCACTATCCCTGAAGCTGATGGGTGTCGAAATCCAGAAGCCCCAGGAGTGACCCGGATGAACACGCATCAGAATGCGCGACTGACGTTTCAAGGTCGAGTGCTGCTAATTCGCCGTATCCGCGAACATGGTCTACGCCCTGTTGAAGCCGCCCAGGCGATGGGCATCAGCGCGCGTACGGCCTACAAGTGGCTGGCCCGCTATCGGACCGAAGGCGAGTCGGGTCTGTTCGATCGCAGTTGTCGACCGACGCAGTGTCCGCATCAACTGTGCGCTGCCAAACGGCGCGAGATCATCGCGCTGCGTCGTCAACGCTTGATCTACCGCCAGATTCATGCGTCGACGCACGTGCCCGTGAGCACGATCAGTCGCGTATTGCGCGCGGCTGGCCTGAATCGACTATCGGCGCTTGAGCCGACGCCGCCCGCGAATCGCTACGAACATGACGCGCCGGGCGATATGCTCCATCTGGATATCAAGAAATTGAACCGCTTTGCTCAGCCGGGGCATCGAGTGACAGGAGATCGACGAACGAAGTCGCGCGGTGCCGGCTGGGACTATGTGCATATCGCGATCGACGATCACAGCCGTGTGGCGCATGCCACGATCTGGCCGGATGAGACGGGCTGCAGCGCCGTACGTGCACTGATCGTCACGTTGCGATACTACCGGCGTCTGGACGTGTCTTTTCGCACGGTATTGACCGATAACGGGGCGTGCTATCAATCGCGCCTGTTCGCCAGAGCCTGTCGGCTTCTGGGGCTCAGGCACCGGCGTACCCGGCCGTATCGGCCGCGCACCAACGGCAAGGCCGAACGGCTGATCCAGACGGCGCTGCACGAGTGGGCCTATGCGCATGTCTATGAAGACGCCGCGCAACGCGCGGCGTATCTGCCGTATTGGCTGCATGACTACAACTGGCACCGACCGCATGCCAGCTTGAATCATAAAACGCCAATCAGCCGATTGGGGCTGGCCGTGAACAATGTGGTGGGTTTACACATCTAGGCCTCAGTCATCCGTGTTTGTATTCCAATCTCTTAGCGTACGATTTTGTTCGAATTCCCCGGCCACCCCCATATGAGGTCTCTCGCATGATGGCTGAAATGATCCTAGGAGACGAAGCAACACTTAAAGCGCAGTTGCAGACGCGAGGATTTCTCACGCTACAAGAGCCAGCAAGTGGAGCTGGAGGAATGATTATCGCAGCAGCGCATGTATTGGCCGATGCCGGTATCAACTATCAACAAGCCCTACATGTCACAGCAATTGATGTGGATCGACGGTGCGCTCATATGACATTCCTACAACTAGCGTTGCTGCATATACCAGCCGTCGTGATTCAAGGCAATGCGCTGACTCTTGAGACGGTCGAGACCTGGTGCACACCGGCTCACATACTAGGAGGGTGGTCGCGGCGCTTGCGTCGACAACAGCCTGTCAGTGATGCAGAGCAGTTGCTTATGCCGCAGCCCAAGCCGATACAGCAAAAGCACAACACTGATGTGCCAGAGCAGCACGTTGAGCAGGCAATCAGCAAAGGTATCCAGGAGGGGCAGATGAGCCTGTTCTGAATATATGGGCCCTACCGGGCCCTTGTTGATTTGGGTGGTCCTGGCGACTAGACCGTACGGATTTTCATGTGAAAGGGCCATTCACATCAAAGTAGCTTGTCGCAACATGACCGTTGCGATAGCCATAACGATGGCTCCAGCAAGATACATCACAGCGTACAGCGCGTAGGGTGGTGGTTTCACTCCCTCCAAGGCCTTGGCTATCACAGGATCTGAGATTGGGGTGTTGCGGAGTTGCCAAAGTCGAACCGCACGATAAGCATGGAACAAGCCAGCGGTAATGAGACCTGCGGTAATGAGCAAACCAATTGGTGGCACTCACCACATAGCAGTTGCTAAAGGTTGAATTATTGCGTCCATCCTTGTCCTCTTGATCAATGAGCACTTAATTGTCTGTCGTTGAGTTCAACGAGTTCCATTTAACTTTTTAGCTTCGACCCTACTGGGTCTGCGCGCTTCGCTTGCCAGGGCCGCGGTGCGGCCTAGTTGGTGCGCTGCGCACAGAAGGCGCTCGCCGCGCGGCTGTGTTGCGTCCTCTCATTACTGGGCTACCGCGAATCCGATCTCGTCAGTCCGCCGCCCCAACAACGCCGACCGTACCACTCCAGGCCGCACTTCAAGGGCTTTCGCGGCATAAACCGCTCGCTTCGCTCCCTATTTATTCCACGGTCCCTTTCCGTTTGTCCTTCCATGGTTCGGCACGGCACGGGCGGCGAACTAACGAGACCGGCGGCACACACCGCAAGCCGAAATGTAGAACGCAACACAGATCTACAAATCGGGCTCGGAATCTTCGATCCCGGTCAGCGGTAAACCTTTTTGTGATTCGATTTTTTGGGAGCAAACATCATGGCATCGGTAAACAAAGTGATCTTGGTCGGCAACCTTGGACGTGACCCCGAAGTACGCTATAGCGCGGAAGGGGCTGCTATCTGCAATATTTCCATCGCCACGACTTCGCAGTGGAAAGACCGTAGCTCTGGTGAGCGCCGCGAGGAAACGGAATGGCACCGTGTGGTGTTCTACAACCGTCTGGCTGAAATTGCAGGTGAGTACCTGAGAAAAGGCCGACCCGTTTATGTGGAAGGTCGTCTACGCACCCGCAAATGGGCAGGCGATGATGGCCAAGACCGCTACACTACTGAAATTGTGGTCGAGCAGATGCAGATGTTGGGTGGTGGTCGTGGTGGAGAGGGTGCCGGCGAAGCGCCAGAGCCGCAACCACAGGGCAAGCCTACTGGCAAGCGTCCGGCTAAGCAGGCGGCGAAGCAAGCGCAATCCAATACCCCTCCTGCCTCGGATAGTCTGGCGGATATGACAGACGATATTCCGTTCTAGCGGTCACTAGGGATTACAAGGCCCTGCCGTCACAGGGTCTTGTTTTGCATTTGTGTAGACATTGGTGTATATTGATTGTATGGAAATAGATGGATTTGACTGGGATGATGGCAACTGGCCCAAGTGCGGCAAGCATGGTGTTACTCGCGAGGAAATCGAGCAGGTTTTCTTGGGTGGCCCTGCTGTTATGCCTGACCCGTTTCCTGATGAGCCGCGCATGAGGGCTATTGGAAAAACTGTTGCTGGCCGGTATGTGTTTTTGGTGTTTATGTTTCGCAAGGTAGGTGGCCAAACCAAATTGCGACCCATCAGCGCACGTTTCATGCACCAGAAGGAGATCGATCATTATGAAC
Source organism: Advenella sp. S44 (assembly GCF_002810445.1). GTDB lineage: Bacteria > Pseudomonadota > Gammaproteobacteria > Burkholderiales > Burkholderiaceae_B > Advenella. Next base: position 19,714 of record NZ_NEXS01000015.1, on the reverse strand, counting down.
AGAAAACTTAAGCCTCTACCATCGTTGCGTAGTGACGCAGAAGCCGAAAAATTTGTGACGGATGCTGATCTGTCGGAATACGATTTGTCCGGCTTCAAGCCAATGAAGTTTGAATTCGCCAAGAAGGAAGCTGCATTGAACATGCGTATTCCATCCGCGCTGTTATCTGCGGTGAAAGCGAAGGCAGCCAGTAAAGGCATTCCCTATACTCGTTATGTTCGAATGCTGCTTGAGAACGATATTTCGCACTCTCGCTAGTAGATAAAGGCCACCCAAGGGTGGCCTTTGTTGTTTCTAGTAGCCAAGATGGGCTTAGCGTTCTAGTTCAGGGCCGTCTGATTTCACTTCCAAATTTTGTGGCTCTATGTTTTTCAGTCTACCCGCGTAAGCAGGTGTCAATAGTTGATTGACCCGCTCAAAGTCCGACTGCGGTACTTGGGCATTCTCGATATCTCTGCCGATATAGAGGTCCGTCCGATGGTCTTCCAGCCCTTTGATGTAGCCTTTCAGGACGTCTGGATTTTTCAGCTCTGCAACAGTCATCTCTTGAGCCTTCGAGCCTGCTGCAGAACGTCGATTTACGTCGCCGCGTCCAGGTGGGGCTGAACAAGGGCGAGGCCAAGAATGCGTTGGCCCGAGCCGTATTCTTGAACCGTCTGGGCGAAGTTCGCGATCGCAGTTACGAAAACCAGCGCTACCGCGCCAGCGGCCTGAATCTCGTGGTCAACGCCATCATTCTCTGGAATACCGTCTATATGGAGCGTGCGATCCAGTCACTGACCGATTCCGGGCAGCCCGTGGATGAAGATCTGTTACCGCACCTGTCGCCGCTGGGCTGGGAACACATCAATCTCACCGGCGATTACGTCTGGCAGCAGGATAAACGCGTTGCGCGGGGCCGGTTCCGGCCACTACGAACACCGCGAGAGGCTTAGCGTACGATTTTTTCCGTTTCGTGAGGTGACCCCCTGATGTTTGAACTTAGCGCCGAGTTTCCTATGTTGGCATTGATCTTGACCAGGAAATTTCTACCTATGATCATAGGCTCGCATTCGGGGTGGTTTATATTGGCTGGAATGATGGCCCGGCCTCTTGCCACTTCCTCGCGCACGAATTCTGGCGTGATCGAGGCTGGGATAGCGGCTCCAAACGATTGACCTGCGTGTTGACGCAGCAACCGCTCTACCAGCTTGTCGCCATCCGGGCCGCTGGCTCGCAACATTTCCACGTAGCGCTCCCGTTGCAGGTTTTCACGAATCGCGATGAACTCCATCTCAGGGGTAATAATGCCGCGCCGAGCGTAATGCATTTGAGTCACGTTGTTTCCCGCTAGGGCGCGACGCGGTAAGCGATTCAATTCGAAGCGCAGGGAATCAAGCTTTGCGTCCTGCAGGCGGGCTTGTCCGTATTCGCTGCTGGCGCCTGCCAGCTTTTCGGTGTCGTTGCGCTCTGCTATCCAGGCACTACGCACTGGGTCAAGGCCCTTACGGATGTCGATCTTGACCGATGGGTCGGTATAGGGGCCGCTGGTGTCATAAATAGTCAGTGGAGGGTTTTTTTCGCCGCCGAACATAGTGGGGGTGTCGTCTTGCGAGACTTCGCGAAATGGCACACGAATATCCGGGCGTGAGCCTTGTTGATAAATTTTGCGTGACTGGGGAAGAGGCGTGATGGCGGCGGCGTCGACTTCGGCGCTGGCTGCTGAAAAGATGGGATGGGTGTTCAAGACATGCTCCAAGAAATTAACAATGGAGCCGATAGGGGAATAGGCTTGATGTCATCGCCTGACAGGGCGTCAAACGATGTTAAACAAGCACGCTCCCAGCATCGGCATTATCCGTACTGGTACGAAGGGCCTTTCTCAACCCGCTGAAATCAGCGAGTACCCCTGCGTGCGAGCCAGTATAGGACATAAGCTTGTGGCGTGAACTTGCATCTACATCAGTAAAGCCAAGACGAACGGTGAGCAATCACTGCAATGACAGCAGGGCCAAGACGGCATGAACTGAGAACGCTCAGTTTTAACTATCCATTTCTTATGATCGTCGCCGTGCTGATGGCAAGTCGGAGTAGTCCCATAGTTCATATCCCGTTTTTCGACCTATGGGTAAACACCTAAGCAGGCGTGATACCACCGAACGAACATTCGTTCTATGATGTCTACATGACCGAAACGATATCCTTCAGCCTCTTCGCCGATCTTGGCGCCCGTCACGTGTCTACCCTGCGAGCCGCGTTGCGCCTGTTTTGTGAAAAAGGTTATTTCAATACGTCCGTTCACGAAATCGTGGCGGCAGGCGGGGTGTCCGTCGGTTTTGCCTACCATCACTTTACTGACAAGGCGGGTATTGCGCGGGCAGTTTACGACCATCTGCTTGAGCGCATGAATGCTTTGCTTAACGATATTGAAGCCACGCATGACGGGGCACAAGATCGTTGCGCGGCCGTTGTAAGAATGCTGTTTGAGTTGACCGAAGCCGAGCCCGAAGCGATGGAGTTCATCATTCACGCCCGGCATCGTGAATTTCTGCCGTCGGAAAAATCCATCTGCTCTACATCGGCGTTTGTGCGCATGCGCCGGTTTGTGGCCGATGGCATTTTAACCGGCGAGATCAAACCTATGGACCCCGTGGTGGCAGGCGCATTGGTTTACGGGGCTGCAATTCGCATGGTATGCTTACGCCTTGATGGGCTGGTGCCCCAGCCAGTAGGCGATTATTACGATGAACTTTGGCAGAACACATGGGCCGCTTTGACAACACACAGGGGCCTCGTTTCATCCGGGTCGGAGTAACGTCTTAGATAAGCCCGAGCCGATATTTTTTGTTTGGTACTAGAACGAACCTTCGTTCTGGAATTACGTTAAAAAAGGAGATACAGATGGCGCATCACATCCTGATTATCGGTGGTGGCATAGGCGGCACTATGACCGCTAACCACCTAGTGACCAAGCTTTATCCAGAAATTCGCGCAGGCAAGGTCAAGGTGACCATGCTGTCCAATTCGCCATGGCACTATTACAAGCCGGCGTTTATGTATGTGGCATTCAATGGTTTTTTCCGGGATGAACTTCGGCGGCCTCAGCGCAGCTTACTTCGTCCGGAAATCGACTTTCAACTGGAAGAGGTCGAGCAATTTGATTTTGGCGCCAGCAAAGTACGGTGTGCCAGCGGCAAAGTCATTGATTACGACCATTTAGTGATCTCCACCGGTTGCATACCCTCGCCGGAACGAATCGAAGGCCTGAAAGAAGGCGGTGATCACTTCTATCAGCATGCGCCTGCGCGACAATTAGCCGATAAGCTCAGCACCATAGAAAAGGGCCGCATATTTATCACCGTGACTTTCCCCAAGACCCATAATGTGCCGCACCAGTGCGGTATTGCACCGATAGAAACCACACTGATGCTGGACGACATGCTGCGTAAACGCGGGGTCAGGGACCAGATCGAGATCATTTACACCTACCCCACGGTAGCCCAGCTATTACGCAACTGCTTGTTTTTGCAGAAAGACACCTGTGAAGTTCTGCCTACTATCTTCGAGCAGCGTGGCATCAAGCATCAGCGAGGATTCACCCTTGATCGCGTAGATCCGGATCGCAAGGTTGCATATTCGGAAGAGGGCGACGAAGAGAATTTCGATATTTTAATGGCTACACCGCCTATTCGCGCAGTGCAGGCGGTGCGGGAATCTGGTATCTCGCAAGCCGCTGACGATGAGGGGTGGTTACCCACAGACCACGAAACGATGAAGGTGATAGGGTTAGAAAACGTTTACGTCTTGGGCGATACCGTGGATCTACCTGTTAGCAAAGCGGGCGGCTCTTGTCATAGCCAGTCGCCGGTGGTTGTTAACAACCTTGCGTCGGAAATACGGCATGGACGCACCTGCGATGCCTATGAAGGCAAGGTCGTCGCCATTGCCCAGATGGGCCTGGACGACGGTATGCCGCTTTGGTATGACTACAAAGTCGACGTCCAACCCACGCCGCCTAACAAATTGGGTGGCTTGATGCGTAAAGGCTTTAATCGCGGCGCTTATTGGGCGGTAGCCCGGGGGCTGGTATGACATCACCAGAACTACGTCACGCAGACGGCGATAATCACACGGAGGGTAGTATGGATGGACTAAAGAATGTGACACCGCATGAGGCGGCACAAGACACTCAGACCGTTGACTCTATGGCGTCGAATCAGACCGGCGGGCTTTTGCACGATGCTGCAGCGCTGCAGGGACTGCAGGAATTGCTTGCCAAGGTAGAGCCCCTGCTGGCTGGAGGCCGCCTGAACCGTATCGTTGATCTGGTGTCGATCACTGCTGACCTGGTCGATATGACTGACGAGTATATGGTCGAGAAGCTGGCGAAAGCCTTTGAAGAAACTATGGGAGCAGCATGGACAGCCGGCAACGCCGCACGGATGGCACGGACTCAGGTCTCGAACATGCAGGAAACCCCTAGCCTGATAGGTTTGCTGCGCATGGCGCGTGAGCCGGACGTCAGGCGAGGCCTTGCGTTTATGCTGACGATGGCAGGAGTGCTGGGGAAAGGACTTACGTATGATGGCCTGGACTATACCAAAGACTGAGCAATGATTCGGGCCATAGTGTCGTCAGACGCGTGGCTGGCCCTGATTACATCAGTTGTCCTGTATTTTTTGATGCTCCATCAGCACCCAAGAGTTTTGTCACTTTTTTTCCTGGCCAAGGGGGCTGATGGATATTGTCTGACGACCGACTGATCTGTTTATTATTAGCGCACTAATGATTGCCTAGTAGCTGTATTAGACAACTCCGTCCGCTTCGGGTGATGCACAACCTGACTAAGGAAGGTGCTATGAGATAGATATACTTAATCTGCGATTGTGGCCTGGTACTTATTCAGATGTACTTAGCGCCCAGAAGGCTTGATGGATAGACGGTTCAGCGTTAAGCTTGGTGATCAGGCGATCCATGTCTTCACTGCTTATCGATGTCGCCATCAGTGTTGCCTCGATTTCAATTTCCTCCTCGCCAAAGGGGGTAATGTCCAGTTCTGCCAAAGGGTAATTGGCTGATTCTAGAATTTCTTCTAATGCTGTCATCGCGTGCTGGCGTTGATCGCTGGGTGTAATGATATGGATAGTGTTTGTAATTTCACTGGATTCAGTATCAACGGGCAGGCGATTTATATAATTAACAAAAGGTCGCAGTAGTGTGTTTGCAGCCAATACAAAAAACGTGCCTAGCACCGCCTCTACAACCAGCCCTACTCCTGCACTAGCGCCAATCGCTGCTGATCCCCACAACGTGGCGGCAGTGTTCAAGCCACGTATGCTGCCTTCTTCGCGCATAATAACACCGGCCCCTAAAAAACCAACGCCCGATACGACGTAAGCAATAACGCGAACGGCACCATCATGACCTGCAATGCGAAAGGCCATGTCAACGAAGATGGCCGCGCCAACGGACACCAGTACGTTGGTACGAAGTCCGGCGGTACGCTGGCGATACTGGCGCTCGAAGCCGATGATGGAGCCCATAATGAAGGCGGTGGTCAGGCTGACCAGGGTGTCGGCGATTTCAAGTAATTGGATATTGGCGAAGGCTTTCATTGTTTTTGAATATTTATGTGGTTTGGTCGATGCACATGCACAGAGTTCCTGTGCATGTGCTCTTGACCCAGGGCGATTAACGTTATGCCTTTAGACGGCGTCTGGCAACACCAGCATCAGGTTGGCGATATTGAAGTAAATCAACACACCGACGCCGTCGCAGATGGATGTGATCAGCGGTGCGCTGGCCGATGCGGGGTCAAGCTTGAATCGAGTCAGCAAAAAAGGCAGCAACATGCCAATAACGCTGCCAACGATAACAATGATGACCATGGTGATAGACACCACTAACGCTACTTCCGGTCCAGCCCGTACAAAGCCGATCAGCGAAACGGCAAGGGCCATACTCAGCCCCAGCAGCAGGGCGACGATAATTTCCTTACCCAGCATTTGCACCCAGTCTTTGGCCATGACCTCGCCGGTGGCCAGAGCACGAACCATTAGCGTTGCGCTTTGTGAACCGGCGTTGCCCCCGCTGTCGACAAGCAAAGGCAGGAAGAACACCAAGGCAACCAGGCTTTCGATCAGACTTTCAAAGTGGGCAATGCCGGCTCCGGAAAAAAGGTTGCCAAAGACCAGAATGACGAGCCAGCCGACACGGGTGCGATAAAGCGCGCCTATGCTCGCATCTTTGAAGGAAACCGCCAGGCGGCTTACGGCGCCCAGCCTGAGCTGATCGTCGGTGCTTTCTTCCTGGGTGACATCCAGTGCGTCGTCGTGCGTGACGATGCCCACCATTTGACCCGTTTCGTTGACAACGGGCACGGCAATCAGATCGTAGTGGGCGATCTGGCGCGCTGCTGCAGTACGCGGCTCCTGAGCCTGACACTGAATGACGTCTTTCACCATGATCTGTTCAATCAGCATGGCCGGTACAGCAAGTATCAGGTCGCGCAGTGACAGGGTGCCTACTAGGTGACGGCTTTCGTCCAGAACATAAGCTTGATAAATGGTTTCCATGTCTGGCGCTTCCAGGCGGATGGTATCCAGTGCCTGGGCCACAGTCTGGTCGGCTCGCAGCGTGACGTAAGCGGATGTCATGACCGAGCCGACTGTGCCTTCGGGGTAGCTGGCAAGCAGACGGATATCTTCGCGTTCGGCATGGGCCAGCCCTGGCAGCAAGGCTCGGCGCTCGGACTCGCTTAGCCGGTTGTATAAGTCGGCACGCTCGTCATGTTCCATTTCCTCGAATAGCAAGGCCAGTTCTTTGCGGCTCATCAGGCGCGCCATGTCGGCTTGCATGGTGGGGCGCAAATGCCCAAACACCGAGGCTTTACGGTTTATATTCAAGCTCGAGAGCAGCTTCCACGCCGTGCTCAGCGGCGTATCGTTCAGCACCGAGGCGGCGTCTACCGCTGGTATGTCGTTAAGTAGTGCAGTGCCAGCGGTGTAGTCTTTTTGATCAATGTGGTGTTGGAGGCGCAGCGTTAGTGTATCTAGAGTCATGGGTGTTCCTTGTTATTTCTGAAGCTGAAATGGCGTAGTAAATGAGAGCTGGCGACTGGCGCCGCCAACCGAAAGCTCGGTCAAGCTAGAAGTGATGAGTGAGTCCAGCGGCAATCCGGCTGACTGTTGGGTTGCGTGCCGTGAATGTGTCGTCGAGTGAAAAATTGCGCCCGCCTGCCGCAAAGGCGTACACGCTGGTGCGTGGCGACAGGTCATAGACGTAGCCTAGGGAATAGGTTTGGACTTTTTTGGCGCGTTCGCCCGTGCTGCGCCATGTCCAATCAGGGTTGGCGATGGACCATTGCGCTAACGCACGGCCCGGGCCTAGTGGCAGCGACGCCCCCAGAAACCAGGCGTCGACTCGGCCGCCTTGGACGAATTCCATTGGGCCCGCCCCTGAAAGCCCGACTTCGCTGAGATCGTCGGTAGTTGTATCTCCGCCGTTCAGTCCGACAAAGCCGTTACTTTGGCGGGACCAGCCTGCTGCCAACTTGATGACCTCGAAGTCGTAGCTTGCCCCAAGCTGCCATGCTTGGGCTGAGCGGCTTCCGTGTACCCCATCGTGGCCTGGCTGCATGCGGTCATAGGTCAGCGTCGCGTAGAGCGGCCCGTCGTCATAACGCAGGCCGGCACTTAGTGCACGCGCGTTACGGCTGGTTTGAAAATGCTCGCCGTCGTTGGCATTGAAACTGTAGCTGAGTCCAGCCTGAAAGCCGGATAGCTCGGGGCTTAGGTAGCTGATGGTATTGGATAACTGGTAATTATCAGAGGCTTTGAACAGCGCACCCAGTCCGAAGTCAGCCCATGAGGCGATTTCCAGTTCGTCGCCGAACCGCTGACCTATGGCGTGTTGGCGACCCAGGCGGAACTCACCCAGTTCATCGTGTCCTATGCCTATCCATGCGGCATAGTTGAACAGGCGGTCTTCATCTTCCAGCGATCCGGTGGACGGATCAAAGCCGCTTTCAAGAGCGAAGCTTGCTGTAAACCCGTTAGCGAGCCCTTCGGAACCGCGTAATCCCCACAGCGAGTCAGCTTGGCCGCCGCTTAGGGCGCCGGTCAGATGATCTCCACCAGACACACGGGTCCAGCCTATGCCGGTATCCACAGTGCCATAAAGAGATACCCCCTCTTGGGCATGAGCGGGCGCTGCACTTAAAAGCAAACCCGAGCAAATGATTGCCGTTGCCGCTCGACATGCGGGTCGCAGTAATGAGAAGTAGGTGGCGGACACGGCGAGCATGGCAGCAATGGCATCTTCGGCTTCAGAGCCAAGGCAGGTCGCTGGCCCGGTTCCAACGACAACCGCTGTGGCTGTCCCGTGAATGACCTGGGCACCCATGAGGCAGGCATTGGGTAGGGAGTCTGGCGCGGATTGATCGACAAGGAAGTTCTCCGAGTCGATCAGTCGAATGTCGGCAGGAATAAGGTCGCCTGGCTTCAGTGTGATGATGTCCCCTGGCACAAGCGAGCGAATAGCGATTTCTCGTTCTATGGGAGACGCTGACAGCGTGGCGCGACGCCGCACGGCAGCGGGTTGTTGTTGTAGCGACAATTGCCGGTCGGTGCGTTTGTCAACGCGGCGTATAAGCTTATCGAGAGCGATCTTGTTAGGACCATTACGGGTTAAACGCTGTAGTGCATCGGCCTGAACTAACCCTTTAAGGTCCGTTCTTAACTCGTGTAGCACCGCGTTAAGGGAGTGCCAGGCGTAGTGCACAATGGGTAAGCTTGGGTCATTGTGAAAGGTTGACGTTTTTGCGATATCTCCGTAGTGGAGCTGTTGCGTTATTTTTTTCATTAGATACATCCTGATGCGCCTGAGCACGGACAGGAGATCCAGCCCTTTTATTTAGGCAACAGAACGCTCCGCCGGCTCAAGTTAGTCCTTGATCGGTTAAAGAAATAGCTGGGGTTGGTGTTGCTCGCTGGCCGCGCAAGAAGGTGGCCAGCGAGCAACATCTCGTTACCGTCTTCGTCCATAATTTTTCCTTTCTAGTGAGTTATTTATCGTGTGTGCCATTAGCACGCACTATCGAAATGGTGCGCTGTGTACTGTGGGGCGTGAGGCCGATTGCTCTTCAGGCCAATCAAAAGCCTCAGAGGAGCATGGCGGTTCGGGTAGCAGCCATGCCCACAATGGTTGGGAAGGAGGGCGCCGGACAGTATTCAATTTTCCGTTGCCGGTCTTCGGGGCAAGTGCGGATTGCGTTTTGGAGCCCACAGGTACCGTCGGGTGGAATAACTCTAGCTTGAGACTCGCCATGGGTATGTTGTTGGTGGCGCGAATAACGCGCTGTAGAAACTGAGTCGATAGACTATCTGTGGTGCTGAATTCGGCTTGCAATAAACGAGCTTCATTTGGGACAGACTCATCCTGTGCGAATCCTACTGCTGGAGCAGATAATTCCTGCCAACGCGTGAGATGAAGGCCAAGGTCATAGGCGGCCGCACGCAATGCGGCATATACCTGGTTGATGTGGTCCGGTGTCGCTACCAAAGAAATACGGTGGCGTCGCGTTGATGAAAATGGCGAATGAGTCATGAACATGATGATCTCCTTCTAATGTACGCAGCCGCCCCTTGCGTGTTGCGTTGTCTACGGGTGCGACTATCCCTCAGTGGCTTGCGCCACTGAACGATAATCCTGTTGGGTAAGCTTTATAGGCTGGCCGTGCCCATTTTTAAGCGGTTATTCTCTGTTAAACAGAAAATGTCAGCGCAGCGGACGAGTGTCGGGCCAAGTGGGGTGCCGTCGCGGCTCAGGGTCTTCTGGCATGGCGCTCTCCTATGGATTACTTATCAAAATACTGTCAGGCGGGTAGCGCGGCGAGGGTGCTTCCTGCTGCGCTTTCCACATGAATTCGACGTATATCAGGACTTTGACCCAGCCGTAGCGCCAGGGCATTTAACCTTGGGCGAAGATGAGGGGGACACTCCAGCGTGACCGAAGTGCTGGCCAAGTGCTCGACATCAGCACAAGAAACATGCACCCGCGAAATAGGGACGTCCAAGGCCTGCAGCTCGTGGTAGAGCTGTTTACGTATCGTGTTAAGCATCGTGCTTAAGCTGATAATGGTAAGTCGATAGGTGGTGGGTCGCGTGTCGTTCTGGGCTGCGCCCGAACGGTGCAGCCATTGCAATAATTTGATGGTGCGCATAGTTATCTCCTTGAAAAGGGGAGAAAACGGTGATGAATCCACGAGCATGCGCCGCCTTTTATCTATGTGTCGACGGCACGCGAACGTACACCGCCAATGAGCATAGCTAAAAAAGCGATAAAAATGAATGGGGTTTGAACGAGCAACAGACTGTTACCCGGGGCCTACCACATCCTGGCTTAGCAGGATGTGACAGAAAAAAGGTTTCTGCTGATCCTACTAGGCGGCGCGTGCGATCTTAGATCGACTACATCCGTCTGTGTCCACAATTAACCTCTAAACGTTGAAAACAGAAGGAGTATACATCAAAATGCGAGCGTGTAGTCAGATAAAGACTGATTTTAGTCGATTGTGGATATTCCGTATTGGTTTCCAATCACGTTCGGAGGTCGTGCCTGTGGTGTTGGCTGGCTTGTTGGCCGACGACAAGGCCACGATCCATTTAAATTAGATCATCAGTTTGATGATAGTGGCGCTCGCCGCGCTGACAGTCGGATGGAGTCTCGCTCGCCAGCAGGTCAACACTCCAGGTCGATGAAATGGTCAAGAGATTTATCATTCATGACTTCCAGATCCGACCAGCGAGCAAAAGTCAATATGGATATGGTTTACGTTGAATTCTTCAATGAATTACTTGCGGCTCCATTGCAATCCAATGTGTTTCAGAACGGTGATATTGTCAATTTCGCTATCACGCTTGACAATAACGGCGATATCACAGATTTCAGCAAAATCGATCTAGTTTGAATACGATGGTTTTGGTCAACGGCCACGCACAGGGTAGTAGTTTCCTGGTGTGGCACGTTGGACACTTGCTCATCGTTAATTCGAATCGACGACTACGGTGGCACCTGCCTGTACCAGTTCATCCAGGAACCAATCAGCATCCATAAGTAGTTCGGGGAAATAGAGTCCCGCAGGGGCTGGCGGGCGACCTTCAAGTCCCAAGACTGTCGACAATGACAGCACGACACTGAGGCCTGTCAGCGCGGCCTGTCCTTTCGGGAACTCGATCGTAGAACGACGCCATCGAGGGTTGCCGCCAACCTCGCCTTCGATTTCTAGGATATGCTCGGTTGCCGTGTTGCTTCCTCGCCGGCGGCTGGAAGAGATATCGATCGCCAGATCGTACGCACGGCGTGACCGCTAGTTTTTAATCAGGTACGGGCCACTACGGCCCGTACCAATCCATGCAGAGGTAGTGAATGGCAAGACCTACGATGACGGCAGAGGCATTCGAGGCGCTGCAACCGCGGTTGAGTCACCTTACGCTTAGCACTATCGAAATCACCCGAGAGGTGCTGGTAGAGGGCAAGAGTCAAAGCGAGGTGGCCCGTGTCCGGGCAGCGGCCAAAGAGATCGAGAGAGGATGGCGAAAGGTCGAGGTTTGGCTACCCCCTGAAATGGCCGAACAAGTGCGAAAAATGGAAGCTGAGGCAAGAGCGCAGCTTGCCCGAGAAAAATAAATAGCGGACTACTTCGCAAAACACACAGTATTTGTTACGTAATGCGCTATCATTGCAGCACCAGCGTCTAGTGCTGGACAGAATAGTAAAGGTAAGGCATGATTATGTTTGACTCGAAATCTGTCATTAGCCCAACAGCATTCAAAGAGGTGCTTTCGGCTGGTGGCATCAAGAGCGCGGCGGTTCGTTTCGCAGATAAAGGGTTGATTCTTGTGCTGCGAATTGGTGAGCAAGAACGCGTTCTCGGTCAGTATCGCGGTGGCCCCCGATACTTCCGAACAGTGGACGGTGCCGCCTCTGTGCTAATCCAGCACGGGCTTTTCAAGTTTGAGGCAGACGTTTCGGGTTGGTTGCCAAGATCATTGGCAGGAAAGAGCGACGAGTTATCGGGTGGCACCGGCAACGAGTCATAAACAGAAATGCAAAAGCCCCGTTTGGCGACGGGGCTTCGGCGAGGTTTTAGTCTTACAACTGCTTTGGCGAGCAGCTAAGAGTGCTGTTGATAGTGCTCATTGTAAGGCTGCATTCCTCATTTGACAAGGGCTTTGCGCGAAGACCGCAAAGCGTGAGGCAGCTTTATGGCGTTAGCACAGCGAGAACTGTTTGATGGAGCCGACGAGGCCGGGGCGTATCACGACCCTAGCCGCTTCGGCTTTTTTTCCGTCCTGGTCAAGAATCCAGACGGTGGCACGTTCCAATCGTCGCACCGATTAGTTGATATGCCGACAGTGCTAGGGCTGGTCGATAAAACCCGTGATAGCTGGCTGACGCAGGCTGAATTTATTAGGCCGAATCGTCGTGTCGTGAATCTAGCCCGCGTTGGGTTGCTTTTCGCTGACTTGGACACCTACAACATGCCATGGGCGCAAGGACGAACCCCTGAGCAGCTTACCAATAGCGTGTTGTACCTGTGTCACGATCAAGGTTTACCCACGCCGTCATTGCTGGTATTCAGCGGTCGAGGCATACAGGCCAAGTGGCTGTTAGAAACACCCGTACCACGTCAGGCGTTGCCACGCTGGAACGCATGCCAACGCTATTTAGTGGAGCGCTTGGCCGATGTAGGCGCCGACCCGGCAGCTAAAGACGCTAGCCGTGTATTGCGCATTATTCAGACAGTCAACAGCAAGAGCGGCGAGATTTGCCGCGTGGTGCACGTCGAGAACGGGCCAGATGGCCAGCCCGTGCGCTACTCATTTGAATATCTTGCCGAAATACTGCTGCCGGTGGCACGGTGGCAGATCGAGCAAGAACGACGACAGCGCAGCGAAAAGCGACAATTAAAACTACTACAGGGTACGAAAAATAGCGAATTACGCGGGTTTTCAGGCCGAAAATTGGCGTGGGATAGGTTGGAAGACCTTAGATTGCTAACGAAGCTGCGCGGCGGCGTTCAAGAAGGTGAACGCATGAAGCACCTTTTTTGGCGACTCAATTTTCTGTTGCTATCGGGCGCTACGCACAGCGGCGCGATGTACCACGAAGCGAAGGCGTTGGCCCGCGAGCTTTCCCCCAACTGGAATGATTACCGTAGCAAAGAGTTGATGACGCTTTACGCTAAAGCGAAGCAATACGAAGCCGGTGAAAAAGTAGAATTTGGTGGCCGTCAGTATTCCCCCCTGTATACCCCAAAGAATGACACTCTAATCAGCTTGTTTCAGATTACCGACGAGGAACAGCGCAAACTACGCACCGTAATCAGTACAGCCATGGCCGCAGAGCGTCACAGAGAGCGCCAGAAGGCGCGTAGGCGGGCAGCCGGGGCGATAGATCGGGAAACCTACGAAAGCCAGTCATTGAGCCGCACAAAGCCGTGGGAGGCCTTCGGAATGAGTCGGGCAAGTTGGTATCGCGCTGGCAAGCCGACCCCCCCGGCTGGTGAGACAGGTGCGTGCGTATTACACGACCGACAGGCCGGGTGTTCAAAGTCCGTGCGTATTACTAATGGCGAAGCCAAAAGCGGTGACCATAATGCATGAGACAAGTGCGTGCGTATTACTAATGGCGAAGCCTAGCGGCTTGGCCGCCTCGGCTGAAAGCCGGAGTAGCCCTGTGATTTATATATCACGAGTAGCCGCAAGGCTTGTGTGTCAACGCGGTAGCGTTGTCCACATGCCGCGCAGTGCCGCAGGCACGGAGTGTTACGGATTCAATAGGGTTAGCTTGTAAAGGAATTGATGGGTATGAGTAGAAACCGTAAATCGTTTTCCCCCGAGGTATTGGCGGCGCTCAGGGTTATGCCTGTAATTGAAGCGTTGGACTTGATGGGGTTGTATTGGAAGCGTGATACTGATTTTGTACCGCTCAAAGATAAATCGACGTTGCGGCTATACGTTTCTATTGACGGTGGTGTGGTGGAATTGTTGGCTACCGGGCTGCGTTGGTATGACTCAAGGGTTGAGAAAGGCGGCGGTGGTGCTATCGACTTAGTGATGCACCTGTACCGTTTAGATTTTGTTTCGGCTGTAAAGCTATTGATGGGTGCATCCAGTCAGGCGATGCCGACTACCCACAATATGGCTCGTTCCACTGCCCTCATACGCTCATTGTCCAACTGACCAATGGTAGAGCCTATTTTGCTTTCTGAGAGGGTGCCAATTTTATCAACCATTACTTGCGAAAGGTATTTCAGGCCGTTGGTAGGGTTTGGTTCTATGGTGATGCGAAAGGCTGCGTCTTGTATATCGCTGGTGATCGGGCAAACAATGATGCTTTGCAGGTCTTCGAGTAAATCTGATTGCACAATTAATGCTGGCCGTGGCTTTCCAAAGTCACCTTGAAAAGCCACGGTTACGATGCTACCTCGTGTCATACCCATCCTTCAGTTGTGCGGATGGCTTCGTCTGTTTGTTCCAGAATCTCACGCTCAGTAGGGTCATTTCGCAATTTGCGGGCTTGCTGACGTATTTTTTCAGCAAATTTTGTTGACCGTGTATCAGGAACCCACATTTGGAAGGGTCGTAAGCCCTCAGCGCGTAGTCTGGCCCGGTGTAGCCTTACTTTGTTTGTTGTTCCCATGTCATTCTCCAATTCGTTACGTTGCATGTGCCATATCATTGATGACTGTCATGTGTCAATTACATGATACCATGCAGATAGGTTCTTTGGCACGAATATAGGAGGCATAGCGTGAACCGAAAACAAGAACTGATGCTTTCGTCTTCAAGGCAAAAAGCTGATCGAGAAGTGCAGCAAGATAGCGCACTTGAAACAAAAAAATAGCAATCGAAGCCGAGCAGCGCCCTACTCTGCCCGGCCCAATGAGGGCCTATGTAGCTGACGAACGCAAGATGATAGACAAGTCCCGTGAGTTATCGTTGAGCGATGGCGATGGTGAGGCGCACAAATCCGTTGTAACGCACGATCTGTATAACGATGGAAAGTTCTATCAGCACAAAGACGTTGCGGCCAAGCCTAAACGACACGCCCCGGAAGTAGGAAAAACCTATAAAGGACCGATTGTGTCAGTTGATGATCGACACGTTATACAGACTGTCCGTGAAGGTCGCCGGGAATTACATATTCGTCATGAAAGAAAAACCCTGAGTAGTTCGCAAAGAGATCTATTCAAGCAAGGGGCAAATGTTGAAATTCGCTATCCCTACGAGCACGTTGGAATTGCCAAGGCATGGCAGGAGCGTGAGCACAGTAGCCCTGCTTCGCGTGGTATTGAGCCGCGAGGCCGCGTTTAGGCGAAAAAGACGACGGGAATACAGGAGCCGCCCCGTATTCCCGTCTGACCCGACTGGACTTGCACAAGGAAACAGACCATGACAAATATCGGCGGGTTAAGGCCATTCTATCAAGCTGGCTAGATGGAAGGGCAAAAAAAATCCCGGCCAAAAAGCCGGGATGAAATCCAATGTTAAGCCCCTCATTGCTGAGAAGCCTACTTCCCTATTCTATCAAGAGCGTTGCTGCAATTCTATAGACGGCGCACCATGAATCATAGATTCGTTTTTTGTTGCTGGAAATTCCCGCATGCGAGAACTGGAACTATTGACAAAGTATTGACACGTCAATATAATGTCAGTACAAAATCAATATTCATTATCCAATGTTAAATCTTCTTCATGAGGTTCCTACTATGCGAACTGAGCAGCCAGAAAGGAAAGGTATGCGAGTCTTAGCAGTGGCAAACCAAAAAGGCGGTGTTGGTAAAAGCACGTTCGGCGTTCATATCGCTTTTCGTGCCGCAGAACAAGGTTATAGAGTACTGCTTGTTGACGTTGACGAGGGTGATATTTCAGAGGTTTTTCCCGAGGTCGAGGAAGACGATGAAACCCCATATTTGAAATCAAGCCAGCTTTTTTCCGGCGAACTTAATGGGCAAAACCCCCGAGAGGTTTATGAGGGCATATCGCTGATCGAGGCCGATGTAGAGATTCTGGACGTCGATGATATGCCGCTGGACGTCATCATGGGGCTACGGGAGTCTTTGACCAAGTTTGCTGCTGATTACGACCTGTGCATCATTGATACCCCGCCTAATTTACAGCGTCGCATGCTTGGCGCTCTGACGGCTGCTGATGGCGTGGTGACGCCATTCGATATTTCCCCGTTTTCTTTGGCAAGAATGCCAAAGTTGTTGGCTACTGTTGCAGGGGTTCAAGGTGAATACAACCCTAATTTGCGACACCTTGGTTTTGTTGCAAATCGGGTCAATAGCAAGTCATCCAACGAAGTACGAGCGCTGCCAGAATTGCGTGAAGCCTATGGCGACATGCTTTTTGACGAGGTTGTTATTGCGCGGGCCTGCATATCGACCGCGCTGGCTCAGGGCCACCCTGTATGGCATCGTGCCCGAAGTGGTAATCAGCGCTTGGCGGCAAAAGAAATGCGACAGGCATGTGACGAAGTGCTGTCACGTCTTGGTATGAACTAATGGAGAGATAGGAATGAGCGCTTTTACGAAAAAAATTAGCAAGCTGTCACAGATTCAGAAGCAAGGCGCGGCCCTGCCCGGTGAGCGCATTGAGGAAGTTGACCCTAATTTGGTTGATTGTGAGGTTCAGATTCGCAGTAAGGACAATCCGGGTCTAACAATTGAATCGTTAACCGAACTTGGCGAAGACATGAAACGGGACGGACAGCATGAACCCGCTATCGTCCGTAAACACCCTACTAAGCCGGGGCGCTACTTGATGGTTGCTGGTGAACGGCGTTGGAGTGCCAGCAAAATTGCTGGCATCAAATTACAGGTTGTAGTGCGCGATATTACGGACGAGCAGGCGCGACGTATTCAGCGGGCCGAGAATATTCAGCGGGAAAACCTAACTCAACTTGAGGTTGCTACAGCACTGAACGAAGACAGGCGACGGCTAGGTACTTTGGAAAAAGTGGCGGCTGAATGGAATAAAAGCATCAATTGGGTGTCCGAGCGCATCAAGTTTCTTGAAGTGGTCAAGACAGAAGGTGAAGCGAGTAAGGCGGTGACGGCGGGTGTTACGGCTGACATATCAGCCATCAACGATTTGCACCGACTGGAAAAAGAAGATGCTAAGGCAGCAAAAGAAGTTGTTGAACGGGCAGAGGCTGACCCGGCGCTAAATGTGCGTAAAGCCGTTCGTGAGAAGTTGAAAGAAACAAAACCGGCCGACAAAGACCAAAGCGCAAAAGCCAGCAAAAAAGCGGATTCCCGCATGCGAGAAAAAAACGTGTCGCCGGTGACGCTGGAACCAGCTTCTGCAAAGTTGGTAATACAAGCGGGCAAGCAAGCCGAGCGAATCAATGAGCAACTTGAAAAGATGCTGGGTGCCCTTCAAGAAAGGCCTGATGTGCGCAACGCTTTAGGCGGTGTGCTTGATGGCACGGTTCAGGCGGGTAAAGAACTACAGCGTATGCGCGAGGCTCTAGCAGCGCTATCACAAAAGCATTGATATGAATGAGACGGTTTACAGCATTGAGAAAATTGAGAGGGCCGTAAATTATTGGCGCGGCGTTGAGGGGCCTCATGATGGGGTTTCACTTGGCGAGACAGCCAGCCGCCTTGCTAATGTTTACGGCAACATGATCTTTACACACGAGGCCGTTATAGCGGCTCGTGACTTAGATCAAGCGTTAATTGGCAAGATCGAGTTAGCAATTAAACAGCAAAGCTTGCCGCTTTTATAAGGGTGAACGATGCGAAGTCAGGAGCGTTACAGGTTAACGGAAGAAGAATTTACCACTGCGGCCAGCACCATGCCCCGAGTAGCGAAAAGAAATGTCGAACTGGCCCGCGAGGTGTTGGTTAACGGCAAAGGCTTGTCCGAGGTGGGCCGCGAATACGGTGTAGCGCGTCAAAGTGTTCAGCATTACCGCGACAAGGTTTATTCGGCCTATCTGATGAAGGTCATGGTGCCGCCGTCATGGGTGAAACAGACTGTTTATGCGCCCAAGGAAATGTTAGATGACTTCCTTGATGAAGTGGAACAGGAGCGCGTTAGGTACTTTTCTGAGCCGAGGGATTGATATGAATTGGTTAGCAAATGAGGCTGCTGAAGCCTTGAAAGAACATAACCCTAATTACAGTCACTAAACGTCTTTAGGTGCTATGAAACGAACTGCCGGGATGATTCTTCGCAAGCGTTGGGAAACGTCTAGTCGATGGTACGAGGCAGAACTTGTATACGACCTTTTGGGTGATTGGGTTGTGGTTCGACGGTGGGGAGGAAAAGGCTCAAAGCGGCATGGTGAAATGACGTGCCTGGTCGAGGATGAAGCGCACGGCCATCAGCTTATTGAGCACATACACGTAGTGCGAACGAGGCGAAAACCGCCCTACTCGTTGGTTTATTGATTTTTTGAGGAGTCTGATGTGAGTGAGCCGGTGGATACGTCTTTTTGAATCGGCCAGGGTTTACTAGACACTTTTAAGCCTCATAATACTCACAGATGGAGATTATTATGAGCAAGGTCCGATTTACGGAAGAATTCAAACTCGAAGCGATAAAGCAAATTACAGAACACCACCGACCGGTGGCTGAAGTGTCGCAACGACTGGGCGTGTCGAGCCACAGCCTGTATGCCTGGATCAAGCGATACGGTAAGTCTGCGCAGTCAGGTAAGCAGGCTGGCACTGAGGCGATCGAGCTCAGGCGTCTACGTGCTGAGGTCAAACGATTGACCCAAGAGCGAGATATCCTAAAAAAGGCCGCCGCGTATTTTGCCAAGGAGTCCGGCTAAAGTACGCGTTTGTAGAACAATATTCGACTCAATACCCGGTGCGCAGACTGTGTCAGGTGCTAGGCGTTCATCCTAGTGGATATTACGCCTGGAGACGCAATGCCTATAGCACACGCCATCATGAAGACCAGCGATTGCTGGCTCTGATGAAGCCCTCCTGGCTTGAGAGTGGCCGGGTTTATGGCTACAGCAAGGTGCATTTGGATTTACTGGCATTGGGCGAGACCTGCAGCCGTCATCGCGTAGCGCGCTTGATGCGTAGCTGCGGATGGCGTGCTCAGGTTGGGTATGGTCGTCGTCGACCCGGGTCTTATGGTGGCGCTGCCCATAATGTAGTGGCTAACATTCTGGACAGGCAATTCGATGTCGCAGCGCCGAACCGAGTCTGGGTGACCGATATTACCTATATCCGTACCCAT
Source organism: Advenella sp. S44 (assembly GCF_002810445.1). Lineage (GTDB taxonomy): Bacteria > Pseudomonadota > Gammaproteobacteria > Burkholderiales > Burkholderiaceae_B > Advenella. Next base: position 461 of record NZ_NEXS01000015.1, on the reverse strand, counting down.
GAAGGTTGGCTCTATCTGGCTGTTGTGGTGGACTTATTCTCGCGCCAGGTAGTGGGCTGGTCGATGGATTCACGAATGAATAAAGATTTAGTTCTGCAGGCACTGCTCGCCGCAGTATGGCGTCGCAAACCCAAGCAACCCATCATGGTCCATTCAGATCAGGGTAGTCAATTTACGAGCTACGAATACGCAGCGTTCCTGGCCAACCATAATCTACAACCGAGTATGAGTCGACGCGGAAACTGCCATGATAATGCTGTCGCAGAAAGCTTCTTCCAATTACTCAAACGTGAACGAATTAAACGTAATATATACAAAACCAGAGAGCACGCACGACAGGATATCTTTGACTATATCGAAATGTTTTACAACCCTGTCCGCCGTCATAGCCATGCGGCCAACCTATCGCCGGTAAACTACGAACAGCAATACTTTTCTGAGGCTACGAACTGTCTATAAAA
>NZ_NEXS01000014.1 GCF_002810445.1 Advenella sp. S44 | reverse complement strand
CTTTTTTCTTAGTGTAAGAAAAATTCTACGCTTCAGCTGTATTATTTTAGGGGATAGTTACACCACAACTGCGACTACCAGGGCCGCACCCGCCATCAGTTCCAGGCGCTTGACGCCGCCCAAGGCTCTGCGCGCTACCCTTCCCTCAATCTGTACAGCCACCTGCTGGTTTTTCACCATCAGCTCCGCAACCACCCGTTCCCGGTACTGGCTCAGTTCCGAATACATGGCATTGATCTTTACCAAGCGATTATCCAGCTGCGCGAGAAACGCCTGGTCCTGGTCGGCCCGGCTGGTGTTTTGCTGCTCAAACGCCCGTTCTAGGCCCCTTTCCTGTAGCAAAATCAGGGTTAGCAATGGATCATCAGGCGACAATTTTGTTTTTGTCAGAGCAAAAACCTCATTTACCAGCTCGTCGGTCCTGGTCTGCATACTGTTTCCTTCATAAATTGGGCCAGCCCTTAGAACTCTAGGGACCGGCCCACCTGTTTATTTACTGCGGTGGCGGATCAACAAATTGGCCATCTTCCTTTTCGACCCCGACATACACCGGGATCACGCCCTGGGTATATTCATTTTCTTCATATACCTTGCAATAGCTTGGCAGCTCATTTTTGATATATTCAACCCGCACAATACGCACAGTGTCATCGTCACTGTTCCATTTGCTCCAACCTTTATCCACGATTTTTTTCTCGTAATAGGCTTTATTCAGGCTGTTCAGAAAGCGTGCATCGCAATTGCCTGCCCCCCTAGCGATTGCATTAATTAAAGCGGGCATATTGCTTTTGACATCATGAGAAGTCGGACACATGTTCAGAAAATCGCGCCTGGCTTCAAATGTTTTATCAGGGCGGGTAAATTTGATGGAAAAATATTTATTTAGCGAATTGCTGCATTCGCTGGGACGGTTACCTGAACTCAGGCACAGCACCGCTTCGCAGGCCAGCCGGGTATCACCTTCCAGCACCCCATCCTCTGCATGAGCCGGGAACGAAAAAGCCGCCAAACTGGCGGCTATTGCGGTCATCACAGCAGGCAATTTATGCTTGCTTGTTTTTTTCAGCAGGAACATCATTTTTTTCTCCTAAATTAATTGCATCCAACTGCTCGAAAATACTGCGCTTGAAAATCAAGATCCGCTGCTTATTCATAATGAAAAACTTATCTGACTGAGCTACCTCGTCAAATGTCAGGTTCTGCTCGGTCATGCTGCGAATATCCTTGCCAAACGTATCCTGGCTGCGGTCAGGGATATCGACAATGCCAACAATATTGTTTTTATGCTGCTTATAAAGAGCGCGATCTTTAAAGGAATCGACCTGCTTTTCAATTTGCCCATTATGATTGTTAAGCCAAATGACAATGGGCGTTTTCAGCGCGTCTAAAATCACGCTTAAGCCATACATGGTGTCTCTAAGCGCCTGCCCCCCTTGCAGCGGAACATGAATCAATAACCGAATTCCCGCATCCTGCAGAAATTGCGGCACCGCATTTTCTTCCAGGTAGCTGAGAAGCGGTACAAACGAAGATGCGCCGTTATCAACTACCCCCACGCCCTCACATTCGATAATCTGATTGATCAGCATATCGAATTGGCTACCGTCGATTTTCTTGTTCTCGGTCAAGATATTGATCGTCTGGACGTTCAGCGCCGGGATCTGGGAAAAACTTTTATTTACCGGATCGGTATCAAAACAATGAACTGGCTTGCCTGTTGCGTGAATGAGGTATTGCGCCAGGGCCGAGGAAATAAAGGTCTTACCTACCCCACCCTTGCCTTGCATTACAAGATGAACTGTTTTCATGAAACTCCCTTATGGTTAATGATTGCTGCGACTTCGGATGATTTTCAGAACCTCATCACACCGCATTTTGCCGTTGATATAAGCTTTCAATTCGTCCTGGGTCAGGATCTTGTTTTCGATAGCTTTCATAATCAGCTGAGACTGACCCGCCGCCACACCCTTTTTGCCGCTGCGACCATACTTCGCGGCTTTGTGCCAGGCGGTTTTATTAGGGCATTGAACTTTGTAATAATGACGCTTAGGCTTTTGCTCCTCAATTTCGGCTGTATGGTACAAATCGCGCAATGACTTAGCGATATACAGCTTGATACGCTGCGTTGTTGCTGTTACTTCAAAAGTATCAAATGTCGCATCATTGGCATATTCATACCGTATCTGGATTGGCATATTGGGATAGTTACTACGGCAGACCTTCAAGTAATAGGCTTTCCATTCGGTCCTATCTATGTTGCCTTCGGCCTGATAATTTGGTGTCCACACGATCCTTCGGTCAGACAATGCGGAAATGATTGATTGGTCAATATGAATAATCCTCGGAAACTGGCGATTTAACGCTCTGTCCGGTCTGAATGAACCCACTGCAGCGTGCCTGCGATCAAAGGAATAATGAATACTTCCAAGGTATTGCAATTCCGATTTTCTGGGACGCCAAAGAACTTTTCTCTTTTTACGAAACTCATACCAGTCCCTTTGTCTCTCTGGGACTTGGTGAATCCCCTCATGCTCATTATGTTGCGCTTGAAAAGGCAATGCGTTCATATAACACCTATTTATTTGTTGTGCAGCAAATGTTTCAGCCATAAAAAAACCGCCAGTTTGAAAAAGGCGGCTATATATTTCTTGATCCTACGATGCTTCACTAAATAGCCTCTCTCCTGCCACGAAGCTATTTAGCAAAACCTCCTTGCTTTGTTAGCAAGTCGATTTGGCACCCAACTGCTGGGCTGTGTTATGGGCGCAGACATTACTATCTGCGCCCTTAATTTCATGGTGTGCTGTCGTTCTCCCATTGGATTTGCACTGTGCCAGCTGGAATAACTAATTCTCAGCGCCCAAGCTACCTTAGCAAGGGACGGGATGCTACAAGCGCAGCATTCCCGTGGAGGCTTTGATCCAGGCCCTCCGGCGCACCCGACGTATTACTGGAATTACCGCAGTAACCCAGGTTCTGTATGTCACTACGACTTAGTGACTCGGCTATAAATTGTTAAGGAGCTAATGGCTTAAACCATTAACTCCAGTATAGAATTTTCTAAACATTTAGGCAATAATTTTCTAAACTTTATTTATAATTTTCTAAACTTTTTTTGTAACAATGGACTGGCTTAGGGTTTTAATTGTGTTTTTTTGTTCTCACAGTCTTCAATCAATAAAGATAGATGGCCTGCTATAAAGGCTATGTCCTCAGCAGAAAGCTTTTGAACTCGGTCTAAAGCTATCCATTTTTCAAATGGCCAATCATTTTGTTCAACTTCAGTATCTAGCCATAAAGCTGGAAGATCTAGCTTTTTTTCAATATTCCTGGCAGCCAAATCACCAATACTTTTTCCATCTCTATAGGAAACTGATAAATACTGCCCAATTTGAGCGCGTGAATATCCGTAGGTGTCCGCAAAGTGCGCATCAACCCCTCCTGCTCTTTCATCTATGAGCTGGCGTAACCGTTTACGTCTAATAGCATATCTTTTATCCATTCCGCTATTAGACACAAAATATGATTTATTTGGTTTAGATAATTCTTTATTATTTCTTGATAATAAGTTTAGATACTTCTAAACTTGATATATATTTTCAAATTGGTCAACATATGAATGCAGATGAAATAATCACTCGCCTGGGTGGAGTTCGTGAAGTTTTGGCAATTACAAAGCTCAGCAAAGGGCGCATCGCCCAATGGAGTAGTGAAAACAAAATACCTCGTGCTTGGCTTATTGCCTTTCACTACATGAAACCTGATTTAATACCTCATCCCGATCAAAAAAAAGATCAACGGTAATAAAGTACAAAGACCAATTTTACCCAGCCAGCTTTGCACTGACATATCGATTCATACTGACACCTTGCTCAGCCGCGGCTATCGCCAAATTACGATGTACCAGGGGCGGCACACGCACTCGGAACTCTCCGCTGTATTGTTTATCCGCGATGGCCTCCGGGATCGGCTCCCCGCTTTTCTGCATATCAGTAACCACCTCGGCAACCACTTGAATAATGCCGGTCAATGCTTGGGCGGGATCTGCAGCCAACCACGATAAGGAAGGAAATTCGGCGCAAAGGCCGACAAACTCCTGGTCCTCAGGAGACCAACTAACCCGGTATGTGTAGTGTTTAACGTCCATTTTCGTAACCCCAAAATCCATTACAAACCCTTGAGTTTGTTCAACGCGGCCAGGACCTGTTTAACCTGGTAGGCTTTTGCCTTGCCGCCATCGTTTTGAATATTGATACGGGGATCACCTTGCCATGGTGTCTTATAGATCACATGGCTAGAACCGCTTGAGCGCGGTTCACCAAAAAATTCTGTACAGATTTTCAACAGCTCTGAAAAGCGAACATTTGCAGGCTCGTTTTTCATTTTCGCTAGAATTTTCTCAATGCCAGCCATCAGTGCTACCCGTTGATCATTTTTATTATGGTATCACTATTGGCACCATAATTCAATCGGCATTCAACCGAATATGAGCCAAAATAGCTGTAAATTTTGCTTGTTCCACCCTTCCCAAGGAGCACGGCTACTACCCCGTGTTACCACTTGTGCGCGTCATCTTCGCACCACTACGCATACCGGAATTATGAGTTCTCAGCGCCTCTATAGTAGTCTAGAGGACGAGTAACCAAATGATACGGTCACCCGTGGAGGCTTCTGTGTCAGGCCCTCCTGCGTACCTGCCCATAACGCTGGATAATACTGCTTCGTCCAGGGTCTGAGTCATCACTATGACTTGTGATTCGACTGCTCAATGTTTAAAGATCACGCTTCCCAATTTTTAGGAATCGTATCTGACTGAAACAGATATATCAATACGAAGTTTCAATTTGTTAAGAATTACTCGGTACAAAAGTTAAATTCATTGTTATGTATAACTTACAGAACGATTAAAGCACTGTTTTATTTCTTTTTAGTCTGTTGCCGATTAATTTTCATGCGCATCAGCGTTTCTAATTCTTCTTTATCCGCATCAGCTAGCTTTAAAAACTGGTTGAATTCAACTGAGACAAATGGCCAGCGCACAAAATCCTTTTGTAGTGGCTCATCAAACCAGCCTGGCGCCAAGGATAGTTTATTTTCTATATGCTCCACCTTCCGCTCAGTTATCGGCCTCTTACCTGGTGCATCGGGTGGCAGCAGTAGATGGCTAATCGTTGCTGGGTGCAGGTCAACGAGCTGAGCAAATTTGGCTTGAATGCCATCCGCGTATTTTTCTACAAGAATCAGCATTTGCTGGCGGCGTACCTCGTACTTATCCATAGGGCAGATCCGAAAAATGGGGAAAAAGCGCCTCACACCGTAACAATGGACGGTATACAGGCAAATCTTCCGTGTGTTGAGGAAAAGAACTGTGCATAGCCGGACGTATAAAACCCGATACGTTACATATAGTAATATTGAAAATGTTCATATGTGAGGATTTTCACATTTGATAGGATTATTACTATGAATTGTCGCTTTATTTCATTTGCCATTATTGCAAGCCAAAATAAAAGCTGCCTGCCCATTGAAGCAGCCATCCACCACAATTCAAAGAAAATTTTATCTATTGTTCCGTGATGTGGTACTCCAGACGATTAAGCGGCATGTTTTGCCGTGAGCTGCACGCCTAGGGCCTTCATCACGGCCAGGGTTGTTTTGAGTGTAGGATTGCCCTGGTCGCTGAAAGAACGATAAAGCTGCTGACGAGAAAGGCCGGTTTCTTCCGCAATTTGTGCCATGCCTTTAGCCCGAGCAATGACGCCCAGCGCCTTGGCAATATAACCAGAATCGCCAGTTTCAAGGGCATCGGCCATAAAGACCGCAATATCATCATCGGTTTCCAGTAATGCAGCTGGATCAAATTTTGTAAATTTTTCAGCCATTTTTAATACTCCATTCTTTAGCAATTCGCTTTGCCGTCTCAATATCGCGGCGCTGCGTTTTCTTATCTCCGCCACAAAGCAACAAGACCACAACGTTGCCGCGCTGCTGGAAATATACGCGATAGCCCGGGCCATAGTGAATACGCAACTCACTTATACCTTCGCCCACCGGCTCGGCATCACCCTGTAACCCTTCCGCCAATCTGTTGATCCGCGCCGCAATGATGGCGCGGGCGCGGTGATCTTTCAGACGTGAGACCCATTTATGGAAAGTCTCGGATTGCAAAATATCTATCATAGCCATTATTGTAGTTTATAAACGACAAAATAGCAAGCATTTTCCCCTGCTTTGCGGGTACTTGAACCCTTTTAATCCTTGCTCATTAAAGCGTCGATATCGATATGACTAGGCACCCACGATGGTTTGTTCGGATCCTCTGATTTAGCTGCAGGAGCAACTGGTGGAGGAGCGGACTTGACAGGTTTCTTGGTTGCCGCAGATTGTGCGTTCGCCATTTTTCCCTTGCCCGCGTGCGCTGGATAGTTTCTCTGGATATAACGGTTCAGTGACGTTAACGTGACTTTCACGCCATTCAATGTCAGGTATTCCAAGATTTTGCTTCCCGAAAAACCCTCATCTTTCAATCGAAAAATATCATCCTGGTACGGTTTTAAGACCGAAGGCCGAGAAGATTTTTCCGCCGAATTCATTTTGATAAATTCATTTATATCCACAACCTATACCCTCCAAATCCTATTTAATGCTTAATCACGCATTAATAATAACCCATCTACACCTTAAATACACCATTAAAGTCACCATACGCCTTTAAAAAAACTATCCACACGTGATATATGCACACATATGCACTGTAGACACCATATTCAATCCTTCAATACGCCGTTTTTGTACACATTCTGCACAGTATCGCACGCCGCCATCTAACAGCCAAAACGCCACTAAAAGACTATATGCAGGATAGGCACTTTACGTCAAAGACGCGGTGTGCCGTGTTTTTCGCGTGCGAAAAAGGCTTGCTGGCGCAATCTGGTTTATCAGGAACAGAGTGATGAAAGAAATGTTGTTTTTCATATTGGGTAGTCAATAGACTCAAACGCAACTTTCGTTACCTCGGACTACGATGTATGATTCAGCTAATTATTTCTAATCAATACAAAGGTAACTATATGTCCGACGCTATCATTTGGTCGCTGATTATTATTGTCGTTATAGTCTATTCTCTGTGGCGCTTTGTCTGGAGAAAAGCAGGTTTGGGTGAAGGCCGACAGTATGGGAACCAACTGGCAAAGCATCTGGGTTGGAAAAAAAATCTTTTCCATACAATCCTCGAAAACGGTGTGGAAGGCCCATCGCTCGTACTGCTCAACGGTGTAAAGCAAGCGAATGTAGATGACCACCAAGCAACTGTACTTCTTGCTCCACATTTGTCACACGGAATAACGGTACTCACTCATCGCTTCGGTGCACAGGATCAATTGGTTGAGGTTTTTGAAAAAGTTGAAAAACTATATGCGGAGTGGGAATCTCAAGTTAATCAGATTCGTTAAGCTCGTTTACAACAATCATAATATTCACAGAAAATTTTTAGAATTTGGCAGATAATACTGTTTTTATATACAGTATTTTATATGCCATGAAAACCTACCTTGACCTGATCCCCCTGGTGGAAACCTCGGCCAGTGTTGGGCTGATTGTGTGCAAGACGCCGGCAGGCTTTCCGTCCCCTGCCCAGGATATGGCTGTGAACCGGATCGACATTGGCGAGATCCTCGTCAAGCACCCGACCTCCACCTTTTACCTGTGCGTCAAAGGTCACTCGATGAAAGAAGCAGGCATTGACGACGGCGATCACCTGATTGTCGATCGATCCCTGACAGCCAAGCACAACAGCATTGTTATTGCTGAAATCGATGGGGATGTGACTGTAAAGCGGTTACACAAGAAAAACGGCGTGATACGCCTCAAGGCAGCTAACCTCACCTACCCCGACATAGTGCCGGTTCCCGGCCAGGAATGGATGATCTGGGGCGTTGTTACGCACGTCATCAAGGATATGCTATGACCTATGGGCTGATCGATGGCAATTGCTTCTATTGCTCATGCGAGCGCGTGTTTAGACCAGCCCTTAAAGGCAAAGCGCTTATTTCGCTCTCCAACAATGACGGTTGTGTCATTTCGCGCACAGATGAAGCAAAGGCGCTGGGCGTCAAAATGGGCCAGCCCTGGTTTGAGATCAAGCACCTGGAAGAAAAGGGACTCATAGGGCTGAGTAGTAATTTTGCCCTATACGGTGACATGAGCGACCGCATGATGAGCATAATTGGCCGGTTCTCGCCTCGCCAAGAAATTTATAGTATTGACGAGAGTTTCGCTGACTTTTCGGGCATTACCGAAGACTTAACCACCTACAGCAAGAAAATCCGGGCCGCTGTCCTGCGCGAGATAGGGATTCCCACCTGTGTGGGCATCGGCGCCACCAAGACCCTGGCCAAGTTGGCCAACCATATTGCCAAAAAGCAGCCAGCCTGGTCCGGTGTGTGTGATTTGACGCAGCTGGACCGGTACCAACTGGCCGCCATGATGAAAAATATTGAAGTTGGGGAAGTCTGGGGCATCGGCAGGCGCATTGCCAAAAGGCTTAACGAGCTGGGCATTTATACGGTTTTTGACCTGGCCCGCTTGAAACCCGAAGTGGCCAGAGCCGAATTTTCCATTGTGGTGGGTAAGACCGTGCAAGAGCTGCGCGGGATCTCGCGCATCGATCTGGAAGAAGTGGCCGACCCTAAAAAGCAGATAATCTCGTCACGTTCCTTTGGTTTGCCAATGACCGACCTGGCCGGACTGCAAAGCGCCCTGTCTGAGTTTGTTGCCATCGCCTGCAACAAACTGCGCGGGCAAAATTCGGTGGCCGCCAGTATGCAGATATTCATTCGCACTAGCCCGTTTGACAAAGGCAAGCAGTATGGCAATAGCCGCCTAGTCACCCCGCCCTACCCGTCCGCTGACAACCTGGTGTTTACCAAACATGCACTAAAGGCGCTGGAAGCAATCTGGCGGCCAGGATTCAAATATAAAAAGGCGGGCGTCATGCTGATGGACATATCGCCTGCCGATACCGTCCAGGGCGAACTGTTTCCCGTGGAACCAGAGCATGATAAGCGGGCGCAGCTGATGGTGGCCCTGGACGGCATCAATGCTCGATATGGCCGAGGATC